>CAWGSF010000013.1:0-66157 GCA_963825255.1 uncultured Actinomycetes bacterium | reverse complement strand
CTACTCGTTCGGCGACGCGATGCTGATTTTGTGAGGGGCCACCCCGTGCCTCCACCCGCTTCGAGCGTAGCCAGCCAAGATGCATGCGTGGCGCGCGCAGTGGACAAGATCGAAAAAGGTGCTCCGCATGAGCTTCGACCTCGTCGCGACCGAGGGCGAGGCGCGCGCGGGCGTCCTGCACACCGCGCACGGCGACGTGCCGACTCCGGCCTTCATGCCCGTCGGGACGAAGGGCACCGTGAAGGGGCTCGACCCCGAGCGCCTGCGCGAACTCGGCACGACGATCCTCCTCGGGAACACCTACCACCTCCACTTCCGCCCGGGCGAGGAGCTCGTCGAGGCGATGGGCGGCCTCCACCGCTTCATGGCCTGGGACGGCCCGATCCTCACGGACTCGGGCGGCTTCCAGGTCTTCTCCCTGCGGGACACGATCACGGCCGTCGACGAGGAGGGGGTGACCTTCCGGTCGGTCTACGACGGCCGCGAGGCGCGCTTCACGCCCGAGCTCGTCGCCGACGTCCAGCGGCGCCTCGGGTCCGACATCGCCATGTGCCTGGACGTCTGCCCGCCGCCCGATGTGCCGCGTGAAGGAGCTCGAGGCTGCGACGGCGCTCACGACGGGCTGGGCGACACGCCAGGTCGCGGCGCCGAGAGCGCCCGGACAGCTCGTCTTCGGAATCAGCCAGGGCGGCACCGATCCCGAGCTCCGTCGTCGCTCGACGGAGGAGATCGCCGCCCTCGGTTTCGACGGCCACGCTCTCGGTGGGCTGAGCGTGGGGGAGGACCGGGACCCGATGCTCGAGACAGTGGGCTGGGCGGCTCCGCTCCTGCCGGCCGAGCGGCCCCGGTACTTCATGGGGATCGGAGATCCGGCCGGGATCCTGGAGGTCGTCGAGCGCGGGATCGACATGTTCGACTGCGTGCTGCCGACCCGGCTCGGCCGCACCGGCTCGGCGATTACGTGGGAGGGGCGACTCAATCTCAAGAACGCTCGCTTCGCCCGGGACGAGCGCCCGCTCGACGAAAGCTGCTCCTGCTCGGCGTGCCGGCGCTTCACGCGCGCCTATCTCCGCCATCTCATCAACCAACAGGAGCTGCTCGGCTTGATACTTTTGTCCGAGCACAACGTCAGATTTCTGCTCGATTTGACCGCCGAGGCGCGGGCTTCCATCGAGCGCGGCGAGTTCGGCTCCTACAAGGCGGCCGCGCTCGAGCGCCTCGACTCGGCGGCCTTCGCGCCAGGCGAGGAGGTCTCTCGGTGAGTGGTGGTTTCTTAGTTCTTCTTCTTGCGATGTTCGGCTTCATGTACTTCCTGCTGATCAGGCCACAGCGCCAACAGCAGAGAAAGCACACAGAGCTCCTGTCATCGCTCAAGCCCGGCGACGAGGTCGTCACGACAGGCGGGATCTACGGCGAGGTCGTTCAGCTCGACGCAGAGCGCGTGATGCTCGAGATCGACGAGGACGTGCGCATCGCTGTCGCCCGGCGCGCAATCGCGTCGGTCGTCCCGCCCGAGGAGCTCGAGCGCCTCGAGGACGACGAGGAGGCCGGCGCGGAGGGCAAGTCGGTCGACGCTGACTCGGCCGAGCCTCTCACGGCCGACGAGCCGATGACCGCCGAGGAGCGGGACGCGGCCCGCAACTAGCCGGCAAGTCTTCACGAGTGCGCCGCTACCTCCTCATCCTCGCCGCGATTCTGGCCGCCGTCGCCGGGGTCGTCGTGCTGGCGTTGTTCCGTTCGCCGACCCTCGGCCTCGACCTCCAGGGCGGGCTCGAGGTCATCCTCCAGGCGAAGGCGCCGCAGGGTAGGGAGATCACCCAGGACGATCTCGACCGCTCGATCGAGATCATGCGCCAGCGCATCGACAAGCTCGGCGTCTCCGAGCCCGTCATCACGCGCCAGGGAACCGATCAGATCTCGGTTCAGCTCGCGGGCGTCCACGATTCCGGCCGCGCGGCCGAGATCATCGGCCAGACCGCGCAGCTCCAGTTCTTCGACCTCCAGGCCGACGCGTTGCCGCCGACGGCGGGCGCGGGCGGTGTGATCAACCCCTCGACCAGCTCTCTGCCGCTCCTGTCGGGCCAGCAGGAGGCGGCCAAGACGGGCACCCCGACGCAGTGGTACCTCTATTCGAAGGACAAGACGCGCCTCGCCGGTCCGAGCGAGACGAAGGAGGACATCCTCAGGCAATTCGGTGGCGAGCAGCCGGAGGGCTCGAAGTTCTACGCGGTCCCGAGGGCAAGATCGTCCTCACCTGCACCGACACCGCGATGCTCCGTCCTGCGGCTTGTCGGGCCCGCCGGCTCCGGGCGCGACCTACTACTACCTCTACAAGTACGAGCCGAACAACCCGACGAAGCCGGTGCCCGAGCTGACGGGGAACGACCTCAACGCGGACGGGACGGACTGGACGTTCGGCCACGGGAACCAGCCCATCGTCGAGCTCGACTTCACGAACAGCGGCGGCGACAAGTTCCACCAGATCACACGCGACCTCTACCAGCGCGGCGCAGAACCTGGCGAACCTCGCGGGCAGCCCGGCAACTCCGACTTCTCGCAGAGCTTCGCGATCGTCCTCGACGGCGAGATCCGCTCGTTCCCCCGGATCGACATCGCCGACTCCACGCTGAGCGACGGGATCGCGGGCGGCCGCGCCCAGATCACGGGCCTCGACTCCATTCAGGAGGCGAAGGACCTCGCGCTCGTCCTCCAGACCGGCGCCCTGCCCGTCGAGTTCGTGCAGGTGCAGAGGGAGGACATCTCGGCGACGCTCGGCGAGGACTCGCTCCACCAGGCGCTCATCGCCGGCATCGGCGGCCTCCTCGCGGTCGCGTTCTTCCTGCTCCTCTTCTACCGCTTCCTCGGCGTCATCGCGATCATCGGCCTCGGGATCTACGGGGTGCTCCTCTACGGCGCGATGCTCCTCTTCGGGGTGACGCTCACGCTGCCCGGCTTTGCCGGCCTCGTCCTCACGATCGGTGTCGCGGCAGACGCGAACGTCGTCATCTTCGAGCGCATCAAGGAAGAGGTGAGAGCGGGCAAATCGGTGCGCGCCGCCATCTCGAGCGGCTACCGCAAGGGCTTCAACACGATCGTCGACGCGAACGTCGTCACGATCATCACCGCGTTCGTCCTCTTCGCGGTCGCGACCGGCGGCGTGAAGGGCTTCGCCCTCATGCTCATCATCGGAACGCTGATCTCGATGGTGACGGCCGTTGCCGTGACGCGCGCCCTTCTCGGCGTCCTCGCCGGCTTCCGCTGGTTCAACAACCCGGCGTTCATGGGCGCGAGCGCCCAGAAGATCCCCGCCTGGCAGCGCGTCGACTTCATCGGGCGGACGAAGTACTGGTTCGCCGTCTCGGGTGCCGTGCTCCTGATCGGGATCGTGTCGCTCGCGGTCCAGGGGCTGAACCTCGGCATCGACTTCAAGGGCGGCAGCCAGTTCTCGTTCAAGACGCCGCAGGCGCATCAGATCCAGGACATCCGAGCGCGAGACGACGACGCTGGGGATCGGCGACGCGGTCATCCAGGGGCGCGGCCCGGTCGAGAACGGGGCCTACAAGTCGTTCCAGGTGCGGACGCCGTCGCTCGGGCAGCAGGAGCAGACGGACCTCGCCGCGGCTCTGACCTCGAACCTCGACGCCACGTCCGTCGGCGTGAAGAACGTCTCGGCGAGCTTCAGCCGGCAGATCCTGAAGGGCGCGTTCCTCGCGATCATCGTCTCCCTCGCGCTGATCGTCATCTACGTGACGCTTCGGTTCGAGTTCAAGTTCGCCGTGCCCGTGCTCATCGCCCTCGTGCACGACATCTTCATCACGCTCGGCATCTACTCGCTGACGCAGCGGGAGGTGACGAGCGCCACCGTCGCGGCGATCCTGACGATCCTCGGCTACTCGATCTACGACACGATCATCATCTTCGACCGTGTGCGCGAGAACATCCCGCTCATGCGGCGGTCGAGCTTCGCGGCGATCGCGAACCAGTCGCTCTGGGAGACGATCCGCCGCTCGCTCGCGACGACGTTCATCACGCTCCTCCCGGTCACGTCGCTCTTCCTCTTCGGCGGCGACACGCTCAAGGACTTCGCGTTCGCGCTCATGGTCGGAATCCTCTCGGGCGCGTACTCGACGATCTTCATCGCGACGCCGTTCCTCGTCGTCCTGAAGGAGCGCGAGCCCGAGTTCGCCAAGCGCAAGAGCGCAGGGCTCCGCGAGAAGGTCGAGGACGTCGACCTTCCGGAGGAGGCCGAGGCCGAGCCGGAGACCGTCCCGGTCGAGGAGGAGCCCGTCGCCGCGCGGTTCCCGTCGACGGGCCGGCCGAGCCGGGCGACGGCGCAACCACGAGCGCGGCCGCGAGGCGAGAGGCGCGCCGCAAGCGAAGGACGGACGAGGCCCCATGGACGAGCCCGGTAGCGGAAACCACGATTCGAAGTCGCTCCGCGGCGCTCGCCGAGGAGGCTCTCCTCGCCGGGCGTCGGAGCCGTCGCGCTGACGAAGGACCGCGCCGACGAGCTCGTTCAGGAGCTGGCCGGCCGCGGGAAGATGACCGGCGACGACGCCCGCGAGCTCGTCGACGACGTCATGGGCCGGTGGCGTGGAGACGCCGTGCGCATGAGCGAGCGCGCCGGCTCGACGCTCTCCACGGTCTTCCGCGAGCTCGGCCTCATCACCCGGCGCGAGTACGAGGAGCTCGAGCTCCGCCTGGCGCAGGTCGAGCATCGGCTGCGCCTCGTCGAGAAGAAGGACCAGTGAGCTCCCGGCCGGCTGTCCGCCAGCTCGGCCGCCTCTCCGAGATCTCGCAGGTCGCAGCCAAGCACGGCTTCGGCTACTTCTTCGACACGCACCGGCCGCACGGGCCTCGTTCCCGTCGCGCCCGCGAAGTCGACGTCTCGGCCGACGGGCTCGAACCGCGGCCTCCGCGTCCGGCAGATGCTGGACGAGCTCGGGCCGACCTTCGTCAAGTTCGGCCAGCTCCTCTCCACGCGCCCGGACATCGTCCCGCCGGACATCGTCTTCGAGCTGAAGGCGCTGCAGGACGACGTCACGCCGGTCGCCTACACCAGATCGAGCGCGTGATCCAGGAGGAGCTCGAGCTCACCATCGAGCAGCTCTTCCTCGACTTCGAGGAGAAGCCCGTCGCCGCCGCGTCGATCGGCCAGGTGCACCGGGCGACGCTCCCGAACGGACGCCGTGTCGCCGTCAAGGTGCAGCGGCCGGACGCGCCGCGCCAGATCGAAGCCGACCTCGAGCTCATGTACCAGGCTGCGCGTCTCGTTCGCGACCGCGTCAAGGCGCTCGAGTTCATCGACACCGTCTCGCTCGTCGACGAGTTCGCCCGCACCATCCGCCAGGAGCTCGACTACCGGATGGAGGCGCGGAACGCCGAGCAGTTCCACCGCAACTTCGCCGGGCACCCGCACGTGCGCGTGCCGCGCGTCTTCTGGAGCTACTCGCGCTCGCGGTCCTCACGCTCGAGCTGCTCGAGGGCGTTCAGCTCCGCGACCTCGACACGGACACGTATTCCATCGAGGAGCGGCAGCGGCTCTCGTACCTGATCGCCGAGGCGTGGATGCACATGATCTTCCGCCACGGCTTCTTCCATGCCGACCCGCACCCGTCGAACATCATGGTGCTCGAGGCGACGGAGCAGATCGGCCTCATCGACTTCGGCATGGTCGGGAAGCTGACCGACGAGGACATGTCCCGCCTCACCGGTCTCTTCATCGACGCCGTCAGCGAGCGGATCGAGGCCTTGCCGAAGAGACTCGCGGCGCTCGGCGTGCGCTACCCCAAGGATCTCGAGGAGGAGTTCGTCGCCGAGCTGCGCGACGTCTACTACCGCTACTACGGCTCGAGCCTCTCGGAGATCGACCCGATCCAGCTCATCCGGGAGGCCTTCGCGCTCATCTACCGGATGCACCTGCAGCTGCCGACGCGTTTCGTCCTCCTCGACCGCGCGATCGCGACGCTCGGGTCGGTCGGCATGGAGCTCTACCCGGACTTCAACGTCTTCGACGTCGCGAAGCCGTACGCGCGCGAGCTCATGATCGAGCGCTTCACGCCGCAGCGGATCGCGCGGCGCACCGGGCACGAGCTGCGACACATGGCCTCGATGCTCCACGAGCTTCCGTACCAGGTGCACGACACGCTCGAGCAGGTGCGCGACGGGCAGATCGAGGTCGGCTTCCGCCACCAGGGCCTCGAGGACCTGATCAGAGCATGGACATCGTCTTCAACCGCGTCGGGATCGCGATGGTCGCGGTCGGGGGCGCGCTCACCTCCGCGTTGCTCGCCCTGGTCTCGAACGGGGTCGGATCGTTCTTCGGGATCCTCTCGTCGTCGGGCTTGCCTTTCGGCGTTCCTCAGCATCTGGCTCGTCTGGAGCGTCCTCCGCTCCGGCCGCCTCTGAGCGGGCAGGAGCGCCCGCAGGGGCGCCGAAGGGAACGAGATGAGCGTTCTCCTCTGGTGGCGCCGTCGGCGGATCCTCCGGGCCTGGCGCCGCGGCACGATCGACTACGCCCAGGCCCGCTGGCGCTACGAGCGCCTCGCCCGCGGGCTGTAACAGCTCACGGGCGGCTGCCCGTTCGGGACTGCGTCGCGCCTCACGCTTCAGCTGGCCTTGCCGGCGAGGTGATGCTCGATGAGAATGGCTCACGGGCTCAGCGACACGAGGGGGGCGCGATGCCGAGCAGGCGCGAGACCGACCACTCGAAGAGGAGCTGACGATGACCGTGCTTCGGGTCGCGGCGGTGCAGGCGGCGCCCGTTCTCATGGACCGGGAGACGACGCTTGCTCGCGTGGCTGATCTCACCCGTGGCGCCGCGGCCGAGGGCGCCGAGCACGTCGTTTACCCCGAGGCGTTCGTCCCGGGGCCGCCGGTGTGGATCGACACGGCTCGGATCTGGGACGGTGACGACGAGTGGTACGGGATGCTCGCCGACCAGGCAGTCGTGGTGCCGAGCCCGGCGACGGCGAGGCTCGGTGACATCGCCCGCGAGGCGGGCGTCTGGCTCGTCGTCGGCGTCGACGAGCGCGAAGGTGGGACGATCTACAACACGCTCCTCTACTTCGCCCCTGACGGGACGCTCGTCGACACCCACCGCAAGCTGATGCCAACCGGGTCGGAGCGGACAGTCTGGGGGATGGGCGACGGATCCACGCTGCGATCGGTCGCGACGCCGTTCGGCCGGCTCGGCGGGCTGATCTGCTGGGAGAACTACATGCCGCTGGCGCGCTTCCACATGTACGCGCAGGGCGTGGACGTCTGGGTCGCGCCGACGCTCGCGACCGGCGACGCCTGGGTGGCGACGATGCAGCACTTGGCCCGGGAGGGGCGGATGTTCGCGATCGGGGTCAACCCGTGCATCCACGCCGATCAGATCCCGGCCTCGATTCCCCGCCCCGACGCGCTCTACCCGCCCGAGGACCGGGAGCGGGACGGCGGCTGGCTCATGCCCGGCAACACGATCATCGTCGACCCGACGGGCACAGTGCTGGCGGGCCCGGTGCGCGAGGCGGAGTGCGTCGTGAGCGCCGACCTCGACTTGAACCTCGTCCGCACCGGTCGTCGCCTTTTCGATCCTGTGGGTCACTACAACCGCCCCGACGTCTTCCGCCTGGCCGTCGATACGGCGCCGCGGCCCGCCGTTGTGGAGATGAACCTCGCGAACACCTCGACCGAGGACCGTCGAAGCGTGCATGACGATCAGCCGCGGCCGCAGGCAGCTGCGCGACAAGACACCTGACGCCGGGGCGGTTGGATCGCCGCAAACGGTGTGGTCGGGGGGGCCGAGCGGTGACGCCCTGCAGTCGACGGCAGCGAGTCGTCACGCATTTGGGCGAAAGGACATCTGTTGCCCGCCGCATCCCGTTGCTAGCGTCGCCGCACATGGGAGACGCGGTGCTGGTCGTGGAGCAGGAGGAGCCGACGCGCGAGTTCCTCGCCCGGCAGCTCACGGACGACGGCTTCGAGGTCTACGCGGTCGACCGGGCGCTCAGGGCGCTCGAGCTCGTCGAGCAGGAGCGGCCGGACCTCGTCCTCCTCGACACGATCCTCCCGGATGTGTCCGGCTTCGAGCTCTGCGGCCGCCTTCGCGCAGGCGAACCCGGCCGGGCCTGGAACCGCGACGTCCCCGTCATCATCGTGAGCGCGCGCGGCGACCCGGTCGACCGTGTGCGGGGCTTCGCGCGCGGGGCGGACGACTACGTGACGAAGCCCTTCGTCTACGAGGAGCTCGTCGCCCGGATGCGGGCCGTCCTGCGGCGCGTGAGTCCGCCCCGGCACCGCCGGCTCGGAGTCCGCGACCTCGAGATCGACCTCGCGTCCCGCGTCGTGCGGGTCGGCGGCGACCCGGTCGGCCTCTCGGCGAAGGAGTTCGACCTGCTCATCGCCCTGGCCGAGGATCCCGAGCGGGTCTTCCGCAAGGAGGAGCTCCTGCGGGACGTCTGGGGCTTTCGTTCGCTCGGGCGAACCAGGACCCTCGACTCGCATGCGAGTCGCCTCCGCCGCAAGCTCAACCGCCCGGGGGAGACGGCCTACGTCCTCAACGTCTGGGGCGTCGGCTACAGGCTCGTGGCGGCCGCATAGGCCGTCAGGAGGACGGGACGGGCGACGTCGGAGCGCGTTGCGGAGCTCCCTCGACCGCGAACAGGTGCCACTCGCCCGGAACCCCGGCGAGCTCGCTGACGCCGCGGTCGGCGAAGCGGATCCCGGAGCCGGCGACGAGGTCCTTGACGGTGCTGGAGACGAGCACCTCCCCCGGGTGCGCCTGCGCGGCGACGCGCGCACCGGTGTGGACGGCGATGCCGGCGACCTTCCGTCGACGAGCTCGCACTCCCCGTGTGGAGACCGACTCGGATCTCGAGGTCGCGCTCGCGCAGGCTGTCGACGATCGCGCACGCGCAGCGGATCGCGCGTGCAGGCCCATCGAAGGACGCGAGGAAGCCGTCGCCGGCGGTGTCGAGCTCGCGTCCGCGGAAGCGCAGCAGCTCGCGGCGGACGAGTGCGCGGTAGGCGATGTTGACGTCACCGCTGCGCGCCTAGCGGGTCTCGACACGCACGCCGGTAGTTTCGCGTGCGCGGAGAGGCTCGGCCGAGGTAGCTCCCCAACCGCCCGCGAGGGACCGCCGTCGCGACCTTCGGGGCGTGGTGCTAGGCGAGGAGCCGGACGATCGCCGCGGACGCGGCCGCCGCCACGACGACGACCAGGAGAGGCGCCCGCATGAGGAGCGCCACGACTGCGGCCGCGAGCCCGAAGAGCCGAGCGTCGAGGACGATCTCGCGGTCCCCGCCGACGACCTGCGTCAGCACGAGCGCCGCCAGGAGCGCCGGCGCCAGGAGGGAGACGACGCCGATGAGATGGTCGGGCAGCGGCCGTCCGCCGAGGACCACCGGCCCAACGGACTTGAGGGCGACCGTCGCCGCCCCGACGAGCCCGACCACGATCCAGGCCTCGGTCACGGCCCCCTCCAGCCGAGAAGGCACGCGGCGCTCGCCGCGATGATCGGCACGCCGGCGGGCGTGACGGGGAGAAGGACGAGCGCGATCGTCCCGCCGGCGATCGCCGCGGCGAGGGCGCGCCGACTCCTCACCTGCGGGACGAGGAGCGCGAGGAAGAGCGCGGGGAAGGCCGCGTCGAGGCCGAGGTCCGCCGGATCGCCGAGCGCCTCGCCGCCGATCGCGCCGACCGCCGTCCCCCCGACCCAACACGCGTAGAGGACGAGCCCGGCTCCGATCAGCAGGTGGCGGTCGAACCGCCCGTCCGGTCTCCGCGAGATGGCCCAGGACTCGTCCACGATCAGCTGCGACTCGACGAGCCTGCGCAGGCGACTGCCGCCGAAGAGCGAGGCCACCGAGACGCTGATCGGCCCGTAGCGCGCGTTGAGGAGGACCGCGGCCAGGACCGCCGCCGCGATCCCGCCGCTCGTCCCGAGGATGGACGCCGCCGCGAACTGGGCCGAGCCGGCGAACGTCGTCGCGGACATGATGGTGGCGGCCTCGGTCTCGATGCCCGACGTGCGGGCAAGCACGCCGAACGAGGCGCCGAATGCGACGACGACCACGGCGATCGGCGCGATAGCGCGGGCGCCGTCCCGGTAGCGGTTCATTCCTCCGGAACCCAGTCGCGGGTGAGGAAGAGCCAGAAGGCGAGCCCCGAGTAGGGCCGGTAGCGGCGGAAGCGGCGCTCGATCGCCGCGTCCTTCGCGCGGCGCCCGCCGTTCAGGCTCGCGTACTTCGGTCGCGTCCACGAGTCGAGGACGAGGGGCGAGTAGCGTCCGAGGAGCATCATCACGTGCGCGGCCGCATACGGGCCGACGCCCGGGAGCGCGAGCAGGCGCGCCTCCACCTCGTCGTCCGGGATTTCGTCCGCGGCCGCGCGTCCGAGCTCCTCGAGATCGAGCTCACCGCCGGCGACCGAGTCGGCGAGCGAGCGGAGGTAGGCGCCGCGGTAGCCGGCCCGGGCGACGTCGCGGTAGAAGGATTCGTCCGTGGCGGCCATCGCCTCCGGAGTCGGGAAGGCCCGGCCGTAGGGGCCGTCGGGCGTGACGCCGGCCGCACGCTCGCCGAGGTGTTCGACGAGCGCCCCCACCATGCGCTGCGTCGCCGACCACGCGCAGTTGGTCGTGCAGATCGTCTTCACGACCTCCTCGAAGACCGTCGGGCTGCGGACGAGCCGTCCGGCGCCCGCGGCGGCCCAGGCCAGGTCGGGGTCCTCGGCCGCGAAGGCGTAGAAGCGCGACAGGTCTTCGTCGAGACGGAGGACATGTGCGAGCGTGGTCAGGAGGTCGGCCGCGACCCGCGTCCCCGGTGCCGGCCCCGCGACCGTGACGACCGCCTGCCCGGCGCGTCCCTCGGCGACGCGCGCCGTACGCGGCCTGGCCCCGGGCAGCGGCACGGTGATCTCGAGCGCGCGGCTTCCCGGCTCGATCCGCATGGGCGGCAGGTCGACGAGCCCGTGCGACTCGATGGTGCGCCGCAGGTCGACCGGCTCGCCGCCGGCGCCGACGAGCGGGAGCTCGGCGCTCCAGGCCGTCCTAGCCACCGTCGACGTACTTCTGCTCCCAGGAGGAGACCTCGAACGCCTTCCCGGGCTCGCCCCCGATCGCCAGGAGCGTCGTCCCGGGCTCGAGCGCCGTTGCCTCTCGCCGCAGCGTCGGGATCGCGGACGTAGAGAAACGTGCCGGCGGGCACCTCGACCGACTCGCCGTCCACCGTGAACCTCGCGCGGCCGCTGCCGACGTAGAACAGCTCCTCGTGGCGGGTGTCCGCCTCGTCGTGCTCGGACGTGAGCACATCGCCGGCGGCCTCGGCCGTGTAGGCGCCGATGCCGAACGAGCCGATGCCGAAGTGGATGCGCACCGCGTGCCAATCGGATTCGCCGGGGTCGGCCGCGGCGGGCGCGACGACGTCGGAGACGCGGGCGAGACGGAAGGGAGCGTCGGACACAGGTGACCTCCTGGTCGCCGGATAACCGATGTTCTACTATAGACGGTTATGAATCCGGAGGCGGCGCCCGGCGACCTCGAGATCGTGCGCGAGTTCGTCAACACGCTCGAGGTCGAGAGCGGGAGCGACGCGCTCTCGAGCCCGCAGGCGCTGCTCGCATGGCTCCGGGGGCACGGGCTCCTGCGCGGTGGGGCCGCGTCCCGCCGGGACCTCGAGGCTGCCCGCGCGCTCCGCGAGGCGATCCGGGCGCTCCTCCTCGAGAACAACGGACTGAGCGTGCGGAAGGAAGCCGCGCTCACGCTCAATCGGGCGGCGACCCGGGCCGGCCTGGTGCTCCGCTTCGAGCCCTCCGGCACGCCGCGCCTCGAGCCTTCGGCGAAAGGCGTCCACGGGTCGCTCGGCCGCATCCTCGCCATCGTGGCGACGGCGATGGCGGACGGGACGTGGAGCCGCCTCAAGGCCTGCAGGGCGGACGACTGCGGCTGGGCGTTCTACGACCGGGCGCGCAACCACTCGCGCCACTGGTGCTCGATGGACGTGTGCGGCAACCGGACGAAGGCACGGGCCTACCGGGCACGGCGCGCGGCCGCTCGCTAGGGGCCGATCCGAAGGCGCGGCGTCGGCCCGCCGTGGTAGACGTGCGCCGTGGCGATCCTCGGGATCGACGTCGGCGGGACGTTCACGGACGCGGTGCTCCTCTCCGAGGGGGAGCTCCGAACGACGAAGATCCCGACCGTTCGGGCCCAGGAGCACTCGGTCGTCAAGGCGGCGACGGCGGTCGGTGCCGCCGACGGCCCGCTCGAGCGGTTCACGCACGGGACGACGATCGCCACGAATGCCCTGCTCGAGCGCAAGGGCGCGAAGACGGCGTACGTCGGGACGGCCGGCTTCGAGCATGTGCTCCACCTGCGTCGGCAGACGCGCGCGCACCTCTACCGCCTCTGCGAGGAGCACCCGGAGCCGCTCGTTCCCCTCGAGCGCTGCGTCGGCGTCCACGAGCGAATCGGGCCGGCCGGGGTCATCGAGCCCCTCGACCTCGACTCGCTTCCGGAAGTCGACGCCGAGGCCGTGGCGGTGTGCCTCCTCTTCTCCTTCCGGGACCCGTCGCACGAGCAGCTCGTCGCCGACGAGATACGGAAACGGCTGCCCGGCGCGCACGTCGTCGCCTCCCACGAGGTCGCGCCCGAGTTCCGCGAGTACGAGCGCGCCTCGACGACGACCGTCGATGCGTACCTCGGGCCGCTGCTCGCGGAGTACCTCGACTCGCTATCGACGCGGTGTCGCGAGGCCGGGCTGCCACAGCCGCTCGTCATGCGCTCCTCGGGCGGCGTCTGCACGCTCGGCGACGCGGCCCGTCACCCGTCGTTCGCCCTCCTCTCGGGGCCCGCGGCGGGCGTCGTCGGCGCGGCGCACGTCGCCCGGCTCGCGGGCATCGAGAACGCCATCTCGCTCGACATGGGCGGGACGTCGACCGACGTCTGCATGGTCGCCGGCGGTGAGGTCGGCCGCGCCGGGGAGCGGGAGCTCGGCGGATTTCCGATCCGGCTGCCGACCGTCGACCTGCAGACCGTGGGCGCGGGCGGCGGGTCGGTCGTCTGGCGGGATGCCGGGGGAGCAATGCGGGTCGGCCCGCAGAGCGCGGGCGCGGACCCCGGGCCGGCGTGCTACGGGCGGGGCGGGCTCGAGCCGACGGTCACCGACGCGAACCTCGCGCTGGGACGGTTGCCGGACACGCTTGCGGGCGGCCTGGCTCTCGACCGAACCGCCGCGGAGCTCGCGCTGGGCGACTTCGAGCCCGAGGCGGTGATCGAGGTCGTGAACGCCGAGATGCTGCGCGCGCTCCGGCTGATCTCCGTCGAGCGCGGTCACGATCCGCGTGACTTCGCGCTCGTCGCGTTCGGTGGTGCCGGCCCGCTCCATGCATGCGAGCTGGCGGACGAGCTCGGCATCGGCACCGTCCTCGTTCCGGCTGCGGCCGGCGTCCTCTCGGCTCTCGGCCTCGTGGCGAGCGAGGAGCGCCGCGACCGCGTGCGGTCGTACGTGATCCCGTTGGCGGAGGCCGGGCTCCTGCCGGCGAGCGGCGAGATCGACCTGCGCTACAAGGGTCAGTCGTTCGAGCTCACGGTGCCGCTCGGCGACGACCCCGCCGAGGCCTTCCACCGCGCCCACGAGGAGCGATACGGGTACCTGGATCGCGACCGGCCGCTCGAGCTCGTCGCGGTGCGGACCGCGGAGGTGAAGCCGGGGCCTGCGCTCGTGCTGCACGGCTCGGAGCCGCTCTCGGTCACCGGCCCGGCGGTGGTGGAGCTCGACGGCGCGACCTGCTGGGTTCCCCCCGGGTGGGTGGGGGATAGGGATGGAAATAGCACATTGATCCTCACGAGAACGTGAACATCGAGCTCCAAGTCCTCGGCAGCGCGCTCCGGGCGGTCGCGGAGGAGATGGGCGCCGTGCTCGTGCGCTCGGCCTTCTCCGCGAACATCAAGGAGCGCCGCGACTGCTCCACGGCCCTCTTCGCCGAGGACGGGCGGATGATCGCCCAGGCGGAGCACATTCCCGTGCACCTGGGCGCGATGCCGGAGGCTGTCGCGGCGGTGCGCGGCCACGAGCCCGGCGTCGGCGAGACATTCGTCGTCAACGACCCCTTCACGGGCGGGACGCACCTGCCGGACATCACACTCGTCTCGCGCACCGAGGTCGGCTTCGCGGTCAGTCGCGCGCACTACGCCGACGTGGGCGGCGCGGAGCCCGCCAGCCTGCCGGCCGACTCGACCGACCTCTTCCAGGAGGGGCTCGTCCTTCCGCCCGTTCGCCTCACCGACGAGGTCGTGACGATCGTCCTCGCCAACATGCGAAACCCGGACGAGCGCCGCGGCGACCTCCGGGCCCAGCTCGCCGCGCACCGACTCGCCGAGCGCCGGATCACCGAGCTCTGCGAGCGCCGCGGCCGGGACACGGTCGCGGCTGCGATGGACGAGCTCCACGCCTACTCCGAGCGCCGGGTCCGCGCCGCGGTGGCCGCGCTTCCGGACGGCCGCTACGAGGCGGCCGACGTGCTCGAGGCGGTCGAGGAGGAGCTCGTCGTCCGCGCGTCCGTGACGATCTCGGGCGAGGAGGTCGAGATCGACTTCGCGGGCACGGACCCGCAGCACCCCGGAAACCTCAACTGCCCGCTCGCCGTGACCCGCTCGGCCGCGTACTTCGTCGTCCGCTGCCTCACCGACCCTGACGTACCCGCCTCCGGCGGCGCGTTCGCACCGGTGACCGTGAGCGCACCGGAGGGGTCGCTCGTGAACGCCCGGCCGCCCGCGGCGGTCGCCGCCGGGAACGTCGAGACGTCGAGCAGGATCGCGGATGTCGTCTTCCGCGCCTTCGGCCAGGCAATTCCGGTCCCCGCGCAGGGCCAGGGGACGATGAACAACCTCACCTTCGGAAACGCGGGCTTCACCTACTACGAGACGATCGCCGGCGGACAGGGCGCATGCCCGAACGCCGACGGCCCCTCGGCGGTGCACGTCGCGATGTCCAACACCCTCAACACGCCGATCGAGGCGCTCGAGCTTGCCTACCCGCTCCGCGTCGAGCGCTACGCCCTCCGCCTCGGCTCCGGCGGGCAGGGCCGCCACTGGGGCGGAGACGGCGTGATCAGAGAGATCACGGCACTCGAGCCCTGCCGTGTCTCGATCGTCAGCGAGCGGCGCGCGCGCGGGCCTGCGGGGACGCGAGGAGGGCAGCCCGGCGAGCCGGGACGGAACCTCGTAGACGGAGACCTCGTCCCGGCCAAGGTCTCGCTCGCGGTCGCCGCCGGCCAGTCGGTGACGATCGAGACGCCCGGCGGCGGCGGCTTCGGGGCGGCCGAGTAGCGACCGCTACGCGGCCTCGCCCGAGCGGGCTTCCATCCGCCGCAGGAGCTCGCGCCGGAGCTGCTCGCCCGTGAGCCGGGATCCCTCTCGCGGATACGCGATCAAGAGATGGACGGCGGGGACCGTGTCGGTCGGGCCGCTCCGGTCAGCGGGAGGATCGACCGCGGGGACCTCTGGTTGCGTGACGATCTCGACGTCGCCGCTCCGCCGGCCGTGCAGGCGCAGGTAGCACTCCTGCTCGCCCAGTGGCCTGAGGACGGGACGCTTGCGGAAGAGCCGCACCGCGGTGAGCGTAACCTCCGCGGCGGCCGGAGCCTTCACACGAGGAACGTCTGCGGGATCGCGCCCTCGAGCCCCAGCAGGAGGCGCTTCCGCTCGAGGCCGCCGGCGTAGCCCACGAGGCTCCCGCCCGCGCCGACGATCCGGTGGCACGGAATGACGATGGGCACCGGGTTGCGATTGAGCGCCCCGCCGACCGCGCGGGCGGCCCGCGGCCGACCGATGCGCTCGGCGAGCGCGCCGTAGGTGTCGACGTGTCCGTACGGGACACGGACGAGCTCGGTGAGGACGTCCTGCTGGAACGCGGGGAGGGGGCTGAGGTCGACCTCGAGGTCGAACTCGCGACGGCGGCCCTCGAAGTACTCGTCGAGCTCGCGACGTGCTCGGTCGACGCTGGCGGGCGAGCGCAGGACGCGCACGCCGAACCCTCGCGCGAGCGCATCGATCTCGCGCTCCGGCTCGGGGTCGAAGGAGATGCGGCAGAGGCCCCGCTCGCTCGCGGCGACGAGGAGCGGCCCGACGGGAGAGTCGGTGAGGTCGTATGCGACGTCGAGGAGTCCTTCGGCGCCCGCGGCCTCGCGGAAGCGTCGGTCCAGCTGGTCGGGAACGGTCATCGCGTCACCTTCTTTCTCAGGCGCCGGACGCCGGATGAGGCGGCCTGGCGGGCGGCCTCGGAGCTCGAGCCGAGCGCCGTGCCGATGTCGTCGTACGAGAGGTCGTATCCGTAGCGGAGAACGACCGCGGCGCGCTCCGTGGGCGGGAGCTCCCCCGCGAGGTCGGCGAGCTCCGCGTAGGCGGGGCGCTCGTCCGCGACCGGGATCTCCTCGAGCTCGGCCGCGGGGACCGTTCGCTTGCGCGCGTCGGCGGCGACGCGCGTGGCGATCGTGAACGCCCAGGCGCGCAGATGCCGTCCGTGCTCCAGCGTCCCGTACCCGCGCAGCGCGCGGAGAAACGTCTCCTGGAACGCGTCCTCGGCTGCCTGCCGGCCCAGCAGGCGCGCCAGGTAGCCGAAGATCTCGTCCTTGCGCTCCTCGTAGAAGCGCTCGAAGGGTGGGATCGCGGCCACGGCGTGCATCATCCGTTGAAACGCCCGAGGCCGCCGAAGTGTGAGACTCCGGCGATGCGCGTCGCAGTCGTCGGTCACGTGGAGTGGGTCGAGTTCGCACGTGTGGAGCGCCTGCCCAGGAGCGGCGAGATCATCCAGGCGAGCGAATGGTGGTCCGAGGCCGCGGGCGGCGGGGGCGTCGCCTCCGTTCAGCTCGCCCGCCTCGCGGGCGGCGCGTCGACCCTCTTCACGGCGCTGGGACGGGACGACCTCGGCGGGCGCGCGCTCGCCGAGCTCACCGACCTTGGCGTTCGCGTCGAGGCCGTGCGCCACGCCGAGCCCCAGCGCCGCGGGTTCACGTTCGTGGAGAGCGGGGGCGAGCGGACGATCACGATCATCGGGGAGAAGCACGTCCCGCGGGGCGAGGACCCGCTTCCCTGGGACGACCTATCCGCGATGGACGCCGTCTACCTCGTCAGCGCCGATGCGGCCGCAGTCGCCGCCGCCCGCCGCGCGCGGGTTCTCGTCGCCACTGCCCGGGTCCTGCCCGTCCTCGCCGCCGCGGGGGTCGAGGTGGACGCGCTCGTCCACAGCGGGAGCGACCCGAGCGAGACCTACGCGCAGGGCGACCTCGAGCCCGCGCCGCGGCTGGTCGTGACGACGGCCGGAATGGGCGGGGGCTCGTGGACGTGCGCGGACGGCCGGTCGGGCTCCTACGAGGCCTCGCCGCCCGCGGGGCCGCTCGAGGACGCCTACGGCGCGGGCGACAGCTTCGCCGCCGGCCTCACCTACGCGCTCGGCCGCGGCGACTCGGTTGCGGACGCGGTCGCCTTCGCGGCGGACGCGGCGAGCGCCGCGCTCGCGCGCCGGGGCGCCCACGGCCGGCCTGCCTAGGCCCCCGCCGACTCCAGCCGGCCGAGGATGTAGTCGGCGTACCAGCGGGGCCAGTCCTCGTCCCGGTGGCCGAGCCCGCGCTCGTACTCCCCGTGGGCGTGCTCGGCCTCCCGCAGAAGCTCCGCCAGCCGCTCGCCCGTCAGCTCCACCTGCACCACGACCTCCCTTTTCCCGGTGACGACGTCCGCGCCATTGTGCCGGAGGGGTTGCGTCGTGGGGAATCGTGGTCTAAAGTGGGGCGAAGTGGTAGCGACGGAAGGCGCGTTCCGGTGCTTCTCGGCGAGTACGAGCACACGATCGACGGCAAGAATCGCCTCACGCTGCCGGCACGCTTCCGGCCGGCCTTCGCCGACGGCGTGGTCGTCACGCGGGGCATCGACCCGTGTCTCGCCGTCTACACGAGGGAAGGCTGGGATCAGTTCGTCGGCTCGCAGATGTCGGGCCTCGACCAGTTCAGCCGGGAGGCGCGCCAGCTGCGACGCTACCTCTTCTCGGCGGGCGTCGAGGCGGAGCTCGACCGCCAGGGGCGCGTCACGCTCCCGGCCGGGCTCATGAAGAGGGTCGGCCTCACACGGGACGTCGTCGTCGCAGGCATCGGGGACTCCCTCGAGGTCTGGGATCGGCGCGCGTGGGAGACGCAGCTCGAAGAGGTCGAAGGGAGGGCGGAGGTTGTTGCGGAGCGCCTTGCAGCACGAGACAGCTGACCACGTCCCCGTCCTCGCCGACGAGGTGCGGGAGCTGCTCGCCGTCGCGCCCGGCGAGACGGTCATCGACGCCACGTTCGGCGCCGGCGGCCACGCCGAGCTCCTGGTGGCCGACCTGGTCGGCCGTGGACGCCTGATCGCCATCGACAAGGACGCCTCGGTGCGCCCGTACTTCGAGCGGCTGGAGCGGCGCGCGCAGGTGCAGTCGCGCTTCCTCAGGGGCGACTTCGCCGTCGTGCTCGGCCAGCTCGCGGACAACGGCATGGAGGCGGACGCGATCCTGCTCGACCTCGGCGTGTCGAGCATGCAGATCGATCGCCCGGAGCGCGGCTTCTCGTATGCGGCCGACGCCCCGCTCGACATGCGGATGGACCCCTCCGGGACGCTTTCGGCGCGCGACATCGTCAACGAGGCGAGCGAGCGCGAGCTCGCGGACGTCTTTCGCCGGTACGGGGAGGAACGGTTCTCGCGCCAGATCGCACGGGCGATCGTTCGTCGCCGGGAGGAGCAGCCCTTCGAGCGGACGTCCGACCTCGTCGAGGTCGTGCGCTCCGCGATCCCGGCCCCGCGGCGCTTCGGCGACGGTCATCCGGCCAAGCGCGTCTTCCAGGCTCTGCGGATCGTCGTCAACGAGGAGCTCGAGTCGCTCGAGGCTGCGCTCCCGGCAGCCCTCCGCCTGCTACGGCCGGGCGGGCGCATCGCGGTCATCAGCTTCCACTCGCTCGAGGACAGGATCGTGAAGCGGTTCTTCGCCGCGCAGGCGCGCGGGTGCACGTGCCCGCCGGACCTGCCCGTGTGTGTCTGCGGCAAGGAGCCGACCCTGCGCCTCGTCACCCGCAAGGCCGTGAGGCCCTCTCCGGCCGAGACCGCGGAGAACCCGCGCGCGGCCTCTGCGCGCCTCCGGGTGGCGGTGAAGACCTGATGGCCTCCGCCGCGGCCCGAGCCCAGCCGAGCCCGCGCCGTGCGCCCCAGCCGCGCCGGGCGCGCGCGGAGTCACGCCCGGCGCCGCGGCGGAAGAGCGCTCCGCGCCCCCGGCTGGCCGGCAGCGTCGTCTGGATCGTGCTCGTCGCGGCCCTCCTCGCGGGCATCGTCGCGCTCAACGTCGGGGCCCTCCGCCTCAACATGCAGGCGGAGGAGCTGGACCGTCAGCGGGACGACCTTTCTGCGAAGCGCGACGCGCTCGACGCGGAGCTCTCCCGTGCGGCGGCCGCCGGCCGGATCGAGGCGATCGCCGTCGGCCGGTACGGGCTCGTCCGCCCCGAGCAGCCGACGTACATCCGCCTCGCACGCGTCGAGGAGTAGCCGCCCGTGCGCCAGGCGAACAGGCGCCTCCGGCTGGTCGTGGCGGTGTTCGCCATCGTCTTCGCGGCCGCGTTCGCCCGTGTGGCGTGGCTCCAGGCGGTGAAGGCGCAGGCGCTCGACAAGCTGGCGACGAGCCAGAACCGGGAGGAGATCGACGTGCCCGCGCGGCGCGGGACGATCTACGACCGGCTCGGGGTCCAGCTCGCCATCGGCGAGCGCGCGACCACGGTCTATGCGAACCCGCGCCAGATCACCGACCCGAGGGCCGCAGCCGTCGCCGCGGGCGAGACCCTCGGGGTCAATCCCGACGAGCTCTACCCGCTGCTGGCCGACCGCTCGAAAGGGTTCGTCTACGTCGCGCGCAAGGCCGACGCCGACAAGGCGCAGGCGCTGGAGGCGCGCGGGATCGCGGGCTTCGGGTTCTACGCGGAGGAGCGACGCGCGTACCCCCAGGACGCGGTGGCGTCGGAGGTCGTCGGCTACGCCGGCATCGAGAACAAGGGCCTCTCGGGGCTCGAGCTCGAGCTCGACAAGACCCTGTCGGGCCACGACGGCGCGAAGACGATCGTCCGCGATCCGTTCGGCCGCACCATCGACGTCGTCGACTCGGAGCCGGCGGTGAACGGGAAGGATGCGTACCTGACCATCGACCACTCGCTCCAGGGGCAGGTCGAGCGCATCCTCAAGCGAGCGCGGGCGAGATGGACCGCGGCGGCGGCCACAGCCGTCGTCCTCGATCCGCGAACGGGCGGCGTGCTGGCACTCGCCGTCGAGCCGGGATTCGACGCGAACATCTTCCCGACGGTCGCGCGCTGGGAGCCCGACCGGCTGCGAAACCGGGCGGTGACGGACACCTACGAGCCCGGCTCGACCTTCAAGGTCGTGACGATCGGGGGCGTCCTCGAGTCGGGCATCGTCTCGCCGTCGACGAAGTTCAGGCTCCCCTACAAGATCCAGGTCGCCGACCGGGTCATCCACGACGCCGAGCCGCGGGGGACGCAGACGATGACCGTCTCGCAGATCCTGTCGCAGTCGTCGAACGTCGGCGTCGTCACCCTCGCGTTCCAGCTCCAGCAGGACAGGCTCTCCGAGTGGATCCACCGGTTCGGCTTCGGGCGCAAGACCGGCATCGACTTCCCGGGCGAGACGCGCGGCATCGTCCTGCCCCCCGACAAGTGGTCCGGCTCGACGATCGGAAACGTCCCCATCGGGCAGGGCATCGCGGTCACGCCGATCCAGATGGCGGCGGCGTACGGCGCGATCGCCAACGACGGCATGTGGGTCAAGCCCCACCTGGTCGAGCGGATCGAAGGCGAGAAGCCGGTCGTGCCCCAGAAGCGTCGCGTTCTCTCGCCCCGGACGTCGACGGAGCTGACCAAGATGCTCCGCGGGGTCGTCCAGGAGGGTTCCGGGACGACGGCGCAGATCCCCGGCTACAAGGTCGCAGGCAAGACGGGGACCGCGGCGAAGCCGGAGCCGACCGGCGGCTACTCGGACACGCGCTACGTCGCCTCGTTCGTCGGCTTCGTGCCCGCGAGCCGCCCGCGCCTCGTGGTGCTCGTGACGGTGGACGAGCCCAAGGGCGCGATCTGGGGCGGCGTCGTGGCGGCGCCCGTGTTCGCCGAGATCGCGCAGTTCGCGCTTCAGTACCTGGACATCCCGCCCGACGCCCGACACTGAGCCTGGCCCCGGGGCCGCCGCGGGCCTCCCTCCGCTTCGAGCGTATCGAGGCCAAGTGCGCCGGTGGCGCGCGGACCGCGCCAGAATGCACGCAGGAGTGAGGAAGAACCTCGACGCGGGCGCCGAAAGGAGCCAGCGACACGTGCGAGAACCCGCCAGCGACCTCGAGACCATGGGCCGTGCCGTCGGAGCGACGGACACCCTCAACGCCGCGCCCGTCGCGATCACCGACCTCGCGTACGACGCGCGCAGCGTGACCCCGGGCGCGCTCTTCGTCTGCGTCCCCGGCGAGCGCGCCGACGGTCACGATTTCGCGCCGGACGCGGTCGCACGGGGCGCCGTCGCTCTCGTCGTCGAGCGGCCGCTCGACCTCGCCGTCCCCCAGCTCCTCGTTGGCGACGCCCGGCTGTCCATGGCCCTCGCGGCCGACGCCTTCTTCGGGCAGCCCACGCGCGCGCTCGAGGTCGCAGGCGTCACCGGCACGAACGGGAAGACGACGACCGCGTTCCTCCTCTACTCGATCCTCGCCGCGGCGGGCCGCCGCCCGGGCCTGCTCGGGACGGTCGAGATGCGGATCGGCGGCGAGCGGCGCGCCGTCACCCGCACGACGCCGGAGGCGATCGACCTCCAGCGGACGTTCCGTGACATGCTCGACGCGGGCGACGCGAGCTGCGCCATGGAGGCCTCCTCGCACGCTTCCGAGCTCAAGCGGCTGGTCGGGACGCGCTTCCGGGCGCTCGTCTTCACGAACCTCTCGCAGGACCACCTCGACTTCCACGGGACGCTCGAGGCCTACTACGACGCCAAGCGCCGGCTCTTCACGGAGCCCGACGTCGACGGCAACCGCCCACCCGCCGCCGTCAACGTCGCCGATCCGTACGGCCGCAGGCTGACGGACGAGCTACGAGGGCTCGGCTCCACCCTGGTGACGTTCGGCATCGACCCCGACGCCGAGATCCGCCCCGAGGAGCTCGAGCTGACGCCGTCCGCGACGAGCTTTCGCGGCGCCGGCCTCGCCGTGCGTCCTCGCCTCCGCGGCCGCTTCAACGTCGAGAACGTCCTCGGCGCGATCGCCGCCGCGCGGCTGCTCGGGATCGACGACGACGCGATCGTGCGTGGGGTGGAGCACGTCACCGGGGTCCCGGGCAGGTTCGAGGCCGTGGAGGAGGGCCAGCCCTTCGCGGTCATCGTCGACTACGCGCACACGCCCGAGGCGCTCGAGAACGTCCTCACCGAGGCGCGCGGCCTGGCGGAGGGCCGCGTCGTCTGCGTCTTCGGCTGCGGCGGCGATCGCGACCGCGCCAAGCGGCCGCTCATGGGCGCCGTCGTGAGCCGCCTCGCCGACGTCGCGGTCGTCACCTCCGACAACCCCCGCAGCGAGGAGCCCCTCGCGATCATCGAGGAGATCCTCGTCGGGATGAGCGGCGACTACGAGGTCGAGCCCGACCGGGCGGCGGCCATCGCGGGCGCCATCGAGACGGCGGAGGACGGCGACGTCGTCGTCATCGCCGGCAAGGGTCACGAGCAGGGACAGGAGTTCCGCGACCGCACGATCCCGTTCGACGACCGGGAAGTGGCACGCGACGCTCTCCGGCGGCTCGGGGCAGCCGCATGATCCCGCTCGCGCTCGACGAGATCGAGGAGCTCGCGCCCGGACGCCTCGCGCGGGCCGAGGGTGCCGAGCTCGTCACCGGCGTCGTCATCGATTCCCGTCGCGCCGGTCCGGGAGATCTCTTCGTCGCCGTCGGCGGTGGCGTGGCGTTCGTCGAGGACGCGCTCGCCGCCGGCGCGACGGCGGCGCTCGTCCCCGAGGACGCCTTCGGGGCGCTCGCCTCGCTCGGCCGCGCCGTGCGGGAACGCTCGCGGGCGAAGGTGGTCGCGGTCACCGGCTCGACGGCGAAGACGTCGACGAAGGACATCCTCGGCGCCCTCTGCGCGCCGCACGTCCCCACGGTGGTCGCCGAGGGAAGCCAGAACAACGAGATCGGGCTCCCGCTGACCCTGTGCAGGCTCGAGGAGGACACCGAGGTCGCGATCGTCGAGATGGGCATGCGGGGCCTCGGTCAGATCGCGGAGCTGTGCGAGGTCGCGCGACCCGACGTCGGCATCGTGACGAGTGTCGGCCCGGTTCACCTCGAGCTCCTCGGGACAGTCGAGCGCGTCGCGCAGGCGAAGGCGGAGCTGATCGAGGGCCTGCCTCCCGGCGGGACGGCGGTCGTCCCTGCGGGCGAGGCCTACCTGGAGCCGTACCTCCGCCGCCCGGACATCGAGATCGCGCGCTTCGGGGACGGCGGCGACGTCTCCCTGTCGTACTTCGCCGCGCGGGACGGCAGCGCGAGGATCAAGGTCGAGGCGTTCGGCCGGCCGCTGACGCTCGAGTTCAGCTTCGGCTCGCGGTACAACGCGACGAACGCCCTCGCCGCGATCGCCGCCTACCACGCGCTCGGCCTTCCGCTCGGCAAGCTCCAGAAGGGCGCGCGGCACGTCCAGCTTTCGCGCCTGCGCGGCGAGGAGGTGCCGCTCCCCGGTGGAGGCGTGCTTCTGAACGACTGCTACAACGCGAACCCGCTCTCCATGGCGGCCGCGCTCGAGCACCTCGCGGAGCGAGCCGTCGACTGCCGGAAGGTGGCCGTCCTCGGCGACATGGCCGAGCTGGGGCCCGGCGCTCCCGCCTACCACCAGGAGGTCGGCGCCGCCGCCGCCCGGGCCGGGGTCGAGGTGCTCGTCGCCGTCGGCCCCCTCTCTCGCGCCTACCTCGCGGGCGCGCGCGGCGTCCCCGTGACGCGCTGGGCCTCGACGGTCGAGCAGGGGCTCGCCCTCCTCCGCGGCGTCCTCGAGCCCGGCGACTGCGTCCTCGTGAAGGGCTCACGCGCGATGGGCCTCGAGGTCATCGCCGAGGCCGTCGCCGTCGTCCCGGCCCGAATCTAGGCTCCCGGTATGGTCGAGGTCTTGCTGGCGGGCGTCCTCGGGATGGTCATCTCGATCATCTCGGGCCCGAAGTTCATCGGCTTCCTGCGCAAGAACGAGTTCGGCCAGCAGATCCGCGAGGAGGGGCCGAAGGGGCACGTCGTCAAGCAGGGCACGCCGGCGATGGGCGGCCTCCTGATCATGATCGCGATGGCGGTGCCGTTCCTCATCTTCTCCGGCCGCACGGTCCCGGCCGTCACCGCCTTCTTCGTGACGCTCGGCTGCGCCGCGATCGGGTTCGTCGACGACTGGACGAAGGTCTCTCGGCGCCGCTCGCTGGGTCTCGCGGGGCGCTGGAAGCTCCTCTGGCTGGGCGCGATCACCATTGTCGTCGCCGTCGTCGCCGAGCGGGGGCTCGACGACCCTCTCTCGACGGACGTCTACCTGCCGCTCCTCGGCGTCTCCGTGCCGCTCTCCTGGGGCTGGTACGTCCTCCTCTTCTTCATCATCGCCGGGGCCTCGAACGCCGTGAACCTGACCGACGGGATCGACGGCCTCGCGGCCGGGACGACGACGATCGCCATCCTCACCTACACGGCGATGAGCCTCGTCGCCGCGCTGGCCTCGATCCGCGCCATCGGGCGCGCGGACCAGGTCGACCTCGACCTGGCGATCCTGGGAGCGAGCCTCGTCGGGGCCTCGATCGGGTTCCTCTGGTACAACGCCTTCCCCGCGCAGGTCTTCATGGGCGACACGGGCTCCATGGGCCTCGGGGGCGCGCTCGCGGCGTTCGCGATCATGACGAAGACCGAGTCGCTCCTCATCCTCATCGGGGGCATCTTCGTAATCGAGGCGCTGTCGGTCATCGTCCAGGTCGTCAGCTTCAAGTGGTTCGGTCGGCGTGTCCTCCTCATGGCGCCGCTCCACCACCACTTCGAGATGAAGGCGTGGTCGGAGACGAGGATCATGGTGCGCTTCTGGATCGTCACCGCGATCCTCTGCGCGTGCGGCTTCGTCCTCTACTACCGCTACGCCTCTGAGTTCGCTTCCTGAGAAGGCCCTCGTCCTCGGCCTCGCGCGCTCGGGCGAGGCCGCGGCGCTCGCCCTCGTCCGCCGGGGGGTCCGGGTCGTCGGCGTCGACCGCAACGAGGAGCTCGACGCGGGGAGGCTTCGCGCCGCCGGCGTCGAAGTCGTGCTCGGCGCGGAGGATCCCGCGCTTCTCGACGGCGTGGACCTACTTGTGAAGAGCCCCGGAGTCCCGAGCGAGGTGCCCCTCGCGGCCGCGGCACGCGGCCGCGGCGTCACGGTCTGGAGCGAGGTCGAGCTCGGCTCCCGGATCCTCCCGAACCCCGTGCTCGGCGTCACCGGGACGAACGGGAAGACGACGACGGCGGAGCTGCTCGGCGCGGTCTTCCGGGCAGCCGACCGGCACGTGGCGGTCGCCGGCAACGTCGGCCGCCCGCTCACCGGCCTCGACGGCGCCCTCGACGCCGACGCCTGGATCGTCTGCGAGCTCTCCAGCTTCCAGCTGGAGGACATCGACTCGTTCCGGCCGCGCGTCGCGATCCTGCTCAACGTGACGCCCGACCACCTCGACCGCCATGCCGACCTCGCCGCCTACCGCGCCGCGAAGCTCCGGATCTTCGAGAACCAGGGCCCCGAGGACACGGCCGTCGTCCCGCGGGGCTTCGAGCCCGTTCCGGGCGGCGCGCGGCGCGTCGAGTTCGCCGTGGACGACCAGCTCCCCGCCGAGCCGCGCATCCCGGGCGAGCACAACCGCGAGAACGCCGCCGCCGCCACGGCCGCGGCGCGCGCGGTCGGGATCCCGGACGCGGCGATCGCGGCGGCCCTGCGGAGCTTCGCCGGCGTGCCCCACCGCCTCGAGCTCGTTCGCGAGCTCGACGGCGTGCGGTGGATCAACGACTCCAAGGCGACCAACCCCGAAGCAGCGGAGCGCGCGCTCGGCGCGTATCCGCCCGGCCTGCGCGTGATCCTGGGCGGAAGCCGCAAGGGCGGGTCCTTCACGGCGCTCGCGCAAAGGGCGCACGAGTCGCGGGTGGCGTGCGCGTACCTCATCGGCGAGACGGCCGACGAGATCGCGGAGGCCCTGGCCCGCGAGGGCGTCCGCTTCCGCCACTCCCGCGACCTCGTCCAGGCGGTCGCCGACGCACGCGCCGACGCGGAGCCCGGCGACGTCGTCCTCCTCTCGCCCGCCTGCGCCAGCTACGACCAGTTCACGAACTTCGAGGAGCGCGGCGACAGGTTCCGGGAGCTCGTGGAGGCCCTGTGAGACGGGGCGGGCCGGCGGCTCGAGTACCACCTGCTCGTGCTCGTGACGCTCGGGCTCGTCGCATTCGGGCTCGTCATGGTCTACAGCGCGAGCTCGGCGCGCGCAGCCCTCGCCGCCGACGACCCCGCCTACTACCTCAAGCGGCAGGCGCTCTACGCCGTCGTGGGCATCGTCGCCCTGGTCCTGCTCTCGCGCACGGACTATCGCCGCCTGCGCTTCGCGGTCGCGCCGCTCCTCCTGGGCAGCTTCGTCCTCCTCGTCGCGGTGCTCGCGCTGGGGACGCCGGTCAACGGCGCCCGGCGGTGGCTGACCTACGGGCCGATCACGCTGCAGCCGTCCGAGCTCGCCAAGGTCGCCCTCGCCGTCTGGATCGCCGCCTACCTCGCCCGGCGGCCGGCGCCGCAGACCATCGGCGAGCTCCTGCGCCCGATCGGGCTCGTCATCGGCGCGGCGTTCGCGCTCGTCCTCGTCGAGCCCGACCTGGGGACGGCGATCGCGATCGCGATCATGGCGGCGGCGGTCCTCGTCGTCGCCGGCACGCGTTTGTCGACGCTCGCCGGGACAGCTGCGCTGGGCACGTTCGTCGTCCTCGCCGCCATCTGGGTCGAGCCGTACCGGCGCGAGCGCATCCTCTCCTTCCTCGACCCCTGGCAGGACCCCCAAGGCGCGGGCTTCCAGAGCGTGCAGGCGATGCTGGCGCTCGGCTCGGGCGGGTTCTTCGGGGTCGGTCTGGGGGAGAGCGTCCAGAAGGTCTACTACCTGCCCGAGGCCTCGACGGACATGATCTTCGCCATCATCGGCGAAGAGCTCGGCCTGATCGGGGCTTTCGGCGTCCTCGCCGCGTTCGTCGCCTTCGGCTACGCGGGCTTCAACGTCGCGCTCGGGTGCCGCGAGCCGTTCGGGAAGCTCCTCGCCACCGGGATCACGGCGCTCGTCTGCGGCCAGGCGGCCGTCAACGTCAGCGCGGTGATGGGCATCGCGCCGTTGACCGGGATCCCGCTTCCGTTCGTCTCGTACGGCGGCTCGAGCCTCGTTGTCGCGCTCGCGTCGGTCGGCATCCTCCTTAACATCGCCACGAGCGATGCCAGAGAAAACCGGGCCGAGCTGCCTGATCGCCGCAGGAGGGACGGCGGGTCACGTCCTGCCCGCGCTCGCGGTCGCCGAGTCGCTGACGGCCCTGGGCGCGGACGTCGCGTTCGCCGGTCGGCCTGACTCCGTCGAGGAGCGGCTCGTGCGCTCGGCCGGATTCTCCTTCGACGCCTTCCGGGTCGAGGGCATTCCGCGGGAGCTGAGCCGGCGCCTGCCGGGAGCGTTAGCGATGGATGCCGTCGCTCCCGTCGCGTGCCTCCGGATTCTGCGCGCCCGCCGTCCCGACATCGTCCTGGGCGCGGGTGGATACGTCGGCGGGCCGATGGTCCTCGCGGCCGGGATCCTCCGGATACCCGCCGCCGTCACGGAGGCCGACGCGCACCTGGGCCTTGCGAACCGTCTCGCCGCGCCGCTCGCGAAGCGCGTCTTTTGCGCATTCCCGATCGAGGGGCTCGAGGGCGAGAAGGTCATGGTGGTCGGCCGTCCGATTCCCGCGCGCTCGCGGCCGCCGGCGCGCGAGCAGGCGCGGCGGCTCTTCGAGCTGCCCGAGGACGGCCCCGTCGTCCTCGTCTTCGGAGGGAGCCAGGGCTCCAGGCGGATCAACGAGGCCGCCCTCGCCGCGTTCGCCGACGGCGGTCCTGCGATCCTCCACCTCGCAGGGGAGCGCGACTATCCGGAGCTGGCCGGGCGCGCGCGTCGGGACGACTACCGGCTCCTTCCCTTCACGGACGAGTTCGGCGCGTCGCTCGCGGCGGCCGACCTGGTCGTCGCCCGCGCCGGAGGCTCGGTGTGGGAGGTGGCCGCCGCCGGGAAGCCCGCCCTGCTCGTTCCGTATCCGCACGCGACCGCCGACCATCAGGCGAAGAACGCCGAGTACTTCGCGCGGGGCGGCGGCGCCGTCGTCGTCCCCGAAGCGGAGCTCGACCTCGGGAAGCAGGTCGACGAGCTGCTCGCCGACCCCGAGCGGCTCCGGTCCATGGGCGCGGCGATGCTCGCGCTGGCCAAGCCCGACGCCGCCGACGTCGTCGCCCGGGAGCTGATCGCGCTTGCGCGAGCTTGAGGGTCGCCGCCTCTGGCTTGCGGGGATCGGCGGCGCGGGCCTCTCCGGCTACGCGATCCTCGCGCGGGCCTGGGGGGCCGAGGTGTCCGGTTGGGACCGGAAGGAGACGCCGTACGTGCGAGCACGTGCGGGCGGCGGGCATCGAGGTGACGATCTCGCCCGAGCCTCCGGAGCCGCCGCCGGGGGCGGAGGCGATCGTCGTCGACCGCCTACGCCGGCCAGGTCCCGGGGAGGAGCCGCGCCGAGCTGCTCGCCGAGCTCGTGGGTCTCCGGCGCTCGATCGTCGTCGCCGGCGCGCATGGGAAGACGACCACAGCGGCGATGATCGCGTACTGCCTCGACGCGCTCGGCGACGATCCCTCCTTCAGCGTCGGCGGCGAGGTGCCGCAGCTCGGCGGGAACGCGCGTGCGGGCCGCGGCTGGCTGGTCGTTGAGGGAGACGAGTCCGACGGGACGGTGTTCTCGCTGCCTGCCGAGATCGGGGTGATCACGAACGTCGACCTCGACCACCATGCCGCGTTCGCCTCCACCGCGGAGCTCGAGGAGCGGTTCGAGGCATGGGCGGCAAGCCTCCCCGAGGGGCACGTCGTCTGGGGGCGCGACGTCGAGCCCGCGAGTCTCGAGCTCGCGGTGCCGGGCGAGCACAACCGCGTGAACGCGGCCTGCGCGCTCACGGCCCTCGAGCTCGCCGGCTACGGGCGGGAGGCCGCTGCAGCAGCTCTCGCCGGCTTCCGACGGCGTCGGGCGCCGGCTCGAGAGCCATGGGGAGGCCGGTGGCGTACGCCTCTACGACGATTACGCGCACCATCCAGCCGAGGTGGCCGCGACCCTCGCCGCCGCGCGCTCCCTCGCGCCCGACGGTCGGATCGTCGTCCTCTTCCAGCCTCATCTCTACTCGCGGACGATTCACGTCGGGCGAGAGCTGGGCGAGGCGCTGGCCGCGGCCGACGCCGTGGTCGTGACCGAGATCTACGCAGCGCGTGAGGAGCCCGTCGTCGGCGTGAGCGGCCGGATCGTCTCCGACCGCCTCGCGGACGTCCGTCCCGGGATGCCGGTCGGCTGGGCGCCGTCGCTCACGGACGCTGCGCGCCTCGCGGTTTCGCTCGCCCGGCCGGGTGGGCTCCTGCTCACGGTCGGCGCCGGCGACATCGACTCGACCATTCCGCTGCTTCGGGAGCAGCTGCGATCGTGAACGAGGGCGTCTCGCTCAGCCGCTACACGACGCTCGGGACCGGCGGGCCCGCGGACCGGTTCGCGATGCCCGAGACCCTCGACGAGCTCCTCGAGCACCTCGCTCGGGCGGAGGCCGAGGGGCGTCCCGTCGCGGCCGTCGGCCTCGGCTCGAACCTCCTCGTCGCCGACGAGGGCTTTCGCGGCCTGGTGGTCAAGCTCGCGGGAGAGCTCGCCTCGGCGGAGGTCGTCGACGGCGTGCTCGTCGCGGGCGGCGGCGCCCCGCTCGCGGTGTGCCTCCACCGGGCGCGCGCTGCCGAGCTCGGTGGGATCGAGTTCGTCTGCGCCATCCCCGGGACCGTCGGCGGCGGAGTCTGGATGAACGCGGGCGCCTACGGCGGCGAGATCGCGGGAGTGCTCGAGCGCGCCCTCGTCGCGGAGCCCGGTGGCGCCAACTGGCTCTCGCCGGCGGAGCTCGGCCTTCGCTACCGGAGCTCGGGGCTTCGGCGAGGTCAGGTCGTCGCGCGCGCCGAGTTCCGGCTGGAGCCGCGACCTCTCTCGGAGATCAAGGAGACGGTCGCCGCGATGCAGGCGCAGCGGAAGGCGGCGCAGCCGACGAACAAGCGAACCTTCGGCAGCGTCTTCAAGAACCCCGAGCACGAGCTGACCGCCGGGCGGATGCTGGAGGCATGTGAGCTGCGCGGCTACCGGATCGGCGGCGCGCAGATCTCGCCGAAGCACGCGAACTTCATCGAGAACGCCGACGGAGCCCGCTCGGCAGACGCCGTCGAGCTGATCGCCGAGGCCAGGCGGCGGGCCCTCGAGGAATTCGGCGTGCTCCTGCAGCCGGAGGTGCAGCTCCTCGGGCCGATCGAGATCCCCCCGGCGCCGGCCTAGGGCTCGTCGCGGTCGGCCGGAAAGCCCGGCCCGGGCACGAGCTCGATCTCGTCGAGGGGAAGTGCCGGCGTCCCTTCGGGAACGAGCGCCGCGACGACGGTCTTTCCGTCGGCCTTCCGGCGGAGGAGGCGCATCGGCTTGTCGCTCAGGTACGTGTCACCCCACTGCCGGATCGCGTTCAGCGCCGTGAAGAGGTCGGCGCCCTTCTCGGTCAGCCGGTACTCGTACCGCGGGGGCCGCTTCTGGTAGAGCACCCGCTCGAGGATCCCTGCGGCGACGAGCCGGCCGAGGCGGTCGCTGAGGACGTTGGGCGCGATCCCGAGGCTGGCCCGGAAGTCCGCGAACCTCGTCAGCCCGAGGAAGGCGTCGCGGACGATCAGCCAGGTCCAGCGCTCGCCGACGATCTCGAGCGTCAGCGCAACCGAGCACGACTCCTGTCCCTCGTATTCCCGCTTCAGCATGGCCCGCCGAGAGGGTAGCGCAGTCAGTTGCATGAAACTACTAAGGCGAATAGAGTCGGGCGTCACGCCACAGCGAGGAGGATGAGATGGCCGGCAACGGCACCACGCCCGACACGATCGTCCTGGTCCACGGTCTCTGGATGACGCCGCGCAGCTGGGAGGAGTGGGTCCCCTATTACGAGGGCAAGGGGTATCGCGTCCTCACCCCGACGTATCCGGGGTTCGAGGTCGAGGTCGAGGCCCTGCGGGAGGACCCCTCGGTGATCGCGACGCTCACGGTCCCGCAGACGGTGTCCCATCTCGCCGAGGTCATCACCGAGCTCGAGCGCCGGCCGATCATCATGGGCCACTCCTTCGGCGGGACGCTCACGCAGATCCTCCTCGACCACGGCTGCGGCGCCGCCGGCGTTGTGATCGACTCGGCGCCGACGGAGGGCGTGCACGTCAGCCCGCTCTCGCAGATCAAGTCGCTCTTCCCGATCCTCAAGAGCCCAGCCAACCGGCACAAGGCGGTTGGGTTCACGCCGGAGGAGTTCCACTACGCGTTCACCAACACGCTGAGCGAGGAGGAGTCGCGGAAGGTCTACGACCGCTACCACATCCCCGCGCCGGGAAACTGGGTCTGGGCCTACGGCCTCATCGCCAACATCAAGCCCGGCCACCAGGAGACGTGGGTGAACTACAAGAACGCCGCCCGCGCCCCGCTGCTCTTCATCGCCGGCGGCGAGGATCACATCATGCCGGCCTCGGTGAACGAGTCGAACTGCAAGCACTACAAGGGGAACACGATCACGGAGTTCAAGGAGTTCCCGGGCCGCTCGCACTGGACCTGCGGCGAGGACGGCTGGGAAGAGGTCGCGGACACCGCTCTCGACTGGGCGGTCGAGCACGCCGGAGCGCAGCAAGGCGCGCCCAGCGGGGCCGGCGCCTAGCGCGCGACGGTAGGACCACGCCGCCCCGCGGCGAACTCGCTGGTGTGGTGAGGCGACCGCACCTCGCTCCCGTGCCCGCGGCCGCGCTGCGGCCGCAGCTTCGCGCGCCCTCGCTCGGCGTCGCGGCCGTCGTCATCGGCCTCGCGGCCTTCCTCGGCCTCCTCTACCTCGGCGCGCGGGAGACCACCGTCTTCGCCGCGAAGGAGATCGAGATCACCGGCGGGTCGCGGGCAGTCCGCGAGTCCGTGCGCGATGCTGTCCGGCCGGTCGTCGGCGAGAGTCTCGTCGCCCTCGACCAGGACGAGCTCCGCCGTCGTCTCGAGGCGCTCCCGACGGTGCGCGCCGTCCGGCTCGACCGTGCCTTCCCGCACACCCTTCGCATCGCCGTCTCACCCGAGCGCCCCCTCGCGGTCCTGCGCCAGGGCGAGGAGGAATGGCTCGTCTCCGCCCAGGGCCGGGTCATGCGCACGCTCGAGCCGGGTCAGTCGTCCCGGCCGGTCGTGGACGTGGGTGACGAGGTGGCCGTGGCTCCGGGCGACGTCATGGACTCGGACGACGTCCGGCACGCCCTCGCCGCGCTGCGGCGGCTCCCACGCGGCTTCCCGGTGAACGTCGACACGGTCCGCGTGGAGGAGGGCGCCGTGTCCCTCGACGTTGCCGGCGGGGCGGAGCTCCGCCTCGGAGGCCCGCGGCAGGTCGCTCTCAAGCTCGTCGTCGCTACCCGCGTGCTGCGGGCGCTGACGGCCTACGAGCGCGCCGACCTCGGCTACCTCGACGTCACCGTGCCCGAGCGGCCCGTCGTGGGCTCGAAGTCTCAAGTCTCAAGTTTAGAGTGAGACTTTGAGCGGAATTCCGCTGCAAATGCCGGGTTGACATCGTCCGAGGCCCTACGTAACCTCAGCCGGACGCTCAAGCTGAGCTTCAAGCTCGGCGCGCATCGGAGGGGAGCAACGTGAGAGATCAATCGGGCAATTACCTGGCTGTGATCAAGGTCGTGGGGGTCGGCGGCGGAGGGTCGAACGCGGTCAATCGGATGGTCGAAGCGGGCCTCCGAGGCTGCGAGTTCATCGCGGTGAACACGGACGCGCAGGCGCTGCTCATGGTCGAGGCCGACCAGAAGATCCACATCGGCTCGGCGGCGACGCGCGGCCTCGGCGCCGGTGCCGATCCGGCGATGGGCGAGGTTGCGGCGATCGAGTCGCGAGATGAGCTGAAGGAGGCGCTGAAGGGCGCCGACATGGTGTTCGTCACGGCCGGGGAAGGCGGTGGGACCGGCACCGGCGGCGCGCCCGTGATCGCGGAGATCGCCCGCGAGCTCAAGGCGCTCACCGTGGGAGTCGTCACGCGGCCGTTCGGCTTCGAGGGCCGCAAGCGTGCCGAGCAGGCTCAGTCCGGCATCGGCAAGCTCAGCGACCACGTCGACACGCTCATCATCATTCCGAACGACCGGCTGCTACAGGTCGTCGAGAAGCAGACCTCGGTCGTCGACGCGTTCAGGATGGCCGACGAGGTGCTCCGCCAGGGCGTCCAGGGCATCACGGATCTGATCACGATTCCCGGCCTGGTCAACCTCGACTTCGCGGACGTGCGGACGATCATGACCGACGCCGGCTCCGCCCTCATGGGCATCGGCGAGGCCGAAGGCGAGAACCGTGCGGCCGAGGCGGCGCGCGCCGCGGTGTCCTCGCCGCTGCTGGAAGCCTCGGTCGCCGGCGCGACCGGCATCCTCCTGAACATCACCGGCGGCCCGGACATCGGGCTCTTCGAGGTGAACGAGGCGGCCGAGGTCGTCACAGGCGCGTCGGACCTGAACGCGAACGTCATCTTCGGCGCCGTCATCGACGAGGCCATGATCGGACGGGTGCGCGTGACCGTGATCGCCACCGGGTTCGACAAGGCGTACCGGCGCGAGCGGAGGAGCGAGGAGGCCGGCGAGACCGAGGCTGCCCCTCAGGGCTTCGACGTTCCGTCGGAGGTCCTCGAGGTGCCGTCCTTCCTGCGCCCGTAGGGCGTCGGTTGCCCGGCTCCAAGGTGCGTGTCGCGGGGTCGTGAGGGCCCCGCGACAGGCCGTTGCAAACCTGGCGCGATGCGCGCGCCATCGGTGCGTCTCGCAGCGATACGCTCGAAGCGGAGGGAGGCCCGCGGCGGCCCCGGGCCGGCGGTAGGATTCCCGCCCGGTGCAGACGCTCCGGCGCACGCCACTGTTCGAGCGCCACGCCGCTCTCGGCGCGCGCATCGTTCCCTTCGCAGGCTGGGAGATGCCCGTGCAGTACGAGGGGATCGCGGCCGAGCACCGTGCGGTTCGCACGGGCGCCGGCGTCTTCGACGTGTCGCACATGGGGGAGCTCCGGATCGCGGGGGACGGCGCGCGCGACTACCTCCAGTCGCGGCTGTCGAACGACCTCGACCGGGTCGAGCCGGGTGAGGCGCAGTACACCCTCCTCACGAACGAGCGCGGGGGGATCGACGACGACCTGATCGTCTATCGGCTGGGGCCCGAGGACTTCCTCCTCGTCGTCAACGCCGCCAACGTCGAGCCCGACCACTCCTCGCTCTCGGAGACCGACGACGTCTCGGACGACTGGGCGCTCCTGGCCGTCCAGGGCCCCGAGGCGCTCGACCGGCTCGGCATCGAGATCGCGCCCTTCACGTTCCGCCAGGACGTCGACGTCCTGGGCGTCGGCTGCCTCGTCGCCGGCACCGGGTACACGGGCGAGCGAGGCTGCGAGCTCGGCTGCGCTCCCGAGGACGCGGTGCGCCTCTGGGACGCGATCCTCGAGCGCGGGGTCACGCCGTGCGGGCTGGGAGCGCGGGACACCCTGCGGCTCGAGGTGTGCTATCCGCTCCACGGGAACGACATCTCGCCGGACCGGACCCCCATCGAGGCCGGCCTCGGGTGGGCGTGCGCCCTGGACAAGGACTTCACCGGTGTTCCCGTTCTTCGGCGGCAGAAGGAGGAGGGGCCGTCCGAGAAGCTCATCGCCTTCGTCATGGAGGATCGGGGCATCCCGCGTTCCGGCATGGGGATCGAGGGCGGGGGGGTCGTCACGTCCGGAACCCTCTCGCCGATGCTCGAGGTGGGAATCGGCCTCGGCTACGTTCCGGCCGCGGGCTCGCAGCCGGGAGAGGGGATCACCGTCGACCTGCGCGGCAGGCCGCGCAAGGGGCGTATCGTCACGAAGCCGTTCTACAAGCGAGAGGAGAGCTAGTGGCCGCCGAAGAGAGCTACCCCGACGACCTTCGCTACCACCGCGAGCACGACTGGGCGCGCGTCGACGGCGACACGGCGACGCTCGGCATCACGTGGTACGCGCAGGACGCGCTCGGGGAGATCGTCCACTACGAGGCGCCGAGCGAGGGAGCGTCGGTCGCGAGGGACGAGAGCTACGGCGAGGTCGAGTCGGTGAAGGCGGTCTCCGACCTCATCTCGCCGCTCTCGGGCGAGGTCGTCGAGGTGAACCCCAAGGTGGTCGACGAGCCGGAGACGATCAACGACGATCCCTACGGCGACGGCTGGCTCGTGCGCGTTCGCCTGTCCGACCCGGCCGAGGTCGACGACCTGCTCGACGTCGAGACCTACCGGGCGTTCCTCGCCGAGCAGTGAGCTACCTCTCACTCACCCCCGCCGACCGCGAGGAGATGCTCGCGACCGTCGGCGTCGCCACGATCGACGACCTGTTCCGCGACATTCCCGAGAGTGTCCGTTTCGGGCGTGAGCTCGACCTCGAGCCGGCGCTCTCGGAGCCCGAGCTCGTCGCCCATCTCGCAGAGCTCGCCGAGCGGAACGTCGACACGGGCCGGGAGCTCTCGTTCCTCGGCGCCGGGATCTACGACCACTACGTCCCAGCCGTGGTGGACGCCGTCCTCGCGCGCGGCGAGTTCCTCACGGCGTACACGCCGTACCAGCCCGAGATGAGCCAGGGCGTGCTGCAGGCGATCTTCGAGTACCAGACAGCCATCTGCGAGCTCACAGGCATGGACGTCTCCAACGCCTCCGGGTACGACGGGACGACGGTCGCGGCGGACGCCTGCTTCGTCGCCAAGCACGTCACCGGGCGGGCGAAGGTGGTGCTCTGCGAGACGGTCAACCCGCAGGTGCGGCAGGTGGTGAAGACGTACGCGCCCGGGTTCGGCCTCGAGGTCGTGGAGGTGGCGCACCGAGGCGGCGTCACCGACCCCGGCGACGTTCGCGACGCCGCCGCGGACGCGGCGTGCGTCATCTTCCAGCAGCCGAACTTCTTCGGCTGCCTCGAACCGGCACCCGACCTTGCCGCCGCCGCGAACGAGGCAGAGGCGCTCCCGGTCGCCCACGTCGATCTCGTCTCGCTGGGTGTCCTCGAGGCCCCCGGCGCGTACGGATCCGCGATCGCCGTCGGCGAGGGGCAGGGCGCCGGGAACTTCCAGTCGTACGGTGGCCCGCACTACGGCTTCCTGGCGGCTCGGACGGACTTCATCCGCCGCATGCCCGGACGCATCGTCGGCGAGACGACCGACCTGAGCGGAGAGCGCGGCTATGTCCTGACCCTGCAGACGCGCGAGCAGCACATTCGGCGCGAGAAGGCGACGTCGAACATCACGACGAACCAGACGCTGCTGGCCCTCGCGGGGCTCGTGCACCTCTCCTGGCTGGGCCCGCAGGGGCTGCGCGAGCAGGGGGAGACCTGCATGGCGCTCGGCGAGTACGCGAAGGAGCGTCTCGGCCTCCCGCTCGTGTTTCCGGAACAGACAACGTTCAAGGAGTTTGCGGTCCGAGTCGGACGGAGCGCCAAGGATGTCGTCCGCGATGCGCGGGCGCGCGGGGTGCACCCCGGCTACGCGCTCGGGCGGGACTACGCGGGCCTCGACGACGCCCTGCTCGTCGCCGTGACGGAGAAGCGCACGCCGGCGGACATCGATCGGCTTGCAGAGGTTCTCGGGGAGGTAGCCAGGTGAAGCTCATCTTCGAGAAGTCCAGCCCGGGACGCCGAGCCGGCTCGCTTCCCACGTACGACCTTCCGAGCGCCGAGGTTCCCGAGGAGCTGCGGCGGCAGAAGGCACCGCGCCTGCCGGAGGTGGCGGAACCGGATCTCGTGCGCCACTTCACGGCGCTCGCCGATCGCAACTTCGGCGTCGACACCGGGTTCTACCCGCTCGGCTCCTGCACGATGAAGCACAACCCGCGCGTCAACGAGCGTGTCGTCAACCTGCCCGGCTTCCGCGACCTCCACCCGCTCCAGGAGGAGGAGGCGTCCCAGGGCGCGCTCGAGCTCATGTGGCGGCTCCAGGAGATCCTCGCCGAGGTCTGCGGCCTCGACGCGGTCTCGCTCCAGCCGGCCGCGGGCTCGCAGGGAGAGCTGACGGGGCTCATGCTCATGCGCGCCTACTTCGCCGACCGGGGGGAGGCCGCCGAGCGGCGGGTGGTCATCACCGCCGACACGGCGCACGGGACGAACCCGGCGAGCGTCGCCATGTCGGGGTTCGAGCTCCAGAAGGTGGCGACCGACGATCGCGGGAACCTCGACCTCGACGATCTGCGGACGAAGGTGGATCACCGCACGGCGGGCCTCATGCTCACGAACCCGTCGACGCTCGGGCTCTTCGACGAGCACATCGAGGAGGTCGCCGCCATCTTCCACGACGCGGGGGCGCTCCTCTACTACGACGGCGCGAACCTGAACGCCGTCTGCGGCATCTCGAGGCCGGGCGACATGGGCTTCGACATCGTCCACATCAACCTGCACAAGACCTTCTCGCAGCCGCACGGCGGCGGCGGCCCGGGCGGCGGCCCGATCGTCGTGCGCGACATCCTCGAGCCGTTCCTGCCCGTCCCGGCAGTCGTCCGGGACGGCGAGGCCTTCCGCCTCGACTACGACCGGCCGAAGACGATCGGGAAGGTCCGCGGCTTCTGCGGGCCGTTCGGCGTGTTCGTGCGCTCGTACGCGTTCATCCGCTCCTACGGCCCGGCCCTGCGCGAGATGTCCGAGGTGGCGGTCCTCAACGCCAACTACCTGCTGGCGCGCCTCAGGGACACCTACGACCTCCCCTTCGACCGCCTCTGCATGCACGAGTTCGTCCTCTCGGCACGCAACCTGAAGCGAGAGCACGGGGTCACGGCCCTCGATGTCGCCAAGCGCCTGATGGACTTCGGGTTCCACCCGCCGACGATCTACTTCCCCCTCATCGTCCCGGAGGCGCTCATGATCGAGCCGACCGAAACGGAGGCAAAGGAGACACTGGACGAGTTCGTCGCCGCGATGCTCGCGATCGCGGACGAGGCGGCCGCGGAACCACAGGTGCTGAAGGAGGCTCCGCACCACAGGCCCGTCCGGCGGCTCGACGAGGTGAAAGCGGCGAAGCGGGCAGTGGTGAAGTACGGCTTCGAGAAGCACCCCGATCTGCGCCACACGCAGGCCGAGGACCAGGCGATCGAGGTGCAGAAGGGCGCGTGAGCGCGGCCAAGGAGCAGATCGGCGAGCGGGTGGACGCCCTCGGCAACACCTACGAGGGCGACGACTTCGTCGCGGCAATCCGGGCGCTCTCCGACGAGATCGGGCCGGACGCCCAGCCGCTCCTCCAGCAGGTTCTCCTGGAGCGGGCGGCGGACGAGGAGGACTTTCAGGAGGCGGTCCGCCGCCGCTTCAGGGAGAAGGGGTGGACGAGACGGACGCTCGCACGGCTCGAGCGCGTCTGGCGCGACGACCGGGCGGACGACGTCGTCGCCGCGCTCGACGCGGGACCGGCCGGCGAGGAGGCGCTCGCGGTCGAGGTGGAGCGGCTCCGGGCGGAGCGAGGCCGTGCCGCTCTCGTCCTCGACGAGCTGTCGCGGCACGAGAGCCCCGTCGTGCGGGCGTGGGTCCCGGGGGTGGCGGCCGACATCCTCGGCGACGGCGGGGCGAGGCTCGTGCTCTCGATGACGCGCGACCGGGACACCGACGTGCGGGACGCCGCGGTGCAGGCGCTGCTCGGCCTGGACGCCGAGACGGCGCGGGCCATCGTGCCCGACCTGCGCCGGCGTCTCCAGGCGCCCTCGGCGGAGGAGCGCGTGAAGGCGATCTGGGCGCTCGCGGAGCTCGGCGACAAGCGCTCGCTGACGGCGATCGAGGCGCGGGCCGAGTCGTCCGAGGACCCCGCAGAGCGGAGCGCGGGGCGCGCTGCGGCGCTCGTCCTGCGTGGAGACGGCGACGCGGTCGTCGACGGCCTGAGCGCGCACGACCACGAGAACGTCCCGGCCCTCGCGGTCGCCGCGCGCATCCTCGCCACCGAGGAGACGCGCGCCGCTCTCCGGGAGTGCGCGGCGGCGGCGCCGGACGAAGAGTGCCGGGCCGCCTGCGCGTCCGAGCTCGAACGGCTGCCCGAGGAGGCGTGATGGAGGTTCGCAACCGCGATGCGGCGGAGCCGTTCACGACGCTCGACGGCTCGACGATCCGCGTGGTCGTGGACGCGCGCGCGGGCGGAGCGTTCAAGCAGAGCCTCGCCGAGGCGACGCTCCCGCCCGGGGCCGAGACGCGCGCGCACTTCCACGCCCGCACCGAGGAGATCTACCTGCTGCTCGAGGGGACTGGCGAGATGGAGCTCGACGGCGAGACGCGAACCGTCGGCCCGGGAGACGCGATCCTGATCCCGCCCGGAGCGTGGCATCGGATCCGGGCCGGCGAGAAGGGGGAGCTCCGTTTCCTCTGCTGCTGCGCGCCCGCGTACGCGGACGAGGACACCTTCTTCGAGTGAGCTAGGCCGTCGCCGCCAGCTGGCCGCAGGCGGCCGCGATGTCCCGCCCGCGCGTGAGCCGGACGGTGGTCGGCACCCCGCGCCGCACGAGCGCCTCCCTGAACGCCGCGATCGCCTTCGGGGTCGAGCCGGCGTACGCGCCGGTCGGGTTGTAGGGGATGAGGTTCACCTTGAACGACTTCGGATCGAGGAGCTGGGCGAGCTCGTGCGCCTGCTCGACGCGGTCGTTCACGCCGCCGAGCATGACGTACTCGACGAAGACCTTCCGGCGGCGGAGGGAGACGTAGCGGCGGCACTCGGCGAGAACCTCGTCGAGCGGGAAGCGGTCGTTGACGGGCATCAGCCGTGAGCGGAGGGTCCCGTCGGCGGCGTGGAGCGAGAGCGCGAGGCGGACGGGCCGGTTCACCTCGTCGACGAACCGGCGGAGGCCGGGCATCCAGCCCACGGTCGAGACCGTCGTCCGCCGGTGCGCGATCCCGAGGGTCGGCAGCCGGTCGGCGGCCTCGATGACCGCGTCGAGGTTGAGCATGGGCTCGCCCATCCCCATGAACACGGCGTGGTTCACGTCCTCGACGCGGCGGAAGTGAAGAGCCTGGTCGAGGATCTCCGACGACGTGAGGTTCCGCCCGAAGCGCATGGCGCCCGTGGCGCAGAACGTGCAGGTCAGTGGGCACCCGGACTGTGACGAGAGGCAGAGGGAGCGGCGGCCGTCGCGATAGCGCATGAGCACCGCCTCGACCGGATGCCCGTCCGCGGTCGAGAAGAGAGCCTTGACCGTGCCGTCGCGCGAGTGCGCCTCGTGCTCGAGGCCGAGCGTCGAGAACGGGACGGTCTCGGCCAGCTCGCGGCGAAGCGCCGAGGGGAGATTCGTCATCGCCCCGTATCCGGGAGCGCCGCGGGCGACCCAGTCCCAGACCTGATCGGCCCGATAGGCGGGTTGGCCCGCGGCCGCGAGCGTTCGCCTCAGGAGCTCGACGTCCATCGCCTCACGGTACCCCGAACGAGTGACGCGCGGCCCGAGCCTCGGCGGCTAGATTACGTTAATGATGTTAACTACTTTGGATCCGATCGCGGTCGCGAACGGGTTGCGACCGACGCTCCTTCACCTCAACCGCCGGCTCCGCCGCGAGCTGGCGCCCCTCGGGATCACCGGCGGTCAGGCTGCGCTTCTCTGGGCGATCCGCTCGAACCCGAGGATGGGCCTGCTCGAGGTCGCCGAGCTCGAGGGCGTCTCGGCGCCGGCCATGAGCGCACACGTCGACCGTCTCGAGGCGGCCGGGCTCGTCGCGCGGCGTCGGTCCGAGCGAGACCGTCGCAGGGTCGAGCTCGAGGTGACCGAGGAAGGCCTCCGCATTCTCCGCTCGGCGCGGCGGCGCCGAACGGCCTGGCTCGCCGAGCGGTCTGGGCCGGCTCGAGCCCGACGAGCTCGAGCGGATCGACGCCGCCCTTCCGGCGCTCGAACGGCTCCTCGAGGACGAGGCGTGACGGCGGCGTTCCTGCGCGCCCAGCGCCGCACCTGGTCGAGCCTCCGCAAGCACCGCAACTACCGCATCTTCTTCTCGGGCCAGGTGGTCTCGGTCACCGGCACGTGGATGCAGAACGTCGCTGCCGCGTGGCTCGTCCTCGTGCTCACGCACTCGCCCGTGGCGGTCGGGATCCTCATGCTCTGCCAGTTCCTCCCCGCCACGCTGCTCGGGCTGGTCGGCGGGGTCGTTGTCGACAGGCTCGACGCGCGCCGTGTCGTCATCGTCACGCAGGCCGCCTCGATGGTCTTCGCTGCCGTCCTTGCCGGGCTGACGCTCGCCGGCGTCGTCGAGGTCTGGGAGGTGTACCTCCTCACCGGGCTGCGCGGCATCTCGCTCGTCTTCGACCACCCGGCCCGCCAGCAGCTCACGTTCCAGATGGTCGGGCGCGACGAGCTTCCCAACGCCGTCGCCCTCAACTCGGGCCTCTTCAACGGCGCCCGCGTGATCGGGCCGGCGCTCGGTGGCATCGTGATCGCGAGCGTCGGCGTCGGCGCCTGCTTCCTGCTGAACGCGGTCAGCTTCCTCGCCGTTCTCGCCAGCCTCGCCCTGATCCGTCCGGCCGAGCTCTTCCCGCTCGCGCGGGGAGCCGACCCGCCGACCCTCGTGCGCGGCAGCCGCGAGGCCTTCGCGTTCCTCCGGAGCGTGCCGCTCGCGGGTGTGGTGCTCGCGACGGTTCTGCTCGTGACCACGTTCTCGTTCAACTTCAACGTCCTCCTGCCCGTGCTGGCCCGGCGGACGCTGGTCGAGGGCCCGGAGATCTTCGGCGTGGTCATGGCGTGCTTCGGGGCCGGCGCCCTGCTCGGCGCGCTCGTCTCGGCTTCGATCTCCCGCGCGAGCCCGAAGCTCGTGCTCGGCGGGACCGCCGCCTTCGGCTTCGCCGAGCTGGCGCTCGCGCCGCAGTCGACGCTCGTCGGAGTGGTGCCGTTCCTGTTCGTCGCTGGCGTGGCGTTCACCCTCTGGACCTCGAACGCCAACGCGACGCTCCAGCTCGCGACCCCGGATCGCCTGCGCGGCCGAATCATGGGCCTCTACTACTTCGCGTTCAACGGCGCGGGGCCGGCAGGAGGGATGCTGGCCGGCTGGCTCGCCGCCGTGGGGGGGACGGCGCTCGCGTTCACCGTCGCCGGATCGGCCGCCCTCGCCGTGACGGCCGGCGCGCTCCTGGTGCTCGGCAAGCGGGTGGACGAGCCCCGCCCGGCGACGCAGCCAGGTACCGTGAGCGCGTGATCGACCTCCGCTCGGACACGCTGACGCAGCCGACGCCGGCGATGCGGCGCGCGATCGCCGAGGCGGTCGTCGGCGACGAGCAGAAGCGCGAGGACCCGACGGTGGTGGCCCTCGAGGAGCGTGGGGCGGAGCTCCTCGGGCACGAGGAGGCGGTCTTCGTGCCGACGGCGACGATGGCGAACCAGATCGCCCTGCGCGTCCTCTCGCAGCCGGGCGACGAGGTGCTCGCCGAGGAGAACGCCCACGTCTTCCGCTACGAGCTCGGCGGCCCGGCGGTGCACTCGGGGCTCGCCATGAAGGCTCTCCCGGCTCCGGACGGGCGCTTCACGGCCGACCAGGTCCGCGACGCGGTGAGCCCGAGCGGCGACCTCCACACGGCGCCCACGCGCCTCGTCTGCCTCGAGAACACCCACAACGGCGGCGGCGGGCGCGTGTGGCCGATCGAGCAGGTTCGGGACGTCGTCGCGGAGGCGCGCAGCCACGGGCTCCGCGTCCATCTCGACGGCGCGCGGCTCATGAACGCGGTCGTCGCGAGCGGGACGTCCGCGGCCGAGTACGGACGCGAGTTCGACACGGTGACGCTCTGCCTCTCCAAGGGGCTCGGGTGCCCGCTGGGCGCGCTCGTCGCCGGCTCCCGCGAGCGAATGGCGACGGCGCGGCGGTACAAGCATCTGTTCGGCGGCGCCATGCGGCAGGCGGGGATCGTCGCCGCGGCAGGTCTCTACGCGCTCGAGCACAACATCGAGCGGCTCGCCGACGACAACGCGAACGCGCGACGCCTGGCCGAGGGCCTCGCGGACGCGGGCCTGCCGGTCGACCTCGAGCAGGTCGAGACGAACTTCGTCCTCCTCGACACTGCGGCGCTCGGCCTCGAGGCAGACGACGTCCTCGCGCGCCTGCGTGGTGAAGGTGTCCTCCTCTCCTACGCGGCGCGGGCGGGGCGTTCTGCGGGCCGTGACGTACCTCGGCGTGACGGCCGAGGACATCGAGGTGGCGGTCGACCGCATCCCCCGGGCGCTGGCCGGCTCGGAGCGTCCCGCCGAGCTCGCGGGCGACGCGCCGACTCCCTACTAGGAATGCCCGCCGCGGGAGCCGGCCGGCGGCGCCGGCTGCTCGTCCTGGCGGCTCTCGGGACGGTGGCGCTCGCCGGCGCCGTGCTCGGCGGCGCCCTGCTTGCGTCGCGGGGGGACGATGGGGACGTGGGCGCGTGCGTCGCCGGCGAGCCCGGCGCGGAGACGTTCCCGCCGACGACCGGCGCCGTCAGCGCGCAGCCGGTCGCCTGGGGGCGCTACGAGCACCCGCTGGACCAGCGCCGGGTCGTGCACAACCTCTCCCACGGGGGCGTCGCCGTCCAGTACGGGCCGGAGGTGGCGGCCACCACGATCTCCAAGATTCGCGCCTGGTACCTGGCCGACCCCGACGGGATCGTCCTGGCGCCCCTCGGGAGCCTCGCAGATCGCATCGCGCTGACCGCCTGGGGCCGTATCGAGACCTGCGGGGCGTTCGACGAGGCCGCCTTCTCGTCGTTTCGCGACGCGTTTCGCTTCCACGGGCCGGAGCAGGTGAGCCGCGAGGCGATGCGCCCGGGCGCGGGCGGGAAGCCCGTGGCGCTCCTCGAAGGCCTTGCGCTCACCCCGCGGCCGTTCGAGCGCGAGCTCGCGATCTCGTTCGGGCTCGGCAGGGACGCCGTGCTGAACGTCGAGGTCGAGGACGACCGGGGCAGGCCCGTCCGCGTCCTCGGGCCGGCTGCGCTGCAGGGTGCCGGCCCGGTGCGCATGACCTGGGACCGGCGGGACGACCGGGGCCGGGTCGTGCCGGCGGGCGCCTACGTCGTCCGCGTCGAGGCGGCGACGGAGAGCGAGACGGCGACCGCCTCGGCGAGCGCCGAGGCGGGTCGTCTCTGAGCCCCAGCGGGGCTACTCGTACTGGAGCGCCCTGAGGACGTTGAGCTTCGCCGCGCGGCGGGCGGGGAAGACCGCGGCGACGATCCCGACGATGACCGCCACGATGGCGAAGACGACGAGCTGGCCCACGGGGATGTGGAAGCGCAGGTCGAACTGGCTCCGCGCCCCGCAGCAGGGCGGCGAGGACGACGCCGAGGACGATCCCGAGCGCGGCGCCGATGAGCGCCGTGATGACGCTCTCGTAGCGGATCATCCACCGGACCTGGCGGCGCGTCATGCCGATCGCGCGCAGCATCCCGAGCTCGCGCGTCCGCTCGAAGACGGTCAGCACGAGGGTGTTGACGATGCCGAACAGGCTCACGATGACCGACAGGGCGAGGAGGACGTAGAGGATGTTGAGGATGTTGTTGAGCGGGCCGATCTGGTTGTCCTTGAACTCGTCGCGAGTCTGCGCCTTGGCGTTGGGGAAGTCGGCCAGGGCGTTGTCCAGCGCCTCCGTGTTCGCCGGGGTCACGCCCCCGCGCATGGTCACGAACGAGTAGAGGTTCTGCGGATCGGGGTAGTTCGCGTCGAAGGTCTCGCTCGAGAACGTCACCTGCCCGAACGGCGAGCCTCCCGACGGCGGCTCGAAGATGCCCTTGACGGTCAGGTCGAGCTTCTTCCCCGCCGGGGTCTCGATGGCGACCGGCGACCCGATCTTCAGGTCGTGGTCGTCGGCGAAGCCGTCGTCCACGAACGCGCCGTTCGCGCCGAGCTCCGAGAACACGGCCTGCGACCCGTCCTTCCATTCGAGCGCGACCGCGTCCGCCGTGTTCGGGGTCACCGCGGTGACGAACGTCGGGTTCCCGTACACGAGGGCCTCGCCGGTGCGCACGCTCGCCACCGACTCGACGCCGTTGGCCTTCTCGGCCGCCTCGGCGGTGCTGACGGGGATCGGCGAGAAGTTGTTCTGCGCCGTGATCGCGTAGTCCGAGACGAAGAGATCGTCGACCGCGGCCGTGAAGGTCGAGCGGATGCCCTGCCCGAGCACGGCGACGAGCGTGACGAGCGCGAGCCCGATCATGAGCGCGGCGGCGGTGGACGCGGTGCGCTGCGGGTTTCGCTTCGCGTTGCTCCGGGCGAGCTCCCCGGCCACGCCGCCGACCTTGGCGGACGGCCAGCCGAGGAGGGTCGCCAGCATCGGCACGAGCTTCGACGCGAAGAGCGCGACGCCGATGAAGATGAGGACGGCCCCGAGCCCCATGAAGATGAGGATCTCGGCCGTGCCGAGGCCGCCGCCGAACAGGCCGTAGACGATCGCGACGAAGCCGATCACGGTGACGAGGATGGCTCCCGGCGTACGGAAGCGGGCGAATCGCGACTCAGGGAGCGTGGCGCCCTCGCGAACGGCCGCGATCGGGGGGACGCGCGTCGCGCGGATCGCCGGCCGGAGGCTCGCGAGCAGGGTGACGAGGATGCCGACGAGCAGCGCGATGACGATCGTCCTCGTCGTGAGCAGGAGGCCGGTGTTGGGCAGCGTGAACCCGGCGAGGTCGAAGAGCCAGAACAGGAGCCTTGCGAGCCCGAGGCCGAGGAAGAGGCCGACCACCGACGCGATGACCCCGACGATGAGGGACTCGACGATGAGGGAGCCGAGCACCTGCCGGCGAGACGCCCCGATCGTGCGCAGCGTCGCGAGCTCGCGCGTCCGCTGGGCGATCGTGATCGAGAGCGAGTTGGCGATGACGAACGCGCCGACGAAGAGCGCGATCCCTCCGAACGCGAGGAAGAACGTGCGCAGGAACGAGATGAACTCGTCGGTGTCCGACGCGTCCGTCTTGGCCTGCTGCGCCGCCGTCTGCACCTGGGTGTTCGGAGGGAGGGTCTTCTGGATCTCGGCCGCCAGCTGCTCGTCGGAGACGCCGGGCTTGGCGGCGACGGCGATCTCGTCGAGCTTGCCCTTCCTTGTCGAAGACGCTCTGGGCGGTCGGCAGGTCGAAGCCGGCGAGCGTCGCGCCGCCGATCGAGACGGACTTGAAGTCGACGATGCCCGAGAGCCGGAGGTACTCGACCGGGCCGAGGGCCTGGATGCCGACCTTCTGCCCGATCTGGAGGCCCTGGTCGTCCGCCGTCGCCTTGTCGACGACGACGTCCCCGTTGCCGGGCCAGTTGCCCTGGACGAGGACGAGCGGGTTGAAGCGGCTGTCGCCGTTGGCGATGCTGAACCCGAGGTTGGGCGCGCCGCCGTTGACGATCGCCTTGCCGTCCTTCCCGATGATCTGAGCCTCGCCGTCGACGCTCCCCTCGGCCTCTTCCACGTCCGGCAGGGCCCTGACCTGCTGGAGCAGCGACTGCTCGAGGGCGGGCTCCGTCGCGCCGCTCCCCTCGGTGAGGTCGAACGCCGCCTTGCCGCTGATGACGGCGCTCGAGCCGGAGCGGATGTCGGTGAAGATGCGGTCGAAGGCGCGGTCGATCGAGTCGGTGAGCACGAGCGTCCCGCTCACGAGCGCGACGCCGAGAACGATCGCGAGGGCGGTGAGGATCGCCCTCAGCTTGCGGCCGAGGAGCCCTCTCACCGCGACCCGGATCACGCCTTGCTCACCGCCTCCATCGTCTCGGTCACCTGGTGCGCGGTCGACTTGCCGAGCTCCTTCACGATGCAGCCGTCGGCGAGGAAGAGCGTGCGGTCGGAGAAGGAGCACGAGCTCGGGTCGTGCGTGACCATGACGATCGTCTGGCCGAAGGACTCGACCGACTCGCGCAGGAGGTCGAGGATCTCGTGTCCGGTGGTGGAGTCGAGGTTCCCCGTCGGCTCGTCGGCGAAGACCACGGTGGGCTTCGAGATGAGCGCGCGGGCGATGGCGACGCGCTGCTGCTGGCCGCCGGAGAGCTCGGAGGGACGGTGCGTCCGGCGGTCGGCGAGCCCGACGCGCTCGATGACGGTGTCGACCCACTCCTTGTCGATCTTCCCGCCGGCGAGCTCGAGCGGCAGGGCGATGTTCTCCTGCGCCGTCAGCATCGGGAGCAGGTTGAAGAACTGGAAGATGAAGCCGATGTGCTCGCGGCGGAGCTTCGTCAGGTCGGTGTCGCCGAGCTCGCCGATGCTCGTCCCGTCGATGACGACCTCGCCCGAGGTCGGCCGGTCGAGCCCGGCGAGGATGTGCATGAGCGTCGACTTGCCCGAGCCCGAGGGGCCCATGACGCCGGTGAGCTTGGCCCGCTCGACGTCGAGCGAGACGCCGCGAAGGGCATTCACGGCGGTGTCGCCCTCGCCGTAGGTGCGCACGACGTCGCTGGCGCTCACGACGGCGTCGGTGATGCTCTGAACATGCTGGGTCTCTGTCTCCATGGCGGTCACTCTAGGGAACCTCCTCCGGCGGTGTCTCAGCCATGGTTCCACCTCCCCGGACTCGCAAACCAGGAGGCAGGTGCGAGTCCTGGGGTGCGGTTAACCGAACTACGCCGTGCGATCGCCGACGACGTAGAAGCACGTGGCGACGACGGCGTACGCGGCGATGAGCGCCGCCCCGCGCCAGCGGCTCGACTGCCCGCCGAAGAGGAGGAGCGAGGCGAAGACGACCGAGCCGCCCATCGCGGCGATCTCGACCACGCGGAAGGAGAGCGCGAGCGGCTCGATCAGCCAGGAGAGGAGCGCGACCGCGGGGATGAGGAACACGGCCACCTGGGCGCTCGAGGAGAGCGCGATCTCGGCGGCGAGCTTGATGTTCCCGCCGTAGGCGACGACGACCGCGCCTCCGTGCTCGGCGGCGTTCCCGACGATCGCCACGATCACCGCGGAGACGAAGAACGTGGAGAGGCCCGAGGTCGTGCGAGAAGGTCTCGAGCGTGTTGACGAGCACCTCCGCGACGAGCGCGGTGACGAGCGTCGCGACGCCGAGGACCCCCAGCGAGAGCGGGAACGACCACCCCTGCGTCTCGGCCGGCTCGTCGGACGTGTGCAGGCGGTGGTGCCGCCGCAGCGCGAGCCACGTGACGGCGAGGTAGACGAGCAGGAGGACGATCGACACCGGAACCGAGAGGTCGACGAGCTCGCTGCGGTCGGGGTCCCCCTCCCAGCTCGGGACGGACGGGATGAGGAAGAGCACGACGGCGAACGCGACGAGCGCGAACGACGTCAGGCTGGACCCCCGGTCGAGCCGCCCTCTGCCGCCGAACACGAGCGAGAAGCCGAGGACGAGGAGGAGGTTGCCGACGACGCTGCCCGTGAGCGACCCGCGCACGACCTCGGTGAGCCCCTTGTTGACCGCGAGGAGCGCGATGATCAGCTCGGGCGCGTTCCCGAACGTCGCGTTGAGGAACCCGCCGATGCCCGGGCCGGTGTGGTGCGCGGCGTGCTCGGTCGCCTCGCCGATCAGCCAGGCGAGCGGGATGAGCGCCAGCGCCGCGAGCACGAAGAGGGTGATGTCGCTGGCGTCCGTGCCCTTGTCGACGAGCACGGTGATCGGGCCGAGGGCGAGCAGCGCGTAGAGGACCTTGCGAAGCACGGAGCGGGAACCCTACTAACCTGAGCCCTGGATGCCCGAGGCCGTCCTCTTCGACTGGGGCGACACGCTCTTCCATTTCGCGTACGACGAGCGCCTGCTCGAGGCGGGCTGGGAGGCCGGCCTGGCGACGATCGAGCGGGACGGGCTGCCCGGCCACGACGAGACCGCGGCGCGCTTCCGCGAGCGCTACATGCCGCTGCTCTTCGTGCCGGGCGCGCTGGACGAGATCGAGTATCCGGGGATGATCCGCGAGCTGCTCGACGGCTTCGGCGTGACGCTCGGCGAAAAGGAGCTGGACACGTTCCTCGCCGCCGAGCACGCGGCGTGGGAGCCCGCCCGGCTCCTGGGCGAGCACACGCACGCGCTCCTCGACTCGCTCCGGGAGCGGGGCCTCGCGCTCGGCCTCGTCTCGAACGCGTTCGACCCGGGCTGGCTCCTGCACGAGGACCTCGCCCGCATGGGCCTCGGCGAGCGTCTCGACGCTGCCGTCTTCTCGTCGGAGATCGGGAAGCGGAAGCCGCACCCGGCGATCTTCGAGGCCGCCCTCGCGCGGCTCGGCGTCGAGCCGGAGCGGGCGGTCTTCGTCGGCGACCGCCGCTTCGAGGACGTCCGGGGCGCCAAGGAGCTCGGCATGACGACCGTCCAGGCCCTGTGGTTCCGGGCCGACGACGACCCCCGCGGGATCGAGCCCGACTTCGAGGCGTTCACCCCGATGGACGTCCTCAACGTCGTCCGGCGCCTGCTCGGGGAGGCCTGAGGGCCGAGCCCGCCTACACCGGCCCGGACGTCCTGTCAAGTCTTGCGGCCGGCCGGAACCCCGTCGACAATCCAGTGAAGCCGTGCGCCGCGAAGCGTTCACCGGGACCGAGCTGCCACTCCGCCCCCAGGAGGAGACCGAGTGCCGGCGGTGCCAGGTGCACTGCGACAAGATCGTCTATCCGAGCGCGTGCATCGAGCGCGCCTGCCCCTTCCTCTACGCCTACGAGGAGTGGGGACGGACCTACGTCGGCTGCATGCAGAAGATCTACGCCGTCGAGATCGACCTCGAGATCCTCGACGAGGCACGCGGGCGCAAGGGCGGCTTCGGCGCCGTCCGGGCCGTGCGCCAGCCGCTCCCGATGTGCCGGGCCGAGGTCTCGAGCTGCTACGAGCACCGCGCGGACGAGCTCGGCTGCGTCAACCCCGAGTTCTTCGAGCTCCCCCACGGGGAGCCGTCCTTCCGGGTCGTCGAGCAGACCGACCAGGCCGCGTAGCTCCGGCCCAGCGCGCGTGCAGGTCCCGGAGGCGCTGGATCTCGGCGGCGTCGGGCCCGTGCCCGTCCGGGCCCGGGGTCTCGAGGATCGCCGGCAGGCCCTGGACGCGCGGGTGCGCGAGGAAGGCCCCCAGGCCCTCGCCCATGAGCCCTTCGCCGACGTTCGCGTGGCGATCGCGGTTCGAGCCCAGCGGCGCGGCCGCGTCGTTCACGTGGAGACAGCGGAGCCGCTCGAGGCCGATGCGGCGGTCGACCTCGGCGAGCGTCGCGTCGAAGATCTCCGGGTCGGTGACGTCGACGCCCGAGACCCACAGGTGGCACGAGTCGAGGCACAGGCCGAGCCGCTCGTGGCCGTCGAGCCGGTCGACCAGCACGGCGAGCTCGTCGACCGAGCGCCCCATCGTGCCGCCGGCGCCGGCCGAGTTCTCGAGCAGGATCCACGTGGGGCCCTCGCAGGCCGCCAGCGCCTCGCTGAGCGCCGGCACGGCGCGCTCCACGCCCTGCGGGAAGCCCGCGCCGAGGTGGGAGCCGACGTGGAGGACGACGCCGTCGGCCTCGATCGCGTTGGCGACGCCGACGGTGTGGAGCAGCGCCGTGCGCGACTTCTCCCAGACGGTCTCGTCCTGCGTGCCCAGGTTGATCAGGTAGAGCGCGTGGCAGACGACTGCGGCGATTCCCGCCTCCGCGCGGCGCTCGCGGAACCGCTCGAGGTTCTCCGGCGGATGGTTCGTGGGACGCCAGGCGCGCGGGCTCTGCGTGAAGATCTGCACGGCGTCGGCGCCCCGCTCCTCGGCCCGGTCGATCGCGGTGTGGATTCCCCCGGTCGTCGAGACGTGGGCGCCGGCGAGCACCGCACTACGATAGCCGGATGGCCGCCGAGCGCCAGCTGCCCGTGAGAGTCCGCTTCGCGCCGAGCCCGACCGGGCTCCTCCACATCGGCGGGGTCCGCACCGCGCTCTTCAACTGGCTCTTCGCCCGGCACGCCGGCGGCGAGTTCCTCCTCCGGATCGAGAACACGGACACGAGCCGCGAGGTCGAGGAGTCGGTGGCGCAGATCCAGCGCTCGCTGCGCTGGCTCGGGCTCGACTGGGACGGCGACGTCGCCTTCCAGCTCGACCGGCTCGAGCGCCACCAGGAGGCCGCGCAGCGGCTGCTCGCGGAGGGGCACGCCTACGAGGACGAGGGGGCGGTCCGCTTTCGCATGCCCGACGAGGGGGCGACGGCCTGGGACGACGCGATCAAGGGACCGATCGAGGTGCCCAACGAGAAGCTCGAGGATCTCGTCATCCTGCGCTCGGACGGGCGCCCGACGTACAACTTCGCCGCCTCCATGGACGACGCCGACTCGGGCGTGACGCACGTGATCCGCGGCGAGGATCACGTCTCGAACACGCCCAAGCAGATCCGGATCCTCGAGGCGCTCGGCCGCCCCCTCCCCGTCTACGCGCACGTCCCCAACGTGTTCGGCGCGGACGGGCGGAAGCTCTCGAAGCGTCACGGCGCGGTCTCGGTGGAGGAGTTCCGCGCTGCCGGATACCTGGCGCCGGCGCTCATGAACTACCTCGCGCTCCTGGGCTGGAGCTACGACGACCGGACGGAGCTGATGTCGCGCGACGAGCTCGTGGAGCGCTTCACGCTCGAGCGCGTGGGCGCGAGCCCGGCCACGTTCGACTACGGCAAGCTCGAGTGGATGAACGGCGTCTACCTGCGCGCCCTCGCGCCGGAGGAGTACGCCGACGCGCTCGTCTCCTACCTGGAGGATGCCGGCTTCGAGGGCGACGAGGCGACGATCCGGGCCTCGGCTCCCCTCGTCCAGGAGAAGATCGCCACCCTCGGGCGAGTACCCGGCCTTCGCGGGCTTCCTCTTCCACCGCGTCGAGCCGCCGCCGGAGCTCGTCGACGGGGCGGGCCCGCTGCTCGCCGAGGCGCGGGACGCGCTCGCCGCCGTCGACCCCTTCGCCGGCGAGGCGATCGAGGCCGCCCTCCGGAGCCTGGCCGAGCGCCTCGGGCTCAAGCCGCGGGAGGCCTTCGGCCCGATCCGGGCGGCGGTGACGGGCTCGAAGGTCTCGCCGGGCCTCTTCGAGAGCCTCGAGCTCCTCGGCCGGGACGAGTCGCTGGCGCGGATCGACGCGGCGATCGCCGTCGCCGCCTGACGCCGGCTCGGGTCAGGGGCGGTAGAGGACGAAGCCGCCCGCGAAGAGCGTGAGCCCGGCGGTCCAGACGGGCCACGCGGCGAGCACGGCGCCCGCCGTGAAGAGGAGCGCTCCGCCGATCACGAGCCCGGTCGCGACGACCGCGGAGATCGACGGGCGCTCGCGTCCCCGGCGCTGGGTCGCGGCCGAGAGCTCTCCGTCTCCGCCGATTGCAGGCGCCGAGCGCTCGAGGGCGCGCAGGCGCGCGAGCCGTACACGGAACAGGGCGCCCCGCCACTCCGGCAGGAGCGTCTCGACGAGCTCGGAGTCCCCGGCCTCGAACGCGCTCCCGACCTCGGCGGTCACGTCGCGCGCCTCGGCGAGAGCCGCGACGAGCTCCGCGTGGAGCGGCTCGGTGCCGGGCGGCGGGTCGATGCCGACCGCCAGCTCGGCGCCCGCGTGGAGGCTGTACTGGAGCTGGGGAAGCTCGTTCAGGAGCGCGCCGTCGTCGGCGTCGTCCGGGTCCTCGGCGACTCGCTCGAGGCGGACGAGAGCCGTGCCGACCCGCTCCCATACGTGCGAGACGGCCTCCGCGTAGCCTTGCGGCTCTCCCGTCCGGACGGTCTGCTCCATCCGAGGCGCATCATATTCGGTTCGGCTCGGCCGGGACGGGGCCTGGATCCTCCTCCGGACCGCGCTGTTCGGGAGGCGGCGGAGCGCCCCTGATCTCGGCCTCGACGCCCTGTACGTGCCCGCGCCAGCGGAGCGTTCCGAGCATCAGGAGGATCGCGCCGAAGCCGAGCACGACGTTCACGATCGTCACGACCAGCTGCTGGCCGAAGGCGAAGGCGAGGACGGTGCTCCTGGCCGCGGCGCCGGCGAGCGCGAAGACGAGGATGGCCTGCTGGGTCCCCGCCCCGCCGGGCGTGAAGGGGAGCATGGTCGAGAGCCCGCTGACGACGAGCACGGCGAGGGTCGTCTCGAGGGTCGCGTCGACGTGGAAGGCGCGCAGGAAGAAGAACGTCGAGCCCACGCGGCCGAGCCAGCTCCCCGCCTGCCAGGACACGACGTCCCGGAGGTACCCGCGAAAGTCGTGGAGGACGGCGAACCCGAGCTCGACCTTCTCCTTGAAGGCGGTCACGTGCCGGCTCGCCCAGGCGATCGAGGACGATGAGGCCCGCGAGGAGGACGCAGCCGATGAACGTCGCCGTCCGCGGGTGCTCGACGACGAACCGCCAGTCGAACGCGGGCAGCCGTGGGAGGTCGGGGACGCCGGGCAGGATGCCCATCTGGACGGCCCAGAGGAAGAGGACCGCGGCGAGGACCAGGTCGAAGAGCGTCTCGACCACGAGGCTCGAGGCGAGCGTCGGGTAGGTCGAGCGCTCGACCCGGTGCTTGACGAGGTAGAGCTTGACGACGTCGCCGCCACGCGCCGGCACGATGGCGTTGACGCCCACGCCCGCGACGTACGAGCCGAAGACGTCCCGGTAGCGGATGAGCGATTTCGGGTAGGCGGCTCGGAGGATGTTCTGCCAGGCGCGGGCCCGCATGGCCAGTCGCGCGAGGTGAAAGAGGACGGCGAGCGCGAGTGCGCCCCACGAAACGGCGGCGAGCGCCGAGAAGAAGGCCTCCGACGCGTCGAGAAACGCGTGAACGTCGTCCATGCACTGACGATAGCGGCCGTCTAGGCGGAGTCAGACCGCAGGCACACCCTCGTCACCGGGCGGGCGCCAGCTCCCTCAGCGTCGCGTCCTGGCCCACGCCCTCCACGAGGTACAGGCGGACGCTGTTCTCGCCCGGGTGGAAGGCGCTTTCTGGGACGACGGCGGACACGAGGACGTCGCCCGCAAGCTCGAAGCTCCGGGTGACTGCGACGATCCGCCCGTCGACCGCGATCGCCACGTCCTCGCCGGCCGGCGCCCCCTCGATCCTGCCCGCGACCCGCACGGGAGCCACCGGCGAGTCGGGATCGTAGGTCGTCTCTCCGTAGCTCGTGAAGGTCGGGCCGCCGCCGGCCGTGGCGAGGGCGAGCCCGTCCACCGGGCGGCCGAGGAGCTCGGGACGGGGGCCGATGCCGTAGAGACCCGGCACGTCGTCTCCCTCGCCGAAGAGATCGACCTGATGCTCGAGCATGGCGCCCCTCTTGGCCACGAGGTCATCGAAGTCGCCGACGACCTGGTCGCCGCCCGCGGTCGCGATGACCACGTCCGGGTAGGCGCCGGGCGCGCGCCCGAGGGCCGAACGGCCGTCTGTCCGCCAGGGGATCTCGACGCCGAGGACGTCGGCGATCGTAGGGAGGACGTCGATCGTCCGCACGTGCGCGTCCACCACCTCCCCGGCGCGCTGTCCCGGAGCCTTGAGGAAGAACGGGACGAAGGCGATGTCCTCCATGTTCCCCGCGTTGACGCGGCGGCGCTCGCCGTGCGGGCGGAAGCTGACGCCGTGGTCGGCCACGACGACGACGAGCGCGTCGTCGTACAGCCCCGTCCGTTCGAGCCTGTCGAGGACGCGGCCCAGCGCGAGGTCGGCGAAGCCGACCTGGAGCAGGTGCCGCTGCTGCGCCTGGATCGCCAGCTCGGGGTCGCCGACCCACCGCTCGTCGACGAGCCCGGGCTGAGCGTTGAGGTTGCTCGCGTAGGACTTGCCGTCCGGCAGGTACTCCCAGGGGTGGTGGGGCAGGAGGGAGTGGAGGAAGAAGAGGCCCGGCCGGTCGCCCTGCTGGATGCCGTTCGCGAACTCCCGCATCTCGCCGTCGCGGCCCGTGTAGGCGGCCGGACGGGTTCCGGGCCGAGAGGGGCCCTCCTGCAGGAGGGCGACGGGAGCGTCGCCCCCGAAGTCGCCCCATTCGGTCGAGATGGAGGGGAGGTCGGCGGCGAGGCTCTCGGGGAGGACGAGGTGGCCGTAGACGACCGAGAGGTCGGAGAAGAGAGACCCGATTCGCTCCGGGAGCGGATCGCGGTCCTCGTCGCAGAGCTGGGCCGGGCAGAGGTGGGTCTGCGACTCCGCGACGTGCAGGTCGTAGCCCCCGCCGAGGAGCGTGAAGAGGTTGTCCGGATGATCGACGTAGAGCGGGAGGTCGTCCGGCTTCGGGCGCAGCCCCGTGAGGATCGCGGGCACGGCGCCGGTCGTCCATTCGTGGACCGTGGTCGTGTTCCGGTACCACGTCGCGTCCTCGGCGAGCCGGGCGAAGTTCGGGTAGCGGACGGCGTCGATCCCGCCGCTCTCGTCCATGAGCGAGACGACGGGGAACTCGTCGAAGACGACCATGACGACGGGGGTGTCACCCGGCACCTCCGCGAGGCGAGGCTCGGGCGGGTCGGCGAACACGAGCCGCGAGACCGGCGAGGCGAAGAGGAACAGGCAGAGGAAGACGAGGGGCGCGGCGGCGAGGACGGACAGGAGCATCCGCACCGGTCGCACGCGCGTGTAGAGGACGGCGCCGGCGGCCCCGACGGCGCCGGCGAGCGCGACGAGGACGGCCGCGCGCATGTCCGTCTCCCCGATCACCTGGAGGACGAGGAGCCCGACGAGGGCCGCGACGAAGACGAGGTGGAGCACGGTCGCGGCGCGGGCGCTCCAGAGGCCCGCGACCGCCTCGAGGCCGAGGAGGATGAGCGGGGGGAGGACGACGACGCCGACCGCGAAGAGGACGATGTCGGCGCGCGAGGAGCCGCGCACGGCGAAGAACTCCGCGTTGCGCGAGAGCAGGTCGAAGAGCGGCTGGGCGACCGCGAGGGCGGTCAGCCCGGCGAGGTGGAGCCCGGCGCGGCCGAACGATCCCGGCGGGTCAGGCGGGCGGGGCCGCACGGTAGAGAATCCGGGTCCCCGAGGGGAGCGTCTCGCGGCGATCGATTCGCCAGCGGTCGGACAGCGCCCGCTCGAAGGCCTCGGTCTCGTAGTCGGGGTTGGCGCCGGGCGCCTTGCGGTCGAGGAGCCGGCGAACCATCGGGTCGTCGCGCGTCGGGAACTCGATCACGAGCTCCGTCCCGAGCCCCGCCAGCCAGTCGAGGAACTCCGCGACCGGGATGTTGCTCGAGAGCGCGACGTGGTGGACGAGGGCGAGGCAGAGCGTCAGGTCGGGACGGCCGCGCTCCTCGAGCGGTCGCCGCTCCTCGCGGCGCCAGCCGAGGCCGGGCGAGGGGTCGGCCAGGTCGCCGACGAGCGGGAGGATCCTGGAGGAGCCTTCCTCGCGGAGCCTGCGGTAGAGGCTCTCGACCACCGCCGCATCGGCGTCGACGGCCAGGGCGTAGTCGGCCTCGCGCGCCGCCACGCGCGTGTAGCGGCCGTCGTTGCAGCCGAGGTCCCAGACGAGCTCGCGGCGGCGCAGGCCGGCCGCCTCGGCGACGAACGCCTCCTTCGCGGCCGCGTCGGCCTCGCCGTACGGGTTGTCCTCGCCGTAGCCCGACCACGCGGTGGGCCCGGGCTCCCAGCGGAGCCGGCGGACGAGCTTCGCCAGCTTGCGGGCGTTCGCGCGGATCAGCTCGGCGTGGAAGCCCGCCTGGCGCAGCTCGCTCTTCACCTCGCGGTCGGCGTAGCGGTGCTCGAGCCGGGCGTGGAGGACGACGTTGGAGAGGACGCCGCGCCGAAACCGGTCGCGACCTCCCAGGAGAGCGCGCATCTCGGCGGGCTCGATGCCCTCGAGGCGATCCCCGCAGCCAGGGCTGGAAGGGGACGCCCTTGTAGGCCTGAAGCATGAGCGGGTAGAGGGCGAGCATGCAGAACTGCCGGTAGCCCGCCCAGGGCTCGCCCTCGCGGAGCCGCTCGAAGGAGCCGACGTCGACGAAGACCGGGCTCGTCCCGCGCCACTGGACGTTGTACGGGGACCCGTCCTTCAGCACGAGCCCCTCGTCGAGCGCGGCGAGGAGGAGGTCGAGCTCGAGAAGCGCCGCGTCCTTGAGCATGCCGAACGGCCACTCGTAGGGGTACGAGACGACCGGGATGCGCTCGTGCCGGAGAACCGCCGCCGCGCCGCGCGTCGGAAGGTCGTCCGGAAGGCCGTCGAGCGCCACGCGCTCGGTGGCCACGAGCGTTCCCTCGGCCACCTTGGTGCGGAACAGCTCGGTCGCCTCGAGCGCCTCCCAGTCGGCGAGGCCGCGCTCGGAGAGCGCGCGCAGCACCACGCCGTCGGCGTAGAAGACGCGGCTGTCCGGGTCGCGGAACGATCCCCGCTCGACCCGGGCCCCGGTCTCCTCTACGAGTCGTCCTTCTTCCGGACGCCGAGGAATCCCAGGAACCGGCGCCAGTAGAGCTTCCCCATCACCGCGACGGCGGCCACGCCGCCGACGACGGCCTGGAGGATCATCGAGCCGGAGCCGGGATCCAGATATGCGAGAGCGCCGCCCATTGTGTCGGAGTGGAGAATACTCCGTGGGGCGGCGCGGGAGCGGGAGTGACCCCGCTCCCGGTCACCGTCGGGCCTTACTGCGTGTCCGGCGTGTAGATCCCGATGACCGCGCCCGTGGGATCCTTGAAGATGGCGAGCCGCCCGACCGTGGAGACGTCGAAGGGTGCCCTGATCTCGGTCGCGCCCATGCTCTCGGCCTTGGCGTAGGTCGCATCGACGTCGTCCGTGCCGATGTACGTCAACCAGGCAGGCGGAGCCTCGAGCCCGTCCGGGATCGGCATCCCCCCGCCGCGCTGGGCCTCGCCGGTGCGGAACATCGTGTAGATCATCCCGTCGCCCATCTCCATGTCCTCCGTCTCCCAGCCGACGACCTCACCGTAGAAGCGCTTCGCGCCTTCGATGTCGCTCGTCATGAGCTCGTCCCAGACGAAGACGCCCTCGGAGGTCGGCGGGTCGCCGGCCGAGGCGAAGAGCGACACGACAGCGCCCTGCGGATCGGCGATGACGACCATGCGCCCGACCTCGGGGATGTCCATCGGGTCGGCGATGATCGTCCCGCCGGCGGCCTTCACGCGCTCGGCCGCGGCGTCGACGTCCTCGACGAGGACGTGCAGGAGCCAGTGTGGCCGGCGCCCCGCCCTGTGCCGGCCCGAAGCCGCCGTGCGTCTGGTCGTTCGCCTTGATCATCGGGTAGTCGAACTCGCCGGCCTTCCAGACCTCGAGCTCCCAGCCGAGGAGCTCCGTGTAGAACTGCTTGGCCGCCTCCGGATCGCCGCTCAGGTGGTCGTGCCACACGAAGCGGCCCACGGCTGTCTTCACCGTGCTCATGGTCTGCGTCTCCCTTCCGTCGCTTTCCACCGGCCACGCTAGTCGGCATACTTCGAAAAAGCAAGTGTGTACTTCTACTGGAGAAGTGGTGACGAAGACGTGATCGACCCGGTCGACCGGAGCTATCGCCAGTTCTGCGGCGTCGCGCGCGCGCTCGACCTCGTCGGTGAGCGCTGGGCGCTCCTCGTCGTGCGCGAGCTGCTGCTCGGCCCGCGGCGGTTCACCGACCTCCAGGGCGGCCTCCCCGGCGTGAGCACGAACGTCCTCGCCACGCGGCTCCGGCGCCTCGAGCGCGCCGGGGTGCTCGAGCGGCGGGTGCTGCCGCCGCCCGCGGCCTCGAGCGTCTACGAGCTGACCGAGTACGGCCGCGCGCTCGAGCCGATCGTGCTCGCGCTCGGCCGTTGGGGCGCGCGCACGATGGGCCCCCGGGGGCCGGAGCAGGCGCTCTCGTCCCGCTGGCTCGCGCTCGCCCTGAAGGCGTTCTTCAATCCCGCAGGCCGCCGGGGACGCGCCGAGGCGCTACGAGCTGCGGCTCGCCGAGGGCGTCTTCCGGCTCGAGGTCGCCGACGGGCGGCTGGACGTCCGCCACGGCGTCGCCGGGGACGCCGACCTGGTGCTCGCGGCGGACGACGAGACCCTGGTCGGGCTCCTCACCGGTGCCGTCGACGCCGACGACGCCCTCGCGCGCGGAGGGATCGAGATCGTCGCCGGCGACCGAGCGGAGCTAGATCGCTTCGTCGAGGTCTTCCGCTTCGCGGAGCGCGTGCCGGCCTAGTCGTCGACCTGGGGGACGTCGGCGAGCGCCTCGTCGATGTCGCGCAGCGTCTCCTCGTCGAGCTCGATGCCCGAGGCGGCGGCGTTGTCCACCACCTGCTGCGGCCGCGACGCGCCGACGATGGCCGACGAGACCTCGGGGAGCCGCAGGACCCAGGCGATGGCGAGCTGGGCCATCGTGATCCCGAGGCGCTCGGCGATCGGTCGCAGCCGCTGGACGCCTTCGAGCACCGGGTCGGTGAGGTAGCGGCCCATCGCCCAGCCCATCTCGTCCGAGGAGGCGCGCGTGTCCTCCGGCGGCTGCTCGCCCGGCCGGTACTTGCCGGTGAGGACGCCCTGGGCGAGCGGCGAGAAGGCGATCTGGCCGATGCCGTTCTCCGCGCAGAGCGCGAAGAGCTCGCGCTCGGGCGCGCGGCGCAGCAGGGAGTAACCCGGCTGGCTCGAGACGAACCGCTCGACCCCCGGCAGCTCCAGCGCCGCCCGGACGCGGTCGGGCGGCCACTCGCTGAAGCCGAGGTAGCGCGCCTTTCCCTGGCGGACGACCTCGGTCAGCGCCTCCATCGTCTCCTCGAGGGGCGTGTCCCGGTCGTAGCGATGGCACTGGTAGAGGTCGACGAAGTCGGTCCGGAGCCGCCGGAGCGAGGCGTCGATCTGCTTGAAGACCTGCTCGCGCGAGAGCCCCTTGTCCTCGTCCGACATGGGGAAGTAGAGCTTCGTCGCGAGGATGTACGAGTCGCGCGGCCGCCCCTCGAGGACGTCCCCGAGGAGCTCCTCGGCGCCTCCGCGCGCGTACACGTTGGCGGTGTCGATGAAGTTGATGCCGAGCTCGAACGCCGTCGCCACACATGCCTCGGCCTGCTCGCGCGCGACGCCCCCGCCGTACGTCAGCCAGGAGCCGAGGCTGATCTCGGAGACGACGAGGTCGCTGGAGCCCAGCTGCCGAAAGCGCACGGTCGCGAACCCTACCGACGCTGCGGCCGCGTCAGGTCAAGCGTCGGAGCGCTCGGCGAGGAACGCGTCCCAGTCGAACGACCCCCTACGGACGAAGCGAACGAGCTCGACCTCGTTCGGGGTCAGCTCAGGCGCGCTCTTGGCGTTCTCGACCTGCGACCGCAGGTGTTCGCGCACGGCCGAGGCCGTGAAGTTCCGCAGGAGGCTCCGGACTCCGGTCATGTCGCCCGGGATCCTCGCGAGCCCGGTGTGACGAGGACATCGGGCGATCGGACGATCCGGGCGCCCCGGCTGGCCGACGATCGGAGGACCAGCTCACCCGGGCCGGGCGAGGGCGTGCCGCCCGAGGAACTCGCTGAGCGCTTCGGCCAGCGGGCGCGGGCTCATCATCTGCAGGAAGTGGGTCGCGCCCGGGAGGACGAACCCCTCGGCCTCCGGAAGCCACTCCAGCAGCAGCCTGTAGGTCTCGGCGAACCGGGGATGGAGCGTCACGCTCTCCTCGCCGAGGACGACGAGTACCGGTTGCGCGATCCGGCGAGCCACGGCCTCGTCGAACCGCCAGTCGAGCCCGTCGGGGAGCTCGGCGTCGAAGAACGTCGCCGCGTCGGCGACCGCCTGCTCGAACGCTCCCGGCAGCACATGATCGAGCTGCGGGCGGTACGCGGGCCAGCGCATGCCCAGGAACTCGTCCACCGCGACGCGGGCGCCGACTTCCGCGAAGCGGTCGCGAGCCTGCAGGAGCGCCTCGCGATAGAGCGACGCGCTCTCCCCGACGAACAGCCCCGCCTCCAGCACGCCCAGCGTCCGGACGACGTCCGGCCCGTCGAGAGCCATCTGGAGGGCGATGTTGGCGCCGTACGAGTGGCCGACCACGTGGGCCTGCGGCAGGCCCAGGAACGAGAGGAGAGCCAGGCAGTCGGCGGCGCCGTCCGTGATCGTCACCGGTCCGTCGACGCGCGCGCTCCCGCCGTGACCCGCGACGGTGGAGGCTGATCAGCCGGAAGCGCTCGGAGAGCGAGGGCTCCGCGATCAGCGGTCGGAACGCGTCCGCGATGAAGGCGCCGTGGACGAAGACCACGGGCTCTCCCGCGCCGGAGTCCTCGTACTCCAGCGCGACTCCGTCGATGACCGCTCGAGGCACTCCGGCCGATTCTGACGTCCGTGAGAGCGTGCCGGTCGGCACCGATGAGTCCGACGCCCGAGGCGGTCGAAGGATCGACAGCCCGAGAGGAGGCGACGTGGCGAGTGGAGTTCGTGTGCGACGACGGCACCGTCTACCAGACGTACTCGACGACGGCCCGCGGATTGGAGTTTCTCATCGGCTACTACTCGATCCTCGACCACTCACCGAGGGGCCGTGACGAGGGCGACGCGTGGCAAGTCTGGCTGCGCCGCCACGACGAGTACCAGGAGGCCGCTTGATGCGCTGAGCAATAGAGTCGCGCGGTGCGCAAGTGGCTGCCCCTGGTGATCCTCGCGTCGGCCCAGTTCATCATGGTGCTCGACTCCAGCGTGATGAACGTCTCGATCTCGCAGATCGTGGCCGACCTCGACACGACGGTCACTGGCGTGCAGAGCGCGATCACGATGTACACGCTCGTGATGGCGGCGTTCATGCTCGTCGGCGCGAAGCTCGGCGACATCCTGGGTCGCGACCGGGCCTTCGGGCTCGGCCTGGCCGTGTACGGGCTGGGATCGCTGATCACGGCGCTCAGCCCGAACCTCACGGTGCTGCTGATCGGCTGGTCGGGGATCGAGGGGCTCGGCGCGGTATTGGTGATCCCGGCGATCGCCGCGCTGACCGCCGCGAACTACGAGGGTAAGGAGCGCGCGTTCGCCTACGGGATGATCGGCGGCGCCGCCGGCGCGGCGATCGCGGCCGGGCCGCTGATCGGCGGCTACGTGACGACGACCTGGAGCTGGCGGTACGTCTTCGTCGGCGAGGTCGTGGTCGTGTTGGTGGTGCTCGCCGTCCACCGGCGCATGAAGCGCGCGCCGAAGCCCGATCACCCGCCGAAGCTGGACTACGGCGGCGCAGCGCTCTCCGCCATCGCGCTCGCCCTGATCGTGTTCGGGATCCTGAAGAGCAGCACCTGGGGTTGGATCAGGCCGATCGACGCGCCGACGATCAACGGCCACGAGATCACGCCGCTCGGGTTCTCCCTCGTTCCGTTCCTGATCGTCGGCGGCTTCGTCGTTCTCGGCTGCTTCCTCGCGTGGGAGGAGCGCCGCGAGCGGCTCGGCGAGAGCACGCTTCTCAACCGTGCGCTGGTGAAGATCGAGACGCTGCGCGCCGGGCTCTCCTCGCTCTGCGCGCAGCAGCTGATCGTGATGGGCACGTTCTTCGTCCTGCCGGTGTACCTCCAGGTCGTGCTCGGCTTCGACGCGTTCGAGACGGGCAAGCGCCTCTTTCCGATGTCGATCTCGATGCTGGCCGCTGCGCTCACCGGGCCAAAGCTGGCAGTGCGGTTCGGGCCGCGGGCGGTCGTCCAGGTCGGCCTCGGCGCGATGGCGCTCGCTGCGCTCGTGCTCGTCGGAACGATCGACGTGACTCTGAACGGGACGGCGTTCGCGGTGTCGCTCGTCTTCTTCGGGATCGGCGCGGGGCTCCTCATGTCGCAGCTCGGGAACGTGATCATGTCCTCGGCCCCGCCCGAGGAGACGAACGAGGCTGGCGGGCTCCAAGGGACGGCGCAGAACCTCGGCGCGTCCCTGGGCACGGCGTTGATCGGCTCGGTGCTGCTGCTCGGGCTGCTGAACGGGTTCAATACCCGGATCGAGGAGAACCCGGCTGTGCCCGCCGACGTGAAGACCCAGGTCGCGGCCGCAACCGAGGAGGGGATCCCGATCGTCACGACCGAGCAGGCGCACCAGGCCCTGCGCGACGCCGGGTTGACCCCGGCCGAGGCGGACGCGGTCACGGCCGACTACGGCGACGCGCAGCTCGATGCGTTGAAGACGTCGATGCTCGCGGTCGCGTTGCTGGCGGTGATCTCGTTCTGGTTCACGCGGCGGTTACCTGTGCGTACCGTCGCTAGGGGCAGTCCGGGATAAGAGCGGGCCAACGCAGCCGCACCGCCAAGATCTGCAAACTTCTCGAGGTACGCACCGGGGTACGCACGCGACGCGCATTCCGGGCACGCCTGGGACACATGACCCGCTCAACCATGCGGTTCCGCGGAGCCATGCGGCGCCGAGAGGCGCATACGGGATTCGAACCCGTGTTACCGCCGTGAGAGGGCGGCGTCCTAGGCCCCTAGACGAATGCGCCGAGCCGCGGGACAGGGTAGCCGATCGCCGCGTTTCTCCGCACACAGGGGAACGGAGGCCAGGCCGCCGGCCTCCGTTCCTGCGCGCTCGCTTCCGACGGACGATCGGAAAGCCATTGTGCAGCGCACCTCCGATTGTGCGCATGTGCGCAAGAGGAATGCAAGGGGCAGGGAGGCCCGGCGTTCTGCGGCCCGAACGCCGAGCCTCCCATGTGCCCGAAGTCCTTCGCCGCGCTCCCCTTACCCGGCGAGTCCCGGAGGACTTCCGGGGACTTGCCGCTTATTACATACGGCGCCTCGAGCGGACAACGCTCCGAGGTCGAGGCTTACCTAGCCCAAAGTCGGGGGCGGGTCGGGATTACTCCCGGCACGCATCGCGTTTCGGAGTCCGTGATCCGTGTCCTCCGGATCCCGCTCTCGACGAACGTCGAGCGAGTCGCGATCGCGGCGGGCCTCAAGGGCGTCGAGATCGACTGGGTCGATGTGGATCCCGCCGATCGGAGCCCCATCCGGGCCGTGTCCGGTCAGGATCTCGTGCCGGTGCTCGTCTCGGACGGCGAGATCGTGTTCGACTCGCCGCGGGTCCTCGCCTGGCTCGAGGAGCGCCATCCGGAGCCCGCGCTCTGGCCGCGCGACCCGGCACGGCGCGCCGAGGCGGACGTCTTCGTCGAATGGTTCAACCGCGTCTGGAAGGGCCCGCCGAACGAGATCGCCGCCGAGCTCGAGAAGCCTGCGCCCGACAGCGCCGTCGTCGAGGGGCTCGGCACGCGGATGGTCGCCTGGCTCGACCTCTTCGACGGGCTCCTCGCCGGCCGCGACTTCTTCCTCGGGGAGCTCGGGGTCGCCGACGTCATCGCCTTTCCGTTTCTCAAGTACGGCGTCTTCGGCCTGCCCGAGGGCGACGACGAGCTCTTCCACAAGGTCCTCGTCGACTGGCTGCCGATCGGCGAGTCCCACGCGCGACTCGCAGCCTGGGTCGAGCGCGTGGACGCCCTCCCCCGCGCCTAGCCGGCCAGGGTTGACGCGGGACCGTTCGCGGCGGAGACTGGGCCCGACCCGCGGGGAGCGCCAACCTTCTGCGGCCGATGCGAGGGCCGCCACAGTGCTCCGGCGCGGGTCTCCTTTGTCCGTTGGACGCGTCCGCTTGCCTCCGCCTGGCAGGCTGGCCGCGAGAGGAGGAGCGACGTGTCCTACGGCGGCTTCGGGTTCGCCATCCTCCTGGTCGCGCTCGGCGCGATCCAGGGGCCGCCTCCACCGCCGCCCGCCCGGCTACTGAGCCTCGAGGCTCGTCGGAGCGGGTCGGTCGAAGGCCTCTCCGTGGACCGTGACGGCCCAGAGGACGAGGCCGTTCGCCACGATCGCGAGGATCGACCAGGCCGGATAGCCGCCGAGCGCGAGGAAGTTGGCGAAGAGCGCCCCCAGGGCCATGATCGCCGCGACGACGCGGCCGACGAGGGTGCGCGCGAGGACGAGTGCGCCGCCGATGAGCTGAACGCCCCCGATCGCGACCTGCAGCCAGCCCCACGTGGACAGGGTCGCCCAGACGAGATCCCGCTCGACGAAGACGTCGCGGTCGGTGAAGGCGACGAGGCCCCAGACGACGTTCATCCCGCCGGCGACGAGGAGATAGACGCCAGCGAAGGCGACCCAGCCCCGTCCGGGGTGCGTCGAGCCCTCGTGCGCGGCCTGGCTGGTCAGTCGTCCCTCTCTCCGACGGGCGAGCTCTGCGCACATCCCGCCCCGGCCGCCGCCCGTCGTCGCGCACCAGCAGCCCGGATCGCAGTTGCACGTCCAGTCGAACGGGTTGTGAATCCACTCGCGGAGGGGTTCGTCTCCTCGGACAAGAACCCCCGCTGTGCGGGGGTTTCTCGGAGGCCGCGCCGTCGTCGGCATCCGGGCCCTGTCGGACCGTTCAGGATTCCCCTGCACGTCAGGGTATTTCCAACACCACAGCCAGGTGCTCGACCGGCTTTTTCGGGCCTTTTCTGATCGTCCTGGGACAAGCTGGGTACGGAACGATCTGCGATCGCGCTTCCTCGCCGGCTTCGGGATCGAGGTGGAGATCAAGGCGGAGCCGTTCGGGGTTGCTGTGACCACGCCGTTCGCCGAGGACGCCGAGCACGGCTCGTACGATCGCGAGGCGGAAGATGCATGCGAAGCCGTGGACGGCCATCGTCGGCGCTGAACGCAGGCTCGCGACCGAGCTGACCGTGAGACTGGCCCACCACGAGAAGGTAGGTGGACGCGGGCCGCCCGGGCAGGTCGAGCCTGCGCCACGGGACGAATGATACGCGTCCGGGAGGTTCCCCAGGCGGAACCCGACCGTATGAGCAAGCTCACTCGCGGATGGCGAATTGTCCCCGTTCGGAGAAGGACGTGGCCTTCGTGTCCGACCGGGTCTATCCTGGCACCGAACCCCATCGAAGAGGAGGCGACATGTCGGTGTCGAACGACTTCACCAGCTGAAGAGCAAGTGGAGACGGCGAATGGCCGCATCAGGGCGGCAGCCGCGAAGGACCAGGCCGAGCTGAAGGCTATGGTCGACGAGGCGCGCATGAACGCCGACCAGCGCGCCGCCGAATTGCGCACGAAGGCCGACGAGGCTGGCGACCAGGCCGAACATCACTGGCACGAGGTTCGGGTGATTGGGACAACCCCATCGGGCGCCGTTCGAGAGCGCATCGACGCGAAGAAGGCCGCGGATCGACGCCGATGCCGCTGACTTCGAAGCGGAGTGGGCTTCG
>CAWGSF010000012.1:0-14606 GCA_963825255.1 uncultured Actinomycetes bacterium | reverse complement strand
AGCGAACGAAAGCCCCAGACGTCCCGCAGGAGCTCCTCCTTGCGGAAGACCCGCTCGGGATCCTCGGCCAGGGCGATGAGCAGGTCGAACTCCTTCGCCGAGAGGCCGACCGGGTCGCCGCCGACCCGCACGACGCGGGACGCGAGGTCGATCTCGAGGTCGCGGACTCCGAGCCGGCGGTGCCGGGGCGGACTCACGCGCCGCAGGACGGCCCGCATCCGGGCGACGAGCTCCTCGTAGACGAAGGGCTTCGTCACGTAGTCGTCCGCCCCGCGCGCGAAGCCCCGCACACGGTCGACCGGGTCGCCGCGCGCGCTCACGATGATGACGGGGACGTCGCGGTTCCAGGCCCGGCCGGGCTCGCCTGCGCGAAGGCGGCCGCAGAGCTCGAAGCCGGACACGTCCGGGAGGATCGTGTCGAGGAGGACGAGGTCCGGCCGCTCCTTCTCGACGAGCTCGAGCGCCCTGAGCGCCCGGTCGACCGCGTAGACCTCGAAGCCGTCGTCCGTGAGCTGCCGGGCGAGGAACTCGCGCGTCGGCTCCTCCTGCTCCACGACCAGCACCGCGTCTCCCATGTGCGGCGACGCTAGCAACGGGATGCGGCGGGCGACAGATGTCCTTTCGCCCAAATGCGTGACGACTCGCTGCCGTCGACTGCAGGGCGTCACCGCTCGGCCCCCGACCACACCGTTTGCGGCGATCCAACCGCCCCGGCGTCAGGTGTCTTGTCGCGCAGCTGCCTGCGGCCGCGGCTGATCGTCATGCACGCTTCGACGGTCCTCGGTCGAGGTGTTCGCGAGGTTCATCTCCACAACGGCGGGCCGCGGCGCCGTATCGACGGCCAGGCGGAAGACGTCGGGGCGGTTGTAGTGACCCACAGGATCGAAAAGGCGACGACCGGTGCGGACGAGGTTCAAGTCGAGGTCGGCGCTCACGACGCGCTCCGCCTCGCGCACCGGGCCCGCCAGCACTGTGCCCGTCGGGTCGACGATGATCGTGTTGCCGGGCATGAGCCAGCCGCCGTCCCGCTCGCGGTCCTCGGGCGGGTAGAGCGCGTCGGGGCGGGGAATCGAGGCCGGGATCTGATCGGCGTGGATGCACGGGTTGACCCCGATCACGAACATCCGCCCCTCCCGGGCCAAGTGCTGCATCGTCGCCACCCAGGCGTCGCCGGTCGCGAGCGTCGGCGCGACCCAGACGTCCACGCCCTGCGCGTACATGTGGAAGCGCGCCAGCGGCATGTAGTTCTCCCAGCAGATCAGCCCGCCGAGCCGGCCGAACGGCGTCGCGACCGATCGCAGCGTGGATCCGTCGCCCATCCCCCAGACTGTCCGCTCCGACCCGGTTGGCATCAGCTTGCGGTGGGTGTCGACGAGCGTCCCGTCAGGGGCGAAGTAGAGGAGCGTGTTGTAGATCGTCCCACCTTCGCGCTCGTCGACGCCGACGACGAGCCAGACACCCGCCTCGCGGGCGATGTCACCGAGCCTCGCCGTCGCCGGGCTCGGCACCACGACTGCCTGGTCGGCGAGCATCCCGTACCACTCGTCGTCACCGTCCCAGATCCGAGCCGTGTCGATCCACACCGGCGGCCCCGGGACGAACGCCTCGGGGAAAACGACGAGCTCGGCGCCCTCGGCCGCGGCGCCACGGGTGAGATCAGCCACGCGAGCAAGCGTGGCCTCCCGGTCCATGAGGACGGGCGCCGCCTGCACCGCCGCGACCCGAAGCACGGTCATCGTCAGCTCCTCTTCGCGTGGTCGGTCTCGCGCCTGCTCGGCATCGCGCCCCCCTCGTGTCGCTGAGCCCGTGAGCCATTCTCATCGAGCATCACCTCGCCGGCAAGGCCAGCTGAAGCGTGAGGCGCGACGCAGTCCCGAACGGGCAGCCGCCCGTGAGCTGTTACAGCCCGCGGGCGAGGCGCTCGTAGCGCCAGCGGGCCTGGGCGTAGTCGATCGTGCCGCGGCGCCAGGCCCGGAGGATCCGCCGACGGCGCCACCAGAGGAGAACGCTCATCTCGTTCCCTTCGGCGCCCCTGCGGGCGCTCCTGCCCGCTCAGAGACGGCCGGAGCGGAGGACGCCCCAGACGAGCCAGATGCTGAGCAACGTCGAGAGGAAGAGCCCGACGGCGGCCACGAGGGGGACTCCCATGATCTGGATCCCTCCCTCCACGACCGCTGCCAGGATCCCGGCGGTGATAGCGCCGCCGACGGCGACCAGGGCGATCGCGAGGCGGTTGAAGACGACGTCCATGCTCTGCATGAACTCGTCGAGCCCCTGGTGGCGGAACCCCACCTCGATCTGCCCGTCCCGGACCTCCTCGAGGACGTCGTGGAGCTGGTAGGGGAGCTCGCGCACGACCCCCGCGTAGCCTCGTAGCTCCTGCTGCGTGCGCGCGGCGATCCGCTGCGGCGTGAAGCGCTCGATCATGAGCTCGCGGGCGTACGGCTTCGCCACCTCGAAGACGTTGAAGTCCGGGTAGAGCTCCAAGCCGACGGAGCCGAGCGTGGCGATCGCGCGGTCGAGGATCACGAACCGCGTCGGCAGCGTCAGGTGCATCCGGTAGATGAGCGCGAAGATCTCGCGGATGACCTGGAGCGGATCGATCTCGGAGAGCGTGGCGCCGTAGTAGCGGTAGTAGATGTCCCGCAGCTCGGCGACGAACTCGTCCTCCTTCTCCTTGGGATAGCGGACGCCGAGCGCGGCGAGCCGGCGCGGAAGCGCCTCGATGTTCTGGTTCATGGCGTCGACGAAGAGGCCGGTCAGCTTCGGGGTGTCGTCGGGGGCGAGCTGCCCGGCGGTCCCGAAGTCGATGAGCCCGATCTGGTCGCTCTTCTCGAGCAGGAGGATGTTCGACGGATGAGGGTCGCCGTGGAAGAAGCCGTGGCGGAAGATCATCGCCATCCACGTCTCGGCGATCCGGTACGCCAGCCGACGGCGCTCCTCGAACGAGTACGAGTCGATGTCGACGTCGCGCACGTGGATGCCCTCGAGCCGTTCGAGCGTGAGCACCCGGGCGCCCGAGTAGTTCCAGTACACGCGCGGGACCTTGACGTTCGCGTTGCCGGCGAAGTTCTTGCGGAACTGCTCGGCGTTCCGGGCCTCGTGGCGGTAGTCGAGCTCCTCGCGGATGGAGCGCGCGAACTCGTCGACGACGGCCACGGTGTCGATGAACTCGAGCGCCTTCACCCGGGCGCGGGCGGTGCGGGCGAGCTGGTACATGAGCTCGAGGTCGGCCTCGATCCGACGCGGGGCCTCCGGGCGCTGGACCTTCACGATCACCTCGCGGCCGTTGGGGAGCACCGCGCGGTGGGCCTGCCCGATCGACGCCGCGGCGACGGGCGTCTCGTCGAACTCGAGGAAGGCCTGTTCCAGCGTGAGGCCCAGCTCCTCCTCGACGACCTCCCGAGCCTGCTCGAACGGGAATGGGCTGACGGCGTCCTGGAGGCCCTTCAGCTCGAAGACGATGTCCGGCGGGACGATGTCGGGCCGGGTCGAGAGCAACTGGCCGAACTTGACGAAGGTCGGCCCGAGCTCGTCGAGCATCTCCCGCAGACGCTGGCCGCGCGGGGAGCCGCCGTCGGTCTCGGCGACCTCGACCTCGCGCCCCCGCCGGGAGCGGATGGGGCCGTGGGTCTCGAACAGGTACCCGAAGCCGTGCCGCGCGGCAACCTGGGCGATCTCGGAGAGTCGGCCCAGCTGCCGGACGGCAGGCCGCGAGCTCACGGGCCCTTCTCGAGGAGGCGCAGCCGATGCTCGAGCTGTGCGAGACGGAGCTCGAGGTCCTCGTACTCGTGGCGCGTCACGAGCCCGACCTCCCGGAAGAGGCCGCTGAGCGTAGCCCCCGCCCGCTCGCCCACGCGGATGCTCTCGGCCCGCCAGCGGCCGACGACCTCGTCCACGACCTCGCGCGCCTCGTCCCGGCTGACCTGACCGCGGCCGACGAGCTCGTCGACGAGCTCCTCCGTGCGGTCCTTCGTGAGCGCGACGACGCCGACCCCGGCGAGGAAGAGATCCTCGGCGACGCCGCGGAAGGAGCGGTCGGATTCGCTAGCGGGCTCGTCCATGAGGTCTCGCGCGTCGCCGCTTGCGGCGTGCCTCGCGCCGTGCGGCCGCCGCCTCCGGGGCCTGTTTCTCGGGCTCGCCGTCGGCCTGTCCGGCCGGGACGGGCTCGGCCTCGCCCTCGTCCTCGTCCTCCGACGGCTCGCTCTCCGCGGGCTTCCCGTCGACAGCGGCCGGTGCCTCGACCTTCTCCTGGAGCCCTGCGTCCTTGCGGCGCTCCCACTCGGGCTCCCGCTCCTTGAGCATGGCGAGGAGCGGCGTCGCGATGAAGATCGTCGAGTATGCGCCGGACGCGATCCCGACCAGGAGCGCGAACGCGAAGTCCTTCAGGGTGTCGCCGCCGAAGACGAGGAGCGAGGCCACCGGCAGCAGCGTGATGAACGTCGTCGCGAGCGACCGGCGGATGGTCTCCCAGAGGGACTGGTTGGCGATCGCGACGAAGCTCGACTTCCGCATGAGCGGGACGTTCTCGCGGACGCGGTCGAAGATGATGATCGTGTCGTAGATCGAGTAGCCCAGGATGGTGAGCACCGCGGCGACCGTTGCGGCCGTCACCTCGCGTCCGGTGATCGAGTACACGCCGACGGTGATGAGGATGTCGTGGAGGAGCGCCACGAGCACGGGCACGGCGAACTTGAACTCGAAGCGCAGCGAGACGTAGATGACGATCAGGAGGAGCGAGGCCGCGATGGCGATGAGGGCGCCCTCGAGGATCTGCTGGCTGAAGCTCGCCGAGACGTTCTTGAAGCCGATCGCCGACGCGTCGAAATCCTGGACGACCGTCTGGCGAAGCTCGGTCTGCTCGCGCACCGTCAGCGACTCGGTCTTGATCTGGAACTCCGTGTAGGCGCCGTTCGACTCGCTCCCGCGGCCCTGGACGACGGCGTCGGCGCCCGCGATCGGGGCCGTCGACGCGCGGACGTCCTCCACGGTGGTCGGCTTCGCGGTGTCGAACGCGACCTGGCTCCCGCCCTGGAAGTCGATGCCGAGGTTCAGGCCCTTGATGCCGAGCGAGACGAGACAGACGACGATCACCGTCCCTGAGAGCGCGAACCAGGCCTTCCGCCGCCCGACGAAATCGATCTTCTGCCAAGAGGGGAGCTGTTGCGCGCTCGCGCCCATGAAGGCCGGGTTGTCGAACCAGCGGAAGCCGGCGAGGACCCCGAGCAGCGCGCGCGTCGCGGCCACGGCCGTCACCATCGAGATGCCGGTTCCGATCAGGAGCATGAAGGCGAAGCCCTTGACCCCGCCGGTGGCGACCATGAAGAGGACGGCGGCGGTGATCGCGGTCACCGCGTTCGCGTCGATGATCGTCGAGAAGCCCTTGCGATAGCCGGTCGCGATCGCGGCGCGCACGGACTTGCCCGCGCGGACCTCCTCCTTGATCCGTTCGAAGATGACGACGTTCGCGTCCGCCGCGACGCCGATCGTGAGGATGATCCCCGCGATCCCCGGGAGGGTCAGCGTCACGTTGAAGAGCAGGATCGCTCCGTAGAGGAAGACCCCGTAGACGGCCAGCCCGATGATCGCGATGACGCCGAGGAAGCGGTAGAAGACGAGCAGGAAGAGGGCGACCGCGATGAGACCGCCGATGCCGGCGATGAGCGCCTCTCGCAGCGAGTCCTCGCCGAGCGTCGGCGAGATCTCCGTGCGCTCGACCTGGATGAACTCCACCGGGAGCGCGCCGGTCTGGAGGACGAGCGCCAGGTCCTTCGCCTCGGTGATCGAGTCGAGCCCGGTGATCTGCGCGTTCCCGCCGGCGATCCCGTCCACGAGGTCGGGGTCGGTGAAGTCGATGATCGGGTACGAGCGGATCTCGTCGTCGAGGACGATCGCGAAGCTCTGGGCGAACGCGCGGGCCTGCTCGCGATCGGTGACCCCCGCCAGCGCCGCCTGCTGCGCGCCGCGCTGGGAGAGCTCGCGGGTGATGTCGTGGAACTTGTCCCCGCCCTCGTTCGTGAACTGGAGGAGGACGATCGGCTCGCCGTTCTGGCCGAAGTCCTGCCGCGTCCCGCCGGCGTTGAGGTCCTCGCCCGTGAGCTCCGGCACCGGGTCTTCCTTGTCGTTCGGCCGGTACTGGAAGAGGTAGTACCAGGTGCGGTTCGAGGCGACATCGCCCGGGCACGACGAGACCGCCTGATCGGAGTTCTCGGCGGTGACGGGAGCCCCGCAGGTGAGGACGATCCGGTCGTGCGGCACGACGTAGTAGGACGACCCCTTCGGCGCCGTGCCGTCCTCGAGCTGGTCGAGCAGCGCCTGCTTGGTCGGCGCGGGCCCGGCGAGCCGCTCCTTCGACTCGGAGTAGAGGTACCACTCGCGCGGTGTCGTCCCCTCGGCGATCTTGTTCTCGGGGGTCAGCAGCGGCAGGAGAGCCTGGCTCGCGACGGGGTTGCCGTCGGCGTCCTGGGAGACCTGCGCGATGTCCTTCTGGAGGTCGTAGAACGCGAGCTGGGCCGTCTGCCCGATGACCTGCGCGGCCCTGGCGGAGTCGAAGACACCCGCGAGGGAGACCGCGATCTGGTTCGACCCCTGCTTGCGGATCTCCGGCTCGGAGACGCCGATCTTGTCGACGCGGTCGCGGATGATCTCCACCGACCGGTCCATGTCCTCCTTCGTCAGCTCCTGGCCCTGCGACGGGCGCGCCTCGAGGACGACCTCGAGGCCGCCCTGGAGATCGAGCCCGAGCGTCGGGCTCCGGAAGAACCCCAGCGCGACGACGGCGACGACGGCGCCGACCAGCGCGAGAAGGATGAGGATGTATCGGCGCACTTCGGGTGGAGCGACCTAGCGGGGGGCCTGCTTGTCCCCGACCGTCTCCGGCTCCTCGGCGGCGGCCGGCTCCGGCGCTTCCTCGGGCTCGGGGGCCTGGTCGGGCTCCTCCACGAGGTTCGCCGCGTCCTCGGGCACCACCTTCTGCGCGATCGCCTGCCGGGAGACGGCGACCTTCACGTCGGCGTCGATCTCGAGCTGGACGCGCTGATCGTCCATGTCGGTGATCTCGCCGAAGATGCCGCCGGTCGTCAGCACCTCGTCCCCGACGCTCAGGGACTGGAGCATCTCCTGGTGGTGCCGCGCGCGCTGCCGCTGGGGCCTGCACCAGCAGCACGTACATGAAGACCAGCAACACGAGGAAGAAAATGAAGATTGGATCCACCGAGCCTCCTAGCCGTGTCCCTCGACCGCCTCGGGCCGCTCGCATGGAGCGCCCGCGAGGGAGCAGGAAACGCACATTCTGCCGGAAAAACGTATCAGCCCGGGAGGTCCGCTCACGCCGCATCGCCCCCGGCCGGGACCCCCTCGCCCAGGCGCGCGAGCGCCTCGGATCGGTACCCGGCCAGGCCGCCTCGCTCGATCGCGTCGCGGGCGCCGGCGGTGAGGTCGAGGAGGAAGCGAACGTTGTGCTCGGAGAGGAGCACGAGACCGAGCAGCTCCTGCTGGTTGACGAGGTGGCGCAGGTACGCGCGTGAGAACCGCGTGCAGGCGCGGCACGGGCAGCCTTCGTCCAGCGGCGCGGGGTCTCGGGCGAACCGGGCGTTTCGCAGGTTGAGCCGCCCCTCCCACGTCAGGGCCGTCCCCGTCCGGCCGAGGCGCGTCGGGAGCACGCAGTCGAACATGTCGATGCCGCGCTCGATCACGTCGAGAATCCCGGCCGGGTCGCCGATGCCCATGAAGTAGCGCGGCTTCGCATCGGGAAGGAGGGGCGCCGCCCACTCGACGGTCTCGAGCATCGCGTCCCGCTCCTCCCCCACGCTCAGCCCTCCGAGCGCGTGGCCGTCGAGCCCGAGCGCGGCGATCTCCTCGATCGAACGGCGGCGCAGCTCGGGATCCGTCCCGCCCTGGGCGACGCCGAAGAGCAGCTGGCCCTCCGCCCGGCCGGCGGCGAGCTGGCGCTCCGCCCAGCGCGTCGTCCGCTCGCTCGCCTGCGCGAGCGCCTTCCGGGAGGCGTCGGCCGGCAGGCAGATGTCGAGGCACATGGCGATGTCGGAGCCGAGCTGACGCTGGATCTCGGCGACGAGCTCCGGGGTGAAGCGCGCGGCCTCCCCGTCGTAGACGGATCGGAACGTGACGCCCTCGTCGTCCACCCCGAGGATCGTGTCCCGGAGCGAGAAGACCTGGAAGCCGCCCGAGTCCGTGAGGATGGGGCCGTCCCAGGCCATGAAGCGGTGGAGGCCGCCGAGCTCGGCGATCACGTCCTCGCCCGGGCGGAAGTGCAGGTGGTACGTGTTGCCGAGGACGACGGTTGCCCCGAGCTCGGCGAGTCGGTCCGGGTCGAGCCCCTTCACGGTTCCCTTCGTCCCCACGGGCATGAACGCGGGGGTCGGCAGGTCGCCGTGCGCGGTGCGGAGGACCCCGGCCCGCGCCTGATCGTCGGTCGCCGTGACCGTGAACGTCACGGCGCCCCCGCTTCCGGTTCACGCTTTCGGCACGATGCGCGCGCCACCCGCGCATCCTCCCTCGTTACGCTCGAAGCGGGTGGAGGCACGGGGTGGCCCCTCACGCGAGGAGCATGGCGTCGCCGAAGGAGTAGAAGCGGTAGCCCTCCTCGATCGCCAGCGCGTAGAGGCGGCGCGTCTCCTCCACGCCGGCGAACGCCATCACGAGCGCCAGGAGCGTCGAGCGCGGCAGGTGGAAGTTCGTCACGAGGGCGTCCACGCGCCGGAACTCGAACCCCGGCGTGACGAAGAGCTCCGTGCGGCCGGCGAGCGGCGCCCCGCGGGCCAGCGACTCGAGCACCCGCACGGTGGTCGTCCCCACTGCGACGACGCGCTCTGCCCGACGGATCCGGTCCCACGCCGCGGGCGCGACGTGGTAGCGCTCGCTGTGGATCTCGTGGTCGGCGAGGTCGGCGGCGGCCACCGGCCGGAACGTGTCGAGCCCCACGTGGAGCGTCACGCGCTCCACGTCGAGCCCCGCCAGCAGCTCGGGGGTGAAGTGCAGCCCGGCGGTCGGCGCGGCGGCCGATCCGGCCTCGTCCGCGTAGACGGTCTGGTAGCGCTCCGGATCCGCGAGCGGCTCCGTGATGTAGGGCGGCAGCGGCGCCTCGCCCGCCGGATCGCCCTCGAGCCGGACGAGCCAGCGACCGGCGCCCAGGTGCTCGACGAGCTCCACCGGGCCGAGCCTCGTCCCCCCGCGCAGGCGCTTCGTCGGGCGCGCGAGCGCCTCCCAGAGCCCGTCCTCGACGGGCTCGAGCAGGAGCACCTCGGCCTCGCCCCCGGTCTCCCTCCGGACGCGAAGCCGCGCCGGGACGACCCGGGTGTCGTTGACGACGACGAGCGACCCCTCGTGGAGCTCCTCGGGAAGATCGCGGAAGCGGCGATGCCTGACCGTTCCCGAGCCCCGCTCGTAGACGAGCAACCGCGACTCGTCCCGCCGGGTGCAGGGGTGCTGGGCGATCAGCTCGGGAGGCAGGTCGTAGTCGAGCTCGGACGTCCTCATGCGGTCCGACCCCAAGAGTAGAGTCCGCGCGCATGGATCGCGTCGCGCTCGAACGGGCTCAGAAGCGCCTCGAGGAGGCGCGGGAGAAGGGCCCGACGCGGGCCGATCTGGGAGCCGCTCTCGAGCGCGCGGAGTCCGCGCTCGACGGGCTCGCGCGCACAGCGGCCGAGCTCGAGTCGGTGGTTCCGGCGCGGCTGGGCGCGGCGATCGAGGACGGGATGCGGGCGGAAGTCCTGCCCGTGGCACGCCACCTCGCCGAGGTCCGCGGCCTGACGGCTCAGATCGCCGGCCGGCTGGAGGGGATCCAGGCCGGGCTGGCCGCGGAGCGGCGCGAGCGACTCGAGGACCTCTCGCTCCTCGTCGACCTCGTCGCCTCCGCGTGGCGGGGAGTCGAGCGCCGTCTCGACCGCGCCGAGCGCGTCCTCGACCGTGTCGAGCGGGCGCTGGAGGAGCAGCCCGGAGCCGCCCTCTACCGCATCGACGGCCGGCACGAGCGCGCCGGCGCCTGACGCGCCCGACCCGCGTTCATCGCACCGGCAGCCGTAGCTCGAAGCACGAGCCCCTGCCCATGACCGACTCGAGGTGGAGGTCGCCGCCGAGCGCCTGCGCCAGCTCGCGGGAGATGGCGAGGCCGAGGCCGGTGCCGTCGCCGTCCTCCGTCACGAACGGACGGAAGATCCGGTCGCGGTCGCCCGGCGGGACGCCGGGGCCCGAGTCCGTGACGACGACCGAGACGGATCCGTTCTCCTTCGCGAGCGCGAGGGAGATCGAGCCGCCGTCCGGGGTCCACGAGAACGCGTTCGAGAGGAGGTTCGAGACGATCTGAAGCACGCGGTCGCCGTCGGTCTGGACCACCGGGTCGGAGCGGACGGCCAGCTCGTAGCTGATGTCGCGGCGGCGGGCCTCCTCGGTGAACGACTGGTACCCGTGCTCGACGAGCCGTCGCAGCTCGACTTCGTGCTCCTCGAGGGTGAAGCTGTGAGCCTCGAGCCGGGCGAGGTCGACGAGGTCGCCGACGAGGCGCGCGAGCCGGTCGCTCTCGGCCCGGATCACGGCGAGTGACGCCTCGCGGGCCTCGGGGTCGTCCGCGAGGCCCTCGCGGAGGGCGTCCACGTGCCCCCGGATCGCCGTCACCGGCGTCCGCAGCTCGTGCGAGACGCGGACGAGGAAGTTCCGCTCGTACGCCTCGGCCTCGGCGAGGCGCTCCGTCATCTCGCGGAACCGCTCGGTGAGGTGCGCGATCTCGTCCTGGGAGCCCGGTTCGGGGAGCTCCGCGCCGTACCGGCGAGCCGCCACCTCGTCGGCCGCGCGCGAGAGCGCCAGGACCGGCTTCGTGAGCCGGCGGCCGAGGTACCAGACGAGGCCGAGCGCGATCCCGAGGCCCGCGAGGAGAGCGATGCCCAGGCGCTCTGCCAGGGACACCCAGCTCTGCTGGAGCTCCGCGCGCGGCTTGGCCACGACGAGGGCGCCGAACGTCTCGCCCCCGAGGCTGACCGGGTACGCGGCCGCGAGATACGTCCGGTCCATGCCCGGCGGCTCGAACTCGATCGTCTGGGAGCGCTCGTCCTCGAGCAACGACCAGTCGAGGTAGCTCCGCGGGAGCCTGCGCAGCCCGGAGACCTGGCCGGGGAAGATCTCCACCCCCGAGTAGTAGATGCGCGAGCCGGTGGCGCGCTCGAGGAGGGGCGGCGCGAACCGCGGCGCGCGGCGGCTCTCCTCGATGCTGGTGGTCGCCTGGAGCACGTAGAGGTCGGCGAGCCCGTGCGCCTGGCGGCGGAGCTCGTCGAGTGCGCGGGACCGCGTCTCGCTCTGGAAGAAGTGGACAGCGACGAGCGCGGTCACGAGCCCGGCGACGAGCACCCCCGCCAGGAAGAGCGCAGGGATGCGGAAGCGCAGCGACCGCAGCATCGCTAGTGCCTCTTCAGGTGATGCTGCCCCGCTACTGGCGCGCGAAAACCGCGGCAGGCAAGGACGCAGGGAGCCCTCGTATTCGCGAATACGGGGACGACTGAGGACGAAGCCTGGCGCGGCTTTGCAGCCGCCAGGAGCGTGGCGGGAATCGCCTGGAGGGGCACTACGAGGCTTGAGCGGCCTTGGGCTCCGTCGAGACCTTGTAGCCGACGCCCCACACGGTGACGACCGGGCAGGCGTCGCCGAGCTTGCGCCGGAGCTGGCGCACGTGGACGTCCACGGTCCGCGTGTCCCCGGCGAACGTGTATCCCCAGACGCGCTCGAGGAGCTGGTCACGTGTGAGGACGAGGCCGCGGTGGTCGAGGAGGTCCCAGAGGAGATCGAACTCCTTGGGGGCGAGCTGCACCTCTGTCCCCGCCACGGTCACCTCGCGGCGGCCGGCGTCGATGTGGAGGTCGCCGTGGTCGATGACCTCGCTGACGAACTCGCGGCGCTCTGGGCTCGACCGCCGCAGGATCGACTTGACCCGGGCGACGAGCTCGCCGGGATTGAACGGCTTCGTCAGGTAGTCGTCGGCGCCGACCTCGAGCCCGATGATCTTGTCGATGTCCTCGTCGCGCGCGCTCAGCATCAGGATGGGGACGTCCGAGCGCTGGCGGATCCGGCGGCAGACGTCGATGCCGTCGAGATCGGGGAGCATGAGGTCGAGGACGATGAGGGACGGCGGGTCGGCGCTCGCCCTCTCGAGCGCATCGCCGCCCGTGCCCGCGAGGCGCACCGCGAAGCCGGCCCGCTTCAGGTACATCCCCACGAACGACGCGATGCTCGGCTCGTCCTCGACCACGAGGATCGACTGCTTCGCCGGGGTCACGACCCGGTATGGTGGCACACCCACCGGCGGCCGCGACGCACTACGGGGCAAGGAGGGGGTACGTGCGCGCGACGCGCGGCCAGCGTTTGACCGGCCGATCGCCGATCTGGAATCTCCCGGCCCGCCCCTCGTCGAAGGCGTCCAGGGTGAGCGATCCGCGGACGACGCCGCTCGCCGAGATGCGATGCCCGCGCGCGACGACCTGCCACGGTGTGGCCCCGAACACGAAGCAGCGCACGTCCGGGCCCCGGTACTCCACGGTCGTGTCGCTGACCCTCTCGCCCGTCCGGTTGCAGTTGCTGTGAAGGGCGCCTGCCCCGCCGGGAAGGTCGACCACCCGGATGCGTCCGGTCCGGACTGTGACGATGAGCGACCCTCCGCGCTTCCTCAGCACGGCCGCGCGGCCGTGGCCGTTCCAGAGCTGGAAGCTTTGCGCGCCCGGCGTCCGCGCCGCCGCATCGGCTCCCGAGGCCGGCGAGACGAGCGTGACGGCGAGAGCCGCGATCAGGGCCAGGAGCGCGAGCCGCCACATGCTGATCGCAACTATCGTCGACCGCGGTGAGCCTTCGATTACGGGCGTGTAAAGGAACTGTTAGCGCCCCGAGCAGGAGTTGCGGAGCCGGCCGGCGGCGTCCGCGCCGGGGCGTAGCATCGTCCGGGCTGCCGATGGACGAACGCGCCCGCCATGACCGCATGGTCAGGCTCCTCGAGGCACGGCTGGAGACGATCGCCCTCGCCTCGGAGCGGGCCCCGCGGGGCGCACGGCGCTACGAGCGTCAGATCGTCGCCGTCGCGGCCGCGACCCGTCACGCGGTCGAGCTCGAGATCATCTCCGGGGACGAGGCCGGCTCGATCTGGGCCACGGTCGCCGATCGCCACCCGGACGCCGCCTGGTGCAGGACCGGCTGGCGGCTCGCCGCCTGACGCGCCCCGCTCAGGCGACGAGGCGGACCGTGCCGCGCAGGCCGACGGCGTTCTCGCGCTCCGCGCGCTCCGTCCGCTCCCAGCCGCCACGGTTCGCCACGGGCTCGCAGAGGTGGCACACGATGCGCGCGACCTGCCGCTCGTCGACGCCCCGCCAGTAGCGGAACCGCTCGCCCGCGAGGAGATTCCGGCGGCAGAGCGCGCAGACCGTCACCGGCCTCGATGGTACGGCGCGGTCCGGACGGCGCCCCGGCCGGTGGCTGCGTCATACTGGCGCCGCCATGCCCAGTGGCCAGGGGTTCGAGGACCGGTCGCCGGTCCCGTCCGTTCGGGCGAACGGAGAAGACGGCGTCGTCGCCGTGTGCCGGAACGCCGTCGACCGGCTCGCGCGCCGGATCCCGGCCGCCCACGTGTCCTGCCACATGCAGGTCGGCGAGACGCTCCGCGTCATCGCCTCGTCGGGACGGCTCCGCCTGATCTACGAGATGCCACGCGACCGCGGCGGAGTCTGCTGGCGCGCGGTCGAGACCGGGCGACCGCAGTTGGTCGAGGACGTCAGGCTCGACCCGGACTACGTCGCCGCCGACGAGAGCGTCCGCGCTGAGGTGGCCGTCCCGGTTCGTTACGGTGACGACGGCGCGCTCGTCCTCGATGCGGAGTTCCCCGATCGGCCGTTCTCCCGTGAGGAGGCCGAGGCGGTGCAGGCCGTCGCGGCGCTCCTCGAGGAGGACGTGCGCCGACCCGCCCGTCAGCCCTCGTAGGCGAAGAAGCCGCGGCCGGCCTTCCGCCCCAGGAGGCCCTCGTCCCGCATGCGGACGAGCCTCGGCGGCGGCGCCATGCGCGGCTCGCCGAGAGACTCGTGCAGCGCCTCGGACGCGTGCACGTGGACGTCGACGCCGATCAGGTCGATGAGTGCACACGGCCCGATGGGCCAGTTCATCCCGCGGGTCATCGCCTTGTCGAGGTCGTCCGGGGTCACCCCCGCCGCGTCGAGCACGCGGACGAAGTCGTTGAGAGCGGGATCAGGATTCGATTGACGACGAACCCGGCGTGTCGCCGCACGCGGATCGGCTCCTTGCCGAGCCGTTCGGCGAGCGCGTAGGCGGTCTCGACCGCGTCCGTCCGAGGACAGCCCGCCGCGCACGACCTCGACGAGCGGAAGGACGGGCGCGGGGTTGAAGAAGTGCATGCCGACGACCCGCTCCGGCCGCGCTGTCGCCTCCGCGATCGCCGTCACGGAGAGCGCGGACGTGCCGTGGCGAGAACCGCGTCCTCCCCGACGACGGCGTCCAGCTCCCGGAAGAGGGCCTGCTCGACGTCGAGCTCCTCGACAACCGCCTCCACGACGAGCCGCACCCGCCCAGGTCGTCCACCCCGGTCGTCGTGGTCAGGCGCGCGAGCGCGG
>CAWGSF010000011.1:0-123604 GCA_963825255.1 uncultured Actinomycetes bacterium | reverse complement strand
GGCTGATCATCTGCAGGAAGTGGGTCGCGCCCGGGAGGACGAACCCCTCGGCCTCCGGAAGCCACTCCAGCAGCAGCCTGTCATGCTCGCCGAACCGGGGATCGAGCGTCACGCTTCCTCGCCGAGGACGACGAGTACCGGTTGCGCGATCCGGCGAGCCACGGCCTTGTCGAACCGCCAGTCGAGCCCGTCGGGGAGCTCGGCGTCGAAGACGTTGCCGCGTCGGGACCGCCTGCTCGACGCCTCCGGCAGCACGCGATCGAGCTGCGCGCGAAACGCGGCCAGCGCATGGCCAGGAACTCGTCACCGCGACGCGGGCGCCGACTTCCGCGAAGCGGTCGCGAGCCTCCAGGAGCGCCTCGCGATAGAGCGGCGCGCTCTCGCCGACGAACAGCCCCGCCTCCAGCACGGCCAAGCGTCCGGACGACGTCCGGCGCCGTCGAGAGCCATCTGGAGGGCGATGTCCCGCGCGCGTACGAGTCGCGTCCACGTGGGCCTGCGGCAGGCCCAGGAACGAGAGGAGAGCCAGGGTCGGTGGCGCCTTCCGCGATCGTGACCGGCCGTCACGTGGTGCTCCCGCCATACCCGCGACGTGGTACATGGTCAGCGGAGCGCCCAGCAGCGAGGGTTCCGCCGATCAGCGGTCGGACGCGTCCGCGATGAAGGCGCGTCGACGAGGGCACGGGCTCTCCCGCGCCGGAGTCCCTCGTACTCCAGCGCGACTCGTCTCCTGACCGCTCGAGGCACTCCGGCCGACCTGACGTCCGAGAAGCAGCCTGCCGGTCGCACCCGCTGGAAGAGCTGCTGGCCTACAGCGCAGGATGGGCTGGAGCTTTCCCTGCGTCGTCCGCGCGCAGCGACTTCAACGTCGACCTCGGATTTTCGAGCACCGAGGAACAAAGCCGCGAGGCTGTCGCGCCGATGACGGAGAGGGGACTCCCGCCCATCGTCGAGCAAACGCCAGGTCGTCGGGCACCGATGTCGTTGGCTACCTGACCGAGGGCCCGGCTTCAGCGCGTTCGTGTGCGACGACGGCACCGTTTACCAGACGTACTCGACGACGGCCCGCGGATCGAGTTCCTCATGGGCTACTACTCCGATCCTCGACCACTCACCAGGGCCGTGACGAAGGCGACGCGTGGCAAGTCTGGCTGCGCCGCCACGACGAGTACTAGGAGGCCGCTTGATGCGCTGAGCAATAAAGTCGCGCGGTGCGCAAGTGGCTGCCCCTGGTGATCCTCGCGTCGGCCCAGTTCATCATGGTGCTCGATTCGAGCGTGATGAACGTCTCGATCTCGCAGATCGTGGCCGACCTCGACACGACGGTCACCGGCGTGCAGAGCGCGATCACGATGTACACGCTCGTGATGGCGGCGTTCATGCTCGTCGGCGCGAAGCTCGGCGACATCCTGGGTCGCGACCGGGCCTTCGGGCTCGGCCTGGCCGTGTACGGGCTGGGCTCGCTGATCACGGCGCTCAGCCCGAACCTCACGGTGCTGCTGATCGGCTGGTCGGGGATCGAGGGGCTCGGCGCGGTATTGGTGATCCCGGCGATCGCCGCGCTGACCGCCGCGAACTACGAGGGTAAGGAGCGCGCGTTCGCCTACGGGATGATCGGCGGCGCCGCCGGCGCGGCGATCGCGGCCGGGCCGCTGATCGGCGGCTACGTGACGACGACCTGGAGCTGGCGGTACGTCTTCGTCGGCGAGGTCGTGGTCGTGTTGGTGGCGCTGCCGTCCACCGGCGCATGAAGCGCGCGCCGAAGCCCGATCACCCGCCGAAGCTGGACTACGGCGGCGCAGCGCTCTCCGCCATCGCGCTCGCCCTGATCGTGTTCGGGATCCTGAAGAGCAGCACCTGGGGTTGGATCAGGCCGATCGACGCGCCGACGATCAACGGCCACGAGATCACGCCGCTCGGGTTCTCCCTCGTTCCGTTCCTGATCGTCGGCGGCTTCGTCGTTCTCGGCTGCTTCCTCGCGTGGGAGGAGCGCCGCGAGCGGCTCGGCGAGAGCACGCTTCTCAACCGTGCGCTGGTGAAGATCGAGACGCTGCGCGCCGGGCTCTCCTCGCTCTGCGCGCAGCAGCTGATCGTGATGGGCACGTTCTTCGTCCTGCCGGTGTACCTCCAGGTCGTGCTCGGCTTCGACGCGTTCGAGACGGGCAAGCGCCTCTTTCCGATGTCGATCTCGATGCTGGCCGCTGCGCTCACCGGGCCAAAGCTGGCAGTGCGGTTCGGGCCGCGGGCGGTCGTCCAAGTCGGCCTCGGCGCGATGGCGATCGCTGCGCTCGTGCTCGTCGGAACGATCGACGTGACTCTGAACGGGACGGCCTTCGCGGTGTCGCTCGTCTTCTTCGGGATCGGCGCGGGGCTCCTCATGTCGCAGCTCGGGAACGTGATCATGTCCTCGGCCCCGCCCGAGGAGACGAACGAGGCCGGTGGACTCCAAGGGACGGCGCAGAACCTCGGCGCGTCCCTGGGCACGGCGTTGATCGGCTCGGTGCTGCTGCTCGGGCTGCTGAACGGGTTCAACACGCGGATCGAGGAGAACCCGGCGGTGCCCGCCGACGTGAAGACCCAGGTCGCGGCCGCAACCGAGGAGGGGATCCCGATCGTCACGACCGAGCAGGCGCACCAGGCCCTGCGCGACGCCGGGTTGACCCCGGCCGAGGCGGACGCGGTCACGGCCGACTACGGCGACGCGCAGCTCGATGCGTTGAAGACGTCGATGCTCGCGGTCGCGTTCCTGGCGGTGATCTCGTTCTGGTTCACGCGGCGGTTACCTGTGCGTACCGTCGCTAGGGGCAGTCCGGGATAAGAGCGGGCCAACGCAGCCGCACCGCCAAGATCTGCAAACTTCTCGAGGTACGCACCGGGGTACGCACGCGACGCGCATTCCGGGCACGCCTGGGCAGCATGACCCGCTCAACCATGCGGTTCCGCGGAGCCATGCGGCGCCGAGAGGCGCATACGGGATTCGAACCCGTGTTACCGCCGTGAGAGGGCGGCGTCCTAGGCCCCTAGACGAATGCGCCGAGCCGCGGGACAGGGTAGCCGATCGCCGCGTTTCTCCGCACACAGGGGAACGGAGGCCAGGCCGCCGGCCTCCGTTCCTGCGCGCTCGCTTCCGACGGACGATCGGAAAGCCATTGTGCAGCGCACCTCCGATTGTGCGCATGTGCGCAAGAGGAATGCAAGGGGCAGGGAGGCCCGGCGTTCTGCGGCCCGAACGCCGAGCCTCCCATGTGCCCGAGTCCTTCGCCGCGCTCCCCTTACCCGGCGAGTCCCGGAGGACTTCCGGGGACTTGCCGCTTATTACATACGGCGCCTCGAGCGGACAACGCTCCGAGGTCGAGGCTTACCTAGCCAAAGGTCGCGGTCGGAGCCTAGGTCGTCCGCTCACGAGAAAGCCCCGCAGATCGAGGCTTTCGTCGTTCCAAGCGGGCGGCCGGTGCCGCGGCCGGTGGCCCACTCAGTGGCCTAAACGCTTTGGAGGCACACAAGGGCGGCCCGCTTGCTGCTCGTCTTCCACGCTTCCCGCTCGGGGCGGCGCGAGGTTGCGAAATCCGTACGACGCCTTGCGGTGGACGGCAGCCGTCAACTCGAAGTTAGGGTGCCGATATGAGCGGCCGCTACGACGCCGAGCAAATCCACACCATGAAGCTCCAAGGAGACGCCGACGGCTTGCTCGGCGTACTCGAACACGGCGACGTTGAGGCCGCTTGCGTCGCCGGGTTGGTACTCGGGGAGATGGGCGAGCGGCGGGCCGTCGAGCCGCCTCCGCCGCCTCCGTGCCTTCGACTACACCAGCCCCACCGAGGACGAGCTGGGTCAATGGGGTTCCTCGCCCACGCCCTGTCGATGCTGGAACCTCCCGAAAGCCCCGCCGCGGATTTCCTGCTGGCCGCGCTCGAGCGGCCCGATTCGCGCACGCCTGGTATGCCGGCAACCTGCTCCAGGAGATGAGTGACCGGCGGGCGATCGATCCGCTGATCCGCCTCCTTTCCACGATCGACCTTGCCACCGCGAGCGAGAGCGACATCGATAGATGGAGCTTCATTGCCGAAATACTGGGTGGTTCGGCGCCTGAGGCCGCCGATCCGTTGATCGCAGCTCTTCCGGTCATCGCCCGCGACCTCAGCAAGTTCTACGATCCTGCCCAGCGCCAGGTCTCTCGGGAACATCGGCGATCCTCGCGCCGTCCCGGCACTTGCCGCCCTTCTCGAGCCGGAGCCTCCGTGGGAGGTCGGAAACGACGTGGCGGTGGCCCTCCGTGAAATCGAGGACGCCGGAGGCGCAGCGGGCGCTCGATGCCTGGCGCGCCTGAGGCTTTCCGCAACGGACTTGTCCACGGCTCACGCTACTCCTCGACCGAAACGAAGCTGCCCGGCGAGGCGAGCACGGCCGGGTGGTCGTCCAGCACCTTCTCGCCCTTCTTGAAGACGTAGAACGTGCCCTCGTCGCCCTCGACGAGAGGCGGGGCCTCGGGGTTGAGGTCCACCTCGGCGAGCCTGCCGGTCCTCCTGTCTCTCACGACCGTCGTCCTGTAGACCGGGGCACGCGCCCCCACTGTGACGATCACCGCTTCCCTTGCCTGAACCCACACGGGGCTCGTCGTGCTCGTCTTCGTCGCCACCTGTGCCTCCTCAGTCGTTGTGGAATCCCATGAGCCCGAGCTCGACTTCGCGCTCGATCTGCTCGCGCTCCGCCGCCTCGCGGCGCCGCTTGGCGCGCTCCTCGCGCTCCTTCTCCTGCTCGCGGAAGCGCCGCTCGAGCTCCGGCTGAGGAGTGTTTTGCGCCTCGATCTCCTCGCGGAGGGCCTTCTGGCGGCGCTCCTCGGCCCCGTCACGGTGGCGCTTGATCTCCGCGAACTGCGCCTCGAAGCGCTCGTCGAGCTCGGCCAGCAAGTCGAGGTCGACCGGCACCGTCTCGTACTCCATGACGAAGAGCTCGGGCCGCTCGCGCACGGCCTCGCGCACGGCGCGGCGGGCGAGTGGCGCACGGTCGCCCGGCCGCCAGGTCATGCCGCTCGGGTCCGTGAGCTCCTCGAGCACGAGGACGCTCGACTCGACGCGGCGCGGTGCGTTCACAGCCTCCACGGCTTCTCCTTCCCGGTAGCGAGCCAGTCGCGCTTCGGTGTCGCCAGCCAGTCCCTCTTCGGCTGTCGCCGGCTGGACGTTCGTCGGCAGCAGCAGCGGGTGAACGCCGACGAGCCTCACGCTCTCGCCGCCGCGGTAGACGGGCCAGGCGGAAGGCCGCAGGGGCTCGCTCCGGCTCATGCTTCCCCCCGTTCTCGACGCGCGCCGTACAACCAGGCGTCGAGCTCGTCGGCGGGAACGCGCAGCGGCGCCCGCCTGCCTCTTCCCAGGCGCAGGGCCGGGAGCTCGCCCGAGCGGATCTTCCGGCGCACGACCTCGGGGGTGCAGCGGAGGCGGGCCGCGACCTCGCCGACGCGGAGGAGCTCGGGTTCGACGGCTTCGGCTTTCATGATTTGTAAAGCGTATAGATATGCCCCGACAGACATACAACTCCAGGGCGGCCTGTGGCCCGATCCTGGCCCAAACCCCCCGGAGCTCCGTCACGGAGCCATGCGGCCTCGAGCGGGCTCGACTCGCCTCAAACCTGCATGGCTACAGGCGTCTGACGTCGCTCGGCGTCGCCTGTCTCCGCTGCCCGATTGGCTTACCTAGCCCAAAGTCGGGGGCGGGTCGGGATTACTCCCGGCACGCATCGCGTTTCGGAGTCCGTGATCCGTGTCCTCCGGATCCCGCTCTCGACGAACGTCGAGCGAGTCGCGATCGCGGCGGGCCTCAAGGGCGTCGAGATCGACTGGGTCGATGTGGATCCCGCCGATCGGAGCCCCATCCGGGCCGTGTCCGGTCAGGATCTCGTGCCGGTGCTCGTCTCGGACGGCGAGATCGTGTTCGACTCGCCGCGGGTCCTCGCCTGGCTCGAGGAGCGCCATCCGGAGCCCGCGCTCTGGCCGCGCGACCCGGCACGGCGCGCCGAGGCGGACGTCTTCGTCGAATGGTTCAACCGCGTCTGGAAGGGCCCGCCGAACGAGATCGCCGCCGAGCTCGAGAAGCCTGCGCCCGACAGCGCCGTCGTCGAGGAGCTCGGCACGCGGATGGTCGCCTGGCTCGACCTCTTCGACGGGCTCCTCGCCGGCCGCGACTTCTTCCTCGGGGAGCTCGGGGTCGCCGACGTCATCGCCTTTCCGTTTCTCAAGTACGGCGTCTTCGGCCTGCCCGAGGGCGACGACGAGCTCTTCCACAAGGTCCTCGTCGACTGGCTGCCGATCGGCGAGTCCCACGCGCGACTCGCAGCCTGGGTCGAGCGCGTGGACGCCCTCCCGCGCGCCTAGCCGGTCAGGGTTGACGCGGGACCGTTCGCGGCGGAGACTGGGCCCGACCCGCGGGGAGCGCCAACCTTCTGCGGCCGATGCGAGGGCCGCCACAGTGCTCCGGCGCGGGTCTCCTTTGTCCGGTCGACGCGTCCGCTTGCCTCCGCCTGGCAGGCTGGCCACGAGAGGAGGAGCGACGTGTCCTACGGCGGCTTCGGGTTCGCCATCCTCCTGGTCGCGCTCGGCGCGATCCGGGGCCGCCTCCACCGCCGCCCCGCCCGGCTACTGAGCCTCGAGGCTCGCCGGAGCGGTCAGTCGAAGGCCTCGCCGTGGACCGTGACGGCCCAGAGGACGAGGCCGTTCGCCACGATCGCGAGGATCGACCAGGCCGGATAGCCGCCGAGCGCGAGGAAGTTGGCGAAGAGCGCCCCCAGGGCCATGATCGCCGCGACGACGCGGCCGACGAGGGTGCGCGCGAGGACGAGTGCGCCGCCGATGAGCTGAACGCCCCCGATCGCGACCTGCAGCCAGCCCCACGTGGACAGGGTCGCCCAGACGAGATCCCGCTCGACGAAGACGTCGCGGTCGGTGAAGGCGACGAGGCCCCAGACGACGTTCATCCCGCCGGCGACGAGGAGATAGACGCCGGCGAAGGCGACCCAGCCCCGTCCGGGGTGCGTCGAGCCCTCGTGCGCGGCCTGGCTGGTCAGTCGTCCCTCTCTCCGACGGGCGAGTCTGCCACATCCCGCCCCGGCCGCCGCCCGTCGTCGCGCACCAGCAGCCCGGATCGCAGTTGCACGTCCAGTCGAACGGGTTGTGAATCCACTCGCGGAGGGGTTCGTCTCCTCGGACCAAGAACCCCCGTTGTGCGGGGGTTTCTCGGAGGCATCCGGCCCTGTCGGGCCTTTCAGGATTCCCCTGCACGTCAGGGTATTTCCAAGACCACAGCCAGGTGCTCGACCGGCTTTTTCGGGCCCTTTTCTGATCGTCGTGGGGACAAGCTGGGTACGGAACGATCTGCGATCGCGCTCCTCGCCGGCTTCGGGATCGAGGTGGAGATCAAGGCGGAGCCGTTCGGGGTTGCTGTGACCACGCCGTTTGCCGAGGACGCCGAGCACGGCTCGTACGATCGCGAGGCGGAAGATGCATGCGAAGCCGTGGACGGCCATCGTCGGCGCTGAACGCAGGTTCGCGACCGAGCTGACCGTGAGACTGGCCCACCACGAGAGGTAGGTGGACGCGGGCCGCCCGGGCAGGTCAGCCTGCGCCACGGGACGAATGACTACGCGTCCGGGAGGTTCCCCAGGCGGAACCCGACCGTATGAGCAAGCTCACTCGCGGATGGCGAATTGTCCCGTCTCGGAGAAGGACGTGACCTTTGCGTCCGATGGGTCTATCCTGGCGCGGAACCCATCGAAGAGGAGGCGTCATGTCGGTGTCGGACGACTTCACCAAGCTGAAAGAGCAAGTTGAGACGGCGGATGGCCGCATCAGGTCGGCAGCCGCGAAGGACCAGGCCGAGCTGAAGGCTATGGTCGACGAGGCGCGCGTGAACGCCGACCAGCGCGCCGCCGAATTGCGCACGAAGGCCGACGAGGCTGGCGACCAGGCCGAACGTCACTGGCACGAGGTTCAGGTCGATTGGGACAACCACATCAAGCGCGTTCGAGAGCGCATCGACGCGAAGAAGGCCGCGCACGACGTCGATGTCGCAGAGCGCGAAGCGAAGTGGGCTTCGGCCGACGCGGCCGACGCCGTCGAGTTTGCGGCGGCCGCATGCGAGGAGGCGGAGTACGCGGTGCTCGACGCCGTGAAGGCGAGGAGACGCGCTGACGCCATGGCGGCCGCTACCTAGCGCTCTCGCTCCCCACGCCTTCCCCCGGCGGGGGTTCGCCGTTGTCAGCGGAGACACCCCGAGAGTGCGAAAGCCCGCTCTCCACGCGGGCTTCCGGAGGCTGCGGGGCTAGGATTCGAACCTAGACTACCTGGTCCAGAGCCAGGCGTCCTACCATTAGACGACCCCGCAGCGGCCCGGCCATTGTAGCCGCGCGAGGGCGCGAGGACCGGCTCAGAGCTCGAGTCGGTACAGGGGGATCAGGCTCTTCTCGGCCTCGGTGTCGATGTGGGCGACCACCTCGACGTACGGCTCGAGGCCGGAGCCCCGGAGCTTCGCTTTCAGAAGCTCGTCCACCTGGTAGATGCCGGAGGAGTTGTTCATCGTGATCTCGATGAGCACGGGCGCCGTCTCGCCGTCCTTGATCTCGACGCCCTCGATCGCGGCCGCCGAGAGCGAGTGGATCGACACCCGTCCGTGCTGGAAGGGGATGCGCGAGCGGCCCTCCGCCATGTCGAGCGCGTCGGCGACTCTCACGATCCCCGCCTCGAGGGTGAGGGGCTTGCCCGACTCGCGGTGGCTGGTGATCGCCTGGAGGACCTCCGAGGAGATCACGGTGAGCTCGGGCTCCTCGTAGAGGCCGTCGAGGAGCTCGCGCAGCTTCGGCTCCGCGAGGAAGAGGCTCCAGTCCTCGTGGCCGTCCCTGTGCACGGCCATGCCGACGCAGTGGAGGAAGGCGCCGAGGACGACGACCACCTCGGCGTCGTCCGGGCTCATCCCGTAGTCGCGCACGACGTTCGCCTCGACCCCGCGCTTCGAGAGCTGGCGCAGGAGCTTGAGGGCGATGTTGGCCACGATCTGGATGTGGACCCAGGAGTGGTCGTTGATCTCGAGGCGCTTGACGGCGTTCACGTTGGCGACGTGCCACCACGCCTTGAGCTGGGGGTCGGCGTTCACCCGCTCGACGAGGACGCGGAGCGTGCGGTTGGCGCGGGGCGGCACGCGGATCCGCATGCGCTCGATCGCCTGCTCCGGCGTGAGCAGCGTCTCGCGCTGGGCCTCCTCGGAGATCGGTTCCCCGATCGTCTCCTCGGTGTCCGGGTCGAGCTCCGCCATCGGCCCGGAGCCTACCTCCGGTGAAGGGCGCTACGCCGCCGGCTCGGAGGCCGGAGCGGCCGCCTGCTCGGGCTGCTCGGCGCCGCGGAGGCGGTAGTACACGAGCGTCCAGACGACGGCGACGAACGGCCCGACGACGACGTTCGTGAAGAACCGCCCGATCAGGCTGGCCAGCCAGTCGTCGAGCGGGCTGAGGACGAGGGCGACGACGAGCGAGATCCCGATCAGCAGCAGGAACGTGAGCACGATCACGCCGAAGACGTTCCAGCCGTGCCCGCGCACGAGCTCGCGGCTGCGCCCGAACGACTCGATGATCCCCCGGTTCTCGAGGACGATCGCGGGAATGACCGCGACCCAGATCGTCAGCAGGAAGAGGCCCGGGATGATCAGGAGGACGAGGCCGATCCCGATCGCGAGGCCGAGCAGGATTCCCGCGACGATGATCGCGCCGAGCTTCGGCGAGACGCGCCCGAACGTCTCGGAGACGGAGAGATCGGCCCGCCCGTCGCGGACGTCGCTCACCGCCTCGATCAGCGACCCCTGGAGCCAGTACCTGCCGACGAGCCCACGAGCAGCGCCGAGGACGGCGCCGAACCAGCCGAGAGGAAGCCGAGCAGGATGCCGAGCCCGGCGACGACGATGTAGACGACGAGCGCGATCGAGACGAGGTGCTGCCAGTGCGCCTTGAAGAGATTCCACGACTCACCGAAGACGCCGTCGAGCGGATTCATCGCGCGCAGCATAGGGGACCTGGCGGCCGGACGGCTTACGCGGCGGCGGCCCAGTCGCCGTAGAGCGAGCGGTAGAGCCCGTCCCTCGCTACCAGATCGTCGTGCGTCCCCTGCTCGACGATGCGGCCGTGCTCGAGGACGACGATGATGTCCGAGCGCCGGATGGTCGAGAGCCGGTGGGCGATGATGAACGCCGTGCGGTCGGCGAGCAGGCGGCGCAGGCCGAGCTCGATCCGGCGCTCGGTGCCGATGTCGACGCTCGACGTCGCCTCGTCGAGGATGAGGATGCGCGGGTCCGCGAGGAGTGCCCGCGCGAACGCGACGAGCTGGCGCTGACCGAGCGAGAGGCGGCTTCCCCGCTCGGCGACGTGCGTGTCGTAGCCGTCCTCGAGGTCGAGGATGAACTCCTCGGCGCCCACCGCCCGGGCCGCTGCGACGACATCCTCGTCGCTCGCGTCCGGGCGACCGAAGGCGATGTTCTCGCGCACCGTGCCCGCGAAGAGGAAGCCCTCCTGGGGGACGATCCCGAGCTGGCGGCGCAGGCTCTCCTGCGTCACGTCGCGCAGGTCGGTCCCGTCGATCGTGATCCGGCCCTCCCGCGGGTCGTAGAAGCGCGCGAGGAGCTTCGCGATCGTCGACTTGCCTGCCCCGGTGTGGCCGACGAGGGCGACGGTCGTCCCGGCGGGCACGTCGAGCTCGATCCCGTGGAGGATCTCCGGGCCGTCGCCGTAGCCGAAGAGCACGCTCTCGAAGCGGACGTGCCCCTCGATCTCTCCGAGCGGACGCGCGTCCGGCCGGTCGACGACGACGGGCTCCTCGTCGAGCACGTCCATGATCTTGTCGAGCGCCGCCGTCGCGGAGAGGAACGTGTTGTAGAGCTGCGAGAGCTGCTGCACGGGATCGAAGAAGTTCGAGAGGTAGAGGAGGAAGGCGAAGAGCGTTCCGACCGTGATCTGGCCTTCGACCGTCAGCCAGCCTCCGTAGCCGAGGACGATGGCGACCGCCACGGCCGAGAGGAAGTCGACGAACGGGAAGTAGAGGCCGTTGAGGACGACCGTCTCCTGGTTCGACTCCCGGTAGCGGGTGTTGACGGCCCGGAACTGGCGCTGGTTCGTCTTCTCGCGCGTGAACGACTGCACGACGCGCATCCCGGAGATGTCCTCCGCGAGCGTGGCCGTCACGAGCCCGAGCCGCTCGCGGACGGCGCGGTACGCGCGTGAGGAGCGGACGCGGAAGACGCTCGTCGCGATCGCCATCAGCGGGACCACCGCCAGCGCGGCCAGCGCGAGCCGCCAGTCGAGGTAGAAGAGGATCACGGCGGAGCCGACGAGCATGAGCGTGTTCTGGAAGAGGCTCGTGACCCCATCCGTGACGAGCTGGTCGAGCGCCTCGACGTCGTTCGTCAGCCGGCTGATGACGACGCCGGCCCGGTTGCGCTCGTAGTAGCCGAGCGACAGGCGCTGGAGGTGCTTGAAGAGCGTGATGCGGAGGTCGGCGAGGATGCGCTCGCCGGTCCACCCCGTGAAGTACGTCTGGGCCGAGCTCGTCGCGAGGTTCGCCAGCCCGGCGGCGACGAAGAGCGCGACGAGGACCGTCAGGAGCTCCATGTCCCCGTCGCCGATCCCGTCGTCGATCGCCAGCTTCGCGAGGAGCGGCGGCGCGAGGCCGGTGATGGTCGCCGCGATCAGCGAGCCGATCGCCAGCGACGTGCGGAGCCGGTACGGCGCAGCCAGGCGGGCCAGCGTCGAGATGCGGCGTGCCGTGCGGGCCCAGGACCAGTCGCTCACCTCGGCACCCCGCTGCATCGTCAGGTGGGATCCCGCCTGCCAGACCTTCATGCCCCTGCCGCCTCCAGGCGCTCTCCGGTCGCCTCCACGCGCTCCGCGAACTCGCGCTCGAGCAGCCCGTGCTCGTAGATGTCGCGGAACACGGGGCTGTCCTCGAGGAGCTCGGCCTGCGTTCCCCGCGCGGCGACGCGGCCCCGGTCGAGGACGACGAGCTCGTCCGCGAGCGCCACGGTCGAGAGCCGGTGCGCGACGATGAGCGTCGTCCTGCCCTTCATCGCCTCCCGCAGGCCGAGGCGTATCCGCGCCTCGGTCGTCGCATCGACCGACGCGGTCGCGTCGTCGAGGATGAGGATCCGCGGGTCGAGGATGAGCGCCCGCGCGATCGCGATCCGCTGGCGCTGGCCGCCGGAGAGCGTGATGCCGCGCTCGCCGATGACGGTGTCGTAGCCGTCGGGCAGCTCCTCGATGAACTCGTGCGCCTGCGCGAGCCGCGCGGCGCGCACGACGTCCTCGTCGGTCGCATCGGGCGCGCCGAACGTGATGTTGTCGCGCACGGTCGCCGAGAAGAGGAACGGATCCTGGGCGACGATCCCGATCGCGCGCCGCAGCGAGGTGAGCGTCACGTCGCGAACGTCGACGCCGTCGATCGTCAGGCGACCGCGCGTGACGTCGTAGAAGCGCGGGACGAGTGACGCGAGCGTCGTCTTCCCCGACCCGGTGTGGCCGATGAGCGCGATCGTCCGGCCGGCCTCGATGTCGAGGTCGACGTCGTCGAGGACGTTGCGCCCCTCCACGTAGGCGAAGCTCGCGCCCTCGAAGACGATGCGGCCGTCGCCGGGCGGAAGGTCACGGGCGCCCGGGGCGTTCCGCACCTCCTCGGGCTCGTCGATCACCTCGAAGATCCGCTCTCCCGAGGCGGTCGCGCGCTGGGCCTGGCCGATCCACATCCCGAGCATCCGCAGCGGCATGACGAGCATGAGGACGAGCACGTTGAACGTGAAGAAGTCGTTCAGCCCGAGCTCGCCGCTGGCCACCATGCGGCCGCCGAGCAGGAGCACCGTCGCCTGTGCCATGAGGGGAAGGAACGACAGGATCGGCACGTAGATCGCGCGCTGGCGGTTCGCGTCGAGCGAGCGCTCGAAGACCCGCTCCGCGCGCCCCGCGAACTTCGCCGACTCGTTCCGCTCCTGGGCGAAGGACTTGACGACGTGGACGCCGACGATGTTCTCCTCCGCGACCGTGGCCACGTCGGCGAGCTTCTGCTGCACGTCCCGGAGCACCGGATGAGAGACACGGCTGTACCGGTAGGCGAGGAAGACGAGCACCGGCATGAACGCCATGGCCGCGAGGGCGAGGCGCCATTCGACGACGAAGAGCGCGATGCCGACGCCCACGATCGTGACCACGTGCTGGAAGAAGAAGATGAGGCCGTAGCCGAGGAAGAACCGCACCGACTGGAGGTCGACCGTCGCCCGGGACATCAGCTGGCCGGTCTGGTGGCTGTCGTAGAACCCGAACGACAGGCGCAGGAGCTTCGCGTACATCGCGTCGCGCATGTCGTACTCCACGCCGAGCGCCTGCCGGCCCGAGATGAGCCGGCGGCCGGCCATGAAGAGGGCCCGTGCGAGGCCGACCAGGAGGACCGCGAGCGCGAGCATCCAGAGGGTGTCCGTGCTCTGCGCCTGGACGGCGCTCTCGAGCGCGTCGCCGGTCAGGAACGCGATCGCGACCGCGGCCGCCTGCGACCCGACTGCGAGCACGACGGACACGGCGAGCGACCAGCGATACGGGCGCAGGAAGCCGAGCAGGCGGACGAACGTCCGCACGTACGGGTGTGAATCTGTCATCGGAGCCTCATGCCGAGTGTAGTTGCGGCCATCCGGGCTCCCGAGCCGGGTTTCCGGGTGGGGAGTACGATGCGCGCCCATGCGCGTGGAGGCCGAGCCGGAGATCCAACGTGCCGAGATCGGCGGAGTGCCCGTGTTCTGGGCCGACGCTCCGCCCCCGCACGAGATCCAGCTCGTCTTTCGCGTCGGGCACGCCGACGAGACGCTCGCCACGGCGGGCTTGACTCATTTGGTCGAGCACCTGGCGATGCCGGAGCTCCCCGTCCGGCTCGAGTGCAACGCGTTCGTCAAGAATCTCAGCACCTGCTTCTGGGCCAGAGGCGAGATGCCGTCCCTCGTGAGCTTCGTCGCAGGGGTCGTCGAGCGGCTCAACGACCTCCCCCTCGACCGGCTGGAGGTCGAGCGGCGCATTCTCCTCACCGAGGCAGACCAGCGGGTGATGCCCGGCGAGGCCTGGATCGCCGGCCGACGGTTCGGCGCCGTCGGGTACGGGCTGGCGGCGTTTCCCGAGCTCGGGCTGAGGCGGCTCACGGCCGACGTGGCCCGCGAGTGGGCGCGTGAGCGGTTCACCGTCGAGAATGCGGCCGTCTGGGCGCGCGGCCCGCTCGCCGACCTCGCGCTCTCCCTCCCGAGCGGGCGCCGTCACCCGATCCCGGAGGTCCGCACCGTGCCGGGGGTCGAGACCCCCGTCTACGTCGGCTGGGACGCGAGCTCCGTCTACCTGAGCCTGCTCATGCCGCACGGGCCGGAAGCAGCGGTCGTGGCCCGCGTCCTCAACGAGCGCCTCATGCGCCGGCTCCGCTACGAGCTGGGGCTCGTGTACAGCGCCGGCTCCGAGCTCGGGTCGCTGGACGGGACGACCTGGATCCTCGGGTTGTACGCAGACTGCCAGGTCGACCAGGCGAAGGAGGTCCGGGACGGCATGGTGGGCGTCGTGGACGAGCTGGTCGCCGACGGGCCGACGGACGACGAGCTCGAGGCCGACGAACGAGCCCGGGACGTCTTTGCGGCCGATCCGTCGCGGCTCTCCGAGACCCTCTACCTCCACGCCTGGGATGCCGTTGCCGGGTTCCCGGCCGGGTTGGAGGCCGAGCTCGACGCCCGGCAGGAGGGGGCGAGTCGTGCCCGGGCCATCGAGGTCCTCGGAAAGGCGTGGCCGAGCGCCGTCCTCGCCCTTCCCGGCGACCTCGACGCCGGTGATGACCGCTTTCGCGCGTATCCGTCGACGCCGGCGGCAGATGCGGTCATGGGCGAGGAATTCCGCCTACGAGGGGCCTGGCGCGGCCCCCTCCGGCGCGTGCGGCTGGTCGTCGGACGGAACGGCGTCACGCTCATCCACCCCGACGAGACCTCGACGACGGTCCGCTGGGAGACGTGCGCCGCGGTCATGGCGTTTCGCGACGGCGTCCGCGTTCTCTGGGACGAGAGCGGCTTCATCGTCCCCGCCTGGCCCCAGCACTGGAAGAAGGGGGAGGAGGCCACGCGACTCGTCGACGAGCTCGCGCCCGCCGACGTCGTCGTCGACATGGGCGACGAGCCGTCTCCGCAGCCGGGGTGATGCCCCTCCCGCTCGAGTCCGTTCCCAACGTCTCCGAAGGTCGCGATCCCGAGACGCTCGCGGCGCTCCGCGAGGCGTTCTCGACGCCCGCCAGGCTCCTCGACGTCCACTCGGACCGCGATCACCACCGCTCCGTCTTCACGCTGGTGGGGAGCGGGGAGGAGCTCGTCGAGACGCTCCTTCGGGGCATCCGCTGCGCGGTCGAGCGCGTCGACCTGCGCGAGCACGAGGGCGCGCATCCGCGGATCGGCGCCGTCGACGTCGTGCCCCTCGTGCCGCTCGAGCCCGGGGCGGAGGCGGCCGCGCAGGCTGCCGTCGTCGCGCTGGCCGATCGCATCGCCGACGAGCTCGAGCTGCCGGTCTTCTTCTACGGGCGGAGCACCGAGGACGGGCGCGAGCCCGCGTTCTTCCGGACGGGTGGGCCCGACGGGCTCCAGCGGCGGATCGATGCCGGCGAGCTCCGGCCCGATCGCGGCCCGGCCCGGCTCCATCCGACCGCCGGGGGCGTGCTCGTGGGCGTGCGCAACCCGCTCGTCGCGTTCAACGTCAACCTGCGCTCCGACGACGTGGCGGCGGCGAAGGAGATCGCAGCGCTCGTGCGCGAGCGCGACGGCGGCTTCCCCGGCGTCCGCGCGCTCGGGCTCGATCTGCCGCGGGCGGGTCTCGTGCAGGTCAGCATGAACGTGACCGACTGGCGGGCGGCAGCCCTGCACGAGATCGTCGGCCGCATCGCAGCCGAGGCGGAGGCGCGCGGGATCGAGGTGGAGGGATCCGAGCTCGTCGGCCTCATGCCGGCCGGCCCGGCGGTCGAGGCGGCGGGAAGGCTTCTCCGGCTGGACGGCTTCGACGCGTCGCGGGTGCTCGAGCTCAGGCTCCTCGACTAGCCGCCCGCAATACACTTGCCCGGATGGCGACGACGACCGCCGTGTCGCTGACGGGGGACGACCTCACCCCGGCGGACGTCTGGAACGTCGCCGTCGGGAGCGGGCCCGCGGAGCTCTCGGATCGAGGCAGGGAGCAGCTGCAGGCGGCGCGCGAGCTCGTCGAGCGCGCCGCCGAGCCCGGGGGCGAGCACACGTACGGGATCAACACGGGCTTCGGCCGGTTCGTCTCGAAGACGATCCCGCCCGAGCTCGCCGCGGAGCTCCAGCTCCGGCTCCTGCGAAGCCACGCGTGCGGCGTCGGCGAGCCGTACCCCGACGAGGTGGTGCGGGGGGCGATGCTCCTGCGCGCGAACACGCTCGCCAAGGGGTACTCGGGCGCGCGGATCGAGACCGTGGAGCTGCTCCTGGGCTGCCTGAACGCGGGCGTGACCCCGCTCGTGCCGAGCAGGGGCTCCGTCGGCGCGTCGGGCGACCTCGCCCCGCTCGCGCACCTCGCGCTCCCGCTGGTCGGCGAGGGCTACGCGAAGGTCGACGGCGACGTCCTCACGGGGGCCGAGGCGCTCATCCGCGCCGGCCTCGAGCCGGTCGAGCTGCAGGCCAAGGAAGGCCTGTCGCTCATCAACGGGACCCAGTTCATGGCGGCCATCGGCGCGTTGACGGTCGTTCGGGCGCAGCGACTCGCCCGGACGGCGGACATCGCGTGCGCGCTCTCCCTCGAGGCGCTCCAGGGCTCGCGGGGGAGCTTCCTCCCCGAGATCCACGAGCTCCGCCCGCTCGAGGGCCAGCGGGCGAGCGCCGCGAACGTCCTTCGTCTGCTGGAGGGCTCCGCCATCCTCGAGGCGCACCGCTGGTGCGACAAGGTGCAGGACGCGTACTCCCTCCGCTGCGCCCCACAGGTCCACGGGGCGAGCCGGGACCTCCTCGCCTACGCGGAGGCGACGATCGCCGTCGAGCTGAACGCGGCCACCGACAACCCCCTCGTCTTCGTCGAGCGCGGGGAGCTCGTCTCGAACGGCAACTTCCACGGTCAGCCGCTCGCGTTCGCGCTCGACGCCGCCGCGATGGCCCTGGCCGAGCTCGCGTCCATCTCCGAGCGGCGGGTCGAGCGGCTCACGAACCCGTCGCTCTCCGACGGCCTCCCCGCCTTCCTCACGCACGACGGGGGGCTGAACTCCGGCTTCATGATCCCGCAGTACGTGGCCGCTGCCCTCGTGAGCGAGAACAAGGTCCTGTGCCATCCCGCCGGCGTCGACTCGATCCCGACGAGCGCGGGCCAGGAAGATCACGTCTCGATGGGGAACGCATCCGCCCTCAAGTGCTGGCAGGTGCTCGCGAACGTCGAGCGCGCGCTCGCGATCGAGCTGCTCGCAGGCGCACAGGGGATCGAGTTCCTCGCCCCGCTCGAGCCCGGCGCCGGCGCCCGCGCGGCCCACGACTTCGTCCGCTCCCTGTCCCCGGCCGTGATCGAGGACCGTCCCCTCGCGGGCGACATCGAGGCGGTGGCGGTCGCGATCAAAAACGGCGATCTCGTCGCTCGCGTCGAGGGGGAGGTGGGAGCGCTCGAATGACCAGCGTGGCCGGAGTCGAGGCGCGCGTCGAGGAGCTCTGCGGCAATCTCGCCGCCATCCGCGCACCGCGCGGGCAGGCGCTCAACGCGAAGACGTGGCAGACCGAGGCGCCCCTCAGGATGCTCCTCAACAACCTCGACCCCGAGGTGGCCGAGCATCCGGAGCAGCTCGTCGTCTACGGCGGCACGGGGAAGGCGGCGCGCAACCCGGCCGCCCTCCGCGCCCTCGTCGCGAGCCTCCTCACGCTCGAGGCCGACGAGACGCTGCTCGTCCAGAGCGGAAAGCCCGTCGGCGTCTTCCGGACTCATCCGACGGCGCCGCGCGTGCTGATCGCCAACGCGCTGCTCGTTCCCCGCTGGGCGACCTGGGACGAGTTCAGGCGCCTCGAGGCGCTCGGCCTGACGATGTTCGGCCAGATGACGGCCGGGAGCTGGATCTACATCGGCACCCAGGGGATCCTCCAGGGGACGTACCAGACCTTCGCCGCCGCCGGGGAGACACACTTCGGGTCGGCCGATCTCTCCGGGCGGACGATCCTCACGGCGGGCCTCGGCGGCATGGGCGGGGCACAGCCGCTCGCGGCGACGATGGCCGGCGCGGCGACTCTCTGCGTCGAGGTCGACCCGACCCGGATCGAGCGGCGCGTGGCCACGCGCTTCCTGGACGAGCAGACCGACTCGCTCGACGACGCTGTCTCCCGCGTGCGGCAGGCGGCGCAGGAGCGGAGGCCGCTCTCGGTCGGGCTGCTGGGCAACGCGGCCCAGGTCGTGCCGGAGCTCGCACGCCGCGGCGAGCCGTTCGACTTCGTCACCGACCAGACCGCCGCTCACGACCCGTTGAACGGCTACGTCCCGCTCGGTCTCACCGTCGAGGAGGCCGCCGAGCTTCGCGCGCGGGATCCGGACGAGTACCTCCGCCGCGCCTCGGAGTCCATCGCCCGCCACGTCGAGGGGATGCTCGAGTTCGTCCGGGCCGGGAGCTATGTTTTCGATTACGGCAACAATCTCAGGGGGGAGGCGCAGCAGGCAGGGGTCGAGAACGCATTCACCTATCCGGGCTTCGTCCCGGCATACATCCGACCGCTCTTCTGCCGCGGCATCGGGCCCTTCCGCTGGGCCGTGCTCTCGGGGGATCCGGAGGACATCGCAGCGATCGACGGCGCGCTGCGCGAGCTCTTCCCCGACGACGCGCTCCTGCAGCGCTGGCTCGAGCTCGCACCCGAGAGGGTCGCCTTCCAGGGGCTGCCCGCCCGCATCTGCTGGCTCGGCTACGGCGACCGGGCCCGGGCGGGACTGGCCATCAACGAGCTCGTGCGGAGCGGGCGCGTGACCGCCCCCGTCGTCATCGGGCGCGACCACCTCGACGCGGGCTCGGTCGCGTCGCCGTACCGGGAGACCGAGGCGATGCGGGACGGCTCCGACGCGATCGCCGACTGGCCGATCCTGAACGCCCTCGTGAACACGGCGGCGGGGGCGACGTGGGTCAGCGTCCACCACGGAGGGGGCGTCGGCATCGGCAACTCCATCCACGCGGGGATGGTCGTCGTCGCCGACGGCACCGCGGATGCCGCGGAGCGTCTCGAGCGCGTGCTCACGACCGATCCGGGAATGGGGGTCATCCGCCACGCGGACGCGGGCTACGAGGAGGCGCTCACCGCCGCGCGCGAGCAGGGCCTGCGCCTCCCCGGCCGGTCGGCGTAGGCCGCACGGTCGTGCCCGCGCTGCTCGTCCGCGACCTCGCGCAGGTGGTCTCCCCGGCGGGAGGGCCGCCGCCGCTGCGCGGCCCGTCGCTGGCCGAGCTGCAGGTCGTCGAGCACGCGTACGTGCTGTGTGTCGACGGCAGCGTCGCGAGCGTCGGGCCGATGGCCGAGCTCGAGTCGAGCGGGCTGCCGGCCGACCTCATCGAGCTCGACGCGCGGGGGCTGGCCGCGGTCCCCGGGCTCGTCGACTGCCACACCCACGCCTGCTTCGCCGGCGATCGCGCTGCGGAGTTCGAGCTGCGGGCCGGCGGGGCGAGCTACGAGGAGCTCCACGCCGCGGGCGGCGGGATCCTCTCCACGGTGCAGGCGACGCGTGAGGCCGGGGAGCAGGGCCTCGCCGAGGCGCTCGCCCGGCACCGGGGCTGGATGCTCGCCCAGGGCACGACGACCTTCGAGGCGAAGTCGGGCTACGGGCTCGACCGGGAGACCGAGCTCGCGCAGCTGCGGGCGATCGCGGCCGCCGGCGGGGTGCCGACGTGGCTCGGCGCGCACGCCGTGCCGCCGGAGTTCCCCGACGCGGACGCCTACCTCGACTTCGCGCTCGCGGAGGTTCTCCCGGAGGCGGCGCGCCTCGCGGAGGCCGCCGACGTCTTCGTCGAGCGCGGCGCGTTCGACGCGGCGCAGGCGCGTCGCTACCTCGAAGCCTGCCGGGCCGCCGGGCTCGCCCTGCGGCTCCACGCGGACCAGTTCACCGACGCGGGTGCGATCCCCCTGGCCGTCGAGCTCGGGGCGCGCAGCGTCGACCACCTCGAGGCGACGGGCGCCGAGGGCGTCCACGCACTGGGCGCCAGCGACGTCGCCGCCGTCCTCCTGCCCGTGGCCGCCCTCTACCTGGGACGGCCGATGCCGCCGGCGCGCGCGCTCGTCGAGGCTGGAGCGCGTCGTCGCGCTCGCGACCGACTTCAACCCGGGGAGCGCCTTCTGCGAGAGCCTCCCGGTCGTCATGAGCCTGGCCTGCACGCAGCTCGGCCTGTCCCCCGCCGAGGCGCTCGCCGCCTGCACGGTGAACGCAGCTCACGTGCTCGGGCGGGCGGACCGCATCGGCCGCCTCGAGCCGGGGTACGCGGCCGACCTCGTGCTCCTCGACGCCTCCGACTGGCGCTACCTCGCCTACCATCTCGGGGGAGAGCACGTGGTCGCCGTGGTGAAGGAGGGGGAGGTCGTGTGGGAGCGATGAGCCGATGAGCTGGTGGGTGGCGCTCGTGTTCGTCGGCGCGGGCCTCGTCGGCGTCGTGATCGCGCTCAGCCTGACCGCCGGGCGGCCACGCTCCCGGCCGGAGCCCGAGGCGGCGGGCGCGCGCACGAGGCGAGCCGGAAGTCCCGCTACCGGGAGGACAACGACCTCGTCTGGAACCCGGCGGCGTTCGTGACCGTCGCGTGCGTCGTCATCGCGCTCGTGGTCGTCGCCGTGCTGATCGAGGCGCTCTAGTGCCCAGCCGGAAGCAGCGCCGGAAGCGCGAGAAGCTCCAGCGCCACGAGTACGAGTACGTCATCGAGACGGAGGAGGGCGAGGAGATCCCGGTCGAGAGCCCCCGCGCGGTCGAGGCTGCAGGGAACGGGAAGGCCCCGAAGTCGAAGGAGCCCGCCGGGCCCATCGACCGCAAGGGGAAGCCGGTTCCCAAGCCCTCGCTCCGGCGGGTGCTGCGCCGCACGGCGATCTTCGCGCCGCTGATCGCGGTCTTCGTCTACTGGACGGCCCCGGACGCGTCCGTCGCCGCGCTCGTCTTCAACGTCGCCCTGCTCCTGGCCTTCTTCATGCCGTTCAGCTACGTGGTCGACGCCTTCGTCTACCGCATGCTGCTGCGGCGGCAGGAGCGCGAGCGGGCCGAGCGGCGCGCCCCCCGGTAGCTAGGCGGGAGCCGCCTGCCGCTCGTTGCCCCGGTAGTGGCCCGGGCCGGGCCACGGAGCGAGGAGGAGCAGGATCCGGGCCCCGTCGTGGCTGCGAACGGAGTGGCGCTCGTCCGGCTCGAAGCGCGCCAGCGTCCCCGCGGGAGCCTCGACCTCCTCGTCGCCGGCGCGGAACGTGACGACGCCGTCGACCACGATCACCCAGGCATGCTCCTTCACCTGGTGGTCGCCGAGCTCCTGGCCGGGAGAGAGCCCGACGAGAACGGCGCGGGCCTCGTCGTCGCTCTTCAGGACGACCGGCGACCGGCTCCCGTCGGGAATCTCGATCTCGCCGAGCCTCCAGGTCTCCATCGAGACGGCAGTCTAACCGCGGCCTGCCGCCGCGCCCGGACGGCGCACTAGACTCAGCCTCCGAATGGGCCTCGAGGTCACCCAGCTCCCCCTGGGCGCGTTCCAGTCGAACTGCTACGTCGTCCACCGGCCCGGCGCCGACGAGGCGGTGGTGGTCGACCCGGGCTGGCCCGGAGAGGTCGCGCGGATCCTCGCCGAGCTCGGCGACGCGCGCTGCGCGGGGATCCTCGTCACTCACGGCGACATCGACCACGTCGCCGGCGTTGCCGAGCTCGCGCAGGCGACCGGCGCGCCCGTCCACATGCCCGCCGAGGAGCGGGACCGCCTCGAGCGCCCCAACGACTTCCTCCCGCAGGGCATCGGCGTCACCCTCGACCCTCACGTCCCCGAGGTCGCCCTCCGCGGAGACGAGGCGCTCGACCTCGCCGGCATCCGGTTCGAGACGGTCCGCGCGCCCGGGCACACGCCGGGTCACGTCGCGTTCGCGGCCGACGGCGCCCTCTTCGCCGGTGACGTCCTCTTCGCCGGGTCGGTCGGGCGCGTCGACCGGGAGGGCGGGAGCTGGGAGGCGCTCCTCGACTCGATCCGCGCGCTCGTCGACCGGTTCCCGCCGGAGACCGTCGTCTACCCGGGCCACGGCCCCCCGACGACGCTCGGCCACGAGCTGGCGACGAACCCGTTTCTCGGCGAGCTCCGGGCCGCGGCCCCGTGAAGCTCGAGGCCCCGCGCGGGACGCTGGACGTCCTTCCCGCCGACCAGCCGTGCCGGCTCAGGATCCTCGAGGCGGCCACGACTGCCGCCGCCGACTACGGCTATGGCCTCATCGTCGCGCCCACGTTCGAGGACACGGAGCTCTTCGCGCGGACGTCGGGCCAGGGCTCCGACGTGGTGCAGAAGGAGATGTACACGTTCGAGGACAAGGGCGGCCGCTCGTTGACCCTGCGGCCCGAGGGGACGGCCCAGGTCGCACGCGCGTATGTGGAACACGGGCTCCACCGTGAGCCTCAGCCCGTCAAGACGTACTACGCCGGCCCCATGTTCCGCTACTCGGCGCCGCAGAAGGGGCGCTACCGCGAGTTCTGGCAGATCGGGATCGAGGCGATGGGGTCCGACGACCCTGCGGTCGACGCCGAGGTGATCCAAGCGTTCGTCGAGATCGAGCGGCGGGCCGACGTCCGGCACACGAGCCTCGCGCTGAACTCGATCGGCGACCGGGAGTGTCGGCCTTTGTACGTCGAGCGGCTCCGCTCGTTCCTGGCCGATCGCCGCGACGACCTCGACGAGGACACGCGGCGGCGCGCCGACGTGAGCCCGCTGCGGGTCTTCGACACGAAGAGCGAGGCCGTCCGCCGGGTGCTGGCCGAGGCGCCGACGATCGGGGAGTCGCTCTGCGAGCCCTGCCGGGAGCACTTCGCGGAGGTCCGCGGCTTCCTCGACGCCTACGGCGTCGGCTACGAGCTCGTCCCGACCCTCGTGCGCGGCCTCGACTACTACACCCGCACCGTGTTCGAATTCGTGAACGACGACCTCGGGGCTGCGCAGAGCTCGATCTGCGCCGGAGGCCGCTACGACTACCTCATCGAGGAGATCGGCGGCCCGCCGACGCCCGGGATCGGCTGGGCGGCGGGCCTCGAGCGGATGGCGGCCTCGGCAGAGCCGGAGGGAGAGGCGGCCGGCATCGACCTCTTCGTCGCCTTCGCCGACCGGGGCAGGCGGCGCGAGATCCTGCCGTGGCTCGCCGACCTCAGGCGCGCGGGCAGGAGCTGCGACACCGACTACGCCGGCCGCTCGCTCAGGGGCCAGCTGACCCAGGCCGGGCGCCTCGGGGCGCGGGCGACCCTCGTCGTCGAGAGCGAGCGCCAGGTCTTGCGCCGCGCGGGCTCGGACGACGTGGAGGTCGGCTCCCGCGAGGAGCTCGAGGAGCTCCTGGGATGAGCTGGCGCGACGCCATGTGCGGCGAGGTGCTGCCCGACCGGGTCGGGAGTCGGCTGACGCTCGCCGGCTGGGCCGACGCCCGCCGCGACCACGGCGGCCTGATCTTCGTCGACCTTCGCGACTCGAGCGGGATCTGCCAGCTCGTCGTCAACCCCGAGCGCGCCCCCGGCGCGGCCGAGGCGGCGCACGCCGTGCGGAACGAGTTCGTGCTGCGGGCCGAGGGGGAGGTCGTCCGGCGGGCGCCCGAGAACGTGAACCCCGACCTCCCGACGGGCGAGGTGGAGCTCCAGGTGGACGCGCTCGAGATCGTCTCGCGCTGCCCGCCGCTCCCGTTCCAGCTCGACGAGGAGGGCGTCGACGAGACGCTCCGCATTCGCTACCGGTGGATCGACCTCCGCCGGCAGCGCCTCCAGCACAACATCCGCATGCGCGCGCAGATGATCTCGATCATCCGGCGCGAGATGGACGCCGCCGGCTTCGTCGAGATCGAGACCCCGATCATGGCGAAGCCGACGCCCGAGGGCGCACGGGACTTCCTCGTGCCCACGCGCCTCCAGCCCGGCCGCTTCTTCGCGCTCCCGCAGTCGCCGCAGATCTACAAGCAGCTGCTCGTCATCTCCGGGTTCGAGCGCTACTACCAGATCGCCCGCTGCTTCCGGGACGAGGACCTGCGGGCCGACCGCGTCCAGGAGATCACCCAGCTCGACCTCGAGATGGCGTTCCCCGACCGCGAGGTGATCTTCGGCCTCATGGAGCGGGTCTTCTCGGCCGTGTGGCGCGAGTGCATCGGCGTCGAGCTCGAGACGCCCTTCCCGAGGATGGGCTTCGAGGAGGCGATGCGGCGCTACGGGACCGACAAGCCCGATCTCCGCTTCGACCTCGAGATCGAGGACGCGACCGAGGTCACGCGCGGCTCGGAGTTCGGCGTCTTCGCGTCCGCGCCCTGCGTGCGGTTCCTGCGCGTCCCGCGCGCGTACTCGCGCGCCGAGCTCGAGCGTCTCGAGGCCGCGGCGAAGGAGTGGGGGGCGAAGGGCCTCGCGTACCTCGTGTATCCGGAAGACGGCGACGTCCGCTCGCCGATCGCGAAGTTCCTCTCGGCGGAGGAGCTGCAGGCGCTTCGCTCCGAGCCGGGGACGACCTTGCTCTTCGGCGCCGGGGAGTCGGCGGCGGTCTCGCGCGTCCTCGGCGCCCTGCGGCTGCTCGTCGGCGACGAGCTCGGCCTCGTCGACAAGGCGGGCTGGCGCCCCCTGTGGGTGGTCGACTTCCCCATGTTCGACTGGGACGAGGACGAGCAGGCCTGGAAGGCCAACCACCATCCGTTCACCTCGCCCACGCCCGAGTCCGAGCCGCTCCTCGACACCGACCCGGGTGCGGCCGTCGCCCAGGCCTACGACCTCGTCGTCAACGGCGTCGAGCTCGGGAGCGGGTCGATCAGGATCCACCGGCCCGAGCTCCAGGCGAAGGTGTTCGACGTCCTCCGCATCTCGCCCGAGGAGCAACGCTCGCGGTTCGGCTTCCTCCTCGACGCGCTCGGCATGGGGGCGCCCCCGCACGGCGGGTTCGCGCCCGGGATGGACCGGACGATCATGCTGCTCGCGGGCGAGCCGAACCTGCGGGACGTGATCGCCTTCCCCAAGAACCAGGCCGGCGTCGACCCGATGTCGGGCGCTCCCTCGGAGGTCGAGGAGGAACAGCTTCGGGAGCTTGGAATTCAGCTTCGTGAGCGAGAGGCCTAAAGCCGGCCATGCAGTCCGGCCGATGAGGAAGGGCATACTTCTGTCGAGCCCGCGGTCAGAACGCGGAGGGGAGGCGTAGCAAGCATGTCCAGCCAAGAAACAGGTCGGGCCCAGCCGGGCCTGACGCCTCTGCCTCGCCTGGAGGACCTTCCCGGCGCGGCGGACGGCTACGACCGCGCCAAGGTGCAGGAGGCGTTCGACGCCTTCCGGCGCCACGTCACGTCGCTGCAGGCGAACCTGCGCGTGCTCCAGGCGGCGCCGAAGAGCGCCATCTCGGAGCCGTCCGGCCACGCAGTCCGGATGGATGCGCTGCACATCGTGCGCGCCGCGGCGGAGTTCGCGGACACGATGGAGCGCGACGCCCAGGACGCGGCCGCGAAGCAGGTCGGCCGCGCGGAGCAGGAGATCCGCGAGAAGCAGCTGGAGCTCCAGCAGGACGAGGCCGAGATCGCGCGCATCCGCCAGGAGACCGAGCGCCAGCGCACGGAGATCCTGAGCGCGTCACGGAAGGAGGCCCGTGAGATCCTGACGAAGGCGAACCGCGACGCGACCGCCGAGCTCCGCGAGGCGGAGGTGCGCGGGAACCGGCTCACCGAGCAGTCCCGGCACCAGGCGACCGAGCTCACGAACGCGGCCCGGGCCGAGGTCGAGCAGACGCTCGAGTGGGCGCGTGCGCAGGCCGACGTCATCGTCCAGCGGGCCCGGATGGGCGCCGAGCAGCTCCTCGCGGCCGCGGGTCACGGAGACCCGGCCGTGCACGAGGCGGTCGACGCGATCGTCAGGGCCGCGGACGCCACGATCGAGGCCCAGCGGGGACCGGCAGCTTCGGACGAGCGCGGCGCCCGAGCCGGCGGGCGAGCCGCCTCCCGAGCCCGAGCCCCCCGAGGAGCCCGCCACCGTCGAGGACGTCGTCGATGAGCCGGAGGCCCCGGGGTCGAGCGACGACGAGCCCCCGGGGCCGTCCTAGGCACGGTGCCGGCGCCGGCGCGTGCCTGACAGGCGCTCGATCTTTCGCCTTCTCGCGCTCGCGGGCTTCCTCCTGACGGTCGCCCTCGCGCTCTGGCTCGCGGAGCTGCGGCCGCTCTTCGTCGTCATCGTGATGGCGATCGCCCTCCTGCTCGCCTGGGCGGTCGAGTGGCTCTCCTGGCGCCAGGAGCTCGTGCACCCGGTCGCCCAGGTCGTGGAGACCGAGGCCGACGACGCCGAGGTCGTCCCGGTGGCGTTCGACGAGCCCCTGGAGGAACCCGAGCCGGTGGTTGTCGCCGCCGTGTCCGAGGAGGCCGCCGAGCCCGTGGTGGCGCCGGTCGAGCCGCCGGCGCCCGAGCAAGAGCCTGAGCCCGAGCCGATCCCGGTCGCCGAGGTTCCTCCGGCTCCCGCGCCCGAGCCGCCCGCACCGGCGCCGCCCGCGCCCGTCGTCGTGCCGGACGAGCCGACCCCGGCGCCGCCGCCCGAGCGGATCCGCTCGGCGCCCGAGCCTCCGCGCGAGGAGCCGGCGCCCCGGCCGCCGCTCCGACCGGTCCCGCCGCCCGCTCCGGTCGAGCCGCCTGCGCCGGCGGCCCCGCCCCCGCCGGTCCGCGAGCCCGCGCCGGCCGCCGCGACCCGCAGCGACGTGATCGACCTCCGCATGCGCGCGACGGCTCAGCCCAGGCGCTGGAACCTCTGGGATCTCGAGACGCGCGCGCGCGAGCATGCCCAGCACGACCCGGACCGTCAGGAGGAGTGGTCGTACCTCTTCGTCCACCTGCGGCAGTTCGCCACCCCGGACGGCTCTCTCCCCACCGAGTTCGACGGGCTGATCAGGGAGTCGTTCGGCGACCTGCTCGAGCGCGCCGGCTGATGAACCCCGCCCTGGCGCGACGTCAGGTGGCCCTCGCCGGGGTGGCTCTCATCGGCGCCCTCGGTGCGATCGCCCTGAGCCGGATCGGCGAGGACGCGCCCCCGCCGCCCGCGCGCCCGGCCGTCGAGTGGCAGCAGGCCACCGTCGCCGTCGCGGAGGTCCCGGCTGAGCCCACCTCGTGCGGGGTCATGCTGGGGCCCGGACTCCCTCGGCGTCGTCCACCCGGTCCTCCCGTGCCACGCGAAGCTGCTCCTCGAGCACGGCGGGCGGCAGGTGGAGGCCGAGGTCGTCTCGAACGGCCAGGTCCCGTCCGGGTACGCGTTCGACGTGACGCCCGGGCTCGCGCGCGACCTGGGCCTCGCCGACGGGGGCGAGGTCAACTGGCGCTTCGCGCGGCCCTGAGCGGGCGCGGAACCGGGCGTGCGCTAGAGTGGACCGCGGTGCTCGACTCCGTGCGTGGCGCCGTGCGCACTTGTAGAACCAACATCTACTGAGAGGGAGCCCGCGTCCGGCCCCGCGTCGGCAGGGCACCCACCTGGTACGCCAGGTTCCTCACGCACGGGGCATCATCGGCGGAGTGGAGCACTCTTTTCTTCCATGGCCACGGACGAGCTGATCGGCAACGCCGCGCGCGCCGGCGACCTGGCGTGGATCGCCCTCGCCGTCGAGCGCGGGCGCATTCGCGAAGCCCGGGGCGACGGTGCCGGGATGCGGGAGCTCTGCGGCGAGGTCCGCGGGCTCGGCCTGCTCGAGGCCGCCGCCGTCCCGGGCGAGGCGCTCGCCCTCGACGCGCTCCACGACGCCCTCGGTCCCGCTGTGCGCGCGGCGCCGGCACCGGACAGGGTCGCCGTCGCGATGAGCGGAGGAGTCGACAGCGCCGTCGCCCTCCTCGAGGCGAGGGACGCAGGGCTCGAGCCCGTCGGGCTGACGCTGCGGCTCTGGACCGATCCAGAGGGGCCGAGCTCGGAGCGGGCGTGCTGCTCGCCGGAGGCCGTCCTGGCGGCGCGGTCGACCTGTCACGCGCTCGGCGTCCCCCACGTCACGCTCGACCGGCGGGAGGGCTTCAGGCGGGCCGTCGTCGCGCCGTTCGTCGCCGGCTACGAGCGTGGAGAGACGCCGAACCCCTGCATCCGATGCAACGGCGCCTTCCGGTTCGCGACGTTCTTCTCGTTCGCCCGCCGGATCGGCGCCGCCCGGCTCGCGACCGGGCACTACGCGCGCGTGCGCTCGCACCGCGGCCGCCTTCTCCTCGCGCGTCCGGCCGACGCCGACAAGGATCAGACCTACATGCTCGCCCGGGTCGATCCCCGCGTGCTCGACCGGCTCTGGTTCCCGCTCGGCGAGCGGACGAAGGACGACGTGCGCCGGCAGGCGCAGGCCGCGGGCCTGGCCGCCGCCGGCCGCCCCGAGAGCCAGGAGGCGTGCTTCCTGGCGGGCGCGGACTACCGGGACTTCCTGTCGCGGCAAGGTCTCGACCCGCGCGATGGCCCGATCGTCGACGAGAGGGGGACGGAGCTCGGCCGCCACGCCGGCTACTGGACGGTCACGCCCGGCCAGCGGCGCGGCCTGGGAGTCTCCGCCGGCGAGCCCGTCTACACCGTTCGCACGGTGCCGCGCACCAACACGGTCGTCGTCGGTCCGCGGGCCGCGCTCGCGCGGACGAAGGCCACGGTGCGCTCCGGCCGCCTCTACGTGCCGGTCGACCGCGCAGAGGTGAAGCTCCGCTACCGGTCGCCCGCGACGCCGACCCGTGTCGAGCCCGCGGGGCGCGGGTTCCGCCTGGAGCTCGACGAGCCGGCGTACGGCGTCGCGCCGGGCCAGGCGGCGGTCCTCTACGAGGACGACGCGGTCGTCGGCGCCGGCCTGATCGCCACGGTTGCCTAGAATCGAGCCGATGCCGCTGGCGGACATCGAGGCGATCGACGCCCTCTGGATCGCGCTCAGCATCTTCTTCGTGCTGGTCGCCGTCGGGCTCACCTACGTGCTCGTGCGACTCGGGTCGACCGTCGGGCGGACGACGTCCTTCATCCAGGGCCTCGAGCGCGAGGTGCTCCCGGTCATCAAGGAGAGCGGGGGGACGATCGAGCGCGTCAACGCGCAGCTGGACAAGGTCGACCGGATGACCGACAGCGCGGTGGACGTGACGGACAGCGTCGACACGGCGGTCAGGGCGGTGACGCTCGCGATCACATGGCCCGTCCAGAAGATCTCGGGCCTCGCCGAGGGCGTCACCCAGGGCATCGCCTCACTGCGGGTGCGCAAGAGCCCGCGGGGCGCGTACGAGGAGGGCAGGGACGCCGCCGCCCGCCGGGAGCAGGAGATCGCAGACGAGCTGCGCCGAGAGGGCGCAGACCGTGAGCGCTGACGCGATCACGCTCTCGATCCCGCACGAGCAGCCGTACTACGGCGTCGCGCGCCTCGTTGTCGGCGGCCTGGCGGCCCGGCTCGACCTCTCCTACGAGCAGCTCGAGGACCTTCAGCTGGCGCTCGCGAGCGTGCTCGAGCGCGAGGGATATCGGGCGGCCGACGACGTGACGATCCGCCTCGTCGTGGAGCCGGCCCGCGTCGGGCTGGAGATCGGCCCCCTGGACGCGAGGGTGGAGGCCGACCTCGAGCGGGAGCAGGACGGCGTCTTTCTCGGCCGCCTGCTCGAGACGCTCGTCGAGGACGTCTCGCTCGGCACGGCCGACGGCGAGCGCTGGCTCCGGCTGGAGAAGCGGGTGCCGAGAGCCCGAGGCGAGCCCGGCGCGTGAAGGGCGCAGGGGGGAAGAGCGACCGCGAGCTCCTGGTCCTCTACCGGGACGGCGGGGATCCGGAGGCTCGCGGAGCTGCTGATCGAGCGCCACCTCCCGCTCGTGCGCTCGCTGGCCCGCCGGTACGCGAACCGCGGCGAGCCGCTCGACGACCTCGTCCAGGTCGGCTCGATCGGGCTCATCAAGGCGATCGACCGCTTCGACCTCGAGCGCGGCGTGGAGCTGGCGACCTACGCCACGCCGACCGTCATCGGCGAGATCAAGCGCTACTTCCGCGACAAGGGCTGGTCGGTGCGCGTCCCGCGCGGGCTCCAGGAGCTCAGCCTGCGCCTGTCCCAGCTCGTGGACGAGCTGACGGCTCGGCTCGAGCGCTCCCCGACGATCGCCGAGCTGGCGGAGGCCGCCGACGTCGAGGAGGAAGAGGTGCTGGAGGCGCTCGAGTCGGGGCAGGCGTACAGCGCCGCGTCGCTCTCCACCCCCTCGGGGGGCGTCGAGGGCGAGCCCGACCCGCTCGAGTCCATCGGGGAGCTCGAGCACGAGTACGACGTGAGCGAGGACCGTGTCCTCCTGGAGCCGGCGCTCGCCGCGCTCGACGAGCGGGAACGGAGGATCATCCACCTTCGCTTCTGGCTGGGCCTCACCCAGTCGCAGATCGCCCAGCGCGTGGGGATCTCGCAGATGCACGTCTCGCGCCTCATCCGGCGGTCGCTCGAGAAGCTGCGGGACGACGTCGCCGCGGGCCGCGGGCCGGGCGCGTAGGACGGCGCGCCTAGAATCGAGGCCGTGCGCACGTCCGCCGAGCTGCGCGAGGGCTTCCTCTCCTTCTTCGAGGCGAAGGGCCATCGCCGCCTGCCCTCGGCCTCCCTCGTCCCTGCGACCTACGACCCGTCGGTCCTCCTGACGACCGCGGGGATGCAGCCGCTCAAGCCCTACTTCCTCGGGCACGAGGAGCCGCCCGCGCGACTCCTGACGACGGTGCAGAAGTGCTTCCGCACGACCGACATCGACGACGTCGGCCTGACGGCGCGGCACCTGACGCTCTTCGAGATGCTCGGCAACTTCTCGCTCGGCGAGTACTTCAAGGACGGCGCCGTCGACCTCGCCTGGGAGTTCGTCACCGAGCACATGGAGCTCGATCGCGACCGCCTCTGGGCGACGGTCTTCGCGGGCGATCCCGAGCTCGCCCTCGGCGAGGACGAAGTCGCCGTCGCGGCGTGGGAGCGGATCGGCGTCCCGCCGCAGCGCATCGTGCGGCTGCCGCGCTCGGAGAACTTCTGGCAGGCCGGGCCGACCGGGCCGTGCGGGCCGTGCTCCGAGCTCTACTTCGACCGCGGGCAGGAGTACGGCTGCGACCGTCCCGACTGCGCGCCCGGCTGCGAGTGCGACCGCTTCCTCGAGGTCTGGAACCTCGTCTTCATGGAGTTCGACCTCGCGGACGACGGGACGCTCACGCCCCTCCCGAGCCAGAACATCGACACGGGGCTGGGGGTCGAGCGGGGCGCGGCCGTCCTCCAGGGCGTCCACTCGGTCTACGAGACGGACGGGTTCCAGCACATCATGGAGTGGGTGGCCGCGGAGACGGGGACACGCTACGGCGAGTCGGACGTCGTCACGAAGGCCCACCGCGTCCTCGCGGACCACGGCCGGGCCATGACCTTCCTGGTCGCCGACGGCGTCACGCCCTCGAACGAGGGTCGCGGGTACGTCCTGCGGCGGGTGATCCGCCGGGCCGTTCTCCACGGCCACGACGTCGGGCTCGAGTCGTTCCTGCCGAGGCTCGCGGACGTCGTCGTGGAGCAGATGGGCGGCGTCTATCCGGAGCTGGCCGCGAACAGCGACACGATTCGGGACATCCTCGCCGCCGAGGAGACGCGCTTCTCGCGCACGCTCGCCGTGGGCGAGGGCTTCTTCGAGGAGGCCGCGGCAAAGGGTGCCGTGTCGGGCGAGGACGCGTTCAGGCTCCACGACACCTACGGGTTTCCCATCGAGCTGACGCGCGAGCGGGCGCGCGAGCGCGGCCTCACCGTGGACGAGGAGGGCTTCGCGCGGCTCATGGCGGAGCAGCGCGAGCGCTCGCGGGCCGCCGCGGGGACGGGCGCCGGCCTCGAGCGGGCGGCCGACTTCGCGCGCGCGGCCGGCTTCGAGACGGACTTCGTCGGCTACGAGAAGACCGACGTCCTCACGCAGGTCGGGGCGCTCGAGGAGCTCGAGGACGGCCTCTTCCTCGCCAAGCTGCGCGAGTCCCCCTTCTACCCCGAGGGCGGGGGCCAGGTCTCCGACCGGGGGTGGATCGAGAAGGACGGGCAGCGGGCCGAGCTCGTGCAGGCCTTCCGCTTCGGCGAGGACCAGGCGCTCCTCTTCGAGGGCGAGGGCTTCGCCGCCGGCGACCGTGTCCGGGCCGTCGTGCCGTGGAAGGTCCGCTTCCCGACGATGGCGAACCACACGGCCACGCACCTCCTGCACCAGGCGCTCCAGGAGGTGCTCGGGGACCACGTGCGCCAGGCCGGCTCGGCGGTCCGCCCGGACAAGCTCCGCTTCGACTTCACGCACTCCGAGGCGCTCACCCCGAAGGAGCGCGAGCTCGTCGAGGAGACCGTGAACCGGCACGTCTTCGAGAACCATCCGGTGCGCGCGTTCCTGACACCGATCGAGGAGGCCCGCACGCTCGGGGCCATGATGCTCTTCGGCGAGAAGTACGGCGACATCGTCCGCGTGCTCGAGGTCGACGGCGTCTCGCGCGAGCTCTGCGGGGGGACGCACGTCCGCTCGACCGCGGAGATCGGCCCGTTCGCGATCCTCTCGGAGGGGTCCATCGGCTCGGGCGTGCGCAGGATCGAGGCCGTGACCTCGGGCGAGGCGTTCGCGTACCTGCGCGGGCGCGCCCACGAGGCGGACGAGCTCCGCCGCGAGCTCGAGAGCGCGCGCAAGGAGGCCCGCGCGAAGCCCGAGGCGTCCGCGGGTCCCGAGGTGGTCGACGAGCGGCACCAGAAGGCGGGCGACGTCGAGGTGATCGTCCTCGAGGTTGCGGCCACGACCCCCGACGCGATGCTCGAGCTCTCGGACCGCCTCAAGCAGCAGCACGCGCCCGCCGCGGTCGTGGTCGGGTCGCGCGAGGACGGGCGCGTCCACCTCGTCGTCAACCTCGACCGCTCCCTCGAGGAGCGCGGCGTGGACGCCGTCGAGGTCGTCCGGCAGGCGGCCGCCCTCGTCGGCGGCGGCGGAGGCGGGCGGCCGGGCATGGCCCGGGCCGGCGGTCGCGATCCCGAGAAGCTCGGCGAGGCGCTGGCCGAAGCGGAGCGGGCGCTCCTCGCCGCCCTCGGCTAGGAGCTCCCGACACGATGGGGGAGCCATGTCGCCCGGTCACGCTGGGCAGCCCGATGGAGCGTCCTCAGTCGCGGCCATACCACTTTGTGTATGGCCCGCTCCCTGCGTCCTTGCCTCGAACCACTCAGCGCACCCAGTCGGCGGGCCCCATCCCGTCAGGAGCTCCGGGGTTGGCGGCAGGCGCGCCGACTAGAATCGCCCGGCGGTGAAGGTGCTCGCCCTCGACTACGGGTCGGCGCGAACCGGCGTCGCCGTCTCCGACCCCACCGGCACCGTGGCCCGGCCGCTCGGGGTCGTCGAGCGGGCGGGGACGGAGGCCGGTCTCGAGCGCGTCCTCGAGGTCGCCCGCGCGGAGGGCGCCGAGCGCATCGTCGTCGGGCTTCCCCTGACGCTCCGCGGCGAGCGGGGGGCGCAGGCCGAGGAGACCGAGCGCTTCGTCGAGCGCCTCCGCGCCGTGACCGAGCTCCCGATCGAGAGCTTCGACGAGCGCTTCACCACCTCGCTGGCCGCCGGCTCCGACAGCCGGGCGCCGGAGGACGCCGTTGCCGCCGCACACCTCCTCTCGAGCTACCTGCAGTGGAAGGCGAGCAGCCGCCGAGCGTGAGGAGGGTGCACCGGCGGAAGCGCGGCGCGAGACTCGCCGCGCTCCTCGGCGTGCTCGTCGGGCTGGGCCTGATCGTCGGGATCGGGTACGTCCTCGCCCAGGCGGACGTCTTCGACGGGGGCGGCTCGGCGTCGGCCGGACCGAGCGCGTCGACCGAGACCGAGCCGCCGAAGCCGGTTCTTCGCATCGTCTTCCCGGAGGGCTTCACGCGTGCGGACATGGCGCGGCGGATCGCCGCGGTGAACGAGATCGCCGTGGAGAAGCGCGGCATCACCCCGTCGCTCCGCCCTCGCGCCTACCTCGCCGCCAGCGAGGACACGCGGTTGCTCCCGGCCGGGTTCAAGGGCTCGGGCGCCCCGAACCTCGAGGGGTTTCTCTTCCCGGCCACGTACAGCTTCACCGAGGACACGACGTCCGAGCAGCTCGTGGACCTCCAGCTCGAGGCGTTCGACCGCGAGTGGACGAAGGTAAGTCTCGACTACGCGCGGTCGAAGAACCTGACGCCGTACGACGTCCTCATCATCGCCTCGATGATCGAGAAGGAGGTCCAGGTCCCCAGGGAGCGCCCGCTCGTCTCGGCGGTCATCTACAACCGTCTGAAGGCGCGGATGCCGCTCGGGATCGACGCGACGATCCGGTACGGGCTCGACATCCCGCCGACGAAGGCGATCACCCAGAGCCAGCTCGAGTCGAACAACCCGCTACAACACGCGCACGCACGCCGGGCTCCCGCCGACGCCGATCTCGAACCCGGGGCTCGCGGCCATGCAGGCGGCCGCCCATCCCGCCAAGGTCGACTACCTCTACTTCGTCCGCAAGGCGGACTGCAAGAGCCACTTCTTCACGCGGAGCGAGCAGGAGTTCCTGAACTACCCGCGGGCCGGGCTGCAGTGCGGATAGGCGGCACGACGACCCTCGTCGGGCTCCTGCGCCATCCGCTCCGGGACTCGCTCTCGCCGCCGATGCAGAACGCCGCCTTCGAGGCGGCGGGCCTCGACTGGGCGTACGTGCCGCTGCCCGTCGAGCCGGGCCGCCTGGAGGCTGCGGTCGCAGGGCTCGTCGCCCTCGGCTTCGCGGGCGCGAACGTGACCATTCCGCACAAGACCGGGGTGATCGCCTTCTGCGACGAGCTGGACGCGGTGGCCGAGCGCTGCGGCTCCGTGAACACGCTCGTCGTCCGAGACGGGCGGGTCCTGGGATCGAGCACCGACGGCGAGGCGGTCGTGACGGCGGTCGATGCGCAGGGGGCGCGCGTGCTCGTCCTCGGCGCGGGAGGCGCCGCACAGGCCGTCGCCACCGCGCTGGGGGACGCGGGGTGCGCGTCGGTCTGCGTCGCCGCGCGCTCGGCGGAGCGCGCGCACGCGCTGGCGCTCCGGCTGCGAACCCTCTTCCCGGACCGTCAGATGGCAGCGGCCGGGACCTGGCCGCCGGAGACCGGCGGCGCCGACCTCGTCCTCAACGCCACCCCGGTGCGCGAGGAGCTCCTGGTCGACCTCGCGGGCGTGCGGCAGGTCGTCGACCTCGCGTACAGGCCGGACGGCGTGGAGACCGCGCTCGTCGCCGCTGCCCGCGCGGCGGGCTGCGAGCGCGTCGTCGACGGGCTCGACGTCCTCGTCGCGCAGGGCGCGGCCTCGTTCTCCCGCTGGACGGGCGCCGAGGCGCCGGTCGAGGTCATGCGCGCCGCAGTCCGAGCGGGCAAGTAACAGACTGCAACTTGGGCTGTGGGTGAGTGGCCTCGCCGCCCGGTCGAAGCCATGCCCGCCGGAGTCCGAGCAGCCAAGTAACAGTCTGTTACTTGGCGTGCGAAGGACCTCGCCGCGCCGTAGTCTTCTCCCGTGACGCTGACCCTGACCACGGCCGGCGAGTCCCACGGGCCCGCGCTCGTCGCGATCGTGACCGGGCTCCCGGCGGGGCTCGTGCTCGAGCGGGCGGCGATCGAGGAGGATCTCCGCCGCCGGCAGCAGGGGTACGGACGAAGCCCCCGCCAGCAGATCGAGACGGACGAGGTCGAAGTGCTCGCGGGCCTGCGCCACGGGCGCACGCTCGGAACGCCGCTGGCCATCGTCGTCAGGAACCGCGACCACAAGAACTGGACGTGGGGGATGAGCCCGTGGCCGCCCGAGGGCGAGCCGGAGGGCAAGGGCAGGGAGCCGGTGACGCTTCCGCGTCCCGGCCACGCCGACCTCGCCGGCGTGATGAAGTTCGGGCTCTCGGATGCCCGCGACGCGCTCGAGCGGGCGAGCGCGCGTCACACCGCGGCCATCGTCGCGGCCGGTGGCGTGGCGAAGGCCCTCCTGAGGGGGATCGGGATCGAGATCGAGAGCAGCGTCGCCACGCTCGAGCTGGAGGCCAGGATCGACGAGGCGCGTTCCGACCGCGACACGGTCGGCGGCATCGTCGAGGTGCGCGCCCGCGGCGTCCCGCCCGGGCTGGGGTCGTACGCGACGAAGGAGGAACGGCTGGATGCGCGCCTGGCCTGGACCCTCATGGGAACGCAGGCGGTGAAGGGCGTCGAGATCGGCGACGGCTTCGCGCTCGCCGACCGGCGCGGCTCGGCGGCGCACGACGAGATCTTCCGCGACGAGCTCGGCTATCACCGCGAGACGAACCGCGCCGGCGGGATCGAGGCGGGGGTCTCGAACGGCGAGGACGTCATCGTCCGCGCGGCCATGAAGCCGCTGCCGACGCTGATGAAGCCGCTGCGGTCGGCGGACCTCGTCACGGGCGAGCCCGCGCAGGCCCTCGTGGAACGCTCGGACGTGGCCGCCGTCGAGGCGCTCGCCGTCGTCGCCGAGGCGTGCGTCGCCTTCGAGCTCGCGTGCGCGGCGCGCGAGAAGTTCGGCGGCGACGCGGTCGAGGACTTCGTCGGCGCCTGGCGGGCGTACGTCGAGCGGATTCCGTGGTCTCCCAGGTAGGAGCGCTCGGGAAGCACCTCGCGCTCATCGGCTTCATGGGCGCCGGCAAGACGATGGTCGGGACCCGGGTGGCGGAGCTCACGAGCCGGCCGTTCATCGACCTGGACGCCGTCATCGAGCAGCGCCACGGGCCGATCCCGGTGCTCTTCGAGCGCGGCGAAGCGGAGTTCCGCCGGCTCGAGGAGGACGCGCTGGCGACGGTCCTCTCGTTCCCCGACTCGGTGATCGCCCTCGGGGGCGGCGCCGTGCTCTCCCCGGTCAACCGCGCGAGGCTCCGCAACCGCGCGTTCACCGTGCTCCTGGAGGTCGACGTGGCCACGGCATGGGAGCGCGTCCGCGGCTCCGACCGCCCACTCGCCCGCGACGAGGACGACTTCCGGACACTCTTCGACTCGCGCCAGAGCGTCTACGCCGAGGCCGCGGACGCGGTGGCCGGAAACGTCGACGACGTGCTGCTCGCCGCGCTGGGGGTTCGGCTGGCCACTGCGGACGAGGTCGAGGCCGACGCGGTCATCGGGGACGAGCGCGTGCTGTCGCTCCACCCGCTGCGCTCGGCGGGTGCCACGCTCGCGGTGCCGGCCGGCGAGGCCGCGAAGAGCCTCGCGGTCGTCGAGCGGCTCTGGAGCGAGCTCACGATCGACCGCCGGGGGACCATCGCCGGGTACGGCGGCGGCTCGACGACGGACGTCGCCGGCTTCGTCGCGGCGACGTACCTGCGCGGGGTGCGCTGGATCGCAGTGCCGACGACGCTCACCGGCCAGGTGGATGCGGCCATCGGCGGCAAGACCGGGGTCAACACCGCCGACGGCAAGAACCTCGCCGGCGCGTTCCACTTCCCGCAGGCGGTCGTGATCGATCCCAGCGCCCTCGACACCCTTCCGGAGCGGGAGCGGCGCGCGGGGATGGCCGAGGTCGTGAAGACCGGGCTCCTCGCGGGCCGCGAGGTCTGGGAGCTCCCCGAGGAAGAGATGATCCGCGCCTGCGCCGCGTACAAGGCGGGCGTCGTCCTCTCCGACCCCTACGAGACGGAGGACAGGCGCACCGTCCTCAACCTCGGGCACACCTTTGCCCATGCGCTGGAGACCGGCTCGGGCTATCGCGTGAGCCACGGCGAGGCCGTCGCGCTCGGGCTCCTCGCCGCGCTCCGGCTCTCGGGCCTCCCGACCGAGCCCGTCGAGGAGGTGCTCGCCCCCGAGCCGGTCGACGCGGACGCCGACGTCGCCTGGGCCGCCCTCAAGCGCGACAAGAAGGGCGAGGGCGTGTTCGTGCTCCTCGAGGCACCCGGGAAGCCGGTGGTGACGACGGTCTCCGACGACGATGCCCGGGCGGCCCTGGGCGCGCTCATGCGCCAGTAGACTCGCCGGGTGCAGGTCGGCGTCCTGAACGGGGTGAACCTCGACGTGATCGGCGAGCGGGACCCCGCGCTCTACGGCGGCGTGAGCATCGGGGAGCTCGAGACGAAGATCTACGCGTGGGCGCGCGAGCTCGGCTTCACCGCCCGCTGCTTCCAGACGAACCACGAAGGGCAGTACGTCGACTGGTGCCACGACGCCCGGCGGTGGGCGAGCGGCCTGGTCGTCAACCCGGGGGCGTGGACGCACTACAGCTACGCGATCCGCGACGCGCTCGAGATCTGCTCGGTGCCCGTGGTGGAGGTCCACCTCTCGAACATCGAGGAGCGGGAGGAGTGGCGCCGGCACTCCGTGATCGCCGACATCGTCGTGCACCGGGTCCTGGGGAAGGGGCCGGAGGGATACCACGAGGCGCTCGTCTACCTGAAGGAGCGGTGATGAACGCCCGGATCGAGCGGCTGCGTGCCGAGCTGGACGCCCTCGGCGCCGAGACCTTCCTCGCCACGAACCCGTGCAACGTGCGCTACCTGACGGGCCTCGACAGCTCGAACGCAGCCGTGCTCGTCGGCCGTGGGAGCATCGCCGTGCTCACTGACGGCCGCTACCTCGAGGCGGCGCGGGCGCTCGACGGGGTCGAGGTCCTCGCCGTCGATCGCGACCTCTTGAGCGACCTCGGCGGGCGTCTCGGCACGGTGGCAGAGCCGCCTGTGGCCTTCGAGTCGGACACGGTCACCGTCGCCGGCCACGAGACGCTGGCCGCCAACGGCACGACCCTCGTCCCTGCGAAGGGCGTCGTTCTTCGGCTTCGGGCGGTCAAGGACGACGCCGAGCTCGAGGCGATTCGACGGGCCGCGGACGTGACGAACGCGGTCTACGAGCGACTGGCCGGCGAGGCGCTCGTCGGACGCACCGAGGCCGATGTCGCCTGGTGGATCGAGCAGGCGTTCCACGACGCAGGAGCGGACGGCGCCGCGTTCGACACCATCGTCGCGTCGGGCCCGAACGCCGCGCTCCCACACCATCACCCCGGCTCGCGCGTCATCGGCCCGGGCGAGACCGTCATCGTCGATGCCGGCGCCCTCGTCGGCGGCTACTGCGCCGACTGCACGCGGACGTTCGCGACGGGCCGGCTGCCGGACGACCTGCAACGGGCCTACGACCTCTGCCGTGCGGCGCAGGAGGCCGCGCTCGTGGCCGTGCGCCCCGGGGCCGCCGCCGCGGACCTCGACGCGATCGCGCGCTCGGCGATCGAGGAGTCGGGACTGGCGCCTGTCCTCCACGGTCTCGGCCACGGCGTCGGCATCGAGATCCACGAGCTGCCGGTCCTCCGGCCGACCTCCACCGACGTGCTCGTCGCCGGGAACGTCGTCACCGTCGAGCCGGGCGTCTACCTCGTAGGGCGCGGAGGCGTCCGCATCGAGGATCTCGTCGTCGTCACGGTCGACGGCTGCGACGTCCTGACGACGTTCACGAAGGACCTGGTGACCCTGGGGTAAGGACTACACTCCGGCCGTGGCCGAGACGGTCTCCACGAACCAGTTCAAGAACGGCATGCACGTCGAGATCGACGGCCAGGTCTGGCGCATCGTCGGGTTCCAACACGTCAAGCCGGGCAAGGGCGGCGCGTTCGTGCGCACGAGGCTGAAGGCGCTCGAGTCCGGCGCAGTCGTCGACCGGACGTTCCGGGCAGGGGAGAAGATGCCGCGGGTTCGCACCGAGACGAAGAACGTCCAGTACCTCTACGACTCGGGCGACGATGTCGTGTTCATGGACGAGCAGTCGTACGAGCAGATCTCGCTCCGGCGCGCCGAGGTCGAGGAGGATCTCGACTTCCTGCAGCCGTCGGCGACCGTCCAGCTCCTCACGGTCGACGGCCGTCCGGCCGGCATCCAGCTCCCGGCCTCCGTCGAGCTGGGCGTGGCCGAGACCGAGCCGGGCGTCCGCGGCGACACCGTGTCGAACGTGACCAAGCCGGCGACCCTCGAGACGGGTGCCGTCGTCCAGGTTCCGCTCTTCGTCAACACCGGCGATCGCATCAAGGTCGACACGCGCGAGCGCCGCTACATCTCGCGCGCCTAGGCGTAGCGCTCCTCCTGGCAATGTCCCTCGCACATCTGCCCCGCGATCACACGGCGCCACAGCCCGCCCTTGTCCTCGCCGGGGCCTCATCAGCCTTCGCGTCGTCCGAGTGCGGGCTCCGGCCTGGTGCTCGCGACGCAGAGGCACGCCAACAGCACCTGAGGGGGCACTGAGTGCCGCAGCTCGTCGACACGACGATCCGGCTCCTCTCGCAGGAGCCGCTCGCCGAAGGCGTCCGTGCCGCGGCGCTGTACGACCTCGCGGCCGAGCTGGACACGGCCGGCTTCGCGTGCCTCGAGATCTCGGGCGGCGGGTGCTTCGACGCCGCCGTCAGGCGCGGCGTCGAGAGCCCGTGGGAGCGCATCCGGGCGATCCGGGCGCGTTGCTCGACCCCGCTGGGGATGGCGCTCCGGGGGCGTTTCCTCGTCGGCTCTCGTCCCGTGCCGCCCGACCTCGTCGGCCGCTTCGTGGCCAGCGCCGCCGCCAGCGGCATCGACGTCTTTCGGCTGCACGACCCGCTCAACGACCTCGGCAACCTGCGCGCGGCTGCCGAGGCGATCCGGGACGCAGGCAAGGAGCTCTCCGTGGGCCTCGTCCACAGTCCGGGGCCGAGCGGCGAGACCGACGTGCTGCTCGAGCGGGCGCACCACCTGGCGGAGCTCGACGCCGCCCGGGTGCTCATCCACGACCCCGCCGGCTCGCTCGACCCGGCGAAGGCGCGGGAGCTGGTGGAGCGGATCGGCGAGGCGAGCGGCCTCCCGGTCGGTCTTCACTGCCAGGGGGCGAGCGGGGCGGCGCTCGCGTCGGCGCTCGAGGCGGTCCGGGCTGGAGCCGCGCAGATCGCGTGTGCCCTCTACCCGGTCGCGCTCTCGCTCCACCGGGTGTCCGCCGAGGCCCTCACCCAGTCGCTCGCCGGGATCGACCTCGACACGGGCGTCGACCTGCAGACGCTCTGGCGCAGCTCCGAGCTCGTCGACCAGGCGTTGGGGGACGAGCCCGTGCCGTCGCTGTCCCCGCGCGTCGCGGTGCGGGCTGCAGAGCACAGCCTGCCCACCGGCCTCGTCGCCGAGCTCGACAAGAGCCTGCGCGCGAACGCATCCGCCGACCGCCTCGACGAGGTGCTCGACGAGCTCACGCGGATCCGCGAGGAGTGCGGCTGGCCGCCGCTCGCGTCGCCGATCGGCCAGGTCCTCGGGTCGCAGGCGCTGCTCCACGTCCTCTCGGCCCAGCGCTGGCGCTTCGTGGTCGACGAGCTGCGCGACCTCGTCGAGGGCCGGTACGGCTCGCCGCCGGGCGAGATCGACCCGACCGTGCGCCGCGCGGTCGAACTGCTCGGCGACGGCATCGACGATGCGGAGGACGTGCCCGAGGCGCTCGACGAGCTGCGGGACGACGCCAGGGGCCTTGCCTCGAGCGAGGAGGAGCTCCTGCTCCTCGCGCTCTACGGCGAGGATGCCGAGCCTCTTCTCCGGTCGGTGCGCGGCCGCGGGAGGCGCGAGGAGTCCGAGACTGCGGGCCTGACCCCCGGCGAAGCCGAGCGGCTCCGCGAGATCATCCGCGTCGTCCAGGAGTCGGGCATCGCCGAGGTGACGATCGAGGAGGGGGAGATGCGCGTCACCGTGCGGCGGAGCGACGAGGTCGCCGGCACGCCGGTGACCCCCGTCGTCGTGCCCACGGCGCCTGTGCACGAGGAGCCCGGCGACGCGGTCGAGCCGCTCGGGAACGACGTCATCCGCGTCGAGGCGCCGATGGTGGGGACCTTCTACCGAGCGCCACAGCCGGACGCCGCGCCGTTCGTCGAGGAGGGGGACGCGGTCGGTCCCGGGCAGACGCTCTGCCTCCTGGAGGCGATGAAGCTCATGAACGAGGTCAAGGCCGACGCCGAGGCGCTCGTGCGACGGATCTGCGTCGAGAATGCCGCGCCGGTCGAGTACGGGCAGCTCCTCTTCGAGCTCGAGCCGCTGAACGGGCGGCCGCTCGACGCCCTCTAGTGCGGCCGCGCACGCCGATCCCGCCGGGGCCGCCGCGAGCCTCCCTCCGCTTCGAGCGTATCGCCCGTCGCCGCGCACGTGGCGCGCCGAAGGTGCCAGAAGCAACACGAACCGCGACAAGACGTCCCTGACGTGTTCCGTCGCGTCCTGATCGCCAACCGCGGCGAGGTGGCCGTCCGGATCATCCGGGCCTGCCACGAGCTCGGGGTCGAGGCCGTCGCCGTCTACTCGACAGCCGACCGCGACTCGCTCCACGTCCGCCTGGCCGATCAGGCCGTCCACATCGGCCCGCCGCCCCCGGCCGAGAGCTACCTCAACATCCCCTCGCTCGTGGCGGCCGGGACGACCACCGGCTGCGACGCCGTCCATCCCGGCTGGGGCTTCCTCGCCGAGCGGGCCGAGTTCGCCGCCGCGTGCGAGGACAACGACCTCGTCTTCGTCGGCCCCCGGCCCGAGTCGATCGAGGTCATGGGGGACAAGGTCAGGGCGAAGGAGGCGGCCGCAGCGGCCGGATTGCCGCTCGTTCCGGGCTCGGACGGCGCCGTCACGCTCGAGGAGGCGGGCGCGCTCGGGCGCGAGGTCGGCTTTCCGCTCGTGCTCAAGGCCTCGGCCGGGGGCGGAGGGCGGGGGATGCGCTTCGTCGCCACGCCCGAGGAGCTCGAGTCGGTCTTCCGCACCGCCGAGGCGGAGGCGCAGGCGGCCTTCTCGGACGGGTCGCTCTACGTCGAGCGAGCGCTCGTCGGCGCCAGGCATGTGGAGATCCAGGTCCTCGGCGACGGCGAGGGCGAGGTCCTGACGCTCGGCGAGCGCGACTGCTCGATCCAGCGTCGGCATCAGAAGCTCGTCGAGGAGGGGCCTTCCCCGGGCGTCTCGGACGACCTCCGCGCCGAGATGGAGGGCGCGGCCAGGCTGGCGACGGAGTCGCTTCGCTACCGGGGTGCCGGGACCATCGAGTTCCTGCTCGATGCCGACGGCCGCTTCTACTTCATCGAGATGAACACGCGGCTGCAGGTCGAGCACCCGGTCACGGAGCTCGTCACGGACGTCGACCTCGCCCAGGCCCAGCTGCGGGTCGCCGCCGGCCACGGGCTGCCGCAGACCGGCCGCGCGCCCCTCCGCGGCCACGCGATCGAGTTCCGGATCAACGCGGAGGACCCCGCTCGCGACTTCCTGCCGGCGCCGGGGAAGGTGACGCGCTTCCGGCCGCCGCTCGGCCCGGGCGTCCGGGTCGACACCCACGTCGAGGAGGGGTACGTCATCCCCCCCTACTACGACTCGCTCGTGGCGAAGGTGATCGTCTGGGCGGAGGATCGCGCCGGGGCGCTGGGACGCGCCCGCCGCGCCCTGACAGAATTCGAGCTCGAAGGAGTGCCGACGACGCGCGACCTGGCGATCGACATCCTGGCGAGCGAGGAGTTCGCGAGCGGCCGCTACACGACCGCGTACTTGGACGAGGCGGCCGGGTCGCTCCTCGCGCTCGCGCCGGAGCCGTCGTGACGGGGCGCCGCGCAGCGAGGCGGACCGCGCTCGAGCTCCTCTACCAGTGGGACCTCACCGGCCAGCCCCTGACGAGCCTCCATCCCGGGGAGGTGGACCCGTTCGCGCTCGAGCTCGCCGAGGGCGTCGCCGCCCACGCGGCCGAGCTCGACGACCGCGTCACCGAGACGTCCGCCGAGTGGCCGGCCGACCGGCTCGGCGTCGTCGAGCGGAACGCCGTTCGGATCGGCCTCTTCGAGCTCGAGCGAGGGGACGTCCCCCCGGAGGTGGCGATCGACGAGGCCGTCGAGCTCGCCAAGCGGTTCGCCGGCGAGGACGCCGGGCGGCTTGTCAACGGCATCCTCGGCCGGCTCGTGCGGGAGGCACCGAAGCCGTGAGCGAGCCCGACGCCGTCGCCCGCCTCCAGGAGCTGCTCGAGAAGGTCGAGGCCGCCCGCGCAGAGCTGGAGCACACGGAGGACCCGGACGAGACCGTGCGCGTGCTCGAGGAGCTCTCGGGGCTCGCGAAGGAGGTTCAGGCCGAGGTCGAGCGCGCCCGCAGAGAAGCCGATGCATCGGCTTGACGAGCTGCGGCGGCTGACGGACGAGTTCCTCGCCGGTCTTCCGTTCGCCGCGGAACTGGGGAGGCTCGAGGAGGCGCTCCGCTACTCGCTTCTCGGCGGTGGCAAGCGCATCAGGCCGGTGCTCTGCCTGGCGACGGGCGAGGCGCTCGAGCGTCCTCCGGACGAGCTGCTCCCCGCGGCCTGTTCGCTCGAGCTCGTCCACACGTTCAGCCTCGTCCACGACGACCTGCCCGCGCTCGACGACGACGACCTTCGCCGCGGCCAGCCCAGCGCCCACGTCCGCTTCGGCGAGGACGTGGCCATCCTCGCGGGCGACGCGCTCCTCGCGGAGGCCTTCAGGCTCGCGCTTCGCTACCCGTCGCCCGCCGTCGCCCGCGAGCTCGCGGACGCGACCCTGGGGATGATCGGCGGGCAGTACGTCGACGTCACGACCGACGGCGATCTCGACGCGAGCGGCCTGCGGCAGCTCCACGCGCTCAAGACCGGCCGGCTCCTGCGCGCCTGCGTGACGACGGCGACCGCCGTCGCCGGCCTTCCCGAGGACGAGCAGGCGGCGTGGCGGTCCTTCGGAGAGGAGGTGGGCGTGCTCTTCCAGATCGTCGACGACATCCTCGACGCGACGGGCACGGCCGAGGAGCTGGGGAAGACGCCCGGCAAGGACGAGGCGGCGGGGAAGGTCACCTACGTCTCGCTCCACGGCCTCGAGCACGCGCGCGAGCTCGCGGACGAGACCCGCGCTCGCGTCCTCGAGCGCCTCGCCGGCCTGCCCGCGGACACGACCGTTCTCGCCGAACTCGTGGAGACGATTCGCGACCGCCGCGCCTGATGCTCCTTCGCCCCACGCAGGACGGAACGATCGTCATCGGCCAGCCGGCGCACGCCTGGGTCGCCGGTCAGCTCGCACGCGCGTGGGCGGACGACTTCGCGCCGTGGGAGGAGGTGTGTCTCGCCGCCGAGCAGCACGACGTCGGCTGGACGTCCTGGGAGGCGGCGCCCGAGCGCGACCCGGACACGGGGCTCCCGTACTCGTTCGGGGCCCTTGCTCCCGTGCGCCGGCTCGAGCTCTGGTCGGGTGCTGCCGGCGCCCTGCTCTCGCAGTCGCGGTACGCGGCCCTCCTCGTGTCCCTCCACGGGACTCTCCTCGTCGAACGCTTTCCGCCGGCTGGCGGCGGCGACGTCCAGGCCGCGGTCGACGCCTACCTCGAGCGCGAGCGCGCGTTCCAGGAGGGCGTCCTCGAGACGCTCCGCGCCGATCCGGGCTATGCGGCGCACGCGACGGACGAGGCCGTGGCCGGGAACCGCGAGCTCGTCTTCACGTGGGACGGGCTCTCGCTGGCCTTCTCGCACGGCGTCACCGAGGAACGGAAGGCCGTCGGCTTCCGGCTGGTGCCCGTGAACGGCGGCCCCGAGCGGGTCGCCGTCGATCCGTGGCCGTTCCGAGCGGAGTCGGTCGAGCTCGTCTGCGAGGGGAGGCTCCTCGAGGGCTCGTTCCCGGACGACGAGCAGATGCGCCGCGCGCTCGAGCGCGCACGGTGGGTCACGATTCGTGCAGAGTTGACCCCGGCATGATCTCGCTGACCACCGACGAGCTCGCCCGCCAGTCGGGCACCACGACCGAGATGGTCGAGCGGCTCGCGGAGCTCGGGCTCCTCGAGGCGCCGTTCACCGAGGACGACATCCACCGCGTTCGCTTCGGGCAGGCGCTCGACGCCGCCGGCATCTCGCTCGAGGACATGGCCAAGCTCGTGGCGGCCGGCGAGTACTCGTTCAAGTTCATCGGGGCCATGTTCCCGGGCACCGGGTGGCCCCTGACGGAGTCGACGTTCGCGGAGCTGGCCCGGGAGTACGACCTGCCGTGGGACGCCGTCCGGCAGATGTACACGAACTGGGGCCTCGCGTCGCCCGACCCCGACCAGCGGGCGCGGGAGGACGACGAGGACGCGCTCCGCGAGCGCGCGGAGATGCGGGATGTCGCCAAGCTCGACACCGACGGGCTCATCGTCGCGACCCGCTTCTACGGCGATCCCGTCCGCCGCATGGCCGCCGCGAACGTCGGCTTCTTCCGGGAGTACGTGATGGAGGTCATGCGGTCCCGGGGCATCCCACGGCGCGAGCTGCTCGAGGAGCTGGGGCCCATCACCGTGCGGCTGCGCGGCTACGGCGCCCGGCTGCGGAACTGGCTGTACGAGCGCCACCTCGAGTCGATGATCTTCCAGGCCTCGATCGAGGAGGTCGAGGCCGCGCTCGAGGAGGCCGGGTACCAGCAGAAGCGGTCGGCGAGGATCCCGGCGATCGCCTTCCTCGACCTCGGAGGGTTCACGCGCATGACCCAGGATGCCGGCGACTACGCGGCGGCCGACCTGGCGACGAGGCTCGTCGGCCTCGTCCGCCACGCCGCGTCCTCCTACGACGGCGAGGTCGTCAAGCTGCTCGGCGACGGCGTCATGTTCCATTTCCCGCACCCCGACGGCGCGGTCGCCTGCGGGCTCCAGCTCGTCGACGCCGCCGAGGGCGAAGGCCTTCCGCCTGCGCGGGCAGGCGTCCACGCGGGGCCGGTCGTCTCCCGCGACGGCGACTACTTCGGCCGGACCGTCAACCTCGCGTCGCGGATCGTCGACTACGCCCGGCCGCGCGAGGTGCTCGTGAGCGAGGCGGTCGTCGGGGCGGCGCGGCGAGGGAACCGAGGTCGGATTCGACCCGATCGGGGAGATCACCCTGCGCGGGCTCACCAATCCCGTGCCGCTCTTCCGGGCGCTCAATCGTGACAGTTCGCCGGGGAAGGGAGCGGATACCCTCTCCCCGTGAGCAAGCGCTCGAAGAAGCGCCTGGACGTGCTGCTCGTCGAGCGCGGTCTCGCCGAGAGCAGGTCGCAGGCGCAGGCGCTCGTGCTCGCGGGCAGGGTGAAGGGCTTCGACAAGGCGGGCGAGCAGGTGGACGAGACGGCGACGCTCGAGGTGGACGCGGGGCCTCGATTCGTCTCGCGCGGCGGTGAGAAGCTCGCGCACGCGCTCGACGCCTTCGAGATCGACGTCACCGGCGCGGACTGCCTCGACGTCGGCGCCTCGACCGGCGGTTTCACGGACTGCCTCCTCCAGGCCGGTGCTGCCCGCGTGTGCGCGCTCGACGTCGGCCACGGGCAGCTGCACCCCAGGCTCAGGGACGATCCCCGCGTGACCGTGCTCGAGCGCGTCAACGTCCGCCACCTCGGCTGCGAGGACCTACCGTTTCGGCCCGCGTTCGTCACCTGCGACGTCTCGTTCATCGGCCTGGCCAAGGCGCTCCCGCCCGCCCTGGCGTGCGCCGAGACCGGCTGGCGGGCCCTCGTGCTGGTCAAGCCCCAGTTCGAGGCCGGCCCCGAGGAGGTCGGAAAGGGAGGCGTCGTGCGCGATCCCGACGTCCAGCACCGGGTCGTCGACGAGGTCGCGGCGAGTGCTTCCGAATGGGGAGCCCGGGTCCACGGCATCACCGAGTCGCCGCTCCGCGGGCCGAAGGGGAACCGCGAGTTCTTCCTCTACCTGACCGGAGAGGGATAGGGCGGTGCCGGACGCTCCGCGCAGGCTCGGCGTGCTGACGACGCACGGCCGCCCCGACGTCGTCGGCGAGGCGCGCGACCGCCTCGAGGCCGCGGCCGCTGCCGCCGGGGTCGAGGTGGTCCCTGTCGAGGAGGGCGGCCTCGACGTCCTGGTCGTGCTCGGCGGCGACGGGACGATGCTGCGAGGGCTGCGCGCGATGCTCGGGACCGAGACGCCGGTCCTCGGCGTCAACTTCGGCCGGGTCGGGTTCCTGACGACGGTCGACGGGAGCCAGCTCGACACAGCCCTCGCGCGGACGCTGGCCGGGGAGTTCCGGGTGGTGGAGCTCTGCACGCTCGAGGCACGCCTCGACGGCGCGATGCACGCGGCGGTGAACGACGTCGTCGCGACGAGCTCGCACCCCGGTCGCATGGTCGACCTCGGCTGGGAGATCGGCGGCGAGCGGCTCGACGACCAGCCCTGCGACGGGATGATCTGCTGCACCCCCTCGGGCTCGACCGCGTACAACCTCTCGAACGGCGGCCCCGTGATGATGTGGGGCCTCGAGGCGATGGCGATGACCTTCGTGGCGCCGCATTCCCTCCACCAGCGGCCGCTGGTCGTCCCGCGGGGGCTCGACCTCAGGATCACGAACCGCTCCGAGGATCTCCCCGTCACGGTCCTCGTCGACGGCCAGGCCGTGACGGAGCTCGAGCGCGACGATTCGATCGCCGTCGCGGTCGGCCCCGAGCACTGCCGGCTCGCCGTGCTGTCCGAAGTGACGTTCTTCACCCGCTACCACGAGGTCTTCCCCTAGGCACGGTGCCCCTATGCTCCGCCGGCTCCACATCGAGAGCTTCGTCCTCATCCGCGAGGCCGATCTCGTCCTCGCGCCCGGACTGAACGCCGTCACCGGCGAGACGGGCGCGGGGAAGACGATCCTCGCGCAGGCCGTAGGCCTCCTGCTGGGGGCGCCCGGCGACGCGGGCTACCTCGGCCCTGGGGCCGAGGAGGCGTACGTCGAGGCCGAGCTCGACCTGCCCGACGGGATCCTCGACGAGCCGGGGCTGGAGACGCTCGCCGAGCTTCGGCCTGCGGACGAGGAGGGGCTCGTCGCCGCCCGCCGGGTCTTCGCGGACGGCCGCACGCGAGCGTACGCCTGGGGCCGGGCGGTCCCGCGCGAGGATCTCGCCACCGTCGTCGAGCGGCTCCTGGCCATGTCGGGACAGTTCGAGCAGCGGCGACTCGCCCGAGCCTCCCACCAGCTCGAGGTCCTGGACGCGTTCGTCGGCGAGGCGCAGCTCCGCCGCCGTGCCGAGCTCGGGCGCGCCTGGCGGGACCTCGTCGCCGCACGCCGTGCCAGGGACGAGCTCGCGCGCGACGAAGCAGGGCGGGCAGCGCGGGTCGAGGAGCTCCGGGAGCTCGTCGCCCGGACCGACGGGATGGAGCCCGGGTCCGAGGAGCGCCTGCTCTCCGAGCGCGAGCGCCTCCGGCACGTGACGGAGCTCGCGGAGGCGGCGAGCGTGGCGGCCGAGGAGCTCGCCCCGGAGCAGAGCGAGGGGAGCGGCGCGTCCGGGAGCATCGCCGAGGCCTCGCGCCGCCTGGAGAGCGTCATCGGCCTGGCGCCGGAGCTCGCCGAGGTCGGCGGGGAACTCGGCGAGGCCGAGATCCGGGTGCGCGAGGCCGCCTCGACGCTGCGGGCCTTCCTAGCCTCGCTCGAGGCCGAGCCCGGCCGGCTCGAGGTCGTCGAGGTAGAGCTCGACCGCATCGCCGAGGCGCGGCGACGCTTCGGAGCCCCGACCATGGAGGAGCTGGTCGCGCGCGCGGTCGCCGCCCGCGCGGAGCTCGACCGGCTGGAGACCGGCGTCGATCCGCTCGCTGCGGCCGAACGGGCCGTCGGGGAGGCGGAGGCACGCGTGGGCGAGCTTGCCGCCGCCGCGTCGGCCGAGCGCGAGGCGGCGGCGCCTCTCTTCGCCGAGGCGGTGGCCGAAGAGCTCCAGGGCCTGGGGATGGGGGAGGGGGAGTTCCGGGTCGACCTCAGCCCGAGGGAGCCGGGCCCCACGGGCACGGAGGACGTGGTCTTCCTCGTCCGCCCGAACCCCGGCCTTCCCTTCGCCCCGGCGGCCGAGACCGCGTCCGGCGGCGAGCTCTCCCGGATCGCGCTCGCGCTTCGCGCCGTGGCGCACGCCTCGGCGGGGGAGCCGACGGTCGTGTTCGACGAGATCGACGCGGGCATCGGGGGGCAGACCGCGCACGCCGTCGCTGACGCGCTCGCGCGCCTGGCCGAGCGCGCCCAGCTCCTCACCATCACCCACCTTCCGCAGATCGCGAGCGTCGCGGAGGCGCACTTCCGCGTGGAGAAGGTGCCCGGGGACCCGACGCACACCCGCATCGAGCGTCTCTCCGAGACCGAGCGGCAGGCGGAGCTGGAGCGTATGCTGGGCGGCGCCGAGTTCCTCTCCACGGTCCGGCGGGTGCGCTGATGGCGACGTTCGTCGAGTTCATGGGAACCGCGAGGCTGGACAGGCGCACGAAGCGGCTGGTCCGACGCCTGGGGCCCGACGACATCGCCATCATCGACCACCCCGACCTCGACCGGATCTCGGCCGAGGAGCTGCTCTCGAGCGGCGTGCGCGTCGTGGTCAACGTCTCTCCTTCCTCGACGGGCGAGTACCCGAACGCCGGGCCGCTCGCGCTCGTCAAGGGCGGCGTCTGTCTCATCGACGCGCCCGGCGCGGAGCTCTTCGACGAGGTGAAGGAGGGCGAGCCGCTCGTCGTCCGCGGAGCGAGCCTGTTCCGCAACGGCTCGCGCCTCGCCGCCGGGCGGGCACGGGGCGAGGAGGAGCTCGCCCGCGCGCTCGCCGACCAGCAGAGTCGGGTGAGCGCGGCGCTCGAGGCATTCGCCGAGAACACGCTCCGGCACCTCAGCGAGGAGACGGCTCTCCTCTCCGAGAACCTCCAGATGCCGCACCTGACGACGCGGTTTCGCGACCGGCACGCGCTCGTCGTCGCACGCAGTGCGGAGTCCCGACGTGACCTCTCCATCGTGGGCCCGTACGTGGCGGACTTCAAGCCGGTGCTCGTCGGGGTCGACGGCGGCGCCGACGTCCTGCTCGCCGCCGGCTACAAGCCGGACGTCATCGTCGGGGACATGGACTCCGTCTCGGATGCCGCGCTGCAATCGGGCGCCGAGCTCGTCGTCCACGCTTATCCGGACGGCCGCGCGCCCGGACGTGAGCGGCTCGACCGCCTCGGCCTGCCGTCGACGGTGCTCCCGTCCCCAGGGATCTCGGAGGACGCCGCCTTGCTCCTCGCGTACGAGAAGGGCGCGGAGCTCATCGTCGCGGTCGGGACCCACTTCAACCTGCTCGAGTTCCTCGAGCGGAATCGAGCCGGCATGTCCTCGACGTTCCTCACGCGGCTGCGCGTGGGGGACAAGCTCGTGGACGCCCGTGGCGTCTCACGCCTCTTTCGCCCGCGGGTGGGAATCGGGATGGCGCTCGCCTTCGCGCTGGCGGCGGTTGCTGCCGTCTCGGCGGTGCTGATCGCCTCCCCCGAGCTCCGGGACCTCGTCTCGACCCTCGTCGAGCGCCTGCGGGCGCTCCTCGGGCTCGAATGACCCTCCTGACGGCGACCGGCGAGCTCCAGTCCGACCGCCGGGACGTCTGGAGCCTCGTCGCCGAGCCGTACCACCTGCCGGACTGGTGGCCCGCCTACACGGGCGTCACGCCCGATCACCGCGGCCTGGCCGAGCGCGCCCGCTGGGAGGTCGTCCGCAGCAGGACTCCCGGACTTCTCCGCCGCCCCGAGGGCGCCGGCCTGATCGTCCTCACGCGCGTCCTCGAGGGCTGGGAGCTCTCCTGGCACGACGTCCGCCAGGACATCGACGCGGGCGTCAGGCTCGACAACGCGGGCACCGGGCGAACACGGGCGACGACGTACGTCTCCGGGCCGTGGCTTCGCCTGACGGTGGAGGGAGCGCGCGGCCTTCCACAGCAGGCCCTCACCCGCCTGCGCGACCTCTGTCAGACGGCCGCCACCCTCTGACGTCTAGGCTGGGCGGGTGTTCGGCCTCCGGTATCACGTCGCCTCGCTGGCGGGCGTCTTCGTCGCGCTCGCCGTCGGCATCCTCCTCGGCGTCGCCATCTCGGGCAAGGTCACCGACGTGGGGGAGGAGGCGGAGCTGCAGAACCTGCGCGACGACAACGACAGGCTCCAGAAGGACCTGTCGGCGGCCGAGGCCGCCACGGCGCAGGTCGAGGGCTCGGAAGAGCTGCTCGCGAAGGCGTACCCGGTGCTCATGGAGAACCGCCTCGACGGCCAGAACGTGGCGGTCCTCTTCCTCGGGCCCTCGGACGGAGGCGCGCGCGCGGACATCGAGGGCGCCCTCGCCGACGCCGATGCCGGCGCGCCCGCGAGCGTCGTCGCGCTGGACGTCCCCGTCGACCGGTCCGACCTCGAGTCGACCCTCGAGGGCGACGAGACTCTCGCCGCGTACGCGAACGCGGACGGCGACTTCTCGGACCTCGGCCGCGAGCTCGGCCGCGAGCTCGTCGAGGCGGACGAGACCCCGCTCTGGGACGCCCTCGCGACGAAGCTCGTGGAGGAGCGGTCCGGGACGATCTCGCACCCGATGGACTCGGTCGTCGTCGTCCTCAACTGGGAGCCGCCGGCGGACGCGAGCGACGGCGAGGCCGCGGCGACCTCGGAGTCGACGAGCTCGCTGATGGACGGGATCGTGAGCGGCCTCGACGAGACGAGCGTGCCCGTCGTGGGCGTCGCCGGGTCCGACGACCCGCGGAGCGTCGTCGACTTCTACAAGGACCGCGGGCTGTCCAGCGTCGACGACATCGACGCCAAGGAAGGTCGCCTCGCGCTCGCGCTCCTGCTCGCCGGCGCCCAGCCCGGCCAGTACGGGCTCGGGGCCCGGGCGACCGACGGCGTCGTCCCGCCGATCGAGCCGGTCACGACCGAGGGTGGGTAGCCCCGCCCCGTCTGGGCGGCTCACCGTCCTCGTCGCCGCTCGCAACGAGGAGGAGCGGATCGGCGACACGGTGGCGAGCCTTCGCCGGGACTTCCCCGCGGCCAAGGTCATCGTCGTGGACGGGCGGTCCGAGGACCGCACGGGCGAGCGTGCCGAGGCGGCCGGGGCCGTCGTCGTGCGAATCGACCGGCTGGGGAAGGGCGAGGCCCTGTCGGCGGGCGAGCGCGCGGCGCCGGCCGGCCCGCTGCTCCTCTGCGACGCGGACCTGAGCGGATCCCTGCTCCCGCTCCTCGGCACGCGGGCGGACCTGGCGGTGGCGGCCTTCCGGCGGCGGACGGGCGGGGGGTTCGGGATCGCCAAACGCGTCGGTCGCGAGCTTGTTCGGCTGCGGACCGGCGTCGCGCCGCGCGAGCCGCTCTCGGGGCAGCGTTTCCTCGGCGAGCGGGCGCGCGCGGCGTGCTTCCCGGCCGCGCCGGGTTTCGGATGCGAGGTGCGGATGACGATCGACGCCCTCCGGGCCGGCCTCGCGTTCGAGGAGGTCGAGGTCGAGCTCGAGCATCGGCCGACCGGCCATGACGCGGCCGGCTTCGCCCATCGAGGCCGGCAGCTCCTCGACGCGCTTCTCGCCGCAGGGCCGCTCGCCGTCAACCACCGGGGGTACCGCCTCCCGCTCGTCGGGTGGACCACTGCGGTGCGGGCCGACGCGTGCGTCGCCGCGGCGATGGTCCTCGGCTTGCTCGACGACGCCTTCACCGGAGAGGAGCGCGGCGTCCGCGCCCACCTCGCCGCCGGTCGGACGACGGGCGTCCTCAAGCTCGTCGGCATCCCGCTCGCCGGGCTCCTCCGGACCCGGAGCGTGAGCGGGACACTGCTCGTCGGCCTCTGGGCGAACCTCGTGAACCAGCTGGACACCCGGCCGGGACGGGCGCTCAAGGGGTACCTCGCCGCCGCCGTCCCACTCCGAGCCCCGGTCGGACTCGCTGTCCTGCTCCTTCCCTACGATCTCTCAGAGAGGGTGATGCTGGGGGATGCGGGATCGAATGCGCTCGGGGCCATGCTAGGGTTGAAGTCCGTGGAACGCTTCCACGGCTGGGCTCGCTGGGCCGCGATCGGGACGCTCGCGGGCCTCAACATCCTCGGAGAGCGGACGTCGCTCGGGCGGCTGATCGAGCACACGCCGGGCCTCCGCGAGCTCGACGCGCTGGGGCGGAGGCCGTGAGAGAGCGGCCCACGAAGTACGTCTTCGTGACCGGCGGCGTCGTCTCGTCGCTCGGCAAGGGCATCAGCGCGGCCTCGCTCGGCCGTCTGCTCAAGGCGCGCGGGCTGCGCGTCCAGACGCAGAAGTTCGATCCGTACCTGAACGTCGACCCGGGAACGATGAGCCCGTTCCAGCACGGCGAGGTCTTCGTCACCGAAGACGGCGCCGAGACCGACCTCGACATCGGCCACTATGAACGGTTCGTCGACGAGAACCTGTCCCGCAACGCGAACCACACCTCGGGATCGATCTGGTACTCGGTCATCCGCAAGGAGCGGAAGGGCGAGTACCTCGGCTCGACCGTCCAGGTCATTCCCCACATCACGAACGAGATCAAGGAGCGGATCCGCCGCGTCGCCAGCGTCAGCGACGTCGACGTCGTCATCTCGGAGATCGGCGGGACCGTCGGCGACATCGAGTCGCTCCCGTTCCTCGAGGCCATCCGGCAGTTCCGGCGGGAGGTCGGGCCCGAGAACGTTGCCTACCTCCACGTGACCTTCGTCCCCTTCATCGAGACGGCCGGCGAGCTGAAGACGAAGCCCACGCAGCACTCCGTGAACGAGCTGAGGCGCATCGGCATCCACCCCGACGTCGTCATCTGCCGCTCGGCCGACCGCCTCTCGCGCGACATCCGCGAGAAGATCGCGCTGTTCGCGGACGTCGACTCCGAGGCGGTCGTCGCCAACGAGGACGTGTCGGACGTCTACCTCGTGCCGCAGGCTCTGCGCGACGAGGGGCTCGACACCCTCGTGTGCCGCCGCCTGGGGCTCCCGGACGTCGAGGCCGACCTCGGCGAGTGGAACGAGCTGGCGCAGCGTATCGAGGCGCGGAGCGGCGACGTCGTGATCGCGCTCGTCGGCAAGTACGTCAAGCTCCACGACGCCTACCTCTCCGTCCACGAAGCCCTCAAGCACTCGGGCATCCACCACGGCGTGAACGTGACGGTGCGCTGGTTCGACGCCGAGGGCATGACCCTCGAGGAGGCTGCCGACGAGCTCGACGGCGTGGACGGCGTCCTCATCCCCGGCGGGTTCGGCTCGCGCGGCTGGGAGGGGAAGATCCTCGCCTGCCGGGTCGCGCGGGAGCGGGGCATCCCGTATCTCGGGATCTGCCTCGGGATGCAGGTGGCCGTGTCGGAGTACGCCCGCCACGTCTGCGGGCTCGACGGCGCGAACTCGACCGAGATGGATCCCGAGACGCCGTACCCGGTCATCGACCTCCTTCCGGAGCAGAAGGAGATCGAGGACCTCGGCGGCACGATGCGCCTCGGGGCCGACGCGGTCGACCTGGAGGAAGGCACGCGCGCGTACGACGCCTACGGCGACGCGGTGATCCACGAGCGCCACCGGCACCGCTACGAGGTCAACAACCACTTCCGCCCGAAGCTCGTCGAGGCCGGCCTCGTCGTCTCGGGCACGTTCCAGTCGGGCCGCCTCGTCGAGGTGATCGAGCTTCGCGACCATCCCTGGTTCGTCGCAAGCCAGTTCCATCCCGAGTTCAAGTCGCGTCCGACGCGCCCGGCGCCGCTCTTCAGGGACTTCGTCGGTGCGGCCCGCGCCCGCGCCCAGGAGCGCGGTCGCGTGGCCACGGCGAGCAGCTAGCTTCTTCTCCCGGGGCCACCCCGGACCACCACCCGCTTCGAGCGTATCGTCGAAATGCGCGTGCGTGGAGCGACGATCGTGCCGAAACCCTGACGCTCTGGACAGAGGGCCCGCCTAGAATCGGTCGCCGTGTCGACGACCTGGGCCTCCGACGTCCTGCCGCTCTTCCTCGAGCTTGCGGCGATCCCGAGCCCGTCCGGCGACGAGGCCGCCGTCGCGGAGCGCGTCCGCGCGTACCTGCGGGCGCTCGGAGTCGACTCCGAGGAGGACGAGGCAGGGAACCTGCTCGCGTGCCTCCCCGCCACCGGCGGCGCGAGCGGCGAGCCGATCTTCCTCTGCGCCCACCTCGATACCGTCCCGCCCAGCGGCCCGATCGAACCGGTGGTCGAGGAGGGCGTCGTCAGGAACGCGGCGGGGACGATCCTCGGTGCCGACGACAAGGCCGCCGTCGCGGTCCTGCTCGAGGCGGCTCGCCTCATCCTCGCCGAGGGCCGGCCGCACAGGGGAGTCGAGCTGCTCTTCACGACGCGCGAGGAGACGGGCCTCGAAGGGGCGCAGGCCTTCGACGTCTCTCGCCTCCGGTCCCGCCTCGGCTTCGTCTACGACTACGCGGGGCCCGTCGGGGAGATCGTCGTCGCGGCGCCGTCGGGCCGGTCGCTCCAGATCGTCGTCACGGGCCGCCCCGCGCACGCGGGGATCAACCCGGAGGACGGGCGATCGGCGATCGGAGCCGTGGCGCGGGCGATCTCCGACCTGCGCCTCGGCCGCATCGACGAGGAGACGACGGCGAACGTTGGGCTGATCGACGGGGGGAGCGCGCTCAACGTCGTTCCCGCGACCTGTCACGTCTCGGCAGAAGCCCGCTCGCGGGACGAAGCGAAGCTCGCCGCCCTCGTCCAGGAGATGCTCGACTGCTTCGCTTTCGCCGCCGCGGTCGCCGAGTGCGAGGTCGAAGCAACCGTCGAGGACAAGTACCGCGGGTACCGGCTCGCCGCCGACGATCCCGCGCTGGCTCTCGCGCGCGCCGCCCTCGCCCGCGCAGGGTTCGAGCCGCGCGAGGTCGAGGTCGGGGGCGGCGCCGACGCGAACGTCTTCAACGAGCGGGGCCTCCACTGCGTCAACGTCGCGAACGGGATGGCGAAGGTTCACACGGCCGAGGAGGAGATCGCCGTTGCCGACCTGGAGGCGATGGTGGCCGTGACGCTCGAGCTCCTCGCCGCGGCCCACGACGCCTAGCGTCGATGCTGACGCTCGCCCGCGGGACCGTCACGGACATCACCGAGCGTTGCGACGGCATCGTCCGCCTGCGGGTGGACGGGCGCCCGTGCGTCGCCTACCCGGAGCTGACGGGCGCGGTTGCCCTCGGAGACGAGGTGCTCGTCAACGTGCAGGCGGCCGAGCTCGGCCTCGGCTCGGGCGGGTTCGACGTGCTGTACGCGAACCTCACGCGCGGCCTCGACCTTCCTGCGGAGCCGGGAGCGCACGTCATGAAGCTCCCCTACACGCCGCTCCAGCACGCGGTCGTGCATGCGGAGGAGAACCTTGCCGAGGCCGGCCGCGTGTCGAAGACGCTCGCCGGCCTGCCGGTCGTCTGCTGCTCGCTCCACAGCCAGGTCGCGCCTGTCTGCGCAGGCCTCGGTCGCGACCTCGCGGTGGCGTACGTCCAGCTCCCCGGCGGGGCGCTGCCGGTGCAGCTGTCGGACACGGTGCGGGCCCTGCGGCGGGAGGGCTACATCCGGACGACGGTTGCGGCAGGTGCGTGCTTCGGCGGGGAGCTCGCGGCCGTGTCGACGGCCTCCGCTCTCCTCGCCGCCGCCGGGGCGGGCATGGACGCCGTCGTCTGCGCGATCGGGCCGGGCGTCGTCGGGACGGCATCGGCGTTCGGCCACGGCGGGCTGGCGGCCGCGGACGCGGCGAACGCGGCGAGCGCGCTCGGGGGCTTCCCGGTTCTCGCCGTTCGCGTCTCCGAAGGTGATCCGCGCGCCCGCCACCGCGGCCTCTCCCACCACACGCTCGCGGTGCTCGAGCTCGTGAGAGAGCCGCTCGCCGTGGCGTGGCCGGAGGGGCTCGACGTGACGGAGGCGCTCGAGGGCGTCGAGCGCGTCGACGCATCCGGCTGGCGCGAGGCCTGCGCCGGCCTCCCTCTCTCGCACATGGGGCGCGGGGCCGACGACGACCCCTGGTTTTTCGCCTCGGCCTACGCTGCGGGCCTGCTCGCCCGCGGACGCGCTCGCTGAGGGGCTCCAGGGCCGTCGTTCGGCTATCGTTGGCGCGCTCTCATGCGGATCGGCGTCGTCAAGGAGATCAAGCCGGACGAGTACCGCGTCGCCCTGACACCGGCCGGAGCGCGCGAGCTCGGCCAGCGCGGTCACGAGGTGCTCGTCGAAGCCGGCGCCGGCGTCGGCAGCAGGTTCCCGGACGCGGAGTACGAGGCGGTCGGCGCCCGCCTGACGACGGTGGACGAGGTCTGGGCGACCGCCGACATGGTCCTGAAGGTGAAGGAGCCGCTCCCGGACGAGTTCGGGCGTCTCCGCGACGGGCTCGTTCTCTTCACGTACCTCCATCTCGCCGCCGACGAGACGCTGACCCGGGCGCTTCTCGGCAGCGGCGCAACGTGCATCGCGTTCGAGACGGTCGAGACGGACGACGGCAGGCTCCCGCTGCTCGCGCCGATGAGCGAGGTGGCGGGACGGCTCGCCACCCAGATGGGCGCGTGGGCGCTCGAGAAGGCGCAGGGAGGACGGGGGATCCTGCTCGGCGGTGTCCCCGGTGTCGCCCCGGCGAAGGTCGTCGTCCTCGGCGGCGGGATCGTCGGCTACAACGCTGCGCTCATCGCCGTCGGCATGCAGGCGGACGTGTGGGTTCTCGACAAGTCCGTCGAGCGCATGCGGGACCTCGAGATGATGCTCGACGGCCGGATCACGCTCGCGATGTCCAACCGGCTCCAGATCGACCAGGCGATCAGGAACGCCGACCTCGTCATCGGCGCCGTCCTCGTGCCCGGCGCCAGGGCTCCGAAGCTCGTCACGAGAGACCAGCTCGCCGAGCTCCGGCCCGGCACCGTTCTCGTCGACGTGGCCATCGACCAGGGCGGCTGCTTCGAGACGTCACACCCGACCACGCACTCCGACCCGGTCTTCGAGGTTGAGGGCATCGTCCACTACTGCGTCTCGAACATGCCCGGGGCGGTGCCCGTGACCTCGACCTTCGCCCTCATGAACGTGACGCTCCCGTACGTCGAGGCGATCGCCGACCACGGCGTCCGGGCGGCGATCGCCAGGGACCCGGCCCTCGCCCGCGGCGTCAACGTCCTCGACGGAAACCTCACGTACGAAGCGGTCGCGGACGCCCACGGCCTCGACTACGTCCCGCTCGAGCAGGTCCTGCCACTCGAGCGCGTGTAGCTTCGACTAGCCCTCGGGGGTGGGCTTCGGCTTCTCCCGCTCCGGAAACGCCCTGACCACCGCGTAAGTGATCCCGTACGCGACGCCGATCGTCACCGCGAGCCAGAGCACCATCCCGAGAAGACCGAGGGCTGCATCCATCCCGACCGTAGAATAGCCGCATGCCGCGCGCCTGCGTCATCGTGCTGGACGCGGTTGGGGCGGGCGAGCTGCCGGACGCTCACGAGTATGGCGACGAGGGCTCCAACACGCTCGCCAACGTCGCGAAGGCAGTCGGCGGGCTCGACCTCCCCAACCTCGAGCAGCTGGGCCTCGGGAACGTCGAGGACCTCGAGGGCTGCCCTCCGACGGAGCATGCGCCGGCCGTCGCCGGTCGCCTGCTCGAGCGCTCGAAGGGGAAGGACACGACGACCGGCCACTGGGAGCTCATGGGGATCGTCACGCCGGTTGCGATGCCGACCTATCCGCACGGCTTCCCGTTCGAGGTCATCGAGGAGTTCGCCCACCGCACCGGTCGGGGCGTGATCGGCAACAAGACGGCGTCGGGCACCGAGATCATCGAGGAGCTCGGCGAGGAGCACCAGCGCACCGGCAAGTGGATCGTGTACACGTCGGCGGACTCGGTCTTCCAGGTCGCCGCGCACGAGGAGACGATTCCCCTGGAGGAGCTGTACGCGGCGTGCGAGATCGCGCGGGAGATCCTCACCGGCAAGCACGCCGTCGGGCGCGTCATCGCCCGGCCCTTCGTCGGCGAGCCGGGCAGCTACTCGAGGACGGCCAATCGCCACGACTGGTCTCTCAGGCCGCGGCAGCCGAACTACCTGACGCTCGTCCGCGAGGCCGGGAACGAGGTGCACGGCGTCGGCAAGATCCACGACATCTTCGCCGGCGTCGACATCGACCACTCGCACCGGACGAAGTCGAACATCGAGGGCATCCAGCACACCGAGCGCCTCCTGCGCGAGCTCGACGGCGGCCTGGTGTTCGTCAACCTCGTCGAGACGGACATGCTCTGGGGCCATCGGAACGACCCGGTGAACTTCCACCGCTGCCTCCAGGACTTCGATCGACGCATTCCCGACCTCCTCGACGCACTGCGCCCCGGAGATCTCTTCGTGCTCACGTCGGATCACGGGTGCGATCCGACCACCCCGTCCACCGATCACTCCCGCGAGCACGCTCTCTTCCTCGCCTACATGGAGGGCCAGAACGCGGCCGGGCGGCGGTACGAGGGCGAGTTCGCCGACGTGGGAGCGACGGTCAACGCCTGGCTCGGGGGGAAGACCCCGGGACGCGGGATCCCGGGCGCGCCTGTCCTCGCACCGTGAGCGACACGGGCTGGGGGAGCCGGTGATCCCCGCGGCCGAGCTCATCCAGCGGAAACGCGACGGGGCAGAGCTGTCCGCGGAGGAGATCTCGGACTTCGTCCTCGCCTACGCGCGCGACGAGCTGCCCGACTACCAGATGGCCGCGTTCTGCATGGCCGTGTACTTCGAGGGCCTGACCCCCGCCGAGACGCACGCGCTCACAGACGCCATGGTGGCGAGCGGCGAGACGATCGACCTCGCGGCCCTGGGCAGGAAGGTCGTCGACAAGCACTCGACGGGCGGCGTCGGAGACAAGACCTCGATCGCCCTCGGGCCGGTCGTCGCCGCCTGCGGCGTGCCGTTCGCGAAAATGAGCGGCCGGGGGCTCGGGCACACGGGCGGGACGCTCGACAAGCTCGAGTCGATCCCCGGCTTCTCCATCGAGCTCGACGGGGAGAGCTTCGTCCGCCAGGTGCGCGAGATCGGCCTCGCGATCGTCGGCCAGACCGCCGATCTCGTGCCGGCCGACAAGAAGCTCTACGCCCTTCGGGACGTGACCGCGACCGTCGACATCATCCCGCTCATCGCCTCGTCGATCATGTCGAAGAAGATCGCCGGCGGGGCCCACGCGATCGTGCTCGACGTGAAGGTGGGCGACGGCGCGTTCATGAAGACGCTCGACGATGCCCGCGAGCTCGCGCAGGCCATGGTGGAGCTCGGCCGGATGGCCGGCCGCGAGGTCGTCTGCGAGCTCACCGACATGGACCAGCCGCTGGGGCGGGCCGTCGGGAATGCCCTCGAGATCGCGGAGGTCCTCGACACGCTCGAAGGCGACGGGCCACCCGACCTCGTCGAGCTCGTGCTCGGCGCGGCCGGCCACCTCCTCGAGCTCTCCGACCTCGGTGTCGACGCGGACGAGGGCCGGACGCGGGCCGAGGAGTCCATCGCGAGCGGCGCCGCCCGCGAGCGCTACGAGCGCTGGGTCCGCGCGCAGGGTGGCGACCCGGCTCGCGAGGCGCTCCCCACGGCCCCGGCGGTCAGCCTCGCGCCGGCGCCGGCCTCGGGCTACGTGCAGGCGATCGCCACGACGTCCGTCGGGCTGGCAGCCCTCCACCTCGGCGCCGGCCGCGTACGCAAGGAGGATGCGATCGACCACGCCGTCGGGGTCATCTGCCTTGCCAAGCGCGGTGACCGGGTCGAGACGGGCCAGGCGATCGCCGAGGTCCACGCCCGCGACGAGGGAGCCGCCGCGCGTGCCGCCGCGGAGATCACCGCGTGCTACCGGATCGGAGACGAGGCGCCCGAGCCGAGGCCGATCGTGCTCGACGTCCTCTCCTGAGCCGGCTCCGGTCGCCGGATCGAAATGCCCGAGCTTCCCGAGGTCGAGACCATCCGCTCCAGCCTCGCTCCCGGCCTGACCGGGCGGGCACTCGACAGCGTCGAGATCCGGGATCCGAGGCTGACGAGACCCGAGCCGCCGGAGGCCGTGGCGGTGACGCTCGTAGGCGAGCGCGTGGCCGAGGTCGGCCGACGGGGGAAGTATCTGGTTGTCGCGTTCGAGAGCGGGCGGCACCTCCTCGTTCACCTGCGGATGACCGGCAGCGTCCTGCACCCGGCGCCGGACGGGTGGCGGGACGATCCGTACGTTCGCGCCGTTGTCAGACTAGACAATGGATCGGACGTCATCTACCGGGACGTCCGCCGCTTCGGGACGTGGGAGCTCCTCGAGCCGGGCGAGCTCGAGCCCTACATCGCAGCCCGCCGCCTCGGCGCGGAGCCCCTCGGAAGAGGCTTCACCAGAGCGAGCCTCGCTCGGGCGCTGGCGGGCCGCAGGGCGCCCGTGAAGGCTGCGCTGCTCGACCAGCGTGCCGCCGCGGGCGTGGGGAACATCTACGCGGACGAGGCTCTGTGGTACGCGCGCATCAACCCGCTCACTCCCGCGGGCGCACTCGGCGAGGAAGAAATCGGCGCGCTCCGAGCGGGCATTCGCAAGGCCCTGCGGCTCGGCGTCAGGCGCCAGGGAGCCACCCTGCGCGACTACCGCGGCGCCGACGGGAGCCGCGGCCGGATGCAGGACGAGTTCCGCGTGTACGGGCGCGAGGGCGAGCCGTGCGGTCGGTGCGGGACTCCGATCGCGAAGACGCGCGTCGCAGGCCGCGGAACGTGGTACTGCCCCTCGTGCCAGCCGGCCCCGGAGGCTGCTCGGGCCGCAGGCTTGGCGCCGGGCTGACTGCCGCGCAATCCGCGCGTACCCTGCCCGGTCACGATCGCGCTCGCTCCGTGAGTCGCCGTAGTACCAGGGCCTCACCGACTCACTCCTGCCAGCCACGCCGCAACGGAGGGACCCACCCCGATGATCCACCGCCGCCAGCGAGCGGGAAGCACCCTGTCGCCGCAAGAGCGCCGGCGAACAGAGCCAGAAGGACCGGGTCAGGAGCGATGGCCTCACCGTAGCCCTGCACCCGCCGATGTCCAACCCCAGCCCCCCGGCCACGACTAGAGTCCGCCGCATGGAACCGTGGTCGTTCGAGGTCGAGGGCCGGTTCGAGGAGACCGTCTTCACGAGCCAGGCGCTCCGTGGCAATCCGCTCGGCGACCCGCACGAGCGGCCGCTCTGGGTCTACCTCCCCCCGGGCTACGACGACGAGCCGGACCGCGCGCTACCCGTCCATCTACATGATCCAGGGGCTCACGGGGCAGCTCGACATGTGGCGCAACCGCTCGCCGTTCCGACGCAACTTCCCCGAGCTCGCAGACGACCTCTTCGCGCGCGGTGAGGCACCGCCGTGCGTCGTCGTCTGGGTCGACTGCTGGACGTCGCTCGGCGGGAGCCAGTTCCTCGACTCGCCGGCCACCGGGAACTACCACACGTATCTCTGCGACGAGGTCGTCCCCTGGGTCGACTCGGAGTACCGGACGCTCGCGGCGGCGGAGCACCGCGGCATCGCGGGGAAGTCGAGCGGCGGCTACGGGGCGATGGTGACCCCGATGCTCCGTCCGGACCTCTTCGGCGGTCTCGCGACCCACGCCGGGGACGCGCTCTTCGAGGTCTGCTACCTGCCCGAGGTGCGCGAGACCGTCAGGGCGCTCCGCGACGAGTACGACGGGTCCTACGACCGGTTCTGGGAGGACTTCGGGAGCCGGCCCGCCCTCTCGAAGGGAAGCGATCACGCGCTCCTGAACACCTGGTGCATGGCCGCTTGCTACTCAGCCGACCCCGACGGGACGGTCCGCCTGCCGTTCGACGTCGACACCGGCCGGGAGCGCCCCGAGATCTGGGAGCGCTGGCTCGCCTGGGACCCGGTCCGCATGGTGCCGACACACGCGGACGCCCTGCGCTCGCTGCGCGCCATCTACGTGGACGCGGGCGGGAAGGACGAGTTCTTCCTCGACCTCGGTGCGGAGGCGTTCCGACGGGCCCTCGCGGAGGTCGGGGTCACCGACGTCCACTTCGACCTCTTCGACGGGGGGCACATGGGGATCGAGTACCGCTACCCGCTGAGCCTCGCGTACCTCGCCGAGCGGCTCTCCCCGACCGCGTAGGCGACAGGGCCCTCGCTGCGCCCGGGCCCCTCACTAGACTCGGTCGCGATGTCGTCGCGCACGTTCACGACCGAGGCGGTCGTGCTCCGCTCCATCCGCTTCTCGGAGGCCGACTCCGTCCTCCACCTCTACACCCTCGAGCGTGGGCGGGTCGGCGCGATCGCGAAGGGCGTCCGCAAGACGCGCTCGCGCTTCGGCGGGCGGCTCGAGCCGCTCTCGCACGTCGAGCTCCTCCTCCACGAGGGCCGCGGCGACCTCTACACGGTGCGCGGCGCCGAGCTCGTGCGCCCGCACGACCGCTCGCGGACGGATCCCTACCGGCTCGCCGCCGGCCACATCGGGCTCGAGGCCGTCCTCCGCCTCTTCGTCGAGGAGGAGGCGCAGCCGCCCGCGTTCCACGCGCTCACGCGCTTCCTCGATCTCCTCGACGACGTCGAGGCCGAGCTCCCGGCCCAGCCCGCGCTCGAGCCGCTCGTCCTCTCCTTCCAGCTCAAGCTGCTGTGGCTCTCCGGCTACCTCCCGCACCTGACGAGCTGCGCCTCGTGCGGGGAGGCCAAGCCGCTCGTGGGCTTCTCGGCCCGGGAGGGCGGGGCGGTCTGCCGGGACTGCTCCTCCGGGGCGCTTCCAGTCTCCGAGGCGGGGTTCCTCGGGATCCGGGCCCTGCTCGAGCGACCGCTCGCCGGCGCCCGCGACACCGGCCTCGGCGAGGATGCCCTGCGCCAGTGCCTGCGCGTGATCGAGTCCTCGTACGAGGAGCACGGGGGCTTTCGCCTGCGGACGCTCGCCCGGTCGCGCTGACCCGGTTGGGCGGCCACTAGGATGGGCGAACGGTGCCCGACGCCCTCACGTACCAGGACATGATCGCCCGCCTGGAGCGCTACTGGGCCGACGACGGCTGCGTGATCATGCAGCCGTACCACACCGAGGTGGCCGCCAGCACGATGAATCCGGCCACCTTCCTCCGCTGCCTGGGGCCGTCCCCCTGGAAGGTGGCCTGCGTCGAGCCGAGCATCCGACCGACCGACGGGCGCTACGGCGAGAACCCCTTCCGGTTCCAGCACTACTTCCAGTACCAGGTGATCCTCAAGCCGGCTCCGGCTGACGTGCTCGACCGCTACTTCGGCTCGCTGGCGGCGATCGGAATCGACCTGGGGCTGCACGACCCGCGGCTCGTCGAGGACGACTGGGAGCAGCCGACCCTCGGAGCGTGGGGGCTCGGCTGGGAGGTCTGGCTCGACGGGATGGAGGTGACGCAGTTCACGTACTTCCAGCAGCTCGGCGGCCTCGAGCTCGACCTGATCCCGGCCGAGATCACGTACGGGCTCGAGCGGCTGGCCATGTTCCTGCAGGACAAGCCGAGCGCGTTCGAGCTCGAGTGGGCGCCCGGCGTCACCTGGGGCGACATCTACCGGGAGAACGAGCGCCAGTGGTCGATCTACAACTTCGAGGCGGCGCCGGTCGACGTGCTCACCGGCCACTTCGACGACCACGAGGCGGAGTGCCGCGACCTCGTCGAGCGGAACCTCCCGCTGCCCGCGTACGACCAGGTCCTCAAGTGCTCGCACACGTTCAACCTGCTCGACGCGCGGGGGGCGATCTCGGTCACGGAGCGCGCGTCGTACATCGGCCGCGTGCGCGCGCTGGCCCGCGACGTGGCGGAGCTCTACTCGGAGTCCCTTGTCCAGCCTGCTGTTTGAGATCGGCTGCGAGGAGCTTCCCGCCTCGGCCTGCCGCGAGGCGGAACGGCAGCTGACGGAGCGCTGGCTGTCCGCGCTCGGCGGCGGCGAGGGCCAGGTCCTCGTCGGCCCGCGGCGCATCGCGCTTCTCGTCGCCGACCTGCCCGAGCGGACGCCCGACGGGTGGGTCCAGGGGCCGCCGGAACGCCTGCGCGAGAAGGCGGCTGCCGGCTTCGCCCGCAAGCAGGGCGTGTCCGTGGACGAGCTCGAGACGCGCGACGGCTTCCTCGGGGTCGTCGTTCCGGGACGACCGCTCGCGGAGGCCCTGCCCGAGCTGCTCGCCGACCTCCTGCGCGGCCTCGCGTTCGCGAAGTCGATGGTGTGGGAGAAGGACGGTCCGCGCTTCGCGAGGCCGGTCAGGTGGCTCTGCGCGAAGCTCGACGGGCAGACGATCGAGCTCGAGGTGGGGGGCCTGACGTCCTCCGGCCGCTCCTTCGGCCACCGGTTCTCGGGCGGGCAGATCGAGGTCACGAGCCCCGCGACCTACGCCGACGAGCTCCGCGCCGGCGGCGTCGAGCCCGACCAGGCCGAGCGGCGGCGGCTGATCCTCGAAGGCCTCGATGCGATCGGGGACTGGCGCGACCCGGTCGGCGTGCTCGACGAGGTCGTGCACCTCGTCGAGCGCCCCGTGGTCCTCGAAGGGCGATTCGACGAGCGGTTCCTCTCGCTGCCCGCGAAGGTCGTCGAGACGGCGATGCAGTCGCACCAGCGCTACTTCCCGCTCGAGGGCGCGCGCTTCGCGTTCGTCGCGAACGGAGGCGACCCGGCCACCGTTGTCGCGGGCAACGAGCGCGTGCTCGAGGGCCGGCTCGAGGACGCTCACTTCACGTTCGAGCGCGACGTCAAGGTCGGCATCGAGGAGCTCGTCGGGAAGCTCGGCTCGATCACGTTCGTCGCGGGCGCCGGGACCTTCGCGGAGAAGGCGGCCCGACTTCAGGAGCTCGCCGGCGAGCTCGGCGGGGGCGAGGCGTCCCGCGAGGCCGCGCGCCTGGCGAAGGCGGACCAGGCCTCGGAGCTCGTGCGCGAGTTCCCGGACCTCGAGGGCGTGATCGGCGCCGAGTACGCGCGCATCGCCGGCTACCCGGAGGCCGTGTGCGCCGCGATCGAAGAGCAGTACCTGCCTGAAGCCGCGGACGGCCCGCTGCCGCAGACCGAGCCCGGCCGCGTCATCGCGGCCGCCGAGCGCGTCGACAACCTCACGGTCAACTTCGCGCTCGGGCAGCGCCCGACGGGCTCCCGCGACCCGCACGCGCTGCGCCGGGCGGCCATCGGCCTCTGCCGGCTGGCGGTGGAGGGCGGGCTGGCGATCGACGTGGACGCCCTCGTCGCGCGCGACCTCGCCCTGCTCGTCGAGCAGCAGGCGGAGGTGAAGGACGACCCGTCGGACGTCTCCGACTTCGTCTTCGAGCGTCTCGAGGGGCTCCTCGACGTACCGGTCGAGTTCGTCCGCGCCGCGCGGCGCGGGGCCGTTTCCGAGATCGGCGCCGTCGCGAGGCTCGCGGAGACGCTGGCCGCCGAGGCCTCCTCGGCGGCGTTCGACCGCGCCTACGTCGCGTTCGACCGCTCCAACCGGCTCGCCGGCAAGGCGGACGGGGCGGCGGGCGCCTTCGACGCGGCGCTCGCGAGCGACAAGGCGGAGCTGGCGCTCGTCGAAGCCCTCGGGGCCGCGTCGCCGCGCATCGAGGCGGCCGTGTCGGCCGAGGACTTCGGCGCGGCGATCGCCGCAGCGGCGGAGCTCGGAGCGCCCGTCGACCGCTTCTTCGACGAGGTCCTCGTCATGGCCGAGGACGCATCCGTGCGAGCGAACCGGCTGCGGCTGCTGCTCGACGTCCGCGACGCGGTCGGGGCGCTCGGCGACCTGTCTCAGATCCCGCGATAGGAGCCGCGCGGACGATGGCCGATCCGGTCGAGCTCCACGTCGCCTCCGACTCGACGGGCGAGACGGCCGCACGCGTCGTCGAGGCGGTCGAGGCGCAGTTCCCCGACCTCGAGTTCGAGGTGGTCCGCCACCCCCGGATCACGGCGGTCGAGGACGTGCACCTGACGGCGGCCCGGGCGCGAGGGCGCCGCGCCGTCGTGCTCTTCACGCTCGTCGAGCCGGAGCTCCGCGAGGCGATGCGCGCCCTCTGCAAGCGCTACCGCGTCCACTACTGCGACCTTCTCGGCCACCCGATCGAGGCGGTCGCGCGCGTCTCGGGCTCGCCCGCGACGCGCCGCTCGGGCGCGCGCTCCGTGCTCGACTCGAGCTACTTCCGCAGGATCGCGGCGATGGAGTTCGCCGTGCGCTACGACGACGGCGCGGGCGCGAGCCGGCTGGCCGAGGCGGACATCGTGCTCGTGGGCGTCTCGCGCAGCTCGAAGACGCCCCTGTCGATGTACCTGGCCTACCTCGGGTACAAGACTGCCAACGTGCCCATCGTGAAGGGAATCGACCCGCCGGCGGAGCTCTGGGACGTCGACAGGGCGAAGGTCGTCGGGCTCACCATCGACCCGGACGCGCTCGCCGCGGTCCGGGGCGAGCGGGCCAAGGGGATGGGCGCAGGCGGGAGCTATTCGGACCTCGCCGAGATCTACGCGGAGCTCGAGCACGCGGAGGAGGTCTACAAGCGGCTCGGCTGCCCCGTGATCGAGGTCTCCAATCTCGCCATCGAGGAGACCGCGCGCCGCATCGTCCGGATCGTCGAGGAGCGGCGCCTGCGCGCCGGGGCGACACGGTGAGAAGGCGCCCGATCCCGTGGCTCTACTGGCCGCTCTGGGGAGTGCTGCTCGCCGCCGGCCTCTTCGTCTTCTACGTGCTCTTCACCCCGGTGTGGGTCGGCATCAGGCTCGTGTCCTGGCTGGCGGAGCGGCGGAACCACGCGGCGATGCCCCCGTCACAAAGGTAGAGGCGGCCGTGGTGCAAGCCGCCTCTTCTCGGGCCGAGACGTAGGCTGCGGCGCCCCACGTCTGCCTAGCCCGATACTTCCACCATGAGCGGGATCGCGACCGACCGCAATTCCCCTGCCGGGGGATCCGAGATGTTCGCCTCGTGGCGGAAGATCCGCTCCGATGGGACACTTCCGGATGAGGGCTGATGGCTAGGCGGTACGTCTACGACTTCACGGAAGGCGCCGAGCTCGGGCGCGACCTCCTCGGCGGGAAGGGCGTCGGCCTGGCCGAGATGACCGCGATCGGGCTGCCCGTCCCGTCCGGGTTCACGGTGACGACGGAGGCCTGCCGCGAGTACATGCGCCTCGGCGGCAAGCCCCCGCCGGGGCTCGACGAGGAGATCGAGGAGCATGTCCGCGCGCTCGAGGAGGCCGCCGGGAAGCGCTTCGGCGACGCCTCCGACCCGCTGCTCGTCTCCGTGCGCTCCGGAGCGGCGATCTCCATGCCCGGGATGATGGACACGATCCTCAACCTGGGGCTGAACGACGAGGCGGTCGCGGGCCTCGCCAGAGCGACCGGCAACGAGCGCTTCGCGTTCGACGCGTACCGGCGCCTGATCCAGATGTTCGGCCACGTCGTCGCGGGCCTCGACGGCGACCTCTTCGAGCGCGAGCTCGAAGCGCTCAAGGCGCGCCAGGACGCGGCGGAGGACGTCAACCTCTCCGCCGGCGACCTCAGGGAGCTCGTAGACGGCTTCCAGCGCATCTACCGCGAGCACTCCGGTGAGCCCTTCCCACAGGGGGCGAGCGACCAGCTCGAGCGCTCCGTGCGGGCGGTCTTCGACTCGTGGAACACGCCGAGGGCGCAGGTCTACCGGCGCGCGAACGAGATTCCCGACGACATGGGCACGGCGGTGAATGTGGTGCAGATGGTGTTCGGGAACATCGGCGACGACTCGGGCACGGGCGTCGCGTTCACGCGCGACCCGGCCACCGGCGAAGCCGGTCTCTGGGGCGAGTTCCTCGTCAACGCGCAAGGCGAGGACGTCGTCGCGGGCATCCGGACGCCGCAGCCGATTTCGGCGATGCGGGACCGCTTCCCGGCCGCACACCGCCAACTGGAGGAGACGGCGGCGAAGCTCGAGGAGCACTACCGCGAGATGCAGGACCTCGAGTTCACGATCGAGGCCGGCACGCTGTACATCCTGCAGACCCGCACGGGGAAGCGAACCGCCGCGGCCGCGCTCCGCATCGCCGTCGAGATGGTCGACGAGGGGCTTGTCACGCGGGAGGAGGCAGTCGTGAAGGTCGACCCGGGCCAGCTCGACCAGCTCCTCCACCCGATGATCGACCCGGCCGCGACGTACGTCGTCGCCGCGAAGGGCCTGAACGCGTCGCCGGGAGCGGCGACCGGCAGGATCGTCCTCGACGCCGACCGCGCCGAGGAGCAGGGGAAGGCGGGCGAGGCGGTCATCCTCGTCCGCACGGAGACGACGCCGGACGACATCCACGGGGTCATCGAGGCGCGAGGCGTCCTCACCGCGCGCGGGGGCATGACGTCGCACGCCGCCGTCGTCGCGCGGGGGATGGGCAAGCCGTGCGTTGCGGGCTGCGAGGCCCTCACGATCGACCTCCGCGAGAGGCGCATCCGCCTTGGCGAGCACGAGCTCGCCGAGGGCGACGTGCTCACGATCGACGGGGGCAGCGGCGACGTCATCCCGGGCGAGGTCGCGCTCGTCCCTCCCCGGATCGACGCCAACTTCGAGACGCTGCTCGGGTGGGCCGACGAGGCCCGCCGCCTCCGGGTGCGCGCGAACGCCGACACGCCGGACGACGCCCGCCGCGCGAGGGAGTTCGGCGCGGAGGGGATCGGCCTCTGCCGTACCGAGCACATGTTCATGGCCGAGGACCGCCTCCCGCTCGTGCAGGCGATGATCCTCGCCTCGGCCGAGGCCGAGCGGCGCGACCTCCTCGACCGCCTTCTCCCGCACCAGCAGAGCGACTTCGAGGGGATCTTCGAGGCGATGGCCGGGCTCCCGGTCACCATCCGGCTGCTCGACCCGCCGCTCCACGAGTTCCTGCCGCCGCTCGAGGAGGCCGAGTCCCCGGAGATGGCCCGGCGGATCCGGGCGCTCCGCGAGGCGAATCCCATGCTCGGGACGCGCGGCTGCCGGCTCGGGCTCCTCTACCCCGAGATCTACGAGATGCAGGTGCGGGCCATCGTCCGCGCGGCGCTCGCGGTCGCGGAGCGGACCGGAGAGGCGCCGCTCGTCGAGATCATGCACCCGCTCGTGGGCTTCGCCGAGGAGCTCCGCCGCCTCCGCCGGCTCACCCTCGACACGGCGTCGGCCGAGCTGGAGCAGGCCGAGCGGCAGCTCGATTACCACGTCGGGACGATGATCGAGCTCCCGCGAGCGTGCGTGCGGGCCGACGAGATCGCGGCCGAGGCCGACTTCTTCAGCTTCGGGACGAACGACCTGACGCAGACGACGCTCGGCTTCTCGCGGGACGACGCCGAGGGCAAGTTCCTCGCCAGGTACCTCGAAGACCGCATCCTCCTGGCGAACCCGTTCGAGACGCTCGACACGAGCGGCGTCGGCGACCTCATGCGCATCGCGGTCGAGCGCGCCCGCGCGATCAAACCGGAGATCAAGCTGGGCATCTGCGGCGAGCACGGTGGCGACGCGCGCTCGGTCGCCTTCTGCCATGGCCTCGGCCTCGCCTACGTCTCCTGCTCGCCCTACCGCGTCCCGCTCGCCAGGCTGGCGGCCGCCCAGGCCGCGTTGGCCGAGCGCGGGGTCGTCTCGGTCGCCGTCGGCGGCTAGCCGGACTCGAGCGACGAGCAGCCGGTCACCGTGCCGGCGAGCCAGCCGCCGGCGCCGTCGTCGAGGAGCTCGATCACGGCGAGCACCTCGCCATCACGCACGAGGCGATACCCGGGTGGCTCGCCTTCGGGGTAGCCGGCCGGCTCGATGACGTCTCGCGGCTCGCTGTACCCGCTCAGGGCGGCCTCCGCGGCCGCCTGCGGGTCGGGCTCGCCGCGGGCGCCGGGCACGTAGTCCGACGTTCCGCTGAACCCCATCGCGCAGTCGAGACGCGTCGAGATCCACACGCCGTCTGCGTCCACGGCCTCGAAGGAGGCGCGGGCAGCCTCGCCGGCGTCTGCGACCGGGTCCTGGCACGTGACGAAGACCTTTCCGGGCGGGAGGTTGACGACCTTCGTGGACGTGCCGGCCGGCGCGCCCTCGCCCTGCCCGCCTCCTTCCTGGTCGAGGACGGAGAACGAGAGATCCTCGCCGGTCTCGTTGACGACCTCGACGTGCAGTCCGTCCGCCTGTGGCCTCACGGTCGGCGTCGTCACCTCCGGTCGGCCGGGCCCGCAGACCACCCGGGCGACGTCGGGCAGCGTCGTCTCCTCGGCCTGGCCCGCCGTGCTCGCGGGCTCCTGCGCCTGCTGCTCCGCCTGGCCGCAGCCCACGAGGGAGGCCGTGACGAAGCCGATGGCGAGCGAGAGGCGCATGCGCCCCTTTAGACGCTCGGCGGGCCCGAAGGTTCCCGCTAGCGGTTCAGAGGCGCGATGTACTTGCGGTAGGCCGCACGGCTCCGTGGCTTCGAGGCGAGGTCGAACGTCGAGCCTCTCTCCGCCTCGAAGTGCGCCGCGAGCTCCACCCGCGGGTGCGTGCGGATGAACTTGCCCATCCGGTGGATGAACGTCGGGTCGTCGATGCCCCACAGCCCGAACTCGCCGATCGCGTACGGCTTGTGCTTGTACCGCTTGAAGAGGGCGAGGTTCGCCTCCCAGGCGTACCGGAAGCCGATGTCGTAGAGGTCGTTGCCGACCACGTCGACGTAAGCGTCGCCGGGGTAGTAGGCGGCCGCGCGGTTGCCGTAGACGTTCGGGCTGCCGTAGCCCTGCGGGTTCCAGAGGATCTTGAGCATCGGGGCGGGGTTGTCGGGCAGGTCGCCGCCGTTGCCGCCGACGGGCGGCATGTTCGAGTTGGCGAGCTTCTGGTTGATGGTCGCCCGGTCGCCGCCGTGGAGGATGAGGTAGATCCGCTTGAACGCCCGGCGGTAGTTCTTCTGCGAGTGCGCCGCGTTCCGCCGCGACCCGTTCGAGTTGTAGGCGCAATACGTGTTCCAGTGCCCGTTCATCTCGGCCATCGGCCGGATGTAGATCGGGCCGTTCCGGTCGTTGATCGCCTGGCCGATCGCCTTGAGGTAGCCGTCACCCTGTCCGTTGGCGATGGCGCCGGGGGTGATCACCTCGCCACGCGCGGGCTTGGTGGTGCCCAGGGAGACGATCGGGACCCGTCCGAGCGTCGGGAGGGCCTTGTGGAACCGCTTGCCCCACGTCCAGCCGCTGCCCCAGCCCCAGAAGGTGATCCTGCCGTCCGACCGCTGGCCCGTGAGGTCCTTCATGCGGGACATGCTCCCGTGGACCATGAGGAGCGGCTCGGCCTGCGCGGTCGAGGTGAGGACGAGCGCGCAGAGCGAGACGAGGAGGAGTGGGACGAGTCGCCGCACGAGGCGTCTATCGGCGCGACCCCGCCCCCGGCTGAAGTCCCGAGTCCCCCGTTCGGGAGGGCGACTACGCGTACCCGCGCACGGCGAGGTACGAGACCACGACGCTGGCGGCTGCAAGCCCGACGAGGGCGAGCACCGAGAGAATGTCGACCCTTCCGTAGACAGGATGGCGACCGAGGACTGACAGGGCGAGAATCGCCAGCATACCGCCGACCAGCCCGCCGACGTGGCCGCCGATCGAGATGCTCGAGACGGCGAAGGTGAAGGCGAGGTTCAGGATGACGATGAAGAGCGCGCTGCCGCCGAAGACGTTGATCTGCCTCCGCTCGAGCACGAGCCCCGCGCCGAGGATGCCGAAGACCGCGCCGGAGGCGCCGACCGTGAACGTCGTCGGGGTCAGGAGCAGGGCTCCTGCGGAGCCGCAGAGCGCGGAAACGAGGTAGACCCCGAGGTAGCGCGCACGTCCGAGCGCCGCTTCGAGGGCCTGTCCGAACCACCAGAGCATGAGCATGTTGAAGGCGATGTGGATCACGCTCGCGTGCAGGAAGGCGCTCGTGATGAGCCGGTACCACTCGCCGTCGGCGACGGCCGGCCCGTAGAGGCCCCACTTGGCGAGGAACGCGTTCGACGGCGAGAGCGCCCCCGAGCCCTGCGCGATCGAGATGAGGAAGACGGCGACGTTGATGCCGATGAGGGTCTTTGTGACGACCGCGCCGTGCGAGGCGCCGGCGACGCGGCTTACCCGTCTGGTCGCGGCCCGCGGCCCCGTGGCCTGCCCGGCGCACTCGGGGCACTTGATGCCGACGGCCGCGTAGACCATGCAGTCCGGACAGATCGGCCGGCCGCAGTTGGAGCAGCTGACCGCCGTCTCCCGGCCGGGATGGCGGTAGCACGTCTGGGTCTTCGTCTGCTCGGGCGTGGCCACTTTCGAGCCATCGTATCCGCGGCGTGTAAGGTCACGGCCCCCGATGCGCGTCCACGTTGCCTTCACGCCGTCGGAGGTCGAGCGCGCCGCCGTCGCAGTGGTCGTCGACGTCCTTCGCGCGACCTCCACCATCGCCCAGGCCCTCGCCTCCGGCTATCGCCGCGTGCTCTGCTGCGTCGAGATCGAGGACGCCCTCGAGCTGCGGTCCCGCCTGGGCGAGGGCGTGCTCGCCGGCGAGCGCAGGCTGGAGGCGATCCCCGGCTTCGACCTCGGGAACTCGCCGCGGGAGTTCCTCGAGCCGCGCGGCGAGACGCTGATCACGACCACGACGAACGGGACGCGCGCGATCGTCTCGGCGGCCGCGGCCGCGGACGTCGTCCTCGTCGGGAGCCTGCTCAACCTCGAGGCCGTCGCCGCTGCCGCCCAGCGGGAGGACGGCGATGTCGAGATCGTCTGCGCCGGCCTCGAGGGCCGGTTCACGCTGGACGACGCCTACTGCGCGGGGAGGATCGCGGAGCTCCTGGACGGCGAGCGGTCGGATCCCGCCGAGGCCGCGGTCCGCCTCGCCCGCTCGTTCGGGAGCGCCGAGGAGGGGCTACGGGCGGCGGGAAACCCGCTCCACGCCCTCCTCGACGAGGACATCGCCTGGTGCGCCCGCGAGAGCGTGCTCGCCGTCGCGCCGCGGCTCGCGCGCATGCAGGGCCCGGCGGCGGAAGTCGTCGCCTAGCCGTCAGGCCGAGTTGCCGGCCGCCCGTGCCTTGGCGCGCGCGTGCTCGGCGCAGTACGCGCAGAGGCACGTGTCCTCGGACAGGCGCTCCCAGCCGGGCGGGAGATCGGCGGCATGCCGGCCGACCTCGGACGCTGTCGCGCCGCACTTGCAGCGGTAGACGACGGTGATCCGCGTGAAGGGTGAGTCGGGGGAGCTGTACCGGACTCCCATGTGGCGATTGTACGCTTCAGAGTCGCCCGTCGGAGCCGCGGGAGACGAGGCGCGTGGCGGCCGCCTTGAAGGACGCGACGACCTGGTCGCCGGTCTCGAGGCCGAGACGCTCGATGGACGCGGTCGTGACCTCGCCGACCAGCCCGCCGACCTGAACGCGCGCGCGATTGCCGATGCGGACGAGCGAGGTGATCGACCCGCTGACATGGTTGAGCGCGGAGTCGTCGGGCGCCTGCCGCCCGATCGAGACCTCCCACGGGTACACGGCGGCGTAGACCGGGCCCGCCGCCTCGTCGACGGAGTAGAGGAGCCCGCCGACGTCGAGGGCGACCTCCGTGAGGCCATCGGGGCCCGGGCGCGCGCTGCCGGTGAGGATATTGGCGCCGGTGAAGCTCGCGACGAACGCATCCGTCGGCGTGGCGATCAGGTCTGCGGGCGTCCCGGCCTGCACGAGCCGGCCGTCGACGAGCACGGCCACGCGGCCGGCGAGGACTGCCGCGTCCTGGAAGTCATGGGTGACGAGGAGCACGGGGAGGTCGAGACGGTCGAGCACCGTCCGCAGCTCGGCCCGGACGCTCGCCCGCGTGTGCGTGTCGAGGGCGGACATCGGCTCGTCGAGGAGGAGGACGTCCGGATCGCGGGCGAGGGCGCGCGCGAGCCCGACCCGCTGGCGCTCGCCGCCGGACAGCTCACCTGGATGCGCCTTCGCGAGGTGGCCCACGTGCAGGCGCTCGAGCGCATCGGCGCCGTTCCTCCCGCCCGCGTACGCCACGTTCTGCTCGACCGTCATGTGCGGGAAGAGCGCGTACTCCTGGAAGACGAAGCCGACGCGCCGGTCCTCGGGCGGCCGGTTGACTCCCGGTCTCTTCGTCGAACAGCACGCGCTCGCCCAGGGCGATCCGGCCCCGGTCGGGCCGGACGAGCCCGGCGACCATGCGGAGCACGCTCGTCTTGCCGGCCCCGGACGGCCCGACGAGGGCGTAGGTCTCGCGTCCGACGGTGAGCGCTAGCTCGAGCCGAAACGAGCGAAGGGCGAGGGAGATGTCGAGGTCGAGCGTGTCCATGCGGGAATGAGCTTGACGAGGAGCAGGATCGTCGCGCTGACGACGACCAGCAGGGCGCCCAGCGCCAGGGCGACGTCGAAGTTGAGGTCGAACTGCGCGTAGATCGCCAGCGACAGCGTCTGCGTCACGCCCTGGAGGCTGCCGGCGAACATGATCGTCGCGCCGAACTCGCCGATGCCGCGGGCGAAGGAGAGGGCGGCGCCGGCGGCCAGGCCCTTGCCGGCCAGCGGAAGCGCGATCCGGAAGAACGTGCGCGCCGGCCCGGCCCCGAGGGTCCGCGAGGCGTCGAGGAGCGAGCGGTCGAGGGCCTCGAAGGACGCGATCGCCTGGCGGATGTAGAAGGGGCTCGCGACGTACGTGACTGCGAGGACGACCGCCGCCGGCGTCAGGGCGACGGTGAAGCCGAGCGCCTCGAACGTGCTGCCGAGCAGCCCGAGCCGGCCGAACGCGGCGAACAGGGCGATCCCGGCGACGGCGGGCGGGAGGACGAGTGGAAGCTCGATGAGCGTGATCACGAACGGGCGCCCGCGGAAGCTGCGCGAGGCAATGAGATACGCGGCCGGCGTGCCGATGACGAGGATGAGCGTCTGGGCGATGACGGTCGCCTTCAAGGTGACGACGATGGCGTCGATCGCCACGTCGCTGCCGAGCTGGGCGACGAGGTCGCCCGGCGGGACGCGCAGGAAGATCGCGACGATCGGCAGTAAGAGGAAGCCGAGCGTGAGTGCCGTGGCGACGGCCAGGGCGACCGGGAAGAGCCAGCGGCGGATCACCGCTCGACCATGACCGACGTGGACTTGACGACGGCGACTGCCTCCCGCCCGGGCGCGAGCTCGAGCTCCTCGGCGGCCTCGCGCGTGATGACCGCGACGACGCGGGCCGGGCCGGAGACGTCGAGCTCGACCCTGGCGAGGAACCCGTCGACCTCGACCGCCCGGACGACGCCGCGGAAGCGGTTGCGGGCGCTGAGCTCTTCCGACGGACGCCCCTGGAGCCGTGTCACCTCCGACGCCGGCACGAGCCGGCGGTTCGCCTTGTCGCGCTGGGTGCGGATGCGGCCCGCACGGTCCCAGCGCCGCAGCGTGTCGAGGCTGATGCCGAGCGCCCGGGCCGCCTCGCTGGCCGTGAAGAGCTGCTGGTCGCTCACGGATGGCTCCTCTCGTATAGAGTCGGGCGACAGTCGCATAGGCATTGCCTAGGCATATTCGTGGGTGCCTAGGCCGGTTGTCAAGGAGGATCGTGCATGCGGAAGCTCGCCTGGCTGTCCCTCGTCCTGGCCGCTTCCTCCTCGCCCTCGCGGCCTGCGGCGGTGACGACGACGAGACGGCGGCCGACACCGGCTCGACGGACACGGTCGCGGCAGCGGCTCCGCTCAACGTCTACGCCGCCGCCTCGCTCACCGAGGTCTTCCCCATGATCGACCCGGCGCCGCGGTACAACTTCGCCGGTTCCGACGAGCTGGCGACGCAGATCCGCGAGGGCGCCCCGGCGGACGTCTACGCGGCGGCGAGCTCCAAGTACCCGCAGGAGCTCTTCGGCGAGGGGCTCGTCGAGGAGCCGGTCACCTTCGCCTCGAATCGCCTCGTCCTCATCGTCCCGAAGGACAACCCGGCGGGGATCGAGAAGGTGAGCGACGTCACCAAGCCGGGCACGAAGCTCGTGATCGCGGCCGAAGGCGTCCCTGTCGGCGACTACACGCGCGAAGTCCTGGACGAGCTCGGCCTGAACAAGGCCCTCGACAACGTCGTGTCGAACGAGGAGGACGTCAAGGGCGTGGTCGGCAAGGTGACGCTCGGCGAGGCGGACGCGGGCTTCGTCTACGCGACGGACGCCGCCGTCGCCGCCGACGACGTCACCGTGATCGAGCTTCCGGAGGGATCGCAGCCGCCGATCGAGTACCAGATCGCCGTCGTCTCGAGCAGCGAGAACAAGGAAGCAGCCCAGGCGTTCGTGGATACGGTCCTGGGCCCGGACGGCAAGGCGCAGCTCGAGGCAGCGGGCTTCGTGGTCCCCTAGGCGATCGGAGGTGTGGTTCGCATGGAGTTGAGCGCACGGCAACCAACTCGACGCGACCGTCAAGGACGTCAAGGTCGGGACGATCATGGCCGAGGTCACCGTCGACGTCGGCGGCCAGGACGTCGTCGCGGCGATCACGCGTGGGAGCGTCGAGCGGCTGGGCCTGAGCCAGGGCGATGCGGTGACGGTGGTGATCAAGGCGACCGAGGTGATGCTGGCGACGAAGTAGCTGCCGCCGGGCCCCGGGCTTTCCTACAGTGGCCGCATGGCCAAGCCCTCGCTCGGGGTGACCGTCGATGACGTCCGCGCCTACGTCCTCACCCTGCCGCGGGCATACGAGGTCTTCGTCCGCGGCCGCATCAAGTTCCGGGTCGGGAAGATCGTCTTCCTTGCCTTCTCGCGCGACGAGAAGGACATGGGCTTCGGCTTCCCCAAGGAGTGGCGCCGGGCGCTCGTCGAGAACGAGCCGGAGAAGTTCTTCCTCCCCGGCGACTCCGACATCCGCTTCCACTGGGTCTGTGTCCACCTGAACGCGATCGACGAGGAGGAGATGCGCGAACTCGTCCTGAACGCCTGGGCGATGGTCGTGCCCCAGTACGTCTCCGCGCCCTTCGCCCAGAAGTAGGAAGTCGGCCAGGGAGAACGGATATCGAGCTCGCCCTTGACAGGAGAACGTGTGTTCGTGTAGAACAGACGTTCCCATGATCGCCTGTCTCTCGATTCCCGCCTTCGCCCTCAGAGTTCCGCTCCTGCGGCGGCCGGAGCTCCGGGGCACGCCCGTGGCGCTCGCGCCGGCGCCGGGAGAGCAACCCCTCCTCGGCTCGTGCACCGGCGCCGCCGAGCGCGCGGGCGTGCGGCCGGGCATGCGGCTCTCCGAGGCGCTCGCCACCTGTCCGCAGCTGGAGCTCGTCGAGCAGGACCCGGCCGGGGTGGAGGAGGCCTGGGAGGCCGTGCTGCGGCGGCTCGAGGCGGCCGGCCTCGCGGTCGAGCCGGTCGAGCCGGGGTGCACCTACTTCGACACGCGGGGGATGGAGCGGCTGGCGGGCGGGCTCGAGCAGGTGCTTCGGCGGGCGCTCGACGCCGTCGGGCCGGAATGGGGCGCACGCGTGGGCGCGGCCTCTCGACGCTTCGCCGCGCTGGCGGCGGCCGCGGTCGCGCCGGCGGGCCGCGCGCTCGTGATCGACGACGGCGAGACGCGCGTCTTCCTCGAGCCGCTCCCTCTGCACCTTCTGCCGCTCTCGCCGGAGCGGCGCGACGAGCTCTCCGCGCTCGGCGTCAAGCGCCTGGGCGAGCTGGCACGGCTTCCCGGGGCGGCGGTCGCCGACCGGCTGGGCGCGGACGGCGCGGAGTCGTGGCGACTCGCCCGGGGGGAGGGAGACGTCCCGGTCACGCCGCGGCAGCCGCCCTCCGAGCTCGTCGAGACACTGTCCTTTCCCGAGCCGGTTGCGAACGAGCTCACGCTCGCGCGGGCCCTCGCGGTGCTCATCGAGCGCCTGCTCGCCCGCCCGGAGCGAGCCGGCCGGGCTCCACTTCAGCTCGCCCTCTCGGCGAAGCTGGTCGGGGGTGGATCCTGGCGACGCTCGCTCACGCTGCGCGAGCCGACGGCGGAGCCCGACCGCCTTCGGCTCGCGCTGGCCTCCAGGCTCGCGGAGCTGCCGGCGCCGACCGCGGAGCTCAGGCTCGAGCTGAGCGAGCTGGCGGAGTCGGTGGGGACGCAAGCGGAGCTCGTCCGTCCCCGGGGGAGCCGTCTGCGGGAACGCCTGCGCGGAGGATTGCGTCAGGTGCGCGCGGCGGTGGGGATGGACGCCGTCTGCACCGTCGTGGAGGTGGCGCCCTGGTCGCGCATTCCGGAGAGCAGGGCCATTCTCGTTCCGCGCGACGACTAAACGAGCCGCGCCCGGTGCTCGTCGTCTGCGACGGCGGCGTGCCGGTGGCCGTCAACGGCGTGCCCGTGGCCGCGCCGCGCGAGGAGTGGAGGGTGATCGACCGCTGGTGGACGGAGGAGCCCGTGAGAAGACGGTACTTCGAGGTCGTGCTCGAGACCGGGCGGAACGCCGTCGTCTTCCTCGACGAGATCGGCGGACGGTGGTACCGGCAGAGCGCGTGAGCCTGTTGGTCGGGTGGCCCTCTCGTGCCGGGGCCACCCCTGACCACCACCCGCTTCGAGCGTATCGTGAAGAGTCGCGCGCGGTGCGCGCGCACTGTGTCAACTCGCGCGCCTGATCGTGTCGGAGTACGTCGAGCTCCACTGCCACTCGGCCTACTCCTTCCTCGACGGGGCCTCGCAGCCCGAGGAGCTGGTCGCGCGGGCCGCCGAGCTCGGCTACGGCGCGCTCGCGCTCACCGACCACGACGGCGTCTACGGCTCGCTCGAGTTCGCCTACGCCGCGAAGGCGCTGGGCCTGCGGTCGATCACCGGCGCCGAGGTGACGCTCGCCGACGGCTCGCACATCACGCTCCTCGTCGAGACCTCGGGCGGGTACGCCAACCTCTGCCGCCTCCTCACCGCGGCGCACGCCCGCGAGCGGCTGAACCCGCATCTCGAGCCCGCCCTGCTCGAGGAGTGGAGCGGGGGCCTCGTCTGCCTCTCCGGCTGCGCTCGCCACGGCCTCGCCGTGCGCGATCCGAACGCGGCGGCCGGCCTCGCGCGCGCGTTCGGGCGCGACCGCTTCTACGTCGAGCTCCAGCGCCCGTACCTGCGCGGCGACGCGCGCCGGAACGCCGCCCTTCGCCATCTCGCAGAGGATCTCGGTGTGCGCACGGTCGCCACCGGGGACGTGCATGCGCACGCACCTCGTCGGGCCCGCCTCCAGGACGTCCTCGTCGCCGTCAAGAACCGGACGTCGCTCGAGGGCTGCGAGCCCGAGCGCCGGGGGAACGACGAGAGCGTTCTCCTCTCCCCACGGGAGGCCGCCGCGCGCTTTCCCGACGATCGCGACGCCGTTCGCGCGTCCGTCGAGCTCGCCGAGCGGCTCACGTTCGACCTCACGCACGAGCTCGGCTATCGCTACCCGGACTTCTCGGACGGCCCGACTCCCGCCGACGTCCAGCTCGCGGAGGTGTGCGACCGCGCGTTCGCGGAGCGCTACCGCCACGCTCCGCACGCGCTCCGCGCGCGTGCGGGCGAGCGCCTGCGGGAAGAGCTGGCACTCATTGCCGAGCTAGGCCTCTCGGGGTTCTTCCTCCTGCACTGGGAGGTGCTCGAGCTCGCGCGCGAGGTCGCCCGCGAGGTGCGCGGCCCGGGCTCGCCGCGCCACCTGCTCCCGCCGGGTCGCGGCCGCGGCAGCTCCGTGGGCTCCATGGTCTGCTACCTCACGGGCCTCTCGCACGTCGACCCCGTGGACGCCGGCCTCGCGCTGGGGCGCTTCCTCAACCGCGAGCTCTCCTCGGTTCCCGACATCGACCTCGACTTCCCGCGCGACATCCGCGAGAAGCTGATCGTCGCCGTCACGGAGCGCTACGGTCGCGAGCACTCGGCCCTCGTGGCGAGCTTCGCCACGTACCGCGCCCGCGGCGCGATCCGCGACGTCGGCAAGGCGCTCGGGCTCCCGCAGGCCGAGCTCGAGCGGCTCGCGCGGGTGTCCGACGGCTGGAACGCGCGCAAGGTGGGGGAGGAGATGGAGCTCCTGCCCGGAGGAGAGGCCCGTCTGCGCTCGCCCCGCTGGCGCGCCTTCCGCGAGCTCTGCGGCGAGATCGCGGGCCTGCCGCGCCACCTCTCGCAGCATCCGGGTGGCATGGTCATCTCCTCGCGGCCGCTCGTCGAGCTCGTCCCGGTCGAGCCGGCGGCGATGGCGGGCCGCCAGAACTGCCAGTGGGACAAGGACTCGTGCGCCGACGCGGGCTTCCTCAAGATCGACTTGCTCGGCCTCGGGATGCTGTCGGCGGTCGAGGAGTGCGTCGAGCAGATCGCGCGCCTGCGCGGCGAGCCGATCGACCTCTCGCGCATCCCCCTCGACGATCGCGACGTCTACCGCGAGATCCAGGCGGCGGACACGGTCGGCCTCTTCCAGATCGAGAGCCGCGCGCAGATGCAGAGCCTCCTGCGCACTCGCCCCGAGAACCTCGACGACCTCACCATCCAGGTCGCGCTCGTGCGGCCGGGCCCCATCCAGGGCAAGGCGGTGCACCCCTACATCGAGCGTCGGCAGCGGAAGCGGGACGACCCGGACTACGAGCCGCCCTACGACCACCCCTCGCTCGCGGAGCCGCTGCGCGAGACGCTCGGCGCGATCATCTTCCAGGAGCAGGTCCTCGACGTCGCCATGGCGCTCGCCGGTTTCACCGTTGGCGAGGCGGAGGGGCTCAGGCGGGCGATGAGCCGCAAGCGCAGCCAGGACGCGATCGAGGCGTACCACGCGCGCTTTCTCGCCGGCGCGCTCGAGAACGGCGCCGATCGCGAGACTGCCGAGCTCGTCTTCGCGAAGATCAACGGCTTCGCCTCCTTCGGCTTCCCGAAGTCGCACGCGGCCGCCTTCGCGCTCCTCGCCTACCAGTCGGCGTGGTTGCGCCATCACTACCCGAGCGAGTTCCTCGGCGCCCTCCTGAACGCCCAGCCGATGGGCTTCTACCCGCCCGCGAGCCTCGTCCGGGACGCTCAGCGTCGCGGGGTCGAGGTTCGTCCGCCGGACGTGAACCGGAGCGGTGCGAAGTGCCTGCTCGAGAGCGGCGCGGTCCGCGTCGGCCTCGGTTACATCAGAGGCGTGGGCGAAGGGCCCGCGACGGCGCTCGTCCTCGAGCGGGAGGAGGAGGGGCCGTTCCGGAGCGTCGCCGATCTCGCCCGGCGCGCGCCGCTCGACCGCCCGGAGCTCGAGGCTCTCGTCATGAGCGGCGCGTGCGACTCGTTCGGCTGGCCGCGCCGTCAGCTCCTGTGGCGCCTGGGGCTCGCGCCGCGCTCCGCGAGCGCCGGCTCCGGTGGATCCGAGAGGCAGCTCGCGCTTCCCCTGGAGCCGACGAGCGAGATCCCGGAGCTGGCCGAGCAGACGCCCTGGGAGCGGATGCTCGCCGACTACCGCCTGACGAGCATCTCGATCGACGTGCACCCGCTCGAGCTGCTGCGGCCGCACCTTCCCGGAGAGGTTCTCGCGAGCCCGGACCTGGAGCGGGCTCCCCACGGCTCCCACGTGGCCGTCGCCGGCCTCGTCGTCGCGCGGCAGCGGCCGTCCACGGCGAACGGCGTCGTGTTCATGCTCGTGGAGGACGAGCACGGCCAGATGAACCTGATCGTGCCGCCGCCGGTCTACGAGCGGCAGCGGGCGCTCGTCCGCGGAGAGCCGCTCCTCCTCGCACGGGGGCGTTTCGAGCGGGTCGACAGGAACCGGAACATCCTCGTCGGCGAGCTCGTCTCCCTCGCCCCGCTCGCGCGTCGGGTCGCCAACGACGCGGAGGTCCGCGCCGCCCTTCCCGCGGCCCATCATTTCGGCGGTCGCTGACCGCGAGCATCTAGGCTGAGGGCCGATGGCCCACCGCTCCCTCTGGCTCCAGGAGGCCCTCGCGGCCGAGTCCGGCGTCGTCTCCGCGGAGCTCACCGACTCGATCCAGGCCGACGTCTGCGTCGTCGGCGGCGGGTACACCGGGCTCTGGACGGCGCTGCGTGCCCGCGAGCTCGAGCCGAGCGCCGAGGTCGTGATCGTCGAGGCGGACATCTGCGGCGGCGGGCCGTCCGGGCGGAACGGTGGCTTCGCGCTCTCGTGGTGGCCGAAGGCCGCCACGCTCGCCAAGCGCCTGGGGGAGGAGGAGGCGCTCCGTCTCGTGCACGCGTCGGTCGACGCCGTCACCGAGCTGGGCGACTTCTGCGAGCGCGAGGGGATCGACGCGCACTACCGCCGCGGCGGCTGGCTGTGGACGGCCACGTCTCCTGCGCAGCTGGACAGCTGGGACGGGACGGTCGCGCTCGCCGAGCAGCTCGGGGAGCATCCCTTCGAGGTCCTCTCGGCCGCGGAGGTCTGTCGCCGGACCGGGTCCCCGGTCCACCTCGGGGCCGCGTTCGAGGCCCACGCCGCGACCGTCCAGCCCGCCCTTCTCGCCCGCGGCCTCCGGCGCGTCGCCGAGTCGCGCGGCATCCGCATCTTCGAGCACTCGGCGATGGTCGATCTCGACCGCGAGCAGGGAGTGGTGCGAACGCGCTCGGGCTCCGTGCAGGCGAATGCGATCGTGCTCGCCACGGGAGCCTGGCTCGCGGGGGTGCCCGAGCTGCGCCGCGCAGTCGTCGCCGTCTCCAGCGACATGGTGGCGACGGCGCCCGTCCCGGACCGGCTCGAGGAGGCGGGCTGGACCGGCGGCGAGTCGGTCTCGGACTGCCGCCTCATGGTGCACTACTACCGCACGACGAAGGACGGCCGGATCGCGTTCGGCCAGGGCGGCCACCGTCACGTCATGGGAGGGCGCGTCGACGACGGCTTCTTCGGCTACGACCTGGACGCGGCGCGCCTCCTCGAGAAGGACCTCGTCCGCCTCGTCCCGTTCGCCGCCGGGGCGGAGGTGACGAACTCCTGGGGCGGGCCGATCGACCGGACCGTCGACGGCGTCCCGATCTTCGGCAGGCTGCCCGGCCGCGTGCCGATCGTCTACGGCGTGGGCTACTCGGGCAACGGCGTCGCGCCCTCGCTCACCGCGGGCAAGATCCTCGCCTCGAGCGCGCTCGAGCGCCAGGACGAGTGGTCCAGCTGCGGCCTCAACCTCGGGCCGCAGGGCCTGTTCCCTCCCGAGCCGATCCGGTACGTCGGCGGCTTCGTCGTCCGCTCGGCGGTGCGGCGCAAGGAGCGCCGCGAGGACGAGGGCAGGAGCGTCGACGTGCTCACGCGCAAGGTCGCGGGCCTCGCGCCGCCGAGCTTCTTCCGCGTCGACCGCTAGCTGCTCACAGCGAGCTCAGTCGAGCTCGAGCCCGAAGCGGGGCAGGCGCTTGCGCACGAGGCGGTTGAAGACGTCCTCGTACTCCTCGGCCGCGTCGTCGTCGAGCGTCCGCGCGTACGCGTCCCGGTACTCGACCAGCGCGTCCTGGGCCGCGTCGACGAGGTCGACGTAGTCGCCGTACCGCTCCTCCGCGTCCTCGCGGGGGGCGGCGTTGTACGCGTCCAGCGCCGCCTGGCAGTCGCGAATGAGCCCCGCGTAGTCCGCTTCGAAGAGCTCGAGCTGGCGCTCGACGAGGTCGACGAAGCGGGTCCCCACGCTCCTAGACTAGTGCGCCTGTGCGCCTCCTCGTCCGCAGCTGGAACCTCTGCCACGGGAGGACGCATCCGGAGTCGTCGTCGCTCCGTCTCGAGCAGATGGTGCGCCTCGTCACCGCCGACGCGCCCGACGTCGTCGCGCTCCAGGAGGTGCCGATGTGGGCGGTGCGGCGCCTCGGCGGCTGGAGCGGGATGGCCGCCTCCTGGGCGCAGGCGATGCCGTCCCTCGCGGGCCCGCTGGCGCGGCGCCTGACCGAGCTCGACCCGGAGCGGTTTCGCTCGAGCGCGAGCGGCCAGGCCAACGCCCTCCTCGTCAACCCTCACCTCGACGCTGGACGGCACCGGCGGATCGTGCTCAACCTCGAGGTCTCGAGGCTCGACGTGCTCCGCGGCGGCCAGCGGCGCGTCTGCCAGGCGCTCGAGATCGACGTCGACGGCGGCCGGATCCTCCTCGCCAACCTCCACGCGTCGAACCAGCCCGGCGGCGAGCAGGCGCGGAAGGAGATCGAGCGCGCCGCGGCGTTCCTGGCCGGCCCTGATCCGTGCATCCTCTCTGGCGACTTCAACGTCCGGCGGCATCCCGTCGCCGGCTTCTCCGAGCCGATCGACGGGATCGACCAGATCCTCGCCCGGGGCCTGACCGTCGAGCAGGGGCCGGCGGCATGGCCGGAGGAGCGCCGGCGCGTGGACGGCGCCGTCCTCTCGGACCACGCGCCGGTCGAGGCGGTGATCGCATCGACCTCGTAGCCGTTCGCAGGGGGCTGCCCGTCCTCGCGCGCTACGCCTACCTGAACGCGGGCACCTTCGGGCCGCTGCCGCAACGGACTGCGGCGGCCATGCGGGAGGTCCAGGAGCGAGAGCTCGAGGAGGGCCGCGCCGGCCGCGCCTACTTCGAGGCGCTGCTCGCCGACCGGGGAGCCCTGCGCGCGGCTCTCGGCGGGCTCGTCGGGGCGGCCTCGGAGTGCATCGCGCTGACGAGCTCGACGACCGAGGGCTGCAACATCGTCCTCCGGGGGCTCGGCATCGGCGAGGGGGACGAGGTCGTGACCACCGATTCCGAGCACCCGGGCCTCTTCGGCGGCCTCGTGAGCGCCCGCGCGGACCTGCGGATCGCCGAGACTCGGGCGCGGCCCGCCGCCGAGGCGCTCGACGCGATCGAGGCGCAGATCAGCCCGAGAACCCGGCTGATCGCCCTCTCGCACGTCTCCTGGCACACGGGAGCGGTGCTCCCGATCCGCGAGCTCGCGGACCGCGGCATCCCGCTGCTCGTCGACGGCGCCCAGGGGGCCGGTGCGATTCCCGTCGACGTGCGCGGGCTCGGCTGCGACTTCTACACGGTCTCCGGCCAGAAGTGGCTGCTCGGCCCGGCTGCGACGGGCTGCCTCTACGTCCGCGAGGACCGCCTCGACGACTGCCGCGTCGCGGCGCCGTCGTACCTGTCCTGGCAGCATCCGGAGTACGAGCTCGTGGAGGGAGCGCCGCGCTACGAGGGGTTCCTCGCCTCGGCCTCGTCGGTCGCCGGGCTCCTCGCGTCTCTGGCCTTCGCCGACGACGCGGGCGAGGAGCGGTTCGCACATGCCCGGGCGATGACCGAGCGCTGCCGCGAGCAGTTCGCCGAGCGCGGCGCCGAGGTCGTCACGGAATCCGACCAGGGCACGCTCGTCTCCTGGCGCGCGGACGATCCGCCGGGGCTCGTCGCCCGACTCGGCGAGCAGGGGGTCATCGTCCGCGACCTTCCGGGAACGGGCTGGGTCCGTGCATCGTGCGGCTTCTGGACGAGCGAGGACGACCTCGAGCGCCTCGTTCGAGGGAGTCGCGGCCGCCGGCTTGAGGCCGGCGCCGCTCGGCCGATACATCGACCATGACGCCGCTCCGGGGGGCAGCTGCGCTCCTCAGCTCCGCGCTCGCTCCTGCGTCGCATGCGGCGGGACGCAGAACGCGGAGCCGACCGCTGTGCGCTCCCCGAAGATCCCGATCGACGATCTGGCCGTCATGGTGGTCCCGCAGGCGGAGCTCGGAGATCTCGCCGACGGCCTGCGCGTGTCGGTCGACGACTCCGGCCCGACGACCAACCTCGACGCCGCCGACGACACCGCTCGATCCTGCTGACTCCGCGCAGATCGCTGAAGGCGGCAGGGCGCGTCGCCGGTTATGACCTCTCCTACGAGTCGCCCGAGGGAGCCGAGGCCGAGCGCCGCGATGCTCGTGGCGACCACGGCCGACCTGTTCAAGGACCCGGTGTACGCGGCCCAGTACCTGAGCAAGCAGGTGAGCGACTACGACCGCTTCGAGGGCAAGGTGGTGGACGGGCTGCGTCTCGTCGCGCGTCAGGAACTTCGCCGCGGTCGGCGTCGGCGAGGAGGCCGCGGGCCTCCTGTTACCGTTGCGGCCGGAAAGGTCGCGCTTCCACGCGACCGTGGTCTATTTCCGCCGCGGACGGCTCGTCGGCGTGCGTCTGGGCGGCGACCAAGGACGAGAAGGCAGTCGACGGCGATGTGAACACGATCGCCGTGGCGCTCGACGAGCGCATGCAGGGCGTCCTCGCCGGCACGGTCGACGAGGAGCCGGTCCCGCTTCCGGGCAAGCCGAGGAGGATCGACCCGAAGCCGTTCGTGCTGACGGCCGGAGACCTGCCTCCTGGGTCGACGGCCACCGGCGAAGGCCGCCGACAGCATGGAGACGATCGCCTCGTTCTTGCGCGAGTTCGCGCCCCTGGACAAGCAGCTCGGCGGCTCGACGGTCCTCTATCTCCGCAGCATGGTGCAGGTGTTCGAGCGAAGCCGGGAGGCAGCCGCCTTCCTGCGGGCGATCGAGTCGAGGAAGGTGGCGCTCACGCTCGCGCGGACGTTCGTGCAGGGCGTCGTCAAGTCGAAGGTGACCCGCCTCAGGGTGCTCCCTCTAGAGGTCGAGGGCCGTGACGCCGCGGGCGCGATCTTCCGGTTCGACCTCAGCGGCGAGCCGATCGAGACCGTCTTCTTCTACGTGTGGTCGGGCCGTCTCCTCGGGAGCGTCACGGCTCTCGGCCCGGCCGGCGAGATCCACTCGGCGGACGTTCTCGCGCTCGTGCCGCGCGTCCGCGCCCGCCTGAACACGGGCGGCTAGGCCGCTTCGGTGCGCAGGCCGAGCTCGCGGGGCGATCGGGCGCATCGCCGCGATGACGTTCGCGATGTGGTCGTCGAGCTCGAGCCCGAGGAGCTCGGCGCCCGCGTAGACCTCATCGCGGTGGACGCCGGCGGCGAAGGACGGCTGCTTGAGCTTCTTCCGCACCGACTTCGGCTCGAGGGTCTCGATCCCGTCCGGCCGGACGAGCCCGCACGCGTGGACGAACCCCGCGAGCTCGTCGCACGCGAAGAGCGTCTTCTTGAGCTGCGTGTCGCGCGGCATCTGGAGGTGCTCGGCGTGCGAGAGGACGGCCTCGATGACGTCCTCGGGCCAGCCCTCGTCGCGGAGGATCGTCGCGCCGTCCTGCGGATGCTTGTCGAGCGTGGGGTGGATCTCGTAGTCGAAGTCGTGGAGGAGGGCGACGGCGCCCCAGCGCTCCTCGTCCTCGCCGTCGCTCCGCGCGTAGAACCGGACGCAGGCCTCGACCGCCAGCGCGTGGCGCCGCAGCGCCTCGCTCTGCGTGTACTGGGTGAGCGTCTCCCAGGCCCGCTCGCGGGTGACCTCCATCGGGCCGTTTAGGATAGCCTGCTCGGTCGCTTTGGCCCAACGAGCCAAGAGCGGGACGCCGTGCCCGAGACGCTTGTCGCCGACACCCTGATGGAGTCCTTCGTCATCGAGGGCGGACGTCCGCTGCGCGGCTCGGTCCGCGCTGCGGGGAACAAGAACGCGGCGCTTCCGATCATCGCTGCGGCCCTCCTCACGGACGAGCCGGTGACCCTCACGAACGTCCCCGCCATCAGGGACGTCGACTCCATGCTGGCGCTCGTCGCCGACCTCGGCGTGGAGGTCCAGCGCAGCGACGAGAGCACCGTCCGGATCCACGCGGAGGACATCCGCAAGCACGAGCTGGACGAGGAGCTCTGCACGCGCATCCGCGCGTCCATCCTCCTCGCCGGCCCACTGCTCGCCCGCTGGGGCGAGGCCGTCGTCCCGCCGCCTGGCGGCGACGTCATCGGAAGGCGCCGGCTCGACACCCACATCCACGCTTTCTCCCGCCTCGGGGCCGAGATCCGCGCGAACCGGGGCTTCCACATGCGGGCCCAGAGCCTCGTCGGCGCGCATGTCCACCTCGACGAGGCATCCGTCACCGGGACCGAGAACGCCGTCATGGCGGCCGTGCTCGCGCGGGGGGAGACGACGATCGCGAACGCCGCCTGCGAGCCCCACGTCCAGGACCTCTGCCGGTTCCTGGTCTCGCTGGGCGCGAGGATCGAGGGGATCGGGTCGAACGTCCTCAGCGTCCAGGGGGTCGACCGTCTGAGCGGGGGCGGCTGGCGCATCTGCCCCGACCACATCGAGGTGGCGAGCTTCCTCGGCCTCGGCGCCGTCACCGAGGGCGAGATCGTCGTCGAGGACGTCGTCCCCGAGCACCTCGTCGGCGTCTGGCCCGGGTTCGAGCGCCTCGGGGTCGAATGGCACGTGGAGGGAACGTCGCTCCGCGTGCCGGGCGGCCAGGCCCTGCGGATCCAGGACGACCTCGGCTCGCAGATCCCCAAGATCGAGGACGGGCCCTGGCCGGCGTTCCCGGCCGACCTCACCTCGATCGCGCTCGCCGTCGCCACGCAGGCGAGCGGCACCGTCCTCATCTTCGAGAAGATGTTCGAGAACCGCCTCTTCTTCGTGGACAAGCTCGTCACGATGGGCGCGCGGATCATCCTCTGCGACCCGCACCGCGCCGTCGTCAGCGGGCCTTCGCCTCTGTACGGAGAGCGGATGGAGAGCCCGGACATCCGCGCCGGGATGGCCATGCTGATCGCGAGCCTCTGCGCGGAGGGGCGCTCGACGATCGGGAACGTCGGGCAGATCGACCGCGGCTACGAGCGGATCGACGAGCGCCTCCGGGCGCTCGGCGCCGGCATCGAGAGAGTGGAGGGCTAGTGACCAAGACGCCGTTCGGACCGACCGGGCTCCCGCGCCGTTCCAGGGGGCCCCGTACTCGCAGGGGATCGTCGCCGGCGACCTCGTCTTCGTGTCGGGGCAGCTCGGGATCGACCCCTCGACGGGCCAGGTCGTCGAGGGCGGGATCGCCCCGCAGACCGAGCAGGTGATGAAGAACCTCGCGGCGATCCTCGAGGAGGCCGGGACGAGCCTCGACCGGGTCGTGATGACGTCGATCTTCCTCGTCGAGCTGGACGACTTCCAGCCGATGAACGAGGTCTACGCGAGCCATCTGAGCGAGCCGTACCCCGCGCGGGCGACGGTCGAGATCGCGGCGCTCCCGTCGGGGGCCCGCGTCGAGATCGCGATGGTCGCCGCCCGCTAGCGGCTAGCCGTAGCGGACGACCCGCTTGATGGTGGCCGTCGTGAAGCCGGCCTTCGTCACCTTGAACGAGACCGTGCCCGGATAGCGCGTCGCGCGCACCTTGAAGCTCACCTTCCCGAGCGCGCCGGTCTTCTTGGTGGCGGCCTTGACGCCCGCGCCCGAGACGCGCACGGAGGCCTCCGACACGGGCGCGTTCGTCGCCCGGCTCTTCACCGTGATCGTCACCGTCTTGGCCTTTCCCTTGACCGGGTAGCCGCTGGCGGTCAGCTTGAAGAGCGTGTCGGCGGGCCCGCCGGGGCCTCCGGCCCTCCGGACGCGGTTCGCTGGAACGTGCCGGTCGTCGACCAGCGGAGGCCGACGAACTGCGAGATCTGGTCCTCGAGCTCGGCCTGGACGCGCCAGTAGAGCGTCGTCCCGGTCGGGTAGTCGGTGCTGCTCGTGTACGCCGTGGAGTCCGTGCCGGCGCCGTTCGGCACCGAGGCCTGGCCCATGATCGCCTTCTCGTCGAGCACGTTCGCGAAGGTGGGGTCGTCGGAGACCTGGAGGTGGTAGCGGCGGGCGCCGAAGACCGGCGACCAGTGGAAGACCGTCGCCGTGGTCGACACGACAGCGCCGCCGGTGGGGCCGAGGAGCGTCGGCGGCGTCGTCTGCTTCTGGAAGGCCTGCGGGTTGCTGGAGGTCACGTCGGTGGAGACGCCCAGCCCGTTCACGTTCGTCGCGGGCAGGACGGCCCAGTAGTAGTTCGACGTCTTGTCCGGGTATCCGCGGGTCTTGGCGTTCTCGCGTGGCGCATAGGCCGTCACGCGCGTGTACGCGTAGTCCTCGATGGTGGTGAAGAGCGGGTCGTTCGCGACGACGACGAAGTAGCTCTGCGCGCCCGGGACGGGGTTCCAGGTGAAGACCGGCATCGAGCCGATCGACGATCCCGCCAGGGGCATGAGGTAGTCGGACGCATTCGGCGCGCACGGGCTGCACGGCTCGACCGTCGGAGGCCCCGACCAGGCGAAGGCGGGTGCGCCGATCGAGGGCAGGTACGTCCAGTCGGCCTCGACCTGAGGGCCTCCGCTCGTCACGGCGGGGCCGTCGATGGGGCTGACCCGAACGCAGTACTCCTGGCCCGCTGAGAGGGCGCTGATGAGGTCCGTCGACGGAGCGATGCCGCGCTGGAGCGGATCGGCGTCCGTGTTCTTGCTCCAGCCGAGTGGCGTCCAACCGGTAACGGTTGTCTTGTTTGCCCAGATGGACGCCGACCAGTCACAGACGCCCGAGCCCGTACGTCGTCACCTGGACGCGGTACGAGGAGGCGCCGGGGGACGGATCCCAGAGGACGATGGGCGTGGCCACCGTCGAGCCGGCGGCGATCGCGTCGAGGTTCGCGTCCGCCAGCCGGATGTTCGGAACGCTCGGCGTCGACCCGTAGCTCTTGGAAAACGGGCTGCCGGCCGTCCACGGGCCGGCGTTGTTGCTCGCGTCGATCGCACGGACGCGCCAGTAGTACTCGTCGTCGTTCGGGAGGACGACCGGCGGCGAGAACGACGTCCCGACGGTCGTCACCGGCATCGTGGAGCCGATGTTGTTGCAGCAGACCTTCGAACCAGACGCCCAGGTGTCCGTCGGGTTGATCTCGACCTGGTAGCCCTTCGCACCCGAGACCGCGGTCCAGCTGAGCTGCGGGTCGAAGACGCCGGTGTCGGAAACGAGGTCGGCGACGGCGAGTCCGGTCGGCGCCGGGCGGCGCAGCCTGGACCGGCGCCGCGCCTGCGACGGCGGCGACCACGACTGCCAGGGCGATGCGAAGGCTGACGGACACGTGCGGCTGACCTCCAGCTGGACGACCCGGAGGCCACTCTCCGGAGGTCTGAGCCTGTTGCCACCCGGCAAGCCACGCATCCCCAGGAAGGGGGATCGGCCCGGGGCGGGTCTAACCTTCCTCGTGTGGACGTCATCGTCTCGCACACGAACACGGACTTCGACGCGTTCGCGGCCATGCTGGCCGCGCGCCGGCTCTACCCCGGGGCGGTCGTCGCCCTCTCGGGGTCGCTCAACCGCAACGTGCGCGAGTTCTACCGGCTCCACGCCGACGAGCTCGACATCGTCGAGGCGGGGCGCCTCGACCGGGACGCGATCCGGCGGCTGATCGTCGTGGAGACGGTGCATCCCGAGCGCCTCGGGGAGCTCGAGCACGTGGCGCGGGACCCCGACGTGGAGGTCGTCGTCTTCGACCACCACCCCGGCCAGCCGCCCGACTGGGTGAAGCCCGAGAACCTCGTCCTCTCGGACGACGCCGCCCTGGCGACGACGATGGTCGGCATCCTCGCCGAGCGCGAGATCGACGTGACGCCGCTCGAGGCGACCGTCCTCGCGCTCGGGATCCACGAGGACACGGGCTCCCTCGGCTATCCGGGCGTCGGCGTGCGCGACGCGGAGGCGCTCGCGTGGTGCCTTCGTCACGGAGCTCGCCAGGACATGGTCGCGCAGTACCTCCGCTCGCCGCTCGGCGACGAGGAGCGCGCGCTGCTCGACGCACTCGTCGGCGCGGTCGAGACGCACTCCGCCGGCGGGCTGGAGGTCCTCGTTGCGGCCGTCTCCTGGCCCGAGTACGTCGACGGCGTCTCGAACCTCGCCCACAAGATCGTCGACCTCACCGACGCGCGGGCGCTCGTCTGCCTCGTCGAGATGGAGGGCCGCGTCTTCTGCGTCGTGCGGACGCGCGTCCCCGAGCTGGACGCCGCGGCCATCGCGGCCGCCCTCGGCGGCGGGGGACATGCGCAAGCCGCGTCGGCCGTCCACCACGGGCCCCTCTCCGAGGCGCGCGAGCTCGTCCTCGAGTCCCTGCCGGGGGCCGTTCGGCCGCTGCGGACCGCCGCGGAGGTCATGTCGCATCCCGCGCGGTTCGTCTCCCCCGAGGACACCGTGGCGCACGCGATGGTCCTCTGCCAGCGCCACCGCCAGAGCGGGATCCTCGTCGGGGACGCCGATCGCCTCGTCGGCCTCGTCACCCGCGAGAACCTCGACCAGGCGATCGGGCACGAGCTCTCCCACGCTCCGGTCAAGAGTGTCATGAGCTCCGAGGTGGCCACCTGCGCCGAGGAGACGCCGCTCCCGGAGCTGGCGCGGCTGCTCCGCAGCTCGGACGCGGGGAGGGTGGCGGTGCTCGCCGACGGCGTCGTCGTCGGGGTCGTGACACGGAGCGATCTCCTCCGGGCCCTCGGGGAACCGCTGGCCGAGGAGGCGGCCGAGCCCGGGCCCGACCTGCGGGACCGGCTGCTCGCGGTCGAGGGGCTCGGGCGCGTCTTCGAGGCGGTGCAGGCCGTCGCCGAGGGGTTCGACGGCGTCTACCTGGTCGGCGGGGCCGTTCGCGATCTCCTCATGGACGAGCCGAGCTTCGACGTCGACATCGCCGTCGAGGGGGACGGCATCGCCTTCGGCCGGGCGCTGGCCCGCGCGCTGAGCGGGCGCGTGGTGCCGCACGACCGGTTCGGCTCCGCGAAGGTCGTCTACGACGGCGAGCGGGTCGACGTCGCAACCTCGCGCACCGAGTTCTACGACTACCCCGGCGCCCTGCCGGCGGTCGAGCAGGCGTCGATCCGCCAGGACCTCCTACCGCCGCGACTTCACCGTCAACGCGATGGCGATCTCGCTCAAGGGCGAGGACTTCGGGCGGCTGGTGGACTTCTTCGGCGGCCTGCGGGATCTCGAGGCCGGCGTCGTCCGCGTCCTCCACAACCTCTCCTTCATCGACGACCCGACGCGCCTCTTCCGGGCCGTTCGCTACGAGAACCGGTACGGGTTCCGCGTGGACGCGCACACGCTCGGGCTGGCGCGCGCCTGCGTGGAGATGGAGCTGGTGGGGGAGCTGTCCTCGGCCCGCCTCCGCGACGAGCTCCAGGCGCTCCTCTCCGAGGAGCAGATCGCCGACTCCCTCCGCCGCATGGCCGACCTCAGGCTCGATCGCGCCGTCCATCCGCACCTGACGGCCGACGAGGACTCCGTCGCGCTCGCCGGCGAGCTCGACCTGCTGCGCGAGCGCTTCGCGCCCGAGACGCCTGCCTGGCGGCTGCGTCTCGCGGCGCTCGCGCGCCGGCTGACGCCCGACGAGCTCTACGACTGGTTCGAGCGGCTGAAGCTCCGGCGGCGGGACGCCGATCGGATCGCGGACGCCGTCACGGTGGCCCCGAAGCTTCGAGCGCTGGCTGCCGCGACGGACGAGCCGGCCGCGCTGCGCGCGATCGCCGATCCCCACGACCCGGACGGCGTCCTGGTCGCCCTCGCCGGCGCGACCGAGCCCGCGCGGTCGCGGCTCGAAAGCTACTTCGACGAGCTCCGCGCCGTGCGGCTCGAGATCTCCGGCGGCGATCTCGCGGAGCTCGGGCTGACGGAGTCCCCGCGTGTCGGGGCCGTGCTCGACGAGATCCTCAGGCGGAAGCTGAACGGCGAGCTCGACGGCCGGACGGCCGAGCTCGAGGCGGCCCGGGAGCTGATCGCGGCGCCATGACGCTCTTCGACTGGGATGTCCCGGGCCCGTACCGCGTCGCGTTCTCGAGCCGGATCGGCGGCGTGAGCGAGGGCGCCTACGAGTCGCTCAACCTCGGGATCCTCACCGAGGACGAGGCCGAGCGGGTCGTCGAGAACCGCCGGCGCCTGTGCGCGGCCGTCGGGGTCGTGCCCGAGCAGGCGACCATGGCCTGGCAGGTGCATGGGGCGGAGGTCGTCCGGGCGGACGGCCGCGGCATCGTCCGGCCGGGGACGGTCAACGTCCGCTGCGACGGCCTCTGGACGGACGATCCCGAGCTCCCGGTCATGCTCCTGACGGCGGACTGCCTGTCCGTCGCGCTGGCGCGGCTCGACGGCCCGCCCGCGGTGGCGGCGCTCCACGTCGGCTGGCGCGGGCTCCTCGCCGGGATCATCGAGCGCGCGGCGACGGTCCTGGGCGAGGGTCGCGCTCGCCGCTGCGGTCGGCCCGGGGATCGGCCCCTGCTGCTACGAGGTCGGCGACGAGGTCGCGCAGCCCTACCGCGAGCGCTTCGGCGCCGACATCGTCAGAGGCCGCCACCTCGACCTCCCGGAGGCGGCTGCCCGCGCTCTCGCCGCCGTCGGCTGCGAGACCGTCGAGCGGGTAAACCTCTGCACGTCCTGCGAGGAGGCGCTCTTCTTCTCCCACCGCCGCGACCGGGGCGTCACGGGGCGCCAGGGGATCATTGCCGCTGTCCGCTGACATCGTGCGGGCCAACCACGAGCGGATCCGGGCGGAGGTCGGGCCCGACGTCACCGTGGTCGCGGCGACGAAGTACGTCTCCGCGGACGAGCTCGGGATCCTCGCCGACGCGGGCGTGGAGGTGGTCGGCGAGAACCGGCTCCAGGACCTGGCCGCCAAGCACGCGCGCTACGGCGAGCGGTTCCGCTGGCACTTCATCGGCCACCTTCAGTCGCGCAAGGCGCGCGACGTCTCCGACCTCTGCGAGCTGTGCCACTCGCTCTCGAGCCTGTCGGCCGCGGGCCGGCTCACGATTCCGACGCTCGTCGAGGTCAACCTTTCCGGCGAGGAGTCGAAGTCGGGGGTCGCGCCCGGCCAGCTGGCGTCCTTCCTGGCGGAGGCGAGGGGGCTCGGGGCCGACGTCCGCGGGCTGATGACGATGCCGCCCCTTGCCCCGGATCCGGAGGCGTCGCGACCCTATTTTCGCGCCCTCCGCGAGCTCGCCGCCGAGCACGATCTGCCCGAGCTCTCCATGGGCACCTCCCAGGACTACCGCGTCGCCGCAGAGGAGGGAGCGACGCTCGTTCGGGTCGGCTCCGTTCTGTACGGCCGGTAGTATCGTTCGGCGTCAATGGGAGTGGGGAACGTTTGGAGCCGCGCCCTCGTCTACTTTGGGATCGTCGAGGAAGACGAGTACTGGGACGAGGAGGCCTACGCCGCCGAGGAGGACCTCGAGCGGACGTACAGCGACCGCCCGAACGTCCGCCGTCTGAACCCGCGCGGCCGGAAACGGGACGAGTTCGAGGACTGGTCCGAGCCCGACGTCCAGGCGGAGACGGCGGTCGCCACCGCGCCGCCGCCTCGGAGCAATCGAGGCCGCGTCCCGCTGGAAGCCGTGGCGTCGGCCTCCGTGCGCGTCCACCTCGTCGTCCCGCGGAGCTTCAACGACGCGCAGTCGATCGCCGACAAGTTCAAGGACTCCGTGCCCGTCATCGTCAACCTCCAGGGCACCGACGCGGAGCTCTCGAAGCGCCTCATCGACTTCTCGAGCGGTCTCACCTACGCCCTCGGCGGAAGCATGCAGCGCGTCGCGGACAAGGTCTTCCTTCTGACCCCGCGCAACGTCGAGGTCTCCGCCGAAGAGCGCGCGCGGCTCATCGACCGCGGCTTCTTCAATCAGTCATAGGCATCGGCCGCACGGAGCGGTAGGTTTGTGCCGATGCTGGTGGCAGACATCGTCGAGACGGCACGCAGCTTCGTCAACGTGCTGTTTCTCGTCTACATCATCTGCATCATCGCCTACATCATCGCGTCCTGGGTCCCGATCCCCTACAACACGACGCTCAACCGGATCCAGAAGTTCCTCTACGACGTCGTCGACCCGTATCTCCGCCTCTTCCGCAGGTTCATCCCCCAGGTCAACCTCGGCGGGCTCGGGCTCGACCTCTCGCCCATCCTCGCCATCCTCACCCTCTACATCGTCCAGCGGCTGGTGAACGTGGGCCTCGACTACCTCTGAGCGTCCCTCGGCGGGGAGGGGACCGCCGGCGGGCGGCGAAGAACGGGACCCCATGTCGATCACTCCTGTCGAGATTCGGCACGCCAGGCTCGGCCGCAGGCCGCTCGGCTACGACCGCGATGCGGCCGACCAGCTGCTCGCCGACGTCGCCACGAGCTTCGAGGACGTGTGGCGGGAGCGCGCGGACCTGCGCGACGAGATCGAGCGCCTCGAGAGCGAGCTCCATCGCCAGCGCGAGATCGAGGAGGCGCTCCGGAACACCCTCCTCTCCGCCGAGCGGATGGCGGACGAGCTGCGGGCGCGAGCCCACCAGGAGGCCGACCTGATCGTCGAGGAGGCCCGCGCGAAGGCGCGCGACATCGCGTCCTCGGCCGAGTCCGAGCAGGAGCGCCTGCGGGCCGAGATCCGGCGCCTGCGCGGCGTCGAGACCGACGTCCGGGCCGAGTTCCGCGCCTTCCTCGTGTCCGCTCTCGAGCGCCTCGGGACCGACCCGGCGGAGACGCGCGACGAGCCCGGACGAGGGCGTCACCAGGCCGCCTGATCACCGTCTGGGGCCCGCGGGTCCGGCGGATATACTCGGTCCGTGGACACCGAGCGCTTCCGGAGGATCCTGCTCGACGAGCGCGAGCGCCTGAACGTCACCGTCGAGCACCTGCACGAGGCCAGCTCGGGGTCGCTCGCGGAGGAGACGGAGGAGGAGACGTACGACAACCACCTCGCCGACTCCGCGACCGCGACGCTCAACCGGGAGATCGACTACACGCTCGAGGAGAACTCGGAGAACGTGCTCCACTCGATCGACGACGCGCTCGGCAGGATCGACGAGGGGACGTTCGGGACGTGTGCCCGCTGCGGGCTCCCGATCTCCGCCGACCGGCTCGAGGCCATTCCCTACGCGACGAGGTGTATCGACTGCCAGCGTCTCGCCGAGAGGGGTTAGTCAACCCGTCGGCGAGGCTGATCGACGTTCGCGTCGGATCGGCCACGGACGGACGCGTACCGATCTCGATGGTCGAGCGGTCGCTCTCGGCCACGCCGTTCCACTGGTTCGCGCTGCTCGCCGTTGCGTTCTGCGCGGTCGTGGCCGATCAGGTCACGAAGCAGATCGTCGTCAGCCAGCTCGCGCTCGGCGAGTCCGTCCACGTCGTCGGGCCGCTCGAGGTCCGGCACGTCACGAACCCCGGCATCGCGTTCGGGCTCTTCTCCAGCTGGGCCTCGATCGTCACGATCCTGACCGCGGTCGCCGTCGGGTGGATGCTCGTTTACTTCGCACGGGCGGGCGCGCGCCACCCCGTGCTTCCGGTCGCGCTCGGGCTCCTCGTCGGCGGCAGCCTCTCGAACCTCATCGACCGGATCCGTCTCGGCCACGTCACGGACTTCCTCGACCTCCGCTTCTGGCCCGCCTTCAACCTCGCCGACACCTTCATCGTCGTCGGCGTGGCCATCCTGCTGGCGGCCCTCGTGCTCGCCGAGCGCCAGCCCCGTCTCCGGCGCTCGGCTCCCAAGACCAGCTGATGAGGCTCGTCGTGCCGCCGGAGGCGGCCGGCGAGCGGCTCGACCGCTTCCTCGCGAGCTGTGAGGCCGTGGGGTCGCGCGCCGCGGCGGAGCGGCTCCTGCGGAGCGGTGCCGTGCTCGTCAACGGGGCGGCGGAGCCCAAGAGCCACCGGCTCGCGGGCGGGGAGGAGCTCGAGTTCGATGTCCCCGAGCGGCGCGAGGCGACGATCGAGCCCGAGCCGGTGGAGGGCCTCCACGTGGTCTTCGAGGACGAGCAGTTTCTCGTCGTCGACAAGCCGGCCGGAGTCGTGGTGCACCCGGCGTCGGGACACAGGAGCGGGACGCTCGTGCACGGGCTGCTCGCGCACTCGATCCAGGGAGGAGAGGCGCCGGAGCGGCCCGGGATCGTGCACCGGCTCGACCGCGACACCTCGGGCCTCCTGGTCGTCGCGCGCTCCGACGAGGCCCACCGGCGGCTGCAACTGCTGCTGCGGCGGCGCGAGCTGACGCGCGAGTACCTCGCCCTCGTGCGAGGGAGGCCGCGGTCGCGCGCGGGCCGGATCGAAGCGCCTATCGGCCGGGACCGACGCGACCCGACTCGAGTCTCGCTCGACAGCGCGGCTCCGCGCGAGGCGGTCACGACCTTCGAGATCGCCGAGCTCCTGCCGGACCACGCCCTGCTCCGCGTCCGGCTCGAGACGGGCAGGACCCATCAGATCCGCGTCCACCTCGATGCGATCGGGCTTCCCGTCGCGGGCGATCCCGTCTACGGCGCCGCGGGCGATCTCGGCCTCGAGCGGCAGTTCCTGCACGCCGCCCGGCTTGCGTTTCCCCATCCGTTCAGTGGAGCGGACGTGGAGGTCGAATCGGCCCTTCCGGCCGACCTCGCGCACGCGCTCGAGCTCGCTCGAACGGGGGACGCCCGAACGACAGACCGGGACTAGCGTGAGACGCGGGGGTTCCCCGACGTGCCCAGTCCTCTCCCGCCCGCCCGCTTTCGCCTGCCGGCAGCGATCCTGTCGTCGCTCCTGCTCGTGGGCGTTTCCGCAGCCACGGCAGCAAGTCCGGGATCCGAGAACCTTCGCGCGCCGTCCGTGGGCCGCGCAGCAACGCCGAGCTCGGGCCAGGCTGCGCTCCGTGCGTCGCTCGGCGCGGTGGGCGTCGTCGGCATCGACCCCGTCACCGGCACGCCCCACTTCGTCGCCCGCCTCGACGGCTTTCTCACCGAGCCGTCGACGGATGACCCGGCGGACGTGGTCCTCGGCTACGTACGGGAGCACCCCGACGTGTTCGGGCTCGACGAGGACGACCTCGCCGGGCTCCGGCTCGTCCGCGACGAGACGGATGCCGCGGGCGCGCACCACCTTCTCTGGGCGCAGACGGCCGGCGGGATCCCGGCCTTCGCGAACGACCTCCGCGCGACGGTCACGTCGGACGGACGGCTCCTGACCGTCGGCGGCTCGCCGGTGCCGGATCTCGAGCTTCCGGCCGACCCGTCGGTCGGCGCGCCCACCGCCGTCGTGACAGCGCTTCGCGCAGCCGGGCGCACGGTCTCCGCTCCTCCGCGGGCGACCGTTGCTCCGCGCGGCCTCGCGCAGGCCACCCGGTTCGCCGGCGGCCATGACGCGGCGCTCGTGCTCGTCACCGACGGGGGCGGCACGCGCCTCGCCTGGCGCGTGACCGCGAGTGCCGACTCGGACGAGGTGTACACGACCCTGGTCGACGCGCGGACCGGAAACGTGCTCGCGAGCGCCAACAAGGTGACCGAGGTCGGGGGGCAGGCGTGGGACTACTACCCGGGCGCGGCCTCGGGCGGGGCCCAGAGCTGGCGCGACTTCACCGGCCTCGGGTGGCTATCGGCGGCCGCGACGTCCCTGAGTGGAACCTACGCCCGCGTCTTCTCGGACTGGAACGACGACAACGCCGCGCAGAACTCGGGCCGGTGGGGCAGCGAGGAGACCGATCCCACGGACTCGCCCACGGGCTTCCCCTTCCAGACCTTCACCCACGCGAACGGCTACTGCGCGCCGACCGCTCCGTACCTGAGCACGTGCTCGTGGGACAGCTTCGACAACGGCCCGTACCCGCAGCAGACGGGGTGGTACGCCAACCGGCGCCAGAACGCCGTGCAGGTCTTCTACTTCGTCAACGCCTTCCACGACCACCTCGAGGATGATCCCGACATCGCCTGGACGAGCCGCACCTTCGCCGGCGCAGACAGGGTCGTCGCGCACGCGTCGGACGGGGCGATGACGGGGCAGGCGGGGCAGTTCCTCGGCGTGGACATGCCGAACGTCGACCACGTGAACAACGCCAACATGTTCACGCCGCCGGACGGGTCGGCGCCGCGAATGCAGATGTACCTCTTCACGTCGATCTCCGGAAGCTTCGCCAGCGATCCGACGCCCGACGTGAATGGCGGTGACGACGCTTCGGTGGTCTACCACGAGTACACCCACGGGCTCTCGAGCCGGCTGATCACGTACGCGGACGGCTGGAGCGCGCTCGACGCGTTCCAGTCCGCCGCGATGGGCGAGGGCTGGAGCGACTGGTACGCGATGGACTACCTCGTCGCGAAGGGCTACGCGCCGAACACGGCCGCCAACGGCGAGGTCACGCTCGACCGCTACGTCGGCAACGGCAAGCACACGCTTCGCACCGAAGGGCTGGACTGCCCGCTGACGCCGAAGAACACTGCCTGCCCGGGCGGGAGCGCGACCGGGTCGGCCGGCGGGTACACGCTCGGGGACATGGGGAGGGTCTGCTCGTGCGGCCCCGAGGTACACGCCGACGGCGAGATCTGGGCGCAGACGCTCTGGGACCTCCGCACCGCGGTCGGCGTCTCGGACTCCCGCTTCCTCGTCACCGAGGCGATGCGGCTCTCTCCCACGAACCCGTCGTTTCTCGAGATGCGCGACGCCATCCTCGCCGCCAACCAGGTCGGAGTCCTCGACGGCCGCACGAACCGCGAGAGCCAGGTCTGGCAGGTCTTCGCAGCGCGCGGGATGGGCTACTTCGCCACGACCAACGGGCCGAACGACATGGCGCCGGTCGAGAGCTTCGCCCTGCCGCCGGACCCGAGCGACGGCGTCGGATCGGTCGCCGGCACCGTGACCGACTCGGACAGCGGCCTTCCGCTGGCCGGCGTCCACGTCGAGTTCGACGGGCCCGGCTTCTCCGCGACCAGCGACGCCGCCGGCCACTACTCCCTCGCGAACGTCCCCGTGACGACCTACCCGACGCTGACGGCCTCGAAGGCGGGCTTTCACTGGGAGACGGACGAAGACGTCACCGTGGTCGCGGACACCGAGTCGCCGGTCGACTTCCAGACCCGCCGCGACTGGGCCGCCTACGACGGCGGCGGGCGCGTGTCCTCGTTCACGGGGCCGGACTACAGCGCGCTCGGGTGCGGGCCGGGACAGGCGATCGACCACTTCCTCGGCGTCGGCTGGTCGTCCCAGATCGGGGCGGCGCGCTCGCTGACCGTCAAGCTCCCGTCGTTCGTGGACGTGACCGAGTTCGGGGTCGACCCGGGCGCCATCTGCGGCGACCCGGACAACGCCTCGACGAGGGACTACCGGATCGAGGTCTCGAAGACGGGGGCGAGCGGGTCGTGGACGACCGTGCAGACCGGCTCCTTCACCCTGGGGCAGGCGCACCACCTCAATGCGATCCCGATCACGCCGCGCACCGGCGTCGGCTTCGTTCGCTTCACGATGCTCTCGAATCAGGGCAACGCGAGCTGGATCGACCTGGCCGAGCTCGAGGTCTACGGGCTCGCGCGGGCGGGCTGCCTGGGCCAGCCCGCGACGAGGGTCGGAACGAACGGCGCCGACACGATCACCGGCACGAACGGCGCGGACGTCATCGTCGGCCTGGGCGGGAACGACAAGATCAAGGGCGGCGGCGGCAACGACCTCATCTGCGGCGGCGACGGCAACGACACGCTCACGGGCGGCAAGGGCGTGGACCGCTTCGACGCCGGCGGCGGCAACGACGCGCTCGTCACGCGCGACGGGAAGAAGGAGACGACCATCAAGGGCGGCTCCGGAACCGACCGCGCGCGCCGGGACGCCTCCGACAAGGTCAGCTCGGTCGAGAAGCGGTTCTAGGCGCTAGGCCGCGCGGACGGCCTTGTCCGCGTAGAGCCGCCGGTCGGCCGCCGCGACGAGCTGCTCCGGGGTCGACGACTCGTCAGGCAGGAAGGCGGCGCCGGCGCTGAACACGAGAGCGTCGGGGACGGATTCCCTGAGCCGGTCGAGGAACACGCCCACGTCGTCGGCCTCGGCCTCGAGCAGGAGGGCGGCGAACTCGTCGCCGCCTGTCCGACCCGCGAAGTCCGTCGCGCGAACGGTCGCCTGGAGCGCGGAGGCGAAGGCCCGAAGGAGCCGGTCGCCCTCCTGGTGCCCCTCCCTGTCGTTCGTCTCCTTGAAGCGGTCGAGGTCGAAGGCGACCAGCGCGATCCGACCGCGGTAGCGGCGGGCACGCGCGGCCTCTGCGGAGAGCTGGGCGTGGAAGGCGCGGTGGTTGAGGAGCCCCGTGAGGGGATCACGGCGCGCCCGCTCGGCCAGCTCCCCGGTGACGTGGTCCACGTAGGCGAGCAGGCAGCGGTCGACGATCCCGCGGGCATCCGTCTCGCCGTGGCGCTCGAGCACGCTCCCGAGCGTGAGGAGCTCGGCGGCGATCTCGGCCGGGGCGAAGCCCAGGCTTTCGCGCTCGCGGGCGAAGTCTGCCGTGAGCGCGGCGGGCTCCTCGTCGTCGCCGAGCGCCGCGATGAAGGAGGGGAGGGAGCCCAGCTGCCCGAGACGGCCGAGGCGCTCGAGCGAGGGCACGGCTCCGCCGGCGAGCTCCTCCTCGACACACTCGACAGCAAGATCCCATGCGGACTGCCTCACGACCCCGTGCACGCTCTCAGCCTACGGACGGCATCGGCTAGAATGCAGCGGTTTTGCACCCGACCCGGCGGAGCGCTCGGGTGGCGGTGCCGGGCACTGGCCCGGTTCCACCCGTTCCCGCCGGCCGATACGACAACCAACCGAGGAGGAATCCGTGTCCGTCGTCTCCATGCGCGAGCTTCTGGAGGCCGGAGTGCACTTCGGCCACCAGACCCGCCGCTGGAACCCGAAGATGCGCCGCTTCATCTTCACGGAGCGGGGCGGCATCTACATCATCGACCTCCAGCAGACGCTGGAGCTGGTCGAGCAGGCGTACGCCTTCGCGCGCAATGTCGCGGAGCGGGGCGGCTCGATCCTGTTCGTCGGGACGAAGAAGCAGTGCCAGGACTCGATCAAGGAGGAGGCCATCCGCGTCGGCATGCCGTACGTGAACCACCGCTGGCTGGGCGGCCTTCTGACGAACTGGCGCACGATCTCGGAGCGCATCGCCCGCCTGCACGAGCTTCGGCGACTCCGCGACGAGGGCCAGCTCGAGCTCCTGCCCCCGAAGGAGCGGATCGCCATGGTCGCCGAGCTCGAGAAGCTCGACATCAACCTGGGCGGCGTCGCCGACATGAAGTCTCTCCCCGACGCGGTGTTCGTCATCGATCTCCGCAAGGAGCAGCTCGCCGTCCGGGAGGCCCGCCGGCTCGGCCTGCCGGTCATTGCCCTCGTGGACACGAACTGCGACCCGGACGACGCCGACTTCGTCATTCCCGGGAACGACGACGCCATTCGCTCCTGCAGCCTCGTCGTCCGCGTGATCGCCGACGCGATCGAGGCCGGGAAGACCAAGGTCACCGCCCAGGAGATGGCCGCGCCCGCCCCGGAGCCCGAGAGCGCGCCCGAGGCGGAGGCCGAGGTCGAGACCGAGGCGGAGCCGGAGAAGGCGGCGGTCGCCGTCGCCGAGGCGCCGGAGCCCGAGGCTGCGGAAGGTGGGGAGGGGGCCGAGTGAGCACCACCGAGATCTCCGCGGCGCTCGTCAAGGAGCTCCGCGACCTGACCGGCGCGGGGATGATGGACTGCAAGCGTGCGCTCGTCGAGACGGGCGGCGACCTCGAGGAGGCGAGGAAGCTCCTCCGCGAGAAGGGCCTCGCCGACGCTGCCAAGCGCGAGGGCAAAGAGACGACCGAGGGCACCGTGCTCGCGCGCGTCGACGGCTCGGTGGGCGCGATCGTCGCCGTCGGCTGCGAGACCGAGCCGGTGTCCGGCAACGAGGAGTTCCGCGATTTCGCGCAGCACCTCCTCGACGTCGTCTTCGTCGAGGGGCCGGAGGCCGTCTCCGTCTTCGAGGAGGAGCGCGTCGCGCTCGTGGCCAAGCTCGGCGAGAACGTCGTTCTCGCCGGAGCCGAGCGCTATGTCGCGGGGGAGGGGGAGGTCGTCTCGTCGTACATCCACCCGCCCGCGCCAGAAGATCGGCGTCCTCGTCCTCGCCCGGGCGACCCCCGAGCTCGCCCGGATGGTGGCGATGCATATCGCCGCCGCGCGACCGAGGTGCGTGAGCCGGGAGGACGTGTCGCCGGAGGACGTCGAGAACGAGCGGGCGATCTACGAGAAGCTCCCCGAGGTGACGGCGAAGCCCGAGGAGGCCCGCGGGAAGATCGTCGAGGGGATGCTCGCCAAGCGCTTCTTCGCGGCGACCGTGCTCGTCGACCAGGACTGGATCCACGACCCGAGCCTGACCGTCGGCCGCGCGCTCGCCGAGCACGACGCCGACGTCCGGGCGTTCGCGCTCTACAACGTCGGCCGGTGAGCGCACGGGCCGAACGGGAGGCGGTCGCTCCGGCACCGGAGGGCGCCGTCTTCCGCCGCATCCTCCTCAAGCTCTCCGGGGAGGCGCTGATGGGCGACGAGCCGTACGGCATCAGCCCGGAGCGTGTCGAGGCGCTCGCCGCCGAGGTGAAGCGCGTTCACGATCTCGGCGTCGAGACGGCGATCGTGATCGGGGCCGGGAACATCTACCGGGGAATGCGTGCGGCGGCCGAGGGCATGGACCGGGCGACCGCCGACTATGCCGGGATGCTCGCGACGGTGCTCAACTGCCTCACGATGCAGGACGCTCTCGAGCGCATCGGCGCCCACACGCGGGTGCTCTCGGCGATCACGGTGAGCGAGGTCGCCGAGCCGTACATCCGGCGACGCGCGATCCGCCACTTCGAGAAGGGCAGGGTCGTGATCTTCGCGGCGGGGACGGGCAACCCGTTCTTCACCACGGACACGGCCGCGGCTCTCCGCGCGCTCGAGGTGGGGGCGGACGGCATCCTGATGGGCAAGAACGGCGTGGACGGGGTCTACGACGGGGACCCGGCCGTCGACCCCGAGGCGCGCTTCCTCCCCGAGCTGACGCACCTCGAGGCCATCGAGCGCGGCCTCAAGGTGATGGACACGACCGCGCTCACGCTCTGCATGGACAACGGGCTGCCGATCTACGTCTTCGGCCTCGACGACGCGGGCACGATCGAGCGCGTCGTCGCCGGCGAGCGGGTCGGCACGATCATCTCGACGCCTCGGAGGGACGCATGATCGACGATCTGCTCGACGACGCGAAGCGACGCATGGACAAGTCGGTGGAGGCCACCGCCCACGGCTTCAACAGCGTGCGCACCGGGCGCGCCTCGGCGGCGTTGCTCGACCGAGTCAAGGTCGACTACTACGGGCAGGAGACGCCGCTGAACCAGCTGGCGACGATCAACGTCCCCGAGCCGAGACTTCTCACGATCCAGCCGTATGACCCCAGCTCCATCAAGACGATCGAGCGGGCGCTCCTCGAGTCGGAGCTCGACCTCACGCCCTCGAACGACGGCAAGATCGTCCGCCTCCCGATCCCGCAGCTCACCGAGGAGCGGCGGAAGGACCTCGTCAAGGTCGTGCGGAACCTCGCCGAGGAGGGGCGGGTCGCGGTGCGCAACGTCCGGCGTGACGTCATGCACCACCTGAAGGAGCTCGTGCGCGACGGCGACGTGGGCGACGACGAGGAACGGCGCGCCGAGGAGCGGGCCCAGAAGCTCACGGACGAGCACATCACGAAGATCGACGACCTTCTGAAGAAGAAGGAAGAGGAGATCATGGAGGTCTGAGGCGGCCGCCTCAGACTTAGGAACGTGAACCTCCTCACGAAACTGCGGACACTGCGGGGCTTCAGGCCCGCGGGCGAGCGCGAGCTTCCGGACGTCGCGCGCTCGGTCGCGATCATCATGGACGGGAACGGGCGCTGGGCCCGCCGCCGCCGGCTCCCGGTCGCCGCGGGGCACCGCGCCGGGACGCAGGCGCTGCGGCGGTCGGTGGAGGCCGCGATCGACCTCGGCGTCGAGTCGCTCTGCGTCTACGCGTTCTCGACCGAGAACTGGTCGCGCTCCTCAGACGAGATCGACGCGCTCATGGGGATCTTCGTCGAGACGATCGAGCGAGAGCTCCCCGCCCTCGCCCGCGAGGGCGTCCGCACACGCTTCATCGGCAGGCGCGATCGGGCGACGCCCGAGCTGCTCGCGAAGATCGAGCGGCTCGAGGGCGAGACGGCCGCCAACGAGCGGCTCCAGCTCTGGATCGCCTTCGACTACGGCGGCCGGGCCGAGATCGTCGAGGCGGCGCGGAGGCTCGTCGAGGAGGGCGTCGACCCACGGGACATCGACGAGAACGCCATCGCCGCGCGGCTCTACGCGCCGGAGATGCCCGAGCCCGACCTTCTCATCCGGACGTCGGGCGAGCTGCGGATCTCGAACTTCCTCCTCTGGCAACTCGCCTACACGGAGCTCGTCTTCGTCGACACCCTGTGGCCCGACTTCGGAGAGCGCCAGCTCCGAGAGGCGCTCGCCCAGTACTCGAGCCGCCGCCGGCGCTTCGGCGGTCGATGAGCTCACTCCTCAGTCGCGTCGCGGTCGCCGCGGCGGGGCTCCCGATCGTCCTCTTTGCCGCCTACTACGGGAGCTGGGCGCTCCTCGTGGTCGTCGCGGTCGTCGCCGTGCTCGCGCTCCACGAGCTGTACCAGATGGCCCGCGGGCTGCGCCCGCTCGTCCTCGCGGGCTACGCCGGCGCCGTCGGCGCCGTGGGGGGGCGAGTATGGGCGGCGCGGAGTGGATGCTCGGCGGGGTCTCGCTCGCCCTCCTCCTCTCCTTCGTCTTCGCTGCCGTCTCCCAGACCCGTCAGTCGACGACGGTGGCCGTCGCGACCACGGTCATCGGCGCCGTCTGGGTGGGCCTCGGCCTCGGCTTCCTGGTCCTCCTGCGCGACCTCGAGCCGGAGGGCCGCCTGGCGCTCATCACGGTCCTCCTGACCGTCTTCGTCGCCGACACGTTCGCGTACTTCGGCGGCCGCCTCGCCGGTCGCCACAAGCTCGCCCCGGTCATCTCGCCGGGCAAGACGTGGGAAGGCCTCGTGGCGGGCCTCGTCGGCGGCATCCTCACGACCTGGATCGCCGTCTACGAGCAGCCGCTCCTGACGGACGGGTGGGAGCCGTTCGTCCTCGGCGCCGCGATCGTGCTCGCCGCCGTCTGCGGCGACCTGTTCGAGTCGATGGTGAAGCGTGACCTCGGCGTCAAGGACTCCGGCCGCGTGCTCCTCGGCCACGGCGGCATCCTCGACCGCATCGACTCGCTGGTCTTCGCCGGCCCCGCCGCGTACTTCACGCTCCTCGCGCTGGGCCAGGTGTAGGAGACCGGCCGCCTACACTGGCCCCGATGAAGCGCGTCGCCCTCCTCGGCGCGACCGGCTCGATCGGTCGCCAGGCGCTCGAGATCGTCGAGAGCCATCCCGACCTCCAGCTCGTCGCGGCCGCCTCGGGCTCCGCTCCGATCGACGGGCTCGCGCCGCTCACCCAGGTCGGAAGGGACCTCACCGACCTGCTCGAACGGGCCGAGCCGGACGTCGTCCTCAACGCCGTCGTCGGGTTCGCCGGGCTTCCCGCCACGCTGTGGACGCTCGAGAACGGGATCGACCTGGCCCTGGCCAACAAGGAGAGCCTCGTGGCGGGCGGGCCTCTCGCAGTCGCCGTCTGGGAGCGGGGGGGAGGGCGGCTGCTCCCCGTCGACTCGGAGCATTCCGCCGCCTTCCAGCTCCTCGACGGGCGGGCGCCGGAGTCCGTCGGCTCGCTCGCGTCACCGTCGCGGCCTTCCGCGGAGCATGCGCGAGCTCGCGCCATCGAGCGCCTGCGCCGAAGTGGGGCATCGGCCCCAAGATCGTCGACTCCCCGACGCTGATGAACAAGGGCCTCGAGCTCATCGAGGCGCACTTCCTCTTCGCGCTCCCGTACGAGCGGATCGAGGTGGTCGTGCACCCGACGTCGGTCGTGCACGCGCTCGTGCGGCTCCGCGACGGCGCCTCGCTCGCTCACCTCGGCTACCCCGACATGCGCGTGCCGATCTCGTACGCGCTCACCTACCCCGAGCGCGCGGCGACCCCGATCGAGCCGCTCGACCTCGCGGGCGGTCTCGTCCTCGTCGCCTCGCCCGACGAGGACGCGTTCCCCTGCCTCCGGCTCGCGCGGGCCGCCGGTGAAGCCAGGGGGACGGCGCCCTGCATCCTCAACGCCGCCAACGAGGTCGCGGTGGCTGCCTTCCTCGAGGGCGCGCTCCCGTTCCTCGGCATTTCGGATGTCGTCGAGTGGACCCTCGCCAGGTCGATCCTGCCCCGGCCGGATCGCTCGACGAGCTCGTGACCGCCGACGCCGAGGCGCGACGAATCGCCTGGGGCTCACCCGCGAGCTGGTTCACTAAGGAGCACATGCATCTCGTCGTCGCCATCGCAGGCCTGGCCTTCCTGATCCTCATCCACGGCAAGGCCGGGCACTTCGTCACCGCGCTGGCGGTGAACATGCGCCCGCGGCGCTTCTACATCTTCTTCCCGCCCGCGCTCGTGAAGTGGAAGCGGAACAGGATCGAGTACGGCATCGGCTCGATCCCGCTCGGCGGCTACGTGAAGATCCGGGGATGCACCGGCCCGCGGCGGGCGATCTCGACGCCTACCTCGATCCGGCACGCGACGCAGAACTGCACGGTCGCGCAGGCCGCGGCGCCCGTCGAGCAGGCGCTGGCGGAGAGCCGCCTGGACGACGCGGCCGCGGCGATGCCCGCGCTCAGGCAGGCCGTGACCTCGGCCGAGCTGTCGGACCCGGCGCGCCGTGCGGCCGAGCGCGGGCTCGACGACGTGGAGGACGCCCTGTCGCGCGACGCGTACTGGCGCGCGCCGACGTCCAAGCGCATCGCCGTCATCGCCGGCCCGGCAACGAACTTCGTCTTCGCCATCGTCGCCCTCGCGATCGTCTTCATGCTCGGCGTCCCGTCGGAGGTCTCCCGGTCGGTGGAGGAGGTCCAGCCGGGGTCTACCGGCAGCGGCGATGGGCCTCGCGCCAGGCGACCGGATCATCGCGGTCGACGGGAAGCGGGCGGAGCCCGAGAACCTGGCCGCAGCGATCCGCGACAGGCGGCGGCGAACCCGTCACGCTCACGGTCGTGCGCGACGGCTCCGAGGTGCAGCTCGAGGGCACGCCGCAGCTCCGGGAAGACACCATCCGCCCCCTCGGCTTCGCCTTCGGGCTCGTCTACCAGGGCTCACGGCAGAGTCGAGGCGACCGGCCTGCGCGTTCGACAGGGACCTGGGAGGTGACGAAGGCGATCGGGACGTCGCTCGGCCGCATCGTCACCGGCTCGGGGCGGGACGAGGTGGCGAGCGTCGTCGGCATCACCGCGGTGTCCAGCGAGTCGCTCGAGGAGGGGTTCCGCTACTTCCTCTCGGTCCTCGCGTTCATCAGCCTGTCGCTCGCATTGCTCAACCTCCTGCCGCTCCTGCCCCTCGACGGCGGTCACATCGCCTTCTCGATCGTCGAGCGAATCAGGGGCCGTGCGATCCCCCGCGTCGCCTACGAGCGCTTCTCGGCGATCGGGATCGCGCTCGTCCTCCTCCTCTTCGTCATCGGCCTCTCGAACGACATCCAGCGCCTGCGTGGTGGCTAGGCAGGCAACGGCGTCCGGTTGGCAAGCTCTTCAGGGCGATGGCGAGCGAGCGGCAAGTCAGAGTCAGAAACGTGCCATCGGAGGCGGCGCGCCCGTCGTCGTGCAGTCGATGACGCTGACGAAGACGCACGACGTCGACGCAACGATGGGCCAGATCGGCGAGCTCGTCTCGGCGGGGGTGCGAGATCGTGCGCGTCGCGGTCCCGAAGAACGAGGACGCGGAGGCGCTCGCCAAGCTCGTGTACCTCTCGCCGATCCCGGTGATCGCCGACATCCACTTCAACGCCTCGCTCGCGCTGAAAGCCGTCGACGCCGGGGTCGCCGCTGTCCGCATCAACCCGGGGAACATCGGCGGCCCGGACAAGGTCGCCGCGGTCGTCGAGGCGGCGAAGGCGCGAGGCATCCCGATGCGGATCGGCGCGAACTCGGGCTCGCTGCCCAAGCACCTCGTCGAGCTGGCGCAGGAGGACACGGCTGCCGCGCTCGTCGAGGAGGCTCTCGAGCAGGTGCGCCTCCTCGAGAACATGGATTTCTCCGACTTCAAGATCTCGGTGAAGTCGAGCTCGGTGCCGACGATGATCCGCGCCTACCGGATGCTCGCCGACCGCGTTCCGTACCCGCTCCACCTCGGCGTCACCGAGGCCGGCCCCCCGTCCACGGGGTCGATCAAGAGCGCGATCGGGGTCGGGAGCCTGCTCATGGACGGGATCGGGGACACGATCCGCATCTCGCTCACCGCCGACCCGGTGGAGGAGGTCAAGGTCGCCTGGGAGATCCTCAAGGCGCTCGGGCTTCGCGAGCGGGGGCCGATCATGATCGCCTGCCCCTCCTCGCGGGCGCGACAACGTGGGGGTCTGGAACCTCGCCGAGGCGGTGGAGGAGCGGCTCCAGGGCTACCCGCAGGCCTTCGAGGTGGCGGTCATGGGCTGCGCCGTGAACGGCCCCGGCGAGGCGGGCGACGCCGACTTCGGCATCGCGGGCGGGCGCGAGACCGGATTCATCTACGCCCATGGCCAGGTGCTCAAGAAGGTCGAGTCCGCCGAGCTCGTCGAGGAGCTCTTCCGGGAGATCGACCTCTGGATCGAGGGCGGGATGGTGCGGCCGGCAGCGCGTCAAGCTGGCCAAGCCCGCGGCCCTCATGATGGCCGAAGCGGCCCAGCGGCCGTCATAGCGCGGTGAGGGCGTCCCAGCTCTTCATCCCGACGCTGCGGGAGGATCCCGGCGATGCCGAGGCGGTCAGCCACCGCCTGCTCGTGCGCGGCGGGTTCATCCGGCAGTTGAGCGCCGGGCTCTGGACGTTCCTGCCGCTCGGCTGGCGCGTCCACCGGAAGATCGAGCAGATCATCCGCGAGGAGATGGACGCGATCGGCGGCCAGGAGATGCTGATGCCCGTCCTCACTCCACCCGAGCTCTGGGAGACGACTGGCCGCATCGCGATTCCGGAGATCTTCCATCTCAGGGATCGGACGGGTCGTGAGTTCATCCTGCCGCTCACGCACGAGGAGACCGTCACGTTCCATGCGCGCGAGATCCAGGCTATCGGGAGCTGCCGCAGTCTCTGGTACCACTTTCAGACGAAGGATCGCGACGAGCCGCGTCCGCGCGGCGGCCTCCTGCGCGTCCGCGAGTTCATCATGAAAGACGCCTACTCGTTCGATCGTGACGAGGAGGGAGTGCGCTCCAGCTTCGAGGCGAACCGGGACGCGTACAAGCGGATCTTTCATCGCTGCCGGGCTCGACACCTACGACGTCCAGGCCGAGAGCGGAATCATGGGGGGCAAGTTCAGCATCGACTTCCTGGCGCCCTCCGGCTCGGGCGAGAACACGCTGGTCCAGCGTGCGAGAACGGCGATTACGCCGGCGACCTCGAGGTGGCGGAAGCCGTTCCGAGCGCCGCCGTGTTGCCCGAGCAGCTCGACGCGCCCGAGGAGATCGAGACGCCGGGGTGACCACGATCGAAGGACTGGCGGACCTTCTCGGAATCGACCGATCTGCGACCTCGAAGGCGATGCCGGTCGTCGAAGCCGGACGACACACTCGTGCTCGCGCTCGTCCGCGGAGACGACCGGCTCAGCGAGACCAAGCTCTACGACGCATTGCCCGGCGCGTCCCGACCGGCGTCCGATGACGAGATCAGGGCCGCGTTCGGGGCGGGCGGCGGCTCGCTCGGGCCCGTCGGCTTCTCGGGCGAGGTGATCGCTGACCAGGCGCTGCGGGAGGGGCAGTTCGTCGCTGGCGCGAACCGCGACGGCTGGCACTTGCGCGGGGTCGAGGCGGGGCGCGACTACGAACCGCGCTTCGCCGACCTGCGCGAGCCGCTCGAGGGCGACCGGTGTCCGGTGTGCGGCGGCGCGCTCCTCTTCCGGACCGCGATCGAGGTCGGTCACATCTTCAACTTCGGCAGCTTCTATTCAGCGCCGCTCGGCGCAACCTTCGTCGACGAGGACGGCGAGGAGAAACCGCTGCTCGGCGGCAGCTACGGCATCGGGCCAGGTCGCGTCATGGCCGCGATCGTCGAGCAGCAGCAACGACGAGCACGGGATCATCTGGCCGCCCTCGGTGGCGCCGTACGACGTGCACGTGGTCGCGCTCGCTGCCGGCAAGCCGGAAGCCTCGAACATCGCCGACCGGATCTGCGACGAGCTCGAGGCGGGCGGTCTCGAGGTCCTCCTCGACGACCGCGATCTGCGACCCGGGGAGAAGTTCGCCGACGCCGACCTGCTCGGGTGTCCCGTGAGGGTCACGGTAGGCAAGAAGACCCTCGAGGACGGCCGCGCCGACGTCCTCGTCCGCGCCGGCCGCGACGAGGACCGCGTGCCCGTCGACGATGTCGCAGCCCGCGTGAGAGAGTTGCTCTGATGGCGAGGAAGCGGCGGTTCTCGACGGAGCCGTTCGGTGAGACCGTCCAGGCGCTCATGGTCGAGCGGGGGGTGACCTACCGCGGGCTCGCCGCGAAGACGGGGCTCTCGGCGGGCTACCTCAACCACATCGTGCACGGGAACCGGCCGATCCCCTCGAACGAGATCATCGAGACGCTGGCCAAGGCGCTCAAGGTCGAGCCGGCGCATTTCCAGGAGTACCGGATCCGCACGATCACGGAGCGCCTCGAAGAAATGCCCGAGCTGGTCGACAGGCTCTACCGGCGGCTCGAGGGCTAGGCGACCGGAGGCCCGCCGCGGCGCTCACCCGCGCGGCGGATGTAATGGCCGATGAGGACTCCGATCACGGTCACCAGGTAGAGCTGCCCGACGAGCATCTCGAGGACCGCAAGCGCGTGGCCGACGGAGGTTGCCGCCGTGTAGTCGCCGAAGCCCGTCGTCGTCAAGACCGTGAACGAGTAGTAGACGCGGTCGCCGTTGGTCACGTCACCCTGTGCGAAGTACGGCCTGTCCTGGACATCGGCGATGAACGCGATGGCGGACGCGAACAGCAGGCCGAGCATCAGGTAGATCGAGAGGGCTCCCGCGATCGCCTGCAGAGTGGCGCCCCGTTCTCCGACGAGTCGCACCAGTCCCCGGACGAGCGTCGTCGGAATGGCGAGGACGAGCAGCGTGATCGCCGCGGCCTCGACGGCGGCGGAGAAGACCCCGGTGGCGACGCCGACGACCAGGACGGCGACCCCTGCGCTCACGAGGAGGGTGAGCTGGTCCTGTCTGCGGCTCCGCGTGCGCCAGGTGGCTACCGCCACGATGAGCGCTCCTCCGGCCAGAGCGATGGCGACCGCGCGCTCCCAGTCGCCGGCGGGTGCCACGATCTCGAACACGACGAGCGTGAGGACGATGAGGAGGACCGCTCCGTAGCGGAACTGCGCACCGGCTCTCACGTCAAGTCACCTGCCGAGCGATCGCGCTCGAGCTCGTGCTCGAGCTCGCGAAGCCGCCCGCGGAGCGGCATCTTCGCCGCCTTGTCGGTGTGCAGCGTGTCGAGCGCGCAGGCGAGGAAGCACGCCGCGCCCAGCGATGTGTTCCAGTTGGCTGCGGCCTGGTCGAGCATCGACCCGGTCGAGGGGACGACGTAGCCGGCGACGGCCGAGATCCCGAAAAAGACGCAGCCGAGGAGGTTGACCGCCGGCTGCCACCAGCCGACGGTGCCTCGCGCCGGCAGCCATCCGTGCCAGCGGTCGCGCGGCGAGGCGTGGTACGCGATCGCGCCCGAGACGAGGAAGCAGATCGACCCGCGCCAGTCGGGCCGCCAGACGAGCCTGTCGTACTCGGAGCTCGTCAGGGCCGTGTGCAGCGCCTGGTAGGTCGTCACGTTGAAGAAGAGCGTGCCTGCGGATTGGACGATGGCGGCCCACCACGCCGCGCGGCCGCCGCTTGCGGAATGCCGTTCGGGCCAGGCGAGCCAGCTCTGCAGCGCACCGCCGAGCGTGAACAGGATCGAGCCGACGAAGAAGGTGACGGCGTCGGCCGAGTCGCCGACGAGTTGCGCGTAGCCGGGAAACGGGCCGATGAGGAAGCAGACCGACCCCAGCGCGAAGGAGAGGGCCATCCAGCGTCGGCGGGTCACGGCGGGATCCTACGACCCGCGGCGCAGGCAACTCTTGTATCTCAACCTCAGGTCGAGACTTAGAGTCCGGCGCCCGTGAGTCGAAGCAGCACGAGGACGAGCGTCACGGCGACGACGGCGAGCGCGAGCGAGCTCAGGATCGGCTGGCGCAGGCTCCGACCCTGCCGCGGAGAACCTTGGTCTGCCGAGCGCATGATCTCGCTATCGGCGGAGCCGGGAGGCGGCTTGATCGCCCTAGCGGCGATCGGAGGACAGCCACTCCGCGACCGCCACGAGCGTCCACGCAATCCCCATGGCGACTGCGATCGCCGGGACCGAGAGCTCTGCCTGCCAGGCGATGACGGCGACCGCGACGATGAAGGAGGCCTCGAAGGCGAAACGGGTCGTTCTCGAGAGCCGCGGAGCCCGGCGGGCGGGGGCAGCGGGGCGTGCGGCTTGGGCCGCGGGGGCCGGTCTGGCGGCTGTTCGGGGCGCCGATTGCGGGGTGGGCTGGGCGGCCGCCTGGTGTGGGAGCCAGATCTCCCGCTTCGAGAGCTCCTCCACCTGCTGGCTGAGCTCCGTCATCCGGCGTCCCAGGTCGCCGACGACTTGCTGCGGCTGGGGGCTCTGGCCGGGCTGCTCGGGCTGGCGCTCGAGCTCGGCGATCCGCACCCGGAGGTCGGCCAGCTCGTTCGTGAGTCGCAGGCTCTCGGCCTGGACGGTGAGCGCGCGGAACTGGGCGATCTCCTGCGACTGCCGCTCGAAGCGGTCGAGGACTTCCCTGAAGAGCGCAGCGAGCATGTCCTCGTTTCCGCCGGCTGCCTCCAGCTGCCCTCCGTCCACGGGGTGGGGGAGGAACGGGGCGGAGGGGTCGCTCCGCGGGGAGCTTCCAGCCTCCTCGAGTAGGTCCGCGCGGACGAGCTCCGAGCGCGGGATCCGGCGTCGTCCGTTTCGCACGACCGAGCGGAGCGATCCGCGCTCGACCCGCCGGGCGATTGCCTTTCGGCTCAGCCCCGTGATCTCGGCAGCTTCGGTGATCGTGTAGGTGCGCATTCGGCAGGTCGCCTGGTCCCGACCGTCGGATTGTGCCGGATCCCTGTCGGAAGCGACAACCCCGGGGCCGTGAAACGGGGCCACCACGCGGGGCGGGTGGGGCCGTTCCGGGTACCCCGGCGTCGGACCGGGCCCCGGGCTCCATCAGGTGTCGTGCCGGCTCCGCGGCAGCCCGGATGCGGCGCTAGGATGGACCCGTCGCGGGGCGTGGCGCAGCCTGGTTAGCGCGCTAGTCTGGGGGACTAGAGGTCCCGAGTTCAAATCTCGGCGCCCCGACTGGAATAGAGCCGGATTCGAGCCTTCGCCGGGCCCTCTGGCCCCAAACGCGAAGGGAGATCCGATGCAGGCGCTCGACGAACAGATCGACCTCCTCCGCGTTCGCCTGGGCATTTCAGACATCGTGGAGGGTTCGGAGATCCACAGTTTCAAGAAGCTTATGGACGATCGGTCCGACGACCTTCCTGATCAGTGGTATTGGGAGGCGTTCGAGGAGCTCCAAGCCCAGGGGCATCTTGACTCCGTGTCTCACAAGGAGTTCGGCGGCGACGCTTGTGGGAGGCTCTCGGCCGACGGTCGCTTTTACTTGCGAGAAGATGCCGGCGAAGAGTCCTAACGCGATCCCTCTCGGCGTCTCTAGTCGGAGACAGGAACGAATCCAGCGCCACCCGCGTCCGCTCGAGCGCGTCCGGGAGGAGGTGGCCGTACGTCTGGTCGATCTGCTCGACGCTCGTCCCCATGAAGCGGGCGAGCTCGAAGAGGGAGACGCCGGCCGCAATCGCGAACGAGGCGAACGGTGCCGGAGGGCATACGGCGTCCGGTGCTCGAGGCCCGCTGCTCACACGGCCGGGGTCCAGTGGTCGCGGCGCCAGTTGTGCAGGTTCAAGTGACCGCCACGCGCGCCGGGGAAGAGGAGCGGGGTATCGACCCTCGGCGGGACCGCGGCGAGCGCGAGCGAGGCCCTGGCGGGGAGCGGGCACGTTCCTGAGTCAGCGGCCTGCTTCCCGTAGAGCTTCACCCGTCCGTCCGTGAACACCCTCCGCACGTGGAGGAGGCCCGCGCTCCCGGTCGACGTCACGCCGCTCGAGGGCGATCCACTCCTCCGGCCGCAGACCGGTGAGGGCGCCGACGATGGCTATCGCCCCGAACTGCGGGCCCAGCTCCGTGGCGACGGCCTCGACGCCCGCCATCGCCTCGAAGCTCGGAACCTCGCGCCGCTTCGGCTCCGGGTTGGGAACGAGCACGGCCACGTTCTCGTCCAGGAGCTTCGCTCGAGCACGGCGTAGTGAAGGACCTGCCGCAGCGCCTTGTGAATCGCATGGGCGGAGCGTTCGGGGAGGCGCCGCCGGGAAGGGCCCCCTCATTTGCTCGGCGTGGCAGATGTGGCACCACTTGATGACCGCCAAAAGGGCGCTACCTGACCGACAAGCTAGTCGCGAACGTCCAGTTTCCACTCTCCTCGATCGCCTGGATCTCGAGCTCGTACTCGGTGTCCGACTGGAGGAAGGCCGCCGGGATGGGAACTTTCCTCGCCGAGCCCGGAAGCTCGACCTGGTAGGCGCGGAGAGGATCTTCCCGCGTGACGATCACCCGGTAACCGACGATGTCGATTCCCGGCGGCTCGGGAGGTGCCTTCCACCTGGCGACGACACCGCTTCGGTTCACCTTGGAACCATCGGTCGGCGCGGTGATCGTGGGCGGATCGGGGATGTCGTGCGAGAGCATCGCCGTCCGGCGAGCTTCTCCCCGTCGATCGTCTCGCCGACGAAGCGGTACTTGCCCGCCGGGAACCGCTTCTTGAACTCGGCGAGCGGCACCTCGCTGAAGGGCGGCTCGTTGCTCTCGGAGAAGTACTCGGTCAAGCCCCACCCCTTCAAGCGCCCCTTCGCACCGACGTTCAGGATCAGCCGCCCCTTCGGGTCGGTGATCGTCATCGTGTTCCAGGTTCGCCGTCGAGGAAGAACTGCAGCCCCGCATCACCAGCCGTCCCGTTGACCTCGATGATCAGCGAGGCTCTGGCGGGCAGCGGGACGGTCCTGAGCGAGCGGCTCTGCTTCCCGTAGAGCTTCAGCCGTCCGTCCGTGAACGCCCCTCCCCGCACATGGAGGAGGCCCGCCTCCCGGTCGACATCACGGCGCTCGAGGGCGATCCACTCCTCCCGGCCGCAGACCGGTGAGGGCGCCCACGATCGCGCGTCTAGTAGCCGCCGCCGGCGCCGCCTCCGCCGCCGTACACAACGGCAAGCACCACGATCAGCGCAAGAGCCAGTACGGCTCCGATCCACAGCGTTCTCCGCGAGAGTGGCATTCAGACCCCCTTCTCTCAAGCTATTGGAACTGAACTTCTACTACCTCTTCAAACGCTGTGTGGAGCGGCTCGTCGCAGCGTCGAGGGGTACCGGCTTCCCCGCCGCCTGGCTTGCCTGACCGCGTCCGAGCGCCGTTCCGCCTAGCGCGAGCAGCGCGGCCACGGTGACCCCGACCGCGATCGGAACTAGTCGTCTCTTCATGCTGCCCCCTTTCACAGATTGGGAGCGAGGCTAGAGGGGGTGCGTGAGACCGCGATGAAGCGGGCGTGAGATGGCGATGAGAAGCGAGGAGGGGTGTCTTTCAGCGCCGTTTCACGAGGGTTCCTTACTGGGCGTCGGTGCGCATCCGCGCGGCTGTGCGAGGCAGCGCAGCGACGCGTCGACGCGCTCGAATAGCCCGCGTCCCCGGCTTGCGCCTGTATAGGCGACGCTTCCCGCTTCTAGTACGCCGTACAGCGGCCGGGCGAACAGACAATGCGAGCCGGCGGGTCATCGCCCCGCTTGACGGCGGCCTCTACGGTGCTTCGCCCTTGCGTTCTTAGGGCCAGCCGAGTCTCATCGACTACGACGCCGTCCTCGAGTTGGTCGATTGCGGTGCGGTAGACATCCACGCGCGTCCAGACCTCGCGTCCGTCGCGAGCCGTAGATCTAATCGACCAGGAAGCACCTACGCTCTTGAGCCGGGTGCGAGCCTTGCTGATTCTCTCACCCGCCATACCGACTCGGCCATGCCGTCAGGCTACGGGTTCCGCCCGACGGTGATCAGCCGCGCCCTGGCCAATCTGGCCCTAAACGTCCGCGAACCCGCTCACAGAGCCATGCGGTGTGCAGGTACGTGCAGAGCCCACAACCCTAGGAGCCAAGCCAGTTCCCGCCACCTCGGTCCACTCGACGCCCGAATGCTGGACAAGTCTGGGGGACTAGAGGTCCCGAGTTCAAATCTCGGTGCCCCGACTGGAATAGAGCCAAGATCCGGCCACCGTTCGTTCCATGCGGCCCAAGCGAGGGGCGTTGCACGCCTTCGCGCAGGGGACTAGTGTCACCCCCTCATGACGGACGAGCACGAGTTCGCCGACGACGACCCTGAGTACGCAGACGAGCACGAGCTCGAAGACGATCCTGACCTTGCCGATCTGCCCCGGACAGATCCGAAGGACATGCCGCCGGATCAGGGAGACACGCCTCGCGGGAACGAACTGCCCGGCGAGGAGGGCTAGTTGCCGTCGGTGTCAGGCCTTTCGCGAACCCAGCGCATCCGTGCCCGCGACCGCGTCGTCCAGGCCGCGGAGCTCGCGCTGGCACAGAAGGAGAGCATGGACTACACGCAGGACCTGACGCTGCGCTGGCACGGCATCGCGAAAGACCGGCGGGCGCGCAAAGGCGAGTTTCCGAAGCACGCCGACTGCTCCTCGTTCGCGACGTGGTGCCTGTGGAACGGACTCTTCGTGCGCTTCCAGCTCGACGACATCGTCAACGGCCTCAACTGGAGCGCCGGGAACACGACGTCGATGCTCGGCCAGGGCAAACGCGTACGGAAGCTGGCCAGGCTCGTCCCCGGCGACTGCGTCCACTACGGAAGCGGCGAAACCGCCCACGTCACAGTCGTCGTCGGACGTCAGAACGGCGAGCCCATGGTCATCAGCTTCGGCAGCGACGACTGTCCGTGCTTCACCAACTTCGACTACCGCGACGACGTCCGCGAGTTCCGGCGCTACATCTAGCGCCGCGGTGTCTCCCTCGACGAGCGGAGAGCCCACCTGCGCCAAGCTGATCCCGTCCCCGGTTCGAATCCGGGCGCCCCAATCGGTCGGAAGCCCCGCTCAGGCGGGGCCTACTCCCGGCTGGTCAGCGTCCCTCGCGCGCGCGTTCTTCGTCGGTGGTCAGTTTCGCGGCCGCCGGGAGGGCCTCGAGCCGTTCGTCGGGGATCGGCTCTCCGCTCTCGATCGAGAGGCCGTAGGTTCCTTCCGCAAGACGCTGCTCGGCGCGCTCGACGGCGGCGAGCTGTCCGCGGAGATCCTATCCATCAGACCTTCGTCGAACTCGTCCTGGTAGAGATCGGAGGCCAGGTTGGCCGGGTCGTATTCGTCGGACGGCTCGCCGTCGTCCTCGTGCCGGAGCTGGGCGAGCGCGCTCTCGATCCGCGAGCGTTCGGCTGCCAGCAACTCACCGCGCCCTCTCGGCCTCCATCGGACCAGCTTACGCGTACTAGGCGAAGTGAGACGGGCGCTCGAATCCGCCGTAGACTCCTTCCTGTGCGAGCCGTCCTCGAGCCGCTCGGGTTCCTCCTCGCCGGCGCGGCGATCGGCTCGGCGCTCGGGAGGCGTCTGCGTCCCGGCCGGGCGGCCGGCCCCGAGGCAGAGCAGGTCTGGCGCGAGGCCCTCGCGGGCCTCCAGGGCACGTCGCCCTTTGCGCTCTGAGGGAGGGGCCCGAGGGGGACGCGGATGCGGCCTCACCGCGTGACCCCTCGGGCAACCCCCAGGTAATCGAAGGCGCCGACGATCCGCAATGGAGCCTGCACGAGCACACGGAGTACGGAAGGCCACCCGACCTGGGCGTCATGCGCAATGCTCCCGGCGTGCGGACCGTTCTCAACATCGTCTGGCTCGTCCTGGCCGGGGTCTGGCTCGCGATCGCCTACCTGCTCGCCGGCGTCCTCCTCTGCATCACGATCATCGGGATCCCGTTCGGCGTGCAGGCCTTCAAGCTCGGCGGCTATGCCCTCTGGCCCTTCGGCCGCGTGCTCGTCCCGAGCCCGACCCGGCTCAGGGGCCTGAGCGTCGTCGCCAACATCCTCTGGTTCGTGCTCGCGGGATGGTGGCTGGCGCTGGCCCACCTATCACCGGGTGCTCCTCTGCCTCACCATCATCGGCATCCCCCTGGGGGTGGCCAACTTTAACCTGGCAGCAGCGGCCCTCGTGCCGTTCGGCAAGGAGATCGTGCGGACGACCGATCTCGCCCAGCAGCCCCCGGGCACGATCTCGGTTTCCGACGGGTACTAGCTGGGGAGCTCACGCCGTGGAGCTGGACATCCGCTATGCCCGCAGCAGCGGCGCTGCGATCGCATACCAGGTTGTCGGGAGTGGGCCGACCGATCTCGTGTTCGTGCCCGAGTCCATGTCGAACCTCGTCTACGGATGGGAGTCGCCGCGCTGGCAACAGTTCTACGAGCGACTCGCATCCTTCTCGCGACTGATCCTGTTCGACAAACGCGGCACCGGCTTGTCCGACTACGGCGGGGGCTTTCCCACGCTCGAGACGCGGATGGAGGACGTCCGTGCCGTCCTTGACGCCGTCGGCTCGCACAAGACGGCGGTGCTCGCTGCGCAGGAGGGCTGCGGCATGGCGTGCTTGTTCGCGGCGACGTATCCAGAGCGAACGACCGCCCTCATGCTTTTCCAACCGACGTCGAGAGGCACAGGAGACGACCCCGCTGAAGCGTGGTGGGCCCAGCGAGGTGTGGGAGCGTAATCTCGCTGACCTGCGGGAGCGGTGGGGAACGCAGGAGTTCAGCGACGAGATGCTCGCCGAGATCGCCCCGTCGCTGGCCGCGAACGAGGACGACCGCGCCTGGTTTGCGAACTGGGTGCGCGTCGGCGCGAGCCCAGCCGCAGCCTACGCGCTGAACCGCGTCTACGCCGAGACGGATCTGCGCGACGTCCTGCCAGCCATCCGCGTGCCGACGCTCCTGCTCTATCGCGGCGAGGTCCAGGAGAGTCGAGCACGGAACCTGCAAGAACGCATTCCCGACGCGCGCCTCGTTCGGATTCCGGGCGACGACGAGTGGGGCATCTTTCTTTCGCCCGACATCCCGATTGAAATCCAGCGCTTCCTGAGCGGCGCAGAAGAGGCGTTGGAGCCGAATCGCGTATTGGTAACTCTGCTGTTTACGGATCTCGTCGGCGCGACCGCGCGGGCGGCGGACCTCGGCGACAGCGCCTGGCGCGATCTCCTGACGCGACACCACGAAGTCATCCGTCGAGAGATCACACGCTATCGCGGGCGCGAAGTAGACACGGCCGGCGACGGACTCTTCGCGACCTTCGACGGCCCGGCGCGCGCGATCCGCTGCGCGGATGCGATTCGCAGCGGCTTACGCGACCTCCAGCTCGATGTCCGGGTGGGCGTCCACACGGGCGAATGCGAACTTGTGGGCGAGAAGCCCGCCGGAATCGCGGTCCACACTGGCGCACGCATCGCAGCCGCAGCCGCTGCGGGCGAGATCCTCGTGTCGAGCACTGTCAGGGATCTCGTCGCCGGCTCCGGAATCTCCTTCGAGGATCGCGGCATGCACGCGCTCAAGGGTGTGCCAGAGGAGTGGCGGCTGTACACGGTCACCGGCCTGTAACGGCAGCAGCCGCGTCACGTTGAGCGGACGTTGAGGGCGTCTCCTAGCCTCGCGGAGGGAAGCGAGGAGAGGAGGAGCACATGTTCACGAAAGTCGTTCCGATCGCGATGGCCGCGGCTCTCGCGGCGCTCGTCGTGGGAGGAGTGTCGGCGGCCTCGGGGTCCGACCGCGGCTCGAGGAGTCGAGACTTCACCGTGCTCGACACGACTGTCGTGTTCACGGACGTCGACGTCGACAACTCCGACAGCCTGACGACCGGAGACCAGTTCATCGAGCACGACGTCCTCAAGAACCGGGCGCAGACGAAGGAGCTCGGCTCGCTCAGCGCCGTCTGTACCTACGTCGACGTCTCGGAGGAGAGCACGACCGTGCACTGCGTGGCGACGGTCGAGCTGCGGGGCGGAAGCATCGAGCTCGCGAGCTGCTCCACTTCGCCGATGACACGTCGAACATCGCGATCACCGGAGGGACGCGGCGGTTCGAGGAGGTGCAGGGACAGGTCTTCCTGCACGCGGTGAACGAGACCGACGTGCTCATTCGGTTCGACCTCGAGTAGACCGCGCGTACTCCGGCGGATGAGCGCACCCCCGTAGCTATCCTCAAGGGGCGGTGCGCGATTCTGCCGCAGGTCGCGCGTCGCGGGGGTGCGGTCATGCGCCCCCACCCGGGTAGGCGGGCCCCCTGGAGCCCAAGAGGGGCGGCCCGCTTACCCCTTCGACCCCTACGAGGCCTGCCAGCTCTCGCGGGCGAGCCTGAAACCATGGCCGGTGCCGCTGAACGTCGAGGCCGGCCTCGCTCGAGCGACACGTGAACCCGGCGCGCTGCCACGTCCCTCCGTAGGCCAGCGT
>CAWGSF010000010.1:0-5860 GCA_963825255.1 uncultured Actinomycetes bacterium | reverse complement strand
CGGCGCGGGCGGGTCGACCGACCCGCCCGCGCGGCTCTCGTCCGCACGACCCCGGCCCGCCCGGCGAGAATGGAGGCATGCGTGTCTCGGCGAAGGTGGACTACGCGCTCCGCGCCGCGGCCGAGCTCGCCGCCGCCCCCGACGGCCCGGTGAAGGGCGAGCGCATCTCCCAGGCGCAGGGCATCCCCCTGAAGTTCCTCGAGAACATCCTCCTCGAGCTTCGCCACCACGGGCTCGTGCAGAGCCAGCGGGGAGCGGACGGCGGCTACTGGCTCGCCCGGCCGGCCGCCGAGATCACGATCGCCGAGGTCATCCGTGCCGTCGAGGGGCCGCTGGCGAACGTGCGCGGCGCGCGGCCCGAGACCCTCGAGTACGAGGGCGCCGCCGAGCCCCTCCGGGACGTCTGGGTCGCCGTCCGGGCGAACCTGCGTGCGGTGCTCGAGTCGGTGACCCTCGCCGACGTCGCCGCGGGCGAGCTCCCCGACGACGTGGTCGCGATCACCCGCGACCCGACGGCGTGGGAGCCTCACTGAAGACGGTCGTCCGGCTCGGCCGGATGAAGACGATCTGACCGTCGTGCAGGTCGAGGTCGTCGGCCTCGTCCCGTCGTCACCTGGGCCGAGACGTGGCGCCCGTCCTCGAGGACGAGCTCGACTCGCACTTCGAAGCCGAGGTGGACGATCCGCTCGATCATCGCCTCGTCGGTCGTCCCGTTCGGCTCCAGCCGGAGCTCGAGGTCGTGCGGGCGGATGTAGGCCTCGCCGAGCCGGTTGACGGGCCCGACGAACGTCATGACGAACTCGTTCGCGGGGTGCTCGTAGAGGTCGCGCGGCTTCCCGGTCTGCTCGATCACGCCCTCGTTCATGACGGCGACGCGGTCGGCGACGTCCATCGCCTCCTCCTGGTCGTGGGTGACGAGCACGGTGGTCACGTGCACCTCCTCGTGGAGGCGCCGGAGCCAGGCGCGCAGCTCCTTGCGCACCCGCGCGTCGAGCGCCCCGAAGGGCTCGTCCAGCAGCAGGACCTTGGGCTCGACCGCGAGCGCCCGCGCGAGCGCCATGCGCTGCCGCTGGCCGCCGGAGAGCTGGGACGGGTAGCGCTCGGCGAAACCGCCGAGCTGGACGAGGCCGAGCAGCTCGTCGACGCGCTCGCGGATCTCCGCCTTCGGGCGCTTGCGGATCTTGAGGCCGAAGGCGACGTTGTCGCGGACGGTCATGTGCTTGAAGGCCGCGTAGTGCTGGAAGACGAAGCCGACGCCGCGCTTCTGCGGCGGGATGCCCGAGACGTCGTCGCCGAGGATGGAGACGTGCCCCTCGTCGGGCGTCTCGAGGCCCGCGATGACCCGCAGCAGCGTCGACTTCCCGCTGCCGCTCGGCCCGAGCAGCGCCGTCAGGGAGCCGCTGGCGATGGCGAGGGAGACGTTGTCGAGGGCGACGTAGCTACCGAAGCGCTTCGTCACCCGCTGGACGGCTATCGACATCCAGGTTCTCCTTCGGTCGGAACAGGTTCATGGCGAGGAGCGTCAGCACGGCGAGCACGGCGAGGACGAGCGAGGTCGTGTACGCGGCCACCTCGTCGAACCGCAAGTATGCCTCGTCGACGTGAAGGGTCAGCGTCTCGGTCTTGCCGGCGATCCGGCCCGAGACGACGGCGACCGCTCCGTACTCCCCGAGCGCGCGGGCCGTGGTCAGCACGACGCCGTAGGCGACGCCCCAGCGGATCGCGGGCAGCGTGATGCGCCAGAACGTCTGCGACCTCGTAGGCCCCGAGCGTCCAGGCGGCCTCCTCCTGGTCGGTGCCCACCTCCCGCAGGACGGGGATGACCTCCCTGACGACGAAGGGGAGCGTGACGAAGATCGTCGCCAGGACGATCCCCGGCGTCGAGAAGATCACCTGGATCCCGTTGTCGACGAGCCAGGTGCCGAACCACCCGTCCTGCCCGTAGACGAGGATCAGCGCCAGGCCGATGACGACCGGCGAGAGCGCGAGCGGGCAGGCCGATCGCGGCGTTGAGGATCGACGCCCCGTGCCTGGGCGGATGGCGGACGAGGGCGATTGCGCAGAGGATCGCCGAAGATCGTGTTCACGGGGACGGCGATCGCGACGGCTAGGAGTGTCAGCTTGAACGCCGAGACGAAGGCCGGGTCGGTGAGCGCCTCCCACACGGGCGCGAGCCCGTCCTCGAACGTGTTGTAGAGGATCATCGAGCACGGGAACGCGAGGATCAGCACGAGGTAGCCGAGCGCGAGGAAGCGCAGGCCGTAGCGAGACCGTGCGCGAGCTACGCATCGTGCCTCCGGCTCCGCCGCTCGAGGACGTCCGCGCCGGCGAGGACGACGAACGCGGAGACGAGGAGCACGACGGAGACCGCAGCCGCCGCCTCCGGGTCGTCGCCCTCGATCGCCTTGAAGATGTAGACCGACGCGACCTCGGTGTCGAACGGGATGTTCCCGGAGATGAGGACGACCGAGCCGAACTCGCCGACCGCCTTCCCGAACGAGAGCGCCGCTCCGGACAGGATCGCGGGCAGGAGGTTCGGGAGGATGATCCGGCGGAAGGTCGTGAGCGGGCGCGCTCCCAGGGACGAGGCCGCCTCCTCCATCTCGCGGTCGAGCTCGAGGAGGACGGGCTGCACCGCCCGGACGACGAACGGCAGCGTCACGAAGAGCAGCGCCAGCGCGATCGCGGTCCGCGTGTAGGCGACGTTCACGCCGATCGGGCTCTTGGGGCCGTAGACGGCGAGCAGCGTCAGCCCGGCGACGATCGTCGGCAGCGCGAACGGCAGGTCGATGATCGCGTTGACGACGCTCTTGCCCCGGAAGTCGTCCCGGACGAGCACCCACGCGATGAGCGTCCCGGTGACCGCGTTGATGAGGACGACAAGGAACGAGACGGCGAACGTGAGCTTCAGGGCCGCCACCGCTGCCGGCGCGGTCACCTCCTGCCAGAACGCGGCCAGCCCGCCGTCGAGGGACGACGCGACGACGGCCGCGATCGGGATCAGGACGATGAGGCTGAGGTACGCCGTCGAGAGCCCGAGGACGAGGCCGCCGGCGCGCCTGGAGCGTCCAGCGCGCGCCGGCAGGCCGATCGTCTCGGGACTAGTCGTCAGTCGGGACCCCTAGCTCGTTCTCGATGTCGAGGAAGATGCTCTGCTCGCGGTCGAAGAAGCGCGTGCGAACGTCGGACCAGCCGCCCACGTCGGCGATCGTGAAGAGGCCCGGCGGCTCGGGGTAGTCGAACTGGGAGAGGACGTCCGGAACGACGGGCCGGTAACCCTTCTCTCCGAAGATCTTCTGCGCCTCGGGCGTGTAGAGATAGTCGACGAACGCCTGGGCGGCCTGCGGATCCTCGGTCGTGTTGACGACCGCGACCGGGTTCTCGATCAGGATCGTCTGGTCGGGGACGACGTAGTCGAGCTCCTGCCCGGCCTGCTGGGCGAAGATCGCCTCGTTCTCGTAGGCGAGCAGGACGTCACCCTTTCCGCCCATGAAGGTCGCGAGCGACTCGCGGGCGCTCTTGTCCTGGACGGGGACGTGCTCGAGGAAGAGCTCCTTCAGGTACGCGAGCGCCTCCTCCTCGGACTTCCCCTGCTCGAGCTGGGCGCCGTAGGCGGCCATGATGTTCCACTGCGCGCCGCCCGAGGTGAACGGGTTGGGCGTGATCACCTCGATGCCGTCGCGGATGAGGTCGTCCCACGTCTGGATGTTCTTCGGGTTGCCCTTGCGCACCGCGAAGACGACGACCGAGTCCGTGACCATGCCCTTGTACTCGTTCTGGTTCCAGTCGGCGTCCACGAGCCCGGCGTCGATCAGGCGAGTGATGTCCGGCTCGAGCGAGAAGGCGACGACGTCCGCGGGCAGGCCGGCTTCGACGGCGCGGCTCTGTTCGCCGGAGGCGCGCGTACGACTGGTCGAAGTCGACGCCCTCGCCGTCCGCGGTCTTCTGGAAGGCCGGGATGATCTCCTCGTAGGCCTCCCGCGGCGTCGAGTAGGCGACGAGGGAGAGCTTGCCTCCACCGCCACCCGAGGCCTCGGCGGACTCGTCGCCCCCGCCGCAGGCCGCTGCGGCGAGGGCGACGAGCGTTGCGAGCGCCGTGAGGGCGCTCCACAGGGCGATCCGGTTGCGAGTGTGCGTCATTGGTCAGAACCCCACTTTTTCTACAATAAGAGTGGGGAAGTCATACCACAGCCCTCGGACCGCCTGTCAAATGAGAACCTACGGGGGTGGCGCACGAAGGCCGAGTGACGCTTGCCGACGGACGGACGCTCGCGTACGTCGAGCGCGGCGAGCCCGACGGGCTCCCGGTCGTCTTCCACCACGGGACCCCGGGAAGCCGGCACGGCCACCATCCCGACCCGGACGTCTACCGGGGCGTTCGCTTCTTCACGTTCGACCGGCCGGGGTACGGGCTCTCCGACCCGCGGCCGGGCCGGCGGGTCGCCGACGTCGCCGCCGACGTCTCGGCGCTCGCCGACCACCTCGGCCTCGAGCGCTTCGCCGTCTTCGGCGCCTCCGGCGGCGGCCCGCACGCCCTCGCCTGCGCGGCGCTCCTCCCGGACCGGGTCGAGCGCGCGCTCGTCATGGTCGGCGCCGCGCCCTCGGACGATCCCGAGTTCGACTTCATGGCCGGGATGGCCGACGTGAACGTCACGGAGTTCGGAGCCGCCCTCGAGGGGGAGGACGCGCTCGCAGCCGTCCTCGCTCCCTGGGTGGAGCAGATCGCCTCGGATCCGGAAGGCATGATTGACCGGCTCGCCGCCGAGCTGCCGGACTACGACCGCGAGGTGGTCTCCCGACCCGAGATCCGGGCGGAGCTCGTCGCCTCGTTCGGCGAGTCCGTTCGCCAGGGCGCCCGCGGCTGGATCGACGACGACCTCGCTTTCGCGTCTTCGTGGGGGTTCGACCTTGCGGACGTCGGCCCGGAGGTGCGCCTCCTTCAGGGCGAGCTCGACGTCCTCGTCCCGCGGGCCCACTGCGAGTACCTCGCGGTCAAGCTCCCGCGCGCGACGTTCCAGCTCGTCCCGGGCGCCGGCCACATGCTCTTCGACCACTGGCCGGACGCACTGGCGCGTCTACTCGAGTAGGCGCGCGAGGCGGCGGTCGACCTCAGCCTCGTCGAGTCCCCGCACATCGACGAGCTTGCGCCGGCCGCGGTGGCCGGCGACGACGGTGACCCGGTCCGGTCGAACAGCGAGCGCGCGCGCGAGCAGCTCGACGAGCGCGTCGTTGGCCCGGCCGCGCTCCGGCGGGGCGGCGACCCGGGCTTTCCACCCGGCGCCGTGGCGGCCGACCAGCTCGCTCCGCGCCGCCCCGGGGGAGACCGCTACCTCGACTCTGGCCACGCCCGGGAGGCTGACACAGTTCTGACAGAATGGCTCGCAGTGAGGACGAAAGTCGAAGAGCTGCCCGAGAGCCGGGTCCGCCTCGAGATCGAGGTGCCCGAAGAGGACGTCAAGCACGCGCTCGAGCACGCGGCCACCGACCTCGCCGGCTCCCTGCGCATCCCCGGCTTCCGCAAGGGAAAGGCGCCGACGCAGGTCGTAGCGGCACGGATCGGACGCGAGGCCCTCTGGGAGGAGGCGGTCCGCAGTCACCTCGACGGCTGGTTCTGGACCGCGGCGACGACGTCGGGGATCCGCCCGGTTTCGCGACCGGAGGTGGAGGCGGACGAGGGCCCGCCCGACGAGGGCGAGACGTTCCGCTTCACGGCGACGGTCGCCGTCGTCCCCAAGCCGGAGCTTGCCGACTGGACGGAGCTCGAGGTCGGCGTGCCCGAGCCCGAGGTGCCGCAGGAGCTCGTGGACGCGGAGCTCGACCTCCTGCGCGACACGGTCGCGGAGCTCGCACCCGTGGAGGA
>CAWGSF010000009.1:0-1192649 GCA_963825255.1 uncultured Actinomycetes bacterium | reverse complement strand
CAGAGGGCACGGAGGATGCGCTCGAGACCGGGGGCATGCCGGCGGCAATTGCCAACGCCGTCGGGGACATCGCCCGCGCGTCGGACACCGCCGCCTGGTGGCTCGTCGTCGTCGGCGTGCCTCTCCTGCTCTGGGCCGGGTATTCGGGCGCGAAGGCACTGCAGCTCATCCACGCGCTCGTCTGGGAGGAGCCTCCGCCCCGCACCGCGCCTCTGAAGTCGTCCCTCGTCTTCACGGCGACCTGCTGCGCGTTCATGCTGGCCGTCGCCGCTCGCCTGGTGGCTCCGGGACGATCAGTGGTTCGCCGGGCTTGCCCTGGGGGTCGTCGCGACGCTCCCGCTCGCCGCGCTCTGGCTCTGGGTCTCGCTCCGCCTCCCGCACGGGAACGCCTCCTGGAGGGCTCTTCTCCCGGGGGCGCTTCTCGTCGCAATCGGGTTCCAGGCGCTCCACGGCGTCGTCCTCGTCGTTCGTCGTCCCGAAGCTCGAGAAGTCGACCTCGCTGTACGGCACCCTCGGCGCGGTCTCGACATTCCTCTTCTTCATGTACCTGGGCGGCAGGCTCATCGTGACGGCCCCCATCCTCAACAGCTCACTCCACGACGAGCTCAAGCTGAAGGGCGCTGCGAGCGCAGGAGACGACCCCACCACCCGTTCGGCGGATTCACCCGGGTGATTGACGCCCCGAACGGGTACGCCTCCCGCTCGGGACCGGGATAGTGAGGAGCGCCCGGCAGCCACGTTGAGGCCGGGCCATGCCACAGATAGGGAAAGGAGCATCCGTTGGCGAACGACGACAGAAAACGACGCCGGCGCTTGACCGGACTTGGGATCGCAGTGGTCTGCGCGGGCGCACTCGCCGCAGGCGGGTGCGGTGGAGACGACACGCCGTCTGTGTGCGCAAGCCTCGAGGACGTGAGTGCCGACATCGACGAGCTCCAGTCTCTCGACCTCGCGGGCGGCGAGGGCACGATCGCGGATCTCGAAGCGGCGCTCGAGACCACCCGGGCAGATCTCGAGACCGCCGCGTCCGAGGCCGACGCGGAGCTCTCGGAGCCGATCGCGGCGGTGCAGAGCTCGGTCGACGGCCTGTCCACGGAGTTCGACACCGCGAAGGCGGACGACGATCTGTCGGCCGACGAGGCACAAGGCCTCCTCGACTCGCTCGCGGCGGTGAGCACGTCCTGGGAAGCGCTCAAGGAGGCGGCCCCGGACTGCGACCTCTAGCCGAAGCCGCCGCAGGCGCGCGCGGAAAAGAGAGGGGCTGCGAGCGGCCCCTCTCTTTTGGTCTCCGGACGGGTTACAGCGCCCGCTTGTACTCGCCCCACTTCGCGACGAGCGCGTAGAGGACGACGATCTGGAGCGTCAGGATGGTGATGTTCCAGAGGGGGTATGCCTGCGGGTAGTTCGCCAGGAACCCCATCTGGGCAATCGCCCCGAAGCTGACTCCGATGATCCCGAGCCAGCGCGCCCAGCCGGCTCCGCCGAGGAGCGCGAGCCCGACCAGGAAGAGAAAGCGTGCCCCAGAGGAGGTTGAACCAACCCCAGCCGGTGACGTCGACGATTGCAAGCCCCTGGGGTGTACCGGTGACGTAGTCGTCCTCGAGGATCGCGAAGAAGCCCTGGATCGCGTCGATCGAGCCGATGATCAGCATCATCATGCCGGCAAACGCGATCCAGCCCGTCCACGCGCTGGATGTTTCATTCGTTGCCATCTCTCCTCCTCGCTTTGGAATGACTCACGGTTTGTTGCCGGGAAGTCTTCACCCCCGTTTGCCTGGTCGTCCACCGCAGCCCGCCGGTTCACCCGGGTGAAGAGCAGCGCGCACCACTCGTTGCGGGTTCTCGGTGCGTACCCTGACTTAAGACCCGACATCGACATGTGACGATGCTCGGCAGAGATTCACACAACGCCTATCGACAGGAGGCAATCATGTGGTGGGCAATCGGAATTGGCGGGTTCTTCTACCTGCTCCTGGCGTTCACGCTCGGATTCATGACCCTTAGAAACGGTCATGGCTGGATGTTCTTCTTCGGGATCTTCCTCCCGATTCTCTGGATCTTCGGCGCGTTCATGTCGCCGCCGGACAGGATGGCTCCAGCGGCCTAGACGGGGTCCAGACACTCATCCGGTTCAGCGGCGCAGACGCTTGGCGCCACGCCGCCGGAATAGGCAAGGAGGTGGGAACATGCCAAGAAGACGACGAGGGCGAGTGGGACCTGGACCCGTCGGACCTGGGCCAGTCGGGCCCGGACCCGTCGGACCTGGACCGGTCGGACCTGGGCCTGCCGGGCCCGGACCCGTCGGACCTGGACCGGTCGGACCCGGACCCGGCAGGCCAGGACCCGCGGGCCCCGGACATGTCGGACCAGGCCCGGGCCGCGGACGACCGGGACCGCGCCGCTAGGGGGGATACCGAGCTCACTTGCGCGTCCGGCCCGACGCCTCACCAGGAGGCGTCGGGCTTTCTGGCTGCTGACCGGGGCGTCCGACGCGCGAGCGGGCGCCCATTCGCGGCGCCACTAGGCCGCCGGGCAGATCGAGTTCGCTGCCTCGTGGAGTAGCTGAGCGAGCCGAAGTTGGGCAGGCGCGATGGCGAGGAGTACGGTCGACGCGCACTAGGCTCAACCGTTGAGATGGTCGAAGGCATCGCGCCATTGGGCGGCAAGCCGTTCGATGTGGCGTCTAAACGTTTTCGCCGCTCGGAGCGCTAGCCGAAGTTGCCGGAGGCGGTGCGCATGGAAAATGAGAGGGCCGCGGGTGGCCCCTCTCGAAGGGCGCCCCAGAAGAGGTTGCCCGGATTCTTTCCCCGCGGCACGCCTCGTCGTCCACCGTAGCTCGCCGGTTCACCCGGGTGAACAGCCGCGCTCGCACCAGGCTTTCGCCATTGGCATTCACCCGGATGATTCGTAGGGTCATCTGCTGACAGGGGAGGGCCTCGCGGTGATGCTGGCTGTGATGACGGCCATGGAGCCGATGGCGAAGCGAGAGAAAGACCCGGTGGAGGGCAAGGCCGCCCCGTTCTGGAAACGGCATCCCATCTTCACCTTCGCCCTCGGCTTCGCGGCGTTGCTCGTGATCATCGGGATCCTCCAGTACATCGACGAGGGTGACGTGGAAGCCTGGTTGGGCGAGCAGTCCGAAGCCGTGGCCTACGTGATGGTGTTCCTGCTCGTCCTCGGGGACGCAATCATCCCCATCTTCCCGGGCGAGACGACGCTGAACGCAGCCTCGACACTCGCCGCGGAAGGCGAGCTCCAGCTCCAGCTGGTGATGCTGGCTGGGGCCCTGGGTGCGATTGCCGGCGACTCGTGCCTGTTCTGGATCGCGCGGAAGTCCTCGACGAAGGTCAAACCGCAGCTCGACAAGGTCATGAAGAATCCAAAGATCAAGGCGGCCTGGGAGATCATGGATCGCAGCGCGCCGCTGCTGATCGTCGCCGGCCGCTTCGTGCCGGGGATGCGCTTCGCAGTCAACGTGACGATGGGGCTCTCCGACATCCGGTACCGGCGGTTTCTCGTCTGGTCGATCGTCGGCGGCACGCTCTGGTCCATCTACACCTGCGGTCTCGCGTACCTGGTGGCGACGTCGCTCTCGGGGTACCCGCTGGCGTCGATCGTGATCTCGAGTCTGGTCACGACGGCAGCCCTCTCCGCCATCTTCTTCATCGTCCGGCGGCGGCAACGCGCCACGGGTCCTGAACCGTTGGTTGACGGGGGCTGACATGGGCGACTCGGGTCTCGTCGCGATCGCCGTGCTCGTCCTCGGCTACGCCGCGATCTCGCGGCGGCTCACGGGCTCCGTGATCACTCCGGCAATCGTGTTCGTCGCCGGGGGAATGCTGTTCAGCAGCGAGGCCCTGGGCTGGATCGATCCGACGATCGAAAGCGAGTCCGTACGCCTCGTCGCCGAGGCGACGCTGACGCTCGTGCTCTTCGCGGATGCGTCGCGAATCGACTTTCGCGCCATGCGGCGTGAGTACTCCGTGCCGCTTCGGCTGCTCGCGATCGGGCTGCCGCTGACGATCGTCGCCGGCGCGCTCGCGGGAGCGGCCGTGCTCTCGGAGCTGGTCCTGATCGAGGCCATCGCGCTCGCCATCGTGCTGGCGCCCACCGACGCCGCTCTGGGTCAGGCCGTGGTCACGGACACGCGCGTTCCCTCACGGGTTCGACAGGGGCTCAACGTCGAAAGCGGGCTCAACGACGGCATCTGCGTCCCGCTCCTCCTGATCGCGATCGCCGTCGCCGAGGCCGAAGCGGGTGTGGTCGGAAACGGGGAAGCCGTGCAGCTCGTGCTGGAGGAGATCGGCTACGGAATCGTCGGGGGAGTGATTGCGGGGCTCGCAGCCGCGGCAGTGGTCAGGCTGGCGGTTCCGCGCGGGCTCGTCGACTCCCTCTGGCTCCAGGCTGTCCCGGTCGCGGGAGCGGCGTTCGCGTACGGGCTGGCCGTGTGGCTCGGGGGCAGCGGCTTCATCGCCGCCTTCGTCGGGGGTGCCGTCTTCGGCGGGCTGCGCCGCCAGGTCGGAGGGGAGATGACGCAGTTCCTCGAGGAGACGGGAAACGTCCTCGGCGGGGTCACCTTCATCCTCTTCGGCGCCGTCATGCTCATACCGGCGCTCGACGACCTGTCGGCCGAGGTCGTCGTCTACTCGCTTCTGAGCCTGACGCTCGTTCGCATGATTCCCGTCGCCATCGCGATGCTCGGGACCGGCGCCCGGCGCCAAACAGTCGCCTTCCTCGGCTGGTTCGGGCCACGAGGGCTGGCGTCGATCGTGTTCGCCGTCATCCTCGTCCACGACGCCGACCTTGCGGCCGAGTCCCTGATTCTGAACACGATCTTCGTCACGATCGGCCTCTCGGTGCTCCTCCACGGCGTCACCGCCTCGCCCCTCGCAGACCGGTACGCACGGTGGTACGCGTCCCATCCGCGCGAGGCGAAGCCGGCGTTCGAGAGCGTGCCGGCCCCCGAGCAGCGCGTGCGCCGGTGGGGCGGGACCGAGGCGCGGAAGGCGAGCCCTGAAGCTCCCTGATCGCGAGCGGCCGACCGCCGTGATCAGATCGAGAAGCTGAGCGGAAGGGTGGCGAGCCAGCCGACGCCGAGCAGGAACACCGCGACGCCCAGCCCGAGCAGGAAGATCTGGAGCCTCCGCGTGCCGAGCTTGGAGCTCATGCCGGCGAAGAAGAGCGCCGAGGCGAAGAGGACGACGCCGAGGACGTAGTTCGTCCCGCGCTGCACGTTGACCCTCGCTCGCGCGGCCCACTCCTCGGCCTCGGCCTCGAGCACCGCCGCTTCGGCACGGGCAGCCAGCTTGTACTCGGGCATGCGAAACGGCGTCAACGGGGCGTCCGGGTTCTGGAGCGGCCTGGTGGCCACCCAGGCGTCCACCGCGGGCTTGAACTCGGGGCGGAAGCGCGCGAAGTAGAAATCGGCGAGTTCCGTCTGGTCCTGGGCGTAGGCGTTCACCCACTGCGTGAAGGTCGCCACGTCGATCTGCGTCTGGGTGTCGGCGAGGGAAGACGCGCGCGTCGACTCGATCCGCGCGGCGTTCGCCCGGCTGAACGCCTTCGTCTGCTCGCCGTTCCACCGGCTCGCCTGGTAGCCGCTCCAGGCCGTCGCGACCGTGGCGAGAGCGAGCAGGAGGGCTGCCCCGAGATCGAGCCAGTTGCGGCCACGCTGTTCGTCCGGCGGGGTCAGAGCGGCTGCCCTTCGGCGTCGCAGGGGATGCCGACCTCGGCGCCGATCGCCGCGAGCGCTTCGTCCACGGTTCCGAGCGACCGCTCCATCGCGACGGGGTGCAGGCCCCCGACACCCTCGTGGAACGGGCTGTCGAGGAACGCGAGCAGGAGGAGCATGGCAACGATCACGACCGTGACCGACCCCATCAGGAGTGCCTGTGTCTTCGCGCGCTCGCCCCGGTCGGCGAAGAAGAGCATGTAGACGAAGATGACGCCAGCGATGAAGAACAGCACGATCCAGAGCGGCGTCGGGATGATGCCGGCGGCGCCGTGGAGCCGATCGCGCCGCGCCTCCTCCCGGGTCGAGGTCTGCTCGAGCCACTTGTCGTAGGCGGACTGCTCGGAGGCCGACTCGGGCTCGTGCTCCTGCACCGTCGTGAAGAGCGCAACGCCCCAGGGATTCACGTCGCCCGCGCCGGCGCCGGCTTCCATCTGCTCCCACTCCGTCGGTGGCGACGCTCCTGCCGTAGCAGACGAGCTGGCCCGTCAGCTCCGACGCCACCTCCGGCGGGAAGAACTGCGCCGTCTCCACTTGCTGCACGAGCAGGAGCGCTTCGGTCTCCGCTCCCGTGCGCGACTGGTCGTAGCTCGTGAACGCGAGGAAGATGATGAACCCGAGGAGGACGGAGAAGCCCGTCGCCAGGACCCCGAACACGCCGGAGGCGCGATCGCCGTCCGAGAAGTAGCTTCCCTCGGGAGCGCGCCGCCGGACGAGGAGCATCGCGGTGATCGTGAGTGCCGCCGCCCCGGCGACGACCAGGATGCCGACGACCAGGTTCACAGCCCCCGGCCTCCGTTCGCGCGGAAAGCCGAGGCTTCCCCGATGCGGGCAACGACGAGCGACGTGGTGGGTGGTGGTCTGATGGCGAGAGAATCGGCGGCGCGCATGCCTCTTCCGATCGTGACTACTGCGCGTTCATAACGCGCCGCCGGTTCGGAGACAACAGCCACAAGCGAACTCACCCGGGTGAATCTCGACGCCCGAGAAGGACGCTGAAGGAACGCTCTAGAGGGCGATCTGCTCATGCCGATGCCGGCGGTGGCGTCCGGTCGCCGCGGACTCGCAGCAGCCCGACGATCGCGACGGCGAGGTAGCCGAACACGGCTATCCGAGGCGCGACGATGGCGAGCGCGATGATCGCGACGTAGAAGCCGAGCGTCGGCGCCGCGGCCAGCGCGATCGCGTTGACCTCCTTCTCTTCGACCTCGGGCATGAGGAGCTCGCGGTCGTATGCGACCGAGCCCCACAGGAGGCTGAGCAGGAGCGAAGCCACGAAGAGCGACGCGCCGTAGAAGATCACCGCGGCCCGCGTGGCGTCCGCCTCGTGGATCGCTTCTGCCATCAACTTGGTCGGGAAGGGCAGGAACGAGATCGCCATCAGCAGCAGCAGGTTGATGAGCATCACCCGTCTGTTTGCGTACTGCAGACGCCGGAAGATGCCGTGGTGCGCCAACCAGAAGCCTCCGATCGTGATGAAGCTCGTCGCGTAGGCCAGGTAGGAGGGCCACTGCTCGACGATGCCGCGCCACAGATCGTCGAAGTCCGACTCGGGCACGCCGATCTCGAGAACGAGCAGCGTGATCGCGATCGCCAACACGCCGTCACTGAAGGCCTCGACCCGGCCCGTGCGCCAGTAGTCGCTCACCCGAGTCGGGTTCGGTCTCTGACCAGCGGATCCTGCGCCGCGAGCCGTGGCTCCCTCAGCGCGCCACGCGGGAACGGCGCGCAGAGTGGCGCACACGCCGTCATCGAGCGGCTCTTCCCTGCAAATAGCCACTTCGGCGGGCAGCCTTCGAATCCGCGTGCGGAGTTTCGACTCCTCCCGGGGCCCTCGCGCGCTTGTCCTATCGCGCGGACGGTTGCGACGATTCCTCCGGCCGTGACACGATCGCGGGGTCAGCCGCAGGACACACCACCGATAAAGGAGCGCGGATGATCGTCACGACCGGCCCCGCGGTCGAGGGGCGCCCCGTGCGGGAGTACCTCGGCGTCGTCTCCGCCCAGGCGATCATGGGCGTCAACATCGGCAAGGACTTCACGGCAGGGACTGCGGAACATCGTCGGCGGGCGTTCGAAGTCGTACGAGGGCGAGATCGCGCAGGCCGTCGTCGGAGGTCATGGAGGAGCTGAAAACGGGCGCGGAGAGCCTGAGCGCCGACGCGATCCTCAGCATCGACATCGACTACGAGACGGTGGGCAACAACATGCTCATGGTCGCTGCGAGCGGGACGGCCGTGAAGCTCGGCTGAACCGCCTAGAACTCGATTCCCGCGACCGGATGCGGGACGTACGGCTCCTCGAGCCGCTCCATCTCGTCGTCGCCCAGCGACAGCGCCTCGGCCGCGAGCGCGTCGTCGAGGTGCTCGAGCTTCGTCGCCCCGACGATCGGCGCCGTGACGCCCGGCCTGTGCAGGAGCCACGCGAGCGCGACCTGCGCCGACGGGACGCCGCGCTCGGCGGCGACCTCGGCGAGGCGCTCGATGACGGGGACGTCGAGGTCCGGCCGGTACAGCGAGTCGACGGAAGGGATCGGTCTTCGGCGCGGCGTCGTCTGCCGCTCGCCGGCGACGTGCCGCTGCCGGCGAGAAGCCCGCGCGCGAGCGGGCTCCACGGGAGCACGCCGACCCCCAGGTCGAGGCACTGCGGGATCATCTCCCGCTCCTCCTCGCGGTAGATCAGGTTGTAGTGGTTCTGCATCGACACGAAGCGCGTCGGCCCGGCGTGCTGCGCCTTCGCGAACTGCCAGGCGTACATGCTGCTGGCGCCGACGTAGCGCGCCTTCCCGGCCCTGACGACGTCGTCGAGCGCCTCCATCGTCTCCTCGATCGGCGTCGAGTTGTCCCAGCGGTGGATCTGGTAGAGGTCGACGTAGTCGAGCTCCAGGCGCTGGAGCGAGGCGTCGATCGACGCGAGGACGTGCTTGCGCGAGAGGCCGCGGCCGTTCTCCCCGGGCATCGTCCGCCCGTGCACCTTCGTCGCGACGACGTACTCCTCGCGCATGCCGAAGAGCCTGGGCAGCAGGCGGCCGGTGACGACCTCGCTCTGACCGCCGTTGTAGACGTCGGCGGTGTCGAAGAAGGTGATCCCGCCCTCGACCGCCCGTCTCACGATCGGCTCGGCCTCCGACTCGTCGAGCGCCCACGCCCGGCTCTCGTGCTTGCCGAAGCTCATCATTCCCAGGCACACGCGGGACACGCGCAGGCCGGTCCCGCCGAGGTTCACGTACTCCATCTCGTCTCCCGGGTCGAAATCACAGCTCCTGCTTGAGCGCCACGATCCGTTCGTACGATGCCCGCAGCCGCGCCGTCCGGATCCGTCCCACCGTGGTCGCGTCCACTAGCGATCGGTACACCCTGCGCGACGACGCCTCGGAACCGCTCAGGAGGATCATGTCCGTTCCGGCCGCGGCGGCGCGGACCGCCAGCCGGTCCGGCGGGATGCCGCGCGCGGCGGCGGCGCCGTCGAGGGCGTCGGTGATCGTCACGCCGGTGAAGCCGAGCCGGCCGCGCAGCAGCCCGGTCCCGGTCGCGTGCGACCACCCGGCGGCATTGTGCCGGTCGTACGCCTTGTAGACGGCGTTCGACAGCATCACGAGCGGAACGCGGTTCGCGACCGCCCGGCGGTAGGCATCGAGCCCGGGCGCGAGCTGGGCCCTCGTCGCCGCGATGCGAACGACCGACGTGTCCGTGTTGCGCTTCGCGTAGCCGAGCCCGGGGAAGTGCTTCATGGTCGCCAGCGCGTTCCCGTCCGCGAGACCGACTGCGAAGGCGTTCGCGAGGCGCGCCGTCTTCGGTGCGCCGAACGACCAGGTGCGCCGTTGTAGATACATGAACGAGGACGTCGACGAGGGCACGTCGGCGACGGGGGCGAAGTCGGTGTTGATGCCGAGGTCGCGCAGGGCCGCCCCCGTCCGTCTCCCCTGCCGTCGCGCCGTCGCGCTCGACCCGAGCGCGCCCATTTTCGGCGGCGACAGCGTCGGGGGAGCCCACGGGACCGTCTTGACGGAACCGCCCTCCTGGTCGACCGCGATCAGGAGTCGCGGTTGACCGCCTGACGCCGCCGCGCGCCGGAGGCTGCGCGTCACCGCCCGTAGCTGCGCGGCCGAGCCGAAGTTGGAGCGATGAACGAGAACGCCTCCGATCCTCCCCAGTCGAGCCCGTCTCAACAACGAGGGAGAGGGCGTCGTCCCGTCCATGCTGACGACGAGCTTCTGCCCGATCATCTGCGCGGCGGTCGGCGCGGCGGCCGGGGCGGACGAGGCGGGCTGCGACGCCGAGGCACCACCCAGGGCGAGCCCGATACACGCCGTCGCGAGCGGGCGCCGGAGGCGCCAGCGCCTCGACCGCCCGCCGTCCCTGGCCACGGAACCCACACCCGAAACGCTACCGAGTGCCGCAGCTCCTAGGCAGGCTGCTCGGCGTGGCGAAGCGAGCGCCGTGCGGCCAGCCGATCGGCCAGCTCGTTGACCACCCAGAAGCCGATCAGGGCGTAGGCCCAGCCGAGCAGGATGTCGACGAAGTAGTGCTCGGCCGTGTAGACGAGGGCGAACGCCATCGCCCACGGATACGCGACGAGGAGCACGCGCCCCCACCAGGGAGCCAGGCGCCAGAGGGCGAGGGTGATGAGCAGGGTGTAGGCCGCGTGGAGCGAGGGGACCGCGGCAACGGGGTTTGCGTACTCCGAGCCCTTCTCGAAGAGCGCGTCGAAATGGGCGATGGGGATGTGCCCCCAGATCGTGCCGATCAGCCGCGTCGTCGGCTCGAGCTCGGCGTACCTACTCGCGAGCCACGGGGGTGCGGCCGGGAAGAGGGCGTACGTCGCAAAGCCCATGAGGGCGAGGAGCGAGACCGTGACCACGAAGCGACGGAAGAGCCCACGTGCGTAGAACCAGAGAAAGACCGCCGTCAGGTAGGTGGCCACGAAGTAGCTGACGTACACGAGCCAGGCGGCGTAGTCGTACCACCCCAGGCTTCCGGAGCCGTGCCAGAGATGCTCCTGGAGCCATACCGTGGGGACCGTGCCGCCGAAGAGGAGCTCCTCCGCGTGCAGCTGTGGGCGCACATGCGTCGAGAAGAGGAGCGTGTCGGCCTGGCCTCGAAGGAGGTCGTAGACCCAGAGCACGAACGCGAAGGGGAGCCACTCGAGCACGACGCTGCGGATCCAGCCGCGGACGTCGGTCAGCGAGAACGCGAGGAGGCCGAGCAGGATCCACATGAGCAGGCGATCCCGCGAAAGCGGCACCCCCTCGCGCAGCAGGGCGACCGTGAGCGCGATCCCGTACACCACGGGGACCGCCCACCGCAGTGTGTGACGGAGACGGTCGCGCTCCCGCAGACGCTCGGCGACCCAGGAGCCACTCACGAGCCGAGGCTAGCGTCCGCCAAGGCGCGCCGCCAAGAGAAGGGCGTCCGCGGCAGCCATACCCGATTCGCTGCCGATCTCAGACCGTCTCACTCGGCGGCGGCCGATGGAAGCACCAACTGCTCGAAGAGCTCAACTGTGTGAAAGGAGAAGTTCAGATGCGCAACGCCATTACCGGTCGCCGTGGACGGAAGCGGGCGATCCTCGTCGCTGCTGCGGCCGTCCTCCTGGTGGCCGCCGGCGTCGCCTATGCGGCCTGGACAGCGGGAGGGAGCGGGAGCGGCTACGCGAAAGCGGCATCAGCGCAGGCCCTCGGCACGCTCGACGTCTCCGCGACCACCCCGGCGACCCTGTACCCCGGGGCCACCGGTGACCTCAAGCTCGCAATCGACAATCCCAACCCGTACCCCGTTCGGATCACGAGCGTGAGCGGCGCGGGCACGATCACGTCCGACATGGGCGCCGCCTGCAACGCCTCGACCGGCGTCACCTTCACGAACCAGTCCGGGCTCACCCTGGACGTTCCGGCGTCGACGTCGGCGACCTTCACGCTCGCCGGCTCCGTCGCCATGAGCAACGCCTCGGACAACAGCTGCCAGGGGGCGGTCTTCACCGTCCCGGTCTCGCTCTCCGGCGCGAGCAACGCCTAACGGCAGAACGAACGAGGGGGCGGGCGGCGAGCCCGCCCCCTTCGAGTCAAGGTCATGCGGCGACTTCTGATCGACAGGGCAGGTGCTCTCGGCACACCGCTTCTCGCGGTCGCGCTGCTGGCCGCCCTCGCCCTCGCCACCGCCCATTCCCGGGCGGACGACTCGGTCCTGACGAGCTCGCGCAAGGGCTCGTTCACCATCAAGGGCCACGTGCTCGGCCTCTATCCCGGCAGCACGGCCCGCCTCACGCTGACGGTCAGGAACACGAACAGCTTCGCCGATCAAGGTGAAGTCGATTCGCGTCAAGGTCGGGAACGCCGCCGAACTGCCCGCGCTCGAACCTCGTCGTCAAGAACTTTCGCGGCTCGCTGCAGAGTCGCCGCCAAGCGGAAGCGCCGGCTCCAGCTTCCGATCGGCATGCGCAGCACCGCACCCGATGCCTGCATGGGCGCGCGCTTCCCGCTTCGGTACGCCGGCAAGGCGGTGAAGGGATGAGGCGCGGCCTCGTCCTCGCCTCGCTCGTCGCCGTCGTGGCGCTGGCCGTGGCGCCCGGCACCGCCTGGGCCGGCTGGAGCTCGAGCGGCTCCGGCTTCGCGTCGGCGAAGGCCCAGGTCATGCCGACCGGGAACACGCCCACGGTCAGCGTCTCCAATCGGGACGTCACCGTCAGCTGGACGGCCAGCACGCTCCCCGGCGGGGCGGCGGTGAGCGGCTACACGGTCAAGCGCTACGACGCGTCGACCGACGCGCTGCAGACGATCGGCGCAAGCTGCACCGGAACGATCACCGGCCTCACCTGCACCGAGACGTCGGTGGCCCCCGGAAGCTGGCGCTACACCGTCACCCCGGTCAAGCAGAACTGGGTCGGCAGCGAGAGCGCCAAGAGCTCGACCGCCACGGTCAACGCGCCGTCGTTCACCTTCTCGTCCTCGACGACGATCAGCGTCCCTCCCGAGGACGCTCTCCGGAGCGGTCGCGAGCTACCTCCCCGGCGAGACGATCACGTTCCGGCTCGACAACCCGACGAGCGGCACCGTCCTCTCCGGCTCCAGCGTGCCGACCCCGATCGGGAGCAGCGGCAGCGCGAACATCACCGTGACGATCCCGGCCGGCACCTCCAACGGCTCCCACACGGTCTACGCGGTGGGAAGCGGCGGCTCGACCGCGAGCGCGTCGATCCTCGTCGACTCGGTGGCTCCCACGGTCACCGCCGCCGCGATCGCCAAGACCCAGGGCGGCACCGCCGGCTTCGTCAAGCAGGGCGGCACGTACTACGTCTACGCGAACGTCACCGACGGCGGCAGCGGCGTCGCCACGGTCACCGCCAACGTCAGCACGGTCACGACCGGCCAGACCGCCGCGGCCCTTTCCTCCGGCTCTTTCGTCGTCGGCGGCGTCACCTACAACTACCGCAGCGCCCAGCTCACGGCCAACGCCACCCTGTCCGGCCGGCGCCAAGGCGTTCTCGATCACCGCGGCCGACGCCGCCGGCAACAGCGGGACGCAGAGCGGCTTCTCCGTCACGGTCGACAACACCGCGCCGTCCGCCTCGAACGTCCAGACGACGAACGTCGGCGGTAGGCCAGACCGGGCAAGGCCGACACCGGCGACACGATCACCCTCACCTACAGCGAGACCATGGACCCCAACTCGATCCAGAGCGGCTGGACCGGGACCGGGACGTCCGTGACCCTGCGCCTGATCGACGGCGGCGCCGGCAACGACAGCGTCCAGATCTGGGACGCTGCCAACACGACGCAGCTCCCGCTCGGCAGCGTCAACCTCGGCGGCACCGGGTACGTGACCGCATCGGTCAACTTCACGGGCTCGACGATGACGCAGAGCGGTGCGGCGATCACGATCACGCTCGCGACCCCGTCCGGCGCGACGACGCGCGCGGCCGCGTCGCAGATGACCTGGACCCCGTCCGACCACCGCGACCGACCGCGCCGCCAACGCCTGCTCCACGACCGCGGTGAACGAGTCGGGCGGGAACGACCGCAACTTCTAGCGGCTACCGTTCGCCCACGTGGCGGACGAGCAGGTGCTCGACATCGCCGGGCGCCCGATCACGATCACGAGCCCGGACAAGGTCTTCTTCGGCGAGCGCGGGGAGACGAAGCTCGACCTCGTGCGCTACTACCTCGCGGTCGAGGAGCCGTTCCTGCGCGCCTCGGGCGGTCGCCCGACGCTCATGCAGCGCTTCCCCAGCGGCGCGGAGGGCAAGTCGTTCTTCCAGAAGCGCGTGCCCGAGGGCGCGCCCGAGTGGCTCGAGACGACGATCGTCGAGACGCCGAACGGGACGACCGCCCGGGCGCTCGTGCTCGCCGACATGGCGCACGTGGCCTGGGCCGTCAACCTGGCGTGCCTCGGCTTCCACGTCTGGCCCTCGCTCGCCGGGCGGCCCGAGGTCACCGACGAGCTACGGCTCGACCTCGACCCCCAACCCGGTGTCGGCTTCGAGGAAGCGCGCGCCGCGGCGCGGGAGGTGCGCGGCCTGCTCGACGAGCTCGGCATCGTCGGCTTCCCGAAGACGACCGGGAACCGCGGCGTGCACGTCTACGTCCGGCTCGAGCCCCGCTGGGACTCCTACGACGTCCGGCGCGCGGCGGTCGCGGCCGCCCGCGAGCTCGAACGCCGCAACCCAGACCTGATCACCGCCGCCTGGTGGAAGGAGGAGCGCGGCCGGCGCATCTTCGTCGACTACAACCAGAACGCGCCGCACAAGACCGTCTTCGGCGCCTGGTCGGTGCGCGCCCGTCCCGGCGCGCAGGTCTCGGCGCCCCTCAGCTGGGCCGAGGTCGACATCGTCCACCCCGACGAGCTGACGATCGCGAGCGTCCCGGAGCGCCTCGCGGCGCAGGGCGATCCGTGGGAGGCGATGAACGAGCGCCCGCAGTCACTCGAACCGCTCCTCGCCCTGCACGAGCGCGACCGGACCGCGGGCCTCATGGACGCCCCGTGGCCGCCCGTCTACCCGAAGCAGCCGGACGAGCCGCCGCGCGTCGCGCCGAGCCGCGCCCGCAAGGAGCCTCGCTAGCCGAGCAGAGCGACCTCTTAGCGGGAGCCGCCGGTCGCGGCATCCGCCGGTGCCCGCTCCGACAGGACGGCCACGCGCTTCACGAGACCGAGGAAGAACGGCTCCGAGAAGCCCGCCACGAAAGCGAGGAGCACCTGGGTCGACCAGCTCTCCGCGGTCGTCGGCCCGAGCGAGACGACATCGCTCTGGAGGGCGAGCAGGACGAAGAGGCCCGCGCAGGCGCCAACGAGGGGCTGGACCCTCATGGCGGGGGCGAACCCCCGGAGCTCGTCGAGACGGCCGAGCTGGTCTCGCACGGCGAGGATTCCGCTCAGCGTGCTCCCGAGCGCGCCGGCGCATGCGGCGAGGAGGACGGGAGTCCTCGCGTCGCCGGCGGTGAGCGAGATCGTGGTGGCCAGCAGGACGAGGAGCGCCACGAGGACGAAGGCCAGCCGCTGCAGGTACATGCACTTGAGCGCCGCCTTCGCGCGACGATCGCGGCCCGCCTCGGCTCGCATGAGGTACAGAAGCGTGAGTCGGTCCACGGCCAGCGACCGGGCGTGGCGACTCGGAGTGCCCTCGCGGTAGGCCTTCCGGAGCGTCTCGAGCTCCTTCGTCGAGAAGTGGTCGCCCCAGGAGTGCCAGCGACCCTTCGCGCGGTTCCGGCTCCCCTCGTAGTCCAGGCGAGCGGCGATGTAGCCTCGATCGCCGAGGCGAAGGTTCGCCCGCTTCAACGCTCCGACGAGCTCCCATGCCGAATCGACGTTCAGCGCGTCGACACCCTGACGGAGGAGATCCTCGATGTGCGCCCCGGTCGTCGACGCGGCGCGGCTCCGGCCCTGGGCGAGGAGGCTTCGCGTCTCCCCGATCTCGTCCTGAAGCACGCCCAGCACCTTGCGAAGCTCCGGGTTCGAGGACTTCCGCGTCCACTGCTGCGGCGAGAGGAGCTCGCTGAGTCCGAGGCTCTCCGCGGATGCCTCGGTCGTCCGCCCCGCGCGCCGGCCTCGAGAGAACGGCCCGAGTCGACCGAGGATGGTCAGCGGCTGCGAATCGGCGTAGGACGTCACGGCACCTACTGGACGGCGATAGGGCGTACCGTCTTCCCACCGAGCCCGGCGCTAGGCGACGCAGGACGAGGCGTACTCCGCGTTCTTGCCGCAGCACCGGCGGAGCGTCGCGACGAACCCACGCTCGCTCGGGCCCAACGGCCGGCGGGCAAGCCCGGCAACGCAGAGGCCGCGCTCGATCCGGGGCCGGCCGGCGAGCCGGAAGCTCTCGAGCTCGCGCCGCCCGACCTCCTCGGCGACGGCGAAGCGGGAGAGGAACGCGACCCCCAACCCCTCGCGGGCGGCGCGCTTGATCGCCTCGCTCGAGTCGAGCTCCCAGAGCCTGGCGGGCTCGACGCCGGCGGAGCGAAGTGCGCGGTCGGTGACCTGGCGCGTGCTCGAGCTTGCCTCGCGGACTAGAAGCGTCTCGGCGGAAAGGTCCTCCGGCTTCACTTTCCCGTTGCGGGTTCGCAGCAGCCCGGGCTTGGCGATGCCGACGATCTCGTCGGAGAGGAACGGCTCGAGGGCGACACGGTCGTCCACCGCCGTCTCACCGACGAGGGCGAGCTGGAGCCGACCCGCGACGAGCCGGTCGACGATCTCTCCGGTCGAGGCGATCTCGACCTCGACGAGGACGTTGGGGTGGTCCCGCCGGAAGCACCCGAGCGTGTCCGGCAGCAGGTAGACGCCGGGCGTCGTCGAGGCGCCGATATGGATCGTCCCCGACTCGAGCCCGGCGAGCGCGCGAAGCTCCTCCTCGCCGGCGGCGAGCGTCGCGAGCGCCTGGCTCGCGTGGGAGGCGAGGATCCTCCCGGCCTCGGTGAGCCGGCTCCCGCGGCCGTTGCGCTCGACGAGGCGCTGCCCGCCGGCTGCCTCGAGCAGGCGAAGATGCTCGCTGGCGCTCGGCTGGCCGATCCCGACCGCACGGGCCGCAGCCGAGACGCTCCCGTTTCGCTCCAGCTCGACGAGCAGCCGGAGGCGCGTGGAGTCCCACAGGAGCGAGAGCGTGCTATCGGTCGGAGCGATACTTGCCATCGGCACTTTCGCCTAGCGCGATGCCCAGAGTACCCCGTAGCGTGTCCTCGAGCAATGATCCTGCGCCCGTTCCTGTACGAGGAGACCGCGTGCGCGAGCTACCTCTTCGGCTGCCTCTCCCACTCGCGGCTCGCCGTCGTCGACCCACACGTGGAGCTCGTCGACAGCTACCTCGGGGCGGCTGAGCGAGCCGGCGCTCCGATCGCCGCGGTCTTCGAGACACACGTCCAGGCCGACCACGTCTCCGGGCTGCCCGCGCTCGTCGAGGCGACCGGAGCCGTCGGCTACTTCCCGGCGGGAGCCGAGGTGGAATTCCCACACAGCGCTCTCGCGGACGGGGAGACGGTCGAGCTCGGCAACACGATCGTTCGCGCGCTCGCCACACCCGGGCACGCGCCGTTCCACCACGCGTACGTGGTCGCCGACCGGCGCCGCGATACCGAGGAACCGTGGCTCGTCTTCACAGGCGACTCGCTCCTCGTCGGCGACGTCGGCCGGCCGGACCTGCATGCTCGCGGCAAGCCCGAGCCCCTCGCCCGAGAGCTCTTCCACTCGATCGCGCGCCTCCTCGAGCTCCCCGACCAGGTCCTCGTGTATCCGAGCCACTACGGTGGCTCGGTCTGCGGCCGGGGCCTCTCGTCGAACCCCTTCTCCTCGATCGGCTTCGAGCGCCGCCACAACCGCGCGCTCGCGTTCGGGGACGAGGCGAGCTTCGCGCGCGCCCTGCTCGTGGACGTGCCCGCGCCTCCCGCCGATCAGGCGGCGATCGTCGCGGCGAACCGGCGCGGTCTCTCACCGACCCACCGGTGACGACCATCGCCCCCGTTCGCCTGGGCCTCCGGGCGAACGCCGGCCAGTTCGCACTGCTCGTCGGCCTGAACGCCTTCGTGGGGGCCATGGTCGGCCTGGAACGGAGCGTCCTGCCGCTCGTCGGCGAGGACGACTTCGGGCTCACGTCGACCAGCGCCATCCTCACGTTCATCGTCGCCTTCGGCGTCGCCAAGGCGCTGGCGAACCTCGCCGCGGGCGACCTCGCGGAGCGCCATGGCCGGAAGCACGTCCTCGTGCTCGGCTGGCTGCTCGCGCTCCCGGTTCCGCTCCTGATCGCGTTCGCGCCCTCCTGGTGGGTCATCGTCGCCGCCAACCTCTTCCTCGGGCTGAACCAGGGGTTCGCGTGGTCGATGACGGTCGTCATGAAGATCGACCTCGTCGGCCCGGTCCGCCGGGGGCTCGCACTGGGCCTCAACGAGTCGGCCGGCTACCTCGGCGTGGCGATCACCGCCTTCGCCACCGGCGCCCTCGCAGCGACGTTCGCGCCGAGGACGGTCGTCTGGGTCGGCGCGGCGCTCATCGCCGCCACCGGGACGCTCGTCTCGTTCTTTCTCGTTCGCGACACAGGCCATCACGTGCGGGAGGAGCAGCGGGCCCACGGGACGGCGACCGCCGGCAGGCTCCGAGATGCGTTCGCGCGCGGGACCGTCGGAGATCCCGTTCTCCGCGCCTGCTCGCAGGCCGGCCTCGTGAACAACCTGAACGACGCCCTCGCCTGGGGGCTGGCCCCTCTCTATCTGGCAGCGAACGGCGCCAGCGTCACCGAGGTGGGGATCGTCGCCGGTGTCTATCCGGCGCTCTGGGGCGCGGGCCAGCTCTTCACGGGATGGCTCTCCGACCACACCGGCCGGAAGCCGCTGATCGTGCTCGGCATGCTCGTCCAGGCCGCCGCTCTCGCCCTCCTCGCGGCCGGGGGCGGGGCGTTCGGCCCCGCCCTCGGCGCGGCGGCCCTGCTCGGCATCGGGACGGCGCTCGTCTACCCGACGCTGATCGCTGCCGTCTCGGACGTCGCCCAGCCCGTGGAGCGGGCGCAGCTCGTCGGCGTCTATCGCTTCTGGCGCGACTTCGGCTTCGTCGCCGGGGCGATCCTGGCGGGCGTCGCCGCGGACGCGCTGGGCGCCGGCCCGGCCATCGCGATCGTTGCCGCCCTCACAGGGGCGAGCGGCCTCTGGGTCGCCGTCACCCGCTGGGTGCCCCGACGGCGGACGGCGGCCGAGATGCTCGCGGCTGCGCAGCGCCGCATCGCCCCCCGTCTCGAGCCGGAGGCCGCCCTGGCGGCGACGGCGGAGGGTGCGCTCCTCGTCGATCTCCGCTCGCAGGACGAACGCAGGCGGGAGGGGATCATCCCCGGGTCGATCCATATCCCCCGCTCGGTCCTCGAGTGGCGGGTCGATCCCGACTCGGGCTACGCGAACCCGCACATCGGCGGCCTGGAGCGACGGCTCGTCCTCTTCTGCGCCGACGGCTACTCGTCGAGCCTGGCGGCGGCCAACCTGCGCGAGCTCGGCTGCCGACGGTCGACGGACCTCGTCGGCGGCTTCAGGGGCTGGAAGGCGGCGGGCCTTTCGGTGGTCGCGCTCACGGAGGCGGACGAGCCCGGGCTGCCGGGCATGGGCCCGCCGGAGCAGTCGACGCCCGGCCCGGACGCCGCACCAGCCGTCCTCTGACTCGGCTAGCCGAGCGGCGCGAGCAGCGCCTTCTTCCCTTCGAACGCGAAGAACAGCATGTCGGCCATCCGGAACGTCGAGCTGTTCGGACCGAGCGTCGGCGTCCAGGTGGGATCGCGGACGATCGAGATCTGGCTCCCCTCCATGGCCCGGTGGAAGGTCTCCGCGACGATCCGCGCGCCGACTCCTTTGAGCTTGCCCCCGTTGAACTCGGCCTCGCGCAGGATGTAGAGCCAGAGCGGCGTGTCCTTGAGGACCGCGGCGCGCTGTGCCTGGGTGAGCGTGTCCAGCTTCGCGCCGTTCTTGCCGTCGCGGATCTGCGGTTCGTCAGCTTGGTGACGTTGACGCCCTTGCTCTTCAGGAAGGTGACCATCTGCTGGCCGGTCGCGAGTCTCACCATCCTCGCCCTCGTGAGGTTGCGGAACGCGAGGTTGGCCTCGTCCGCCGGGAAGCCGGGAAGGGTGCGGAGCGGAGGGACGAGCAGCGTGTCGATCCGCATCGCCCGGTTGAACTTGGCAGCCGGGACCACGAGCGCCGGCTTGCCGGGCGCCTCGCCGAAGTCGTACAGGCGCCGGAAATCGGCGATCCAGCTGCTCGGCAGGCGCGGCAGGTTCCCGAGGTTGCCGCTCCCCGCCGAGAACGTGAACAGGAAGTCGAGGGTGCCGAAGCCGTCGTCGAAGACCTTGTTCCAGTTGTAGGCGCGCCGGATCATCGAGTGCCCGAGCCTGAAGGCGGCCACCGAGAACTCGATCGGCATCGTGGGGACGTCCGTCGGGGTCACCCCGACCTCGAAGGCCTTCCTGCCGCTGGTGAAGACGTTCGAGACGACGCCGGCCGCGCAGACGCGCGGGAGGTAGTCGGTCCGGATCATCCACTGGTAGTGCTTCGTGACGATCTCGCGCGCCGTCGCGAAGCGCATGCCGACCGGGACCGACGAGGGGAGCGTGTCGACGACCCGGTTGTGGAAGCGGATCATCGCCAGGTGCGTCTGGGCGACCGCGAGGTTCTCGTCGTTCCTCGGGTCCGGGATGATCGCCTTGCGCTTGGCCGCCGCCGTCGTCCCCGCGCCGCGCAGGAGGTCGAAGCCCTGCTTCACGCCGATGCACCTCGGCGACCGTCTTCCCCGTCTTCAGGTGGATGCCGTCCGACTCGTAGAACTTCGCCGACTCGGGATCGGTCGGCCCCGCCCCGTAGAGCGAGTCGAGGTCGAGGCTCGGCGAGCGCCCCTGGAGGAGCTGCGTCGCGGAGACGTTCTGGCCGAGCATGACCGTCGTCTTGTCGAACGTCAGGTCGTGGTCGATGAACTGGCCGAGGTACGTGAACCCGGCCGGGATCGGCCCCGGGTTCCCGCCGCCGCTCGCGGTCATCGCGACGGCGAGCTTCTTCCGGATCGCGTCGCTGAGCTGTTTGTTGATCCCGCTCGGGCCCATGCGCGAGAAGCGAAACGCCGGCACCGCGGTCTCGACCGCGGCCGCGAGGGACCGTTCCCGGCCGCCGACACTCTCGCTGAGGAGCCCCTCTCCGATGACGAAGTAGCTTTCGGAGCCATGGTGTTCCACGCCGCCTCCAGTCGTCGGGTGCCCGCGACATTGTGCTCCCCTTTCGGGGCGCGTGCGGCGCCTGGCTCGCGCTGCCGCCGGGTGCCTCGCCGGCCCCGGCCCTTGGCTGCTAGAGGATCGCCGTGATGGCGTTGATGGCGGCCTCGATCCCGCCCGAGAGGGCGCCGATGGCCACGATGATCCCCAGCGTGATCACGCCCAGCACCACGCCGTACTCGGCCATGGTCTGCCCGTCCTCGCGCTCGCCGAGAGCGACGAAGGACCTGAACGTGCTCTGCATCTCTTCACCTCCCGGGCGGTCTCGGCGGCTGAATACATCGCGTAGAGCGCTTCGCCGTGGCCGCCCCGCCGTAGAGCTCCTGCTGGTCGCAGCATCCCCGGAGTTCGAAAGCGGTGTCTATCCCCCGGCTCAGGGATTCGCAGCCTCCCGCCCGCGCAGGTCAGACCGTTGCCAGACCGGGCAGCATCCCTTGACGTGTGCCCCTGGATCTGGGAGAAAGGGAGCCGACTTTCGCTCCTCAGCGGCATGTCGCGGATACCGCCCAGAACGCGACGTGGCGAGGGTCCACGGGAGGCCTGGCGCTCGGGCCGCAGAGCGTCGGGCCTCCCCTTATGAGCCGGGTCGGCTCGCTCTCGCGGACCAGTCAAAAGGGGGAGGCGCAGACCTGGCCGCCGACCCCCGCCTCCCCCTGCGCGGTCCTCAACGGACGGCACCTGCAACCTAACCGGATCGACCGCCGAGAGCAAGGAACTCATCGGCGCTAGGCTCCCTGCCGCCGGATCCGACGAAGGAGCGAAGCCATGGCGTACGCAGTCCCCCCTCTCCCCTACGACTACGGCGCGCTCGAGCCGCACGTCGACGAGCAGACGATGAGGATCCACCACGACAAGCACCACCAGGCCTACGTGGACAAGGTCAACGCGGCGCTCGACGGAACCGACTGGGCCGAGAACCCGATCGAGGAGGTCCTCACGAGCCTCGACCGGATCCCGGACGAGATCCGCGCGGCCGTGCGCAACAACGGCGGCGGCCACCTCAACCACACGCTCTTCTGGGAGAGCATGAGCCCGGACGGCGGGGGCGAGCCGGAGGGCGACCTGGGCGCCGCGATCGACGACGCGTTCGGCTCCTTCGGCGACTTCCAGGCGGCGCTCAAGGACGCGGGCGTGAACCGGTTCGGCTCCGGCTGGGCCTGGCTCGTCACCGACGGCGACGGGCTCGCGGTCGTCTCGACGGCGAACCAGGACAACCCCATCTCGGACGGCACGACGCCCCTGCTCGGGGTCGACGTCTGGGAGCACGCCTACTACCTGCGCTACCAGAACCGCCGCCCCGACTACATCGACGCCTGGTGGAACACGGTCGACTGGGCGACGGTCGCCGACCGCCTCTCGACCGCCTAGACGCCGCCCGGGCGCGTAGTCTTCGACAGACGATGCCCGCCCTCAAGGTCATGCTGATCGCGATGAAGGTACACCGGACGTGGCGCCGCATTCCGCCCGCCCAGCGCCGCGCCATCCTCGCCGCCGCCCAGGACAAGGCGCGGGCCCGCGGTCCGGCGGCGCTCGCGGCGGTGCGGAAGCACGGGCCCACGGTGTCGAAGCGCGTCGCCGAGGCCGTGCGCCAATCGCGCAAGCGGCCGTAGACCCCGATGCGCGATAGCTTCACGATCGGCCGCTTCGGCGGCATCAGCGTCGGGATCAACTGGAGCTGGCTGATCGTCTTCGCGCTGATCGCGTGGACGCTCGCCACGAACATCTTCCCGGAGACGAACCCCGGCCTCAGCGACGGCGCCTACCTCGCGATGGCGATCATCGCCGCGCTCCTCTTCTTCACGTCGCTCCTCCTCCACGAGTACGGCCATGCGCTGCAGGCCCGGCGGGACGGGATGGAGATCGAGGGCATCACGCTCTGGCTCTTCGGCGGCGTCGCGAAGTTCAAGGGATCGTTCCCCAGCGCGGGCGCCGAGTTCCGGATCGCGATCGCCGGCCCCCTCGTCTCGCTCGTCATCGGCGTCCTCTGCCTCTTCACCCCGAGGCTCCTCGCGCTCCCAACCGGTGTCGACGGCGTCCTCTTCTGGCTCGGATCGATCAACCTCGTGCTCCTGGTCTTCAACCTCCTGCCGGCCCTCCCGCTCGACGGGGGCCGCGTCCTTCGCTCGTTCCTCTGGTACCTGAAGGGGGACTTCGTCTCGGCCACCCACCTCGCCGCTGCGATCGGGCGCGGCTTCGGCTACCTCTTCGTCGCGATCGGGGTCGCCTTCCTCATCTTCTACAGCGCGGTGAGCGGGATCTGGCTGGCCTTCATGGGGTGGTTCCTCCTCCAGGCCGCCGGCGCCGAGGACCGCTACGTGGCGGCGCAGCAGGCGCTCGGGGGCCTGCGGGTGCGGGACGTAATGACGCGCGAGCCGGTGACGACGCCGCCCGACCTGACCCTCGGCGAGTTCGTCGACCAGGTCGTGTGGACGCGCCGATACACGACGTATCCCGTGACGGAGAATGGGACGGCCATCGGGCTCCTCCCGTTCCACCGGGTGGCCGAGGTGCCCCGCGCGGAGTGGGCTGCCCGCCGCGTCCGCGACTGCATGATCCCGCGCGCGGAGGTGCCCGTCGTCGCCGAGGACGACGATCTGATGGAGGCGGCCGCGGAGCTCTCGGAGAACACCGTCAACCGGGCGCTCGTCCTCGACGGCGACCGGCTCGTCGGCCTCCTCTCGGTGACCGACGTCGCCCGCGCGCTCGAGATGCGCGGCGCCGGCGGGCGCCGCTCGTCGCGCGGGAACTGAGAGAGGGGTGGCGGATGGGATTCGAACCCACGACCACCGGGACCACAACCCGGGGCTCTACCAGCTGAGCTACCGCCACCGCGGGCCGGAACCGAGTGTAGCGGGTGCTACGGTGCGGGCCGGGCGCCTGTAGCTCAGTGGACAGAGCGGCGGACTTCTAATCCGCGGGTCGGAGGTTCGAATCCTCCCAGGCGCGTCGGAAAAGTCCCGGCTTTAGGCGCATTCTGTTGCCTGACGAGACGTGCGCGGAGGCTTTGCGCGTACGCTGGTAGTACAAAATTGCTCGTTGGAGGACCGGCAGCTTCCGCGTATGCCCAGTCCAGGCGTGGAAGGTCGCGGTAGATTGCGGACCAGCGATAGGGTCGCGGCCGTGCCGTTTTCGCTCAGAAACCTCAAGCACGACCTGCTAGACGTCGGGTCCAATTTCGACGGTGCGCCGGAGCTGGAGTTTCGCCTGGCTACCGATGCGCTGGAACTCGAGCAGTCCGGCCTGTGTTACCAGCGCATCCCGCCCGGCTACCGGTTCCCGTACGGCCACACGCACCAGGTGCAGGAAGAGGTGTACGTCGTCGTGCGCGGGAGCGGACGGATGAAGCTCGACGACGAAATCGTCGAGCTCAGAGAGTGGGACGCGGTGCGCGTCCCACCCGGTACGTGGCGAGGCTACGAAGCAGGTCCCGACGGCCTTGAGATCATCGTGATCGGAGCGCCCAGTCTCGGCGAAAATCGACGTGCTGACGTCGACGGACAGCGCGGTTGGTGGACTGACTAGCCATGCGGAAGCTGATTGCGTGGGCGTTCATCGAGTTGGCCCAGAAGCTCGGCTGAGGCCCCGACAGATCAGAACTGGAAGTACAGGAACGGGCTCGGCGCGCTCAGCAGCATGGTGCTGCACACCGCAAATGAGGCGGGCGGACTCGTCGGCCACGGCTCAGCCCCGGTTGTGGTTGACGACCTCGACGTTGTGCCCGTCCGGGTCGAGGACGAACGCGCCGTAGTAGCCCGGGTGGTAGACCGGGCGCTCGCCCGGCGCGCCGTGGTCCTCGTAGCCCGCCGCGAGCGCGGCGGCGTGGAACGCGCGCACCGTGGCGTCCTCGCGCGCGGGGAACGCGAGGTGGACGTGCTCCGTGAGCGGCCGCTCGTCCCGGACGAGCGAGAAGCTGAAGTCCGGGCCGGACAGCTGCACGCGGCCGGGCTCGTCGTGCGCCAGGCGGAGCCCGGCGTGCGGGGCGATCGTGGTGTAGAAGCGCCGGGAGGCCTGCGGGTCGCGGACGCGGAACCACAGGTGGTCGACATGGCCGTCGGGCACGGCGTCCTCGCGGTCGTCGTGGACAGCCTCGACGCTGTTGCCGTCGGGGTCGAGCAGGAACCCGCCGTAGTACGTCGGGCCGTACTGCGTGCGCGGCCCCGGCGCGCCGTCGTCGCGGTACCCTGCGTCGACGCCCGCCTGCCAGAACGCGTCGACCTGCGCGCGGTCGCGGGCGCGGAAGCCGACGTGGAGCCCGCGGGTCACCGGGTGCTCGCCGTCCGTCGGCCCGATGTCCCAGTCCTCCCACTCGACCAGCCCGGCGTCTGCATGGCTGGGCTCGACGCCCAGGACGCTCAGGACGGTGCGGTAGAAGCGCTCGGAGGCCGCGAGATCCGAGACGGCGATGCCGACATGGTCGAACACCCGGCCGAGGCTACCGTTGCCGGCATGCTCGATGTACGTCACCTGCGGGGGATGTTGTGCGCCTTCGGCGACGATAGCCCGGTCGTCTCCACCTTCGAGGACTGGGAGCCCGAGCATGAACCAGGAAGAGCAGGTCCCTCAAGCGAGACCCCCAGCGGCACCCGTGAACGCTGAAGAAACTCCAGTTCAGAAGCTCGAACGCCTGGGAACTCGCGGAATCCTCTGGCAACTTGCCCGCGATGGCCAGCTCATCGACGTGCGTTGCGAGATGCCCCAGTGCTACTGCTTCCGGGGTCGTAGGTACTTCGACCCGAGATCGGCGCGTTCCGATTGGGAGCCGACGGCCGACCACTATCCGAGACTGAAGATGCACGGAGGTCACCTCACCCCGGACAACGTCCGGCTTGCGCATCGGCTCTGCAACCGACGTGACTACACATGGCGGAAGAAGATCAACGCGCTGCTCGGGAAGCGGATGTCGCTGGAGGAGATCGCCGAGAAGCTGAACGCGGAGAAGGTTCCAACGATTCACGGCACGAACAGATGGACAGCTGCGTCTGTTCGGAAGGCATTCGTTTCCTAGAAGCGGCGCAGTCGCCCCGGGCCCAGTCGCGAGACGAGGTTCTCGGCGGCACTGGCGCGGGCCTATTCCAAGTTTGTGCCTCCTGATACTGCTCTTCACCGCTGAGTGCGTGAATTAGCGCCCATCGTCGGCAACGGCATTTCGGCAGCCAGAGTGGGCTCGCGGTATTTCCTGGGCACTCCCACTCGCGGAACCTTGCCCCCAGGACCGCCGATACGGTTCGGCGGATGCCGGCGTTCGCGCTCCAGTTCGCCATCGAGGACGTGCCGGAGTACGCGGCCCGCTACCCGGCCGGGGAGGACGATGACGTGCTGGCCATCGGCCGGGCCGCCCGCGACCGTGGCTATTACACGCGCGCGGAGCTCATCCGCGTGTGCCGCTGGAAGACGCCGAGGAGCGGCCCCCTCGTCCGGCGGAACCGCGAACCGTTCGTGGAGGCCGCGACGCGGGAAGGGCTGGACGGGAGGAACGGCGAGCGCGAACGGGTCGAGGCGCTGCTCTCGCTGAGGGGCATCGGCTGGCCCACGGCCTCGGTGCTCCTGCACGTCGCCGACCCCGACCGCTACCCGATCCTCGACGTCCGGGCGCTCCATGCCCTCGGCGTGCGTGCGCCCTCCGCGTACTCCTTCCGCTTCTGGGAGGCTTACGTCACGGCGTGGCGTCCGTTGGCTCGAGCGGGCCGGCGTCGGCGGGCGGACCTTCGACCGGGCCCTCTGGCAGTGGTCGAAGGAACAGCAGCGAGCGAAAGGGGAAGCGGCGTGAACGTCGAGGCGGAGATGGATCGTCTGTACGGGCTCCCTCTCGCGGAGTTCACCGCGGCGCGCAACGACCTCGCCCGCGATCTCCGCGAGGCCGGGGAGACCGACGCGGCCGACGAGGTGAAGGCGCTGCCGAAACCTTCGCTCTCGGCCTGGACGGTGAACCAGCTCGCCCGCCGGGAGCGCATGCAGGTTCGCGGGCTCGTCACGGCCGCCGGGCGCGTGCGCGACGCCCAGTCGCGCCTGCTCCAGGGCGACGGGCCCGAGGATCTCCAGGAGGCCGTCGAACGCCAGCGCGACATGGTCGAGTCCCTCGTCGCGAGCGCGAGGACGCTGCTCGAGTCGGCGGGCCAGCCGGCGACCCAGGCGACGCTCGACCGCATCCGCGGGACCCTGACCGCCGTCGCCGGGGACGAGGAGGGGCAGCGGCTGGTCGAGAAGGGCAGGCTCTCGGGCGACCTCGACCCGGCCGGGTTCGGCCCCGTCGCGATCGGCGCCGGTACCGGCCGCGCGTCGAAGGCGAAGCGCGCCTCGCCGCGCCCCCCGCAGCGGATCGAGAAGGCCAGGCAGGAGGTGGAACGACTCCGGGCCGAGGCCGCCGAGCTGAAGGAGCGGGTCCGGCGGGCGAGGAACGAGGCCCGGCGGGCCGAGCGCGCCGCCGACGCGGCCCGGAAGGCCGCCGCCAAGGACGAGGCCGAGCTCGAGCAGCTGACCGCGCAGCTCGATCGGGCGGTCGCCGCCCTCGAACGCGCCCGCTCCGGTCGGACGACCTAGAACTCGGTTCAGATGAGCCTCGTCGCCGGAGTGTCCTGGGCGAGTGCGAGACAAGGACGCAGGGAGCGTCCGTATTCGAGAATACGGACGCGACCGAGGACGCCGGATCGCGCCGTCCAGGGCGGCCCGGCGACTCAGTGCCTCATTTTGGATCGAGTTCTTAGTCGAGCGAGCGCGCCCTCCCGTCGACGGGCTGCGTCAGCTTGATCCCCATCGCCTTCAGGATCGTCGGCATGACGTCCGGCGTCTGGAACGAGCTCCCCGTCGTGTTTCGGAAGTCGAGGCCAGGCGACCAGAAGACCATCGGCACGCGCTGGACCTCCTCGGTCGCGCCGCCGTGGTCGCCGTAGACGCCGTAGCTCACGTCGTCGTGCAGGAGCCCGACCACGTCGGGCCCGTTGGGCGCGCCCATCGTGTCGACGATGTCCTGGCCGTGCTTGCGCCACCAGGCCTTCTCGGACTTCGTCATCGGGTTCGTCCCGACGAGGTGGAAGTGGTCGCCGTGCCGGTAGTAGCTCGCGATCACGCCCGGGAGCGTCTCCATGATCTTCGCCGCCTCGATCAGCTTCGGCTGCGAGTTGTCGACGAGCCAGGTCTCGATCCCGGTGGACTGGTAGGAGAACTGGACGTTGCCGGTCGCGATCAGCGGGGCCAGCGCCGGCGACGGGTCGTTGAAGAGCCCGTCGTTGACCGAGTTGCCGTAGTACCAGTTCGTGTTGCCGCCGTTGAGCTTGTTCTGCCCGTAGAAGCTCTTGCCGTGCGTGGCGCCGTGGTCGGCGGTCAGGACGACGAGCGTGTCGTCGAGCTGTCCCAGCTCCTTGAGCTTGGCGAGCATCCGTCCGAGCTGGACGTCGGCGTTCTTGGCCATGAACTCCACGTGGGTCTGGTAGTCGGGCGATCCGGGCGGCGACTGGACGTCCTGGTCAGCGCCCCACATGTGGCCGGCCTTGTCGATCCCGCCGAGGGTGACGAACATGCCCGACCAGTCCTCGTTCTCCATCATCGCCATCGCCGCGTCGGCGGCCCACGTGTCGCCGCCGAGGTGCTCGGGGTCGTTGCCCGGCAGGAAGCGGTTGCCGTCCTCCGGGTACATCCACGCCGGCGGAGTCGTGAGCGTCGTGTAGTCGTTGGTGGCATCGGAGTTGATGTAGAAGCGCCCGCACTTCGGCTCGGTCAGGTACGTGGGGACGTTCTTGCCCGCCGGGAAGCGCCAGCGCCCGTCGAGGTTCGCGCAGCCGGTCGTCGGGGACGTGTCCGCCTGGCGGCCGGACAGGCGCACGCCGATGTCGCCCGTCGGCGCGACCGCCGACTCGACGGCGTACGACTTCTCGCCGACGGCGATGAACTTCGTGCCGGGGAATTTCGCGTGCAGGTAGTCGGCGAGCTTCGGGTAGTCCTCGTTCGCGACGAGCGTGTCGAACTGCGCGAGCGTGAGGTCTCCCGTCACCCACATGTTCCCGGCGCCGCCCCCGAGCAGGTTCTCGGTATCTCGATAGGCTTCGTCGACCCAGCCCATGTGCTTGGGAATCAGTCCCGAGACGATCACGTTGTGGCTGATGACCGTCTCCGAGCCCATGTATCCGAGATAGGCGTTCTTGAAGTTCGTGCCCTTGTCGCGGAGCCGCTTGAAATTCGTCATGTCGAACCTGTCCGCGTACTCCGGCCGCATCTGGTCGAAGAGGACGATCAGGACGCGCGTCGGCTTGCTCGCGTGATGCCCGCCGGACCCGCCCTTTCCGCCGGCGCTCTGCGAGCCCGTTCCGGTCGCCGCGCCGACACCGACGACGAGCGCGACCACCGTCGCTACGAAAAGCCCACGCCTGATCCGTCTCACGATTCAGCACCCCCAAGGCATGACGACGACACGACCGGGGCGATCCTCCTCCTGCCCCGGCGCGCGTGTCAAGACCTGCGGTCGCGGGTACGGCCACCGATGAGTTCCGACGCCCGGGCTCGTCTTCACTGAAAACCCGCAGCGACAAAGGATGATGCCGACCGATGACTGACCAGCCGACAGCACCCGACGGGAACCACGAAACCGAGTCGCCGCCTCCCACGGAGCGGCGGGCCGCGCACGAACGCCTCTCGACCGGCGGCCTCGCCCGCTGGACGCGCGCCTGCGCCACGCACCCGTGGCGTGTCGTCGCGGCGTGGTTCGGCATCACCATCGCTGCCTGATCGTCGTCGTCATCGCCTTCGGCGGGAGCCTGCGGGACGAGTTCGAGATCCCGGGGTCGGACACGCAGAAGGCGACCGACCTGATCGAGTCCGAGTTCGCCTCCGAGCAGGGCGGCGTCCTCAACCTCGTGTTCGCGGCACCCCCGGGCGAGCGACTCGACACGCCGGAGCGCAAAGCCGCCATCGAGGACGCCCTCGCCAAGCTCCAGACGAAACAGTTCGCGGCGACCGAGGACCGGGCGGGCATCGAGAGCGTCGGCGACCCGTTCGCCGACGACACGATCTCGGACGACGGTCGCATCGCCTACACGGAGGCGCAGTTCGACCGGATCATCTACGACAAGGATCGCGACGCGGTCGTCTCCGTGGAGGACTCGGTCCGCAGCACCGTGGCCGCCGCCGGGATCACCGCCGAGTTCAACGGGGACGCCGAGTTCCCGCCGATCGAGCAGGGCACGCAGGAGCTCCTCGGCCTGCTCGTCGCGATCATCGTCCTGCTCGTCGTGTTCCGGACGTTCGTGGCGACCTCCATCCCGATCGTGCTCGCGCTGACGGCCGTCTTCACCGCCTTCCTGCTGCTCTTCATCATCGCCGGCTTCACCGACATCAACACGATCACGCCGCTGCTCGTGTCGATGATCGGCCTCGGCGTCGGCATCGACTACTCGCTCTTCATCGTGACGCGGTTCAGGCAGTTCCTGCACGAAGGGCTGTCACCGGCCGACGCCGCGGCCGAGGCCGGCGCCTCGGCGGGCCGCGCCGTGTTGTTCGCGGGCACGACCGTCGCGATCTCCGTCACCGGCCTGGCGTTCTTCGGGCTCGACTTCATAACCAAGCTCGGCATCGGGTCGGCGCTCGGCGTCCTGACGACCGTCCTGATCGCCAACTCGCTGCTCCTCGCCGTCCTGCGCCTGCTCGGGCACAAGATCGACCGGCTGAAGGTGCCGTTCCTGAAGCCGATCGACGACTCCGAGGCCGCCCGCGAGAAGACGCTGATCGCCCGCTGGGGACGGTTCGTCACGTCCCACGCGAAGCGCGATCTTCGTCGTCCTGCTCGTCGCCGGCTTCGGGCTCGCAGCGACCTCGCTCCTCGTGCGGCTCGGGGCGTCCGACCAGGGGACGCAGCCGAAGGAGCAGACCGCCCGCCGGGCCTACGACCTGCTCGCGGAGGGCTTCGGGCCGGGCTTCAACGGCCCGATTCCCATCGTCGTCGACGTGAACGACGATCCCCAGGCGCCGCAGCGGATCTACGAGGGCATCCAGGGGCTCGAGGGCGTCGCCTCGGTGGACGAGCCGCAGCTCAACGACGAGAAGACCGTCGCCATCGTCTTCGTGACGCCGGACCTCGGCCCCCCAGGACGAGGCGACCGGCCAGCTCGTCGACCGCCTGCGCGGACGACGTCGTGCCCGCGGCGACCGGAGGGCGGCAACGCCGTCGCCTACGTCGTCCGGCCTGAACGCGGCGTTCAAGGACATCGCCGACCGGATCATGGAGCGCCTGCCGCTCTTCCTCCTCTACATCATCGGCGTCACCTTCATCGTGCTCGCCATGGCGTTCCGCTCGATCGTCATCTCCCTGACGGCGGCGATCACGACCATCCTCTCCGCCTTCATCGCCTTCGGCGTGCTCACCCTCGTCGTGCAGGAGGGGTACCTGCTCGGCCTCACGGGCCTCGACCGGACCGGTCCGATCGAGACGTTCGTCCCGCCGATCGCGTTCGCGATCCTCTTCGGGCTCTCGATGGACTACATGGTCTTCCTGATGAGCCGCATCCGGGAGGAGCACGTCCACGGCCTCGCATACGCGCCAGGCGGTCGAGCACGGCATCGCCGCGATCGGGCGAGTCGATCGTGGCGGCCGCGATCATCATGGGCACCGTCTTCGCCGCGTTCATCCTCACGCGCTGACCGCATCCCGAAGGAGTTCGGTCTCCTGCTCGCCGTCGCGATCCTCACGGACGCGCTCGTCGTGCGGATGACGCTCGTGCCGGCCTTCCTCACCCTCATGGGCGAGAAGGCGTGGTACATCCCGGGCTGGCTCGACCGGATCCTCCCGAACCTCACGATCGAGTCGCCGCACGACGCCGCCGCGCCGAGGGGAGGCGTCGAGAGACAGCCGGCCACCGAGCCCACCGGCGGCTCCTGACCGGGGAGGGCGAAGACTCCGCCGATACGATCCGCGCGTGCTCGACGCGCACCTCCACGGGGCTCCCCGGGGGCGGGAGCTCCGTTGCCGGGGCTGGGAGCAGGAAGGGGCGCTGCGCTGCCTCCTGAACAACCTCGACCCGGAGGTCGCCGAGGATCCCGCCGCGCTCGTCGTCTACGGCGGCCGCGGGCGGGCCGCCCGGAGCCCGGAGGCCCTCGCGGAGATCGTCGCGGCGCTCGAACGCCTCGCGGACGACGAGACGCTGCTCGTCCAGTCGGGCAAGGCGGTCGCCGTCCTCCGCACGCACGAGGCCGCCCCTCGCGTCCTCATCTCGACCGCGATGGTCGTGCCCGCCTGGTCCGACGAGGACAGCTTCCACCGGCTCGAGGCGGCCGGCCTGACCATGTTCGGGCAGATGACGGCGGCCGGCTGGTTCTACATCGGCACGCAGGGGATCCTCGGGTTCACGTACGAGACGTTCCGCGCGGTCGCCGCGCTCGCACTTCGGAGGCTCGCTGGCCGGGAGGCGGGTGCTCACGGCGGGGCTCGGCGGGATGGGCGGGGCGCAGGGCTTCGGCGTGACGAGGAACGGCGGCCGCGCGCTCGTCGTCGAGGTCGACCGCGGGAAGGCCGAGCGCCGTCTCCACGACGGCTGGGTCGACGTCGTCGCCGACTACGACCATGCGCTCACCGCGCACCTCGACCCGGCAGGGCCGGGCACGGTCGCGCTCGTCGGCAACGCCGCCGACGTCGTCCCGCGCCTGCTGGCCGACGGCGTCGAGCTTCGACGTCGTCACCGACCAGACCGCCGCCCACGACCCGCTGCGCGGATACGTCCCCCGGGGCTACTCGCCGGCCCAGGCGGCCGACTCCGACCCGGAGGACCCGGCCTTCCGCGAGGCCGTCTTCGGCTCGCTCGCGACCCACGTCGAGGCGCTGCTCGGCTACCGGGAGCGCGGTGCCGTCGTCTTCGAGTACGGAAACGGCATCCGCGCGCAGGCCGCAGCTCACGGAGTCGCCGACGCCCAGGCCATCCCCGGGTTCGTGTCCGCCTACGTCAGGCCGATCCTCGCCCGCGGGGTCGGGCCCTTCCGCTGGGTCTGCCTGAGCGGCGACCTCGACGACCTGCGGCGGAGCGAGGACGCGCTCATGGAGGTCGTGGCCACCGACTCTCTCCGGGCCTGGATCGAGCTCGCCCGCGATCGCGTCCCGCTCCAGGGGCTGCCGGCGCGGATCTGCTGGCTCGGGCTCGGGGAGCGCGAACGCGTCGCCGTTGCGCTCAACGACCTCGTCCGCTCCGGTTCCTGCGGCCCTCTCGCCCTCGGCCGCGACCACATGGACCCCGCGTCCGTCGCCTCGCCGACCCGCGAGACGGAGGCGATGCGCGACGGGAGCGACGCGATCGCCGACTGGCCCGTGCTCTCGGCCTTGCTCAACGCCGCCCAGGGCGCGAGCTGGGTCGCGATCGGAAGCGGCGGCGGGGTGGGCATCGGCCGGTCGCTCCACTCGGGGATGGTCGTGGTCGCCGACGGGAGCGACCTCGCGGAGCGAAAGCTCCGCCGCGTCTTCTCGACCGACCCCGCGCTCGGGATCGCGCGCTACGCCGACGCCGGCTACCCGGAGGCGCTGGCCGAAGCGGTGCAGCACGGGCTGGCGATCCCGGGCTCGTGACCCCCTGGGTCGGTCAGTCCTCGCGCTCCCCGTCCCGGAGCGCGGGGAGGCCCCTCAGCACCCTGTCGCGCCGGTCGCGGAGCTCGGCGGCCGCCGCGGCCGGGTAGCCGCCGAGGAGACCGCGCCCGCTCTCGACGCCGCGGGCGCCCGACTCGAGGGCATGCGCGATCGTCGACGAGGGCTCGCCCCCGCTCGCCAGCTCCGGCCACAGGTTCGCCGCCACCGCTGCGTGGACGTCGAGGCCGGCGAGATCCATCGTCGTGAAGGGCCCGATCGCCGCCCACCGCGCGCCGAGGCCGTGGACGACGGCGCGGTCGACGTCCGCGAACGAGCAGACGCCGGCATCGACGAGCGCGTACGCCTCGCGCAGGAGCGCGTACTGGAGGCGGTTCACGACGAACCCCGGGAGGTCCCGGCGCACGACGACCGGCGCCTTGCCCAGGAGCTCCATCCAGCCGGCGAGCGTCTCGACCGTCGCGTCCGCGGTGCGCTCCCCCGCAACGACCTCGACCAGCTCGACGAGCTCGGGCGGATTGAGCCAGTGGAGGCCCGCGAAACGCTCCGGCCGGCGGAGCGCGCCCGCGAGCGAGGCCACGGGAAGCGACGAGGTATTCGTGGTGAGGATCGCGTCCGGCGCCGCGAGAGCCTCCGCGCGCTCGAGGACCTCCCGCTTCGGCGCGGCGTCCTCGACGATCGTCTCGATCACGAGCTCGGCCCCCGTGAGCGCCTCGTCGACCGCCGTCGTCGTCCGCACGCGTTCGGCCGCAACGCCGAGCCGTGCGCGCGCCTTCTCGAGGCTCGACTCGCGCCGCGCGCACAGCCGGACCGACGAGCCGGCCTCCGCGAAGACCCGCGGCGATCCCCGCGCCCATCGTCCCGGCGCCGACGACGGCCACCTCGCTCGGCAGGCTCACCGGGCCACCCTATCGGCGGACGGGCCGCCCAGACGCATCGCGTACACTCGAGACGGTATGGCGGTCACGGTCCCTGCACGGGACGATCCCGCTCCGGTCGCGGCTCCGCAGCGCCCGCTCGACGAGGTCCTGCGCCGCGTGAACCGGATCCGCGTCGCGCACGGCGTCGACCCCCTCTTCGAGCTCCCGTCCGCCTGCACGGCGTGGGACGGGGGCGGCTGCGTCCTCGAGCGGGCGTTCGAGGACCTCGGCGTCGTGCTCGTCGACTACGAGCGCGCGTACGGGAAGCGCATCGAGTTCCAGCACGGCCTCACGGGCTTCGTCCGCGACTTCGACGCCGGCCGCTATCCCGAGCTGCTCGTCCCGCGGTGAGCGACCTCGTCGTCGCGACCGGCGCCGCCCTCGTGCGGGTCGCCGGGGGCGCCGGCGAGGTGCTCCTCGAGCGCGAAGGCCTCCAGTGCGTCGCGGTCGACCCGCATCGTCCCGAGCGGATCGCCGTCGGCTGCCGCGGCTCGGGCGTCTGGGAGACCGACGACGGCGGCGCGACCTGGCAGGACGCGGAGCTCCCGGCGACCGACGTCTTCTCCGTCGCCTTCAGCCCGGCCGACGGCGCCCTCTACGCCGGCTGCGAGCCGAGCGCGCTCTACGTGCGCCGCGACGGCGGTCCCTGGGTCGAGCTCGCCGCCCTGCGCGAGCTCCCCTCGGCGCCAACCTGGAGCTTCCCGCCGCGGCCGTGGACCTCTCACGTGCGCTGGATCGCGCCCAGTCCCCATGAGGCCGGCCTCGTGCTCGTCGGAATCGAGCTCGGCGGTCTCATGCGGACGACGGACGCCGGCGAGACCTGGGCCGATCACCGGCCGGGAGCCCAGCGGGACGTGCACGCGCTCGCGTGGCACCCGGCGGAGCCCGGCCGCGCGTACGAGGCCGCGGGAGGAGGAGCGGCCTGGAGCAAGGACGGCGGCGACACGTGGGAGCCTGCCGACGAGGGCCGCCACCGCCACTACACGTGGGCGCTCGCGGTCGACCCGGCCGATCCCGACCGCTGGTACGTCTCCGCCTCCCCGGGCCCGTACGAGGCGCACGGGGACCGCCCCGCTCGGGCGGCCGTGTACCGCCGGCAGGGCGGCGGCCCGTGGGAGGAGCTCGACCTCGGGCTCCCGCGCCCGCTCGAGACGATGCCGTACGCGCTCGTCGCCGACGGCGGCCGCCTTGTCGCAGGCCTGCGAGACGGCCGCATCCTCGCGAGCGAGGACGGCGGCGACACGTGGGGCGCGCCGGAGGGCCCGGGACTGCCGGCGATCGTCGACATGGCGGCGGCGGAGCGGTAGGGCTCAGGTCCCCGACGGAGGCGGCGCGGGCTGCGCGACGCCCGTCGCCGCGGCGGTCGACTCCCGCCGCCAGCGAATCGCCTCCCGGAAGATCGCCTGGATCATGCCCGCCGTCGGAATGGCGGCGAGCGCTCCGAGGATGCCGAGCAGCTCGGCGCCGATGAGGACGGAGACGAGCACCGTCAGCGGCGAGAGCCGCACCGTCCGGCCGTAGATGATCGGCTGGAGGACGTGGTTCTCGACCTGCTGGTAGAGGACGAAGAAGCCGATGACGATCACGGCCTTGACCCAGCCGAGCTCGATGAAGGAGACCGTGGCCACGATGATCGCCGCCAGCGTCGCGCCCGCGAGGGGGATGAGGTCGAGGACCGCCACGACGACGGCGAGCGCGATCGCGTAGTCGCTCCCGAGGACGAAGAGGATGATCGCCGCCCCGGCGCCGGCGATGAGGCTGATGAGCAGATTCCCCGTGACGTAGCCGCCCACCGTCCGGTAGATCTCGCCCGAGACGCGGTCCCAGCGCGCCCGGTGGCCGTCGGGGAGGAACTCGCGGAAGCTGGTGACCATCCGCGGCCCCTCGAGGAGCATGAAGAACGTGATGAAGGAGATGGCGACGACGCCGACGACGAACGAGACGACCCCGCGGGCGACCTCGATGCCGACGTTCGTGACCCCGAGGACGCCGCCCGGCCCCTGCTTCTGGATCGCGTCCTGCACCTTCTCGACGATCTGGTAGTCCTCCTCGAGGAAGCCCAGGGGGCCTCGCCCGGCGGTGAGGTCCTCCACGAAGCCGGGGACGGCGTCGGCGAAGGTCCTGACCTGGTCGACGAGCGGCGGGATGACGAGCGCGCCCAGGGCGACGAACCCGATCAGGGTGAGGAGGAAGACGATGAACGACGCCAGGCCGCGCCGGATCCCGCGCCGCTCGAAGGCCTCGACGGCGGGGTTGAGCGCGAGCGCGAGGAAGAGCGCGACGAGGATCCACGTGACGATGTGCCACGTGAGGTAGACGAACCAGATGAGCCCGGCGGCGGCGAGGATGATCCCGAGGACGACGAAAACCGCCTGCGGGCGAAAGTAGACGAGGCGCTCCTCGACCCGGTGCTCCTCCGGGACCATGGCGCCTAGCCTGCCCGCCCGGCCGGACGGAGATCGGGTCAGTCGAGGAGCAGCGCCAGCCCGAGCACGAGCAGCGCGGCCAGCCCGACCGTCACGCCGAACGGGTGGCGGAGCTGACCCGAGGCCCAGAGCGCCATCGTCGTGAGCGAGAAGAGGATGGCGAGCGCGGTGAGGACGACCGCGAGCAGGACCATCACGAACCTCCTTCCGAGGGGACCGGTGCGGTCGAGGCGCGACGGGACGGTGGCTCCGGGCGCAGGAGCGACGCGACGACCGAGACTGTGAGCGTGACGACGATCACCGCGAGCGAGACATAGACGGGCACGGCGTAGACGTCCGCGAGCGTCATCTTGAGGCCCACGAAGACGAGCACCGCGGCGAGCCCCAGGTTGAGGTAGCGGAAGCGGTCGATCATCCCGGCGAGGACGAAGTAGAGCGCTCCCAGGCCGAGAAGCGAGAACGCGTTCGCCGCGTAGACGATGAAGGTGTCGCGCGTGATCGCGAAGATGGCCGGGATCGAGTCGACGGCGAAGACGACGTCGAACGTCGCCACGAGCGCGAGCGCGGCGAGAAGCGGCGTCGCGACCCACCGGCCGCCTTCGCGCCCGACCAGGCCGTCCCCGTGAAAGTGGGTGCTCACCGGCAGCACCCGCCGAAGCAGCGACAGCACCGGGTTTCGCTCCGGATGGATCTCGACGGAGCGGTGGCGCGCCATGCGGACGCCCGTGACGACGAGGAACGCGCCGAAGACGTAGATGGTGTAGTGGAAGGCGTCGAGGAGCGCGGCCCCGGCGAGGATGAACAGCCCCCGGAGCACGATCGCGCCGACGATCCCCCAGAAGATCACGCGGCGCTGGTAGGCGGCGGGAACGGCGAAGTAGCCGAAGATCAGCGCGAAGACGAAGAGGTTGTCGATCGAGAGCGACTTCTCGACGAGGAAGCCCGCGAGGTACTCCTCCGCCGGCGCGCGGCCCTGCCACGTCCAGAGGAAGCCCGCGAACCCGACCCCGAGCAGCGTCCAGCCGATGCTCCACCCGACGGCTCGGCGAAACGACACCTCCCTGCCGCGACGTCCGAACGCGACGAGGTCGACGAGCAGCATCGCGACGACGAACAGTCCGAACGCCGCCCACATCCACAGCTCGAGCTCCATGCAGCACCCCTCCTCCGACAGTCCACACCAGCTGGTCTGCGAAGGTCTCTCCCGCCGCGTTCGCGGCCGACGCCACCGGGCCGATCAGGCCGGGCGATGACGATGACGCCCGTCGGGGATACTGCCCCTCGTTCGGACTCAGTCTACCCGACGCCGCAACGGCCTCCGACTCTTAGGCGGTTCTCACGCCGCTCTCAGGCGGCTCTCAGGCTCCTCGGCGAGACTCCCGCCGTGGCCGATCTCGACATCCCCTTCACCAGGCGCCGCGCACTGCAGCTGGCCGGCGGCCTGGGTCTCGCCGCCGTCGTCTCCGCCTGCTCGTCGGACGGAGGCTCGGCGGGCTCCGGCACCGCGGCGGCGACCGCCGCCGTCTCCGGCGAGACGTCCACGGCGGCGCCGTCGTGCGTCCTCATGCCGGAACTCACCGAGGGCCCGTACTACCTCGACCTCGACCTCGTGCGGAGCGACATCGCGGAAGGCCGGCCCGGACTCCTTCTCGACCTTCGCGTCGACGTCGTGGACGCGGGCTCCTGCGAGCCGATCGAGGGCGCCGCCGTGGATGTCTGGCACTGCGATGCCGAAGGCGCCTACTCGGGCGTCCGGGGCACCGAGGGCGAGACGTTCTGCCGCGGCGTGCAGATGACGGACGCGAGCGGCACCGCGGAGTTCCGCACGGTGTTCCCGGGGTGGTACACGGGCCGCGCCGTCCACATCCACGTCAAGGTGGCCGCCGACGGCGACCAGACGCACACGGGCCAGCTCTTCTTCGACCCGGAAGCGCTCTCGGAGGTCTATTCAGCGGAGCCGTACGCGGCCCGCGGCGGGCCGGACGTGTCGAACGAGAACGACGGCATCTTCCAGCAGAGCGGCGGCGTGACCGTGGTCGCCGTGACCGTGGACGACGATTCGTCGTCGGGCTCGGTCACGCTGGGGATCGATCGCGCCTAGAAGCGGCTCGACCGGGCGAAGCTTCCGAAGCGAGGTGCTCGGGCAATCCGGTGGACGAACGCTTGCCGCGGACGACCTTCGCCGGTCGGCGGACGACAGGAGCTCTTGCCTAGGCGCCGAGGATGTTGACGGCCCGCGCCCCGACGAGCAGGACGGCGGCGACCGAGATCAGCGACTCGAGGGCCATCAGCCGCTTCGCTAGGCGGGTGAGCGGCATCGCGTCCGTCGGGCTGAACGCGACTCCGTCGGTGATGGCGACGTAGACATAGTCCTCCAGGCGCGGATGCCAGGCCGTGTGCGCCGGCGGGCCGTCCTCGTCCTGCGGGAAGCGGCAAGTCGGGCTTCCGTCTCCCGTTCCGCGCCCGCCGAACGGGGCCGCCGCAGTCGAGGGTCCAGAACGCCAGGCCGAACACGATCACGTTCGTCAGCCAGACGACCAGGCCGCTCATCAGCAGTTGCGCCCCGGTCAGGTCCGACGCGCTCTCGGTCAGGAGCGCGACCACCAGCACGAACAAGCCGGCGAAGTTCCCGCAGGCGAGGAACGCGAGGAGGCCGAGCAGCCAACGACGGTGCCGCTGATCGTCGCCGACCCGCGAGCTGAGGAAGAGGCCCTCGATCAGGACCGCCTCCGGGATGCAGAGGACGAGCCAGACCCAACCGTCGAGCCCGAGGAGCTCCCACCCGAAGGCCAGGCTCGCCGCCGCCAACGCAATCAGCAGGGCCGCTGCGCCGACGACGAAGAGGATGGCCTCTCCTCGTGCCTCCCGTCGCGCGTCGCGTCCGTGGTCGCCATTGGGGCTGAACTTCGGCGGGTGGCACTGGTGCCCTGCCGGTACTGGGCATTGTGGGGGCGCCCTTGTCCGACGGCTCTCCTGATCAGAGCGGGCGGAGGGAATCGAACCCTCACCACCAGCTTGGAAGGCTGGGGCTCTACCGTTGAGCTACGCCCGCGCTCTCCCACCATAGCCGCTTCCCCAAAGGGGGGATAGCCGCGCTTTCAGGGAGCCGCGATCATGCGAGTCAGCATCGAAGACGAGGCGATGCGGTCGCGCCTTAACGGGACAAGGGAGACGCGTGACGCTCGAACACATCAACGAGTTCAGCCCGCGAAGCGCCGCACTCGCCTACGGCGGCTTCATGACCGTCTGGGTGGTGGCGTTCGCACACACCGAGCGTGCCCTGCCCGGCATCCTGATCGCGCTGCTCCTGCTCCTCCCCGGCGCGATCTCGTTCGCCCTCGGCTACGTCGTCGGCAAGTGGTGGGCCCTCTACCTCACCGCCGTGCCGATCGTGGTCGCAGCCGTGGCGGGCGGGCTGCCGTCGTCGCTCTGGGCGGCCGTCGTCCTCCTGACGGCGTTCCCGGGAGTGCCGCTGGTCGTGGCAGGCGTCTACGTCCGCGACTGGATCGCGCGGCGCGACTCCGGCTACGTCGATCCCTGGCTGATCTAGCCTCGGCCATATCCTTCGCGGCATCGTGCCGCACTCGCCGTGGAGCTGGCCGCCGGCGTGGGTCGAGCTCGCCCTCGCCGCCGTCCTCGTAGGCGCGTACGCGTACGCGGCGAGACGCCACCGGCCGACTCGGCGTCAGACCGCCTGCTTCGCCGCGGGGGTGGCCCTCCTCGTGGCCGTCCTGGCGACACCGCTCGCGACGCTCGCCCACCACTACCTCCTCTCGGCCCACCTCGTGCAGAACGTCGCGCTGGCCGAGTGGATCCCGCTGCTCCTGGTCCTGGGGATCCCATCGACGCTGGCCGCCGAGATCGGCCGCTTCCGGGCCGTTCGGCTTCTGACCAGGCCGACGGTCGCCCTTCCGCTCTGGCTCGCCGCCTACGCCGTCTGGCATGTCCCGGCCGCCTACGACACGGCGCTCGAGCACCATGCGCTCCTCCATCTCGAGCACGTGACCTACCTGGCCGCGGGCACGCTGCTCTGGTGGCCCGTCCTCCAGGCGAGCCCGTGGAACCTCACGGCGGGCACCAAGTCCGTCTACCTCTTCGTCGCCTTCGTCTTCGCGAGCCCGCTCGGCCTCATGCTCGCGCTGCTGCCGAGCCCGATCTACGACTTCTACGTGGAGGCGCACCGGGTCTGGGGCCTGGACGACGCTCGAGGACCAGCAGATCGCGGGCATCGCGATGGCGATGAGCGAGGCCATCGTCTTCTTCACCGCGTTCACGGTGTACTTCGTCCGCTTCATGGCCGAGGAGGAGGCCGACCTCGGGCAGCAGCCTCACGGCTGAGCCCGGGGCGACCTACCCGTCCCGGCCGGGAAACTTGCGCGCGGCGTCGCGGACCTGCCCGACGTCCAGCGTCATCTCGAGCAGGCCCACCTGCTCGTCGTAGACACCGGCGTCGACCTGCCCCTTGACGTCCTCCTCGAGGATGTGAACGACGGGGAGCCCCAACTGGACTCCTGCGAGTGGACCCACGTAGGCGGGATCTCCCACCGTGACCGTCTCGGCCGCGACCTCGAGCGACTCGAGGTCGGCGGCGCCGAGAACGACGACGAGATCATCCGCGCCGTACTGGTCGACCAGCCCCGCGATGCGGTCCTGGTTCTCCGGGTCCATCGCCCCGGCCGCCGTTCAGACGAAGCACTCCGTCTCGACGAAGACCACCTCGGCGCCCGCCGAGCGGACGCACTCCGCGATCGCGGGGCCGGGAACGCCGTCCCGCTCGCCGAGGGCGATCACCTTCTTGCCGTCGAGTTTCATTGAGCCTCACCTCCTCTTTACGGACTCCCAGCACGATGAGAAGCCATGCCGACTGGCCGCGCTGGGCGGCCCGAGCCGGCGTCCTCGGTCACGCCCATACCACCTCCGGTATGAGCGAGCCCTGCGTCCTTGCCTCGAACCACCCATCGCACCCAGTCGGCGGGCCTCACCATGCTAGGAGCCCGTCTCGGCGAGCGTCGCGAACGCCCGCTCGATGTCGTCCTTGCTCACCTCGCCGGAGAGGCGCTCGAGCTCCTCGCCGTCGCGCATGAGCACGTAGGTCGGGAGCCCGAAGACGCGTAGCTCCCGACAGACCTCGCGGTTCTCGGCCGAGTTGACCTTCACGACCCGGACGGCGCCTTCCGCCTCCTCCTCCAGCTTGGCGATCGTCGGCATCATGGCCAGGCAGGGCTGACAGCGCGGCCCCCAGAAGTCGACGAGCACGCTCCCCTCGCTCGTCAGGTCGTGGTACGTGTCGACGGTGGCGTCGGTTGGCACGGTTACTCCTTTCCAGGTTCCAGGATGATCGACAGTCCGTCCGCAAGCTCGGTCATGCGCCCCAGGAAGAGGGAGCCCTTCGCCAGGAGCATCGTCGAGCCGATCTCGCCCGCGCGCAGGCCCGCGAGCCCGTGCGGGAGCCACGGGACGGCCGAGGCGACGTGGCCCTGCGTGGGCGAGAAGCCCGGGAGGCCGTGCGAGCGCTCGAAGCCGTCGAGCTCCTCGCGCGCGAGCTCGCCGCGCCGCACGGCGAGGGCGCCGATGAGCTTGTAGTTGCGGCTGGGGACGTTGCCGGCGCCGGCCGGCTCGGTGATCTCCGGATCGTGGAGCTCGGTCGCGTAGCGGTCGACGTCGAGGATCCCGCGGCCGATGCGCTCGAGCGGCTCGACGACGAGATCCTCGAGCACGGCCTGCTGGGCCGAGCCCGATCCGACCCGGTGGCGTCCGACCGCGTCGAGGCGGACCTCGGGCGCCCCGTCGCCCGGTGGGCCGACCAGAGCGGCGAAGCCCGCCAGCACGTCCTCCAGGACGGGCACGCCGTTCCGCAGTGCGCCCTCGAACTTCATGCCCAGCTTCGCGAGCGAGCCGCCCGCGACGACGACCACGTGCGGATAGACGCCCGCCGCCACAAGGGATGCCGCGAGGACGAGCGCGTGGACCGGCCCGCAGCAGAACGCCTTCACGTCGCTCCCGGAGGCGTTGACGCACCCGGCCTCCTCGGCGATCGCCTTCGCGAGGTTCCCGCCGCCGCGCTGGTAGCGGTCGCCGACCGCCTCCTCCCCGCACCCGATCGCGTACTGCACGTCCTCGGCCGGGAAGCCGGTTGTGCGCAGCAGGTGCTCGAGCGCGAGCGAGCCGGTCGTCTTGCACGCGAGGTTCTCGAGAAGGACGGCGGCCGAGAGGCTCTCGTCGAGATCGTGGGCGGGAAGCATCGACCCGAGGACGCGCTCGCCCTCCCCGATCGTGAGGGCGCCGTTCTGGGCGGCGGCGCCGTCGAGCCTGAGGAGGCCGAAGCTGTCCGACTGCTCCATCCGGCGGTAGAGCTCGGGCTCGTCGACGATGACGCCGAAGGGACCCTCGGCGCTCGGCGCGACGGGGTGCTGCCAACGCGGGCGCTCCACGTCCCAGAGCTCGTCCGGGCGGAGATTGCCGACGAGGACCTGGTGCGGCCCGTAGGCGACCACGTCGTCGAAACTGCGAAGGGCGCCGCGTGATGGAAGCGAGGAGCCCGTCGCCGTCGCCCTGAGCGCGCGCGGCCGCGAGCTCGCGCGAGGGCTTGGAGCCGTGGCGAACGAGGTCCGGCGCGTGCGCGAGGACGAGCGAGGAGGCGTGAATCGCCGCGCGCCCGCTCACGTTCGCCTTCCGTTCCGTTCCGGAGAGCTTTCGACACGAAGCGCGAGCCACTCGCGCGCCCGCCGCCGATACGATCGAATCGGGTGGTGGTCCGGGGTGGCCCCGCTGAGAAGGTCGATCATGCGGGCTCCACCTCCCAGACGGTCGTCGGCTCGACCTCGGTCTCGAGCATCTCGAGCGCGCGCTCGACGATCCGCCGGCGCTCTTCGTCCGCCAGACCGAACGGATGCGTGATCGCCGGGCCGCGCACGATCCGGTTCGCCCCGATCATCGTCGCGATCGTCGGCAGCGACGTGACGAACACCGTCGGCACGCCCGCCCGCTCGATCTCCTTCGCCAGCACTGACCCGCAGCGCGTCCCGGTTCCTCAGGTTCCCGAGAGGAGAACGGCCTGCACGCCGGCGTCGCGAAGCTCCGCCGCGATCTCCTGGCCGAAACGGGTCGATGTCGCGACCGGGGTCCCGTTGCCGGTGGTCGTGTAGAAGGCGTCGTGCACGGCGCCGATGCGGCCTGCCCGCTCGAGCGAGCGCACCGTGTCGAGCGGCACCAGCCGGTTGGGATCCTCGTTCGCCAGGGTGACGTCGAAGCCGCCGTGGACCGACTCGTAGCGGCCCGTCAGGAGGGTGTCCTCCTCGCCGATCGGATAGCGGAACCAGCCCTGCGCGCGGATGGTCGGCAAGCGGTCGGGGTTCCCCTGCGGCACGCAGCCCGCCTCGGTCACGAGCGCGAGGAGCGCCGTCGACAGGTCGGCGACGGGAGCCGGGGGCGGCACGCGGTCGAAGCCGGCGGCCACCTCGCTTCGCGTGTCGCCGGCGAGCTTCGCGAGGAGCAGGTCGATCGCCCGCTCGGCTCCGGGCTTCTCGGCGATCCGGTTCCGCCGGAACCCCCGCGGGAGGTAGCCCTCCTCGTCGGGCGGGCCGAGCTCCCTGCCCGCCGCGAGTGGCCTCGGCCAGCTGCGCCATGCGCGGGAGCGCGTCGCGCATGCCGGCGACGTTGACGGCGGTGGGGACGATGAGGATCTTCCCGTCCGCCGCCGCGACGCCCGGGTTCTCCTCGTGCATCGCGGCGAGGGCCGCGATTCCCAGCCGCTCCGAGGCGGCGCGCGCGAGTTGCGCACACGCATAGCCGTAGCGGCCCGACCCGAACGCCGGGCCGGCGACGATCAGGTCGGGCCCCTCCGCCTCGGCGAGGGCCACGAGCCGATCGACCGCCTCCTCCTCGTGCTCCGCGAAGTAGTCGTCGCCGCACGCGAGCGTCGCGACGATCTCGATCCCGTCGAGCGCCGCGGCGAGCCCGCGGCCGGGGCCGACGGCGCCGTCGAGCCGCGTGGGCGGAGTCTCGGCGGCCTCCTCCCCGCCGAGGCCGGCGAAGAACTGGTTCAGGTAGTGGACGGCCCTCACGCGCTCACCACGTCGACGCGGTCAGAGCCGACTGGCCCATCTGGTTCGTGGCACCGAGGTAGTTGCGGACGGGGACGGGGCCGGCCTCCCCAGCGGGCGTGCCGTCGAGCAGCGTCTCCCCGCCGAGGACGCGCTCGGGGGCCCACGCCGGGACGAGCTCCTCTGCGTTGCCGGCGGAGACGATCGAGTCGGCCTCGGCGACCCAGTCGGTCAAGCCCGGGTTCGTGGACTCGGGATCGGCCATCTCGGCCACGACGACGGTGGTCCGGATGCCGGCCTGCTCGCACGCGCGAACGGTGAGCATGACGTCCGTGTGCGAGTTCCCGCCCGCGTCCGTGGTCACGATGACGCCGTCGGCGCCGAGCCGTGCCGCCTCCGCGGCGGCGGCCTCCGCCGCGCGCTGCTTGTCGTCCGCCGTCTGCTCGTAGCCGCGCATCAGCACGAGCCCCGCGAAACGGAGCCGCTGGCCGTGCTCCCGGTACAGGCTCCGCACGAGCGCGTTCTGCTGGAACGCGATGGTCGGGTTCCGCAGCGCGGCCCAGTGATACTCCCCGCAGGTCACCGCCCCGTCCAGGAGCTCGCACGGGTCGACCGCCCGGGGCAGGCCTGCCTGTCCGACGGGCACCCCGTACAGGTACTGGTAGTAGAGCGGCCCGAGGTCCGAGAGCTGGACGAGCGCGGCAACCGCCGGCAGGCTCTCGTCCGCGGGAGCGAGCTCGAATCGCTCCACCGCGGACGGCTCAGCGTCGAGCGTCGGCCGGCAGATCTCCTCGGCAACCGTGAGCGTCGTCCGTCGCGCCCAGGACTCGAGCTCCTCGTTGGGGACGCCGGCGCGAGGACGGAACGTGAGGACGACGTTCGTCGCCTGCGAGAACGGTGTCAGCTCCGCGCCGGGGCCGCCCAGGTCGACGATGGACTCCTGCTCGTGCAGCGGGCGCTCCTCGGCCGGGAAGTCGAGGGACGAGAGGACGACGACGCCGTCGAGTCGGTTCGTCCGGCCCTCGCCGGCCCGCCCGTCGGTCGGGAAGGCGGCGCGGCCGTCGGGCCGGATCCGAGGCTCGACCGCGTCGAGCACGTGGGTGACGCGGACGGGCTCGCCGCCGGCCACGATCTCGACGTCGACGCCGTCGAGCGCGGGCACGTCGCCGAGGAGGTCGGCCGGGAAGCTCGCGAGCTCCCAGGCCATCAGGCTGCCCTCCGGGACCCGAGCCGCGCCGACACCTCGGCCGCAGTGGCCGCGCAGAGGTCGCCCACCGCCGGAAGCCTCGGCTCGGGGAGCCGGTACGCGGGCGCCGAGACGGAGACCGCGGCCACGCAGGATCCGAGTGCGTCGAAGACCGGGGCGGCGACCGCGTTCAGGCCCAGCTCGAGCTCTTCGACCGCCACCGCGAAGCCGGCCTCGCGCGTCCGCTCGAGCTCGGAGCGCAGGACACGGCGGTCGGTGATCGTCCTCGGCGTCATCTTCGCGAGCCGGCGAGGCAGCTCCCGGTCGCCGAAGGCCAGGAGCGCCTTGCCGTTCGCCGTCGCGTGGAGCGGCGCGGCCCGCCCCGTCCAGTCGGTGACCCCGACGAAGTGCACGGCGTCGACCTGGAGGACGTTGAGTGCCCGTTCGCCGTCGCGGACGGCAAGATTGACGGTCTCGCCCGTGCGCTCGGCCAGTTGGTCGAGCGGCTCGCGCGCGGCGTCCGCGAGCGTCAGGCCGCGCACGGCGAGCGCGCCCAGGCGCGCAAGCTCCGGCCCCGGGACGAACCGCTCCCCCTCGCGCCTGACGAGGCCCCGCCGCTCGAGTGTGCCGAGCAGGCGCGAGACGGTGCTCTTGTGCAGGCCGAACTCCGTTGCAAGCTCGGTGACGCCGAGATCGGGACGCTCTTCGCCGAAGGCGGCGAGGATCGCCAGTGCCTTGTCGGCCGACTGCACGTTGCGCATTGTGCAACACATGAGCTGAATGCGCAACCAGCCGATCAGGGGCCGCCGGCGCCCGGAGTTTCCAGGCGCGCGACTTCGGCTCGGCCTCGATCCGCTCCGCCAGCGCGTCCGCCTCGAGGTCACGAAATCGAGAGCCTGTACGGGCGCCGGAACGGGGGTGCGAGGCCGTCGGGGGCGCGCAGGCAGACCGCGACGCCACCGAGGAGCCGGAGCGTGACATCGCGCTCCTCGGCGACACCCAGCAGGCGGCGGGCCACGTCGACGATGCCGGGGAGGATCTCGGACACGCCGCCAACCCCGCTCTCGGGCGCCGCGCGCGGGCCCGTACACTCGCTCCGATGGGCGCGGCGTTCACGGCACGCGGGCTCGCGAAGCGTTACGGGGCCGTGACGGCCCTCGACGGCGTCGACCTCGACGTGGACGAAGGCGAGCTGGTGGGGCTGCTCGGGCCGAACGGCGCGGGGAAGTCGACGCTCGTGAAGATCGGCTGCGGGCTCGTTCGGGCCACCGCCGGCGAGGCGACGGTGTGTGGCGCGCGGGCCGGCTCGGCCGAGGCCCGGCGGGCGATGGGCTACCTGGCCGAGCTCTTCCGCTTCCCGGGCTGGACGTCCGCCGACGAGCTCCTCACCCTCCACCAGCGCCTCGCGGGCTCGGCGGGCGGCCCCAACGAACGGGCGGAGCTCCTCGAGCTCGTGGGCCTCTCGGAGGCGCGCGGCCGCCGCGTCGAGGACATGTCCAAGGGGATGCAGCAGCGGCTGGGCATCGCGCAGGCGCTCGTCGGGACACCTCGTTTCCTCTTCCTCGACGAGCCGACGAGCGCCCTCGACCCGGGCGGACGACGAACCGTCCGCGGCCTCCTGGAGGAGCTGCGCCGCCGCGGCGTGGCGGTCCTCCTCAACTCCCATCTCCTGAGCGAGATCGAGCTCGTGTGCGACCGGGTCGTGATCCTCGCGCGCGGGAAGATCGTGGCCGAGGGACGGCCGTCCGAGCTGGCCCGCCCTCGCGGCATCGAGGTCGACGTCGACGGCGACACGCGGCTCTTCGCGGGAGCCTCCCGGGAGGACGCCCCGCGGATCGTCGCCGACCTCGTCGCGGCCGGCGAGCGCGTCTACGGCGTCCGCGTGCTCGAGAGCACGCTCGAGGAGATCTACCTCGAGGCGGTCGGGGACGACGCCGGATGAGCGGCGTCGCGGTCATCGTCGCGTACACCCTCCGCGAGAGCCTCCGCCGGCGGGTCTTCCTCGTCGTCCTCGTGCTCACCGCGGCGTTCGTCGCCCTCTACTGGCTCGGCGCCGAGAAAGCCTTCGACACGGTCGACGAGAACGCACCGCCTCCTGCGGCGGCATTGGCGGGAATCGACACCCGCACGCTCACCGGGGCGACGCTCTTCGGGCTCTCGATGTTCGGGACGCTGTTCCTGGGCGCCGTCCTCGCGGCCTTCCTGACCCTGAGCGTGGTTCGTGGCGACGCCGAGCGAGGGCTCCTCCAGCCGCTCGTCGTCCGCCCGATCGGGCGCTCGTCGCTCCTCGTCGGCCGGTTCCTCGCCGCAGCGGGCGTCTGCACGGTCTACGTGCTCGCCGTGTTCGGTGCGAACCTCTGGATCACGTGGGAGGCCGGGGGCTGGCGCCCCGACCGGATCGCCGAGCCTGCGATCCAGCTGGCCGCAGCGGTCGCCGTGGTCGCGGCGGTCTCGCTCCTCGGCTCCATCTTCCTCTCGGCCACGGCCAACGGCATCGCCGTGTTCATGATCCTCGGCGCCGGGCTCGTCGCGGGGCTCCTCGGCCAGATCGGCGAGGTGCTCAACTCGCAGACGCTGACGAACGTCGCGACGATCTCGTCGTGGGTGCTCCCGTTCGAGGCGCTCTACCAGGACGCGCTCAACGCCATCACGGCCGACACGCGCGGCTTCACGGAGTTCGCGCTCCAGCTGGGCCCGTTCGGCGGCGCCCAGGCCGCGGGGCCCTTCCTCTGGCCCTGGACGATCGCCTACCTCGTCCTCGTCGGCGGGATCGCGATCGCCGCGTTCGCGCGGAAGGATCTCTAGCGGACGCGCCGAACGGCGGGGCATGAAGAGCCAGCAGGACCCCACGCGCGCCCAGCTCGCGCTCCTCGCCGCCCTCGCCCGCAACCGGGGCGAGCTCGACGCGGCGACGCTCGAGCGCCTCCTTCGCCTCGTCGAGGACACGAGACCCGCGTCGTAATCAGTCGGGACGGCCGGATTCGAACCGGCGGCCTCCTGCTCTGCCCCTGCCTCGACTGCTGAGCAGTACCTCAGGGTGTATTCGCGAACACTCGCGCAGCCGAGGCTGGTATGGCCCCGACGTATCGCGGCAGCCTGTTCAGTCGGTCAGCTCGAACGGCGGCACCACGACCGCCCCGTCGCAGCCTGTTGTGTCCAGGCCCTTGGTGGTGCCGCGGTCGACGAAGTCCGCCAGGATCAGGTAGAGGCAGCCGCCGATGCCGAACGAGTGACCGACGTGCGGGAAGATCATGATGCGGCTGTCGGGGAAGTGCCGCTTCAGGTCGGAGAGGTTCTTGACGGGGTCCTGCGGGTCGGCGCCGCCCACGAGGGCGAGCACCGGCACGCGGCTGTGCGCGGGGAGCGTCCAGAGCGACCGCGGCTCAGCGCGCTTCGGGACGGAGGAGCAAGCCTGCCGGAACGCCGCGATCCGGGCCGTCGTGTAGCTGTCGAAGTCGGTGCCCCACGGCCCCGTCGCATCGAGTCCGGTCCAGGGCTCGTTGCACCAGATCGACTCGGACATGAGGTTGAGCTCGAAGAGGTCGAGATCTCCCGAGTCCGCGTCTTCGAGGGGCCCGTAGTTGCCCTTCGCGGCGCTGCTCACGACCAGCGGGATCGAGACCGCCTTCGTCCCGTCGAGCAGCATCACGTGCACGATGGAGGCGAACTGGTCGCCCGTCATGCCATGCTCCGGGTCGAGGTTCCACGCCTTCACGAGCTCGCCGAACTGGCGCTCCCAGCCTGGGAACGCGTTCCGGCACTCGGGGTCTGAGGCACAGAGGCTCACGAGCTGGTCGAGGGCCCGCTGGGCGTTGACGGCGTAGCGGCCGAAGAAGGGAACGTCGATCGCGGTTGCGCCCGAAAGGATGAGTGTGCGCACCGAGGAGGGATGGAGCTTCAGGTAGATCTGCGCCGCGGTCGCGCCGTAGGAGCTGCCGATCACGTCGAGCTGCCGGTAGCCGAGGGCTGCCCGCACCGCGTCCAGGTCGTCCATCGCCATCCGCGTCCCGTACTGGGTCACGTCGCCGCCGTCTGGGCTCGATCGCCCGGTGCCGCGCTGGTCGACGAGCAGGATGTCGCGGTACAGGTGCAGCGCGCTCAACTGCCGGCTCAGGTTGGCCGCTTCGTCGGTTGCGGCCTCTCCCGGTCCGCCGGCGAGATACGTGACCGCGTCCTTTCTGCTCGGCTTCGAGAATGCAGGCAGAACGACCACGTTGAGCCCGATCGTGCGCCCGTTCGGCTTCGTGCGGTCCTCCGGGACGACGAAGGTGCCGCAGCGGGCGTCGATCCCCTGCACCACGCACGGCTCCGGCGGCCACGAGTACTGCGCCTGGCCCGAAAAGAACGCCCGGTCGATGCCGACGGCGATGCCGACGGCGGCCACCAGACCGACCAGAAGCCCCACGACCCACCGATACCGATGAACCCTATGCGGCGCCGGGTGCGCACTCTTCGACATGGGCGAACCGTGCCTCACCATGCGCGGCGCGCCATCAGTGAACAAACGGATCCTGCGTCCGTGCATTCGCGAATTACGGCCCGCGCCTCGGCCTGAGTCGCTATGTCCCGAGCCCCCAGGGGAGCCGTCCCCGCTCCCGAGGGGGGCCAGCTCCGATCCGATCTCTCCTAGTCGTGCGGCGGAAGGAACGTGTCGGTCTCGTAGCTGTGCAGGACCGCCGCCGTGTGCATCCCCGCGTGCGCGATCGGCGCGCCGATCGGGTTGAGCGTGACGAGCGTCGGGACGCTCCAGACCACGTCACCCGCGACCGGCTTCCGCACCTTCTCGGAGCGGAAGTCGCTGTAGCCGGCGTGGTAGACGGCCGTCATCGCCAGCGAAGCGACCAGGGCGGCGAGACCGATTGCGATCGTCCCGCCGATCCGCTCGCGCAGCCGGCGTCCCCGCGAAGATGGCGAACACGGCGAGGATCGGGAAGGCGGAGAGCAAGAGCCCGTCGGCCAGCCCGTAGGCGATTCCTCGCCACATGACGGCGCCGATCAGCTCCAGGCCGCCCGGTCGAGTCGTCGCATCCTCGGTCTGGAGCACGATCAGCGTGAGAAGGCCGGCAACCGCAAGACCGAGCGCCACCGCCAGCACCCAGCGGCGCCGCACCATCTCGCCGAAGGACTGGCCCGTTGCCCGCACCCAGAGGCCGAAGAAGAGTAGCGACCCCGACGATGTAGATCGCGTAGTAGAGATCGCGCGGCAGCTCGAGGAGATCAGCGAGAACGAACGGCACGAGGAAGGCGAAGGCGAAGCCACCCAGCAGCCAGCGGAGGTGCTGGCCTGCCGTTGCGCCGAGGCGAGCAGACAAGCCTGGGCGCCTCTCGATTGCATGCGTGCCCATGAGTCCAGCTCCTTTTCGTCAAACGATCCACCGGGCGGGCGAGGGCACATCAGCACGATCACGTAGTCGCGCGGTGGGTTTTCCGCAAGGCCGCTAGGCGCTGGCTACGGTGCCATCACTTCGCCTCGCGACGAGTCCGCTAGGACCTTCTAACCCCGGGCTCGACACGCGTCGAGCGAACCCCGGCTCGGCCCTGGTTCGACGGGGGCCGCGTTCCCCGTCGTGCTCCCCGTGCCCCTCCCGCAATCCGGGTCAAAGGAAGGCCCCTGTTTCCAGGGCCCAAGTCAGTCGGGACGGCCGGATTCGAACCGGCGGCCTCCTGCTCCCAAAGCAGGCGCGCTACCAGGCTGCGCCACGTCCCGCAGCTCGACCTCAGTGTACGCCTGCCTGCGGCGCCCGGCCGTGGCGAGGACGACGCCCGCGATGATGACGCCGACGCCGAGGAGCTGGATCTCCGACGGCTCCTCCGCGAGGAGCAGGATCCCGAAGATGACCGAGAGGGCCGGCTGGAGCGTCAGCGTGACCGACGTGAGCGCGGCCGGGAGGCGTGGGAGCGCCCACGCGATCAGGAGCCAACCGGCGACCTGCGACGTGAGGGCGAGCGTGACGAGCCACGCGTGCTCGGGCCAGGTCGGCTCGAGCCGGAGCTCCCCGAGCGCGGCGCCGACGGGCAGGCTCACGATCGTCGCCGACAGCGTCGCGTAGAAGAGCGGCGCCACGGCGTAGCGAAGGTCGGTGCTCCCCTCCCTGAGGATGAGCAGGAAGCCGCCGTACGTGATCGCGGTCAGGACGCCGAAGAGCACCCCGAGCGGCGGGTTCGAGCCGTAGGCGTCAGCCCCGACCACCCCCGAGATGAGGACGACGCCGAAGAGGACGACGGGAACCGCCGCCAGCGTTCGCCCGGCCGGCCGCTCGCTGAGGAGCGCCCAGGCCGCCAGTGGCACGAACACGACCTGGACGTTGCCGAGGACGGTCGCGAGCCCGGCTCCGACGGCGGCGATCGCATGGTGCCAGAAGACGAGGTCGGCGCAGAAGAAGACGCCTCCGACGAGGCAGAGGACCAGCGCGCGCCGGTCCAGCGGCCCGTACCGGCGGGTCTCCCACCATGCGAGCAACGCGAGCGGCAGGAGGGCGTACGCGCAGCGGTAGAACGCGGCCGTCGTGGGCGGCACGTCGGCCAAGCGGACGAGGATCGCCGAGAAGGCGATGCAGGTCGCACCGGCCATGGCCGAGAGAACGGGCCGGGAGCCCACCGGCCGAACGCTAGTGGTCGCCGCCCCCGGCACGGCGACCGCTATCGTCCGCGCCCGTGGCCGACGCTCCTTTCGCGCCGCCCGCCCTCGAGTCGAAGCGCGCCGGGCCACGGCCGCTGCTCGGCTACGCGCTCGTCTGGGCGGCCGTCGTGCTCTGGTCGCTGAACGCCGTCGTGGCGAAGATCGTGCTCGACTCGGCGGGCCTCTCGTCATTCCGCCTCGCGGAGGTGCGCGCGACGGGCTCCGCGCTCATCCTCGTCGCCGTCGTCGCCCTCCTTCGCCCGGAGACCCTGCGCACGAGCCGCCGCGAGCTCGGCTTCCTCGCGGTCTTCGGGATCCTGGGGCTCGCGCTCGTCCAGCTCTTCTACTTCGTGGGCATCAAGCGCCTCGACATCGGGATCGCGCTCGTGATCCAGTACCTCGCGCCGGTCTTCGTTGCGCTCTGGGCGATGCTCGTGATCCGCGAGCCGGTGCGGCGCCGGCTCTGGCTCTCGATCGCGCTCAGCCTCGTCGGGCTCTCGCTCGTCGTCGACCTCTGGGGCGGGTCCTCGCTCGACACCCTTGGCGTGGCAGCGTGTCTCGCCGCGGCGGTGACCTACGCGGGCTACGTCCTCATGGCCGAGCGGTCGCTCGAGGACGGCCGCGACGTCTACTCCCTCCTCGCGTGGGGCTTCTCCTTCGCGGCCCTCTTCTGGGCGGTCGTGCAGCCCTGGTGGAGCTTCCCGGTGGAGCTCGTCGACGGGAGCGTGTCCCTCCTGGGGCGGTTCGAGGACGTCAGCCTGCCCGTCTGGCTCCTCCTCGCCTACGTCGTGATCCTCGGCACGGTCGTGCCGTTCGTCCTCTTCGTGAGTGCGCTTCATCACGTTCCGGCGATCCGCGTGACGATCGTCGCAACCCTCGAGCCGGTGTTGGCTGCGGTCTTCGCCTGGCTCTGGCTCGGCGAGGATCTCGGGCGCCACCCAGATCCTGGGCGGAGCGATCGTCCTGGCCGCCGTCGTGCTCGCGCAGACGGCCCGCCTGGACGAAAGTTCGCAAAGAGCGGCAAAACGTGGCAGAATGCCCGCCGCTCACGCATCGCCCGATGTTCGAGCCTTCTTCAAACAACGCTAACGGTTTCCGCACGGACTCCCGACAGTTGTCCGTCAGCCTGTGCGGCATGCCCAGGCCTGTGAGGACGGTCCTCACGCTGCTCCTGTGCGTGGCGGCTCTCGCGCTCTCCTCTCCAGCCCAAGCCGACTCCTCTCGAATGGAGGTCCGCCTGGTGGCGAGGATCAACGACGCCCGCGCCGCCCACGGACTCCACGCGCTTCGCGTCGCCTCCGCGCTCCAGCGGGGCGCCCACGGGTGGGCCCGGCACCTTCTCCGCTCGGACTCCTTCCACCACGACCGCCTCTCGTCCGGCACCGGCGAGATCCTCGCGTGGGGCACCTGCTCGTGGATGAAGCCGGCGAGGGCGGTGCGGATGTGGCTCGACAGCGCCCCGCACCGGGCGCTGCTCCTCGAGCCGAGCTTCCGCAAGGTCGGGACCGGCTGGCTGCGCGGGCAGTGGCGCGCCTACGGCTGCGCCGAGATGGCCGTCGCCCGGTTTCGCTAGGACGTTCGGCCGGCGAGCGTCTAAACGCCCTCGAACAGCTCCCGCAGCTGCGCGATCTTGTCGCTGCGGAGCCGCTCGCGGTCGCCGCGCTCCACGGCACCGAGCACCCCGCGAACAAGCGAGGCCAGCTCGACCGGGTTGAACGGCTTCGTGATGTAGTCGAGGCCGCCCACGTCGATGCCCCGTGCACGATCGCGGACGTCGGCCCTGGCGGTCAGGAAGACGATCGGGATGTCGGCTGTGCGGGGGTCGTCGAGCAGCATCTGGGCCACCCGCCAGCCGTCGAGGCCCGGCATCATCACGTCGAGCAGGATCACGTCGGGGCGCTGCACTCGGGCGAGGTCGATGCCGCCCGGCCCGTCACCCGCCTCGCTGACGTTCATCCCCTCGGCCTCGAGGTTGACGCGGCAGAGGAGCCGGATCGGCGCCTCGTCGTCGATGACGAGCACGCGGGTCACGACTGCACCGCCGCTTCCTCCACGGGCGCGTCGACGGGCTCGTCGCCGGCGAGCGGGAGCTCGAACGTGAAGCGCGAGCCGCGTCCCTCCTCGGAGTCGACCCAGACGCGCCCGCCCATGGCCGTGACGAGGCCGCGGACGAGGAAGAGCCCGAGGCCCGTGCCCTCGGGCGTCGTGGTGCCGCGATCGGCGCGGAAGAACTTCGTGAAGATCCGCTCTCGGTCGCCCCTGGAAATCCCGATCCCCTCGTCGGCGACGGTGATCTCCGCAGTCTCGGAGAGACGGCGGGCTTCGACCTCGATCCGGCCGCCCGCAGGCGAGTACTTGACGGCGTTGTCGAGCAGGTTCCCGAGCACCCGCGCGAGCTTCTCGCGGTCGGCGGCGACCGTGAGCGCGCCCGGCTCCACCTCGACCTCGATGTGGGACGGCCCCTCGGCGCCGGGCACGACCGTCGCCGCGGCCTCGCGGGCGACCTCGCCGACGTCCGTCGGCGCCAGCGTGACCTCGAGCGTCCCGGCCTCCAGGCGGGCCACGTTGAGGAGGTCGTCGACGATGCGGATGAGCCGCTCCGACTCGGAGCCGATGTACCGGAGGAAGGTGTCGCGCTCGGCCGCGGAGAAGTCGACGTCGCCGCGCATGAGGGTCTCTGCGAAGCCGTAGATCGAGGTGAGCGGCGTCCGCAGCTCGTGGGAGACCGCCGCGACGAAGTCGGACTTCAGCTCCTCGACGGCGCGCTCCCGGGAGACGTCCCGGAACGCGAAGACGCGGCCGGCGATCGCGCCGTCCGGGTCGAGCATCAGGGCCTCGGAGAGCGCGAGCCAGACCTCGCCGCTCGAGCCCCGGATCGCGACCTGCCGCTCGTCGGCCGGCCGCGAGTCGTCGCCCGCCAGGTCGCGCTGGAGCACCTCGGGCACGAGACGCCCGAGCGCCTCCGCCGCGGGCACGCCCGTGATCTGCTCGGCCATCGCGTTCCAGAGCACGATCCGGCCGTCGCGGCCGACGGCGACGATCCCGTCCGCGATGTTCGCGAGGATCGCGCCGCTGCGCTCCTTCTCCTCGGCCACGCGCTGGTAGAGGTCGGCGTTGGCGAGCGACGTCGAGGCCGCGGCGGCCAGCGCCGAGAGGGACTGCACCTCGTCGTCGCGCCATGCGCGCGGCTCCCGCGAGTAGACGGCGAGCACGCCCGAGAGCCCGCCTCCGTGGGCGCTCATCGGGACGGCGACGCACGCGGCCGCCCGCCCTTCGAGGAGCGAATCGCCTCTCGCGAGCCGCGGATCGTCGGCCACGTCCGTAACCGCCAGCGGAGCACGCGACTGGGCGACGACGCCGGAGACGCCGGCCGACGAGCTCGACCTCGTCCCGGCGAGGCGTCCCGTCTCGGGCCCGTGCGCGGCGCGCACCACGAGCGCCTCGCCGTCGAGGAGGCGGATGACCGCGGCGTCGGCTCCGAGCAGCGCGGGAGCCTCGCGCGCGACCTCGTCGAGCACGACCGCCGCGTCGAGACTCGTTGCCAGCGCGGCGCCGACGCGGGCGAGGCCCTGGGAGAACGTGCGCGCGCGGCGCTCCCGCTCGAACAGCTCGCTTCGCTCGAGCGCGCCGCGGGCGGCGCCGCTCAGCTGACGTGCGAGCAGGACGTCCTCGTCCGCGATCGCCCGCTCGCCCCGGAACAGGACGATCGCCAGGTACGCCTCGTCGCGGGCGCCGGCGACGGGCGCGCACAGGAGGGCGCCGTATCCCTCCGTGGCGAGCAGCTCACGCAGATCCGGGTCGAAGCGCTCGTCCCCGGCGAGCTCGCTCGAGGAGATGATCCGCTCCTGGCCCGCGTTCCCGGCGAGCGAGCAGAGCGACCCGGACACCCCGCCGGTGAAGCGCTCCCTGACGGACCGCGGGATCTCGTGCGCGCCCGCGAGGACGAGCGTGTCCCCGCGCAGCTCGGCGACGAGCGCGGACGTCCCGCCCAGGGCCTCGCACGCGGCCTGCGCGAGGGCGTCGAGCGTCTCGGCGAGCGAGAGCGAGGACCCGAGCACCTCCGCGATCCGGAAGAAGCCGCGCTCGACGCCGGCCTGGCGCGCGCGCTCCTCGAAGCTCTCGGCGTTGTGGAGGGCGAGGGAGGCGAAGCGCGCGAACGCCTCCAGCAGCTCGACGTCGCCCGCGTCGAACCGGCCGCCCTCGCGCGAGCAGACGCCGAGGACGCCGCGTGCCTCGCCCAGCCAGGTGATCGGCGCGGCCATGACGTCGTTGAAGACCGCATACGGCGGGCTCGGCGGCGGCTCCTCGGTCGCCCCGAAGTCGTGCGTGAGGATGCTGCGACCGGTCTCCAGAGAGCGCCCGATCGTGCCTTCGGGCGGGATCTGGCGCCCGACGTTCCAGTCGGGCAACCCGGCGACCGCCCGGCAGCGCAGGAACCGCCGGTCGGGCTCGAGGATCCAGCAGTCGGCCGCGTCGGCGCGCGTGAGGGTGACGACCTCTTCGACCAGGCGACGGATGACCGACTCGAAGTTGAGCTCGCTGGTCAGGACCTGGGCCGCCTCGATCAGCGTCTCCTGCTGGCGCAGCCGCCGCTCGTTCTCGCCGAGCAGGCGCGCCGTCGAGATCGCGAGCCCGACCTCCCGCGCGACCGCCTCCGCGAGCGCGATCTCTCCGGGCGTCCAGCGGCTCGCCTCGGGCCGGTGCAGGTCGACGACGCCGATCATGCGGTCGAACACGAGGATCGGGGTCGCCAGCGCCGCGTTCGTCCCGAGCTCGAGAAGGGCCTGCCGGCTCCCGAGCGCCGGATCGCCGATCTCGTTCGAGACGGCGACGTGCTCGACGGCCACGGTTCGCCGCTCACGGGCGGCGAGGTTCGTCACGGGCAGCCGCGAGGCGGCGTCCCCGACCGGCTCCACCCCCTCCGCGTCCCACTCGGCCACCACGGGCATCGGCTCCCCGGGCTCGCCGAGCCTGATGAAGCACCGGCTGACTCCGACCGCCCTGGCCGTCTCCTCGACGGCGACGTGGAGAACCGTGTCGAGGTCGAGCTCCGAGCGCACGCGCCGTCCGATCTCGGCGACGAGGCGCTCGCGGTCGAGTGCGACCCGAAGGGCCTCGCTCGACCGGGCGCGACCGAGTGCGAGGGCAGCCTCGCTCGCCAGGCCCTGGACGAGCTCGAGCTCCGCCGCCGAGAAGTCGCGGTGCTGATCCCGGGCACAGGCGACGAGGACGCCGGTCACCTCGCTCTCGGAGATCAGCGGGACGAAGGCCGCGCTCTTCGCGTCGACGGCGTCAGCGAGCTCCCGGTTGACGTCGGGCGAGGTGACGACGTCGTGGATGGCCAGAGAGGCGCGGTCGCGCGCGACCGAGACGATCGCGCCCGCGTCCTCGTCCAGGTCGAGCTCGACGGTCTGCCACCAGTCCTCGTCGAGGCCGCGGGCGGCGAAGCCGGAGGCGCGCCGTCGCTCCTCGTCGACCAGCGCGAGCAGCAGGACGTCGGGCGCGAGGAGCGCCTCGACCTCGTCGAAGAGCGAGTCCGTCGCCTCCCGCGCGGTCTGGGCACGCGAGAGCTCCGCCGAGAGCCGCGAGATGGCATCGGCCTCCCTCCCGCGCTCCGCGGCGCGCTCCTCCGCCTCGCGCACCCGCCGGCGCGCGCTGACGAGAAGGGTCCGCTCGTGTCCGCGCAGGAGGACGACGAAGGCAGGCACTGCGAGGACGATGACGCCGGCGAGCACGAGCCACGAGCTCTCGCCGATCGGGTCCCGGCCGGCGAGGCGCAGCGCGCCCAGGAGCGCGGACAGGACGGCCACGACCGCGAACAGGAGCCAGATCCCGAGGCCGAGCCACGTCGCGCGGCGCTCCCGCGCGAGGGCGACGCCGAGCACGACCGCGACCACGGCGTACAGGCCTGCGAGGACCAGCAGGGGCAGCGCGTCGAGCAGCATCGTCTGGGTGTCGTGACTCACCGGCGGCTTCCGGTTGATGATAGGGAGGTCGGGCCGCCCCGTCACGTTCGCGAGAGCCGGCGTTTCTCATCCCAAACGCAGAAGAACCCTGCTTTCAAAGATGGGCCGTTCGGCCCATTGGAAGTCCGTTCCGGGGGCGGTACGGTGGCTCCACTGGGCGATGCGAACCGCGGTGTGTGTCCCTGGCCATGTAAGCCGCGGTGAGCAATGTGGGAAGGCCCGCCGCGATTACCCCCCGAGCGGCGGGCTTTCTCCGTTCTAAGCGCCGGCCGGCCGGCTTTCTCCGAGCGAAGCCTTCACAAGTAACAGACTGTTACTTGTCGCTCAGGCCTTCCGGAGGGCGAGCTCCGGGCCGCGCTCGATCTCGACGGCGAGCGTCTCCGACCTGATCCAGTCCTCGAACTGCTCGAGGTCGCCCCCGTCGGGGAGGGTGAGGACGATGCGGTCGGTGATGGCGAGCCCCTGCTCCTTGCGCATCGTGTTCACGGCGTGCACGAGGTCGTAGACCCGCCCCTCGAGCTCGAGCTCCGGGTCGAGCCGGGCGTCGAGAGCGACCGAGAGGGCGTCGCCCTCGGCGAGCGCCCAGCCCTCGGGCGCCGCCCGCTCGACGAAGACCTCCTCCGGTGCCAGCTCGTGCCCGTCGACCTGGACGCGCCCGTCGGGAAGCCGCTCGAAGCGCCCGTCGGCGAGCGCGGCGCGAAGGGCCGGGAGCTCGGAGCCGAGCCTCGGCCCGAGCAGCTTGAGGTTGGGCTTGGCCCGGATCGTCGCCCCCTCGATCGGCGCGAACGTGACCGACTTGACGCGGAGCTCCTCGGCGATCTCGTCGGCATGACTTGCGGCGCGCTCAGCTCCCTCGACCACGAGCTCACGAAGCGGCTGGCGCAGCTTGACGTCGGCGGTGCCGCGAGCCTCGCGCCCGAGCCCGACGACGGCGCGCACCTCACGGATCTCGTCCAGGAGCGCCGAGTCGGGCTCGGTGAGCTCGGGCCACCCGGCGAGGAAGACGCTCTCCGGCGCTCCCTCGCAGGGGCCGGCGACGAGGTTCCGCCACAGGTGCTCGGCGAGGAACGGCATCACGGGCGCGATCCCGCGGATGCCCTGGACGAGCGCGTGCCAGAGCACGCGCAGCGCCGCCTCGTCCCCGTCCCAGAAGCGCCGCCGCGACCGCCGGATGTACCAGTTGGAGACGTCGTCCACGAACGCCTCGAAGCTCTCGATGAGCCGGTACGTGAGCTGGTTCTCGAGCGCCTCGGTCGCCTCGGCGACGTACTGTCGGGTCCGCGAGACGAGCCAGCGGTCGAGCGGCCGGGACCCCTCGTCCACCGGGGGCGCCTCGAGGTCCGGATACGCGGGAGCGAAATCCTCGATGTTCCCGTAGTCGACGAGGAAGCGGACGGAGTTCCAGAGCGTCAGCAGCCGCCTCTTGATCTCGTTCGCCGGCCCGTAGCCGAAGAGGAGGTTGCGGTCGGGAGGCTGGGCACAGAACTGGAAGCGCATGACGTCGGCGCCCATGCGCGCGAAGGCGTCCTCGGCGCTGATCATGTTCCCCCAGGCGCCGTGCATCTCCCGCCCGTGCTCGTCGAGCATCTTCTCGTAGCCGAGCACCTCCCGGAACGGGGCGCGGCCGATGAGCGCGACGCTCATGAAGAGCTGTGAGTAGAACCAGAGCCTGATCTGCTCGCGCATCTCCGAGACCCAGTCCGCCGGGAACCACGTCTCCCAGTAGGCGTGGTCGGGGAGGTCGGCGCCGGAGAGGCCGGCCGAGGCGCCGGTCGCGTACCCGCCCTCGACCCACTCCGGGTTCTCCCAGCCGAGCGTCGAGAAGGGGACGATGCCGGCGTCGAGCCAGACGTCGCCGACCTCGGGGATCCGGCGCACCGTCTCGTTCCCGCACGCCTCGCAGCGAATCGTCACCTCGTCGATCCAGGGACGATGGAGCTCCTCGAGCTGCTCGAGCCCCGCGGTGGCGACCTCCGCCAGGTGGGCCTTCGAGCCGACGACGGTCACGTGGCCGCACTCGCACGGGTAGATGGGGAGCGGCAGGCCGAAGTAGCGGCGGCGGGAGATGTTCCAGTCGCCCATGTTCGTGAGCCAGTCGTCCATCCGCTTCCCGAAGTAGTCCGGGGTCCACCGCACGCCGGCGTTCGCCTCGAGGAGCCTCGGGCGCAGCTCGTCGACCGCGATGAACCAGTCGTCCGCGATCCGGAAGATGAGCGGCGTGTGGCAGCGCCAGCAGAAGGGAAAGCGGTGCTCGATCTCCTCCGCCGCGATGAGCTTGCCCCGCTCGCCGAGGTCGACCGCGATCTGCTCCGCGGCCTCGACGGTGCTCTGGCCGTGCAGCCACCCGTAGTCGGTGTAGAAGCGGCCCGACTCGTCGACGGGCGTCAGCACGAGGAGGTCGTGCACGCGGGAGAGCTCGAAGTCCTCGGCGCCGCAACCGGGCGCGATGTGCACGATGCCCGTCCCCTCCTCGAGCGAGACCTCGTCCCAGGGGATGACCCGGTGCTCCACCTCGCGCGCCGCCGGCAGGTTGTCGAACGGCCCCTCGTAGCGCAGGCCGACGAGATCGGCCCCGGGCGAGCGCTCCACGAACCCGGCCTCGGGGTCGCGGGCGACGGCGACCCAGTCGCCCTCGGCCCGGAGACCGTACTCCGCGTCCGGCTTGATCGCCGCGGCGACGTTCGCGGGCAGCGTCCAGGGCGTCGTCGTCCAGACGGCGAGCGACTGCCCGGGCCGGTCGACGAGCGGGAAGCGGACGAAGAGCGAGGGATCGGTGCGGTCCTCGTAGCTCCCGACGAGCTCGTGGGCCGAGATCGAGGTGCCGCACCGCGGGCACCACTCGGTCGAGCGGTGGCCCTTGTAGAGGTGCCCCTGCTCGTGCATGAGCCGGAGGAAGCGCCAGATGTACTCGATGTTCGTGTCCGAGAACGTGAAGTAGTCGTTGCCCCAGTCCATCCACTGGCCGAGCCGCTTCGAGCCCCGCGTGAGCTCGGTTGCCGACCACACGACCTTCTCGCGGCAGCGACGCGCGAACTCGGCGAGCCCGTACTCCTCGATCTCGCGCTTCGAGTTGAGCCCGAGCTCGCGCTCGACGCCCACCTCGATCCACAGGCCCTGGCAGTCGAAGCCGTTCTGATAGCGCTGGTCGAAGCCCCGGAGCGCCTTGTAGCGCTGGAACACGTCCTTGAGCGTGCGGCCCCACGCGGTGTGCACGGCGAGCGTCTTGTTCGCGGTCACCGGGCCGTCGAAGAAGCTCCACGTCGGGCGGCCGCGATTCTGCTCTCGGAGCTTCTCGAACGTGCCGTTCTCCTCCCACCAGTCGAGGATCTCGAGCTCGAGGGCAGGGTGGTCGGGCACGGGCGGCAGAGGGCGGAACATTTGCGAGTCAGTCTACGTTTGAAGAGTCATGACAACTGCAATCACGACCACGGACTTCGACGCCGAGGTCCTCCGGAGCGAGACCCCGGTGATCGTCGATTTCTGGGCGGAGTGGTGTGGCCCCTGCCACGCGATCTCCCCCGTCCTCGAGCAGATCGCGGAGGAGCGCGCGGACGAGCTCCGCGTCGTCAAGGTGAACATCGACGAGGAGCCCGAGCTGCGCGAGCGCTACGGGATCCTCTCCATCCCGACGATCGTCCTCTTCAAGGGTGGCGAGCCGGCCGCGGCCGCGCTCGGCGCGCAGCCGAAGACGATGCTCGAGCGCTCGCTCGGCCTCGTCGAGGCCTAGCGCCCGGCGCCCGGCCGCAGAGACGCGTTACTCGCGATCTTCGAGGAACGAGTCGAACGCCGCATGGTTGCGGAGGAACGCCTCGACCGCGTCGAGGCCCTCCGCAATCCAGGCGTCGAGCCAGTCCTCGCGGAGGTGCTCTTCGATGGAGTGCGTTCCGAAGTCCACAGTGAGGCGTTTATCGGCCGCGGGCTCCGAGTCCTGTATAGGCCTTTCGGCTCTTCCTTCCTAGCCGTTCGGCCGGTCCTAGCCAGCCGTGATGAGGACGACGCCGACGAAGACCGTGGCGACGCCGGCCTGCTGGCTGGGCGAGATCCGCTCGCCGAGCACGACGCGCGCGAGGAGCACGGTGACGACGGGATAGAGCTGCGCGAGCACGGCCGCGAGGCTGAGCAGGCTCCTCGTGGAGGCGATGGCGAAGAGTGCGTTTCCGGCGGTGTCGAGGACGCCGACGAGGACGAGCGCCGGCAGGGCTCCCTCCCGGAGCGCGAAGCTCGGACGGACGATCAGGGCCGCGACGACCAGAGCCGAGACCGACGTGATCCGCATCGAGAGCGTTCCCCAGAGGGCGTCACCCTCGCTGGCGGCCCCGAGCGCGACGAGGAGGAGCCCGAAGGAGAGCGCGGCCACGAGCGCGAGCCCGACGCCGGCCGCCGCGCCTCCGCGGCCTGTTCCGCGCTGGTGCGCGGTGAGCGCGACGCCCGCGAGCGCGAGCGCGACGCCGAATCCCTGGAGGAGAGACGGGCGCTCGCCGTTGGCGAGGCCCGCCACGACGGGGACGACGGCGGCCGTGGCCGAGATCGGAGCGACGACGCTCATGTCGCCGACCGCCAGGCCCCGGTAGAGGGCGGCGAGCCCGACGGTGCCGCAGAGACCGGCGAGCACCGCATAGCCGACGTAGCGGGCCTCCGGCGGCCCGTTGCCGCGGGCCGCGACGACGACCGCGATCGTCAGGAGCCCGGCGGCCTGTGAGACAACGAGGACGGTGAGGATCGGCAACGACCGGCTCCTCAGCCCGGCGAGAAAGTCTCCGAGCCCCCAGCTCAGGCTCGCCCCGAGGGCGAGCAGCGGCCCGGTCAAGGCCGGAAGGCCGCCCCGAAGCGCTCCAGGATCTCGACCGAGTTCGCGAAGGCGAACTCGCGCCGCGGAGGAAGGTCGTCCGGCGGGTACCAGACGAGCTCGGCAACGTCGTCCGCGGCCTTCGGCTCGCCGGGGGCGAGCCGCGCCGTCCAGTAGAAGTTGACCGTCCAGGCACCGTCCTCGCCGTAGCGGTCTGGGATCGCTCCGAGGAACTCCCCGGGCTCGCTGTCGAGCCCCGTCTCCTCGCGGAGCTCCCGCCGGAGCGCCTCGAGCGGCTCTTCCCCCTCGTCCATGAACCCGCCCGGGAGATCCCAGCCGCCAGCACCGGGGTCGACGGCGCGCCGGGCGAGAAGCACGCGGCCGTCCGGGCCGACGACGACCGCGCTCGCGGTCGGCGCCGGCGTGGCGTACTCGGCGAGGCCGCAGCCCGGGCACGAGACCGAGGAATCGCCGTGGTCGAGCACGGTCCCGCACCGCGGGCAGGTGCGCCACTCGCGGAGGCCGGCGGCCGTTGCCATAGGATCGAGCGTACTTGAGGCACCAGGCAGCGACCGTCCACGAGCTCTCCCGCGTCGCCGAGCTCGCCGTCCTCCCCGGCGAGACCCTGGCGCGGCTCGCCCGGGAGATGGAGCGGCGCGATCTCTCCCCGGGCGAGGAGCTCGACCCAGGCGACCGCTTCGCCGTCGTCCTCAACGGAATGCTCAGCGTCCCGGCGGGGATCGCCCGCCCGGGCGACCGGATCTCGGGGCGCGGGCACGCGCTGACCCCGGCGGCGGTCGGCACCTGCGAGCTGGCCGTCTACGAGGCGATCGTCGGCGCGGACGGCTAGCCGAGCTCGGCGAGCACGGCGTCTGACAGGGCGGGCCACACGTCGAGCGCCCAGTCCCCGAAGTCGAGGTCGGTGAGACAGGCGCAGGCGACTCCGACCGCGGGATCGACCCACAGGAACGTCCCCGAGCCGCCGAAGTGGCCGAAGGTCTCGGGCGAGTTGAGCGAGCCCGTCCAGTGCGGCCGCTTCGCGTCCCTGAGCTCGAAGCCGAGGCCCCAGTCGTTGGGCTCCTGGCGCCCGATGCCCGGCAGCACGCCGGCGAGCCCAGGGAACGCGACCGACGTTGCCTCCGCCAGGGTCTCGGGCGCGACGAGCGTGGGCGCGAGCAGCTCCCGCGCGAGCCGCGCCAGGTCGGAGAGCGTGCCGTGCAGGCCCTCGGCCGGCCCGCCGCCGAGGCTTGTGCCCCGCAGGCCGAGCGGACCGAGGACGGCGCCCTCGAGGTACTCGGCGAACGGCATGTCGGCCCGCTCCGCGAGAAATGCGCCGAGCAGCTCGAAGCCTGTGTTGGAGTAGATGCGCCGCTCGCCGGGGCGCGCGATGGAGACGTCGCCCTGGAAGGGAAGCCCGGAGGCGTGCGCGAGCAGGTGGCGGACGGTCGAGCCAGGCGGCCCGGCCGGCTCGTCGAGGTCGAGCGTCCCCTCCTCGGCCGCGACGAGCACCGCACAGGCGGTGAAGAGCTTCGTGACGGACGCCCAGAGGAACGGGTCGTCCACCGGCCCGCGAACGGCGATCACGCCTTCCCGGCCGACGACCGCGGCGGCCGCCCTCCGGGCCGGCCAGGTGTCGATCTGCTCGAGCGCGCGCACGGTCGGCCCGCGATACTAGAGGCATGGAGCGCGTGAACGTCTCCTCCGGATCCCCCTACGAGCCGGTCGTCGGCTACTCGCGCGCCGTGCGCGTCCGCGACCGCATCTTCGTTTCCGGCACTGCCCCGATCATGCCGGGCGGCGCCGACCCGCCCGCCGACCCCTACGGGCAGGCGAGACGGTGCCTCGAGATCATCGGCGCGGCCCTCGAGGAGGCGGGCGCCACGCTCGCGGACATCGTCCGCACGCGGGTGTACCTCACGGCCGCCGACCAGTTCGAGGGCTTCTCGCGGGCGCACGGGGAGGCGTTCTCGGAGATCCGTCCGGCGAACACCACTGTCGTCGTCGCGACGCTCCTCGATCCGCGCTGGCTGCTCGAGATCGAGGCCGAGGCGGTCGTCCTCAGCCCTGCAGCGTGAGCCGGTCGCCCTCCGACACGCCCCACCGCTCGAAGGCGCCCCGATTGACCTCGAGCGCCCGCCGGTAGGCGACGCCCGAGTCGTAGACCCGGCACGGGTCGGCCGTGCAGGGCTCCATGTCGAGGATGCGGAGGATCTTCCCCTCGGAGTCCGCGAACGCGATCGAGAGCGGGATGAGCGTGTCCTTCATCCAGAAGCCACCCCGGTGGTCGTCGTCGAACTCGAAGAGCATCCCGGCGTTCTGGGCGAGGGACTCGCGATTCATGAGGCCGGCCTCGCGCTCGGCGGACGTGTCCGCGACCTCGACGTCGACCGTCACCTCGCCGGCATCCGTGTCGATGACGACTCGCGGGGTGGATGCCGGGCTCGCCACCGTCGTCGCAACGGGCTCCTCCCCCCCGCCGCAGGCGACGGCGAGGAGGAGGAATGACGCCAGGGAGGAGGCGAGTGGCGCGCGTGCTGCGAGACGTGGCACTGCCCCATCCTCGCAGCGACGGACGGGCCCGGAGGCCCGTCCGTCGTCCTTGCTTCCTGCTTAGGCGGTTTCGGGTCGACCGCTGTGCCGCGAGATGAGCATCGCGCCGAAGGCCAGAAGCGCGAGCCCAAGGGCGGCCATGGCGATGAAGAGACCGTCACGCAGGTCGAAGCCGCTCGGCTCGGAGGTCACCTGCACCGGCTGGCGACCGGAGACCTGGCCGATGTCGGAAGGCTTCGCAACCGCATAGCCGTGCTGGTTCCAGCCGGGCCCGCTCGTCGGCTGCGAGACGTAGTGCTCGCCGCGGACGAGGGCGCCGCCGACCATGTCAGTCGGCCGAGCGGCCCGGTAGCCGTACTGGTTCCAGTCCGGCCCGCTCGTCGGCTGCGAGACGTAGTGCTCGCCGCGGACGAGGGCGGCCGCCGACCTTGTCGTCGGCCGAGCTGCCCGGTACGCCGTACTGGTTCCAGTCCGTCCCGCTCGTCGGCTGCGAGACGTAGGCGAGGGCTGCCTGAGCTCCAGGAGCGACCATGGCCGCAACCGCGAGCCCGAGAACCAGACGCCTGAGGACACGAGTCCTTCTCCGGTTCCGCATCTGCTCCTCCCTTCCTGCTGTCACGAGTTCCGCTGGTACCCACGGCCACATGACGGCGAAGCGGGTCACCTTCTTCCCGCGGAGCCGGAGTAGAGTTCGTCGTCCCATGAAGCAGATCTATCCCGCGTCGATCACGGGCAAGGGTTTCGCCGAGGGAGGAAGCGTGCTCGAGCATCGCTTCGGCTCGACCCCGCCGTTCACGCTCGGCGTGGAGGAGGAGTACATGCTCCTCGACCCGGAGACCTTCGACCTCGTCCAGCACGTCGACACGGTGCTGACCGCGGCGCAGGACGGAGAGTTCAGCGAGCGGATCGCCCCCGAGCTCATGCAGTCCGTGCTCGAGATCTCGACGCCGGTCTGCAAGACGGCCGGCGACATCGACCACGAGCTCCGGAGGCTGCGCGGCCACGTGACGCGGACGGCGCACGACCAGGGGCTGCGCGTCGGCTCGGCGGGCACGCACCCGTTCAGCCTCTTCGAGCGCCAGCGGATCACCGCCCGCGACCGGTACCGGAACCTCGTCGACCAGCTCCAGTACGTCGCGCGGCGGGAGCTCATCTTCGGCTGCCACATCCACGTCGCCGTGGACGACCAGGAGAAGGCGATCCATGTGATGAGCGCGCTGCTCGTCCACCTCGCGGACCTGCTCGCCCTCTCCGCGAGCTCCCCGTTCTGGCGCGGCGAGCCGACCGGCCTCTCCTCGAGCCGGCAGATGGTCTTCGCGGCCTTCCCCCGGTCCGGACCGCCGCCGCGCTTCAGCGGCTACGACGACTACGCAGAGGTCGTCGGGCAGCTCGAGAAGACCGGCTGCATCGCGGACTACACGCACATCTGGTGGGACGTCCGGCCTCACCCGCGCTTCGGCACGATCGAGGTCCGCGTCATGGACGCGATCACGCGCGTCGAGGAGACGGTCGCGCTCGCGGCGTACGTCCAGGGGCTCGTGAAGCACTACTCGGAGCTCTACGACGCCGGCAGGGAGATGCCGAGCTACCACCGCATCCTCGTCAGCGAGAACAAGTGGCTCGCCGCCCGCTACGGCCTCGAGGCGCCCCTGATGGACCTCGCCGCCGGGCGGCGGAACCGCGTCCCGGTTGCGCAGCTCATCCGCCGGGCCCTGCGCGACGTCGAGCCGCACGCACGGGAGCTCGGGTCGGACCGCGAGCTCGAGGGCATCCGCGACATCCTCGGCCGCGGCAACGGCGCCGACCGCCAGCTCCGCGTGTTCAACGCGAACCGCGACATCCTGGAGGTCGCGAGGGAGATCTCCGAGGCGACCGAGGCTGCGCTGGTGCCTGCGTGATCGAGGTCGGCGACGCGATCCCGGACGTGCATGTGTGGCGGTCGACTTCGGAGTCTGTCGGCCTGCGCGAGCTCGCCAGCGAGGCTCCGTACCTGCTCCTCTCCTATCTCTTCGACTGGTCGAGCACCTGCACGAACGAGCTCTCGGAGCTGAACGCGCGGCGGGCTGACCTGCTCGCCACCGGCGTCACGCCGTACGGACTCTCGCGCGACAGCCCCTTCTCCCACGTCGCCTGGCAGCAGGCGTTGGACATCGAGATCCCGCTGCTCTCCGACTGGACCGGCGACGCCGTGCGGGCACTCGACCTCGTGCAGGAGTTCCGGGGCATGCCCGACGTGGCCAGACGAGGCGCGTTCGTCGTCGACGGAGACGGCATCATCCGCAGCGCATGGCGGTACGGAGAATCCGAGGTTTCCGACTTCGACAGGCTCGTCACCGCCGCGCGCTCGCTCTCGTAGGGCTGTACGTCGTCGCGGCGATCGTCGCGACGCTCCCCGCGAGCCTCTCGTTCGGGAGCGAGTTCATCGCCGACGGCGACGACGGCTCCGGCGAGCCGGCCGCCGGCGACCACCTCCAGGCCGTCTACCGGTTCTGGCTCGTCGGCCACCAGCTGGAGCACACGGCCGCGCCGTGGCGGGATCCCTACAGCTTCCAGCCGCTCGTCGACCCGCAGACGGTGCTCATGGGCTGGCCCTTCGGCCTCCCTTTCTGGCCGCTCGATGCCGCCTTCGGCCCCGTCGTCGCCTGGAACCTGCTCCTCCTCGGGACGATCGTCGCCGCCGGTCTCCTCACCTACGGCTGGCTGCGCGCGCTCGCCCTCCCTCCCGCCGCCGCGGCGGCCGGTGGGCTCGCGTTCGCGATCGCCCCGTACCGCCTCGCCCAGAGCGGCGTCCACCTCCTCGGCTGGGTCGCCGTGTTCCTGCCGCTGGCCCTCTTCGCCTTCGAGCGCGCGCGATCGGCGCGCACGGGGCCTCGCGCCCATGCGTGGGGCGCCCTCGCGGCGCTCGCCGTCGTGTCGATACCACTCTCGGGGCAGCCCCACCTCGCGCTCGGCGTCGTCCCGTTCGTCGCGGTCTACGTCACACTGCGCTCCTCCCGCGTCGCGACGCTCTGGGCGGTTGCAGGCCTCGCCCTCGCCGTCGCGGTCGGAATCGCGGTCCAGCTCACGATCATCCGCGACTCCGCGGAGGCAGGCGGCCGGTCGCTCGAGGAGGTCGGCGAGTTCTCGGCCGACTGGCTCGACCTCGTCAGCCGCTGGCGCCTCGGCGGCCTCGAGCAGTTCGTCTACCTGGGCTGGCTCGTCCCTGCGCTGGCGGTAGCCGGCGGCGTCCTCCTCTGGAGGCGCGGCGACCGCGCGTTGGCCGCGCTCCTCGGCGCCGCCGCGGTCATCCCGCCCGTGCTGGCCCTGGGGACAAACCTCCCGCTCTACGAATGGCTCTGGGACATCTTCCCGCCGCTTCGCTACCCGCGCGTCCCCGGCCGGCTCATGCCGATCGCCGACCTGGCAGTCGCGGCCCTGGCCGCGGTCGCCGTCGCGCGCCTGATCCTCGCTTCGGGCCGACGCGCGGCCGCGGCCGCCGGCGTGCTGCTCGCGCTGATCGCTGCCGACCTCCTCGTGTTCCCCCTCTCGTCGTCGGTTGCCGATCCTGACAACACAGCATACGCCGCGCTGCGGACGGAGCCGGCCGGGCGGGTTCTCGAGCTGCCCATGTTCGAGCCCGGCGTCCACTACGGGAGCGTCTACGACTACTTCCAGCTCCAGGCTCCGCGGCAGCGGCCGGGCGGCTACTCGACGCTCGCGCCCCAGACGGCCGTGGACTTCTTCTTCGTCCACAACCGACTCTCGTGCGGGGTGTGGCTACCGGGCGACGAGGAGACGCTGCGCGACCTCGACATCGAGAACGTCATGTTCCACGAGGGCATGTACGCACAAGGCAAGGTGCCGGGCCCGTGGTTCGGATGGCAGGGCCTGCTCGCGCACGGCTTCACGCCTCGCGTCCGCGACGGCGAGGTCACCCTCTTCGCGCGCCCGGAGAGCGGCGGCGCCTCGACGGCCGCGCCCGTTCCGGAGCCCTCGCGTTGGAGGCCGTACCTGTGCGAGGGCTGGGACGGCCGCACGATGGAGGAGCGGCAGGGCCCGCTCTGGATCTACGGCTCGGGCGACCTCCGCCTAGGGGTCAGCGCCCCCGCGCAGCTCCCGGCCGCGCTCTGGATCGACGGGGCGCGGGTGGACCAGGCCCTCGTCGACGATCAATCGACCCTCGAGGGTCATCTCGCCGGCGACGGCTGGCACGCAATCGTCCTCGATGTGCCGGAGCTCCTCCCCACGAAGCCCCCGCAGGGCCTGCTCCTCGAGCGGATCCAGCTTCTGCGCTGAAGCTCGCCTACGAGCGGGCGAGCACCGTGACCCGATCGCCGACGCGCATCGTCCGGTAGAGCCACTTCGCGTCGCTCGTGGGAACGCGGACGCAGCCGTGGGAGGCCGGATGGACCGGGACGCGCGCGGAGGCGTGGAAGGCGACTCCGCGAACGAAGTACGCCGCGAAAGGTAGCCATGCCTCGTACTCGCGCGACCACGACCAGCGGGCCTTGCGGACGACCGAGTACGTGCCGGTCGGCGTTCGATGGCGCGGCGCCCCGGTCGAGACGTGGAGCGCACGCAGCACCCGCCCGCTGCGGACGACGAGGGCGACCTGCCTGTCGAGGAGCACCTCGACGCGCGTCCCGGGGCCGCGGGTCAGCGGCGTCGGCGGACTGGCGACCGCGAGCGCTGCGCGGGTCCGGGGTCCGGGGATGCCGTCTCGCGTCAGTCCTTCCCACTTCTGGAACGCGATCACGGCGGCCCGAGTCTGTGGCCCGAACCGACCGTCGACGCCGGTCCCCGTGAGGTAGCCGAGAATCGCCAGCTTCTCCTGGAGCGCCCTCGTGGTCATCGCCGGCGCGGCCGCACCGGTCGACGGCGCGGCGAGCACGGCTACGACGACGGCAAGCGTCGCAAATAGCACCGGCTTCGAGCGCGGTGTCGGGACGACCACGGCGAGATCGATGATAGCGCTAGGACGGCCCGGGGAGGATTCCCGCCCGCCGATCCCCTGGCGGTCGGCGACCCGCGCCCGATCGAGGTCGGGAGAGCGGGCGAAGTGCAGGGCCACGTTCTCGTCTCCATCGAGAACCACCACGGGTGGATGTTCTTCTTCGGGATCTTCCTCCCGATTCTCTGGATCCTCGGCGCCTTTATGTCGCCGCCGGAGAGGGCAGCGCCGGCCTAGGAGAAGGGTCTGTACCCCCTAGGCGGCCGCCTGCTTCGGAGGGCAGGCGTGGTCTCCGTAGGAGCAGAAGACGCATCAATCGCCGGTCAGCGGCCGAAGTGAGGCGCCGCACCCGTCGCAGCCGTAGAGGTGCCGGCACGCGTCGGTCGGCATCGTCTCGACTTTGGAGAAGCCGCAGTTCGGGCAGGTGATCCTCGCTTCGCCCTCGCGATCCGGCCGAAAGAGCCATCTAGGCGAGCTCGTCAGCAAGTCGTAGGCTCGGTATCGTCGGGGCTCCGGCAGGGCAATCCTGAGGAGTCCCTTGCGGCTCGTGCCCCGGCTCATGAGAGCATCGGCGGGCCTTGCACTTGGTGACAGGGCGAAGGCCGCTTCTAACACCTGTCACTTCGTTTGGCCGAGCGCGGTGGCTGCTCGAAAGGAGTAGACTCGTGTTACTGGCCCTACACTCAGAATCCGGCCCAAAGCCCGCAAGACACCGACGCACGGTAGCGCGCGAGGCGACAAGAGCTTTTAGGCGAACGGATTCGACTGTGGGGCCAGCTTCACGCCTCTCTAGGTAGCGCGGGCAGGTAGTCCTAGAGGGTCCCAGCGACTCGCGCTCCGGCCTTCTGTCCAGTAGACGCGATCCTCGCTGCGTCGTACGCTCGAGGCGGCCGGGGCGTGTGGCACGGGATCATGATCCCCCTCTCCTGGCGCGCGCCCTGGCTGCCAGGAGACCCGAGCACGCGGCGCCTCCCGAGACCACACCGAGACCGCGCGGGGAGCGCATTCGGCGACCCCTACGACGAGGGCGACCCGCGTGGTTGAGCGAAATCAGCATGACTCCTGACCTCCTGGCTTCCGGGCGGGACCCAGAGGCTTCCCTTCAGGTACTGGCGCAGATGGAAGCGGGTGCGCCACACGGCGATCAGGCGGCGGCGGGGCCGGCGACGACTCCGCCCGCGTCGAGGGCGACGATCTCGTCCATCCGCTCGAGCCCCTCGGGCCGGTGGGTGATGAGCAGCACGGTCTTGCCGTCGGCGGCCGCGAGGACGTCCTCCATGAGCGCGGAGGCGGTCTCCCCGTCGAGGTGGGCGGTCGGCTCGTCGAGGACGAGGACGGGGGCGCCGGCGAGCAGCGCTCGCGCAAGCACGAGGCGCTGCCGCTGGCCGCCCGAGACCTCCGTGCCCTCCTCGCCCACCAGCGTGTCGAGCCCGTGCGGGAGCGAGGCCACCCATTCACCGAGTCGCGCGCGACGGAGCACCGCGTCGAGCTCGGCATCCGTGGCGTCCGGCCGTGCGACCAGGAGGTTCTCGCGGATCGAAGAGTCGAACAGATGCGCTTCCTGGCCTGCGAGGGCAAAAGTGCGGCGAACGTCCTCCTGCCGGTAGTCGCGCGCGTCACGGCCGGCGATCGCGACGCGGCCCTCGACTGGGTCGAGAAAGCGAAGGAGGAGATTCGTGACCGTGGTCTTGCCCGCGCCGCTGGGCCCGACGAGCCCCACCCGCCGTCCCGGCTCGAGGGTCAGGTCGACCCCGGTCAGGGCCGGCTCGTCCTCCGATCCATAGCGGGCGGTCACGCCCTCGAGGGCGACCGTCGGCGGAACGACCGGCGGCGGAAGCGGATCGGCCGGGTCCCGGACCGCGGGCGACCGGTCGGCGAGCTCGAGGACGCGGCGCCCGGACGCCAGGGTCGCGCCGAGCTCTCGCGCGGCCGCCGGGAGCGGAGCCACGGCCTCGAAGGACGAGAGGGCGAGCAGCGCGATCGTCGCCACCAGCACGCGGTCGAGCGTCCCGGCGTCGTGGGCGGCGACCGCCACTGCGAGCACCCCGGCCGTCGTCACCCCGGCGACGAGGATCGCGAGGGCGTCCGCGACTCCGGCCGCGAGCGCGTCGCGGCGCCCGAGCCGGACCAGCTCCCGGTCGGCTTCCCGCACGGTCTCGAGCCTGTCCCCCTCGCGGCCGTAGACGACCAGCTCGGGCGCACCGCGCAGAAGCTCGACGAGGTCGGCGGTCAGCTCGCTCCGCGCAGCCGCCTGGCGCCGCCCGGAGGCGCGGGCCAGGGCGGCCGCGAGCGCCGGAACGGCGATCCCTCCCGCGAGGAGCCCGACGGCCAGGACCACTGCGGCGGCGGGGAGGACAGCGGCGGTGACCCCGACGCAGGCCGCCCCGGCCAGGAGCGCGACGAGCGGCGGCCCGAGCCCCCGGAGGTAGAGGCCCTGGAGGGCGTCGACGTCCCCGACCATGCGGGTGAGCAGGTCGCCGCGGCGGTATCCCTCGAGCTGGGCCGGGGCGAGCGGCTCGATCCGCTCGTAGAAGCGTGCGCGGATGCGGCCGAGCGCCCGCAGGGCGAGATCATGCGAGACGAGCCGGTCGAGGTAGCGCACGATCGGCCGCGAGAGCCCGAAGAAGCGAACGGCGACGATGGTCACTGTCAACGCGAGAATGGGCGGGTGCTCCGCGGCCCGCGAGATGAGGTAGCCCGCGGCCGTCATCAGCGCGACGCCGAAGCACACCGCCAGCGCGCCGAGGCAGACCGAGAGCCCGACACGGGGCAGCGGCATGGCCGCGAACGCGAGCAGTCGCCGGAGCGTCCGCATCAGGCGGCCTCCACCGCGGCGCCCTCGACGACCCGGCCCTCGACGAGCGCCACGATTCGATCGGCGGCGCGCGCAAGCTCGGGCCGGTGAGCGATCAGGAGGACCGTTCGGTCGTCCGGGAGCTGCTCGACGGCCTCGGCGACGAGGTCGGCGTTCTCGGGGTCGAGGTTCGCGGTGGGCTCGTCGAGGATCACGAGCGGCGCGTCGCGCAGGAACGCCCGCGCGAGCGCGACCCGCTGGCGCTGCCCCGCCGAGAGCGGACGCCCGCCGTCGCCGATCACGGTGGCGTACGCGTCGGGAAGCTCCCCGATGAAGGCGTCGGCCCCCGCGCGCTGCGCGGCCGCCCGCACGCGGTCGTCCGTCGCGGACGCGTCGCCGAGCCGGATGTTGTCGGCGACGGTGCCGCGGAAGATCGTCGGCCGCTGCGGCACCCAGGCGATCTGCTTCCGCCAGGCGACCGGGTCGCACTCGGCCAGATCCAGGCCCCCGACGGTCACGCGGCCGGCCGTCGGCTCGGCGAGGCCGAGGACGAGGGAGGCCAGGGTGCTCTTGCCGCAGCCGCTCGACCCGACGAGCGCGACCGTCTCGCCCGGGGCGAGCTCGAGGTCGACCCCCTCGAGCACGACGCTCTCCCGCGCGGGGTAGGCGAAGGAGACGCCTTCGAGGCGAATCGGAACGCCACGCGGATCGGGCGGCGCGGACGTCCCCGAGGCAACCGCAGCCGGGGCGTCGGCGAGGTCGAGCAGGCGCTCCGCGACGGCGAGCCCGTCGGCGCTCGCGTGGAACTGGGCGGCCAGGTTCCGGAGCGGCAGGTAGAGCTCCGGGGCGAGCACGAGGATCGTCAGGGCCGCCTCGAAGCCGAGCCCGCCCTCCACGAGGCGAACGCCCACTGTCACGGCGACGAGCGCGATCCCCAGCGTCGCCGCCAGCTCCAGCACGGCCCCGGAGAGGAAGGCGACCCGCAGCGTCCCCATCGTCGCCCGGCGATACCGGTCGCTCACCTCCTCGATCCGCCCGGCCTGCGCGGCGCCGCGGTTGAACGCGCGCAGCGTCGGCAACCCGCGCACGACGTCGAGGAAGTGGGTCGCGAGGAGCGCCAACGCCTGCCAGCGCTCACGCGTTCGCCGCTCCGTGGTGCGGCCGATCAGCCACATGAAGACGGGAACCAGCGGAAGAGTGAGCAGCATGATCCCTGCCGAGACGAGGTCGATCGAGGCGACGAGGGCGAGCACCGCGATCGGCACCACGATCGCGAGGACCACCTGCGGGAGGTAGCGCGCGAACGTCGTCTCGAGCGCGTCGACGCCGCCGACGGCCGCCGTCGCCACCTCGGCGCTCTCGGCGCCGTCGAGGGCGGCCGGCCGGTCGCGGAGCCTCCGCTCGACGACCTCGAGCCGCAGGCGGGAGACGACGCTTGCCGCCGCACGGCGCCCGGCGACCTCGAAGCCCCAGGCGGCGGCCGCGCGCCCCGCCACGACGGCCACGAGTAGCCCGAGCGGGACGGCCACGTCCGCGAGCGACGCACCTCCGAACCCCCGTGCCGCGACGCGCGCGATCAGGACCGCCTGGGCGAGGACGAGCAGGGCGGCGAAGACGCCGAGCGCGGCATCCGCGGCCAGGAGGCCGCGGACCGCCTGCGTGCGACGTGTCAGGCGCGGGTCGAGCAGCCGGGCGACCACGGCCTACCCGCTCGTCTTCCGGGCGACGAGGTCGACCGGGCCTTCGACCTCCTCCCCGGTCAGTCGGTGCCGGAAGACGTGGTAGGTCCACCCCTGGTAGAGGAGGATGACCGGCACGAGGATCAACGCCACGACGGTCATCACCTTCAGCGCGTAGTCGGACGACGATGCGCCGTCGACGGTGAGGCTGTTGGCGAAGTCGGGGCTCGACACCATCACGCGCGGGTAGAGGCTGGTGAAGAGGGTCGCGACCAGGAAGACGGTTCCGAGCGCGGTGGCGAGGAACGCCCGGCCGCTCCGGTGCCCGAAGCGTGAAGACGACCGCGAGGACGAGCGCCACGACCCCGAGCGCGGCCGGAAGCACGGGCGGGAAGATGTCCTTGTCGTTGCGGTCGATCGCCACGGCGACGGTCCAGGCGAGGAAGCCGCCGGCGACGAGCGCCGCAGGGAGGGCGAGACGCCGGGCGGTGTGGCCGGCCCGCTCGCACAGCTCGCCCGTCAGCCGCAGGGTGAGGAAGGTCGCGCCGTGGAACGCGAAGAGCAGCACGACGGCCAAGCCGGCGACGACCGTGTAGGGGCTGAAGAGGTCGACGAACGTCCCCGCGAAGTCCCCGTCGGAGTTCAGAGGGACGCCGTAGAGGAGAGCCGAGAGGCCCGACTCCCCAGATGAGCGACGCGCCGAAGCTCCCGATGGTGTTGGCCCAGAGCCAGACCGCTCGCCAGCGCGGGCTCTCGGCCTTCGAGCGCCACTCGAACGAGAGGACGCGGACGATCAGGAAGACGAGGACGAGCAGCAGGGCCTGGTAGAAGCCCGAGAACATCGTCGCGTACCAGCTCGGGAAGGCGGCGAAGGTGGCGCCTCCGGCGACCACGAGCCACACCTCGTTCCCGTCCCACACCGGGCCGATCGTCTGGAACATCAGTCGCCGCTCGCGCTCGTCCCGCGGCAGGAACGGGAGCAGCATCCCGACGCCGAAGTCGAAGCCCTCGAGCAGGAAGTAACCGGCCCAGAGGACGGCGATCAGGATGAACCAGAACGTCTGGAGATCCATCGGCTAGTACCCGGCCGCGGGCAGCGGTCCGCGCCTCGCGCGCCCTCCGTCGGCGCCTCGGGCGGATCGACGCGCGCGTAGTGCCGCATGAGCCAGATGTCGAGCACGAGCAGGGCGAGGTAGAGCACGACGATCACGGTGAGGCTGAGGACGAGCATCGCCTCGCTGACGCTCGGCGAGTTCGCGTCGGCGGTCTTCAGGAGGCCCTGGACGATCCATGGCTGCCGTCCGAACTCCGTGAGGCACCAGCCGGCGGCGGCGGCGATGAACGGAAGGAAGGTGGTCGCCACTCCGGCCCAGAGGAACCATCGCCACTTCTCGAGCCGGCGCCGCCAGTAGCAGCCAGGCGCCCGGACCGCGCGACGAGGGCGACGAGGCTGCCCGCGTAGGCCATCACGCGCATGCTCCAGTAGACGGCGCGGACGGGCGGGAGGTAGTTCCCCGGGCCGTACTGCTTCTCGTACTGCGACTGCAGCTCGTTCAGCCCCTGGACCTCGCCGTTGAACGAGCCCGTGGCGAGGAACGAGAGCATGCACGGGATCTCGATGTCGAAGCTGGGCGTCTGGTCGTCCTGCGTGAAGCCGCCGATCTGGAACAGTGAGAAGGCGCACGGCTGACACGTGTCCCACTGGGCCTCGCTCGCCGAGATCTTCATCGGCTGCAGCTCGGTGACGAGGATCCCGAAGTGGCTCCCGAACCAGAGGTTGAACGTCGAGACCGGCACGAGGACGATCAGCGCGACCTTGGCGGCGGGCTTGAAGAGCTCCTGGTTCCGGCCCCGGACGAGGTGCCAGCAGCACACGCCGAAGACGACGGCGCCGCCGGCGGTGAGCCCGGCGAGGACCGTGTGCACGAACGCGTAGAGCGCCCATCGGCTCGAGAGGAGGTCCCAGACGCTGGTCAGCTCGCGCGCGGCCGTTCGACCAGCTGATAGCCGACCGGGTTCTGCATCCACGAGTTCGCCACGAGGATGAAGTAGGCGGACAGCCAGGTGCCGATGACGGCGATCCAGAGCGTTGCGAGATGGAGGCGCGGCGGACAGCCGGTTCCAGCCGAAGATCCAGAGCCCCAGGAAGGTCGACTCGAGGAAGAACGCCGCGAGGCCCTCGATGGCGAGCGGCGCGCCGAAGACGTCGCCGACGAACTCGGAGTAGACCGACCAGTTCATCCCGAACTGGAACTCCTGCACGAGGCCCGTCGCTACTCCGATGGCGAAGTTGATGAGGAAGAGCGTTCCGAAGAAGCGGGTCAGCCGGTACCAGTGCTCCTCGCCGGTCCGGTGCCAGAGCGTCTGGAAGATCGCCACGATCGGCCCCAGGCCGAGCGTCAGCGGGACGAAGAAGAAGTGGTAGATGGAGGTCGTCGCGAACTGCGCGCGGGCAAGATCGACCACCGTCGAAGCAAGCATCGCGGCGCAATCAGACCACATTTGCGCGTGCGCGCGCATCGTCCTGTCGGGGTGAAGCGCGGAGGCCGCGACCTCAGCCCGGCAGCCCGGGAAGCCGGAGGATCGCGATCGCCGCGATCAGCAGCAGCGTGCCCCCGACGGCGATCAGCCCGTAGCGCACGGCCCGGACCGGGAAATGCGTGCTGATCCCGACGAGGAAGAGGACGCTCGCGAGGATGACGGTCGTACGCACGTAGTTGTCCCCGGTCTCCCCCGCCGTCTGTCCTTCCCGGTAGAGCTGGTCCGCCTGGAGGTCGAGCTTTCGGGAGAGCGCCTCGCCCGCCGGCTTGTACACGGGCATTTGCTGCGGCCCAGAAGGCGCGTCGGGATTCGTGAACGGGTCGGTCGCGAGCCAGGCCTCGAAGGCGACGCGGTACTCGGGCCGGAAGCGCTTCTCGGCCACGCGCATGCCGTTCTCGTCGCCCGCGACATAGGCGCCGAACCACGCGTTGAACATCGTCGCGTCCTCGGCGCGGAAGGTCAGCGACTCCTGGAAGGCCCGGTTCGCCTCGGTCCGGGCGGCCGAGGCCTTCGCCAGCTTCAGCGAGGACTCGGTTCCCCACTTCGCCGCCGAGTAGCCGGACCACGCGGCGACGATCGTGACGACGGAGAGAAGCGCGGCCTCCAAGATCGTTATCGATCGGTCGGCGTGCCGACCCTCCGGGTGCGGGCCGGCGTGCCTGGCGTGCTCGCCGATTTCCTTGCCGACCTCGGTTGGGGACAAGCCTTCGGGCACTCAGCTTCTCTCCTCCGGTCAGGAGCGTGCGGTGCTGTACGGTGGACGCTTCCCGAGCGTCGCCAAGTCTGACGGAATCCAAGGAGCGAGTCATGGCTGCCGAAACGCCCATGCAACTCGGAATGGTCGGGCTGGGCCGGATGGGAGCGAACATCGTCCGGCGCCTGCTGCGTGACGGCCACCGCTGCGTCGGCTACGACGTCAGCCCCGACGCCGTGCACGCGCTCGCCGCCGAAGGGGCTGGGGGTGCAGACACGCTCGAGGACTTCGCCGCGAAGCTGGAAAAGCCGCGCACGGCCTGGGTCATGGTGCCCGCCGGGGAGATCACCGCCACGACGATCCGCGGGCTCGCGGACGTCCTGGAGCCCGGCGACGTCGTCATCGACGGGGGGAACACCCATTACCACGACGACCTCCGCCACGCCGCCGAGCTCCGCGAGAAGGGAATCCATCACGTCGACGTCGGCACGAGCGGTGGGGTGTGGGGCCTCGAGCGCGGCTACTGCCTGATGATCGGAGGAGAGAAGCCGGTCGTCGACCGCCTCGGCCCGCTCTTCGCCTCAATCGCCCCCGGGGTCGACTCCGCGCAGCGGACGCCGGGTCGCAGCGGCGCGCCGAGCCCGTCGGAGCAGGGGTATCTCCACTGCGGGCCCAACGGCGCCGGCCACTTCGTGAAGATGGTGCACAACGGCATCGAGTACGGCCTCATGGCGGCCTACGCGGAAGGCATCAACATCCTCGCAAACGCCGACGCGGGCAGGAGAGCGCGCGAGGCGGACGCCGAGACGAGCCCGCTCGAGCATCCCGAGCACTACCAGTACGACATCGACACGGCCGAGGTCGCCGAGGTGTGGCGCCGCGGCAGCGTGGTCGGCTCCTGGCTCCTCGACCTCACCGCGGCCGCGCTGCTCGCCTCGCCGACGCTGGAGGAGTTCGCCGGGCGGGTGTCGGACTCCGGCGAGGGCCGCTGGACCTCCATCGCCGCGATCGAGGAGGGAGTCCCATCGCCTGTCCTGACCACGGCCCTCTACTCGCGCTTCAGCTCACGTGGGCTCGACGACTTCGCCGACCGGCTCCTCTCGGCCATGCGCAAGGAGTTCGGAGGCCACGCGGAGAAGCCGGCCGGGTGAGCGCCGAGCCGTTGCTCGAGATCCTGCCGGACGGCGAGGCCGTCGCCAGGCACGGAGCGGAGCATGTAGTCCAGGCGGCCCTCGCCGCCCTCGCCGACCACGAGCCGTTCACGCTCGCGGTGAGCGGAGGCCACACGCCGCTCGCCATGTTCGCGGCTCTGGAAGGCGAGGGCATGCCCTGGGAGCGAACGGCGATCTACCAGGTGGACGAGCGGGTGGCGCCGGCGGGTGATTCCGACCGCAACCTCACGCACCTGCTCGCGAGCCTGCCCGCTGGGGCGCGGACCCGAGTGCACCCGATGCCGGTCGAGGCGAGCGATCTCGAAGAGGCGGCGGCGGCGTATGCCGCGTCACTGCCAGAGCGCTTCGACCTCGTGCATCTCGGCCTCGGCGCCGACGGGCACACCGCCTCGCTCGTCCCCGGCGACCCGGTGCTGGACGTCGACGACCGCGACGTCGCCCTCACCGGACCGTACCGGGGTCGTCCGCGGATGACGCTGACCTACCCCGCGCTCGCCCGGGCCTCCGCGCTCCTCTGGCTCGTCGCGGGCGAGGAGAAGGCGGAGGCCCTGCGCCTCACGCTGGCCGGCGACCCCTCGATCCCCGCGGGGCGCGTCGCGGCCGAGCGCTCGGTCGTCGTCGCCGACGCCGCGGCCGCGGCCGCGGCCGCGGGCGGCTAGCGCACCGAACGCCGCTCGACGCCGTCGCCCCGGCCGACGACCACCTCGGAGACGAGCTCGGGGGGGAAGAGCCCGTGGTCGACGACGCCCGGGGTGGCCGAGAGGCGCGCGGCGAGGTCTTCCGGGTCGTCGACCTCCCCGGTGAAGTCGGCGATGACGCCGCCGTCGGGGCTGCGCGGGACGTTCCGCAGCTCGACCGTTCCGAGCCCTCGCAGCGTCGCAGCGAGGCCGTACTCGAGGAGCTCGAGCGGGATCGGCGGGCGGATCCGCTCGACGAGCTTGTCGGAGGAGACGATGACGACGAAGCGGTCGGACGCCGCGGCGACGAGCTTCTCGCGGGTGTGGGCCGCTCCACCGCCCTTCACGAGCCAGCCCGACGGCGCCACCTGGTCGGCGCCGTCGACGGTCAGGTCGAGCCGGGACGGGGCGGCGGGCCCTCGAAGGGCTCGACGGAGATCCCCAGCTCGCGGGCCGCCTGCTCGGTCGCCGGCGAGGTCGCCACGCAGCGCAGGTCGAGCCCGCGCGCCGCGAGCGCCGGGAGCAGGTAGCCGACGGTCGAGCCCGTGCCGAGGCCCACCGTCATCCCGCTCTCGACGAGGTCAGCCGCCGCCTCGGCGGCGACCTGCTTCTCCCGATCGGCGCTCACGGGACGATGCCCCAGGCGGCCGTGAACGACTCGCCTGGCTCGAGGCGCACGAGCGCCTCGCCGGTCCTGAACGCGTTCGCCGGGCAGGTCATCGGCTCGACGGCGAGGCTGCGCCTGGCGACGTCCGGGAGCGGGTCGCCGGTGAAGAGCTGCAGGTAGCCGTAGGACTCGTCCAGCCAGAGCGTGAGGCCCTTGCGGCTCCGCGGGTCCCGTAGCTCGACGCGGGCGCGTCCGTCCGAGCCGCGCTCGAGGTCCGTGAACGCGTGGTCGAGCCTCGTCGCCCCGATCTCGCGCGGACGGCGAAAGTCGTACTCGGTCCCGTCCACCGGCTCCCGCCCGCGCGGGATCCCGCGCTCGTCCACCGTCAGGACCGTTCGCCCCGGGGCCCTCAGGATCAGCGAGTCGACCGCCGGCGTTCCCAGCGTCACGTACGGGTGCTGGCCGCTCCCGAACGGGCACGCGTCCTCTCCGAGGTTCGTCGCGGTCGTCCGCACGGAGAGCCCGCTCTCGGAGAGCGCGTACTCGACGGCCAGCTCGAGCTCGAACGGGTAGCCCGGAGCGGGCTCCAGGAGGTACTCCATGACGACGCGGTGCGGCTCCCGCGCGCCGGTCGTCCACGGCTCCGAGCGCACGAGGCCGTGGATCGCGTTCCCCCGCTCCGGCTCCGTGATGGGAAGCTGGTATCGATTCCCGTCGAACTCGTAGGCGCCGTCCTCGATACGGTTCGGCCACGGCATCAGGACCTGGCCGCGGCCCGAGGCGATCGGCTCGCCCACGGCGAAGCCGTCGAGGAGCTCCCCGCCCCGTCCCGAGTACGAGCAGAGCCCCCCGCCCATCTCGACGATGACGGCGCGCTGCGCGCGGAACGCGATCTCGACCTGGGTCACGCCAGCCGGGCGAGCAGGTGGTCGCCGACCCGGAGCGCGTTCGCCATCGCCGTCAGCGCAGGATTCACAGCGCCGATGCTCGGGAAGAAGCTCGTGTCGACGACGTAGAGGTTGTCGACCTCGTGCGCGCGGCAGTCCGTGTTCAGCACCGACGTCGGCGGGTCGGCCCGAAGCGGCATGTTCCCGCCTGGTGCGCGCACCCCGCGACCGGGATCTCGTTCTTCATGTAGGCGAATCTGTGGACGAGATGTCCCGGGTTCATGTCCAGCTCGCCCGACGATCGACTTCACCTTCTCGTAGAGCCGCTTCCTCGCCTCCGAGTTCGTCTCTTCGTAGGTCAGCGTGAGCTTGCCGTCGCGGTCGACGGTGACGCGGTTGTCGGGACTGGGCAGGTCCTCGGTCGAGAGCCAGAAGTCGATCGCGTGACGCGCGATCCGATCGAGCGACCACTGCGGCGCCAGCCTGGTCTCCACCGGCTTCTCGCCGCGGAACATGGGCGCCTGCGACTTCCCGACCATCTGGACGTTCCCGAGCGGGAACTCGAAGTCGTCCGCGCCGAGGTAGAAGTCGTTCAGGCCGAGCGTCTTCTGGTAGACGGTCGGGTTCTCCTCGCGGGAGAGGGCGAGGACCGCCTGGCTGTCGTGGAACATGAAGTTGCGCCCGACCTGGTCGGATCCGTTGGCGAGGCCGTTCGGATGCCTGTCGGTCGCCGACTCGAGGAGGAGCCTCGCCGAGTTGGCGGCCCCGCAAGAGACGACGACGACGTCGCCGGCGAAGCGCTCCTCGGCGCCGTCGCGCTCCACGACGACCTCGGTGACGGCCGTGCCGGCCTCGTTCGTATCGAGCCTGACCGCCCTCGCGTTCGTCAGCAGCGTGACGTTCGGATGCTCGAGCGCCGGGCGCACGCCGATCACCTCGGCGTCGGACTTCGCGTGCAGGACGCAGGGGAAGCCGTCGCAGTTGGCGCAGCGGACGCACGTGCTGTAGGGCGGGTTCGACTCGTCGAGCAGGATCCCGCAGGGGGCGTGGAAGGGCCGGTATCCCGCGGCTGCGAGATCGTCCGAGAGCTGCTGGATGCGCGGCTCGTGCGAGACCGGCGGGTGGGGATAGGGCGCGCTCGCGTCCGGTTCCGTGGGGTCCTCGCCCCGCGCGCCGTGCACCTGGTAGAGCTGCTCCGCCTGCGAGTAGTACGGCTCGAGCTCGTCGTAGGCGATGGGCCACGCGGGCGAGATCCCGTCATGGTGGCACGAGCTCACCGAAGTCCTCCCGACGAAGTCGGTAGAGGGCGGCGCCGTAGAGCTTCGTCGCCCCGCCGACGAAGTAGTGGATCTGCGGCTGGAAGGGCTTCCCCTTGCCGTCGTACCACGTCTCCGGCGAGACGTAGCGGTTGTCGACGAACACGTCCTGCGCGAGCCAGTTCTGCGGCTCGCGCGGAAGCCAGCCGCCCCGCTCGAGGAGGAGGATCCGCTTTCCCGAAGAGGCGAGGCGGTGCGCGAGCGTGCCACCGCCCGCGCCCGTCCCCACGATGACGATGTCGTAGCGCTCGCTCATCGGAACTCCTTCGCGACCTCGGTGAGGATGATCGCGCCGGCGGCTTCGATCAGGGCGAGGTGCGAGAAGGCCTGGGGGAAGTTCCCCAGGTGCTGCGCCGTCGCGGTCTCGAACTCCTCCGCATAGAGCCCGAGCGAGGAGCGGATGCGGAGCAGGCGCTCCATGAGGTCGCGGGCCCGCTGCTCCTCGCCGATGATCGCCAGCGCGGAGACGAGCCAGAACGAGCAGATCAGGAACGTCCCCTCCTTGCCGGAGAGGCCGTCGTCCGTCTCGTCGGTTCGGTAGCGCAGCACGAAGCCGTTCTCGGTCAGCTCCTCGTCGATGGCGAGGACGCTCGCGCGGAGGCGCTCGTCGTCGCGCGGCAGGAAGCCGAAGATCGCCGCGAGGAGGACGGACGCGTCGAGCGCGTCGGTGGCGTAGTGCTGACGTAGGACGCCTCGATCGCTGACGCCGTGGTCGAGGATGTCGGCCTTGATCTCCTCGGCGGTCGCGCCCCAGGAGGCCTCGAGATCGGGCTCCCCCTGGATCCCGGCCAGCTTCGCCGCGCGATCGAGTGCCACCCAGCACATGAGCTTGGAGGACACGTAGTGCTGGGGGGCGCCGCGGGCCTCCCAGATCCCCTGGTCGGGGTTGCGCCAGACCTGGGTCGCGCACTCGGCCTGCGCCTGCACGATCGGCCACAGCCGTCGCGGCAGGCGGCTGCTCCGCCGGGTGTGGAGCAGGATCGAGTCGAGGACGGCGCCGAACACGTCGTTCTGACGCTGGTCGAAGGCGCCGTTGCCGACACGCACGGGGCGCGCGCCCGCGTAGCCGGAGAGCTCGTCCACGGTCGACTCGGTGAGGTCCCGCCTCCCGTCGATCCCGTACATGATCTGCAGCGCCCCGTCGTGGTTCGGCTCCAGGTCGGCGACGAACTGCATGAACTCGTCGGCCTCCCAGTCGAGGTTGAGGAAGTGGAGCGCCTGCAGGGTGAAGGTCGCGTCGCGCATCCACGTGTAGCGGTAGTCCCAGTTCCGCTCGCCGCCCGGCGTCTCGGGCAGCGATGTCGTGAGCGCGGCGACCGTCGCGCCGGTCGGCATGTAGGTCAGGCCCTTGATGGCCAGGGCCGATCGCTGGATCGCGTCGCGCCAGCGGTGGTCGGGCATGCGAGCCCGGCCCAGCCACCGCCGCCAGTAGCGCACGGTGTTCTCGAGGCGGGTCGTGGCCTCGTCGGCGTCGGCCGGAGAGGTCAGGCCCTCGGCCCAGGAGAGCGAGCAGTAGATGCGCTCTCCGGGCTCGAGCGCATGCCGGGCGCGGACCCGGTCCCCCTCGATCCCGAGCGCCATGTCGGTCTGGAGCCTGATCGTCACGTCTCCGCCCGTCGCGTCCGCCGCGTGGCGGCTCCCGTCCACCATCGTCCACTGGGCCGGGACGCGGCCGTAGTCGAAGACGGGCTCGCAGACGAGCTCGACCTCGACTAGTGCCCTCGAGGCACTCGACGGTGCGCACGAGCGTGTGGTCGGCGTCGTCGTCGGCCGGCGGGCGGGTGTGGGGCGTGATCCGATCCTCGCGGTCCCACGGCCCGATCGTCAGTGCGTCGCGGACGACGATCCAGCCGGTCGGCGTCTTCCAGGTCGTGACGAGGACGTTGGTCCCCGGCTCGTAGATCCGGGTCGTCGGATGGTTGATCCCGAACGGGCCGAGGCGGAAGGCGCCCGCGCCCCGGTCGAGGAGGCAGCCGAACACGCTGGGCGCGTCGAAGCGGGGGACGCAGAGCCAGTCGATGGCGCCGTCGGGAGCGACGAGCGCCCCCGTGTGGCAGTCGGAGAGGAAGGCGTAGTCGGCGATGGGCGGGAACGGCGACGGCGCGGCCGCGCTCTGTCCCGCCTCCTGGGATACGGCCTTGGCGCTCATGTCGCCAACCACGGTCCGTGCCAGCCCTGGTGGCCGGCGACGAGCTTGTCCGCTGCTTTCGGTCCCCAGGTTCCCGGCTCGTACGGATGCACCTTGGGCGGCGCGTCGAGGAGCGGCTGCATGATGCGCCAGGTCTCCTCGACGCCGTCCTGCCGGGTGAAGCGCACGCTCTGGCCCACGAGCGCCGCGTCGAGCAGCACCTCGTACGGCGTCGCGGCCTCGCCGCCCTCCTCGGCGAACTCCATGTCGAGCGTGATCGCCTCGGCCGTCCTTACGTCGGCCCGGAAGGCGTCGAGAACGGTCTGCACGCCGGTCGAGGGGTCGAGCTTGATCGCGAACTGGTCGGGTGTCGTGCTCTCGTCGATGACCCCGAAGCCGAGTCGCGGCGGGCGCTTGAAGACGAGCCGGACCTCGGTCTGCAGGGCCGGCAGGCGCTTTCCCGTGCGGATGAAGAACGGGACCCCCGACCAGCGCCAGTTGTCGATCTCGAGCCGCAGGGCCGCGTACGTCTCCGTCGTCGACTTCGGATCGACCCCGTCGATCTTCAGGTAGCCGTCGTACTGGCCGCGAACGTAGTGGGCCGGGTCCGCCTCGCGCACGGAGCGAAAGAGGGCGACCATCCCGTCCTTGAGCGTCTCGGTGTCGCCTCCGGACGGCGGCTCCATCGCCGTGGCGGCGACCACCTGCATGAGGTGGTTGACGACGACGTCTCGGAGCGCGCCGACCGGGTCGTAGAAGTGGCCTCGGTCCTCCACGCCGAAGTCCTCGGCCATGGTGATCTCGACGCAGTCCACGAAGTTCCGGTTCCAGACGGGCTCGAGCATCGTGTTGGCAAACCGGAGGAAGAGGATCTCCTGGAGGCCCATCTTCCCGAGGAAGTGGTCGATCCGGAAGATCTGCGACTCGTCGACGTACTGATGGAGCTCCTCGGCGAGGGCGCGAGCCGATTCGAGGTCGTGGCCGAAGGGCTTCTCGACGACGACCCGCGCGTTCTTCGTCAGCCCGGCCTCCGAGAGCCCCTTGACGACCGTTCCGAAGAGGAACGGGGGGATCTCGAGGTAGAAGACCGGCCGCTTCGCGCCCTTGATCGCCTTGCCGACGCGCTTGTACGTCGCCGCGTCGTTGAAGTCGCCGGAGACGTAGTCGAACCGCGCCGCCAGGCGGTCGAAGACCTTCTTCTTCAGCTTCTCGCCGGTGCCCGACGATCGACTCGCGGGCGCGCTCCACGAGCTGGTCGACCGTCCAGTCGTCGACCGCCACGCCGACGATCGGGCCCGTGAGCAGCCCACGTGCCTCGAGCCGGTAGAGCGAATGGAAGGTCATCACCTTCGCGAGGTCGCCGGTGATGCCGAAGACCACCAGCACGTCGCCGTCTTCCAGGCCGGCACTCTGCGGGGTTCTCGTCTTTGCCATGTTCACGCGACTCCTGGGAGGAAGCGGTTGTCAGGGCGGACGCTACCGCGTCTCTCCGGGCGCGAGCCATCGTCCGGAGAGGATGACGGAAAGTGCCATCTAGGGCCGTGAGCCGATCCGGGGACGAAGCGCCTGCTTCCGCCCCGCCTCGACACGGCCCCGCCCGAACGCGTCGACCCGGCCCCAGCGGCCCGGGATGTCGAGCAGGGCGACATGCCCGATCCCCACGGGGAGCGCCGGGTCGACGATGAGGTTGTCCCCGAACGGCTCGAGGCCGAGCATCGTCCGGAGCAGGAGGAGCGGCGTCCCGGTCGACCAGGCCTGCGGGCTGCACGCGGTCGGGTACTGCACGGGATACCGCGTCACGCTCCGCTCGTAGCCGCCGAAGGCCTCCGGCAAGCGGCCCTCGAAGAACTCCGCCGCGTCGAGGATGCCGGCCGCGATCTGCGCGGCCTCCTCCTTGAAGCCGTAGCGCCGGAGCCCCCAGGCGATGAACGAGTTGTCGAAGGGCCAGACCGTGCCGACGTGGTACCCGATCGGGTTGTACCGGCCCTCTCCCTCGGCCAGCGTGCGCACCCCCCAGCCGGAGAAGAGCCGCGGTCCCATGAGGTGCCCGACCACGCTCTTCGCCTTGGTCCTGTCGACGATGCCGCTCCAGAGCAGGTGGCCGTTGTTCGACGTGAGGGAATCGACCTGCTTGCCCTCCGTGTCCAGCGCGAGCGCGAAGTACTCCCCGTCCTCGACCCAGAAGTCGCGGTTGAAGCGGCGCTTGAGGTCGGCCGCCTGCTTCTCCAGCCCGTCGGCGAGCTCCGTGTCCTTCCAGACCTCGCGCGCGAGGCGGGCGCCGCGCATCTTCGAGTCGAACGCGTACCCCTGCAGCTCGCAGGTCGCACGTGGGAAGCCCGGGAGCCGGCCGTCCTTGTAGGAGATGGAGTCCCAGGAGTCCTTCCAGCACTGGTTCTCGAGGCCCGTCTCCTCGTTGCGGCGGCGGTACCAGACGTAGCCGTTCCCCATCAGGTCCGCGTAGTCGTCGATCCAGCTCAGCGCGGCCCGCGCCTCGTGCTCCAGGTCGCGCACCAGCCTCCGGTCGCCTGTCCAGCGCTCGTACTCGTCGAGGAGGACGACGTAGAGCGCCGTCGCATCCGCGCAGCCGTAGTACGGAGAGTGCGGCCGCTCCTCGAACGCGGTCATCTCTCCGTAGCGCATCTCGTGCAGGATCCGGCCCGGATCCTCGTCGCGGAAGTCGTCGATCCGCGTCCCCTGCCACTCGCCGAGAGCGCGCAAGGTGGTCGCCGCGAGCTCCGGCGCGAATGGGAGTGCCTGGAGGCTCGTGAAGATGCTGTCGCGGCCGAACATCGTCATGAACCAGGGCAGCCCCGCCGCCGGCAGGCTCTTCCCGCCGGCCACCGGCGGCGAGAAGCGCAGCGCGGCCAGGTCGACCAGGCTGCGGCGGTAGGTCGCCCGCAAGGCGTCCCATTCGCACTCGATGGTCGGTGCCGCGTCCAGCCAGCGCCGGAGGTTGGCCTCCATGCTCTGTCGCCCGCCCCGCCGCGCGAACTTGGGCAGCCTGTGCGTCTCGCCGTAGCCCGCGATCACGGTGACCACGTCGAGGTCGGTCGCCCATTCGCCGTGCGGGTCGATCCTGACGCGGAAGGTCAGCCCGCGCTTGTCGAGCCGCGCCGGCGCCGAGGCGGAGACGAGGGTCGCGCGCTTGAAGGTGTCACGCTCGTAGCCCAGTCGCAGGTGTCCGTCCTCGATCCGCGTGACGTAGCGCCCCTTCTTCTCGAGCGCGTCCTTGACCTCGAAGAGGTCGGCGAAGTCGCACCCGGCCTCGATCCGGATCGTCAGGTCGACCGGCTTGTCCTCGTGGTTCAGGATCGTCAGCTCCTCGCGGAACCCGTTGCCGACCGCCCGTCTGCGGATGACGGAGAGCTTCGAGTCGACGTACACGGTTCCGGTTCCCGGCACGAGGAAGAAGCGCGTCTCGAAGTAGTTCAGGTCGTCCACCGACAGCGAGTTCAGCCGCTGGCCGTTCACCGTCAGCACCCACGTCGAGAGGAAGCGGGTGTCGTAGGAGAAGAGGCCGGTCGGATCGGTGAGCGAAGCCTCGATGTCGCCGCGGTCGTCGCTGACCACGAACGTGTTGCCGTCGAGGATCTTGACGAGGCCGTCGCTCATCGTTGCCTCACCGCCTTCACGGCGCCGCGTCTGGGGCCGCGGGCCCCCGGCGGCCCGGGGAGGAGCCGCTGGAAGAGGACCAGGAGCTCCGGGTCGCCGTCGAACTCGATCGCCCCGCGAAGGACTGCGGCGAACCCGTTCACCTCGCCGCTCGCCATGCGCTCGAAGAGCGCCTTGTCCATCCGCAAGGTGCAGTCGGCGGCGGCATTCCTGTGCGAGACGCCGACGTCGCCGCTGGCGATCGTGACGAGCCACCGTGTCGTCCGCTTGCCGTCCACGAGGTCGATGCGGATCGAGCCCTTCGCCTTCTCGAGCCGCGGCTCGTGACCCCGCTCCGTAAGCCTCGCGAAGAACTCTGCGGTCGCGTCGGCCATCGTTACTTCTCGTCGGTCCGAACGGTGATCCGGCCGGGGCGCTCGTGCGCGAATCCCGCCCACGTCCAGTCCATCATCGCCTTGGCCCGGTCCTCTCCCGTGGAGAGCAGGGCGAGGTGGACCGTGCCCCACGCAGAGCGATGCCGCCTTGCCCTTCATCGTGCGACCGCGGCGGAACTGGACGACCGCTGCGCCTCGACCGATCGTCGCCATCGTCCCCTTGTCGTGATAGACGAACGGCTCCGTCTCCTTGCCCGCGAGTGCGACGGGCGACGTTCTCGCCCGCGCGTTCGCCGGCCTGCAGCGCGACCGAGCCGAGCTGCGGAAGGACCGTGTCGTCCCCGTGTCGGTGATCCACGCGATGTCGCCGACCGCGAACACCTCGGGATGTCCCGTCACGCTGAGATCCGGCTCGACCGGGACGCGATTGCCCGTGCTCGAGCTCGAGGCCCAGGGAGGACACGATGGGATTCGCCTGCGAGGCCGGCGCCCCAGACCAGCGTGTGAGCGTCGATCTCCGTGCCCGACTTGAGCGTGACGCGGGTGGGCGCCACCGAGGCGACCGTCTCCCCGAGCAGCACCTCGACGCCGACGCTTCTCGAGTGCCTTCTTGGTGTACGTGCGAAGGTCCTTCTTGAACATCGCGAAGAGCTCTGCCCGGCCTCGACCAGCACGATGCGCGCGTTGTCTGCGGCAGGCTCGGGTAGTCCTTGCCGAAGCTGCCGCGGTACAGCTCGACGAGGGCGCCCGCGGTCTCGACACCGGTTGGGCCGCCTCCGACGACGACGACGTTGAGCGCGCCGTCCTCGGCGAGCTCAGGTTTCCTTGTCGGTCGCCTCCCACTTCCGAAGGACGTGCTCCTTGCAGCCGCACGGCGTCGGCGAGCGTGTACATCGGGAATGCATGCTCGGCCGCGCCTTTCGTCCCGAAGAAGTTGACCTCGGCGCCGAGCGCGAGCACGAGGTAGTCGTACGTGATCGGTGCCAGCTCCGCGAATCGAGCCTCGCGCTTCTGCAGGTCGATCCCGTGACCGCGTCCTGATGGACCGTGACGTTCGGCTGCTCGTGGAAGAGGTCTCGCAACGGATGTCCCGACGGCCGACGTCTCGAGCAGGTCGGTCGCAAGCTGGTAGAGAAGAGGTTGGAACGTGTGGTAGTCGTGCTTGTCGACGAGCACGACGTCGAGTCTCGCGTCCTTCAGCTGCTCGGCGGCGCCGATCCCGCGAAGCCGCCGCCGAGGACGAGGACGAGCGGGCGGTGGTGCCTGGGTATCCGTGGGCCGTGCGTCAAGTCGTCTCTGTCCGGCGTAGAGCACGAGAATCCGCCCCGCCGATACCCCGACGGATGATCAGAGCGACTCTAGCTCGTCAGACTTGGCCGCTGTCCATGACCGCCGACCCCCCCACATGAACCGCGGGATCGGCTGGCTCTTCATCATCGGCTCGGCGGCCTTCGCGCGGCTCCGCCCCGTTCTACTCCGACCTGGGGCAACCCTCGGTCGTCGGCGTGACGTTCTTTGCCGGCGCAAGCCTGCTTCTTCCGCCCGCCGCCGCAGGCTGACGCTCGATCCTCCCGGTCGGGCGGGCTAGGCCCGGAGACGGCGGGCGCTGCCGGCGCCCTCGGCCTCCGGATCGTCGTCCCAAGCCGACGCGATGATGACCGCCCCGAGGAGCGCGACCGCGAGCGCGCAGATCGCGACGACGCCGTGCCACGGCGGATCCTAGTCGAGCGTTCCTGGAGCACCGCCGCGCCGAGCACGACGCTCACGACCGGGTTCGCCACCGACGTGGTCGCGACCGATGTCGCGAGCCGGCCGACCGAGAGCGAGAGCTGCTGCAGGTAGAAGCCGACTATCCCCGCGACCGCCAGAACCCAGAGCTCCCAGTTCTCGAGCACGGCGACGGGACCGTCGGCGTGCAGTCGCTCGGTGACCGGCTTCATCAGGACCGCGGAGACCGCGTACAGGCATGCCGGCGATCGTCGCCGTACGCCGCCGCGTTCGAGGACGGACCGACCCGTCTGCCGAACAGGAAGACCGCCACGCACACGCCGCGAGGACGAAGTACGCCGAGACCCAGTCGGAGGTCGGCGCGTCGTCGACCCCGTTGGCCGGGTCGCCGACGGTCCCGAAGATGGCGAGCCCGACGACGACGACCAGCTCCCCGATCCCTGGCGGCGCGTGACCGTCTGGTGCGTGAGGAAGTACCCGAGCGGCAGCGCCCACACGACCGTCGTGACGAGCAGGGGCTGCACGATCGCGACGCGCCCGCGGTCGAGCGCGGCGGCCTGGAGGAGGACGCCGAGCATCTGCGCGACGAGCCCGAGAAGCCACACCCCGTTGGTCAGGAACCCGACGAACCCCTTGGGTTGCGCGCCCTCGAGCCCACCGTCAACGCAGCGCGCTGCCAGAGCGTGGCGGCGAGGGCGAACGAAACCGCCGCGAGGATGGCGAGAATTGCCGCTACTTCGTCCACGGCGTCGTAACGATAGGGGACCGTTCCGACAAGCGATCGCCCGTCCCAGCAGCAGAACGATGGCGTGGCCGATCAGGAGCACCCGAAGGCGAGCGTCGAGGCGACGGTGATCCTCACCTCGTTTGCGATGAGCCACGCCTGGGTGTTCGCGGTCCAGGCGTCCGCCCGCTTCCCGGCGACGAGGTAGACGGCGACGGGGAGCCACACGAGCACGCTCGCGATCACCACGTAGAGAGCGCCCAACCCGAGCTCCTCCGCTGGGATCAGGCCCGCGAGAGCGATCGTCGCGCCGGCCAGGAGCGTGATCGTCAGCCGCTTCACGCCGCCGACGCCCAGCAGGGCTCCCGCGGAGAAGGCGGTCGCCGGCCGAAGATGGCCCAGCCGGGCGAGAATCGCCTTCGTCCTCGATTCCTCGGGCTCGTCCTCGGCGCCGGCCCAGCCGTCCTCGCGAGGCGACGAGGATCAGCACGACGCCCAGGACGAGCTCGAGCGCGGCGGAGAGCGTCTGGTGACCCCGCTCGCGGCCCGGCGTGACCGCCGAGCCCAGGACGATCGCGAGGGCGAGGACGGTCGTCTGGGTGAGGAGGAAGCCGGTGGCGAAGGCGGTCCCGCTGAGCCGTCCCCGTCCGCTGCCGAGCGCGGCGAGCGTGGCCAGAAGCGCGAGCGGGCTGAGGCCGGCGACGAGCGCGTAGAGGAGGACCTGCGTCGTCTCGTTCACGCGCAGACGTCGTTCTCAGTGGTGGAAGCTGGTCGCGGTCGCGTCGTCGTGGACGGGCTCCGACTGCTTCTGCAGCCGCGGGAGCTGCCGCTCGATGTCGGCGAGGAGCAGGTCGGCCATGTCGTGGCTGAAGCCCCGCTTGACCACGACCCGCAGGGCGGCGAGGTCCTCCCTGTTCTTCGGGAACGTGTACGCGGGCAGGAGCCAGCCGCGCTCGCGGAGGGCGTTCGAGACGTCGAAGACGGTGAAGTTGTCGATGCCGTCCTGAAGCTTGAACGCGAACACCGGCAGCTCGTCGCCGCGCGTGATCAGCTCGAACGGCCCGATCTCGGCGATCCGCGCCGACAGGCCCGTCGCCACGTCGCGAGCGTAGCCCTGGACCCGCTTGTAGCCGTCGAACCCGAGGCGCAGGAAGTTGTAGTACTGGGCGACGACCTGAGCGCCCGGGCGCGAGAAGTTGAGCGCAAACGTCGGCATGTTGTCGCCGAGGTAGTTGACCCAGAAGATCAGGTCGTCGGGCAGGGCCGCGGCGTCCCGCCACACGATCCAGCCGACTCCCGGATAGACGAGGCCGTACTTGTGGCCCGAGGCGTTGATCGAAGCCACGCGGTCGAGCCGGAAGTCCCACTCGAGGTCCTCGTCGACGAAGGGGGCGACGAAGGCGCCCGAGGCGCCGTCGACGTGGACCGGCACGTCGAGCCCTGTCCGCGCCTGTAGGTCGTCGAGCGCGGCGCAGATCTCGGCGACCGGCTCATATGAGCCGTCGAAGGTCGAGCCGAGGATGGCGATGACTCCGATCGTGTTCTCGTCGCACTGCGCGACGGCTTCCTCGGCGGAGAGGTGGAACCGTTCCCCCTCCATCGGCACGAGGCGCATCTCGACGTCCCAGTAGTTGGCGAGCTTCTCCCAGCAGACCTGGACGTTGATCCCCATGACGAGGTTCGGCCGGTCCGCGGGCTTCCCCTCGGCCTTGCGTTTCTGCTGCCAGCGGCGCTTGAGCGCGAGCCCGCCGAGCATGGCCGCCTCGCTGGAGCCGGTCGTCGAGCACCCGGTCGCCTGATCGGCATCCGGTGCGTGCCAGAGGCGGCCGAGGATGCTCACGCACCGCATCTCGAGGTCCGCCGTCTGCGGGTACTCGTCCTTGTCGATCATGTTCTTGTCGAAGCACTCGGCCATCAGCTTGTCGGCCTGCGGCTCCATCCACGTGGTCACGAACGTGGCCAGGTTCAGGCGCGCGTTCCCGTCGAGCATCAGGTCGTCGTGGATGATCTGGTAGGCGACGTCCGGCGGCATCTCTCCGTCGGGTAGCCGGTGTCGCGGGATGCGGTCGGACTCGAGCGTGAAGATCGGCGCCACGGCGAGGTCGTGCGTGGGTATCGCCGGGCCCTTGGGGTGCTTGAGCGTCACGCCAGGGCCTCCTCGATCTTCGCGATCGCCGCGGTCTCGCCGGGCTTGACGCCGCCCTTCGCCTCGGCGACCGTCTCGGCGACGCCGAGGACGAGCTGCTTGTAGGCCGCCGCGTCATCGGGTGCCTTCGCGCCCAGCGTCGCCACCGCGGAGCGCAGGGCGGCGACGGTCTCCGTCTCGACCTCCTGCTGCGACGCGGTGAACCCGAACCCGCTCCCATGGACTTGCGCAACCTCCCGGATGAGCTCGCTCCCGTTCTGATCGCGCTCCTCGGCGAGGTACTTCGCGAGCGCCCCGGCCTCGCCGAAGCTGTCGCTGAAGTCCTTGTCGCCCACCGAGACGAGCAGCCCTGCGCCCGTCACGCCCTTCTGCATGGTCTTCCACTCCTCCTCGGTGAAATCAGCCTTGGTCGCCATCCGCTCTCCTTTCTCGAACATCGCTCACGACTGCGCAGGCGGCCGGGGGGTGAACGGCCGCATCTCGTCCTGCCCTTCCTGGATGACGCCGTAGCTCGACTCGGGAACCTCGTTCCAGACCCCCGCGAGGTCGCGGAGCGGCTCCGAGACGATCAGCCGCGACTCGTCCGACAGCTCGGCCAGCGCGGGGAGTCTCCGGGTGCGGTGTGGCGCAGCGTGCTCACGCCCGTGCGAGTAGAAGAGCGACCGCGACTTCCCTCGCTCGAATAGCGGAATGCCCAGACGCTTCGGCCGTCGGTCGTCGCGACGGTCATCTGGATCGGATGCTCGACTCCGTGCTCGTGACCAATCGCCTCGATGAGCCCGACCGCCTGCTCGACCGCACCCGGCGGGTCGCCCTCGAGCCCGAACGTCAGCGCGAGGAAGAAGAAGCACCTCCGAGTCGCTCGAGCCCTGGAGCTCGGGATAGAGCTCCGGATCGACGCGGAGCACGAGATCCCGCTTCACGCGGTGGAAGTCGCCGATGAGCCCGTTGTGCATCCAGAGCCAGCGGCCGCGGCGGAAGGGATGGCAGTTCGTCTGCTGGACCGGCGTTCCGGACGAGGCGCGGATGTGCGCGAACACGACCGGCGACTCGATGTGCCCCGCCAGCTCGCGAAGGTTCCAGTCGTTCCAGGCCGGCTCGACGCTGTGGAAGACACCCGGTGTCTCCCCGACGCCGTACCAGCCGATGCCGAAGCCGTCGCCGTTCGTCGTCTCCGCCCCGAGCTTGGAGTGGAGGCTCTGGTCGATCAGCGAGTGCTCCGGCTTGTAGATCAGGTCCTCGATGCGCACCGGGGAGCCCGAGTACGCGAGCCAGCGGCACATGTCATTTTCTCCTTTCGGTCATGCGCAGCGCCTAGTCTGATCATCCGGGCGTCCCGGTGCATCGTCCTGACCGGACGAAGCGCCCGCCCGTGAATCGGTGGATGATGTCTCGGCCGGGTGGCTCTCCCGGCGAATCAGCTCTGGAAGCGGAGTACCGTAGCGTGACGACCGACACCGAGACGACTCAAGATCCGGAGCGCACCCCGCTGCCGGGCGACGAGCCGACGTCGATCGAGCCACGCTGGCCGGTCGCGCTGGCGATCTCGTTCTTCATCGCGGTCACGATCGCGCTCCGCGTGGCCGTGCCCGACCGGGAGGCGCTGGGGCCGCCCTGGCTGGTTCCCGGAATCGAGATCGCCATGCTCGTCGCGCTGCTCGCCGCCGATCCCGCGCATGCACGGGAGCGGCGGCGCTGGCTGCGGCCCGTCTCGCTCGCCCTCGTGGTCGCCCTCGCGGCAGCGGCTCTGATCTCCACGGCCATCCTCATCTCCGGACCTGATCCGGGGCGGGGAGGTCACCGAGTCGGCGGAACCGCTCCTCGCATCCGGCGCGCTCATCTGGCTCGGCAACATGATCGTCTTCAGCCTGCTCTACTGGCTTCTCGACAGCGGCGGCCCGCTCGCCCGGTACCAGCGGCGAGCGCGAGTACCCCGACTTCGCCTTCACGCAGCACATGAGCCCCGAGTTCGCCCCGCCGGGATGGCGGCCCCACTACGTCGACTACCTCGATCCTCGGCCTGACCACGAGCACGGCGTTCAGCCCCACCGACGTCATGCCCATCAGCCACTGGGCGAAGCTCCTGATGGCGCTGCAGTCGCTGATCTCGCTGACGGTGGTCGGGCTCGTGATCGCCCGGGCCGTGAACGTCTTCTCGTAGACGGGCTGGATGGAAGCCCACGAGAGGCAATGGCGGGTCGACCTGCTCTCCCATCATCCTCGCGCTCGCCGCCGTCGGTATCGCCTGGAGCAGCTACCAGGCCGCGCGCTGGTCGAGCGTCGAGTACAGAAAGGTCGTCCGGGCCGGACGACCGCGCCATTCGGATCGAAGCCGCGCGCGCGCAGGCGTCGCGCGGCCGGCGCAGCTGAGGCAGGTCGAGGGCCATCGCAACCTCACCCAGTGGCTCGACACCGTACGTGCTCCGAGCGACCGAGCTCGCGCAGCTTCTACTCGCGAGCGTTTCCGCGCTAGCAGTTCCGGCCTGCCGTCGCCGCCTGGCTCGCGACGAAACCGCTGACGCAACCCCGAACGCGCCGCTGTCGCCGTTCGCGATGCCGCAGTACCGCGTCGCGGCGGCCGAGGAGAGCGAACGGCTCGACGCCGCCGCGGGCGTGCACTCGGACGCGGCCGGCGCAGCGAAACAACGTGCCGACGAGTACGTCCTCGCCGTCGTGCTTTCTCCGCGTCGCTCTTCTTCGCCGGCATCTCGACGAGGGTCGGCTCGCTCCGCCAGCAGGAGGCGCTGCTGGCGATCGGCTGGGTCGTCTTCCTCGGCACGGCTGTCTGGATCGCGACTTCCCCCGTCAGCCTCTAGACCTAGAGACGGGCCGAAGCCCTCGGCGAGCACTTGATGATGGGGTGCCTCAGCCGGTCGCATCGCGCTCCAGGCAGTAGGCGACCGCCGCGCGAACCGTCGGGAAGAAGCGGTCCTCGCCGATCACCTCCGCGACGCCCGCGGCGTCGAGAGCCTCGCGGACGTACGGTCGCATCCGCGCCACGACGAGCCTCGACGCCGTCCCGGCCCAGCTCGGCCGGGAGCTCGCGGAGCGCCTCGACCCCGGTGGAGTCGACATGCGTCACGCTCTCCGCGTCGAAGACGAGCCAGCGAGCCGGCGTCCGGCGCCCCGCGCAGCCGCCTCGCGCACGCGTCCCTTGACGTAGCGGGCGTTCGCGAAGAAGAGGCGGTCGTCCAGCCGGTAGACGACGACCCCCGGCGTCACGCGCGCCGACGGATGGAGCTGCACGTTCGCCGTAGCGACCGAGTCGGTCGACCCAGCCGAGCACGGCGTCGTGCGGCTGTGCGCTGCGCCGACGACGTCGACGATCGACAGCGCGACCGCGATCGTCGAGCGCCTTGAGGACGCCGAGCGACGACGACGCCCACGATCGTCGCCGCGGCGATCCCGACCTCGAAGCGGCTGACGGCCGCCAGGCCGCGCCAGGCGGCGAGGTCCACCAGGCCGATCGCGGCCGAGACGATCACCGCGCCGAGCACGGCCGACGGGCAGGTACGACATCGGCGTCGGTGAGGAACAGGAGCACGAGCGCGATCGCGCCCGCCGCGACGAGCCCGGCGATCTGCGTCCGCGCGCCCATCTGGTCGTTCACCGTCGTACGCGAGCCGCTCGCCCCGAGCGGGAAGCCCTGCGTGACGCCCGCCGCCGCGCTCATTCCCGAGAACGCCAGCAGCTCCTGGTTCGCGCGGACGTGCTGGTTCCGCTTCCCGGCGAACGTCCTGGCGGTGAGGATGCCGTCCGCGAAGCTGACGAGGAAGATCCCGATCGCGGCCGGCAGGAGGTCGGCGCACGTCGCCGAGCGGCGGGCGTCGGGATCGTCGACGCTCGGCAGCCCGGACGGGATCGCGCCGACGACCGCGACGCCGTGGTCCGCGAGGTCGAGCGCCCAGGAAACGGCGATCGAGGCGACGACGACGACCAGCGACGCCGGGAGCCGCGGGAGGAAGAAGCGAGCGCAGCGAGCAGCGCGGCCAGCGCGATCGCGCTCACGAGCGACGGTCGTCCCGCTCACGTCGGCGAGCTCCTGAGCGCCTCGACGACCTGGCCGATCGGCTTCGACGCGTCGATGTCGATCCCGAGCAGCTTCCCGAGCTGCCCGCAGACGAGGACGACCGCGACCCCGTGGATGTAGCCGACGAGCACCGGGCGCGAGAAGTAGTCGGCGAGCCAGCCGAGCCGGACGACCCAGGCGAGGAGGAAGCAGGCGCGCGACGAGCAGGGCGAGCATCGCCGCGAGCTCCGCCGCCTCGCTGCTCCCGGCCGCGGCCAGCGGCAGGACCGCCGCGCCGACGAGCGCCGAGATCGAGCCCTCCGGCCCGACGATGAGCTGGCGCGACGATCCGAGGAGCGTGTAGAGCGACCGCCGGCAGGAGCAGCGCGTACAGGCCGTACACCGGGGAGAGCCCCGCCACCTCCGCGTACGCCATCCCCGACGGGCAGCGCGAGCGCGGCGACCGTGACCCCGGCGAGCAGGTCGCGTCGCGCCGGTGCTCGGCCGGTACTCGGGAATGCTGGGCGCTGACCGGGACGACCCGCTGCGAGCAGCGGCTCCTGCGGTGCCGCGCGGAACGGCGAGCGGCCGCGCCGATACGCGCGCGGGCGGCGGCCCCTCGGCGCCGTCGAGCCGCGCGCTCGGGTCGCTCATGCCGGAGCGCTAGAGAAGGACGGCGAGGCCCTTGGCGAGGAAGTACACGCCGAAGCCGAGCCCGACCACGATCTCGATCATCCGGCTGTTGCCCATGATCCACTCCGTCATCCGCGCGAGCATCGGCACCGCGCGCTCCGGGGCGATCACGTAGATCAGCACCGGCACGTAGTAGACGCTCAGCATGATCGCGAGGCCGAACACGGTGGCGAAGACCTCCTGGCCGGTCGTGATGTCCGCCTCGCCGATGTCCTTGAGCGCGCCGCCGAACACCGCGATCGCGTCGAAGTTGATCACCTGCACGAGGATCCCGGCGGCGAACAGGGTCGCGAGCTTCGCGGTCGCGATCTGCTCGGCGCGCGCGCGTCGCGCCGCGTCCTTCTCGGGAGACTCGGCCTGAAGACCGCGAGCAGTCCCATCGCGACGAAGAGCACGCCGAGCCCGACGTCGACGATCGCACCGGCGTCGCCGCCCTCCTCGAACAGGTCGGCCGCGAGGATCACGACGGCGAAGACGACGTCGAGGAAGGCCGCGCCGGCGACGAACGTCCAGGCGCCGAGCACCGGGCGCGTCGACTTGCCGAGGATCAAGGCGCTGACAACGATCGCGATCGGCGCCGCGAAGGCCGCGGCGAGCCCGTAGATCGCGACCTGGACGAGCAGGCTGCCCACGTCTCAGCCCGAGCGCGCGACGACGAGCCGCCTGACCGGAAGGGGATACCGAGCTCGGGCGTCTTCGACGACGCCGCGCTCGAGCCAGTTCGACTCCTCCGTGGAGTGCACGGCGAAGACGATCTCGTCCGCCGGGAACTCGCGGAGACCGTCCTCGGCGGCCTGAAGGGGGTCGTGCGACCCGACGTGACCGCTCGCCTCCACGTTCAGGGCTGCGAGAGCCTCGAGGGTGACGTCGAGGTGCCGCCGGCGTCCTGGTACGCGTGCTCGTCGCCGGTCCAACGCGCTGTCCGCGAGCCCAGAGCGGGCGCGACGACGAAGGCCGCCGTCCGTCGATCCGTTCCCTGCGCGGCAAGGGCGGCGGCGAGGTCGGCCGGCTCGCAGGCCGCGTCGACGATCACGAGGGCGCGCGTCACCCCGTCGTCGCGCGGCGCCGGCGCTCCCTCGGGACGCGACGGAGTCGCCGGAGCCGGCGGATGATGTGGTCGCCTCGCATAGGCGATCGCGAGGGCGATCAGCGCGACCAACGCGACGACGCCGACCGCGACCCAGACCCAGAGGCCCTGGGTCGCGGCCCAGAGAACCACTCCGAGCGCTCCGAGGACGACGATCGTCAGCGGTATCGCCCCGAACTCCCACCTGTCCCGATTGCTCATCGGCTGCGAGGCTCGGTTCTCGTCACGCGAACACTCACGCGTAGTCGCCTCTCGTCGGCCGCATGAAAGCGCCGATGATCCAGAGCAAGGGGAAGAAGATCCCGAAGAAGAACATCCACCCGTGGCCGTTCCTGATCGTCATGAAGCCGAGGGTGAACAGCAGGACCAGGTACAGCACGGCGCCGATTCCGAACCACCACCACATCTGCGTCTCCTCTCTCGTCTTTGACCGAGGGCTCGGCCGCAGGTTGGCCGGCTCCCTACTGAGTACCGTGAAGCCAGGCGCGACGCATCATCCGGTTCGGACGAAGGTGAGGGTGTCCTCAGGTCTCGTTGCCCAGGCTCTCGCCGACCCAGTCGATCGCCTCGGCGCGCTCCGCGATCGAGAAGAGCTTCAGCTCGCCCGGCAACGCCCAGCCGGCGCCTCTGACCAGCGCCCGGAAGTGGACGAGATCGGTGACGACGGCGATGCGCTCGATCGACCGCACGTTGGCGAGCCCGAGCCTGGCGTCCTCCCAGAGCGCCTCGGCAGTGTGGCTCTCGACACGGTTCCCGATGACGTGCAGCAGCCGGATCCTCTCGTTGGCCGCCAGGGCGCGCTCGACGGCAGGGGCGACGACGAGGTCGTAGTCCTCGGAGGTCACCTTCCCGACTGCCTCGATTCCGATGACGCCCTCGGGCAGCCCCTCGATGAGCTCGATCAAATCACCCCTCAGCCGAGGCGGCCGCGGGCTGGCGAACCACGCTGTCCACCAGGTGGTTGACGAAGTCTCGCGCCTGCTCCTCGTAGTCGGGCTTCAGGTTCGGCTTCGGCAGCGGGATGCCGAGAAAGTGCCCCCTGGGCCCGCCGAAGAACATGAAGGCGAGCCAGGAAGTCATCGACGTGACCTGGTTGCCGGCCGCGACGAAATGGGTCTGGTCGACCCAGGTGCCGCCGCTGCGCTCCCCCAGCGTCCTGATGCCGTTGATGTTGCCCTTCCAGTACCGCCGGGAGATCGAGGCGGCGGCGAAGGGCTTGCCGTCGAGGACCTGCTTCGCGGCGGGAGACTCGAGGTACGAGCGGACGGGCATGTTCGTCGTCAGCCACCAGGTTGGAGAGCCGAAGACGACGAGGTCGTAATCGCCAGCCTGTGCCTCGGGCGGGATGTCGATCTCGCCGGTCTTTCGACGCGCCTGCGCCGGGAGCATGCTGACGATCTTCACGACCGGCCAGTGCATCGGCAGCGTCGAGAACTTCTTGCCGTGGTGGGGGTCGGTGAACTCGAGCAGCGCCGTCGTCACATCGCAGCCTCGCTCGGCGAACTGCTTCGCCATCGCCTCCACCACCAGCCCGGTCTGCTTGGTGAAGGTGTAGTAGACGATCAGAACCCTCGGTTTCGTCTCTGCGTTCACGTTCGCTCCTTTTCGACTATCCCGGCTTCGGAAGTCCGAGCTCACGGGCGAGCGCCTTGTCCCTCGCCCGGTCGGGGAGCGCCGCCGCCGCCTGCGTCTGCCGGCCGCCGTGGCCGGCCAGGTACCTCGGCTTGGGCTTGTCGGACGTCAGCGCGTCGTTCACGGCCTTCGCGATCACCAGCGGCGGCTCCGCGTCGGCCGCGGCCTTCTCCACAGCCTTCCGGATCGCCGCGATCTGCTTCTCGTACAGCTTGTAGCCCTCTCCGCCGAGCTTCTCCTCGAGGCCGTCGAGCGCGGCGAAGGTCTTGCCGAAGATCGCGGTCTTGACGGGAGCGACCTCGATCAGCGACACGTGGATCCCCCACTCGCGAAGCTCGAGCCGCAGCGCGTCGCTGACGGCCCGGATTCCGAACTTCGACGCGCTGTAGGCGCCGTTCAGCGGAAGGACGAGCAATCCGCCGATCGAGCCGACGTTGACGATGCGCCCGCCGCCCCGCCGGATCAGCGGCAGGAAGGCCTGGATCATCGCCACCGGGCCGAACAGGTTGACCTCCAGCTGCGTCCGGAAGTCGGCCATCGGCTGGAGCTCGATGGGCGCGGGCACGCCGATACCGGCGTTGTTGACGAGACCGGCCAGGCCGCGGTCGCCGACGGCGTCCGACACGGTGGCCGCGGCCGCCGAGATCGCCGCCTCGTCGGTGACGTCGACGATCACCGGCGTCACCTTCCCCGGAGCCTGCGCCCGCACGGTCTCGCCGTCGACCTTGCGCCGGACCCCCGCGAAGACGTGGAAGCCCTTCTTCGCGAGGTGAGCGGTCGTGGCGGCGCCGATCCCCGTCGACGTGCCGGTGACGAGGACGAAGCCGCGATCCTTCTCATTGGGGCTCATGGTCGTCGACGTGTCACGCCCCGACCCCGTGCGCGACCGCGTGGATCGCCGCGTGCTCGTGGAGCGCCTGCTCGTCGTCGTGCGTCGTCGCCGGCTTCAGGTCGAAGACGACACGCTTCACCGTGCCCGTGAACGCGTAGGGCGCCCTGGACTCGTAGTCGCGGTCGACGACGAGGCCGTTGTCCCGACCGATGTCCATGCCCGCATCGCCCGAGAACAGGAACGGCACGGTCCGCGGCAGCTCGCCTTCCCCGATCTGCTCGCCGTTTGCCCAGAGCGTCACCTTGCCCCCGGAGCCCGGCTTCGGCTCGGCCGCCTCGAAGAGCATCTTCACGTTCACGTCGCCGGTCGGAATCGGCGTCGTCGAGACCTGCTTGTACGTCTCGACGCCGAGGAGCGAGTACGTGTGGTGGAGGAGACCCTGATCGTCGACCCACACGCCGTAGCCGCCGATGAAGTCGGCGTTCGCGACGATCACGCCCTCGGCACCGCCCTCGGGGACGACGAGCTCCGCCTCGATCGCGTACGACCGGCCGGCGATCCGCGGCACCAGCGACGGCAGGATGTTCTGGACGTCGCCCGCGAAAGCGAGCCGCGTGACGCTCGGGAGCGGCGGCAGGATCCCGAAGAACGGGCAGATGCCTCCGAGGAGCGGCAGCACGCGGTTCCGTTCGGCTTCTGCCCACCACAGGTCCTGCAGCTCCTTGAGCTTCTCGGGGTGCTCGCCCGCGAGATCCTTCGCCTGCGAGAAGTCGTCCGGCAGGAAGTAGAGCTGCCATGGATCCTTGTCCGGATCCCACCGGAGCCGGGCCCCCACTGCCGGATCGTCTCGGGTGAGAAGTCCCACGGCGCCTTGTCGAGGCGCGCCGAGGCCCACCACCCGTCCTTGTACATCGCAGCGGCTCCCGAGCATCTCGAAGTACTGGGCGGTGTGCTGCTCCTCGGCGCTCGGGTCGTCGAACGTGTAGAGGAAGCTCGTTCCGTCCATCGGCTCCTGCTCGATCCCGTCCACGTGTGTGGGCTCGGGAACCCCGGCTGCTTCGAGAATCGTTCGGACCGAGGTCGATGCAGTGCGTGAACTGCGTCCGGATCTCTCCGCTCGCGGGAATCCTGGCCGGCCACGCCACGACCATCGGGTCGCGCGTGCCCCCGAGGTGGCTCGCCATCTGCTTGCCCCACTGGAACGGCGTGTTCATCGCGTGCGCCCACGCGGCGGCGCAGTGCGGAGCGGTGTCGCGGCCGCCGAGCCCCTCGATGCCCCCGTACTCCTCGATCAGCTTCAGCTGGTGCTCGGCGTCGAGGACGAGCCCGTTGAGGAACGTCATCTCGTTGAACGAGCCCGTCGTCGTCCCTTCGAGGCTCGCCCCGTTGTCGCCCCAGATGTAGAAGACGAGCGTGTCGTCGAGGTCGCCCATCTCCTCGATGGCGTCGAGCAGGCGCCCGACGTTCCAGTCCGCGTTCTCCTGGAAGCCGGCGTAGACCTCCATCTGCCGCGCATAGAGCTTCTTTTCCGCGTCGCTCAGCGAGTCCCATGCGGGGAACAGATCGGGCCGCTCGGTCAGCTCGGTGTCCTCCGGAACGATGCCGAGCTTCTTCTGGCGCTCGAGGATCTCCTCGCGGAGCTCGTCCCAGCCCGCGTCGAACCGGCCCTTGTACTTGTCCGCCCACTCCTTCGCGACGTGGTGCGGTGCGTGCGCGCAGCCGGTCGAGTAGTACATGAACCAGGGCTTCTCTGCGTCCTGCGCCCGGACCGCGTGCAGCCACTCGACGGCCTTGTCGGTGAGGTCGTCCGGGAAGTAGTACTCCGCGCCCTCCTCCCCTTCGGGAATGCCGACGATCGCGTTGTCCTGCGTGATGATGGGATCCCACTGGCTGGCGGCGCCGGCGAGGAATCCCCAGAAGTGGTCGAAGCCCCATGCCTGCGGCCAGCGCGAGAAGGGACCTGCCGCCCCCTGCACGTACCCGGGCGTCAGATGCCACTTGCCGAACCCGCCCGTCACGTATCCGTTCTCCCTGAGGACGCGAGGGACGGGCGTGCAGCTCTGCGGGACCGCCGCGGTGTAGCCCGGGAAGGGCCCCGGGAACTCGGCCACCGACCCCTGCCCGACGCGATGGTGGTTGCGGCCCGTGAGCATCGCCGCGCGCGTCGGCGAGCAGACCGCCGTCACGTGGAAGCGGTTGTAGGTGAGCCCCATCTGCCCCACGCGAGTGAAGTTCGGGGTGCGTACCGGGCCGCCGAACGTGTCCACCGACCCGAATCCGGCGTCGTCGATCAGGACGACGAGGACGTTGGGCGCCCCGTCGGGCGGCTTCGGGCCGGCGATCATCATCCAGTCGGCGACGGACTCGTCGAGCGTGCGCCCCGCGGTCCCGCCGAAGGTGCGGTCGGGGATCGGCAGCTTCGTCCGGTCCTGCACGAACTTGCCCATCGCCTCGGCGAGGCCGTCCTTGAGTGCCCTGACGCCCTTCTTGTCCGTCTGCGCGATCGACTTCGCGAGCGCTCCCGGGAGCGCCTGCTCGACCGCGAGCCGATCGGCGTCGTCGAAGAGGGCGATGATTCCCGCGGTTCCCGGCGGCAGGTTCTCGCCGATCTTGTCGTGCATGTCCGTCTCGACGCGCTTGTCGACGAACCGTCCGACGAGCCCGCCGGCGGCAGCCCCGACGGCCGTGGCGGCGAGGAGCGGGGGCGCGGCGAGGCCGACGAGGATGCCGACGGCGCCGCCCCACTCGACGCCCTTGCGGCCGCGGTGGTCGGCGGTCTGCTGGACGCCGACCGTCCCGTCCTCTGCGTGCGTGACGAGGATCGCCGCCTCGATCTTCACCTGCTTCTGCTGGACGAGCTCCGCGAGCGCGTCGAAGTCCTTCGTCGCCTCGTCGATGTCTCGGTAGCCACCGACGAAGACGTCGGTGTGTGCGTCAGCCATGGGTCTCGACTCCTTTCATGTCGTGCCTCCGGACACTTCACGGGGGCTCGCGTCCTCGACGAGAAGTCCGAGGTCACGCAGCTCGCGCTGCGACTTGCCGTTCAGCTTGCGGCCGAGCATCGGTCGGCCGTCGCTGTGTTTGTACACGCCGGTGGGCTCGCGCGCCAGCGGCTCCTCCCATCGGGTGACTCAGCCGCGGGCGTCGTTGGCGTGGTACCCGGCCCGGAGCGCAAGCTCGTCGTCCTTGCGCGGGAAGAAGCGGAAGACGAGCGCCATGCCGATCACCACGGCGCCCATGGCCGCCAGATAGGCCCACTGGTCGCCGTCGAGGAACGACTGCTGCGCCGCGGCGGTGATCTGGCTTGCGTACTTCGGGTTCTGCGCGGCGAGGTTCTCGGCGCTCGCGTAGGAGAGCTGGAGCTGGCTCTGGGTGCTCTCGGAGACGTTCCTTCCGGACTCGTCGATCGCCGTGCCCATCGCGGACGCGTAGCCGGCCGCGAGGAGGGCGCCGAAGAGCGACGTCATCAGCGCGCCGCCGAGGTCGCGCTGAAGGTCGGCAGTCCCGGACGCCATCCCGACGCGCTTCACCGGCACGGAGCCCGTGAGCGAGTTCGAGGACGGCGTGCCCGCCAGGCCGACCCCGATCCCCACGAGCATGTAGGGGATGGCGATCTCCCAGTACGGCGTGTCCTCCTTCCAGAGCACGAACATCCCGAGGAACGCGAGGAAGAGGATCGACTGCCCGAGGAGCAACGTCGCGCGCGACCCGTGCGACCCGACGAGCTTCGCCGAGCGCGGGGCGACGAGAACCATGAACACGCCTGCCGGCAGGATCGAGGCGCCCGCCTCGATCGTCGAATAGCCGAGCACGTTCTGCAGGTACTGCTGGCTGATGAAGGCCGCGCCCATGAGCGAGCCGAACACGATGATCCCGGCGCACGCCGCCACCCAGAAGGTCGGGCGCGCGGCAACGTGGAGGTCGTAGAGCGGGTTCCTTGCCCGGCGCTCGCGGACGAAGAACGCAACCAACGCGGCGAGCGCCACGGCTAGCAGGCCTAGGGCAAGCGCTTGCTCGTTCGGCACCGGCATGAAGTTGATCGAGAGGATGAGCGTGCCGACGAGGACGGCCGACAGAATCCCGCCCACGTTGTCGACGGGATCGCTCGTCTCGCTGACGTGCCCGGGCACGAAGATGATCGCCATCGGCAGCGCGATCGCGACGAGCGGCAGCGTGACGAAAAAGACCGACCCCCAGTCGAAGTGCTCGAGGAGCGCCCCGGAGATCAACGGCCCGAGGAGTGCGATCCCACCGCCGAGCGCCGACCAGAGCGCGATCGCCTTCGTCCGCCCAGGCCCCGACCACAGCGCCGTGATCAGCGCGAGCGTCGTCGGGTAGGCCATCCCGGCGGAGATCCCCCCCACGATGCGGGCGACGAACAGCACCGTGTCCGACGGGGCGAAGCCGGCGAGGAGCGAGGCCGGTACCGACAGGCTCATCCCCAGCACGATCATGAGCTTCCGCCCGTACCGGTCGCCGAGCGCCCCGAGCCAGAGCACCGAGGCGGCGAGACCCAGCGAGTACCCGACCGCGATCAGGTTCAGCGTGGTCTGCGACGAGTCGAACGACTCGCCGATGTCCGGGAGCGCGACGTTCGCGACCGACAGGTTCAGGTTCGCGACCGCCGCGACCAGGATCAGCGAGACGAGGACGAGCCCCGCTCTGTTCGGAGCGGTCGAGGCCCCCGCCGCTCCGCCCGCACCTGCAGAAGCCTGGCTGCTGCTCATCCGTCACCCATGGGAGCGGTCCACGCGTCCTCTGGGCGGCACCTGTCGAACCGTGCCGCCCCGGCGCTTGGCTCTGTGCTGTCGCCGCTCAGACGCGGCGGCGTGCGACCCGGCGGCTCGTGCGCCGAGCGACCCTGCGGGATCCCATCATCTCCGTACCTCCGTTTGCCATCGTGGTGGTCGCTACTTGGCCGCTTCGGCAGCCGCGGTCTCCAACTCGTGGAGCTCCTGCGCTTCCTCGGCCGTGACCAGCCCGACCGCGATCAGGTCGAGCGGGCTGATGAACGCATCGCTGAGGCGGAAACCGCCTGCACGCGCGATCGCGTCGCGCAGCGGAACGGCCCAGTGGTGCTCGATCAGGAGGAGGGCGGCGGCCGAGTCGTTCGGGATGTCCTCGAGCACGTCCCAGGCCTCCTCCTCCGAGAACACGTTGATGCCGTCGGCGGCCGCCTCGGCGCCGGCGATGGCGCCCTCCTCCATACCCTCCTCGCCCTCGATGCCGAGGCCGATGAGCGCCCCTACCTTCGAGCCGAACTCGATCGCCTCGTCGGCGGTGAGGTTGCTGAGGTGCGCGACCTCGATCTCTCCCTCCGCGTCCTTGTACACGGCGAGGGCGTCGATCACCCGCACCGTGTCGCTCTCGCGCAGCTTCTCGAGCTCGTCGATGATCTCGCCGCGAAAGTCCGGGTGCTTGAAGCCCAGGACGATGAGCTGAACGGGTCCAATTGCCATGCTGGCTCCCTTCTCGATTACGTCGCCTCCGCGGCCTCCAGCCCGACGGCGATGAGGTCCTTCGGGTGGATCCACTCGTCGGCGAGCGCGACCCCGCCGGCCTCGACGATCGAGTCCCTGAGCGGGATAGCCCAGCGGTGCTCGATCAGCACGACGGCCGCGGCGGAACCGTTCGGGATCGCCTCCTCGACGTACCAGACCTCGTCGTCGCCGATCGCGTGGCCGTCCGCGAGCGCCTCCGCGCCGGCCACGGCGCCGGCTTCGATCCCCTCTTCCCCTTCCACACCGAAGCCGATGAGAGCGCCGGCAATCGCGCCGAACTCCATCGCCTCGTCCTGGGAGAGGTCGCTCGTCTGAATCGCCGTGACGTTGCCGTCGTCGTCCTTGTTGACGACCAGCAGGTCGATCAGGCGAATGAGGTCCTGCTCGCGCAGCCGCTGGAGCTCCGCCGCGATCTTGCCGGTGAAGCTCGGCTCGTCGAAGCCGACGACGAGCATCTGGACTGGTCCAAACGGCATGTCTCTCTCCTCTCCGCTCACGAGCCCGCGAGGATCTTCTGCTTCTGGAGGTCGAACTCGGCCTGCGTGAGAACGCCCTCGTCGAGAAGCTGCTTCAGGTTCTGGAGCTGCTGGACCATGTCCTCGCTCCCGGCGGCCGGCTCCGCGGGAGCGGGGGGCGGCGCTGCCTGGGCCGCCTGGTCCTCTTCCGCCATGTCGGCTCTCGCCTTGTTCTGTCCGTACTTGTTGGCGGCGTATACGGTCCCGCCAACGACGGCCGCACGCGCGAGTGGTCGACGTCGAAACATCCTCGTGCTCCTTTCCGCGTTTCTCTCCGGGCGAAAGCGATTCTACGAGGATGCGTCTCCGCATGTGATTCGAGCCGCCGGTTACTCTCACTGACCGATGATCCTCCTCATCGCGCTCCTCCTCGCCTTCTTCCTCGTGCCGATGCCGTGGAGCATCCTCGTCCTCGTCGTCGGCGTAGTCGCCGAGATCGGCGAGGTCGTCTGGGGCCGGCGCCTGGCGCGGAAGTGGCGTGCGCGCACGGGGGCGGAGGCGATGATCGGCGCGACGGCGGAGGTCGTCTCACCGTGCCGCCCGCGGGGCCAGGTGCGGGTCCACGGTGAGCTCTGGCAGGCTGTCTGCGAGGATGGCGCGGAGGTCGGTGAGAAGGTCAGTATCGAGGCCCTCGACGGCTTGACGCTGGTCGTCGTCCCGCTTCCGGACACCGGTCCCTAGCTTCGCCGCTCCAGAGCCTCGTCGACATCTGCCGAGCGCGAGTCCGAGCCTTGACGCCGCCGAGTCGACGCGGTCGGGCCCGATCGTAGGCATGAGGACCGGGCGAGGGCACGAGCGTCACGGGAACGATCCCTTCGGCTAGGCGCCGCCCGGAGGAGCGGACCAGCTCCTGAGCGCCGGGGGCTGACTGTCCGGAGCCCGAGTTAGGGTCAGCGCTCACGCCACCGAGGAGTGGGCGCATGAAGATGCGGAGATTCCAGCGAGATAAGGGCGGCGGCGGAACCTCGCACGAGCAGGATCGCACCGAGGAGCCGGAGGTCGTCCAGCTCGACGAGGCTCAGCTCGGGCAGCTGTCCGCGGTCTTCGCCGCCCCGCGCTGGCTCCGCGACCTGGGGCTGGCGGCGTGGCTGATCACCGGTGTGCTGCTGGTGCTCGTCGGGCTGATCTGGCTCGTCGGCGCGACCTCTGAGATCACCCAGCCCCTGATCGCGGCCTTCGTGGTCGCGTGCGTGGCCCTGCCGCTCGTCCGCAGGCTCGCGCGCCACCGCGTCGGGCGGGCGGGAGCTTCGGGGATCGCGCTCCTCCTGCTCCTGGCCATCGCGATCCTCGTGGGCGTGCTCGTCGTCGGCGGGATCATCTCCCAGGCCGACGACATCTCGGCGAACGGCTCGAGCGCCGCCGACGAGATCCAGGGCTGGCTCGAGGACGCCGGAGTCGACCCGTCCGGAGCCGAGAGCGCGAGCAGCACGGCGAAGGAGGACATCCCCCAGATCATCTCCACGCTCGTCAACGGCCTCGTCACGGGCATCGGCGACCTGACCTCACTCGCGCTCGGGCTCTCCTTCTTCCTGCTCAGCCTCTTCTTCCTGCTCAAGGACGGCCCGTCGCTGCGCTCCTGGGTCGAGGACCACTCCGGCATTCCGAGACCCGTCGCGCGGACCATCACCGGCGACGTGATCACCTCGTTCCAGCGCTACTTCGCCGGCGTGACCATCGTCGCCGCCTTCAACGGGATCGTCGTCGGCGTTGCCGCGCTCCTGCTCGGAGTCCCGCTGGCAGGCACGATCGCGGTCGTGACCTTCTTCTGCGCCTACATCCCGTACATCGGGGCGTTCTTCGCGGGCGCGTTCGCGGTGGTGATCGCGCTCGGCTCGGACGGCAAGACCACCGCGCTCATCATGCTCGTGGTCGTCATCCTGGCGAACGGAGCGCTGCAGCAGATCGTCCAGCCGATCGCCTACGGGGCCACGCTCGGCCTCAACCCGCTCGTCGTCCTCATCGTCACGATCAGCGCCGGCGCTCTCTTCGGAATGGTCGGGCTCGTCCTCGCCGCCCCGCTCACGTCGGCCGGCGTGCACATCGCCGGGGACCTCGCCCGAGCCAAGGCGGCGGCGGCCAAGAAGGCGGACGAAGAAGCAGGGGTCGCCGGGCCCGAGCCCGAGCCTGCGCCCGGATAGGGTTGCCTCGATGACCGCGCAGGCTGCCGCGGAGAAGCCCTCCCGCGTGCTCCCGTTCAAGGACCCGTCGCGACGGAGACGGCTCCTCAAGGTCGGGGTGTGGCTGGCCGTCGTCGCGGTGCTCATCGTCCTACTCAATCTCGCCGGCGTGGACGTCATCGGCTGGCTCCAGGACCTCTGGAAGCAGATCAAGGAGGTCCCGCCCGGCTACATCGTCGCCGCGCTCCTCGCCCAGACGGGGCAGACCGTCCTCGCGGGCGTCTCGTACTACGGCATCCTCGGCGCCGCCTACCCGGGCGAGGTCACGCTCGCCCCGATCGTGACCGCGTACGCGGTCGGCGTGGCCATGAACAACTTCCTGCCGGCGAACATCGGCACGTTCGTGACGCTCTTCCTCTTCGTGGCGATCATCCCGTCGTGCAAGTTCCCCGGCGCCTTCGCCGCCTACCTCGTCCAGAAGATCTTCTTCACGATCGCAGGCACCTTCGTCTACCTCTACCTCTTCCTCTCGGTCCCGGGCTCGTTCGACGAGAACCTCGGCAACCTGACGAGCTATCCCCTCACGACGATCCTCATCCTCGTCGGGGCAGTCTTCCTCATCGTCCTGCTCGGCAGGATCTTCTGGCGACAGGTGAAGAAGCTCTGGGAGCAGGCGAAGAAGGGCGGCGTCATCCTCTCGCAGCCGAAGAGGTACTTCTCGCGCGTCTTCCTGCCCTCGTTTCTCTCCTGGCTCTGCAAGCTGCTCGTCATCGCGATCTTCCTCGCCGCCTTCGCAATCCCGGTGACCTTCGAGTCGGTCATGTGGGTGACCGGCTCCGGCTCGCTCGCGAACGTCGTCTCGGTCACGCCGGGGGCGGTCGGGATCACCCAGGCGACGAACGCGCTCGCCCTCAGCACGTGCTGCAACGTCCCCGAGAGCACCACGGTCGACTACTCGACGGCGCAGCAGCTGATCACGACCGCCTGGAACATCCTCTTCGCCACCGTCCTCGTGGTGTGGGTCTTCGGCTGGAGCGGCGGGAAGGTGCTCATCGGCCAGTCGTACGCCGACGCGAAGGGCAAGGTGGCGGAGCAGAAGGAGGCGCGAGCGGCCAAGCGCGAGGCGAAGCGGGCGGAGGGCGAGGAATCCAGCACGAGCGGGCTCGGCCGGCTTCGCTCTGACCGTTCTGATACGGACGAAGCCGAGCGCGAGACCGAGTAGGCTCCCAGGCCGTGGAACCCCGCGCAGGCTTCGCAGAGGCTCCCTCCTGGCACCCGGAGCGCCCTCGCATCCGGCCGGCCCGCCTCGTCCTCTCGTGGATCATCTCGGCGCTCGCGCTCGTGGTGGCGGCGGCAATCGTTCCGGGAGCCCACGTCGAGGGCTTCTGGGGCGCGCTCCTGGTGGCCGCCGTCGTCGCCCTGCTGAACGCGTTCCTGCCGCCCCTGATAGCCGCGCTGCGGCTCCCGTTCACGCTCGCGCTGGGGTTCGTCCTCGTCCTGATCATCGACGCCGTCATGCTCCTGATCGCCGACTCGATCACCGAGGGCGCGATCCAGCTCGACTCGTTCTGGGCCGCGCTGCTCGTGGCGCTCGTCGCCGCCGCGGTCAGCGTCGTCCTCGACGTGATGCTCGGCGCGAACGACGACGACACGTACACGATCAGGGTGATCCAGCGCCTCGCACGCCGATCGGGCGAGCGGGTGGAGACCGCCGAGCCGGGAATCATCTTCCTCGAGATCGACGGCCTGGCACTCCCGGTCCTCCGGAACGCCATGCGCGACGGCAACGCGTCGACCATGGCGCGCTGGCTCGCCGAGGACACGCACCGGCTCGCCGAGTGGGAGCCCGACCTCTCCTCGCAGACCGGGGCCAGCCAGGCCGGCATCCTGCTCGGGTCGAACGAGGACATCTCGGCCTTCCGCTGGGTCGAGAAGGAGACCGGCACGCTGATGACGTGCTCGGCGCCGCCCGACTGCGCCGAGATCGAGCGGCGACACGCGACCGGGATCGGGCTGCTCAGGGACGGAGGGGCGAGCCGCGGCAACCTCCTCTCCGGCGAGGCCGACCACTTGATCCTGACGGTGAGCAAGCTCGAGGCCGAGAAGAAGGCGAACCCCGGCTACCGCGCCTTCCTCGCCAACGGGTTCAACGTCACCCGCGCGCTCGTCCTCTTCTTCTGGGAGGTGATCCTCGAGATCACCGCCTCCGCCCGCCAGCGCCGGCGCGACGTCCGCCCGCGCGGGCACCGGGGCGGCATCTACCCGCTCATGCGGGCCGCGATGTGCGTCGTCGTTCGCGACCTGATCGTCTACGGCGTGCTCACGGACATGATGAAGGGCCGGCCCGCCATGTACGCGACCTTCTCGAGCTACGACGAGGTCGCGCACCACTCCGGCCTCGAGCGCGCGGACACGCTCGAGGCGCTGCGCAAGCTCGACGACCAGTTCGGGCGGATCGACCGCGCCCGCCGCTTCGCTCCGCGCCCCTACGAGATCGTCGTCCTCTCCGACCACGGACAGACCCAGGGCGCCACGTTCAAGCAGCGGAACGGGTACGGGCTCGACGACCTCGTCGAGCGCTCGCTCACGAGCGGGAAGGTCACCGAGATCGCCGGCGGAGACGAGCAGGACTCGATGGTCGGCCACGCCCTGAACGAGGCCACCGGGCACAGCGACAAGAGGAAGCGACCCAAGAACGACGTCTCGGACCGTGAAGCCGTCGTCCTCGGGTCGGGCAACCTCGGGCTCGTCTACCTGATGGCGGAGCCGCGGCGGTTCGACCCTCGAGGAGCTGGACGAGCGCCATCCCGACCTCCTCCCCGCGCTGCGTACGCATCCGCACGTCGGCTGGCTGCTCGTCCACTCGCAGGAGGACGGCGCCGTCGTCCTCGGCGCGAAGGGCATCCGCTACCTCGCCGACGACCGCGTCGAGGGGGAGGATCCCCTCGCGCCGTTCTCTCCGACCGCGGCTCGGCATCTCCTCCGCACGGACGGCTTCGCGCACGTGGCCGACATCATGGTCGGGAGCTTCTACGACCCCGAGCTCGACGAGGGCTGCGCCTTCGAGGAGCTGATCTCCTTCCACGGCGGCATCGGTGGCCCGCAGACGCGGCCGTTCATCCTCCACCCGGTCGGGCTGCCGGTGCCCGACGACCCGATCATCGGTGCGGCCGCGGTGCACGGAGTCCTCCTCGGCTGGCGCGAGCAGCTCCGGGGCGAGAGCCGCTCGGCGGCCTGAGGGGGCGCACGGGCGGCAGGGGTGCGATACTCGCGCCCATGTCGATCGAGACCTTCTGGGTGATCGTCGTCTACGCCTTCGTCCTCGGCGTGGGCGGCCTGGTCGGGTTGCTCTTCCTCTACTGGCTCGCCCGCGCGCGCGAGGACTAGCGGCCCGACCCGCGCGGCAGTGACGATCTACGAGCCCTGGGACGCCCTCGAGGCGCCGCGGTTCACCGGCCCTCGCACCTACGCTCGGCTCCCGTACGTGCAGGACCTCGCCGACGTCGAGTGCGCCGTCTTCGGGATGCCCTGGGACGGCGGCGCGTCGTTCCGCTCCGGTGCCCGCTTCGGGCCCGAGGCGATCCGCTCGGCCTCGGGGATGATCCGCACCTACAACCCGGTGCAGCGGGTGCAGGTCTTCGGCGCGCTCTCGACGGTCGACTACGGCGACGCGCCGACGGCTCCCGGCTACATCGAGGAGACGCTCGAGCGGATCGCAGGCGTTCGTGGCCCCGATCGCGGAGGCGGGCGTCGATCCCGATCGGGATGGGCGGCGACCACTCGGTCACGCTCGCGGAGCTCCGCGCCCTCGCCGCGGCGCACGGGCCGCTCGGCCTCGTCCACCTCGACTCCCACACGGACCTCCTGGATCTCTACAACGGGCTCCCGCACGGCCACGGGACGATGTTCAGGCGGGCGATCGAGGAGGGGCTGATCGAGCCGGCGCGCGTGATCCAGGCGGGGATGCGCGGGCCGCTCTACGGCGAGGCCGACGAGGAGACTCCCGGCCGAGCTCGGCGTCGAGACGATCCCGTGGATCGAGCTCGCCGCGCTCGGCCCGAAGGCGTTCGCCGAGCGCGTGCGCGCCCGGGTCGGCGACGGCCCGGCGTTCCTGACCTTCGACGTCGACTTCGTCGACCCCGCGTTCTGCCCGGGCACCGGCACGCCGGAGGTCGGCGGGCCGACGAGCTTCCAGGCCCTCGAGTACCTGCGCGCGCGTGGCGGGCGTTCGGTTCGTCGGCTTCGACGTCGTCGAGGTGGCGCCGCAGTACGACGGGCCCGGCCAGGTGACCGCGCTCTTCGCCGCCAACGTGATCTTCGAGATGCTCTCGATGGTCGCGGCCCGCAAGCGCGCACGGACGGAGGCATCCGCCGCCCCGTGACCGCTTCCGCCGCGACGACGCAGGCCCGGCTCGACTGGTTCACGACCCGCGAGGTCGTCGACGGCGTCTGGCTGCTCGCCGAGCCCGGCCACGTCTGCACATGGCTGGTGGCGGGGACCGACCGGGCCGTCCTCCTCGACACGGGCATGGGGTTCCTGCCGATCCGCCCGCTCGCCGAGAGTCTCACGACGCGGCCGGTGAGCGTGGTCAACACGCACTACCACTTCGACCACGTCGGCGGGAACCACGAGTTCGACGACATCGTCATCCACGAGATCGGCGCGCCGCTGATCACCGAGCAGATCCCGCGCAGGAGGCTCGAGGCCTACCTCGACTTCTGCACCCGGCGCCTGGAGGTCCTCGACCGCTTCGTCGAGCTCGACGCGGAGTACTTCGGCGTCCTGAACGCGGACAGCCTCCCCAGGCCGTTCCCGGCCGACTTCGACCCCGCGGCCTGGACGATCCCGGCCAGCCGGGCGGCGGCGACGCTGGCCGACGGCGATCGCATCGACCTCGGCGGCCGCGTCCTGACGGTGCTGCACACGCCCGGGCACAGCCCCGACAGCATCTGCCTGCTCGAGGAGCGCGAGGGGCTGCTGTTCGGCGCCGACACGATCAACGCCGGCGCGATCTACGCGCAGTTCGACGACTCGGACCTCGACGCCCTCGTCGCGTCGACCCGGCGGCTCGCCGACCTGGCGGACGGGATCCGGCTGATCACCACGCACCACTGTGAGCACGTCATCGCCGAGGTCGGCCTCCTCGAGGAGATCGCCGACGGCCTCGTCAGCGTCCAGGCGGGAGAGCCGGAGCTCGTCCCCGCGCGGGACATCGTCGGCAACCAGGTCCTCGAAGCCTGCTTCCCGCACTTCTCGGTCGCGTTGCCCTGGCCGGCTGAGGGCGAGTCCGGCTCGTGACTACAGAGTTGTCTTATCACCGATAGCCATGGCCGGGCGACGAAGCCGGGCTCGAGCCGCAGGACTGCGACGACGCGTACGCGCCGGGCACTTGGTGCTGGACCTGCTCAGCCTTGCGGAAGGCGACCGTCGCTCCCAGTAGGCTTCCGACCGACGTGGCGACGCTTGCGTACACCCCCGGGACGGGGCTTGTCGCCGCAGCGCTCGTCATGTGGATCTTCGTCTGGCTGCTCGTCGCCGTCCGAGTCGTCCGCCGCCGCGATCTCGGATTCGGCGGCAAGTTGCTCTGGCTCGTTGTCATACTCGTCGTCCCACTCATCGGAGTGCTGGTCTACTTCCTATGGGACGCGTCAAGGCCGGGCGGGGCCTGAGCCAAGGCAGGCCAAGTAGTCGAGCGACCCCACCGCGCCGGCTCGACTCAGTAAGAACCACAGAGCCGCGATAACCCCAGGCTGAGCGGGAAGCGCCTTCGTCGACGCGAGCAACGTCAGTACCGCCCGGCCTAGGCTGATTCGAGCCGGCTGCCGCGGCGAGCGCGCATTCGCTTCTCAAGCTCAAGCTGCTGCGCCCGAATCGGCGGGCTCCGCCGCCGAGGATCTCGACACTGATCGCCTCGTCCCCGCTGACCAGCGTTGACGGCTGTTGTACCGCCGGGTCAATGTTCGCTTCCCCATCGAAACCACGAGCACTGGCTCGAGCGTGGCGGCAAGAGGATGCCCTGGACTCTCATCGATTACGACGGCCCGGTCCGCCTCGAACTGCTGGGGCGATCTGACCGCGAGCAGAAGACAGGCTGGCCGCCTGCTGCGTAAACACACTCGCGGCCGTCTGCCTTGCGGATGCGCGCTCATCTCGGGATACGCTCCAGATAGAGGCCGATCTCTTCTTCGGTGACCACACAAGGGCGCTCGCTCGACGTTGACCCACTTCCGCGCGCAACGCGGCGGTCCCAGCGCAACGCAGGTACCGACCCGTCCGATCCCGAGAAAGTATCCCTTGCGTGGCCCGCGATCAGGCGGCGGCCCTGTTACGGCTCTGTAGACTCCCGCGGCCGAGAACCCGAACTCCAAGGAGGCAGCGGTGGCGGTCGTGATCGTTCATCAGGGCGCGGGCCTGACGCGGGAGAGCTACGAGGAGGCGGTTCGCAGGGTGACGGGCGGCAAGACGCGGTTGGAGTCGCCCGCGGACTGGCCCGCCGAAGGCCTGCTGGTCCACACGGCCGGAGAAGCCGAAGGCGGCTTCCGCATCGTCGATGTCTGGGAGTCGGAGGAGGCCGTCCAGCGCTTCGGCGAGACGCTCATGCCGATCATGCAGGAGCTCGGCATCGAGGCGCCGCTGGAGATCTACCCGGCGGACACGTTCATCTCGGCCTGAGCGCCGGCGGCGTTCCGGCCCTAGGTAGACGCCGCGAGGCTATGCGAACATATGTTCGTGACCTCGCAGGGCTCCGCCTACGGACGGCTCCGCCGCGCGCTCGACACGGGTAGCGCCACGACGGCCCTCGCGGCGGCGGCCGAGCTCGACTGGGTCAGCCTCCCCGACGCGCTCGAGATCGTGCTCCTCCTCGTCGAGGACCCGCGGCGGTTCCGGCGGGCGGCGCTGCGCTGGCACGCCCGCTATTGCGGTGAGCTCCCCGACGTCGGCTTCGAGGAGGCGCACGCCGTCCTCGCGTGCCTCGCGGGCCTTGCGGGGCGCCGCCCGCAGGCGGCCGCCGGCGCCCTCGCCGAGCTCGTCCACCGGCGCGGGCTCGAGCGGGCGAGCGAGGTCCTGCTCCGGTGGGCGCGCTAGGCGCACCCACGATCCCGCTCGACCATTGCTTTCCAGTTCCGGCCGCTCGGTAATCCTCCGCAGAGGGGATCAGCGGGGCCGCTGATGGCCTGGAAAGGCGGCGCGGGGAGAATACGTCCACCATGGGAGCGACGTCACGCGCCCCGCTCGTTCGGTTGCCGACGGAGATGCCGATCTGGCCGCGGGTTTTCACGGTCGCGCCGCTCGTCCTCGTCGGCACGAAGGAGCCCGACGGGAGCTACGACATCGCTCCGAAGCACATGGCGATGCCGCTGGGCTGGGAGGACCACTACTGCTTCGCGTGCACCCCGAGACACGCGACGTACGCGAATGTTCGCGCCCGCGGCGAGTTCACGGTCAGCTTCCCGCTTCCCGAGGCCGTGGTCCTCTCGAGCCTGGCCGCCACCGAGCGCGACGAAGACGGCCAGAAGCCGAACCTCGAGGCTCTGGCGACCTTCCCGGCGGCGGTCGTCGACGGCGTCCTGGTCGAGGGTTGCTACCTCTACCTCGAGTGCTCCCTCGACCGCATCGTCGAAGGCTTCGGCGAGGCCGGGCTGGTCGTCGGACGTGTCGTCGCCGCGCACGCGGACGAGCGGGCGCTGCGCGTCTCGGAGAGCGACGACGGGGAGACTCTCCGCGGGTTGCCGCTGCTCGCGTACGTGAGCCCCGGCCGGTTTGCCCGCGTCGACACTACTCGACCTCGACGATCGCCTCGATCTCGACCGTGATGCCGAACGGCAGGCTGCCGACCCCGATCGCGGAGCGGGCGTGCCGCTCGCCGAACACCTCGACGAGGAGGTCGGAGCAGCCGTTGATGACCTTGGACTGCTCGCGAAAGTCGGGGACGGCGTTCACCATCCCGAGCAGCTTCACGACGCGCTTGACCCGGTCGAGGTCGCCGAGCTCCTGACGGAGGATCGCGAGCAGGTTCAGGCCGACGAGGCGGGCGTGCTCGGCGGCCTCGTCGGCCGTGACGTCGGCCCCGACCTTGCCCGTCGGAATGCTGCCGTCGGCCATCGTCGGCCCGTGCCGGAGCAGGTACACGAGATTCCCGGTGCGCACCGCGTTCGCGTAGTTGGCGGCTGGCTCGGGCACGGCCGGCAGCTCGATGCCGAGGTCCCGGAGACGCTGCTCGGCCGACACCGCTACATCCCCATCGCGTGGTAGCCGGAGTCGACGTAGAGCGTCGTGCCGGTGATGTTGGCCGCCTCGTCGGAGAGGAGGAAGGCGCCGGCCTCGCCGACGTCCTCGGCGGAGATCGGCCGGTGGAGCGGCGCGCGCTCCTCGACGATCGCCTCCATGGTCGGGAAGCCGGCGATCGAGCGCGCGGCCAGCGTCCGCACGGGGCCCGCCGAGACCGCGTTCACGCGGATGTCCTTCTGGCCCAGGTCCCAGGCGAGGTAGCGGACGGAGGCGTCGAGCGCGGCCTTGGCCACGCCCATGACGTTGTAGTGGGGCACGGCCCGCTCGCCGCCGAGGTACGTCATGGTCATGATCGACCCGCCCCCGGCCGCCTCCATGAGCGGCTCGGCGAGCCGCGCGCTCCCGACGAGGGAGTAGGCGGAGACGTCGAGCGCCAGCCAGAAGCGGTCCCGGGGCGTGTCCGTGAAGCGGCCCTCGAGGTCGCGGGCGTCGGCGAACGCCACCGAGTGCACGAGGAGGTCGAGCTTGCCCCCGAACGCCTCTCCGGCCTCGGCGAAGACTCGCTCGAGGTCGCCGTCGTCGCGCACGTCGCACGCCGTGATCAGAGGCGACGACACCGACTCGGCGAGCTCGCGGACGCTCTTCTCGATCCGGTCGCCCTGGAATGTGAACGCGAGCTGGGCGCCGCCCTCCGCCAGCTTCTGCGCGATCGCCCACGCGATCGAGCGGCGGTTGGCCACGCCGAGCACGAGCCCGGTCTTGCCGGCGAAGCGGTCGGGAGAGGCGGTCACGGCGCGGGCAGTCTAGTCTCGCGCGCGTGGACACGTTCGCCGATGCGCGTCGCGTCGCCGTCGTCACGGGCGGGTCGAAGGGAATCGGCGCCGCGACCGCGCGTCTGCTCACGGCGCGCGGCTGGCGTTGCGTGCTCCTCGCACGTGGCCGGGAGCGCCTCGAGCAGGTCGCCGCCGAGATCGGCGGCGAGGCCGAGCCCTGCGACGTCGGCGATCGCGAGGAGGTCGAGGCCGTCGCCGAGCGCGTCGCCTCGCGCCACCCGGCAGTCCATCTCCTCGTCGCCAACGCGGGCATCCCCGCCGGGGGCGGCTTCCTCGACCTCCCGCCCGCGCGGATCGAGGAAGTCATCCGCACCAACTACCTCGGCGGCGTCTGGTCCCTGAGGGCGTTCCTCCCGCTTCTCGAGGCGGCGGCTCCCTCCGACGTCGTCGTCGTCGCGTCGGTGGCCGGCGTGTACGCCTCCGGCGGCTCGTACGGCCCCTACGCCGCTTCGAAGCACGCGCAGCTCGCCTTCGCCCGCTCGATCGGCGCCGAGCTCGCGCCGCGCGGGATCCGCGTGCACGCGGTCAACCCCGGGCCGGTCCGCACCGAGGGCTTCCCCCAGGAGCGCCTGCGCGGCACGCGGCTCGACCGCATCGTCCTCCGGCCCGAGCGCGTCGCCGGGTCAATCCTCCGCGCCGTCGAGCGCAACCGCCCCGAGTCCTACGTCTTCGGCGCCTACCGCGTCGCCGGCCTGCTCCAGGCCGCCCTGCCGGGGACGCTCTCGCGGCTCGCGGCACGGCGACGACGGGAATGACTGCGGCTCGCCGACTGGTCGAGGCCGCGCTGGTCGTCCTCGTCGCCGGAAGCCTCTACCAGCTCGCCGTGGGCCTCGAGCTCGTCCCGCTCGGGGACGACCCGGCGAAGGGCCTCCGCTCGACGACCTGTTCTTCCTCGTGCCGGTCTACACGCTCATCCTCGGCGGCGTCGTCCTCGTCCTCGCAACGCTCACGCCGTCGCGGGCGGCCGCGCTGAGCCGTCACCGGGCCCTCAGGGCGATGCCGATCGCGGCTGCGGCGTTCCCGCTCTGCCGCGCCTTCGCCTTCGATCCGTACTACCTCCCCACGGAGGAACGCTTCCGCGGAGTCGAGCCGGTCTGGCTGGGCCTGCTCGCCGTCCTGGCGATCGGCACCACCGTCCTCGCGGCGAGGCGTCCGGGCCCGGCGGCAGTCGGGCTCACCGCGGTCGTCATGGTCGCGAGCGGCCTCGTCGCAGTCGGCGAGGGGCTGCACTAGCCGAGGACGCGGGCGAGCCGGAGGCCGAGCGCCCCGACAGCGGCCCCGGCGACCGCGTCGAGGACGTAGTGATTGGCGGTGACGAAGACGACCGCCGCGACGAGCGGCGGGTAGGCGGGCGCCAGCCGGCGCAGCACGGGGCTGCCGCTCGCCTCCGCCATGCCGGCGGCCGTCACCACTGCGTACGCGACGTGGATGCTCGGCATCGCCGCGAGCGGGTCGTAGAGCTGGGCGACGACGCCGCGGTCGAGGTCGACGCCGCTGACGTCGGCGATCGTGTCCACCATGTGGTCGAGTGAGCGAGGGGGAGCACAGGGGAAGAGCACGAAGATGGGCTGTGCGATGAAGGTCGTGAGCACGGCAGCACGCCGGAAGCGGTGGAACTCGGGATGGCGCCTGGCGTAGAGACGCATGAGCCAGCCGACGGTGAGGCTCGCGTTCGAGACGACGTAGGCGACGTTGAGGACGCCGAGGAGACGCCGGTGGGGCAGCATGAGCTCCTGGAGCGCCGGCTCGACGTGGAGCCCCAGCCGCCGCTCGAGGGCGACGACGCGCTCGGCGTTCCGCGCAGCCTGGAGCCTCGCGGCCTCGCGACGTTTGCGACGACTCGCGAGGAGGTAGACCGCATACACGCCGAGGCCGATCGCCACCTCCCGGCGCCCCGAGAATCGCTGCCCATGATCACGCCGCCGCCCCACTCGAGCACGCATACTTACCGTTCAGTGCCCCTTCGAGCGATGCTGCTCTCATGAGTGGTTGGCGCAGGCATCTCGTCCGCATCGGCATCGGAACGGCCGCGACCGCGGCGTTCCTCTGGCTCTTCCTGCGCGAGGTCGACCTGAAGCTCGCCTGGCAGGAGATCACCTCCCTGCCGCCATGGACGATCCTCGTCTCGGTCGCCCTCGTCGCCGCGAACGTGCTCATCATGGCCGTCCGCTGGGGATACCTCCTCGGCGGCGCCGGCTATCGGATCGGGACGCGCAAGCTCTTCTCGTCCGTCGCGGTCGGACGCGGGGCGAACAACATCCTCCCCGCCCGCGGCGGCGACCTCCTCCGCATCGAGTCGATGCGAGAGCGCCATGTCCCCGTGTTCGTGAGCGCGGGCACGCTCTTCGCGGAGCGCCTCCTCGACGGCGTCATCCTCTCGACCTGGATCCTCCTCGGCGCGCTCGCCATCGGCCAGGGCGGGCCGATGCTGCTCACCGGGATCGCCTTGTCCGCCGGCGCCGCGCTCGGCGTCGTCCTCGTTGCGTTCGCGGCCCGAGACCCCGACCGGGCCGAGCGCTTCGCCTGGCGCGCGACGCGCCGCCTTCCGCCTCGCTGGCACACGCGCTTCACGCGGGCCGCCGCTCACTTCGTCGACGGGCTCGGCGCCTTCCGCGGCCGGAAGCGGCTGGTCGCCATCTTCGGGACCTCGGCGGGCATGTGGCTCGCCGACGTGGCCATGTACTGGGTCGTCGGGGAGTACGCGTTCCACCTCGGCCTCCCGCTCGGCGCCTACTTCCTCCTCGAGGGCATCGGGAACCTCGCGCTCGCCGTGCCCGCAACGGCGGCGGGCATCGGCACGTTCGACTACATCACGCTCCTGGCCGCGAAGGGGATCGACATCCCCACCGACAAGGCAACGGCCTACGTGATCACGATGCACGCCCTGGCCGTCCTGCCCGTGACGATCATGGGCGCCGTGCTCGTGAGCCCCGCCTTCCCGCGCCTCCTCGGACGGACGCGCGAGGCGGCGCAGGAACGCACCTAGCGCGTCTCGCTCCGCGTGGGCCGGGCGCTCGCGTACTCGTGCGCCAGGAACGGGAGCTCCGCGGCCCGTGCCGGTGCCGCCGCGAGCGCCTCCGCGAGCCGATGCTTGCGGCCGGCCGCCGTCGCGAGGTCCGACTCGATCGGCCTGCCCTCCTCGCGCGCCGCCTCGACCGCGTCGGTGAGCTCTCCCAGGAGCGCGACCGGATCCGCCTCGGCTCCGCGCCCGAGCGCAGCGGCAACCACCTGGCCGCACGTGAGCGGCATCGTCACGCGCAGGAGCCCGAGCAGCGTCTCCTCGACGTCCTCGCCCGGTGGCTCGATCGGCTCCCCCAGCGCGACGTGAACCCGGGTGCGCCCCGATCCGAGCGGGTCGTAGGCGAGGGCGAGCGGGCGGACGGCGGGTGGGCGGCCGCGACGGACGAGCGCGCCAACGCCCGGCCGGATCGGGCCGATCTCGCCGTCGGGGGACGGGCGGCCCTCGGGGAAGACGATGAGGATCTTCCGGGCGCGCATGAGCTCCACGAGCGTGCGGAAGTCGGCGGCGGCCCGCGCCGCCCGCGCGCTCCAGAAGTCCTCGAGGCCGTCCGCGAGGCCCTTCGCCTCGACGGCCTGCCAGAGGAGATCGGCGTAGCCGCCACGCAGCACGTCCCCCGCGCGCACGGGCGGCGGCAGCCCGAGGGCGGCGGCCCGGGCCGAGAAGCCGGCGGCGGCCTCGGCCGGGAGGAGCTCGGCGAGGGGCGCCTGCGGACGGGCGGCCAGCACCTCGCCCAGCCGCGCCACGCTCGCGCTCCGGATCGGGAAGACGTTCACCCGGGCGAGACCGCGGGCGAAGCTCAGCGGGTAGAGCAACCGCCGCGCGCGTAGGGGGAGCTCCGGCGGGAAGCCGGCGAAGAACCCCGGCAGGAACATGTCGTCCCGCGCGGCGAAGTGCAGCCTGTTCGGCCGGCTTCGCCTTCCACCCGAGCCGAAGTAGAGGACCGGCGAGAGCACCGGGACGTCGGTCTCGCGTCGGTGGGTGACGACGATGAGCGTCCCGGGCGCGAGCGGGAAGCGGCCCGGCCCCACCGCGGCGACGCGGAAGGCGGCGTGCGAGTACGCCCACATCCCGTGGCCGACGGCATCGTAGAGATCGGGCACGCCTATATCCTGGCCTAGATGGCGACGTTGAAGCTCGGAGACCCGGCCCCCGCGTTCGAGCTCCCCGGAATCGAGGGGCAGACCCACTCGCTCTCGGACTACGAGGGGAAGCCGGTCGCGGTCGTCTTCTCGTGCTGCCACTGCCCGTACGTGGTCGCGTGGGAGGACCGCATCAACGACGTCGCCCGCGACTACGACGGCCGTGCCGCGCTCGTCGTCATCAACTCGAACGCCGGTTACCTCGGCGACTCGCCCGCCGACATGGAGCAGCGAGCCGCGGAGAAGGGCTTCGTCTTCCCGTTCCTCTACGACGAGACCCAGTCCGCCGCGCGCGGGTACGGTGCCGCGCGGACGCCCGAGGTCTTCGTCTTCGGCGCCGACCACCGCCTCGTCTACCACGGGGCGCCGGACTCGAGCCATACCGACCCGGACGGCGCCGACCCGTACCTGCGGCCCGCGCTGGACGCGGCGCTCGCGGGCGCCGAGCCGGAGGTGCGGGAGACCCCGCCCGTCGGCTGCACCATCAAGTGGCGCGCCTGACCCCCGCCCACAAGTAACAGACTGTTACTTGTGGGTCTCGCGGCGGACGAGATCGAGCCTCACGCCGAGCAAGTAACAGACTGTTACTTGCTCACTTCGCGGCGGACGAGGTCGAGCGCCTCGTCCCTCGTCGCGATGGTCCCCGCCGCCCGCTCCTCCGCGATCATCTCGAGCAGCCGCCCCACGTCGGGCCCGGCGGGGACTCCAAGCTCCAGCACGTCGTCGCCGCGGAGCAGCGGCTCCGGCGGCTCGGCGGCACGGGCGGCGCGCACGGGCTCGTAGAGGTCGGTCGCGCCGAGGAACGCAAGCGCGGAGAGCGCCCAGGGCTCGGTCTGCCGCCGGAAGCGGTGGATCGTGCGCGGCGAGGCGTCCGCCGGCCGCTCAGCCCGGACCAGCGTGGCGGCCAGGCGGCGCAGGTCGTTCGAGATGGGCAGCCGCTTCAGCTTGTCCCCGAAGACGACGACGAGCAGGAAACCGGGCGTGTCGACGAGGTCGACCTCGTCGAACCGCTCGAGCGAGCCGCCCAGGGGCTCGAGGAGCCCGAGATCGGCGGCGCGGCGCAGCCCGTCGGGCGAGAGCCGCTCCAGCTCGCCGAGGATCCGCTCTCCCGCCGACTCGCCGACCTGGTCGGCAGCCGACCGGAGGAGCGCCTCGGTCTCGTCGTCGAGCCGGAGCCCGAGCTCGTCCTCCAGCCGAACCGCTCTGAGAAGTCGCAGGGGATCGTCCGCGAAGATCGTGGGCGAGACGGCCCGCAGGCGGCCCGCGGCCAGGTCCGACTCGCCTCCGAGCGGATCGACGAGCTCGTCCGCGTCGATCGGGCGCGCGATCGCGTTCACGGTGAAGTCGCGGGTCGCAAGGTCCTCCTCGATCGTCTCCCCGTGCAGGGGCGCGAAGTCGACCGTGTTCCCGCTGCGGAAGGCGACCCGCCAGGCGCCGTGCCGCTCGGAGAGCGGGAAGACCGCGCCACCCGTCAGGCGGGAGAAGAGCCGGGCCGCGAGCTCCGGGTCGGCGCAGGCGACGTCGACGTCCACGACCTCGCGGCCGAGCAGCTCGTCGCGGATGGCTCCGCCCACGACCCACGCAGGATCGACGCCGACCGCGCGCCTGATGTGCTCAAGCATCGAGCACCCGCCGCTCCGCGCGGAGCGGGTCGCGGTTGATGCCTGTCGTGATCTCGTAGTTGATCGTGTCGAGGACGCGCGCGTGCTCCTCGGCGAGCACGCCGTCGCCGATCAGCGTCACCGTCGTCCCGGCCTGCTCGTCGCCGAGCTCGACGGCGAGCGAGTCCATCGAGATCGACCCGAGGACGCGGCGGCGCGTCCCGCCGACGAGGACCTCCGTCCCCGTCAGGCCGCGGCGAAAGCCGTCCGCGTAGCCGATCGGGACGAGGCCGATTCGCGTCACCGTCTCGGCGACGAAGCGGCGGCCGTAGCCGGTGCTCTCGCCGGGAGCGAGCGTCTTCACGAGCGCGACGTAGCTCCGCCAGGCGAGCACCGGCTCGAGCCCGTGGGTAGCCGGGTCGTCGCCGAACGGGGAGAGCCCGTAGAGGGCGACGCCCGAGCGCACGGCGGCGAAGCGGGCCTCGGGGAAGCGCAGAGCGCCGGCGCTGTTGGCGAGGTGCGCGGGGACGCCCGGGAAGGCGGCGGCGGCCACGGCGAACCGCTCGATCTGCTCCCGGACGAAGGACTCGTCCTCCTCGTCGGCGGTCGCCAGGTGGCTCATGAGGCCCACGACGCGGTCGCGCGGGAGGGCCAGCGCCTCCTCGAGGGCCATCCCCCACCGGCCCATGCCGGTGTCGACCTTCAGATGCACGTCGAGACCGGCCGGCACCTCCGGGGTCGAGCAGGCGACCTCGAGACGGGCGGCGCGCGCGAGGTCCTCCTCACCGTCGGCCAGCGGGCTCATGACCAGGATTCGCGCGTCCGAGAAACCGGTGCGGAGCTCGGCGCCCTCCTGCGCGGTCGCGACGCAGAGCCCGGCGGCCCCTCCCCGGAGCGCGGCGCCGGCCGCATCGACGGCGCCGTGGCCGTAGGCGTCCGCCTTGACGACGGCCCAGAGCTCGGCGGGGTCAACGGCGGCCCGCACGCGGTCCGCGTTCCTGCGCAACGCGCCGAGGTCGATCGTGATCTCCGATCGCCTCACCGCGAGAGCGCCGGCGAGAGGGCTTCGACGACGTCGCTCGCGATCATCCCCGCGACGCCGTGGCGCTCGGCGGCCAGGCCGGACGCGACGCCGCAGGCGGCGGATGCCGCCGCGGCTGCGACGTCGGCGTCCATCCCCTTCGCCAGGAATGCTGCGACGACACCCGTGAGGACGTCGCCGCTCCCGGCGGTCGCAAGCCCCGGATTCCCGAGGTCGACCACGATCGGCCCGCGGCCCGGCCGCGCGACGAGCGTGTCGACGCCCTTGAGGAGCAGAACGGCGCCCGCGTCGTCCGCCCCGGTCTCCGCGGCCGTGAGGCGGTTCGCGCTCACCCACGCGGACGACCGGCCCAGGAGCCGCGCGAGCTCGCCGGCGTGCGGCGTGAGGACCGTCGGCGCGTCGCGCGAGAAGACCCACTCCAGGTGCCCGGTGAGGGCCCAGAGCCCGTCCGCGTCGAGGACGACCGGCTTCTCGAGCTGCTCGAGGAGGCGCTCGACCAGGGCGATCGTGCCGTCCGTCCGCCCGAGGCCGGGCCCGAGCGCGACGGCGCCGGCACGCTCCGCCGCGGCGAGGATCGTGTCCGCCGCCTCGAGCGTCATCGCCCCGTCCTCGTCGGGGCAGGGACGGGTCATGACCTCGAGGAGGCGCTGCTCGAGGACGACGTTGAGAGAGGCGGGAACGCAGGCCGTGACGATCCCGGCTCCGGCCCGAAGAGCCGCCTGCGAGGACAGGGAGGGCGCTCCCGTCAGCCCTTCCGAGCCGCCGACGACGAGCACCGATCCCGCGGAGTACTTGTTGTCGCGCTCTCCCCGGCGCGGGACCGCGTCCAGGATTCCGGCCGTCGCCCGGCGGATCCTCGTCGGCGCCTGGGCGAGCCCGATGTCGGCCACCACGAGGTGCCCGACGTGGAACCGGCCCGGGGCGACTGCGTGGCCGACCTTGGGCGCGTGGAACGTCACGGTGAGGGAGGCTTCGACCGCGGGCCCCGCGACCGCCCCGGTGGACGCGTCGACGCCCGACGGGAGGTCGACGGCGACGATGGGGACCTCGGCGGCGTTCATCTCCACGATCGCGCGCGCCGCGTCCGGACGCGGTGCCCCCGAGAACCCCGTGCCGAACAGCGCGTCGACGACCAGGTCTGCGGGCCCAGGCTCCTCGGCGAACGCCACGCCGTCCCGCTTCGCCCGGGCCAGGTTGACCGCCGCGTCCCCGGTGACCTTCTCCTCGGCCCCGAGAAGCCGCACGACGCAGTCCCGGCGCGCGCGGGCCAGCTCGCGCGCGACGACGAGCCCGTCCCCGCCGTTGGCCCCCGTGCCGCACCAGACCGCGACGCGTCGCGCGTCGGGGAAGCGGCCGAGCGCCTCCTCGGCCACGCGCCGGCCCGCGCGCTCCATGAGCTCGATTGTCCGGCCCGCGTACGCCGCCTCCGCGGCGCGCATCTCCTCGGCCGTGTAGAGGGCCTCGAGGCCCGGGCTCGCCGCGCTCATCCAGCCTCGGCGACGACGCAGACCGCAGCCGCGAGATCGCGCGAATGCGTCATGGAGAGATCGATCGGGCCCGCGCCCTCCCGCCTCGACCAGGCCTCGACCCGGCCCGAGAGGGACACGGCCGGCTTGGGCCGCCCGGAGATCTCGACGTCCTTCCAGGCGAACGCCCGGGCGACGCCGAAGCCGAGCGCCTTGCCCACCGCTTCCTTGCCCGCGAACCGCGCGGCGTAGTGCTGAGCCGGATTGGGCCGTGAGTCGCAGTACGCCCGCTCGGCCTCGGTGAAGCACCGCTCGCGGAAGCCCGGGTAGCGCTCGAGCGCCCGCCGCACGCGCTCGATCTCGATCACGTCGAGCCCGACCTTCACCAGCCTCGCTCCCGGAGGAACGCGGGCACCTCTGCGATCGAGTCGACGACGCCGTCCGGCTGCGGGTCCGCCGCGGCGAGCGTCTCCTCCCGGAACTTGCCTGTCCGGACGAGGAGGCCGCGGAGCCCGGCCGCCTTCGCCCCGCCGATGTCGGCCTCGACGTCGTCGCCGACCATCACGGCCTCCTCCGGCGTCGCGCGGAGCTCGGCGAGAGCGGCCTCGAAGTAGGCGCGGCTCGGCTTGCCGACGACCTCGGCATCCACACCGGCCGCGTACTCGAGCCCGGCCACGAAGGCGCCGGAGTCCAGCAGGGGCCCGCGGGCAGCCTGCCACCAGCGGTTCTTGTGCAGGCAGACGAGACGGGCGCCGGCGTCGATCTCGGCGAAGGCGCGGTTGAGGTTCTCGTAGCTGAAGACGCGGCCGGTCTCGTCCGTCTCGTCCGCGCCGCCGAGAAGCACCACATCGGCGCCCGCGTCCACGAGCTCGACCCGCTCGGAGAGGTCCGAGCGCACCGCGTCCATCGTCAGGGCGAGGACCCGTTGCCCGGCGAGCAGCCCGGCGGCCGCCAGCGGCGTCGTCGCGACGTCGTCGGCCTCGACCTGGATCCCGATGTCGCGAAGCTCCCCGGCGAGCCGCGCGCGCGCTCTCGTCGTGTTGTTGGTGACGAAGCGGAGGCGGTGGCCGTCCTCGCGCAGCTCCCGCACGGCGCCCCCTCCGCCGGGGACGGCCTCGCCCGACACGTGCAGGACACCGTCGATGTCGAGCAGAATCGCCGCCATGCGTCCCGAGTCTATTCAGGTGCGCCGCGGGCTTGCGATCCCGCTCGACGAGATCGAGCTGCGCGTCTCGCGCTCGAGCGGCCCGGGCGGACAGCATGCCCAGAAGACCGAGACGCGGGTCGAGGCCGTCTTCGACGTCGACGCCTCGGCGACCCTCACGGATGCGCAAAAAGCGCGCATACGCGGTCGCAAGGGACAGGTGCTCCGGGCCGTCGCCCAGGACGAGCGCAGCCAGGCGCGAAACCGGGAGCTGGCGCTCGAGCGCCTGGCGGCCGCGATCCGCGATGCGCTGCGGGTCGAGCGCCGGCGGCGCCCGACCTCCCCGACGCCCGCCGCCCGCGAGCGGCGCCTCGAGAGCAAGCGCCGCCGGGGGACGACCAAGCGCCTGCGCCAGCCTCCCGACGACGCGTGACGGCGCGCGGCGCTGGCTAGGCTCCCCGCGTGAACGCCGAGCGAACCGCCGGTCGCCGACGGACGCGTCGGCGGCGCATCGTCTCGGCGCTCGCCGCAGCCTGCGTGCTCGTCGCCGTCGGCGCCCCGACGGCGGCCGCTCACTCGGTCCTCGTCTCGACGGACCCCGGGAACGACGTCGTCGTCGAGAAGTCCCCGGACCGGGTCGTGCTCCGCTTCGACGAGACGGTGGAGACGTCGCTCGGGGGGATCCGGGTCTTCGACGAGAACGCCCGCCGCGTCGACACCGGCCAGGTGACGCCCTCGTCGGGGCCGATCGTCTCGACCGGGATCCGCGGCATGCTCGCGCCCGGCACGTACACGGTCGCCTGGCGGGCGATCTCGGCGGATTCCGACCCGATCTCGGGCGCCTTCGTCTTCCACGTCCAGCGCCGGAGCGAGACGGCGGCAGGACTGTCGCTCGAGTCGCTGACGGGCACCTCCGCCGCGGTCGACGTCGCCTTCACGGCCAGCCGGTTCCTCGATCTCGGGCTGCTGCTCCTCTGCATCGGCGGCTCGGCCGCCATCCTCTTCGTCCTGCCCTCGGCCGGGTGGCTGGTCCGGCGGTGGCTCTACGGAGTGCTCGGGGCATGCGGCTTGGCGCTCGCCGTCGTCGCGCTGCTCAACATCGTCTTCGAAGGGGCGTCGGCGAGCGGCCTAGGGCTCGGCGAGGGGTTCTCCTGGGAGGTCTTCGACGCCGTCCTCGACCTGCGCTACGGCAGGGTCATGCTCATCCAGGCGGCGCTCGCCGCGACGCTGTCGGTCACCGCGCTGGCTCTGCGCCACACCGACGACCGCGAGACGATGCTGTCCGGCCTCCCGCTTGCGCTCTGCGCCGGTCTCGCGATCACCCCCTCGGCGTCGGGACACGCGAGCACCGGCGGGACGCTCGCACTCGTCTCGGACGTCGCGCACGTGGTCACGGCGGGGCTCTGGGCGGGCGGGCTCGCGTTCCTGACGCTCGCGCTCGTCCGCAGCCGCGGCGACCGCTGGGAGCTCGCCGCGCGGGCGGTGCCGCCGTTCTCGAGGCTGGCGGTCGGCTCCGTGGCGATCCTCGCCGTCGCGGGCGTCATCACGGCGTACCTCCAGGTGCGCACCTGGAGCGGGCTCTGGGAGGCGAAGTACGGCCTGCTCGTCCTCACGAAGATCATCCTCGCAATCCCCATCCTCTTCCTCGCCGCGTTCAACAACCGCATCGCCGTGCCCAGGCTGCGGGCGGGGATCACGTCGCCCACCGAGCAGCGGCGGTTCCTCATCGCGGTCTCCTACGAGCTCGGCCTGGTGGTGGCCATCCTCGCGGTCACCGCCGTGCTCGTGAACACCGAGCCGGCGCGCCTCGAGGCGCTGGGGGCCGGGCACGCGACGGCCGGCACCCCGGCGAGGACGGCGACCGTCGACCTCGGCAAGACCGAGGCGATCGTCCTCGTCGACCCGGCCCGCGCCGGGACGAACCGCATCCAGGTCGTCCTCACGAACCACGAGCTCGTCTTCGACGTGACCCAGGTGACCGTGGCCGCGTCGCAGCCGAGACGGAAGATCGGGCCGCTGGAGTTCCCGGCCGAGCTTGACTCGGCCCAGCACGGCGTCTACACGGCCGAGAACGCGCAGCTGGCCGTGCCGGGCGACTGGGACCTGCGCGTCGAGGTCAGGGTCGGCGAGTCGGAGCTCCTGACCGAGACGGCGACCGTCACCATCGCGCCCTGAGGACTCACAAGTAACAGTCTGTTACTTGTGAGACGCCGTTCTATTCGACGGTGACCGTCTTCGCCAGGTTCCGCGGCTGGTCGACGTTCATCCCGCGCAGCCGCGCGATCCGGTAGGCGATCAGCTGCAGCGGGATGACGGCGAGCGCGGCCTGGAGGAACGGGTGCGTCCGCGGCACGTAGACGACGTCGTCCGCGTGGTGCTGGATGTCCTCGTTGCCGTCGGTCGCGATCGCGACCACCTCGGCGCCGCGCGCCCTGACCTCCTGGATGTTCGAGACGACCTTGTCGTACACGTGCGAGTCGGTGGCGACGACGACGACCGGGGTCTCCTCGTCGAGGAGCGCGATCGGGCCGTGCTTCATCTCCCCTGCCGAGTACGCCTCGGTCGGGATGTAGGAGATCTCCTTGAGCTTGAGCGCGCCCTCGAGGCACACGGGCAGGCCGATGTGGCGCCCGAGGTAGAGGAAGAAGGGCTTCTGGTAGTGCCGCTGGGCGATCTCCTCGATGGGATGGTCGCCGTCGAGGTAGGCGGCGATCTTCGCCGGCAGTGCCTGCACCTCGCCGAGGATCTGCTCGATCTCGGCCTCCGGCAGCGTCTTGCGGACCTGGGCGAGCCGCAGCGCAAGCAGGTACAGAAGCGTCACCTGCGCCGTGAAGGTCTTCGTCGCGGCGACCCCCGTCTCCATGCCGGCCCTCGTGTAGAGGACGCGGTCGACCTCGCGCGTGATCTGCGTCCCCATGAGGTTCGTGATCGCCACCGTGCGGGCGCCGGACTCGCGGGCGAGGCGGACGGCCTGGACCGTGTCGCGCGTCTCTCCCGACTGGGAGATGCCGACGACGAGGGTGTCCTTGGCGAGCACGGGGTTGCGGTAGATCCACTCGCTGGCGATGTCCGGCTCGCACGGGAGCCGCGCCCACTCCTCGACCACGTACCGGCCGATGACGCCCGCGTGGTACGCCGTGCCGCAGGCGAGGATCACCATGCGCCGGAGGTTCTGGATCTCGAGGTCCGTCAGGCCCAGGTCCTCGAGCTCGAACCGGCCTCCGCGCAGGCGCTCGCCGATCGTGTCGGCGACAGCCTGCGGCTGCTCGTAGATCTCCTTGAGCATGAAGGTCTCGTAGCCCTGCTTCTCGGCGGCCTCGTCGTCCCAGTCGACCTCCATCTCCTCGCGCTCCCGCACGTGCCCGTCGACGGAGACGAAACGGACGCCGAAGGGAGTGATCACGGCGATCTCGTCGTCCTCGATGAGCTTGACGCGGTGGGTCTCGCGCAGGAAGGCGGCGATGGACGAGGCGAGGAACATCTCCTCGTCGCCGCAGCCGACGACGAGAGGGCACTGCAGGCGGGCGCCCACGAGGGTGCCCGGGTGGTCGCGGTGGATGACGACGAACGCGAAGTGCCCGTCGAGCTCCTGGTAGGCGGCGCGCACGGCCTCGGCCAGGTCGCCGTCGTAGTGGCGCTCGACGAGGTGGGCGACGACCTCGGCGTCGGTCTCGGAGGAGAAGGCGTGGCCCTCGGCCGCCAGCGACTCGCGCAGCTCGATGAAGTTCTCGACGATCCCGTTCAGGACGACCGCGACGTCGGCGTCGACGCAGCCGGTCAGCGGGTGGGCGTTCTCGTAGGAGACCTTCCCGTGCGTCGCCCAGCGCGTGTGCCCGACGCCCGTGGTGGACAGCGAGCCGTTGGGGCCCGCAGCCTCCTTCAGCTGGTCGAGGTTGCCGACCGCGCGGACGTAGTCGAGCCCGTCCTCCTCGAGCAGGCAGATGCCCGCCGAGTCATACCCCCGGTACTCGAGCCGCTCCAGGCCCTGGATCAACAGGTCCTTCGCGGTCCTCGAGCCCACGTATCCGATGATGCCGCACACCCGATCCCCCTCTGTTCGTTCCGCCGGTCATCAGCCGGCGTTTCCGACGCCGCTCCGGTCTCCGGCTGCCTGACCGTTCGAAGACCGGGTCGAAAAAACGAGCCCGGCTGACTAGCCGAGCTCTCTCTGAACGAGAGGGAGGATGGTAGCACAGAGAGAGCGCGCTTTCTCCTCCGTTTCGGCCTCGGCCAGGATGCGGACGACGGGCTCCGTCCCGCTCGGCCTGACGAGCACGCGCCCGCTGTCCCCGAGCTCGGCCGTCAGCCGGGCGATCTCGGCCAGAATCGGCTCTGAGAGCGCCTTCTCCCGCACCCGCACGTTCTCCTTGACCTGGTGGAAGCGGGGCATGACGGCCGCGAGGTCGGCGAGCCCACGGCCCTGCTCGACGACGGCGCGACAGAGGAGGAGCGCGGCGGCCAGGCCGTCCCCCGTCACGTGCCCCTGGAGGTAGATGACGTGGCCGGACTGCTCGCCTCCGAGGACGCCGCCCTCGGCCCGGAGGGCCTCGAGCACGTAGCGGTCGCCCACGTCGGTGGTGAGGACGCGGATGCCACGCTCGCCCATGAGGCGGTGGAAGCCGAGGTTCGTCATCCTGGTGACCGCCACGAGGTCGACGCCGAGATAGAGGGCGAGGATCGCGACGATCTGGTCGCCGTCCACCTCGTTTCCGCCGGCGTCGACGGCGAGGAGGCGGTCGCCGTCGCCGTCGAACGCGAGGCCGAGGTCGAACTCACCCGCCGCCACGGTGCTCGAGAGCAGGCGAAGGTCCGTCGCTCCGCACCCGTCGTTGATGTTCGTGCCGTCCGGTGAGTCCCCGATCACCGAGATCTCGGCGCCCAGCCGGCGGAAGGCGGCCGGCGCGACCTCGAACATCGCGCCGTTCGCGCAGTCGAGGACGACGCGGAGGCCGTCGAGCGGCGAGCCGAAGCGCTCGCAGACCAGGTCGACGTAGCGCTCCGCCAGCCCGTCCACCGGCCGGACGTCGACCGACGAGCTCGCCTCGCCGTCGTCCAGAAGCTGCTCGATCGCCTCCTCCTCGGCGTCCTCGAGCTTCCGGCCGGCGCGGAAGAACTTGACGCCGTTGTACTCCGCCGGGTTGTGGGACGCCGAGACGACGACGCCGGCGTCCTCCGCGAGCAGGGCGACGGCGGGCGTCGGGAGCACGCCGCCGAGCAGGACGCCGGAGCCTCCCGGCGGCCAGGCCCGCGGCCAGTGCCTCTTCGAGCTCCGGCCCGGATCCGCGGGTGTCGCGGCCGACGAGCACGTGTGCGCCTCCGCTCCACCGCGCGAACGCGCGGCCGAGCCTCGCGACCAGATCGTTCGTCAGGTCCTCGCCGACGATGCCCCGGACCCCGTCGGTCCCGAACAGCCTCCGAGCCACTAGTGCCTCTCCGGGTAATGCCCGCCCGCCTCTGACCCGCAATCACGCGGCGCCGGCCCCCGCCCTCGCCCTTGCCAAGGCCGCCAGCCTTGGCCGCAGGCGAGTGCAGACGCCGGCTTGGTGCTTGCGACCCAGAGACTGGGCAGCATCACCCGAAGAGGCACTGGCTACCTCTTCGAGAACTGCGGCGCCTTGCGGGCCTTGTGGAGGCCGGCCTTCTTGCGCTCGACGATCCGCGCGTCCCGCGTGAGGAAGCCCTCGCGCTTGAGGACGCCGCGGAGCTCCGGATCGGCCTCGACGAGCGCTCGGGCGATCCCGTGGCGAAGCGCGCCGGCCTGGCCGGAGGGGCCGCCGCCGCGGATGCGTGCCCTGATGTCGAAGCGCCCCTCGACGCCCGCCGCGCGCAGCGGCGCGGTTGCGGTCGTCCGCAGCGCCTCGCGCGGGAAGTACGTCTCGAGGGTGCGGCCGTTGATCCAGGTGGCGCCGTCTCCGGGGCGGAGGATGACGCGGGCGACGGAGGTCTTCCGCTTGCCCGTTCCCTGGTACTGCGCGATCTCGGCCACGGTCAGGCTCTCATTCGGGGAGCGGCTCGGGGTTCTGGGCCTGATGCGGGTGCTCCGGCCCCGCGTAGACCTTGAGCTTCGTGATCTGCCGGCGGGCGAGGCGGTTGCGCGGGAGCATGCCCTTGACCGCGGCGCGGATCACCTCGGTGGGGCGCCGCTCGAGCTGCTCGGCGAGCGTCCGCGAGCGCAGGCCGCCGGGGTAGCCCGAGTGGCGGTAGTACCGCTTCTGCTCGAGCTTCTTGCCGGTGACGTGGATCTTCTCCGCGTTGACGACGACGACGAAGTCGCCGGTGTCGACGTGGGCGGTGTACTGGGGCTTGCCCTTGCCCCGCAGCGTGTTCGCGATGCGCGTCGCCAGACGGCCGAGCGTCTGGCCCTCGGCGTCGACGACGAACCAGCGCTGCTCGACGTCCTTCGGCTTGGCGGAGTAGGTCTTCATCACACAGAAAATCGGCGGACAAGGCGTCCGCCGAGCGCGGATTGTAGCAGCCGTCAGTCGGCGGGTGACGTCGTCGCCTCGGCGGGGCGGCGAAGGCTCTGACGCGCGATCCACACGGCCGGCCCGAAGACGAGGAGGGTCGCTCCGATCGCGAGCGCGCCGACGCCGATGACGGTCAGCGCGTATCCGCCGAGGAGCGCGAGGGACGCCCCGGTGAGCCCCGACAGGAGGTCGTTGAACCCGAGGAGCTTGCCGCGCTCCCACGCGTGCGTGCAGTCCGCGAGCTGGGCGGTCGCGGCGACGTAGGAGAGGTTCCAGCCGAGGCCGAGGCCGAAGAGCGCGAGCGCCGTCGCGGGGACGCTCGCGACCCAGAGGAGGCTGACGACCGAGATCGCCATGACGGTGAGCCCGCCGACGAGCGCCGGTGGGCGCCCGATGCGGTCGACGACGTCGCCCACGACGAGGACGAGCGCGTACATCCCCAGCACATGAGCGCCGATGATCGGGAAGACCGCCTCGCCGCTGTGATGGTGGTGGTCGACGACGACCGCGCCCGTCAGCGTCATGACGGAGACCATGACGCCGAAGCTGGCCTGGGCCGCGAGGAGGGACGGGATCACGCCGCGACGGCGCACGAGCTCCCGGATCGGAGCGGCCGGGCGCGGCTCCGCCGCAGGCGTCCCGGCCGCGAGGAGCTCGGCGATCCGCCGCGGGTCGGGGCGCACCAGGAGCACGAGCACGAGGCCGACGACCATGAAGCCGGAGGCCGCGAGCCAGAGGAGCGCGAGTGCGTCCCCGTCCACCTCTCTGCCGGACAGCAGCGGGCTGAAGACCGCCGGCCCGAGGATGGCGCCGAAGACCGCCCCCACCAGGACGAGCGCGATGCCGCGGGCCCGCCGCTCGGGCGGGTACATGTCGGCCGCCGCCGCCCGCGCCAGCAGCGACGTCCCGCCGGCGACGCCCACGCACGCGAGGCCGAGGAAGACGGGCGGCGCGGACTCGAGCGTGCTGCCGAGGGCGGCCAGCACCCCGCCGATTCCCCCGATCACGAACCCGGCGGCGAGCACCGGCACGCGACCGAGCCGGTCCATCAGGCGCCCGGCCGGCAGCGCCGCGAGCGCGCCCGAGGCGAGGACGATCGCCGGCCCGAGGCCCAGGAGCCCTTTCACGCCGGTGACGAGGACGAACGTCAGCGAGGCGACCGCCGCCGAGAGCTGGAGCATGCCGGAGTTCGCGGCGAGCGACGCGGAGAGGAGCGCCGTGTTGCGGCGGATCGGCAGATCGGAGCGCGGAGGCACTAGGCCGAAGCGTAGTCCAGGAGCCCGTCCCTGAAGGCCGCTGCGCCGCCGTGGCTCGGGTGGCGCACGTACGGCGCGCCGAGAAGCCTCTGGGCGATTCTCCCGACGGCGACGACACGGCGCCCGCGGGCCAGCTCCGCGAGGAAGCGGGTGCCCTCCGCCGCCTCGGCACACGTCGGCGGACGGTTCGAGCCGGGCCGGTCCGGCAGGTGCGGGTGAGTCGGGACGACGTTCCAGAGGAGCACGTCGTCCGCCAGTCCGAGCTCGGCGAGGACGCGCTGCACGATCGTGGCCGTCGCCTCGCCCGGCGGGGCGCCGCTGACCTGGCGCTCCGACGTGAACGGGATGCCGCTCACCCGGGCGCCGCGGTAGCCGGCCGCCTCGCCGACGAGCAGCAGGCGCGCGCCGTCACGCGATCGGAGGTAGTCCTCGAGCCGGTTCCGCCGCACGTCGGCTCCGTCTCCGTCGCGGTAGAAGTTGAACGTCGTCCCGATACGGGCGACGGCGAGGTCACGGACGAAGCGCTCGCTCCTCACGCGGCCGCGTAGCCTACCGCCGCGTGCGCCGCCTCACCTTCCCGCTGTACGTCGGAGGCTTCCTCGGGCCCTTCGGCGGCGCCATGCTCGTCGCCCTCATCCCCAACGTGGCCGACGACCTCGGCACGTCGCTCGCGTGGGTCGCCGCCGCCATCACCGCGTACATGGTCCCGTTCGCCGCCCTCCAGCTCGTCTCGGGGACGGTGGCGGAGCGTCTGGGGCCGCGTCGCGTCGTGCGCACCGCCTACGTCGCCTTCGGGGCGGCGGCCCTCGCCTGCGCCTTCGCGCCCGAGATCTGGAGCTTCCTCGGCGCCCGGGCGCTGATGGGCAGCGCCAACGCGTTCCTCTCCCCCATCCTCCTCGCCGCGCTCGCGGAGGTCGTCGCTCCCGAGATCCTCGGCCGGAGCGTCGGCACGTTCGCTGCGGCCCAGACGGCCGGCCTGACGCTGGCGCCGGTGCTCGGTGGCGCGCTCGGTGAGATCAGCTGGCGTCTCGCCTTCGTCCTCGTGGCGGTCGTCGCGGCCGTGCTCGCGTTCCCGCGGCAGTCGCTCCGCGCAGTCGAGCACAGGCCCGAGCCGGGCGCGTCCGCACGGGCGCTCCTCAACCGCTGGATCTCGCTCCTCGGGACGACCGCGCTGCTCGGCTACCTCGGCTTCACCGCCATCGGCTTCGTGCTCGCCCTCGTCGCCGACGAGGAGTTCGGCCTCGGCTCGGCCGGGCGCGGGCTCCTCGTCGCGGGCTACGGGATCGGCGGCATCGCCTTCGGGCGCTATGCGGGGACGGTCGTCGACCGGCTCGGCCGCCCGGGAACGGCGTTCTTCGGCGCGATCGGCTGCACGGCGGGCGTCCTCGGCCTCTACTTCGCGCCGACCGTCTGGAGCCTCGCGTTCGTCTACTTCCTCGTCGGGTGCGCGTCCGCGTTCGTCTGGGCCGGGCTCAACACGATCGTCGTCGAGTCCTTCCCCTCGAACCGCGCCGGGGCGACATCGGCCTACAGCGCGTTCAAGTTCGCGGGCGTGGCGATCGCCCCGCTCGTCTACGTGCCGCTGTTCGACGCGGACACGCGGCTCCCGTTCCTGCTCGCGGCGGCCTTCTCCGCGCTCGTCGCCGCCCTCGTCGTCCCCTGGTTCTCGCGGTACCGATGAGACGGCGGGTCGTGGTCCACGGATACGTCCAGGGCGTCTTCTTCCGGGACACCACCCGCCGCCTCGCGCTCGAGCACGGTGTCGCCGGCTGGGCTCGCAACACGTGGGAGGGAACGGTCGAGGCGGTCTTCGAGGGCGAGCCGGACGCCGTCGAGCGCCTCGTCGCCTTCGTCCGCGAGGGCCCGCAGGGCGCGGCGGTCGAGCGGGTCGAGGTCTTCGAGGAGCCCGAGGAAGGGCTCAGGGGCTTCGCGGTCCGCTGAGCGCCCGGAACCTTCCGGGCCCGGCCGGGGTAGAAGGCGCGAGAGGAGGATTCGAATGAAGCGACTCCTGATTGCGCTCGTCACCGCGGGCGCGCTCGCCCAGGCGGGCGTGGCGGCGGCCGGATGCTGGGCGACCGCAGGGCTCGCCCCGCCCCCGGACGCAATCGCGCCCGGAGCGACCTGGGACGCCCGCGTCACGGTGCTCCAGCACGGCGTCACGCCGCTCCCGAACGCCGACACAGCCCGGCCGACGGTCACCATCGTGAACGTGGAGACGAAGGCGCGAAGGACGTTCGTCGCGAGGGGGACGGACGACCCGAGGGTCTTCGTCGCCCGGGTCGTGTTCCCGACGGCTGGGAGCTGGCGGTACGAGGTCTACGACGACTTCTCGAGCTGGGACGGCGAGCCCGCCCCGTGCGCGCAGACGCACACGTTCGCGACGGTGTCCATCGGCGGCCCAGGCGGCGGCGCGAACGGACAGCCTCCGACCGTGAGCCCGGTCGCCGCTTCCGAGTCGACCGGCGGAGGTTTCCCCGTCTGGCCGATCATCGCCGGCGTGCTCGGCGCCCTCGCTGCTGTCGGCGTATCGGCCGGCCTGGTCCGACGGCGCCGGGAGGCACGCGCGCACTAGACCGGGATGCGCCGGACGAGCGCCGCGCCGGCGAGCGGGAGCGCAGCGGCGAGCCCGAACGCCAATCCCCACGAGGTGCCGTCGACCAGGACGGCGAACACGGGCGGCACGACGCCGGACGAGACGGCGAGCGACGTCTGCTGGAACCCGAGCGCGGCGCCGGCTCGGGCACGCCCGGCCAGCTCCGCGGCCGCCGTGAACGAGAGCCCGTTCCAGGACTGCGACAGCGCTCCGGCGACGAGGAAGGCCGGGAGCAGGAACGCGAGCGGTGCCGCGGTGAGGAGGGCGCTCACGAGCAGCGCGACCGAGAGCCCGCAGGCCAGCTTCAGGAGCGGCGCGATCCGCGAGCCGACCCGGTCCGACCAGCGCCCGACGACGATGCGAAGCGCTGCGCCGCAGATCTGCATGCCCGCGAAGATGCCCGCCGCGACTGCCGTCGACAGGCCCCGCGCGCCGTGCAGGAACAGCACCGTGAACGCCATGAGGCTGATCTGGGCGGCGACGATCAGCCCGCTCCCGACCCCGAGGCGCCACATGCGCGCGTCGCGGAGCGGATGGGTGACGTCTCCCAGGCCTTCGCCCTCGGCCGGCGGCGCCTCCCGCAGGCCGACGGCTCCCGCCACGGCGGTGACGAGACACGCGCCCGCGAGCGCGAGCAATCCCGCCTCCGTTCCGCCCACGCTCGCGATCGGCGGCAGGGCGAGGGCGGCGGCGGCTCCGCCCAGCGGCAGCGCCGTCTGCCGGATCCCGAGCGCGAATCCTCGGTCTTCGGCCGAGAACCAGCCCATGACGGCCCGGCCGCTGGCCGCGTTCACGCTTGCCCCGGCGGCGCCGGCCACGAGGAGGAGGATCACGAGCGCGGCGTAGCCGCTCGCGAAGGCCGCGCCCGCGAGCGCGATGCTCGCGCCGACGAGCCCGGTGGCGAGGACGAAGCGCTCCCCCAGCCGGTCGGTCAGGAGCCCCCACGGCAGCAGCGTCAGGACCGAGCCGAGGCTGAACGCGGCGAGGACGACCCCGACCTCGGCGAGCGTCAGCCCGTACTCGGCCCGCAGCGCGGGCGCGAGGACCGGAATGCCGAGGAACGCCGCGGAGTAGCTCGCCTGCGCGGCCGTCCCGAGCGCGAGAACCGTCCAGCGGTAGCGGCTCACGCCGCGACCCTAGCCGCGACCACCGGCCCCAAGAGCCATGTCAGGGGTCAGACCCCGGCCGTCTCCGAAGGGGACGTGCTCACGAGCGAGAATCCGCCGGCCACGCGCCTCCGGGCTCAGCGCCTCCGGCGTCACGACCGTCCCGAACGGCCATGTCAGGGGTCAGACCCTGGCCGTGGCCGCTGAGGGCAGGCCGGGCTCGAGGTCAGCCGCAGCAGCCTTCCTTGTAGCGGCAGGCCAGGCAGTGCCAGCTGGCCTTCGTCCAGATCATCTCCGTCCCGCAGCGCGGGCAGAGAGCCTCGTCGTCGGCGCCCTCCAGGCGGCACTCGTCCGCTTCCGCCCGGGCCGCGGCCTCCATCCCTACTCCCACTCGATCGTCGCCGGCGGCTTGGAGGAGAGGTCGAGCGCGACCCGATTGACGCCCGGGATCTCGTTGATGATGCGGCTCGAGATCGTCTCCAGCAGGTCGTAGGGCAGCCGGGCCCAGTCGGCGGTCATGGCGTCCTCGGACGTCACGGCGCGGACGACGATCGGGTAGGCGTACGTCCGCTCGTCCCCCTGCACGCCGACGGACCGAACGGCGGGCAGCACCGCGAAGCACTGCCACAGGTCGCGGTAGAGCCCGGCGCGCCGGACCTCCTCGAGCAGGATCGCGTCCGCTTCGCGGAGGATCTCGAGCCGCTCCTCGGTCACCTCGCCGATGATCCGGATCGCGAGGCCCGGCCCGGGGAACGGGTGGCGCCAGACCATCGCCTCGGGGAGGCCGAGCTCCTCTCCGACGCGGCGCACCTCGTCCTTGAAGAGCATCCGCAGCGGCTCGACGAGCTCGAGGTCCATGTGCTCCGGGAGCCCGCCGACGTTGTGGTGCGACTTGATCGTCGCCGCCACGCCGTCGCCGGATCCCCCCGACTCGATCACGTCCGAGTAGAGCGTCCCCTGGACGAGGAAGCGGACGCTGCCGAGCTTCGCCGCCTCCTCCTCGAACACCCTGATGAACTCCTCCCCGATGATCTTCCGCTTCGCCTCCGGCTCTTCCACGCCGGCCAGGCGGGTGAGGAACCGCTGGCGCGCGTCGACGTGGACGAGCGGGACGTGGAAGTGCCGACCGAACGTCTCGACGACCTGCGCCGCCTCGTCCTTCCGCAGGAGGCCGTGGTCGACGAAGACGCAGGTGAGCTGCTCGCCGACCGCCTTGTGGACGAGGAGCGCGGCGACGGCCGAGTCGACGCCGCCCGAGAGCGCGCAGAGCACCCGCTCGCGGCCGACCTGAGCCCGGACCCGCGCCGTCTCCTCCTCGATCACCGCGACGGCCGTCCAGGCCGGCGGCGCGTCCGCGACCCGGTAGAGGAACGTCTTCAGCACGTCCATCCCGTGCTCGGTGTGCACGACCTCGGGGTGGAACTGGACGCCGTAGAGCCTCCGCTCACGATCCTCGAACGCTGCGATCGGCGTCGAGGGCGAGCCGGCGGTGACGCGCGCGCCGGCCGGCGGCGCGGTCACGGAGTCGCGATGGCTCATCCAGGTGACGAGCTCCGGCGGCAGGCCCGTGAAGAGCTCGCCGTCCGTCTCGACATGCACGTCGGTGCGCCCGAACTCCGAGGCGCCGGTGCGCTCGACGGCGCCGCCGAGCTCCCGCGCCAGGAGCTGCATGCCGTAGCAGATGCCGAGGACCGGGACGCCGAGCTCGAAGAGGCCCGGGTCGACGCTCGGCGCTCCCTCCGCGTAGACCGACGCGGGCCCGCCGGAGAGGATCAGCGCGAGCGGGCGGCGCGCCGCAACGGCCTGCGGCGAGGCCGTGTGGTGCACGAGCTCCGAGTACACGCGGCACTCGCGGACGCGGCGGGCGATCAGCTGCGAGTACTGGCCGCCGAGGTCGACGACGAGGACGGGGCGCTCCTCCGCCGCCGGCTCCTCGACGGGGAGGGGGACGACCTCGCCCATCCGGCTACCGCCCCGGCCCGTAGTTCGGGGCTTCCTTCACGATCGAGACGTCGTGCGGATGGCTCTCGCGCTGGCCGGCGGCCGTCACCCGAACGAAGCGCGCCTGCTTCAGCTCCTCGATCGTCGCGGCGCCGCAGTACCCCATCGCCTGCCGCAGCCCGCCGACGAGCTGGTGGACGACGTTCGCGAGCGGCCCCTTGTAGCCGACGCGGCCCTCGATCCCCTCCGGGACGAGCTTGCCCACCTCCTCGACGTCCTGCTGGAAGTAGCGGTCGCTCGAATGGCGAGCGCGCATGGCCCCGACCGAGCCCATCCCGCGGTACTCCTTGAACTGCTCGCCCTGGTGGAAGACGACCTCGCCCGGGCTCTCGTCCGTCCCTGCGAGGAGGCCGCCCGCCATGACGGAGTCGGCCCCGGCGGCGATCGCCTTGGCGATGTCGCCGGAGAAGTTGATGCCGCCGTCGGCGATCAGGGGGATGTCGTGGCGCGCGGCAGCCTGGGCGCAGTCGTAGACGGCCGTCACCTGCGGGACGCCGATGCCGGCGACGACCCGGGTCGTGCAGATCGCCCCCGGCCCCATGCCGACCTTGACCGCGTCGGCTCCGGCGTCGACGAGCGCCTCCACCCCCTCCGGCGTGGCGACGTTGCCGGCCACGATCGGCATGTCGACCCGGCCCTTGAGCTCCCGCACGACGTCGAGGACGCCGTGGGAGTGGCCGTGCGACGTGTCGACGACGAGGACGTCCACGCCGGCGTCGACGAGCGCGCTCGCGCGCTCGATGCCCTCGGGCCCCGTCCCGACCGCCGCGGCGACGCGCAGGCGCCCCTGCTCGTCCTTGGTCGCGAACGGGTAGCGGATCCGCTTCTCGATGTCCTTGACGGTGATGAGCCCCTTCAGCCGGCCGTCGCCGTCGACGACGGGGAGCTTCTCGATCTTGTGGCGGTGCAGGACCGCGCGCGCCTCCTCCAGGGTCGTCCCGACCGGGACGGTGACGAGGTCGCGCGAGGTCATGAGCTCGGAGACGGGCAGCCCCGTGTCGTCCTGGAAGCGCAGGTCGCGGTTCGTGAGGATGCCGACGAGGCGCCCGTCCTCGTCCGTGACCGGGACGCCCGAGATCCGGTAGGTCTCCATGATCGAGAGGGCCGCGGAGACGGGCGCGTCCGGCGGGAGCGTCACCGGCTCGACGATCATCCCCGCCTCGGAGCGCTTCACCTTGTCGACCTCCGCGGCCTGCTCCGCGACGGAGAGATTCCGGTGGACGACGCCGATGCCGCCCTCGCGAGCGAGGGCGATCGCCATCCGGGCCTCGGTGACGGTGTCCATCGCGGCCGACACGATCGGGATCTCGAGCTCGATCGTGCGGGTCAGCTGCGTCCGGGTCGACACGTCGCCGGGGAGCACGTGCGACTCCGCCGGGACGAGCAGGACGTCGTCGAAGGTGAGGCCCTCCTTGGCGAACTTCCGCTCCAGGGCGAGAAGGCGCTCGATCTCGTCCTGACGCAGCTCCACGTTCACCGTCGAGCGATCGTACCAGTGGCGCTGGCCGGCGCCTCTAGCCTTCCTGGGCGACCCGGTCGACCGTCTCGAGCTGGACGAGCCCCGTCAGGCGGTTCGCCTCGCGCGGGTCGAAGCGCCCGGCGCCGGCCTCGAGGACGCACGCCGCGCCCGCGGCGACGGCCGAGCGCACCGCGTCCTCGAACGGCCGGCCGCCCACGCGCGCCGCCAGGAAGCCGGCGAGCAGCGTGTCCCCCGCGCCGACCGTCGAGATCGGCTCGACGCGCGGGGCCTCGGCGCGGACGCGGAGCTCCGTCCGGTCCTCGCGCAGGAGGGCGTAGCAGCCCGTGTCGCGGGTGATGATGACGTTCCTGGCGCCGAGATCGGCGATCTCGTCGAGCCCCGCGACGATGTCCTCCTCGTCCACGAACTCGTGCCCGACGAGGGCCTCGGCCTCCTGCTGGTTCGGGGAGACGAGGTAGGGCTCCGCCTCGACGGCGAGACGGAGCGGCTCGCCCTCCGTGTCGACGACGGCGAGCAGCTGGGACCGGTTGAGATCGCGGACGAGCTCCCCGTAGAGGCCGGGGTCGACCCCGCGCGGGAGCGAGCCGGCGAGGACGACGAACTCGGCTCCCTGGGCGAGGTACGCGAGCTTCTCGCGCAGGATCTGCAGCTCCTCCTCGCTCACCTCCGGGCCCCACTCGTTGATCTCCGTGTAGGCGTTCGACGTCGGGTCGAGCACGGCGATCGACGTCCGCGACTCGTGCTTGATGCGGACGAAGTCGTTGAGGATCCCCTCGTTGGTCAGCTCCTCGACGACGAGCGTGCCGGTCCGACCACCTGCGAGCCCCGTGCTCACGACGGGCGCGCCGAGGAGCTTGAGCGCACGGGCGACGTTGATCCCCTTTCCGCCCGCGCTCGGGAAGCCGACGCTCGCTCGGTGGCGCTGGCCGGGCTGGAAATTGGGGACGACGAGCGTCCTGTCGATCGCCGCGTTGAGGGTAACGGTGACGATCATCCGAGTGGATACGGAGACTGCACCCGGCCCGATCCTAGCCTAAGAGCTCCATTCGGCTTCTCAGACGGCCCAGCGGCGGTAGAGGCTCCGCGCCTCGGGGCCCGAGTCGCGTCTCGACCACCGCGACGACGACGTCGTTGGCGCGCATGTGGTCGAAAACCTCGACGCGAAGGGCGTTCCTGACGCGTTCGTCGTCGCTCGCCGCCATGTCCTCGACGGCCTGGTACGCCCCGTCGAGGGCGGCCTCCTCGGCGGGATCCGCCTCCCGGCGAATCGCCCTCGCCTGGAGCCGCTCGAGATACCGCCCGAACGCGCCGGTGACGACTCCCGGCAGTCCGCGGTTCGCGGCGATCGCCTCGAACTCGGGCGAGTCGGCGAAGCCGGGGACCTCGCGGAGGAGGTACTCCGGCAACGCTGTCGTGCGTCGAGCTGCGCGGGCTCGGGGTCGGACACTAGATCCCCGGGACGAGCGCGGAGAGCGTGTCGCCCGCCTCGTCGAGGGCGCGGTCGGCGTACCAGCCCAGTCGCTCGCCGAGGCTCGGCGCGGAGACGTCCCTCGTCGCGACGAGGGGCTCACGCGCGACGACGCTCTCGCCGTCGAGCACGACGACCTCGCCGAGCTTCTGCCCCTTGGCGACCGGGAGCTCGACCGTCTCGGGGGCGACGACGCGCTCGACGAACCGCGTGCCGTCCCCGAGCCGCACGACGCGGGACGCGCTCCCCGCCGCGACGAGCTCGAGCCGGTCGTCCGAGAAGGGGATGGCGGCCGTCGCGTACCGCTCGCCCCCACGGACGAGCGTGAAGCGCGCGTACTGGTCGAAGCCCCAGTCGAGCAGCTCCGCAACGGCTGCGTTCCGCTTCGCCCGCGTGGGGCTGCCGAGGACGACGGCCCACGTCGAGGTCCCGTCGCGCCGAGCCGCGGCGACCTCGCTCCACCGGGCATGGTCGGTGTGGCCGGTCTTGACGCCGTAGAGGCCCGGATACGTCCAGAGCAGGTCGTTCCAGCTCTCGAGCGTGCGGCCGCCCGCGATGCTGTACGTCTTCCGGCGCACGAGCTTGCGCACGAGCGGCTCCTCCATCGCGATCCGGCCGAGCCGAAGGAGGTCCTCGGCGGTCGAGTAGTGGCCCGGCGCGTCGAGCCCGTCCGGCCGCGCGAAGTGCGTGTCCTCGAGGCCCAGCTCGGACGCCTTCTCGTTCATGAGCCGGACGAAGCGCTTGACGCTCCCGTCGCCGACATGGCGGGCAAGGGCGTACGCAGCGTCGTTCGCGCTCTGGATGAGCGCGGCGGCGAGGAGGTCGTGCACGGAAAGCCGCTCCCCCGGCGTGAGGAAGATCGACGAGCCGCCCGGTGAGATCCCGCCCTTCGGGATCGTGACGGTGTCCCCGGGGCGCGCGTGCTCGAGCGTGACGAGGGCCGTCATCAGCTTCGTGATGCTGGCCATGGCCATCCGCCGGTCGGAGTTCCGCTCGTAGAGCACGTCGCCCGTGCGACCGTCGGCGACGACCACCGCCCGCGCCTCGACCGGCGGCGGGTCGTCGGCGGCGGTCGCAGCTCCAGCGCCTCCAGCGAGGACGGCGAGTACGAGAGCGACGACCAGGGCTCGGCGCGGCATGTCCTGCAGGCTATAACTCGTGACGATGGGCGAGACGAAGAGAGAGGACAAGCCCGCGCGCGTCACCGGCGTCGAGCGCTCGCTCGAGATCCGGGTCGGCGCGCTCGGCGGCTTCGAGCTCCGGCCGACCCGCTTCTTCGTCTGGGCCGGAGGCGAGCGGGAGAGCAACCAGCGGATCCTCTCGCTCGGACTCGCGCCGCGCCCGCTCGTGATCCCGCGCCGCCCGCGCGAGATCCAGGCCGGCAGCGTGGAGGTGCGCGCGCTCGGGAACCCACTCATGACGATGGCGCTCGCGAGCGCCCATCTCGCGCGCCGGCTCCGGCGCGGAAGCTAGGTCGCCGCAGCGCGGAGGTGGACGCGCTGGCCCGGGCTGAGGGCGAGCGGGTCGATGTCCGGGTTGAGCTCGAGCAGCACGTCCACCGTCGTCTGGCAGCGGGCGGCGATCACCTCGAGCGTGTCGCCCGGCCGGACGCGGTAGTTGCGCTTCTGGCACGCGCGGGGAAGATCCGTCGTGTCCGTCACCCCGGGCGTCGTCGTCACGCCGGTCGTGTCCGTGTTCGACGCCGAGGCATTCGAGCTCGTGCCCTCCTGGCGGTCGAGGGCGCGCTGGACGAGGACGACGAGGATCACCGCGGCGAAGAAGAAGGCAAGCGGGGCTGCGAGGCGGGCGACCCAGATGCGGAGCTTGTCCGGGTTCACCAGCCGGACGCCCCCCAGACCTCGTCGCGGAGGCGGGCCGACTCCGCGGCGGCCGCCTTGCGCCAGTCCGCGCCGGCAACGCGAAACGCGTAGATCACCGACCGCGAGACGGGCACGAGGGCGCTCGCCGGCCCGCTCGTGAACGCGCGCGCCACGTCGGCGGGCGTCGCGCCCTGGGCGCCGATGCCCGGGAGCAGGAGGATCGCCTGCGGCATCAGCCTCCTCGCCTCGGCGACCGCGCGCGGATACGTCGCGCCGACGACCGCGCCGACGCTCGAGAGCCCGCGCTCGCCGACGAGGTCCTCGCCCCACGCGCTCACGAGCTCGGCGACGAGGTGCCAGACGGGGCGGCCGTCGGAGAGCACGGCGTCCTGGATGTCGGCGCTGCCGGCGTTCGACGTCTTCACGAGGCAGAAGATCCCGGTGCCCGCGCGGCGGCAGGCGGCGACGAAGGGCTCGACCGAGTCGCTGCCGAGGTACGGGTTCACGGTGAGCGCGTCCACGGGCGCGGGGTCGTCCTCGCGCAGCTCGAGGTAGGCGTCGGCGTACGCGCGGGCCGTGGAGCCGATGTCGCCGCGCTTGCCGTCGGCCACGACCAGGAGGCCCGCGGCGCGGGCGTAGTCGCAGACCTCCTCGAAGGCCCTCATGCCGTCGGCCCCGAGCGTCTCGAAGCACGCCACCTGCGCCTTCACCCCGACGACGTACGGCGCGACGGCGTCCACGAGTCCCCGGCAGAAGCGGGCGACCGCGTCCGCCGCCGAGGCCCGGCTCCGGTAGATGTCCCCGCGGAGCTCCACGGGCAGGAGCTCAGGCCGCGGGTCGAGCCCCACGAGGAGCTGGCTCCGTTTCCGGTCGACGGCCTCCGCGACCCGGTCGCCGAACGTCACGGCCGTCGTGGACAGGCGCACTCCGGCCTCGACTTCCTGCGGCATACAGGGAGATTAGTAGCCTGCGTCCCGGCGGTCAGGCGACTGCGGTGCGCGGATCCACGAGCGCAGCGAGGATCCCGGCCTCGTCCAGTGGCGCGACGAGGAGCTCGGGCGGAGGCCGCCGAAGGAAGGAGTCGAGGAGGAGAAGCTCCTCGGCGTCGGTCGCGGCGAGGGACGGCTCGGAACGCCGCGCGGCCGCGACGCCGGCGCGTACCTCGAGCGCCGCCCCCGCCCCCGACGGAATTGTGCGCGCGTCGACGACCCTCCCCCGGGCGACGAAGACCGCGCGGCGGAAGCCCGGCTCGGCGGCCGGGGCGAGAAGGCACAGCTCGGCCGCACGGAGGCGCTCGAGGACCGCGAGCTCCCGGACGACCTCCTCGAGCGCGCGTATGCGGTCGCGGAGCCGTGCGGCGTCCTCGTACCGGAGGCACTCGGCCAGGTCCCGCAGCCTCGCGCGCAACCGGGGCAGAGGGCCGCCGGCGGTCAGGCGGGAGACCTCGTCCTCGCTTGCGCCGTCGAGCGCCCGCGCCGCTCTCTCGGCCCGGCGGCGGCTTCGAATCGGGCCGAGCGGTCCCGGCCGCGAGGACACGACGAAGCCCTCGCCCCGCCTGCGCAGGTAGACCGCCCGGTCGCCCCGCTTGCCGCGGGCGTTGGCCGGCGGCCGGAGCTCCCGGATCAGCCGGAGCTCCTCGAGGGCGGCCTCGAGCTCCGATCCGAGCTCCCGCCACTCGACCCGCTCGACCGCGCCGAGAGCGGCCTCGACGGCGGGGCGCTGGCGCTCGGACCGGAAGTACGAACGGAGGCGCGCCCTGAGATCGCGCGCCCTCCCGACGTAGAGAACCTGGTCGCGGGCGTCCCGGAAGAGGTAGACGCCGGGGCGTGCGGGAGCGCCGAAGACGAGGGAGCGCTTCTCGTAGACGCGCCGGCGGCGGGGAGCCGAGAGGGTGACGAGATCGGCGACGGTCCTCGCCCCGCGCTCCTGCGCCAGGCCGAGCAGCGCCACGAGGATCTCGGCGGTCGCCTGGGCGTCCGGCAGCGCCCGATGGCACGGCTCGACCGACGTCCCGAAGAAGGACGCGAGCGCTGCCAGCCCGTGCCGGGCGACCCGGCCGGCGAGGAGGCGCCTGGAGAGGCCGACGGTGTCGATCACCGGCGCGGCCAGGCGGCGGCCGGTGAGGATCTCGACCTCGCGGTCGAGGAACGCGAGGTCGAAACGCGCGTTGTGGGCGACGATCGCCGCGCCCTCGCCTGCGAAGCGCAGGAAGCTGTCGACCGCCACCCCCGCCCGCGGCGCGCGGCGGAGATCGGCGTCGGCGATCCCGGTCAGCCCGGCGACCACGGGCGGCAGGGGGACGCCGGGGTCGACGAAGGTCTGGAACGTCCCCGCGGGCAGCAGGGCCTCGATCCGGACGGCTCCGATCTCGCAGATGGCAGCCGAGGCGGGCCGGAGCCCCGTCGTCTCGAGGTCGACGACGACGAAGCGGGCGGCCTCGAGGGGGAGATCGATCCCCGGCGGCTCGGCGAGCCCGACGCACGCCCCCGTCCAGGTCAGCCGCGCGTCGCCCGCGACGACGTCCTCGAGGAGGCTGCGCGCGAGCCCTGCGGGTGCCCGGGCGAGGGCGAAGAGCGTGCGGGCGGCGTCCTCGACGGCGACGGGCCCGCGCCGCTCCTCGACGAGCTCGACGAGTCGGTCGGCGGCGTCGAACGCGAGCTGCACCCCCTCGATGGTAGGCGAACATACGTTCGTGCGTCAATGGCCCCGGGGACGACGCGAGGGCCGCTCGCGCGGCCCTCGCTGACGCCAAAAAGGAAGGAGAGCTAGCGGCGGAGCGCCGCCTTGAGCTGGCTGCCTGCGGAGAACTTGGGCACGGTCGCCGCCGGGATCTGCACCCGCTCGCCCGTGCGCGGATTGACGCCCTGCCGCGCTGCACGCTGCTGCGGGGAAAACTTGCCGAAGCCTGTGAAGGACACGGAGTCGCCGTTCTTGAGCGATTCGGTCACGGAGTCGAGAAACGCGTCGACCGCCTTGGTGGCATCCCGCTTGGTTAGTCCGCTCTTGTCCGCCACCATGTCGATGAACTCGGCCTTCGTTGCCACTGCCCTCTCCTTCCGTCCACTCTGCTGACTGGGGAACCGGGAAACACCCTAACAGAGTGGATTGATATCAAGCAACGATGCGGGTTTGCGGGTCTTTTCAGGCGCTCAGGACGTCTCGCGCGCGGAAGAGCGCGTGCAGCTGGACCCCGGCCCGGGCCAGAGTGTCCTCCCCGCCCTCCTCGCGATCGACGACGCAGACCGCCGCGTCGCACTCGAGACCCGCCGCCCGCAGGGCGCCGACAGCCTCGGCGGCGGCCCCGCCCGACGTGACGACGTCCTCGACGAGGCACACCTGCTCGCCCGGCGCGAACTCGCCCTCGAGCTGCCGCTCGGTGCCGTACTCCTTGGCCTCCTTCCGCACGATCAGGAACGGAAGGCCGGACGAGAGGGAGGCCGACGCGGCGAGCGCGATCGCCCCGAGCTCGGGCCCGGCGATGCGGACAGCCGCCGGCGCGACCTCGCGGATCCGCGCGGCGAGCCGCTCGCCGAGGGCGGCGAGCAGGTCGGGCCGGGTCTCGAAGCGGTACTTGTCGAGGTAGTAGCGCGAGCGCTTGCCGGAGCGGAGGACGAAATCGCCCTCCAGGTACGCGTGCTCGCGGATCCGCCGGGCGAGCTCGGCGTCCGTGAGGGAGCTCAGCTCCGCGCCTGCCAGAGAACCCGGCGGGCGACGGGGAGCAGGCGGGCCGCCTCGTCGGAGCCCTCCGGGAACGTCACCATCGAGCCGTCGGCGTAGTAGACCTCGACGCGCTCGGCCCCCTTCCCCGACCGGCGGCGCCAGATGGCGGCGGCTCCGAGGGCCGACCCGACCGCCACGGCCACGGCGGCGAACTTACCCTTCGCCATCCGGGGCCTCCTCGGCCGCCTTCGCCTGGGCCGGCTCCGGCTCGGCCGGCTCCTCCTTCTTGCGCCGCCGCCTGGGAGCCGCGGCCTCCTCGACTGCCTCGGGCTCCTCGCCCGCGAGCCGGAGACAGGTCTTCAGGTCGTAGAACACGAGGCCCGAGGTCGGGTCGCGGCCGGTCACGGCGACGACGAGCCGCTCGTCGTCACGCACGACGAACACGCAGCCCTCGGGGAGGATCGCCTCCACCTGGGTCGGGTTCCCGTCGCCGCCGACGAGGTCGAGCGCCTCCCGGATGACGGCCTGGCTGCGCTCCTCGTCGGCCAGGGTCGAGGCGAGGACGCTGCCGTCGGACTTCGCGAGCACGGCCGATTCGATCTGCGACGAGATCTCGACGAGATCGGCTAGCGCCTGCGCTGCCTCCACCGCCGGCAAACCTAACACACCGCCGTAGACTCATCCCCTCGTGCATGCCCTCATCCGCAAGTTCCTCGCTGACCGGGGCACGCACCTCGCGGCGATGATCGCGTACTTCGCGATCCTGGCCTTCGTACCGCTCCTCTTCCTCTCGCTCTCGCTGCTCGCGTTCGCGGGCGAGCAGGACGAGTCGAGCTACCTGATCGAGGAGCTGGAGCGGGCCTTCCCGGAGAGCTCGGTGTCGAACCTGCTCGACGTCGTGACCGAGATCCAGGAGCAGGCGAGGGAACTCTCTCTCATCGGCGGCATCGGGCTGATCTGGGCGGCGCTCGGGTTCTTCAGCGTGCTCGAGTCGGCCTTCAACATCGTCTACGGGCTTCCCAACCGCCCGTTCATCAGGCAGAAGAGCTTCGTCCTCCTCCTGACCGTCGGGTTCCTCGTCGTGCTCTTCGTCGCGCTCGTCATCGGCTCGGTCGGCGTCGAGCTCGTGCAGCGCGCCGGCGTGGCCGAGGGCGCCGTCTCGTACGTGTACGTCCTCCTGGTCTCGACCGGGCTCCTCGTCGGCTTCACGTGGAGCCTCTACCGCCTGCTCACGAACACGATCCTGACCTGGCGCGAGACGCTCCCCGGCGCGCTCGTCGCCGCCGTGTTCCTCCAGGCGAGCTTCCAGATCCTCCCGATCTTCGTCCGCCTCTCCCGGGAGCTGATCGCCCTCCAGGCCTACGGCGGCCTCGTCCTGCTGCTCGTCTGGCTCTACCTGATGGCGAACATCCTCGTGTTCGGAGCCGAGGTCAACTGGTGGCTGGGGCCAGGTCGCCGCGGCGCGACCGAGACGCCCGCGATGGCTGCGGCTAGTGAGCCTCCGTCGCCTTGACGCGCTCCTCGAGCGCCGCGAGCACCTTCTCCTCGATCTCCGGCTGGTGCGCGATCAGGCTGCGGAAGTTCTGGCGCGTGAGGACGAAGAACCGGAGCGGGATCTCCGCCGTCACGGTCGCGGTCCGGCGCGGCGACTCCCAGACGAGAGCGATCTCCCCGAAGAAGTCGCCCGGGCCGAGCCGGCGGACCTCCTCGCCACCCTTCGTGACCACGACCTCGCCGTCGACGATGACGAAGAACTCCTGCCCGATCTCGCCCTCCCGGGCGAGGGTCCTGCCCGCCTCGACCTCCATGTCCTCCGTCCGCTTCGCGAGCTCGACGAGCTCCGAGCGGGAGAGGTTCGCGAAGAGCGGCGCGCGGCCGAGCGCGTCGGCCTTGTCGTCGTGCGAGAACAGCTGCATGCGCGGAATCTACCGCCCCGCGGCTCCGCTGCCTACTGCCGCGAGCAGGTTTCGCGCGGCGACCGCGCGGTGGCTCCGCTCCGCCTTCCACGCGTCCCCCAGCTCGGCAACCGTCCTCTCCTCCCCGTCCGGCACGAACACGGGGTCGTACCCGAACCCCGCCGAGCCGCGCGGGGCCTCGGCGATCCAGCCCTCGAGCGTCCCCGTCCCGCGACGTTCGCTTCCGTCCGACGCCAGGCCGACGAGCTCGCAGACGTAGCGCGCGCGGCGGCCGTCGCCGGCGATGCCCTCGAGCTCCGCGAGCAGCTTCGCGACGTTCTCTCCGTCCGTCGCGCCGGACCCGGCATAGCGGGCCGAGAAGATCCCCGGTCGCCCGCCGAGGCCATCGACCTCGAGGCCGGAGTCCTCGCCCAGGACCCAGTCGTCACCCTCGGCGATCGCCCTGCCGAAGCTCGCCTTGGCGAAAGCGTTCTCGTAGAAGGTCTCGCCGGTCTCCTCGGGGAGGGCGTCGACCTCGATCGGCTCGATCTCCCAGCCGGGCAGGAGCACGGCGAGCTCGCGGGCCTTGTGCGCGTTCTTCGAGACGAGGACGGCCTTCACTCGCCCCAGCGGACCCCGCGCACTCCCTCGAGCGCCGCGAGCTCGTCGACGAGGCGCTCGTCCGCCGGAAAGTAGACGTCGAGCTGGACGCGGAGACTTCGGCCGTCCCGCTCCTCCTCGAACTCGACGCGACTGACCCTCGCCGGGCTTGAGTCGATGACGGCGAGCGCCGCCGTGACGGGATGCTCGCGCGTGAGATCGATCTCCAGGGTTCGCCCGGCACGACCGAGGCGCGCCAGCCTTCCTCCCTCGATCCAGCGCAGCGGCCCCAGGCCGACGAGGACGACGCCCGTCGTGATCACTGCCGCGGTGTAGAAGCCCGCGCCGGCCGCCATCCCGATCGCGGCCACCACCCACAGGGCCGCAGCGGTCGTCAGCCCGCGGACGGCGAACCCCTGGCGGATGATCGCGCCCGCCCCGAGGAAGCCGATCCCGGTGACGATCTGCGCCGCGATCCGCGTGGGGTCGAAGACGACCCCCGACCGCGCCGAGAACTCGAAGTCACTCCAGCCGTAGGCGGAGACGATGGTGAAGAGGGCGGAGCCGACGCCGACGAGCATGTGCGTCCTGAGGCCCGCCGCCCGCTCCCGCAGCTCGCGCTCGAGGCCGATGGAGCCGCAGAGCGCGGCGGCGACGCAGATCCGGAGGAGGATCTCGCCCCAGTGGATCTCCGGGGCTATGCGACCGCCTCCCGCTGCCGGACGCCGATCTCCGCGATCCCTGCCGCGGCGAGGTCGACGAGCGCGTCGAGGTCGGCCCGCGTGAACGCGACCCGCTCGGCCGTGGCCTGCACCTCGACCAGCCGTCCGTCGCCGGTCATGACGACGTTCATGTCCACCTCCGCCCCCGCATCCTCGACGTAGTCGAGATCGAGCCGTCGCTCGCCGTCGACGATCCCGACCGACACTGCCCCGACGAGGTCGCTCGGCTCGGGAAGCCCCGCACGGCGCACGGCGAGCGTCAGCGCGACCCACGCCCCGGAGATGGCCGCGGTGCGGGTTCCTCCGTCCGCCTGGAGGACGTCGCAGTCGATCCAGATCGTGCGCTCGCCGAGCTTCCCGAGGTCGTAGACGGCCCGCAGCGAGCGGCCGAGGAGCCGCTGGATCTCGACCGTCCTGCCCTTCTGCTTCCCGGCGCTCGCCTCCCGGGGCGTCCGCGAGCCCGTCGAGGCGGGCAGCATGCCGTACTCGGCCGTCAGCCACCCGCGGCCGCTGCCGACGAGCCAGCGCGGCACGCTGTCCTCGACGCTCGCCGTGCAGAGGACCCGCGTCCGTCCGAATGAGATGAGCGCCGAGCCGGCGGCCTGCTCGACGAAGTCGGTGACGAGCTCCACCGGCCGGAGCTCGTCGACGCGGCGACCCTCCCGGCTCACCCCGTCACCGTCTCGACACAGTCCGCGCGCCACCCGCCCGCCCGCCGGCGATACGCTCGAAGCGGGTGGTGGTCCGGGGTGGCCCCGGCGGCGTTGGCACAGGTCATGAGAGCGCCAGCTCGAGCTCGCGGACGGTCACCCGCTCGACGCTGGGGATCGGCAGCTGGAGGAAGCGCTCCCCGAGCGCCTGGAACTCCGCGGGGGCGCCTGTGGTCAGGAACCGGATCGAGCCCACCCGGCCCTCGTCGTTTCCGACACCCTTCCGCGCCAGGGTCTCGGCCACCTCGCGCGCGGTCTCGTCCGCGGAGTACACGAGCGTCGTCCCGCGGCCGAAGACGCGCTCGAAGACGCGCCTGATCATCGGGTAGTGGGTGCAGCCGAGGATGACCGTGTCCACGTCCGCGGCCCGGAGCGGCGCCGCATACTCCCGCACCGCCTCGTCGAGCTCCGCCCCGACGTTTCCGGCCTCGATGAGCGGGACGAGCCGCGGGCAGGCGACGGAGACGACCTGCGCGCCCGCGTCGAGTGCGCGCACGACCTCCTCGTACCGTCCGCTGGCCACGGTCGCCTCGGTCGCCAGCAGGCCGATCCGCCGGTTCCGCGTCGCCTGGACGGCGGCGTGGGCCTCGGGGACGAGCACGCCCACGATCGGCACGGCGAGGGATTCCTGCAGAGCGGGCAGGGCGGCCGACGTGGCGGCGTTGCACGCGGCGACGATGAGCTTCACGCCGCTCTGCTCGAGGTACGAGGCGATCTCGTACGCGTACCGCCGGATCTCCTCGTGCGGCCTCGGGCCGTACGGGCAGCGGGCGCTGTCGCCCAGGTAGACGAAGTCCTCGTTGGGCATCGTCACGAGGCACTCGTGCAGCACGGTGAGCCCCCCGGCGCCCGAGTCGAAGATCCCGATCGGCCTCGCGTCCACCCGCTCGATTCTAGGCAGGCGTGGCGGGCAGCACGGCCCCGGCTCCCGCCCGTTCGACTCGATCAGCCAGGGCTGCTGGTGCGCTGCGCTAGCGTTCCCGGCGTGCTGGAGGTCTGGAGCGCCGACGACCCCTTCGGGGAGCTCGAGGACTACCTGCGCGGGGCGGGCTTCTTCGGAGGCGGAGCCGAGGGCCTCGTCGCCGACGTCTTCCTCGGCTACCGGATCTCGAGCTCGCTCCGCCGCGCCCCCTGGCCGGACCCGCCCGAGCCGTGCAGGCTCCCTCTCGCCGCGGCGCGCGTTCGCCGCGAGGACGAGCCCACGCCTCCTGCCGGAGGGCTCGAGATCGGCGAGTGGCGGCGGTCGTGGGAGGACGGCGCCTACGCGGAGGCGATCGAGGCCGTGCAGGCGGCGATCGCCCGCGGCGACGTCTACCAGGTGAACCTCGTCCAGCACCTCTGCGCGCCCTTCGCAGGCGACCCCGCCGGCCTGGCGCCGCGTCTCGCGCGCCTGCGCCCGCTCCATCCCGAGCCGCTCGCCGGCGACGGGTGGACGATCGTCTCGGGCTCGCCGGAGCTCTTCCTCGCCCGCCGTGGCGACCGGGTCTGGACGAAACCAATCAAGGGCACCCGCCCGGCGGACGTCCGCGGCGAGCTGCGCGAGTCGGAGAAGGACGCTGCCGAGCACGTCATGATCGTCGACCTCGAGCGCAACGACCTCTCGCGCGTCTGCGAGCCCGGGTCGGTCCGCTGGCCCGACCTGATGGCCGAGCGCGAGCTGGCCGGCGTCACGCACATGGTCACGACCGTCGAGGGCAGGCTCCGGCCCGACATCGGGCTCGCGGAGCTCCTGCGGGCGGTGTTCCCGGGCGGCTCCGTCACCGGCGCCCCGAAGATCGCCGCGATCGACCACATCGCCGCCTTCGAGCCGGTCGGCCGCGGCGCCTCGATGGGCGCGCTGGGCCGGATCCGCCCGAACGGCGACCTCGACCTCGCGCTCACGATCCGCACGTTCGCCGTCGCGGACGGCGAGATCCACCTCTGGGTCGGCGGCGGCATCGTCTGGGACTCGGACCCGCAGGCGGAGATCGAGGAGTCGTGGGTGAAGGCGCGGCCGCTCCTCGCCGCCGTCGGGAGCGGGGTCCCCGAGGCCGTCACCTCGTGACCGTCCTCGCCCTCGCCGTCGGCGGGCGCGGGCTCGTCGACCCCGCCACGCCGGTCCTCCACGCAGACGACGAGGCGATCCTGCGCGGTCGCGCCGCGTTCGAGACGATCCGCGTCTACGGCGGCGGCCCTTCCGGCTCGACGCCCACCTCGAGCGGCTGGCCGCCTCGGCCGGGAGGCTCGACCTGCCCCCGCTCGACGTCGAGGCGTTCCGGTCGCTCGCGCACGCCGCGCTCGGAGCCTCGAGCGAGCCCGACGCCGTCCTGCGCCTCTACATCACCCCCGGTCGCGAGGGAGAGGGGCGCCCGACGAGCTTCGCCCTCGTGAGCTCGCTCCCGCCCGACCTCGAGGAGCGGCGCACGCGGGGCCTCCGCATGATCACGGTCCCGCTCGGGCTCGAGCCCGGCCTGCGTGCGGATGCGCCCTGGCTCCTCGGCGGGGTCAAGTCGACGAGCTACGCGGTGAACATGGCGGCCGAGGCCGAGGCGCGCCGGCGCGGCGCCGACGACGCCGTCTTCCTCGCCAGCGGCGGGATCGTCCTGGAGGGGCCGGTGACGAACGTCTGGTGGCGCCGGGGGGACGAGCTCTTCACCCCGGCGCTCGAGCTCGGCATCCTGGCCGGCGTGACCCGCGCGACCCTCCTGGAGGAGGCGAGCGGGCTCGGGTACGACGTGCGAGAGGGCGCGTACCCGGTCGAGCACCTGGCGAGCGCCGACGAGGCGTTCACGTCGTCGAGCGTCCGCGAGGTGATGGCCGTCGTCGAGCTGGACGGCCGACCGCTCGGCGCCGCCGAGCCCGGGCCCGCCGCGATCGGTCTCCAGGCGGCTCTTCGCCGGGTCGCCGGCGCATGACCATCCGCGCCTACACCTGCGCCGAGCGCCCCGACCTCTGGGAGCGAACCGAACACGAGGTCACCGACGTCTGGCCCGAGTACAACACGCACGGCGACGTCCTCCACGACTACTGGTGGCGGCTCGACGAGGCGTTCGCCGAGTACCAGTTCGCCATCTACGACGAGGAAGCGGACGCAGTGCTCGCCGAAGGCCACTCGATCCCGTGTGCGTGGGACGGCACCCCCGAGGGCATTCCGGACGGCATCGACGGGCTCGTCGTCGACGCGTTTCGGCTCCGCGACGAGGGTGGCACCGCAACGACGCTCTCCGCACTCGCGATCGAGATCGCCCCGCCTCACCAGGGCGGCGGCCTCTCGCGGACGATGATCGGCGCCATGCGCGCCCTGGCAGCAGACCACGGGCTGCCGGACCTGATCGCGCCGCTTCGTCCCACCCGGAAGGAGCGCTACCCGCTCACGCCGATCGAGCGCTACGCGTCCTGGCGCCCGCGAGGACGGGCTCCCGTTCGACCCCTGGATCCGCCTGCACGTTCGCCTCGGCGCGGAGATCGTCCGCCCCGAACCGCGGTCACTCCGGATCACGGGCACCGTGGCCGACTGGGAGGAGTGGACCGGGTTGGCGTTCCCGGAGAGCGGCGTCGTACGTCTTCCCGCACGGCCTCGCCCCGCTCGACGTCGACCGCGAGCGGGACCGCGGCGAGTACTGGGAGCCGAACGTGTGGGTCCACCACCGCGTCGGCTGAAAGCGGGCGTCCGCCAGTCTAGGGCGCCGGGGCGCGGCGCGACCATTCGTGCCACGAGCCCGGGTAGTTCACGGCCTCCACGCCGGCCGCCCCGAGGAGGACGGCCGCGAGCTCGGACCGCTGGCCCGAGTGGCAGTAGGTGACGACGCGCCGCTCCGTCGCGATCCCGCGCTCCTCGAGCAGCCCCCTGATCGCCTCCGGGTCGCCCCCGACCGCGTAGATCTCGTCGAGGTCGAGATGCACCGCGCCGGGGATGTGGCCCTGGTACGGGTCGCACGGGTAGCCGCCCGTCCCCTCGTACTCCTCCCGCGAGCGCACGTCGAGGAGGACGACGTCGTCCTCTGCGAGCAGCTCCGCGAGCTCGTCGCCCGTGATCACGGCACCACCTCGCGGAGGAAGTCGAGGACGGCATCGCCGACCTCCCTCGGACGCTCGAGCGGCGTCAGGTGCCCGGCGCCGGGAAGGACGACGAGCCGCGCGTCGGCGAGCCCGGCCACCATCGACTCGGCATCCGCCGGCGGCGTGATCACGTCCAGCTCGCCCACGATCACGAGCACCGGCACGTCGATCGTCGCCAGCGTCGGGCGGGAGTCCGAGCGAAGCGAGATGGTCTCCTGCGCGGCGACGAGGCCGGTGACGGGCTGCTCGAGGACGACCTCGTGGGCCCACGCGACGACGGCCGGGTCCGCGTCGGGTGCGAAGAGCCTCGGCGCGAGGTCGTCCCAGAACGGCTCGCGGCCGGACTCGCCGAGGACGCCGATGGCATCGTCCCGCGCCTGGCGCTGCCCGGGCGTGTCGGGCGTGGCGCGGCTGTCCACGAGAACGAGCGCGCGGATCCGCTCCGGCGCCCGCCGCCAGAGCTCGAAGGCGAGGTACCCGCCCATCGAGCAGCCGACCGGCACGAACGGGCCCGTCGACGAGACCGAGCGCCCGTTCGGCCCAGGCCGGGAAGCCGAGCTCCGGCTCCGGACCGGGGAGATCCGGGGCGACGACCGCGTAGCCCGCGTCCTCGAGCACGCCGCGCTGCGCGTCCCACATCCGCGCGTCGAGCGGGAGCGCGTGCAACAGGAGGACGGTCGCATCGCTCACGAGTCCCGCGTGACCACGATCGCGTCGGCCTCTTCCGCCGCCGCGCCGTAGCCGTGGGCTGCCTGCGGCAGGCTGAAGAGCCGGCCGAGCTCGGCCAGGAGCTCGTGCGCCGGGGGCAGCTGCTCCGGAGCAGGCGCCGTCCGCGCCGTCGCGCGGATGGCATCCGCATCCCCTCCCGTGAGGCGTGCCATGAGCCGGGGGTTCGAGCCGAGCGCGATCACCTCGCCCGGCGGCAGCGGCCCGTAGTACTCGGGCACGGAGAGGTACTCGTCGACGACGCGCCCGCGCTCGAAGGCGATATAGCGGGCGACGCGGCCCTCCTCGGTCCCCATGGCGACGACGAACGCGCCCATGCGGTCGGAGAGCTCCTTCGCGAGCCGGCGGAGCATCTCGGGCTCGCGATCGCAGAGCTCGTCGAAGACGGATGTCCACCCCTCGCGCGGCGTGAGGACGACGCTTCCCTCCGAGCCGCCGGGCAGCCGGGGCACGAACTGGCGGACCGCACGCACGACCCCGTCGACGTCGTCCGTCTGCACGTGGATCGATCCGACCGAGGGCTCCTTCTCCCCGGCGACGTGGGCCTCGAGCGTGTCCACTGAGGCTTCGAGGACCCGTGCCAGCTCGGTGAAGCCGGCGCGGATCCACGCCTCGCCGACGTCGCGGGTCGTCTCGATCTCGACGCGTTCCTCGCCGGCGGCGCGCGCCTCCTCGACGATCCGGCGCAGCGTCTCGTCGGTCGGAAGCCCCTCGATCTTCACCTCGTAGGCCATCTCGCCGGAAACCCTAGATGCTCGCTCAGCCCGGGGAGCGCAGGCCGAGGAGCAGGTAGTGCGCCGCCAGGTTGGCGAAGCGCGAAAAACGCGCACCGACCGCGCGCGTGTCGACGTCGCCGTAGAAATGGAGCACGGCCTTGCGCAGGCCCAGGTCGCCGGCCGGCCAGGCGTCGGGCCGTCCGAGATGGCGGGCGAGGAACCAGTCCGCGGTCCACTCGCCGATCCCCGGGAGCGCGACGAGGCGCGCCTTCACCTCGTCGTCGAGGAGAGCGCCGAGTCCGTCGAAGTCGACGTCCGCGCGCGCGAGCCCGATCGTGTACTCGGCCTTCCGCCGCGAGAAGCCGAGGGCCGTCAGGTCCTCGGCGGCCGCACCGGCGAGCCGCTCGCGGGTCGGGAACGCGAACGCGGCTCCGGCCCTCGACCCGAACGCCTCGATGAGCCGGTTGCGGATGCTGAAGGCGGCGCGGAGCGAGATCTGCTGGGCGGTGATGGAGGTCACGAGCGTCTCGAAGGCGTCGGGGACGAGAGACGGCCTGAAGCCGCGCAGTCGCGGCACGAGCTCGGCGAGGACCGGCTCGCCGGCGGCGAACGAGGCGAACGCGTCGAGATCGAACGAGGCGCCCAGGTACCGGCGCACGGGCTCGGCGAGCGCCGGGTCTTCCGGCTCGACGACGACGCCCGCGGGCCCCGGCCCGATCCGCGCCTCCGTCCCGGCGACGACACGGTGCAGCCGGCCGTCCTGCCAGAGGTTCGCCAGGTCGGGGCCGAACGCCCGGTACCGCTCGGTCGAGAGCTCGAAGTCGAACGGCCTAGGAAGCGAGACGTTCAGCGATCTGGTGGAAGTCGTCGAACGGCTCGTAGGCGAGCCCCCGCTCGTCGAGGTACCGCGCGAGGCCGCGGCGGGCGAACACGCAGATCGGCGAACTCGGCCGCGCAGCGGTCCGAGTAGCCGTCGCCCACGTAGACGAGGTCGGTGCCGTCCGCGAGCGCGGCGGCTGTGGCCCGCTTGCACGGCTCGCCGCAGACCTCGCAGGTCTCCTGGGTGCGGAAGCGCACCTTCCAGCCCGACGGATCCGGGTCGATCGAGTTGGAGAGAAGCTCGACGCCGGTGAGGCCCTCGCGCTCGAGGACGGGCTCGATCAGCTCGCGAAACCCGGAGGACACGATGACGAAGCGCCAGCCTCGCTCACGCGCGAGCTCGACGAGCTCGCGAAACCCCGGGCGGACGCGGACGTTGTCGAGCACCCAGCCCTGCACCTCGTCGAGCGGCGCCCGCACGGGCTCGAACTCGCGTCGGATCACCTCGTTGAGCGTCAGCCGGTTCTCGTCGAGCCCGACGTCGACCTCGCGGTAGACCTCCTCGTCCCCGAAGGTCAGCGCGATCTCGTCGAGCAGGTCCTGCTCCGTGATGGTGCCGTCGAAGTCGACGACGAGAGTGCGCCCGCTCAAGAGTGCGACGTCACCCCTGCCGGCCGCTGGTCCACGGGCATGGAGGCAGGATATCCCGCGGGTTCGCGCGCTCGGCCGCCGGCCAGTCTGCGAGCGAGGGGGCGTCGAGCTCGACGACCTGCTCCCCCTCGACCCGCACGGCGGCCTCGCGGCCGTCGACCTCGAACGTGCAGAGCCGCAGGGCCTCAGCCCTCGATCGGAATGACGTTCGTCGCCTCGGGGCCCTTCGTCCCCTCGCGCGCCTCGTACTCGACCCGCGACCCCTCAGTGAGCGACTTGAAGCCCTCGCCGGCGATGTTGGAGAAGTGAACGAAGAGGTCCTTCGTGCCCTCGTCGGGCGCGATGAAGCCGTACCCCTTCGCATCGTTGAACCACTTCACGGTTCCGGTTGCCATGTCAACACCTCCCTTCCCACGTACTCGAACGGGTTGGGAAGGCGCCTCGGCGCCAAACCGGACCTCGCTCGTGCGCCGGAGAGTCTAGCGCGCGTACGAGAGATTGCCGCGGACGGCCCTCCTGGCTAGTCCGGCGACGGCGCCGGCGGCCGCGCCTGGCGCGCGAGGACGATCCCCGCGGCGATCACGATGCCGCCGACGACCTGGAGCGCGGTCATCGTCTCCGAGAGGACGACGAGGGCGAAGAAGGCGCCCAGAAAGGCTGGAGGTTCGCGTAGAGGGAGGCGCGGGGAGCGCCGACCCGGTCGATGGCCGTGAACCACATGATGTTCGTGAAGACGAGCGAGAAGAAGAGGCTGTAGACGAAGCAGGCCCACGCGAGCGCGGAGAGCTCGGCCCAGTCCTGCTCGGCGAGCTGGCGCGCGGCGGAGAGGAGCAGCGGCACGGAGCCCACGAGGAGCATGAAGGCGCTGATCCGGTACGGCGAGTACCGCTGCATGAGCGGCCCGATCGCCACCGAGTACGCCGCCCAGGTCACCGAGGCGCCGAGCCCGAGGAGGATGCCGCCGATGTCGCTGGAGAGGCCGCCCGAAGCACCCGCGGCGACGAGCGCGACGCCCGAGAACGAGACGCCCGTCGCCAGCCAGTGACGGGCGTGCAGGTGCTCGATCCGGAGCGCCTGCGCGACGAGGGCGACGAAGATCGGGAGCGTCCCGAACATGAGCGCCACCGTGGCCGCCGTCGTCAGGCGGACGGCGTAGACGAACGAGAGCTGGTTGAGCCAGATCCCGAGCGCGGCCGCCACGACCATCAGCCGGACGTCGACGCGCTGGACGCGAAGCGTCCCCTCGCGCCCGAACGTGAACGCGGAGAAGATGAGCGCGCCGATCGCGAAGCGCACCGACGAGTAGGCGAGGGGCTCCCAGCCGTGCGTCAGCGCGTACTTCACGACGGTGAAGTTGAAGCTCCAGAAGACGACGGTGACGAGGAGGAGGACGTCGGCCGGGACGCGGTGGCGCACGGAGCGGAACGCTAACCGGGTAGAGTCGCGCCCGATGACCGAGCCGGGCGAGCACCAGCCTGCAGGCGTCGTCGGAGGCGGCTCCCGACGCCCGCGTCGAGCCGTCGATCGACGACGTCGACGAGCTCGTGGGTCCCGCGACACCGCACTTCGCCATGCAGATCCGCGCGCGCGTGCGGGCGCTCGTGCGCGACCTTCCGGAGGACCACCCCGTGCGACGTCACGCCGACGAGCAGGTCGCGCAGCTCGAGCGTCTCGCCTACGCGACCTCGAAGGCGGCGGAGGGGCCGATCGAGCCGGCGAGCCGGCCGGGGTGGGACGAGCTCCCGAGCCATGCGCCCCTCTCCGAGGCGCGGGCGCCCGACGAGGCCTGATGGCCGTCTTCGCGGGCAAGTCCGTCCTCGTCACCGGAGGCTCGCGCGGCATCGGGCGGGGCATCGCGCTCCGCTTCGCCGAGCTCGGCGCGGCCAAGGTCGCGATCAGCTACCTGCGAAACGACACGGCCGCGGAGGAGACGGCCGCGGAGATCCGCGAGCGCGGCGCCGAGGCGCAGCTCCTGCGCGGGAACGTCGGCGACCCCGCGAAGGCGGCGGGGTTCGTCGAGGAGGTCGGGCCGCTCGACGTCCTCGTCTCGAACGCGGCCACGGGCGTCATCCGGCCGGCGCTCGAGCTGGACGAGAAGCACTGGGACTGGACGATGAACGCGAATGCGAGGGCGTTCCTCACCCTCGCCCGCCACGCCGCGCCACAGATGCCGGCCGGGAGCTCGATCGTGGCCATCTCGAGCCTCGGCTCCCATCGCGTCCTCAGCAACTACGTCCTCGTCGGCACCTCGAAGGCGGCGCTCGAGGCGCTCGTCCGCTACCTCGCCGTGGAGCTCTCCGCACGAGACATCCGCGTCAACGCCGTCTCGGCCGGGCTCGTGGAGACCGGCGCCCTCGACTACTTCCCCGACCGCGAGGCGATGCTCGCCTGGTACGCGCAGCGGACGCCCGCGGGCAGGCTCGTCGAGCCGTACGACGTGGCCGAGGTCGTCTGCTTCCTCGCCTCCCCGGGCGCGGGCATGATCCGCGGCCAGACCGTCGTCGTCGACGGCGGCTACTCCGTCCTCGCCTGAGGCCCCTTGTCCAGCACGGCGTAGTAGTCGGGCGGCTCGCCCTCCAAGACCTCCGCCAGCCGCCACCCGGACGCCTGCGCGAGGCTCTCGAGCTCGGAGGGGGACAGGTTCAGGAGGTCGAACCAGGGGTTCACCCGCTCCCCGTAGCGGATCCGGATCCGCACCTGCCCCGGCAGGAGCCCCCGTGCCCGGTTTCGCGCCTGGTAGGCGAGGTCGGTCTCGTCCGCATCGACGTAGGGGTCGACCGAGTCGAGGACGATGCGGCCGGTCGGCGCGGTGATCGCGTGCAGCCGGCGGAGGATCCGCGCCGCCTCGTCGGCGCTGCCGACGAGGCCGAAGTTCCCGCACATCATCAGGACCGTGTCGAAGCGGCCGAGATCCTCGTCGACGGCTGCGAGCGGCAGCAGGCGGACGTCGCGCACGCCGCGGCGCCTGCACACCTCGACGGCGCCGGGCGAGACGTCGATCGCGACGACCTCCAGCCCGCGCGCCTGGGCGTCGAGGCTGTGCCGGCCCGCGCCCGCCCCGACGTCGAGCACGCGGCCCTCGACGAACCGCAGCACCGCGCGCTCCGCCTCCACCCAGTCCTCCGGCTCCGCGAAGAACCACTCCCCGGAGGTCGCCGGCCCGACGTGGCCGTCGTCGCGTTCGAAGAGCAGGTCACCGGCTTCGCCGGCGAGGTAGTCGAGGAGATAACGCCCGAACGCGTCCTGCTCGTCGGCGAGGGGACCCAGCGACTGACTCACGGCGACGGCTCCACGCTCGCCTGACGCCGGTCCCAGAGCGTCGCGTTCAGGAATCCTCCCGCGATCATCAGGGCGGACAGCAGGTAGAGCCAGACGAGCAGCACAGCCGCCGTGCCCAGCGCGCCGTAGACCTCGGACGAGTACCCGAGCCGGGGCGCGAAGTAGAAGACGACGGCGAGGTTCATCAGCTGGGAGCCGGCCGCCACCATGACCGCCCCCGGGAGGAGGTCGTGCCAGCGCTCGGTCCGGCGCGGGAGGAGCCACATCGCGGAGAGCACGACTGCCGTCGCGAGCGCGAGGTTGGCGAGGATCCCGACGACGCCCTCGACGCCGAGGGCGGCCCGCAGCCAGGCGAGGCCGACGAGGCCGAGCGCCGCGGCGAGGAAGAGGCCGTTGAAGACGAGGACGGCGGTGACGGGGCGGTGCATGCGAGGCCGCTCGACGCCCCACGCGAGCGCGAAGGCGGTGCGCAGCGCGCGGACGACCCCGAGCGAGAACCATGCGACCAGCCAGAGGCCGAGAAGGAGGAGCAGGACCCGGCTCCGCTCGCTGGCCGCGACGGCGTCGTCCGCGCTCGCGACGGCCGCCGCGCCGATCCCGAACTCCTCGGCGGCGTCCTCGAGGCTCGCCTCGTTGGAATCGATCCAGAAGCCGATGATCGTGGCCCCCACGAGCCCGAGCGGCACGAGCCAGAGAAAGAGCCGGTACGCGACCCCGCCCGCGAGCAGGCCGCCGCCCGCGCGCACCTGGCGCTCGAGGGAGTCGAAGGCGACCTCGGCGTAGGGGACTCGCTCACGCGCCCGCTCGCGCAGCTCCGGGAGCCGTTCCGAGTAGGACGTCACGCGTCCGCGCAGCGACTTGCGGGTCGGATCGATGGCGAGCGAATCCTACGGCCGTGTCGCCCGCGGCACGCCCGAGGAAGGGATGCAGGCCTCCGTGTAGAAGCGGCCGCCAGCCATCCCCCGCTCTCGCTCGACCAAGGAGGTCGCCGTGAAGGATCTGCGTCTGGAGGAGTACGAGCTGGCCGAGGACGCCTCGCGCCTCTGGTGGCTCTTCCTCATCACCGGGATTCGTCTGGCTCTGGGTCTCCCTCATCGTCCTGCGGCTCAACACCGAGTCCGTCTACGCGATCTCGATCCTGTTCGGCATCGTCGTCATCGGAGTCGGGATCAACGAGTTCCTCGCCATCTCGGTCTCGACAACCGGCTGGAAATGGGTGCACGGCATCCTCGGCGTGATCTTCATCGCGGCCGGGATAACGGCCTTCTTCCGTCCGGCGGGAACCTTCGTGGCGCTCGCGTCGATCGTGGCGTGGGTGCTCCTCTTCAAGGGCATCTTCGACATCACGCTCGCCCTGATGACCCACGGGTCGCACCTGTGGTGGGTGGGTCTCATCGTCGGCGTCATCGAGATCCTGCTCGCCTACTGGGCCGCCGGCTACTTCCGCGGGAGCGCGCTCCTGCTCGTCGCGTTCGTCGGCGTGTTCGCGCTCATGCGCGGGATCACCGAGATCGTGATGGCCTTCAGGCTGAGAGGCGTGAAGAAGGTGCTCCAGGCCGCCTAGGACCGAGCGCGGGAGAACCCCGACGCCTAGGCGGTCGACGCCGGAGGCGGACCGTCGACGGGTCGGGGTTCCCCGGGGCCGGCCTCGGCCACGACCACGCGGCGGAACGCCTCGAACCCCAGGGCGGCGAGCGCCGCAAGGAGGAGCACCCCGATCCAGTTGCGAAGCGCCGGCACCGGCGCCCAGAGCACGAGCAGGAGGAAGACGCCGGCCAGGACGGCCCAGGAGAGCCCGGGACGATCGCGGAGCGTCGGCCCGATGGCCTCTTGCACGCGACGGGCGGGCCGGGTCGGGCCGGCGAGCCACGTGCCGATCAGGATCACGAGCCCGTAGACGATGAGCGCCCACGCGACCTGAGCGAGCAGGCTGGTGCCGATGATCCACGCCGACCCCACCGCGTCGCGGACGGACACGCCCGAGGCAAGCGCGTCCACGATGTACGAGCCGACCACCCGGCGGACGACGAGGAGGAGGATTCCGACGAGAATGAGGGAGACTCCGACGTCGCGGAGCATCTCCCGCCTCCCGCGCGCGAGCCAGACGGCGCCTGCGAAGGCGGCGAACGCGATGACGATGATCAGCCAGGTCAGGACCTTGATCACCTTGACGGCGTTCTGCGCCGCCTCGAGCTGGTCGGACTCGAGGACCGTGACCTGACCTGCGTCGGCGGGCAGCTTCGCGTCGAGCTGCTCACCGAACCCGAGCTCCTCGCCGACGTTGACGACGAAGGTGCGGAGGTCGAGCGTGACCGTCCCCTGCCGCCGTCGAGACTCCCTCCCGCGTCTCGTCCTCGAGGATCCGCAGGAGCGCCTCGTGGGCGGCACGGTTGACGTTCTCCCAGAGGGCCTGCACGCGCGGGCGCTGGAGGAACCCGTCGACGGCGCGCTGCGCCGGCTCGCGCAGGGCCCCCGAGATCGGGCCCGCGAGCCCCTGGAGGTTCGGCGGCAGCTCCTCTTCGAGCGTCGCCTGGGGATCGAGGTTCTCGTAGAGCTGGTCGACGATGTAGACGGAGAGCGCCTGCCGGACGTCGTCGTCCTCGAGGAGCTGCGAGCTCGTGTCGACCCAGGCGTCGGTGTCGAGCACCTGCCGTTTCACCCACACGGTGAGCGAGCCGACGAACACGACGAGCGCCCCGACGACGAGAAGCGTCCAGGCGAGGATGGTTCGCGTCCGCTGGCTCATTCGCCCGGCAGCATACGGGCCGACGCCCCGGATGGCCACCGGCGTCGGACGCGCGCTGGCTCGCCCGCCGGCCGCCGTAGGCTGCCAGAGTGACCGAGATCCGCGCCGCCCCGACGAGGTCTCGCCGCGGCCGTCGGATCGCCGGCCGCGTCCTCTTCCTCCTCGTCACGCTCGTCTCCTTCTACTTCCTCCTGCCGAGCCTCCTCGAGGTCTTCACGTCGTGGAGACAGCTCCTCGACCTCGAGCCCGCGTGGGTGGCGGTCGCGATCGGCGTGGAGGCGCTCTCCTTCCTCGCCACCTGGGAGCTTCAGAGGATCGCCCTCCAGACGCGAGGCTGGTTCGCCGTGTCCACCTCCCAGCTGGCGGGGAACGCGTTCGGGCGGATCATCCCCGGCGGCCTGGCGGCGGCGGGCGCGCTCCAGTACCGCATGCTCGTCCGGGCGGGGCTCCCCGGCCGGCGGATCGCCTCGGGGGTGACGGCCGTCTCGGTCCTCCTCTTCGGGACCGTCCTCGCGCTTCCTCTGCTGAGCGTCCCGGCCATCCTGGCCGGAACCCCGGTGCCGTCGGGGCTCGAGCAGGCCGCCTACCTCGGCGCCGGCGTCTTCCTCCTCATGGTCGTCGCCGGCGTGGCCGTGTTCGTCTGGGACGCCCCGCTCGCCTGGGCGGGGAAAGCGGCGGAGGTGATCCTGAACAGGACGACGCGGCGCAAACGACCCGTGTCCGGGGTCGCGGACCGGCTCCAGCGCGAGCGCGACGGCCTCCGCGTCGCCTTCGGCGTGCGCTGGCAGGGCGCCCTCCTGGCGGCCGCGGGCAAGTGGATCTTCGACTACCTCGCGCTGATCGCGTGCCTGCGGGCGGTCGGCGCCCAGCCCGACCCCTCGCTCGTGCTCCTGGCGTACGTGGCGGCCGCGCTCCTCGGCATGATCCCGCTCACGCCCGGCGGCCTCGGCTTCGTCGAGGCCGGCCTGACCGGGTTGCTCGCCCTCGCCGGCGTCGGGGCGAGCGCGGCGGTCGTCGCGACCCTCGCGTACCGCCTCGTGTCGTTCTGGCTCCCGATCCCGGCCGGCGGCGTCGCCTACGCCGTCTTCCGCCACCGCTACCCCTGACCGGCGCCGTCCAGCTGGAGGATGCCGCCCACGCGCAGCACGCGCACCTCGACGTCGGGGGCGAGCTCGGCGGCACGCCGGACGAACTCGGCCGCCGGCGCCTTCAGGAAGCTCGGCGGAGCCAGGAGCCCCGAGGTGAACGGGTAGTAGGTGCCCCAGTGGATCGGCACGGCGACACGGGGCCGCAGGAGCACGAGCGCCTCGGCGGCCCGCCGCGGGTCGAGATGGCCGACCCCGATCGACGGCCCCCACCCCCAGATCGGGAGAAGCGCGACGTCCAGGCCGGGCGCGAGCCCGGACATCTCCGGGAAGAGATCGGTGTCGCCCGGGAAGTAGATCCGCCGAGCCCCTTCGATCAGGTAGCCGAGAGCCTCCGTCCTCGACCCGCGAATGCGGCGCGAGTCGTGCGCGGCGGGAACGGCGCGGACGCGGACCGCGCCGACCGAGACCGTGTCCCCCTGCTCGACCTCCACGACCGTCTCGAACCCCTGGCGCCGGACGAGCTCGCCGGCCCCGCGCGGCACGATCACCTCGGCGTCGCGGGGCAGGCGGCGGAGCGAGGGAGGATCGAGGTGGTCGTAGTGGGAGTGCGAGACGAGCACCGCGTCGACGTCGTCCAGGCCCGAGGCGTCCAGCGGTGCCGCCCGGCGCAGGTGCAGGACCCGCCCGCGGAGGAGCGGGTCCGTGAGGATCCGGACGTCGCCGAGCTCCACGAGGACGGTCGAGTGCCCGAGCCAGCGCAGCCTGTCGTCGCTCACGTGGGCGCCTCGGCGGGCTTGCGCACGTCGAAGACGTCGACGCCCTCGCTCCGCTTGAGGCCGTTCGCCACGAGGTAGGTAATCGGCGTCGCCGCCGCCTCCCAGGTGACCTTGATCGCCCACGTGGTCACGATCGTGTCGAGGAGCTCCGACCTCGGCACGGTGCCCGCGAACGCGATGGTGACGAAGATCGTGCTGTCGAGCGCCTGCCCGACGATCGACGATCCGATCGTGCGGCTCCAGAGATAGCGGCCCCGCGTCGCCACCTTCATCCGCGAGAGCACGTACGAGTTCGTCAGCTCACCGACGAGATAGGCGCAGAGCGAGGCGACGAAGATCCGCCAGGTGGTGCCGAGGACCGTCTCGTACGCCTCCTGGTTGTCCGTCCAGAAGTCGGCCGCGGGCAGGCGGATGGCGAGCTGGATGCTGGCCACCGCGAGGACGTTGCAGGCGAAGCCGAGGAGGATGACCCGCCGCGCCGCGCGGAAGCCGTACACCTCCGTGATCACGTCGCCCAGGACGTAGGCGAGCGGGAAGAGGATGTTCCCGGCGTCGAAGATACGGCCGCCGACCTCGGCGAGCTTGACGGCGATGATGTTCGAGACGACGAGCGCCGTCACGAACAGGCCGGCGAGCGTGACGAACCGCCAGGAGATCACGGCACGAGCCGCCGGAGCGTGTCCCGGGCGACGTAGCCGGCGAGCCGCGGGTTCTCCTGCAGGCGCCGGAGGGAGTACTCGTACCACTGGCGGCCGTAGGGCACGTAGATGCGGACCGTGTGGCCTCCCCGCGCGAGCTCGTCGGCCAGCTCCTCGCGCACGCCCAGGAGCAGCTGGAACTCGTACCGCTCCGGGCCGAGACCCCGCCTGCGGATGAGATCGAGCGCCTGCTCGACGAGCGCGTCGTCCTGCGTCGCGACGGCGACCTTCGCCCCGCCTTCCCAGAGCGCCGTCATCGCCTGGACGAAGTTGAACCGCACCGCCTCGTCGCCCTGGTAGGCGATCTCCGCCGGCTCGACGTAGATGCCCTTGCAGACCCGGACGTTCGGCCGGAACGGCAGGAGCTCGTGCGCGTCGTCCACCGTTCGCCGCAGCATCGCCTGGAGCACGAGGCCGACGTTGTCGAAGCCTTCGCCCCTGAGCTCCCGATAGAGCGTGAGCGTCTGCTCGGTCGTGGTCGAGTCCTCCATGTCGATGCGGACGAACCGGCCACGCTCGGCCGCCGCGCGCGCGAGCACGCGGACGCTCTCGCCGGCGAGCGCCGGGTCGATCTTGAGCCCGAGCGCGGTCAGCTTGACGCTGACGTTCGCGTCGAGGCCCTCGCCCTCGACCGCGGTCATCGCGCGCCCGTACTCCTCGCGGATCGCGAGCGCCTCGTCCCGCGTCGTCACCTCCTCGCCGAGGACGTCGAGCGTGGCCTTCTTCCCGCCCTCGTTCAGGTGGCGGACGACCGTGACCGCGTCCGCGAGCTCCGGGCCCGCGATGTAGCGGGCGGAGAGGCGTCTGACGACCGGCCGCGGGAACGCGGGCAGCACCCGGACGATCGCGCGATCGAGCAGGGCCAAGGGGCCTCGATTGTAGTGCGCAGCCGCTTGCGGGGCACCCGTGTGCGCCCGCACAATTCGGAGATGGCCGAGCACGTGCCCGAGAGCGAGCCCCGGAGGCTGACGATCGGCCAGGCGCTCGCCGGCGCCGTCGTGGCCGCAATCGTCGCGGCCGTCGTCGTGGTGGTGTCCATCGTCTCCTTCGACGCCAACCCGGCCTGGCCCGTGATCGTCGTGGTCGCCGCGATCGCCGGCGGCTCGCTCGGCGTGCGGCGCGTCGAGAGCCTCGCGGTGAAGGCCGCCGCGATCGGCCTCGTCCTGGGCGGCGTCGTGACGCTCCTCTTCTGGCCGTTCTTCTCGGTCGACTAGCCGTTCTATCCTTCGCGGACCGACGACGTCCGGGAGGGAAACTGTGACCGACAGCGGCCATGCGATCGACGCGCTCCTGCTCGAGGAGCGGCGGTACCCGCCGAGCGGGCGGTTCGCGGCGCAGGCGAACGCGCAGCCGTCGATCTACGAGCGGGACTTCGAGGAGCTGTGGGAGACGGAGGCCCGGGAGCGCGTCACCTGGTTCGAGCCGTTCACGACGCTCTACGAGTGGGACCTGCCGTACGCGAAGTGGTACCTCGGCGGCAAGCTCAACGTCTGCTTCAACTGCGTCGACCGCCACGTCGACGCCGGTCTGGGCGAGAAGGTCGCCTACCACTGGGAGGGCGAGCCCGACGACGAGCGCCGGACGATCACCTTCGCCGACCTCCAGCGCGACGTCGTCCGCTTCGCCAACGGCCTCAGAAGGCTCGGGGTCGGCAAGGGCACCCCGGTCGGGATCTACATGGGGATGATCCCGGAGCTGCCCGTGGCCATGCTCGCCTGCACGCGCCTCGGGGCGCCGCACACCGTCGTCTTCGGCGGGTTCAGCGCGGACGCCCTCTCCGACCGGCTCAACGACATGGAGTGCGAGGTCCTCATCACCCAGGACGCCGGCTGGCGCAAGGGTGGCGAGGTGCCGCTCAAGCAGAACGCCGACGAGGCGCTCGAGCGCTCTCCCGGCGTGAAGACGAGCGTCGTCTGGCGCCGGACCGGCGGCGACGTCGCCATGCAGGAGGGTCGGGACGTCTGGGCGCACGAGCTCGTCGCGGAGGAGAGCGACGATCCGGCCACCTGCCCGTGCGAGCCGATGGACTCCGAGGACCTCCTCTACCTCCTGTACACGAGCGGCACGACGGCGAAGCCGAAGGGGATCGTGCACACGACGGGCGGCTACCTCGTCGGAGTCGCCACGACCCACAACTACATCTTCGACGTGAAGGCCGACTCGGTGTACTGGTGCGCGGCGGACATCGGCTGGGTCACCGGCCACAGCTACATCGTCTACGGGCCGCTCGCGAACGCGACGACGGGCGTGCTCTACGAGGGGGTGCCGGACTTCCCGGACAAGGACCGCTGGTGGGCGATCGTCGAGCGCTACAAGGTCGACATCCTCTACACGGCCCCGACGGCCATCCGCGCCCACATGAAGTGGGGCCCCGAGTACGCGGAGCGCCACGATCTCTCGTCGCTCCGGCTGCTCGGCTCGGTCGGCGAGCCGATCAATCCCGAGGCGTGGGTCTGGTACCGGGAGCACATCGGCGGCGACCGCTGCCCGGTCGTGGACACGTGGTGGCAGACCGAGACCGGCATGATCCTGATCACGCCGCTCCCCGGCGTGACCACGGTCAAGCCCGGCTCCGCGACGCAGCCGTTTCCCGGCGTGGACGCCGCAGTCGTCAACGACCTGGGCGAGGAAGTCCCGCCCGGAGGCGGCGGCTACCTCGTCCTCAAGCGCCCCTGGCCCGCCATGCTCCGCGGTATCTACCGAGACCACGACCGCTTCGTCGAGACGTATTGGAGCCGCTTCCCCGGCATGTACTTTGCCGGGGACGGCGCCCGGGTCGACGAGGACGGCGACTTCTGGCTTCTCGGGCGCGTCGACGATGTCATGAACGTCTCCGGCCATCGCATCTCGACGATCGAGGTCGAGAGCGCCCTCGTCGACCATCCCAGCGTGGCCGAGGCCGCCGTCTGCGGCCGCAGCGACGCGGCGACCGGCCAGGCGATCGTGGCGTTCGTCAGCCTCAAGAGCGGCGAGGAAGGATCTCCCGAGATGATGATCGAGCTGCGGGACCACGTGGCGACGAAGATCGGGAAGATCGCCCGCCCCGCGAACATCGTCTTCACGCCGGAGCTGCCCAAGACCCGCTCGGGGAAGATCATGCGGCGGCTCCTCAAGGACGTCTCCGAGCACCGCCAGCTCGGGGACACGACGACGCTCGCGGACCCGACGGTGGTCGAGGAGATCAAGGAACGCGCCGTCCAGGAAGCCGGCACGAACCCCTGACGCTCTCGGCACGAACCGCGCGCCATCCACGCGCTCGTCCGCTGTACGCTCGAAGGCGGGTGGTGGTCCGGGGTGGCCCCGGAGCTACTTACGGGCTGGCGAGGAAAGAGCCGAGGCGACGCCGAGGCCGACGAGGATCGGCCCCGTGATCCAGCGCTCGGAACGCACGAAGCGCGGGTTCTCGCGCAGCCAGTCCGAGGCCGTCCCGGCCGCCAGGGCGTACGTGCCGTCGCTGACGATGGCGATGAGCGATGAAGATGACGCCGAGCACGGCGATCTGGAGCCCCACCGACCCGGCCTCGACCTCGACGAACTGCGGCAGGAACGCGAAGAAGAAGAGCGCCGTCTTGGGATTGAGGATGTTCACGACGACCCCCTGCGCGAAGAGCCGGTCGAGCCTGCGCGGCGGCCGCTCGCCGGTCGGGTCGAACCGGTCGCGTCCGAGCAGCTTCCGCAGGCCCAGGAAGATCAGGTAGGCCGCGCCGGCGAACTTGACGACGTTGAACGCCACCGTCGAGCTGAGGAGCAGGGCCGACAGGCCGACCGAGGCTGCGGCGACGTGGACGAGCCCGCCGGTCTGGATCCCGAGCATCGACACGAGCCCGGCACGCCGCCCGTGCTCGATCGACTGCGTGACGATGTAGAGGACGGCCGGGCCCGGCACGACCAGCAGCGCGAGCGCCGCACCCGCGAAGACGACCAGGGTGCCTGCGTCCGGGAACGGCACGAGGCCGTCCTACCGCTCGCGCATGAAGCCCTGGCGGGCGGCCGAGACGAGCGCGACGGCCTCCGGGAAGAGCACGCGCATGGCATCGCGGAGCGCGATCGCCTGCTCGTCCGGCGAGCCCTCGGCGCGGATCTGCTTGAGCGCCGACCCCGTGAGCTCGACCGCCGTGTTCAGCGTCAGCGTCGCGAACTGCTCGCGCTGCGACTCCTGCATCGCCTCGGTCTGCCGCTCCGCGAACTCGCGGAGTCCGCGCATCAGATCCTCGGGGTCGCCCCCGAGCGGGAAGCCGAATCCACCTTCCATGGGCGTCCTTTCGTCCGGTCCTTCCACGTAATGTACGCACCCATGAGCTTCGCGGAGCAGTTGAACGCCCACATCGCCAACGAGTACGCGGCGTCCCAGCAGTACGTCGCCATCGCCGTCTACTACGACCAGGAGACGCTTCCCGGCCTCGCCGCGCACTTCTACCGGCAGGCGGTGGAGGAGCGAAACCACGCCCACATGATCATCCAGTACCTGCTCGACGCCGACGAGCCGGTGTCGATCCCGGCCGTGGAGAAACCGAAGACGGAGTTCGAGGACGCGGTGGCCCCGGTCGCGCTCGCGCTCGCGCAGGAGCGGCAGGTGACGGCGCAGATCAGCAGTCTCGCGGCCCTCGCCCGCCAGGAGGAGGACCTCGTCGGCGCCCAGTTCCTCGACTGGTTCCTGAAGGAGCAGCGTGAGGAGGTCGCGAGCATGTCCGACCTGCTCGCGATCGTGAAGCGGGCGAGCGAGTCAAACCTTCTGCTCGCCGAGGAGCACCTCGCCCGGACGCCGGTCGGCGACCAGGGCGCCGATCCTTCGGCGCCGGAAGCGGCGGGCGGCGCCCTCTAGGCTTCCGTCAGGCGAGCGCGCCCTTGTAGCGCCGCTCGACCTCGTCGCCGAGGTCCTCGGCCGCCGCCACCCCTGTCTTCATCGCTTCCGCGAACGGCGAGCCGCCGAGGTCGCCCAGCGTCTGCTCGAGCTCGGCCGCAGCCGTTCCGAGCGAGTCCAGATACGCGACGCTGGCGACGCGCGGAGGCGGCTGGATCGTCTCCTGCAGCCGGGCTGCGGCGACCTCCGCCTCCTCGATCCCCTCGGGGTTCTCGGTGAGCCGGAGCTCGACGAGGCGGGCGCGCAGCTCGCCGATGTCGCCGCCGCCCGCACTTTCCTCGGCAAGCTCGCACATCGCGGCGATGGCGACGGCATCGCGCACGAGCACCCGGTCCGCGACCGGGCGCCCGGCGGCATCGAGCGCGAGCCACGACCGCTCGTCGCCGCGCTCGTAGGCACAGAGGTACACGCGGGCGTTCGCGCCGGGCTCCGTCGGGATCACCGCGACGAGCGCCTCCCCGGCCGCCGCGTGCGCCTTCGCCGCCTCGCTCGCCGCTGCCAGCTCCTCCTCGAGGCCCACGGGCCGCAACAATAGCCCTGTGGCCGCCCGAGCCTCCGAGCGAAACGTCGCCGCGCGGGAGCTCTTTGCCCCGCTCGCGACGAGCTACGACCGCTACGCGCGGCTGCTGAGCTTCGGGCAGGACCCTCGCTGGCGCGCGTTTCTCGTCAGCCGGCTCGAGCTGGGCGGCGACCAGGTGGCACTCGACGTCGCGAGCGGCACGGCCGCCGTCGCGATCGAGCTCGCGCACCGGACCGGCTGCCGCGTTGTCGGCGTCGACCAGAGCGCCGAGATGCTCTCCGAGGGACTGCGGCGCGTCGAGGCCGCCGGCCTCGCGGACCGGATCGACCTGCGCGAAGCCCGCGCCGAAAACCTGCCGTTCGAGGATGCGAGCTTCGACGGCCTGACCTTCACCTACCTCCTGCGCTACGTCGACGACCCGGCCGCGACGATGCAGGAGCTCGCCCGGGTCGTCCGCCCCGGCGGCCGGATCGCCATGCTCGAGTTCGGCGTCCCGGCGCGAGCTCTGCCGCGTGTTGCGTGGGAGGCGTACGTCCGCGCAGGCCTGCCATTCGCCGGCCGGGTCGTCTCTCCGGGCTGGTCCGAGGTCGGCGCCTTCCTGGGGCCGAGCATCCGCGACTTCTGGAGGCGCCTCCCGCCCGAGCGGCTCCGCGAGATCTGGCACGAGGCCGGGATCGTCGACGTCCGCGGGCGGGCGCTCAGCCTGGGCGGCGGAGTCGTCGTGTGGGGCACGCGTGGCGACTGAGGCGGACCGCACGGCGTTCTACGCGCTCGCCCCGGGCGGCGTCCGCGACTACCTCACGCTCCTCCATCCCCCCTACACCGCCTGGCATCTGAGCTACGTCGCCGTGGGGGCGGCCCTGACCTCTGCCTTCTCCTGGGACCGCTTCCTGCCGACGCTCGTTGCCTTCTTCCTCGCCGTCGGCATCGGCGCCCACGCCCTCGACGAGCTCAGCGGCCGACCGCTCGCGACGAGGATCCCGATCACGGTGCTCGTCGCGCTCGCGGTCGGCTCCATCGCCGGCGCGGTCGCGATCGGCGTCGTCGGAGCGGTCACGGTCGACCCCTGGATCGCGGCTTTCGTCGTCGTCGGAGGCTTCATCGTGGTCGCGTACAACGTCGAGCTCCTCGGCGGCCGCTTCCACGGCGACACCTGGTTCGCCCTCGCCTGGGGCGCCTTCCCGGTCGCCACCGCGTACTTCGCCGTCGCCGGACGGCTGGATGCGGTCGCCGCGGGCGGCGCGGTCTACGCGTTCCTCCTCAGCCGCGCTCAGCGCCAGCTCTCGACGCCGGTGCGGGACGTCCGCCGCCGCGTCGCGCGCGTCACGGGGACGATCGAGCGCAAGGACGGCACCGTCGAGCCCGTCACGCCGGAGCTCCTTCTCCGGGGCAAGGAGCGCGCGCTGCTCTCCCTCGCCGGCGCGGCCGTCGCGCTCGGGGTGGGACTCGTCATCATGCGAGTGACGTGATTCCGACCACCCGATTAGCAGGGAAAACGCACTAGAGCGCCCGCTCGGGACCACACGAGCAGACGCCTGTACGACTCCACCGGCACCTCGTCGAGGGGGCGGCAACAGCGATTCTCGTGGACGCGTTCACGCCGCGTCATCTATCCCTCGAAGCGGCGCAGCACGAGGCAGGCGTTGTGCCCGCCGAAGCCGAACGAGTTGGAAACGGCGATGCGGATGTCGGCCTCGCGGGCTTCGTTCGCGATGTAGTCGAGGTCGCACTCGGGGTCCGGCGTGTCGTAGTTGATCGTCGGCGGCAGCACGCCCTCGTGGATCGCGAGCGTGCAGAAGATCGCCTCGACGCCTCCGGCGGCGCCGAGGCAGTGCCCGGTCGCACCCTTCGTCGAGGAGACCGGCGTCTTCCGGGCGTTGTCCTCGCCGAGCGCCCGCTTGATCACCCGCGTCTCGCTCGCATCGCCGAGCGGCGTCGAGGTGCCGTGCGCGTTGATGTAGTCGATCTCCTCAGGGTTGATCCCGGCGTCCACGAAGGCCATCTTCATCGCCCGCGCCGGGTGCTGGCCGGTCGGGTCGGGCTCGGTGATGTGCTCGGCGTCGGAGGAGACGCCGTAGCCGAGCAGCTCCGCGTAGACCTTCGCCTCGCGCTTCTTCGCGTGCTCGAGCTCCTCGAGTACCAGGATCGCGCCCGCCTCGCCCAGCACGAACCCGTCGCGGTCGGCGTCGAACGGCCGACTTGCCGCCGCCGGGTCATCGTTGCGGCGGGAAAGCGCGCGCATCGCCGCGAAGCCGGCGATCCCGGCGCGCGTGATCGCCGCGTCGGTGCCGCCGCAGAACATCACGTCGGCGCGGTCGAGCCGGATCGCATCGAGGCCGTCGCCGATCGCCATCTGCGAGGCGGCGCAGGCGGTGCACGGCGACGAGAGCGGCCCGCGCGTGCCCAGCTGGATCGAGACCCAGGCGGCGCCCATGTTCGGGATGCTCGCCAGCAGCGAGAACGGATTGAGACGATTGGACTCCCGCTCGATCAGCGTGTTGCAGCAGTCCTCCAAGGACTTCAGGCCGCCCATCCCGGTCGCGACCGAGGCGCCGACCCGGTCGGACTCCTTCTCGATCACGATCCCCGAATCAGACTCCGCCTGCCGCGCCGCCGCGACGACCAGCTGCGCGCAGCGGTCCATCCGCCGCGCCTGCTTGTACTCGATCCACCGGGTTGGGTCGAACTCCTTCGCCTCGCAGGCGAAGGTGACCGGGAAGCCACTCGCATCAAAGGCACTAATCGCACCGGCGGCGGAGCGGCTGCCGATCAGGCGCTCCCAGCTCGCCGTTACGCTCGCTGGCCAGCGGCGTCACCGCGCCGAGCCCCGTGATCACCACTCTCCGACGTCCGTTCGCGCCCATCAGCCTCCGATCCCAGTCTGCCGTCGACGAGGAACATCTCGCGCCTGATGACCAACCCGATGCGGCGACGGCCGGGCGATCTTACGCCGGTACTCGCTCCGCCTCGCGCGCTTGCGCCGCGCGAGTCGCAGCAGTCTGCATCGGAGCAAGGTCTGCCAGCTCCGTCTCGAGCTGTTTCAGCGCCTGCACCTGCAGCTGGCGCACGCGCTCGCGGGTGAGCCCGAGCTCGCGCCCGACCGTCTCGAGGGACTGCGGCTCGCCCTGAAGGCCGAAGCGACGCTCGACGATCAGCCGCTCCCGTTCCGGCAGCCTTTCGAGCCTGCGCTGCACCGTCTGCCGCAAAAGCGACCGCTCTGCCTCCTCGGCGGGGTCATCGGCAGCCGGATCGGCAAGGAAGTCGCCCAGCTCGCTATCGCCGTCCGGGCCGACCGACTTGATTGAGCGAGACCGAAGCCTCAGCGCTGCCAAGCGCTTGGCGAACGTGTTCGAGCGGCAGGCCGGTCGCCTCGGCGAGCTCCTCCAAGCTCGGCTCGCGGCCGAGCGCGGGCGCGAGCGTTCGGGCGGTCCGAGCGAGCTTCTGCCGGCGCTCGATGACGTGGATCGGGAGGCGGATCGTCTTCGCCTGGTTCGAAATCGTGCGCTCGACCGCCTGGCGGATCCACCAGTGGGAGTAGGTCGAGAACTTGTAGCCGCGCCGCCAGTCGAACTTCTCGACCGCGCGGTTCAAGCCGAGTGCGCCCTCCTGGATCAGGTCGAGAAAGGGAACGCCGAGGCCGCGATAGCGCTTGGCGATCGAGACGACGAGACGCAGGTTGGCCCTGATCATCTGCTTCTTGGCAGCGAGGTCGCCACGCTCGACCCGCTTGGCAAGTGCCACCTCCTCGGCCGCGCTCAGCAGCGGGTGGCGGCCGATCTCGGCGAGGAAGAGCTCGAGCCCGCTTTTCTTCAGGGCCGAGGCGAGCTGCGGGAGCTCCTTCTTCGGCGTCATTTCTGGCGAGGAAGGCGCGTGGAGGCGACGTCGCTCGTTTCGGGTGCTAACGGGAAGGGCAAGGTCGTCGAGCGGCTGGGAGAAGGGCCGCAACTCAACGTGCTCCCAGCGTGCCTCGCTACACATCAGGCAGCTCGGAGGTTGCTCGCAAACGACGATGCCGTAGCCGCAGGCAGCGCAGCGGTACTCGGCCCGCTGCCCCTTCCTGCCTCCCAGCCGCGACCATCCTCGCTCGAGGTCGGAGTCGTCGGACTTGCCAACGAAGGGGGCCCGCTTCGGATCGCCGCCGCGCAACTCGACGATCAGCATCTGATCGTCGATCGCGGCTGTGGGTGCGGGTGCGGGTGCGGGCGGAATCGCCACTGTCTCTCACTCCTCTCCCGGGGCCCTTTGGCCTATCGAGTTATTGGCGGTTCCGCGCTAGGCTCGGAGCGGGTCGGCTTCCGCCTAGTGCTCGGAGAGTGTCAGCTTCCGCCTAGTTGCGTGCCGACTTCCGCCTAGTCGCGGAACCGCCGTCGAAAGGCTCGTCCTCACCCGACGGGTCTTTCGTTCCTTCCGATCGAGCGAGTCGGTGCTTAGCTCCCTCCATAGGCATCATCTCCTCTGGCGCTTCGACTTCGCGGACGGCCTCTTCGCCGAGGGCGAAGACCTCTTCGGCCGTCCGTTCTCCGCCGTCCAGGCGGAGGACACGTTGCGGACGATCTCGAATGCCTCCTCGGGGGTCTGGACAGACCCGAGGATGGCCTTCTCAACCCGGAGCAGCGAGAGAGCCAACTGATCCTGGGAGAACTCGAGTACTTTCTTGCGTCGCTCGTGCTCAAGCTGACGCCATGCCCGCAGCAGCTGGCGCAGCTCCGGATCGTCGGGCGTGATCTGACCCGAGAACTCCTGCCAGGCCTCGGTGTGGTCGCCGCGAGCGGCCGTGTGCAGGAAGAGATGGCCGGCGAGGGCACAGACGTCCTCACTCTCAGCATCGTCTAGCTGCTCAAACTCCCGGCGCCTCTCAGCGACATCGACGGCGCGGCGTTGGGCAAAGATCCCGACCTCGCGCAACCGTTCCTGAGCTTCGCGCAGCGGCTCGGCTGCCACCCGCTTGCCCTTGAAGCGGGCCTCGTCCAGATCCTGCTGAGCCTCTGCCAGCGCCCTCTCAGCCTCGGCGAGCCCTTCCCGGAGCCGACGCTCGCGCTCATCCTCGGCCTCGAGTCGCGCGAGTGCATCAGCGTGCTCGGCTCTGCCCGGTTCGGGCAGGGCCTCGATCGCTTCTCGCAGGAGCTGCCGCGCCCTGGCTCCCCTGATGTGTCCGGCGAAAACAAGCAGGAGCTGCGCGTCTCGATCGAGGGCCTTGGCGAGCTTTACGAGGGTCTCGGCAACGGGCCGCTCGACCTCGCCCGCCTCGATCCGGCTGATCTGCGCAGCCGAGAGGCCGCTCCGCCGCGCCAGCCCCCGCATGGAGAGATGCGCGCGCACGCGCGCCTCTTTGGTCACCTCGGCCATAGTCAACTCGGCCAACGTCTGCATCGTGGGTCCCAGTCTAGTCGGTTGTGTACCGTCGGTCAAATATCTCTGTTTGCCTCCGATGCGATCGGTTACTGTTACCTAAGGCAACGATCGCTCGGCTTCTGGGTCGCCGTCCTTGGTTACTTTGGCCGGGGACGCCTCTCGAGGTAGCTCTGCCCCGTCGAGCGTCGTTTCGCCGCAACGACTCCTCCGGCCGCGCGCGGCGAACCGGTAGACTTCGTAATGTCTTCTGGCTTAGATTCCTCGCCCGCCAGGCGAACATGATCAAGGTGTTCGGTTTGTAGGCGGCTCGGTCGGGAGCAATCCATCGAAGGAGGCCACGAGTGGCCACCACCAGCCCTGAGTCCGCGACGCGGAGCATGGAGGATCGCAAGACAAGCATCCTTGTCCGCTTCACGGGCGCGCCTAATATGACTCCCGAGCAGTACGACGAAACGAGCCGCCGTCTTGAGAAGGCCGGCGACTGGCCGCCGAAGGGACTCGAGTACCACGTCGCCTTCGTTTCGGACGGGAAGTTCCGAGTCAGCGAGATCTGGGACTCGCGGGAGCAGTTCGACGCGTTCGGCAAGCGCCTCATGCCGGTGCTGAGCGATGTTGGGATCGAGCTCTCGGGTGATCCGGAGATTCTCAAGATCCACAAGGTCGTCAAGCGCTAGACGCCAGCGCGTCTCGCCACTCGTTCTGCCGCAACGACGAGAAGGGCTCCAGGATGGTTTCTGGAGCCCTTTGGCGTGGCGGAGATTCTGGAGTCCGGCCTCCGGGCCATAGCCTGACCTCGCCCTGGCGCGGGCAGGGTAGCCCTAGGAGGGCTCATGTGGTACGGCTGTAATCGGCCGGGGCGTACTGGCCGCGCGGGTCACGGACCCGACCCCCTGCCTGGCGCATGCGCCCCGGCCTGACCGGCATGGCCCGCGTCTCTTCCCGCACCTACGCGGCGGCGAACGCAGAACTGTGGCGGAGGCCCGGCGTCCACTGCGGCGAGAACGCCGGACCCCCCGTGCGCTGCGAGAGAGGGCTTGCAGCGCACTCTCCTATTGGCTGGCTGATCACCCTTTCCTCGTCCGAAATGCCATCTAGGCGAGCCCGCCGGCGAGTCGTAGCCTTGGCTCGCCGGGCGCGGGCGGGTTCCGCCCGGCGGTGATCAGCCGCGCCGCGGCCCATCACGAAATTGCGCAACTTCCCAGGCAGCACGTTGTAGCCTCCGATGCTGATCACCCGCGTCCCGGCAGTCGCCCGTTCTGGGGATGCTTGCGCGGAAGCTGACTCGCCCTACTGTTAGAGCGACAAGTCGGATGGAACAGGTCGTCGGCACTGCCGTAGTTGCGGGCCTCATCGCGCTGTTTCTCGCCTGGAAGTTGCAGCAGCGGCGACGGCTGCGCTTCATCGAGCGGTACGAGTTCCCTCCCGCGCTCAGCACGAAGCTCCGCGAGCGCCATCCGCAGCTCGCCAATGGCCAGGCCGACCTCGTGCTCGATGCTCTTCGGCAGTGGTTTGTCGTAAGCGCCCACGCCAAGGGCGACATGATCGCGATGCCCTCGCGCGTCGTCGACGATGCCTGGCACGAGTTCATTCTCATGACCCGGCTCTACCACACCTTCTGTCAGAAGGCCTTCGGCCACTACCTCCACCACACGCCCAACGCCGTCGCCAAGGACCCGGTGGTCTCGACGATTCCGCGGACGCTCGAGGTAGCTCAGCGCGCCGGCTTCGCCGCAGTGGGCACCTTGCCGGAACTTTTCACCATCGACTCCGATCTCCGGATCGAGGGGGGCCGCAGGTGGGCATACGCGGAAGCTGAGTCGCAGCTTCAGGTTGGGTCGCCTGCCGATGGCTGTCTCGGCGGCGCAGACTGGGACAATGAGGGTGGCGGTGGCTGCAGCTGCGCCGATTAGGGCCCCAAAATAGGCGGCTGCCCGGAGATGTGCCGCGCGGCTCTCGCGACGCATCTCAAGGCTCGGTCCGGCGAGGCCGATCCTGGCCGCCGACGAGGTGCTGATCGACGAACTCGTTGGTCCGCTTGCCCGTCTGACCTGACGGACAAGCGCCTGGTCGTCAGTCGGCGCGGCCACAAGACGATCGCCTACGACGATCTGGAAGTCGTTTCAGGCGGATGGTTCCCGACCAACGCCAGGCATCTGACACTTGAGAATACGCAGACGATCTACGGTTGCCACGTCCAGACCCCAGATGGCTCGGAGTCCGTCTTCGTCCTTCGAGCCGGTTTGGCGGCGGCCATAATCGAAGCTCGTTCGCCCGCACGTCGCATCAAGCAGTACGGCTCCCCAGCAGGGGGTACGCGCGCAACTTGTTAGGTGGGAACTTCGTAGTCCGACTGGAGTCCGGCCGCCCCGGCCACCCTTGCCTCGGCTGGCAACCTCCCGAGACCACACCGGGACCACACGGGGAGCGCATTCGGCGACAGCCACGGCCGATACGGCCACGGAGTTATGCGGGTTTGCGCTTCACCATGCGAGCCTGGATCATGCGAGTGACGTGATCGCCGTCGCCTGCCACGCCGACGTCGCCCCGGTCACCCTGGCCGCGAGGGCGGCGCTCCGCCCGCCTGCTCTGGTCTCGCCGGCCCGGCGCGAGGTCTCCTTCGGGTTCGTGTCCGGGCACGTCTCGGCCGGGACGACGCGGGTTCGGGTCTTCGTCGACAACGACGAGCGCGACGCGAAGGACGTCACCGGGCCGGCGAGCTTCTCCTTCTCGCTCAACCTTCCTCCGCGCGACGTGCGCATCCGGGTGGTCGCCGAGAACGGCATGGGCGGTTCCGCCTCGAGGAAGGTCGGGCCGGTATACGGCCTGCCCGCCGCGACGAAGCCGGTGGCGACCCGGCCGTCGAGGAACGACCCTTCGCTCGCCCGCCGCGTCCGTGCCCTGGTGCGAGCGTTTCCCGGCACCTCGGCGGTCTACGTCCAGGATCTGAGCACGGGGCGCGGCGCGGCCTGGAACGCCCGCGCGCGCTTCCCGGCGGCGTCGACGCTCAAGCTGGCGATCGCGGTCGAGGTCCTGCGACGGCTCGGGGGCCGGCCGGGCCCCGGGTCGACGCTCTACCGGGACCTTCGCTCCATGCTCGTCTACTCGAACAACGCCGCCGCCAACCGACTCCTCGTCTGGCTCGGAGGCTCGACCGGCGGAGGGGCGAGCATGGTCAACGCGACCATGCGCCGCCTCGGGATCCGCGACACCCTGATGTACGGCGGCTACATCATCGGGACGGCAAGCGTCCGTCCGATCCCGCTGAAGGTCAACTCGCAACCGGCATTCGGCGTCGGCAAGTACACGACGGCGTGGGATCTGGCGCGGCTCCACCGCTACGTCTTCATGGCCGCGCGAGGGCTCGGGCCGCTGCCGCGCACGGGCGGCAGCTTCGGGAACAAGGACGCGCGCTTCCTCCTCTGGATCCTCGCCCACGTCGTCGACCACGGGAAGCTCGACCGCGAGTTGCCGAGCGACGTGCCGGTGCTCCACAAGGCGGGTTGGATCATCCAGTCGCGCCACGACGCCGGCCTCGTCGCCTCCCCCGACGGCGCGTTCGTCGTCGCCGTGATGACCTGGCGCTCCTCGGGCGTCGGCGCGAGCTCGGACGTCCTCGCCGGCCGGGTCGCAAGGGTCGCCTTCGACCGCTTCCACAACCTGCACGCATCCGCCAGAAGCGCGCCTTCGGGCGGGCGCGCGCAGGGCCCTTACTAGGATTCGAGCATGACGCTCGCTCTCGAGATCGCGTTCGCGGCCGGCATGGTCGTCGTCGGCGTCTCCGTGGCGGCGGTGGCGTTCACCCGGGTCCCGGGGCGTCTCCTCCTCGTCCTGGCCGCGATCCTCGGCGCGGCGACGGTCGCCGCGGTGGTCATCGCCGGCATCGAGATCGGCCGGGGAACGACCGACGAGGCGCTGCTCCTCGTGACCGCCGGCGGCCTCTTCGTCGCCACCATCGCGGAGGTCGGCGCCTACGCCCTCGCCCGGACGCTCGAGCGGCAGCGGGACCTCGAGCGCGTCGGCGAGGAGGGCCGGGCGCGGCTCGAGAGCTTCCTCACCGAGGAGGCCGAGCGGCGAAAGACAGACCTCGACCGCGTTCTCGCGCGGGAGCGCGCGCACGCGAGCCACGTGCTTGGAGAGCAGGAGCGCCAGCTCTCGGAGGAGCGGCGCGACGCGGTGGCGCGGCAGGCGGAGCACGCGCGCGTGGAGCTCACCGAGGCAGTCGCGAGCGCGCAGCAGCGGCTCGAGAGCAAACTCATGGCCTGGGCCGCCGACCTCGACCGCGGGCAGCGGGAGATCGAGGCGCAGCTGACGCAGCTCGCCCAGCGCCAGAAGGAGGCGCTCTCCGAGTACGACGCCCGCCTGCGATCGGACACCGACCGGCTCAGCGCCGCGAGCGAGGAGCAGCGCCGGGCGCTGACGCAGCTGCGCGCCGAGTTCGGCCAGATGATCACGCAGTTCGTGGAGGAGGGCCGGGCGGAGGTCGATGCGCACGCCGCCGAACGCCGGCGGGCCCTGCACGAGGTGAGCGAGCGCCTGCGGGGCCGGGAGCGGACGCTCCGCGAGCAGATCGACCGCGAGGAGGTCGAGGCCCGCGCGCGCCTCGCGGCCGGCCTCTCGGACGCCGAGCGACGGCAGATCGCGCAGCTCGAGCGCTCGCTCGAGCGCGCTGCGTCCCGTCTCGCCGAGGAGGCGGAGCGCCGGTTCGACACGCAGATCAAGGACTCCCGCGAGAAGGCGTCGGCGCGGCTCTCGAGCGAGCTCGACCGCTCGATCGAGCACTTCGCGCACCAGGCCGAGAAGGACGTCTCGGACCGAATCGCCCAGCTCGCCCGGACGACCGCCGAGCGGATGGAGCGGCGCCTGCGCGACGTCGCCCGGACAGCCGAGGGCCAGGGCGAGATCGCGGCCGAGCGCCTGCGCCACGTCTCGGAACGCCTCGACGAGGCGCTCACTGCCGCCGAGGAGCGGATCGCGGCGTTCGAGGCCGAGGTCGACATGCGCCTCGACGCGAAGCTCGGAGCGGCCCAACGCTCCGTGCCGGCGGCCGACCGCGACTAGCTCCCGCAAACCGTTCGCGGCAGGAATCGTCTCCACAAGAGAGAACGGACGCGACGTGGATCAGTTGACGCTCCTCAACGAACGTGAACAGGACGAGCGCGGCAAGGTGGAGAGCTGGCGACTCCACGTCCTGATGGAGGCCGGCTATCCCCTCCCGCTGGCCGAGCGCCTGGCGCAGAGCGGCGCCGACCTCCACCTCGCGGTCGACCTCGTCGGCCAGCGCGGCTGCGCCCCGGCCGTCGCCGCCGAGATCCTGCTCTGAGGGCATCGCGGCTCTGAGGCCGCACCAGCCCTGAGCTACAGTCGCGTGGTGAAGGTCGAGCCGACGCTCTACGGCGACCGGAAGGTCTACTCCGTCTCGGCCTTCAACCGCGGCGTGGCCACCTGGCTTCGACGCCTCCCGTCGCTGTGGGTCGAGGGCGAGGTGACCGAGCTTCGTCGTCAGGCCGGCTGGCAGAGCGTCTTCTTCACGCTGAAGGACCTCGAGGACGGCTCGTGCCTGCCCGTGACGATGCCGCGCTCGACGTTCGACGCGCTCGGGCTCGGGCTCGCGGACGGAGACCGCGTCCACGCCTTCGGCCGGCCGGAGCTCTACGAGGCCCGCGGGGTCTTCCAGCTCCGGGCGCTGTCGCTCGAGCCGCTGGGACTGGGAGCCGCGCTCGCGCGGATCGAGCGCCTCAAGGCGAAGCTCGCCGCCGAGGGCCTCTTCGCGCCTGAGCGAAAGCGCGCCCTGCCGCTCCTTCCCCGGCGCATCGGCCTCCTGACCGGAACCGAGGCCGCCGCGAAGCGGGACTTCGTCACCGCGGTCTCAGCGCGTTTCCCGGCAGCCCGCGTCCTCGTCGCCGAGACGTACGTCCAGGGCGCCCAGGCCCCGGCTGCGATCGCGGCGACCCTGGCACGGCTTGCCTGCGATCCGGACATCGACGTCGTCGTGCTCGCCCGCGGAGGCGGGAGCTTCGAGGACCTCCTGCCCTTCAGCGACGAGCGCGTCGTCCGCGCCGTCGCCGAGTGCCCCGTCCCGGTCGTCTCGGCGATCGGACACGAGCAGGACACGCCCCTCTCCGACCTCGCCGCCGACGTCCGCGCGTCGACGCCGACCGCCGCGGCCCGTCTCGTCGTGCCGGACGAGCGCGCGCTCCGCGCCGAGCTCCAGCGGCTCCGCGCCGCGCTCGACCGGGACACGCGGCGACTGCTCGAGCGCTCGCGGCAGGCGCTGGGGGCGGACGCGCTCAGGCTGACCCGCGCGCCGGCACTCCTCGTCGAGCGCAAGCGCGCCGGCATCGAGGGCCTGGCCGGGCGGCTCCGCGCGCTCTCACCGAAGGCGACGCTGGCGCGCGGCTACGCCATCGTGCGCGCCGAGGACGGCATCGTCTTCTCCGCACGTGCGGTCGCGCCGGGCTCCCGTGTGGACGTCGAGCTCGCCGAGGGCGGGTTCGGCGCGCGGGTCGAGGAGACGCGGGAGTGACGGACGAGCCGACGTTCGAGGCCGCCCGCGCGGAGCTCGAGCGCATCGTGGCCGAGCTGGAGAGCGGGCGCGCCGACCTCGAGGACGCCGTCCGGCTCTGGGAGCGCGGCGAGGAGCTCTACCGGATCTGCGTGGGCAAGCTCGACGCGGCGGAGGGCAAGATCGAGGAGCTCGCCCGCCGGGCGGAGGCGGTCAAGCCCGAGGCTTGACGCGCCGCGCCGTGGGGGCGGCGAGGAGCACTTCCTCGAAGTACTCGCCCTTCCGCCTTCCCGTGCGACGGTTCACGTGCCGGAGGCTCCGCTCCCGGAGGCGAAGCCCCGCGTCGGCCAGGATGCGTCCGTAGAGGTCACGGCGGTCGTTGACGACGACGACGACCTGCCCGCCCGGCCGCAGGGCCGCGCCGGCTCGGGCCAGCACTTCGGCGACCGCGTCGCAGTAACCGGTCAGGCCGCGCCCGACCTCGTCCTCGTCGCGACGCTCCAGGCCGAGCAGCTCGAACGCGTAGACGTGCTGCTCGTGGTAGTCGATCAGGCCGGGGTAGGGCGGCGACGTGACGACGAGGTCGACCGGGCCCGGCGGATCCAAGGCGCGCGAGTCCCCGTGCAGGACCGTCGCGTCCGCGCAGCGCCGGACGTCGGCGAACTCGAGGATCCGGCGGACGGCGTCGCGCACGTACCGGCGGAGGAACTTGTCGGCCTCCTCCACGGGACGGCAGACCCGGCGGTGCTTGTGGCAGAAGTACTCGCCCTGGGCGGGTCCCGCGGGGAAGTCCAGGTCGTCGTGGCGTGCGAGCCGGGCCGAGCGCGCCGACCGTGAGAGGACGACGCGCCAGAGATCCGGGTAGGCGGTGTGGGCGATGCGATCCCGGAATGCGAGCAGCTCGGCGAGGGCGCGCGGCGCGAACCAGTCGGCCAGGTACGGCGAGGGCGCGGCGCGCTCGGCCGCGTCGCCGGTCGCGGACAGCGTGACCACGTCCTCGAGCAGCGCCTTCCGCTCGTACTCGGCCGTCTTCACGCGCGCCAGGAGGCAGTTGAACGCCGAGACGTCGCACCCGGCGGCGCGGGCGCCGAAGGCGTTCGCCTCCACGAGGGTCGTTCCGGAGCCCGCGAACGGGTCCCAGACGAGGTCGCCGGGCCGCGCGTGGCGCTCGAGGAACGTCTCGACGAGCTGGGGCACGAACTTGCCAAGGTAGGGATGGAGCCGGTGCACGTGCTTCGTCCGCTCCCGCTCCGGGAGCTCCGCCTCGGACCACGAGAGCCCGAGGTCGATCTCGTCGTAGAGTGCCGCCTGGGTGCGCACAGCCCTCGTGATTCGCCGCGCCTCCCCGAGAGCCTGCCCGCCGGTCAGTGATCGTGCGCTCGGAGCACCTTGGATCTGGCACGCCTGCGACGTGGTGCGATCACGCAGCGCTCTTCTCGTACTCGTCGTGCAGGTTCCACCACTGATACGGCGGCGTTTGCGGGTAGCCCGCCGGCGAGTCCTCCCATGCCTCCTGGCGCCCGAGCGCGGTGATGTCGAGGTAGCTCCAGGTGCTCCCCATCGCCTCGTCGCCGCGGCTGTTGACGAAGTAGGTGCGGAAGATCCGCTCGCCCTCACGGAAGAAGGCATTGGTGCCGTGCCATTCGTCGACACCGAAGTCGGCGTCGAAGTCGTCCGTGAGCGTGAACCAGGGGATCTGCCCAGCCCATCCGCGCCTTCCAGCGCTCGATGTCAGGCTGCGGCGCGCGCGAGACGAACGCGAGGGTCGTGTCGCGGGCGTTGAGGTGGGCTAGGTGCGCGACCTGGTCGGCGAGGAAGGAGCAGCCGCGGCAGCCGCCCTTCGGCCAGTCGGCTACGCCGGGCTCGAAGAAGAAGCGGTAGACGATCAGCTGACGGCGGCCCGCGAACAGGTCGAGGAGGCTCGCCGGGCCATTGGGGCCCTCGAAGCGGTACTCCTTCTCGACCGCCATCCGCGGCATCCGGCGGCGTTCGGCCGCGAGCGCATCGCGGGCGTGGGTCAGCTCCTTCTCCTTCACCAGCAGCTCCTGACGGGCGGCCTCCCACTCCTCGGGCGAGACGATCGGCGGCATGTCCATCGTCGGTGCTCCTTTCTAAGCCTTTCGTCGATCAAGAGGGTCGTGACATAGACCGCGAACGCCGGCGAAAGTCATCTCCGATCGCACCAGGTGTCGTCCGTTTCCTCAACGCGCCCACCCCTCGGGGCAGACGTCCCTCACTTTCGTTACCGGACGACCACCACATCGACACGGGCTCGAACGGTAGCTTGAGCCGCCCCGTGCCAGCCGTTGCCGTCGTCGCCAGCACCGCGAGCGAGACGAATCTCGACATCGTCGACGCTTGGCGTGCTCTCGGCGTCGATGCGGCGGTCTTGGCCGCATCGGATTGTCGCGACGCGCTGGAGCCGGGCGACGTCGCGATCGGACGGATCGACGTGCGACGATCGCTCGACGGGGTGGAACCGGGGTTGATCGAGCTGCACAAGTTGCGCCACCAGGGCATCCGCGTGCTGAACTCGCCTTCGGCCTTGCTTCGCGCCCACGACAAGCTGCGCACTGCGCGGTTCCTCGCCGCGGGACACGTGCCCCATCCGCCGACGGAGCACATCACGGCACGGGACCCGGTGCCCTCGCTCCGACCGCCGGTCGTCGTCAAGCCCCGCTTCGGCAGCTGGGGTTCCGACGTGCTCCGCTGCGACTCGGCGGCAGCGCTTCGCAGGGCGACCGATGCGATCGCCGAGCGGGTCTGGTTCCGACGACAGGGGGCGCTCGTGCAGTCGCTCGTTCCCATGGTCGGCACCGACCTGCGGGTGCTCGTCGCCGGAGGACGTATCGTGGGCGCAGAGTGCCGCGTCGCCGCACCGGGCGAGTGGCGAACGAACATCAGCCTCGGCGGCAGTCGACACCCAGCCATCGTGACGCCTCGAGCCCGCGCGGTGGCGCTCGCAGCCGCCCGGGCCGTCGGAGGCGACTTCGTCGGGGTGGATCTCGTGCCCCACGACCACGGGTACCTCGTCATCGAGGTGAACGCGAGCGTCGACTTCCAGATGCGGTACTCCTTGCCCGGGACGAACGTCTTCACCGAGATCGCGGTCGCTCTGGACCTGGTTGCGCCCGCGGAACTGTCCTCGGCTCGGGTCGCCTCGAGTACCCCAGCCTCTTAGTCAGAGCCGCGAGGCGACCACGCGGGCACGTGCGTGGGCTTGTCCGGGTTGAGGATCGAGCACACGGGCGACGACGACGCCGTCCGCTCAGGCGCTGGCGGCGGCCTCGGTGCCGACACCCAGCGTCGTGCTGAGGATCTCGCCGATGTGGAGCTCTCTGAGCTCGACGTCCTCAGCCATGTTCTCGGCAATCCACCGAGCGGCGAGATCGTTCGCCGCCTCGGCGGTTGCTGCCGAGTCCCAGCCGCTGAAGGAAATGATCTCTCCGTCGCCCTCGAGGAGCGCGTAGGCCTTGAATCCAGGGTCCGCCTTGAACATCGGCAGCAACCCCTCCTCCGCCCGGCGCGCGATGTCGTGTGCGTCCCCGTCGTATCCGTACTTCGCCACCCGACCGTGCATCACGCCTCCTCTTCGACCGTCGATTCGATGCCCGCTGCACGAGGCCCGGCGCCGAGTGTGCCGTGAGGAGGTCCGATTCCTCGCCAACTCATAAGCCGATTGCACCGGGCCTCGCGTTCGAGGGCAGTGCGGTGAGCCTAGAGACGCCCGACCTCGCTGTGGGTTACGCTGGCGTAGCGATGCGGTGAAGAGGCGGGGGGTCACGGTCGCCGAGGCGGCGAACCTCCGCCGTATCCTCGGTCCGATGCGGCCTGAGCCGCTCATCGCCTTGGTCGTCGAAGGCGTGCGGTATTTGTAACCGTCGTCGTCAATGATTATGCGCTCGCGGCGTCCGGGGGCTCGGCAAACGCGATCGCGTTCCCATCCGGATCGGGGATCTTCACATGACGGACACCGTTCGAGTAGGTCTCGACCGGTTCGTGCTCGATGCGCTGGGCACCAAGGCGTTCGAGGAGGGCGTCGAGCCCAGCGACGGCGAAGGTGATCCGGCCCGCACCCGCCTGCGCTGCGTTCGGCTCGATGAAGAGCCAGGCATGCTCGTCGATCTCCCAGAGAATCTCTTCCCCGACGCGATTGTCTGGGGGGCGCCCGAAGAGGCGCGTGTACCAATCGATGCTGGCGTCGAGATCTGACACCGGGACACCGGCGAAGAGGTCGGTGATCGTGCTCCTCATGTATCTCCTTTGGCGTGATTGGCCTCACCCATGAGACCGGCGCACGGTGCGGGAATCATCTGCGGCAGTTGAGGCACCTGCGGCTAGGTGGAGAACGAAGAAGCTGCCTCGACAGGTGTGTCAGTCGTCGAGCACGTGCAGGTCAAGCCCCGCGACGCGTTCGGGGTCGGCGAGGAAGTCGATCTCGACGATCTTTCCGTTCTTGATCGTGACCGCGCCGATCGAGAACGGCCGCCCGTGCATGAAGGTGACGACCCCGGCGGCGCCGCTTGACGAGCGCGCGCCGCACGGTCAGGTCGACCCGCGACCACATCAGCGCCTGGCCGGCGACGGTCCCCGCGCCGCGAACGTGCTGCGATAGGCCGGTCAGGCCGCCGTCGGCTCGGAGCACGACATCGGGGTCGAGCACGGCGACGAGCGCATCGAAGTCACCCTTCCGCGCGGCGGCCAGGAACGCCTCGACGACCTCCCACTGGGCGGTCAGGTCGGCGTCTGGAACCGGAGCGGTCCCGCGTACGCGGCGGCGCGCGCGGCTCGCGAGCTGGCGCGTCGCCTCGGGTGAGCGCTCCACGATCGGCGCGATCTCCTCGAACGGGACGGCGAACATGTCGTGCAGGACGAACGCCAGTCGTTCGGCCGGGGTCAGCGTCTCGAGCACGACCAGAGCGCCAGGCCGACCGAGTCGGCGAGCAGCGCCTCGTGCTCGGGATCGGTGCCCTCGGCGGGGTCGATGATCGGGTCGGGCACGTGCACATCGAGCGGCTGCTCGCGCCGCGTTCTGCGCGAGGCGCGGTCGACTGCTGCGTCGGCGCGGCTGAGCCGGACGGAGCATGTTCAGCGACACGCGCGCGACGACCGTCGTCAGCCAGCCGCCGAGGTTCTCGACCTCGCTCGTGTCGGCGCGGCTGAGCCGCAGCCAGGCGTCCTGGACGGCGTCGTCGGCCTCGCTGAGCGAGCCGAGCATCCGGTAGGCGACCGCCCGTAGATGCGGTCGGTGATCCTCGAATTGCCGGGCGAGCCATTCCTGCTGATCCATGTCACGTTCCTCCCGCGCAGCGTGTCATGGAGGTAGACCCGCGGGATCCGTGGGATGTGACCAGAAGGACGAAAGGGAGGACACGATGCGTGTATTCGTCACCGGAGCGAGCGGCGCGCTCGGCAGCCGGCTCGTTCCCCAGTTGATCGACGCAGGCCACGATGTGATCGGTACCCACAACTCGCCGGCAAGCGCCGAGCTGCTGCGGACGCTCGGCGCCAAGCCGGTGATGGTCGACCTGCTCGACGCGCGCGCGGTGCGCAAGGCCGTGCTCGAGAACGAGCCCGAGGCGATCGTCCACGAGGCGACGGCGCTCGCGAACGCGACGTTCGGCCGCAACTTCGACAAGGCGTTTGCCGGCACCAACGAGCTGCGAACGAAGGGCACCGACGCGCTGCTGGCGGCCGCGCGAGAGGCGCGGCGTACGCCGGTTCGTCGCGCAGAGCTTCGCCTCCTACCGGTACGTCCGCGAGGGCGGGCCGATCAAGACCGAGGACGATCCGCTCGACCCCACCTCGCCGCCGAACGCGCAGCAGTCCTGGGCCGCGATGGCCTATCTCGACCAGGCGGTCACCGACGTCGGCGGGATCGCCCTGCGCTACGGCGGCTTCTACGGCGCCGCCAACGACGGCTGATCGAGCCCGTGCGCAAGCGGCAGTTCCCGATCGTCGGTGACGGCGGCGGCATCATCTCCTGGATCCACCTCGAGGACGCCGCCGCGGCCACGGTCCTCGCGCTCGAGCACGACGGCCCGGCGATCTACAACATCGTCGACGACGAAGCCCTCCTCGTCCGTCTCGCGCTGGCTCAGGGGTACAGCTAGCGGTTGACGGCCGCCATCCCGGCCTCGTCGTACCGCTCGCCGGCGGGCTCGGGGAGCTCGGCGTCGATGCGCGTCAGGTCGTCATGCGTCAGCTCGACGTCCACCGCAGCCGCGTTCTGGTCGAGGTACGTGCGTCGCTTGGTGCCCGGGATCGGGACCAGATCGTCGCCTCGTGCGAGCACCCATGCAATCGCGAGCTGCGCCGGCGTTACCCCCTTCTCTGCGGCGATCTCCTTGACCTTGGCCGCGAGCGCGAGGTTGGCCTTGAGGTTCTCCCCGGTGAAGCGCGGGCCGCTGCGGCGGAAGTCGTTCTCGTCGAGTTCGTCCGGAGACGTAAACCGGCCCGCGAGAAAGCCGCGTCCCAGCGGCGCGTAGGGGACGAACCCGATCCCGAGCTCGCGGCAGGTGGGCAGGACCTCTGTCTCGGGGTCACGCGTCCACAGCGAGTACTCGGTCTGCACCGCGGTGATCGGGTGGACGGCGTTCCCACGGCGGATCGTCTCGGGCGCCGCCTCGCTCAGACCGATATGGCGGATCTTGCCCTCCCTGACCAGCTCCGCCATCGCCCCGACGGTTTCCTCGATCGGAACGTTGGGATCGACGCGGTGCTGGTAGTAGAGGTCGACGTAATCGGTCCCGAGCCGCTCGAGCGACCCGTCGATCGAGCTGCGCACGTGCCCGGCAGAGCCGTCCTGCGGCCCGACGGTGGACATGTCACCTGGGACGCCGTCATCCAGTCGGCGGTTGAACTTCGTCGCGATCACGTACTCGTCGCGGTGTCCCTTGATCGCGCGGCCGACGAGCATCTCGTTCGTGAGCGGGCCGTAGAGCTGTGCGGTGTCGATGAAGTTGACGCCCAGCTCCAGGGCGCGCTGGATGGTCTTGATGCCTTCGTCCTCGTCGGCGGAGCCGTAGAAGGCGGACATCCCCATGCACCCGAGACCGATGGCAGAGACCTCCAGGTCTCGAAGGTTGCGCTGCTTCATGTCTGTCCCAGCCTTTCCTCGCTGACCTCCTCGTTCATCCTTATGACTGCCAACGACGGGGTTGCGCATCGCTATTCCGGCCTTGCATCGTACGCGTCTGGCGCGCCCACCTGGTGGTCAGCGGCATGGCTGCTGCGCCGCCTGTTGGCACGCCGACAAGAAGGAGCGGTGGCGGAAGCTCGCTCAACGCTCGAGGCCGCTGGCATCAGCGACTACGTCCGCCCCTTCCACGACCTGAGACACACGGCGATTACGAACGAGGCCGCTGCCGGGTCGGGCTCGGCGGGCCTCCCTGCATATACTCGTGCGCCATGAGCGCACCAATCGAGGCGCTTCGCGCCGTCCCGCTCTTCTCGCGGCTCGACGAGGACGAGCTCGAGCTGCTCGCGAAGCAGATGCACGAGCGCCGTTTTCCCGAAGGCTCCGAGGTGACGAAGGAGGGATCCACCGGCGCCGGCTTCTTCGTCATCGCCGAGGGGAACGCCGAGGTGACCGTCGCCGGCGAGCACAAGGCGACCCTCGGGCCCGGGGATCACTTCGGCGAGATCGCGCTCATCGACGAGGGCGTCCGCTCGGCCTCGATCACGGCCGCGACCGACCTCCTCTGCTACGGGATGACCCCCTGGGAGTTCCGGCCCTTCGTCGAGGACCACCCGCAGGTTGCGTGGGCGTTCATGAGGGCACTCGCGCAGCGGCTGCGCGAGGCGCAGGGCTGAGCGTCGCGGCGCTCAACGGAACCGAGCTCGCGTACGACCTGAGCGGGGACGGGTTTCCCGTCGTCCTCGTCCACGCCGGGGTCGGCGACCGGCGGCTCTGGGACCCGCAGGCAGGCGCCTTCGCCGAGCAGTATCTCGTCGTCCGCCCGGACCTGCGCGGGTTCGGCGAGTCGCCCCTTCCCGGCGGGCCGTTCTCCTACGTCGACGACCTCGACGCCCTCCTCGACCACCTCGGGATCGATCGCGCCGCGCTCGTCGGAAACTCGTTCGGCGGCAAGGTCGTCATCGACTTCGCGCTCGCGCACCCTGAGCGGGTGGCCGCGCTCGTGCTCGTCGACTCCGCGCTCTCGGGCCACGAGAGCTGGCCGGAGTCCGAGGCCTTCGACGAGGAGGAGGACGCCCTTCTCGACGCCGGCCGGCTGGACGACGCGGTCGAGCTGAACCTGCGCACGTGGGTCGACGGCACCGGCCGGGACCCGGCCGAGGTTCCGGAGGACCTGCGCAGCCGCGTCGCCGAGATGCAGCGCCGCGCGTTCGAGATCGCGGTCCCGGCGTTCGAGGCCTCTCCCCCGCCCGGGCCTGTGGGCTGGGTCGAGCCCCCGGCGGCCGAGCGACTGAGCGAAATCGGCGCGCCGACGCTCGTCGTCGTCGGCAGCTACGACGTCGAGGAGTTTCGGGCCATCTCCGACCGGCTGGCGAAGGAGATACCCGGCGCCCGCAAGGCCGTCCTTCCGGCGGCGCACCTGCCCGCCCTGGAGCGGCCGGACGAGTTCAACCGGCTCGTGCTCGACTTCTTCCGCGACGCGCTTGCGGTCGAGGCCGGATAAGCTGGCGGCTCCAGCGACGGAGGGGGTTTGGCAGATGGGTTGGCTCGACAAGCTACTTGGCAGAGGCGAGGACGCAGCGTCGAAGACGAAGGACGTCGCCGGTGACGCGACGGACAAGGCCGGCGACGTGGCCGGCGACGCGGCGGACAAGGCCGGCGACCTCGGCCACGGCGCGATGGACACCGGCGAGAAGGCCGCCGACGAGGTCAAGGAGAGGCTGCCCGGCGGTTCCGAGGACGCGAGCGCCTAGGCGATCCGCTCGACGCGCTCGTCCTCGTCGAGATCCATCTCGGTCACGTCGGGCATGCGCTTCAGCGTGGCGAACGTGATGCCCTCCCGCGCGAGGAAGAGGAATCCGAGGCCGATCCCGACCGAGGCCTCGACGGCCTGAAGGCCGATCCCGAACAGCAGGCCGTGCCCGTAGCTGACGCCGTAGGGCAGGAGCGCCGCGGCGACGGCCGCCTGCACGAGGCCGATGTTGCCCGGCCAGAACGGGAAGACCATGACGAGGTTCATGATCACGAGGACGAGCGCGGCCATCGACACCGACGCGTCGATCCCGAAACCCATCAGCACGGCGAAGACGGCGGCCAGCTGAAGCATCCAGCCGACGACCTGCAGGGCCACGGCCTCGAGCGCCGGCACGGGCCGGCGGAGGACGGCCAGGCCCTGTCGCGTCATGTGGAGGGCCCGACGCAGCGCGCCTAGATCGGCGGTGAGCGGACGGTGGTGCCGGCGGGCGACGAGGAAGCCGGCGAGAAGCAGCCCGAGCCCGATCCCGAGCACGACCCCGAGCACGGGCTCGGCCCAGTCCGGGATCGGCGCGGAGTAGAGCGTGAAGAGCACGAGGAGGACGGCCGCGACGACATCGAACAGCCGGTGGGCGAAGACCGTCCCGAGAATCGTGGCCCACGTGCCCGGGCGCCGGCGGACGTGGCGGGTGATGACGGCGACGCGCGCCAGCTCGCCGACGCGCCCCGGGAGGGCGGCGTTCCCGAGAAGCCCGACGCAGAAGGAGGAGAAGACCGTCCGGTTTCGCGGCCACGGCGGCGGGATCGCCTGCCTGATGACGATGCTCCAGGCGTACGCGCGGACGACGGTCGAGAAGAGGTTGAGGAGCACGCCCGCGATGATCCATTCCCACTCGACCGCCCGGAACGCGCGCTCGATCGGGCCGACGTCGGGGGCCCGCCAGACCGCCAGCGCCAGGAGGCCGAGCGTCGGCACTGCGACGAGCGCCGCCCGCCCGGGGCGGCTCCTCGGCAGCCGGAGACGCTTCAGGCGCTTCATGCCGCCACCCTGACGGCCTCGGCCCGCGAGGTCAGGCGCTCGTAGATCCCGAGCAGGTGTCGCCCGATGCGGTCCCACGAGTAGGGCTCCGCCGCCGCACGAGCAGCGACGCCGAGGGCGCGACGGCGATCCTCGTCCTGGAGCAGCTCGATCAGCGCCGCGCCGAGAGCCTCGACGTCGCCCGGCGGGACGAGGATGCCGTTCTCGGGCCCGGCGACCTGCGAGTAGCCCTCGATGTCGGAGGCGACGACCGGCGTCGCGCACGAGAAGGCGCGCGTCAGGACCATGCCGAAGCTCTCGCCGCCGAGCGACGGCGCCACGAGCAGGCTGGCTGCCTGGAGCTCCTCGGTGAGGTGCTCGTCGTGGACCGCGCCCAGCAGGTCGATCCCCTCGAGCGAGAACCCCCGCCGCCGGGCGAGCCAGCGCACGGTGAGCGGATCGGCTCCGACGAGCCGCAGCCGGGCACCGGTGCGCTCGCGGACGCGGGGCCAGGCGCTCAGGAGCACCGGAAGCCCCTTGCGCGGCTCGTTTCGGCCGATGAAGACGACGTTGCCGTTCCGATTCCCCGGATCGGCCTCGGCCGGCAGCTCCACCCCGTTGGGAACGATCTCGAACGTCCCGCCCAGGTACCGCTCGGCAGCACGATGGGCAGCGTCCGAGACCGCGATTCGGTAGTCGATCCGATCGGCGAGGGGGCCGTACATTCGCTTCGCGATGCCGTACCAGCCGAGGCGCTCCCCCGCGGAGTGGCAGGTCACCACTACCGGGGACGGCGCCAGGGCGAGCGCGAAGGCGGACAGCGCGGGCGCGAAGGGCTCGTGGAGATGGATGACGTCGAAGCGCTCCTCGGCCCAGAACCGCCGCATCCGGAAGATGGCCTGCGGGCTGAGGACGATGTTGGGAAGGGACGCGTTCGCCGGGACGATCACCGTCCGGCCGACCGGATGGACGTAGTCCGGCGGGCGGCCGTGCCGGCCGAGCTTCGGATGGAGCAGCCACGTGAGCCGTCCGGGCGGGTCGTGCCCGATGACGATCCTGGCGTCGACTCCGAGGCGCCGGAGCGCCCTCGCCTGGTGGTCCGCGTGCTCCTGGACCCCGCCCCAGAAGGACCACGAGTAGGGGACGACGATGCAGACCTTCACAGCGAAACCCTACCCGGCTGGGACGATTAAACTCGCCGCATGATCAAGCGGGCGCAGCGGATGGAGCCCGTGCGGGGGTTCGGAATCGACCGGGTCGCGGCGGCGGCCGACGAGCCCGCGAAGGCCGACCCGCGCTGGCCGGTCCTCCGCATGGAGAACCTCGACACCGACCTCCCCCTGCCGCCGGAGGCGATCCCGGTCACGACCGAGAGCCTGGACACACCCCCGGCGAACAGCTGGCTCCCGTTCACCGGCGACCTCGACCTGCGGGCCGCGATCGCCGACTTCACCGCCGAGCGAACGGGCCACCGCTACGACCCCGAGCGGGAGGTGGTGATCACCTGTGGCGGCATGGAGGGGCTCCTGAACGCGCTTCTCGTCACGGTGGATCCCGGCGACGAGGTGATCGTCACCGACCCGACGTACGCGGGCATCGTCAACCGCGTCCACCTCGCGGGCGGCACGCCGCGGCTCGTCCCGTTCGTGGTCACCGACGGCGAATGGCGGCTCGACCGCGACGCGCTCGCGGCCGCGGTGGGTGACGCAACCGCGGGGATGCTCCTCATGAGCCCGTCGATGCCCTCCGGCGGGACCTTCGACGCGGACGACTGGCGCCTGATCTGCGACCTCTGCCGCGAACGCGACCTCTTCCTGATCTACGACGCGGCGATGGAGCGGCTGCTCTTCGACAACCGCCCCCTCGTCCACCCTCTCCACCACGAGGGCATGGTCGAGCGGACGATCGTCGTCGGCTCGCTCTCGAAGGAGCACCGGATGATCGGCTGGCGGGTCGGCTGGGTGGCCGGCCCGGCGGAGACCGTGGAGGACGCCGGCTGGGCCCACGTCTACAACACGACGACGCCGGTCGGGCTCTCCCGCGCGGCAGGCGCCGCGGTCCTCCGAGGCGATCAGGGACACGTCGAGGACTGCGTTCGCGAGCTCGAGCGGCGGCGGGACGTCATGCTCGCCGGGCTGCCCGACTGGCCCTTCGTGCGCCCCGGAGGCGGCTGGTCGCTGCTCCTCGACGTCGCCTCGCTCGGGCTCGACCCCCACGAGGCCTCGCGCGCGCTGCTCGAGGAGAGCGCGATCGCGGCGACGGCCATGGTCGGCTGGGGCGGGCCGGTCGCCGGGCGGCACGTCCGCTTCGTCTTCAGCGCCGAGCCCGTCGAGCGCCTCGAGACGATCCCCGAGCGGGTCGCCGGCGGGACGATCGCCGCGGCGGTCGAGCAGCGGGGCTAGGCGTGTCGGACGAGAGCCTCGCCCTCGTCGCCGACCTGAGCCGCGAGGGGCTCGCCGAGCTGCACACGCACCTCGGCGGCTCCGTCCACCCCGCGGTCATGTGGACCCTTTCCCACGAGCAGGGGATCGCGCTCCCCGTCAGGGACTACTGGGACTTCGTCGAGCTGGTCACGGTCGATCCCCGGGGCGTGAAGGGGCTTCCCGAGCTCGACGCGATCTACAAGTGGACGGAGCTCATCCAGTCGAGCCCGCTCGCCGTCGAGCTTTCGGTGCACGGCGCCATCGGAGGCGCGTACAGGACGCAGAACATCACGACGCTCGAGCTCCGCTTCAACCCGATGAAGCGGAACCGCGGCGGCGAGCGCGACCTCGACCACATCATCATGGCGGCCACGCGCGGCCTCGACCGCGCCCGCCTCGAGTACCCGCAGGTGCGCGCGGGCCTGATCCTCATGATGGACCGGACGTTCACCCGCGCGCAGAACGAGGTGATCGTCGAGAAGGCGATTCGCTACGCCGACCGGGGCATCGTCGGCGTCGACATCGCCGGGCCCCGGCCCGACGGCGGCCCGTACCCGTACCGCGACCTCGCCCCGCTGGTCGACGAGGCGCGAGCGTCGGGGCTCGGGGTGACCATCCACGTCGGCGAGGAGGGCGGCCGGCACGGGATCGAGGAGATCGGAGAGGTCGTCGAGCACCTGCGCCCCGAGCGCATCGGCCACGGGATCCTCGCGGCGCAGGACGAGGAGACGATGCGCGCCCTCCGCGAGAGCGAGACCGTGCTCGAGATCTGCCCGAGCTCGAACCTCCTGACGGGGGCGCTCCGCGACGAGGACGAGCTCCGCGACACCGTGCGCGCCTTCGCCGACCGCGGCGTCTCCTTCACGATCGCGACGGACGGGCCGGAGATGATGCAGACGCACCTCCGCGACGAGCTCGCGCTCCTGCTGCGCATCGGCGGGCTCGAGCCGGACGAGGTCGCACAGGTCAACGCGCGCGGCCACTCGGCCGCCTTCGTACGCCCGCGGGCGTAGCGGGCAAGTTCGCCCTCGAAGCCAATAGCCGTCGCCGCGAGCGGTTGCCAAGATCGCCGCATGATCACTGTGTATGGCGGAATCCGGTTCACCGAGCGTCAGCGACAGGTCGTCCGGCTGATCGCGGCGGGGTGCTCGAACCTCGAGATCGCCGACCGACTCGGCGTTTCCCCTCGCACCGCCAAGGCTCACTCGGACGTGCTTCGCGCCAAGCTCGGCGTCAGCCGGCGGCGACAGATCCCGGCCGCCTACAGAGAGGCGACGGGAGAGAACCCCCTCGAAGGCCTCGAGCCGTCCCTCGGCGTGCGCGACGACTCCCGCACGCTGCTCTGATCGGCCTCGGGGAACGAGAGCCCCGCGCCCGCGGCTCGCGCCAAGGGCGCGGGTGCCTTCTCCGCCGGCCGGTGGAAGAGCATCCGCCGACGCGTTAGGCTCACACCCCCGACACGGGAGTCACAGCCGTGACGGAGATCCCGGGCGCCGTCCTCACACCCCTCTTCCGGCGACACACGCGCCGGCCGCGGCTGACCACGCTCCTTGACGAGGCGACGGCTCAGGCGATCCTCGTCACGGCGCCGGCGGGCTATGGGAAGACGACGCTCGCCCAGGAGTGGCTCCAGGGCCGCGACGACGTCGCCTGGTACCAGGCCACGGCGGCATCGGCCGACCTGGCGGCGTTCTCCTCCGGGCTGGCGAGCGCCGTCTCGCACCTCGTCCCGGATGCCGGAGAGCGCGTCGGTCAGCGGCTCCGCGTCGGCGACGAGACCGAACGCCTGGCCCGACCGCTGGCGGAGCTCCTCGCCGAGGATCTCGAGCCGTGGCCGGACGACGGGATCATCGTGCTCGACGACTACCACCTCGTCGCCGCGTCCAAGCCCGTCGAAGAGTTCGTCGACTGGCTCCTCATGCTCGCCCGGATCCGGGTCGTCGTCACCAGCCGACGCCGACCGTCCTGGGCGACGGCCCGTCGCTTCCTCTACGGGGAGGCTGTCGAGATCGGCCGCGAGCAGCTCGCCATGACCGACGACGAGGCGGCCCGCGTGCTCGAGGGGCGCTCGACCGACTCGGTTCGCGCGCTCGTCCGCCAGGCGGAGGGCTGGCCTGCGCTGATCGGCCTCGCCGCTCTCTCGGCCGACCTCGAGTTCCCCGCGGAGAAGGTCTCCGACTCTCTCTACCGCTACTTCGCCGAGGAGGTCTTCCGTCGCGAGCCGCCGGAGGTTCAGAGATTCATGCTGCTGGCGTCCATCCCGGTTTCCCTCGACGGCCGCGTCGCCCGCGACGTCCTCGGTCTGGCCGATCCGGAGGCGACGCTCGAGCGCCTTCGTGACGAGGGCCTCGTACAGCAGTCACCCGGAGGCGAGCTGCGGTTCCACCCGCTCCTCCGCGAGTTCCACCACATGCGGCTGCTCTCCGAGGACCCGGAGACGTTCAGCGAGAAGGCTCAGCAGGTCATCGACGACGCGGCCGAGCGCGGCCGCTGGGAAGAGGCCTTCCAGCTCTCGATCCAGATCGACCGCGTGAGCGAAGCGGCCGAGATCGCCGGGCGAGCCGCGCGCAGCCTCCTAGCCTCCGGTCAGAGCGAGACGCTCGAGAAGTGGCTGTCGGCCTGCGGCGCGGCCGCCGTCACCGTCCCCGGAGCAGCCCTCGCCCGGGCGGAGCTCCTGATCCGCAAGGGCGAGATGGCAGCAGCAACGGCAATCGCCCAGGACACGATCGGTCGGCTGGCCACAGATCACGCCGATCTACCAAGAGGCTGCAACATCCTGGGACGGGCCTTGCACTTCACGTCGCACGAACACGAGGCCTTCGTCGCGTTCGAACGAGCAAGGACGCTGGCTGCCGACGATGCCGAAATCAAAGACGCTCTCTGGGGGCTCGTCCTCGCCTCGACCGAGATCGCCCCGGACGCGATGGCCGAATACCTCGACGAACTGGGGTCGAGGTATTCAGATGATCTTGATGTCCGGTTTAGGCTCGCGGTAGGGCGTTACGCCCGGGCAGAGCAAAGTCCATCCATAGCCGGAGAGTGGGCCCAGTTCGATGGGCTTCTGCCCTCTCTGGAACACTCGAACGACCCGATCGCATCCTCCAGTTTCTTGGCTACGGCAGCATCATTCGCAAAGCTGCGCGGACGCTATGCGGCTGCCCGAGAATTGGCGCAGCGCGCTCTCTGCATATGCGGCGATCTTCGTCTCGATTTTGGGCAAGCCGCATGCCTCGCCTACAGGGCCGAGGCGGAGATCGGGCTTCGCCTTTTCAACGAAGCCTCCCGGACGCTTCGGTCGTTCGCGCAGAGTCGACTTCGGAAGGAGGATCCGTATCTCTACATCGAAGGCGTCAGGATCACGGCGTCCCTACTGGCGTCCAAGGGCGCTCTGGCTGACGCGCTCGCCACTGAGAAAACCCTCCCGCAAGGACCTCTCCCCTCGCGAGCACTGGGTGTCTACCTCGGGACCTTGTCCATCATTCGAGCAGCTGCCGGCGAACCATCAAGAGCAAGAGCCGAAGGTGCTCTGGCTCGGCAACACAGCAGAAACATTGAGGCGCGTTACTGCTCAGCGCTGGGTGAGGTGATCGCAACGGGGATTGAGGGCAAGTCTGCGGAGTTTCGTGAGCGCGCGGGGGAGACCATTCTCTGCTGCGGAGAAGCCGACTACTTGGACGGCCTTGTTCTTTCGTACCGTGTCTATCCGCGACTCTTGGAAGCGGGCGAGGAAGATGCCGAGGTCGCGCGCGTCCTCCGAACCGCGTTGTCGATGAGCAACGACCATGGGCTGGCGCGGCAGGCGGGGCTCGAGGCGTGGTCCGAAACGCCAGTCGGTCTTCTTGCCACGCTCACAGCTCGCGAACTGGACGTTGTTGAGCTGCTGTCAGAAGGACTTACGAATAGGGAGATCGCCAGGCGCCTGTTTATCGAGGTCAGCACTGCCAAGGTGCACGTGCGCCACATCCTCGACAAGTTCGGGGCCCCGAACCGCATCAAGGCGATTCTGGTGGCACGAGAACTTCTCGCGGAGGATGAGATGGTCAGGCTACGCCAGCCGCAACGCGCGGAAGCAGGGCGGGGCTGGCGCTGCGCCTCGATCGTGAAGTCTGAGCGAGCGCCCGAAAGATACGTCTCGCTCGCCCCGGCGAGGATCGCCTCAAAAGCCGCGACCACCGTTGTGTCGAACTGTGTTCCCGTGGCTTGCGCAAGACGGAAGCGGGCGACGCGGCTCGGCATTGCATCTCTGTACGGACGACCGGAGGTCATGGCGTTGTACGCGTCCGCTACGGCGATGATGCGAGAGAGAAGGGGGATCTCCTCGCCTCGCACCCGGTCGGGATAGCCATTCCCGTCGACGCGCTCGTGATGATGGCGAACGATGCGAGCGATCTCCGCATAGTCGTCGACCTTCGCAAGGATTCGCTCCCCGATCGCCGAATGCTCCTCCATCCGACGACGCTCCTCCAGTGTCAGCGCGCCCGGCTTCTCGAGGAGCCCTGCCGGCAGGCCGACCTTCCCGATGTCGTGGACGAGCCCGCACAGATGCGCCATCTGCTGTTCCTCATGGCTGAGGCCGAGCCGGGCTGCGATGTCTCGGGCGTAGACGGCGACCGCCGCCGAATGACCGGCGGTGTACTGATCTCGAGCGTCGAGCGCGGCGACCAGCGCCGTGGCGAAAGACAGGTTCGCCCGCTCCAGCCGATCCTTCGCCAACTGGAGCTTCTCGGTCGTCTCGCGCTGCTCCCGGTACAGGCCGTGGAGCTGCTGGGCGGCCATCGCCGGAGCGAAGAAGAGCGCGAGGCTCCAGATCGACAGCTCCTGATACGCGAAGACGAGGATGACGATGAGTGGCCCATGAATCGGGACGGTTCCCAGAAGGATTGGCTTGATCGACTGAAGGTGGCCTCGACAATCACCAGTCCCTCGGATCGACACGACAAGAGACCCGAGGCCCGCATCGACGGTCGCCTCCGTGAGCAGAGCGAGCCCAACTGCCAAGCAGAGACGTCCGAATGAGGGCTCGTCGCCCAGCACCAGAAGCGCGGTGACACCCGCGAACCCTCCAGCCAGCGTCCTCATGCAAGTCCAAATCAGCCACCGGATGTACGGCCGCCGGAAGTCGGCGATCAGCCCAAGCGCAGCAACAGCCATGGCTCCAAGAGGGCCGAAGGCTACTGCGGCGAAGACGACCGGCAGCAAGGACACGGTCACTTCCAGATTTGGGCTGACCCGGACGGGCCGACGCTCCGCCAAGGCCGCCAGCGCACCGAGAGCGAAGATCGCCCAAATGGGCCCGACTGGAGTGCCCAGACGGATTAGGAAGAAGGCGAGAACGATGCAGGACGCCGTCAGTCCTGCGGCAAAGACAAACAGCGAGTAGGCAGCAGGCCTGTCAGTCGTTGCCGCCGGGGCGGATAGACGGCCCCGAAGAATCTCTGCAAAAGTAGCTCAAATGTGCTTGCCCATCCCCCGAAAGGGGTATAGAATCGTCGTCGCCGTCATCTCCTGGAACGAGAGGAGTCTCAGTGCTGTACGGGAACACTCGACGCGTTCTGGCTTTGCTTGCATGGGCGGCCTCCGTTGCTGCTCTCGCGGGTTCCAGCAAGCCCTGGTAAACCTCCCGAAGTCTTAGCTTTCCCACAGGTGTCCACATCCCTCCGACGAGGGATTTCAACAGTCTGTGGATAAGCGCGGAAGACCCGGTCGCCCAGTACGACGCGGGGGGTCTTCTGTCGCTTGAAACCTAGAGCTCGGTTCAGAATGAGCCTCGTCGCCGGGGTGTCCTGGGCGAGTGCGAGGCAAGGACGCAGGGAGCGCTCGTATTCGAGAATACGGGCGCGACCGAGGACGCAGAATCGCGCCGTCCAGGGCGGCCCGGCGACTCAGCGCCTCATTGTGGATCGAGCTCTTTAGGAGATGATGCCGCGGCGGAAGCCGACGGCGACCGCGTGGGCGCGGCTTCGCGCCTGCAGCTTGGCCAGCAGGTGGCGCACGTGGGACTTCACCGTCTCCTCCGAGAGGAAGAGGCGCTGGCCGATCTCGCGGTTGACGAGGCCGTCCGAGATGAGCTGGAGAACCTCGATCTCGCGCATCGTCGGCTCCTGCTCGAGCTCCCGCAGCGGCTGGGTGAGCGGGATCACGTCTGCGCTCTGACCGCGGCCCTCCCGACGCGCTGCGACCTCGTCGAAGCGGCGGGAGTGATCCAGGTACCGGCTCAGGATGTTCTTACGCTCGGCGGCGTCCATAGGGCCATTGGATCGGCGCTCGACCCTGTGGACAACACCCCATAAAGAGGGAGGGGCCTCTAACCCGCTTGGCTAAACGATCGGCGGCTCGTAGGCGGCCACGGGGAGCTGCTCCTCGAACACCGCCTCGACCTCGTGCGGCTCGATGCGCCCAGCCCTGATGTCCTCGGCCCAGTGGCAGGCGACCAGGTGGCCTCCCTCGATCTTCCTGATCGCCGGCTCGTCCTCGCGGCAGCGGGACGGCTGGACGTACGGGCAGCGGGTGTGGAACCGGCACGCCGGAGGCGGGTTCGCCGGGCTGGGAAGGTCGCCGGCGAGGATGATCGTCTCGCGCGCCCGCTCGACCTCGGGATCGGGGATCGGGACGGCCGAGAGGAGCGAGATCGTGTACGGATGGAGCGGGCTGTCGTAGAGCTCCTCCGCGGGCGAGATCTCGACGATCTTGCCCAGGTACATGACCGCGATCCGGTCGGAGATGTGGCGGACGACGGCCAGGTCGTGCGCGATGAAGAGGTAGGTGAGGTCGAAGTCGCGCTGCAGGCCCTCGAGGAGGTTCACGATCTGAGCCTGGATCGAGACGTCGAGGGCCGAGACGGGCTCGTCGCAGACGATGAAGTCCGGGTTCAGCGCGAGAGCGCGCGCGAGGCCGACGCGCTGACGCTGGCCGCCCGAGAACTCGTGCGGATAGCGCGACGCCGCGTCGGCCGGGAGCCCGACGATCTCGAGGAGCTCCTTGACGCGCTTTCCCGACTGCCGCCGGCTTGCGAGCCCGTGGACGCGTAGGGGCTCGCTGACGATGCGCCCGACGCTGTGACGCGGATTGAGCGACGCGAAGGGGTCCTGGAAGATCATCTGCATCCGGCGGCGAAGCGGTCGCATCGCGGCTTCGCCGAGGTGGGTGATGTCCTGGCCGTCGAAGAGGATCCGCCCGCCCGTCGGCTCGTAGAGGCGCAGGATCGCGCGTCCGAGCGTGGACTTCCCGCAGCCGGACTCGCCGACGAGCCCGAGCGTCTCGCCGCGGTGGATGTCGAGAGAGACGTCGTCGACGGCCTTGATGTCGCCGACGTGGCGGTCGAGCACGATCCCGCTCTTGATCGGGAACCAGACCCTCAGGTCCTCGACCTGACGAGAGCGCCGCTCGCGGACGTCTCAGCCAACGGCCGCCGCCTTCGCCTTCTCCCACTCCTCGGCCGGCACCGGGTTGAAGCAGGCGACCGAGTGGCCCGGCTCGATCTGCCGCAGGGGCGGCACCGACTTGCCGGACTCGTCGACGGCGAAGCGGCAGCGCGGCTGGAACGGGCACGCGCTCGGCGGTCGGAGCATGTCGCGCGGGGCGCCCTCGATCGGGGTCAGCGCCTCCTTGCGGCGCGCGTCGAGCCGCGGGATGGACTGGAGCAGACCCAGGGTGTACGGGTGCCGTGGGCGGGCGAACAGCTGCTGTGCCGAGCCGGTCTCCACGAACATCCCCGCGTACATCACGTTGACCCGCTCGCACATGCCGGCGACGACGCCGAGGTCGTGCGTGATGAGGATGAGCGCCGTGTCCTGCTCGGCGACGAGGTCGCGCAGAAGGCCGAGGATCTGTGCCTGGATCGTGACGTCGAGAGCGGTGGTGGGCTCGTCCGCGATCAGGAGCTTGGGCTCGCACGCGAGGGCCATGGCGATCATGGCCCGCTGGCGCATGCCGCCCGAGAACTGATGGGGGTAGTCCTTGAGCCGCAGCTTGGGGCTCGGGATGCCGACGCGGTCGAGGAGCTCGGCCGAGCGCTCCTGGGCCTCCTTCTTGGGGAGGTCGAAGTGCGTCTCGAGAGCCTCGCGGATCTGCCGCCCGACGGTGAGCACCGGGTTCAGGCTCGTCATCGGGTCCTGGAAGATCATCGCGATGTCGCGGCCGCGGATCTTGCGCAGCTGGCCGTCGGAGAGCTGCAGGAGGTCGCGGTCCTCGAAGATCGCCGTTCCCGCCGTGACCTTGCCGGCGCGGGGCAGGATCCCGAGGAGCGCGAGCGACGTGACGCTCTTGCCGCAGCCGGACTCGCCGACGATCCCGAGCGTCTCTCCCGGCGCGATGTCGAACGTGATCCCGTTGACGGCGTAGACGGTCCCCCGGCTCGTCCAGAACTCGACGTGGAGGTCCTCGACCGAGAGGAGCGGCTCGCGGCGGGGCTTCATCGCGAGCGCAGCTTGGGGTCGAGCGCCTCGCGCAGGCCGTCCCCGATCAGGTTGAAGCCGAGCACCGTGAGCACGATCGCGATCCCGGGGACGATCGCCAGGTGCGGGCCGCTGGCGAAGTAGCGGTTCACGTCGGAGAGCATCGTCCCCCACTCCGGCGTGCCGGGATCGGGAGGCCCGAGGCCGAGGAAGCCGAGCGCGGCGACGTCGACGATGGCCGTCGCCATCGCGAGCGTTCCCTGCACGATCACCGGGGAGACGGCGTTCGGGAGGATGTGCGACGAGAGGATCGCCCGCCGCGGCACGCCGACGGAGCGGGCGGCGAGGATGAAGTCGTTCTCCTTCTGCGCGAGCACCGACCCGCGGAGCAGGCGCGCGAAGATCGGGATGTTGACGATGCCCACGGCGATCATGATCTGGAAGAGGCCGGGGCCGAGCGCCGCCACGATGCCGATGGCGAGGAGGAGGCTCGGGATCGCGAGCATCACGTCCATGCAGCGCATGATCACGGAGTCGATCGACGCCGCCGAAGTAGCCGGCGATCCCGCCGAGGACGAGCCCGACCGAGAGCCCGACGGTGACCGAGATGATCCCGATGATGATCGAGTAGCGGGCGCCGTAGACGAGCTCGCGAGAACTCGTCGCGCGCCTGCTGGTCGAGCCCTGCCCAGTGCTCGCGCGAGGGCGGCTCGAAGGCGTCCGTGAGCGGCGCGACGACCTCGCGCGGGCCGTACGGCGCGATCAGCGGCGCGAAGATCGCCCAGGTGACGAAGAAGCCGACGAGGCAGAAGCCGACGATCGCGCCGGGATTGCGGCGCAGCCGTGCGCCACGCCTCGCTCCAGAGGCCCTGAGGCGCCTCGGCCTCGAGCACGCGGCCTTCGATCTCGACGACGCTCACGAGAGCCGGATCCGCGGGTTGATGACGCCGTAGGTGATGTCGACGACCAGGTTCACGAGCACGAAGACGATCGCGAGGAAGAGGATCCCGCCCTGGAGCACCGCGTAGTCGCGGTAGGTGATCGCGTCGACGAGCCACGAGCCGACGCCGGGCCAGGCGAAGACCTTCTCCGTGAGGACGGCGCCGGACAGCAGCAGCCCGACCTGGAGACCGATGATCGTCGTGATCGGCAGGAGCGCGTTGCGGAAGATGTGCCGGCGGTCGACGACGTGTGGTGCCACGCCCTTGGCCCGCGCCGTGCGGACGTAGTCCTCGTTCTGCACGTCGAGGACCGACGCGCGCGTGATGCGCGCGATGATCGCGAGCGGGATCGTCCCGAGCGCGATCGCCGGCAGGATCAGGTGCTCGATGCAGTCCTTGAGGGCCGCCCAGTTCCGGGTCACGATCGAGTCGATGATGTAGAAGTTCGTGGGGTGCTCGAGCGTCGGTGAGCGCGTCCGCACGCCCGACCGACGGGAGCCACCCGAGCCGCACCGCGAAGATGTACTTGAGGAGGATCGCGAGGAAGAAGATCGGGATCGAGATCCCGATCAACGACGCCAAGAGGCTGGTGTGGTCGATCCACGTGCCGTATTTCTTCGCCGCGATGAACCCGAGTGGGATCCCGAAGATGGTGGCGAAGAGCATCGCCCCGACCGCGAGCTCGACCGTCGCCGGGAACCGCAGTCTCAGCTCCTCCAGTCACGGGCACGCGCGTGTGCGAGCTCGTGCCGAGGTCGCCCTCGGCCGTGCGCTTCACGTAGCGCCAGTACTGGACGTAGATGGGCTTGTCGAGGCCGTACTCCTTGTTGATGGCGGCGACGGTCTCGGGCGTCGCGCGCTCGCCCAGGAGCGCGACCGCCGGGCTCCCCGGGAGGGCCCGCACGTAGAGGAAGACGAGGATCGAGAGCCCGATCAGGATCGGGATGAGAAGCAGGAGCCGGCGGACGACAAAACGCAGCATGTGGTCGTCCGCCGGCTCCTAGATGTGCCTCTTGACTCTGTTACTCCTCGATGGAGACGGTCGCGAAGGACTCGAGCGAGACCGGGCTCGGAACGTAGCCGGTGACGCCCTGTGCGAACGCGAGCGCGGGCTCCGTGTTCACGTACGGGACGCCCGGCAGGAAGTCCATGATCATGCGGTTGGCCTCCTGGTAGAGCTGCTCCCGCGTGGCCGGGTCGGTCTCCTGCTCGGCCTGGTCGAGGATGTTGTGGATGTCGGGGTTGTTGAAGCCCCACGCCTTCTGCGGGGTCTGGAAGAAGGTGCCGACGAAGTTGTCGGCATCCCCGTAGTCGCCCGTCCAGCCCAGGAGATAGACCTGGGCGTTCCCCTCGTCGACTGCGCCGAGGTAGTCAGGGCTCCACGGAGCCGTCTTCGCCGTCACCTTGAATCCGGACTCCTCGAGGCTCGCCTTGAACGCCTCGAAGTTCCGCTTCGGGTCGGGCATGTACGGACGAGAGACGTCCGACGGGTACCAGAACGTGATCTTGACCGGGAGGCGAGAGCCCTGCGTCCTGCAGGAGCTGCTTCGCCTTCGCCGGGTCGTACTCGTACTGGGTGACGTCCTCCGCGTAGCCCGCGAGCGAGGGCGGCATGAACTGCGTCGCCACGTCGCCGCGGCCGGCGTAGAAGCTGTCCACGACCTCCTGGCGGTTCAGGCCCGCGGCGATCGCCTGCCTGACCTCGAGCTTGTCCATCGGCGGGATCGCCTGGTTGATCCCGACGTAGCCGACGTTGAACGCCGGGCGGTCGAGGATCTGGAAACCGTCCGACTCGATCGTCTCGATGTCCTGCGGCTCGACGAGGTCGTAGCCCTGGATCTCCCCGGTCTGGAGCGCCTGGAGGCGCGCCGCGTTGTCGGGGATCGGCCGGAAGATGACCGAGTCGAGCTTCGACTTGTCGCCCCAGTAGTCGTCGTTGCGGACGAGCGTCAGCTTGTCGTTGCGGACCCACGAGTCGAACTTGAGCGGGCCGGTCCCGGTCGGATGCTCGGTGCCGTACGTCCCCGTCGGGTGGAAGATCCCGTCCGCGTCGACGGTGCCCTCGTCCGCGCCGAATTCCTGGAGCGCCTTCGGGCTGGCGATCCCGAACGTGGACAGGGAGATCGCGCCGAGGACCGAGGACGACGGCTTCGTGAGCGTGATCACGGCCGTGTTCTCGTCGACTGCCTCGCAACTCTTGTAGAGGCTGTCCTCGGGCGCGCCGCTGTCCGGCTCGGTCTTCGCGAACCCTCCGAAGACGGTCTGCCAGTAGTAGGAGGCGCTCGGGTTCTGGAACGAGCCGGTGAAGTTGTACCAGCGGTCGAAGTTGTAAGCAGACCGCCTCTGCGTTGAAGGGCTCGCCGTCGTGGAACGTCACGCCCTGGCGCAGGTGGAACGTGTACTCCAGCCCGTCGTCGGAGACGTCCCAGCTCTCCGCGAGCCCGGGCTCGACCTCGGTGGTCCCCGGCTCGAGTGACGTCAGCGTCTCGTAGATCTGGTCGATCACACGCAGCGACTCGCCGTCCGAGACGAGCGCGCCGTCGAGCACGACCGGATCCGCCGCCGTGCCGAAGACGAGCGTGCCGCCTGCGCCGCCTCCTCCGGTGTCGGCCGCTCCCGTGTCTGCCGCTTCGCCCTCGTCATCGTCTCCCCCGCAGCCGGCAACGCCGAGCGCGAAGAGCACTGTGACGAGGAGCAGCAGGAGCCTGAATGACTTTCCCCTCACATCCTCTCCTCTCCGGTAGGCCTTCCACCCCGCCTGCGGGGAAGGCAGTATCCAGCAGGTTGGACGTCCGCTGCAAGCCTGTGGTTAGCCTCGACCGCCGGAGACGGCTCTCCGGCCTCGGGGTGAAGCAGCGCGATGAACCAACCAGTGAGGGATGTGTAAACCACGTGCGTGGCGTCAATACTGAGAGAGCAGCTTGCCGACCGGCCCCGATGCGGCGGGAGCATTGGTCGGCGACAAGTCGGGGGCGGAGCTCAATGCGGTGAGTTCCGCCCCCGTCGCTGTGTGCGGGAGGAAAAGCCGGGCTTCGGGCCGTTGCCGCTAGGCCGCGACCGAGGCGAGCTCGCGAAGGGCGGCGAGCCGCTGGAGGGCCTGGCCCTCGAGCTGGCGCACCCGCTCGCGGGTGAGGCCGAGCTCGGAGCCGATCGCCTCGAGCGTCCACGGATCGCCCTCGAAGCCGAAGCGCAGCTCGAGGATGCGCCGCTCGCGCTCGGGGAGCGCGTCCAGCGCCTTGCGGACGCCCTGCTTGCGGAGCGACTCCTCGGCCTCGTCGAACGGATCCGCGGCCTCGCGGTCGGCGAAGAGGTCGCCGAGCTCTCCCTCGTCGTCGGAGCCGACGCTCTGGTTCAGGGAGACCGACGCCTGCGCGGCCGAGAGGGCCTCGTCGACGTGCTGGACCGGAAGCCCGGTCGCCTCGGCCAGCTCCTGCCGCGTGGCGTCGCGGCCGAGCTCGACCTCGAGCCGGCGGGCGGCCCGTCCGAGCTTCTGCTGCCGCTCGACCACGTGCACGGGCACGCGGATCGTCCGCGCGTTGTTCGCGACGGCGCGCTGCACGGACTGGCGAATCCACCAGGTCGCGTACGTGGAGAACTTGAAGCCTCGGCGCCAGTCGAACTTCTCGACCGCGCGGTTGAGCCCGAGCGTGCCCTCCTGGATGAGATCGAGGAAGGGGACGCCGAGACCGCGGTAGCCCTTCGCGATCGAGACCACCAGGCGGAGGTTCGACTCGATCATGCGCCGCTTGGCGATGAGGTCGCCCTTCTCGATGCGCTTGGCGAGCCCCACCTCCTCGGCGGCGGTCAGCAGCTTGTGGCGGCCGACGTCGGCCAGGAAGAGCTGGAGGCTGTCGCCGGCTCCGTGGACCGGCTCGGCTGCGATGGGCGCCGCCTCCTCGGCAGGCGCTCCGACCTCGAGGCCGATCGTCTCGAGCTCGTGCGTGACCTCGGCGATCTCTTCGTCGCCAAGGTCGAGCTCGAGCGCGAGCGCCTCGAGCTCGGCGGGCTCGACGTAGCCGCGCTCCTCCGCACCCTCGAGGAGCGAGCGGCCCGCCTGGGTATCCAGCGCGTCGTGCATGGTGTTCTGACTCAAGAGTTCCTCTTGATCCTTTCGCTAAACCAGCGCAGCTGGATTGCTGCGGCTCCTACCCTCACAGAACGTTCTCACTCTATGCCGCATTCCCTCGTCCCGACCACTCTCGTCGGGGTTGCTTAACCGGGGGTTAACGCGCCGTCGAGCGCCTGCGTACGTTACGACGCCGCGCCGGCGGAAGTGTTTGCGGGCTCCGCCCTCGCCCAGTCCTCGTCGAACTCGACGCGCCACTTCCCCTCGGCGTCCTGCTCGAGCTTCAGCTTGGCGCTGAAGCTGCGACCCGACCGCCCCTTGAACCCGGTGACGGCCTTCGCAGTCCGGCCGGTCTCCATGAGCTCCTTCACGACCGAGACGGGCAGGATCTTCCCGGCCTTCTTCTTCCAGATCACGAACCCGCACCCGGGGTCGTCCTTCGACCAGCACGAGTAGGCCTTGCGGTTCTCGATCACGTCCCTGCCGCACTTCGGGCAGGGGCCGAGGTTGGCCCGTTCGATCTTGACGCCCTTGAGCTTGTCGAGCTCGGCGACGGTGTCGGTCGTGAACCTGACGATGTCGTCCATGAACGCCGGGCGTGTGTCCTCGCCCTGCTCGATCAGCGAGAGCCGGTGCTCCCAGTTGCCCGTCAGCTCGGGCGACGTGAGCGGATGCTCTCCGAGGAGCGAGATCACCTGGACGCCCTTCTCGGTGGCGTGCAGCGCGCGGCCCTCTCGCTCCAGGTAGCCGACCTGGATGAGCCGCTCGATGATCGCCGCGCGCGTCGCCGGCGTCCCGATCCCGGAATCCTTCATCGCCTCGCGGAGCTCCGCGTCCTCGATGTCCTTGCCGGCCGTCTCCATCGCACCCAGGAGCGAGGCCTCCGTGAACCGGCGCGGCGGCTGGGTCTCCTTGCGCAGCGAGTCGACCTGGCGTGTCTCGACCTCCTCGCCCTGGTCGAGCCTCGGCAGCATCTGGTCGCCGCCCGAGTCGTCGTCGTCCTTCCCGTCCCCCTTCGCCTCCTCGCCGTAGGCGGCCTTCCAGCCGGCCTCGACGAGGATGCGGCCGGACGTCCGGAAGACGTGGTCGGCCACCGTCGTCTCGACGCGGGTGCGCTCGTAGACGGCATCGGGATGGAAGATGGCCAGGAAGCGCTTGGCGACGAGGTCGTACACGCGAGCCTCGTCGGGCCCCATCTTCTCGAGGTTGTGCTCGGAGCGCGTGGGGATGACCGCGTGGTGATCTTCGACGCGCTTGTCGTTGACGACCCGGCCGAGCGGCAGCTTCTCGAGGCGGGTCACGTACGCGGCCGCCTGGGCGTAGCGCTCGCTCCGGCCCACGTGGGCCGCCGTGGGCTTGATCTCGCCGATCATGTCGCTCGTCAGGAAACGGGAGTTCGTGCGCGGGTAGGTGATCGCCTTGTGCTCCTCGTAGAGCCGCTGCGCCGCCGCGAGCGTCCGCCTGGCGGAGAAGCCGAAGAGCGTGTTCGCGTGGCGCTGGAGCGAGGTGAGGTCGTAGAGGAGCTGCGGAGTCTCGCGCTCCTCCTTCTTCTCGAGCTTCGTGATCGTGCCCTGCCGGCCCGCGCAGTCCGCGACGATCGTGGCTGCCTCGTCCTCCTTGATCCGCTTGCCTCCGAGGTACCGGCCGCTGTACGCCCGGTCGCCGGAGGCCGCGAAGCGCGCCTCGACCAGCCAGTACGGCTCGGGGACGAACGCGCGGATCTGGAGCTCGCGCCCGACGACGAGCGCGAGCGTCGGCGTCTGGACGCGGCCGAGGGACACTGCGCCGTCGAACGCCGCGCGGAGGCGGATCGAGGCCGCGCGCGTCGCGTTCATGCCGACGAGCCAGTCGGCCTCCGAGCGGGAGCGGGCGGCTTCCTCGAGGAGGTGCATCTCCTCGCCGTCGCGGAGGTGCTCGAACGCCTCCTGGATCGCCTTCTTCGTCATCGAGTTCAGCCAGAGCCGCTTGACGGGCTTCTTCACGCCGGACGTCTGGAGGAGGTACGCGAAGATCAGCTCGCCTTCCCGCCCGGCGTCGCAGGCGTTGACGATGACGTCGACGTCGTCGTCTTTCATCAGCTTGTGGACCGCCTGAAGCTGCTTCTTCGACTTCTCGTCGTTGGGGACGAGCTTGAAGGTGCCGGGAACGATCGGGAGATCGGCGAATCGCCACTTCTTCCACTTCTCGTCGTACTGCTCGGGGTCGGCCAGGCCCACCAGGTGGCCCACCGCCCACGAGATGACGAACTCGTCGCCGACGAGGTGGGTCTTGTCCTGACTCTGCTTGAAGGTGCCCGGAAGCGTGGCCGCGAGGTCGCGGCCGACGGAGGGCTTCTCGGCGATGACGAGGGTCTTGGACATCGCGATCACGTTAGCAACGCGTCAAACGGCAAGAATGGCGGAGACCATGACACCCCTTCTGGCGATCGACGGCGACTCGCTCGCGCACCGCGCCTACCACGCGCTGCCCCGGTCGATCCGCGGCGCCGACGGGATGCCGGGCAACATGATCGTCGGCTTCACGAACATGGTCGCCTCCGTCTGGGACGTCGAGCGGCCCCGGACCGTCTTCGTCGGCTTCGACTCGATCGGGTCGCCGACCTATCGCAACGAGCTGCTCCCCGAGTACCAGTCGGGCCGTGACTTCCCGCCCGAGCTGACCGGGCAGCTCGATCGCCTCCCCGAGCTCGTCGCAGCCCTGGGGTTCAGCTGGGCGAAGGCGCCCGGGTACGAGGCGGACGACTTCCTGGCCGCCGCCGTCCGCGCCGAGGCCGAGCGGGGGGGCGAGGCCCTCGTCCTCACCAGCGACCGCGACATGTTCCAGCTCGCCGGCCCCACGACCACGATCCTGGTGCCGAAGCGGGGCGTGAGAGAGCTCGAGCGCGTCGGCCCGGCCGAGGTCAGGGAGCGCTACGGCGTCGACCCCGAGCAGGTCCCCGACTTCATCGCGCTGCGCGGAGACCCCTCCGACCGCATCCCGGGCGCGCCGGGCGTCGGCCCAGGCCGCGCGGCCGCGGTGCTGGTGAAGCACGGGACGCTCGAGGCCGCGCTCGAGGCGGGAGGCTTCCCCGATCGCGCCGACGCGCTGCGCGAGTACAGGCGCATCGCCACGTTGCAGGCCGATGCGCCGATCCCCGAGCTGCCCGATGCGGAGCCCGACTGGGCCTCGGCGGCCGACCTTCTCGAGTCCTGGGGCCACGGCGGCCTCGCGCAGCGCCTGCGCGACCGCGCGTGAGCGCGGCACTACGATCCCGGCGATGACCGGCTCGGAGCCCATCAACCTTGCCGACTACGAGCGCCTCGCGGAGGAGTGCTGCGAGCCGGGCTACTGGGGCTACGTCGTCGGCGGCGCCGGCGACGAGATCACCGTCCGCGACAACGCGGAGGCCTTCCGGCGCGTCCTCCTGCGCCCGCGCATGCTCGTCGACGTGAGCGACGTGTCGACGAGCACGTCGGTGCTCGGGGCGGCGATCTCGCTCCCGGTCGGAGTCGCTCCGACATCCCTCCAGCGGGTCGCGCACCCCGACGGCGAGCCGGCGCTCGCCCGCGCCGCCGAGGCCGTGGGCACCGTCTACTGCCTCTCGAGCCTGGGCAGCCTCCGGCCGCGCGAGCTCGCGGAGGCCGTCCCCGGCTCCCTCCGCTGGTTCCAGCTCTACTGGTCGCGGGACCGGGGCTTCACGCGCGAGCTCGCCGCCGAGGCCGCCGAGGCGGGCTTCGGCGCGCTCGTCCTCACCGTCGACCTGCCGCGACCGGGACAGCGCGAGCGCGACCTGCGCAGCGGCTTCAGCCTCCCCGAGGACCTGCCGATGCCGAACCTCCCGCGAACGCTCGTCGGGAGCGACTCCTTCCACGACACCCTCGGCGAGATCGTCGACACGAGCCTGACCTGGCGCGACCTCGAATGGCTCCGGTCCGAGTGCTCGCTCCCGCTCGTGGTCAAGGGCCTCCTCACGCACGAGGACGCGACGTTGGCCTGCGAGCACGGCGCCGCGGGGATCGTGGTCTCCAACCACGGCGGGCGGCAGCTCGACGGCGTGCCGGCCACCCTCGACGCCCTGCCGGAGATCGTCGAGGCGGCGGCCGGGCGGGCGGAGGTCTACCTCGACGGCGGCGTGCGGCGCGGGACCGACGTCGTCAAGGCGCTGGCGCTCGGTGCACAGGCGGTCTTCATCGGACGGCCAGCGCTCTGGGGCCTGGCCGCGCGCGGCGAGGCGGGAGCGCGTCACGTCCTCGAGCTCCTCCGGGACGAGATCCTCCTCGCGCTCGTCCTCCTGGGCTGCGCGACCCCAGGCGAGGTCGGAGCCGCGCACGTTCGCCCGCGCGCGTGACGCCCCTCGTCAGCCACCCGTCCTTCGCGGACCTCCACCCCACCGGCGCTCACCCTGAGCGCGGCGAGCGCCTCCGTGTGCTGCTCGACGCCTTTCCCGACTTCGAGGAGACCCGGCCGGCCACCGTCGACGAGATCGCGGCCGTCCACGAGCGCGACTACATCGAGACCGTCAGGCATGTCTCGTCCCGCGGGCAGCCGACGCTGCTCGACATGGACACGCTCTGCACTGCGACGACCTACGAGGCGGCGCTGCTCGCCGCCGGCGCCGCCATCCGGGCCGTGGAGCGCGAGGGGTTCGCGCTCGTCAGGCCGCCGGGCCACCATGCGCTCCCACGTCGCGCCATGGGCTTCTGCCTCTTCAACAACGTCGCCGTCGCCGCCCGCTTCGCGCAGCGCGAGCTCGGGCTCGCCCGCGTCGCGATCCTCGACTGGGACATCCACCACGGGAACGGGACGCAGGACGTGTTCTGGGACGACGACTCCGTGTTCTTCGCCTCCCTGCACCAGTGGCCGTTCTACCCGGGCAGCGGCGGCCCGGGGGACGGCAACGAGACGACCCTCAACGTGCAGCTCGCGGAAGGGTCCGGCGACGAGGAGATCGTCGGTGCGATGGACGGCGTCGTCGCGCCCGCGCTCGTCGCGTTCGGGCCCGACCTCCTGCTCGTGTCGGCCGGGTTCGACGCCGCCGCAGGCGACCCGATCGGAGGCCTGGAGGTGACGGCTGACGGGTTCGCGGCGCTCTCGACGCGCGCGACCGGGATCTGCGAGCGGGTGGCGTTCGTCCTCGAAGGCGGGTACAACACCGAGACCCTGCCAGGGCTCGTGGGCTCGACGATCGCCGCTCTCTGAGATGGACGTCACGACAGACACCTTCCAAGCCGAGGTCCTCGACCGCTCCGCGACGGTGCCGGTCGTCGTCGACTTCTGGGCGGAGTGGTGCGGGCCGTGCAAGGTGCTCGCCCCCGTCCTCGAGCAGGCGGTGGACGAGCGCCAGGGCCAGGTCGTCCTCGCCAAGGTCGACACCGACGCGGAGCCCGACCTGGCACTTCGGTACCACGTCCGGGGCATTCCCAACGTCAAGGCGTTCCGGAACGGACAGGTCGTGGACGAGTTCACCGGCGCGATCACCGCGCAGGCGGTCGAGGCGTTCCTCGAGAAGCTCACCGGGCCGGGGGCCGCCGAGCAGATCCTCGAGGAGCTCGGGCGCACCGGCGAGTTCCCCGAGATCCTCGGCCCACTCGCGGAACAGGACTACGAGCGGGCGCTCGAGTGGCTCCTCGCCGACCTCGACGGCGCCGACCCCGACCGCCGCGAGCGCATCCGCGAGATCATGGTCGCCCTCTTCGACGAGCTGGGCCCCGAGCATCCAGTGACGACGCACTACCGCCGGCGGCTCGCCACCACCCTCTACTGATGGACGCGCGGCTGACCACTCGCCCCCCGGCGCCCGGGGAAGCGCAGGAGATCACCGACCTCGTCGTCGCCTGCGACATCTTCGAGACCGGCGCCCCCGACTTCGAGCTCGACGACCTCCTGACGGACTGGCACATGCCCGGGTTCGACCTGGCGAAGGACGCGGTCGTCGTCCTCGACGGCGACGGCATCGTCGCCTACACCGCCTTCGTGCGCACCGACCACGTCGACGTCTACGTGCATCCGGACTTCAGGAACCGCGACATCGGGACCGCGATGCTCGAGTGGTCGGAGAGGCGCGCGCTCGAGCGGACATCGGCAGGCGGGGAGACGCGAATCGGGCAGGTCATCACCTCCGACGAGGCGGCGCGGGCGCTCCTGGAGAGCCGGGGGTACATCCCCGTGCGCACCTACTGGCGGATGGCCATGCCCCTCGACGAGCAGCCGCCCCCGCCCGCCTGGCCCGACGGGGTCGTCGTGCGAACCTTCGACGAGGAACGCGACTCCAGGGCCGTCTACGCCCTCGTCCAGGACGCATTCCGCGACAACGAGCGCCACACGGCCGAGTCCTTCGAGGAGTGGCAGGCCTTCATGATCGACCGGGAGGCCTTCGAGCCGGGCCTCTGGTTCATCGCCGAGTCCGGCGGCGAGATCGTCGGCTGCGTCCTCTGCCCGAACTACGAGGACGGAGGCTGGGTGCGGCAGCTCGCCGTCGCCCGCGACTGGCGCCGGCGCGGGCTCGGCACGGCCCTCCTCCGCCAGGCGATGAGGGAGTTCTGGCGACGCGGCCGCAGGGAGATCGGGCTCATTGTCGACTCGTGGAACCGCACCGGCGCCAAGGAGCTCTACGAGCACGCCGGCATGCGCGTCGTGCGCGAGCACACGCGGTTCGAGAAGACGCTCTCCGGCTAAGCGCCGACCGCATCGAACCGATGCGGGCGATCTGACGAACAAACCTTTGTCAAACACTCGACAGAGGAGGTTCAACAGATGGCTCGCAGGCCCACACGCGCGCTCTGGACGGTGCTTCTCGCCGCCGTTCTCGGTATCGCCGCGCTCACGGGAGGCGCCGCGTCCGCTCGGGCGGCGATCGTCCCGCTCGACGGCGTCAAGACGCAGCTGACGACGAACCCGGCGACGACGGAGGTACTGCTCGACAACGCGATCGTGCCCCTCCCCGTCCGGCCGGCCGGCGTCGAGTCGGTCTGGAAGGGGAACGCGCTCGCCCTCCGGTACTCGTTCCCGATCACCGGCGGAAGGGTGAGCTCGAAGACGCTCTTCGGCAGGATCGACCACTCGGGCGGGATCCTCTTCGCCAACCTGAGCAACGGCGACTCGCTCGAGCTGACGAAGTTCCGGATCCGCATCGACCAGGATCCCGGGCTCTCGGCCGCCGTGAACGGCGACCCGAACACCCGCGTCCGGATCCTCGACCTCGACCTGTCCGACGCGAAGGTCCGGATGAAGGGCCGTCGCGTGACCGTGAAGAACGTCCACGCGACGCTCACCGCCGATGCGGCCGCCGCGCTGAACGCGTCCCTCGGGGTCGGGTTCTTCGCCGAGGGCATCGAGCTCGGCACCGCGAAGGTGTCGGCCCGGGTCGGCTAGGTCACCTTCCAAGTAACAGACTGTTACTTGTGACCGTCGTAGGGGCCGCCCTCTCCGCGGGGGCGGCCTCTTCTACTCGTGCGCGGGGTACGAGCCGAACACGCGGAGCTCGCGCGTCAGGCCGCCGACCTCGGCGAGCGTCTCGCTGACGACCGGGTCGAGCGGGTGCCCGGCGAGAACGGCGTCGAACCGGTATCGCCACGGTGTCCGCGGGATCGGCCGCGAGACGAGCTGGACCATGTCGAGGCTGTGGCGGCCGAAGGGCTCGATCGCGCGGTGGAGCGCGCCCGGCTTGTGGTCGGTGACGAAGGAGAACGCCGTCCGCCACGTCGCGCCATCGCGGTCGAGCCGGGTGTAGGGCGCGAGGGCCACGAAGCGCGTGTACGCCTCCGGATGGTCGCCGACGTCCGCGGCGATCACGGTGAGGCCGTACATGGCCGCGGCGCGCTCGCTCGCGATGGCGGCCTCGGTCGGATCGCCGCGCTCGGCCACCTCGTGGGCCGCGTCGGCGGTCGTCCCCGCGGCGATCGCCGTCGCCCACGGCATGGCGGCGAGCATGCGCCGGCACTGGTCGAGCGCTGCCGGGTGCGACCGAACCACTCTGACTTCCTCCGGGGGCACGATCGCCGGGCCGACCAGGCAGTGCCGGATCCGGAGGATCGTCTCGCCGGTGATCGAGAGCGCCGACTCGTACAGCAGGTCGTGGGTCTCGTTGACGGGCCCCGAGAGCGAGCTCTCGATCGGGAGGACGCCGAAGGCCGCGTCACCTTCGGTCGTCGCCTCGACGACGGCGATGAAGCTCGGCAGGGAGACGAGATCGGCGCCGTCGGGGAAGAGGCGGTCGCAGGCCGCCGCGCTGTGCGCGCCGTCGCGCCCCGGGTAGGCAACCGTCGCGTTCATCCTGCGACGTTAGCGCAGACCGGCCGGCAGGCGGAAGAAGACGTCCTCGCGCGCGATCTCGACGTCCTCGCGCTGGTCGAATCCGAGCTCGCCGAGCCGGTCGACCACGCGCTCGACGAAAACCTCCGGCGACGACGCCCCGGCGGTCAGCCCCACCGTCTCGTGACCGTCGAGCCAGGCCGGGTCGAGGTCGGTCTCGTCGTCGATCAGGTGCGCTTCCGCGCCGCGGCCCCGGGCCACCTCGACCAGCCGGTTCGCGTTCGAGCTCGTCTCCGAGCCGACGACGAGCACGAGCGTCGCCTCCTCGCAGAGCCGCTTGACCGCGTCCTGGCGGTTCTGCGTCGCGTAGCAGATGTCGGCCGACGGAGGCCCGACGAGATCGGGCACACGCTCGCGCAGCGCGTCGACCACCTCGGCCGTGTCGTCGAGGGAGAGCGTCGTCTGCGTCAGGTACGCGAGGCGCTGGCCCTCCTCGAGCTCGAGGTCCTCCACGTCGTCGGGCGTCTCGACGAGCACGATCGAGTCCGGCGCCTCGCCCATCGTCCCCTCGACCTCGACGTGGCCGGCGTGCCCGACGAGCGCGATCTTGTGGCCGCGCGCGGCGTACCGACGCGCCTCGGCGTGCACCTTGGACACGAGCGGGCAGACGGCGTCGACGACCTCGAGCCCCCGCTCGGCGCAGCGGTCGTAGACGCTCGGGGCGACACCGTGCGCGGAGAGGACGACCCGCGCGCCTTCGGGCACGTCGTCCTCGGAGTCGACGAAGATCGCTCCCCGCGCCTCGAGGTCACGGACGACGTGGACGTTGTGGACGATCTCGTGGCGGACGTACACCGGGGGCCCGTGCCGCTCGAGGAGCCGCTCGACGATGTCGATGGCTCGGACAACGCCGGCGCAGAAGCTCCTGGGCCCGGCGACGAGGACGCGCTTAGCCATGGCGGTCGGAGAGGGTCGTGGCCGCGTGGCGGAGCGAGTCGAGGGCACGGCGCGCCCCCAGCGCGGTGCGAATCGTCGAGCGGGGCTCGGAGAGGAGCGCGCGCGCGACAGCACGCCAGTCTGTTCCTCCGTCGGCGGCGGCGGCGTGCGCGAGCAGCCCGACCGGTCGCTCGGGCGTGTCGGAGATCGCCCGGACGACACCGGCGAGCCGGCCGGTCGCCGCCAGCGTCGCGCTCTCGGTGTCCGCCGCGACCGCCCCGCTTCGGCCGGCGAGCTCGCGGCGCTCGCCCGGGTCGTCGACCACGCGGCCGGCGTCGCAGACGACCGCCGTCAGGGCTCCGGGGACGCGCAGAGGCTCGTCCTCCCAGAGCACGGTGCCCTCGGCGTCGACGACGCGGCGCGCGGTGAGCAGCGTCCCGGGCGCGAGACCGGGGACGAGCGCACCGGCGAGGCCGAACGAGACGAGCCGTCCCTCGGGGAGCGGCAGCGCTGCCCTCAGCCCGACGCGGGCGGCGGCCGCCCCGCCGCTGACGGCTGCGTCCTCCTCGACGGCCAGCGCGCAGGCGAGCGTCGCGGGCCCGCTCAGCGCAGCGTCCACGCGAGGCTCCGCACGGTCTCCTTCACGCTCGAGGTCGCCGCGATCGTCGCGGCGGGCTCGAAGCCTGAGTGGATCCCGCAGTGCTCGCAGCGGTGGTCGTTCCCCGGGCCGTACCGCTCCCACTCGATGCCGTTGAGGAGCGCCTCGTACGTCGGGAAGATGCCGTCGGTGAGGAGGTAGCACGGCCCCTTCCAGCCGTACGGGTTCCGCGTCACGGACCCCCACGGCGCGCAGGGGAGCTTGCGGTCGCCGGTGAGGAAGTCCTGGTACACGGGGCTCGCCAGCCACCGGTAGCCGTTGCGGCGCACGGCCTCCCGGATCGCCCGGAACTTCACCTCGTGCTCGTCCCGCGTCATCGTCAGCTCGGGGTCGATCTGCGAGTACTGGTAGCCGGGCGCGACGAGCATGCCGTCGATGCCGACCTCGTTCGTGAGGTAGGCCATCATGTCGATGACGTCGTCGACCTCGGTCTCCTTGAAGATCGTCGTGTTCGTCGTCACGCGGAAGCCGCCCTGCCGCGCGGCTCTGATGGCGTCGACGGCGATGTCCCAGAGTCCCGGGTAGTCGCAGATGTAGTCGTGGATCTCCTGCATGCCGTCGAGGTGGACGACGAACGTGAGGCGCGCGTTCGGCTCGAAGCTCTCGAGCATGTCGACGAGCCGGAGCGCGTTGGTGCAGAGCTGGACGCTCCGCTTCAGCTCGAGGAAGCCGGCGACGACGTCCTCGATGCCCTTGAAGATCAGCGGCTCACCGCCGCAGACGGAGATCACCGGTGCCGGGCACTCGACCGCCGCCTGCAGGCACTCGTCGACCGTGAGACGGGCCTTGTTGGACTCGTACTCGCGGATCTTCCCGCAGCCGATGCACGCGATGTTGCAGCCCAACGTGGGCTCGAGCATGATCACGAGCGGGTAGCGGTCGTTCCCCTTCTGCGAGGCGACATAGCGCCCGATCTGGACGGTGCTGCGAAGCGGAAACTTCATGCTCCTCCCTTCGTGAGCGCCTCGGAGACCGCCCTGGCGAGCGCGGGCTCGACGGGGCCGGCCTCGTAGCCGAGTCTACTGCGGGCCTTCTCGGATGAGAAATACATGGGCAGTCGGGCCAGACGTACCTCGTCGCGATTGACGATACCGGCGATGCCCGCCATCTGCGCCACCTTGTAGGGGACGCGCAGGCGAGGCGGCTTGAGCCCCGCCAGGCGGGCGATCGCCGCGAACAGATCCGCGAGCGGAAGGTCGACGCCGCCGAGCAGGTAGCGCTCGCCCGGCTCGCCCCGCTCGAGGGCGAGCGCGTGGCCACGCGCGACCGCGCGGACGTCCACGACGTTGAGGCCGGTCGTGGCGACGTAGCCGCGGATGCGCCCTCGCGCCACCCCGGCGATCATGCGCCCCGTGGGCGTCGGCCTCGTGTCGCCGTCGCCGACGGGCGTCGTCGGGTTGACGACGACCGCGCCGGCGGCGAGCGCCAGCCGTTCAGCCGCGAGCTTCGTGCGCTTGTACGGGACGTCGAGCTCCCACTCGGGCGGCGCATCCTCCTCGGTCGCCGGCCGGCCGGGCACCGGCCCGCACGTCCCCGCCGTCGAGCAGTGGACGAACCGGCGCGCCCCTGCCTTCCCGGCGACATGGAGCAACGTTCGCGTGCCCTCGACGTTGACGCGCTCGAGGAGCTCCGCGGGATCGTCGTAGCTGTAGAGGGCGGCGACGTGGACGACGGCGTCGCAGCCAGCGACGACCCGCTCGAGCCCCGCGCGGTCGAGGAGGTCGACCCGCTCGTCGACGACCTCCGCGCCCCGGTCCCGGAGCTCGCGGGCGACGTGGCCGCCGACGAAGCCGGTCGCACCGCTGACGTAGACCCTCACTCGGCGTCGTGATCCAGGCCAAGGGCCCGGCGAACGCGTCCGAGCGCCAGCACCGGCCAGACCTCCCGGTAGAGGTGGTAGTTGATGAGGAAGTCGCGCGGGAAGCCGGTGCCGGTGAAGAAGTCCTCGTCCCAGCCGCCGTCGGCCCGCTGGTTCTCGGCCAGCCACGCGATCGCGCGGCGGGCGCACTCCGAGCCCGCCTCGCCTGCAGCCACCAGGCCGAGGAGGGCCCAGGCCGTCTGCGACGGCGTCGACTCGCCCCGGCCTCGCCACGCGAGGCCGGCCTCGCCGACGTGGTAGGAGCGGCAGTCCTCGCCGAAGCCGCCGTCCGCGTTCTGGTGCGCCTCGAGCCAGACGACCGCGCGGCGAACGGCCGGATGGTCGTGCGGGATTCCCGCGGCCTCGAGAGCCGGGAGGACGGCGCCGGTCCCGTAGACGTAGTTGACCCCCCACCGCCCGAACCACGAGCCGTCCTCCTCCTGGCCGCGGAGGAGGTAGTCGACACCGCGGCTCACCTCGCGCTCGAACCCCAAGCGGCGCGCGAGCAGCTCGACGACGTGGGCCGTGACGTCGACGGAGGGCGGGTCGATGACCGCGCCGAAGTCGCAGAACGGGATCCGGTAGAGCCAGTAGGCGTCGTTCTCGCGGTCGAAGGCGCCCCAGCCGCCGTTGCCGCACTGCATGGCCGCCATCCAGGCGCATGCCCGCTCGACTGCGGCACCGCCCGTGCCCAGCTCGTCGAGTGCGAGGGCGACGATGGCGGCGTCGTCGATGTCCGGGTAGAGGTCGTTGTCGTACTCGAACGCCCAGCCGCCGGGCTCCACGCCGGGTCGCCGCACGGCCCAGTCCCCACGCTCCCTGATCTCCTCGCCGACGATCCAGTCGGCGGCCCGACGCACGGCGTCGGCGTCGGAGGGGACCCCGGCGGCGTGCAGGCCGAGGAGGGCCAGGCCCGTGTCCCACACAGGAGACTGGCACGCCTCGGGACGGAGCCGGTCCCCGTCCTCGACGAGGAAACGGCTCCACCCAGCGAGACCCCTCCGCAGGTACGGCGACTCCGGGCCGTGGCCGCGGCACGCGAGCGCGATCAGCGACCACACCCACGGCGGTTGGATCCCGCCCCAGGAGCCGTCGAGCTCCTGCCGGTCGATGATCCAGCGCTCGGCGTAGGCGAGGGCGCGCTCGCGTCCCGGCCGGACGGCCTGGCCCGCGTACCGAGCGAGCGCGCGGTCGCTCAGGAGGCCGATCGTCCGCTTCCTGGACGCAGGCCCGAGGTCGAGCTCGCGGCAGGCGCGCTCGGGCGGCAGGTTCCGGACGGGCCGGTAGTGAAGGACGACGCTGAGGGCGACGACCGTCTGGCGGGCCCAGCAGCCGAAGTCGTAGACCGAGAGGGGGTGCCACGGCTTCAGGAGGACGAGCTCGGGCGGGATCTGGGGGATCTCCTCCCACGGCCAGAGGCCGAAGAGCGCGAGCCACATGCGCGTGAAGACCCGCGCGCCGCCGATGCCTCCCCGCTCCTCACAGAACCGCCGCGCGGCAGCCAGCCGCTCGTCGTCCGCCGAGAGCCCGGCCAGGCGTAGGGCCGCGTAGGACTCGAGCGTCGCGGCCATGTCCGGCTCGCCGCCCCAGTAGATCGACCAGAGCCCGTCCTCGCGCTGGCGGGCGAAGAGCTCGTTCGCGCAGCGGCGCGTCGTCTCCTCGTCGCGCAGGCGGAGGAACTCGAGCACGAGGAGGTGCTGCGCGGTCATCGTCACGTTCGACTCGAGCTCGCCGACCCACCAGCCGCCCGGCTTCTGGAGGGAGATCAGCCGCTCGACCGCGGCGTCGAGCGTTCGCTCGAGGCCGGCGATATCACGGCGGGCGTCCTGCTTCGCGCGCGATCGCCGTTCCCTCGTCGTGCTCATCCCGTCACGTTCCTTCCACATTCCGCGCGCCACCCGCGCGGGCGTGCGCTGTACGCTCGAAAGCGGGTGGTGGGTTGGGGTGCCCCATCCAGAAAGTGTCTCACGCGGCGGCTCGCGAGGGCGACGTCGCCAGGAGGTTCCGGGCCGCGGCCTGGCCGCTCCGGACGGCGCTCTCCATCGTCGCCGGCCAGCCTGTGTCCGTCCATGCCCCGGCCCGGACGACGCCGGGACGTCCCGTGCTCACGCCGGGCCGGCGGGCAGCGGTCCCCGGCCGCGCCGCGAAGGTCGCCTCGGGCTCGCGGCTCACGCGCGACCAGAGCACCTCGGCCTGGCCGAGCCGCCTGGTCAGCTCGGCGCTCATGAGATCGACGAGCCCCCGGCCGCGCACGCGGAGGAGCTCGGGCGCCCCGCTCGCGACCACCGTGAGGTACTGACCGCGCTCCGGCTGGCTCCCCGTGAGACGCCCGCGGTCGAAGACCCAGTGCGCCGGGCTCCCGAGGAGCGCGGCGAGCTCGAACTCGAGGATCGGCCGGTCGAGGAGCAGGTGGACGCTCACGATCGGCGAGTCCTCCAGCGCCGGATCCGGCTCCCCCAGGAGCCGTGCGCTCTCTCCGGGCGGCAGGGCGACCACGATCCCGTCCGCGTCGACCCGCTCCCCGTCGGCCAGGACAACCGACCCGTCGTCGATCCCCGTCACCCGCGCGCCGGTTCGGATGGACGCGCCTCCGGCCGTGAGGACGTGCCGTGCCGCCTCACCGTGCATCGCTCCCAGCGGCGCCGCGGGGAGCAAGAGGTCGCTGTCCTGGCGCGTCCCCAGCAGGGCCGTCTGGACGGTGAAGAGCGCGGGGGCGGCGCTCACCTCCTCGCTCCGGAGGTTGAGGGCGGGTCGGATGAAGACGTCCCAGAAGCGGTCGACGGCGGCCTGCGACTGCCCGAGACGCCGGAGCAGATCGGCGAACGTCTCCCCGTCGTGCTCGGCCGGGTCGAGCTTCGCCAGGCGCCGGGTGACGCGCGCGACGGCGAGGCGGTCGGCGAGCGAGACGTGCCCGTAACGGAGGAGCGCAACCGGGCCGGCGCCGATCCGAGCGACCTTCCCGTCCTCTCCGATGACCGGAAGAGAGAGCTGCTCGCGGCGGACAGCGCCGGCCTGCCCGATGCGCTCGAGGAAACGGAGGTACTCCGTGCAGCATCCGAGCGCGACGTGCTGCCCGTTGTCCGGCGGAGGGTCGGGGTCGCCCGCGCGCTCCGGCAAGGTCTGCACGGCGCCCCCGAGCGTGGGCCGCGCCTCGAGCAGCGTCACCCGCCGGCCCGCGTCCCGCAGCTCGAGAGCGGCCGCGAGCCCGGCGAGCCCGCCGCCGACGACGACCGCGTTCACAGCGCCGCCACCGCGCGGACCTTCCCGACCGCCGACAGGTGCGGCCGCTGGGAGAAGACGTCGAAGCCGCGCTCTCGCATCTGGACGAGCAGGCCGCGGTAGATGCCCGCGAACGCGCGCACACCGAGCGCGCAGCGCCGGTCGAGGAGCGGGAGAAGCCGGAGCCCCTCGCCCAAGTACGCCTCCGCTCGCCGCGCCTGGTGCTCCATCAGGGCGCGCCACTCGGCGCCCGCCCGTCCGTCCGCGATGTCGGCCTCGGTGACGCCGAAGCGCTCGAGCTCGTCGCGGGGCAGGTAGACGCGACCGAGGTGCCAGTCCTCGGAGACGTCGCGCATGATGTTGATCTGCTGCAGCGCCAGCCCGAGCGCCTCCGCCCTGGCCGGGGCCGCCGCAGGGTCGCGCGGGCCGTAGACGGCGGTGCACGCGAGCCCGACCGCGCCGGCGACGCACCGGCAGTACTCCCGCAGCTCGTCCCAGGTCGCGTACCGGCTCTTCTCGACGTCCATGAGGCCGCCCGCGACGAGGTCGACCAGGGCGCCGCGAGGTACCGGGAAGCGGGTCGTCGCGTCCGCGAGCGCGACGAGCACGGCGTCGTCCGGCGGAGCGTCCGGGAGCGCCTCGACGGCGGCGCGGCACGTCTCGAGCCCCGCGCGGCGCTCGTCGACCCCGAGCTCCGGGTCGTCTGCAATGTCGTCGACCCTCCGCGCGAACGCGTACAGCGCGGCCACGGCGAGCCGTTTCTGACGCGGAAGCACCGCGATCCCCCAGGCGAAGTTGCGGGCCTCGCGCCGTGTGATGCGCGACGCCTCGGCGTACGCGTCCTCGACCCTCATCGGCGAAGAAGCTCGGCGAGCGCGAGCCGTGCGAACGTCCAGCGCGTCGGCGCCGGCCGGCTCGTGAACACGTCCCAGCCGGCGCGCTCGACCGCGCCGAGCGCCGCCAGCCCGCCCCTGGCGTAGAGGGCGACCGAGAGGCCCGGGCGCCCGCCGAGCGCTGCACGGAGCGGCAGCCCCCGCTCGAGGAGCGACCGCGCCCGCTCGGCTTCGAAGCGGAGAAGCTCGGCGATCGGCGCGGTCAGGGGGCCCGCGAGGTCGCGGTCGGCGACCTCGAACCGGCGCATGTCCTCCTGGGGGAGGTAGACGCGGCCGAGCGCGAGGTCGCGAGGCGGGTCCTGGATGAAGTTGACGAGCTGGAGGCCGGTGCAGACCGAGTCGCTCATGGCGACGAGCTCCGGATTCCCGGCCCGGCCGTAGATGCCGAGGACGAGTCGGCCCACCGGGTCGGCGGAGAACGTGCAGTACTCACGCAGGTCGTCCCAGGTGTCGTAGTTGCCCGTCGTCTGGTCGATCCGGTTCGCCTCGATCAGGCGGCGAAACGGCTCGAGCGGCAGCCCGCGCGCGGCGATCGTGGCGTGGAGCCGGCGCATGATCTCCGTGCTCGGCGGTCCCTCGAGCTCCCGCTCGAGCTCGAGGAGGAGGGCGGCGCGGTCGCCGGCGGCCTCGTCGCCCAGGTTGTCGACGAGGCGCGCGAAGCCGTACAGCGCCCGCAGATGCGGCCGGGCCCAGGCGGGCGCGAGCAGCGAGGCGACGGGGAAGTTCTCGCCGGCGGCGCGCTCGTCGATCCGGGCCGCGGCGAGCTCGGGGGCATCGAGTAGGCTCGTCTGCGCCATGGGCGACAGTATGGAGAGGCGGATTCTCGGCCGCACGGGCGCCGAGGTGCCGGTCGTCGGGCTCGGCACCTGGGCGACGCTCGACCTCGCCGACGCCGACCAGCCGATCGGCGACGCGGTGGTCGAGGCGGCGCTCGACGGCGGGACGACCGTCGTCGATTCGTCGCCGATGTACGGGGCCGCCGAACGTGTGCTCGGCCGCGCCCTCGCCGGCCGACGCGAGCGGGCGTTCGTCGCCACGAAGATCTGGACCCCGTCGCTCGCCGAGGGCCGGGCGCAGCTCGAGGCACAGGTCGGCTTCTACGGCGGCCGCGTGGATCTCGAGCAGGTGCACAACCTCGTCGCCTGGCGGGAGCACCTCGACTGGCTCGAGAGCGAGCGGGACGCCGGCCGCGTGGGCTTCCTCGGTGCGACCCACTACGCGGCCTCGGCGTTCGACGAGCTCGCCCGCGTGATGCGAAGCGGGCGGATCGAGGCGATCCAGATCCCGCTCAACCCGCGTGAGCGCGAGGTCGAGCAAGAGATCCTCCCGCTCGCCGAGGAGCTCGGGATCGGCGTCATCGTCATGCGTCCGCTCGGCGGCGAAGGCGCCCTCCTCCCCGGGCCCGACCCGAGCGAGCTCGCGCCGCTCGGCGTCGACACCTGGGCGCAGGCGCTCCTCAAGTGGGCACTCTCGGACCCGCGCGTGACGGTCGTCATTCCCGCGACGCGGAGCCCCGGGCACGCGGAGCAGAACATCGCCGCCGGATCGCCCCCGTGGTTCGGCCCCGCCGAGCGGCGGCTCGTCGAGACGCTCGCGGGGCTCTAGGGCTCGGCGATCGAGCCTTAGCCCGGACCGAGACCGAGCTCGCGCAGGACCTCGTCCGTGTGCTCGCCGAGCGCCGGCACGGCCCCGGAGGCCGGCCGCTCGCCGTCGACGAGAAAGGGGCTGCCGACGGCCGGGATCGGCCCCGCCGGGGAGTCGACCGTCGCGACGAGCGCGTTGTGCGCGAGCTGCGGGTGCTCCATCACGTCGGGGATCTCGTTCACCGCGCCGCACGGGATCCGGGCGGCCTCGAGAGACTCGAGCCACTCGCCGGCCGGGCGTGCGGAGAAGGCCTTCTCGAGGAGAGGCTCGAGGACGTCCCGGTGCGCCACGCGAGCCTCGTTGGTCGTGAAGCGCCCGTCGTCGAGGAACGCGGCCTGCCCGATCACGTCCTTGCAGAGCGCCTGCCAGTGGTCGTCCGAGAGGACAGCGAAGCCGAAGAGCCGTCCGTCGCCGGCCGGGAACGGCCCGTATGGGCAGAAGTGCGGATGGCGCATGCCCGTCCGTGGGGGCGCCTCCCGCCGGTGCCACCAGAGGTGCGGGAAGTACCCGAGCCAGTCCACCATCGTGTCGAACAGCGAGACCGAGACGCGCGTCCCCTCGCCCGTCGCGGCCCGGCGCGTGAGGGCCGCGAGCGTGGCCACCGCGGCGTAGCTCGCCGCGCCGACGTCGCAGACGCTGACCCCGACGCGGGCGGGCTCGTCGGCGGCGCCCGTGACCGCGATGAGCCCGGTCTCGCCCTGCATGACGAGGTCGTAGGCGTTCTTGCGCGCGTACGGCCCGTCCGGCCCGTAGCCGGAGATCTCCACGTAGACGACGTCGCTCCTCAGCGCGCGCACGGAGCCCTCGTCCAGGCCGACCCGCGCCGCCCATCCCGGCGTGTAGTTCTGGAGGACGACGTCGCTCCGCTCGATCAGTCGCTCGATCGCGGGGCGGTCGGCCGGGTCCTTGACGCTGAGGGCGACGCTCCGCTTCCCGCGGTTGACCCAGACGAAGCCGCTCGAGAGCCCCGCTGCCACCGTGTCCCACCCGCGCGTGACGTCGCCGCCGTCCGGGCGCTCGACCTTGATCACGTCGGCGCCGAGATCGGCGAGAAGGCGCGTGGCGAGCGGCCCCGCGAGGCCGTTCTCGAAGGCGAGGACGCGGGTGCCCCGGAGGAGCGGCACCCGCGTACCGTACTGCCTGCCTGCTAGCCGAGCGCCGTCACCTCGACGACGTCCTCCCGGCTGATCTGAACACCCGCAGCCCGATGGGCCTTCACCACCGCGTCGGCGTTCGGCGCCTCCGAGACGCAGAAGGCCTGGCCGTCCCCGGCGTAGACGTTGACGGCCTTGGCTCCGTTCTCGTCGGGGATCCCGGAGCTGATCCGCTCGGTGATTCCCTCCCTCAGCTCCGGCGAGAGCTCCGGCATCGCATGGTGATCCACGAACGTCGGCATCGCTTCCTCCTTGTCAGCTCGTTGTCGAGTTGGGGTCGGGCCCGGGGTCGCCGCCCGACGCGGCTGCTGCCAGCCGCCCCAGGTACAGGTCCCACCCCTGACCGTGGATCTCGCGGGCCTCCGCCGGCAGGTCGAGATGGCGGAGCCGGACGAGCGTCCCGTCGCCGTGCGGCTCGAGCGTGATCTCGACGCGGCTCGACCCGGGCGGCACCGCGTGCTCGCCCTGACCGCTCTCCTGGCCCTCCCACCCCCACGTGAAGACGATCCTCCCGGGCGGGTCGACCTCGACGTACTCGCCGAGGGCGACCGCCTGATCGTTGATCTCGACGCGGTAGGTTCCGCCCGGCCGGGCGTCGAGCTCCGCGCGACGGCCCTTCCAGCGGATCATCTTCTCGGGGTCGGTGAAGAACTCGAACACGGTCTCCGGCCGCGCCGCGATCCGCACCTCGCGTTCCACGGCGTCATGCTGCTGTACGGCCACGACGCGTCCTCCCTTCCTCGGCTTCCGCCGCCTCCTTCAGGCGCTCGAGGCCCTCGTCCCAGAATCGGTCGAGGAACGCGCGGAGCCCCACGAAGCCCTCGGGCCGGGCCCGGTAGAGCCGCTTGGTCCCCACGCGCCGCTCCCCGACGAGGCCGGCCTCGCGGAGCACGGCGAGGTGCTGCGAGACCGCCGGCCGCGTGACGTCGAACTGCGACGCGATCTCGCCGGCGCTCAGCTCGTCGTCGGCGACGAGCTCGAGGATCCGGCGGCGGCGTGCCTCTGCGAGCGCTCGAATCGCGGCTTCCATGACGGGCCGTAGTTAAGCATACGCTTACGTAAGCGTCAACTTACACGGCTGCCGGTTAGCATCACGCCCATCGACCGGAGGAGACGATGATCGAGCTGAGCCCGAATGCGCAGTCGCTGCTCGAGGCGCCCAACCTCGCCTTCCTCGCCACCGCTATGCCGGACGGCTCCCCGCAGGTCACCCCGGTCTGGATCGCGCTCGAGAACGGCTACATCACCATCAACACGGCCACCGGCCGCGTGAAGGAGCGCAACATGCGCGGCGACCCCCGCATCGCGATCTCGGTCGCCGCCAGGGGCGACATCTACTCGCGGACGAGCGTGCGCGGGCGGGTCGTCGAGATGAGCGAGGGCGAGGAAGCGGACCGCCACATCGACGCGCTGGCGCTCAAGTACCTCGGCGAGGAGCGCTACCCGGGGCACAACGACCGGGAGCGCCGCGTGAAGGTCGTCATCGAGCCCCTGAGCGAGTCGCCGTGACCCCGCTCCTGTTCCTGAACGGCGCGGATGTCGCCGCCCTCCTCCCCGAGACCGGCGAGCAGCTCGACCTCGTCGAGCACACCTACCGGTCGCTGGCCGCCGGCCGCGTCGAGCTCCCGCCCAAGCCGGGCGTGCATCCGCGCAAGGACTCATTCCTCCACGCGATGCCCGCCTACCTGCGGGACGAGGACGTCGTCGCTCTGAAGTGGGTCGCCGGCTACCCCGCGAACAAGGAGCGCGGGCTGCCGTACATCAGCGGGCTCGTCGTCCTCAACGACCCGGAGACGGGCCTCCCGCTGGTGATCATGGACGGAGCGGAGATCACCGCCGCCCGGACGGCCGCCGCGAGCGGCGTCTGCGTGCGGCGCTTCGCCCCGGAGGGCTGGCGGACGGCCGCGATCCTCGGCTGCGGGGTGCAAGGGCTCTACCACGCCCGCCTCCTCAGGGCGCTCGAGCCCGGCGCGCGCATCCGCGCCTACGACCCCCATCCCGAGCGGGTCGAGCGCCTGGGAGACCTCGTCGAGCCCGTCCGAGCCTGGGACGAGGCGCTCGCGGGCGCGGAGGTCGTCGTCACGGCCGGGCCGATCGTCGAGAGCCCCGAGCCGTCGCTTCGGCCCGAGCACCTGGGGGAGCGCTGGCTCGCGCTGCCCATCGATTTCGACTTCTACTTCCGGCCCGAGACGGTGGCGGCCGCGGATCTCTTCCTCGCGGACGACGTCGCGCAGTTCGAGTACTACCGCGAGCTCGGGCACTTCCAGGGCTGGCCCGAGCCGGAGGGGAGCGTCGGCGAGGGCCTCGGACAGCCGGGCTCGCCCGCCCGGGTCGTCTGCTGCAACCTCGGCATCGGCGCGCTCGACGCGGCGTTCGCCAACGTCGTCCTCGAACGAGCGCGGGTCGACGGGATCGGCACCGAGCTCGAGCTGTGAGCCCTGCCACCTGGCTGCTCGGACTCGAGCAGTCGCTCGCGGAAGGAGAGGGAACCGAGGAGCTCGCGACGGCGCTCGTCGTCCTTGCCTCGGTGGCGGGACGCGACGTCCACGTCGAGCCGGCGGAGGTGCGGGGAGCGGCGCGGCGCGCCCTCGTGCTCCTCGGCGCGGGGGGAGACCCGACCCGCGGCCTCGACCTCCACGGACGGGCCGTCACGGCCATCGCAGACGATCTGCGCACCGTCGACCGGCAGCTCGCGCTCGAGGACGGGATCAGGCAGCTCCGCGTCGAGGCGAGCGGGCTCCCTCACGTCAGCGAGGCCGTCCACGCGCTCGCCGAGACACCGGACGTCGCCTGGCGCGCGTACGCGGCCTCGCTCCTCGCCGAGGAGCTCGCGGGCGACTAGCTCTCGGCCGCGAGGCGAAGCGTCCGGCGGTCCGGGCGCAGCGCCTTGCGCTGGTAGAGGCGCTTGTCGGCTGCATGGACCAGGCCGTAGCCGTCGGCGGCGCCGGCCGGGTACAGGGCCCAGCCGAGCGTGATCCCGGCTCCCTCCTTGCGCAGCGCGTCCTCGAGCCGACGCACGAGCTGCTCGGCCTCGGCGTCGGTCTTGGTCTCGACCAGCGCGGCGAACTCGTCGCCGCCGAGGCGGGCGACGACGTCGCCCGAGCGGAGGGACGACTGGAGGAGCGTCGCCGCCTGCTTGATCACCCGATCCCCCTCGGCGTGGCCGTGGGTGTCGTTGATCCGCTTCAAAGAGTCCACGTCGCCGTAGAGGAGCCCGAATGTCCGCCCCTGCTCGATGCGCCCGCTCAACGCCTTCTCGAAGCCCCGCGAGTTGAGGAGCCCGGTGAGGTGGTCGCGCTCGGCGAGCTCCGTGAGCTGGGAGAGCGCCGCCCGGTTCCGGCTCGCGAACAGGCCGAACGCGCAACCGACGATGACGAACGTGACCAGCCTGATGGCCGTCCCCTCAGTGAGGAGGGACATCGGCGGGAGATGGGGATTCACGAGAACTGCGACGGTGTAGAGAGCCGCGGCGAAGGCGCCTCCGGCAGCGCCCGCGGCCGGGCCCGTCGCCATGGCGAGCAGCATGATGGCGAGGTAGAAGAGATGGCCCGTGCCGAGGCCCGGCTTCTCCACGAAGAGGACGAGGGCGAGCACGATCGCGTAGAGGCACGCGGACGCCAGACCCAGGAGCCAGCGGGATCTCGGGCTCGCGAACATGCTCCCGTAAACGTCACCAGAGCGGCGATTCCCGATCGCCAGGGCGAGGGATCACGGAAACGGCGTGGGTCTCGACGCGGTCTAGCCGCCCCACGGAGGAAGCTCGAGCGCCCGCTCGTACGCCGCCCGGTCGTGCGCCGGCTCGCCATGGGCGACGATCACGTGCTCGAAGGGGAGCTCGAGCAGAGCGCGGAGCGCCGGGACCGCCCGCTCCTCGTGCCAGGGCGTCGCCCAGACGCGCAGCTCCCCGCCACGCTCGGTCAACGCGTCCGCGAAGACGAGGACGCGCCGTTCGGGGATCCACAGGGGCGTCTCGTTGCGGCCGCGCCCGTCGTACAGGGCGAGGAGGCCGCCCGGCAGCTCGTCCCCCGGCTCAACGCCCTCGAGCTCGGTCGCCGGGATGTCGTGCCGCCAGAACAGGTACGGGCCGTACGCGCGGACACCGTACCGCTCGACGAAGCGGTCGACGTCGCGGACGTGATCGGGTTTGAGGATGACGACAATCGTCGGAGGCGGCGCGGCGTCGAGCCGCTCCCAGACCGGGTCGCCGTCCGGCGGCGCGAGCGGGTCGAGCAGCACGACCTCGCCTGCCGACTCGACGCACGTCGACGTTACAAGCGGCTCCCAGTCGGCGTTGTCCGACCAGTCGGGGTGCGGGAGCCGCCAGACCCAGAGCCCGGGCGCGACATCGACCACGGTTGCCGGCTCAGGCACGGATCCGCTCGCCGGCCGGGTCGAAGAGCGGCTCCTCGGCGACCGTGCCGGGAACCCACGTCCCGAAGACCTCGACCTCGACAGCCCGTCCCGGCTCTGCGACGCCGGCCGTGACGTACGCGTACGCGATGGAGCGCTCGACCGAGTAGCCGTAGCCCCCGCTCGTGACACGGCCGGCGATCTCGTCGTCGACCCGCACGGGCTCCGATCCGAGGGCCACGGAGCGGGGGTCGTCGAGCACGAGGCACGCGAGCTTCCGCTCGGGCGGCCGCTCCTTCGCCGCGGCCAGCGCATCCCGCCCGATGAAGTCGTCCTTGTCGAGCTTGACGGCGAAGCCGAGACCGGCCTCGTACGGCGTCTCGTCGGGAGTGATGTCGGCGCCCCAGACGCGGTAGCCCTTCTCGAGGCGCAGCGAGTCGATCGCCTTGTAGCCGCCTGCGACGAGCCCGTGCTCCCGCCCGGCCTCCCAGATCTCGTCCCAGAGGCGCAGGCCGAACTCCATCGGGCAGTAGAGCTCCCAGCCGAGCTCGCCGACGTAGGTCACGCGCAGGGCGACGCACGGGACCGGGCCGACGCTCAGCTCGCGCATCCGCATGTACGGGAACGCCTCGTTCCCGAGGTCGGCATCGGCGATCGGCTGCAGGATCTCGCGGGCGCGAGGCCCCCAGAGCCCCAGGCACGCGAAGCGCGACGTGACGTCCTCGATCGCGACCGAGCCGTCGCCCGGGGCGTTCGCCCTGATCCAGGCGGCGTCGTGCTGGCCGAACGCGGTGCCGGTGACGATGCGGAACCTGTCCTCGGCGAGACGCGTCACGGTGAAGTCGCACTCGATCCCCCCGCGCGGGTTCAGCATCTGCGTGTACGTGACCGCGCCGACGTCGCGCGCGACCCGGTTGTCGCAGAGCCGCTCGAGGAAGTCGGCCGCCCCGGGGCCGAGGACGTCGATCTTGGCGAAGGACGTCTCGTCGAAGAGCGCGGCCGTCTCGCGGCACGCCACGTGCTCGGCGCCGATCGCCGGAGACCACAGCCGGCCCGCCCACCCCCGCGGGCGCAGCGACTCGTCACCCCGGTCGGCGTTCGGCTCGAACCAGTTGGCGCGCTCCCAGCCCGACTTCTCGCCGAAGGCGGCACCGAGGTCCCGCAGCCGGTCGTAGGTCGGCGAGAGCCTGAGCGGCCGGCCGGCCTGCCGCTCGTGCCCGGGGTACTTGACGTCGTAGTACGTCGAGTAGATCTCGAGCGTCCGGGCGAGCGTGTACTCGCGGCTCGCGTAGTGGCGGCCGAAGCGGCGCGAGTCCATCTCCCAGACGTCGAGGCTGGGGACGCCCTCGACGATCCACTCCGCCATGAGCTGCCCCATCCCGCCGGCGCCCGCCAGGCCGTGCGCGCAGAAGCCGGCGGCGACCCAGAAGCCCCGCACGTCGCTCTCGCCGAGGATGAACTCGCCGTCGGGCGTGAATGCCTCCGGGCCGTTGATGAGCTTCACGACCTCCGCGTCCTCGAGCTCGGGCACCCGCACGACGGCGTTGGTGAGGAGCTCCTCGAAGCGGTCCCAGTCCTCCGGCAGGAGCTGCTCGTTGAAGTCGGCCGGGATCCCGTCCAGCCCCCACGGCGCCGGATGGCGCTCGTAGCCGCCCATCACGAGCCCGCCGGACTCGCCGCGGAAGTAGACGAGGAGGGACGGGTCGCGCATCGTCGGCACGTCGAGGGGGACGCCGCTCGGCTTCGTGATCAGGTACTCGTGGGCCATGGGGACGACGGGCACGGTGACGCCCGCCAGCCGGCCGATCTCCCCCGCGAACATGCCCCCGGCGTTGACGACGATCTCCGTCTCGATCGCGCCCTGGTCGGTCTCGACCCCGGTCACGCGGCCCTTCTCGAGGCGGATCCCCGTGACGCGGGTGTTCTCCGCGATCTCGGCCCCTCGCCGCCGCGCGCCCGCGGCGAGCGCGAAGGTCAGCTGGCTCGGGTCGATGTAGCCATCCGTGGGCAGGTAGGCGGCGCCGAGCACGCCCTCGGTCGACATGGGCGGGAAGAGCCCCTGCGCCTCCTCGGGCGAGATCAGCTCGAGCGGGAGCCCGAACGTCTTCGCCCAGCCGGCCTGGCGCGCGAGCTCCTCCATGCGCTCCTGGCTCGATGCGAGCCGCAGCGACCCGACCTCGTGCCAGCCCGTCTCCTGCCCGACCTCGTCGGCGAGCGAGCGGTAGAGCTCGACCGAGGTCATCATCATCCTGGTCAGGCTGAGCGAGCCGCGGAGCTGCCCGACGAGCCCGGCGGAGTGGAAGGTCGAGCCGCTCGTCAGGCCCGCGCGCTCGCAGAGGACGACATCGTCCCAGCCGAGCCGCGCCAGCCAGTAGAGGACGGAGGCGCCGCCCACGCCCCCGCCGATGACAACCGCCCGGGCTCGGTCTCGCATCCGCGGGCAACCCTAACGCCCCGGCTCAGCCGAAGAGGTCGTCGAGCCAGTCGAGGATCCGCTGGTTCGCGAGCCACCGGTTCGCGAGCTCGCAGTGATCGCCGGCGCCCTCGAGCGCGCTGAACCGGATCAGCGTCGTCGGACACGCGAGCCGGTCGAGGAACGCCTGTGCGCCGGCCGCGATGGGGTCGTTCTCGGCGTGCGTCGCCAGGGTCGGACAGCGGATCTCCTCGCCGCGTCCGTCGAGAGTGAACGTCGCCAGCGACGCCAGGTACCCGCGGAGGTCTTCGACCCCGTTCACCCAGAAGCCGCGCTGCACGACCTTCCAGCGCAGGCCCGCGTTCGCGTTGACCGCCGCCATGATCGTCGCCTCGTCCTCGTCCGAGATCTCCGGCAGCGCCGCCGCTGCCTTCTCGGACAGGCCCAGGTGCCGGGCGAGCTGGGGCATCCCGTCGAGGAGGCTCCACGCCGGCGGGTCGAGGATGCAGGCGGCGAGGCGATGCTCCCCCGTCGCCGCGCGGGCCGCGAGGTGTCCCCCGAGGCTCCACCCCTGGAGGGCGACCTTGTCCGGGTCGACGTCGTCGCGCTCGAGCACCGCATCGACGACCGCCGTGACGACTCGCTCCCAGTCCGGGATCAGCGCCACCCCGTCGCGGACCAGCAGCGAGCCCTGCCCGGGCCCGTCGAACAGGACGCAGTGGTAGCCCCGGCGGCACGCGTCGATCGCCTGCGCGAGGCACATGTCCGCCATCGTCGCGTCGTAGCCGTTCGTGCAGATCACGACGGGACGCTTCTCGCCCGCCGCGGCGCCGGCGGCGCGGAGGAAGAACCCGGGCATCGCGTGGCCGTCGAACGGGACCGACAGAGGCTCTGCAGTCGGATCGCCGTGTGCCATCGCGCGGTCGAACGCCTTCGTGAGCCGGTCGAACGCCTCGCTCAGCCGCGGGTCGACCGGCGTCCCATAGAGGACGTGGATGCCCACCTCGTAGAACGACGCCGCGCGCAGGTAGTGGCCGCGCGCGTGGGCGTCGTGGCCTGCCTTCTCCGCCTGCTCGGCCTCCTGCACGTGCCTGTCCGCGGCCGCCGTCCAGGCAGAGACGAACACGTCGTCGTCGGGTGACGTCAGCGACGCCGCGATCGCCGCCACCTCGCCGACGGCCCCGCCGTCGGGCCCGAGCAGGCCGAGCGGCCAGCTCGCGAACTCGTCGTGCAGCGGATCGTCGAACAGCTTCACCGCGTCTCCTCCTGGTGTCGCCGGCGAGGTACCCTAACCGCATGCGCGTCGTCGCCTCTCCGGAGGCCGTCGCGTTCGTGCGAGAGCGCGGCGGCCGGCTCTTCATGTGGCCGCAGACAAGGCGCTGCCGCGGCTTCTGCACGCGGCTCGAGAGCGCGACCGAGCCGAAGGAGGACCGCGAGTTCCACCGGGTGCCCATCGAGGGCTTCGAGCTCTACCTTCCCGTGCACATGCGGGAGCCGGAGGAGCTCGAGATCGGCCTGCGTCACTTTCCGCGCCGTCACATCCAGGGCTACTGGAACGGCTGCGTCTGGGTCGTGTGACGCGTAGGCTCCGGCGGCCGCGACGCGGCACGATCCTAGACTGGGACGCATGACCGCGCGGGCGCTGATGTTCGACTTCAACGGGACGCTCTCGGACGACGAGCCGCTCCTCTACGCCATCCTCCGCGACCTCTTCGCGGAGCAGGGCAGGCCCCTCTCGGAGGACGTGTACTTCGAGCGGCTCGCCGGCCTCTCCGATCCCGAGATCGTGCGCACCTGGCTCGGCGAGGGCAATCCGGCGGTCGACCGGGTGCTCGCCGAACGTATCGCCCGCTACCGGGCGATGGTCGCCGACGGCTCGACGATCCCGGAGCGCGCGCGGGAAGCCGTGCACCACGCCGCGGGGCGCGTCCCCGTCGCCGTCGTCTCCGGCGCGCACCGCGAGGAGGTCGTTCCGGCGCTGGAGGCAGCCGGGCTCGCGGAGGTTGTGGAGGTCGTGGTCACGATCGAGGACGTCGAGCGCGGGAAGCCCGACCCGGGCGGCTACCTCCTCGCGCTCGAGCGCCTCGACGGCGGCCTACGCGCGGACGAGGTGACGGTCTTCGAGGACACGGAGGCCGGCGTGGCCGCCGCCAAGGCGGCCGGCATGCGCTGCGTCGCGATCCCCGGAACGCACGCGCCGGAGCGGCTCGCCCTGGCGGACGAGCTCGCTCCGGCGCTCGATCTCGAAGCCGTGCGCCGCGCGCTCGGCGAGGCGGCTCCGCGCTAGTCGCGGGCCGCGGGCAGCTCGACCTTGGCCTGGAACTCCTCCTCGTACCGCTCCAGCTCCTCGTCGGTGCCCATGCGCACCGGGCCCTTGAACCACTTCCGTGCGGAGAGCACCCACCAACCACCGAAGATGAGGCCGATGCCCGCGAACCAGAGGATGGTGTAGTTCGTCAGCTCCCAGGCGAAGTCGCTCTCCCAGGGCAGACCTGCCTTGTAGAGGGGGAAGACGAACAGGATCGTGACGAGCGCGACCCAGAGGATCGCGATCCAGTCGACGAGCTTGTACCAGCGACCGAGACTCCACGCCCTCTCTTCCTGCCAGGAATCGCCGAGCCGTAGCCGGAGGATCACCGGGAGGATGAACGCGATATAGAGGCCGATCACCGAGATGGCCGTGCCCACCCCGTAGCCGACGAGGTAGTTCCAAACTGCGGGAATCATGATGATGGCGCTGAAGAAAGCGATCCCGCACACCGACCACACGGGAACGCGGTGACGCGAGACGCGACGCCACAGCGTGATGGCCCGGCACGGCGCGGTCGCGGGAGAACGCGAACATCATCCGCGAGGCCGACGTGGTCGATGCGGTGACGCAGAAGAACTGCGCGACGACGCAGATGAAGAGCAGGGCCTCCGCCCAGTTCTGGCTCATCGACTCCGTCCAGATCCACGGAACCACGGCACCGATGTTGTCGAGGGCCCCCTGCGTGTCCGGGATCGCGAACGTGACGGCGACGAGGAGGACGAAGCCGAAGATCATCGACACGAAGACGGACGTCCACATGCCGACCGCCGCGCCACGCGACGCTTCCTTCGTCTCTTCCGCCGTGTGGGCTGACGCGTCGAAGCCCGTCATCGTGTACTGCGCCATCAGCAGGCCGAGACCGAAGACGAACCAGAACGCGGCGTTGGTGAACGCCGTCGTGTCCCCGCCGTATCCCGAGTTGTTCACCCGCTCGGTGAACACGTACGAAAGGGACTGATGATTATCGGGGACGACGATGAGGACGATCACGATGATCGCGACGCCCGCCATGTGCCACCAGGCCGAGATCATGTTCAAACCGGACGTGATCCGGATGTCGAACACGTTGATCAGGACGGCCGCCAGCAGGAAGGCTATGTAGAGGATGTAGACCTGCGTGTTGTACGACACGCCGGCGTCGTCCATCCGGCCGCCGTAGTCGAACCAGTAGGTGAAGAGCACCTGCGCGAAGGTCGCAAGCCCGTAGCCGATCGAGGCCGTGACCGCAACCTGCCCGATGAGGTTGAACCACCCTGTTGCCCAGCCCCAACCGGGGCCGCCCATCCTCGAGGCCCAGTAGTACAGGCCGCCGGCAGTCGGGTAGGCGGAAGCAATCTCGGCCATGGCGAGCGCGACGATCGTCGCCATCGCCCCGACCAGCAGCCAGCCCCATGTGACCGCGATCGGCCCTCCCCGCTCGAAGGCCACCCAGTAGGAGGTGAGACACCCCGCGAGGATCGAGATGATCGTGAAGCTGATCGCGAAGTTGCGGAAGCCCCCCATCGCGCGGAAGAGCTCCTGCGCGTACCCGAGCTTGTGGAGGAGCTTCTCGTCCTCTGACGTGTAGTAGCCCTTCGGTTCAGGACCTGTCGTCATCGTGCCTCCTGCGGTCGCCGGCCTGGGATCGGAGGGTTGTACGCCCGGCGGCCAGTTCCTGTCAAGACCTCCGCCCGCGTAGACTCCTCGCCCATGCTCACGCTCGAGGAGCTCACGGCGGCCGTCGAGGACGGCTCGATCGACACGGTCGTCGTCGCCTTCACGGACATGCAGGGGCGCCTGATGGGCAAGCGGGTTCTCGGCGAGTACTTCCTCGAGGCCGGCGTCGCCGACCACGGCGTCGAGGGATGCAACTACCTCCTGGCGCTCGACATGGAGATGGACCCGATCCCCGGCTACCGGATCGCCAACTGGGAGCAGGGCTACGGCGACTTCGCGATGAAGCCTGACCTCGCCTCGCTGCGCCGCATTCCCTGGCTCGAGGCGACCGCGCTCGTCCTCTGCGACGTCGTCTGGCACGACGGCTCGCCCGTCGCTCCCTCCCCCCGGCAGGTGCTGCGGCGGCAGGTCGAGCGCGCCGCCGAGCTCGGCTTCACGCCGATGGTCGGCTCGGAGCTCGAGTTCTACCTCTTCAAGGAGACCTTCGAGGAGGCCCACGCGAAGCACTACCGCGACCTCACCCCCTCGGTCCCGTACATCCTCGACTACCACATCCTCGCCACGACCTACGACGAGCCGCTCATCCGCCAGATGCGGAACGGGATGCTGGAGGCCGGCATCAAGGTGGAGAGCTCGAAGGGCGAGGCCTGGCCGGGCCAGCAGGAGATCAACTTCCTCTACGCGGACGCGGTCACGATGGCCGACAACCACGTGGTCTTCAAGAACGGCGCGAAGGAGATCGCGCACCTGAACGGGTGCTCGATCACCTTCATGCCGAAGCCCGACCACACCTGGATCGGCAACTCCTGCCACATCCACTCGAGCCTCTGGCGCGGCGACGAGAGCGCGTTCGCGGGCGAGTCCGAGACGTTCAAGCAGTACCTCGCCGGCCAGATCGCCTGCTTCCGCGAGCTGGCGGTCTTCCTGGCGCCCGACGATCAACTCGTACAAGCGCTACGCCGCCGGGAGCTGGGCGCCGACGACCCTCGCGTGGGGCCACGACAACCGCACGTGCGGCTTCCGCATCGTCGGGCACGGCAACGGCCTCCGCACGGAGACGCGCATCCCCGGCGGGGACGTCAACCCCTACCTCGGCTTCGCCGCCACGATCGCCGCGGGCCTCCACGGCATCGAGAACGAGCTCGAGCTCCCGCCGCCACTCGAGGGGAACGCGTACGAGTCGGACGCGGAGCGGTTCCCGCACTCGCTCCGCGAGGCGATCGACGCCCTCGAGAACGGGTCGATGGCCCGCGGCGCGCTCGGCGACGACGTCGTCGACCACTACCTGAACTACGCGCGCACGGAGCAACGCCTCTTCGACGAGGTCGTCACGTGCTACGAGCGCGAGCGCCTCTTCGAGCGTGGCTAGAGAGCCTGGCCCGTCGCGCGCGTCCGCTTCGCGCGGCCGACGGACAGGCTCGCCGAGGTGCTCCGCTTCTACGAGGAGGGGCTCGGCCTCGCCCGGATCGACTCCTTCGAGCACCACGCGGGCTACAGCGGCGTCATGCTCGGGCTCCCGGGCGAGGCGTACCACCTCGAGTTCACGGAGCACGAGGGCGGAAGCCCCGGCCCGGCTCCGACCCGCGACAACCTGCTCGTCCTCTACCTGACCGACCGCGAGGCGATCGCGGCGATCGACGCCCGCATGCGGGCGCTCGGCCACGAGCCGGTGGAGCCCGAGAACCCGTACTGGAGCGAGGATCTCGCGTACGAGGACCCGGACGGCTGGGGCGTGGTGCTCCGGTACGTTTCGTGACGATGCGCCCGATCATCGGGATCACGTCGTACGCGGAGACGGTGCGCTGGGGGGCGTGGGAGGCTCCCGCGGCGCTGATCCCGCTCGCCTACGTGCGCGCGTCGAGAGCGCCGGCGGCCGGCCGTTGCTCGTCCCGCCGAGCCAGGAGGGGATCGAGGAGACCCTCGACGCGGTCGACGGCCTCATCTTCTCCGGGGGCGCCGACCTCGATCCCGCGACGTACGGCGCCGAGGCCCACCCCGCCACGAACGGCATCCGCCCGGAGCGCGACAGCGCCGAGCTCAAGCTGCTCGAGGCCGCGCTCGAGCGGGACATGCCCGTGCTGGCCGTCTGCCGGGGCAGCCAGGTGCTGAACGTCGCCCGGGGGGGCGACCTCGTCCAGCACCTGCCCGAGGTCGTCGGGCACGAGCAGCACAAGGAGACGCCCGGCGTCTTCGCCGAGCACGACGTCGAGATCTTCCCCGGCACGAGGCTCAACGCGCTCGTCGGCGACCGCACGCCGGTGAAGAGCCACCACCACCAGGGCTTCGGGCGCCTCGGCGAGGGCCTCGAGGAGTCTGCGCGGGCCGAGGACGGGACGGTGGAGGCGATCGAGGATCCCTCGCGCCGCTTCGCGGTCGGCGTTCTCTGGCATCCGGAGGAAGGTGAGGACGCCGCCCTCTTCCGGGCGCTCGTGGACGAGGCCCTGCGCTACCGTGCGGAGCGCGCATGAACGCCGTCCTCAACCCGGCCACCGAGGAGACGATCGTCGAGCTGCCGAGCCCGGGCGCCGAGGCGGCGGACGAGGCCGTCGCGCTGGCGAAGGCGGCGTTCCCCGCGTGGCGGGCCGTGGCGCCGTCCGACCGAGCCAGGCTCCTCCGCCGGCTTGCGACCCTCGTCGAGGAGCACGGCGAGGAACTGGCGCGGATCGAGTCCGAGAACGTCGGCAAGCCGATCTCGGGCGCCCGTGGCGAGATCGGCATGGTCGCCGACGTCTTCCACTTCTACGCGGGGGCGATCGACAAGCACCACGGGGAGACCATCCCCGTGGCCGGCGGGGTCGACATGACCTTCCGGGAGCCGCTCGGCGTCGTCGGCACCATCGTCCCCTGGAACTTCCCCCTCAACATCGCCAGCTGGAAGCTCGGCCCGGCGCTCGCCTGCGGCAACACGGTCGTGCTGAAGCCCGCCGGGCTGACACCGCTCTCGGCGCTCCGTCTCGGCGAGCTGTGCCTCGAGGCGGGCATCCCCGAGGGCGTCGTCAACGTGGTCGCCGGCAAGGGCTCCGTGGTCGGCCAGCGGCTCGTCGAGCACCCCGACGTGGCGAAGATCGGCTTCACCGGCTCCACCGAGGTCGGGCAGACGGTCATGGAGGGCGCGGCCGGGACGATCAAGCGCGTGACCCTCGAGCTCGGAGGGAAGTCGGCGAACGTCGTCTTCGCGGACGCCGACCTGGAGAGGGCCGCCGCCGCGGCCCCCTACGGCGTGTTCGACAACGCCGGCCAGGACTGCTGCGCCCGCTCCCGCATCCTCGTCGAGCGGACCGCCTACGACCGCTTCCTGGAGCTCCTGGTCGACGCGACCCGCGGCCTGCGCGTGGGCGACCCCTCCGACGAGGCGACCGAGATGGGGCCGCTGATCTCGGCGAGCCACCGCGAAAAGGTGGCGTCCTTCGTCGAGGGCGAGCCGCTCTTCCGGGGAGAGACCCCGGACGGCCCCGGGTTCTGGTTCCCCTGCACGCTCGTCGAGGCGTCCAACGACGACCGCGTCGCCCGCGAGGAGGTCTTCGGCCCGGTCGCGGCCGTCATCCCGTTCGCGGACGAGGCGGAGGCGGTGCGCCTCGCCAACGACACGCCCTACGGGCTCTCGGGCTCGATCTGGACCCGCGACGTCGGGCGCGCGCTCCGCGTCGCCCGCGCGATCGACTCCGGCGTCCTCTCCGTCAACACGAACAGCTCCGTGCGCGTGGCGACGCCCTTCGGCGGCTTCAAGCAGTCCGGCTTCGGCCGCGAGCTCGGCATGCACGCCCTCGAGGGCTACTCGGAGACGAAGAACGTCTTCGTCTCGACGGACTGAGCTCCCCAAACAACCGTTACATCTCGACGCGATACTGGACGCGTCGGAACGGGCACGTACCCTTGGACCGATGAGACGCAGCGCCCTCATCTGCCTCCTCCTCGCTTCGGCCCTCGCCCTCGTCCTTCAGGGCTGCGGCGCGGGCTCGGAAACGGACGAAGACGACCAGGCCGCGCCGATCGGGGCGGGGACTGTCATAGCGCAGTTCCGGAAGGCGCCGGGACAGCCGGCTCTGCGCCGCGTCGCCGCGCCCGACGCCTCCTGGGAGCAGCTCGGCCTGGGCCTCGACCCCACTCCCGCGCAGCAGAAGCGCTTCGGCACCTTCACGATCTACGTCGTCGAGCCGGGCCGGAGCCAGGCGGTGACGTCGCTCCTCTCGGACAAGGACACGTCGAAGCCGCTCGACGAGACCGCCGGCGGCATCTACTGGGACTTCGACGAGACCGCGCGCTCCTACGTCGCGTACAAGCTGTACGGGCCGAACGTCGTCCTCGCGTGGTGGAACGGAAAGCGCGACCCCGTGACGGACGCCCGCTTCGACCGCCTCGACGCCACGCTCGCCTCGCTGACCAGTTGAGCGCCCCCGAGCCGGCCGAGTACGAGGCCCTCCCCGCGTGGAGCCTGCCGGCCGACGCGGTCGAGCGGATCGCCATCCCCGTCGACTGGCCGGAGCGCGTGACGCGCGACTGGGCCTGGGGCGGCTCGGACGGGTCGGGAGCCCGCGTCTGCATCCTCGACAGCGGCGTCGAGACGGACCATCCGCTCGTCGGCGACGTCGAGGAGTCCGTGGCGGTCACGGTCGGCGAGGACGGCGAGGTGGACGTCGTCCCTGACGAGGAGGGCGATCTCTGCGGTCACGGGACTGCGTGTGCGGGGATCGTCCGCTCGCTCGCGCCGGGCTGCAGCATCTCGAGCGTGCGGGTCCTCGGGGCCGGCTACACGGGCAGCGGGCCCGTCCTCGTCGCCGGCCTCCGCTGGGCGATCGAGCGCGGCTTCGACGTCATCAACATGAGCCTCTCGACGACGAAGCGGCAGCTGGCGTCGGAGCTGCACGACCTCGCGGACGTGGCGTACTTCCGGCGGACGATGCTCGTCGCGTCGGCGCATAACATGCCCGTCGAGAGCTTCCCGTGGCGCTTCGCCTCGGTGGTCTCGGTCGGCAGCCATGAGCAGAGCGAGCCCCTCGCGTTCTTCTACAACCCGACCCCGCCGGTGAATCTCGCCCGCGGCGTCGACGTCGACGCGCCGTGGCTCGGCGGCGGGCGCCTGCGCGTGAGCGGCAACAGCTTCGCGACGCCGCACATGGCGGGCATCTGCGCCTCGTCGTCGGCACCCCGAGCTGACCCCGTTCCAGCTCAAGAGCGTCCTCACCTCGTCGCCGACAACGTGGCGGCGGCGCGGTGACGGACGACCTCCGCGCGGCCGTCGCCGCGGGCGTCCTCGGATCGGAGGAGGCCCACCTCTCGCTGCTCAGTCCATCGTCGAGGTCGCCCGGGCGATCTTCGGCGCCCGCGCGGCGTCGATCTTCCTCCTCGACGAGGAGGCCGACGAGCTCGTCTTCGCCGCCATCGCCGGCGAGGGGTCGACAGCCTCGTGGGGACCCGTTCCCGAGCGGGGATCGCGGGCTGGGTGCTCGTCACGCGCCAGCCGCTCGTCCTCGAGGACGTCGCCGAGGATCCTCGCTTCGCGCGAGACGCCGCCGAGTCGACGGGCTACGTGCCGCAGGGGCTCATGGCCGTGCCGCTCCTGACACGAGGAGCGGGCGCTCGGCGTCCTCGAGGTGCTCGACCGCCCGCAGCGGCCCGGCTTCACGCTCGAGCAGGCCGACCTGCTCGGCCTCTTCGCCAACCAGGCGCGCGATCGCGCTCGACCTGCTGCTCGCCGCCCGCCGCGCGAAGGCGGTGCTGGCCGCGGAAGGGCAGGACACGCGAGGCCGTCGCGGCGCTCGCCGCGGCGCTCGACGGCCTGGAGGGAGAACGCCGCGAGGGCGCGCTGCGGCTCCTCGCGCGGACTCGAGGAGATCCTGAGGCAGAAATAGAGCCGGGCGGCGCCTGAGCGCCGCCCGGCTCAACCCGCTCGGCCCACTCGATGCCAGCCTTGAACTTGTGGGCCTCGACGTCCGGCTCGTCGGACTCGCGACGTCCGGCTGCCTGGTCCGGGAGCCTCCGAGCCCTCCGCGATGCCCGCCTTGTTCTTGTGGGCCTCGACGTCGGGATCGTCGGTCAAGCCCGCCTTGACCTTGTCACGCTCTTCCTCCACGGGTCCTCCTTTCGTCGGCGCGTCCTGCGCGGGTTACCGCATACCAGACGGCCGAGTGACACCGTATCTTCCCACGCTTTGCGCCCACCGCCAACACTGCGATTCTCCCCGGAGCATGAGCCGCGTCCTCCGGAAGCGACTGGCGGAGTCCCTGCGCGCGTTCGGGGACGTCTTCCGCAACCGGAACCTGCGCCGGCTCGAGCTCGCGTGGGCGGGCTCGATCACGGGAGAGTGGGCGGCCGCCGTCGCCGTCGGGGTCTTCGCCTACCGCTCGGGCGGCGCGGCTGCGGTCGGGCTCGTGGGCGTCATCCGCTTCGTCCCCGCCGCCGTCGCCGCGCCGTTCACCGCGCTCCTGGCCGACCGCTACCCGCGCGAGCGGGTGATGCTCGGCGCCGACCTCGTCCGCTGCGCGGCGACGGCGGGCGCGGCGGCAGCCGTCTTCACGGACGCCCCGGCCGGGCTGGTCTATGCGCTCGTCGGCTTCGTCTCGCTCGCCTCGACCGCGTTCCAGCCGGCGCAGGCGGCCGTGCTCCCCTCGCTCGCCCGCACGCCCGACGAGCTCACGGCGGCGAACGTCGCCTCGAGCACGATCGAGAGCGTCGGGAGCTTCATCGGGCCGGCGCTGGGCGGGCTCCTCCTCGCGCTGACCGACACCGGCGTCGTCCTCGCCGTGACGGCCGGCCTGTTCCTCTGGTCGGCCTTCCAGGTGGCCGGGATCCGGGCGGCCGCCGCCGAGCCCGAGGAGGCCGAGCCGCCGCCCCGCCAGCGATTCGTCGAGGAGGCGGCAGCGGGGTTCCGCGTGATCGGCGAGGACCGGAGGCTGCGGCTGCTCGTCGGCCTCTACACCGCGCAGACGCTCGTCGCGGGAGCGCTGAACGTCCTCATCGTCGTCTGCGCGATCGAGCTCCTCGATCTGGGCGAGCCCGGCGTCGGCTACCTCAACTCGGCCGTCGGGATCGGCGGCCTCCTCGGCGCGGGAGCCGCGCTGATGCTCGTCGGCCGGCGGCGCCTCGCCGCCGACTTCGGCGCCGGCCTCGTCCTCTGGGGGCTCCCGATCGCCGCGATCGCGCTGTGGCCCGAGCCGCCGGCCGCGGTGCTGCTCCTGGCCGTCGTCGGGCTCGGGAACACGATCGTGGACGTCGCCGGCCTCACGCTCCTCCAGCGGGCCGTCCGCGACGAGGTCCTCGCGCGCTTCTTCGGCGTCCTCGAGAGCCTCGTCGTCCTCACGATCGGCATCGGCGCGGTCCTGGCGCCGCTTCTCATCGACGGCCTCGGCATCCGCGGTGCCCTCGCCGCGACCGGCGCCCTGCTCCCCCTGCTCGCCGTGCTGTCCTGGCGGTCGCTGAACCAGATCGACAGGGAGACCGCGCCGCCGGGAGCGGAGCTCGACCTCCTGCGCGGCGTCCCATCTTCGCGCCCCTGCCCGCGTCCACGCTCGAGCACCTGGCGCGGAGCCTGGTGCCCGTGCAGCGTGGCGGCCGGCGACGAGGTCTTCCACCAGGGCGAGACGGGAGACCGCTTCTACGTCATCCGCGCGGGAGAGGTCGAGGTGACCGCGGACGGGCGGACGCTCACGACGCTCGGCCCCGGCGGCTACTTCGGGGAGATCGCCCTGCTCAGGCCGGTGAGCCGCACGGCGACCGCGCGGGCGACCGCCGCGACCGAGCTCCTCGCCCTCGAGCGGGACGAGTTCATCGGCGCCGTGACGGGCCATCCCGCGAGCGCGGAGGCCGCCGACGCGGTCATCGGCGCGCGGCTCGGCTCCGTCCGCACCGGCCTCGCCTCGCTCTGAGCCCAAACCTGGCAGGATGCCGCCGACGATGGGTCGTCTCGACGGCAAGGTGGCGGTCATCACCGGCGCCGCAGGCGGGATCGGGCGCGAGGCGGCGCTCCTCTTCTCCGCCGAGGGAGCGCAGGTCTGCGTCGCCGACGTCGCCGAGGAGGCCGGGGAGGCAACCGCGGCGGAGTGCCGCGACGCCTTCTTCCACAAGGTCGACGTCACCGACCCCGAGAGCGTCGCCGGGATGTACGGGGCGACGGCCGAGCGCTACGGGGGCATCGACGTCCTCTACAACAACGCGGGGATCATGCCGGCCGACGACGCCTCGGTCCTCGAGACGGAGCTGGACGCCTGGGATCGCGTCCACGCGGTCAACACGACCGGCGTCTTCCTCTGCTGCAAGCACGGGATCCCCCACCTGCTCGAGCGCGGCGGAGGCTCGGTCATCAACGTCGCCTCGTTCGTCGCGCTGATGGGCGCCGCCACGTCCCAGATCGCCTACACGGCCTCGAAGGGCGCCGTGCTCTCGCTCAGCCGGGAGCTCGCGGTCGAGTTCGGCCGGCGGGGGATCCGCGTGAACGCGCTCTGCCCGGGCCCCGTCGAGACGCCGCTCCTCATGCGCCTCCTCGACGAGACCCCCGGCGCGCTCGAGCGACGGCTGATCCATCTCCCCATGGGCCGGCTCGCCCAGGCGAGGGAGATCGCGCAGGGCGCGCTCTTCCTCGCGAGCGACGAGGCGTCGTACGTGAACGGCTCGACGTTCCTCGTGGACGGCGGGCTCACGGCCGCCTACGTCACCGCCGAGTAGGCCCCGCTTGACGAGCGGGGAGCCGCGGTCGTAGCGTGGCGCTTTCGTCCGAGAGGTGACCCGCATGTCGTCCAGCGCTTCTCGCGAGACCACGATTCTCTCCTCCCGCACGTCGCGAGAGGCGGCCGGGTGGATGTGCTCGAAGAGGGCCGATCTCTCGGCGCTCTACCGGCCCGGCTACCAGCGCAGGCAGTTCTCGTGGATCAGCGCGCGGCCCCTCTGGGAGTCCCGCAACGACAGGCTCGCCCGCTGGATCGGGGACTCGACGGACGCGGAGCGGCGCCGGTGGGTGGAGGCGCAGCGGCGCAAGGGAGTCGACCGGAGCTTCACGGTCAAGACGTTCGCCGACCGGGACGAGATCTCGTTCGTCGCGCTCGGAGACCCGGGCGAGGGCGACGACTCCCAGTACCACGTGCTCCGGCCGCTCAGGGCCAGGTCCGACGGGATCGCGTTCACGTACATCGTCAGCGACGTCATCTACCCGGCGGGGGACGTCCTCGACTACAGGGACAAGTTCTACTGGCCCTACCGGGACCTGCCGGGCCCGATCTACGCGATCCCCGGGAACCACGACTGGTACGACGGCCTGCACGGGTTCATGACCCAGCTCTGCGGCGCCGACCCCGACCTGCGCCCGCCCTCGCGGCCGGGGAAGAGCCGGTGGACGCGCGCCTTCCTCGACCTCACCTGGCGCGAGCCGACCGAGGCGCAGCAGGACCAGCTGGAGGCGATGCGGGAGCTCCGCCCGGAGCCCTCGGGCCAGCCGGCGCCCTACTTCGCCATCGAGCTGAAAGAGCTCCTGCTCGTCGGCATCGACACGGGCATCCGCAACGTCATCGACGCCGAGCAGGGCGAGTGGCTGCGCAAGGTCTCGCAGGTCCCGAAGGACAAGATCCTCTTCACGGGCAAGCCGATGATCGTCGACGCGGAGCGGAAGACGACCGCCATCTCCGGCACGGGCGACACGGCCAACGCCATCGTCGACGACCCTGCCCACCGCTACATCGCGGTGATCGGCGGCGACATCCACAACTACCAGCGCTACCCGGTCAAGCAGAAGGACGAGCGTGTCGTCCAGCACATCGTCAGCGGCGCCGCCGGGGCGTACACGAAGGCGACGCACAAGATCCCGTCGGCGACCGTCGAGGCGTGCGGCTGCGACGAGGCCGACTTCCGCTGCTACCCGCGGCGCGGGGACTCCCTCGCCGCCTACTCGGTCCTCTACGACCGCAAGTTCGCCGCGGGCCGGGGGCTCTTCCGGATCCCCTACGAGGAGGCGCCCAAGATCATGAGCCTGCGGATGAAGGGGATCGACCCCTCGCGGTCGGCCGACCGTGACGTCGAGATCTCGAAGCACTCGCTGCGGGCGATGAGGTGGGTCTACCCGCTCCCGGGGCACGGCAAGGGACCGCTCCACGACAACTTCTCCGAGTTCCTCGACTGGAACGACCCCGACCCGCCCCTCTTCAAGAGCTTCCTCAGGATCGACGTCCGGCCGGGCGAGATCGAGATCCGGTGCTTCGGCGCCACCGGCTGCGAGGAGCACGCCGACAACCCGCCGCTCGAGGACTGGCTCAAGGGCACGCGCAAGGGCGAGGGCCGCTGGGACTGGGAGGTCCTCCTCTGAGCGAGGCGACCGAGCACGGCATCACGACGTACCTCCCGTTCGCGAAGGAGAAGCGCGAGGGCAAGGCGCTGTGCCTGTCCGGCGGCGGCTACCGGGCCGCGCTGTTCCACCTTGGCGCGCTGCGCCGGCTGAACGAGCTCGGGATCCTCTCGCAGATCGACACGTTCACCTCCGTCTCGGGCGGGAGCATCATCGCGGCGCAGCTGGCGACGTTCCTCGCCCGGCAGGACACGCAGCCCGAGCCCGAGAAGCCGATCGAGGGGTTCGACGCGGGCGTCGCGCACCCGATGCGGGCCTTCGCCGCGAGGGACATCCGCACGGGCGCGGCCCTCGCGCGGCTCCACCCCCGGAACTGGCTGACGCCCGGCGCGCAGAGCGACGCCCTCGCGACGGCCTACGCCCAGGGGCCGGCGCCCGGCAAGCTCGCCGATCTCCCCGGGGCGCCACGCTTCGTCTTCCTCGCGAGCGACATGCGCTTCCGCGACCAGTGGGTCTTCGACACCGGTCTCCGGCGCGTCGGCAGCTCCTCGGCCGGATACGGGCCTCTCGGCGACTGGACGGTTGCCCAGGCCGTCGCGGCGTCGTCGTGCGTCCCGGGGGCGTTCGGCGTCGCCCACGCCAGGCAGGACCCGGCGACGCTGACCGGGGGCTCGTACACGGAGCCCGACCGCGACGAGCTCGTGCGCGAGTTCGACCTCTCCGACGGCGGCCTGTTCGACAACCTCGGCCTCGAGCCCGTCTGGCGCGACCACGAGATCGTCCTCGTCTCCGACGCGGCGCCGACGTTCAAGCCGAAACCGCGCGTGGGTTGGGTCTGGAGCGCGCTGCGCCACGCGGTGATCCTGTTCGAGCAGGCGACGGAGGTGCGCAAGCGCTGGCTCGTCTCCGCCTTCATCCGCGACGACCTCCAGGGCGCCTACTGGGGGATCGCCTCACGCCCCGCGAGCTACGAGCTCGGGGGCCCGCCGAGCGGCTACTCCGAGGAGCTGATCCGCGACTTCATCGCCCCGATCCGGATCGATCTGGACGTCTTCTCGCCGGGCGAGATCGGCGTCCTCGAGAACCACGGCTACCTGATGGCCGAGATCGCCGTGCACAAGCACGCGAAGGATCTCGCCAGGAACGGCTGGCCCGAGCTCGTCGTCCCGCACGAGCGCTGGCTGGACGAGCGCGAGGCGAAGATCGCGCTGCGCGAGAGCGACGTGACGCGGATCTTCTTCCGCCCGCGCGTCAACCCGTAGGCGCTTAGAATCCATTTCGGAGTGAGGCCTCGTCGTCGGGGTGTCCTGGGCGCGTGCGAGGCAAGGACGCAGGGAGCGCTCGTATTCGAGAATACGGGCGCGACCGAGGACGCAGCATCGCGCCGTCCAGGGCGGCCCGGCGACTCAGTGCTTCATTTCGAAAGGGGTTCTTGGCCCGGCGGGATGTTCGCGTTCAGGTGGAAGAGGTTCGTCGGGTCGTACTTCGCCTTCAGCTCGACGAGCCGGTCGTAGTTCGACCCGTAGGCGGCCCGCACCGGATCGTCGCCGACGTCGTCCTCGGAGAAGTAGTTGAGCGTAGCGCCGACCGGCCATGAAGGGCTCCATCGCGGCGAAGGTCTCCTTCGTCCAGGCGACGTTGTCGTCGGTCGCGCCCGCGTCGGTCCAGACCGACGTGATCGCGAAGTTGTGAGCCCGGCTCGCGGTGGGGCACGGCGGTCGCGTCGACCGGCACTCTGCGTCACCTCGCCGTGGAAGTGCTCGAGGAGCGCCGCGGTCATCGGCGAGGGGCAGACGGCGAACCGCTCCAGGAGCTCGTCGATCGCCGCGTCCGAAAGGGCGCCGAGGAAGCCCGACTTCCAGTAGTTGAGGCTTCCCGTCGGGTAGCCGCCGTCGAGCAGCGAGTTCAGGACCGTGTAGGGCAGCGGCCCGAGCTCGACCATGGCCGGCGAGCCGAACTCGCGGAGCGGCCGTAGCTCCTCTTCGGCCCGCTCGGGCGCGCCGATGTGACACGCGACGACGAGCGCGAGCTTCGTGCCGGAGCCGTCCGGAGCGTGGCCGACTCCGGCGAACGTCATGAGCTCGTCCGACGAGTCCGCCGACCAAGTCCCTGTAGAAACGGAGCACGTCCGCGGCGGCGTCGAACGGGTGCGCAACGAGGCCGCCGACGACCGTCGGCCCCACCTCGTAGCAGGCGGTACTCGAACGACGAGACGACCCCGAAGTTCGCGCCGGCACCACGCAGCCCCCAGAAGAGGTCGGAGTTCTCGTCCGCGCTCGCCGTCAGCGCCGTCCCGTCGGCGGTGACGACCCGGGCGGAGACGAGGTTGTCGGTGGCGAGACCGTACTTCGGCATGAGCCACCCGAGGCCGCCGCCGAGCGTCAGTCCGGCGATCCCGGTGGTCGAGATCACGCCGCCCGTGACGGCGAGCCCGTGGAGCTGCGTCTCGCGGTTCAGCTCGCCCCAGCTCACGCCCGGCTGCACCCGAGCGGTCCGGGCGGCCGGATCGACGTAGATCCCCTTCATCCGCGAGAGATCGATCATCACGCCGCCGTCACCGACGGACTTTCCGGCCACGCTGTGACCTCCCCCGCGGACGGAGATCTCGAGACCGGCGTCGCGCGCGAAGGAGACCGCGTCCGCGATGTCCGCCTCCCCGAGGCAGCGGGCGATCAGCGCCGGATGCTTGTCGATGAGGCCGTTGAAGACGTGTCGCGTCTCCTCGTAGCCAGCTTCGCCGGGTCGGAGGAGGTCTCCCCGAGAAACCCTCCAGGCCCGCCAGTTCCTGCTCGGTCACCGCAGTCATGACTCCTCCTTCTGGCAGACGGCGAGTGTAGCGCGCGGCCGCATTGCCGCTAGTGGAACGTCTCGCCGCGCTCGAGCATTCCGACGAACGTCTCCAGCCGCCGCGCGCGCGTCTCGGGCTTCTTCGCGTCCTCGAGCCGGTAGATGATCGCGTAGCGGTTCGCCTGGCTCAGCGTGGCGAAGAACTCATCGGCCTTCGGGCTCGCGTCGAGCGCTTCCCGCAGGTCGTCGGGAACCTCGGCGTTCGCGGGCGACGCGTAGGCAGCGTCCCAGCGGCCGTCGGCCTTGGCCAGCTCGACCTGCTCGAGGCCGGCGGGCCTCATGCGGCCCTGCTTCGTCAGCTCCCCGATCTTGTCGCGGTTGATCCGCGACCACTTGCTCCGCGACCGGCGCGGGGTGAACTTCTGGAGGTAGAACCGCTCGTCGTAGCGCGCGACCTGGCTGTCGATCCAGCCGTAGCAGAGCGCGACGTCGAGCGCCTCCGGGTAGACGACGCTGATCGCGCCCGAGCCCTTCTTGGCGAACCGCAGCCACACGCCGTCCGAGCTCGCGTGCTCGGCATCGAGCCATGCCTCCCACTCCGCCTGCGAGGCGAAGTCGAGGATCGGCTTGCCGTCCTTCCCGGTCTCGCCGGCCACGGCGTCCAGTATGCGCGAGCGACCGACGTCACCCCCACCAGCGGTTCCCCGAGACGCGCATCCGTTTCGGGACGGCCGGGTCGATGCGATTCAGCAGGTCGACGATGCGGTCCGCCAGCGCTCGGTCGCCGGTCCGCGCGACAGGGTGCACGTAGGTGCCCTGGACGCGTACGACTCGCCGCGCGCTCAGTCGCGGTGACTCACGGAGTCGTAGCGTTCGAACGGCGTTCCGGTCTCCGGCCGCGCGGGCGGTTGGGCGTCGTCCGCTGCGTTGAGGAGATCGGCGATCGTCCTCGCCCACTCGATCGTCTGAACCTCGGCGTTGGCGCCCGTCTCCTCGTCGAGCAGCGTCGCACGCCAGGAGCGCAGTTTTGCCCGAAGACCGGTATCCGCGCCCGCTATCCAGGGCTGCGTCTGACGCTACAGACTCGTGGGCCTTCGTTCGTGAACGGACGAAGTCGCTCGATTGGGGCTTGACAAGCGTGCCTCCCTTTCACCACACTTCTCGAACCGTGGCGAGTCACGAGTTGACATCTGTGCGCGTACCCGGCTCCGCCGGGATCTCCACGCGCGGCCTCGCCATCATCCTTCTCGGCATTCTCCCCCTCTAGGGGGAGTACGCGACCACGCGCCGAACGGGCGCACACGCCGACTACAGCACAGGAGTAGTACGCCTCCAGGTGGAGGCAAGGAGGATGAACCTTGAGCCGCAGAATCACGATCTTCGACACGACATTGCGCGACGGCGAGCAGTCGCCGGGCATCGCGCTGTCGCCTGACGAGAAGGCGGAGATCGGGACGCAGCTCGAGCGGCTCGGGGTCGACGTCATCGAGGCAGGGTTCGCGGTCTCCTCTCCCGGAGACTTCGAGGGCGTCAAGGCCGTAGCCGCCGCAGTCGAGCGTCCCACCATCGCCTCGCTCGCCCGCACGCGGAAGGAGGACCTCGACGCAGCAGGAGAGGCGCTCGCAGACGCCCGCCGCTCCCGGATCCACGTCTTCCTCGCCACCAGCCCGATCCACATGGAGAAGAAGCTTCGTCTCGAGCCGGAGGAGGTCGTCGAGCAGGCGCGCTGGGCCGTCGGCTACGCGCGCGGGCTCGTCGACGAGGTCGAGTTCTCCTGCGAGGACGCGACCCGCTCGGACCCCGCCTTCGCCGCGCGAGTGTGCAGCGAGGCCATCCGCGCCGGGGCGACCACGATCAACCTTCCCGACACGGTCGGCTACTGCCTGCCCGACGAGTACGCGGACTTCCTGCGGGCCGTCGTGCGGCACGCGCCGGAGCTCCTCGAGATCACGCTCTCCGTCCACTGTCACGACGACCTCGGCCTCGCCGTCGCCAACACCCTCGCGGGCGTCCAGGCCGGCGCGACCCAGGTCGAGTGCACGGTGAACGGCCTCGGCGAGCGGGCGGGCAACGCCGCGCTCGAGGAAGTGGTGATGGCGCTCCGCGTCCGCAGGACCACGTTCGGCGTCGACACCGGCGTCGACGTCGCCGAGATCGGCCGCTCGTCGCACCTCGTCGAGCGTCTGACCGGCTACCGCGTCCAGCGGAACAAGGCGATCGTCGGGGCGAGCGCGTTCGCCCACGAGGCCGGCATCCACCAGGACGGGATGCTGAAGGACGCCGAGACGTACCAGATCATGGACCCGACCGAGCTGGGCCTCGTGATGACGCTCCCGCTCGGCAAGCACTCGGGCCGGCACGCGTTCGCGCGCGCCTGCACCGAGGCGGGGATCCAGCTCGACGCCGAGGCGCTCAAGGACGCGTTCACGCGCTTCAAGCAGCTCGCCGATACACGCAAGCAGGTGACGCTCTTCGACGTCTTCGAGGAGGTGCCGGTCCAGTGAGAAAGAAGCGCTACACGGTCGTCTACCTCTCGGGAGACGGCATCGGCCCCGAGGTGACGGCCGAGGCGAGCCGCGCCCTGGCCGTGGTCTCGGGCATGCACGGCTTCCAGATCGAGGAGCAGCATGTTCCCTTCGGCGGCGACGCCGTACGACGATTCGGCCACCCGTTGCCGCCGGCGACGAGGGCCGCGTGTCTCGAGGCCGACGCAGTGCTCGCGGCGGCGACCCGCGAGCCCGCGCTCGACGGCATCATGGCGGAGCTCGACCTCGCCTGGCGCATCACGCGGGTCTGCGCCCGCGGGAGCGAGCTCGCGGTCGTGAGCCCGCTCGTGGACGACGGGACCGAGCACGCGGTGGACAGTGCGTTCGAGCTCGCCTGGAGCCGGCACGCGCGGCTCACCTCCGTCGGCTACACCCCACGCTGGCACGCGGCGCTCGACAGCGCCGCCGACCGCTGGGAGGGCGTCCTCCTCGAGCACGCCCGCTTCGAGGCGGCCGTCACCCGGCTCCTCGGAGACCCCTCCGGCTTCGACGTGATCGTGAGCGAGCAGCCCTTCGCCCAGGCGCTGGCGGGGACAGCCGCCTTCGCCCACGAGGGCACGCGCATGGTCGCCTCGGGCCGGGTCGGTCCCGATGGGAAGGGCATCTTCGGGCCCACGCACGGTTCGGCGCTCGAGATCGCCGGCCAGGGCGTCGCCAATCCGAGCGCCATGCTCCTCGCGGCCGCGCTCATGCTCGGCGAGGGGCTCGGCGAGCGCAGCGCCGCCCGAACGCTCGAGCGGGCGGTCGTCGAGACGCCCGAGACGGGCGTCCGCACGCCCGACATGGTCTCCTCGGGCGCGGGTGCGACGACCCGGGAGTTCATGGACGCGCTGCTCGAGGCGCTGCCCTCCGCCCGTCGCGACACGGAGTTCGCGGGGGTGGCGGCATGAGCGCCACGTGGAAGGGGCCCGTGGGGAACATGGTTCCCCCGCGCGACCGAGCCGCAGGCGAGGGAGGTGGCAGCATGAGGATGCTCGGTTCCGACGCCATCCTCCGCTCGCTCGAGGCCGAGGGCGTCGACGTCGCCTTCGGGATCCCCGGCGGGGCGATCCTGCCGCTCTACGACGCGTTCGCCCGCGGCTCCGACGTCCGCCACGTCCTCGCGCGCCACGAGCAGGGCGCGGGGCACATGGCGGAGGGATACGCCCGCGCGTCGGGCAAGGTCGGCGTGGCCGTGGCCACGTCCGGCCCCGGGGTGACGAACCTCGTCACCGCGATCGCGGACGCGTGGATGGACTCGACGCCGCTCGTCTGCATCACCGGCCAGGTGCGCACGAACCTGATCGGCACCGACGCGTTCCAGGAGACCGACGCCACCGGCATCACCCTGCCGATCGTCAAGCACTCCTGGCTCGTGCAGGACGTGGAGGAGCTGCCCCACGTCCTCAAGGCGGCCTTCCACGTCGCGCAGACCGGCCGCTCGGGCCCGGTCCTCGTCGACATCGCCAAGGACGTGCAGGAGGCGGAGTTCGACTTCACGTATCCGGACGGCGTCGACCTCCCCGGCTGGAAGCCGCCCGCGACGGTGCACCCGAAGCAGGTCAAGGAAGCGGCGAAGGCGCTGGCGGAAGCCTCGCGGCCGGTCCTGTACGTCGGCGGCGGGACGATCAACGGCGACGCCTGCCCTGAGCTCCTCGACCTCGCCGAGGCCGGCGGCATCCCGGTGATCGCCACGCTCATGGCCAAGGGCTCGTTCCCCGAGTCGCACCCGCTCTGCTACGGGCCGCCCGGGATGCACGGCTCGAAGTGGGCCAACTGGGGCCTGAACAAGGCCGACCTGATCGTGGCCGTGGGCGCCCGCTTCGACGACCGCGTCACCGGGAAGCTCTCGGCGTTCGCGCCCGGCGCGAAGGTCGTCCACCTCGACGTCGACCCGGCCGAGATCGGGAAGCTCCGCAAGGCCGACATCCCGGTCGCCGGGCCGCTCAAGCCCGCCGTCGCCCGCCTCACCGAGGAGCTGCGAGGCGTGACGGGCCCGGGGCACGCCGGCCCCGTTGCGTGGCGCCGGCAGCTCGACGAGTGGCGCGAGGCCTTCCCCTACCGGTACGACCCCGAAGGCGAGTACCTCAAGCCGCAGGCGGTCGTGGAGAGCCTGCGCGACCTGACCGCAGGGCGTGACGACGTCGTCTGGACCACGGGCGTCGGCCAGCACCAGATGTGGGCGATGCAGTACCTCGTGTGCGACCGTCCGCGGACGTTCATCACGTCGGGCGGCCTCGGCACGATGGGCTACGGCCTCCCGGCCGCGATCGGCGCGAAGGCGGCCAGGCCGGACGCGACCGTCGTCTGCATCGACGGCGACGGCTGCTTCCAGATGACGTCGCAGGAGCTGGCGACCTCGGTGCTCGAGGGCCTGCCGGTCGTCGTCGTCATCGTCAACAACGGCTGGCTGGGCATGGTGCGCCAGTGGCAGGAGATGTTCTACGCGGAGCGCTTCGCGGAGACCCACCTCACCCACCAGGTCCCCGACTACGCCCAGCTCGCCGAGGCCTACGGTGCGGCCGGCTTCACGGTGGAGTCCGGGGACGACCTCGACGGCGTCCTCGAGGAGGCGCTCTCGTGCGGGCGCGCGGCGGTGGTCGACGCCCGCTGCGACCCCGAGGAGAAGTGCTTCCCGATGATCCCCGCCGGCGCGGCCGGGACCGACGTGCTCGAGTTCCAGGATGAGGAGGTCGTCGAGGCGTGAGGCACACGGTCTCACTCCTCGTCGAGAACAAGCCGGGCGCGCTCGCCCGGGTGTCCAACATGTTCGCGCGGCGGGGCTTCAACATCGAGAGCCTCGCCGTCGGGCCCACCGAGCGGCACGACGTCTCGCGGATCACCCTGACCGTGGAGTGCCCCGCGGACCAGCTCGAGCAGATCGAGAAGCAGATGCACAAGCTCGTGAACGTCCTGCGCGTGAGCACCCTCGAGGCGGGCGAGGCCGTCGAGCGGGAGCTCGCGCTGCTCAAGGTCGCGGCGCCTCCGTCCCGACGCGCGGAGCTCATGGCGCTCGGCGACGTCTTCGACGCCCGCGTGGCCGACCTCGGCGCCGACTCGATCATCTTCGAGGCGGTCGGCACCCCCGAGGAGCTCGAGTCGTTCGAGGAGCTCCTCCGGCCCCACGGCCTCAAGGAGGTCGCCCGCACCGGCCGGATCGGCCTGGGGCGCGCGTCCTCGAGCCGCGTCCCCCGTCCCCAGCACGTCCTCCGCTAGGAAGCACCAGGAAAGGAACCTCATGGCAACGGTCTACCGCGAAGGAAACCTCGACCTTCTCTCCGGCAAGGTCGCGGTCCTCGGCTACGGCAGCCAGGGACACGCGCATGCCCTGAACCTCCGCGACTCCGGCGTCGACGTCGAGGTCGGGCTCCGTGAAGGGAGCTCGTCCTGGGCGGCCGCCGAGGACGCCGGCCTCACCGTGCGCACGTTCGCCGAGGCCGTCCGCGGAGCCCAGCTCGTGGCGTTGCTCCTCCCCGACCACGTCCAGAAGTCCGTCTACGAGCGCGACGTCGCCCCCAACCTCGAGCCCGACGCGGCGGTCCTCTTCGCCCACGGCTTCAACGTCCACTTCGGCGAGATCCAGCCCGAGCCGGGCCACGACGTGATCATGGTCGCCCCGAAGGGCCCTGGCCACCGCGTGCGCCAGCTCTTCGAGGCGGGCGCGGGCGTGCCGGGGCTCGTCGCCGTGGCGCAGGATGCGAGCGGGAACGCCTTCGAGCTCGCGCTCGCCTACGGCGCGGCCATCGGCTGCGGGCGCGCGGGCATGATCGCGACGACGTTCGCCGAGGAGACCGAGAGCGACCTCTTCGGCGAGCAGGCTGTCCTCTGCGGCGGCGTCTGCGCCCTCATGCAGGCGGGCTACGAGACGCTCGTCGACGCCGGCTACCAGCCCGAGATCGCCTATTACGAGTGCATCAACGAGATGAAGCTGATCGTCGACCTCATCTACGAGGGCGGCTTCGCGCACATGCGTCACTCGATCTCCGACGTGGCCGAGTACGGGGACCTCACACGCGGCCAGGTGGTCGTCGACGAGCACGTCCGGACGACGATGAAGCGGCTGCTCGAGGACATCCGCAGCGGCGCGTTCGCGCGCGAGCTGATCGCCGAGGAGGAGGCCGGCCGGCCGCGGATGACCGCGCTCCGGCGCATGGCCGCCCGCCACCCGGTGGAGTCCGTCGGAAGCGACCTGCGCGAGCTCGCGGGCCGCGAGGGGCTCCTCGGCGCGGAGGCCCGTGTCGTCGGCAGTTGACGTCCCCGTAGCCCTCCTGGGCTACGGGACCGTCGGCTCCGCCGTCGACCGTCTCCTCTCCGAGAACGCCGAGGACATCGAGCGCGCCACCGGGCACCGGCTCCGCGTCGTGCGGGCGCTCGTCCGCGACGTCGAGAAGGAGCGGCCGCACGCGCCGGCGCAGGGCGTGCTGACGACCGACGTCGCAGCGATCCGCGACGACCCGTCGATCGCGGTCGTCGCGGAGGTGATGGGCGGCATCGAGCCGACGGGCGGGTACGTCCTCGACCTCCTGCGCGCCGGCAAGCCGGTGGTCTCGGCGAACAAGCAGCTGATCGCCCGCGAGGGCGCCGAGCTCTTCCGCACGGCCTCCGAGGTCGGCGTCCAGCTCCGCTTCGAGGCGAGCGTCTGTGCCGCCATCCCGGTGATCAAGATCCTCCGCGAGGCGCTCGTCGCCACGAACGTCCATCGGGTCCTCGGCATCGTCAACGGGACGACCAACTTCATCCTCACGCGGATGGAGGCCGGAGCGGAGTACGCCGAGGCGCTCGCGGAGGCCCAGCGGCTCGGGTACGCGGAAGCCGACCCGGCCGAGGATGTGAACGGCGCCGACGCAGCGGCCAAGATGGCCATCCTGGCCACGATCGCGTTCGGCTCGCGGGTGACGCTTGGCCGAGGTCGCCTACGACGGCATCGAGCGCATCACGCTCGATCACGTCAACGCCGCGCGCGAGATGGAGATGGTCGTCAGGCTCGTGGGCGCGGCCACTCTCGTGGACGATCGGCTCGACGTGCGGGTCGGCCCCGCGCTCGTCGACCGCCATCACCCGCTCGCCGCCGTCGAGGGGGCGTTCAACGCGGTCATGCTCCAGGGCGACGCGATCCGCGAGATCACGCTGGAAGGGCCCGGCGCCGGGGGGATGGAGACGGCGTCGGCCGTCGTCGCGGACATGGTCAGCGTCATCGGGACGACCGGCACCGGCTTCCTTCAGAACGACGCGTGCTGGCGGGAGCTCGAGCGCCTGCCTCCCGGCGAGGCCCGCTCGCCGTTCTACCTCCGGCTGGACGTCGACGACCGCGCCGGCGTCCTCGCCCACGTCGCGCTCCGGCTCGCGGCGCAGGGCGTCTCCATCGCCCGGCTGATCCAGCACCAGGTCAACGGCTCCGCCACGCTCCACATCGTCACCCACGAGGCGTCGGCGGGGAGCCTCGACGCCGCGATGAAGGAGATCAACGAGCTGCCGGAGACGAAGAGCCCGCCCTCCGCCCTCCCCGTCGTCTCCGACCGCGGCGTCCCCGGCCTCGGCTGGGCCTAGCCGCCGTCCCGGCCCGGGTAGGCTCCGGCCGTGACCGTCCCGCTCGCCGAGCGCTACCGCGACCGTCTTCCCGTGACCGACGCGACGCCGATCGTGTCGCTCGGCGAGGGCTCGACGCCGCTCCTCCCCGCCCCGAGGCTCTCCGAGCAGCTGGGCATCGAGCTCTGGCTCAAGTGGGAGGGCGCCAACCCGACGGGGAGCTTCAAGGACCGCGGCATGACGATCGCCGTCTCGAAGGCGCTCGAGGAGGGCGCGGGAGCCGTCGTCTGCGCGTCCACCGGAAACACGGCCGCCTCGGCCGCGGCGTACGCCGCGCGCGCCGGGATCACCGCGGTCGTCCTCCAGCCGGCGGGCGCGGTCGCGCGCGGGAAGATCACCCAGGCGCAGGCCGTGGGCGCCCGGCTCCTCGAGGTGCAGGGGCCGTTCCAGGCGGCGCTCGACGCCGCGCGCGAGCTCGGCCGCCGCGGCACCCATTCGCTCGTGAACTCCCTCAACCCGTATCGGCTCGAGGGCCAGAAGACGGCCGCGTTCGAGATCGTCGAGGAGCTCGGCGGGACGCCAGACGCGCTCGCGCTCCCGTACGGCGGCGGCGGCAACACACGCGCCTACGCGCTCGGCTTCGACGAGGCGGCAGGCGACCTCCCGCCTTTCGTCGTCGGCGAGGCCTCCGCACGGGCGTACACGATGGCCACGGCCATCCGCATCGCCGAGCCCGCGCACCGCGAGCTCGCGGACGAGGCGATCGCGCGCTCCGGCGGGTCGACTGTGCCGCTCGCCGACGAGGAGATCCTCGGCGCCTGGCGCGATCTCGCCCAGCTCGAGGGCGTCTTCTGCGAGCCCGCGTCCGCGGCCGGAATCGCCGCGCTGCGGCGCGAGCGGCCCGAGGCAGGCTCGCGGGTCGTCTGCGTCGTCACGGGCCACGGTCTCAAGGACCCGGACGCCGCCGGCCGCTTCTCCACCCCGCCCATCTCGGTCCCGAGCGGATCCGGACGCGATCGCAGAGGCGGCGTCGTGAGGCTCTCGGTGCGCGCGCCTGCGACGACGGCGAACCTCGGCCCGGGCTTCGACTGCGCCGCGGTCGCCCTCGACCTCTGGAACGAGCTCGAGATCACCTCGGGCGACGGCGAGCCCGACCGGTCCCACCTCGGCGTGCGCGCGTTCGAGCGCATCGCACCCGCCGACGGGCTCCGCTTCGACTTCATGGACCGGATCCCGCGCGAGCGGGGGCTCGGCTCGAGCGCCGCGGTGATCGCGCTGGGGCTCGTCGCCGGCGCGATCGTGGCCGGGCGCGACACCGACCCCGAGGCCCTCCTCGCGGAGGGCGTGGAGCTCGAGGGCCACGCCGACAACCTCGCGGCCGCCCTGGCAGGCGGCGTGTGCCTGACCTGGGACGGCCGGATCGCGCGCGTCGCCGACGAGGTGCCGGCCGAGCTGATCGCCCTCGTCCCCGAGTCGACCGTGGCGACCGCGGAGGCCCGCTCGGCGCTCCCGGACGAGGTCCCGCTTGCCGACGCGGCCTTCTCGGCCGGCCGCGCAGCGCTGCTCGGCACGGCGCTCGCCACGGGCTCCGAGGACCTCCTCGCCCCCGCTCTCGACGACCGCCTCCACGAGCCCTACCGGGCGCGGACAGCCCCGCTGCTCGACGCCGTACGCGGCGACCTCCCGGACGGAGCGATCGGGGCGACCATCTCGGGGTCGGGCCCGACCGTGATCGTCTGGGCGCGCAAGCACCACTACGACCGCACCCTGGCGGAGCTCTCCGAACGCTTCCCGGACGCCGAGGTGCTCTGGCTGAAGGTTTCCAAGAAAGGAGCAGGCCGCGCATGAGCGACCCCTACGACCGCCCCTCCGACCCCGCCAAGCGCCGAAGCGCCGCGCTCACCGACGGCCCCGAGCGAGCACCCGCCCGCGCGATGCTCAAGGGGATCGGGCTGACGGACGACGACCTCGCCCGTCCTCTCGTCGGCGTCGCCACGACCTGGATCGAGACGATGCCGTGCAACTTCAACCAGCGCGAGCTCGCGAAGCACGTCAAGGCAGGCATCCGCGCCGCCGGGGGCACCCCGATGGAGTTCAACACGGTCTCCGTCTCGGACGGCGTGTCCATGGGTACCGAGGGCATGCGCGCGTCGCTCGTCTCGCGCGAGGTGATCGCCGACTCCATCGAGCTGGTCGCACGTGGGCACCTCCTCGACGGGCTCGTCTGCCTCGTCGGCTGCGACAAGACGATCCCGGCCGCCGTGATGGCCCTCGCCCGCCTCGACCTCCCCGGCCTCGTCCTCTACAACGGCTCGATCGCCCCGGGGCGGTTCCACGGCCGCGACGTGACCATCCAGGACGTCTTCGAGGCCGTCGGCGCGCACGCCGTCGGGAGCATGAGCGCGGAGGAGCTCCACGAGCTCGAGGGGGTCGCCTGCCCCGGCGCGGGCGCGTGCGGCGGCCAGTTCACCGCCAACACGATGTCGACGGCGCTCGAGTTTCTCGGGATCAGCCCGGCCGGCCTGAACGGGATCCCGGCGCTCGACCCGGCCAAGCCGCAGGCAGCCGAGGAGGCGGGGCGGCTCGTCATGGACCTGCTCCGGCGGGACGTGAAGCCCTCGCAGGTGATCACGCGCGAGGCGCTCGAGAACGGGATCGCGTCGATCGCCGCCACGGGCGGCTCGACGAACGGCGTGCTCCACCTCCTGGCGATCGCTCGCGAGCTCGGCCTGCCGCTCGCCCTCGAGGACTTCGACCGGATCGCCGCGCGCACGCCGGTGGTGGCGAGCCTGAAGCCGGGCGGCCGCTTCGTGGCCACGGACGTGTACGAGGCGGGCGGCGTCGCGCTCGTCGCACGCGAGCTCCTCAAGCGGGAGCTGGTGCACCCGGACGCGCCCAACGTCGACGGCCGCTCGCTCGGGGCGATCGCGGCCGCAGTGGAGGAACGGCCGGGGCAGGAGGTGGTCGTGCCGATCGAGACGCCGCTCAAGCCCACGGGCGGGCTCGCGATCCTCCACGGCAACCTCGCCCCCGAAGGCTGCGTCGTGAAGCTCGCCGGTCACGAGCGGCTCCACCATCGCGGGCCGGCGCGGGTCTTCGAGTCCGAGGAAGCGTGCTTCGCGGCCGTCAAGGATCGCAGCCTGGCCGCGGGCGACGTGGTCGTCATCCGCTACGAGGGCCCGGCAGGAGGCCCCGGGATGCGCGAGATGCTCCATGTCACGGCCGCGATCGTGGGCGAGGGCCTCGGCGACGCGGTCGCCCTCGTCACCGACGGGCGCTTCTCGGGCGCCACGCACGGGCTCATGGTCGGCCACGTGTCCCCGGAGGCAGCCCGCGGCGGGCCGCTCGCGGCGCTCGAGGACGGCGACGTCGTCGTCATCGACGTCGAGGCGAGAGAGCTTCGCGTCGAGCTCTCCGACGACGAGCTCGCGGCGCGACTCGCGGCCTGGAAGCCCCCGCCGCCCCGCTACACGACGGGCGTCTTCGCCAAGTACGCCGCGCTCGTGTCCTCGGCGAGCGAGGGCGCCGTCACCAGCGCGCCGCTGTGAGGATCGTCCTCCTCCCCGGCGACGGCATCGGGCCGGAGGTGGCGGCCGCCGCGGCGCGGGTCCTGCGGGAGCTCCCGCTCGACCTCGACCTCGAGGAGCGTCTCTTCGGCGGCGCCGCGATCCGGGAGACGGGCGACCCGCTTCCCCCTGACACGCTCGCCGCCTGCAAGGCCGCGGACGCCGTGCTCCTCGGCGCCGTCGGCGCGCCCGAGTTCGACCGCGCCGAGATCCGGCCGGAGCAAGGGCTCATCGGGCTGCGGAAGGAGCTCGACGTGTACGCGAACCTGCGGCCCGCCCGCGGCGAGGGCGTCGACCTGCTCGTCGTCAGGGAGCTCGTCGCCGGCCTCTACTACGGCGAGCGCGGGACGCGGGAGGACGGGACCGTCTACGACACGCTCGAGTACCGGCCCGACCAGGTCGAGCGCATCGCGCGCACCGGGTTCGAGATCGCCCGCGGGCGCCGAGGGCACGTCACCTCGGTGGACAAGGCCAACATCCTCTCGACCTCGCGGCTCTGGCGCGACGTCGTCGAGCAGGTGGCGCCCGGCTATCCGGACGTGGAGCTCGAGCACATGCTCGTAGACAACTGCGGGATGCAGCTCGTCCTCGCCCCCGGCCGCTTCGACGTCATCCTGACCGAGAACACGTTCGGGGACATCCTCTCCGACGTCGCCGCGGGCGTGACCGGCGGGCTCGGCCTCGCCGCCTCCGCCAGCCTCGGCGACGCGCGACCCGGGATCTTCGAGCCCGTGCACGGATCGGCACCGGACATCGCCGGGAAGGGCGTGGCCAACCCTGCCGCCATGCTCCGCTCCGCCGCGCTCATGCTCACGCACGGGCTCGGAGAGCCCGCCGAGGCCGCCCGCCTCGAGTCGGCGGTCGACGCCGCCCTCGCGACGACGCCGACGCCGGACCTCGGCGGGAGCGCCACCACGGACGACGTCGTCGAGGCGGTCCTCAGAGAGCTGTCGTCGCGATAGACGAGGGATGCGCCGCCTCGAAGGCGGCGATCTCGTCCTCGTGACGCTGCGTCAGCCCGATGTCGTCGAGCCCTTCGAGCAGGCGCTGGCGGTCGAAGTCGTCGAACTCGAACGGGTAGGGGCCGATCGTGCGCTCCTCGAGGTCGACGGTCAGCTCGGCGCCCGAGCCCGCGGCCATGAGCTCGCGAAGCTGCTCCTCGGGCAGGACGACGGGGAGGAGCCCCATCTTGAGGCAGTTCGTCCGGAAGATGTCGCCGAACGAAGGCGCCACCACGACCTCGAACCCGCGCTCCTGGAACGCCCAGACCGCATGCTCGCGGGAGGAGCCGCAGCCGAAGTTCCGCCCTGTGAGGAGGATCGTCGCTCCGCGGGCCTCGGGCCGGCCGAGCTCGAAGCCCGGCTCCTTCGCCCAGTCGAAGAAGAGGAACTCGCCGAAGCCGGTGCGCTCGATCCGCTTCAGGAACTGCTTCGGGATGATCTGATCGGTGTCGACGTCGGCGCGGTCGAGGACCGCGACCCGGCCGGTCGTGCGCCGGAACGGCTTCACGCGACCGGCTCCGGCTGAAGCTCGCGGATGTCGACGAAGTGGCCGGCCAGCGCCGTGGCCGCCGCCATCGCCGGGCTGACGAGGTGGGTGCGCCCTCCCCGGCCCTGCCGCCCCTCGAAGTTGCGGTTCGAGGTCGACGCGCACCGCTCGCCCGGCTGCAGGATGTCGGGGTTCATCCCGAGGCACATGGAGCAGCCGGCCCGGCGCCACTCGAAGCCGGCGGCCTCGAAGACGCGGTCGAGGCCCTCCTCCTCCGCACGGAGCTTCACCGAGGCGGAGCCGGGGACGACCATCGCCCGCACCCGGGGATGGACCCGCTTGCCGGCGACGACGGTCGCAGCCTCGCGGAGGTCCTCGATGCGGGCGTTCGTGCACGAGCCGATGAAGACGCGGTCGACCTCGATCTCCTGGATGGGCGTGCCCGGCGCGAGCGCCATGTAGGCGAGCGCCCGCTCGGCGGTCGTCGCGCTCGACCGGATCGTCGAGATCGGCGGGGTCGGGCACGGCGCCGTCCACCGGGACGACCATGCCCGGGTTCGTGCCCCAGCTCACCTGGGGGGCGAGCTCACGGACGTCGATCTCGACGATGCGATCGTAGGTCGCGTCCGGATCCGACGGCAAAGTGCGCCAGCGGTCGAGCGCCCGCTCCCACGCCGCCCCCCTAGGTGCCGCAGGGCGTCCCTCGAGGTACGCGAACGTCGTCTCGTCGGGCGCGATCATCCCGGCGCGCGCGCCCGCCTCGATCGACATGTTGCAGATCGTCATGCGGCCCGACATCGGCAGGTTCCGGATCACCTCGCCCGCGTACTCGATGACGTGGCCGACGCCGCCGGAGACGCCGATCCGGCCGATGGCGCCGAGGATCACGTCCTTCGCGGTAACGCCCAGCGGCAGGGAGCCCGAGAGCTCGAGCTTCATCGTCTTCGGCCGCCACTGCGGCAGCGTCTGGGTGGCGAGCACGTGCTCGACCTCCGACGTGCCGATCCCGAAGGCGAGCGCGCCGACCGCCCCGTGCGTGGACGTGTGGCTGTCGCCGCACACGATCGTCATTCCCGGCTGCGAGAGCCCGAGCTCCGGACCGATCACGTGGACGATCCCCTCGCGCCCGCTCCCCGTCGCGTAGAGGGGAACGCCGAACTCCTCGCAGTTCGCGCGCAGCGCCTCGAGCTGGGCGGCGGCGAGATCGTCGGCGGGCCGGTCGTCGGTGGGGACGTTGTGGTCCATCGTCGCCAGGGTGAGGTCTGGCCGGCGCACCGGGCGGCCCGCGAGGCGGAGCCCCTCGAAGGCCTGCGCCGACGTCACCTCGTGGACGAGGTGCAGGTCGACGTAGAGCAGGGACGGCTCGCCCGCGGGCGCGGCGACGACGTGGGCCTCCCAGACGCGGTCGAAGAGCGTTTTCGCCATCTCCTCGTATTCTGGCGATCCCTGAGGTGAGCGTGGGCCCGACCCCTTCCCCTCCGGCGCGAATCGCCGCGGGAGTACCGTTCCTCCCGTGGACATCGTCGTCGGGCACGCGGGTCACTGGATCGCCGGGCTCGTGTACGCCGGGCCCGCGATCGCGATCGCTGCGCTCGCCGGCGTCGCCTACCTGCGCGAGCGGCGGAAGGTCGACAAGTGACCTTCCCGAGCCACGGCATCTGGATCTTCACGCTCGACCCGCTCCAGATCCTGCCGATCGCGTTCTTCGCGGCCCTCTACGCGAGGCGCTGCGCGGTCCTCGCCCGGAAGGGGCGGCCGGTCTGGTGGCTCCGGCAGCTCGCCTACTACTCGGGGCTGGGCCTCGTCCTCGTCGCGCTCGTCTCGCCGATCGACTACATCGGCGAGACCCGGCTCTTCTTCATCCACATGATCCAGCACATCCTGCTGGGAGACATCGCGCCGCTCCTGGTCGTCCTCGGCCTGACCGGGCCGATCCTCCGCCCGGCGCTCGCCCTGCCGCTCATCCTGCGCCTCCGCTTCCTCGCCAACCCGCTCGTCGCACTTCCGCTCTGGATCCTGAACCTCGTCGTCTGGCACCTCCCGGTGCTCTATCAGGCGGCGCTGGCGAATCCGGTCGTGCACGCGCTCGAGCACGTCTCCTTCTTCACCTTCGGCGCGCTCATGTGGGCCGCCCTCGTCGAGCCGCTGCCCGGCCCTGCCTGGTTCGGGACCGGTGCGAAGATCGTCTACGTCGCGCTCATCCGGCTGAGCGCCGGCGTGCTCGCCAACGTCTTCATCTGGTCGGGCACCGTGTTCTACTCCGACTACGCCCGCGACGAGCGGCTCTGGGGCCTCTCCCCGCTCGCCGATCAGAGCATCGCCGGGACGGTGATGATGGTCGAGGGGTCGATCGTGACGCTGCTGGCCTTCGGCTGGGAGTTCATGCGCTGGATGCGTGAAGGGGAGATCCGCCAGCGCCTCGAGGAGCAGGGGGTCGACCCGAGGACGGCGGCTCGCGCCGCCCGCTACGGCCGCGTCGAGCAGCTCGCCGCCGACACCCGCCGACAGGGCTGAGCTTGGACGTCGCGCTCTTCCTCGCGCTGCTGGCGCTCGCCGCTCAGATCGCCCTCGGCCTGCTGGTCGTGACCGCCGCGCTCGCGCAGGTCTCGGACGGAGCAGCGCACGCGCTCCTCGGCATCCGGCGGGCGCTTGCGGGGCGCGAGCTCGTCCTCGCGTGGATCGTTGCCGCAACCGCCACGGCGGGCAGCCTCTACTTCTCCGAGGTCAAGCACTTCCCGCCTTGCCCGCTCTGCTGGTACCAGCGGATCTTCATGTACCCGCTGGTGATCCTCCTGGCGATCGCGATCCTCCGGCGCGAGACCGCGATCTCCGTGTACCTCCTGCCGCTCGTCGCGGTCGGCGCGGGCTTCTCGATCTACCACTACCAGCTCGAGTGGTTCCCGAGCCAGGAGTCCGGCTTCTGCTCGACCGCGGTCCCCTGCACCGTGCGCTGGGTCTGGGAGTTGGGCTACGTTTCACTACCGCTTCTGGCATTGACCGCCTTCGCCTCGATCGGCGCCCTGCTCGTGCTCGCCTACACGTCTCCATCGTCCACGGAAGAGGTCGACGTTGGGTAAGAAGTCCAGGCTCAAGAAGACCCGCGACGTCCCCAAGCCCCGCTCGACGCCCGGCGCGGGCCGTGGGAGTCGCGAGTGGCTCATCTGGGTCGGCCTCGGCGTCGTCATCGCGGCCGCAGCCGTCGCGGCCTTCATCGTCACCCAGCGCGGTGACGACTCGACGAGCATGCCCACCGCGGAGACCGTCCAGGTCGAGGGCAGCTCCCTGCCCGCCTTCACCGGGGACGCGGACGACCCGGCGGTCGGCATGGCCGCCCCGGGCCTCACCGGGACGAACATCGACGGAGACGGCTCGATCACGATCCCGGCCGGGCAAGGGAAGCCGCGCGCGATCATCTTCCTCGCCCACTGGTGCCCGCACTGCCGTCGCGAGGTCCCGCTGATCGCGGACTGGCTCCGCGAGAACGGTCTTCCGAAGAACGTCGACCTCTACTCCGTGGCGACGGCGAACAGCCCCGACCTGCCCAACTACCCGCCGTCCACGTGGCTCGCCGACGCCGGCTGGGAGCCGCCCGTCATGCTCGACGACAGCGCGCAAACCGCGGCCCAGGCGTACGGGCTCCAGGGCTACCCCTACTTCGTGTTCGTCGGCGGCGACGGCAAGGTCGTCAAGCGCCTCGCCGGCGAGATCCCGGTGTCCGAGCTCGGCTCGGAGCTCGACTCGCTCGGCTCGTCCTAGCCCGGACGTGACCGCAGCCCGGCCGATCGCCCCGGCGACGGCGTCCGCGAGATCGTCCCGCGCGCCGATCCTGCCGGCACGGGGAGTGGTACTGCTCGGCGTGTGGGTAGGCAGAACGATGATCGAAGCCAGGTTGCGAGCGATGCTGCTCCGCTCGCGGCCGCATCATTCGTAACGGAGTGCGTCGGCGGTGCGGATTCGTGTGGCCAGCCGGGCCGGGAGGACGGTCGCGGCGACGACGACCAGCACGGTTCCGATCGGAATGAGTGCGAGCGACCACCAGGGTGCGATGACGACGTCCTCGGTCGTGTCGCCGGCGATCTCGAACAGGGCGAGGTAGAGCCCGATGCCGAGCGGGATGGCGAGGAGCGATGCGAGCACCGCAAGGGCGGCGTGAGCGCTGACGACGGTGGAGATGATCTGACTGGGTGTGAGGCCGATCGCCTTGAGCACGCCGTAGTCTCGGATGCGCTCGCGGACCGAGAGCAAGGCGACGGCAACGAGCGTCGTGGCGGTGATCAGCAGCAACGTGGTGTCGAGTGTGTAGATGAGGAGCAGCAGTTCGTCCGGGAAGTCACTGGCTTCGGAGGCAGGCTGCGCGTCGAGCGTGGCGTCGAGCGAGAGCCCGACGACCACCACCGCGTCGGCGAGCGCGATCGCGGCTGCGAGGAGAAGCGCCCGGCGCCCTCGCGCGAGGAGGTCCTTGAGCCCGAGCCCGATCGTCAACGGCATGGCGGGTCGGACGACGGTCCGCGCCAGGCGCGAGGTGGGTGGAGACGAACTGCCGGCGCGGATCGCCTCGAGGACGGTGAAGCGGGTACTGCGGCGGGTGGACGTCAGTGCTCCGGCCACGAGTACCGGAATGACGGCACAGCTCGCGACGAGGATGTGCCAGGGATTCGCCGCGATCGTTGGCGAGCCGAGCAGCGTTTCGGCGCTGGGTGCGGCAAGGCGGGGCGCAAGGATCGCCCCGAGCGCGAAGCCGAGGGCGGCCGCGACGAGACCGAGAGCGGCGGACTCGAGCGCGAAGACGATACCGACCTGGCGCGGGGTGAAGCCGGCCGCCTTCAGCAGCCCGATCTGACGGTGCTGCTCGCTGGCGCGGGCGCCGACGAGGATTCCGACGACGACGAAAGCGACGATCAGAAGCAGGATGGTGAAGATGGTGACGATCACCTGCGTGCCTTGTGCATCGCCAAGTGCATTGTCGCGCTGGTCTTGCCAGGTCTCGAAGTAGAGAGGCCCGGACCGCGAGGCCGTTGCCGGCAAGCCTGCCGCCGCCCGCTCGGTGAACGCCGCAGCCGCGGAGGGATCCGCCAGCCGCACCGCCTCTGACCAGCTGCCAGCGGGCGCGATCGGGTTCGATCCGTTCGAGCGTGGCCCGGGTGACCCAGGCGAGGCCGGGGTTGCGGCGCGGGTAGCGCGGCTGGCTGGGAACGACCGCCGTCCCGAGAACCGGAATCTCGATCGGGCCGCGTCTGCTCGTCAACTCGAGCGTGGCGCCGACCTCGATGCCGAGCGCGCGGGCGAGGCTGCGTTCGAGCACGATGCCGCCCTCGCGCAGCTGCGAGCCAGCGGTCAGCACAGGCATGTTCACCGCCGTGCGGCCACTCAGGCCGGCGAGCTCCACCCGATCGGTACTTCCACCGCCACGGTCGCCGGCACGAGCGGCACGGGCTCGCCGCGCTCGGTCACGCCGGGCAGCTCGCCGATCGCGGCCGCGTCGGCCTGCGATGGGACGAACGCCAGCACGTGTGCCCCATTGGCCTCGGCGAACGTCCGCTGCCAGGGATCGACCCCGCTCGAGCGCACCTCCAGGGCGAGCACGATCGTCGCCGCCGCAGCGGCCGCGATCGCGATCGTGAGCGCGCTCGCGAGCAGCCGCGAGCGGATGCCCGCGAACGCCAGCCTGACCAGCATCACCGTCATTTCGGGCTCTCCAGCTCGAGCAGGGGAGCGACCTGGCGGGCCGCGGCGAGCTCCGTCTCGTCGGCAACCAGCCCGTCGCGGAGCGTGATCACCCGATCCGCCGTCGAGGCGACACTCGCGTCGTGCGTGACGAGCAGCAGCGTCTGCCCGCGATCCCGAGCCTCGCGAAAGAGCCCGAGCACGTCGCGAGCCGCCGTCGAGTCGAGATTGCCGGTCGGCTCGTCGGCGAGAACGACATCCGGCCTGTTCGCGAGCGCGCGCGCCAGCGCGACCCGCTGCTGCTGCCCGCCGGACAGCTGCGCCGGAGCGGCTCCGTGCCTTCTCGGGAATGCCCAGATCGCTCAGCAGCTCGTTCGCGGATCGTCGAGCCTCCCTGCGCCGCCGACCGACCAGCAGCAAGGGCAGCTCGACGTTCTCGACCGCAGAGAGCGTCGGCACCAGGTTGAAGAACTGGAACACGAAGCCGACCTTGCGCCGACGCAGACGCGCGAGCTCCGTCTCGCTCAACCCATCGATCCGCTCGCCGTCGAGCCAGACCTCCCCCGCCGTCGGTCGATCGAGCCCGGCGAGCAGATTGAGCAGCGTCGACTTCCCGCACCCGCTCGGGCCCATGATCGCGACGAACTCGCCGCGCTCGATCGAGATGTCGACACCGCGAAGACCGAGCACCTTCGCGCCGCCCGTCTCGTACGTCTTCGCGAGCTTCCTCGCCTCGAGTACCGGTGTCATCAGACCTCCTCCTTCAGCGCGAGTCGCTGCTCGATCAGCTCGAGCCACTCCAGGTCGGCCTTCAGATGCAGGATCGCTCCCTCGACCAGGAGCTCGGCCGCCGGTCCCTTCCCGTTCGCTTCGAGCAGCGCGTTCAGGTCGCGCAGCGACTGCAGGTACTCGCGCCGCTGGCGGTCGAGCAGCCGGCCCGGCTCCGCCAGCTGAGCCGACGCGAGCACGACGAGCTTCATGAAGAACTCGTCCTTCAGCCGCCTGCCCGAGACAGGCTCCTCGATCCAGGCCGCGAGCGCGGCCCGGCCGGCATCCGTCAGCTCGTACACGCGCTTGCCGCGACTGTCACCCGGCACCGCGTGACCGACGACGAGGCCATCGCGCTCGAGTCGGGCAAGCGTCGTGTAGATCTGGCCGGCGTTCAGCGCCGGCAGCAAATCGCCGAACTCGTGCTCCAGCGACTGCTTCAGCTCGTACCCATGAGCACGCTCGTCGCTGAGCAGAGCGAGGAAGAGCTGTCTCATAGATAGCGAGTATATATTCTCGCTATCTAAGGGTCAACACCCATGGCATCCCGGACGTGGGTACCGGCCGATTCCGCTCAACCATGCGAGGCCGGAGGAGATTGCCTTCGCTTCTTCCCCTCGAAGCCGCGGGACGAGCCGGACCTGCGTGATGCGCCGGTGGTGCACGCCCAAAATAGAAACCCCCGCATGTGCGGGGGTTTCATTAGCAGGCCTGTAAGCCGGATTCTGTCGAGGGTGACCATCCATCTTGGCCTCCGGTTCCCCGGAGGCTCGAGCGGCGCACCCGGCTCCTCGGCGGGCCACCTCGGGCGGAGCCTGTCTCGCCTTGCACCGGACGGGGTTTGGCAGCCGCCGTGTCACCACGGCGCTGGTGGGCTCTTACCCCACCTTTTCACCCTTGCCCCCGGCGTCTCCGGAGATGAAGCTCGCCGGAGGCGGTCTCCTTTCTGTGCCACTTTCCGTCGGCTTTCGCCGCCTGGGATTTCCCCAGCGTCCTGCCCTGTGATGTCCGGACTTTCCTCGAGCCGCTCGCGCGGCCCGCGGTCACCCGGCCTGCACGTCCAAGTGTAGCGCCCCCTCGCTCGCTCCCCGGAAGCCCGAGCCGCACTCGGGGCACGTCACCGTGCCGTCCCGGTGCAGGACGAACTCACCGCACGCCGGGCATTCGAGGCTTGCCCCGCGGAGCAACGCGAGGAGCTCCTGGTCGAGCGTGCTGTTGAGCTCCACCACTTCCATGACGCGCCTAGCCCACTCTCCGGAAGACCCCGATGACCTTGCCGAGAATGCTGACGTGCGCAGGGTGCAGGGGCTCCATGGCCGAGTTCTCGGGCTGGAGGCGGATCCTGCCCGTCGTCGCGGAAGAAGCGCTTCACCGTCGCCTCGTCGGCGGCCTCGTCGTCGCCGGCGAGCGCGACGACGATGTCGCCGTTCCTCGCCGTCTGCTGCCGGTGCACGACGACGTAGTCGCCCTCGAGGATGCCGGCCTCGATCATGCTGTCGCCCTTGACTCTGAGGAGGAACTCCTCGCCCCCGCGGGTGAGCGGCTGGGGCACAGCGAGGTGGTCCTCGACGTTCTCCTCCGCGAGCAGCGGCCCGCCGGCAGCGATCTCCCCGACGAGCGGCAGCACCCGGACCTCCCCGACGTCGGGAGCCGCGACCGACGCCGCGGCGACCGACCGCTCCCGCCGCGTGAGCTCGAGCGCCCGCGGCTTCGTGGGATCGCGCCGCAGGTAGCCGGCGCGCTCCAGGTTGGCCAGGTGCGCGTGGACCGTGGACGGCGAGGCGAGCCCCACGGCCTCTCCGATCTCGCGCACGGTGGGCGGATAGCCGTGGCTGTCGGCGTAGCTGACGACGTAGTCGTAGACCTCTCGCTGACGCTGCGTGAGCATGTGCCTCCCCTCGCTGATCGAACGTCTGTTCGTCCACGGTAGCGCGGGCCCCGGACGGAGTCAAGGCTTCCGGACTCGCTACAATGCCTTCCCCACGCGCTGGTGGCGGAATTGGTAGACGCGCAAGGTTGAGGGCCTTGTGGCCCGAACGGGCCGTGGAGGTTCAAGTCCTCTCCAGCGCACTGAGGCGTCTCTCGAGAGGCGCCTTTCCATTGCGCTTGACTTCCGTCGACACCGGCCCCCATCAGTAATCTACGCCCGGCCCGTGCAGGAGTTGGCAGAACAGGCGATCGACGCGGCGGTGGGAGCCGGCGCAGGCTACGCGGACGCGCGGGTCGTCCACCGGCGCGCGCAACAGGTCGCCACCAAGAACGGCGAGGTCGACACGGTCGCGGACGCGGAGACCGAAGGGCTCGGCGTCCGGGTGCTCGTCGACGGCGCGTGGGGGTTCGCCGGCGACCCGCGCCTGTCCGAGGAGGGGGCACGCGACGCCGCGCTCCGAGCCGTCGCCTTCGCGCGAGCGAGCGCCTCGCGCGCGCGCAGGCGCGTCGAGCTCGCCCCGGTCGAGCCCGCGAGCGGCACCTACGCGCCTCCGGTCGCGCGCGATCCGATCGACGTCCCGCTCGAGGAGAAGATCGCGCTCTGCCTGGAGGCGGAGAAGGGGATGCACCGGCCGGAGGTGAAGATCACCGAGGCGAGCGTCCGCGCGCTGCGCGAGCGGCGCGTCTTCCGCTCTTCCGAGGGCGTGAGCTTCGCGCACGAGGCGGTCGAGTGCGGCGGGGGCATCGACGCCCTCGCAGTCTCGGACGACGGGGTCGTCCAGAACCGGAGCTACCCGAGCGCGCACGGCGGGTCGAGCGCCCAGGCCGGCTGGGAGTACGTGGAAGGGCTCGGGCTCGCGCGCGAGGCTCCCCGCGTCGGCGAGGAAGCCGCCGCCCTCCTCACCGCGGAGGTCTGTCCCTCGACGGTGACGACGGTCGTCATCGACCCCGAGCAGATGGTGCTCCAGGTGCACGAGTCGGTCGGCCATCCGACCGAGCTCGACCGCGTCTACGGGACGGAGGCGGCCTATGCGGGCACGAGCTTCCTGAAGCCCGGCGACCTCGACGGCCTCCGCTACGGCTCCGAGCACATGAACATCACGGCCGACCCGACGACGCCACAGGGGCTCGGCACCTTCGGCTGGGACGACGAGGGCGCGGCGGCCCGGCGCCAGCCCGTCGTCGAGGGTGGGATCCTCACGGGGTACCTCGCGTCGCGCGAGACCTCGGCACTCATCGGGCGCGACCTCGGCGGTTCGATGCGCGCCGACAGCTGGAGCCGGATGCCGCTCGTCCGCATGACGAACCTCCACCTCGAGCCCGGCGAGGGGACCCTCGAGGACCTCATCGCCGACGTCGACGACGGCCTCTTCCTGTGCACGAACAAGAGCTGGTCGATCGACGACAAGCGTCTCAACTTCCAGTTCGGGACCCAAGTCGCCTGGGAGATCAAGAAGGGGAAGCTCGGGAAGATGCTGCGGGACCCGACCTACATGGGCGAGACGCCCGTCTTCTGGGGCCGGCTCGACGCCGTCGCGGGGCCCGGCGAGTGGCAGCTCCACGGCCTCACGAACTGCGGGAAGGGCCAGCCGGGGCAGCACGCGCACGTCTCGCACGGAACGTCCCCGGCGCGCTTCCGCGACGTCCAGGTCGGCGTGCGGAAGTGACCCGCGCCCTCGACCTCGCCGAGCGCGCGGTGCGAGCCGCGGAGGCCGACGAGGCCGACGCGGCGGCGCACGTCGAGAGCTCCGGCTTCGCGCGCTTCGCCGACTCGGCCGTGCACCAGCCGACGCTCATCAGCGACGAGACCGTCACGCTCCGGGTCGTCCGCGACGGGCGTGTGGGCTGCTCGACGACGAACCGAACGGATGACGAGGGCCTCGCCGCCGCGGCCCGCCGCGCCGCCGAGGCCGCCGACCGCTCGCTCCCCGATCCCGGCTACGCCGGGCTCCAGGAGCCGACCGACGTTCCCGCGGTAGACGGACTACGACGAGGCGACCGCCGGGCTCACGCCCGAGGAGCAGGCCGAGGCCGCTGCGGCCGCGATCGCCGCCGCGCCGGGGCTGGGCCTGTACGGGTACTACACGAGCGGGAGCACCGAGGTCGCGGTCGCGTCGACGACCGGGCACGCGGTCTCCCAGACGATGACCGACGCGAGCGTGCTCGCGCTCGCCGCCTCCGACGAGGCGTCCGGCTACGCGGAGGCGACCTCGTGGCGGGCGGCCGACATCGACCCGGGCGCGGTCGCCGGCGAGGCGGCCGAGAAGGCCGCCCGCACGCGGGGCGCCGGGACGATCGAGCCGGGCACGTACCGCACGGTCCTCGAGCCGTACGCCGTCTCCGAGCTGCTCTTCTACTTCGGGTTCACGTCCCTGGGCGCCCTGGCGCTCCTCGAGGACCGCAGCTACCTCTCGAACCGCATCGGCGAGCGGGTCTTCCACGAGACCTTCACCCTCTGGGACGACGGCCTCGACCCGCGCGGGTATCCGAAGTCGTTCGACTTCGAGGGCGTCCCGAAGCAGCGCGTGCTGCTCGTCGAGGAAGGCGTCGCCCGCGACGTCGTCTGGGACCGGCGCACCGCGAAGCGGGCGGGAGACGGCCGGACGTCGACCGGGCACGCTCTCGCCGCTCCCTCGCAGGCCGTCGGGCCGATCCCGTTCAACCTCTCGCTGGCCGGCGGCGACGCGGAATCGCTCGAGGAGCTTGCCGAGCGTGTCGGCGACGGCATCTACGTCACCCGCCTCCACTACCTGGGGATCGTCGACGCACCCAAGGGCATCCTCACCGGGATGACCCGCGACGGCGACCTTCAGGATCGAGGGCGGCAAGATCACGACGCCGCTCGTCAACCTGCGCTTCACGACCTCCGTTCCCGAGCTCGCGGCAGGGCTCCTCGGCCTGACCGAGGAGGTCACGCCCGTGAACAGCAGCGACTTCTACGAGGAGCGCTACCCGTTCGGCACGCTCGTCCCGGCCGTGGCCACCGAGGCGTTCACCATCGTCGGGACGGGGTCAGGCCCGGGTCTCTGATGGGCGTTCTCGTCCTCGTCGGCACCCGCAAGGGGCTCTTCCTCGCCGAGAGCGACGAGGATCGCAGGACCTGGGCGCTCTCGGGCCCGTTCCTCACCGGCTGGTCGGTCTTCCACGCGGCGCTCGACCCTCGCGACGGCACGATCCACGCGGCGACGAACCACGAGGTCTACGGTGCGACGGCGCACCGCTCCGGCGACCGGGGCGAGACCTGGGAGCGAGCGGAGGGGCTCGGCCTTCCCGAGGAGAGCGGGCTCACGCTCGAGAAGACCTGGCACGTGGAGCCGGGCCGGCCGGACGAGCCCGGGCGGCTCTGGCTGGGCGGGGCGCCCGGCGTCCTCTTCCGCTCGGACGACCACGGAGCGAGCTGGGAGATCGTCGAGAGCGTCCTCACGCACGAGACGCGCGACCGCTGGAACCCGGGCGCCGGGGGCATGTGCTGCCACTCCATCCAGCTCGACCCCGACGAGCCCGGCCGTATGTTCATCGGGATCTCGGCCGCCGGCGTCTTCGCGAGCGACGACGGAGGCGAGACGTGGACGCCGGCCAACCGCGGCACGGCCGCGGACTTCCTCCCCGATCCCTTCCCCGAGCTCGGCCAGTGCGTCCACAAGCTGTTGCTCCATCCCGCCCGACCGGCACGGCTGTGGCAGCAGAACCACTGCGGCGTCTACCGCTCCGACGACGGCGGCGGGAGCTGGGAGCGCCTCGAGGACAACGGCCTGCCCAGCGGCTTCGGCTTCCCGCTCGCGCTCGACCACCGCGATCCGGATGCGGCCTTCGTCGTGCCCGAGGTGGGCGCCGAGAACCGGGTCACGCCCGACGGACGGCTCGGCATCTACCGAACGCGGGACGGCGGCTCCTCCTGGGAGCTCCTCGACCGAGGGCCTGCCGCAACGCGCCTGGGCGGCGGTCATGCGCGAGGGCTTCGGCTCGGACCGCCTCGACCCGCCCGGGATCTACCTCGGCACGCAGAGCGGCTCGCTCTTCGTCTCCCCCGATGCAGGGGAGTCGTGGCTCGAGCCGGTCCACCAGCTTCCGCCGATCCTGTCGGTGGAGGCGGCCGAATGGTCGTAGTCGTCCTCCCGTCCATCCTCGCGTCCGAGGCCGGCGGCCGGAATCGCTTCGACCTCGACGCCCGAACCGTCGGGGAGGCGCTGCGCGCCCTCCCGGTCGCCGACCGGGTCCTCGACGAGCGCGGCGAGCTCCGACCACTCGTGAACGTCTACCTGGACGGGATCGACGTCCGCGAGTCGGACGGCCTCGCGACCCGCCTCGCGGGGACCGAGACGGTCAGGCTCGTCGGCGCGATCGCCGGCGGCTGAAGAACCCCTCTCGAAGTGGGCACTGAGACGCCGGGCCGCCCTGGGCGGCACGATTCTGCGTCCTCGGTCGCACCCGTATCCCTTTTGATACGGGCGCTCCCTGCGTCCTTGCCTCGCACTCGCCCAGGACACCCCGGCGACGAGGCACCACCTCGAGAGTGGTTCTAGTCGAACTGGTAGAAGAGCGCGACCGTGTTCGCGGTGAAGAGGAGCGCCACGAAGACGGTGAGGCGCGTGAGGTTCCGCTCCACGATGTGCTGGCCGCCCTGGGAGGCCGGCGTGTAGCCCATGCCGCCGAAGCCGGTGTCCCGCCCCGAGTGCATGAGGACGAGCCCGATGAGGGTGGCGGAGAGCAGGACCTGGATGACTGCGAGCACCCCGAGCACGCCGATCAGGCTAGCAGCTCGACCCCGGGCGACCCGTGGTACGGTGCCGCGCGCATGGAGGCCGAGGAGCGCATCCGCAAGCTCGTCGTGCTCGGCGACAACCGCGTGAAGCAGGGCCTCCCCGGGAAGGCGAGGGAGACCTACGCGGAAGCGCTCGAGCTCGCGCGGGGAACCGAGCTCGAGAAGACGCTCGGCCCGCTCATCGAGCAGCGCCTCGCCGATCTCGACGCGTCGGACGCCGGCTGATCTCGAGGCCGCTGGCCGACCCCACGTGCTCGACCTGGAGCGTCGTGTGGTCGATCGAGAAGCGCTCGTGCAGCAGGCGCTCGAGCTCGAGCCGGAGGCGATGGCAGTCGGCGCCCGGCTCCACGAGGACGTGAGCCGACAGCGCCGGGAAGCCGTCCGTGACCGTCCAGACGTGGAGGTCGTGGGTCTCGACGACGCCGGGGTGGGCGGCGATGGCGTGCCCGACCTCGGCCGGCGGCGCCGACGCGGGCGCGCCCTCGAGGAAGATCCGCCCCGACTCGCGGAGGAGCGACACCGCCGCCCACAGCATGAGCGCGGCGACGAGGAGCGAGGCGACGGCGTCGAAGCCGTTCCAGCCGGTCAGGGCGATGAGGCCGGCGGCGACGGCGGTGCCGACGAAGGCGGCGAGGTCGGTGACGACGTGGAGGTAGGCACCGCGCACGTTCAGGCTCTGCCTGCGCGCGCGCCGGAGGAGCCCGGCCACGATCAGGTTGATCGCGATGCCGGCCACGGCGACGATCGCGACGACGGCCGCGTCCACCTCGGGCGGGTCGACGAGCCGGCGCACGGCCTCGAAGACGATCCACGCGCCCAGGAGCGCGAGCGTGACGCCGTTCACCTGCGCCGCGAGGATCTCCACGCGGCCGAACCCGAACGTCCACCGGCCGTGGGCCGGCCGGGCCGCCAGCGCGGCCGCGGCCAGGGCCAGCCCGAGCGCCGCCGCGTCGGTGAGCATGTGGCCCGCGTCCGCCAGGAGCGCGAGGGAGTTCGCGAGGATCCCGAACACGACCTCCACGGCCATGAACGCGAGCAGGAGCCCGAGCGCCACGCCCAGCAGCCGCCGGTCGGCGGAGCCGCTCACCCTCGCCGGGGCGTGGTCGTGGGCGTGCATACCACTCATTGTGACGCCGCCTCCTCGAGGATCCCTTCGACCCGCTTGGCCTGGCGCCGGACGTCGTGCTCGCGGGCGACCTCGCGCGCGGCGCGGTTCGGGCTCGGGAGCGCCGCCGCAGCTTCGAGGCCTTCGGCGATCGACTCCACGCTCCACGGGTCGACCAGGACGCCGGCCTCGGGCGAGACGAGCTCCGGCGGCCCCCCGATGCGCGTCGCGACGACCGAGCGCTCGCTGGCGAGGGCCTCGAGCAGCGCCTGGCCGAAGGCCTCGACGAGGCTCGGCTGACAGAGGACGTCGCAGGCCCCGACCCAGTCCGCGACCTGCTCGTGACGTACGCGCCCGACCACCCGAACGCCGGGACGTCCTTCCAGCGCGCCGCGAAGCGGGCCGTCACCGACGAAGGCGAGGGTGCCCTTGCCCAGCCCTGCGAACGCGTCTGCCAGGCGGAGCGGGTTCTTCAGGTCCGAGAGCGCCCCGACCGCGAGGAAGAACGGCGGCTCGCCCTCCCAGCCGAGCCGGTCCCTGAGCTCGCCGGGATCCCGGCCCTGGAACCGCTCGAGGTCGACGCCGCAGTCGATCACGTCCACGCGCCCGTCCAGGTCGGGCAGGCGGGCGACCAGCTCGCGGCGCAGGAAGTCGGAGACCGCGATGACGCGGCCGGAACGTGTCGCGAGGCGCGTCGCCGTCTCGACGCCGGGGATCGCTCCCAGGTTGCGGACGTCCTGCCCGTGGGCGGTGACGACGAGCCCGACGCGGGCCGCGCGGGCCGCGGCGGCGGCCGCCGCGCCCGCCGGGAAGAGGGCGTGGGCATAGACGACGTTCGGCTTGAAGCGGCGCGCCTCCTGGAACGCGTCGGCCGCGAGCCGCGCGTACTTCGCCCGCGAACCGCCGCGGCGGTCGATGACCGCGTAGGCGAGCTCGTGGCCGCGCTCGCGCAGCTCGCGCGCGAGGTCGGCGACGAACACCCCGAAGTCGGGCGCGTTGGGCCCGGGATACATCTGGGAGACGAGGAGGATGCGCACGTTGACTCTTGTCGACATTCCCCGATCGGGGGGTGACCCGGCCGGTGGACGCCGCTACGGTCGAAAGCATGGCGAAATCTGCGGCTGTCGGCGTCGACGTGGCCGCCGTCGAGGCTCACCTGGCCCGCTACGCGGTCTCCTGTCCCCTGTGCAAGGCGGTGGACCGCCTCGGCGTGGGCCAGCAGCCGTGCACGATCGGCTCGAGCAGCGCCGCGAAGGGCTCGATCGAGGCGATCATGGTCATCTGCACCCGGTGCGGCCTCCTCATGCCGCTGGCCGCCGACCACATCGCGGCCTCCTCCGCCCCGGAGGAGAAGGCCGCCTAGGCGGCCTTCTCGAGTCTCCGCGAGTCGCGCTCGAGCCGCTCTTCGGCCCGCGCGCGGGCGCGGATGGCGTCGGAGGGGCCGAAGCGGGCGTGCGCCTCGAGGGCGCGCGCCTCGGCCCACAGGTCGTCGATCTGGCCCGAGAGCCCGGCTGCCTCGGCCGACTTGGCCGGGTCGACGCCGTCGCCGAGCTCGTGCCACAGCTCGGCGCGCCGTTTGACGGCACGCTCGAGCTCGTCCCTGATGTCTTCGATCGTTCGCATGACACTCCGTTAAACGAGTGCCCCCGGACGACCATTCCTCGGAATGGGAGAGCCGGAGGCGGGACTCGAACCCACGACCTACCGCTTACAAGGCGGTTGCTCTACCAGCTGAGCTACTCCGGCGCGGGACGAATCGTAGCGCCGTGTCAGTCGAGGACCTGGCGGCCGCTCTGGTGCTGGAGCACCTTGCGCTTCACGCGCTGGAGCGCGTTGTCGATCGTCTTCGTGTCGCACCCGAGCTCCTCGGCCATCTCCTCGTAGGAGTTGCCCTCGAGGTAGAGGCGGAGGGCGTCCGACTCGAGCGGCGAGAGCCCGGTGCCGAGGCAGAAGACGAGGCTCTGGAGCTCCTCGGTCGAGATGACGCACACGGCCGGGTCGTTGACGCCGGGGCCCGGGAGCGCGTCGCCGAGCGTGCACTCGCCGTCGTCCTGGCCGGCGGGTGTCTGGCTGAAGGAGACGTAGGTGTTCAGCGGCGCGTGCTTGTAGCGCGTGGCCGTCTTGATCGCCGTGATGATCTGGCGGGTGATGCAGAGCTCGGCGAAGCTCCGGAACGACGTCTCCTTGTCGGCGCGGAAGTCGCGGACCGCCTTGTAGAGGCCGATCAACCCCTCCTGGATGAGGTCGTCCCCCTCGCCGCCGGCGATGAAGTACGAGCTCGCCTTCAGCCGGACGAAGCCCGTGTACCGGCGGATGAGCCCGTCCAAGGCGACGTCGTCGCCGTTGCGGGCGCGGATGACGAGCTGGAGATCCTCGAGCTCTCGCCGGCTGCGTTCCTGCGCGGTCCGGGCTGTGGCGAGCTGACGGCGGGCCACCAGATTTCCTCCTCGATCGCGGCTTGGAGGAGAGCCGTGCGGGCCTCTCCGCTAAACCCTAACCCTCAGGTTGAGGTCTCGATCGTAGCAAGGTGCCCCGGAAAGTTCAACGGCTCCGCCGAAAACGCTCGAGCCGTTCCCGGACCTCTGGATCGAGGGCGTCCTCGACCCTGGAGCGCCCCGTGCCCGGCGGCGGCGCCTCTCCCCGCTCGGCGGCGAGCTCGCGCACGAATGCGTTCGACGTGAGGCGCCGGGTCTCCTGCCCCGCCGTGCCGCGGACGGCGGCGTCGGAGGAGACGACCCAGACCTCGTCGACCGCCCGGTGCTCCGCCGCGAGGCGCTCGATGACGGGGTCGGCCGGCGAGGCGAAGCGAACCTCGAGCGCGCCGTAGGCGCCGTCCTCGCCGACGCCGTCGAAGACGACGATGCCCCGCGCTCCGCGCACCGCGACGAAGCTCGCCAGCGCGTCCACGAGCGCGCGCCGGTCGGCGAAGTCGCCGGCGTGGAGGATGTTGTAGCCGTCGAAGAGGTAGAGCACCCTGCGAAGGATGCCTCAGCGGGCCCGCTGCCTGGCCGCCTCGAAGAGCGCGACCCCGGCGGCGACGCTGACGTTCAGGGACTCGACCTCGCCGGCGAGCGGGATCGCGAAGCCGTCGTCGCACGCGCGGCGGACTCCCGGCCGCAGGCCCCTGCCCTCGGCGCCGAAGACGAGCGCGGCGCCCAGAGCGAGGTCGGCCGACCAGACAGAGGTCGCCGCCTCGCGCTCGGCGGCCCAGACCCAGAGCTGCGGCCCCTTGATCTCCTCGAGGTAGCGGGCGAGGTTCACCACCACTCCCACCGACAGGTGCTCGACGGCGCCCGCTGAGGCCTTGCAGACCGCCGGCGTGACGCGGGCGGCGTTCCGCTCGAGGACGACGACGCCGCTGGCGCCGGCCCCCTCGGCGCTGCGGCAGACCGCGCCGAGGTTGTGCGGGTCGGTGACCTGGTCGAGGCAGACGACGAGCGGACGCTCGCCCCCTGCGATCTCGTGCGCGTCCGCATAGCGATACGGCTCGCAGAACGCGACGACGCCCTGGTGGTCCATCGTTCCGGCGGCCTCGTTGAGACGCCGCTCGGCAACCACCTGGAGGCGGAGGCCGGGCACGTCCCGAAGCCACGGCTCCGCCTTCGAGCGCCCGCTCCGTGACGAGGAGCTCGAGGAGCTCGCGCTTCCCCGCGCGGACGACCTCGCGCACCGGGCGCCGCCCGTAGACCAGCTCCCGGGTCACGCCCTGGGAACGAGGCGGTAGCCGCCGGGCACGTCCTGCGCTTCCCAGCCGAGCCGGTCGATCTCGGCACGGAGCTCGTCCGCCCGCGCGAAGTCCCCCGCAGACCGCGCCTCCTGGCGCTCCTCCGCGAGCGCGACGACGTCGGCCGGAGCCTCGCCTGCCTCGTCCAGGCCCAGTCCGAAGACGCCGAGGCCGCGGGCGAGGAGCTCGCGCTCGCCGGCGGAGCGCCAGGCGTGGAGGATCGAGAGGGCGAGCGGCGTGTTGAAGTCGTCGTCCAGCGCCGCGGCGAACTCGTCCCACGCCGGCGTCGGCTCGCCGGAGCCCCCGACCACCCGGAACGCCGTGCGGAACTCCTCGGCCTGCGTCCGGGCCGCCTCCATCGCCTCGTCGGAGTACTCGAGCGGGCTCCGGTAGTGGGCGGTCAGGAAGAAGACGAGGATCGCCTCCGGCCCGTAGGCGTCGAGGACCTCGCGCAGCGAGACGACGTTCCCGACCGACTTCGACATCTTCTCCTCGGCCACCTCGAGCATCCCGTTGTGGGCCCAGAGCCGCGCGAACTCGCGGCCGGCCCCGCGGGACTGGGCGAGCTCGTTCTCGTGGTGGGGAAAGCGGAGGTCGAGCCCTCCGCCGTGGATCTCGAACACGGGCCCCAGGAGCTTCTCGGCCATGGCGGAGCACTCGATGTGCCAGCCCGGCCGGCCCGGCCCCCAGGGCGACTCCCAGGACGTGTCCTCGTGCGGCTTGGTCGCCTTCCAGAGGGCGAAGTCGCGCTGATCCTCCTTCAGGTCGCTCGGCTCCTGCGCGACCATGTCCTCGAGCCTCGCTCCCGAGAGCGCCCCGTACTCGGGGTAGCCCGCGACGCGGAAGTACACGTCCCCGCCGGACTCGTACGCGAGCCCGCGCGCGACGAGCTCCTCGATCAGCGCGACGATCTCGGCGATGGTCTCGCTCGCGAGCGGCTCCGCGTCGGGTCGGCCGAGCCCGAGCTCGTCCGTGTCCTCGAGGTACCAGCGCGTCGCCTGCTCCGCCAGCTCGGCGCTCCCGACGCCCTGCGTCTCGGCGGCCGCGTAGATCTTGTCGTTGACGTCGGTGACGTTCTCGACGAGCGTGACGTCGTAGCCCCCGAGCTCGAGCCAGCGCTTCAACCACAGGAAGACGACGTACGGACGCGCGTTCCCGATGTGGATGCGCTGGTAGACCGTCGGCCCGCACACGTACATGCGGATCGGGCCCGGCGAGGCCGGCAACGCCTCCTTGCGGCGCGTCAGGGAGTCGTAGAGGACCACGAGGCCATAGCCTCGCAGACCCGTGCGGGCGCGGAGGAGACTGCGCCTACGCGTCCTGGAACTGGGCCTCTTCCGTCGAGCCGCGCAGGGCGAGCGTCGAGCTCTCGCCGCCGGAGACGGCCTCCGCGACGAGGTCGAAGTAGCCGGCGCCCACCTCGCGCTGGTGGCGCGTCGCGGTGTAGCCCTCCTCCTCGAGCCCGAACTCGCGCTCCTGGAGCCTCGACGTAGGCGGTCATCCCGCGCCTCCGCGTACCCGCGCGCCAGCTCGAACATCGACTCGTTGAGCGCGTGGAAGCCCGCGAGCGTGATGAACTGGAAGCGGTAGCCCATCCTGCCGAGCTCGCGCTGGAAGCGCGCGATCTCGTCGTCGTCGAGGTGGCGCTTCCAGTTGAACGACGGCGAGCAGTTGTAGGCGAGCAGCTTGCCGGGGAAGCGCTCGTGGATCGCGTCGGCGAACTCGCGCGCCTCGTCCAGGTCGGGCGTCGACGTCTCGCACCAGATGAGGTCGGCGTACGGCGCATAGGCGAGCCCGCGCGCGATGGCCGAGTCCATCCCTCCCTCGACGCGGAAGTACCCCTCCGGCGTCCGCTCCCCGGTGAGGAACTCGTGGTCGCGCTCGTCGACGTCGCTCGTGATCAGGCGTGGCGCTGAGCGCGTCGGTGCGCGCGACGAGGACCGTCGGCACGTCGCAGACGTCGGCCGCCAGCCGCGCCGCGGCGAGCGTGCGGATGAACTGGCTGCGTGGGGACGAGCACCTTGCCGCCGAGGTGGCCGCACTTCTTCTCGGACGCGAGCTGGTCCTCGAAGTGCACGCCCGCCGCGCCCGCCTCGATCATGGTCTTCATGAGCTCGAAGGCGTTGAGCGGGCCGCCGAAGCCCGCCTCGGCGTCGGCGACGATCGGCGCCAGCCAGTCGCGGCCGTCGCCGCTCCCCTCGGCATGCTCGATCTGGTCGGCGCGGAGCAGCGCCTGGTTGAGCCGGCGGACGAGCGCCGGCGACGCTGTTCGACGGGTAGAGGCTCTGGTCGGGGTAGGTCTGGCCGGAGAGGTTCGCGTCCGCCGCGACCTGCCAGCCGGAGAGGTAGATCGCCTCGGAGGCCGGCCTTGACCATCTGGACGGCCTGCCCGCCCGTGAGCGCGCCGAGGGCGGCGACGTACGGCTCGCTCCTGGAGCAGCTTCCAGAGCCGCTCCGCGCCCCTGCGGGCGAGCGTGTGCTCGACGACCGACCGATCCGCGCAGACGCGCGACGTCCTCGTCGGTGTAGGGCCTCTCGATTCCTTCCCAGCGATCGCATGCGCGCAGGTCTCCTTCTGGGTCGACGTCAACTCGTATGCCGGAACGGTGGTCAGGAACTCGGGCGGGAGCTCAGGATCCGCGAGCGCGCACCGAGTCGAAGACAGCCCGCGGCCTCGGCCGCAGCGCCGCGTCGCCGCCGGCCTCGGCGAGGCTCCTGGCTCCGTCGAGGACTCGCACGACCGCGGTCCCGCCGTCGCGACGCGACCCGTGCCGGACCCACTGCCAGACCTGCGAGCGCGAGATCTCGGCGGTGGCCGCGTCCTCCATCAGGTTGTCGATGGCGACGGCACCGCTCCCCGAGAGCCAGGACGTCGAGGTAGCGAAGGCCGACGCTGACGTTGTTCTGCACGCCGTCGGTGCGTGATCTCGCCGCCGGGAACGCGGACGTCGAGGAGATCGGCGGCGGCGACCTCGACGTCCTCGCGCAGGCGGTCGACCTGGTTCGGCCGGTCGCCGAGCACGCCGTCGAACACCTCCGTCGCCACGGGGACGAGGTCGGGATGCGCGACCCACGTGCCGTCGAACCCGTCGCCCGCCTCGCGCCGCTTGTCCTCTCGCACCTTGGCGAGTCGCGACGGCGTTCACCTCGGGATCGCGCCGGCTGGGGATCGAAGGCGGCCATCCCGCCCATCGCGTGGGCGCCGCGGCGGTGGCACGTCTTGACCAGCAGCTCGCGTGTACGCGCGCATGAACGGCACGGTCATGGTCACCTGCGCGCGGTCGGGCAGCACGAAGTCGTCGCGCTCGCGGAACCGCTTGATGATGCTGAAGATGTAGTCCCACCGGCCGGCGTTGAGCCCGGCGGCGTGCGTCGCGCAGCTCGTAGAGGATCTCGTCCATCTCGAACGCGGCGAGGATCGTCTCGATGAGCACCGGTCGCCTTGATCGACCCGGCGGGAGGTCGAGCTCCGACTCCGCTGAAGTCGAAGACCTCGTTCCACAGGCGCGCCTCGAGGTGGCCCTCGAGCTTCGGCAGGTAGAGGTACGGGCCGCTGCCGCTGCGCGAGCAGCTCGCGCGGCCGTTGTGGAAGAGGTAGAGGCCGAAGTCGAAGAGCGACGCCGGACATCGGCTCGCCGTCGACGAGCGCGTGGCGCTCGACGAGGTGCCAGCCGCGCGGGCGGACGATCAGCATCGGCGACCTCGTCGTCGAGCGCGTAGGTCCTTCTCGGGCGTCTCGCAGCTCGATGGTGCGCCGACCGCGTCGACGAGGTTCGCCTGGCCGTCGACGCAGTTGTGCCACGTCGGCGAGTTGGCGTCCTCGAAGTCGGCCATGAAGCACGCGCGCGCCGGAGTTGAGCGCGTTGATCATCATCTTCCGGTCGACGGGCCCGGTGATCTCGACCCGCCGGTCCTCGAGGTCGGGCGGCGACGGGCGCGACCCGCCAGTCGCCCTCGCGGACGGCGCGCGTCTCCGGCGGGAAGTCCGGGAGCTCGCCGGCGTCGATCAGGCGGTGGCGCTCGGCGCGCCGCTCGAGCAGCTCGCGCCGCGCACCCTCGAAACGCCTGTGGAGCGCGGCGACGAACGCCAGCGCCTCCGGCGTCAGGATCTCGGCTGCACGCCCTTCGACGGGCGCGCGAAGCTCAACCCCGCTGACGACCTCCGTGCGACCCATCCCGGTCTAGTCGCGATCGTGGTCGCGTTCGCACCACTCGGGGCACGTGCACTCGGCCAGCTCGGCCGAGGTGAGGACGACGATCGTCCTCTCCTTGCGCGCAACGTCACGAACCTCGTCCGCGCGTGCCTTCCTGGGTGCCGCCGCAGTCTGCATGAGCCGTTCTCCCATGGTACGCACGGCTCCGGTATTCACCAAATCGTTTCTTTCGATGCTCGATATAAACTGCGTCTATCGTGCTGCTCTCGCAGATCGAAGCCTTCGTCGAGATCGCCAGGACGCGGAACGTCAGCCGGGCCGCGGACACGCTCTTCGTCACCCAGCCGGCGCTGACCGCGCGGCTCCAGCGGCTCGAGGAGGACATGGGCGCCCGCCTCTTCATGCGCACGCCCCGGGGCATGAAGCTCACGGAGGCCGGGGAGGCGTTCCTGCCCCATGCGGTGAAGGCGCTCGACAGCCTCTCCGACGGCCGCCGGATCGTGAACGCGTTCGAGCGGGGCGGCGCCGGGCGGCTCGCGCTCGGGGCGGCCCCCGCCGTCTCGACCTACGTCCTTCCTGGGATCCTCAAGCGCTTCACCATCGGCCACCCACGCGTGAGCGTCGTCGTCAAGACGGGGCACTCGGAGGAGGTGCTCGAGCTCGTGCTCCGCGAGCAGGTGGACCTCGGGCTCGTGCGCGCCCTCCATCACCCGGACATCGCCGCCACGCCGCTCTACGAGGACAGCCTCATCCTCGTCGCCGATCCCGGTCACCGGTTCGCGACGAGGCGCAAGATCCGACTCGACGAGATCTCGCGCGAGCAACTCGTTCTCTTCGACCGGACGTCGAGCTACACCGAGCTGACGAATGCCATCTTCCGCGGCGCCGGCATCCAGCCGGAGGGGGTGATGGAGCTCGACAACATCGACGCCGCGAAGAAGATGGTGCAGGAGGGCTTCGGCGTCGCGCTCCTCCCCCACACCGCCGTCGCCGGGGAGCTGGAGGCGGGGCTCCTGAGCGAGATCGAGATCGTGGACGCCGAGCCCGTCCGCCGGCAGATCGTCGCCGTGCGGCGACGGGACCGCGGGGCACCGACCGGCGCGGTCGAATCCTTCCTCGCCACCCTGCGCGAGATGCAGCCGGAGCTCACCCGCTGGACGGGACGGACCGGGCCCGGCGGAGGGCCTCCTCGGCCGGGAGAGCGACGAGAACGGCCCACAGCTCCGGGCCCCGCTCGGAGCCGGTGAGCGCCAGGCGGAGGGCCCGCAGGTCCCCGCCGACGGCCTTGAGCTCGCGGACGACCTCGCGGGCCTGCTCCTTGTCGAGGTCGCCGCCGGCCTGCTCGACGAGCTCGGCGAAACGGCGCAGCGTCTCCGGGCTCGCGGTCTCGGTCGGCGTCGGCGCGTGCGAGATCCCCTCGGCGATGGCCTGCGCCTCGACGAGGTCCCGCGCGCCGTGGAGAGCCGGTCCCAGGCGGGCGTCGACGCCCACGCGCCCGGCGAGCTCCTCGTCCGGGAGCGAGCTGAGCGTGGACACCGCGAGCCGCCGCAGGCGCCCCTCGTCGAAGTGGACGTCGCCGCGCGGCAGGTCCAGCTCCTCGAGGTAGGCGAGGACCGCCTCGGGCGGGATGCCCAGCTCGCGGAGCCCCGCGATCGACGCGGCCTTCGTCCGCTTCGAGAGCTTGCGGCCGTCCTCGCCGACGAGCAGGCCGTGGTGGATGAACTCGGGAGGCGCGAGCCCGAGCGCCCGGGCCAGCTCCTCGTGGAGGGCCTGGTTCGACAGGTGATCCTTGCCGCGGATGACGTGGGTGATGCCGAGGTCGGCGTCGTCCACGACCGTCGCCAGGTGGTACGTCGGCCGGCCGTCGGGACGGACGAGCGTGATCCGCCCGAAGCGGAGGGCCCCCTCATCGTCGCGCTCTCCGATGGCGAGCGCGGCCTCGCGATGGCGCTCCGCCCGCTCGCTCTGACGGATCGGCCCTTCGTCCCAGCGGAGCCCGAGCCACTCGAGGTCGGCGAGGATCGCCTCCTCCGACCCGGTCACCTCGCGCGCGACGTCCGTGTCGTCGATGCGAAGGACGAGGATGCCGTCGCGCTCGTCCGCGAAGCGGCGGTTGGCGACCGCGGTGAGGGCACCCCCGACGTGGAGGGAGCCGGTCGGGCTCGGCGCGAACCGCACGCGGACCATCCGGCTCCGAATCTATACGCGCTGCCCTCCACGCCGTATGCTCGCGGACGTCATCACACGGGAAAGGGGAGTCATATGCGCAGACTCATCGTCGGGGGCCTCGTCGCCCTGTTGGCCGGGGCCCTTCTCATTCCGGCCGCGAGCTCGGGCCCGACACAGGCGACGGCGCGGAAGTACGTCGTGCTCTACGAGAGCGACGCGTCGCTCGCCGCGGCACACGCCGCCATCGCAGCGGCCGGAGGGACGATCATCGAAGAGAACCGGGCCGTCGGCCTCGCGACCGTCCGCTCCGCGAATGCGGACTTCGTCGCCGACGCGTCCGCTCAGGCCGCGCTCTTCGGAGCGGCCAGCAACCGCCCGATCGGAACCGCGGGGCCCGCAAGGCCTCACAAGTTCATGGAGGAGCGACTGCAATCCGAGCGCAACTCCTCGAAGTTCCGGCTTGCGCTGACCGGCGGCGCCAAGGAGGACGAAGCGACTCCGGGCGGCGATTTCGAGCCCCTGGCACCCCTCCAGTGGGACATGGCCATGATCCACGCGACGAAGTACGAGTCCCATAGCGTGCAGCCGGGCCGCAAGGGCGTCCTCGTCGGCGTCATCGACACGGGCATCGACGGCTCGCAGCCTGACATCGCGCCGAACTTCGACGCCGCGCTGTCGCGAAACTTCACCACCGACATCGAGGATGTGGACGGGCCGTGCGCCGACGAGCCGGACCAGTCCTGCTCCGACCCGGCGGACGTCGACGAGAACAGCCACGGAACGCACGTGGCCGGGACGATCGCGGCTGCGACCAACGGTCTCGGGATCGACGGCATCGCACCGAACGTGACCCTCGTGAACCTCAGGGCCGGGCAGGACTCGGGGTACTTCTTCCTGCAGCCGAGCGTCGATGCCCTCACCTACGCGGGTGACAACGGAATCGACGTCGTGAACATGAGCTACTTCATCGATCCGTGGCTCTACAACTGCAAGCACAACCCGGCCGACTCGCCGGAAGCGCAGCTGGAGCAGCGCACGATCATCGAGGCGACGAACCGGGCGCTTCGCTACGCCTACAAGCACGGGGTCACACTCGTCTCTGCGCTCGGCAACGAGAACACCGACCTCGGTCACCCGACGATCGACGAGATCAGCCCCGACTACCCGCCCGGGAGCGAGTACCCGCGGGTCGTCGACAACCGCTGCCTGAACCTGCCCACCGAGGGCTACAAGGTGATCAGCGTCTCGGCGCTCGGCCCGAGCACGGCGAAGGCCGACTACTCGAACTACGGCGTCGAGCAGACCGACGTGTCGGCGCCGGGTGGGTACTTCCGGGACTACCTCGGAACCGACCGGTTCCGGACGCCCGGGAACCTCATCCTGTCGACGTACGCGGAGAACGTCGCGCGCGAGATCGGCGACGTCGACGAGAACGGAGAGCCGACGAACGAGTTCGTCCTGAAGAGCTGCAAGGACGACACGTGCGGCTACTACACCTACTTCCAGGGGACGTCGATGGCCTCTCCGCACGCGGTCGGCGTGGCCGCGCTCATCGTGAGCGAGTACGGCCACCGGGACCGCAAGCACGGCGGCCTGACACTCGATCCGGACAAGGTGGAGCGCATCCTCCTCGGCTCGGCGAGCGACCACGCCTGCCCGAAGCCGAGGCTCTTCAGCTACGCCGACGTCGGCCGGGGACCGGAATACGACGCGTTCTGCGACGGGTCGACCCGATTCAACGGCTTCTACGGCAACGGCATCGTCAACGCGTACGCGGCGGTGCTGGACGACAAGTAGTCACAGTCCGATCCGGCGGAAAGGGAGGGCACGAACCCTCCCTTTCCATGCCGGGGCAGACGTCCCGCGTCAGCCCGACGTCTGGACGTCGACGACGATCCGGGGCGGCCCCGCGAGGCGCAGGACCCGGAACGGCGCCCTGTCCTCGAGCCCGGCGACCCAGGTGAGCACCGCCTCGAAGTCGCCGGTGCGCACGACCTCGAGCACGACATCCGTCCCGGCGCCCGAGCCGCCGATCCGCACCGGCCCGGTGTAGACCTGCCCGCTCGTGCCCTCGAGGTCGAACCCGGACGCGGGCTCCATCCGGATGGACAGATAGGCGTCTCCTGCCACGGCGACACGCCGGCCCGAGCCGTCCTCGACGATCGGCGGCTGCACGTAGCGCACCTGGTACCCCGGGGATGCGCCGGGGCGGAACTCGAAGACCACGCGGTCGAAGCCCTCGTGCCGGCCGAGCCGGACGTCGGTGAGGAGCGCGGTTCCGCCGGGGACGGCGGGCCCCGAGACGGGCTCGGTCCCGAACGGGGGTCCGGGCGGAGGAGCCGGCTCGGTGGTCGTCGGCTCGGTGGTCGTGGTCGTCGGGCGCCGTCGTCGTCGCCTGTCCCGGCGTCATCGTCGGCGTGCTCTCGCCACCGCTGCCGCAGGCGGCGAGCAGGGCGGCCGCGAGGCCGGCGACGAGGATCCGGGTCACGTTCGTCACTCTCATAGTGTCGCGACTCCTGCGTAGGCTTGCGCCGTGGACGACCTTCTGCTGGCCTGGTTTGCCGAGAACGGCCGCGACCTCCCGTGGCGGAGGACGCGCGACCCGTATTCGATCCTGGTCTCGGAAGTCATGCTCCAGCAGACGCAGGTCGACCGGGTCGTGCCGCGGTATCTCGCGTGGCTCGAGCGGTGGCCGACGGCAGAATCGCTCGCGGCCGAGCCGCTTGCCGACGTGATACGCGAGTGGCAGGGGCTCGGGTACAACCGGCGGGCGGTCAACCTCCACCGCGCCGCTCAGCGGATCGCGGCCGGAGGCTGGCCGGAGGATCTCACGGAGCTCCCGGGCGTCGGCCGATACACCGCGGATGCGATCGCCGCCTTCGCGTTCGGGGCCCCGACGCTGCCGGAGGACACGAACGTCCGCCGAGTGCAGGAACGGACCGGGCACCGGTTCGGGCCGGAGTGCGGGCAGGCGCTGATGGACCTCGGCGCGACGGTCTGCCTGGCGCGCGTCCCGCGGTGCGGCGTCTGCCCGCTCGCCGCCGGCTGCCCTTCGCGCGGTTGCCGCTACGAGCCGCTCAGGCGGCAGGGCCGCTTCGAAGGCTCGTTCCGCCAGCGGCGAGCCCGCGTGCTGCGAGCCGTGGCGGAGCGGCCGCGCCCGCTCGGACGGCTCGATGCCGACGCGGTCGCCGCGCTCGAGCGGGACGGTCTCGTGGCGGTCGAGAACGGCTCGGTCAGCCTCCCCGGCTGAGCCCGACGACGGCCCATCCGGGAGCCCACGGCCCTCCCGTCCGCGGAAACCCCGATGCGGGCAGCGCCGGAGTGCCCGACACTGAGGTGCGTCATGTCCCGCACGTCGGCTGGACGGAGGGGTGAGTTCCGGGTCCTCATCGCAGGAGGCGGCGTCGCGGGGCTCGAGGCTGCGCTCGCCCTCCGAGACCTGGCAGGCGGCCTGGTGGAGGTCGAGCTCCTCGCCCCCGAGCACCACTTCTTCTACCGGCCGCTCGCCGTGGCGGAGCCCTTCGGCGCAGGCCATGTGAACCGCTGGGAGCTGGACGATCTCGCGAGAGCGGCCGGCGCCCAGTTCACGCCCGGCGCGCTCGAGCGGATCGACGCCGAGGCGCACGTCGCCGTCACGGATTTGGGGCTGCGGATCGAGTACGACGCGGTGGTGCTCGCGTGTGGCGCCCGTCCGCACGTCGCCGTGCCTGGAGCGCTGACCTTCCGTGGGCCCGCCGACGTCGATGCGCTTCGGGATCTCGTCGGTGAGGTCGCGCGAGGAGAGGTGGAACGCGTCGTCTTCGCGGTCCCTTCCGGCACCGTTTGGCCGCTTCCGCTCTACGAGGTCGCCCTCCTGGCTGCATCCCAGCTCGAGTCCAGCCGCTCCGAGGCTTCGCTCGAGCTCGTTACCTCGGAGCCCGCTCCGCTCGCGCTGTTCGGGGCCCATGCGTCGGAAGCGGTCGGCGCCCTTCTCGACGAGCATGGCATCGCCGTCCGCACCAGCACCTACGCCGTCGAGGTCGCGGGAGACGGGCTCGCGACCGTCCGGGGCGGAACGATCGCAGCCGACCGCGTGGTTGCGCTGCCCCACCTCGGCGGGGCCGAGATCGAGGGCGTGCCGGGCGGCGGCGGCGGTTTCGTTCCCACGGATCCGCACGGCCGGGTTCGCGGGCTCCCCGACGTCTACGCCGCCGGCGACCTCACGACCTTCCCCATCAAGCAGGGAGGCCTGGCCGCGCAGCAGGCCGACGCGGCCGCCGAGACGATCGCAGCCACGGCCGGAGTAGGGAACGAGCCGCGGCCGTTCGCGCCCGTGCTACGCGCCCTGCTTCTCACGGGCGGAGAGCCGGCGTTCCTGCGCGTCGAGCTCGGCGGTGGTCACGGCGAGAGCTCGACGGCCTCGAACGAGCCGCTGTGGTGGCCACCGGGGAAGATCGTCGGCCGCTACCTCGGACCGTTCCTCGCGGACCTCGGCGTCCTCGCACTGCCGACCGAGCCCGTCGAGGATGCGCTGCGCGTCGAGCTCGAGGCGACCGCCGTGCACGAGCTCGGTTGGCCGCGGTAGAAAGCGTCGTCCGGCTGTCCGAGGGGATTTCCCCGTAGTCGAAATCACGGCGAACCCGATGCTCTGCGTCGGTCGCCGAGCCTACGCTCGAGACGTGAAACGACTCGGCGTCATCCAGGCGCTCGCCCTCGCCGCCGGCGTGACGGTCGCGGGGCCTCTGGTGAGCGGTGACGACCGTGACGACGGTCGGCTACGGCGACGTCGTCCCCTCCACCGGCGCGGGCCGGGTCATCGGGCTGGCGCTGAGGCTCGTCACGGCGACGATGGCGTCGATGATCGAACGGCTCGAGAGCCTCGCGGACGCCTCGCCTAGCGGCGACCGGCTGCGAGCCGGACGAGGCGGCCGACGTTGACCGCCCAGCCGACGCCGAAGACGCGGTCGGTCAGGATGCGCGGATCGTCGGGGCTCCACCAGGAGTCCCTCAGCCGCTCCAGCGTGGGCGGCCTGAGGTCGTAGGGCACGAAGCCCACCAGGCGGCCGTGCCAGGTTCGCTCCCCGGCCGGCTTCCCCAGCTCCGTCGCCACGGCGGCGGCGACGAGCGCGATCCCGACCAGCGCACCCAGTCTCCTCGATCGGCTCCTTCCCGCCATACGAGCCATTCAACCAGACCGGAGGAGCGCGACCGCCTGGGCGGCGAGGCCCTCGCCGCGGCCGGGGAACCCGAGCCCGTCCGTCGTCGTCGCCCGCACCGACACCGTCTCGGCGGGCACGCCCATCGCGGCTGCGAGGCGCGACTCCATCTCGGAGCGCGCGGTCGCGATGCGAGGCCGCTCGCCGACGAGGACGCAGTCGGCGTTCACGAGCTCGAAGCCGGCCTCCCGGACCGCCGCATAGGCCCGTTCCAGGAAGAGGAGCGACGACGCTCCCTCCCACTCGGGGTCGTCGGAGGGGAAGAAGGCCCCGATGTCGCCGAGGCCCGCCGCCCCGAGAAGCGCGTCCACGAGCGCGTGCGCGATCACGTCCCCGTCCGAATGGCCGGCGAGGCCGGACTCGTCCGGGAACTCGACGCCGCCGAGCCGCAGCGCCGTCTCGTCCGTGAACGCGTGAGCGTCGATGCCGATGCCGACCCGGAAGTCGGTCATCCGAGCGGCTCCTGACGGCCGACGCGGTCGTCGAAGACCGTGACCGTCTCGTAGCCGGCTGCGCGCAGGTGCGCGATCCCCTCGTCGAAGTCGCGCCCGACATCGTGCGGGACGTGGGCGTCCGAGGCCAGGGTCGCGCCGACGCCCAGCTCGCGGCAGCGCGCGAGCAGGTCTCCGTCCGGGTAGAGCTCGCCGACCGGCTTCCGCAGCCCGGCGGTCGACACCTCGACGGCGACGCCCGCCTCCGCCACGGCGGCCGCGGTCTCCTCGTGGTGCGCGGCGACCTCGTCGGGCGGCGGGCGGCGCCCGAAGATCTTCGGGAGGTCGGGGTGTGCGAGAACGTCGACGAGCCCGCTCGCGGCGAGCTCCCGCAGCGCCGAGAAGTAGCGGCTCCACACCTCCTCGACCGAGAGGGACCGCCAGATGCCTTCCTCCTCCCCGTCCACCTCCTGCCCGTCCAGGATGTGCACGGACCCGAGGAGGAAGTCCCAGGGGTACGGCTCGAGGATCTCCGCGAGCTCGTCCGCGCGCCCGGGAATCCAGTCGACCTCGAGCCCGAGCTTCACGGGCAGCCCGCGCCGCTTCGCCTCGACCACGGCGTCGCAGTACGCCTCGAGATCGTGGCCGACGCGTCCCCGCTGGTACGGGCTCTCGAGGAGGGGCCCGAACTCGCGGAAGTAGTAGACGTGCTCGGTGAGGCCGATCTCGTCGACGCCCCTGGCGGCCGCCTCCGTCACGAACCGCTCGACCGCCTCCGTCGTGTGGTCGATCGGGCCCTCGTGGCCGTTCGCGGGCCCGCGCAGGTGCATGTGGTAGTCGACGATCACGCGTCTCCCTCTCCCCGGAGGAGAGTCTCCACGAAGGCGAGGTCGGCGGAGGTGGTCACCTTGACGAGCCGCCGATCCCCCTCGACGATCCGCACCCGCCCGCCCGCGGCCTCGACCAGCCCGGCGCAGTCGGTGGCGTCCGCGCCGGACGCGAGAGCGTCCCGCAACGTCGCCGCGAGGAACCCCTGCGGCGTCTGCACGGCGTGGAGCCCCGCGCGGTCGACCGTCTCCGCGACAGCGTCTCCGTCGGCGCGCTTGACCGTGTCGGCGAGAGGGAGGGCCGGCACGGCGCCGTCCCAGCCGTCCCCGAGAGCGCCCACGACCCGCTCGACGACGTCCTCGGAGACGAGCGGCCTGGCGGCGTCGTGGACGAGGACGACGGCGATCTCCTCGGGCACCTCTGCGAGGCCGACGCGGACGGAGTCTGCCCGCGTGGCGCCCCCGGAGACGGCCGAGCGGACCTTCGAGGCTCCCAGCTCCTCGGCGAGGAGGATGACGGGCTCCTCCCAGTCCTGCGGCGCGACGACCACGATCGACTCGATCCAGTCGGAGGCGTCCAGGCGTCCGAGGCTCTCGGCGAGGAGCGGCCTTCCTCCCAGGTTCGCGAAGGCCTTGGGGCGGTCGCCGCCGAAGCGCTCACCCCGGCCCGCAGCCACGAGGACCGCCCAGACCCCGGTCGCCTCGGAGCCCATCAGTAGGTCACGAGCTCGCCGTCGCGCTCGACGAAGAGGGCGGGGCTGAGCGGATCGTCCGAGGTCTGGAACTGGCCCCTGACCTTGAGCCGCAGTGCCTTCTCGGTGAGGCCCCGGTTGACGATCTTGCGCGGGAGCGCGACGAACACGTTCTCCATCGGGACCGCGTAGACGGCGGGGCCGCCGTACTGGCGCTCGATCTGCGCGCGCAGCTCGGCGGACGATCATGCGCGTGGCGTCGTAGCCGTCGCCGGAGGCCCAGCCGCAGAGCTCCTGCTTCCCGGACGGCTCGCACAGGAGCGGCTGCTCCTTGTTCGTGCTGTGGAGGAGGTTGTCGCGGGCGACCTCGGTCGACCTCGGTGACCGTCGTCCTCCACCGCTCGAGGTCGTCGGGCTGGACGACCGTGAACGAATCCCCGGTGTCGACGGCGTAGACCACGGAGAGGCCGGCGGGAAACGGCGTCCGGGCCGGTTCGAAGCCGTAGGCCCGGAGCTCGAAGGGACCCTTGAGGAGCGGGACGAGCTCGGCGCGGACGTCGGCGAGCGACGTCTCGGAGATCCCCTCGTCGAGCCGGCGCTTTGCGTCCTGGACGACCCCGTCGACGATCTCTTCCCGGCTTCCGGGATCGTCGCCGTAACGGGCGAAGGCGTCCTCGAGGTCGAGGTCGACCCAGTTCGGGCCCTGCTGGGCGCGAACCTCCAGGTTCCCGGCGGCCGGCTCGGCGTCGAGCCCAGCCTCCTTCAGCTTCGCCACGACGACCTCGTCGAACGAGGACGGGAGGAGGGTCGCTCCGTCCGCGTCACCCCCGTCGCCGCTGCAGCCGGACGCGAGCGCCGCCACGGCCAGGACGGTCAGCAGCGCACGCAGAAGCACCCGGGAAGGATGCCTGCGCGCGGCTGCGGCCGGTCGCAGTCGCCTGGCGCTCCTAGGTCGGGATCTTGGCGCCGACCGAGTCGAGGACGTCGTCGAGCCAGACCGCCGCCTCGTCCTCGTCCATCGCCTTCGCGTACATGAGCTCGGAGGCCAGGATCTTCTTCGCCTTCACGAACATCTGCTTCTCGCCGGTCGAGAGGCCCTTCTCGTGATCCCGGAGGGAGAGGTTCCTGACGACCTCGGCGAGCTCGAAGATGTCGCCCGTCTTCATCTTGTCGCGGTTGTACTTGAAGCGGCGGTTCCAGTTCTTCGGCATCTTCGTGCCGCTTCCGTGGAGCACCTTGACGACGCGCTCGACCATCTCCTCGTCGATGACCTTGCGCAAGCCGACTCGGTCGGCGTTCTCGGACGGCACGTTCACCGTCATGTCGTTGTGAAGGATCTTGATGGTCAGGTACTCGCGCTGCTGTCCGAGAATCGTCCTCGTCTCCCGTTTCACGACCGTGCCCGCGCCGTGATGGGGATAGACGACCTTATCGCCGACTTTGTACAAGCCTCTCCTCCTCTGAACCCGGGCGCAAAAAAAACGCCCAAGACGCCTGCGGAAGCGCTATTTTACCGGAAACCCGCTTGGTAAGCGAGCTTCGGGCTCATATCGGGCAATCGTCAGAGCTGCAGGTACCGATCGACGAGGTTGTGCTCCTGCAGGCGCCGCAGGCCTTCGCGGATCTCGCGGGCCCGCACGGCGCCGACCCCGTCGACCGCCTCGAGGTCGCGGTGGCTCGCGCGCACGACCGCGTCGAGGCTCTCGAAGTCGCGCACGACGTGCCGGATGACCGAGTCGGGGAGCCGCGGGATGTGCGAGAGAACGCGGTAGCCGCGCGGCTGCACGCTGTGGTCGAGCGGGTTCGTCTCCCGCGGGTACCCCAGCGCCTCCGCCAGCTCCTCGAACTCGAGCACCTTCGGGTACTCGATGCGCGAGAGCTTCTCGAGCGATGCCGCGGCGTTGGCGGGCTCGCCGGTCCGCTCGTAGTCGTTCACGATTGCCGCCTTGTCGCGCGGGACGTCCTCCATCAGCTCGTCGAGCTGCATGCGGATGAGGCGCCCCTCCTCGCCGAGCTCGACGCAGTTGCGGTCGATCTCCGCCGCCATCCTCGTCGTCATCTCGGCGCGCTGGAGGACGACGAGCACGTCGTCGAGGACGACGGCGCTCTGGAACTCGAGGGCCGTCAGGCGCGTGAGGCCCTGGTCGAGCCGCGTCCGGTACGTCTCGAGGGTCCCGAGCGCCTGGTTCGTGCGGGCGAGCGTGTCCGAGATCTCGCCGAGCTGGTACCGGAGATCGCCGACGAAGATGGTCACGGTCTCTCGCTGCTGCGAGATGGAGACGACGAGCGCGTCGGTCTGCTTCGCCACGCGCTCGGCCGTCCGGTGACGCGTGCCCGTCTCGCTGGACGCGATCGACGTGTCCGGCATGAGCTGGACGTTCGCGTACACGAGCTTCTGCAGGTCCCGGCTGACGACGATCGCCCCGTCCATCTTCGCGAGCTCGTAGAGGAGCTGGGACGTGAGCGGCAGGTCGAGGCGCATGCCGCCCGAGAAGAGGAACGCGAGCTCGTTCGGATCGCCGATGACGATGAGGGCGCCGAGCTCGGCCCGGATGATGTCGTCGATCCCGGAGCGCAGCGGCGTCCCGGGCGCGACCTGCTTGAGCGCCGAGAGGAGGGTCTTATCCGTCCGAGGATCCGCTCGCATCGAGCCCCGCAGTGATCGCCGTTCGCAGCGTTCCCGCTGCCGTGAGGCGCATTGTGCCACGGGACTCGGTGCCGTCCGGCACGAGGATCTCGGAGAAGCCGAGCTTGGCGCACTCCGCCAGGCGCCGATCGGCCTGGGCGACGGGGCGGAGGCGGCCGGTGAGGCCGATCTCGCCGAAGCAGGCGACGCCGGAGCGAACGGGCAGGCCGCGGGCGGCGGACGCGATCGCCAGCGCGACACCGAGGTCCGCGGCCGGCTCGTCGACCCGGACGCCCCCGGCGACGTTCACGAAGACGTCGGCCTGGCCGAGGGGCACGCCGGCGTGCCGCCCGAGGACCGCGACGATCATCGAGAGGCGCTTCGGATCGACCCCCGTGCCGACGCGGCGCGGCATGGCGAGGTCGCTCGGCGAGACGAGTGCCTGCACCTCGAGGAGGAGCGGCCTCGTACCCTCGAGCGTGCAGACGACGGCCGAGCCAGGCTGTTCGTCGTCGGGACGGCCGAAGAGCTCGGACGGGTCCTCGACGGCCACGAGCCCCGCCGACGTCATCTCGAAGACTCCGAGCTCGTTGGTCGAGCCGAAGCGGTTCTTCACCGCGCGCAGGACCCGGTGCGACCGGTACCGGTCGCCCTCGAAGTGGAGGACGCAGTCGACGAGGTGCTCGAGGACGCGCGGGCCGGCCACGGCCCCCTCCTTCGTCACGTGCCCGACGAGGAACGTCGCCACCTCCTGCTCCTTGGCGACGCGCAGGAGCCGCCCGGCGGCCTCGCGCACCTGCGCGACCGAGCCGGGCGCCGATCCGAGCTCGGGCGCGTAGAGCGTCTGCACCGAGTCGACGACGCACACGTCCGGCTTCTCGCTCTCGAGCGTCGCGCAGACGTCGTCGAGGTTCGTCTCGGCGAGGATGCGCACGTCGTCCGCTCCGCCCAGCCGGTCTGCCCGCAGCTTCACCTGAGCCGCCGACTCCTCCCCCGTGACGAGCACGACCCGCCGCTCGGCGCTCATCGCCCGCAGGGCCATGAGCAGCAAGGTCGACTTGCCGATCCCCGGGTCGCCCGAGACGAGCACGAGCGAGGCGGGCACGAGCCCGCCTCCGAGCACGCGGTCGAGCTCCGGGACGCCCGTCGCCATCCGCTCCGCGTCGGCCGTCTCGACCTCGACGAGGCGGAGCACGGGCCTCGGGCCCGCCGGAGCCGCCGCGGACGCCGGGCGCCGGGGCGAGAGCGCGCTCCTCGACGAGCGTCCCCCAGCCGCCGCACGCGGGGCAGCGCCCCAGCCACTTCCCGGTCGTGTAGCCGCATTCGGAGCACGCGTGCTTGACGGCCGGCTTCGCCATGGGCGGTCCAGTCTAGGCAGGCGGTCCGACGCCGGACCGCGCGCGATCGTGACGGAATCGTGCCGCTAGTCGCGGCGAAACGCCTCGTCGACGGGCACGCCGTAGCCGGTCGCCAGCGCGTTCGTCTCGTTCGCCATGCCCACCACCGCGAGCAACTCGGCGAGCTGCTCCTCGGTCATGCCCCTGGCGCGGGCCGAAGCCGAGTGAGAGGCGATGCAGTACTCGCAGCCGTTGGTGACCGAGACGGCCACGTAGAGGAGCTCCTTCACGAGCGGTTCGAGCGCGCCGGGAGCCATCACCTCCTTGACGGACTCCCAGGTGCGCCTCAGCGTGACCGGGTCGGCCGCGAGCGCCTTCCAGAAGTTGTTGACCCAATCGACCTGCCGGGTCTCCATGATGTCGTCGTAGACCGCGCGCACCTCGGGCGTGGCTTCCTCGTAGGAGATCAGCGGCATCGGCGGCGAGTCTGCCACAGCGCCTCGACGCGCGCAGCCCCGCGGGGTACCGTGGCCGGGTGAGCTCGACGGCCGCCGAGCTGGCGCAGGAGACCTAGAGGAAGCGCTCGACGGCGAAGGGAGCGAGCTCGGGCGGCTCGGCCCCGTCGAGGATCACGTCGGCCAGGAGCTCGCCCGTGACGGGCGCGAGCGTGATGCCGAGGCGACCGTGCCCCGTGGCGGCGAAGAGCCGCTCGTGGCCGGGGACGCGGCCGATGATCGGCAGGCCGTCCGACGGGTACGGGCGCAGGCCGGCCCACTCGAGCTCGACCTCGCGCGGCCGCCAGTCGCGGAAGTAGGCGATCGCCGAGCGCGTGATCGTCTCGACTCGCCCGCGTCGCAGCCCGTCGTCCAGGCCGGTGAGGTCGAAGATGCCCGCGATCCTGACCGAGTCGCCGAACGTCGAGCAGCCGACCTTCGCCTCGGCGAGGTAGAAGGCATGCCGCGGCGCCGTGCCCTCCCCCCTCGCCGTGACGCTGTACCCCTTGGCTGCCTCCATCGGGATCCGGACGCCGGCGGTGGCGAGCAACCGCCCGGACCACGCGCCGGACGCGACCACGACGGCGTCGGCCCGGAGCTCCGAGAGCTCCCGCACGTCGACGCCCTCGAGCACCTCGACGCCGTCGCGACGGAGGGCGGCGGCGAGGCCGGCCGTGAGCGTCTCCGGACGGACGTACCGCTCGGCGGGGGCGACGACGCCGCCGAGGACGGCGTCGCTCGCGGCCGGCTCGAGCTCGCGGACCTCGGCGCCGTCCAGCACGCGCACGTCCCCGCCGTAGCCCACGGCCCGGGCGTCGAGCAGCATGTCCGCGTACTCCTCCAGGCCCGGCTCGGTCAGAGCGGCGACCACCATCCCGCTCTCGTGGGTCTCGAACTCGACCCCTGCATCGCGGAGGGCGTCGAAGAGCTCGAGCGTTCGCGCCGAGAGCGCGACGGTCGCCTCGAGCCCCGCCCGGTAGCGCTCAGGCGTGCAGGCCCGCCAGAACTCCCACGTCCAGCGCAGGAACGACGGGCCGACCAGCGGCCTGATCCGGATCGGGCTGTCGCGCCGCACCATGCCCCGGAGCGCGCCGCCCATGACGCCGGGAGCCGGGAGCGGCGCGGCGAGCCCGGGGCAGATCCAGCCCGTGTTCCCCCGCGAGCAGCCCGACCCCACCGAGCCGCGCTCGTAGACGACGACATGCGCGCCCCGGCGGGCAAGCGACCACGCGCACGCCAGGCCAACGGCACCGCCGCCGACGACCGCGACGGTCACGGACGGCTAGTCGACGTCGTCGGGGTGCGTGTCGTCCGTGTCGGCCTCATCCGTGGGAGGCTCGGCCGGGACGGTGACCTTCTCGGGCTCCTCGGGTGCCTGGCCCTCGACGATCGAGATGTCGACCTCCTCGTCGTCCTTGCGGTCGACGACGATTGTCGAGCCGGGCTTGATCGAGCGGCCGAGTACGAAGTCGGCGAGCGGGTCCTCCAGGAAGCGCTGGATCGCGCGGCGGAGCGGGCGGGCGCCCATGGCGGGGTCGTACCCCTTGTCGACCAGGAGCTCCTTCGCCTCCTCCGTGAGCTCGATCGCGGCCTCGTGCTCCGCCATCTGCTCGCGCAGCCGCTTCATCATCAGGTCGACGATCGTCTTGATCTCTTCCTTCGTCAGCTTGTGGAAGACGATGACCTCGTCGATCCGGTTGAGGAGCTCGGGCCGGAAGACCTTCTTGAGCTCGCCCATGATCCGGTCCTTCATCTCGTCGTAGCTGAGGCCGGTGTCGTCGCCGACCGAGAACCCGAGAGACTGGTTCTTCGAGATCGTGGCGGCGCCGATGTTCGAGGTCATGATCACGATCGTGTTCCGGAAGTCGACCTTGCGGCCCTGGGCGTCGGTGAGCTTCCCGTCCTCCAGGATCTGGAGGAGGATGTTGAAGACGTCCGGGTGGGCCTTCTCGATCTCGTCGAGGAGGACGACCGAGTACGGCTTGCGGCGCACGGCCTCGGTGAGCTGGCCGCCCTCGTCGTAGCCGATGTAGCCGGGCGGGGAGCCGACGAGCCGGGACACGGAGTGCTTCTCCATGTACTCCGACATGTCGACCTGGATCATCGCGTCCTCGTCGCCGAAGAGGAACTCGGCGAGCGTCCGCGCGAGCTCGGTCTTCCCCACGCCCGAGGGGCCGAGGAAGATGAACGAGCCGGTCGGCCGCTTCGGGTCCTTGATGCCGGCCCGCGCGCGGCGGATCGACTTCGAGACGGCGACGATCGCCTGGTGCTGGCCGATGACGCGCTTGTGGAGCTCCTCCTCCATGCGGATGAGCTTCTGGGACTCCGCCTCGGTGAGCTTGAACACCGGGATGCCCGTCCACATCGAGACGATGTCGGCGATCTCCTCCTCGCCGATCTCCGGCTGCTCCACCTGCTCGGAAGTGCGCCACTTCTCCTCGAGCTCGCGCTTCTTCTGCGTGAGCTTGCGCTCCTTGTCGCGGAGGTTGGCCGCCTTCTCGAACTCCTGCGCCTCGATCGCGGCTTCCTTCTCCTCGCGCACCTTCTCGATCTCCTCCTCCAGCTCGCGGTAGCGCGGCGGGGCGGTCATCGTCTTGATGCGCATGCGGGAGGCGGCCTCGTCGATGAGGTCGATCGCCTTGTCGGGCAGGTGCCGGTCCTGGATGTAGCGATCGGCGAGGATCGCCGACGCGCGGAGCGCCTCGTCGGTGATCGTGCAGCGGTGGTGGGCCTCGTAGCGGTCGCGGAGGCCGCGCAGGATCTGGACCGTGTCGTCCACCGACGGCTCGTCGACGCGGATCTGCTGGAAGCGCCGTTCGAGGGCGGCGTCGCGCTCGAGGTACTTGCGGTACTCGTCGAGCGTGGTCGCGCCGATCGTCTGCAGCTCGCCGCGAGCGAGCGCCGGCTTGAGGATCGACGCTGCGTCGATGGCGCCCTCGGCCGCGCCGGCCCCGACGAGATTGTGGAGCTCGTCGATGAACAGGATGATGTCGCCGCGCTGGGTGATCTCCTTCATCACCTTCTTCAGGCGCTCCTCGAACTCGCCGCGGTACTTCGAGCCCGCCACGAGCGCGGCCAGGTCGAGCGTGTAGATCTGCTTGTTCTTCAGGAGCTCGGGAACCTGGTTCGAGGCGATCCTGGCGGCGAGGCCCTCGACGACGGCGGTCTTGCCGACGCCGGGCTCGCCGATCAGCACCGGGTTGTTCTTCGTGCGGCGCGAGAGGATCTGCATCACGCGCTCGATCTCCGTCTGGCGCCCGACGACCGGGTCGAGCTTGCCCTCGGCGGCGAGCTTCGTGAGGTTCCGGCCGAACTGGTCGAGCAGCTTGGAGCTCTTGGCCTTCTCGCCGGGGGCCGAGCCCCCGCCCTGCTGCCGGCGTCCGGGGCCGGAGAGCATGCGGATGATCTCGTTCCGGATCTTCTCCGCGTCGGCGTCGAAGTCGAGCAGGATGCGGGCGGCGACGCCCTCGTTCTCCCGGACGAGGCCGAGGAGGATGTGCTCCGTGCCGATGTAGTTGTGCCCGAGCGACAGGGCCTCGCGCAGCGCGAGCTCCAGCACCTTCTTCGCGCGCGGGGTGAACGGGATCTGCCCGGTCGTCACCTCGTCGCCCTGGCCGACGATGCGCGCGACCTGGGCGCGCACCTCCTCCACCGTGATGTCCAGGCTCTCGAGCACGCGCGCGGCAAGGCCCTCCTCCTCACGGAGGAGGCCGAGGAGGATGTGCTCCGTGCCGATGTAGTTGTGCTTGAGGGCGCGGGCCTCGTCCTGGGCGAGAACGACGACCTGCCTGGCTCTCTCGGTGAAGCGCTCGAACAACCTACTCAGCGTCCTTTCCAGTCGACAGCCGGACCTATGGTATCGAACCGGTCGGGAGTGCCCGCGCACGCCATAGAGTCCGTATCGGCTCCGCGACGAAGGCGCAACAGCCTCAATTCTCCCCGCTCTCCGGCGGGTTTGCACGTGCCTCGTTTGGGGGACGCACGGCGCCGCAAATGCGCCAATCGTTACCTTCATGGGTGGGAAGCTCGCCGGCTGCGCCCTCGTGGTGCTCGCGCTCCTCGCGCTGGCCGGCGCGCCGGCCGCCGGGGCGGCCCCGGTCCTCCGGGAGAAGGCGACCCTCGAGGCGAACGTCGTCGCGCGCATGAACGCGATCCGCCGGAGCCACGGCCTGCACAAGCTGAGGATCGTCCGGCGCCTGACCGAGGCCGCCGACCGCCACGCCGGCTCCACCGCCTCCGCCGGCTACTTCAGCCACGACCTCTTCACGCCCGACCGCGCCCGGCGCTGGACGCCGTTCGGCACCTGGATCCGCTGGTACTGGCCAGGGCCGGGATACTCGTCCTGGGGCGCCGGCGAGAACCTCGCCTGGGGCGCCCCCGGCCTCTCGGCGAGCGCGACCGTGAGCCGCTGGATGGCGAGCCCCGGGCACCGCGCGAACATCCTCAACCCGCGGTGGCGGAATGTCGGCGTCGCCGCAGTGCACGTCACGAACCCCAAGGGCTACTTCGCGCAGTGGGACGACGCCACGATCGTCGCCGCCGAGTTCGGCTTCAGGCGCTGACCGACAAGTAACAGTCTGTTACTTGCCCTCGTTCGGCCGGGCGCCGTCCCTGCCGCTAGGCTCAGGGCGGTGACCTTCGAGACGACGCTCGAGCCCCGGCGGCCGTACTCGCTCGCGCTCTCGGCCCGGCTCAGAAGCGACCCGACCCGGCGGTTCCGCGACGGCGTCCTGACGATGGCCTTCGAGGTGGACGGCGAGCCGGCCCTCGCCAGAGTCCGGCAGCGGGCGGACGGGAGCCTGGCCGCCACGATCTCGTCCACGAGCCCCGATCTCGTCCTTCCCAAGCTGCGCTTCGTCCTGGCGACGGACGACGACCACGCGCCGTTCCTGCGCCGCTTCGCGGACGATCCGTTGCTCGGACCGTCTCTCCGGCGCCTGCGCGGGCTCCGCCCGCTGAGGACGGCGACCGTCACGCACGCGCTCCTGAAGGCGGTCTGCGGCCAGCTGATCGAGGCACGGACCGCCCGCCTGCTCGAGGCCCGGCTTCTCACGGCGCACGCGAGGCGGGCACCGGAGGAGGATCTCCTCCTGCCGCCGACCCGGGCGACGTTCGGGGGGTCGTCCACTGCCCGGCTGGCCCGAGACGGGCTCGTGGCACGGAAGGCGAACGCCCTCGTCCGCGTCTCGCGCGAGTGGGACGTCGAGAAGCTGCACCGGGTCGAGACGGCGGCTGCGGCCACCCGCATCGAGCGCGAGCGGGGACTGGGCCCGTGGTCGGCCGGGATGATCTCCCTCTACGGCCTCGGGAGGTTCGAGCGCGGCCTCGTCGGCGACCTCGGGCTCCTCAAGCTCTGCTCCTCGCTGCTCGGCAGGCGCGCCGAGCCCGAGGACACGCGCGACCTCCTCGAGCGCTACGACGAGTGGGCCGGGCTCGCGAGTGTCTACCTGCTCGCGAGCGCCGGCCCGCTGTTCAGCGGCAGCTCGGGGCGGCCCGGCGGAGCAGCTCCGCCGGGCGTAGCCCGCTGATCCGCCTCTCGATGCGCCTGCCCGGGGGCGCCGCCTGAAGAGACGCTACCCCCGGGCCGCGCCTCGCCCGTCCCCAGCCCGACGGACGAGATGATGAGAGTCGCTGCCCGGCTCGGTCGCACAGACGGCCCTCCCCGCGCCCGGAAGCGCGCCGGTGGAGCCGGCGCGACGGCCTTTCGCTCACCGCGACGAGCGCGGCGGCCCGAGCGTGTCCCCTCATGGCCTTCTCCCCTAGAGGCGCAGGTTCGTGACTTTCAGGAAAGCGCCGTTCGGCTCGTTCGGGTACTGGCCGGAGGGCTAGTCTGCGCCGCGGGGCTGAACTCATTTCGGAATGAGGCCTCGTCGCCGGGGTGTCCTGGGCGTGTGCGAGGCAAGGACGCAGGGAGTGCCCGCACTCGAGAATACGGGCGCGACCGAGGACGCAGGATCGCGCCGTCCGGGGCGGCCCGGCGACTCAGTGCTTCATTTCGAAAGGGGTTCTTTAGGCGGCGTAGGGCATCCCGCCGACGGGATCGACCCGGACGAGGCGCGCGAAGACGACCCAGCGCTGCTCGGCGCTGTAGAGCGGATGGCAGGCGGAGAGCACCAGCGTGTCGAAGCCGCGGTCGCGGATGATGCTCCAGTCCTCGTTGTCGACGACCTCGTGGCGGAACACCCGGTAGTGGAAGGTCGCGTACGGGAGCGAGACGGTGATCGGGTCGCCCTTGCGCAGCGAGTCGATGTGCCGGAACGGGGCGCCGAAGGTGGTCCGGTGCCCGGCGATGGCCATCGTCCTGCCGACGCCGGGAAGGGACGTCTGCGGATAGTGCCCGGGGCCCTGGGAGAGGTCGGGCCCCCAGCGCGTTCCGTGCACGAACACCGAGTTCAACCCCAGCCGCGGGACCTTCAGCCGGCCCAGCGCCTTCCCCAGCTTGAGCCTCGCGTGGAGCTCGTTCGCGGCGCGCGCGACGGCGAGCTGCTCGAGCCCGATCCGCTCGAACTTGGCAGACGTCTGAGTCGAGTTCTCGTCGCGGATCTGCAGCGAGGCGAACGCTCCCCGCTCCTCGGCGAACGTCTGGTCGAGCTCCTCGCTGAGGGTGTGCTGCTTCCAGCGCGCATAGAGATCCGTGGCCGGATCGCGCCAGAGGAGGACCGTGGCCGCGTAGGCGGCCACGAGGATGCCGAGCCCCGCGAGCACCGCTCCGACACGCCTGCGGGTCACGATGCTCCGTCCCCATGTTGTCGCGGAGCCACGGCGCACCTCGCTCCGGCGAGCCGGCCGAAGCCGTCACGGTTGCGCGCTACGAGCCGGTAGGCGCGGTCGGTGAGGCCCGGGAACGCCGCGAGCACGGACGCCAGCGGCCGCCCGCCGGGAAGGAGCCGGAGGAGCGGTGCGGCGGCTGCGCCGCCGGAGTGGACCTGGCCGCCGATCACGAGGTGCCAGGATGCCATTTTTTCCGCGGCCGCCAGCCCGGGGAGCAGCCGGTCGGCCTCCGGGCCCTGGAGCGCCGAGGAGCGCAGCCTGCCCGCCCGGTCCCACGCCAACACCTTGCCCACCGCCCAGCGGCAGAAGCCGCAGTCGGCGTCGTAGAGGATGACGGCCTCGCTCACGGATGCCCTCCGGGCTCGACGGGGTCGACCCGGGGGACGAGCCAGGCGAGTCGGCTCCGCGCCATCCGGTCCCGCACCCGGACCACCCAGCTGCTCACCGTCTCGGGCGGCAGGAAGGCGATGTAGGCGACGAGAGCGGCGAAGCTGAAGAAGCCCACGCGCACCGCGTAGTCGATCCCGAGATGGAGCCCGACGCCCAGGAGAAGCACCCACGGGCGCAGCTTGCCGTTCCACACGAGGATCGCGAGCGCCAGCTCGACGGCCAGAGTCCCGTACGTCAGCAGGTTCACGAGGACGAGGGTGTCGGTGAGGAAGCCCGGGACCGGGAACCGCTCGAGGTCCTCGAGCCGGAACGCGTACGAGACGGCGGTCCCGTCGTTCCACGTGGTGCCCCGGACCTTCGCCCAGACGGCGAAGAAGTACAGCAGGCTCACCTGGACCTGGATCAGCCGGAGCGGCCAGATCGATCGCCGCGGGAACTCCCAGAACCGGCGCCTCGACCCGAGCCACCGGTCGACGGAGAGCGCCGCGCCCGACGGCGCGAGCATGAGGTAGAAGGCGAGTACGAAGATCAGCAGGTCGCCGGAGTTCAGGACCCAGGGGTCGCGGCGCGCGAACGAGACGAGGCACACGAAGACCACGACGGCGGCGAGCCGCGTCCTGAATCCGACCAGGAGGCACAGGCTCCCGACGAGCAGGAACAGGTAGAGCAGCGTGACGGCCGTGGGGCTCGAGTCGAGCTGGAGCAACCCCCACGCCCCCGAGCCGTTGTCGGGATCCCCGGGAGCGATGCCGTCGTCGGTGAAGAAGGAGTACAGCGCCGGGGCGAGCGAGATCGTCCAGCCGACGACGACGATCCCGAAGGCGATCCGGAAGAGGGCGAGCGTCGACGTCTCCACGTCCCTGAACCAGAAGCGCTCCCAGGCTGCGACCGCCCTCGTCATCGCGGCTCCGTCTCCTGCGCCCCGGGAACGTCGTACGTGTAGTAGGCGTACTCCTGCCACGGCCCCCGGCTCGGGCCGGCCCCCGGCGGCAGCAGGTCCTGCCACTGGCGGACGAGCGTCACGCTGACCGGGTTGCGGCCCTCGGCGCGCGCGCGGCGCGCGAACCAGGCGGCCGCGGGCTGCCAGAGCTCCTGGTGGTCGTCGGAGGTCGTCCACTCCGTCCACTTGCGCCAGCGGTAGTCCCAGTAGCCGCCGACCAGCCGTCCGCCGTGGGGCGGCGAGACGACCTCCTCGCTCCCGTCGGCGTACCGCACGCGGGCGACGAGATAGAGGGTGTTGCGCCGCGGGTCGGGCGAGAAGACGCCCCAGTTCTGGTTCAGGCCCGCAGCGCGGATGTACGGCCCGGCGTAGGCGATCGCGTCGTCCTTGATCGCCGACGACGGGAGGTTCCAGACGACGACGCTCACGAGCGTGACGACGATGAACACGCTGATCGCCGCGCGGCCGGCGCGGCTCGCCTCGAGCCGTTCTTGCACGCCGGACCCCTTATACACGCGCGCCCTCGGGACCTCGCGAACGGGGCGGCCCTTGAGGCCGCCCCGTGTCGTTCCGAGCTCGACCCTCGTCGCTACGCGACCTCGTCGCGCTTGCGGCGCAGGAGGAACCCGCCGCTCGCGAGGAGCGCGAAGGCGAGGAGGATGGGCATCCAGACCGGGAGGCCGGTGAACGGGAGCGTCCCGCCCGTGCCTGCGCTCGGGTCGCCGCCGGTCGTGTTGCCGCTGACTCCCCCGCCGGTCGTGCCCCCGCCGCCGGTGGTGGTGTCACCGCCGGTGGTCGTGGTGTCACCGCCGGTGGTCGTGTCTCCCCCCGTCGTGGTGTCCCCGCCGGTCGTGGTGTCGCCACCGGTGGTCGTGTCTCCGCCGGTGGTGTCTCCCCCTGTCGTCGTGTCGCCGCCGGTGGTCGTGCCCTCGCAGTCGTCATGCTTGTGACCCCACGAGCTGGCGCCCAGCTCCGGGCAGTCGGGCTCCTCGCAGTCGTCCCAGCCCCCGCCGCCCCACGAGCTCGCGCCAAGTTGCGGGCAGTCGGGCTCGTCGTCGCAGTGGTTCCAGCCGCCGCCGTACGAGGCGCCCAGGTCGTCCTTGCACCCGTGGTCGTCGTGCGACCCGTGTGCAACCGCAGGTGTCGCGGAGAGTGCCAGCACCGCCAGCGCCGCCGCGACGAGAACGAACAGTCGCTTCATCCCACTTCTCCCCTTCGACTCGGTGTGATCTCCCTGTCCGCCGAGTTGCCGCAGCAGCCGAAGGGAGCCTCCCTAGTCGCTCATTAGCAGGGAGAAAGGGAAAAACAACCGCGCGCGCGCCGATCCCCCGCGAACGGCGACCACGGACCACCACAAGGGGTAGGCGCCCGTCCCCCGATCGAGGGATGCCACCGGAAGACGCACGGGGCGGCTCGCGCCGCCCCGTGTCAACGTCGATCGTCGCAGTGCCTACGAGACGTCGTCCCGCTTGCGCCGCAGGAGGAACCCGCCGCTCACGAGCAGGGCGAAGGCCAGCAGGACAGGGATCCAGACCGGGAGGCCCGTGAAGGGGAGCTCGCCGCCGGTCTCGGCACCCGGCGAGCCGCCGGTGGTGCCGCCGGTCGTGGCGCCGATGACGCCGCCGCTGCCCGTCGTGCCGCCGCCGGTCGTGCCGCCACCGGTGGTCTCGCCCGTCGTGGCGCCGGTCGTCTCACCGGTCGTCTCGCCGGTGGTCTGACCCGTCGTCTCGCCGGTGGTCTGACCCGTGGTCTCGCCGGTCGTGCCGCCGGTGGTCGTCTCACCACCGCAGTCGACCTGCTTGCTCGTGCTGTCCTTTTCGTGGAAGTTGTCGGTGGTGTTGACGTCCCAGGACGCGACCACGTTTGCGACACCTGTGAAGGGCGTCGAGACAGGTGTGTGCTGGCTGAACGCTGTCGTGAACACCCAGTCGGTCGGGCCGTAGACGACGTTCCCGTTGACCGTCACCGTCTCGGTCGACGTCGAAGTCGCACCAGCCTCGAATTGCGTGTACGTGTACGTCACCGTCAGCGTTTGATTGACGCAGTCGATCGTCGCCGACGTGTTGTGCGCGCTCGCGGGGGCCGCGACCGCAAGGGCCGCAAGCGCGGCCGCGACCGCTACGAGAAGTCTCTTCATCCCTCTGTTCTCTCCTTCGACTGGTGTTGTTCTCCCTCTCCGCCCATGCCGCAGCAGTCGGAAGAGAGCCTCCCGCGACGTTTCTAACCGGGTCGCGCGGCGAATACAAGCACCCGGGGCGGACGAACCCCGCAAAGTGCGACAGAACTCGTCGCTGAGCGCATCGCCGAGACGAGATCGGCCCTCGAACGAGGGATCCCGGCCGCCGGCCGGGCGGCCGAATCCCTGGACGCCAACGGGCTCCCGGGCCAGGGATGAAGGTCAGCGCCGCAATCATTCTCGTCTTCCTGACGGTCGCGGGCTCCGCGTCCGCGCACTCGCCTGCGCGCGCGACACCGGACCCCGCCCGCGGGCTCCTCTACCGCGGCCTCGAACGCGCTCACGAGGACGGTCCTTGCACGACGGCCTTCGAGCTCGCCCTCCCCGGCGGCCGCCTCGGCTGCACGCACGGCCCGGATGCCGCGCCGCCCGGACGCGACGTCCGCCTCCGGCGGATGGTCCGCGACCTCGCGGCGTCCACGACCGGCGCGGCCGGCCCGAGCGCCGCGGTCGGGCGCGCAGCCCTCTGCACCGGCGACGGCGTCGGCGGCAACCGCGTCCAGGCCGTCTACGCCTATCCCGCGGAGGGGAGCGACAACCACGACGAGATCGCACCGTTCATCCGGCTCTGGGCGGGGGTCGTCGACACCGTGTTCAACGACAGCGCCGCCGAGACCGGCGGCGTGCGCCACGTCCGCTTCGTCACCGACCCGGACTGCACGCTCGACGTCGCGACGGCGACGCTCACGCCCGCGGGCGTCGCCAGCCTCGCCGGGACGGCCTCCGAGCTGGCCGCCCAGGGGTTCGACCGCCCCGACCGCAAGTACCTCGTCTGGGTGGACGCATACGTCTTCTGCGGGCTTGCGACGGTCAAGCCCGACGACTCGCCGTCGCAGGGGAACGCGAACAACGGGGACGGCCTGCCGGGCATGGTCGCGCGGATCGACCGCGGCTGCTGGGGCGGGATCAACCCGTCGATCGAGGCGCACGAGCTCGCGCACCTCCTCGGCGGCGTGCAGCCGAGCGCCCCGAACGCCAACGACAACTACCACTGCACCGACGACGCGGACGCGCTCTGCTACGACGACGACGGCGTGCTCGACGGGCTCGTGTGGGCGCACGGCAGCCAGGTCGCGCTCAGGACGGTCTGCCCACCCTTCCACGAGCGGCTCCTCGACTGCGCCCACGACGACTACTTCCACACCGACCCGCCGGCGGGGAGCTACCTCGCCACGCACTGGAACGTCGCCGCGAGCAGCTTCCTGACGGCGGACGGGCCGGCGAGCGTCCCCGACGGGACGGCTCCCCGGCCCACCGGCCCGAGGCCGAAGGTCGTGGGCGCCCTCGGCGGAGGGCGCGTGCCCGTCCGCCTGCGATGGTCGTCGCGGGACGCCGACGCCGTCGGCTTCTGGCTCTGGAAGAGCGTCGACGGCCGCCCTTGGGAGTTCGTGCCGGTGCCCAACCCGTCTTCCACCGTGGCCGTGCTCGAGCTCCGGCGAGGGCGGGACTACCGGTTCCTCGTGCATGCCTACGACGCCGCCGGCAACGCGAGCCCGGCGGCGTTCGGACCGTCGTTCGGCGTGCGCGTGCTCGAGGACCGGAGCTCCCGGATCGCCTACGGGGGCCGGTGGCGCCACCGGCACAGGGCCCTCGCCACGGCGAGCCACGAGACGTCGGCAGGACGCCGCCGCTCGGTCGCCCGGCTGATCGTTCCGGGGCCGCGGGGTCGCCTGGGTCTCCCGGACGGGGCCGACCGGAGGGCGGGCGCGCGTCTTCGTCGACGGCCGGTACGCGCGAACGGTGAGCCTCTACTCGCCGATCTCGGGACGTCGCGCGGTCGTCTTCTCGAAGAGCTGGCGGAGGTCCGGCCGGCACTCGATCGCCGTCCGTCCGACGGCAAGGCCGCGGCAGGCCCCGGTCGACGCCTTCGTCGTCCTCCGCTAGCGCCTAGGAGTCGGCGCGCTCCCGCAGCGTCGGGAAGAGGATCACGTCGCGGATGGTCTCGCGCCCGGTGAGCAGCATCACGAGGCGGTCGATCCCCAGCCCCAGCCCGCCCGTCGGCGGCATGCCGTAGGAGAGGGCCTCGACGTAGTCGGGATCGCCCGGCTCGCCTCCGACCTCGCCGGACTGGGCCGCGAAGCGGGCCGCCTGCTCGTCGGGGTCGATCAACTCGGTGTAGGCGTTCCCGAGCTCCATCCCGGCGACGAAGTACTCGAAGCGCTCGGTGAGCGTCGGATCGTCGTCGGTCTCGCGCGCGAGCGGCGAGAGCTCGATCGGATAGTCGTACAGGATCGTCGGCTCGATGAGCTCCGGCTCGATGAAGTGGCTCAGCGCGTGGTCGACGAGCTGCGCCCACGACCGGTCCTGGGAGACGTCGACGCCGCGCTCCACGAGCCGGGCCCGGAGATCGGCCTCGTCTCGCGTCCAGAGGCCGAGCTCCTCGAGCGCGTCCAGCAGGCGGAGGCGGTTCCACGGGGGCGCGAGGTCGACCTCGTGCCCGCGGAAGGTCACCCTCGTCGTGCCGAGCGTGTCCTCGGCGACGCCGGCCACCAGCTCCTCCATGCGCGCCATCGTGTCGTGGTAGTTCGCGTAGGCCTCGTACCACTCGAGCATCGTGAACTCGGGCTGGTGCTTGTACGAGATGCTCTCGTTGCGGAAGTCCTTCCCGATCTCGTAGACCTTCTCGAGCCCGCCCACGATCAGGCGCTTGAGGTAGAGCTCCGTCGCGATCCGCAGGTAGACGTCGGTCCCCAGCTCGTTCGCGTGGGTCACGAAGGGCTCCGCGAAGGCGCCGCCGTACCGCGGCTGGAGCACCGGGGTCTCCACCTCCAGGAAGCCGGCGTCGTCGAGGCGGCGCCTGATCGACGCGAGCGCGCTGCTGCGCAGGATGAAGTCCGCTCTCGTCTCGTCGTTGACGAGCAGATCGAGCCACCGTCGTCGGTACCGGGTCTCGGCGTCGACCAGCCCGTGGAAGGTGTCGGGCAGCGGGCGCTTCGTCTTGGCGAGGAGCACGAGCTCGTCGACCGCGAGCGAGGGCTCGCCCCGCCGGGTCTTCGTCGCGGCGCCGATCGCCCCCACGATGTCCCCGAGGTCGACATCGACCGGCCCGCTCCGGTCGGCCGAGCAGAGCAGCTGGAGGCGGCCGGACCGGTCGACGAGGTCGAGGAAGACGAGCTTCCCGTGGCCGCGGCGTGCCAGCACGCGCCCTGCGACACGTCTGGCCTCCGCGCCCTCGGCTCCCGGCTCGAGGGCGTCGGCCTCCGCGCGGACGGACGCGATCTCGTCCCGGTCGGGGAAGCGCTTCGGCAGGGTCATCGGCCGCGAGTCTAGTGCCCGCGCTGGACCTGCCCTCGGCCAGGAAGGCAAGTAACAGTCTGTTACTTGTGGTGAAGGCTCGCGCGGCGCGTGCCGGCGCGGCCGGCGCCACCTATCCAGCGGGCAGAGTCGCCGCCCCTTCTCACCAGGGCCGCCGGTCACGAAGCTGGTGCGCGCGCCGGACCGGCCCCTCAGCCACGAAGGGCAAGTAACAGTCTGTTACTTGTGGTGAAGCGTCGCGGGCAGCGTGCGGCCGAGCCCAGCGGTGCGCCGGGTGCCCGGCTAGGCGGCCTTGATGTCCATGATCTTGTACTTCAGGGAGCCGCGCGGGGCGGAAACCTCGACGGTCTCGCCCTTCTTGCGGCCCAGGATCGCCCTGCCGACCGGGGACTCGTTGGAGAGCCTGTACTCGGCGGGATCGGCCTCGGCCGAGCCGACGATCGTGTACTCGATCGTCTCCTTGGCGTCGACGTCGCGGAGGCGGACGATCGTGCCGACGCTGACGACGTCGGTCGTGACGTCGCCCGCGTCGATGACGCGCGCGTCCTTCAGGCGCTCCTCGAGCATGGCGATCCGGTGCTCGAGCATGGCCTGCTCGTTCTTGGCGTCGTCGTACTCGGAGTTCTCCGCGATGTCGCCGAACTCCCGGGCCTGCTTGATCCGCTCGGCCACCTCGCGGCGCTTCACGGTGGAGAGATACTCGATCTCTTCCTTCAGCTTCTCATGACCCTCGGGAGTGAGAATCACTTCCTTCACGACCGTTCCTCCATAGGCCCCATTTACAACGAAACGCGGTGCCTTCCCGCACCGCCGGGCGGTCATTGTAGCCGCCGTGTCAAACGGAGAACGTTCCCGGCGGGGCTACGATTCCCTCCTGATGGGCGTCGACATCCAGTCCCCCTGGCGGATCGGCACCGTCGAGATCCCGAGCCGCGTCGTGCTCGCCCCGATGGCGGGCGTCAGCGTCCAGGCGTTTCGCCGCCAGGGGCGCCGTTTCGGCGCCGGTCTCGTGTGCTCGGAGATGGTGAGCTGCGCCGGCCTCCACCACGGCGACGAACGCACGCTCGGGTACCTGCGGATCAGCCGCGAGGAGACCCCGCTCGCGGTGCAGATCTTCGGCTCCGAGCCCGCGGTGATGGCCGAAGCGGCGCGCATGGTCGAGGACGCCGGCGCGGACATCGTCGACATCAACTTCGGCTGCCCCGTGCGCAAGGTGACCAAGACCGGAGCGGGAGCGACGCTGCTCGAAGACCCGGATCGCGCCTGCCGGATCGTCGCGGCGGTGGCGGGCGCCGTCTCCGTCCCCACGACGGTGAAGATGCGCCGGGGGCTCGCGGACGGCTCGCGGGACGGCGCTCGAGGTCGGCCCCCGCCTCGTCGACGCGGGCGCCGCGTCGCTGACGCTCCACCCCCGCTCGGCGCGCCAGATGTACACGGGGACGGCCGACCACTCGCTCACCCGGGAGCTCGTCGGGCTCGTGGACGTGCCCGTCGTCGCCTCCGGGGACGTCACGTCGCGCCGACGCGCGCAGGAGGTGCTCGACGAGACGGGCTGCGCCGCGGTGATGGTCGGCCGGGCCGCCCAGGGAAACCCCTGGACGGTCGCCGAGATCGCCGGCACCGGCCGGGAGCGACCCCGGCCCCGACGAGATCGTCGCGGAGCTCGTGCTCTTCATGCGGGCGACGGCGCAGGAGCTGGGCGAGCGCCGCGCCACCGGCTTCCTCAAGAAGTTCTACGGCTGGTACCTGGGCCGCGGCCGCTTCCCGAAGCCCTTCAAGCAGGAGCTGGTGCAGCTCGAGACGCTCGCGGACGTCGAGCAACGCCTCTTCGCGGCGGCACCGGGCGCCGCCGACGCCCTCGCGCGCCTCGAGGGCGAGCTGCCGGCCGAGGACGACGTCCTCCTCGATCTGCCGATCTCCGCCTACGGCGGCGGCTGAGCGCGCGGCCGCGGCGAGACCTAGTTCCGACCGTCACACCGCTATAACTTCTCGTATGGCGGTTGCGACAGGCGAACGACGGATCGTCTCCGTGCTCGTGGCCGACGTGGCCGGGTCGACGGCGATCGCGGCGCAGCTCGGCCCCGAGCGCTCGAAGTTCCTCATCGACGAGGTCATGCGGATCATGACCGAGCAGGTGCGGCGCTTCGACGGGACCGTGGCGCAGCTCGTCGGCGACGAGATGCTGGCGTTCTTCGGCGTCCCCGTGTCCCACGAGGACGACGCCGAGCGTGCGCTACGCGCGGCCCTCGCGATCCAGCGCGCCCTCTCCCAGTACGCCCAGGAGGTCGAGGCCGCCTACGGCATCCAGCTCGCCGTCCGCATCGGCGTGAACACGGGTCCGGTGGTGGTCGGCGCCCAGCAGGACGGCGACGACGAGTCCTACGATCCCTGGAACGCCCTCGGGGACACGGTCAACGTCGCCTCGCGCCTGCAGGAGATCGCGGGCGAGGGAGGCGTCGTCATCGGCCCGGCGACGAAGCGCCAGGTGGAGTCCGGCTTCGAGCTCGAGGAGATGGGCTCGCAGGACCTGAAGGGCATCCGCGACCCGCTCCCGACCTTCAAGGTCACCCGCCCGCTCGAGGCCGATCCGGTGCCGCCGAGCCACCCGCTCGTCGGGCGCGACTTCGAGCTCACGGTCCTCGAGCGCACGATGGACGCGCTGCTCGAGGGACGCGGGGCCATCGTCTCGATGATGGGCGAGCCCGGGATCGGCAAGACGCGGCTCGTCTGGGAGGTGCGCGACCGGTACAAGGATCGCGCGCGCTTCATCGAGGCACGCGGTGTCTCCTACGCGCAGACGTTCCCGTACTGGCCGATCAGGGACCTCCTGCGCGAGTGGCTGGGCGTTGGCGCGACGGCCCCCGAGGCCCGCGTGCGCCTCGAGCTGAAGGCCGAGCTCGCGCACGTCCTCGGCAAGGAAGAGGCCGACGACGCGTACCCGTTCTTCGCCAGCCTCGTCGGGCTCACCATCGAGCCTCAGGACCAGCAGGCGATCCGGGAGCTCAACCGCGAGAGCATCCAGTCGCGCACCTTCGAGGCGTTCTACGAGTTCGTCCTCAGGCTGGCGGACGAGGAGCCCCTCTGCCTCGTCTTCGAGGACCTCCACTGGGCCGACGAGGCGACGCTCGAGCTGCTCGAAGCCCTGCTCGGCGTCACGGACGAGGCGTCGGTCACCCTCTTCTTCCTCTACCGCCTCGAGCGCGACCACGGCTCGTGGCGACTCGGCGAGCGCGCGCGCCAGCGCTACCCCCACCGCTACCGGGAGATCGAGGTGCGCCCGCTGCCCGCCGACTCCTCGCGGATCCTCGTGGGCAACGCGGCGGAGGGCGAGCTTCCGGAGGCCGTGTCCGAGCTGCTCGCCGAGCGCTCCGGCGGCAACCCGTTCTTCCTCGAGGAGGCCTTCCGCGACCTCGTCGAGCGCGGGGCGTTGCTGCGCAGGAACGGCAACTGGGAGCTCGCCGTCGACGTCGACGAGCTGGCCATCCCCGCGGTCGTCCAGGGCACGCTGCAGGCGCGCCTCGACCGACTCGACCCGAAGACGCGCGAGGTGCTCTCGCTCGCCGCCGTCATCGGCCGGACGTTCGGGCTCCCGCTCCTCGAGCGGCTCGTGCCGCGCGAGGAGCTCCTGCAGGCGCTCACGGAGCTCCAGCGGCTCGACCTCGTCGTCGAGAAGCGCCGCCGGCCGAACCCCGAGTACCGGTTCCGCCACGGCCTCGTCCAGGAGGTCGCGTACGCGAGCCTGGTGGACTCGCAGCGGCGGAAGCTCCACAAGCGCGTGGGCGAGGCGCTCGAGGACATCTACAGCGAGTCGCCCGAAGAGGCCTACGGCCTGCTCGCCCGCCACTTCACGGAGGCCGACGAGCCGGAGAAGGCCGTCGAGTACCTCCTCAAGGCGGGCGACGCGGCGCGGGCCGTCTACGCCGACAGGGAGGCCCTCGAGCACTACAGCCAGGCGCGCGCGTTCCTCGCCCGCCTGGGCGACGAGCGCCGGGCCCGCGACACCCTCTTCAAGATGGCGCTCGCGTATCACCTCGCGTTCGACTTCGAGAACGCCGAGGAGATGTACGACGAGGCGTTCTGCTGCCGGGTCGGGGAGGACCCTCGCCTCCCGCCGACCGAGCGGCTCGAGACCGCCTCCTCGCCTCCGCAGGACCTGGCGCCGGGGGAGATCTACACGACCGAGGCCGGCTACTTCTCCGAGCTCCTCTTCCGCGGCCTCCTGATGGTGGACTCCGAGCTGAACGTCGTCCCGGCGATGGCGGACAACTTCCGCGTCTCCTCCGACGGCCTCACGTACCTCTTCCGGCTCCAGGAGGGCGCGCGGTGGAGCGACGGCGAGCCGCTGACCGCCGAGGACTTCGCCTACGCCTGGCGGCGCATGCGCGAGCTCGAGACGAAGACGGCCTTCCTGATGGAGGACGTCGAGACGGCAGAGGCGCTCGACGACCGCACGCTCGAGGTGCAGCTGCGGGAGCCGCGGAGCTACTTCCCCTACATCCTCAGCTCGCCGTGGGCGTTCCCCTGGCCGCGGCACCGCTGCGAGGAGCTCGGCGACGAATGGGCGAAGCCCGGGAACCTCGTCGGCAACGGCCCCTACGCCCTCGTCGAGTTCGACGCCGACCACGCCCTCATGCGCGCGAACCCGCACTGGACGGGACCGCACGGCAACGTCCGCGAGATCCACTTCTCCTTCTACTCGAAGGGGGAGCAGATGATCGAGCAGTGGCGCGAGGGGCGCTTCGACCTCCTGCACGTCTACTTCCCGATCCCCGACGAGGAGCCCGACACGCTCTGCACGCTCGTGCCCGAGCTCGGCGTCCAGTACATCGGGTTCCGCGCCGACCGCCAGCCGTTCCAGAACGAGCTCGTGCGCAAGGCGTTCTCCCACGCGGTCGACCGCGAGCTGCTGGTCGCGACCTACGGCGCGCTCGCGCGCGCGGCGACCCGGGGCGGCGCGATCCCCCCGGCGATGCCGGCGCACTCGCACCGGATCGGCCCCGAGTACGACCTGGAGAAGGCCCGGGCCCTCCTCGACGAGGCGGGCTACCCGGACGGGAAGGGCCTGCCCGAGCTCGAGATGATCGTCCCGCACTGGCTCCAGCCGCTCGACGCGATCAGGGAGCTCTGGAAGCCGATCGGCGCGCGGGTCAACGTGCGGCCGATCCCGAAGCACATCGCCGGCGAGTCGCTCGAGGACGCCCACCTGTGGTGGTCGGGCTGGACGGCCGACTACCCCGACCCGGACGGCTTCTTCCGCGGGCTCCTCACCATGGGCTGGCCGTTCTACCGCGACGACGACATCCTCGAGCTCCTCGACCTCGGCAGGTCGCTGCGCGACCAGGGCGAGCGCATGCGGGTCTACCACGAGGTCGACCGGCTCTGGGTGGCCGAGCACGCGGCGATCCTGCCGATCGCCTATCCGCGCTCGGTGCTGCTCCGCCGGCCGTGGATCGAGGGCCTCTGGGCGAGCCCGCTGTCGCGCGCCCACCTCGACGCGGTCGTCGTCGGAGAGCGCGAGCGCAGCGAGGCGTAAAGCCGCACGGCACGCGTCCTGTCTACCGCCCTTGACACCTTCCCATGCTGTCTAGTACGCTAGACAGCATGACACCGCTGGATCCCGCCACTCTCGGCGAGGCGCGCGACTCACGCGACCGGATGCTCGAGGCGCAGCACGAGCTCGAGCGCGCCCGGGCCGACTACAGCCACGCGATCCGTCGCCTCCACGCCGAGGGCGGCTCGCTCCGCGAGATCGCCGAGAGCCTGGGAGTCAGCCACCAGCGCGTCCACCAGATCGTCGAGGGCGACGAAGGGCGCTCGGCCCGCAAGGGCCCGCGCCGGGGCTTCGACTGGCCGTTCACCCGCTTCACGCGCCGCGCGCGCCAGGTGATCGTCCTCGCGCAGGAGGAGGCCGCGAGCCTCGGACACCAGCGCGTCGGGACGGAGCACCTCCTCCTCGGCCTCGCCCTGGCGGAGGACGAGTCGACGGCCCCGGTGCTCTCCGAAGCGGGCCTGACCGCGGACGCGATCCGCGAGCGCGTCGCGGCGCTCGAGCCGTCTGGCTCCACCAAGCGGCGGCGCAGCTTCACGCGCGCCGCCAAGCGCGTCCTCGAGCGAAGCGTTCGCGAGGCCCATACGCTCGGCGACAGGTACATCGGAGCCGAGCACATCCTGCTCGGGCTCCTGGCCGACGAGCGCGCCGGCGCCGTCCTCATCGTCCGCGACCTGGGCGCCGACCCGGAAGCGCTCCGCGCCTCGGTGCGCGAAGCGCAGGGCCGAGGCCTAGGGCCCCGGCGGCTACTCCGGCTCGTTCCGCTCCCAGACCAGGCGGAGCCCCTCGAGCGTGAGGAGCGGGTCGACGCTGTCGATCGTCTCGGCGTGTGGCGCGATCAGCTCGGCGAGCCCGCCGGTCGCCACGACCGGAGCCGTGTCCCCGAGCTCGGCGCGGATGCGCTTGACGATGCCGTCCACCTGTCCCGCGAAGCCGTAGACGAGCCCCGACTGCAAGCCCGGCCACGGTCGTCTTCCCGATCACCGACGGGGGCGCGCGAGAAGTCGACCTTCACGAGCCGCGCCGCGCGCGCGAAGAGCGCCTCCATCGAGACCTCGATCCCCGGCGCGAGGACGCCGCCGACGTACTCGCCGGACGGCGAGACGATGTCGAAGTTCGTCGACGTGCCGAAGTCGACGACGATGCTGGGCGCCCCGTAGCGCTCCCGGGCCGCGACCGCGTTGGCGATCCGGTCGGGTCCGACCTCGCGCGGGTCGTCGTACACGATGGGGATGCCCGTCCGGGTGCCGGGCCCGAGCACCAGGAGCGGCGCCTTCAGCGTACTCGCCGGCGAAGTCCTCGTACGCGCGGACGAGCGGCGGGACGGTCGAGGCGAGGCAGACGCCGCCGATGTCCTCGAAGCCAAGATCGCGCAGCTCGAGCAGCCGGCCGACGAGGACGGCGAGCTCGTCGCCGGTGCGCTCGGCCTCGGTCGAGACGCGCCAGTGCTCGGTCAGGCGGTCGCCGTCGTAGAGCCCGAAGACCGTCTGCGTGTTGCCGACGTCGACGGCCAGCAGCACGGGCCGTCCCGGCTAGCCGAGGTCGTCGTCGCCGCCGAGCGTCTCGCCCAGCTTCTGCGCGAGGGTCTCGGGGGTCAGCGCCGGCCCCTCGCCCTCCCCGCGCAGCTCCTCGATCGTGACGTCGCTCGACGTGTAGACCTCGGCGCGCGGGATGATCCGGGTGGGGCGGTTCTTGTCCCACACCCAGACGTCCACCATCGTCAGGTGGAAGAACGGGTACGTCGTCTGCGGCAGGACCTTCAGCTCGTGCCGGTTGCAGAGGTAGGTCGAATCCTGCGTGACGACGCAGTAGCGGAACAGGCTGAAGACGGCCGAGTACTCCTTCTTGAGGCGAAGCTCGAGCTCGGCCTCGTACTCGTCGAGCTCGTCGAGGTGAGACATGTGACTCATTGTAACGACGACCTCAGCACATCCTGCACCCGGCGCCCGTCGGGCAGGACCAGGCTCGGATCGAGCTCGTCGAGGGGCTCGAGGACGAAGGTCCGCTCCGCGAGCCGAGGGTGCGGGACCGTCAGGCCGGGCTCGTCGATGACCGCGTCGCCGAAGAGGAGGAGATCCAGGTCGATCGTCCGCGGGCCGAAGCGCGCCTCCCCTGAGCGGTCGCGCCCGAGCTCCCGCTCGACCGAGAGCAGCAGGCCCAGGAGCTCGCGCGCGGGAAGCGTCGTCTCGAGCGCGGCCGCGCCGTTCAGGAAGCGCGGCTGGTCGGCGTACCCGACCGGGTCGGTCTCCCGCAGCGTGGAGACCGCGGCGACCTCGACGCCGGGCTCCGCCGCGAGCAGGTCGAGGGCGCGCCGGATCGTCGCCTCCCGCTCGCCCAGGTTCGCGCCCAGGCCGACGTAGGCCCTCACCGCTGCGTGCGCTCGACCGTCGCCGCCGTGTACTCGGCCGGCGCCTCGAGCTTGACCTCGGGCTTGCGCACCCGCACCTGAACGCGGGAGACCGGAAAGTGCTCGATCAGGTCGTCGGCGACCGCCGCGGCGAGCGCCTCGAGCAGGTTGAAGCGGTGCTCGTCGCTGACGCTCCGGACGCGGGCGACCACGGCGGTGTAGTCGACCGTGTCCGCGAGCTGGTCGCTTCGGATGCCCGCGTCGTGGGCGACGAGCAGCACGTCGAAGAGGAAGCGCTGGCCCTGGCTCCGCTCCTCCGCGAGCGCGCCGTGGTAACCCGTCAGCTCGAGGCCCTCGATCTCGATGACGACCTCGCTCATCGACCACCCCGTGGGCGACGAGCGCGTGGAGGATGTGTGAGGGAGCCGGGAGGTTCCCTCACCGGATCGACGAAGGGGGTCCGTGGGGGAAACATGGTTTCCCCCACGGGAGCGAGCCGGAGGCGAGCGACGCTCACGCGCCCCACGGCGACGGCGCGCGCCGCGGCCAGCGCCTGGACGTGCTCCCGCACGTCGTGGACCCGGAAGAGGGACGCGCCCCGCTCGTAGGCGAGGACGGCCGCCGCGACGCCGGCGGAGACGGGCCCAGTGAGCGCCTCCGGATCGCCGAGGACGCGCCCGAGGAAGCGCTTGCGCGATGCCCCGACGAGCACCGGGCGCCCGAGGGCGACCAGCTCGTCGAGCCGGGCGAGCAGCTGGAGGTTGTGCTCGACGGTCTTCCCGAAACCGATCCCGGGATCGAGGCAGACATGCTCCTCGGGGATGCCGGCCTCGACGGCGACCGCGAGCCGCTCCTCGAGAAAGGCCTTCACGTCGGAGACGACGTCGTCGTAGCGCGGGTCGTCCTGCATCGTGCGCGGCTCGCCCAGCATGTGCATGAGGCAGAGGTAGGCCCCGCCGTCCGCGAGGACCCCGGCCAGCTCCGGGTCACCGCGCAGTGCCGTGACGTCGTTGACCATCACGACCCCGAGCGCGAGCGCGCGGCGCGCGACCTCCGCCTTCGAGGTGTCGATCGAGACCGGCTCGCCCTGGAGCGCCGCGAGCACCGGCTCGACCCGCTCGAGCTCCTCCTCCACGGAGACCCCCTCCGACCCGGGCCGGGTCGACTCGCCGCCGACGTCGACGAGAGCCGCGCCCTCCTCGAAGTGGCCCTGGGCGAGCGCGACCGCCGCGTCAGGTCGGAGGAACATCCCGCCGTCCGAGAACGAGTCCGGCGTGACGTTCACGACCCCCACGACGGAGGGTCGCGGAAAGGCCTGCTCCAGGGGCGGTTTCACCGGACTCCGGACCGTATCCTACGGGCCCTCCGCTACAGTGGGCCGAGAGCAGCAGCGCGATGAGGCTCGCGCCCAACCGCCCTCGCGGGCTGATGGCCTCTACCCCGTCGAAACCATTCGCAGGAGGTAGAGGTTGGGCGCTCTCGCAACAGCAGCGATTCTGGCGGCGGCGATCCTCGTCGCCTCGACGGTCTCCGTCGAGCTCGGGATCTCGGTCGCCCTCGTGGAGCTCGCGCTCGGCGTGGTGGTGGGCAACGCCTTCGACCTCGCCGTCCCGGCTTGGCTGGGCTTCGTCGGCACCTTCGCGGGGATCGTCCTCACGTTCCTCGCCGGCGCGGAGGTCGACGTCCCCCGGTTCCGGCGCGAGTGGCGGGCGAGCGCGTGGCTGGGAGGGGCGTCGTTCCTGGCGCCCTTCCTCGTGGCGATGGCGTTCGCCTACTGGGGGCTCGGGTGGTCGGGGCAGGCGGCCCAGATCGCCGGGCATCGCGCTCTCGACGACGAGCCTCGCGGTCGTCTACGCGGTCCTCGTCGAGACGGGGCTCAACCAGACGACCATCGGCAAGCGGATCATGTCGGCGACGTTCGTCACCGATTTCTGCACCGCGGCGGCGCTGTCGATCCTGTTCATCAAGCCGAACGCCTGGATCGTCCCGTTCGTCGGCCTGTCCGTCGCCCTGATCGTCCTGCTCCCCCGGATGTCGCCGTGGTTCTTCGGCCGGTACGGGAACCGGGTGATCGAGCCCGAGATCAAGCTCGTCTTCGCCGCGCTCTTCCTGCTCATTTGGCTCGGCGACAAGGCGCAGTCGCAGGCGGTGCTGCCGGCGTTCGTCCTCGGGCTCGCCCTGTCGGGCCACTACGCGGCCCACCGGCTGGAGCAGGAGCGCCTCCGGGTCGTCGCGTTCGCGTTCCTGACGCCGTTCTTCTTCCTCAAGGGCGGGATGAGCGTCTCGGTCGGCGCGCTCTGGGCGAACCTCGGCGTCCTGCTCCTGCTCTTCGGCGCGAAGCTCGTCCCCAAGCTCGCCGCGGTCTACCCGCTCGCGCGCCGCTACTGCGCGCCGCACGCGGAGTTCACGACCCTCCTCATGTCGACCGGGCTGACGTTCGGGACGATCTCGTCGCTGTACGGCCTCGACGCCGGGATCATCGACGAGACCCAGTTCTCGCTCCTGGTCGCCGTCGTCGTGCTCTCGGCGATCGTCCCGACGGTCATCGCCCAGCGGTCCTTCCGGCCGTCCACCGCCGTCGAGAAGGCCCGGGAACGCGCGCCCGCCCTCCCCCGGCCCGCGTTCGACGAGGAGGGCGGCTAGGGCTCAATCGCCGGCGATGAAGAACCGCCAGGTGCCGTCCGGGTCGATGCCCGCGCGCCAGCCGAGGTAGCCGCTCCCGGCGCCGCTGTAGACGGCGAGGTCGCCGAGGAGCCGGCGCTCGTAGCCGGTGAGCTCGTTCCGCTGCTTGTCGTAGGCGAACGGCCACACGTACGTACCCGCGTAGAGGGTGTAGGGCAGGCGGAGGACCTGCGCGAGCCTGTCGATCGGGCTCTCGCCGGACTCGGCCTCGACCTGCTGCCAGTACGCGATCGGTCCCGCCCTCGACCGGATTGCCGAACGTGTAGGAGAACTCCTCCGGGAGGTAAGGGCGCAGCTGCTCGTAGTCGCCGGACTCGGCGGCGGCGAGGAGCGCCGCGTGGGTCTCCGCGACCGGTTGCCGGCAGGCCGACCGAAGTCGCCTCCGTGACCGTCGTCGTCTCCGCGACCGTCTCGGTCTCCGTCTCCGTCCGCGACTCGGTCACGGTGACGGTCTCGGTGCCGCCGCAGCCGGCCAGCGCGAGCACGCCCGCGAGCGCGGCCAGGAGCCGAATCACCGCTCGCTGCTACTTCGCGCCTTCCGGCTCCGGCGGCGGCTGCATCGTCGCGCCGGGGAGCGGGAAGGGACGCGGCTTGGGCTCGGCCCGCGGCTTGGGCTCGGGCTCCGCCTCCGCCGGGGGCGTCTCCGTCTCCGGGAAGACCGTCTCGGGTGCCTCTCCGGCGAGCAGCCGCTCGAACTGATCCTTGTCGATCGTCTCGCGCTCGATCAGGAGCTCGGAGAGCTTGTGCAGCTCGTCCATGTGCTCGGCGAGCACGCGCCTGGCGCGCTCGTGGGCCTCCTCGATCACGCGCCGGATCTCGTCGTCGATCTCGCGCGCGATCTCCTCCGAGTAGTCCGGCTCGGAGCCCATGTCACGGCCCAGGAAGGGCATGTCGTGGTTGCGGCCGAGCATGCGGGGCCCGAGCTTCTCGCTCATGCCGTAGCGCATGACCATGTGCTTCGACGTCGCGGTGACCTTCTCGATGTCGTTCGCTGCGCCGGTCGTCACCTCGTGGAAGACGAGCTCCTCGGCCGCGCGGCCGCCGAGCGTCATCGCCATCTGGTCCATCAGCGCCGACTTGGTCGTCAGGAACTTGTCCTCCGCCGGCAGGGAGATCGTGTAGCCGAGCGCCGCGCCGCGGCTGACGATGGAGATCTTGTGGACCGGGTCGCAGTTCGGCAGGTGGTGGCCGACGAGCGCGTGCCCCATCTCGTGGTAGGCGGTGACCTTGCGCTCGTGCTCGGAGAGGAGCCGCGTCTTCTTCTCCGGGCCGGCGATCACGCGCATGATCCCTTCCTCGAGCTCGAGCTCGGCGATCGTCTTCTTGCCGCGCCGCGCCGCGAGGAGGGCGGCCTCGTTCACGAGGTTGGCGAGGTCGGCGCCCGTGAAGCCGGGCGTCCCGGCGGCGAGCGTGTCGAGGTCGACCGAGCTGTCGAGCGGCTTGCCCTTCGTGTGGACCTCGAGGATCTTGCGGCGGCCGTTCCGGTCGGGACGGTCGACGACGATCTGGCGGTCGAAGCGGCCGGGGCGCAGGAGCGCGGGGTCGAGGATGTCGGGACGGTTCGTGGCGGCGATGAGGATGATGTTGTCCTTCATCTCGAAGCCGTCCATCTCGACGAGTAGCTGGTTCAGCGTCTGCTCGCGCTCGTCGTGACCCCCGCCCAGGCCGGCGCCGCGGTGGCGGCCGACTGCGTCGATCTCGTCCATGAAGATGATGCAGGGCGAGGCCTGCTTGGCCTGCTCGAACAGGTCGCGGACGCGCGAGGCGCCGACGCCGACGAACATCTCGACGAAGTCGGAGCCCGAGATCGAGAAGAACGGGACGCCGGCCTCGCCGGCGACCGAGCGGGCGAGCAGCGTCTTCCCCGTCCCGGGCGGCCCGTAGAGGAGGACGCCCTTGGGGATGCGCGCGCCGAGTGCCTGGAACTTCTTCGGGTTCTCGAGGAACTCCTTGATCTCCTGGAGCTCCTCAACGGCTTCGTCCACGCCGGCCACGTCCTTGAAGGTGATCTTGGGCGAGTCGGGAGCCATGCGCTTCGCGCGGCTCTTCCCGAAGCTCATGACCTTCGAGCCCCCGCCCTGCACCTGGTTCATGAGGAAGATCCAGAAGCCGAAGAAGAGGACGAACGGCAGGAGGTACGTGAGGATCGACCACCACGCCGAGTCACCGGTCCCCTTCGAGTCGAACGGGACGTCCTTGGTCTCGAGGAGATTCTGGAACTCGAACTGCGCCTGGTCGGTCGCGTAGTGGACCTTCCACTTGTCGCCGTTCTCGAGCAGCGCCTCGATCGTCTGGCCCTTCGGGCTGAACACGACCTGCTGGAACTGATCCGGGTTGTCGTTGACCGCCTGGATCAGCTGGCTGGTCGTGATCTTCTGCTTCTCCTCCGACTTCGGCAGCAGGGTCTGCGACGCCAGATAGACGAGCAGGACGATGACGATCAGAGGGAAAAGTGCGCTGCGAAAGAAACGGCTCAAGACACTGGACCTCGGCCCTCGAAGGGTAGCAGTCTCCTATTCGGCTCCTGCCGGCGTATGGATGAGTACTTCGTCACGCGGAGTCCTCCGCCTGCGCGGCCAACTCGTCCCTCAGGACGCCCACGAAGGGGAGGTTTCGGTACCGCTCGGCGAAATCGAGGCCGTACCCGATCACGAACCGGTTGGGGATCTCGAAGCCGATGTAGCGGCAGTGGATGTCGATCTCGCGGCGGGCCGGCTTCGTCAGGAGGGCGCAGATCTCGAGCGAGGCGGGCTCGCGCGCCTCGAGGTTCCGCAGGAGGTAGGAGAGCGTCAGGCCCGAGTCGATGATGTCCTCCACCACGAGGACGTTGCGTCCCTCGACCGAGATGTCGAGGTCCTTGAGGATGCGGACGACCCCGGAGGAGTCGATGCCGGCGCCGTAGCTCGAGATCGCCATGAAGTCGACCTCACACGGGATCTCGATCTTCCGCATGAGGTCGGCCATGAAGAAGATGGCCCCCTTGAGCACGCCGACGAGGAGGAGGTCGCGGCCCCGGTAGTCGTCGGAGATCTCGGCGCCGAGCTCTGCGATGCGGCTCTGGAGGGTGTCCTCGTCGACGAGGATCTCCTCGACCGCGGTCGTGAGCTCGTTGACCCGGCTCACGCGCGCTCCCCGTCCACCGCGCCCTCGTAGCCGGGTGCCGCGGTGATCCCGGGTACGGCGACGACCTCGTCGCCGCGGACGACGAGGGGCCAGGCCTCCCGCTCGGACCGCGGCACCTTCGCGTCGACGAAGACGTCCTGCACCTTGCGGTTCTCCCGGTTCGCGAGCCGGTCGCCGGCCCGCCAGCCCCGCACCCGCAGGCCGGGAACCCGTGCCCGCAGCGTCCATCGACCCCAGCTCACAGGCTCGCCGGTCGGGAGCGCGACGGGCGACCGCTCGAGCCAGACGCCCTCGTACTCCCTCACCGCCACGCGGCCGTCGCCCAGGTCGACACGCTTGGAGCCTTCACGGGAGGCGAGCAACTCTAACAGGGCTCTCTCGACCGTTCTCGGCAGCCCGCCGCCCTCGTCGAGGGCCGCGAGGACGTTGCGCTCGGCGGCGGGGTGGAGCCGGCGGAGCGCCGGCAGGATCTCGGCGCGGATAAGCCCCCGCGCGGTCTCCGGGTTCGTCGAGTCGAGCCGAAAAGAGAGCCCCTCCGCGCGGCAGTAGGACTCGGTCTCCTCGCGCCAGAGGACGAGGAGCGGGCGGACGACGCCGTCCTCCCGCCGGGCCCGGATCCCGGTCGTCGTCCCGCTCGACACGAGGCGGTAGAGGATCGTCTCGACCTGGTCGGAGGCCGTGTGGCCCGTCGCCCGCAGGGCTCCCGGGCGTGCGGAGACCGCGTAGCGCAGCTCGCGAAGTTCGGCCTCCGTGCCGGAGACGCTCGGGGGAGCCTCGACGACCTCGGCCCCGAGCCGCTCGACGCAGAACCGCGCGTCCTCCTCGGACTCCTCCCCGCGGAGCCCGTGGTTCACGTGGAGGGCGGAGACCCGGTAGCCGAGCGCACCGAGCGCGTGCCAGAGGCAGGTCGAGTCCGCGCCGCCGGACACGAGGCAGAGGACGTCGCCGCCGGGGGGGCAGAAGGTCGCGCCGGCGGACGTGCTCCTCGATCCGCGCGCGCAGCGCAGCGGTGTCCACGAGGTGATCGTACCGCCCGCGTTGCCAAGTAACAGACTGTTACTTGGTCGCGCGTGTCCCTCAGCGGCTAGAGCAACGCGGCGACGTCGCAGCCCTGCGGCTGCAGGGCCGGCTGCGCCTCAGCCAGAACGTCGCGGGCGAAGTTCGCGAGGCCGTACGCGCGGTACATGCGCTCGCCGGCGTCCTTGCCTTTCGCATGGAGAATCACCGCCTCTCCGTACTCGTTGAACATGGCGTCCAGGTACTTCTGCGCCTGCCTGAGCGAGGGATCCCTGGGCTCGACCTGGCCGACCTGCTCCGCGGCGCCGAACGCCTCCTCCGCGATCTCCTCGGGCCCGACCTCGCCGGAGCGGAAGTCGTCGGCGAGGTCGTTGAAGGCCATGACCCGCACCGTGGCCTCCTGCGATGAACTTCTGATCCTTCGCCACGCAGGAGTGCGCGAGGGGATCGCGCGAGCCGCCGCAGCCCGAAAGGGTCGCTGCGAGGATGAGCGCTGCCGCAGTGAGGCCGAACCTCCGCAACTCGATCCGGATGATCGGCCCGACCGGCCGGCCCCGCAATCACCCGAACGGTGTTCGGCGGGCCGTGTGTAGGGACGTGGCTACTGGTCGACGGTCCTCTGCCACGACTCCCAACGAGCTCGGCCGCTCTCAGTCGGCTCGAACCAGTAGGTCTCGAGATCAGCTGGGTCGAGACCGGGATCGGCGCAGGCGAGGAGCTCCGGCTTGACCAGCGACTCCTCATACGCGACGACGAGCCCTTCGCCCAACAGGCGTCGCAAGGCATCGAGTACGTCGTTCTCCACATACTCCTCGTCGATGCGAGGCCTCCATTCGCCAAGCATCCGCATGATGCTCGGCAACTGCTCAATATCGTCTTGGATTGCATCCAAGACCAGCATGTCGATCAGATGCCCTGAGCTACTCGCCATGGCTCAGCCGAAGATGAGGGAGCGGTACGTGATCGTGCGCCGCATGCCGACGGCGTCGTAGAGGGCGATCGCGGGCGCGTTCTCCGGGCGGACGAAGAGGCACACGGTCGGCGTGACCTCCAGGAGCACGCGGCAGAGGTCGGCGAGGCCGCGCTTCCCGTAGCCCTTACCGCGAAGCCCCGGCTCGACCCAGACCTGCTGGAGCTGCACCGCCTGAGCGGTCCACGCTGACGCCTCGGCCTTGAAGAGGATGTGGCCGTCCTCGGACCAGACCCAGCTCCGGCCTTCCTCGATCTGGGCGCGGGTCCTCCATTCGAAGAGCGCCGGGTCGCGTCCGTAGGCGTCCACCCCGACCTCCTCCCGGTACGCCTGGGCGGCCGACACGACGAGCATCTCGAGGTCGTCGAGCCGCGCCGGGCGCAGGCCGCTGCCGCCGGGCTCTGGCGGCTCCTCGAGCACGTAGACCGGCTGGCCGGGGCGGTCGTCGAGCGGCTCCGGGAGAGAGTCGCGTGCCGCCTCCCAGAGCTCGGTCACGGCCCTCTCCTCCCCCACCAGCATCCGCGGCTCGCCGCGAGCGGCGAGGTCCGCGAATGCGGCCGCTCCCTGCCCCGACGGGACGAGGTTCGCCCCCAGGTGGCAGAGCCCCGTGAGCCTCCCGCCCTCCTTGAGCGCCGCGAAGCGCCCGCTCCCGCGCCGGGCGACGTCCTCCAGGAACACGCGCTCGATCGGGTCCTCCGAGCAGAAGGCGAGGATCTGGGGAAGCCGAGGTCGCTTGACCAGGCGCGCCATGCGCGGGGACGATAGCGCCATGCCCATTCACGTTCGCGCCGAGCCCGGCGACTACGCCGAGGCATGCCTCCTGCCGGGAGATCCCCTGCGGGCGAAGTACGTCGCCGAGACCTTCCTCGAAAGCGTCGAGCAGAGGAACTGGGAACGCGGGATGCTCGGCTACACGGGGACGTTCCGCGGCCGGCCGGTCTCCGTCCAGGCGACCGGCATGGGGTGCCCGTCGGCCGCCATCGTCATCGAGGAGCTCGCGATGCTGGGGGTGAAGCGCATGCTCCGGATCGGCACGTGCGGCGGGCTCCAGCCCGACCTGGGCCTCGGCGACCTGATCGTCGCGCTCTCGGCGGTCCCGGCGGACGCGACCGCCCTGCACATCGTCGGCGAGCCGCACGCCCCGACGGCCTCCTGGAGCCTCGTCCACTCGGCGGTCCACGCCGCGAAGGAGCTCGGCAAGCCCGTGCGCGTCGGCCCGATCGTCTCGAGCGACGTCTTCTACAACTCCGACGAGGGCCAGTACCAGCGCTGGTCGGACCGCGGAATCCTCGCGGTCGAGATGGAGGCGGCGGTCCTCTTCACGCTCGGCGCGCTCCGCAACGTCGAGACGGGGTGCCTCCTCACGGTCAGCGACATCGTCGTCGAGGGCGAGTTCGTGCGGATCACCGACGACGAGATGAAGGCGGCGGTCGATCAGATGACCGAGCTCGCGCTCGCCGTGGCCACGGACGACCACTAGCCGCGCCGTGGCCGACGACGTCGTCTTCGTCGTCAACCCGGCCGCGGCGAACGGGTCGACCCGGCGGCGCTGGCCGGAGATCGCCCACCGCGCCGCGGAGCTCGGCCTGGCGGGCGAGGCGCTGTTCAGCGAGCGGCAGGGCCACGCCGCCGAGCTCGCGCGGACGGCGGCGGAGGGAGGCGCCCGGCTCGTCGTCGCGGTCGGCGGCGACGGGACGGTGAACGAGGTCGCCAACGGCATCCTCGCCGCGGGAGGGGACGAGCCCCCGGAGCTGGCCGTGATCGCGCGGGGAACGGGCACCGACTTCGTGCGCCACTTCCGCATCCCGTCCGGCCTCGACGCCGCGGTCGGCGTCGCGCTCTCCGGGGCCTCCATGGCGATCGACGCGGGTCGCCTCACGTACCGGAGCTGGAGCGGCGAGGACGAGACCGCCTACTTCGTCAACGCCGCCAGCGCGGGCATGAGCGGGGCCGTCGCCCAGCGCGCGAACGCCTCGTCGAAGGCGCTGGGCGGCAAGGTGTCGTTCCTGTGGGCGACCCTCGCCGTCTTCGCGGGCTGGCACGCGAGCGAGATGGAGATCGAGGTCGACGACCAGAGGCGGACGGGGCTGATGTACGACGCGATCGTCGCCAACTGCCGCTACCTCGGCGGCGGCATGGCGATGTGCCCGGAGGCGCGGCCCGACGACGGCCTCCTCGACGTCCTCGTGATCGGCGACATCACCCGCCGCGACCTGGCGCTCACGCTGCCGAAGGTCTACCGGGGGACACACCTCCCCCACCCGAAGGCGGAGGCCCTGCGCGGGCGCCGGATCAGCGTCCGCTCGGAGACACCGCTGCCGGTCGAGCTCGACGGCGAGCAGCCGGGGACCACCCCGGCCGTGTTCGAGATCGTCCCGGACGCGCTTCGCCTACGCGTTCCCCCTACGGGCTAGGCGCCTCGGGCGGCTCCGCCGGGGGAGGCGACGGCTTCTCGGCCGCAGGCTTCTCGGCGGCCGGCTTCGCCGCCGCTGCCGTGGCGGCGGGCTTCTTCGCCCGGCTGGCCGCCTTGCCGGCGGCCGATCCCTTCGGCGCCGAGCCGCCCTCCAGCTTCGCGAGCCGCTTCTCGAGGCGCTCGACGTGCTTGCGAAGATCCGCGAGCTCCTCGGCCGCGGCCATGCCCGCCTGGCCCAGCGCCTTGCGCGAGGCGCCCTCGACCTTCCCCTTCGCCGCGGACGCCCGGTCGAGCGCCTCGGCGAACCGCTCGTTCTTCCCGAGCTCCTCCACGAAACGCGTGAGCGCGTCCTCCCCGCGCTTGGAGAGGCGCCCGAGGGTGCCGGGATCGGTCTCCTTCTTCTCTTTCGCCATTCGGCCCTCCGTCGTCGGTCGGTCCCGGGAAGGGACCATACCGCGAGAGCGCCGGGCGCTACGGGCTGGGCCGCTCGCCGCCGCGCCCGAGTCGGAGGAGGCCGCGCCGGTAGGCGAGCCGCGCCCCGAGGAAGGCAAGCGCCAGGAGCAGGACGAGCGGGGCGATCGTCGCCGCGGCGACCAGCACCCAGCCGACCACGGTGACGAACCCGCGGGCCGCCGTCCCCCACGCGGAGACGATCCCCCAGCCGTCGCCGCCGGACGCGGGCGCGGCCTGCCGCTCGCGGACGTCGAGCGAGATCGTCGCGTACGTGACCTGGTCGCGCAGGTAGAGGAGCCGGCCACGGGTCTGCTCGAGATCGAGCTGCACCTGGTTCAGCTGCGACTGCACGGCGAGCGCGGCCGACACGGTCCGGGCGCGGTTCAGGAGCTCGAGCAGCTGGCGCTCGACCGCCTCCAGGTGCCGCGCGCGGGCGCCGAGGTCGACGAGCTCCTGCGAGACGTCCTGCCCCGTCTCCTCGCGCCCTTCGACTGTCCCGAGGCCGGCGAGGCGGCTCATGGCCTCCGCGTAGGCAGACTCGGGGACGCGGACGACGAGCGTCCCGCTCACCAGGCGGTTCTCGCCCTCCTGCGACGCGCTCGAGCTGACGACGAACCCGCCGAGCCCGAGCGCGATCGAGCGCGCGCGGTCGATGGTCTGCTCGAAGTCGTCCCGTCCGACCGTGAGCGAGACCGCGCGGTCTGCACGACCTGCGGGCCGACGGCGGGGACAGAGCTCTCGACCGGCGCGGAGACCGGCGAGGCGGCCGTCGTCTCGCCCCCGGTCGCCTCGCGCGCGACCGCGCCGACGTCCCCCGCCGAGGCCGCTCCCTCCTCGTCGTCCCCGGACGAGCAGGCGATCGGAGCGAGGGCCGAGACCGCGAGGGCGAGGACGAGCGCGAGGTTCCGCGTCCGGTTCTTCTCCATCTCGGTTGCTTGGACAGGCAGAGGGCTGCGAAAGTTCCGCCTTCCGATGGACGGCTACAACTTCGCCACCGACCTGCGCGTCCGCTTCGACGAGACGGACGCCCAGGGCGTGGTCCACAACGCCGTCTACCTCGTGTGGTTCGAGATCGCCCGCATCGCCTACCTCGCGCGGTTCCGGGGCGGCTACAGGGGCCTCGTGGAGGAGGAAGGCGTCGACGCGACGACGGTCGAGGCGCACGTCCGGTACCTCGACGGAGCCCGCTTCGACGACGAGCTCGTGATCCACGTCCGTGCCTCCGACGTGCGCGGCGCGCGCTTCCGCTTCGAGTACGTGATCGAGCGGGCGAACGAGCCGGCGACGGTCCTCGCCGACGGCTGGACGTCGCACGCCTGCGTCAACGCGGAGACGCTCCGGCCGACGCGGATGCCGGCGTGGCTGGCCGAGGCGATCGCCGAGGTCGAGTCGGCCGGCGCCTAGCCCGGCGCCTCGTCGCTCTTCGGCTTCGGCTCCTGCGCCTCCTCCTCCGGCGACCGGGAGGGGCTTCGTCCCCACGTGGACGATCTTCGGCTCCGAGCGGTAGGCGGTGTTCCAGGTCTCGCGGTAGAGAACCTCGTCGCCGCGGTAGACGATCCGCTGGACGCTGACCTCGCGCGACGGCTCGCCGTAGTCCTCGACGAACTTCTCGCCGACGTAGAGGTCCGGGTCGGGCTCGCGCTCGACCTGCGGCTTGCCCGTGTCCTCGAGCTCGCCGGCGATGCTCTCGACGCGGCGCTCCGGCCCGCTCCCCAGCAGGCGGACGATGATGCCGCTCTCGTCGTACGAGGCCTCGATCGCGATCCAGCGGCCCGTGTCGTTCTCGACCTTGAGGTCGACGTCCGGGTAGTTGAGGGTCGCGTCGCGGCCGGTCGGATAGCGGCTGATGTAGAGCGCGTGCGCGTGGCGCTCCGCGATCTTGATCCCCGCTTCCCAGGCGGCGTTGAAGACCGTCGTCGCCACCTGCGAGACCCCGCCGCCGACGCCCTCCTCGTACTTGCCGTCGAGGATGACCGGGGCCGGCCGGAACCCGCGCTCGAGCGTGCGCGGCCCGAGTCGCGCGTTGAGCGAGAACACCTCCCCGGGAGCGATCCGCGCGCCGTCCAGGAGGTCGATCGCCCGCTGGAGGTTGGTGATCCGGTCGGGCGTCCCCGAGTAGAGCGTCACGTACGAGGCCAGCTGGCGCTTGATGCCGAGCGCCCGCGCCTCCTGCGTGAGGAACTGCGGCGCCTTCTGGTCGACGACGAGCTCGGCGCTCCGGTTCATCGTCCGGGACGCCGCCGCCAGGAGCGCCGCCGACGTCGCCGGGACGTCGAGCTCGCGACCCGGGCGGGACGGCACCACGCGGACCTGGCCATCCGGCCGGACGGCGAAGCCGGCGTCGCGGGGCGGGCGGGCGACGCCGTGCGCGATGTTCTCGAAGAAGCCGGCGGCGGCCTTGCGATCGATCTGGAGCGTGGCGACGCCGTCGGCGGGGAGCGCCAGGAGGCGCGCCGTCTCAGCCGGCCTGGCCGTGACCGCGGCGGCGCCGATCGTGAGCTTGACCGGCTCGGACAGGACCGTCCGGACCTGCGCGGCGACCGGGACGAGCTTCGCCCGGGTGACGACGGGCGCGTCGACCCCGACCGGCAGCGGCGTCTCCTCGCGCTCGAAGCCGCCGAGCGCGGCCGCCACGACCCCGTGCGCGGCGTCCTGGTCGAGCTCCCGGCCCGCGCTCTCCGGGAGGATCTCGCGGCGTCAACCCGGCGAGCACGATGGACGCCTCGCGCGCGGGCCGGTCGACGTCGTCGGCCACGTGCGTGAGCCTCGCGCCGAGCGCGACCTCGTCCACGTCGACGGGCGGATCGACGTCGGCGCCGGTGAAGCGGAGCCAGAGCCGCTCGAGCCCGCGGATCGGCAGCGGCCCGTCCCCGTGCTCGAGCGCGGCGGACACGGCGGCGGCCCAGTCGGCGCGCGTGTCCACGGCGTCGGGGCGGATCGGGTACCGGTCCCCGCCGGCCGTGAAGACGACGGGGACGGACGCGGACTCGCGGGCCTTCTCCGCCAGCTTCGCCTGGGCCTCCTCGGCGGTGAGGCCGCCGACGTCGACGCCGGCGATCGTCACGCCCGCGGGAATGCGGCTCGCGGAGCCGGCGAAGCCGAGCCCCGGCGGCCAGGAGCAGCGACCGAAACGGCGGCAAGCGCGATCAGCCCGGGGCGCACCGCGCGCCTGAGCAGGCTCGGACGGCGTCGCCGGGCTCGGGCAGGCCGATCCTCCCGGACCGGCCGGACACCAGCCTCCGCGCGCAAGGCGCCGAGTCTATCCAAGGATCCGAGCTACCGAACCGCTACGGCGGAGGCGGGCGGAGCGTCACCCGCACCTGCGCGATGCAGATGAGCGAGCCGTCCTTCTCGGAGAAGTCCACGACCTCGAGCGTGCCCGCCTGCTGATGCCCGATCGCGTAGGCGAACGAGCGGTGCCAGGCCCCGTTCGAGGCCGTCACGCCGCGCGTCTTCACGACGGCCCCGTTGGCCTTCCTGAGCGTCATCGCGAACATGTGCTCGAAGAGGTCCTGCTCGGTGCCGCTGGCGGTGGCGCGTCCCGCCCTGACGCGCCAGCTGTCGAGGGTGAGGCAGCCGAGGCGGCCGCGGAGGATCTGGGCGCCCGGCGTCGGCGGCTGCGGCCTTCCAGAGGTCGACGACCAGCCGCTGCGGCGACGCGAAGACGACGTAGGAGACGTACTTGAACCGGTGGTCGGCCCCCTGGACGCGCAGCGTCAGCGCGTTCGTCCCCTCGTTGATGCGGGCGCGGACGCCGGCACGGCGCCGGGAGCTCGCGTTCGACTGGATGCCCACGTTCTCGACCCTGATCCGGACGAGGCCGTCCTGGAAGGGCTCGGGGTCGACGGCGAGCACGTCGCCGAGCGTCAGGTTCCCGCCGCCCGTGAAGTCGACGACGACGCGGACGACGGGCGCGTGGTTGCCGATCCGAATCTGGCTCGCCGTGAGGGCCGCGCCGGCTCCGGCGACGGGGCCGGCGAGCACCGCCGCGGCGGCCACGAGCGTCGTCAGGACGAGTCGTCGCACGCCGGCCAGGAAAGCAGCTTCCGCCCCGGCTTGCAAGTCCCGGCCGTAGACTACGGCGCGTGGATTTCGACCTCACGTCCGAGCAGCGCGAGGTGCAGGCGACCGTCCGCCAGTTCGTGGACGAGCGGATCCTGCCCAACGCGATCGAGAACGACATCAACCACCACCTCGACATGTCGATCATCGAGGGCATGGCCGAGCTGGGCCTGCTGGGCATCGTCATCCCCGAGGAGTACGGCGGGGCCGGGCTGGACTTCGTCTGCGAGGCGCTCTCGTGCGAGGAGATCGAGCGCGGCGAGGCGGCGTTCCGGACCCTGATCTCCGTCCACGTCGGGCTCAACTCGCTCAGCGCTCCTGCGCTACGGGACCGAGGAGCAGAAGCAGCGCTACCTCGCCCCGCAGGCGCGCGGCGAGAAGCTCGCCTGCTTCGGGCTGACCGAGCCGGCCGCCGGCTCGGACGTCGCCTCGATGCTCACGAACGCGAAGCGCGACGGCGACCGCTACATCCTCAACGGCCAGAAGAACTGGATCTCGTACGCCTCGGTCGCCGACCACGCGCTCGTCTTCGCCAAGACCGACCCGTCGGCGAAGCACAAGGGCATCTCGGCGTTCATCGTCGAGCGCGCGTGGCCGGGCGTGACGACGGCGGACACCGAGCACAAGCTCGGCATCTGGGCAGGATCCACGGGCGAGCTCTTCTTCGAGGACGTCGAGGTGCCCGCGGAGAACCTCGTCGGCGAGGAGGGCCAGGGCTTCGAGATCGCCATGCACAGCCTCGACCAGGGCCGCTTCACCGTGGCCGCCGGCGCGTGCGGGGTCATCCGCGCCTGCCTCGAGCGCTCGGTCTCCTACGCGCGCGAGCGCGAGACGTTCGGCCGGCCGATCGGCAAGAACCAGTTCGTCCAGGACATGATCGCCGAGATGGTGCTCGACTACGAGACGTCCAAGCTCCTCGTCATGCAGGCGGCCTGGCTCAAGGACCGCGGCGTCCGCAACACGCGCGAGACGAGCCTCGCCAAGTGGCACGCGACCGAGTCCGCCTTCAAGGCCGCCCACCTCGCCGTGCAGGTGCACGGCGCCTACGGGTACTCGGCCGAGTACGGGATCGAGCGCTACTTCCGGAACGCGCGCGCGCCCATCATCTACGAGGGCACGACCCAGATCCACAAGATGATGCAGGCCGAGCACGCGCTCGGGTACCGGAACCTGAACGGGCGCGACGGCGAGGTCTCCCCGCTCGCATCGTGGGCTCCCGCGCTCCTCGCCCGCTCCCGCTAGTAGCGAGATCCCGAGGACGTCCCTGCTCGTGCGCGCCGGCCGCCTTGTCGTTCCACCGCACAAATGACACGGGCAGGCGTTCGAAACCGGGGCTACGAATCCTGCCCGGAAGCTCGCGGGGCGAGCAGCGACAGCCCGCGTGCACAAACACAAGGCGCCTCCTCGCGGCGGTCGGCGGCGCTGGCGGTCGCGCTCCTCGTGGCGCTCCCGGCCGCCGCGGAGCCGCCGACGGGTGGGACCTTCACGCCCGGCGAGAGCCTCGCCGGCGTCAGCGTCGGGATGACCCAGGACGAGGTGCTCGCCGCGTGGGGGGAACGCCACGGCGTCTGCCGCGACTGCCGGCAGACGACCTGGTACTTCAACGAGCGCCCCTTCCGGGCCCAGGGGACGGGCGTCGTCTTCGCCGGCGGGCGCGCCGTGCACGCCTTCACCGTCTGGCAGCCGGCGGGCTGGGCCACCCCGGAAGGGCTGGCGCTGGCGGATCCCGCGGGCGACGTCGGCGCCACCTACGGCGAGCTGGCCGAGCAGGACTGCGGCGACTACCTCGCGCTCGTCGGTGACGAGGACGGCCCGCGGAGCGTCTTCTACGTCTACGAGGACGAGGTCTGGGGCTTCGGCCTCATCGCGCCGGACCGGTCCCCCTGCCTCTAGGCGCCGACGCGGCCGCCTTCTCGGCGTCGGCGAGGAGCGCGACGAGGGGGATGACGAGCAGCACCGGCACCGCCACCGTCGGCCAGAGCGCCGCGTAGCCGCCCGTCGCCCCGAGGGCCGAGTGGAAGAGGTCGATCGCCGCGCCGGCGGCGAGCGGGCCGAGCACGAGCCCGATGCCCTTCGTCGTCGTCGCGAGCCCGGTCACCGTGCCGCGGTCGCCGTCGGGCATGACCTTGAAGAGGAGCCCCCAGGAGAGCGTCATGACCGTCCCGCCCGCGACGGCGACCGGGAAGATCAGCGCGCAGTACCACCAGTGCCACGACTCCGCGAAGCCGGCGGTCAGGAGCCCGAGGCCGTACACCCACGACGCCCCGAGGATCACGTTGCCGAGACCGAAGCGGTCGGCGAAGAGCCCGGAGAGGACAGCGGCGGTGACGTACCCGCCGGCCACGACCGCGAGGACGATCGACGAGACGTGGAGCGGCTGGCCGAGCCCGTCGATGATGTAGAGGACGACGAAGGTCCGCATCCCGGCGAACGTCGCCTCCCACGCGGTGTTGGCGACGAGGAACCGACGGACGTTTCGCTCGCGGCGAACGACGCGCCACGGGGCCGCCAGCACGGTCCGCAGGCGCGCGTACCGGCGCTCGCCGCCCGTGTCCTCACGGATGAAGACGATGACGGCGCCGCAGGCGACGAGCACGACGCACGCGGCGAGGATGAACGGCGCGGGCTCCCAGAGCGCCAGCAGGAAGCCGCCGCCGACGAGGGCCCCGCCGAGCGCCGCTCCCCGGAAGATGTGCTGGACGCCCTGCGCCCGTCCGAACACGCGGTCGTCGAGCAGGTCCGGGTAGAGGCCGCGGTACGGCGGCTCGTACAGGTAGTAGGCGAAGAAGAACGCGAAGAGCGCGAACGCCGTCGCCTGGAAGCTCGCCATGAACGCGACGGCCGCCAGGGCGAGCGCCATGGGCAGGAGCGCGAGGGTCATGTACGGGCGCCGGCGCCCGAACGACGTCTGGGTCGCGTCGCTCGTCGGCCCGACGATGAGCGGGATGAAGAACGCGAAGAAGCCCTTCGGCGGCGAGGACGAGCCCGATCAGCGTGCTCGAGCTCGTGAACTTCCCCAGGACCGGCGGAAGGTAGGCGGCGACGGTCGTGATCGACCAGGCGAGCCCGAAGGCGCCGAGGCCGAGGGTCCAGATGAGGGCCCGCTGGCCGGGCTCCGGCGCCGGAGCCGGCCGGGGAACGAGCGCGAGCCGGCTACGACCCATCGCCGAGGCCGAGGAGGGCAGGGAGGGCGAGCAGGGTCGGGAGCGCGTCGTCGCGCTCCGGGAACCTCCCCTCGCGGTCGATGAGGAACGCGCGGATGCCGAGGGCGCGCGCGCCCTCGACGTCGTCGAGGAGCGAGTCGCCGACCATGACGGCCGCGGCGGGCTCGACGTCGAGCAGCTCGAGGGCCGCGAGGAAGATGGAGGGGCTCGGCTTGACCTTTCCGTGCACGCCCGAGGAGATCCAGGCGTCCACCGTGAGCGAGAAGTGGCCGACGAACGCGGTCAGGTCGCGGCTCGTGTTCGAGACGAGCCCGATCTTCACGTCCGCCTCGCGAAGGCGCGCGAGCACGGGCAGGACGTCCTCGTAGAGCTCGAAGTTCGCGGAATGGAGCCAGCCGTCCGTGATCGCCCGGGCCACCTCGCGCACGCGGGGACCGTCGCCGCCCATCCCGCGCACGATGTCCTCCGTGAACCGGACCCAGATCTCCTCGTCGTGCTCCAGCTCCGGGTGGTGCTCGAGGTCCTCGACTGCCGCCGCGCGGGCCGCCTGGTAGAGCTCGGGGTCGAGGTCGAGCCCGTGCCGGGCGCCGGCGGTTCGGTAGCCCTCCGGCCCGAGCAGCGGGCCCGGCTTCGCGAGCGTGAAGTCGACGTCGAAGAGGACGGCGTCGACCCGACGGCCGGCGTCCGCCCCTAGACCTCCGCCGGCCACGTGTACGCGGCGGGCTGGCGGTTGGCGAGCGACGGGAGCGCGCGGCGGATCCGCTCCATCGCAGCCCGGTCGAGCTCGGCGGAGATCACGCAGTCCTCGTCCGGCGCCTGCGCGAGGACGACGCCCCAGGGGTCGACGATCGAGCTGCGGCCGTACGACGGCTTCCCGCCCGCGTTCACGCCCCACTGGTTCGCGGCGGCGACGAAGCACTGGTTCTCGACCGCGCGGGCGCGGAGAAGCAGCTCCCAGTGGTCCTTGCCGGTGTAGAGGGTGAACGCGGCGGGGACGGTGACGAGCTCGGCGCCCTCGACCGCGAGGATCCGATACAGCTCGGGGAAGCGCAGGTCGTAGCAGACGCTGAGGCCGACACGCCAGCCCTCGACCTCGCAGGTCACGGGCTCGTCCCCGGGCTCCTCCGTCTCCGACTCGCGGTACACGTGCCCGCCCACCTCGACGTCGAACAGGTGGATCTTGCGGTAGACGGCGGCGATCTCGCCCTCGGGGTCGAAGACGACGGACGTGTTCGAGAGCTTCTCGCGGCCCTCGCGCCGCTCGGCGATCGAGCCGCCCACGAGCGTGATCCCGTGCGTGCGAGCCCAGCCGCTCATCGCCTCGACCGTCTCGCCGCCGTCGAGCGACTCGGCGACCTCGAGGAGGATCTCGGCCGTCCCGATGCCGTTCCACTTCTCGGGCAGGAGGACGACGTCGGCGCCGGTCGCGGCGGCGCGGGCAACGAGCGCCTCGGCCCGCTCGATGTTGTCCGCCTTCGAGCCCGAGGCGTTGAGCTGGACGCAGGCGACGCGCAGGAGGTCGGCCATCGCCCACAGGATAGCCTTGAGCGGTGGCCCGGAGCCCCGCTGAGATCCTGGCGGCGGCGCGCACGATCGCGCTCGTCGGCGCCTCGCCCCGCCCCGAGCGGCCCAGCAACTCGGTGATGCGGTACCTGGTCGGCGTCGGCTACCGGGTGATCCCCGTCCGCCCGATGGGGCCCGAGGAGATCCTCGGACAGCGCCGGGTCGGCTCGCTCGCCGACATCGACGAGCCCATCGACCTCGTGGACGTGTTCCGGCGCCCGGAGTACTGCCCTGCGATCGCGCTGGAGGCGGTCGCCTCCGGCGCGGGAGCGCTCTGGCTCCAGCTCGGCATCGTCTCGCCGGAGGCCCGGCGCATCGCCGAGGCCGCCGGCCTCGACTACGTCGAGGACGAGTGCACCGCGATCGTCCATCGCAGCCTCGCCCGGTGACGACAGAAGGGCCGCGGCGGCGGCCCTCCCGGAGAGTCGGGGTGCCCGGATTCGAACCGGGGACCTCGCCGACCCGAACGGCGCGCGCTACCAGGCTGCGCTACACCCCGAACCGGGCATAGCCTAGCGAAGCCTCTTCGCGCTCACCGGCGCCGAGGAACTCCTCGAGGAGCTCGGCCAGCTCGACCGGGCTCTCGCCGACGACGAGGTGGCCGGCGGCGGGCAGGACGCGGATGGGGCAGCGGAGCCGGCGCGCGAACTCGAAGCCGTCCTCGAGCGGGACGAGCCGGTCGCGCGCGCCCCAGACGACGAGCGTGCGGCAGCCCACGTGCTCGAGGTCCGGCCGCGGCTCGTCGCGCAGGAGGGCACGGCCGACGCTCGCGGTGTCGCGATGTTCACGCTGGGCGACCAGGAATCCCTCGACCGCTTCCCCCGGCAGCGCGCCCGGGTCGTCCGCGCCCCAGTACCGGAATACGAGCGCGCGGAGCCGCCGGTGCCGGGACACGGACGAGCGCGCGAGAGCGACGACTCGCCCAGGGCGAAGCGCGCGCGCTACGGCGAGCCAGATCTCTGCCCGGCGCGTCGTCGAGATGATCCCCGCCGAGGCCACGAGCGCGAGCGAGGACACGGCCTCCGGCCGGGCGAGGGTCGCTCGGAGCGCCACCAGCCCGCCGAGGGAGTACCCGACGACGTCGGCGGGGAGCATCGCCTCGTGCTCAGCGACGGCGAGGGCGTGGGCACCGAGGTCGGCGAGGCTCTCGAGGGACGGAAGCGGCTCCGTTCCCCCGTGGCCGGGGAGATCCGGGACGAGCACGCGGTGGCTGCACGCCAGAAGCGGGGCCAGCAGCGTGAAGTTGACCGCGGCACCGCCGAGCCCGTGGACGAGGAGGAGCGGCGGTCCCGAGCCTCCGACCCAGTAGCGCGTCCGCACTCCCGCGATCTCGGCCGACCGGACGCGAAGCCCCCGAAGGAGCGTTGCCGTGGTCATGCCCGAGACCGTATCCTGTGACCATGCACCGAGATGGACCACGAAGCCGTTGAGCTTCGTGACGACAAGGCCCGAGTCTGCGCGACTGCCCGCCAGTGCCCTGCCGGCGGGCTTTTTTGCGCCCTGACGCCGAAGGAGGCGACGACGTTGGCGAACCACCTGACGCCGGAGGAACTCTCGAAGGAGATGGGGATCGAGCGGGACGAAGTGATCCGCGTGTGCATCGAGGAGTCCATCCCCATCTACCAGGGCAAGATCGACAAGACCTTGTTCCAGGCGCACCTCCAGGCGACCGGCGCCGGCCACGCTCCCCCCGCCGCGTAGAGCGGCGGAGGTTCACAAGTAACAGTCTGTTACTTGTGGCGTTCTCCATCGAAGGACGGTCGACAGTCGCCGGCGGGCAGCGGATGATCCTTTGTCTCCGAGCCGAGGCGGAGTCAGACGCGAGCCGCCGTGGGCAAGAACACGAACAACGGCGGCTAGTAACAGTCTGTTACTTGTAAGAAAGGCGCTTAGCGCGAGCCCGACGCGGCGCGCTTCTTCTGCGCCGCGGGCTTGGCAGCCTTCTTGCCTTTGTCCTTCTGGGCCTGGGCGACGCTCTCCTTGAGCGCCTCCATGAGATCGACGACCGGCGCGGGCGCGGCCGGCTCGGGGACGGAGATCTCCTTGCCCTCGAGCTTCGCCTCGAGCATCGCCCGGAGCTCCTGCCGGTAGTCGTTCTGGAAGTCGTCGGGCACCCATGCGCCGACGAGGCTGGCGACCAGCTGTCGGGCCATCTCGAGCTCGGGCTCGTTGATCTCGGTCTCCTCGACGGCGTCGTCGATCTCCTTGCGGGGACGGATGTCCTCGGCGAAGAAGAGCGTCTCGAGCGCGAGCGACTCGCCCAGCGGCCGGATGAGGCAGAGGTTCTCCTTGCCCCAGAGGACGAACTTGCCGATCGCCGCGACGTTCGCCTCCTGCATCGCCCGCAGCAGGAGGACGTACGGGCGCCGCTGCGCCGGGGCGTCGGACGGCGAGAGGTAGTACGTGCGGTCGAAGTAGATCGGATCGACCTCCGCGAGCGAGACGAACCGGTCGATGTCGATCGACTGGGACCGCTTGAGCGCCACCGCCTCGAGATCGGACTCCTCGACCATGACGAACTGGCCCTTGGCGAACTCCCAGCCCTTGACGAGCTCGTCCGCCTCGACGTCACGCTCGTGGAAGGGGCACCACCGCTTCTGCTTGATCGGCGTGCCGCACTCCCGGTGGAGCGTGCGGAAGGAGACGTCCTTGCGCTGCTGCGCGACGGCCAGCCCGATCGGGATGTTGACCAGGCCGAAGTTGATGGAGCCGTTCCAGATCGTCCGCATGAGGAGAAAAGCCTACCGGGACCAGGGAATTTCTCCCTCGCGGGCCGCTTCCCTGCTCTCGAGACGCGCTAGAGGCGCCGGGCGCCGTAGTACGTGGAGGCGTACCAGCCCGTGAGGGACGAGATCTTGACGACGTCCCCCGTGTGCGGCGAGTGGATGAACTGGTTGCCGCCGATGTAGATGCCCACGTGACCCAGGCCGTTGAAGAAGACGAGATCGCCCGGGGCGAGCTCGGAGCGCGACACGGCCGACCCGTAGCCGTACTGCATCGCCGCGTTGTGCGGGAGCGAGACGCCGACCTGCCCGTACACGTACATGACGAAGCCCGAGCAGTCGAAGCCGCTCGGCGAGGAGCCGCCCCACACGTACGGGATGCCGAGGTACTGCATCGCGATCCCGACCACGCCACCGTACTGCGCCGCCGGAGCGCTGCCCCCGCCGCCGCCCGTGCTGGGCTGCGAGGCGAGGCGGGCGCGCGCCTCGAGTCTCCATCCGCTGCTGCGCGGCGCGCTCCTGGGCCTGTAGCTCCGCGATCTGGTCCTTGATGGAGGACAGGAGCGCTCTGCCGCTCGGCGAGCTGGCCCTCGATGGCGCTCTTCTGCGCGGCGCGCTCGGCGACGACCTGCTCCTGGTGCGCGCGGGCGTCCTTGAGCTGGGCCTCGCGCTGCTTCGACCTCCGCCCTGAAGCGCCGCACCTCGTCCAGGATCTGCGTGTCCTGGTCGGAGACGCGGTTCGCGGTCTCGATCCCGTCGAGGATCTCGTCGAGGCTCGACGAGCCGAGCAGGACCTCGACGAGGTCGGTGGTCCCGCCCTTGTAGAGCTCGACGAGGCGTGCCTCGAGGTTCCCCTGGGCCGAGCCGAGGTTGGTCTTGGCGATCTTCAGCCGGCGCTCGTTGGCGCGCTGCTCGGCGGCGATCTTGTCGAGCTCGATCTGCGCCGCGTTGTACGCCTCGACCTTGAGCTCGAGGTTCGCGTCGAGGGACTGGATCTGGGCGAGGACCTGGGCTGCCTCCGCCTGCTTCGACTCGACCGAGGGTGCCGGGACGGCCGGCCCCGCCAGCGGCAGCGCCACCAGCGCGAGAAGCAGGACCATGAGGGCGTGTCGTGTGTTCGGTCGGATAACTACCCCCGGCTAGGGGACGGTCGTGCAGGCGCGTGAATCTGGCCGGGCGCCTTCACAAGGCGGGCATGCTAACAGCGGGGTCAGATGTGGGCAAACGGAACCGCTCCGCGGCCTCGAGCGGGATGCGCCGCCGCTCCGCCCCCGCTGGTAGGGTGCCTCCTTCGTGCGCACGGGTTGCAAACGGCCCTGGACCCGGCTCGCGGCGACGGGCGTCCTCCTCGTGGCAGTGCTCTTCGCGGCGGTCGCCGCAGGGTCCGGCGAGGCGGAAGCCCAGGGAGCCCCGAGCGGCGGGCTCGCCGCCGAGACCCAGGAGACCCTGCTCTCCCTCTACGCCCTCGAGACCCGTCTCGCGGGCGCCGAGAGGCGGCTCGACGACCTCCGCGTTCGGCAGGACGCCCTCGAGGCGCAGGAGGCCGCCGCCCGGCAGGAGCTCGAGATCGCCGGGAGCGACCTCGCGGAGGCCGAGCGGCGTCTCGCTTCCCGCCTGCGGGCCCTCTACATGGAAGGCGAGGTCGATCCGCTCGCGGTGCTCCTCGGCGCCGAGTCTCTCGACGAGGCGCTCTCGGCTCTCGACGGCCTCGGCCGGGTCGCGTCGCAGGACGTGAGCATCGTCGGCCAGGTCAGGCAGGCACGCCGGCACGTCCGTGACTCGCTCGCCGCGCTCAGACAACGGCAGGCCGAGGTCGGCGCACTCGTCGCGAGCGCCGAGTCCGAGCGCGCGACGCTCGCCGCCGCTCGAGCCGAACGAGCGGCCTACCTCGCCCAGCTCAGGTCGCGGCGCGATCTCTCCACGCACGAGGTCGGCCGGCTGACGGCGAGGGCGTCGGCCGCCGAGGAGAAGTCCGAGACGATCGAGCACGGCGGAGGGTCGCCGGCGCCTCCGCCCCCGCCGCCCCCGCCGGCGAGCGGGACGAAGATGACGGTCTTCTCGACCGGCTACTGCCTCCGGGGCACCACGGCTACTGGCATCCCGACGGGTTGGGGCGTCGTGGCCGTCGACCCCGCGGTGATCCCGCTCGGGACCCGGATGCTCATTCCCGGGTACGGTGAGGGCGTCGCCGCGGACACGGGCGGGGCCGTCCGCGGGGCGACGATCGACGTGTGGTTCCCCGAGTGCTCCCAGGCACTCGCCTGGGGCCAGAAGTACGTCACCATCACGCTTCTCTGACAGCCCTCCCACGCTCTACAATCGGGGGCAGCACCGAGGCCGGCAGGAGGGCCACGACGTCAGTCGCCGACGATCCGCGCGCGGGGAAGCAGCTCGACGAGCTGCGCGTCCTCCTCGTCGACGACCACGACCTCTTCCGGACGGGGCTCCGGAGCCTTCTCGAGGACCAGGGCCTCCAGGTGGTGGCCGAGGCGGACAACGGCCGCGACGCCCTTCGCCTCGTCGGCGAGCTCGCGCCCGACGTGGTCGTCATGGACCTGAAGATGCCCGAGCTGAGCGGGGTCGAGACGACGCGGCAGATCTCGGGCATCGCGCCGCGGGCGCGCGTCGTCGTCCTCACGATCTCCGCGGACGACGACGACGTCATGGACGCCGTCGTCGCCGGAGCCTGCGGCTACCTGCTCAAGGACTCGTCCATCGACCAGCTGATCGCGGGCATCCGGGCGGCCGCACGAGGAGAGTCCCTGATCTCGCCCCAGATCGCCGGTCGGGTGCTCCAGCGGCTGCGGTCTCAGGGCACCGACAGCACCGCCGCGCGCACGATCCGGGCCGAGCTCTCGGAGCGCGAGCTCGACGTCCTGCGATTGATCGCGAACGGCAAGGACAACGCCGAGATCGCCCGCGAGCTCTACATCAGCCCGAAGACCGTCAAGAACCACATCTCGAACATCCTCATGAAGCTCCAGATCGAGAACCGCATCCAGGCGGCCGTCTACGCCGTCCGCAGCGGGATCGTCTAGAGCGTCGCGGCGAGGTCGCCGAGGAGCTCGCGCAGCTCGGCCAGCTCGACGTCGAGGCTGTCGAGCCGCTCGCTGAGCGCGCGCGCCTCGTCGAGGTGGTCGGCGCTCCCCGCCAGCTCGCGGATGCGCTCCTCGACGTGCAACCGCTCCCGTTCGAGCTCGAGCGCGCGGGCGTACCCGTCCGTGAGCGTTCGCTCGGCGTCGTCGACGTCGGGCACCGGCTCCGCCTGCCGCCGGTCGACCAGCTCGCGCAGCCGGTCGAAGAGGACGGAGAGATCTTCGCTCATCGAACCGTTCCGGACGACCGTATCGCGCGCCCTCCTCCCGTCCAAGGGCCGGACGGCCTATCCTGCTGGACGACGAGGCCTAGGGCGACGAGAGGAGAGGGGTCCTGAAGACGCGCGTGTTCGCGCTCGCAGCGGCGTTCCTGGCGGCGGCCGCGGTCGCCTCTGCGCCCGCCTCCGCGCTGACGCTCTCCCAGCGCCTCGACCGGGCGCTCACGGTCGGCGGTGTCTCGCGAGCGGCGACCGGCGCCTACGCGATCGACCTCGGATCCGGGCGGGTGGTGTACCGCCTCCACCCCGCCTCGGCGCTCCAGCCGGCGTCCAACCAGAAGCTCGCCGTCGCGGTCGCGGCCCTCGCCCGGCTCGGGGCGGGCTACCGGATCCCGACCCGGGTCCTCGGCGAGGGAACGCCGGACGGGACCGAGTGGAAAGGTAGGCTGATCCTCAAGGGCTACGGCGACCCGTCGGTCTCCGCGGCGGACCTTCGCAACCTGGCCCGCCGGATCCGCCTGAGCGGGATCACGCACGTGACGGGGCGCGTGATCGGCGACGAGAGCTACTACGACCGCCGGCGGACCGGCCCCGGGTGGAAGCCCTCCTGGTACAAGATCGAGTCGCCGCCCCTGTCGGCGCTCGTCCTCGGCAGGGCGAAGGTGAACGGCCACATGGTCGACGACCCGGCGCTCGCCGCCGCCCGCGCCTTCCGGACGGCGCTCAAGGAGGCCGGGGTCACGGTCGCGCGCCGGTCGGTCGTCGGCCGCGCGGCCGGGACGGCGACGACCCTCGCGACCGTCAAGTCGGGGACCCTCTCCCGGCTCGTCCTGAAGATGAACAAGATGAGCGACAACTTCACCGCGGAGATGCTCCTGAAGCACCTGGGCGCGCAGTTCCGCGGCGCGGGGACGACCGCTGCGGGCGCGTCCGTCGTCCGGGCGGAGCTGAAGAGCCGCGGGGTGCCCCTCGCCGGCATGCGGATCGCGGACGGCTCCGGTCTCTCGCTTCTCGACCGGCTGACCGCGCGCGCCGTGGGCAAGCTCCTCGTCTCGGCCTGGGGCGACCCGGCCGTCAGGCCTGCGCTCGTCGCCTCGCTCCCGATCGCCGGCGTCGACGGGACCCTCGAGGACCGCATGCGGACGGGAGCGGCGAGACGCCGCGTCCGCGCGAAGACGGGGACGACGGCGACGGCGTCGAGCCTCTCCGGGTACGTCGGCACCCGCTACGTGTTCTCGATCCTCCAGAACGGCCGCCCGATCGCCTGGTCGAGCGCGCGCCGGGCGCAGGACCGCTTCGCGCGGATCCTCGCGCAGACGCTGCAGTAGGCCCGGCTAGCCCGCGAGGAGCCGCTCGAGGGCAGGCTCGTCGAGCACCTCGACGCCGAGCCGCTGGGCCTTCTCGAGCTTCGAGCCCGGGCTCTCGCCGACGACGAGCCCCGTGGTCTTCTTCGAGACCGAGTCGGTGACCTTGGCGCCCAGCGCCTCGAGCGCGGCCCTGACCTCCTCCCGGGAGCGGTGCTCGAGCGTCCCCGTGATCACGTACGTGCTCCCCGTCAGTGGTCCCTCGGCGGGCCGCTCGCTCTCGGCGAGCTCGAAGCGGATCCCGAGGCCGCGGAGCTCCTCGACGATGTCCCTGTTCTTCGGCTCGGCGAACCACGTGGCGATCGACTCCGCGCGGTCGGGCCCGATCCCCTCCACCGCCTCGATGTCCTCCTGGCCCGCTCCCAGCAGCGCGTCGACGGTGACGAAGTGGCGGGCGAGGTTCTGCGCCGTCACCCAGCCGACGTCCGGGATGTTGAGCCCGAAGAGCACGCGGGAGAACGGGATCGCCTTCGACGCCGCGATCGCCTCGACGGCGTTCTGCGCCGAGATCTCGCCGTAGCCGTCCAGCGCGGCGAGCTGCTCCGCCGTCAGGCGGTAGAGATCCGGGATCGAGCGCAGGAGGCCGAGGTCCCAGAGACGGCGGACGAACTGCTCCCCCACGCCCTCGATGTCCGCGGCCGCCATCACCCAGTTGATGAGCGACTCGAGCCCCCGGGAGGGGCAGGAGTCGTTCGGGCACCGGTGCATGACCTCGCCCTCGGGCTTGACGATCTTCGTCCCGCAGAGCGGGCACGTCGCGGGCATCCGGAAGGGCTTCGTGCCCTTCCCGTGCGGGAGCACCGGCCCGACGACCTGCGGGATGACGTCGCCTGCGCGCTGCACGACGACGCGGTCGCCCTCGCGGATGTCCTTGCGGTTGATGTCCTCCTCGTTGTGGAGCGTCGCCTGGGAGACCGTGACGCCGCCGACCTCGACCGGCTCGAGCTGCGCCCACGGGTTGAGGTTCCCGGTCCGGCCCACGCGGACGTGGATCTTCACGAGCCTCGTCCGGGCCGTCATCGGCGCCCACTTGAACGCCCGCGCCCAGCGCGGCCTCCCGTGCAGAGCCCCGAGCCGCTGCTGCTGGTCGAGCGACTCGACCTTGATGACGATCCCGTCGATCTCGTAGTCGAGCTCGGCCCGCTTCGTCTCCCACTCGGCGCACTCCCGGGCGACCGACTCGAGGGACTCGTGGCGGCGCGTGTGCGGGTTCGTGCGGAAGCCGGCGTCGCGCAGCCACGCGAGGATCTCCGACTGCGAGCGCAGCTCGACGCCGTCGGCCCTGCCGATGCCGTAGACCCAGAGCGAGAGGTCGCGCTCGGCGGTGATCTGCGGGTTCAGCTGGCGGAGCGAACCCGCCGCGGCGTTGCGCGGGTTGGGCGCGAGCTTCTTGTCCTCCGCCGCGAGCCGCTCGTTGAGGCGGGTGAAGGCCGAGAGCGGGAAGTACACCTCGCCGCGCACCTCGAGCACGGCCGGCGGACGCTTCCCGTCCGCGCTCCGCATCCGGAGCGGGATCGCCTTGATCGTCCGCAGGTTCGGCGTCACCTCCTCCCCGCGCTCGCCGTCACCCCGCGTCGCGCCGCGGACGAAGACCCCGTCCTCGTAGACGAGCGAGACGGCTGAGCCGTCGATCTTCGGCTCCGTCACATACACGACCGGCTCGTCCGAGTCGAGCCGCTTGCGCACGTCCTCGGCCCACTTCGCCAGGGTCTCGTCGGTCGTCACCTTCTCGAGCGACCCCATCGGAGTCAGATGCTCGACCTTGCGGAACTTGTCCGAGGGCGTCGCGCCGACGCGCTGCGTCGGGGAGTCCGGGCTGACGAGGTCCGGATGCTCGTCCTCGAGCTCCTTCAGCTCGTCGAAGAGCCGGTCGTACTCGGCGTCCGAGACCTCCGGGTCGTCGAGCACGTGGTAGCGGTAGTTGTGGTGCGCGACCTGCTCGCGCAGGTCGGCCACCCGCTTCGCGACGGCTCGCGGCGCCATCAGAGGACGCCGAGTAGCTCGCGCGGGCTCTCGACGAGGACGTCGGCCTCGTCGAGGCGCTCGGCCGGGTGGATGTTCCCCCAGGCGACGGCGACCGTGAAGACGCCCGCGGCCTTGCCCGCGCCGACGTCGAATGGGGAGTCGCCGACGAATGCCGTCGTCGCGGGCGTGGCGCCGAGCTGCTCGATCGCCGTGAGCACGGGCTCGGGGTCCGGTTTGTGCCGCTCGGTCATGTCCGAGGTGACGACGACGTCGAAGTACTGCTCGAGCGGGAGGACGGCGAACGCGAGCTCGACCGCCTTCCGACGCTTCGCCGTCACGATCCCGAGCCGGCGCCCCTGCCTCTTCAGCTCGGCGAGCACGTGCTCGATCCCTCCGAAGGCCTCCAGCTCGTCGTGTAGCGGCTCGTTGTGCGCGCGGTAGACCCGCACGAGCTCGTCCACCCTGCCGCCGTCGATCGCCCGCATCTGGTCGTAGATGTTGGAGCCGCCGACGAGCGCGGCGAGCTCGGCGTCCGGGATCTCCCGCGCCAGGACGGTGCGGGTCGCGTGCCGGAACGAGGCGAGGATGATCGCCCCGGAGTCGATCAAGCGTGCCGTCGAGGTCGAAGAGGACGTTCGGGTAGCGCACCGTCTGATCGTATCCAGCCGTTCGAGCCCCACCGAGCCCGCGTCGCCTAACGGCGGGCCGCGAGCGGCACCGGCGATGTGAGTTCGGACGGCCGAGCGGTGCCGATCGAGCTCGTGAGAAGCAGCGCAAGAGAACTAACGACCACCTTTCGCCTTGGCATCATCCTTGGTGCCGTTTGCCTAGGCGGTGGGGTGATTTACGCCACCGGAATCCGGGACGGGGCGCAGATCGAAGGAGTTGGGCTCATTCTGGTTTCTGCAGCCTTCTTCTACGCTTGCTGGCGTCTAGCTTTGTTGCGGCGCGAGGTCCGCCAAGAGCGACAGTCCAACGAACGAAAGACCGGCTCCTGGGCGCCGGACCCGCTCCCTCAGTACAGCACGCGCTCGAGGTACAGGCCCCAGGGCGGCGCCGTCGTCCCGGCCTCCTCGCGCGGCCGGCCCTCGAGCAGGCGCTCGATCCGCTCGGGCTCCTGCTCGAGCATCGTGCCCACGAGCGTCCGGACCATGTGCCGCAGGAAGCTGTCGGCGACGACCGTGAAGGCCAGCACGTCGCCGCTCCGCTCCCACGCCGCCTCGCGCACGACGCGGGAGAACGACTCGTGCCGGGTCTCCGTCGGCGTGAACGCGCGGAAGTCGTGCTCGCCGACGAGGAGGGAGGCGGAGGCCGCGAGGCGCTCCTCGTCGAGCGGGCGCGGCCACCAGAGCGACCGCCCGAGCTCGAAGGGCGACGAGGTGGACCGGCGCCACACGCGGTAGCGATAGGCGCGCCCGGTGGCCGAGAAGCGGGCGCTGAAGCCGTCCGGAGCCGCCTCGGCCGCGATGACGGCGACGTCGTCGGGCAGGATGCCGTTGAGGGCCTGGGCAGCCCGTTCCCTAGGCGGGCCGCCGTCCGCCTGGAGGCTCGCCACCTGGCCGAGGGCGTGCACGCCGGCATCGGTGCGCCCGGCGACGGCGAGGCCGGCCCAGCGCGGATAGACGCGGTCCAGCGCGGCGCGCACCTCCCCCTCGACCGTGCGCAGGCCGGGCTGGGCGGCCCAGCCCGAGAAGCCGGCGCCGTCGTACTCGAGCGTGAGCTTGACAACCTTCATGGTAAGCAGTAACTTACCGTAAGCAATGGCTTACGCAGAAGCTCTCGCAGCACTCGCCGATCCTACGCGCCGGTCCGTCTTCGAGACCCTCCGCGCGGGCCCCCGCTCCGTGGGGGACCTCGCCCGCGGCCTCCCGGTGAGCCGTCCGGCGGTCTCGCAGCACCTGCGGGTCCTGAAAGACGCCGGTCTCGTCCGCGAGCGGCGTCAGGGGACGCGCAACTTCTACAGCGTCGACGGCGACGGCCTGGCGGACGTCCGGGCGTACTTCGAGGGGTTCTGGGACGAGGCGCTGGCGGCCTTCAAGGCCGCGGCCGAAGAGGAAGGAGACGAGGATGAGCCAGATGACGGATGAGCTCGCTGTGCGGAAGTCGGTCTTCGTGCGCTGCACGCCGGAGCACGCATTTCGCACCTACACGGAGCGGATGAGCGAGTGGTACCCGTTCCAGGACCACTCGATCTACGACGACGTCGACCACGTCGTCTGGGAGGGGCGGGTCGGCGGACGCGTCTACGAGGTGGCCAGGAGCGGCGAGGAGGGGCTGTGGGGCACGATCATCGCGTGGGACCCGCCCCACTCGCTCGCCATGACCTGGCACCCGGGCCGGAGCGAGGAGACGTCCCAGGAGCTCGAGATCCGCTTCACGGCCGAGGGTGACGGCACCCGCGTGGACGTCGTGCACACGGGCTGGGAGCGCGTCGGCCCGGACTTCCGCGAGCGCATGGCCGGCTACGAGACGGGGTGGGGGTTCGTGCTCGGCATCTTCGCCGAGGCGGCCGGGAAGGCGAGCTGACGTGCATCCTGACGTCGTACGGCAGCTGGCCGCGGAGCGGCAAGCCGACCTCCACCGCGAGGCGGACGCGCGGGCGAAGTCCGCCCGCGCTCCGCGCCGGTGGCGGGTCCGCCTCTCAGTCCTCGTGCGCTACGCGGGCGCCGCGGCCGGCTCTCGGGCCGGGACGTAGTCGACGAGCTCGAGGTAGGCCATCGGAGCCGCGTCGCCCTGTCGGGGGCCGATCTTGACGATCCGCGTGTACCCGCCGGGGCGGTCGGCGAAGCGCGGCGCCACGTCGGTGAAGAGCAGGTGCGCCGTTCCCTTGGAGCGGAGGAAGGCGACCGCCTGGCGACGAGCGGCCACGTCGCCGCGCTTCCCGAGGGTGATCATGTCCTCGACGATCGGCCGCACCTCCTTCGCCTTGGCCTCGGTCGTGCGAATGCGGCCGTGCTCGATCAGCGCGCTCGCGAGGTTCGCGTAGAGCGCCTTGCGGTGGGCCGAGTCGCGGCCCAGCTTCCTCCCTGAGCGCCGATGTCTCATGCCGGAGCTACTCGTCCCGGAGCCGCAGCCCGTGGGCTGCGAGCGTCTCCCGGACCTCCTCGATCGACTTCTTGCCGAAGTTCGGGATGGCGGCGAGCTCGGTCTCCGTCTTCGAGACGAGGTCGCCGATCGTCTCGATCCCGACGCGCTTCAGGCAGTTGTAGCTGCGGACGCCGAGCTCGAGCTCCTCGATCGGGAAGTTCTCCATCCCCTGGTAGTCGGGACCGTCGGGCTCCGGCTCCCCGCCGGGGGGGAAGGGTTCCAGGTCCATGTCGTGGAAGATCGCCAGCTGACGCATGAGGATCCCCGCGGCCTGGCCGATCGCGTCGCGCGGGGAGACGGAGCCGTCCGTCGTCACGTCGAGCGTGAGCTTGTCGTAGTCCGTGCGCTGCCCGACGCGCGCGGCCTCGACCTCGTACGCGACCCGCCGGACGGGCGAGAAGATCGAGTCGATCGGAATGACACCGATCGTGTGCTCCGGCCCGCGGTTCAGCTCGGCCGGCACGTAGCCGCGGCCGCGGCCGATGGTGAGGGTGATCTCGAGGCGCCCCTTGTCCGAGAGGTTCGCGATCTCGAGGTCCGGGTTGAGGATCTCGAGGTCGGCGGGCGCCTCGATGTCGGAGGCCTTCACGACGCCGGGGCCCTTCTTCTCCAGCCGCACCTCGACCTCGGGCGACTCCCCGTGCAGGAGGCACGTGAGGCTCTTGAGGTTGAGGATGATGTCGGTGACGTCCTCGCGCACGCCCTTCAGGGTCGTGAACTCGTGCGCGACGCCCTCGATCTTCACCGAGGTGACGGCCGCGCCCTCGAGCGAGGAGAGGAGCACCCGCCTGAGCGAGTTGCCGAACGTGTAGCCGAAGCCGCGGTCGAGCGGCTCGATCACGAAGATGCCCCGTTCCTCGGTGACTTCCTCGTGGACGATCTTCGGCACCTGGAATTCCATGAGAGACGTTCTGGTGGCCATGCCTTCCTTTTCGTTCGTCGTTACTTGCTGTAGAGCTCGACGATGAGCTGTTCCTGGACCGGCGTGTCGATGTCCGTCCGGTCGGGGAGCTTCAGGACCTTGCCGGTGAGGTTGTCGTGGTCGGACTGGAGCCACGGCGAGACCGAGGCCGTCAGGTCGGTTGCGTCGCGGACGACCTGCTCGGCGGGGCTCCCCGGCTTGAGCGCGACGACGTCATCCGGCTTCACCTGGAAGCTCGGGATGTTCACGCGGCGGCCGTTGACCTGGAAGTGCCCGTGGCGGATGAGCTGGCGCGCCTGCGCACGGGAGGCTGCGAAGCCGAGCCGGTAGACGACGTTGTCGAGCCGGATCTCGAGCATTCGGAGCAGCTCCTCGCCCGTGATGCCCGAGCGCTTCGCGGCCTTCTCGTAGTAGTTGCGGAACTGCCGCTCGAGGAGGCCGTAGTAGCGGCGGGCCTTCTGCTTCTCGCGGAGCTGCATCAGGTACTCGGACTGCTTGATCCTGCCGCGGCCGTGCTCTCCCGGCGGGTAGCTGCGTCGCTCGACGGCGCACTTCTCCGTCAGGCAGCGCTCGCCCTTGAGGAAGAGCTTGATGCCCTCACGGCGGCAGAGCTTGCACTTGGGGCCGAGTGGACGCGCCATCAGACCCTCCGCCGCTTCTTGGGGCGGACGCCGTTGTGGGCCTGCGGGGACACGTCCTTGACGCCGAGGATCTCGAGCCCGGCCGCCTGGAGCGAGCGGATCGCGGTCTCCCGCCCGGAGCCGGGGCCCTTGACGAAGACCTCGACCTTCTGGAGGCCGTGCTCCATGCCCTTGCGGGCGCAGGAGTCGGCGGTCACCTGGGCGGCGAAGGGCGTCGACTTGCGCGACCCCTTGAACCCGGCCGAGCCGGCGCTCTCCCACGCGATCACGGCGCCGTCCTTGTCGGTGAGGGTCACGATCGTGTTGTTGAAGGACGTCTTGATGTGCGCCTGGCCGATCGCGATGTTCTTCTTGACGCGACGGCGGCTGCGGCCCTTCGACTGCTTGCGGGGAGGAGCCATTACTTCGCCTTCTTCCCGCGGCCGACGGTCTTCTTCGGGCCCTTGCGCGTGCGGGCGTTCGTCTTCGTCCGCTGGCCGCGCACGGGGAGCCCGCGACGGTGGCGGACACCGCGGTACGCGCCGATCTCCTGGAGCCGCTTGATCGCCTGCGCGCGCTCGCGGCGAAGGTCTCCCTCGACCTCGAGGTTCGTGTCGATGTAGGTGCGGAGCTTCGTGATCTCCTCGTCCGTCAGGTCGCGAACCTTCTCGTCCGGCGCCAGCCCGATCTCGACGCAGGTCTTGCGCGCGGTCGAGGGACCGATGCCGTAGATGTACGTGAGCGCCACTTCGAGGCGCTTCTCACGCGGAAGGTTGACTCCTGCGATTCGTGCCACTTACCCCTGCCTTTGCTTGTGTCGCGGGTTCGTGCAGATGACCAGCACCGTGCCGTGCCGCTTGATCACGCGGCAGCGGTCACACATCGGCTTGACGGATGGACGGACCTTCATGGGAGGACGAGGGTGGTGCGGCGCCCACGCAAAAACGCGGGCGAGCCGCGGCGATCAATGGTAGCAGAGCGGTTCATTCGTCCTCCGCCGTCGTGAGGACGACCGGGCCGTTGTCGGTGACCGCGACCGTGTGCTCGAAGTGGGCCGAGAGCGAGCCGTCGTTCGTCGAGATCGACCAGCGGTCGTCGGCCATCCAGACGTCCGGCCCGCCGGCGTTGATCATCGGCTCGATCGCGAGCGTCATCCCCGGCTGGAGCAGCGGGCCGTGCCCCGGCTCGCCGAAGTTCGGGACCTGCGGCTCCTCGTGCATGGACCGGCCGATCCCGTGGCCGACGAGCGAGCGCACGACCGAGAACCCGGCCTCCTCCGTCGTCCGCTGGACGGCCGCCGAGATGTCCTGGACGTGGTTGCCGGCCCGCGCCTGCTCGATCCCGGCCGCGAGCGCGGCGCGGCAGACCTCCAGAAGCCGCTCGGCGTCGTCGTCGACCTCCCCGACCGCGAACGTGAACGCGGAGTCGGCGACGAAGCCGTCCAGCGTCACCCCCACGTCGACGGAGATCAGGTCTCCGTCCTCGAGGGCATAGGTGCCGGGGATGCCGTGGACGACCATCGAGTTCGGAGAGGTGCAGATGGCCGCGGGGAAGCCGCGGTAGCCCTTGAAGGTCGGGACGCCGCCCTGGGAGCGGATGTAATCCTCGGCGGCGGAGTCCAGGTCGGCCGTGGTCACTCCGGGCTCGGCCAGCTCGCCGAGCCGCTCGAGCGTCTGGGCGACCACGCGGCCGGCCCTGCTCATCGCCTCGATCTCGGCCTTCGACTTCCGGATGATCATCCGCGCTCCACCGACGCGAGCACCCGCTGGGCCTCGGCGAAGACCTCCTCGACGGTCCTGTCCGCGTGCACGTCGACGAGCAGCCCCTTCCGCCGGTAGTGGCCGACGAGCGGCTCGCTCTTCTCGTGGTAGACGTCGAGGCGGTGCTGGATCTTGTCGGGGGTGTCGTCGCTGCGGCCCTCGACCTCGGCCCGGCCGAGGAGACGCTCGACGGCGATCTGGTCGGTGACCCCGAAGTTGAGGACGACCGAGAGCTCGCCGCGGTCGATCTCGACCAGGAGGCCGTCCAGCGCCTCCGCCTGCGCGAGGGTGCGGGGGAAGCCGTCGAGGACGAAGCCTCCGGCCGTGTCGTCCTGGTCGAGCCGCGCGCGGACGACCTCGATCGTCACCTCGTCGGGGACGAGGTCGCCGTTGTCGAGGACCGCGTTCACCCGCTCGCCGAGCTCGGTGCCGGCGACGATCTCGGCGCGGAACATGTCGCCCGTGTTGATGTGCGGGATCCCGGCGTCCGCGGCGATCAGCTTGCCCTGGGTGCCCTTACCGGCCCCCGGAGGTCCGAGGATGACGACGTCCAGGGCCATCGATCAGCGAAGGAAGCCCTCGTAGTGGCGCATCATCATCTGCGACTCCATCTGCCGCATGGTGTCGAGGGCGACGCCGACGACGATCAAGATCGACGTGCCACCGAGGGCCGCGGAGGTCGCCTGCGAGAAGCCGCCGTAGCGGATGAAGAGCGTCGGCAGCGTGGCCACGAGCGCGAGGTAGATGGATCCGGGCAGGGTCAGGCGGGTGAGCACGCGGTCGAGGTAGAGCGCCGTCGGCGGGCCGGGCCGGATGCCCGGGATGTACCCGCCGTGCTTGCGGAGGTTGTCCGCCTGGTCGGTCGGGTTGAACTGGACCGCCGTGTAGAAGTACGTGAAGATCACGATCAGGAAGCCCTGCAGCAGCAGGTACGACAGGTCGGTCGGCGTGAAGTGCTCGTTGATGAACGACTGCGTCTGCGGGAAGAACTGCGCGACCGTCGGCGGGAACGCCATGATCGCCGCCGCGAAGATGATCGGGATGACGCCGGCCATGTTCACGCGCAGCGGCATGTAGGTCGAGCCGCCGGAGGTCATCCGCCGCCCGACCATGCGCTTCGCGTACTGGATCGGGATCCGGCGCTGGCCCTCCTGGACGAAGACGACCGCGACGATGATGGCGAGCGCGAGGAGCGGGAACGCCAGACGCTCGAACGAGTCGCCCGACCACCACACGCGGATCCCGCCCGGGAGGCCCGAGAGGATCGAGGCGAAGATCAGGAGCGAGATGCCGTTCCCGACACCGCGCTTCGTGATCAGCTCGCCCATCCACATGAGGAGCGTCGTCGCGGCGGTCAGCGAGGTGACGATGAGGACGAACTTGCCCGAGTCGAGCGTGAGCGCTCCCTGGCGGCTGAAGAGGTACGAGTACCCCGCCGCCTGGAGCGCGGCGAGGACGACGGTCAGGTAGCGCGTGTACTGGTTGATCTTGGCGTAGCCGGCCTCGCCCTCCTTCTGGAGCTGCTCGAGACGGGGGACGACCACCGTCATCAGCTGGAGGATGATCGAGGCCGTGATGTAGGGCATGATCCCGAGGGCGAAGAGGGAGAACTGGGACAGGGCGCCGCCCGAGAAGATGTTGAGGAGGCCCAGGACCGTGCCTCCCTGCTGGCTGAAGTAGGACTCGATCTGGGCGCTGTCGACGCCCGGGACCGGAATCCAGCTCCCCAGCCGGTAGAGGCCGAGGATCATCGCGGTGAAGAGCACGCGCCGGCGAAGCTCGGGGACCCGCCAGGCGTTCGTGAGCCAGGAGAACATCTACGACTCCTGTTCGGCGGACTCGGTTGCCTCCGCCGCCTCGCTCGCCTCCTCGGCGACGGGCTCGGCCGCCTCCGCCGTCTCCTCGGGAGCCTCGGGCTCGGCCGCGGGCTTCTTGCGCGCCCGCTTCTTCTTCTTCAGCTCGCGCGGCGGGCGCAGCGCGGTCACCGACCCGCCGGCGCCTTCGATCTTCTCCCGCGCCGAGGCGGAGAACGAGTGCGCCGTCACGGAGAGCTTCTTCGTGAGCTCGCCCTGACCGAGCACCTTCACGTCCGTGCGGGTGTTCTTCAGGAGGCCCTTCTCGACCATGCTCTCGAGCGTGACCTCGGCGCCGTCGTCGAAGACGCGCTCGAGGTCGCGGAGGTTGACCGGCACCGTCGAGGTCCGGTGCGGCCCCATCGGCATGGCGTCCTTCGACCAGGGCCCGCGCAGCTTGCCGAGGCGCATGTAGATCGGCATCTGGCCGCCCTCGAAGCCCGGCCGCATCGTGTGCGACCCGGCGCGCGACTTCTGGCCCTTGATCCCGCGGCCGGAGTACCGGCCCTTGCCCGAGCCCAGGCCGCGGCCGACCCGCTTGCGCGCTCGGCGCTTCTGCGCGGGCTTCAGGTTCGAGAGCGTGAGCTCCTGCTCGTCCGGCTGACGGTTGGGGGGTGCCATCAGGAGGCCTCCTCGACCTTCACGAGGTGGCGGACCTTCCTGAGCATACCCAGGGTCTCCGGGCTCGCCTCGCGCTCCGTCGTGCGCCCGATGCGGCCGAGCCCGAGCGCCCTCAGCGTGCCGCGGTGGCGCTCCGTCTGGCCGATCTGGCTACGCGTCTGCGTGATCTTCAGCTTCGCCATCCGACGTGGTCTCCGTCTCGGTCTCCGTGTCCGTCGCGGCCGCCTTAGGCGCCGCTTCCGGCGCGTCCTGGCCGGCCTTCCGCTTCGCCGGGAAGAGGATGTCCTCGACGGCCTTGCCCCGGCTGCGGCCGACCTCCTCGGGCCGGCGCAGGCTCTTCAGCCCGTTCACCGTCGCCTTCAGCAGGTTGATCGGGTTCGGGTTCCCGAGGCTCTTCGCGAGGATGTCCCGGATCCCGGCCAGCTCGAGGACGGCGCGGACGCCACCGCCCGCGATGACGCCGGTGCCCTCGCTCGCCGGGCGCAGGAGGACGCGGGCCGCGTCCGAGCGCCCCAGCACCTCGTGCGTGATCGTCTGGCCGTGCTTCGGCACCTGGAAGATGTTCTTCTTCGCGTCGTCCACGGCTTTCGAGATGGCCAGCGGCACCTCCCGCGCCTTCCCGTAGCCGACGCCGACGCGATCGACTTCGTCCCCGATCACGACCAGGGCCGTGAACGAGAACCGGCGGCCGCCCTTGACGACCTTGGCGACGCGGTTGATCTCGACGACGCGCTCCTTGAGCTCGCGCGCTTCGATCTCGAGGTTGCGCTCGACCTGGCGCTCGACGGTGCTCAAAACTGGAGCCCTCCTTCGCGTGCTGCGTCTGCGAGCGCCTTGACGCGCCCGTGGTACAGGTAGCCGGCGCGGTCGAAGACGACCGTCTCGACGCCGGCCTTCTTCCCGGCGGCCGCGAGCAGCTTGCCGACCTCGGCCGCCTGGTCGGTCTTCGTGCCCTTGAAGCCCTTGCGGACGCCGAGGTGGCTGGCCGCGGCCAGCGTGCGCCCCTCGACGTCGTCGACGAGCTGCGCCTCGATCCCGCGGTTCGAGCGATGGACGACGAGGCGCGGGCGCTCCGCCGTGCCGGAGATCTTGCGGCGCACGCGGCGGTGCCGCCGCGCCCTGGCCTCTCTGACCGTGAGCGTCGGCATCGCTATGCCCGCTTCCCGACCTTCCGCCGGACGTACTCGCCCTGGTAGCGGATCCCCTTGCCCTTGTACGGCTCGGGCGGGCGAACCGCGCGCACCTCGGCGGCGACCTGTCCGACGCTCTGCTTGTCGATTCCCTTGACGATCACCTGGGTCGGCGCGGGGACGTCGAAGCTGATGCCCTGGGGCGCCTTCTTGACCACCGGATGCGAGTAGCCGACGCTCAGCTCGAGATCGGCCCCGCGCATGGCCGCGCGGTAGCCGACGCCCTGGATCTCCAGGGCCTTCTCGAACCCCTTCGTGACGCCCTCGACCATGTTGGCGACCAGCGACCGGGTGAGGCCGTGGAGCGCCCGGTCCTCGCCCCGCTCCGTCGGGCGCGTGACCACCAGCTGGCCGTCCCGCTGCTCGATCGAGATCCGCTGGGGCACCTGCTGCGACAGCTCGCCGAGCGGCCCGTTGACCATGACGCGGCCCGGGGACAGGGAGACGGACACCCCTGCGGGAATCTCGATTGGCGTCTTTCCGATTCGACTCACGCTGGTCGCCTCACCACACGAAGCAGATGACCTCGCCGCCGACGCCGAGCTCCTGCGCCGTCCGGCTCGTCACCAGGCCGTTGGACGTGGACATGATCGCCGTGCCCATCCCGCCGAGGACGCGCGGGAGGCGGTCCTTGCGGGCGTAGACGCGGCGCCCGGGCTTCGAGATGCGGCGCAGGTCGGTGATGATGCGCTCGCGGTTCTGCCCGAACTTCAGCTCGACGACCAGGGTATCGAAAGCGTCGCCGCGCTCCACGCGGTAGTCCTTGATGTAGCCCTCGTCCTTGAGGACGCGGGCGATCTCGACCTTCGTCCCCGAGGTCGGCATGGTGGTGGTCTCGTGGAGCGCGCGGTTCGCGTTCCGGATGCGGGTGAGCATGTCGGCGATGGGGTCGTTCAGCATCTCGTCCCTCCCCTACCAGCTCGACTTGGTCATGCCGGGGATGAAGCCCTCGTGCGCGAGCTCGCGCAGGCAGATCCGGCAGAGCCCGAACTTCCGGTACACCGCCCGGGGGCGCCCGCACCGATTGCAGCGGGTGTAGGCCCGCGTCCTGTACTTCGACGGGCGGGCTGCCTTTACCCTGAGGCTCTTCTTTGCCATCGTCCTCCTAGTCCTGGTCCCGGAACGGCAGGCCGAGGCTGCGCAGGAGCGCCAGGCCCTCCTCGTCCGTTCGCGCGGTCGTCGTGATGACCACGTCGAGCCCGCGGACGGTCTCGACGTCGTCGTAGTTGATCTCGGGGAAGATGATCTGCTCGCGGATGCCGATCGAGTAGTTGCCGCGACCGTCGAAGCTCGCCGGCGAGAGCCCGCGGAAGTCCCGGATGCGCGGCAGCGCGATCGAGACGAGCCGGTCGAGGAACTCGTACATGCGGACGCCGCGGATCGTCACCTTGGTCCCGATTGGCATCCCCTCGCGGATCTTGAAGCCGGCGATCGACTTCTTCGCGCGGGTGATCTGCGCCCGCTGGCCGGCGATCGTCGTCAGCTCCTCGACGGCGCGGTCGAGCGTGCGGGCGTTCGTCTTCGCCTCGCCGACGCCCATGTTGAGCGTGATCTTGTCGAGCCGCGGGGTCTCCATGATCGAGCTGAGCTCGAGCTCGTCCTTGAGAGCCGCGCGCAGCTCCCCGTCGTAGCTCTGCTTGAGCCGCGCGACGTAGCCGTTCTCGGTCTTTGTCTTCGTCTTCGTCGCCATCAGCGGTCCAGCACCTCCCCGCAGTCGGCGCGCTTGCAGACGCGCACCTTCACGCGGCGCCCCTTCTCCTCGCGGAACTCGTAGCCGACGCGCGTGGCGCGGTTGCACGTGGGGCAGACGATCATCACGTTCGAGGCGTCGAGCGGTGCGGCGAGGTCGAAGACCCCGCCCGGCTGGATCTGGGTCTGGCCCATGCGGCTCGCGTCCTTCATCGGACGCGGCCGGCGATGGCGCTTGACGATGTTGAGGTTCTCGACGATCACGCGCTTCTTCTTCGGGTCCGCCTCGAGGATGCGGCCCTGCTTGCCGCGGTCCTTCCCCGAGAGGATCTGGACGACGTCGCCTTTCCGGACCTTCATTCCCTGGGCCATTTCAGCGGTCACCTCCCGAACGGGTCGTGTTCACCGGGCGCGAGAAGCGAGCGTCGCAAGGACGCAGGGAGCGGTCGTAGCCGGAGGCTACGGGCGCGACCGAGGACGCCGCGAGGCGACGCTTCGCAGCGATCCGGGGGATGCGAGACGTGAGGAAGGGGGCCGCCACTAGAGCACCTCCGGAGCCAACGACACGATCTTCATGAAGTTCTTCTCGCGCAGCTCGCGGGCGACCGGCCCGAAGATGCGCGTGCCGCGGGGGTTGTTCTGCGCGTCGATGATCACCGCGGCGTTCTCGTCGAACGCGATCGACGTCCCGTCGTTTCGCCCGAACGGCTTCTTCGTCCGCACGACGACCGCCTTGACGACCTCGCCCTTCTTGATCGTCCCCTGCGGCGTCGCGGCCTTGACCGTCCCGACGATGATGTCGCCCACGCGCGCGTAACGGCGGTGCGAGCCGCCGAGCACGCGAATGCACAGGAGCTCGCGGGCACCGGTGTTGTCGGCGACGCGGAGACGGGATTCCTGCTGGATCACCGACGGGCTCCTACTTCGCCTCTTCGATCACTTCGGCGAGCCGCCACGACTTCGTCTTGGAGAGCGGCCGGGTCTCGACCACGCGGACGACGTCTCCGAGCTTCGCCACGTTCGTCTCGTCGTGCGCGTGGAGCCTCGTCGAACGGCGGACGATCTTCTTGTAGACGGGATGCGGCTTCACGGTCTCGACGCGGACGACGATGGTCTTGTCCATCGCCGCGGACACGACGATGCCGCGCCGCTCCTTGCGCCGGCCGCGAGCGTGCTCGGGCTTGGGGAGGCGCACGATCGGCTTGCGCTTGGCAGCCTTCTCGCGCCTCGGCTTCGGCCGCTGCCGCCTCTCCGGCCGCGGGACGCGCCTGCGCTTCGCGGGCGCGGCGGGCGCGACCGGCTCGGGCGTGGCTTCCGGCTGGTCCTCGGCCGCCTCGGCCTCCGGCTCGGGGGCTTCCTCGGCCGGCTCGGCTTCGGCTTCGGCTTCGGCTTCGGGAGCCTGCTCCGCGGCGTCGGTCGGCTCAGGGGCCTCCTCCTCCGCCACGGGCTCGGGAGCAGCCTCCTCGACGGCCGGCTCCTCCTCGGCCTGAGGCTCCTCGGCCTCGGGCTCCGCAGCCTCCTCGGCCTCGGGCTCGGCGGCAGGCTCCGCCTCGGCGGCGGGCTCTGCCTCGGGCTCGGTCTCGGTGGCCGCAGCCTCCTCGACCGGCTCCTGTGTCTCCTCGTCCTTCTTCTTTCTCGGTCTTGCCATCTACCTTCTCTCCAGCGAGTTCTTCCGTTCCGCCTGGACCGTGAGGATCCGGGCGATGTCATGCTTCGCGAGCGAGAGGCGCGCGCTGTTCTCGAGCGCCCCGGTCGCCATCTGGAAGCGGAGGTTGAAGAGGTTCTCCCGGCCCTCGGCCAGGCGCCGCTCCAGCTCCTCGTCCGAGAGGTCTCGCAGCTCCTTAGCCTTCAAAGAGATCAGCCTCCCGCTTGACGAACTTCGTCTTCACCGGGAGCTTCATGCCCCCGAGTCGCATGGCCTCGCGCGCGAGGTCCTCGGGGACCCCGGCGAGCTCGAACATGACCCGTCCCGGCTTGATCACCGCGACCCAGTGCTCGGGCGAGCCCTTCCCGGACCCCATGCGCGTCTCGGCCGGCTTCTGGGTCACCGGCTTGTCCGGGAAGACGTTGATCCAGACCTTGCCGCCGCGCTTGATGCGGCGGGTCATCGCGATCCGGGCCGCCTCGATCTGTCGGTTCGTCACCCACCCGGGCTCGAGCGCCTTGAGGCCGAAGTCGCCGAAGTGCACCTGCTGCTGGCCCTTCGCGTCGCCGCGCATGCGGCCGCGGTGCTGCTTGCGGAACTTCGTCTTCTTGGGCATGAGCATCAGGACTCACCCCCCTGCTCCTCGGCCGGCGCCTCGGGCGCCTCGACCTCGGGTGTCTCGACCTCGGGTGCCTGGGCCTCCGGCTCGGCCGGCGTCGCGTCGGCCGGAGGCGTCTGGGCCTCCTGCTCGGCGGGAGCCGCGTCGGTGGGAGGCGTCTGGGCCTCCTGCTCGGCCGCGGGCTGCGCGTCGCTCGTCTCCGCCCGCGCCTGCGGTCGGCGGCGCTGCCCCTTGCGTGGCCGGCCGACCGGCCCGAGGCCCTCGCGGTCGCCGCCTCTCCGGCCACCCTGGGGAACCGGGGCAAGCCCGTCGCGGCGTCCGCCGCGCCGGCGCGCCTGGTCCTGCTCGCCGAGGCGGCCGGCGGCACCCCGGTCGGAGTCGAAGCCCTCGGGCATGATCTCGCCCTTGTTGATCCAGACCTTCACGCCGATGCGGCCGGTGGTCGTCCGCGCCTCGGCGAAGCCGTAGTCGATGTCCGCGCGCAGCGTATGGAGGGGCACCTTGCCCTCGGAGTAGGTCTCGGACCGGGACATCTCGGAGCCCCCGAGGCGGCCGCCGCAGGTGATCTTCACGCCCTGGGCACCTGAGCGGATCGCGGAGGCGAGCGAGCGCTTCATCGCACGCCGGAAGCTGACCCGGTTCTGGAGCTGCTCGGCGATCGACTGGGCGACGAGCTTGGCGTCGAGCTCGGGCCGCTTGATCTCGTTGATGTTGATCTGGACGTTCTTCTGCGTCATCGCGTGAACCTCGCGGCGCAGCGCGTCCACCTCGGCCCCGGACTTCCCGATCACGATGCCCGGCCTCGCCGTGTAGATGTCGATCGTGATCCGCTGCTTGTCCTTGCGGATGAGGATGTCGGAGAGACCCGCGTGCCCGAGCTTGCCGTAGATGTGGTCGCGGATCTTGACGTCCTCGATGATGTAGGCGGGGAACTCCTTCGAGCCCGTGTACCAGTTGGACTTCCAGTCGTGGATGACACCGACGCGAAGCCCGCCGGGATGAACCTTCTGACCCATCAGGCCTCCTCCTCGCTCTTCTTCTGACGCGTGCTCCGCGGCTTGCGCGGCGCCTTCGGCTTCTCCGGCTCGGCGGTCGCCTCGCCCTCGGCCTTCGGCTTCGTGGTGCGGGCGCGGCGCGGCTTGGGCTTCTCCTCGGCCTCCGCCACGGTCGCGGCCTCGGCCGCCGGCTTCCTCCGCGACGCGCGCGGGCGCTTCGGCTTCTCCTCCTCGGCCGGAGCCTCCTCGGCCGGCGTCTCCTCGGCCACGGGCTCCGCGGGGGCCGGCTCCGCCGGCTTGGGATGCTCGATCGGCGCGGGGATCTCCTCCCCGGTCGGCAGCGCGAGCGCGACGGTGATGTGGCAGGTCCGCTTGCGGATGCGGCCCACCCGGCCGCGCGCGCGGGCCCGCCAGCGCTTGAGCTGGGGCCCGGCGCCGACGTAGGCGGCGGCCACGACGAGCTCGTCTCCGACGAGGCCGTGGTTCGCCTCCGCGTTGGCGACGGCCGAGTCGAGGACCCTGCCCACGTCCCGCGCGGCGTCGCGCGTGAGGAACGCGAGGATCGTCCGCGCCTCGGGCACGGTACGGCCGCGAATCTGGTCGACGACGAGCTGCGCCTTGCGCGGCGCCGCCCGCACGTAGCGCGCCTCGGCGCGAACGGTGGAGGTGGGTGTCTCGACAGCCGTCACTTGCGCTTGATCTCCGTCTTCCGGTCGCCCGAGTGCGCGCGGAAGATGCGCGTGGGCGCGAACTCGCCAAGCTTGTGGCCGACCATCGACTCGGTGACGAAGACGGGCACGTGCGCACGTCCGTTGTGGACGGCGATCGTGTGCCCGACCATCTCGGGGAAGATCGTCGACGTGCGCGACCAGGTGCGCACCGGTCGCTTGTCGCCCGACTCGTTCATGGCCTCGATTCGCTGCATGAGCCGCTCCTCGACGAACGGCCCCTTCTTGCTCGATCGACTCACTAGCGACGCTCCTTCCCGCGGCGGCGGCCGCGGACGATGAGCTTGTCCGATTCCTTGTGCTTGCGGCGCGTGCGCTTGCCGAGCGTCGGCACGCCCCAGGGCGTGACGGGATGGCGCCCGCCCTTCGACTTGCCCTCGCCCCCGCCGTGCGGATGGTCGACGGGGTTCATGGCCGAGCCGCGCACGGAGGGGCGCTTGCCCAGCCACCGGCTGCGGCCCGCCTTCCCGCTCGAGATGTTCTCGTGGTCGACGTTCCCGACCTGTCCGACGGTCGCGCGGCACGTGAGCAGGACGCGGCGCATCTCGCCCGAGGGAAGGCGGAGCACGCCGTGCCCCTCGTCCTTCGCGACGAGCTGGACGCCCGACCCCGCGCTCCGCGCGAGCTGCCCGCCTCTGCCGGGCTTGAGCTCGACGTTGTGCACGAGCGTGCCGGTGGGGATGTTGGCGAGCGGGAGAGCGTTTCCCGGCCGAATGTCCGCGCCCGGCCCGGACTCGACCTGCGCGCCGACGCGAAGCCCGGCCGGAGCCAGGATGTAGGCCTTGGCCCCGTCGGCGTAGTGGATGAGCGCAATGCGTGCCGAGCGGTTCGGGTCGTACTCGATCGCGGCCACCTTCGCCGGGACCCCGTCCTTGCGGCGCTTGAAGTCCACGACGCGGTAGCGCCGCTTGTGCCCGCCACCCTGGTGGCGGGTCGTGATCCGGCCCTGGTTGTTGCGGCCGCCCCTGCGCTTCACGGGCTCGAGGAGGCTCTTCTCGGGCTCGGTCTTCGTGATCTCCTCGAAGGAGGAGACCGAGCGGAAGCGCCGGCCCGGGCTCGTCGGCTTGTACTTGCGGAGGGCCATTAGTGGCTCACCCCGTGACATTGGTGGATGCCAGGCGCGGGCGCACCAAGCCGGGCAAGGACGCAGGGAGCGCCAGGGCTGGAGAGCCCGGGCGCGACCGAGGACGCCGCATGGCGCAGCGTGATCGCGCGCTCGGCGCCGGCGAATGTTGCGAGGTGAGCCACTTAGACCGCGGCTCCTTCGAAGATCTCGATCTTGTCGCCGGCGCGGAGCTGGACGATGGCCTTCTTCCAGCCGGGCTTCTGCCCGCGCGTCCAGCCGCGCCGCTTCGGCTTCGGCCGGACCTTGAGGACGTTCACCGAGACGACCTTCACGCCGAACAGCTCCTCGACGGCAGTTCGGATCTGCGTCTTGTGCGCCCGCGGGTGGACGCGGAACGAGTACTTGTTGTCCTCGATGAGGCTGTAGCTCTTCTCCGAGACCACCGGAGCGAGGATGATCTGCCGGGGATCGAGACTCATGCGCCCGCCACCTCCTGGATCCGCTCGAGCGCCCCCGCCGTGACGAGGACCGAGCGCGCCCACACGAGCGCGCCGACCTCCAGCTCGGACGGCTCGACCACGAGGGCCCTGGCGAGGTTCCGGAAGCTCTTGACGAGCGCCTCCTCGGCGGGCAGGGCGACGACGAGCAGCGGGGGCTCGACGCCCCAGCCCTGGATCATCGCCGCGGCGGTCCTCGTCGAGGGCTCCGAGAAGCCGGAGCCGTCGACCACGGCGAGCGAGCCCCGCCGTGCGTGATCGGAGAGGGCCGAGCGGAACGCGGCCTTCCGCGCCTTGCGATTGACCTTCAGGTCGTGGCTCTTCGGCTGCGGCGCGAACGCCACGCCGCCGCCCGTCCACTGCGGCGCCCGGGTCGTGCCCGCGCGCGCGCGGCCGGTGCCCTTCTGGCGCCACGGCTTCGAACGACCGCCGGAGACGAGCCCGCGGCTCTTCGCGGCCCGCGTGCCCGCGCGGGCCGCCGCCGCCTCGGCCCGGACGGTCTCGTGCACGAGGTGCGGCCTGATCTCGGCGGCGAAGACCGTCTCGGAGAGGCTCGCGTCCTTCGCCTTCTTGCCGGAGACGTCGAGCACGGGTGCCTTCGGAGCGGCCACTAGCGGCTCTCCTCCCTCACGACCACGACGGCGTTGCGGTGTCCCGGAACGGAGCCCTTGACGAGCAGCAGGTTCTGCTCCACGTCCCGGTCGACGACCGTGAGACCCACCTGGGTCACCGTCTCGCCGCCCATCCTGCCCGGCATGCGCATGCCCTTGAAGACGCGCGACGGCGTCGCGGAGGCCCCGATGGAGCCCGGCTTGCGGACGTTGTGCGAGCCGTGCGTGACCGGGCCCCGGCTGAAGCGGTGCCGCTTGATCGTGCCCTGGAAGCCCTTGCCGATCGAGACGCCCGTGACCTTCACCTTCTCGCCGGGCTCGAAGGCCTCGACGGTGACCGTCTCCCCGGGCGCGAGCGCGCTCGGCCCGCGAAGCTCGACGAGCTTCCGGTGCGGCCCCACACCCTGCTTGGCGAGGTGCCCCAGCTCCGGCCTGGTCAGCTTGCGCTCGGCGACCTCGTCGAAGGCGAGCTGAACAGCCTCGTACCCGTCGGTCTCGAGGGTGCGAACGGCGACGACGGGGCATGGCCCGGCCTCGATCACCGTCACGGGCGTGAGCTCGCCGGTGTCCTCGTCGAAGACCTGGGTCATCCCGAGCTTCCTTCCGACGATGCCCTTCATTGCCCGCTCGGCCTCACAGCTTGATCTCGATGTCCACGCCGGCGGGAAGGTCCAGCCGCATCAGGGAATCGACCGTCTTCGGGGTCGGCGAGTGGATGTCGATCAGGCGCTTGTGCGTGCGCACCTCGAAGTGCTCGCGGGAGTCCTTGTCCTTGAACGGGCTTCGGATCACCGTGTAGACGTTCTTCTCGGTGGGCAGGGGCACCGGCCCGGTCACGGTCGCGCCGGTGCGCTGCGCCGTCTCGACGATCGACAGCGCCGACCGGTCGAGCTGGGTGTGGTCGTACCCCTTGAGGCGTATGCGGATCTTCTGCTGCGGCACGCCTCGTTCCCTACTTCTCGATCTCCGTGACGACGCCCGCGCCGACCGTGCGGCCGCCCTCGCGGATGGCGAAGCGGAGGCCCTGGTCCATGGCGATCGGCTGGATGAGCTCGATGGCCATGTTCGTGTTGTCGCCGGGCATGACCATCTCCTGCCCCTCGGGGAGCTTGATGCTCCCGGTCACGTCCGTCGTCCGGAAGTAGAACTGGGGCCGGTAGCCGTTGAAGAACGGCGTGTGGCGGCCGCCCTCCTCCTTCGAGAGGACGTACACCTCGGCCTTGAACTGCGTGTGCGGCGTGATCGAGCCGGGCTTGGCGAGCACCTGGCCGCGCTCGACCTCCTCGCGCTTGGTGCCGCGAAGGAGCGCGCCGGCGTTGTCGCCCGCCTGGGCGTAGTCGAGCGTCTTGTGGAACATCTCGAGGCTGGTGACGACGGTCTTCTCGATCTCGGGATGGATCCCGACGATCTCGACCTCGTTGCCGGACTCGATCTTGCCCTGCTCGATGCGGCCCGTGACCACGGTGCCGCGGCCCTGGATCGTCATGACGTCCTCGATGGGCATGAGGAACGGCTTGTCGATGTCGCGCTCGGGCTCGGGGATGTAGGTATCCACGGCCTCCATGAGCTCGAGGATCTTCGGCGTCCACTCCTCGTCGCCCTCGAGCGCCTTCAACGCCGAGACGGCCACCACCGGGATGTCGTCGCCGGGGAACTCGTACCGCGAGAGAAGCTCGCGCACCTCGAGCTCGACGAGCTCGAGCAGCTCGGGATCGTCGACCATGTCGGCCTTGTTGAGCGCGACGACAATCGACGGCACCTCGACCTGGCGGGCGAGCAGGATGTGCTCACGCGTCTGGGGCATCGGGCCGTCGGCCGCGGAGACGACGAGGATCGCGCCGTCCATCTGGGCGGCGCCCGTGATCATGTTCTTGATGTAGTCGGCGTGGCCGGGGCAGTCGACGTGGGCGTAGTGCCGGTTCTCCGTCTCGTACTCGACGTGTGCCGTGTTGATCGTGATGCCGCGCTGACGCTCCTCGGGCGCGTTGTCGATCGAGTCGAAGTCGCGCTCCTCGGTGTTGGTGCCCTGCTGTGCGAGCACCTTCGTGATCGCCGCGGTCAGCGTCGTCTTGCCGTGGTCGATGTGACCGATCGTCCCGACGTTGACATGCGGCTTCGTGCGATCGAACTTCTGCTTTCCCATCTGCTCCTCCGGTGGTGGTACCTACGTTGCCTGGGCGGCGGAGACGATCTCGCCCGCGACCGACTGCGGCGCCTCCTCGTAGCGGTCGAACTGCATCGTGAACGTGGCGCGGCCCTGGGTCATCGACCGCAGGTCGGTCGCGTAGCCGAACATCGTCGCGAGCGGGACGTGGGCGCGAACCGCCTGGGCGTTGCCGCGCGGCTCGAGGCCCTCGACGCGGCCCCGCCGGGAGTTCAGGTCCCCCATGACGTCGCCGAGGTAGTCCTCGGGCGTCACGACCTCGACCGCCATGACGGGCTCGAGCAGCTTCGGCTGCGCCCGGGTCATCGCGGCCTTGAACGCCATCGAGCCGGCGATCTTGAAGGCCATCTCGCTCGAGTCGACGTCGTGGTACGAGCCGTCGACGAGCTCGGCCCTCACGTCGACGACCGGGTAGCCGGCGAGGACGCCGGCCTCCATCGCCTCCTGGATGCCGAGGTCGACCGAGGGGATGTACTCCCTCGGGACCTTCCCGCCGACGATCCGGTCGAGGAACTCGTAGCCCTCGCCCGCCTCGGACGGCTCGAGGTTGATGACGGCGTGGCCGTACTGGCCGCGGCCGCCGGTCTGGCGGACGAAGCGCCCCTCGACCTTCTCCACGCGCTTCCCGATCGTCTCGCGGTAGGCGACCTGCGGTCGGCCCACGTTCGCGTCGACGGAGAACTCGCGCAGGAGGCGGTCGACGATGATCTCCAGGTGAAGCTCGCCCATCCCCGCGATGAGGGTCTGGCCGGTCTCCTCGTCCGTGCGAACACGGAAGGTCGGGTCCTCGTCGGCGAGGCGCCCGAGGCCCTGTGAGAGCTTGTCCTGGTCGGCCTTCGTCTTCGGCTCGATGGCGACGGAGATGACCGGGTCGGGGAACTCCATCGACTCGAGCCGGATCGGCGCCGTGTCGGTGGCGAGGGTGTCGCCGGTCGTCGTCGACTTGAGCCCGACGGCGGCCACGATCTCGCCGGCCCCGATCTCCTCGCGCTCCTCGCGGTGGTTCGCGTGCATCTGGAGCAGCCGCCCGACGCGCTCGGTCTTCCCGGTCGTCACGTTCATGACCCGCTCGCCGGCCTTGACCTTGCCCGAGTAGACGCGGAAGTACGTCAGCTTGCCGACGTAGGGGTCGGTCATCACCTTGAAGGCGAGTGCGGAGAATGGCTCGTCCTGCGAGGGGCGGCGCGCAAGCTCCACGCCCGTGCGCGGGTCGACGCCGTGGATGGGCGGCACGTCGAGCGGGCTCGGCAGGTAGTCGATGACCGCGTCGAGGAGCGGCTGCACGCCCTTGTTCTTGAAGGCGGAGCCGAGGAGGACGGGGGTGACGGCGATTGCGAGCGTCGCCTTGCGGAGCGCGCGGCGGATCATCTCGGGGGTGACGGCGTCCTCGTCGGTCAGGTAGGTCTCGAGCAGCTCCTCGTCGTGCTCGGCGACCGCGTCGATGAGCTGGTGGTGGTACTCCTCGGCCTGCTCTCCGAGCTCCTCGGGGATCTCGACCGTGGACATCTTCGTCCCGAGGTCGTCGTCCCAGACGACCGCGTTCATCTCGACGACGTCGACGACGCCCCGGAAATGCTCCTCCTGGCCGATGGGCAGCTGCACCGGCACCGGGTGGGCGCCGAGCCTGTCCACCATCGACTGGACGGAGGCGAAGAAGTCCGCCCCCGTGCGGTCCATCTTGTTGATGAAGGCGATGCGCGGGACGCGGTAGCGGTCGGCCTGGCGCCAGACCGTCTCGGACTGCGGCTCGACGCCGGCGACGGAGTCGAAGACCGCGATCGCGCCGTCGAGGACGCGCAGGCTGCGCTCGACCTCGACCGTGAAGTCCACGTGCCCGGGCGTATCGATAATGTTGATGCGGAAATCGCGCCAGATCGCCGTCGTCGCGGCCGAGGTGATCGTGATGCCGCGCTCCTGCTCCTGCTGCATCCAGTCCATGACGGCGGCGCCCTCGTGGACCTCGCCCATCTTGTGGGTGCGCCCCGTGTAGTAGAGGATCCGCTCGGTCGTCGTCGTCTTGCCCGCGTCGATGTGCGCCATGATCCCGATGTTGCGCACGCGGTCGAGCGCGACCTCCTTGCCGGTGGTGGTCGTCGTCATGCTCACCACCTGTAGTGCGCGAAGGCCTTGTTGGCCTGCGCCATCCGGTAGAGGTCGTCCTTGCGCTTGTACGCGCCGCCCTGCTGGTTGAGCGCGTCCATGATCTCGTTGGCGAGCTTCTCGTCCATCTGCTTCTCGCGCCGGTCGCGGGCGAAGCCGACGAGCCAGCGCACGGCGAGCGTGCGCGCGCGCCGCTGGGGCACCTCGACGGGGACCTGGTAGTTGGCGCCGCCCACGCGCCGGGAGCGAACCTCGAGCACGGGCGTCACCGTCTTCACCGCCTGCTCGAGGACCTCGACGGGCGGCTTGCCCGTCCGCTCACCGACCTTCTCCAACGCGGAGTAGACGATCTGCTCGGCAGTGGACTTCTTGCCGCGGACCATGACCTTGTTCACCACCTGGGTGACGAGCTGCGAGCTGTAGAGCGGATCCGGCTCGAGCGCGCGGACCTGAATCTCTGCACGGCGGGGCATCAGCGATCACGCTCCGTACAGATCGTGCCCTGCGGCCGCGAGAAGCGAGCGTCGCAAGGACGCAGGGAGCGCTCGTAGCTGGAGGCTACGGGCGCGACCGAGGACGCCGCGAGGCGACGCTTCGCAGCGATCCGGAGGGCGCGAGATGTGCGGAGCGGGGTCGCCACTGCTAGCTACCCCTCTTCGCGCCGTACTTCGAGCGCGCCTGGCGCCGGTCGGCGACGCCGCCGGCGTCGAGCGCAGCGCGGATCACCTTGTAGCGGAAGCCCGGCAGGTCCTTCACTCGGCCGCCGCGGATGAGGACGACGGAGTGCTCCTGGAGGTTGTGCCCCTCGCCGGGGATGTACGCGCCCACTTCCTCCTGGTTCGTCAGCCGGACGCGGGCGACCTTGCGGAGCGCGGAGTTCGGCTTCTTCGGCGTCGTCGTGTAGACGCGCGTGCACACGCCCCGCTTCTGCGGGGCCCCGTGGAGATGCGGTGTCTTCGTCTTGACGACGGGGGCCTTGCGACCCTTCCGCACAAGCTGGTTCACGGTCGGCACGTGTGCCTCTCTCCTACTTCGTAAGGGGACTTCCAGGCGCAACAAAAGGCCGGCGTGGGGCCAGGCCCATGCCGAACCTCGCGGCATGCTAGCAGTTGCCGGCGGGCGGCCGCAACGAGCCCGTTGCCGCCCACGCCCCGGTAGGCGTATTGTCCCCTGGCGCCCTGACAACCCCAGGAACGAGACGGAGGGACGCCCGTTTTGTCTCCACTCGCCGAGACCGCCACGTGGCTCGCAGTCGGCGCCGCCGCCGCGGCCGCGGTCATCGCGCTCGCCGTCTCGCTCGTGCTCCTCGCGGTCGTCGTCAGGAGAGGCGATCGCGAGGAGGAGGCCGGATCGGAATCGCCGCCGGAGGGGGAGCGGCTCCCGGCGCCCAGGCGGGCATGGCCGTGGGCGCGGCGATCGCACGGCGAGATCGCCTCGACCCTCGACCTCGACGTCGTGCTCCAGCGGGCGCTCTACGCCGCGACCGGGACGGCGGCCGCCGACGCGGCGATGCTCGTCGTCGACCAGGAGGGCGACGATCCGCTCGTGGCGACGACCGGCATGACGGCGGAGGAGGCCGCCCGGCAGCCCGTCTCGTCCTCGCCCGCCGGGGGCGCACGGGCGGTCCAGGTCACGTACCGCTACGGCCCGGAGGAGGAGCCCGCGGCCGATGCGGGGCCCGCGTCCATCCGGGGCGGCGTCGTCGTCCCCGTGCACGAGGAGCACGTGGGGACCGTGGGCACGCTCGCGGTGTTCTGGCGGCGGGACGAGGGAGCGATGGGCGACGAGGGCCTCGACGAGCTCGAGGACCTCGCGGCAAGCTGCGCTCCCGCGATCAGGAACGCGCTCAGGTTCCGGGAGGCGCGCCGACTCGCGGACGTCGACCCGCTCACAGGGCTCCACAACCGTCGCTACTTCCACGAGACGCTCGCGCGCGAGTGTGCGCGCGCGCACCGGTACGAGCGCGGCCTCGCGCTCCTCATGCTCGACGTCGACGACTTCTCGGCGATCAACGACGACGTCGGGCACCTCGGAGGCGACGCGGTCCTGGCCGCCGTGGCCGACCGGCTCGTCGCCATCGTCCGCCACGCCGACGTCGCCTGCCGGGTCGGCGCCGACTCGTTCGCGATCGTTCTCCCCGAGGCGGGCGAGCAGGACGCCGAGCAGCTCTACAACCGGATCCAGTTCGCGGTCGGGTCGGGCTCGGCCGGGCCGGCCGAGCGGGTCCGCCTCTCTGCCGGGATCGCCGAGCTCCGTCCCGAGGACGACCCGGTCTCGCTCTTTCAGCGCACCGACGAGGCCCTCTACCGCGCCCAGCAGGAGGGCAAGGGCCGCGTCCAGCTCGCCGGCCGCACGGGCGGCGCCGGCGGCTCCTAGCCCGGCACGCCGATGGCACGAGCGATCTTGCTCCCGGGGGCCGTGCTTCCGGCCGAGCTCGCGTACGCCTCCCTGCTCGCCGCCCTCGGCCCCGACGTCGAGGCAATCGCCAAGGATCTCGAGCTCTACGCAACCCGGGAACCGCCGGAGGACTACAGCCTCGACATCGAGGTCGCGGGCCTGGTGCGCGAGGCGGACGCGCTCGGGTGGGAGACGTTCCACCTCGTCGGGTACTCCGGCGGAGGAGCCGCCTCGCTCGCGTTCGCCGCCGTGAGGCCGGAGCGGCTCGCGAGCCTCGCCTTGCTCGAGCCCGCCTGGGCGGGACGCTGGGATCAGAGCCCGGCCGAGAAAGCGTTCTGGCTCGAGTTCGAGCGGCTCGACGCGCTCGCCGCCGAGGACTTCATGGCCGCGTTCATGCGACTCGGGGTCAGGCCCGGTGTCGAGGTCCCGGCGCCGCCCGACGAACCGCCGCCGTGGATGGCCAACCGGCCGGCAGGCATCCAGGCGTTCCAGCGCGCGTTCGCGCGAGACGATCTCGACCCCGACGCATTGCGGAGCTTCGACCGCCCCGTCTACTACGCCCTCGGGGCCCTCAGCAACCCGGATCAGTACCGGGAGATCGCGGACAGGCTCGGCCGTGTGTTCCCGGACTTCGAGCTCGAGATGTTCGAGGACCGCCACCACTTCGACCCGCCACACCGCATCGAGCCCGAGCGGCTGGCGAAATCCTTGAAGGCGGTCTGGAGGCGCGCCTAGGCGCGGAAGGCGACGCGGGCGACCTCGAGCTCGCGCCTGCGAACGAGCAGCCGCACTTCCTCGAGGAACCTGGCGCAGTCGGACTCGAGCTCCGGGGAGAGGAAGTGGCCGGGCGGCGCAGGCGAAGGCTCGACCTCGCCTGCAGACAGCCGTTCGCGATCCTCGGGACCAGTCACGTTCCTCCCCACCTCGCTGTGGAATCTGTGGATAACCCCGCCGCGGCAGCCCTCGCCTCCGACTCCCGACGTCCCTCTCTCTCCCGCGACCGGGCCAGTCTACGCCTTGCAGTTCCGCCCGGTAGTCCCCCCTTTGGGGGATGCCCGCGGAACTCACCGCAAAGAGCGGAAAAATCGGAGGGCGCCCCGCTGGGGCGCCCTCCTCGTAGCGGTTGCCGCTAACCCTCCTCGTCGAGGGGCGAGTCGACCTCGGGGACCTCGTCGGCCTCGAGCGAGCTCTTGCCGTCGCCGCCGTTCGCCTCGGCGTCGAAGCGCATGTCCATCAGCCCGAGGCTCTCGCCGTCCGAGCCGATCTCCTCGAGTGCCGCCAGGAGCTGCTCCTCCGTCTGCGGCCGCGCATACGCGCCGGCGGGCATCTTCTCGCTCGGCGCGATCTCGACGTTGCGGTAGCGCTTGAGCCCCGTCGCCGCCGGGATGAGCTTGCCGATGATGACGTTCTCCTTGAGCCCGAGGAGCCGGTCGACCTTCCCCTCGATGGACGCGTCGGTGAGCACCTTCGTGGTCTCCTGGAAGGAGGCCGCCGAGAGGAACGACTCGGTCGCCAGCGAGGCCTTGGTGATCCCGAGGATGAGCGGCTCGAAGGTCGCCTGCTCCTTCTTCGCGCTCTTCACGCGGATGTTCTCGCGCTCGAGCACCGCCTTGTCCACGAGTTGGCCCGGCAGGAGATCCGTGTCGCCCGCGTTCTCGACGCGCACCTTCTTCAGCATCTGGCGGACGATCAGCTCGATGTGCTTGTCGTGGATGTCCACGCCCTGCGACTTGTAGACGTTCTGCACCACGTCGACGAGGTACACCTCGGTCGGCGTCGAGCCCTTGCCCGACTTCGAGTGGAGCGCGAGCAGCTCCGCGGGCGCGAGCGAGCCCTCGTCGAGCGGGTCGCCGGCCTCGACGACCTGGCCCGCCGCGACGAGCAGCCGCGTCCGCCTCGGGAGCTGGTAGTCCTTCGGCTGGAGCGGCTCGCCGTCCTCGTCCACGCCGTCGGGGACGACCGTGATCTTCGGGCCCCGGTCCGTCTCCTCGATCTCGACCCGGCCGCCCACCTGCACGAGCGTCGCCGCGCCCTTGGGGTTCCGGGCCTCGAAGATCTCCACGACGCGGGGGAGGCCGTGCGTGATGTCCGCACCCGCGACGCCGCCCGTGTGGAACGTCCGCATCGTCAGCTGGGTGCCCGGCTCGCCGATCGACTGCGCCGCGATGATGCCGACGGCGTCGCCGATCTCGCAGAGGTGGCCGGTCGCCAGGAAGGTGCCGTAGCAGGCGCGGCACACGCCGTACTCGCTGCGGCACTTGAGGACGCTGCGAACCGGGATGAGGAAGCCCTCGAGGTGCTCGTCGAGCTCGATCGAGACCTCGCGGAGCTTCGGCACGGTGATCTCCTCGCCCTTGGCGAGCAGGACCTTCTTGCCCGGCTTCCCGTCCTTCACGGGCTTCTTGACGTCCGCGGCGGCCACGCGGCCCGCGAGCGAGCGGTTCAGGCCCTCCGGCACCATCACCGGAAGCTCGATCCGCTCGTCGGTCCCGCAGTCCTCGTCGCGGACGATCACGTCCTGGGAGACGTCGACGAGACGCCGCGTCAGGTAGCCCGAGTCGGCCGTGCGGAGCGCCGTGTCCGCGAGGCCCTTGCGGGCGCCGTGGGTCGAGATGAAGTACTCGAGCACCGAGAGGCCCTCCATGAAGTTGGCCTTGATCGGGAGCTCCATGATCTCGCCCTTCGGGTTGGCCATGAGGCCGCGCATCCCGGCGAGCTGGCGGATCTGCTTGAAGGATCCGCGCGCGCCGGAGTTGGCCATCATGAAGATCGGGTTGAGCTCGTAGAGCGCGTTCTCCATCGCCTCCGCGACCTTGTCGGTCGCCTCGGTCCAGATGTTCACGATGGACTCGTGGCGCTCTTCCTCGGTGATGAGGCCCCGCTCGAACTGGGTCTCGATCGTCCCGACCCGCTCCTCGAAGCCGTGGAGGATCTGCTCCTTCTCCTCCGGGATGATGATGTCGTTCTTCGAGATCGTGATCCCGGCCTTCGTCGCGTAGTGGAAGCCGAGGTCCTTGACGGTGTCGAGGAGCTGTGAGATCGCGGCGGCGCCGTAGTGGTCGACGAACGCGGTGACGAAGTCGTTCATCTCCTTCTTGCCCAGCGTCCGGTTGATGAACTCGACGGAGCCGGGATCGATGTCCGTCCCCACCGCGTCGGCGATGGAGCGGGCCACCTCCTCGCTGAAGACGACGCGCCCGGCCGTCGTCAGCAGGAGCTCGCCGCCGCGGCGGTACTCGATCGGGTCCTGGAGACCGACCTGGCGGGCGTCGATCGCGAGGATGACCTCGTCCTCCGAGCCGAACCGCGACGGGCGAGGCTCGATCTCCTCGGCGGTCGTCTCGCTGAGGTCGAGCTGGCAGTACGTCAGGTAGTAGCCGCCGATGACCATGTCCTGCGAGGGGGTCGAGAGCGGCTTTCCGTGCGCCGGCGAGAGGATGTTGTTGGAGGACAGCATGAGCACGCGCGCCTCCGCCTGCGCCTCCGCGGAGAGGGGCAGGTGGACAGCCATCTGGTCGCCGTCGAAGTCCGCGTTGAACGCGTGGCAGACGAGCGGGTGGATCTGGATCGCCTTGCCCTCGACGAGCACCGGCTCGAAGGCCTGGATGCCCAGACGATGGAGCGTCGGCGCGCGGTTGAGGAGGACCGGGTGCTCGGCGATGACCTCCTCGAGCACGTCCCAGACCTCCGGCACCATCGACTCGACGTACTTCTTCGCCGCCTTGATGTTCTGCACGGACTTGCGCTCGACGAGCCGGCTCATGATGAACGGCTTGAAGAGCTCGAGCGCCATGAGCTTCGGCAGCCCGCACTGGTGCAGGCGGAGCGTCGGGCCCGACACGATGACGGAGCGGCCCGAGTAGTCGACGCGCTTGCCGAGCAGGTTCTGGCGGAACCGGCCCTGCTTGCCCTTGAGCATGTCGGAGAGCGACTTCAGCGGCCGGTTGCCCGGGCCGGTGACTGCGCGGCCGCGGCGCCCGTTGTCGAAGAGGGCGTCGACAGCCTCCTGGAGCATGCGCTTCTCGTTGTTGACGATGATCTCGGGCGCGCCCAGGTCGAGCAGGCGCTTGAGGCGGTTGTTCCGGTTGATGACCCGGCGGTAGAGGTCGTTGAGGTCGCTGGTCGCGAAGCGGCCGCCGTCGAGCTGCACCATCGGGCGGAGCTCCGGCGGGATCACGGGGACGGCCTCGAGGACCATCCACTCGGGCCGGTTCTCGGAGGTGATGAACGCGTTGACGACCTTCAGCCGCTTGATCGCGCGCTGCTGCTTCTGGCCCTTCGACGTCCGGATGATCTCCCGCAGGGACTTCGCCTCGGCGTCGAGGTCGAGATCCTTGAGGAGGTCGCGGATCGCCTCCGCACCCATGCCGCCCTTGAAGTACACGCCGAACCCGTACGGCGAGCCGAAGCGGTCCTTCAGCTCCCGGAACAGCATCTCGTCGTTGACGATCAGCTTGGGCTCGAGCTCGCGGAAGAGCTGCCAGGTCTGCTCGAGGCGGGCGATCGAGTCGACCGCCGCGTCGCGGGCGTCGCCGCGCCGGGCCTCGATGTCCTGGTACATCTCGCGAACCTTGAGCGCCCACTGGGAGAGGGCGTCGAAGTCCTCCTTGCGCGCGCCCTCGCGCAGGCAGAGGTCGTACGCCAGCTCCTTGACCACTCCCGGGTCCGAGCCCGGCTCGGCCCGGTCGAGCACGTCGCGAAGGAGCCCGTTGCCGAGGTCGCGCGCCTTGTCGAGGTTCTTCGCGTCGACGCCGGTGACGAGCTCGGCGTCCTCACCGTCGACCTCCTCGCCGGCGAGCAGGGCGTCGCGCACCTTGTTCATGTGCTTCGTGATCGCGCCCTTCTTGGAGCCGGTCGCCTTGTCGGCCTGCTTGGCAAGCGGCGCGAGCGCCTCGAGAATCTGGACCGCCGCGTTGCCGACGGCCTCGGTGTCACGCGGCGCGAGGCGCCGGTCGTCCCGGACGGCCGCGCTGCGGACGAGCTCGCGGATCTTCTTCGAGTCCTCCGTCGTGACCGTCTTCGCGACGCTGACGAAGATGGCGCTCGCGAGCGAGCGGGCCTCCTCGAGCGTGGGCAGGCCCTGCTCCTCGGCCCAGGCGGCCAGGCCGCGGGCCCAGAACTCGTCGTCCTCGTCGAAGTTCCGCTCCTTGCCCTTCGTGAAGTACTCGCGCCGGCGGGCGAGGCGGTCCTCGAGCGCGGCCAGGGCCTCGTCACGGTCGACGTTGATGCGCTCGTACTCGCCGCGCACCTTGTCCTCGAGGTCGGCGAGGTCGGCGGCCCGCTTCTCCGTCTCCACGTGCGTGACGATGGAGGCGGCGAAGTAGAGGACCTTCTCGAGCTCCTTCGGAGCGATGTCGAGGAGGTAGCCGATGCGGCTCGGGACGCCCTTGAAGAACCAGATGTGGGAGACGGGCGCCGCGAGGTCGATGTGGCCCATCCGCTCCCGGCGGACCTTCTGCCGCGTCACCTCGACGCCGCAGCGCTCGCAGATGATGCCCTTGTAGCGGACGCGCTTGTACTTGCCGCAGTAGCACTCCCAGTCCTTCGTGGGACCGAAGATGCGCTCGCAGAAGAGCCCGTCCTTCTCGGGCTTCAGCGTGCGGTAGTTGATGGTCTCCGGCTTCGTGACCTCGCCGGACGACCAGTCACGGATCTGCTTGCTCGACGCGAGGCCGATGCGGATCGCGTCGAAGTTGTTGATGTCGATCAAGGAGCTCCCCTGCCTCATGAGCCGTCGGTTTCGATTTCCACGTCGGCCACGGTCTCCTCGTCCAGGGTGGCCGTTCCCTCGCCCTCCTCGGCGGCGACCGCGCCCTCGAGCTCGACCGCCTCCGCCTCGTCGAGGTCGCCGAGTTGCTCGTCGGCGGGAAGCGTGAGCTCCCCGTCGGCGTCGACGCGCTCCTGCCCCTCCTCGGCCTCCTCGGCCGTGGGCTGGCGCGCGGCCGCGCGCAGCGACCCAGGCGAGAGGTCGATCCCGAGCTCCTCCGCCGCGCGGAGCAGCTCGTCGTCCTCCTCCCGCACCTCGACCTCGGCGCCCTCCTCCGAGATGACGTGGACGTCGAGCGCGAGCGACTGCATCTCCTTCAGCAGCACCTTGAAGGACTCGGGGATCGAGGGCTCGGCGATGTTCTCGCCCTTGACGATCGCCTCGTAGGCCTTCACGCGCCCGACCGTGTCGTCGGACTTGATCGTGAGCATCTCCTGGAGGGTGTACGCGGAGCCGTACGCCTCGAGCGCCCACACCTCCATCTCGCCGAACCGCTGGCCGCCGAACTGCGCCTTGCCGCCGAGCGGCTGCTGCGTGACGAGCGAGTAGGGGCCCGTCGAGCGCGCGTGGATCTTGTCGTCGACGAGGTGGAGCAGCTTGAGGATGTACATGTAGCCGACGGTGACCTTCTGGTCGAAGGGCTCGCCGGTGCGGCCGTTGAAGAGCCGCGCCTTGCCCGAGCAGCGGCGCCCGGCCGGCCGCTTCTCGTCCACGACGAACCTGATCGGCGAGTCCGGGTTCTGCCGCGCCCACTCGACGAGGGCCTCGTCCACCTGCTCGGGCGTGGCGCCGTCGAAGACGGAGCTCGCGACGGGCGTCGGGCCGTTGCTCTCGCCGTCCTCGGCGAAGACGCCGTGGTGGGCGGCCCAGCCGAGGTGGGTCTCGAGGACCTGGCCGATGTTCATACGGCTCGGCACCCCGAGCGGGTTCAGGACGACGTCCACGGGCGTCCCGTCCTCGAGGAACGGCATGTCCTCCTCGGGGACGATCCTGGCGATGACGCCCTTGTTCCCGTGGCGGCCGGCGAGCTTGTCGCCCTCGGCGATCTTGCGCTTCTTCGCCACGTACACGCGGACGAGCTCGTTCACGCCCGGCGAGAGGTCGTCGCCCGCCTCGCGGGAGAACGTCTTCACGTCGATGACCTTGCCGCCCTCGCCGTGCGGGACCTTGAGGGACGTGTCGCGCACCTCGCGCGCCTTCTCCTTGAAGATCGCGCGAATGAGCTTCTCCTCGGCGGTGAGCTCGGTCTCGCCCTTCGGCGTCACCTTGCCCACGAGGAGGTCGCCCGAGCCGACCTCGGCGCCGATGCGGACGACGCCGCGGTCGTCGAGGTCCTTGAGGGACTCCTCGGAGCGGTTCGGGATGTCGCGCGTGATCTCCTCGTCGCCCAGCTTCGTCGAGCGGGCGTCGATCTCGTACTCGTGGATGTGGATCGAGGAGAGCACCTCGTCCTTGACGAGCCGCTCGGAGATGACGATCGCGTCCTCGAAGTTGTAGCCCTCGAACGGCATGAAGGCGACGAGCAGATTCTTGCCGAGCGCGAGCTCGCCCTGGGAGGTCGAGCTGCCGTCGGCGAGGACGTCGCCGGCCTTGACCCGGTCGCCCAGGCGGACGACGGGCTTCTGGTGGATCAGCGTGCCCTGGTTCGAGCGCATGAACTTCTCGAGCTCGTGCTCCTCGCGGCCGTCCTTGGTCTCGACGACGATGCGGTCCGCGTCCACGTCCGCGACGAGCCCGGCTGCGCCGGCGACGACGACGTCACCCGTGTCGATCGCGGCCCGGTACTCGAGCCCGGTCCCGATCAGCGGCGGCTCGGTGATCATGAGCGGCACCGCCTGGCGCTGCATGTTCGAGCCCATGAGGGCGCGGTTCGCGTCGTTGTGCTCGAGGAACGGGATGAGCGCGGTCGCCACGGAGACGATCTGCGCCGGGTTGACGTCCATGTACTGGACCTGCTTCGGGTCCACCTCGACCGGCTGCCCGCCGGGGCCGCGGCAGAGGACGGTCGGGTTCACGAACTTGCCCGTCCGCTCGTCGACCGCCTCGTTCGCCTGCGCGATCGTGAGCTTCTCCTCCTCGGCCGCGTCGAGGTAGATGATCTCGTCCGTGACCTTCCCGCTCCTGACGACGCGGTAGGGCGTCTGGACGAAGCCGAACTCGGAGACGGTCGCCATCGAGGAGAGCGACCCGATGAGGCCGATGTTCGGCCCCTCCGGGGTCTCGATCGGGCACATCCGGCCGTAGTGCGTCGGGTGGACGTCGCGCACCTCGATGGGCGCGCGCTCGCGCGTGAGACCACCCGCGCCGAGGGCCGAGAGGCGGCGGCGGTGCGTCAGGCCGGCCAGCGAGTTCGTCTGATCCATGAACTGCGAGAGCTGCGAGGAGCCGAAGAACTCCTTCAGCGCGGCGACGACGGGTCGGATGTTGATGATCGTCTGCGGCGTGATGGTGTCCACGTCCTCCGTGGTCATCCGCTCGCGCACGACCCGCTCCATGCGGTAGAGGCCGACGCGGAACGCCTCCTGGATCAGCTCGCCCACGGTCCGCAGGCGCCGGTTGCCGAAGTGCTCGTACTCGTCGAGCTCGCCGCGGATGGGCTCGCGCGAGAGCGTGATGGCGTCGGCGGCGTAGTCCTTCGAGTCCTCGGGGACGCCGAGCATCCTGGGCAGCTCCACGAGCCGCTTGACGAGGGAGACGATGTCCTGCGTCGTGAGGACGCGGACGTCGTCGGGGACGTCGACCTCGAGGCGCTGGTTCAGCTTGTAGCGGCCGACCTTCGTCAGGTCGTACCGCTTCGGGTCGAAGAAGAGCCCGCGCAGGAGGTTCCGCGCGTTCTCGAGCGTCGGCGGCTCACCGGGCCGCTGCTTCTTGAAGACCTCGACGACCGCCTCCTCCTCGCGGGTCGTCGTGTCCTTCTCGAGCGTGGCCGCGATGTAGAGCGAGTTGTCGAAGAGCTCGAGGATCTTCTCGTTCGTGCTCGTGTCGAGGACCTGGCCGGTCGACGGATCCTCGGCCGGCAGGGCGCGCAGGAGCGTCGTGATCGGGAGCTTGCGCTTCCGGTCGATGCGGGCGTAGACGACGCCCTTCTTGTCGATCTCGAGCTCGAGCCAGGAGCCGCGGCTCGGCATGAGGTTGGCGATGAAGACCTGCTTCGTCGGATCCTTCGGCTCCATCAGGTAGGCGCCGGGCGAGCGCACGAGCTGCGTGACGATGACGCGCTCGGTGCCGTTGATGATGAAGGTGCCCTGGTCGGTCATCATCGGGAAGTCCCCCATGAAGACCGTCTGCTCGCGGATCTCGCCCGTCTCCGTGTTGACGAAGCGGACGGTGATCGAGAGCGGCACCTGGTAGGTCAGGTCCTTCTCACGGCATTCCTTGATCGAGACGGGCGGCTCGCCGAACTCGTAGTCGGCGAACTCGACAGCGAGCGTCCCCGTGTAGTCCTCGATCGGAGAGATGTCGTCGATCGTCTCCCGGAGGCCCTCGTCCATGAACCAACGGAAGGACGCCTTCTGGATGTCGATCAGGTTCGGTAGGTCGATGACGTGCTTGAGACGGGAAAAACTCTTTCGCGCAGGGCGAGTGGCGACCTTGTTGGCCAAGGACGGAAACCTCCCTCTAGGCAGGGTCTAGCGACAAGGATTGAGCAGCGTTCTGCAGTACGGCGGCGCGACCGATAAGAGTAGCACGACAAGCGGACCCTCCGCAAGCCTCTGCCTGCGGGGATCCGCGTATCGGGCGTTCACTATAGCGCGGTCTGGGCCCAAATGCGAGCGCTCGCCCCTAGCCGGCGCGGGCTTCGACTATTGGCCCGAGCGCCAGGGCGGGAAAGATGCTGAGAGCGGTTGCCCCGTCCCGTGCGGCGAAACCGGCGCACGCCAGATCACGCTGCGACCAGGTCCGACCGGGCGGGAACGTGGAGCACGCGGCGAGCGTCGGCGGGAACGACGAGCGAGGGGCAGGCGGAGCGTCCGAGGAGCCGCGAATGGAGCGAACGGCCGAAGCGCAGGCGGCGGCCGTTCCCCGGCCCGGGGACGACAACGAGCCCCGGATGCATGCGCTCGATCGCGTTCACGAGAGCGCGGTGGACGCTGTCGCAGGCGACCAGCTCGGCCGAGAAAGACACGCCCGCTGCTCGGGCCTGGGCTTCCGCCTCGGCCAGGGGCACGTCGCCCGGCGAGGGCTCGAGCCTGTAGGCGAGCGTTCGGCGGGCCCGGACAGGCGCTCGGGGATCGGACAGCTTCACGACCCCGAGCGCGACGACCTCGCCGCCGAGCAGGGCGGCGACGTCGACGGCGTGCTCCACCGCTCGACGACTGCCTGGCGACCCGTCCGTCGGGACGAGGAGGCGCGTAAGCGGTCGGTCGTGCTCCGCCGGAACCACCAGCACGGGCTGCCGACAGATCTTGGTCAGAAGGCGGGGCACGCTCGCGGTGGCGAGCACTGGCCGCCGGGTGCTGCCGACGACGACGAGCCACGCGTCGATCTCCCCGGCAACGCGCGCGATCTCTTCCGGAGGATGACCGAAGACCCGTTCGCGCCCAGCTTCCAGTCCCCGCGCCTCCGCACGCCGACAAGCCTCCTGCAGCGCCGAGTCGTGGCGCGGGTCGAGCCTTCGGGCTCCCGCCCACGACTGCTCCTCGTCGGGGTAGATGTCGACGTGGAGGAAGTGAAGAGGGCCTTTTCCGGCGCGGGCGAGCTCGAGACCTGCGGCGATCGCGCCGCTGGGGGACGCCGAGCCGGAGAGGGCGACGAGAACGGGGCGGCGATCTGAGATTTCCATGTCTTCACCGTAGGCCCGCCCACGTCAAGCCGGCGTCAGAAACCGGCCCCGCACCCTCAAGGAATCGTCAAGGATCCTCCGACGGGCCGTGCCGCGAGCCTAGGAGGCGGCGCCCTGGCCGTTCACCGGGACAGGAGGGAGGTGCAGACGCACCATGGTGCCCCCGCCCTCGGCCCGCTCTGCGAAGACCTCGCCTCCGTGCGCCTCCGCCACGCGGCGGACGATCGCGAGGCCGAGGCCCGAGCCCGGGCTCCCACGCGCCGCGGGCGCCCTGTAGAACCGGTCGAAGACGTGGGGAAGGTCCTCGTCGGCGATCCCCGGGCCGTGGTCGCGCACGACGACGACGCCGTCGCGAACCGAGACCTCCACCTCCCCGCCGGCGGGACTCCACTTCGCCGCGTTGTCGAGGAGGTTCGCGATCGCCCGGTCGATCGAGGCCGGGTGCCCGCGCACCAGCGACTCCTCGAGGTCGGCGTTGAAGGTAACTCCGTCACGGCGCCGGCGGGCGCGCTCGACCGCCTCGCCGGCGATGAGGTCGAGCCGAACGTCCTCCGGCTCGCCGGCCGACTCCTCGGCGCGGTCGAGCTCGACGAGCTCGGCCACGAGGAGGCTCATCTCCTCGAGCTGCTCGGACACGTCCGCGAGCAGGCGCTCGCGCTCGGCCGGGGCGAGCGAGTCCGTGCGGGCGAGCACCTCGATGTTCGTACGGAGGCTGGTCAGCGGCGTCCGCAGCTCGTGCGAGGCGTCGGCGACGAACCGCCGCTGGGCGCTGGCGGACTCGTCGAGCGCCGCGAGCATCGTGTTGAAGCTGACCGCGAGCCGTGAGAGCTCGTCGCCGCCGCGCACCTCGATTCTGCTCCCGAGGTCGCGCGTGGCCGTCACGTGCTCCGTCGCGTCGGTCAGCCGGCGCACGGGCGCGAGGGCGGTCCGCGCGACGACCAGGCCGAGTGCCGCCGCGAGGCCGATTCCGGACAGGGCGACGATGAGGAGCAGCGTCCGGAGGCGGCCGAGCGACTCGTCCACCTCGGTGAGGGGCCGTGAGATCTGGAGCGCGTACCCGGGCGCGAGCCGGCGCGTGACGATGCGGACGTGGGTCCCGGCGATGTCGGCATCGCGCAGGTACTCGCCGGCGTCGCCGGACGCGACCTCGAGCGTGTGGTCGTTGACGGGGAGCGGCACGGTGTCGCCCGGCGCCCTGATCGCCCCCTGAGGGCCGACCACCTGGACGTAGCCGCCGGGGCCGCCGAGCGGTGGGCCGGGAATCCTGAGGAAGAACTGGTTCGGCGCCGTCTGGACGACGCTGATGGGGATGCGCGCGATCACCTCCGCCCGGGCGACGAGCGCATTGTCCACCTGCCCGCGGAGCTCCCTGCGGACGGCGAGATAGACGACGATCGACGCGACCGCGACGGCGATGGCCACGGCGAACGCGGCCGCGAGGGTCAGGCGGGCCCGGAAGCTCACGGCTCCCGCAGGGCGTAGCCGACGCCGCGGACGGTGTGGATGAGCCGTGGCCGTCCGCCCGACTCGGTCTTCCGCCGCAGGTAGCCGATGTAGACGTCGAGCGAGTTCGACCCGGCCCCGAAGTCGTACCCCCAGACGCGCTCGAAGATGAGCGAGCGGGTGAGCACCTGGCGCGGGTTGATCAGGAAGAGCTCGAGGAGCGAGAACTCCGTCCGCGTCAGCTCGATCGGCTCCCCGCCCCGACGCACCTCGCGCGTCCTCGGGTCGAGCTCGAGGTCGGCGAAGCGGAGCGTCTCGCCCGACCCGGCCGACGTGCGCCGCAGGAGCGCGCGCAGGCGCGCGAGCAGCTCCTCGAGGGCGAACGGCTTCGTCAGGTAGTCGTCCGCGCCGGCGTCGAGGCCCTCGACGCGGTTCTCCACCTCCGCCCGGGCGGTGAGCATGAGCACGGGCAGGCGGCTTCCGGTCCGCCGTAGCGTCCGGCAGACCTCGAGCCCGTCCGGCGGGGGCATGAGCACGTCGAGGATCATCGCGTCCGGATCCGGGTCCGATTCGAGCATGCCGAGCGCCTCGACGCCGTCGTCGGCGAGCTCGACCTCGTAGCCCTCGAGCTCGAGCGCCCGTCGGAGCGAGTCGCGCACGGCCCGCTCGTCGTCGACGACGAGGATCTTCATGTGCGCATTGTGCGCATCGGAGGTGAGAGCGGCCTAAGAACCCCTCGGCGACCGGGCGCCGGCGGTTCTTAGCCACTTCTTAGCCCCATCTCACGCGGGTCTTAGAGGCCGCTGGTGCCATGGCCGGAACCCACCACGCGAAAGGAACGACCCCGTGAGCTCCCGCAAGACGAAGACCCTCTCGGTTTCCGCGGCGCTCGTCGCCGTCGCCGCCATCGGCGCCGGCGGAGGCGCCGCCACCTACGCCGCCCTCTCCCCCGGCGACGGGACGACCGTCGTACGCCAGGTCACCGTCTCGGGCTCGGAGCCGGCCGCGAGCTCCAGCGAGCCGCTGTCGGTGAGCGAGATCTACGACCGGAGCTACAAGAGCGTCGTCGAGATCAGCGTTTCCTCCACCTCGAGCGACGGCCCCCTCGGCGAGCCGCAGACCCAGTCCGCGCTCGGCTCCGGCTTCGTCTACGACGACCAGGGCCACATCGTCACGAACGCGCACGTCGTCGACGGCGCGCAGTCGGTCTCGGTGAGGTCCTGGGACGGCTCGACGCACGACGCGACGGTCGTGGGCACCGACCCGTCGACGGATCTCGCCGTGATCGAGGTGGACGCGCCCTCCTCGCTCCTGGCGCCGCTCGCCCTCGGCGAGTCGGACGCCGTGACCGTCGGCGAGCCGGTCGTCGCGATCGGGAGCCCCTTCGGCCTCGAGGAGACCGTCACCAGCGGGATCGTCAGCGCCCTCCACCGGCAGATGAGCTCGCCCAACGGCTTCACGATCGACGACGCGATCCAGACCGACGCCGCCATCAACCACGGCAACTCGGGCGGGCCGCTCCTCGACTCGCAGGGCAAGGTCATCGGCGTGAACTCGCAGATCGAGAGCGAGTCCGGCGGGAGCGACGGCGTCGGGTTCGCCATCCCGGCGAGCACGGTCCAGTCGATCGTCTCCCAGCTCCTCGCCACGGGCAGCGTCGAGCACGCCTACCTCGGCGTCGGCGTCGCGACGATCCCGGACTCGGCCCTGTCGCAGCTCGGCCTCCCGCAGGGCGTCGAGATCACCGACGTGAAGAGCGGGACGCCGGCCGCGGACGCAGGGCTCCGCGCCGCGACGGGCTCCGAGACTGTCGACGGGCAGGACTTCCCGACCGGCGGCGACGTCATCACCGCCGTCGACGGCAAGGCGATCACCTCCGGGACCGACCTGCAGAGCGCCGTCGACGCGAAGAAGCCCGGCGACACGATCACCGTGACCTACTCCCGGGACGGCCAGTCGCAGACGGTCGAGATCACCCTCGGGACGAGGCCCTCGTAGCGTGAGAGCCTTAGGAACTTCTTAGGCGCCTTTCACCTTGCGCTTATGACGAACGCCTTCCATCGTCAGACAGGCAACCCGAAAGGATCTCGCCGATGAGAAAGATCAACCCCCGGACACTGATCGCCGCGACGGCCGCCGGCCTCGCGATCGCCGGCGGGGGCGCGGCAGTCGCCGCCTCCCAGTCGGACTCGCCCGGCTCGTCCTTCTGGGACTCCGTCGCGAAGCACCTCGGGATCTCCTCGGACAAGCTCGAGGACGCGACGAAGGCGGCCGCGGTCGATCAGGTGGACAAGGCTCTCGAGAACGGCCGGATCACGAAGGAGCAGGCCGACGAGCTCAAGTCACGGATCGAGTCGGGTGAGTTCCCGCCCTTCTTCGGACCGGGCTTCTTCGGCGGGTTCCGCGGCCCTCACGGCATGGATGGGCCGGGTCATCACTTCTTCCGGGGAGAAGGACTCCGCCGCCGCCGACTACCTGGGCCTCACGGAGGCCGAGTTGCGCGAGAAGCTCTTCGCCGGCAAGTCGCTCGCCGACGTCGCCAAGGCGGAGGGGAAGTCCGTGGACGGCCTGAAGCAGGCGATCCTCGCCGGAGCGAAGTCGCACCTCGACGCGGCCGTCGCCGACGAGCACCTCACCCAGGAGCAGGCCGACGCGATCTACGAGCGCCTGCAGTCGACCATCGACGACATCGTCAACGGGACCCTGCCCGAGCACTGGGGGTTCCGCTTCCACGGCCAGGGCCCCGGTCCCGGCCAGAGCCCGGACGCCCCCAAGCAGGAGCAGGGGGACGACACGTCCGCGGACGCGACGACGTAACCGCTCCTCGAAAGTCCTCCTCGCACACGCGACGGGGCCGGGCAAGACCCGGCCCCGTCGCGCCCGAGCGAGCGGTCGCTACTTGATCTCGACGCTGGCGCCGGCCTCTTCGAGCTGCGCCTTGATCGAGTCGCCCTCCTCCTGCGTCACGCCCTCCTTGACGGGGTTGGGCGCCCCGTCCACGAGGTCCTTGGCCTCCTTGAGGCCGAGGCCCGTGATCGCCCGGACGACCTTGATCACCTGGATCTTCTTGTCGCCCGCGCCGGTGAGGACGACGTCGAACGCCGTCTGCTCCTCGGCGGCGCCGTCGCCGCCTCCGGCGGCGGGAGCCGCTCCGGGGGCCGCGACCGCGACCGGAGCGGCGGCGGTCACGCCCCACTCCTCCTCTATCTTCTTCTTCAGCTCGACGAGGTCGAGGACGGTCATCTTGCCCAGCTCGTCGAACACCTTGTCGACTGCGCTCGCAGCCATCGCTACTCCTCCTCCTTGGTCTCTGTCTCTTCGGTTTCTTCGGCCTCTTCGGTCTGTTCGGGTTCCTCGGCCTGGTCGGTCGGCTCGGTCTCCTCGGGTGCCTCGGCGGTCGGCTCGGCGTCGGCCGTAGGCTCCGCTTCGGCGGCCGGCTCGGGCTCCCCGAGCTGCTCGACGCGCGCGTCGAGCAGGCCGACGAGATCCTGGAGCGGGGCGGCGAAGAGCGCGACGATCGCGTTCAGCGGGCCGACGATCGCTCCGACCACCTGTCCCTTGAGCACGTCGGCGGGCGGAAGCGAAGCGAGCTCGACGACCTGGCTCGCGGCCAGGGGCGTCCCCTGGAGGATGCCGCCCTTGATCTCGAGCACCTTCGTGCGGCGAGACGTCTCGTTCAGGGTCTTGGCGACGGCGACCATGTCGCCCTCGCCCACGAACGCGATCGCCGTGGGGCCGTCCAGCAGCTCCGTGAGCGTCTCGATGCCCGCGACCTCGGCCGCGCGCTTCGTCAGTGTGTTCTTGACGACCGAGAAGCGGGCGCCGTGCTCGAGGAGCTTCGTGCGCACCTCGTCGAGCTCGCTCACCGAGAGGCCGCGATAGTCGGCCAGGATGAGCGTGTCGGAGGAGCGCAGGCGCTCCGCGAGCTCCGCGACGACCTGCTCCTTCTCGGTTCTCTGCATCGGATCACCTCCTTCGTAACGACACGTGCCCGCCTTCCGGGCGGGCACGAGCAGAGATGAGTCCTTCTCCTCGAGCCGCCTCGGCAGGACTTACGCCCCGTAGGGCCGCCGGCTGTCTCTGGCGACGGGCTTCTGACGGGAAATCTAGGCCGGGGCCGGGGCCTCCTCGAGCTCGGCGGCGACGTCCCGGGTTCGCGACGGGTCGACGCGGATGCCGGGCCCCATCGAGCTCGTCAGCGTGATCGTGTGGATGTAGCGGCCCTTGGCCGCGGACGGCTTGGCGCGGACGATCTCCTCGACGACGGTCGCGTAGTTCTCGAGGAGCGTGCGCTCGTCGAAGCTCTTGCGGCCGATCGCGAGGTGGACGTTGGCGCCTCGGTCGGTGCGGTACTCGAGCTTGCCCGCCTTCGAGTCGCGGACGGCCTTGCCCACGTCGAAGGTGACCGTCCCCGCCTTCGGGTTCGGCATCTTCCCGCGCGGGCCGAGGATCCTGCCGAGCTTCCCGACGGTGGCCATCATGTCGGGCGTGGCGACGGCGACGTCGAAGTCGTCGAAGCCTTCCTCGATCTGCGCGGCCAGGTCGGCGGCCCCGACGACGTCGGCGCCGGCCTCCTCGGCCTCGCGCGCCTTCTCGCCCTCGGCGAAGACGGCGATGCGGACGTCCTTGCCCGTCCCGTGCGGGAGCATGAGCGTGCCGCGAAGCTGCTGGTCGGCGTGGCGGACGTTGAGGCCGAGGCTGAAGTGCACCTCGACGGTCTCGTCGAACTTTGCCGGATCGAGCTCCTTGAGGAGCCGGACGGCCTCGGCCGGCGAGTAGACCTGCTCGCGGTCGATCTTCCCGCGCGCGCTGATGTAGCGCTTCCCGTGCCTGGCCATTACCTCGCGACCTCCACGCCCATGGAGCGGGCCGTCCCCTCGATGATCCGCATGGCCTGCTCGACGTCCCGCGCGTTCAGGTCCTCGAGCTTCGTCTCGGCGATCTGGCGCACCTGGGCGGCCGAGATCGTCCCGACCTTCTCGCGGTTCGGCTCCGCGGAGCCCTTGTCGAGCCGGAGGGCCTCCTTGATGAGGACGGCCGCCGGAGGGGTCTTGGTGATGAACGTGAACGAGCGGTCCTCGAAGACCGTGATCTCGACGGGGATGATGCGCCCGTTCTCCTGCTGGGTCTGGGCGTTGAACGCCTTGCAGAACTCCATGATGTTGACCCCGTGCTGGCCCAGCGCAGGGCCCACGGGCGGGGCAGGGTTGGCCTGCCCGCCGGGGATCTGGAGCTTGATGAGTGTCAGAACCTTCTTCGCCATTTCCTCTGCCTAGTCCATCTTCTTGACCTGGTCGAAGCTCACCTCGACGGGCGTCTGGCGCTCGAAGATGTTGACGAGCACCTTGAGCTTCTGCTGGTCGGAGTTGACGTCGATCACCTCGCCGTCGAAGTCCGAGAGCGAGCCGGACGTGATCTTCACGGTCTCCCCCAGCTCGAACTCGACCGTGGTTCTCGGCCGGTCGGCGGCGGCGGTCGCCGTGTGGAGGATGCGGTCGACCTCCGGCTGCGACAGCGGCACCGGCTTCGTGCCCGAGCCGACGAAGCCGGTGACGCCCGGCGTGTTCTTCACGACCGTCCAGGCCTCGTCCGACATGTCCATGTTGACGAGGACGTAGCCGGGAAGGACGCGCTTCTCGGTCTGGACCTTCTGGCCGTCCTTCGTCTCCACGACCTGCTCGGTCGGGACGACGACGCGGCGGAACCGCGGCTGCTGCCCCATCGAGACGATGCGGTGCTCCAGGTTCGTCTTGACCTTGTTCTCGTGGCCCGAGTAGGTGTTGATGACGTACCAGCGGAACATCGGCGGCCCAGTGCTCCTAGAGGTTGAGGAGGACGTCGCGGACGAAGCGCTGGGACACCCAGTCGGCGGCGAAGAGATACGCGCCGACGATGGCGACCGCGATGATGACCACGACCGTCGCCGAGATCAGCTGCTGCCGGCCGGGCCAGTCGACCTTGCGGAGCTCGGCCCAGGACTCGCCGACGAAGGTCCTGAAGCCGCCGCGGCGCTCCTTCTTCTGGCCGGTCTGGCTCTTCGTCTGGCCGGTCGGCTTGACCTGGCGCGCACGCGCGCAGCGCTCGGGCTGCGCCGGCGCCTGGAAGTCACTGCGCTTCCGGCGGGTGCGGGACGGCCGCGCCATGGCTCAGCGGGTCTCCCGGTGCAGGGTGTGGGACCCGCACCAGCGGCAGTACTTCCTCGCCTCGAAGCGATCGGGCGTGTTCCGCTTCGACTTCTGGGTCTGGTAGTTGCGCCGCTTGCACTCGGTGCAGGCGAGCGTGATCGCGACTCGTACTCCGGTTGCCATCGTCTTCGGTTCGTCTCAGAGGGGATTCCAGGTAGCGGCGGTAGGACTCGAACCTACGACACACGGATTATGATTCCGCTGCTCTAACCAGCTGAGCTACGCCGCCCTGCGCGGCGGAGTGTAGCAAGAGCCCGCTTCGCTTCTCGGCTCGCTCTCAGTCCCTCACGAGCTCGATGCCCTCGCCGGGCAGCTCGGCGATGCCGCCGTCGGCGACGTGGACGACGTCGTCGAGGCCGGCGCGACGGAGGAGCGAGACCGCGATGGAGCTCCGGTTGCCGGCCGAGCAGGCGACCGCGAGGAGACGGCCGCCGTTTCGCACGCCGTCCGGCACGCCGTCCCGAAGCTCGTGGTACGGCACGTGGACCGAGCCCTCGACGTGGCCCTCCTCCCACTCGTCCTCGTCGCGGACGTCGAGCAGCCTGACCTCGCCGCGCCTCAGCCGCTCGGCGAGCTCCGGGATCCCGATGGCCGGCGTCGACTCGACCGGCTCGCCGGCGTCCCGCCAGGCCTCGACGCCGCCGGCGAGCACGCCGGCGAGGCGGCGGAACCCGACCGCCTCGAGCAGCCTGCCCATGCGGCGCCCCTCCTCGTCCGTGGCGGCCGCGACCACGACCTCGCTCTCCGGGTCGACGACCCAGGCCGACCGCGTGCCGACGGCGGCCCGCACCATCGTCACGTTGATGGAGCCGGGAACGTGGAGGGCGTCGTACTCGCGCGTGTCGCGGCCGTCGAGGAGCGTGGCCCCGGCGGCGAGGCGCGCCTTGACCGCCTCGGGCGCCAGGAGGTCGAGCGGAGCGGCCTCGGTGAGCAGCGGCCCCTTGTTGAGCTCGACGATCCGCTTGAAGTTCGGGGGCTGGGGCGCGAGCGACCCCGTGAGCGCGCGCACGAACGCCGCCTCGTCGTCGCTCGCGAGCAGGCGGTTGAAGCGGCGCTCGAAGCCAATCGTCGTCCCGGGCTTCTCGCTCATCCCCGCGCCGCCGCAGAGGGAGCCGCCGATGTGGCCCGGCCACACCTCGGCGAAGTCGTCGAGCGCGAGGAGGCGCTTCAGCGAGCCGTAGAGGCCGTGCGCGCCCTCCTCGGCCTCGACCGCGAGGTCCGGGGCGGGCGACGTCGCCGACGAAGAGCGAGTCGCCCGTGATCGCCAGCCAGGGCTCCGACCCGCGGCTCTCGTCCGCGACGAGGTACGCGGTGTGCTCGGGCCGGTGCCCGGGCGTCGCCAGGGCCGTGATGGTCACTCGCCGACCGAGACGGTGTCGCCGTCGGCGAGTGGCGTGCTCTCGAACTCGACGTCGGCGTTCGCGGGGACGTGGATCTCGGCGCCGGTCGCCTGCGCCAGGCGCCCCTTCCCGGACACGTGGTCGGCGTGGTTGTGCGTCTCGAGGATGTGGCGGATGGCGAAGCCGTGCTCCTCCGCGAGCTCCAGGTAGTCCTCGATCTCCCACTTCGGGTCGATGACGGCGGCCGCGCCGCCGTCGGCGACGACATAGGAGGCACAGCCGAGATCGCCGTGCAGGACCTGCCGGAAGAACATCGTCCCGATGATACGTCGCCGGCCTCGCCGCGCCGGGACGCCGGTCGCTAGTCCCGGTTCCCCAGGAAGACGAGAACGAAGTAGAGGAGCTGCGTGAGCGCTGCCAGCGCGCCGGCGACGTAGGTCCACGCGGCCGCGTTCAACACCTTCTTCACGCCCGCAGTCTCCTGGGTGGCGGTCAGCCCGAGGTTCGAGAGCTGCACGGCTGCACGCCGCGAGGCGTCGAACTCGACCGGCAGGGTCACGAACTGGAAGAGGACCGCGACCGTGTAGAGGACGACCGCGACGAGCACGAGACCCGCCGCGTTGAACAGCACGCCGGCGATCAGGAGGTACATCCAGATGCTCGACGAGAACGCGACCGCGGGGAACAGGGCCGAGCGGAACCGGAAGAAGGAGTAGGCCTCCTTGTGCTGGATCGCGTGGCCGACCTCATGCGCCGCGACCGCCGTGGCGCTCACCGACACCTCGTCGTGCACGGGTTGCGAGAGGTGGACGGAGCGCTTGCGCGGGTCGTAGTGGTCCGAGAGCGCGCCGCCGGGCGAGGGCGCCACCGGGACCTCTTGGAGGCCGTTGGCGTCGAGGATCGTCCTGGCGACCTGGGCGCCCGTCATCCCGTTCGCCACCTGCACCTGCGCCTGCTCGGCGAACGTCTTCTTCAGCCGGTGCTGCACCCACAGGCCCAGAAGCAGGGGTGGAACGAGGAACAGGAAGTAGATACCCCAGCCGCCCATCGGATCTGATCGTAGCGTCACGAGGCGACGACCGGAAGCGACGGAGCTACGGTTCCCAGACGATGGAGGGCTCTCTTCTCTCGGTGAACGTCGGCACGCCTCGTGAGATCGAATGGCTCGGGAGACGGGCGACGACGGCCATCTGGAAGGAGCCCGTGGGGGGCAGGGTCGCCGTCGCGGGCGTCAACCTCGCCGGCGACGACCAGGCCGACCGCACCTTCCACGGCGGCCCCGACAAGGCCGTCTACGCGTACGCGCGCGAGGACCTCGACTGGTGGGCGGAGGAGCTCGAGCGGCCCGTGACCGAGGGGACGTTCGGCGAGAACCTGACGCTCTCGGGCCTCGACGTGACGGGAGCGCTCATCGGCGAGCGCTGGGAGATCGGCTCGACGGTCCTCGAGGTCTCGCAGCCCCGCACGCCCTGCTGGAAGCTCGGCGCGCGCATGGGCGACCCCGAGTTCCCGGTCTTCTTCGCCGCCGCAGGGCGGCCCGGCGCCTACCTCAGGATCGTCGAGGAGGGCGAGCTCGGAGCGGGCGATCCCGTGCGGGTCGTCGGCCGCCCGTCGCACCGTCTCACCGTCGGCGACGTGGCCCGCATCTACCACGGCGACCGCGACCGGGCCGAGGAGCTCCTCGGCGCCCCCGAGCTGGCCGAGGGGTGGCGGGACTGGGCGCGCGAGCGCCTCGGCGGCGCGCACACCATCCTTCCCGGCTAGACCGGCGCCGCTACTTCGAGCCGCGGACGCGCCGGTACGCGACGAGCGTGCCGATCACGGTGAGGACGAGCAGCGCCGCCTTCTTGCCGACGAGCTTCGACTCGCCGCTCGCACGCTCCCGCATGTGGACCGGCACCTCGTCGACGCGGAGACCGGCGTCACGCAGGCGCAGGAGCGCCTCCACCTCGGGCGCGCCCGTGCCGTACGGCTCCGAGAGGATCGGCATCGCCTTCTCGTTGACCGCGTACATGCCGCTGGTCGCGTCCGAGAAGGGCCGGCCGAGGGCGACGCGCATCCCCCGGCGCAGGAGCGACGTCCCGACGACCCGCGCAGGGCTCGGACGGTAGCGGTCGGGCTCGTACCCGTCGCCGGCGGCGAAGCGCGACCCCACCGCCACGTCGCAGGCGTCGGCCCGGACCCGCTCGAGGAGCCGCGCGAGCTCGGCGACCGGGTGCTGGCCGTCCGCGTCCACCCGCCCGCAGTAGGCGTACCCGTGCTCCGCCGCGTAGGCGTAGCCGGCGGCGATGCCGTACGGGAGCCCCCGGTTGGCGCCGAAGCTGAGGACCTCGGCGCCGTGGTCGCGGGCGACCTTCGCGGTGGCGTCGGTGGAGCCGTCGTCGACGACGAGGACGTCCGCCTCCGCGAGCTCGGAGCCGAGCTCGTCGAGCACCGCCGGGAGGTTCTTCTCCTCGTTCCAGGCAGGAACGAAGACGAGCGTGTCGGACTCGCCGGTCACGGCGCGAGCGTAGCGAGCGTCCGCCGCCCGTGCCAGAATCGCGGAAACAAGCCAGGAAAGGAGCTTTCGTATGGGCGATCCGCGCACGCAGGCGACGCAGACCCAGCGCGAGGCCGCATCCACCCGCCCGACGGGGACGCAGAGCGGGTGGGTCTACTTCGCCGCCATCGTCCTCTTCATCATCGGCTGTCTCAACATTCTCTGGGGCCTCGGCGCCATCTTCCAGGACGAGGTGTTGACGCGGTCGGCGAGCGGCGACCTCATCGTCTGGGACACCACGACCTGGGGCTGGTTCCACCTCCTCATGGGCGTCATCATCCTCTGCACGGGCCTGGGGCTCTTCGGGAACGCCGGCTGGGCGCGCTGGACGGCCGTCTTCTTCGTCGGGCTCAACGCGATCGCCCAGATCGGCTGGATGACCTGGTACCCGCTCTGGTCGATCCTCATCATCACGCTCGACATCGTGGTCATCTACTACCTGACCGCACGCTGGAACACGATCGAAGAGGGGTACTAGCCGGAGCGAGATAGGCAGGGCTGCCACGGCCCCACGCCGAATAGTGGGGCCGTGGCAGCCCCTCAGAGTCGAAGCGATCGCCAGCTCGAGCGCCTGGCCAGCAGCACCCTGACGGCGCGCAGGGCCGGGCAGTACATCGCGGTCGCGACGCTCGCCGTCACGATCATCGCCGCGTTCGCGATCTGGCTCCTCGACGACGAGGACTTCCCGACGATCGGCACCGCTCTCTGGTGGGCGGTGCAGACGGTGACGACGGTCGGCTACGGCGACGTCGTTCCGACCACCGCCGTCGGCCGGCTCATCGGAACGATCGTCATGCTCCTCGGCATCGGGTTCGTGACCGTCGTGACCGCCTCGATCACGGCGATGTTCGTCGAGCGAGCGCGCACCCGGCTCCGGGGCGAGATGGACGACGTGCACGCAGCAAGGCTCGAAAGGATCGACGAGCGCCTCGACGGCATCGAGGCGCTGCTCAGGGACAAGGGCTAGACGGCCCTACGTGCGCGCCGGTCGAACGGCGTGGCTCGCCCGGAAGAGCTCGCCGGGGTCGTGGACGGCCTTGCCTCGACCTCGATCAGCGCTCGGAGCTGGTCGAGCCTTGCGGAATCTCGTTCGGGTGCGATGGCGGTTGTCATGGCTTCCTCCGTCGGATCGGAGCGTGTCGACGAGCGCCACCGACTCTCGCGACCGCGCGTCGGGCCCGGAAGCCGGGTACCCGGCGATTGGCGGTACGGCTAGCCGAACCGTCAGTCGTCGCGCGCCGGCCGGCTTCCGAGCGCGAGCTCCTCGCGGCGGGTCGGGTCGGCGACGATCCTGATGTCCACGCCGGGAAGAGCCCTGACGAGGCGCATGACGAGGGAGCTCTTCACCACCTCCTCGCGGCGGCGGCTGTCCGGCGTGCCGAGGAAGACGTATGTCGTCCCGCGGTCGGCCGCGACCGCGCGGACGGCCTCGACGAAGTCGTCCGACTCCTCTTCCAGGAAATGGGCGCCGAGCACGACGCCGAGCCGGCGCAGCTCGGTCAGCTGGGCACGCTGCCTCCTCGGCCAGCTTCTGATCGGGGCGCCGCACCCAGAGCACGTCCATGTCGGCCGAGAGCCGCTGCGCCGAGCGCCAGGCGCGGCGCATGAGCCGCTGCGACCTCGCCTGCGGCGTGATGAGGGCGAGGATGCGCTCGGCGACGGGCTTCTCTCCGAGCGGATCGAAGATGCGCGGCGCTCGGCGCGCCTCGACGTCCTCGGCGACCTCGAGGAGCGCCAGCTCGCGGAGCGAGGCGAGGTTCTCGTAGCGAAAGAAGTTGAGGAGCGCGGCCTCGGCACGCTCCTTCGGGTAGACCTTTCCCGCGTACAGGCGCTCCTGGAGCTCCTCGGGCGTGATGTCGACCAGGACGACCTGGTCGGCCTTGTCGAGGATCCGGTCGGGGAAGGTCTCGCGGACGCGTACGCCGGTGAGCTCGAAGACGGCGTCGTTCAGGCTCTCGAGATGCTGGACGTTCACGGTCGAGGTCACGTCGATGCCCGCGTCGAGGATCTCGTCGATGTCCTCGTAGCGCTTGACGTTCCGTGATTCGCGCGCGTTCGTGTGGGCGAGCTCGTCGACGAGCGCGAGCTCCGGGGCGCGGCGGAGAATCGCGTCGACGTCCATCTCCTCCACGACGAGCCGGTCGTGGTCGACGCGACTCCGGGGGACGACCTCGAGGCCCTCGGCCAGCGCGATCGTCTCCGGCCGATCGTGGGGCTCGAGATAGCCGATGACGACGTCCACCCCGCGCTCCTTGGCCTCGCGACCCTCGAGGAGCATCCGGTACGACTTTCCCACCCCGGCTGCCATGCCCAGGAGGATGCGGTAGCGGCCTCTCACCGCCCCAATCCTAGGGCGGGCGACGGATCAGGCGCCGAAGAGGTTGTGCACGATCAGGTCGATGAGCTTGATGCCGATGAACGGCAGGATCACGCCGCCGAGCCCGTAGATGAGGAGGTTGCGGCGGAGCAGGGCGGTGGCGCCGATCGCCCGGTAGCGGACGCCGCGGAGGGCGAGGGGGATGAGGAGCGGGATGACGAGCGCGTTGAAGATGATCGCGGAGACGATCGCGCTCTGGGGGGAGCCCAGGCCCATGACGTTGAGGGCGTCCAGCGGTCCCGACGTGTCGCCGGCCGCAGCGTAGGTCGTGGCGAACATGGCCGGCAGGATGGCGAAGTACTTGGCCACGTCGTTCGCGATCGAGAAGGTCGTCAACGACCCGCGCGTGATGAGGAGCTGCTTGCCGACCTCGACGATCTCGATCAGCTTCGTCGGGTTCGAGTCGAGGTCGACCATGTTCCCCGCTTCCTTGGCGGCGGAGGTGCCGGTGTTCATCGCCACGCCGACGTCCGACTGGGCGAGCGCGGGGGCGTCGTTCGTGCCGTCGCCGGTCATCGCGACCAGCCGGCCTTTCGCCTGCTCCTCCCGGATCAGCTCCATCTTGGCCTCGGGTGTCGCCTCGGCGAGAAAGTCGTCCACGCCCGACTCCTCGGCGATGACGGCGGCCGTGACGGGGTTGTCGCCGGTGATCATGACCGTCCGGATGCCCATCCGCCGAAGCTCGTCGAAGCGCTCGCGCATGCCGCCCTTGACGATGTCCTTGAGGTGGATGACGCCGAGGGCCCAGTTGTCGCGCGCGACCACGAGCGGCGTGCCGCCCGCCTCGGCTACGCGCTGCACCGCTGCGTCGAGCTCGGCCGGAGCGCGCCCGCCGTTCGCCTCGAGGAACCGCTTGACGGCATCCGCGGCGCCCTTGCGGATCTGGTGCCCGTCCATGTCGACGCCGCTCATGCGCGTCGTCGCGGTGAAGGGGACGAACGTCGCCTCGATCTCCGAGAGCTGCCGCTCGCGAAGGCCGTAGCGCTCCTTCGCGAGCACGACGATCGAGCGTCCCTCCGGCGTCTCGTCGGCGAGCGAGGCGAGCTGCGCGACCTCGGCCAGCTCGCGCTCCTCGACCCCGTCGACCGGGATGAACTCGGCCGCCTGGCGGTTGCCGAGGGTGATCGTGCCGGTCTTGTCGAGCAGGAGAACGTCCACGTCGCCCGAGGCCTCCACCGCCCGCCCGGACATGGCGAGGACGTTCCGCTGGACGAGCCTGTCCATGCCGGCGATGCCAATGGCCGAGAGCAGCGCCCCGATGGTCGTGGGGATGAGCGCGACGAGAAGGGCGATCAGGACGGTCGTGGAGGCCGGCGTGTCCGCGAAGTCGGCGAACGGCTTCAGGGTCACGACCGCCCCGAGGAAGGTGATGGTGAGGCCGGCGAGGAGGATGTTGAGCGCGATCTCGTTCGGGGTCTTGCGCCGCCCGGTTCCCTCCACGAGGGCAATCATCCGGTCCAGGAACGACTGGCCCGGCTCCTGGGTCACCTCGATGACCAGCTGGTCGGAGAGGAGCTTCGTGCCGCCGGTGACAGCGGAGCGGTCGCCCCCGGCCTCCCTGATAACGGGCGCGGACTCGCCGGTGATCGCCGACTCGTCCACCGAGCCGACCCCCTCGATCACGTCGCCGTCGGCCGGGATGATCTCCCCGGCGGAGACGACGACGACGTCGCCGCGCATGAGCTCGGGCGCCGCGACGTCCTCGAGGCTCCCGCCGATGCGGCGATGCGCGACCGTGGTGGTGCGCGTGGCGCGCAGGGCGTCCGCCTGGGCCTTGCCCCGGCCTTCGGCGATCGCCTCGGCGAGGTTGGCGAAGAGAACGGTCAGCCAGAGCCAGAACGAGATCGTGCCGGTGAACCAGAGCGCCTCGCCGTGGCCGCGGATGAGGTCGCGGAAGAAGATGAAGGTCGTGATGACGCTGCCGACCTCGACGATGAACATGACCGGGTTCCGCACGAGCGTGCGTGGGTCGAGCTTCTCGAAGGAGTCCCCGATCGCGCGCACGAGGATCTCGCGCGAGAAGATGGCGGTGCCGCCGGGGCGCGCCATCAGGCGGTCTCCTCGTCGAGTGCGATGTTGAGCTCGAGCACGTTGACGCCGGGCTCGCCCAGGAACCCGAGCGCGCGCCCGTCGGTCGCGTCGTCGATCAGCTCCTGGACCCGCTCCAGCGGGAGGCCGCGCACCTCGGCGACGCGCGCCGCCTGGAGCTGCGCGTAGGCGGGCGAGATGTGCGGGTCGATGCCCGAGGCCGACGTGGTGACCGCGTCGACCGGGATGTCGCCGATCTCGAGCCCGGGGTTGTAGGGCCCTTCGAGCTCGAGGATCGCCTGCGCCTGCTCGTCGACGGCCGCGGCCAGATCGGGGTTGGTCGGCCCCAGGTTGGCGAAGCTCGTCCCGGCCGCGTTGTAGTCGACGGCGGACGGGCGCGGGTGGAAGTACTCCGGCTTCGTGAACGCCTGGGCGGCGAGCGAGGAGCCGACCGGACGACCGTCGGCCTCGACGATGCTCCCGTCGGCCTTGTCGGGGAAGGCGACCTGCGCGAACCCCGTCATGATCGCCGGGTAGGCGAAGCCGAAGACGATCGTGAGAACGACGAGCGCAGCGAGGGATCCGACGAACGCGCGCATCAGAGGAGCGACTCCACGATCGGGCCGAGGGTGAGCGCCGGGAAGATCATGAGCCCGGCCGTGAGGACGATGACGCCGACGAGGAGCACCGCGAAGGTCGCCCCGTCGGTGCGGAACGTGCCGGCAGAGGCGGGGACGGGCCGCTTCCCCGCGAGGGATCCGGCGAGGGCGAGCGCGGCCAGCATCGGGGTGAAGCGCCCGAGCCAAAGGGCGAGCGTGCCCATGAGGGCCGAGAAGTCGGTCGCCCCGTAGCCGGCGAAGGCGCTGCCGTTGTTGTTCGACTGCGAGTCGTACGCGTACAGCGCCTCGCTGAACCCGTGCGGCTTCGGGTTGTACACAGATTCGAGGCCCGAGGCCGTCACCACCGAGATCGCCGTGAGGACGAGGACCATGGTCGGGACGAAGAGCGCCCCGACCGCGGCGAGCTTGATCTCGCGCGCTTCGATCTTCTTGCCCAGGTACTCGGGCGTCCGCCCCACCATGAGGCCGGCGATGAAGACGGCGATGAAGACGTAGAAGAACATGCCGTAGAGGCCCGAGCCGACGCCGCCGAAGATCACCTCGCCCGTGAACATGTTCACGATGGGCACGGCGCCGCCCGACGCGGTGAGGGCGTCGTGGCCGCCGTTGACGGACCCGTTGGAGGCGTTCGTCGTGGCCGTCGCCCAGAGGGCCGTGTTGGCGATGCCGAAGCGGACCTCCTTGTCGGCCATGTTGCCCCCGCTCGAGTCCGCGCGTCTGCGTCAGGTCGACCCCGGACGCGCGCAGGACCTGCGAGCCGTGCTGCTCGCTCGGATAGGCGACGGCCACGCCGACGGCGAACATGGCGAACATGGCCGCGAAGATGGGCCACGCCTGCCGGCGCATGTTGGCCATGCGCCCGAACATGAAGACCTGCGCCGCCGGGATCAGCAGGATGGAGAGCACCTCGAGGAGGTTCGTGATGCCGTTCGGGTTCTCGAACGGGACGGCCGAGTTCGAGTTGAAGTAGCCACCTCCGTTCGTGCCGAGCTGCTTGATGGCGATCTGCGAGGCGACGGGGCCGCGCGCGATCGTCTGCTCTCCGCCCTCGAGCGTCGTCACGGTCTCGTAGCCGGAGAACGTCTGCGTGACGCCCTGGGAGACGAGGACGACCGTGAGGACGACGGCGAGCGGCAGGAGGATGTAGGCGAGCGAGCGATAGAGGTCGACCCAGAAGTTCCCGAGCTCCCTCGTCGAGCGGCGGGCGAGCCCGCGCACGAAGGCCGCGAGCACCGCCATCCCGATCGCGGCCGAGACGAAGTTCTGCACGGCCAGGCCCGCCATCTGGCTGAGGTAGGACATCGTGCTCTCGCCCGCGTAGTACTGCCAGTTCGTGTTCGTGACGAAGCTCGCCGTCGTGTTCATGGCGATGTGCGGGAGCACGCCCGGGAGGTCGGCCGGGTTGAGGGGCAGCAATCGCTGGAGGCGGAGGATGAGGTAGAGGAGGACCGCGAACGCGCCCATGAAGACGAGCGCCGTCTTCGCGTAGCCCTTCCAGTCCTGCCCGCGGTCGGGCCCCGTGCCGACGAGCCGGTAGAAGCCCCGCTCGGGGAGGCCGAGCCAGCGGGGGAGGCGGAAGCCGTCCGAGTAGACCCAGGCCATGTAGCGGCCGAGGGGATACGCGAGGAGGACGAGGACGACCGCGTAGAAGACGATCTGCCCGATCCCGGAGCCGCTCATCTAGAGGGGTTCTCAGCCCGCGGAAGAGGACGAAGACGAGGTACGCGAAGATGCCGATCGCGATCAGGAGCAGGACCAGGTTCTCCGCCCCCATCAGACCCGGTCGAACACGTAGATGAGCAGGAGGGCGAAGGCGAAGCAGGCGACGCTGATCGCGACGCCGAGGAGGTCGACCACGTCAGTCCCCGGAGCCCAGATCGAGGAGGGCCGGGGCCCACGCGTCAGCGCGCCCGTGGGCGCGCTCGGGCCGCGGTCCCTCGTCGAGGAGGCTCCGCACCCGCTCGAGACCGTGTGGCTCGATCGGGATGTCGACAGCGTCCAGGCGGAGCGCGATCAACTCGTAGAGCGCCACGCGGCGTGAGATCTCACGGAAGTCGACGACGCCTCCCCGCCTGAGGAGGGCGGCCTCCTCGCCGGCGTGGCGCCGGACCGAGGACGCGAGGCGTCGTCGCTCGCGACGTCGGCTGGCGCGGTCTCCGATCGAATGGCCATGCGACCACCGTAGGAGGCCGCTCGTCAGCGCAGGCTCAGGAGTCCGAGCCTGCGCCTCAAGAATTGCTCAAGGGGTGAGCTGCGGCGCGGGAGCGACGAGCCGGTAGCCCGCGCCCGGCTCGGTGAGGATGTAGCGAGGGCGCGCCGGGTCGGGCTCGATCTTGCGCCGGAGCTGGGACACGTACACGTGGAGGTAGTGCGACTCGACCTGGTAGGCGGGCCCCCAGACCTCCCGCAGGATCATCCGGTGTGTCAGGAGCTTTCCCTCGTTCTCGGCGAGGAAACGGAGCATGCCGAACTCGTGCGGCGTCAGCTTGATCCGCTCGCCCGCCCGGAAGACCGCGTGCTTCTCGAGGTCGATCGAGAGCTCGCCGACCGTGAGGACGGGCTCGCGGGAAGGCTGGGCGCGCCGAAGCGCGGCGCGCAGGCGGGCGAGGAGCTCGTCGACGCCGAACGGCTTCGTGACGTAGTCGTCGGCGCCGGCGTCGAGGGCCGCCACCTTCTCGCGCTCCTCGCCGACGGCCGAGAGAATCAGGATCGGGACGGCCGACCAGCCTCGGAGCTCGCGGCAGATGTCGACGCCGCTCCGGTCGGGAAGGACGAGGTCGAGGATCACGGCCTCCGGCGGCCTCACGGCCGCCGCCGTGAGCGCCTCCTCTCCGTTCACCGCCGTGTCGACCTCGTACCCGGCGCCCTTCAACGTCGTCTGGAGAGCCCGGAGGATCTGCGGCTCGTCGTCGACGACGAGCACCCGGGCCCCGGTCACGCCTCGGCCCCGACGGGCGCCTCGACGACGGGAAGGGCGAGGGCGAAGGAGGCCCCTTGCCCGGGCTGCGACTCCGCCCAGACCCGGCCGCCGTTCGCCTCGGCGAAGCCCCTCGCGATCGCCAGCCCGAGGCCGGTGCCGCGGAGCTCTTCAGGGGCGACCGCCTGGTGGAACGGCTCGAACACGCGCTCGAGCTCGGCCTCCGGCAGGCCGGGGCCCCGGTCGACGATGCGGACGATGACCTCCTTGCGCGTGGTCGTGACGCGCACGTGCACGGCCTCCTCCGGCGGGGAGAACTTGAGCGAGTTCTCGAGGAGGTTGACGAGGGCCCGCTCGACCTGGAGGGCGTCCACCTCGAGCACGGGCGTGTCAGGGGGCAGAGAGAGCTCGATGCGGCTCGAGCTCGGGCCCAGCTGGTCGAGCGCGCGGGAGAGGAGCTCGTCGACCGACCACAGCTCCCGGTTCGGGTGAGCGGCACCCGCCTGGAGCCGTGAGAGGTCGAGGAGGTTCGCGACGACGCGCTCCAGTCGGTTCGCCTCGAGGCGCACCGTCTCGAGGAGGGCCGCTCTATCAGCCTCGTCGAGCGAGAGCGTGGGGCTCTGGAGGCTCTCGGCCGCGACCCGGATGGCCGTGAGCGGCGAGCGGAGATCGTGGCTGACCGCCTGAAGTACGGCCGTCTTGATGGAGTCGCTTCGCCGGAGGGCCTCGGCCTCGATCGCGTCTTTCCCGAGCCGCTCGCGGTCGGTGGCGACGGCGATCAGGGAAGCAAGCGCGGGCAGGAAGCGGCGCCGGATCGCGAGGTTGGGCTCGGGGCCTTCGCGCACGTAGAGGATGCCGACGAGCCGCTCCCCGGCCATGAGCTCGAGCGGCGATTCACCTGGAGGCTGCTCGGTCGGTCGGCCGAGAACGACGCGCGCGCCATCCGTATGGAGCACGTCGGCGAGCGCCGGCTCGTACCGCTCGAGCTCCGAGGCCGCGCTCTCGCTCTGCAGGAATGCGGCCGCCATCTCGGCGAGCAGCGCCTCCTCGCGCCCGCGCTGCTCGGCCTCGGCCGCCCGCCGGCGCGACCGCACGGCCAGGTCGCCGACGACCGACGCGACGACGAGGTAGACGGCGAGCGCGAACCAGTTCTCCTCGTCCGCGAGCGTGAACGTGTAGACCGGCGGGAGGAAGAGGAAGTTGAAGAGGCCGACGCTCGCGACGGCGACCGGGATCGCGTACGCACGTCCCCACACGACCGCGATCGGGAGGACGGCGAAGAGATAGAGGACGCCGAGACTGAGAACGGGCGCGAACTGCTTGCAGAGATAGATCGCCCCGGTGACGAGCGCGAGCGCCGCGACGCTCGCCAGCACGCCCGCGATCCGTCGCCGCCGTCCGGGAACGACGAGCGTCCTGCCGAACGCGGCGGCGTCCGTCACCGGGCGAAATCTAGCGCCCTTCCGGGTCGGCCTGATACGGTCGAGCCGTGGTCGCCGCGGGCGAGCAGGTGGTCTGGTCGGGGAGACCGTCGTGGCGAGGACGCCTCTCGATCGTCGTTCCGGGGATCCTGCTGACGGCGGCCGTGGTCGCCGTCCTCGTGTGGGCGGACGTCTCGAAGAGCGCGACCGTCATCGTCGGGCTGATCCTCCTCGCCGTCTCCGTCGGCTGGGCGCTGCTCGAGACGGTCCGCTGGAAGTACACGATCACAGATCGCCGCGTCTTCGTCCGCCACGGCCTCGTCTCCGTGGACGAGCAGACGGCGCGCCTCGAGCGCGTGCAGGACCTCACACTGCATCAGACGCTCTTCGACCGACTGTTCGGCGTCGGCACCCTCGAGATCGACACGGCCGGCTCCGAGGGCGGCCCGCTCGAGTTCAAGGCGCTGACCGAGCCGACGCGCGTCCGCGAGATCCTCGACACGACGGTCCGCGGCCACCAGCCGACCCCGTCCGGGGAGAATCTCTAGGGCGCGAGCATCGTCGCGCGCAGCGACCTGCCGCCGACCGTTCCGGTGAGCGTCGCTCGCGCGTGCTGCTGCTGCAGCGACCAGCGAATGGCAAGCGAGCCCGTGAGCCCGTGCGGGCCGACGACGTTCACCTCGGCACGCACCGACCCGTCCGTCGCCTCGCGCCACGTCGCGCGCCCCGACACCAGCACGCCGGGCACGAACTGCACGCTCCGGAGCCTGAACCCGACCGCATCGGTCCCGCCGTAGGACCAGCGCCCGCCCCGAAGCCCGACGCTCGTCCCGTCGTAGTTCACGTACCAGCGCGACTGGACGTCGGCGACCGTGTGCGCGGCGGCGGCGGCGAGCCGCCGCTGGACGCGGCGGGACTCGTCCCCGGGCAGGGAGCGGGCCGGCCTCACGCCCGCGAGCGACCTCGGGAAGTTTCGGACGACGTGGACCTCGGCGATCCGCTGGGCGCACGACGTGTCCCCCGGGTCGAGCGTCCGGACGAAGCGGACGTAGATCCGCGAGGCGCAGTGGTCGTGGTCGTAGATCGCGGTCACGTGGAAGGAGTTCGCCATCTCGACGAAGGTCGAGCCCGGGAACCTGTTCGCTACCTCGACCGCTCCCGACGACGCCGTGATCGTGTCCAGGTCGCCGTTGAGGACGAGGGTCGGAACGTCCGGGTAGGCGGCGCCGGGCGGGTCGGGCGGGTCCGGGCGAAGCGGAGACGGCCACCTGAGGCACGCGAGGGCGCCCTCGTAGTCGGTGCCGAGCCACGCCGAGGCGGTGAAGGGCTCCCAGGTGCCGGGTGGGTAGGCGGCAACGCGGCTATCGACCTCGGCGGGGCGGTCGCCCATCGGCGTGGCCGGATCCCAGAGCTGCGGGTAGTCGTGGCAGATCACGGAGAGGTAGAGGGCGTCCGACCAGTAGTCCGGGTCGGCGGGCCCCGCCTCGACGGTCACCGTCTCGGCGCCCAGGCGGAGGATCGGGCCGTCGTCGCCGCGGTTGGCGGCGACGACGGCCGCGAGGATGTCGCGCCACAGTGCCGGATGCCAGTAGCCGGCGGAGACGACCTGGACGAACGCGTCCTCGTTCAGCCGGACGCGCGTGCGCGTTCCGTCCCCGTCGGGCGCGAAGCCGAGGATCGGCTTCGCGCGCACGCGATCGGCGAATCGGGCGACCAGCTCGACGGGATCGACTCCCCGTTCCCGCGCCGGGCAGTGCGGCCAGCGGTCGCACACGAGATGGAGGCCACGCCGGATCGCCTCCAGGAGGTCGGCCCAGGCGGGATCCGTGCCGGGGAGCGGGTACGTGCCGTCCAGCGTGAGCGACCGGAGCCGGCCCGGGAAGCGGAGCGCGTACGCCTCGGACGCATACGAGCCGTACGAGTCCCCGTACAGGTCGATCTTCCTCAGGTGGAGCGCCCGCAGCACCCCCTCGACGTCGAGGACCGCCTGCGCCGTCGAGTAGAGGTCCCGCTTCGGCCCGATCTGCCTGGCGCACCGCCCCGCCCGGGCGACGTAGCCCCTGGCGGCGTTCGCGAAGGCCTTGCAGGCGAGCGCATCGCTCCTCCCCGTCCCGCGCAGGTCGACGAGGAGCAGGTTCCGGTGCTTCCCGACCGGTCGCCAGATCTCCGCGCGCGCCGACCGGTCGAGGCTGACCGGGAACCCCGGGCCGCCCTCCAGCGAGACGACCGTGGAGCTCGCCGGATGCTTCCGGTCCCGGCGCGGGTACAGCTCGAAGTAGACCCGGATCTTCTTGCCGCCCGGCTTCGTGCGGTCGAGCGGGAACACGACCCACCCGCACTTCACGCGGCGCGAGATCGAGCGCGCCTCCACGTTGCAGCGGGCGACGATGGGCGGCGGCGTCGGGGCCAGCGCGGGCGTCGCGGGAAGCGCGTACATCCAGGGACTATAGGCTCGGGCCCGCTCCGGCTCCACCGGGGCCCCGCCGCTGCCGCCACCGGTGCAGGCCCTTGGACTTGCGGGTGGACTTCGGCGGCGGCGGCTCAGGCCGCGGATCGTTTTCCGCCAGCCACCGGGCCGCCTCGTCGTCGGGATCGAGGCCGGCCTCCCGCTCACGCTCGCCGAGCTTGCGCGCGCCTTCGCTCGTGAGCCGCCGTCCGGTCACAGGTCGGAGTATGCCGAGTGAGCGTCGAGCTCCCGGGCGAGAGAGCGCGTCCGCGCGGCGACCTCGTCCCGAATGCGGCGTACGTCGTCGACCGGCAGGCCGTGCGGGTCGTCGAGCTCCCAGTCGACGTAACGCTTGCCGGGGATGTACGGGCAGGCATCGCCGCACCCCATCGTCACGACGACGTCCGCCCAGTCGGCATCGGCCTGCTCGAGCCGGTGGGGCACGCGCCCGGCGAGCTCGAAATCGAGCTCGCGCATGACCTCGACCACCTCCGGGTGCGACGTGGCGCGCGGGAGCGGTCCCCGCGGAGCGCGCCTCGTGGCGACCCTCTGCCGCAGCGGCGAAGAGCGCCTCGGCCATCTGCGAGCGGCCGGCGTTCTGCACGCAGACGAAGAGGACGCGGCTCATGCCGACTCCTCGGCCCGGGCAGAGACGCGCTCGCTCGGCTCCGCCCGCACGAACTGGTAGACGAGCGCGCCGATCGACGCGCCGACGAGCGGCGCGACGATGTAGAGCCAGAGCGCGTGCAGGTCGCCCGAGGCGAGCGCCGGGCCGATCGAACGGGCCGGGTTCATCGACGCGCCCGAGATCGGCCCGCCGAACATGGCGTCGAGCCCGACCGTGCCCCCGATCGCGATCGCAGCGGCCTCGCCGACGGCGCGCGTGTCGGTCGCGACGGCCATGATCACGAGCATGAGGAAGAAGGTCATGACGACCTCCCAGAGGAACGACTGGGCCTCGGAGCCGGAGGGAAGCGTCGCGCCGACGTGGGCGATGTCGCCGAGCGAGGCGCGCAGGAGGAACGCTGCCAGGATCGCGCCGGCCACCTGTGCGGTCCAGTAGGCGGCCGCCCGCGGCCACGGGAAATGTCGGGTGAGAGCGAAGGCGAACGTGACGGCCGGATTGAAGTGCGCGCCCGAGACGTGGCCGAGGGCGTAGACCATCACCATGATCACGAGCCCGAACGTGATGGCGACGCCGACGTGGCCGAGCGCGCCCGTCTTCGCGTCGACCATGATCGCGCCCGCGCCCGCGAAGACGAGCGCGAACGTGCCCGATCGCCTCGGCGACCAGGACGCGCAGGGCACCGAGGCCCATCAGTCCACGCTCGGGCTGCGGCGCTCGAGGAGCAGGACGTCGCGCCACACGCCCGTCGAGCTTGCCGAGCCGCTTGCGCCGGCCGACGACCTCGAAGCCGACGTGCTCGTGCAGGCGGATGCTGCCCTCGTTCTCGGGGAACATTCCGGCTTCGATCGTCCAGATACCTGCCGCTTCGGTAGAGGCGATCAGCTCCTCGAGCAGGCGCCGGCCGACGCCCCGGCCGCGGGCGGCCTCGGCGACGTAGACGCTGCTCTCGACGACGCCGCCGTAGCAGCAACGGTCGGAGACAGGGCTGACCGCAGCCCAGCCGACCACCTCGCCGTCCCGAAGCGCGACGAAGCGATGCTCGGGCAGGTGGGACGAATCCCAGCGCTCCCAGGTCGGGACCTCGGTCTCGAAGGTCGCGTTCCCGGTCGCGATCCCATCCTCGAAGACGCTGACCACGCCGGGCCAGTGCTCCGGGCGAAGCTCCACGATCGTGATCTCTTCGGTCTCGACCGCCATCAGCAGCAGCCGGCGCTCGTCGCCGGCTGGATCACCGGCAGACCCTTCGCCGCGGGGTCGGTCGTCTTCACCGCCTTGACGATCGCACCGTGGATGCCGTCGGCGACCTCGTGCGTGAACTCGACCGAGATCTGCTCGAAGCCGGCCGCCTCGAGGCCGGCCTCGTACTCGCCCTTCGAGAGCGCGCCGGCGATGCAGCCGACGTAGGAGCCGCGCTCGGCCCGCTCCTCCGGCGAGAGCCGGTCCTCGGCGACGACGTCGGACACGCCGAGCCGCCCGCCCGGCTTGAGCACGCGCGCAATCTCGGCGAGCACCGCCGCCTTGTCGGTCGAGAGGTTGATGACGCAGTTGGAGATGACGACGTCGACCGAGTCGGCGGGAAGCGGCACCTGCTCGATGAGCCCCTTGAGGAAGATCGCGTTCGTGATCCCGGCCTCGGCGGCGTTCGTGCGTGCCAGCGCGAGCATCTCGTCCGTCATGTCGAGCCCGTACGCGAGCCCGGTCGGGCCGACGCGCCTGGCCGAGAGGATGACGTCGATCCCGCCGCCCGAGCCCAGGTCGAGCACGGTCTCGCCCTGGTGCAGGTCGGCGACGGCGGTCGGGTTGCCGCAGCCGAGCGAGGCCAGGGCCGCCGCGTCGGGCAGCTCGCCTCGCTCCTCGCTCGAATACAACGACTCGCCGAAGTCGGCGCTCGCGGTGGCCCCCTCGCAGCAGGCGCCGCTGCCGCAACCGCAGCTCGATCCTTCCTCGACCGCTCGGGCGGCCTCGGCGTACTTGCGTCGCACGTCCTCGCGCAACGCGTCAGCCGGTCGTGGTCATCGGAGAGCCTCCTCGGGTTCGTGAGTGAGATCGACGAGGCCGGCCAGCCGCTCCGAGGCCTCGGGCGTGAGCGAGAAGTACGCCCACTTGCCGCGCTGCTCACGGTCGAGCAGACCGGCGTCGACGAGTCGCTTCAGGTGGTGGGAGACGGTCGGCTGCGAGAGACCGAGCGGCTCGATCAGGTGGCAGGCGCAGACAGGCTCGTCGCTCGTCGCGACGACGTTCACGATCCGCACACGCGCCGGATCGGCGAGGGCGGCGAAGAGCGCGGCCGTCGCCCCGGCTTCCTCATCCGAGAGTGACGGTGCAGCAAGCGGAGCGCAGCAGTCGATCGGCGCCTGTGACTCGAAGACCGTCAGCGTACGCATCGAACGCCGTCAATGTATCGAAATGCGTCGATATGTCAAGATCGCGAGCCCCGCGAGAGGGCGCATGACGTGCTCGGGCAGCCGCCCGAGGCCGGCCTCGGCCGCGGGATGCGTGTCGAGGTCGAGGTATCGCTCCATGGTCTGCTCGAGGCCACGCCGGCGAGCGAGCGCGGCCAGCGGCGGAAGGAGCAGGCGCTGGACGGCCTGCGGCGGTCGCCGGAAGCGCATCTCCTCCCGGTAGCGCGTCGCGAGCAGCGCCCCGACCAGCGGCGACGGGTCTCCCTTGGCGTTCGCGTGCCCGTCCGCGCAGAGACCCCAGAAGACGAGGATCGCCTCCTCGAACCGGAGCGCCGGCTCGACCCGGACGCGGGCTCTCACCTCGCCCTCGCCCGCGTTCCACCACTGATGCCACGTCCCCGGCGTGACGGTGAGCGCGTCTCCCGCATCGAGCGTCCGCTCCTGGCCGTCGGCGAGGAAGGTGATACGACCCTGCTCGACCTCGAAGTGCTCGCTGATGCGGTCGTGGACGTGTTGGCCGCCGGGAACGAAGCCGCCCTCCTCCACGGCGAACTCCGCGACGATCCTGGCGCCGCCCGTCTCCTCGGCCGACTCGAGAATCAGCGCCTTCTCGCCCGTCAACGGGTTCCAGCACACGTCTCCCGCCCGCACCGGGCGATCGTACTCCCTCGGCCTCAGTCGATTCGGTCGCGGCGCAGGCCGTGCCGGGCGACGACCCAGGTCGCGAGGAACGCGAACACCGAGATGACGACCGCGGACGGTATGACCGCCGTGTCGCCGGCAACGCCCCTCGTCTGGATGTCCGGCCCGAAGAGCGCGTCGAAGAGCACCGTGAGCCAGATGACCGAGATCGCGAGAGACGCCCACATCTCGGTGACGAGAAGGTCCGACCACCGCCGCCTCTCGACGGCAAGGTGAGTCGACTCGTGCGACGTCGTCGTCATGTCACACCTCCCTTGTCGCCCCTCATGGTCTCGCCGCGAGACCTGCCGGCACATCAGCGAAGGCGCTGATGCCGGGTCCGTAGAACCCCGTCGCCCGGTGGGACTACTGGATCAGCGTGAGCAGCTTGAACATCGGGAGGTACATCGAGATGATGATCACCCCGACGACGCAGCCGACCGCGATCATCATCAGCGGCTCGATGATCGACGTGAGGTTGGCGATCGAGCTGTCGACCTCGTCCTCGTAGAAGTCCGCGATCTTCCCGAGCATCTTGTCGAGCTCTCCCGTCTCCTCGCCGACGCGCACCATGTGCGAGACCATCGGCGGGAAGATCGACGACTCGGCGAGGGGGACGGCGATCGGGACGCCCTGGGTCACGCGCTCCTTGATGACGACGGTCGCGTCCTCGATGAGGCTGTTCCCGGCGGTCGCGCCGGTGATCTCGAGCGACCGGATGATGTCGACTCCGGCCGCGACGAGCGTGGAGAGGGTCCGCGAGAAGCGGGCCATCCCGATCTTGACGATGACCTTGCCGATCCCCATCGGCGCGCGGATTCGGGCCGCGTCCCAGATGCGGCGGCCTCTGTAGGTCCGCTTCAGCCGGAAGAAGCCCCAGATGACGAGCCCGATCGCGGGGAAGACGATGTAGAACCGCGCCCGCAGGAAGTCCGAGGCGACGACGACGATCTTGGTCAGCAGCGGGAGGTCGCCTCCGAGCTGGGCGAAGATCCCGACGAAGACCGGGACGAGGAACATGAGCATGCCGATCAGGACGAGCGTCGCGAACGACAGCACCATGATCGGATACATCATCGCCCCGCGAACCCGGCGCTTGATCTTCGTCTCCTTCTCGATCTGGTAGGCGACGCGGTCGAGGACGACGTCGAGGATTCCGGCCGCCTCACCCGCCTGGACCATCGCGATGAAGAGCCGTGAGAAGACGCGCGGATGCCGGGCCATGGCCTCGGAGAGGAGCAGGCCGGCTTCGACGTCGGCGCGCAGCTCGCTGATGACGACGGCGAGCTTCCGGTCCTCGGTCTGCTCCTCGAGGATCACGAGCGCCGTCACGACGTTGAGCCCCGCCTCGATCATGGTCGCGAACTGCCGCGAGAAGATCTGGAGAGACTTGGCCTTGACCTTCTTGACCGCGATGCCCCCGCCCTTTGCGACGGCGTCCTGCTGGCTGAGCTCGAGCGCGAGGAGCCCGCGCACGCGCAGCGCCTCGCGGGCGGCGGAGACGTCGGACGCGGTGATCTCGCCCGTCAGCTCGGAGCCGGCCGCATTGATCGCCGTATAGGCGTACGAGGCCATCGGCTCCGAAATCGGCATCCCCCGTCCTCGCCTTGAGCGCGAGCGGGCTCGTGCCGATGAGATCAGCGGTGTCCCCGAAGCGGCCGCTTCTCGACGTGCGCATCCGCAGCGAGCGGGGCTTCGGCATGATCGAGCTCCTGGCCGCGATGAGCGTGATGGTCATCGGGCTCCTCGCCGTCTTCACGATGTTCCAGTCGGGGATCGTGGCCGTGAAGCGCGCCGGCAACCAGACCACCGCCGCCGTCCTCGCCGATTCCCAGATGGAGAAGTTCCGGGCGATCAAGTATGAGTCCATCGGCCTCGCGAACGCCGCCGTCGACGCCGCCGACTCGGTCTACAAGGGCGACCTCGCCTACACCGCCGCGGGCAGCGCAACCACGACCCTCGTGAACGCCGTGAACGCCTCGGCGACGTCGATCCAGGTGGCGAGCTTTGCGTCGTTTCCCGGCACGAACGGCTTCCGTGTGAAGATCGACTCCGAGATCGTGCGCGTCACGGCCGGCGCCGGGTCGTCGGCCTGGACGGTGAAGCGAGGCGTCGACGCCACGCTCGCCGCATCCCATTCGAGCGGCGCGTCAGTGTCGATCGTCCAGCGCGTCGATGTCAACGCCTGCGGAACGGCGCCCTGCACGACGCTCGTCCCGACGACGAACGTCACGGGCGCCGACGGGCGCAAGTACCGCATCGACATCTACGCCACGTGGACAGAGGTCATGAACCAGGGCGGCGCCCAGGGACGCGCGCTCAAGCTCATGACGGTCGTCGTCCGCGACCAGGCCTCGCCCTACCAGGTGTGGGCGCGGGTCGCCTCGACGTTCGATCTGTCGACCGGCTAGCTAGCCGTTGATCTCGAGCAGCTCGACCGTGTAGCGCGTCGAGGAGGGCGCCGCGACGAGCACGACTCGCTCCTCGAGGGCGATGTCAACCGTCGCCTCCCCACCCTCGAACATGCCCTGGACGACCCCGATGGTCGCGGTGTCGTCGGTCAGGGCGACGAGGGTGAAGACGGGATCGCTCGCGGGGAACTCCTCGCCGACCGAGACGGTCTGCGTCTCGCCGTTCACCTTCAGGACGGCGGTCTGCGCCTCGCTGCCGGCGGGCGGGGGAGTCGAGGAGCCGCCCGTGCTGCCGGAGCCGCCCGTGCTGCCGCCGCCCTCGCTCGCCGTCGAGCCCGAAGCCCGGCGGCGCGACGAACGGATCGCGGCCCGTGAACCGGCTGAAGGAGATGAGCTTGGTCACGTCGGCCTGCGGAGGGAGCTCGGTGTCGGGAAGCGCCCCGGGCGCGACCGCCGCGGCGCCGTCCGTGGGAGCCGTGGGCGGGGGCGCAAGCGTCGGGTCGGTCGGAGCCGTCGTGGCGGCCTCGGGCGGCGGCGCGGAGGCGAACACCTGCTTGTACATCTTCGGGCCCTGCCAGACAGCCAGGCCGAGGAAGACCGGCGCGAGCACGATCAGCAGCTTCTTCTGCTTGGCCTCCTTCGCCTTCAGGACCTTTTGGGCGTTCTGCTTCGCGGATGCCATGTCTCTACGGGGTGACCGGAGCGGTCTCGGGGGTGGTCGGCGTGGTGGTCGTCGCGGTCGTGTCGGTCGACGCCGGCGCCACTGGCACCGCCGCCGCTGCCGGCGTCGTCGAGTAGACGTACGCGGTGACGGTCAGAGAGGCTGCGATGTCGGGGAAGCCGTTCGGCCCCTCCTGCATGCGTCAGCGTGTCGAGGGTGTAGAGACGGCCGTCGGCCTCCAGCTTTCCGTCGCGCACGCTCACGAGGTTGCGCAGCCGGAAGAGGAAGTCGGTGAGGTCGTAGTAGTTCCCCTCGAAGGAGAGGTTCACGGGGAGCGCCGTGTACGTGGACTGGACGACCGGCGCCTGGGGCGAGATCGAGACGAACCGGACGCCGGACGCGGACGCGACGCCGTCGAGCTCGAGGAGGATGCCGGGCATGTCGTCCTCGTCAGGCATCGCCTTGGTGACGCGGAAGACGTCGGCGACCCTGATCGTCTCGTCCTGGCCCGTCGCCGGCGCCTGAGCCGCCGCCTGGGCCACGGCGATCTGGGTCTCCAGCTCCGCGATCTCGTTCGAGGTTCGGCCGGCCTCGTCCTGCTTGGGCTTGACGAGGAAGAAGTAGCCGACGACCGCGACGATGAGCAGCACCGGGGCGATGACGACGGCGATCGGGATGTCGCGCTTCACGAGGCCGTTCCTTCAGGCGCGAGCGTCGCGATGATCGAGAACGAGTAGGCGTCCTGGTTCTGGGGGTCGGCGCCGCGTGCGCTCGACTGGAGCTGCACGCTCGAGAACTCGGGAATCACCGAGAGCCGCGAGAGGAGCTGGGCGACGCTCGCCTGGTACCGGGCGAAGCCGGCGATCGTGAACGTGCTGCCCCCGGGCACTGCCTGACCCGGCGCGGGCTCGGTCGCCAACGCGCCCGAGCTGGCCGAGATCGCCGTCACCCACACGTCCTCGGGGAGGACGAGCGTGAACTCGCGCAGGATGCGATCCCAGGCGATACGGCCGCCGAGCGCCGCGGCGAGCGCGCCCGTCCGCGCCTGACCCTCGCCCGCGATCGTCGCCGCGCCCTGCTGGCCCTGGGAGTCCGGCGCGGCCTGAGCCGTGAGCTCGGCGAGCTGCGCGCGTAGGTCGTCCGCCTTCGCGCGCTTCTCGCCCACCCGCGCATCCATGAGCATGAACCCCGCGCCGAGGCCGACGAGGACGAGCACCGCGAGCACGGGCACCGCGACACGGGTGAGCAGCGGCGACGCGCCGGCCCGATCGCGCTCCACCTCCTTGGGCATGAGGTTGAAGGCGCGCATCAGCGGCACCGAGGGAATCGGCGGCGCGGACTTCGGGTCGACCTTCGCTTTCTTCTCCTTCTTCGGAGCGTCCGGGTCCTTGGCAGCGCGCCTGAACGAAAGGCCCTTACGCTGCTTGGCCTCCTTGACCTCGTCCTCGACGCCCTCGTCGGCGGCCTTGTCCTTCCGGCCGCGCTTGAAGAGGTCCGAGAGCTTGATCTCCTTGTTGAGGTCCATCGCGCCTAGACCGCCATGCCGAGGCCGATGGGGACGGCGAACGCGGGGCCCGGAGGAGAGCCCTTGAGCTTGCGCCCGACCGAAACGCCGGCGAGGGGATCCCCGACGCGCACGGGGACGCCCACGAGCTGCTGCAGCTCGCCCGCGAGGCCGGCGAGCTGCGCGGTGCCGCCGGCGAGGACGAGCTCGCGGATCCCGAGCGAGTCGGGCTGACCCTGGTAGAACTGGAGCGACGAGACGAGCTCGCGGCCGAAGGCCTGCAGGCCGAGGCGGAGGGCGTCGCGCGCCTTCGCCACCTGCTCGGGCGCGACCCCGTCGGGCGGTGCCTCGCCCTGGAGGCCAATCTCGACCTTCATCCGCTCCGCGTCGTCGACCTCGACCTCGAGCGCGCGGCCGATCGCGCCGGTGAGCGCGTTCCCACCCCAGTCGAGGACGCGGGTGTACTCGCAGCTGAAGCCGTCCGAGACGGCGAGGACGCTGCGCTCGGAGCCGATGGAGACGGCCACGAGGGCGCTCTGGTCAGGCCCGCCGCCGGGCTCGGTCGCGAAGGTCGTCGTGAGCGCGCGGAGGAGCGCGAAGGCCTCGAGGTCCACCCCCGAGAGACGGAGGCCGGCCTGCCGGCAGGCCTCGGCGTAGGCCATGACGAGGTCGCGGTAGGCGACGACGAGGAGCACGCGGCGTGTCGGCGCCCCGTCGGGCCCCGGCCTCTCGTTGAGGATCTGGTAATCGAGCACGGCCTCGTCGATCGGGATCGGGAGCGCCTCCTGGGCGCGGAAGCGAACGGCGTTGGCGAGGAGCTTCGGGTCGTCGATGCCGGTGACGTCGATCGTGCGCACGCCGATGCGGTTGTTCGCGAGCCCGATGCGGACGTTCTTCCGCGGGAGCTTGTGGCGCTTGAAGAACTCCTTGAGGGCCTCTGCGAGCCCCTCGACCTCGCGAACCTCGCCGCCCGCGATGACACCGGTCGGCAGCGGGGACGACGCGAGGTAGGTGACCTCGGTCGAGCCGTTCACGGACACGCACGCGGCGTTCATCCGCGAGGCACCGAGCTTGAGTCCGACGACCTGTCTCGCCATCGCTAGCCGCCCGCCACCCGGAGGGAGGCGCCGTCGTCGGCGACCATGAGCCCGTTCCGCTGGAGGAGGCCCTTGAGCTGGTCGGGACGGCTCGAGCGCATGAGCGCGACGTCCGTGGCGACCTTGCCCGAGCGGACGAGCTCGAGGAGCGCCTGCTCGAGCGTCTGCATCCCGCGGCTGGTGCTGGTCTGCATCACGGAGTAGATCTGCTCGACCTTTGCCTGCCGGATCAGGTTCCGGACGGCGTCGTCGGGCAGGAGGACCTCGATTGCTGCGACCCGGCCCTTCCCATCGGTCGTCGGGAGAAGGGTCTGCGTGACGATTCCCTGGAGCGTGCTGGCGATCTGGACGCGCACCTGCTCCTGCTGGGCCGCCGGGAAGACGTCGATGAGGCGGTCGACCGTCGAGGGGGCATCCTGCGTGTGCAGCGTCGCGAAGACGAGGTGGCCCGTCTCGGCCGCGGTCAGCGCGGTCGAGATCGTCTCGAGGTCGCGCATCTCGCCCAGAAGGATCACGTCGGGGTCCTGGCGGAGGGCCCCGCGCAGGGCCTCGGCGAAGCTCGTGGCGTCCGGCCCGATCTCCCGCTGGTTGACGACGCACCGCTTGTGCCGGTGGAGGAACTCGATCGGATCCTCGATGGTCATGATGTGGTCGTCGCGGGTGCGGTTGATCTCGTCGATCACCGCCGCGAGCGTCGTCGACTTGCCGGAGCCGGTCGGGCCGGTGACGAGCACGAGGCCGCGCGGCCTGGTCGTGAAGTCGTGCAGGATCGGCGGGAGCCCGAGCTGCTCGATCGTCTTCAGCTCCGCGGGGATGAGCCGGAAGGCCGCCCCGAGGCTCTCGCGCTGGAAGTAGACGTTGACACGGAAGCGGGCGAGGCCCGGGATCGAGTGGGAGATGTCGATCTGCCGGTTGATCTCGAAGTGCTTCTGCTGCTCCGTCGAGAGGATGCGGTAGAGCATCCCCTGGGTGTCGTCCGGGCTCAGCCGCGCGAACTCGGTCAGCCGCTCGAGCCGGCCGTTGACGCGGACGACCGGCTCGCACCCGACGGTGACGTGCAGGTCGGAGGCGCCGCGGACGACGACCTGCTCGAGGAGGTCGTCGATCGACCGCGGGGTCGCGCGCGGCGCAGGCTGATCGTCATGCGCAGGCACGCGCGCGGGCGCAGGATTCTCTGCTGGCTGCGGAGTCGGCTGAGACAGGGGTTCCATGGAGTCCTCCCGCAGCGAGCTATCGGCAGCCAACCCGCATGACTAAAGAGGTGTGCGAAATCCCCCAATGGAGGGGACTGCGCGGGCGCCGCGGGCGCCGATACCTGCTTCGAGCCACTGCACGCTACGCATCGAAAGGAAGGTTCCGCTCATGATTCAGAGGCTCAGGAATCGGATCACGGTCTCGGAGCGCGAGGGTGGTTTCACCCTGATCGAGCTCCTGGTCGTGATCATCATCATCGGGATCCTGCTCGCGATCGCCATCCCGTCGTATCTCAGCTTCCGCGCCCGCGCGGAGCGCTCGGCGGCCCAGGCGAACGTGCGCGCCTCGATCCCGGGCGTCGAGGCCTACTACGCCGACCATACGGCGACCGGCTACTCCGGTCTCACGTCGGCCGTGCTCAAGGCCTCGTACGACCAGGGCATCAAGCACGTCAACGTGGTTCGCGCCACGACGGCCTCCTACTGCATCCAGAGCGTCGTCGGCCAGGCCACGTACAAGAAGGGCGGGCCAGCCGCGGACATCACGTCCGGCGCCTGCTAGCACCACCCGTCTGTCGAGATCGAAAGGGCGCGGGAGACCGCGCCCTTTCTCTTTCGAGCGCGAATCACCCGATGGAGCGAGTGGCTATTGCCCCTTTGAGGCCGATACCTGCTTCGAGCCACTGCACGCTACGCATCGAAAGGAAGGTTCCGCTCATGATTCAGAGGCTCAGGAATCGGATCACGGTCTCGGAGCGCGAGGGTGGTTTCACCCTGATCGAGCTCCTGGTCGTGATCATCATCATCGGGATCCTGCTCGCGATCGCCATCCCGTCGTATCTCAGCTTCCGCGCCCGCGCGGAGCGCTCGGCGGCCCAGGCGAACGTGCGCGCCTCGATCCCGGGCGTCGAGGCCTACTACGCCGACCATACGGCGACCGGCTACTCCGGTCTCACGTCGGCCGTGCTCAAGGCCTCGTACGACGCCGGCATCAAGAACGTCAACGTGGTTCGCGCCACGACGGCCTCCTACTGCATCCAGAGCGTCGTCGGCCAGGCCACGTACAAGAAGGGCGGGCCAGCCGCGGACATCACGTCCGGCGCCTGCTAGCACCACCCGTCTGTCGAGATCGAAAGGGCGCGGGAAACCGCGCCCTTTCTCCTTAGAACCCGTTTCGAACTGATGCCTCGTCGCCGGGGGGTCCGGGACGAGTGCGAGGCAAGGACCAGAAGCGCTCGTATTCCAGAATACGAGCGCTTCCGAGGACGCCGAATCGCGCCGTCCTGGGCCTCCCGGCGACTCAGTGCTTCAGTTCGGGACGGGTTCTTAAGACAGGCATCCCGGGTGCCGATAGGGAACGTGGAATGCGGCAGCATCTTCGCCTCCGTGTGCTCCTTCCCGTCGCCGTGCTCGGGCTCCTCGGGGCGGGCTTCTTCGCCTGGGCGAGCGGCGGGCCGGCCGCGCCGTCGTCGGAGCCCATCCCTCCGCCGGCCACGACGACGACCGCGCCCACGGAGCCCGCTCCGGGCCCGAATCCGACGGGCGCCGTCGACGCGAAGGCGTGGGCGGAGCAGGCGAACGCGCTCTGCGCCGCCACGAACGCCAAGGTCGAGTCCCTCGGCGACCTCGAGACGCCGAAGCAGTTCACGGAGTCCGGCGAGGACCTCGTTGCGATCGCCAAGCAGTTCGACGCCGCGTTCGTCGAGCTCGGATGGCCGGAGGGTGAGAAGTCCACGGTCGTCGCGCTGCGCGCGAACACGGCCCAGTCGACGAAGGTCTCCACCCAGATGCTGGCCGCGCTCGAGGCCGGCGACGTCGAGAGGTTCCTCCGCCTCGGCGCGCCGCTTGGCGACCTCGGCGACGAATGGGACGCGGGCGTGACCCGCCTCGGCGCGGACACCTGCACGAAGGACGCGACCCGGATCCGGCCGGCGGGCGGCCTCGAGTGGGCCCTCCTGACCGAGCCCGTCGTCGTCGTCGTCTTCTACACGCCCGACGCCGTTCAGGACGCGCTCACGATCCTCGAGGCCAGGGCGGCCTCCCTCGCCACGAAGTCGGGCTTCATCGCCGTCGACGTGACGCGCGAGCAGCAGGTGCAGTCCCTCGCCGTCGGGTACGAGGTGCTCGAGTCGCCGAGCGTGCTCGTCTTCACGCGGGGCCCCAAGCTCGAGGCCCGCTTCGACGGCTTCGTCGACCGCGAGACGGTCGCGCAGGCCGTCGAGAACGCGCGCCGATGAGCGAGCAGGCGACGCCTGCGGCCGGCGGAGACGTCCGCGAGGTCGAGCTCCGCTCCGCGCGCAAGGACGGCCGCGAGCTCGTGCGGATGCGCCACGTGGCGCAGGGCGAGGGCTTCCTCGTCGAGTGCGAGGTCTACCCGGTCGGAGGCCTCCGCGTGGAGCCCCTCCGCCCCGGCCCGTACCACTTCGCCACCCGCGAGGAGTCGGACACGTTCATGCGCGAGACCGTGACGATCCTCGAGCACCTGGGCTGTGAGGTCACCTGAGCCGGTTCGCCGCCCGACGGGCCGAATCCCCTCATCGGGGGCTTCCCAAAACGGGAGCGGAGACCACAGTTCGACACGGGACAACCGTCCCCACTGTTGCCCAACACGCTATTCACCGACGGTTCCGAACGGGAACGGAGCGCGAGATGCCGAAGCCGATGATGACGCGCCTGCGTAACGACGAGCGAGGTCAGGTGGTCGTGCTCCTGGCCGTGGTCCTCGTCGTGCTCCTCGGCTGCGCCGCGCTCGTGATCGACGTCGGCAGGGCGTACGTGGCCAAGCGTCATCTGCAGGCCTCCGCCGACGCGGCGGCGACCGCCGGCGCGCTCGAGCTCCCCAGCCCGACGAACGCGGAGGCCTACGCGCTCAACTACAGCGGCCGCGACGTCGCGAAGAACGACAACAACAAGCTTCCGTCGGTCTCGACGACGGTGACGACGAAGTGCGTCTCGATCGCGCCGTGCAATCCCGTGAACGCGGTGGTCGTCGAGCAGACGACCGTGGTCCCGACGATCTTCGCCAAGGTGCTCGGGATCGACCACTTCACGATCAGGGCGAAGGCGACGGCGTGCTCACCGTGCTCGTCCAAGCCGCTCGACATCATGCTCGTGCTCGACCGGACGGGGTCGATGTGCCAGTTCTCGAACGGCACCAGCGACCCGGCGTGTACAGACCTCCAGAACGCCAAGGCGGGCCTCCTCGAGTTCGTCCAGTACATGGACCCCTCGATCCACAAGATCGGCTTCACGGTCTTCCCGCCGAGGACGAGTAGCGGCTCGCCGTGTTCGACGCCGGCCTCGGGCAACTACAACTCGACGTCGGCCGTCTACAACATCGTCCAGCTCTCGAACAACTACAAGAACGCCGACGGCAGCCTCAACACGAGCTCGAGCCTCGTCTCGCGAATCAACTGCCAGACCGGCGGCGGCACGACGGCCTACGCCAACGCGATCGAGCACGCGCAGGCCGAGCTCCAGAGCTCGCGTGGGCGACCTGGCATCCAGGACGTCATCGTCATGTTCTCGGACGGCGCCGCGAACACGGGCCCCACGTACTATCCGACCTCGTCCCCGTACCGCCGCCAGCCCTGCCACCAGGGCATCACCTCGGCGGGCACCGTCAAGGCGGCCGGCACCCTCGTCTACATGATCGGCTACGACCTCGACGCAGTGGGCGGCGGAGCGAACATCTGCGAGAACGGCGTGACCGGCGCGAACGAGTCTCCCTCGATCCTCGCGTACGACACGCTCCGCGCGATGGCGTCCTCGCCCGACCAGTTCTACTACAAGCCGAACCCGGGCGACCTGACCAAGATCTACGGGCAGATCGCGGCCGACATCGGCGGCACCCGCCTCCTCGACGACAGCGCCTCCTAGGCGCGCTAGACGAGCACGCGGGCCAGCTCCTCGAGCGAGGTGAGGCCCGAGACGACCTTGCCGAGGCCGTCGTCCCAGAGGGTGTTCATGCCTGCCTCGAGCGCCGCCCGCTCGAGCTCGTCCCGGCTCGCGTGCTGCGCGGCGAGCCGGCTGACCTCCTCGGTCATGACCATGAGCTGGTAGATGCCGATTCGCCCCTTGTAGCCGGTCTGGTTGCAGCGAGGGCAGCCGCGCTTGCGGTACAGGGCGACGCCGTCGGCCGACGCAGCCTGCTCGGCCGTGAAGCGGGCCTCGAGCATCTCCTCCCGCGTCGCCATGTACATCTCGCAGCAATGCGTGCAGAGCTTTCGCGCGAGGCGCTGGGCGAGGACGGCGGTGACGGCCGAGCCGGTGAGGAAGGGCTCGACGCCCATCTCGTTCAGGCGCGTGAGCGCGCTCGGGGCGTCGTTCGTGTGCAGCGTCGAGAGGACGAAGTGTCCGGTGAGGGCGGCCTCGATGGCCATCTTGGCCGTCTCGACGTCGCGGATCTCGCCGACCATGACCACGTCGGGGTCGGAGCGGAGGATCGAGCGGAGGGCCGCGGAGAACGTCATGCCGGCGCGGGGGTTGACCTGCACCTGGTTGAGGCCCGCGAGGCGGTACTCGACCGGGTCCTCGACGGTGATGATGTTGATCTCCGAGCGGTTGATCTCGCTCAGCGACGCGTAGAGCGTCGTCGACTTACCGGAGCCCGTCGGCCCGGTGACGAGCAGCGCCCCCGTCGGCTTCTTGACGATCTCCTCGAAGACATCGCGCATCTCGTCGGAGAGCCCGAGCTCGGAGAGCGTCGGCGGCCGCTTGGACTTGTCGAGGAGGCGCATGACGACGCCCTCGCCCTCGACGGTCGGCAGCACCGCGACGCGGATGTCGAGCAGCCGGCCCGCCGCCTTCGCATTGAGAGAGATACGGCCGTCCTGCGGCTTTCGCCGCTCGGCGATGTCGAGCTTGGCGAGCACCTTCAGGCGGGTCGTCACGCCGGGCGCGAGGCGCTTCGGGATGCGCTGGATCTCCTGGAGCACGCCGTCCACGCGGAACCGGACGACGAGCCAGTCGTCCTGCGGGTCGAAGTGCAGGTCGCTCGCCCCGTCCTCGGCCGCCTGGAGGATGATCGAGTTGACGAGGCGGACGAGCGGCGCGTCGGAGACCCCGTCGTCGGCCTCGAGGTCGTCGCTTTCCTCCTCTTCCTCGTCGACGTGGATCTCCTCCTCGACGAGGGCGGCGCGCTCCCAGGCGTCGCGCGCCTGCTTCAGGCGGTTGATCTCGAGCTGGATCTCCTCGGACGGCGCGACGCCGATCTCGAGCGTGTACCGGGTCGCCAGGCGCAGCTCGTCGATAGCCTGAACGTTGACCGGGTCGGCGATGGCGATCTTGAGGCGGTCGCCGGCGATCTCGTAGGGGATCGCCTCGGCCCGCTCCAGGACGTGCACCGGGATCGCCTCCGCGGCGAGCTTCTGGACGCCGACCGTCGCAAGCTCGATGTACGGGAGGTGGTGTGCCGCCGCGAGCTCGCGGACGGCGTCGCCCTTCTCCGTCGCCTCCGCGCGGCCTGCCGGGGCGTCGGGGGCGCCCGGCGGAGCCGTGACGCCCTCTTCGATGATCGCCTGCGCGAGCGAGCCCATCCCCGCGCGGGAGCGCGCGATCGCGAGCCGGTCGAGGGCGATCAGCCCCGTCGCCTCGAGCAGGTCGGCGACGCGGTGCGCGATCGGGTTGCCCGTCAGGCCCGAGCCGGGCGGGTACTCGGGCTCGACGCCCGGCGTCTCCTCGCCGTCGCCCGCGCCCGTGCGTCGAAGTGGCTGAAGCTCGTCGAACTCCATCTGGAGCTTGTTATCGGTTTTCCGGCGTCAATCCCCAAGAGAGGGGATGGAGGCGGAGCCTTCGCTCAGAAGCCGTTCAGGTAGGCGGTGAGGATCGCGTCGCCCCAGAAGAGGGCGACGAGGGCGCCGAAGGCGAGGAAGGGGCCGAAGGGAATGCCCATCTTGCGCGCCGCGCTGCCGTGGCGGACGAGGAGGTACACCGCGGGGACGAGCGCCGAGAGCATCCCGACCATGAGCGCGACGATGACGAGCTTCCCCAGCATGGCGCCGAGAAGGAGCGCGAGCTTCACGTCCCCCATTCCCATCCCCTTCGGGTAGGCGAGGAGGGCGGCGAAGAGGAAGAGCGCCGCGCCGAGCGCGCCGAGGATCCATTCCGCCGCCTGGTCGGGGTAGAGGACGACCTGCGCCGTGAGGACGATCGCCGTCGACGGGAGGACGATCTTGTCCGGGAGGATGCGGCGCTCGAAGTCGATCGCGGAGAGGACGACGAGGGCGGACACGAAGTACGCGGCCACGAATGCCTCGGCCGTGAAGCCGAAGTGGAAGAAGCAGGCAGCGATGAGGAGGGCCGTCGCGAGCTCGACCGCCAGGTAGCGCAGGCCGATCCGGTGGCCGCAGCTCCGGCACCGCCCTCGCAGGAGCAGGTAGGAGAGGACGGGGATGTTGTCCCGCCATGCGATCCGGACGCCGCAGGCTCCGCAGGACGACGGCGGCGTCAGCAGCGAGCGCCCCTCCGGCAGGCGCGCGGCGACGACGTTCAGGAAGCTTCCCAGCGCGAGCGCCGGCGGAAGCGTGACGACGGCGAGGGCGAAGTTCATCTCACGACCGGTATCGGCTCCCGGGAGGGGAGGCTTGACTGCCGGAGCTCAGTTCAAGGGCAGGCGGGCGAACTTGAGGTCGCCGTTGCTCTCGTCCGTGTAGCTCACGACCGGGAAGCCGTCCGCGCCGATGGCCAGCGACGAGTAGCGCCCGACGTTCCCGGCCGTGTCGACCGTGACGATCGTGTTCCCGGAGGTGCAGGCGGCGTCGCCGCAGTCGAGGAGCTTGAGGTCCCCGTTCGCCGCGTCGTCGTAGTAGCTCACGATCGGGAAGCCGTCGGCGCCGATCACGAGGGAGGTGTCGTAGCCGAGCGGGCTCGCCGGCGTTCCGGTGGTGTCCGGGGTGGTCATCGTGCTCGCCGTGCAGTTGGCGTTGCCGCAGACGAGCACGTCGAGGTCGCCGTTCGTCCCGTCGCGGTAGCTGACGACCGGAAGCCCGCCCGCCCCGATCCCGATGGAGCTGAAGTCGCCGACCGAGCCGACGTTGTCGACGATCTGCGAGCTCGCGGCCGTGCAGGCGACGTTCGAGCAGTGGAGCACCTTGAGGTCGTCGCTCACCGACCGGTAGTAGCTCACGACCGGGAGCCCGTCCGCGCCGATCGCGATGGCCGTGCCGGTCGCGACCGCCATCGGGCCGACGTCGACGGTCGTCGCGGTGCCGGCCGTGCAGGCGACGTTCGTGCAGTGGAACACCTTGAGGGTCGGCGGCGTGCCCGCGGCGATGTAGCTGACGACGGGAAGGCCGTCGGCCCCGATCGCGATCGACGTGTCGTGGCCGACGTCTCCCGTGTCGACCGGCGTCACCTGGTTCCCCGCCGTGCAGGTGGGGTTCCCGCAGTGGAGCACTTCGAGCTCGCCGTTCGTGACGTCGCGGTAGCTGACGACCGGGAGGCCGTCTGTCCCGATGGCGAGTGAGGAGCTCGCGCCCACGTTGCCGGCCGTCGAGGCGGCTGTCGCCTGGTTCCCGGTCGTGCAGGCGCGAGTTCCCGCAGTGGAGGATCTTGAGGTCGCCGTTCGTCTCGTCCCAGTAGCTGATGACCGGCAACCAGTCCACCCCGATCGCCACCGAGGTGTACTTGCCCACGACCCCGCCCGAGTCGAGCGTGAGGACGAGGGTGGCGTTGCAAGGCTCGGCCGGGTACGAGCCGGGGCTCGCCTTCGCGCGGGCGCAGTACTCCTCGAAGCTGCTGTCGTCGTCCTGGAGCGCGAAGCGCGCGTCGGCGGCGGACATCGTGTAGTAGCGGGCGTCGGAGCCCGTCTTCGTGTAGTAGCGGGCGTCCGAATCGGCCTTCTTGTAGTAGCGCGCGTCCGACTGCTTCTTCGTGTAGAAGACCTTCGCTGCGAGCGGCTTCATGTGCTTCCAGACGTGCGACACGCTCGAGGTCATGTGCGCCCCGGCCGGCGTCACGAGGGTCGTGCCGAGGACCAGTCCGACGCAGAGGAGCGCGACGCCGCGCGTTCTGGACATGGCCCTAGCCGGACTGCAGCCCGGGGACGACGACGAAGTCGCCGGCCGTGGAAGGGTTCGTGTACATCTGCCCCTCGACGAGCGATCCCAGGGGCGGCCAGTCGTAGTACGTCGGCCAGCCGTTCGAGGACGACGGGAGGGTGAGGCTGCCGCAGACGATGGGGCCGCTCGTGTGGAAGTTCTCGTGGACCACGCACTCGCCCTTCGCGTAGATCAGGCCCTGGAGCCCCGACGGGACCGCCTGGGCCTGCGTCGAGCCCTGGTCGTACTCCGCGGAAACCGGTCCGAGCGCGCCTGCGAGCACGACCATCATGTTCTGGGTCGGGTCCCAGTTGGCCATGCCGGTGGTCACGCACGACGTCGTCCCGGAACCGCCCGCGCAGACGAGCTCGTCGAACTCGATGTGCCCCGCCGCGTAGATGATGCCGCGCCCCTGGTAGTGGACGACCTGGCCGTCGTCGTCGAAGCGGAAGTCCCCGTCGATGAAGATCGTGCCCTTGATCTTGAGGACGTGGGTGACGTGGTTCCAGGAGATCTCGCCGAGGAGGTTGCCGAGCGAGTCCCTCACCTCGCAGGTGTAGCTCGAGCTCGCCGGTGTCACCTCGGCCGAGCCGCCGCGGCTAGCGTTGTACGTCGTATCGTTGTCGAAGCCGCCCGGGAAGCTGCCGGTCGTGCAGTTGTTCATGGGGCCGGGCTTGCCGTTCGTGTACCAGTAGGCCATGTCGATCGCGGGCATGCTCAGGTTCTGTGGCGCGGTGCCGATCGTGTTCGCCCACACCTTGTCGGCCGAGCCGCAGGGCGTGTGCGCCGTCTGGGCCGCGTACTTGCAGGTCCCGGTGACCTGGGCAGAGGCGAGCGGCGTTCCGGACGTCCCGATCGTCGTCGTCGGCAGCGGGGTGTAGAACACCGTCACCCGGACCCAGTCGACCGAGGCCGTCTTCGAGGTCGAGGTGAGGTTGAGGGCCTTCAGGCGCACCCCGAAGTTCGAGGCGTTGATGTCATTCACCGTCCAGGTCGTCCCCCAGAGATCGCCGGAGTTCCCGTACGAGCGCGTCGAGTCGGTCGTCGTCCAGTCCGTCGTGGAGGCGTGGTCGGTGATGCCCGTCGCCGAGCCGTTCTTGAGGACGTACACGTCGTAGTCCTCGATGCTGCTCACGGCGCTCGCCTTGCGCTCGATGTCGACGTCGATCCCGTTGATCGTCGCGCCGGCAGGGATCGAGAAGCCGAGGCCGGTCACGTCGAGGTTCGCGCTCTGGGAGCTCGCGTTGATCGTGGCCGTCGCGTAGACGTTGTTGCTCGTGAAGACGCTCGTCGAGCTCGTCCACCCCGTGGCCGCGCTCGGGTTGCGCACGCCGGAGGTGCCGCTGCCCACCATGGTCACGTTCCCGCCCACCTCGACGGTCGTCCCGCTGCCGGTGATCTGCGCGTTCCCGACCATGCAGAGCCCGCCGCGCGTCGCGAACGGCATCCTGATCGTCACGTCCTCGACCGTCAGGCAGCTCGTCTGGTCCGAGTACCAGCGGTTCCAGGCGGCGACGTTGGCGCCGCTGTTGAGCCCGTAGACCTCCGCGTTCCGCGTGAGCGTGCGCTTCACCGCCGCGGCGCCGGTGGGGTTCGTGACGATGCCGGTGGACGTGATCGTCCACGTCGTCCCGTTGAGGGTCCCCGAGTAGGTGACGCTCCCGCCCTCGAGCTGGAGCGTCGTCGACTGGAGCAGCGAGCCGGTGAGCGGGCTGAGCGCGTTGTTGAGGACGGAGAGCGCCTGCGCGACGCCGGCCTCGGCCAGCGTGTACGCGGTCTCGTTGGCCTTGGAGGAGCTCGCGCTCCGCGCGTTCGAGCTCGAGTAGTAGATGAGCGTCGCGCCGGTGAGCGAGAGCACGCCGAGGATGCCGATCGCCATGATCAGCGTCACGCCCTCCTGGGCCTTGAATCGTCGCAGAAACCGCATGAGTTCAGGCACGGACCGTGTTCCTGAGGACAATGTCGGAAACCAGGCGCCACTTCTTCCATGCCTCGTTCGGGTAGACGTTGATCGTCATGTCGACGTGCAGCTGCCCGAGCTGCGACGTCGACGGGGCGATGTAGGAGAAGATCGAGGTGCCCGTCAGGTAGTCCGCGATCGGGATCGCCGAGCCGCCCTGCTTGGTGCGCCGGAGCTTGTAGCGGTTGGTGCCGGCGGAGGCCGTGTCGTAGGTGACCGTCGTCTGGGAGCCGCCGGAGGTCGGGCAGCCCGATGGAAGCGTGATCGTGATCGAGGAGGCGCTCGTCACCGTCAGCGCCCCGGCGCAGTGGATCTCGCGCCGCATACGGTCGACCGCTATGCGCGCCTGCTGCTGGGCCTGGAACCGGCGGTTCGCGTCGAGCTCGGCCTTCGAGCCGCTCACGAAGAGCGTCGTCAGGGCCGTGACGACGACCATGAAGATCGTCAGGACGGCGAGCAGCTCGATGAGCGTGTACCCGTCCTTCGCGCGGAGCCGCCGCAGGATCCGCGTGGCGGCCATCGTCAGCGCTTCCTGTTCTCGACGTAGGCGAGGGCCCGGCGGGCGACCCGCTCGCTCTTCGCGCCGAAGCCGAACCGCGTCTGCAGGCTCCGGTCGACGCCGATGAGGATCCGGAGGGCGTCGTCGCCGTCGTGCCAGCCGAACGTCGCGCCGGTGACGATCCACGAGTGCTGGTAGAGCCAGCTGTCGACGAACCGCGGGGTCGGCTTGGCGATGCGGGCGACGCGCTGCTGGAGCATGTGCGCGCGCTGCGGCAGCGGCATCTCGTCGGTGGGCTCGGGCGGAGCGCCCGGGGCGACGAAGTCCGGCTTCCGCGACGCCGGCGCCGCGGGCGCGGCGGGCTGCTCCGGCGCTTCGGGCGCGGTCGTCGTGGGCGCAGGCTCGCTCGGCGGCGCGGTCTCGGTCGGCGGCGCGGTCTCGGTCGGCGGGGCGGTCTCGGTCGGCGCCGTCTCGGCGGGAGCGGTCTCGGTATCCGGCCGGGGCTGAGCGTGCGCAGCGTTCCAGTCCTTGAGGAGAACGACGGCCGTGCCCTCGTAGGGGGCCACGTTCTCGGGGAGGCCCTGCTCGTGGTACTTGGCGTTCCGGCTCAGCCGGATGGCGACCGTGGGCGCGCCGTTGTCGACGACCTTCACCCCGGGGGCGGGGTTCTGCGCGGCGACGCTGTTGGCCGCGAAGCCCTTGACCGGCCCCTGGACGCGCCAGGCGAACCCGGCGTCCTGGAGGATGCCCTTGGCGAAGACGTAGGCCTGGCCCCGGACGTCCGGGACGACGAGGACCTCGGGCTTGGCCTCGTCGGCGGCGGCGGGAGCCGTCGCCTCGGGCGTCGCCGGCCCGCCAGCCGCCAACGTCCAGCTCGCAGCCGCGAGCAGCCAGATCACGACGAGCGCGACCAGGCGCGGCAGAAGCATGCTCAGGCGAGACGCCATGGCCTCCCCATCGGCAGGCGCCGGGGAAAGGTCAAGCCCCTAACCGGTAGGGAACGTCGTGAAATGGATGACGCGCGTCCGGATGACCCGGAAGACCTGCCGAGGAGCCGGCTCCGGCTTCGTCAGCCGCCGCTTCGGCGCGGCCGGCGTCGGGGCGTCCTGCCAGCTGAACGCCACGCCCGCGAAGGCCTCGAACCAGGGCTCGTCCTGGGGATAGGCGACCGCGGGGCTGAACTGGAGATGGAGGTGGGGCCCGGTCGAGTTCCCCGTGGAGCCGACGAGCCCGACCGGCGCGCCGGCCGCGAGCGCCGTGCCCGGCGTCACGCTCGGCTCCAGGTAGGAGAGATGGCAGTAGACGAAGACGACCCCGCTCTCGAGCAGGAGCTTGAAGCCGAGCCCGCAGTTCCCGCCCGAATACGTCTCGACGACGGTGGAGTCGGCGAGCGCGTAGAGCGGCGATCCCTCAGGCGCCGCGATGTCGGCCGCGGGATAGTCGTGGTGGTCGTGGGCGACCGAGACGGCGCCGGGGCCGCCGCCGACGGGGAAGACGTAGCCGCCCGCGGCGGCAGGTGCCGGGGCCGGCGACCTCCGGGAGCGGCGAGAGCGGCGCTCGGCCTGGTCCTCCTTCAAGGCGTCGAGCGCGGCGACCGAATCGGCGAGCCGGCCCTCGAGCCGCTCCCGCCGAAGACGCGCCGACTCCTCGGACGGCCTCCATCCTCGCGAGACGGGCGTCGAGCTTCCGGAAGGTGGCCGCGCTCAGGCGCGGGTCGCCCGCCTGGCGCTCGAGGCGCTCCCGGGACCAGGAGACGGTCTCCAGGCTCCGGTCGGTGCGGTCGATCGCCTCCGCGATCCGGGCGACCTTCCGGCGTGCGTCCGCCGTCCGCTCCTTGAGGTCGTCGGCCTGGAACATGAGGCCGGGCGCGCCGGCGAGCAGCGGATCGTCGCCGAAGAGCTCCGCCTGCTGGAGGACGTCGTCCACGTACCACTGGGCGTGGTTGTAGGCGAAGATCGCGCGCTCGATCGAGTCGTGCGCGCCGGCGGCGGCGAGGTAGCGCGCCGCGGCGAAGACCGCGTCCTCCGGATTCCACGGGTTGGCCAGCCCGTCGCCGTCCGCGTCCATGCCCCAGCGCAGCCACGTCGAGGGCATGAACTGCATCCACCCGACGGCGCCCGCGGAGCTCGGGCCCATGTTCTGGCCGAAGTTCGACTCGATCCGGTTGATCGCGCCGAGGACCTGCCAGGGCACGCCGTAGGAGGAGCCCGCGCGCTGCCAGAGCCCGAGGAGCTGCTCGTAGGAGCGGGCCTCCGGATTCCTCGGCGCGCGGGAGAGGTCGAACGGGACCTTGATCGAGCCGGGGCCGTTCGGAACCGTGTAGCTGGGCAGGTCGGGGGCGTCGCGGATGACCGTGAAGACCTGGCCCGAGGCGGACGCCGGGACGGCCGCGAGCGCGATCGCGGCCACGAAGATGTGGAGGAGGCGCCTCACGTGTCCGACGCGGCCAGCCGCAGTCCCGGTCCCGTTCCGGACACCGGCGCATCCTCCGGCTCCGGCTCGGCCTCGATCTCCTCGGCGCTCTCGGTCTCGGCGTCGGCCGCCGCCTCGGCGGCGCGCTTCTCGCGCAGCGCCTTCTCGACGGCGATCTCGAAGTCGTGCCGGTTCGTCGCGGCGGCGGCCGCCACGTCGAGCTCGACGACGTCGTCGACGACCAGCTGGACGAGGTGCTGCGAGAAGCTCTGCATGTGGTGGTACGCGCCGTCCTCGATGGCGTCGGTGATCTGGCCCGTCTTCTCCGGCTCGCGGATCAGGTCGGCGATCCGCGCCGTGTTGACCATCACCTCGATGGCCGCGACGCGGCCTCCGTCCTGGCGGGGGAGCAGGCGCTGGCTGATGACGCCCCGGAGGACGCCGGCGAGGATCTCCCGCACCATCATCTGCTTCGCGGGCGGGTAGAACTCGACGAGACGGCCGATGGTCTCGGCGGCGTCGAGGGTGTGGAGCGTCGAGAAGACGAGGTGCCCCGACTCGGCCGCCTGGAGCGCCGTCTGGGCGGTCTCCTCGTCGCGGAGCTCGCCGATCAGGATGACGTCGGGGTCCTGGCGCAGCACCCGGCGGAGAGCCTGCTGGAAGGAGTCGGTGTCGAGCCCCACCTCGCGCTGGTTCACGATCGAGCCCCAGTCGTCGTGCACGAACTCGATCGGGTCCTCGACCGTCACGATGTGGTGCTTGCGGTTGCGGTTGATCCAGTTGATCATCGCCGCGAGGGTCGTCGACTTGCCCGACCCGGTGGCGCCCGTGACGAGCACGAGGCCGCGGTGCTCCTGCGCGAGCTTCGACACCCCCTCGGGGAGACCCAGCCGCTCGTAGCTCGGGATCTCCTTGGGGACGAAGCGGAACGCGAAGGAGATGGAGCCGCGCTGGCGGAAGCCGTTGACGCGGAACCGTCCGATCCCGTTCGCGAGGTAGGAGGTGTCGAGGTCGCCGCTCTCGAGGAAGTGCTCGCGCTTCGCGGGCGTCCGGTCCGTGACGAGCAGGAGGACCGTCTCCAGGTCGGAGTCGGTCAGGAGGCGCTGCTCGAGCGGCTGGAGGTCGCCGTCCACCCGGACCATGGCGGGAGAGCTCACCTTCAGGTGGAGATCGCTTCCTCCAGCGTCGATGACGCGTGCCAGTAGCTCGTCGAGGTTCATGACGCCGATCCCGGCTATCGGCGGGCCCTCGCGAGCCGCTTTAGCTCAAAGGGGGGATGGGGGCGGCTGGGCTACACTTACGCCGCCGCGGGGGAGTTCCCGAGTGGCCAAAGGGGACGGGCTGTAAACCCGTTGGCTCCGCCTTCGTAGGTTCGAATCCTACCTCCCCCATCTCCGCCCCCGGCCCGGGGCGCACGCCGCGTCAACGGGGCCGAATCAGGTCTGCGAGCGGCCCCGAGAGCTCGCCTCCGCACAGTCGAGCGGTGATCTCGACCGGAGTCCCGGCCTCGATCGTGGCGACGCCGTCGCGGTCGAAGCCCTCGACCACGGTGTCGGCATCGACCTCCACCCAGACAAGGCTCGTTGCCTCACCCTCTCCCGTCAGGGCAGGCGGCACACGATCGTGCCGCGCTCGGCGTTCGGCGGCAGCTCCGCCGAGGTGACGAGGCAGGTTCCGACCTTGGTCTCGATCGGGTCGCCGACGGCGGGTGGGCCGGGAAGCTCGACCTCGTCGAGCTCCGTCCAGCCCCGCCCCTCGATGGTGATCGTGAACCGGTGCACCGGATCTTCATCATGTCACGCGCGCTCGGCGCGCTCCTTGATCCCCCGCAGCATCTTCCGCTCCATGAGGAGCGAGGCCGGCTCCATAGGGAGCATGCCGAGCCGGGCGCCGACCGTGGGAAGCCGGAAGCGGTTGCGGCTGATCAGCCGCGTGGAGCCGTCGGTGCCTTCGAGGACGAACGTCCAGACCCAGTTGCCGTCCTCGGATCGCCAGGCGAGCACGCGCTCCGGCTCAACCCGCTCGACCCGCATCCGGTTCGTCCCGTAGCCGATCGTGTCGCCGACCTCGGGATGCTGGAACTCGGAGAGGACGCGGTCGGCGCTGTGCATGTCCAGGCCGAAGAGGTTCTCGATCCAGTCGTAGGTGTACGCGCCGCCGCGGGGGGAGGGGCCCATCTGCGCGATCCACGGCCAGACCGCCGCCGGAGGCGCGTCGATCTCGATCGCCCGGGTCGCGACACCGTCGGCCTCCTCCAGGAGCTCGTCGCCCGGGAGCCGCGCCGCAGCTTCCCTCTCCGTCGCGCCCCACGTGAGCACCGGCCGGCGGAGGAAGCGGGCGTAGAGGGCACCGAGCACGGCGGCGGCGAGGACGACGCGACGAAGGCTCACGCTGTCCAGTCTGCCGGACCGCCGCTTAGAACTCGGTTCAGAATGAGCCTCGTCGCCCGGGGTGGCCTGGGCGAGTGCGAGGCAAGGACGCAGGGAGCGCTCGTATTCGTGAATACGGGCGCGACCGAGGACGCAGAATCGTGCCGCCCAGGGCGGCCCGGCGGCTCAGGCTCCATTTTGGATCGAGTCTTAAGGCTCCGTGTGGACGATCACCTCGGAGATCTCGGGGTGGTCCCGCCGGATCCGCTCCTCGATCTCGCTCGCGCGCGCGTGCGCGTCCGCGAGCGCGTGCGCGGGATCCATCCCCAGCGTCAGGAACGCGACGAGGCCGTGCTCGGTCGAGAGGAACCGCAGCTGGCGTGGCTCCGACCCGATCGTCTCCTCGACCACGCGGCGGATGTCCGCCGCCTCGTGCTCGAGGTCGGCCGCGGGCACCGGGCGGACAGCCTCGGGCTCCGAGAGCGGCTCGAGGTGGGTCTGGACGGCGTCCACCTCGGGCAGGTCGGCGAGGATCTCGCGCTCGACCTGCGTGGCGACGTCGTGCGCCTCCTCGAGGGTGAGCGTGCCCGGGAGCTTGAGGTGGAGCGAGACCTCGGAGCGATCGCCCGCGCCGAGGACGGTGACGTTGTGGACCTCGCGCACGCGCGGGACCCGGAGCGCGGCGGCAAGTGCGCGCTCGGCGAGCGCAGCGCCGGCATCCGACGGCTCGACGTGGACCACGACGTCCGTCCCCGGGACGGCCCGCTCGACCGCCTCCTCGACCGCGTCGGCGGCGGCATGGCCCTGCCCCACGGCCGCGTCGGGCGGCACGCCGATGACGACGTCCGCGAAGTGCCGCCCCGCGGCCCGGCGCATGCGCAGCCGGTGGAGGGTCACGGCGGGCGCGAGCGACTCGATCGCTCTGCGGGCTGCCTCGACCTCGGGCGCCGGCGCCCTGTCCATGAGCACGTCGACGTTCTGGCCGATCAGCCGCCCGGCGGCGACCAGGACGAGGACTGCGACGAAGAGGGCCGCGGCCGCGTCGCCCTCCGGATGGCCGGCCCGGGCCGCGAGGAGCCCGATGAGGACGGCGGTGGAGCCCGCGAGATCGCTGGCGAAGTGGAGCGCACTCGCGCCGAAGGCGGCGCTCGAGTACCTGCGGGCGGCCCGGAGCGAGACGGTCGCCCGGCTCGCGTCGATCACCATGACGATCACGATGACGAGGAACGCGTACCAGGTCGCGTCCACGTCCGCCGTCCCGTCGACGAGACGCCGGATCGCGGCGAAGGCGATCAGGATCGAGAGGCCGACGAGGATCGACGCCTCGGCCAGGGCCGACAGGTGCTCCGCCTTGCCGTGGCCGTAGAGATGGCTGGGGTCGGCCGGTCGGCCGGCGACCCCCACCGCGAAGAGGACGAGCAGGGCAGCGACGAAGTCGGTGCCCGAGTGCGCCGCCTCGGAGAGCAGGCCGAGGCTGCCCGTGGCCAGGCCCGTGACGAGCTTGAGCGCGATGAGGACGAGGGCCGCCACGACCGACGCGAAGGCGATCCGGCGCTGGGGGCTCACCGGACACAGGCTAGCCCCGTCCTCGGGCGAAGCCTCCAGGGCGCGCGCTAACGCTCGCCCGGCTCGCGCCGATAGAGAGAACGTGTCCGTCGCGGCCCGCACCGCCGAGCGGGTGCTCGCGCGCCGAGAGGCACTCGTCCGCGCCGAGCTCGGCGCCGCACCTCTTCTCGCCGCCCTCGTGGGGGCGAGCTTCGTGCTGCGCACGCTCCTCGCCTGGCTGCGCGCGACGCCGACCTTCTTCGCCGACGAGTACATCTACGCGGAGCTCTCGCGGTCGCTCGCCGAGGGCGGCGGCCCGCTGATTCGCGGCGCGTCGGCGGGCTTCCCGGCGCTCTTTCAGCCGATCCTCACCGCCCCCGCCTGGCTCGCCGACGACGTCGAGACCTCCTTCCGCATCGTCCAGACCATGGGTGCCCTCGCCATGTCCCTGGCCGCCGTGCCCGTCTTCCTGCTCGCGCGGCGACTCAGGCTGACGACCTGGACGGCGTTCGCGCTCGCCCTCCTCGCGATCCTCGTCCCCGACCTGGTCTATGCCTCCTGGGTCCTCTCGGAGCCGTTCGCCTATCCGCTCGCCCTCGGCGCCGTCGCCGCCGGCGTGGTCGCGCTCGTGAAGCCCGGCTGGAGGATCCAGATCGCGTTCCTCGGGCTCGCCGGCCTCGCCGCCTTCGCCAGGCTCCAGTTCGCCGTCCTCCCGCTCTGCTTCCTCGCCGCCGCGGTCATCGTGGGGCTCCGCGAGCGGAGGCTGCGCGCCGCGCTTCGCGAGCAGGTCATCGTGCTCGCTCCCCTCGTCCTGGCGGCCGTGGCGTTCCTCGCCGTCGGCCCGGGCAGCACGCTCGGCTTCTACGGCGGCGTCCTCGACCAGAACCTCGTGTCGCCCGAGCTCGCGCGGTGGCTGGGAGCCGACGCGACGCTCCTCGTCTACGCGTCCGGGATCGTCCTCGTCCCCGGCGGGCTCCTCGGCCTCTGGCTCTCGCTGCGCCGGCCGCGCTCCCGGGAGGAGCTGGCCTTCGGAGCGCTCGCGCTCTCGGTCGCCCTCGCCCTCCTCCTCGAGGCGGCGGCCTGGGGCATCGACGGCGACCGGGTGCAGGAGCGCTACTTCTTCTACGCCGTCCCGCTCCTCGGGATCGCCTTCGGCCTCTACGCCTCGCGCGGCTGGCCGCACCGCCTCGCCCACGCCCTGATGGCCGCCGGCCTCGTCGCGCTCGCGGCCCGGGTCCCGCTCTCGGGCTACTCGGCCGCCGACGGCAAGACCAACGCGCCGACGCTCTTCGCCGCCGCCCGGCTCGAAGAGCTGCTCGGGGACGTGGGGCTCGCCTCGCTCGTGCTCGCGCTCGGAGCCGCCCTCCTCCTCGGCGCGGTGGTCGTGGCGACCCGCGCCGGACGGTGGATGACGCCGCTCGCCCTCGGCCTCGCCCTCCTCACCTGCGGCGCCGCCTACGCGGGCGCCGTCTCCTTCTCGATCGCGAACGCCGAGCGCACCCGGGGCGACGTCCTCGGAGCGAACCCGAGCTTCGTCGACCGCTCGGGTCTCCGCGACGTCGCCATGCTGCAGTCGCGGAGCAGCGAGCGCGGCTATGCCTCCGAGTACCTCTTCTGGAACCGCTCAGTGGACACGGTGTACCTGCTACCGGGAGCCGAGCCTCCCGACTCCTTCGCGGTCACCCGGCTCGAGATCGGACGCGACGGAACGCTGCTTGCGAGCGGCAGGCCGGTGACGAGCCCGCTGCTCGCCGACGGGATCAGCGACACCGTCCGCTTTCGCGACTCGTCCGAGGTGGCCTCCTCGCCCGTCTACAACCTGCTGCGCTCGAGCGGGCCCCATCGGCTGGCCCTCTACGCGCCCGGGCGCTTCGAGGACGGCTGGCTGGGGCTGCTCGGGAGCATCCGGCTCTGGCCGGAGAGCGCCGACGAGGGCCTGGCCGGAACGCTCGCCGTCCGCCTCACCGCACCCCCGGGCGCGGGCGAGGTGCCGGTCACCCTCGACGAGCCGGGCAGCGCCCCGCGCGAGATCGTCGTCGCCGAGGGAGCACCGCGCGAGCTCGTCTTCGCCGTCTGCTCGGACGGCCCCTGGCGGCTCGGCTTCTCGGCGCCGTCGACGGGCTCGGTGGGCGCGCGCTTCGTCAGCGTCCGCTCGTCGGAGCCGGTCTACACGCCCGACCCCGCCGCCTGCCCGTAGCTACACGCAGTCCTTGAGGCCCTGCGCTTCCGGCAGGGACTCGAGCTTCTTGAGCGTGTTGTTCTCGATCTGGCGGATGCGCTCGCGTGTGACGCCGAAGGCGCGGCCGACCTCCTCGAGCGTCCGCGGCTGCTCGCCCTTGAGCCCGAAGCGGAGCTCGATCACCTTCCGCTCGCGCTCGGGCAGCGACTCGAGGGCCCGGTCGATGTCCTCGCGGCGGAGGTTCAAGGACGCCGAGTCGAACGGCGACTCGGCCGCCTCGTCCTGCACGAAGTCCCCGAGCTCGGACTCCTCCTCCTCGCCGATCGGCTTCTCGAGGGAGACCGGGAGCTGGGCCATGCGGAGGATCTCGCGCACCTCCTCGGTCGTCATCTCGAGCTCCAACGCGATCTCGTCCGGCCGCGGCTCGCGACCCAGGCGCTGGACGAGCTGGCGCTCGATGTGGACGACCTTGTTCAGCTTCTCGACCATGTGCACCGGGATGCGGATCGTGCGGGCCTTGTCGGCGATCGCGCGCGTCACCGCCTGGCGAATCCACCAGGTCGCGTAGGTCGAGAACTTGTAGCCCTTGCGGTAGTCGAACTTCTCGACCGCGCGGATCAGCCCCAGCGAGCCTTCCTGGATGAGGTCGAGGAACGAGAGCCCGCGACCCAGGTAGCCCTTTGCGATCGAGACGACCAGGCGGAGGTTCGCCTCGATCATCTCCGTCTTCGCCCACATGTCGCCGCGCTCGATGCGCTTGGCGAGGGTCACCTCCTGGTCGGCGGTGAGCAGGGGCACTTTCCCGATCTCGCGCAGATAGAGCCGCAGCGAGTCGAGCGACGGCTCGACCGTGAGGTCGAGCTTCGGGACCTTCTCCTCCTCGGCGAGCGCGGGCTGCTCGTGCGGGGGCGTCTTGTGCTCCAGCCCCTCCACGAGCTCGATCCCGTGGTCGATGAGGTAGGTGTAGAACTCCTCGATCTGCTCCTTGCTGAGGTCGACTTCCTCGAGTCCCGCAACGATCTCGTCGTAGGTGAGAAACCCCTTGTCCTGTCCGTCCGCGACGAGCTTCTGAAGCTCCTCGCTCTCGGGAAGGGTGATGTCGACCTGGAGCATTGGCCCCGCCTTTCTCGTTACCGGTGCAACGTGTTGCGGTTGGAACGAAAAGAGCCGGCGGGGATCCTCGGCCCCCCGGCTCGACAGGCACACAGGCGGGTGATTCTACATCCCCTGTGGAAATGTGGAAGGACGATTTTTCTCGGCTCGGAGATCCGGTGTGATGGCGCCGACGACCTCGCCGCGGCTGTTGGTCAGCGGGCGCTCGGCGAGCTCGGCGATCTCGAGCGCGAGGCCGGCCGCCGCGTACGCGGCGCGGTTGGCGCCGTCCTCGACCTTGAGGGCGAGAGCGGCACCGTCGGCGAGGCCGACGCAGAGGACGCCCTCGGCGCCGCGCTTCGCGACCGCCCCTGGAAGCGCTCGCATGACGAGCGTGTCGACGGACTCCGGGCCGCCGACGAGGTCCGGCCGCGCCGTCATCGCCCGGACGACCGCGCCCGCCTCCGGCCGCTCGCCGGCGACGAGACCGGCGAACGCCCGTGCCATCTCGACGAGCGAGAGGGCGAACGTCGGGACGCCGCAGCCGTCGACCGCCGTCTCGAGCGCCGCCGGGGGACGACCGACCGCCGCGGCGACGATCCCGCGCATCTCGCGCTGGACGGGATGCCCGGGGAGCCGGTAGCCCTCGGCGTCCCAGCCTCGCTCGTGCGCGAGGAGAAGGAAGCCGGCGTGCTTCCCCGAGCAGTTGTGCCCGAGGCGCGAGCCGTGCTCGGCCCCGCACTCGAGGTCGTCCTCCGAGGCGCCTGCCCGCGCGAGGAGCGCGCGAACGGCCTCGAGCTGCTCGGGTCGCGCCTCGTGAGAGGCACACGCGATGGCGAGCTCCTCGTCCGGCAGGCCGAGCGGGGCGAGCGGGAGCGCCTGGAGCGGCTTCGCGGCCGAGCGGACGTAGGCGACGGTCTCGGGGTCGCCCCAGCTCCGCTCGATCTGCCCGCCGCGGAGGATCACCGCGTGCACGCGGTGCCGCGACTCGACGAGCCCGCCACGCTCCACGGCTACGCTGATCGCGTCCACGAGGAGGAACTATTCCCGAGTTTCCCGAGGTGGAGGCGGCCCGCCGGACTCTCGACGAGCGCGTCGGGCGCTCGCCCGTCGCGAAGGCGGGCCCTGCTCACGTCGCCACGCTGAAGACCTTCGACCCTCCCCTCTCGGCGCTCGAGGGGGGGTCGCTCGCGGGAGCGGGCAGGCGCGGGAAGCACCTCCTCTTCCCAACGGAGGACGGAGAGCTCGTCCTCCACGTCCACCTCATGAGCGCCGGGCGCATCCGGTTCCTGGAGCCGGGAGAGAAAGGCCCCAAGTCCCCGGCGTTCCGGCTCCGCCTCGAGGACGGCGGCGAGCTCATCCTCACCGAGGCAGGGTCGAAGAAGCGCGCCCGCGTCGGCCTCTACCGCCCGGAGGAGCTCGAGGCGGAGCTCGAGCACCTCGGGCCCGAGGCGGACACGATCGACGCGGCCGCGCTCGGCGAGCTCCTGCGCCGCGAGGGGCGGCGGCTCCACCCCTTCCTCCGCGACCAGCGCGCGCTCGCCGGCATCGGGAGGGCGTGGTCGAACGAGATCCTCAACCGCGCGCGCCTCTCGCCTTATGCCCTCTCCACCGAGCTCGGGAACGAGGACGTGGAGCGCCTGGCGACGACGATCCGCGAGACGCTCGCCGAGGGCCTCGAGCTTCGCCTGGGCGGCGTTCCCGACGCGAAGGCCTACCGGGTGCACAACCGGCTCGGCGAGCCGTGCCCCAACTGCGGGGCGCCGATCGCCCGCGTGGACTTCGAGGAGCACACGATCTACTACTGCCCCGAGTGCCAGACGGGCGGGCGCGTGCTCAAGGACCGCCGGCTCTCGCGCCTGCTGCGCTAGCCGAGCTCACCCCGGCGGAAGCCGAACGACGAGGCTCCCGTCCCGGGCCTCGAGCGAGCCGCCGCCGGCCTCGATGACGAGACCGGCCGCGGGCGCCGCGAACTCCAGGAGCTTCTCGCCGAGGACCACGGGCTCGGCCGTCCGGGACAGCGGTGAGAGCTCGAGCTCCGCGCCGCGGACGTCGTAGGCGACCGTCTCGTGGCCGCCGTGCCGGGCCGCCGCGCGCGCGAGCTGTCCCAGCGCCCAGCGAGTCGGCTCGACGTCGACGCGGACCGCGCTCCCCTCCCCGGCGACCGAGACGCGGCTCTCGTCCAGCTGCGCGGCTGCCTCCTCGACGAGGGCGAGCGAGTCGACGCTCACGAGCTCCGGCTCGTAGCGACCCGCCTCGACGCGGGCGATGAGCCGCAGGCGGTCGACGAGCTCGCCGATCTGCCCGGAGGCCGCCCCGATCATCTCCACGTAGCGCCCGGCCGGCGCCTCGAGCTCGGCCCGCTCGAGCGTCCGGGCAAAGCCGTAGACGGTCGCGAGCGGGGTCGCGATGTCATGGCACGCGACCGACACGAGCTCGGCCAGTTTGCGGTCGTTCGTCACGTCACCGGGCTGCTACGTTTCGCCGCGTGGAGCGGAGACTAATGGGTTCCGGCACCGCGGACCTGCAGGCGTCCGTCCCGGAGGTCCAGCTCGGCCTCTCCCGGGCGGGGGTGACGGGCGTCCAGAAGGCCGTCCGCATGCAGCACGGCGGCGAGGACGCGCTCGTCTCGGCCGAGATCGACTGCTTCGTCGACCTCGACCCGGCGCAGATGGGCGTGCACATGTCGCGCTTCCCGGAGCTCTTCGAGGAGGCCATCGACGAGCTCGTCATCGGCGAGATGCTGCTCGTCGAGCGGCTCGCCGAGCACATCGCGCGCCACATCGTCCAGCGCCAGGGCGCGTTGCGAGCAGAGGTCAGGATCGCGGCGCGGTACCCGATCGAGCGCTCGACGCCGGTCACAGGCCTCCGCACGCAGGAGCTCGTGACCCTCCTCGGGCTCGCCGCCGCCTCTCCGACCGCGGCGCGCAGGCTCGTGGGCGTGGAGGCGACGGGGTGGAACGCCTGTCCCTGTGCCCAGGGTCTCGTCCGCGACCGGGCTGCGGAGCGGCTCGGCGACGCGGGCTTCGACGAGATCGACGTCGAGCGGATCCTCGAGCTCGTCCCACTCGCCACTCACAACCAGCGCGGCCGGGGCACGCTGTACCTCGGCACCGAGATTCGTCTCGACGCGGAGGACCTCGTCGACCTCGTCGAACGGTCGATGAGCTCCCCGGTGTACGAGCTGCTCAAGCGGCCCGACGAGCTCTTCGTGGTCGAGCACGCGCACCTCTCCCCGCGCTTCGTCGAGGACTCCGTCCGCCTCATGGTCAAGGGCGCCCTCGACGCCTACGAGGAGCTGGGCGACGACGACTTCGTCCTCGCGCGCCAGGTCAACTTCGAGACGATCCACAACCACGACGTCCTCGCCGAGCGGTTCGGGACGGTGGGCGAGCTGCGCGGCGAGCTCGCGGGCGCGGAGCACTCGCCCCTGCACACCGAGCTCAGTGACTGGCTGAAGGCCGTCTGAGCCCGCGCGCCGGCCGGCGCAGGTCGATCTTCGGCTCCGTCCTCGTGAGCAGACGGCGGATGTTCGACCGGTGGAGCACGATGATCGCGAGCGCGGCGCCGGCGGTGAACACGAGCACCGGCCAGGACTCCCCGAACAGGAACGCGAAGAGGGGCAGCGAGACGGCGGCCATGATGGACGCCAGCGACGCGTAGCGGGTCAGGAAGAACACCGCGAGCCAGACGCCTCCTGCCGCGAGGGCGGGCAGGGTCGCCAGGGCGAGCGCGACGCCGCCCGTCGTCGCCACCGTCTTGCCGCTGCGGGCGAAGCCGAGGAAGAGCGGTCGCCAGTGACCGATCATCGCCGCGACGCCGGCCAGCACCGCCACGAGGTCGCCGCCGAGCCACAGGCCCAGGAGGGCGGCCGCGGCGCCCTTGGCGACGTCGAGCAGCGCGACCGCGAGGCCGAGCTTGAACCCGAGCGTGCGCCAGACGTTCGTCGCCCCGGCGTTCCCGCTCCCCAGCGTCCTGATGTCGACGCCCGCGAACACCCGGGGAAGCCAGTAGCCCCAGGGCATGCTCCCGAGGAGGTAGCCGGCGAGGATGAGGAGGCCGTCTGTCAGAGCGGGTGGGTGGTGGCGCTACGCGACCGAGATACCGTAGCCCGCGACCCAGTCGTTCACGACGCCCCAGTCGAGGTTGTCGAAGAACGCGTCGATGTACGAGCTGCGGTCGGTCTGGTAGTCGAGGAAGTAGGCGTGCTCGTAGACGTCCAGAGCGACGAGCGGCGCCGCGTTCCAGACGGGGAAGGTGTTCTGCGCGTCGCCGATGTAGTTGAAGAGGCGCTGCTCGTCCCAGTCGTACGCCGTCCACGCCCAGCCGCGCGCGCCCATGCCGGTCGCCTTGAGATCGGCCCGCCACTCCTCGACGCTCCCGAAGTCGCGCTCGATGAGCGCCGCCGCGGCGCCGTCCGGATTCCCGCCGCCGCCGCCCAGGTGCTCGAAGTAGATCTCGTGGTTCTTGACGCCGCCGATGGCGAACGTGAGGTCGACCTTGAGCGCGCGCACGTCGGAGTACACCTGGTTCGCGGCGGAGAGATCGATCTCCCCGAGCCGTTGCAGGATCTCGTTCCGCTTCGCCACGTACCCCTGGTAGAGCTTGTAGTGCGCTTCCACCGACGCACGGGAGATCCCGTGCAGCTCGAGCAGCTCGGGCTTGAGCTCGCGCGCCGCGATCTCGACCCGGTTGAACGCCAACGTTGCCATGCTCACCCTTTCCGTCTTCTCGGCTGTGCGCGCGGGAGCTTATCGTTCCCTGCGTGAGCCGATCCCCGTCTGCTCTCGTCACCGGCGGAACCGGTCGCGTCGGGAGCGCCGTCGCCGCCCGGCTCGAGGCGGAGGGCTTCCGTGTCCTCGCGGCCGGGAGGCGAGACGGAGACCTCGCGCGCGCCGACGGGGCGCGCTCGCTCGTCGAGCGGGCGGCGGCCGAGCTCGACGGGCTCGACCTCGTCGTCCACGCCGCCGGTGAGGGCTTCGAGCCGAGGCCCGTCGAGGAGGTGGACGAGCAGGCGTGGGACGCGGCCTTCGGCGCGACCGCCAAGGGCAGCTTCTTCCTCGCGCAGGCCGCGGCCCCGTACCTGCGCGCGTCGAGCCTCGGCCTCCTCGTCCTCCTCGAGGACGTGGCCGCGTACCAGCCCTGGCCCTCGTTCGCGCCCCACTGCGCGGCGAAGGCGGCGCAGGCGATGCTCACGCGCGTCCTCGCCCGCGCCCTCGGGCCAGAGGTGCGCGTGTGCGGCATCGCGCCGGGCCCTGTCGCAGTCGAGCCCGAGCAGGTCGAGCGGCGTGCGGCCGAGACCGTGCTCGGGCGAGTCGGCTCCCCGGACGACGTCGCCGGGGCGGTCGTCTACCTGGTCAACGCGCCCTTCGTCACGGGCACGTCCATCGTCGTCGACGGGGGTCGCCTCCTGGGCTGACGGTTCCCTCAATCCGCCCCCGGGTTGAGTTTCGTATCCCGAATCGATATGTCTGCCGCCGTGGCCACAGCCGAGAGCGACTCGGCACTCATCCAGCGCGTCGCCGGGGGGGACAGCGACGCGTTCACGGAGCTCTACCGGCGCTTTGCCCGGCCCGTCCTCGCGATGGCGATGCGCCAGCTCGGCGACAGCGGCCGGGCCGAGGACGCGGCCCAGGAGACCTTCGCGGCGGTCTGGCGGTCGGCCCGGAGCTTCAAGCCCGAGCGCGGATCGGGCTCGGCCTGGCTCTACGCGGTCGCCCGGCACGCCATCATCGACCGGGCGCGCCAGCGGCGCGAGCCCGTGGTGGAAGTGCCCGAGGAGGCCTCGACCGAGGCCGGCCCCGACGAGCGGGCCGAGAGCTCGTGGCTCACCTGGCGCGTCCACGCGGCGCTCGAGCAGCTGCCCGAGCGCGAGCGGGTCGTGCTCGAGCTCGCCTACTGGAGCGGGCTCTCGCAGGCGGAGATCGCCAGCTACCTCGACGTGCCCCTCGGCACCGTCAAGACGCGCACGCGCACCGGGCTCGCCCGCATGGGGGGCCTCCTCGAGGAGGTGAGGCCGTGAAGGAGCCGCCGGATCTCCACGAGCTGGTCGGCGACGACCTCCCCGCCGGCGAGCTGGAGCGCCTCCGTCACGCCGACGCGCTCCTCCGGAGCGTGCCGGCGCCCCCGCACGAGGTGCCCCAGTCGCTCACGCAGGCGGTGGCGCGCGTGCCCGAGGCCGCCCGCCCGCGCCCGCGTCGGCGGGTCGCGCTCGCGCTCGCCTTCGCCGCCGTCGTGGCGGCCCTCGCCTTCGGGATCGGCCACTGGGCGGGCGGCGACGGCTTCGACACCGCCTACCGCGTCGCGATGGAGCCCACGGCGGCCGCTCCGGACGCGAGCGCCGTCATCGACGTCGGCCCCCGCGACGAGCAGAGCGGGAACTTCGAGATGCAGCTCGACGTCTCGGGGCTGCCTCCGCTCGAGGGGGACGACTACTACGCGCTCTGGCTCGGCCGCGACGGCAAGTGGGCGGCGACCTGCGGCTACTTCTCGGTCGGAGAGGGCGAGACGAGCGTGCGCATGACCGCCTCCTACGACGTCCGCGACTACGACTCGTGGGTGATCTCGGCGGCGCCGCACGACGGCGAGGCGGCGCCCCTGCTCGTCGCCGACATCCCCGCGTCGTAGCGGCAGCTAGGGCCCGACGCGGCCCGCGGCCACGAACGCCTCGTACGTGACCGGCATCTCCTCGGCGAGGAACCGCTCGCAGGCGTCCGCGTAGCGCCGGATCTCGCGCTGGGCCGCCTCGGCCGCGCGCAGCGAGACGAAGTTCATGAGCGAGCGGGCGTTCACCGTCCAGTAGAACTCGGTGTAGGCGCCCACCGGGAGGACCGACCGCGCGAGCTCCCGCGCGACGCCGAGCTCGACGAGGCGCTCGTAGGCGGCGAAGGCGCTCTCGTAGACGGCGCGCAGCTCGTCGCGGGTCGTCTCGGCGACCGCCGGGTCGACCTCCTCGAACGTGTACGAGCCGGGCTTCCCGACCTGGGTGCGCACGTCCTCTGCAGCCGGCACGTAGAAGTCGTCGCTCGCCTTCGCATAGCGCATGCTGAACTCGTTGAAGGAGCCGACGCGGTGCCGGAACCACTCGCGGGCCACGAAGATCGGCGCGCGGATGTGGAAGCGGAACGCGTTGTGCTCGAAGGGTGTTCCATGCCGCTCGCGGAGCAGAAAGCGGATGAGCCCCGCGTCGGCGTCGTCCATCTCCTCCTTGCGGCGGGCGAAGCTGACCCGGGCGGCGTTCACGACCGAGAGGTCGCTCGCCATGGCGTCGTCGAGGCGGACGAAGCCGTGGTCCAGCACGTCGATCGTGCGGTCCTTCGGCACCACGGTCGCGGCGACGGTCATCCCGCCGAGTGTATCGGCGGCTCAGGCCGGTGCCGATGCTTCGCTACAGTTGGGTGATTAGCTTGCGGCAACGGATCCACTGATGCGGCTGGCGGGCGCCTTCGGCGTGCTCGTGACTGCCCTGGTCCTCGCCGGAGCCGCGCAGGCCCAGTCCGAGGAACGAGAGCTGCCGGCACTCGCGCCGGCCCCGGACGACGCGCTGACCGACGCCCTCGAGAGCGGGGAGCTGACCGAGGCCGAGTACGCCCTCGAGCGGGCGCAGAGCCTCTTCCAGCTCGGCAAGGTCAGGCGCGAGTTCGGCGACGTCGAGCGCGCCGGGCCACGCGACGCCACGCTCATCCTGCGCGACCTCGCTCTGCGCAAGCAGCAGCTCACCGGCGCCGACCGCGCGGCCGCCCGCGGCATCCTCGCGCGCCCGGACGCGGGCGGCGTGCCTCCGGGGACTGGCAACGGCTGGAGCCCCACCGCGGTCACCGCGGTCGGGTGCGGCGCCCACCTCTGCGTCCACTGGGTCGAGACGACGTCCGACGCGCCCGACGGCGCCGACGGCAACCCGGCGACCGTCCCCCCCTGGATCGCGCTCGTCGGCGCGGCCTGGGAGGACGCGTGGACCCGGGAGATCGTCGACCGCGGCTACCGGGCGCCGCTCGCGGACGACACGTCCACGAACCACGGGCTCGACGGCAAGCTGGACGTCTACGTGGACAACCTCGGTCCCAGCGGCGTGTTCGGCTACTGCACGAGCGACGACCCGAACAGCGGCTCCATCGACATCCTGACCGTGTCCGCGTACTGCGTCGTCGACGACGACTTCGCCGCCTCCGAGTTCGGGACCGCGCACACGCCGCTCGAGTTCCTCGAGGTCACCACGGCGCACGAGTTCCAGCACGCCTCGCAGTTCGCCTACGACTGGCTCGAGGACCCGTGGCTGATGGAGGCGACGGCCGTGAACATGGAGGAGGAGCTCTGGCCGGACATCAGCGACAACGTCAACTTCCTCACCTTCTTCAGCCCGCTGAACCGGCCCTCGTCTTCCCTCGACCGCGGCGGGTTCGGGGACTCGGAATACGGCGCCTGGATCTTCTTCCGCTTCCTCCAGGAGAAGATCGGCGCCCTCACGAGCCCCGGAGCCTCGTGGACGATCGTGCGCGAGATCTGGGAGCACGCGGACGCGACGAATCTCGCGACGGACCAGTTCTCGCTCCAGGCAGTGGCGAACGTGCTCAGGGCGCACGGGTACTCGTTCCCCGACGTCTTCGCGCAGTTCGGGCGGGCGAACCGGCTCCTGAGCTACGCCGACAACGCGATCGCGCAGTACCCGCACGTGCCCCTGTCGAGGATGTGGAGCGTCGGGCGCAAGAGCCCGCGGACCAACGTCCAGTCGTGGAAGGTGAACCACCTCGCCACGCGCTACTTCACGTTCTCGCCGGGCAAGCGGGTGCCCGCGCACGCGAAGCTCGCGATCCGCGTCGAGCTGCCGAGCAAGGGCACGAGCTTCATGCGCGTGAGCGTCATGACCATCGGGACCGACAACTCGGTCGCGGCGCGAGTCCTGAAGGGCAAGAACGGCGTGGCGCGCACGACCACCCGCTTCAACCGCGGTGACGTGAAGCGCGTCGACGTCGTCCTCTCGAACGGGAGCACGCGAACGACCTGCTGGCAGAGCATCGGGCCGCCCTCGTACTCGTGCTTCGGCGACCCCTGGGACGACCGCCGCGTCTTCAAGCTCAGCGCGGCCCTCCGCTAGCTAGAGCCGCCCGGCCTCGACGATCCGCTGCAGGAACTGCTGCGTCCGCTGCTCGCGCGGCGCCGTGAAGATCTGCTCGGGGTCGCCCTCCTCGAGGATGACTCCGTCGTCGAGGAAGCAGACGCGGCCGGCGATGTCCCGCGCGAAGCCCATCTCGTGCGTCGCGATCAGCATGGTCATCCCCCCGGCGGCCAGCTCGCGGATGACGTTCAGCACCTCGGCCACGAGCTCCGGGTCGAGGGCGCTCGTCACCTCGTCGAGGAGCATCAGCTCGGGCCGCATCGCCAGCGCGCGGACGATCGCCACCCGCTGCTGCTGGCCGCCCGACAGCCGGTCGGGATACTCGTCGCGCTTGTCCGCGAGGCCGAACCGCTCCAGCAGCTCGACCGCCTGCGCCTCGGCGTCCCGCCTCCCGACCCCGAGCGCCTTCCGCGGCGCGAGCGTGACGTTGTCCAGCACGGTCATGTGCGGGAACAGGTTGAAGGCCTGGAAGACGATCCCGATGCGGCGGCGGACCCGGTTGACGTCGACCCGAGGGGCGGTGATCTCCTCGCCGCCGAGGAGGATGCGCCCCTGCTCGATCGGCTCGAGGAGGTTCACGCAGCGCAGGAGCGTCGACTTCCCGGAGCCCGAGGCGCCGATCAGGCAGACGACCTCGTGCGGCGCGAGCTCGAGGTCGATCCCCCGCAGCACCTCATGAGCGCCGAACGACTTGTGGACGCCGTCGACGACGAGCGCCGGCGTCTCGCTCATTGCGCGCCCGCGGCGGCGAGCTGGCGCCGCCGGTCCCGCGCCACGAGCCAGTCGGTCAGCCGGGCGAGCGGGATCGTGAGGAGGATGAAGAGGATCGCCGTCACGACGTAGGGCGTGAAGTTGAACGTGCTCGCGGACTCGATCTGCGACTGCCGGAAGGCCTCGACCACGCCGAGGAGCCCGACGAGCGCGGTGTCCTTCGTGAGGCCGATGAAGTCGTTCAGGAGCGGCGGGATCACGCGGCGGACCGCCTGCGGAAGGACGACGAAGCGGAGGGCCTGGAGGTGCGAGAGGCCCAGCGAGCGGGCGGCCGCGTCCTGGCTCGGGTGCACCGACTCGATCCCGGCGCGGTAGACCTCCGACACGTAGGCCGAGTAGACGAGGACGAGGGCGACGATGCCCCAGAACAGCGTGTCGATCGGCATCCACGAGAGCCCGAGGGCTGGGATCCCGAAACCGAGCATGTAGATGACGAGGATCGTGGGCACCCCACGGAAGAGGTCCGCGTAGACCACCGCGACCGCGCGCAGCGGGAAGAACACCGGTCCCGGAAGGCTGCGAAGGACCGCGATCAGGAGCGCGAGCGGGAGGATGAACAGCTCCGCGATCAGGAAGATCTTCACGTTGACGAGGAAGGCCTCGGGGATCACCTCGAGGGACTCCCGGAAGACCTCCCGGTTGAAGAACGCCTCCTTGAAGGCGGGCCAGCCGGGCGCGTTGGCGACGACGAGCACGACCACGACCGCGAACACGAGCGTGCTCGCAACCGCGATGAGGGTGCTCCGCCTCCCGGATCCGGCGGCGGTTCTCAAGCCGCCGCTACTGGAGGACGGGCGGAGCCGACGTCTCGATCCACTCCTGCTGGAACTGGTCGATCGAGCCGTTCTCGTGGAGGGTGGCCAGCGCCTTGTTCACGCAGTCGCGGAGCGGGTTCCCGTCCTGGAGCAGGAGGCCGAAGTACTCGTCGCCGGCCGGCAGGCGCCCGACGACCTTCGCGTTCGGAACCTGGACGCCCGTGATGTAGCCCGTGCTGGGGAAGTCGACGACGATCCCGTCGATCTGGCCGTTCTTCAGCGCCGCGATCGCGTCGTTGTTGGAGTCGAAGACGGCCGGATCCTGGTCCGGCTGGATGACGTTCACGATCATGTCGTAGCTCGTCGTGCCCACCTGGGCGCCGAGCTTGGCATCCTTGAGGTCGGCGAGCGAGGTCGCGTCGGCGAACTCCGAGGACTTGAGGGTCACGACCGCCTGCTCGACGTCGTAGTAGGAGTCGCTGAAGTCGACCGCCTGGTCCCGCCTCGCCGTGTAGGAGATCTGGTTGATGTCGAAGTCGAAGCTCTTCGGCCCCGGCTTGTACGAGTTGTTGAAGGGAACGACGACCCACCGCACCTCGTCGTCCGTGAAGCCGAGCTGCTCGGCGACCGCGTAGGCGACCGCGGCCTCGTAGCCCAGCTTCGTCGGCGGCGTCGTCGGATCCCACGGGTTTCCCTCGTCGTCCTGGAACCAAGGCGGGAACGCCGGGTTGTCCGTGCCGATCGTGAGCGACCCCGGGCTGACGAGGGTGAGCTGGTCCTTCGCGCACGGATCCGGCGCCTCCGCCGCGCCCGTGTCGGTGCCGGTGTCGGCCGGCGCGGCCTCGTCGTCGCCCGAGCCGCAGGCAGCCGCGACGCCGAGAAGCGTGGCGAGGAGAAGGATTGCGAGTGCTCTACGCATGCCGCGGCGGGAGGGCGCCGAGACTACCACACGCCGCCCGACCGCTCCGCCGCTTGACAAGCCCGCCGGGAGCAGTTTTGAATCGCTCCGTGTCATATGCGGCGACGGCGGGGTGCCGCAGGGGACCGGGACACGCGTGAGCGATCACGCCTTTGGCTCGCCGGGCTCTGTGGCCTGGATTCACAGGACGCCGCCGCATGGCAAGGAGCGCAAGCTCATCAGCTCTCTCAAGGAGGTGCTCTCCCTTGGCAGGCCGACATAGAAGCTTGCTCGCCGCCGGCTGGCCGCGCTCGTCGTGGCCCTCGGCCAGGCGGGCACAGCCGGGGCGCAGCTCGCGCCCCCGTGGTGCGGAACGCCCGAGCCGGACGCGGCGGCGAACCTGCCCGACGGCTCGCTCCCGACCCATCCGGTCGGAAGCTTCGCCCACATCCCCTACTACGCGATCGGGTGCACGCTCGACTCGATCGCGGCACAGTCGAACGGGCGCATGACGGTCGAGGTGATCGGCCAATCGGCGCTCGGTCGCCCGATGTACGGCGTCGTCATCAACGCGCTCGACACGCCGCAGCAGCAGCGTGACTTCGCGCGCTGGCAGAAGCTCCGCAGCCTCGCGCTCGACGATCCGAAGGAGGCTCAGAAGCTCCTCGCCAAGTGGGGCGAGAACGTCAAGATCCCGATCTTCAACCAGAGCGGGATCCACGGGAACGAGTACGAGGGCGTCGACTCGAACATGCAGCTCATCAGCGACCTCGCGACGACGCCCTACGGGACCGATCCCAAGATCGACAACGTCCTCGATCACATGATCCTCGCCTTCAACGTGATCCAGAACCCCGACGGACGCGTCGCGGGGGCGAGGGCGAACGGCAACGGGTTCGACCTGAACCGCGACTACCTGACGCAGTCCCAGTCGGAGACGCAGGCGTCGGTCGCCCTCCAGCAGAAGTGGCTCGCGCCCGAGGCGCTCGACCTGCACGGCTACGTGACGCCGACGCTGTCGAGTCGACGACGAAGCCGCACAACCCGAGCATCGAGTACGACCTCTACATCCCCTGGAACCAGGCGCGGTCGGACGCGAACGAGGCCGGCCTGGCCGCGATCGGCCTCGGCGACGACGCGACCGGTCAACGACTGGTGCCCGGACGGCGACTTCCCGGGCCCGACCGGGCTCTGCGAGGACGGGAGTCACTCCCGGCCCGGCCGTCGCCGAGGGCTGGGACGACTGGGGGCCGTTCTACACGGGCCAGTACGCACAGCTCGTCGGGTTCGACTCGTCGACCGTCGAGATGTGCAACCAGACCGGCACCGACCTGCGCCCTCCCGGGCGCGACGGACTTCCCGCGTGGCCGGTACGGCGCCTTCAGGGCCCAGCAGGCCGTGAGCTGGTCGACGATGGAGTTCGACGTCGCCAACCGCCAGGGCCTCCTGGACGTCCAGCTCGAGGTCTACCGCCGCGGTGTCAAGAACGCGGACCGGCCCTCGTGCTGCCCGGCCCCGTTCGACGTCGCCAACAACTGGATGACGGAGTACCCGAAGGCCCACGTCATCCCGTTCGGCAAGGGCCAGCGCAGCGACGCCGAGGCCAACCGCCTCGTCCGCTGGCTGCTCGCGAACGGGATCGAGGTCGAGGAGCTCGAACGCGACACCTCGTTCGGCGGCCAGAAGTACGAGGAGGGCTCGTACGTCGTCTGGATGAGCCAGGCGCTTCGCGGGCTCGCCAACACGGCGCTCTCGATCGGCGTCGACATCTCGGCCGACATCAGCCAGCTCTACGCGCCGCCGGGCGCCTGGAGCCACGGCTACCTGTGGGGAGCCGACGTCGTCGAGATCCCGCGTGACGCGAAGTTCAAGCCGAAGACGACGCGAGATCCGCAGGCCGAACAGGATCGACGGAGGCGTCGAGTCCGGCAGCGCCGGCGCGTACGCCCTCGAGCTCGACTCCGCGACGGCCGTGCGGGCGGTGAACGCGCTCGTCGGCGCGGGGACGCCGGCCCAGATCGCCATGGAGGCGTCGGGCAAGCTCCCGGCGGGATCGGTCCTCTTCGCGGCCGACAAGGCGACGAGGGACCTGCTGAAGGAGGCCGGGCGCACGTACGGCCTGACCTTCCGCAGGGTGAAGTCGAGCGACATCCCCGCCACCGAGCCGATCGACCGCGTGCCGCGGATCGCCGTGCTCACGGGGGCGGTGAACCAGGACGTGTGGTCGCTCCGGAACCTCGGCTTCACGGCCGACCCGGTCTCCGTGGCGACGATCAACACGGCCCCGACCGACCCGCTCGTCAACTACGACGTCATCTGGAACACGGGCGGCTGGCCCTCGGCGGCCAACCCGACGGCCCGCGGCGCGGCTGACCGCGTTCTTCGCGGCCGGCGGCGGTTACCTCGGAGCCGGCGCGAACGGCGCCAACTTCCTCACCGCCGGCGGTCCAGGTGGTCGGGCTGACGCCCGCTACCCGCGGCAGGCAACGGGCGGAGCGGCATCGTCCGCTGGAGCAACGAGGGCGGCGCGGGAAGCCCGATCGTCGGCGCCTACCCGTCGCAGGACACGGCCATCGTCGACCCGCCGACGTGGTTCACGGCGGTGCCGGCGTCGCTGGCCGTCGACGCCCGCCTGCTGCAGACGGGCTTCTTCGCGGCCGGCCTCTGGCTGCTCGACGCCGAGTCGGCGACCGCTCCGGCTCGCCGCTCGTCGTCCACGGCCCGAACGACGCCGGCACGGCCCGGCTCACCGCGTTCGCGATGAACCCGCTCTACCGGGCGGATCCCGAGCGCGAGTGGCCGATGGTCGGCGGCGCCGCCTACTGGGCGGATCAGTAGACCGACGACGCCTTCCGCGGAAGGCACCGAGGGGCGGGGAGCGATCCCCGCCCCTCGTGTTTCCTGCTACCCGCCGAGCCGGCCGAGGAGGTCGGCGAGCGTGTCGCCGCCCTCGATCAGCCAGTCGATCGGCGCGCGGGCGACGACCTCGCGCATGAGCGTGGCCGCGAGGCCGGGGATGTCGCCGCGCGCCTCCGCGTCGTCGATCGCCTCGTCGAGCCCGGAGCGGACGGCGCGCTCGATCGTCTCCTTGTCCCACTGCACGTCGGCGCCGAGCGCGGGGTCGAACGCGAGCACGAGCTCCTCGCGGGTCGTGCCCAGCTCGCAGGCGGCCCCGTCGAGCCCGTCCAGGACGATCCGCTGGATGGTCGCGTCGAACCCCTCCCCCGCGTACGGCGCCCGGTCGGCGCAGGGGTCGGCGACCTTCGACTCGCCGTAGCTCAGCGCCCCCTGCGAGAGCTCGACGACGATCAGAACCACGGCGGCCACGGCGAGGGCCGCGAACGCCACGAGGCCCTGTGTCCGGCGGCTCACGCGGGGATCCTCCGGCGCGAGAAGAAGGCGGCGGCGGCCGCGAGGACGGCGAACAGCGCGGACAGCAGGAACGACGAGCGGAAGGCGCGGGTGAGCACGGCCTGCACGGCGTCGAGCAGCGAGTCGCGGACCTCCCGGACGTCCGCGTCCTCGAGGGCGCCACGCTTGTCGAACGGCGCGGCGAGGTCGGGCACCTCGCCCTCGGGCACGCGCTGGAACTCCCGGTAGAGGTCGAGCGCGATGGGGATCTTCTCCGTGAGCGGCAGCTTCCCGTCGAGGATGACCGCGGTCGCGTTCGTCGTCGCGGTGTCGGCGGCGTTGTCGAGCTCGCCCGCGAGCAGCGGCGCGACGAGAACGAGCCCGATCACGAGGCCCAGGTGCCTGACCCCCACGGAGACGCCTCCCTCGCGGGTCAGGTCGCCCTCGGGGGGAAGCGAGGACCGCGTGAGCGGCGGGAGCGCCAGGCCGAGGCCGACACCGGCCAGCGCGAGAGCGGGGACTGCGTACGCGGGGTCGCTCGCCGGCAGGAGCGCGAGCGCGACGAGGCCGGCCGCCAGGAGCCCGCAGCCGCCGGCGACGTCGACCGGCGGCGACAGGCGCCGCGACAGAGGGGCCGCCGCGAGCGCGGCGAGCGGAAGCGCGCTCACGATTCCTGCCCCGGCGAGTGGGCCGTAGCCCCACACGGTCACGATCAGGAGAACCGAGAGGAAGAGCGCCCCGACGAGCGCGGCATAGACGAGCGCGAGACCGAGGCCGACTCCGACCGGGAGCCGGAAGGCCGAGCGCTCCGACGGCGGCGGCAGGGCCCGGACGGCCGGGTGGAGCGCCGCCGCGAGCGCGACGCCCGCGAGCGGCGCCTGGACCGCGAAGATGGCCCGCCAGTCGAAGGCCTCGGTGAGAACGCCGCCGAGCGCCGGGCCGAACGCAGTCCCGAGGGTGCCTGCGGCGACCCAGACGGCGATCGCGCGCCGCCGCTCGCCGGTCAGTGCGACGAGGATCGGGAGGGACGCGCCCAGGAGGAGCGCGGCCCCAAGCCCCTGCGTGACCCTGCCGGCGATGAGGAACGAGAGACTCGTGGCGAGGGCGCACGCGACCGACGCCGCCAGGAAGATCGAGATGCCGACCAGGCCGAGCACGCCTGGCCGGACGCGGCGCGAGAAGGGCAGGAAGACGAGCGCGCCGGCGACCACCGCGACGTTGTACGCGGTGACGACCCACGAGACGCCCGGGATCGTCGTCTGGAACTCGAGATAGAGCTCCGGGAGGGCGAGGACGACGATCGACGAGTCGGCGAAAGCGACGGCCACCGAGAGGGCCAGAGCGACCTGGTAGACGCGCAGCGACCGCTGATCGGGTGCGACGGGCTCGATGGCGGGAGACTACGCCGCGCGGCTTGATTGACGCAGGCTTTTGCTGTTGGGTACCCCCGCGAACCGCGATCGAAGGAGGGACGGATGGGGAATTCTGCCTTCGCGCGCGCTGTGGCTCTGGCGGCGGTCCTGGCGGCCGCCGTGCTCGCGCCCACGGCGGGCGCGTGGTCGGACCCCGGGGGAGTGAAGACGGTCGTCGACGGGTTGAGCGAGCCGCGCGGGATCGACTCGGACGGCGGCAAGCTGCTCGTCGCGGAGTCGAACTCAGGCGAGATCACGCAGATCCGGCATGGGTCGACGTCGATGTTCGCCACGGTCCCGGAGCAAGGCCCGTCCGACGTCGCCTGGGCCCGGCACGGCAAGTCCGCCTACGTCGTCATGAGCGGCGGACCGCCCGGCGGTCTGTACGCCTCGCTCCTGAAGGTGAACCGCAAGGGCGACGTCGCCGTCGTCGCCGACATCGGGCCTACCAGCAGACGGACCCGGATCCGGACGACCAGGACGACTTCCCGGAGGAGTCGAACCCGAACGGGCTCGCCGTGCTGAAGCACGGCAAGGTGCTCGTCACGGACGCCGCGAACAACGACCTCCTGCTCATCGACCGGCACGGGAACATCACCACCGTCGCCCGGTTCCTGCGCGAAGAGGTGCCGTGGCCCGACGGCTGGCCGCCCCCCCGGCGGTGCGTTCGCCGAGTCGGTGCCGACGGCCGTCGCGGTCGGCCCCGACGGCGCGTGGTACGTCTCCGAGCTCAAGGGCTTCCCGTTCGCTGCCGGGGACCTCGCGCATCTGGCGCATCAAGCCGGGCAGCGAGGGCGTCACGTGCGACCCGGAGAACCCGTACCAGGGAAGGTGCCGGACGGTCGCCACGGGCTTCACGTCCGTGATCGACCTCACCTTCGGGCGCCACGGGACGCTGTACGTGCTCGAGATCGCGAAGGAAGGCCTGCTCGCCGCGGAGCTCTTCGGGGCGCAGACCCGATCGGCGCGCTCTGGGCCGTGAAGCGGCACTCGAAGACGGAGCTGGCCGAAGGCGAGCTCATCGCTCCCGGCGGCGTCACCGTCGGTCGCCACGACTCGCTCTACGTCACGACCGGCACCGTCTTCGGCCCGCCCGAGGCCGGGGCGGTCGTCCGCGTCAAGGCTCGAAGCCACCACCACCACCACTGACACGCGAAGCGGCGGCCCGGCCGGGGGTCGGGCCGCCGCGCCCCTTCTCCAAGTAACAGACTGTTACTTGCGCGGGATCGGATCGTCGGGGCGTAGCCTCCTGGCGTGCTGCGGCTGCTCCTTCCGCCCATCGCGGTCTTCGTGCTCGGCGCGGCCGTCCTCCGGGCCGCCGTCGTGCCCGCGGAGGTGTGCCCGCCACTGACAGCCGCGCAGGCCCGGGCCTCGATCGCGGCGGCCGCGGGCTGGCTCGAGCGCGGCGTCAGGCCCGACGGCCGGTACACGTACGGCTACGACCGGAAGCACGACCTCGTCTCGACGGACTACAACGTCACCCGCCACGCGGGCGTGATGATGGGGCTCTACCGCCTCGCGGCCGAGACGGGCGACGAGAAGGCGCTGGCGGCAGCCGACCACGGCCTGCCGTACCTGCGCGCGAACCTCGTCCGGCGCGACGGCTGGGCCGCGTTCGCCGAGCCCAACGGGGACGCGCGCGTCGGGGCCAGCGCGCTCGCGGTGGCGGCGCTCGTCCACCGCAGGCTGGCCACGGGCGAGCCGACCTACGACGGCCTGATCCGGGAGCTCGGACGGTTCATCCTCGCCCAGCAGCTGCCGGACGGGAGCGTCCTCGGCTCCTGGAGCGCGGCGACGGGGCGCCCGGTCCCGGGCGAGTACGCCGAGTTCGGGACCGGCGAGGCGCTGTGGGCGCTCGCGCTCGCGGGCCGCGTCTTCCCGGACGAGGGGTGGCTGGTACCCGCGCGCCGCCTCGCGCGCTGGATCGCGACGAGGCGGGACGACGTCGAGGGCTACGTCCTCACCTACCCCGACCACTGGGCGGCGTACGGGCTCGCGGAGCTCCCGGCCGGCTCGCTCGACGCGGACGAGGTCGCCTACGCACGCAGCCTGGCCGGCATCTTCGGCCTCAACTCGCGGCTCGAGTCGCAGAGCGGGACCGGCGGCCTCCGGCGGCTCATGCGGGGAGAGCCGGCCAACGGCGCCGGGCTCGGCACCATCGGCGAGGCGCTGGCCGCGCTCTGGCGCCTGAGCGTCGCCGATCCCAGGCTCGGCGACCTCTCCGACGACCTGGCCGAGCGGCTCCGCTGCACGGCGGCGCGGACGGTCGAGCGACAGGCCGACCGCGGCCGAGGCGGCCGGCTACCCGCGGCCGGACCTCGTCCGCGGCGCCTGGTTCACCGAGGACGGCTACACGCAGATGGACCACGTGCGCCACCCGCTCGCGGCCCTGCTCGCGACGCTGCCCGTGCTCGAGGAGGAGCCGGGAGCATGACCTTCTGGTTTCTCCTCCTCGCCTTCGCGTCCTCGCTGAACCCGTGCCGGTTCCGGCTCGCGTTCTCGGGCCGACCCGAGACCGTCGCCCTCGGCTCGCTGGCCGCGCTCGGCATCGGCGCCGCGCTCTGTCTCTCGGGAAGCGCCGTGCTCGACGGCCTCGCGATCAGCCCGGAGAGCTTCCGCCTCGCCGCCGCGCTCGTGCTGACCGTCGAGGGCGTGCGCGCGCTTCTCGCGGGATCCCCGCGGCCGGCACCTGCGCTGCCCGGCCTCAGGGCTGCGCTCGTCCCGGTCGCGTTCCCGCTCCTCCTCCAGCCGGGCGTCGTCGTCCTCGCGCTCGCCGCCGGGGGCGACGACGTCGCGGGAACGGCGATCGGAGCGCTGGCGGTCGCGCTGCTGGCAGTCGTCGGCGCGAGCCTCGTCGCGGGGGGCCAGCGGGCGGACACGCTCCTCCTCGCCGGAGGCCGGCTGCTCGGAGCCCTCGAGATCGTCGCGGGCGCGGCGCTGGCGGTCGACGCGATCAGGGACGTGTGAGAGGGTATGCCAGGGAAGGAGACCGGGCCTGGAAAGCCGAAAACCCCCTCCGTGCCCGACATCGGAGCGCTGAAGAGAGCGTTCGTCTCACCGCCCGGCGGAATCTCGCGCGCGCGTCCGTGGATCGTGGTCGTCCTCGGCGTGGGCCTCGAGGCCGCCCTCACCGTCCCCGGGGACTGGCACGCCGACTACCCGGGGGTCACGGTCGGAGCGGGCATCCTCGTGGCCGCCCTGGCAGGGGTCGCCGGCGGGATCCTGCCCGGCGTCGCGGTCGGCGCGGCCGGCTGGGCCCTCTACTTCTTCTTCGTCGCGGACGAGTCGCTCGAGGCGCTCTACGGCCTCCCGGCCTGGATGCTCGTCGGCGGCGTCGCCGGCTGGCTCGCACTCGGCCGGCGCCGGACGGACCGCGCACGCCAGCTCGTGGAGGACGAGCTGGGCTCCATCCGCGAGTCGGCCTCCGAGGGGATCGTCGGGGTCGATCTCGAGGGGACGATCGTGAGCTGGAGCCCCGGGGCCGAGAGCATCTACGGGTACGGCGCGGACGAGGCAGTCGGCCAGCCGGTTTCCCTCCTCGGGGTCGAGCGTGATCGGGAAGACGCACTCGCGCTGATGGCGGTGCAGCTCGGCGAGCGCCTCGAGGACCCGAGCGCCCTCCACCGGAGAAAGGACGGCGCCGATCTCTCCATCTCGCTGACCGTGGCGCCCATCCGCGACGGCTCGGGTCGGCCTGCAGGAGCCGTTCTCGTGGCCACCGACGTCGGTGAGCGCCAGCGCTTCGAGGAGCGCCTGCGCGAGACCGACGCGAAGTACCGCGCGCTGACCGAGCACCTGCCGGCGATCACGTACGTCCACCCTGTCGGCGAGCGCGGCGCGCCCATCTACGTCAGCCCCCAGGTCGCCTCGATCCTCGGCTACTCGGCGCAGGAGTGGATCGCGCAGCCGGAGCTGTTCTACCGTCTCCTGCACCCCGAGGACCGCGAGCGGGTGCGCGCGGAGATCGCGGCCGCGGCCGAGGGCACGCGGGCCCTTCGCTGCGAGTACCGGATGCTGTCGCGCGACGGGCGCACCGTCTGGGTCCACGACGAGGCCGTGACGGTGCGCGACGACGACGGGCGCCCCTTCTACACCCAGGGCTACCTCCTCGACGTCAGCGAGCGGCGCGACGCGGCCGAGGAGCGCGAGCGCCTGCTCGCCGCCGAGCGGGCGGCCGCCGCGGAGGCGGTCGACCGCCAGCGCAAGCTCGACTTCCTCGCGCGCTCGGGCGAGATCCTCGGATCGTCGCGCGACTACCAGGCGACTCTGCGCCGCGTGGCCGACCTCGCCGTGCGCGACCTCGCCGACTGGTGCCTCGTCGACCTCATCGACGAGGAGGGGGCCGCCACGCGCATCGCTGCCGGCCAGGCCGGCCCGGGCAAGCCGGGCCCCGAGCCGAGCCCACTACCCGAGGCGGACGTCCTCGAGGTCATCCGACGCGGCCGGCCCGAGCTCTCGGAGTCGCGCATGTGCGTCCCGCTGCGCGCCCGCGGCCGGGCCCTCGGCGCGCTGACGCTCCTCACGCAGGCGCCCGGCCGCTCGTACGGCGCCGACGACCTCGCCGCCGCGCAGGAGCTGGCCGGCATGGCCGCCCTCGCCGTGGACAACGCCCACCTCACCCGCGAGGTCGAGGAAGCGGCCGACGCCGCTCGCGTGCTCACCTACGTCGCCGACGGTGTCACGCTCGTCGACCGCACCGGGGCGATCAGGCTCTGGAACCCGGCCGCCGAGGCGATCACGGGGCTGCCGTCGGACGCCGTGCTGGGCCACACGGCGGCGGAGGCGATCTCGGGCTGGAAGACGCTGGCCCAACGGATCCCGGTCGGCCCCGCCTCCGAGCCCGTGATGCCCGAGACGCTCCCGCTCGAGACCGAGCGGGGCGAGCGCTGGATCTCCATCTCCGGCGTCGACTTCTTCGGCGGCACCGTCTACGCCTTCCGCGACCTCACGGACGCGCACCGGCTCGAGGAGCTGAAGGCCGACTTCGTCGCCACCGCCTCCCACGAGCTGAGGACCCCGCTGGCCGCCGTCTACGGCGCCGCGCAGACCCTCCGCCGGCACGACTTCGCCCTGGACGAGGCCGGCCGCGACCGCTTCGTCTCGCTGATCGTGGACGAGTCCGAGCGGCTGAACCGGATCGTCAACGAGATCCTGCTCGCCAACCAGCTCGATGCCGGCCGCCTCGACCTCGTCGACGAGCCGTTCGACCCCGGCGACCTCGTCGAGCGCGTGGTCGAGTCCGCCCGCGAGCACGGGCCGCCCGGGATCACGCTCGAGACCGTGGTCGGCGACTCGGTCCCGTCGGTCGCGGCCGACCGCGACCGCGTCCGCCAGGTGCTCGTCAACCTCGTCGAGAACGCGATCAAGTACTCGCCCGACGGCGGGCGCATCGAGGTCGGCGTCGAGTCGTCGGAGGGCTCGATCAGCTTCCACGTCCGCGACCAGGGCCTCGGCATCCCCGACGGCGAGCAGGCTCGGATCTTCGAGAAGTTCTACCGCCTCGACCCCGAGATGACGCGCGGGATCGGGGGCACGGGGCTCGGCCTCTACATCTGCAGCGAGCTCGTCGAGCGCATGGACGGCCGCATCTGGGTCGAGTCGCGCGAGGGCGCCGGCTCGACGTTCTCGTTCGAGCTCCCCGCGGCGGAGGCGACCGCCGCCCGGCCCGTCGCGACCGAGTTCCGCGAGACCCCGGACCTCTAGAGCAGAAGCTCGAGCTCGAGCTCGTCCCGCAGCGGGATGCCGTGGGCCCCGATCTCGCCGATCTGCGGCTTCAGCCGTCGCCTGGAGTCGTCCACGGCGCCCGGGCGAAGGTCGGAGAGGACGAACCCGCGCCGCTGGGCGAAGCGCAGCATCTCCAGGTTGTCGTTCGTCGTCACCACGTACAAGCGCCACTCGCAACGGACGCGAAAATCCGTCTTCTACCTCTCCCCGCCCGCGACGGGCTCGAGCGCGCGCAGGGCCGCGAGCTCGGCCTCCGTCGGCGGCTCGCCGACGCGGACGTCCTCGGCGACCCGGAGGTCCCAGCCGGTCGCGGCGCGGGCCTCTTCGACCGTGGCCCCGGGGTGGAGCTCGACGAGGGTGAGCTCCGTGGTCCCGGGATCGGGCTGGAGGATCCCCAGGTCGGTGATGACGCAGGTGACGCCCGCGCCGGGGAAGGCGAGCTCCTCGCCGGCTCCCTCCCGCGGCCGGTGGCCGACCGTCGTCAGGAAGTCGAGCTCCGGGACGAAGGCGCGCGGGGTCTGGCGGAGCATCACGTACGTCTCGCGGCACGAGGCGGCGATCTCCGGGGCGCCGCCGCCGCCCGGCAGCCGCACCCTGGGGCGGTCGTAGTCGCCGATAACGGTGCTGTTCAAATTCCCGAAGCGGTCGATCTGAGCGGCGCCGAGAAAGCCGACGTCGATACGTCCCCCCTGGAGCCAGTACGCGAAGATCTCGGGGATCGAGACGACCGAGTCGGCGGTCTCGCCCAGCTCGCCGTCGCCGATCGACAGCGGTAGGCGTGTCGGCTTCGCCCCGATCGTGCCGCTCTCGTACACGAGGACGCAGCCTGGCGCGTGCGTCGCCCGCGCGAGGTTCGCCGCCAGGCTCGGGAGCCCGATCCCGACGAAGCAGACTGTCCCGTCGTCGAGCCGCCGTGCGGCGGCGACGGCCATCATCTCGTCGGCCGTGTAGCCCCGCTCGCCGTCGTCGCTCACACGGCCTCCAGGACGTTTGCCTGCATCCACTCGAGGAACAGGTCGCGGTCGCGGCTGATCGGGTCCCACGCGACGTAGAAGGCGTTGTCCCGGTCGTAGTAGCCCTGCGCGTAGGACGGGCGGGCGCCGCCCGGCGCGAGCGCCACGGCCGTCACCGCCCAGGTGGGGAGGACGACGGCGCCCGGCAGCGGCTCGAGCTCGGGGACGATCTCCTCCACGGTCACGAGGGACCGGTCGGAGGCGAGCACGGCCTCCTTCTGGACGCCCACGATCCCCCATAGCTGGACGTTCCCGGCCTCGTCCGCGCGCTGGGCGTGGACGATCCCGACGTCGGGGCGGATGGCGGGCACGGCGGCGAGGTTCTCGCCCGTGAACGGGCAGGTGATCCAGGCGACCCTCGTCCGCTCCGCAAGCTCGCTCCCCGCGTAGCCGCGCAGGACCCCGAAGGGGAGGTGGGAGGCGCCGGCCGCGTAGGCCGTGGCCATGCCCGCGTGCGAATGCTCCTCGAGCTCGAGCGGCGCCGGCCAGCCCCGCTCGACCGCGTCGCGCAGGCGGTGGAGCGAGCCGACGCCCGGGTTCCCGCCCCAGGAGAAGACGAGCTTGCGCGCGCAGCCCATGCCGATGAGCTGGTCGTAGACGAGGTCGGGCGTCATCCGCACCAGGGTCAGGTCGCGACGGCCCTGCCGGACGAGCTCGTGGCCGGCGGCGAACGAGATCAGGTGCGTGAACCCCTCGAGGGCGACGACGTCGCCGTCGTGCACGAGCTCGCGAACGGCCTCCGGCAGGGGGACGATCTCCGCCACGCCAGCGGATGCTATGCGGGGTCGGGCCTCCCCGACTCCTCGAGCTCGCGCGGCACGACGAAGTCGTCGAGCACCGCGGCGCGCGGGCGCAGGCCCGACCAGCCGCCCGTGGGGATGCTGAGCGTCGCCAGCGCCCCGGTCGGGAACCGCTCGCGCAGGCGGTCGAGCCCGTCCCCGCGGCCCGCGAGCGTGAGCGCGAGCTCGTGGATGCTGGGGTTGTGCCCGATGAGGAGCACCGACGGCAACGAGTCGGGCACGTCGTTGAGCCGGGCCAGCAGCGCGTCGACCCCGGCCCCGTAGATGCCGTCCTCGATCCGGATCTCCACCTCTCCTTCGAGGGCGGGCAGGATCGCAGCGAGCGTCTCGCGCGTCCGCAGCGCCGAGGAGCAGAGGACGAGCGCCGGCGCGACGTGATCGCCGCGAACGTGCTCGGCGATGAGCGCGGAGGCGCGCCGGCCTCTCGGGGCGAGAGGCCGGTCCCGGTCCTCGAGCCCGGAATCGTCCCAGCTCGACTTCGCGTGGCGAAGCAGGTAGAGGACGCTCACGGCGGCGCGGGTCAGACCTGGACGCCGTAGGCCTCCGTGAATGCCTCCTGTGCGTACGCGAGCGACGCGTAGCCGAAGCCGCTGTCACCCCAGGTCGTCCCCCAGCTGTTCCGGACGATGAACCGCCCGGGCCGGTAGCCGACGAGGGACACGGCATGCCCGCCGCGTGTCGTCTCGGGCTGGTACTCGTCGAGGTTGCCGCCCGTCGTGTCGGCGTCGTCCCACGTGCGGTCGACGTCGAGACGCGTCAGGATCGGGCCCTTCGTCGCCAGCCACGTCCGCCAGTCGGTCAGGTTCGTGCCCAGGTTGAAGTACGCGACGATCTTGAGCTGGGCGGCGACCGCGTAGAACGTCGTCGCCTGGCCCGGATAGAGCTTCCCGGACAGGAACGGGAGCGTCGAGTCCCGCACGGCGCCGAACTTGCGCGCGATGTCGAGCGCGGACTTGAGGCTGGTCCCTTCGGTCTCGATGAAGGTCGTCGGCCGCGTGATGAACTGGTCCGTCTCCTTCGAGGCCATCCAGATGAAGCGCGGCGAGAGCTTGTCGAGCTGTTTGATCCGCGCGGCCTTGACGAAGTGCCAGCGCAGCAGGGAGTCGGCGGTCGCCCAGCCGACGCAGGATCCGGTCGTCCCCTGGTCGCCGACCTTCCACCAGGTCGCCCGCAGGTCCTTCGAGGACGGGACGGCGGGGGCCGCAGCGACCATGTCTGCCTCCTGGGCCGTCTGGAAGGTCCAGTCCTCCTCCGTCTTCGGCGACGGCTTGCAGTTGAGGATCCGCTTCGGCTTCGCGGCTCGCTTCCTTCTCGTTGTCTTCCGCCTCGTTGTCTTCCGCGGTCTGGCCACTGGGCACCTCCTGGCGGTGGGACGGGCGGGACGAGTCTAGACTGAACTCGTCGCGACGACTGCCCGAGCGCCGGCCCCGCCGCTGTAAGCTAGGGAGGTGTGAGCAGCGAGGCCGTCGCGCAGGAAGCGGTCGCGGGCACGGGCGACGAACGCCTCGCCGGTGTCCTTCGCTACTACGAACTCGCGAAGCGGGCCGAGTGGAAGACGGGCGATCTGCCCTGGAGCGACCAGCCGCCGGTCCCGGAAAGCCGTGGGTCGGCCGAGAAGCGCGCGCGTCGGCTGGACGTCTGGCGGTCGGTCATTACCCAGCAGCTTCAGGCCGACGCCTTCGCCGTCGAGATGGCCGCGCAGCTCTTCCAGCTCGCCCCCCACCCCGACGCCAAGCTCTACTACACGACGATGGTGCAGGACGAGTCGCGCCACACAGAGGCGTGGCTGAAGCTCGCGGACATGGCCGGCGGCACTGCGGAGCGTGACCCCTACCTGGACAAGCTGGCGGCGATGTTCCTCGCGCTCGACACGCTCGAGGAGAAGGTCTTCCTCATGCAGGTCTTCTTCGAGCGCCTGATCATCCCGCGCTTCCGGCTGATCGCGCGCTCGTCGCGCGGAACGGTCCTCGAGGATCTCTGCAACCGGCTGACGATCGACGACGGCATCCACCACGCGTCGGGCATGGCGTACGAGCGCGTCCTCCTCGACGGCGCGCCGAAGAAGACGAAGCAGCGGCTCGTCGCGGCCGGGAACCGGATGCTCCCGATCTTCGTCGACCACGCCCTCTGGCGCCCGCCGGCCCGCGCCTGGATCGGCCCCGCCATGCACAACCGCGACGTCCAGCGCCTCCAGGAGGACCTCGAGGACGGGATCCGCCTCGCGGCCTCGCTCGGGATCGACGTCAGCGACGTCGAGCTGCCGCGCCCGTAGCGGCCCGGGCGAGGTCCGTCTGCACCGAGCGCGCCGCGTCCGCCGCGACGCGGTTTCCCTTCAGCTCGTAGAGCTCGACGGCCTCGGCCACCGCCTCGGCCGCGTCACCGGCACGGTCGTCCAGGCGGAGGACCTCGGCGAGATCCATCAGCACCTGGCCGCGCATGTTGAGGAAGTCGGTCGGCTCCGCGAGGCCGAGCGCCTTCCGCGCCAGGGTCTCGCCTTCCGACGGGTCTCCCCTGCGGGCGAGGAGCTTCGCCCTCGCCGCGAGCCAGTAGACGTTCGCCGACCGGTCCTCCTCGGGCGCGGACTCCTCGCTGACCTCGGTGAAGCGATACGCCTCGTCGTGACGGCCCTGGGCGTCGACCGCGTGGGCGAGCATGGCGGCGAGCGTCGAGAGCCCGCTCTTCTCCCCCATCGCCTCGAGGATCTCGTAGCCCTCGAGGAGCCTGCGCTCGGCCGCAGCCGGGTCGCCGGCGAGCATCTCGACGATGCCCCAGATCTCCGAGGCGACCGCTGCGGTCACGCGGAGCCCCATGTCCTCGATGATCGCCCGGTCGAGCTCGAGGAGCTCGCGCGCCTCGTCGAACCTCCCCTCCATCGCGGCCAGGCCGGCGAGCGCCCGGTACGCGGACGCCTTCACGCGCTGCTGGCGCGGCGGGAGGTCGAGGATCTCCTCGGAGCGCCGGACTGCCTCGGGAACGGGCACCGGGCCGAAGAGCCAGGAGCCGAGGAGGAGGTTGAGGCTGTAACCCTCGGCCCGCTCGTCGCCCGCTCGCCGCGCGTGCTCGGCCCCCCGCAGGAGCGCCTGCTCGGCCGCCGACGCGTCGCACTGGAGCCAGGGGAACCAGGCCCTGACCGGCCACGCCTTGGCGAGCCCGCGCTCGTCGCCGGCCCGCTCGAGCACCTCGATGGCTCGATCGGTCGCCTCGAGGAGCTCGGGGGCGGCGAAGTTCGCCTCCGTCTGCATCTGGAGGCGCAGGCGGACGACGAAGGCACGCGCCTCGAGCGACGGCTCGCCAAGCGCCGAGGCGCCTTCGATCGCCTCCCCGAGCACGTCCTCCGCCTCCCTGAACTCGCCGCTCTCGCGGAGCGCCTCGCCCAGGTCGACGAGGAGGTCGAGCCTGGGGCGGCTCTCGGGAGCGAGCAGCGCGACGGCGCGTGAGAGGAGGTTCGCCGCGGCGGGCCCGTCCCCGCGGTCGTAGGCGCGCTCGCCGACCGTCGCCAGGTGGCCGGCCGCACGCTCGGCCAGCCCGCGCGCCTCGTCGTCCACGAGCCCGAGCTCGGCCCGGTAGAGGTACGCCTGCTCGAGGTGGTACCCGAGGATCTCCTCGAGCTCGCCCGGCCGCGGTCGGCCTTCTCGTCGAGCCACGCGGCGAAGCGCTCGTGGAGGACGGCTCGGGCCCGCTTGGGGATCCCGCCGTAGGCGGTCTCGCGGATGAGGCTGTGCCGGAACCGGAAGATCTCGCCGCGATCCGACTGCGCCGGGCGGACGAGATCCCTGCGCACGAGGCGGTCGAGCGCCCGTGCGGCCGTCGTCCCACCCTCCACGTCGGGGTCGGCGAGAGCCGCGAGCGCTTCCGCGGTGAACTCCTTGCCGATGACCGACGCCTGCTCGATCAGCGCGCGCTCGTCCGGGTCGAGCCGGTCGAGCCGGGCGGCGAGGAGCGCCTGGATCGTCGGCGGGAGGACGTGGTCGTCCTCGGAGAGATCGTGCTCCGCGAGCATCGCGAGCATCTGCTCGAGGAAGAGCGGGTTTCCGTCCGCCGCTTCCGCGACACGCGCCCGCGTCGAGCTCGCGAGCTCGCGCCCACCGAGAACCTGGGAGATGAGCGCCTCCGAGTCCTCGTCGGAGAGACCGTCGAGGAGCATGGACACCGCGTTCACCTTGCCGCCTCCCCAGGCCGGGCGGTCATCGAGGAGCTCGGGACGCGCCAGGCACAGCACCATGATGGGCGCGTCCTTCGTCAGGTCGACGAGCGAGTCGAGGAGGTCGAGGAGCGTGGGCTCGGCCCACTGGAGGTCGTCGAACACGAGGAGGAGGGGGCGCTCGCGCGCGAGCGACTCGAGCAGCTTGCGGATCGCCCAGAACGTCTCGTCGCTCGCCGACTCCGCGTCGGGGCTCCCGACCGCGGCCGCCACGCGACGGGCGATGAGAGCCGCGTCGGGAGTCCCGCCGAGAGTCGCGGCGATCGCGTCGGTCGAGGTCGCCCCGGCCGCGGCACGCACGACCTCGGCGAGCGGCCAGAACGTGATCCCCTTGCCGTACGGCAGACAGCGGCCGCCGAGCACCCTCGCCCGGCCCTCGACGAGAGCCCCGAGCTCGGCCGCGAGCCGCGACTTGCCGATGCCGGCGGGGCCGAGGAGCGTGACGAGCATCGGGTTCCGCTCGCCGCCGACCTGCTCGAAGAGCTGCTCGAGCCGGGCCAGCTCCCGATCCCGTCCGACGAGGGGAAGCTCGCGGCGCACGATCGGCGTCGTCGCGGCCTCCGAGATCGAGACCAGCCGGAATGCCTGCCCCGAGGGCTCGACCGAGACGACGTCCCGCAGGAGCTCGAGAGCGCCCTCGCCCACGAGGATCTCCCCCGAGGCCGCGCCTTCCTGCAGGCGCGCGGCCGCGGCCACCGCCTCGCCGGTGACCGACGCCCCCGCCACGACCTCGCCGGTCTCGGCACCCGCGCGCATGGCGAGCCGCACGTCCCGGTCCCTCGCGAGCTCGGCGTTTCGCTCCTCGACCGCCTCCCGGACGTCCACGGCACCCCGGACGGCCCTGAGCGAGTCGTCCTCGCGCACCGCCGGGACGCCGAACACGACCAGCAGCCGGCCGGCGGGCAGCTCCGTGACCGCCCCGCCGTGGTCGGCGAAGGTCGCGGTCGCGCGCTCCAGCTCCTCCGCGAGGAGGGCGGCCCGAGCCTCGGGGTCGAGGTGCTCGCCGTCGCACGACACCTCGAGGAAGAGGACGGTGACGGTCTTCCGCGCCTCCCGCGGAGGCGGAGGAGCAGCGGGCGGAGGCGCCGCCTCGTCGACGAGCTCCGGCTCGAGGGCGGGATCCTGCCGGAGGATGGCCGTCTCGAGACGCTGAAGGTTCGGCGACGGCTCGATTCCGAGCTCGTCGACGAGCAGGCGGCGCGTCTCCTGGTAGAGCTCGAGCGCCTCGGCCTGCCTCCCGGCACGGTAGAGCGCGAGCATCAGCTGGCCGCGGAGGCGCTCGCGAAGCGGATGCTCCGCGACGAGCGCCTCGAGATCGGCGACGAGGTCGGCTCCCCGACCCAGGGCGAGCCGAGCCTCGAAGCCCTCCTCGAGCGCGGTCAGCCTGAGCTCCTCCAGCCGGTTGATCGGCGCCTGCGCGAACGCCTCGTAGACGAACTCGGCGAGCGGCGCCCCCTGCCAGAGGGCCAACGCCTCCTCGAGGCCGGCGAGCGCGGCCTCCGGCGTCCCGTCCGCGAGCGCCTCCCGTGCCTCCTCGACGAGCCGCGCGAAGCGCAGGGCATCCACGCGATCGGGCTCGACGCGGAGCTGGTAGCCCGGCGCGCGGGTGACGACGGCCTCGCGCCCGAGGAGCTTCCGTAGGCGCGAGACGTAGACCTGGAGAGCGTTCGCAGCCGTGCTCGGCGGCGAGCCGCTCCAGAGGTCGTCGATCAGGCGGTCGCTGGGGACGACCTCGTTCGCGTGCAGGAGGAGGAGGACGAGGAGCGCCCGCGCCTTCGCCCCCTCGAGCTCGACGATCCGCTCGCCGTCGCGCACCTCGAGAGGCCCGAGGATCTGAAAGTCGATCGAGGCGGCGGGCGACAGGGTGGGCCGAACCTACCACGCCTTAAGGCGGGCTTAAGCGCCCGTTCAGCCCGGTCCGGCGTACTGGCGGGGTCGTGAGCACCTGGGGACTACCGGAAGTTCACATACGAATCGGGGATGACGGCCCCGTGCCCAGGCTCGCGACGCTGACCGGTCACCGCGAACTCGAAGGAGGTATCGCCCGTGAAGGTGAAGGTACTCATTACCCTCACCACGCTTGCCGCGTTCCTTGCGGGGCCCGGCTCGGCTCTCGCCGGGCACTTCGACGGGCGCTAGAGGGATCGACCCGGCTCACGCCGGACGGGACGTACGGACCTCGCCCAGGCGCCCTGGGGTAGGACGGGCGAGGCGGCCCCGAGCGCCTGCGCCGGGGGGCGCAGGCGCTCGGCTCGCTCGGCGCGTCTTGGTCGCCGGGAGCCAGGATCGTATGCTTCGGCACGAGCATGGACACGGACGTGTCGACCGGCGCGCGACCGAACCTTCGGCCGCCGAGCCCGAGGGTGACGTCCGCACGTTCCTGATCGCCGACGTCCGCGGCTACTACCTCGTTCACGCAGGCGTTCGGAGACGAGGAAGCGGGCAAGCTCGCCGCGGGTTCGCCGAGCTCGCCCGCGAGGCCGTCGTCAGCGCCGGCGGAGAGGTGGTCGAGCTTCGCGGCGACGAGGCGCTCTGCGTCTTCCGCTCGGCGCGACAGGCGCTGCGAGCCGCCGTCGACTTCCAGACCCGCTTCCGGGAGCGGGTGGACGGTCAGCCCGTCTTCCCGCTCGGGATCGGCGTCGGCCTCGACGCCGGCGAGGCGGTGCCGGTCGAGGGCGGTTACCGCGGCGGCGCCCTCAACCTCGCCTCGCGGCTCTGCAGCCTCGCGACGCCCGGTCAGATCCTCGCCAGCGAGACGGTGACGAGCCTCGCGCGCACGCTCGAGGGAGTCCGCTTCGTCGACCGGCGCCGCGCGGTGCGCGTGAAGGGGCTGGAGAAGAAGGTCCGCGTGATCGAGGTCGTCCCCGAGATCGAGCTTCCGCCCGTGCCGGACGCGCTCGCGGGACGCACACGACGACGCCGGCGCGGCGTCGTCCTCATCGCGGTAGGGGCGGCTCTGGTCGCCGTCGCGGTCGTGGCTGGCGTCCTCGTGAGCCGGACAACGACGCAGAGGCGGAGGCGATCACAGCCAGCGGCGTCGGGCAGCTCGACCCGGCGACCGGCGACCTCCTCGGCACGGTGCCCCTCGGGGCGGCTCCCTCGACAGTGGCCGTTGGCGAGGGAGCCGTCTGGGTGATCGACGCCAACGACCAGACCGTCTCGCGGGTCGACGCGAGCGAGCCGGGCGATCCGCAGACGTTCAGCACCGGCTCGACGCCGACCGACATCGCCGTCGGCGCGGGCTGCCGTCTGGGTCGCCAATCTCGGCGCAGACCAGTTCCCGAGGAGCGTCACCGTGTCGACCCCGAATCCAGAGCCGTCGTCGAGACGATCGACCTCCTTCCTCGCAAGCCCCCGGGTTTCGTCCCCGGCTTCGGCTTCAGCCGCCAGCACATCGCCGTGACGCGCGACGGGGTCTGGGCGATCAATCCGGACCTCACGGTCTCTCGCATCGATCCGCGCACGAATCGAGTGGTCGCCAGGATCCGCGGCGTCGCGGCGGCGAACATCGCAGCAGGCGGCGGCGGCGTGTGGGTCGTCGACGGCGGAGAGCGGATCGCCGAGATCGATCCGAGGACGAACGCCGTCGCACGGAAGATCGACGTCGACGCCGAGAGCCTTGCGGGGCTCGCGGTCGGCGCGGGCGCAGTCTGGGTCACCGACCCCGAGGGCGGCACCGTCACGAGAATCGACCCGGCCCAGATCCGGACGACGTCGTCCAGCGCTCGATCCCGCTCGACCAGTGGGTGGGCGGGATCGCCTACGGCGACCGGGCCGTCTGGGCGACGAACGAGATCGCCGACAGCGTCTACCGGATCGATCCGGACACGAACACAGCCGAGGTCGTCGACGGGATGACCGCACCGCGCGGCATCGCCGTCGGCGAGGGCGCGACGTGGGTGACGACGGCAGGATCGCCTTCCGCGGACGCTGCCCTTCCGGCCTCGTCGTGCAGCGACGTCTTCTTCGGCGGCGAGGACGAGCCGGACGTCCTGCTCGTCTCCGACCTCCCGTTGCGCGGCGAGAGCGCCGACTTCACCCGCGCGATGGTTGAGGGGATCAGGTTCGCCCTCGAGCGCCGCGGCTTCGAGGCCGGGCGCTACTCGGTCGGCTACCAGTCCTGCGACCCGTCGACCGCCCAGGGCGGGGTGGCCGACGAGTACCGGTGCATGCTCAACGCGAAGGCCTACGCCCGCAACCTCGACGTCATCGGCGTGATCGGCGCCTGGAACTCGTACTGCACCTGCCTCCAGCTCCCGTTCGCGAACGAGGCCCCGAAGGGTCCCTTGGCCATGATCAGCCCCGGCGAACACGTTCACCGGGCTCACGCGTCCCTACACCGGCTGGCCCCCCAGCGAGGTCGAGGCCCTGTACCCGTCCGGCGAGCGGAACTACGTCCGGATCGCGGCTGCCAACCATCTACAGGCCGTCGCGATGATGGAGCTCACGAAGGAGCTGGGGGCGAAGCGTGTCTTCCTCCTCGGCGACAACGACTGGGACGGCATGCCGGCCGACGCGCGGAAGGCCGCGCGAAGCCTCGGGCTCCGCGTCGCCGGGGACGCTCCCTGGAACTACGAGGCGCAAGACTTCGACGGTCTCGCACGGAGGATCGCCCGCTCGCGGCCGGACGCTGTCGCGCATCTTCGGACTCTACGAGAGAACGAGGGGGCCTTGATCCGTGATCTCCGGGACGCCCTCGGCCCGGACGTGCCGCTCATCGCCGGCGACGGCTTCATGCCCCCGGGGGGACTGGTCAGGCTCGCGGGGCCGGCCGCCAAGGGGATGTACCTCGCGTTGTACGGCCTGCCCGACGACGAGCTCCCGCCGACGGGGAAGCGATTCCTCGAAGAGTTCGAGGCGACCTACGGGGGGCCGACCCCCTGGTACATGGCGACGTACGGCGCCCAGGCGGTCGAGATCCTCCTCGACGCGATCGCCCGTTCCGACGGCACCCGCCCGTCGGTGAACACGGAGCTCCGCCGGACGATGGTCGAGGACGGCATCCTCGGCGACATCCGCTTCGACGAGAACGGCGACCTCGTCGAGGGGCCGGTGACCTTCTTCCGCGCCGTGGGGCCGCGTGAGCCGAGCACGACCGAGGTCGTAGGGAGCAAAGGTCTCGCCTTCGACCGGGTGATCATGGCGCGCTCCGAGCTCCTGGACTGAAGGTCGACAGCACGGGCCGCCGCGACTCGGTAGGTTGCGGTGATGGCCTCCGACATCGAGCTCGGCCCGGAGGAGGTCGTGGCCGGCAAGCCGTTCTCCGATCCCGCGCGCACGCGCGAGGACGAGGAGGCGCTGCGCCATCTACTCCACCACGAGCGTGAGCGGGCGAAGGCCTGGGAGGACGACTCCGAGAGCCGGACCGGGGTCGTCATCCGCGAGATCGACCCGGAGGGCCACCGCCACCTGCTCGTCGTCCCCGACACGCGCGCGCTGCTCGACGCGCCCAGCCCGACCGTCGTCGGCTTCTTCGGCAAGCCCAAGGCGGACGCCGACCTGCCGCTCCTCTTCGACCTCGAAGAGGAGCTCGTCGAGACGATGACCGACCACATCGGAGACGGTCTTCTCAGCTACTACGACGTCGAGCTCGTGAAGGGCAAGTACGGGAACCTCATCCTCTTCGCCACGCCCGAGGGGCCGACGCGGTGGCGCGAGAACGCCGTCCACCGCCGCGCCGTCGACATCTCGCCGGGCAACTACCACGAGATCAGGCTGCATCAGGGCAGGCTCTCGGGTCGGCTCCTCGAGGGCGGCGAGCTGCAACGTCACCCGCACGCGGTACCTCGACTACGACGAGCCCGGCGGCTGGCGCGCCCTGCGCAGGTTTCCGGAGCCCGGCGACGGCGGGTAGGCGTGGCGGGCCAGGTCGACGAGCGAGTCCTCACGACCTGCCCGCGGGACTGTTACGACGCGTGCGGGATCCTCGTGGTCAAGCGCGACGGCGCGATCCGACACGTGCGCGGTGACCCGACGCACCCGGTGAGCCGCGGCAGGCTCTGCCGCAAGTGCTCGATCGGCTACAACGGCGCCTTCCTCGACCCGGACGCGCGGCTGACGCGCCCGCTCCGCGCGGATCGGTGCGAAGGGCGACGGCCGCTTCGAGCCCGTGTCCTGGGACGAGGCGCTCGCCGAGATCGCCGAGCGCCTCCACCGGATCGAGGCCGAGGCGGGCGCCCACACGGTCCTGAACGCGCACTACACCGGAACCTTCTCGCTCCTCGCCTATTTCTTCCCGCTGCGGTTCTTCCACCGGCTCGGGGCGACGGAGATCGACCCGGACACGATCTGCAACAAGGCCGGTCACGTCGCGCTCGAGTACGTGTACGGCACGTCGCTCGTCGGCTTCGACCCGGCGACGGCGAGGGACGCGGCCTGCATCCTCGTCTGGGGCGCGAATCCCTCGGCTTCGGCGCCTCACGCCCACGACCACTGGCTGCCCGAGTCGCCGGCGAGGGTGGTCGTCGTCGACCCGGTGCGGACCCGACGGCCGCGGCCGCCGACCTCCACCTCCAGCCGTTCCCCGGCAGCGACGCCGCCCTGGCCTTCGCCCTCCTGCACGTCGTCGCCCGCGAGGGGCTCGTCGACGAGAGCTTCGTCGGTGCCCACACGGTCGGCTGGGAGGAGCTCCAGCCGCTGCTCGAACCGTGCACTCCCGCGTGGGGCGAGGCAACCACGGGCGTGCCGGCCGGAATGATCGAGGAGGCCGCCGGGCTCTACGGCTCGGGGCCCCTCGCTCCTCTGGCTCGGGCAGGGCCTCCAGCGCCAGCGGACGGGCGGCAACGTGATCCGCGCGTGCGCGCTCCTGCCGGCCGTGACGGGGAACCTCTGCAAGCCGGGGACGGGCTTCCTCTACCTCAACGGGGCGGAATCGCGCCGCATCGACGAGGACTACCTCGCCGCGCCGCACCTCGCCTCCGACCAGCCCGATCCCATCAGCCACATGGACCTCGTGGACTGCCTCGAGGACCCGGGCCGCTCGCGGGCGCTCTTCTGCTGGAACATCAACATCGCCGCCTCGAACCCGCAGCAGGCGCGCCTGCACGAGGCGCTGCGGCGCGACGACCTGCTCACCGTCGCGATCGACCTCTTCCCGACCGACACGACCGACCTCGCCGACTTCGTCCTGCCGGCGGCGAGCTTCCTCGAGTTCGACGACCTCGTCGCCTCGTACTTCCAGCTGCACGCTCTCGGCGCAGGTCAAGGCGGCCGAGCCGCTGGGCGAGGCGCTGCCGAACATGGAGATCTTCCGCCGGCTCGCCCGGGCGATGGGCTACGACGAGCCCGAGCTCCACGAGAGCGACGCCGAGATCATCGAGACGGTGCTCGAGCGGTCCGGGATCGGCGAGGACTTCGCCTCGCTCGCCGCCAGGGGAACGGTGCCGATCGCGGACGCGCCGGTCGTCCAGTTCGCGGATCGCCGGTTCCCGACGCCGAGCGGCCGCGTCGAGCTCGCCTCGGCGCGCGCCGAGGAGGACGGCCTGCCGCGCCTCCCGCTCCCGCACGCCGACCCGCGACCGACGGACGGGCGCCTCCGCCTCCTCTCGCCGGCGTCGCCCTGGCTCCTCAACGACAGCTTCGCGAACGACGCCAAGGTCGCGCGTCGGATCGGCCCGGCGACGGTCGCCCTCCACCCCGACGACGCGGCCGAGCGCGGCCTGGGCGAGGGAGACGAGGCCGTCGTCGCCAACGAGACGGGGCGGTTGCGGCTCCTCGTCACGCTGTCGGACCTCGTTCCCGCGCGGAGTCGCCTACTCGCCCAAGGGTCGGTGGCCGAAGCGAGAGCCGACCGGCGCGAACGTCAACGCGCTCAACCCCGGAGAGCGGGCCGACATGGGCGAGAGCACCTCCGTGCACGGCGTCGAGGTGACTGTCCGGGTAAGCACGCACGCTGCGGTTCGGCGCCATGGCGAATGATCCGGCCCGGGCCGCGGACAAGAAGGACGTCGGCGCGCTGATCGGGCGGTACATCATCTACGTCCCCCTGGTGGGGTTCGTCATCAACCTCGCGATCGCGCTGTCCGGAGATGTCGACGACTGGAAGGTCACCACCCTGAAGGTGGGGCTCATGTGGCTGGTCGGCGTGAACGGCATCATCACCGGGACCGGACACATGTTCATGCCTGCTCCGATCGCGGCATCGATCGGGTGGCCCACGAGCAGGTTCCAGTGGGAAGTCGGTCTTGCCGACCTCTCCTACGGGGTGGCTGGCGTCATGGCTCCCAGCTTCGACCGGGGATTCTGGCTCGCCACGATTGTCGTCTTCTCGATCTTCATGCTGGGCGCCGCGGTGGGCCACGTTCGGTCGATGGTCGCAGAGCGGAACTTCGCCCCGGGCAACGCCGGCTACATCTTCTGGTACGACATCGCGGCGCCGACCCTGCTGATCGTGCTGTATCTCCTCACCCGTTGAACCCACCGCGTGAACCTGCTCGTCCTGCAGCACATCGCCTGCGAGCCGCCCGGCGTCTACGAGGACGTGCTCGTCGAGCGCGGCGCGACGATCCACCGCGTGGAGCTCGACGAGGGCGATCCCCTCCCCGACTGGCGCGACTTCGACGCCGTCGTGGCGATGGGCGGCCCGATGAGCGTCAACGACGAGGATGCCCTCCCCTGGCTCCGGGGCGAGAAGACGGTGATCGCGGAGGCCGCCCGGGCCGGCCTGCCGTTCTTCGGCGCGTGTCTCGGGTGCCAGCTCCTCGCGGCGAGCCTCGGCGGGGAGGTCCGCTCGGGCCCGGCGCCGGAGGTGGGCCTGCTACCCGTCTTCCTGACCGACGACGCCGCCTCCGACCCGCTCTTCGCCGGCCTCCCGCGCGAGCTCCCGACGCTCCAGTGGCACGGCGACACGTTCTCGCTCCCCGAGGGCGCGGTGCTCCTGGCGAGCTCGCCCGCATACCCCCACCAGGCGTTCCGCTGGGGCCGGGCCGCCTACGGGGTCCAGTTCCACCTCGAGCTCTCGCGCGAGATGGCCGAGGAGTGGACGCGTGTCCCGGCCTACGCGGACTCGCTGGCGGACGTGCTCGGCCCCGGCTCGGCCACCACGCTGGTCGACGAGCTCGACGCCCGAGCAGACGAGCTGCGGGCGCACGGACGAGGGCTGTTCGACCGCTGGTGCGACCTGGTCGCCCGCGGGACCGCCTGACCGTGCAGACCTTCGCGGCCCTGCTCCGCGGCATCAACGTCGGCGGGAAGGTCAAGATCCCGATGGCCGAGCTGCGCGCGACGCTCTCGTCGCTCGGTCTCGAGGACGTCGTCACCTACATCCAGAGCGGGAACGCCGTCTTCCGCGCGCCGAAGGGCGACGAGAGCGCCGTCGCCACGGACATCGAGCGCGCGATCACGGAGGCGTTCGGGCACGACGTCGCCGTCCTTCTCCGTACGCACGACGAGCTCGCGCGGATCGAGGGCGACACCCCCTATCCCGTGGACGACGCGGAGCCCACGCGCGTCCACGTCGTCTTCCTGGACGAGGCGCCGGCGGCGAAAGCGGTCGCGGACCTCGACCCGGACCGGTCCCCGGGGGACGAGTTCGCGGTGCGCGGGCGCGAGATCTACCTGCGCCTGCCGAACGGCCTCGGCCGCTCCAAGCTCACCATCGACTGGTTCGAGCGGGGCCTCGGAGTCCGCGCCACGGCGCGCAACTGGAACACTCTCCGCAAGCTGATCGAGCTCACCCGCGAATGAAGGCGAGACCCTCGGCCACCGGCCGACCGGCGGCCTTCGAGCCACGACCCGGCGCGACTCCGGGGTCCCGTGCAGCTACCGTAGGGGTCACGAACGCCCCAGATCGGGGATGACGTCTACAGAAAGGGGCCGGATGGGCTCCAGCTCCAAGCGACAGACCACGATGGCGAAGATGGCACGAGAGCGGGCGCTTCAGGAGAAGCGCGCGCTGAAGCAGCAGAAGAAGGAAGAGCGGAAGCGGGCCAAGGCGGAGGGCATCGAGGTCACGTACCCCGAGGCCGTCATCGACGAAGAGGCTCCGGACGCTGATCGGTTGGCGGCGGGCGTGCGGGAGAGCCTCGAGCCGCCGGCGCCCTAGATTCCCTCGGCCTTCGGGCTGACGAGCATGATCTGCTCGTACCGTACGAAGAGCTCTCGACCCGCCTTCTGAAGCGGGACCCACTCGGTCGCGTAGCGACCCTCGCGCCTGAGGAAGAGATCGAGCTCCTGCTCCAACGTGTGCCCGTCCGGGATCGGGATCGAGTAGTTCTGCCCGTTGGTCAGCGTCACCTCGAGATACATGACGTGACAGTACTCGCTCGGCGGTCACGGGGCGGGTGCCGGCCCGCCGTCCTGCTACTGTGCAGGCAGGGACGGCGTCGCCGCCCCGTGAGGTTTGTCTTCTTCGGTTCCTCCTGCGGGTCGAGGCGGTACGGATCTCGACCGACAGAACAGGAGTCGAATCGAATGCAGCAGTCATTTCACGAACTCGGCGTGCCGGGGCCGATCGCCCGCGAGCTCGCCCGCCGAGACATCCACGCGCCGTTCCCCATCCAGACGAGCGTCCTTCCGCACGCCCTTGCCGGGCGCGACGTGCTCGCCAAGTCCCCGACGGGCTCGGGCAAGACGCTCAGCTTCGTCATCCCCATGGTCTCGCGGCTCCGGGCCGACGGCGCGGGCCCGGTGGGGCTCGTCCTCGTCCCGACGCGCGAGCTTGCGTCTCAGGTCGCGGGCGAGTTCGCGGCAGTCGCCCCGGCCGGCGGGCTCCGCGTCGCCACCGTCTACGGCGGTGTTCCGCTGCACGCACAGGCGAAGCGCGCTCGCCAGGCGCACATCCTCGTGGCGACGCCCGGGCGCCTCAACGACCTCCTCGAGCGAAAGGCCGTCTCCCTCGACGCCATCCAGATCCTCGTCCTCGACGAGGCCGACCGGATGCTCGACATGGGCTTCAAGCCCCAGGTCGACCGAATCGTCGCCCACGTTCCCCGTGAGCGCCAGACCATGTTCTTCTCGGCGACGCTGAACGGCGAGGTCCGCGCGGTCGGGAGCGCCTACACGACGGCCGCCGTCCCGTGTGAGGCGGGGCTCGCCCCTGAGCGGGAGGACGGGCCCGTCCAGCATCGCTTCGTCCCCGTCAACGCCGACAGCAAGGTCGAGACGCTGGCGGAGCTGCTGCGGGGCGAGCGGGGGCTCGCGCTCGTCTTCGTCCGGACGCGGCGCGGTGCCGACCGGCTCGTGCGGAGGCTGGCGCAGCACGACGTGCACGCGATCGCCATGCACGGGAACATGAGCCAGAGTCAGCGCGAGCGAGCGCTGCGGCAGTTCGAATCGGGGCGGGCCTCCGCGCTCGTCGCGACCGACCTCGCGGCACGCGGGCTCGACCTCGTCGAGATCACGCACGTGATCAACTACGATCCCCCGTCGGAGCACATCGGCTACGTCCACCGGGTCGGGCGGACCGGTCGCGCCGGCCGGAGCGGCCTCGGCGTCACGCTGGTGTTGCCAGAGGAGCAGGCGGACGTGAGCAGGGTGGCGCGTGTCGCCGGCCATGCCGAGCAGTTCGCGACGGCGGGCATGAAGCTGGCCCCGCCCCGGCTCGTCTATTCCTCACGCCGAGGGCGATCGAAGTGGGGCGCGCCGCGTCCCCGCCGGAAGATCTAGCCGCCAGGCCGCCAACGCCGGGTGCGGCCGGGCCTCAGGCCCGAGTAGACTGGTGCGACCAGGGCGAATACCGATGGCGCAGCGAGCGCCTTCCTTATCCGTTCTCGACGAAAGGGAGGTGCTCTCTTCTCATGGCAACCGGGATCGTCACGTCGGTCGACAGTCCTGACGTCGTCCGCTTCGGCAGCATCGAGATGTCCGACGGCGAGTTCAGGAGGCTCACCGGCACCGCGTTGGTCGATCGCCTCGTGGCGGGTGGCATGAGCCGCCTCAGCGCCGAGAGGATCGTCGCCATCGAACGAGGTTCGGCCGAGCCGAGTCGCGCTCGGACTCACTCGCAGGCGCGCCGCTAGCGGCGCCCGCGGCACCACGGGGTCAGCCGGCGGAGATCCCCACGTGCACGTGGTCGCCGTGCTTGATCCCGGCGCCCCAGAGGATCTGCACGCGGAAACTGTGCCCGCCCGACGAGAACGCGAAGCTCTCGAAGCTGTCCGGCCGCCACGACTTGAAGCCCATGGACTTCGCGAGCGCGCGCGCGTCGTCCTCGCCCGAGAAGGTCGGGAAGTCCCGGGCAGCCGTCGTCCTGCGCGTGGTGAGGTGGTCGGACGTCGGTGAGCCGCCGACGCGCTTGTTCTCGGCCGGCGTCCGCTTGCCCGAGCCGAGCGGCAGGCCGCGCTTGACGAGGAGAGGCTCCACGAACGCCTCCATGACGTCGTTCGACCCGCCCCAGTGCGGACTGCCGGCGCTCGTGTCGACGCGGACGGCGGTGAGCGGGACCGAGGTGTCGAGCCTCTTGCGGAGCTCGTCGCGCCGCTCCTTGGCACGCGCCGTCTGGGCGTCCGTCCGGGTCCGAGGGTCGCGCAGCATCCGCTGGACCGACTGGGCGATCACGTGCTGCTTCTCGATGTCGTGTAGCCGCGAGCCGGCGAGGCCCATGACGTGGGCGGCCTCGATCGTGGCCTGGATGGTCTTGTCGCCGAGCTTCCCGTCCTCGTCCAGCTTGAAGTCGACGATCCGGTCGAACCGGTTCGAGATGACGTTGAGCGCGTGCTGGAGAGCCTTCACGTCGGCGCCCTCGGTCAGCGGGGACGTCAGCTCGAGGTCGCGGTGGACCGTCTCGTCGGCAGTCTCGTCGTCCTTCGCAGGGACGGGGGCCGCCTTCCGCTTCGACGGCTTCGACGGTTTCGACGGCTCGACCGTCCCGGAGGCGAAGAGCTCGCCCTCGTCCTTCCGGCGCCGGACCAGGCCCTCGAGCGTCTTGCCGCCGGCCTTCACCCAGCGATCGAGCTGCTTCGGCACGTCGTCGTAGCCGCCGTCGTTCAGGAGGCGCAGGAGCGTCGAGCGTCGGAAGGCCCCGGTGCCGACGTTGAACACGAAGCTCACGAGGGCGTCGAACTGCTCCTGGCTCAGCGGCACCTTCACGGCGTCGTTGACCGCCGCCTCCGCGGAGGCCGCGTCGTCGCGCAGCAGCTCGCGGGCGCGCTTCCTCGAGATGCCCTTCCTCAGGTCGGCGGGCTCGCTCCCGTCGCAGTTCCCGAGGTGGACGAGATGGCCGTAGCCGATCGTGCAGTGCCCCGCCGGGTCGTTGTAGAGGTCGGACCGGAAGCCCTCGAAGCCGGCGATGAGGCGAACGCCGTCATCGCTGAGGCTCAGCTCCTGGCCCGCAGTCGCCGTCGCGGATCTCCGCTTCCTCGCCATGGCCACCCCCTGTCGTCGTCTGCGATCATAGGCCGGAGAGGAGGTTTCGGTGGCAACGCAGCGCTGGCGCGGACTGGCCCCGGCTCTCCATCTCGCCGCGCTCTGGGCCCTCGCCGTCGCCCAGCCGCTCTTCGACCTGCTCGGGAGCCAGGCCGAGTTCTTCGCCGTCCGGGGCTCGACCCGGTGGGACATCGTCGCCTTCGCCGTCGGGGTCGTGGTCGTCCCTCCCCTTGTCATCGCCCTCCTCGAGGCGCTCGCCGGCCGCGTCCATCCAGGGCTCGCGCGCGGTGTGCACCTCGTCGCGGTCGCCGCGCTGGTGGCGCTCCTCGCCCTCCAGGCGGGCGCGAAGGCCACCGAGCTCTCGGCCGATCTCCTCCTCCCCCTGGCCGTGCTGGGCGGCGTCGCCGTGGCGATCGCCTACGACCGGCTTCCGCCCGTCCGGACCTTCTTCACCGTCCTCGCGCCCGTCCCGCTCGTCTTCCTCGGGCTCTTCCTCTTCGCGTCGCCGGCCGGGAAGCTCGTCCTGGCGCGAGACCCCGAGCCGCGCGCCGTCACGGTCTCCTCGACGACCCCGGTCGTCCTCGTCGTCTTCGACGAGATCCCCACGACGTCGCTCCTGGACGAGAAGCGGCGAGATCGACCCCGTTCGGTATCCGAGCTTCGCGGAGCTGGCGGGCGAGTCGACGTGGTTCCGGAACGCGGCGACCGTCGACGCGTGGACGACGAACGCCGTCCCGGCGATCCTCACCGGGATCCTGCCCGAGCACGACGGCGCGCTCCCCGTGTTCTCGGAGCACCCGGACAACCTCTTCACCCTCCTCGGCGGCCGGTACCGGCTCGAGGTGTCGGAGTCCCTGACGCAGCTCTGCCCCAGACCGCTCTGCCCCGACGCGGCGCGACCCGCGTTCCCGAGCCGGATGGAGTCCCTCCTCTCCGACGCGAGCCTCGTCTACGCGCACCTCGTCCTCCCGCGGGACCTGCGCCGCCGCCTTCCCTCCGTGTCGGACACCTGGGGCGCGTTCCTCGAGAGCTCGCACGAGCGCACGAGCCGACGGCTCTCGCTCCACGAGGACTTCCTCGCCTCGCTCGAGGACGGCGATCGCCCCGTCCTCGCCTTCGCCCACCTGATGTTCCCGCACATCCCCTGGGAGTTCCTCCCGTCCGGGCGCCGCTACGACGGCGGCGACCTGCCGGGCTTCGAGACGACCCGGTGGGGAAGCGACCCGTTCCTCGTCGAGCAGGGCTACCAGCGCCATCTCCTCCAGCTCGAGTTCGCCGACCGCCTGCTCGGCGACATCGTCCGCCGGCTGCGCGCGGTCGGCATGTACGACCGCTCGCTCCTGATCGTGGTCGCCGACCACGGAGTCAGCTTCCGCCCCGGCGGACGCCGGCGCGCGTTCACCGAGGCCAACCTGGAGGACGTCGTGTTCGTCCCCCTGCTCGTGAAGCAGCCGGGCCAGCGACAGGCGGCCGTGTCCGACGCCCCGGTCCAGACGGTCGACATCCTCCCGACGATCGCAGCCGAGCTCGGCGTCGCGATTCCCTGGAAGGTCGACGGGGAGCCTCTCTTCGGCGAGCGCCGCCGTGAGCGCTACGTCTTCGTCGGCGACCGCGAGACGTTCACGTGCCGACCCCGCCGCGCTCGAGGCACGGCGGGCGGAGGCACTCGAGCGCCAGGTCTCGCTCTTCGGCACGGGCGACGAGGGTCCCGGCCTCTACGGCATCGGGCCGCACCGGGAGTTGATCGGCAGCGCGTCGACGAGCTGGCCATCCGGCCGGCAGGAGAGGCGCGGGCGCGGCTCGACCAGGCTGCCGACCTTCGCGCCGTCGACCTCGGCGCAGAGGAGATCCCGGCCCGGCTCACGGGCGTCGTCTCCGGCGACGGCGGGCCGACCCGCGACCTGGCGGTCGCGATCGGCGGGCGCGTCGTCGCGGTGGCGCGGAGCTACTCCTTCGCGGGCGAGGAGCGGTTCTCGGTCCTCGTCCCCGAGTCGGCGCTCGCACAGGGCGCGAACCGGGTCGGGCTCTACTGGGTCCAGCCCGGGCCGACGCTCGTGCCGCTGTCGATCTAGCCGACGGTGGCCGGCGCGCGCCCGACGGCTAAGGCTCCGCGCACGGCCCGTGCGGAGGCGAGGCCGCTCTCGATCGCGCCGTCGATGAACCCGTTCCAGCCGTTCGCCACGTCCGAGCCGGCGAGGAAGACTCGCCCCTCGGGCCGCTGCAGCTCGCGAAGGGAGCGGGTCATGGCGTGTGGGCGCGGCATCGACCACGTCCCGCGCGAGAACTCGTCCGCGGTCCAATCGTGGGCGTGGACCTCGAGGACCTCGGCATCGGGCACGAGCCGGCGGATGACCTCCGCCACGGCGTCGCGGTCGGTCGGATCGAGCGCCGAGGCGTCGGGGCCGAAACCGACGACCAGGGTGTCCCCGCCGAACACGTACTCGGCGCTGACGTACGTGAGCGCGTAGCGGCTGGGCGCCACCGCGACGAAGCCCCGCTCGCCGCGCACGCGCGCCCAGGTCTTGACACCGTGGGACGACTGACCCGCTTCGGCCGCCTCGCGCTTTCCGGACGAGAGCTCGGGCGTGAACTGGATCGAGTGGAGGACATTGAGTGGCACGGCGACGACGACTGCCCGTGCCGCGAGGGTCTCACCGCCCGCGAGCACAACGGCCGCCCCGTCGGGCTCGGCGTCGACGCCGACGACCGGGGACGCGAGGCGGATCTCGAAGGCGCCGTCCGCCGCGATCGCCTCGACAAGGCTCTTCGTGCCCCCGGCGATCTTGTAGTGCGAGGAGCAGTCGAGCATGCGGTCGGCGGACCACCCGGCGAGCGCGTGCCAGCGGAGAGCCGCGGCGAGGCCGGTCTCGTGGATGTACGCGCTGCAGAGACCGGCCCACAGCGCGTCGTTGAGATCCCAGCCCTCCGGGTCGAGATCGAGCTCCTCGAGGCGGTCGCGCACAGAGAGCCCGTCCACGGTGCCGAGGTCGCCGTAAAAGGGATCGTGCGGCCGCGGGAGCACCTCCCGGGAGTCGTGGCACAGCCGGTCGGAGCCGTCGAAAAGCCGAGGCCAGAGATCGGCGGCAGTGCCGTGACGGAGCTCATCGCCGACGACCCAGGTGCAGTCGTCGTGCGCTGGGCTCTCCGTGATTCCGAGGCCGTAGCGATCCAGCTCGGCCCATACGTGCGGCTGGAACCAGTGGACCCAGGTGCCGCCGAGCTCGACCGCTTGGCCACCGAACTCGGCCGTCCAGGTCCGACCGCCGATCCGGTCGCGCGCCTCCACGAGCACCGTGTCGAAGCCCGTCCGCTGGAGCTCGCGCGCTGCGGTCACACCGGCGAATCCCCCGCCGACGACGATGACGTCGTACCGACTGTGCATCGCGCCATTATCCAGGACACGCGACCCCCGCGCCCTGTCCGCCAGGCCGTACGATCCGGCGATGACCCCTCGCCACCCGGCACGCGCCGAGGTCGTCGGCAGCCTCCTGCGCCCGGCCGACCTCCAGGCGGCCGTCCGAACGCGGTCCGATCCCGTCCACCTCGGCGCCGTCGCGGACACCGCGGTCGAGCGCGCCGTCCGGCGTCAGGTCGAGATCGGGCTCGACGTCGTCTCCGACGGGGAGTTCCGCCGCTGGATGTTCCTCAACTCCTTCTACGACGCGGTCGAGGGAGCCGCGACGGACCGGAGCGAGGTCGAGTTCCGGAACGAGGCCGGCGACACCGTCGTCCTGAGCGTGCCCTCGATCGAGACGAGGCTCCGGCGGGTCGACAGCCCCGCCGCGCGGGAGGCCGCCTTCATGGCGCGCCTCACCGACCATCCCTTCAAGGTGACGTTCCCCGCGGCGTCCCTCTTCGCGCACCCGTTCGGGGTCTCCCCCGACGCGTACGCGACCTCGGACGAGTTCGTGGAGCACGCGATCGCGATCGAGCGGGAGCTCGTCGCCGACGCCGTGGCGGCCGGCTGCCGCTACGTCCAGCTCGACTTCCCCCTCTACCCGTATCTCGTCGACCCCGACTGGAGCGCGCGGTTCGAGGCGGCCGGCCACCGCGTCCCCGACCTCCTCGAGAAGGCGCTCGCGGCCGACCGGGCCGTCCTGGCCGGGATCCCGGACGACGTCACGACCGCCCTCCACGTCTGCCGCGGGAACTACCGCTCGCGCTGGCTCTGCTCCGGCTCCCTCGAGCCCGTCGCCGAGCGCCTCTTCGGCGAGCTTCCCTACGACGTCTTCCTCGTCGAGTGGGACGACGTGGGCAGGGACGGCGGCTACGAGCCGATCCGGTTCGCTCCTCCCGGGCGGATCGTCGTCATGGGCCTCGTCAGCTCCAAGCGGCGGGCGCTCGAGACCGAGGAGGAGCTGCTCGCCAACCTCGACGAGGCGTCGCGCCACCTGCCGCTCGACCAGCTCGCCCTCTCGACGCAGTGCGGCTTCGCCTCGGTCATCGAGGGGAACGAGATCGACGAGGACACGCAGTGGCGGAAGCTCGAGCTCGTCGCGGCCGTGGCCGACCGCGTCTGGCCCCGCTGACTACCAGCGCAGCCGGAGCTCGGGCGGCCGCCGGAACGCGAAGCCGTGCGGCTCGGGCGGGTCGACGAGCTCGAGCCCGGGCAGGCGGTCGAGGATCGCAGCGACGGCGATCGGCCCCTGGAGCCGCGCCATGTTGAAGCCGAGGCAGTGGTGGACGCCGAAGCTGAAGGCGAGGTGGTGCCTGGCGTTCTCGCGGCGGACGTCGAAACGGAGCGGGTCCGGGAACACCTCCGGATCCCGCCCGGCGGCGAGCGTCGAGATGCCGACGAACTCTCCGCGTCCGAGCTCGACGCCGCCGATCGCGGCGGGCGCGGCCGTCCAGCGCTCGATGAAGGCGACCGGGGGGATCAGCCGCATCGCCTCCTCGACCGCGTTCGCCACGAGGCTCGGGGTCGGCCCGCACCGCCGCCAGCTGGTCGGGATGCTCGAGCAGGAGCAGGACGGCGTTCACGACCATCGACTCGACGGTCTCGATCGCCCCGAAGAGGATGACGCGGAGCTGCGCGACGATCTCGTCGTCGGTCAGCTCGGTCGCCGGCTCGTTCACGACGGCCGAGGCGATCGAGCCGTCCGGCTGCCGGCGGGCGCGAGCGAGCTCGCCGAGGAGAATCGCGTTGAACGCCTCCCGCGCGGCGTCGGCGCGGCGCTGCGGCTCGGGATCGCCGTCGTAGGTCATCGCGCCGGCGAACGCCTCGTAGAAGCCCTGGATCTTCGGCACGTCGTCGAGCGAGAGGCCGAGGATGTCGCCGGCCACCCCGATGGCGAACGGGGCGGCGAAGTCGACCACCAGCTCGCAGGAGCCGCGCGGCTCGAGCTCGTCGAGCAGCTTCTCGACCCGGGCGGACACCCGGGTCTCGAACCGGTCGCGGACGGAGCGCATGCGGAACGGCTCGTCGAAGGGCTGCCGCTGGCGCTCGTGGTCGGGAGGGTCGCTCGTCAGCATCATCACGCCCAGCGAGGCCCGCACGAGGTTCGGCTCGGCCCAGACGGTGAAGTCCTCGGTCCGCGCCAGGACGTTGCGGGCGAGGGGGTGCGAGGTGACGAGCCAGCCGCCGAGCGCCGGCACCCAGGAGACGGGCTCGGCCTCGCGCAGCCGGTCGAGCGCGTCGGCGCGCCCCTGCTCCTCGAGGTCGGCGAACTCGATCGCCGCGCCCGCGGGGAACCGCGCCCGCCTCTCGGCCTCCTCCGCCTCGGTCAGCTCGACCTGCGAGACGAGCGCCGTCTCAGCCAACGACTGCCTCCCTGCGCCACCAGGCCTCGATTCCGAGCTCCGCGGCGATCGCGCCCGCCGCGTTGTACCCGCAGGCGCCGCCGATCGAGCCGCCCGGGTGGGTCGACGAGCCGCAGAGGTAGACGTTCTCGAAGGCCGTGCGGTAGGGCGGGTACTCGTGGAACGGCCGGAAGACGCCCATCTGGTCCTGGGTCATCTCGCCGTGGTTCCAGTCGCCGTGCCGCATGCTGGGCATCCGCCGCTCGATGTCCAGCGGGCTGGCGACGTAGCGGCCGACGACCTGCCCGGGCTCGAGGCCCGACCGGAGCGCCCCGCGCCAGCGGTCGAGAACCGTCTCCGCATAGTCGGCCTTGGCCTCCTCCCAGGCCTCCGGGCCGCCGTCCCGCAGCTCCCACGGCGCGATCTGCTCGCAGAAGGCCGCCTCCTTGCCCGGCGGGCAGAGGCTCGGCTCGAAGAGCGACGGGTGGACGGTGAAGAGGCCCGGCGTGCGGGGTGGCACCCCCAGGCGGCAGTCGGACGCGTTGTCGTCGAGCACGTCCAGCGACTCGCAGATCGAGACGGCGAAGCACTCCTCGACTCCCTCGTCCCACTCGGCGGCGTGCCAGCGGACCGGCGAGTCGAGGGCGACGTAGACGCAGAACATCGACATCGTGTCGTAGCGCCAGCGGCGGCAGGCGTGCGCGAAGCCGTCGTCGAGCTCGCTCTCGCCCACGAGGTCGAGGAAGGTCAGCTTCGGGTCGAGGTTGGAGACGAGGATCCCCGGGACCGGGATGCGCGTCCCGTCGGCGAGCTCCACGGCCCGCGCGAGGCCGCCCTCGACCTCGATGCGCGCGACCGGGGCGTCCACGCGAACCTCGCCGCCGTGCTCCTCGACGAACCGGACCATGGCCTGGGCGAGGACGTTCGAGCCGCCGACGCAGATCGCCCAGCCGAAGGGCTCGAGCGAGCCGGCGAGCATGACGGGGTAGTTGGCGCCGAGGCCGAAGACGTCGCCCGTGCCGGCGAGCTGGGCGACCCAGAAGCCGAGCCAGGTCTGCACCTCGGGCGACTCGAAGAGGTCGCGGGCGACGTGGTTCGGGGCGGACAGGAAGTGGCGGAGGAGCCCGAGCCCCTCTCGCGACTCCTCGAGCGGGCCGAGCTCCTCCGAGGGCGGCACCGGCGGCGAGAACATCGCCGGGATGACCCCCTTCGCGAGCACCTCGCGATAGACGTGCGCGAGCTCCCGGAACGTCTCGGCGTCGCGAGGCGAGATGCGCGCGATGCTCGCCGCCGTGCGCTCGACGCTCCGGCTGCAGACGATCGCCCGCCCGTCGGGGAAGACGTGGGCGAACTGGTTCTCCGGCCAGACGTAGCGGGCGCCGTGGCGCTCGAGCTCGAGGTCCCGGTAGACGGGGCCCATATGGATGATCCCGTGGAAGTTCGAGTGGAAGTTGTGCCGGAAGCCGGGCGCCGCCACCTCCTCCGTGGCGCAGCCGCCGCCCGCGACGCCGCGCGCCTCGAGCACGAGCACCCGCTGCCCCGCCTTGGCGAGATAGCCGGCGCACGTCGAGCCCGTTGTGGCCTCCGCCGACGACGACGACGTCGTAGCGCCTCGGCCATCAGTCCTCCTCGTCCCAGAGGTGCTTGGCTCCCTCCCAGGCCTCGGCGGGCGACTCGTCGTCGGGCGAGATGTAGCGGGCGCCCGGGAACGACCGCGAGGGCGCCGTGTACACGCCTCGCTCGAGCAGCCGCTCGATGTTCGCCCGGTAGATCTCGTCGACCTCGGCGTGCGAGAGGGGGTCCTGCTCGAGCCAGAGGTTCGCCGGGTGGATCGGCTCCTCGTACATCCGGCGGAACACCTCGGTGCGCAGGTCCTTCAGCCAGTTCGAGTTCAGGTTCATGACCCGGAACTGGCGCAGCGCCTCGACGTCGACGATCGCCGAGACGAACGTGTTCGCGCCCGAGGAGCTGTAGGCGACGACGTTCCCCTGGTAGTCGACGATGTGGGAGTTGCCGCCGGCGATGTCGAACGGGTGCTCCATGCGCGGGTGGAGGTACACGGGGCCGACGTTGGGGCAGAGCATGTAGACGCTGTTGAAGTGGGCGTGGGCGCGGTTCTGGAGCATCCAGGTCCCGCCGCCCGGGTAGCCGACGCCGGTCATCGGCACCGCCTCGCTCGGCCGGTAGACGACCTCGGCGCCGTTCATCGCCAGCGCCCGCACCGCCTCCGGGTACTCGCCGTCGGAGCAGCAGATCGTGCCGAGGTTGCCGATGTCGTCGGTCCGGAGCACCGGGTAGAAGGCGTCGATCCCGTCGCCGAAGAGCTCGACCCAGCGGTCGTAGACGTCGTGCGGCGTGCACGAGCGCTCCCGGCACCAGAGGTGGTTCTTCGCCGCCCGGTGCACGACCTCGCCCTGCGGGGAGATCACGAAGAGCATGTTGAAGTAGCGGTCCGGGATCACCTCCGGCCAGCGCGCCTTGCACTGGACGCAGAGGTAGACGTCGTAGCGCCTCGCGAGCCCCGCGAGCACGCTCGGTCTCCTCCCCCGGGACGTCGATGAAGAGGTCGCGCGCGGCCGTGACGTGGGGCACGTCGAACGCCTCGTCGGTGAAGCCGGTGAGGGCTCCCTCGGCGAGCGCGATCAGCCGGACCGGCATGTTGATCCCGATCACGGACATCGCCGCGTGGATGCCGTCCTCGACGATGGCGAGGTTGCGGGCGATGTGCTTGCGCTCGCCCACGCCGTGGACGACGGTCGAGAGCCCGACCGCGAGGTACGGAGCGACTGGTTGCGGATTCTCGGACACGTGCCTCCTAGTGGTAGCGGTGGCCGCCGTCGACGTTGAACGTCTGGCCGTTGACGAAGCCCGCCTCGGGGCCGGCGAGGTAGGCGACGCACGACGCGATGTCCTCCGGCTCTCCCCGACGGCGTACCGACTGCTCGGGGACGATCTCGTCGAAGAGCCCGGCCTCCTCGCCCCCGAGGACGCCCTCCGTGGCGATGAGCCCCGGCGTGACGGCGTTGACGGTGATCCCGTGGGGCCCCGCCTCGCTCGCGAGCGCGCGGGTGAAGCCGATGATGCCGCCCTTGCTGGCGATGTAGGCGGAGAGCCCCGGGTAGCCGATGAAGAACGTCGCCGACGAGACGTTGACGATGCGCCCGTAGCCGCGCTCGCGCATGCTCGGGTAGACGGCGTGCGTGCACAGGAAGACGCCGTCGAGGTTCACCGACAGCACGCGCCGCCAGTCGGCGAAGGTCAGCTCCTCGAAGGGGTAGTGGGGGTAGATGCCGGCGTTGTTGACGAGGACGTCGATCCGGCCCTCGGCGGCGAGGACCTCGGCGACCGCGGCGCGGACGCCCTCCTCGTCCGCGACGTCGACCTCGTGCGTGGTCGCGGCGGCGCCGCGCTCCGCGAGCCTCCCCGCGGCGGCCGCGAGCGCGTCCCCGTCGCGGTCGAAGAGGGCGACGCGGGCGCCCTCGGCGGCGAGGCGCTCGGCCGTCGCGTAGCCCAGGCCGCGGGCCGCCCCGGTGACGAGGGCCGTCTGCCCGGCGAGCCGTGCCTCACGCACGCCCGCGGCGGTCCCTCGCTTGCAATACCCCTGCTCGTGGACTCATACTGACGATCTGCATTCTGAATACAAAAACGCCTGCGGCGCAAACGGCTGCGGGTGGACCTTCAGGAGGGCACATGGCGGCTGCCGGGCAATCAGCGCAGACACCTGAGATCGGGCTGGAGCAGCGAGTCGTCGGCCTGCCGACGGCGATCGGCACGACGTTCAGCCTCATCGTCGCGTCGAGCGTGCTGGCCACCGTGGCGGGCGGCTTCTTCGCCAGCTGGGTGTGGCTGATCGCGCTCGCGATCGGGTTCGTCACGATGATCTTCGCCGCCATGAGCTTCTCGGAGCTCGCCACGATGATCCCGAAGGCGGGCTCGATGAACGAGTACGTGCGGGCCGGGCTGGGGCCGTTCTTCGCCACGATCACGGTCGGCGTCGGCTACATCGCCGTCCAGCTCTTCCCCGGCACGGCCGAGAACTTCGCCTCGAGCCTCGTGACCGCGGACATCCTCGGCGCGCCCGGCGACTACAAGTTCTGGGCCGTCGTCTACATGACCTTCCTCGCCGTGATCAACCTGCTCGGGATCAGGCCGTTCGCCGCGCTCGAGGTCACCCTGACGTTCCTGGTCGCCGGCACCCTCCTCGTCGTCGGCATCGTCGGGCTCGCCGGTGCCGGGCACGACCGACCCGATCGGCACCGCGCTGCCCGACATCGACCTCACCTGGAGCCTCCTCTCGGCCCTGCTCGGGCATCGCCATCTTCACCTTCGTCGGCGTCGAGTACACGTGCCCGCTCGCCGAGGAGCTGAAGCGGCCGTCCCGCGACATCCCGGTCGGGCATCTTCGTCGGACTCGGCCTCATCGCCGTCCCCGTCGTCCTCTACGGGCTCGCGGCGGCGCGCTACGTCCCGGCGGACGCGCTCTCGACGTTCGCGCCGACGCTCCCGATCGACGTCGGCGTCGCCATCTTCGGCGACGCCGGCAAGTGGCTGCATGGGGATCACCATGATCCTGGCCTCGATCGGGACGCTCAACGCCGTCGTCGCCGGCGTCCCGCGCATCCTCTACGGCATGGCGCTGACGCGGCAGCTGCCCGTCCCCGTTCGCCTGGCTGATCCCGGCGACGCGGGCTCCCTGGGTCGGCATCGTCGTCATCGCCGCGATCCCGGCCGCGATGAACCTCGCCGGCCAGGCCGAGGGCGCCGGCTTCATCCAGCTCATCCTCGCCGGCGTGCTCGGCTGGGTGACCGCCTACGTGCTCATCCACATCTCGGTGATGCTCCTGCGGCGGCGCGAGCCGGGCGCGGAGCGTCCGTACCGCTCCCCGATCATGCCGATCCCGCAGATCCTCGGCATCGGCCTGCTCGGCCTCGCCGCCTACAAGATCGCCCCGCCCGGGATCGAGTCGAGCTCGATCTACTGGCGCTGGTTCATCTTCCTCGTCATCGCCGCCGCGTTCTCGCTCCTCTACAACCTGTACGCGTACAAGAGCCTGGGCGCGATCATGCGGCCCGTGTCGCTCGACGAGGTGCAGCGCGAGACCGAGCTGATCGAGGAGGAGCTGCCGCTGCCGGTCGAGCCGGGCGGCCTCCCGCACCCGCCGAGCACCACGACGACGAGGAGTGATGGTCGCCGACAGGCTGCGCGAGCTCGCGCGACGCGGGCATCACGCGCGTCCGCGTGCACTACACCGACCTCATCGGCACCACGCGGGCGAAGGTCATCCCGCTCGAGGTGCTCGAGGACGCGTGCGACGACGGCCTCAACTTCTGCGTCTCGGTCTTCGCCATCGACCACACCGGGGTGATGCCGGACGGGACCGGGATCCGCGACGAGGTCAACTTCCGCGACATGCAGGTCGTCGCCGACCTCGAGACGCTCCGGATCGTCCCGTGGGAGCGCGAGACGGCCATCTGCCTCGCCGACTGCCGCCTCGACGGCGAGCCGCTCGAGGCCGACCCCCGCAACATCCTGCGCCGCGCGATCGCGGCCGCGGAGGCGAAGGGCCTGAACGTCTTCGTCGGCCACGAGCTCGAGTTCTTCCTCCTGCGCCGGACGCCCGAGGGCCGGCTCATCCCCTACCAGCCCCTCCCGGGGCTCGTCTACCGCATGGACGTGCGCACGGACCCGGCCGGCGTCATCCGGGAGATGGAGGACAACGTCCGCGGCCTCGGCCTCCCCTTCCTCTGCGTGAACCACGAGTACGACCCCTCGCAGTGGGAGATCAACACGCGGTTCGCCGATGCGATGACGGCCGCCGACGAGGCGCACCTCCTGAAGCTCGCGATCAAGGAGACCGCCGCGATGCACGACCTCGTCGCGACCTTCATCGGCAAGCCGACCGAGAGCGGCGGGACGTCCGGCTACCACCTCCACGTCTCGGCCTGGGACGGGGACCGGAACGTCTTCGACGACCCGAAGGGCGAGCTGGGCCTCTCCGAGCAGGCCCGGTGGTTCATGGGCGGCGTCCTCGACCACGCGCGCGGGATGACCGCGATCTGCGCGCCCACGGTCAACGCCTACAAGCGCTTCGTCGCCCAGGAGCTGGGGCCGTACTTCGTCGACTGGGGCACCGACAACCGCTCGGTCTGCGTGCGCATCCCCGCCGAGCGGGGCAAGGCCGCCCGCCTCGAGTCGCGGCTCGCCGACGGGAGCGCGAGCGCCTACCTCGCCTCGGCCGCGCACATCTTCGCCGGCGTGGACGGCGTCGAGCGCAAGCTCGACCCGGGCCCGCCGACCGAGCACGTCTACGAGCCGCCGGTCGAGCGCGAGACCGTGCCCGTTCTCGCTCGGCGAGGCGCTCGACGCGCTCGAGGCCGACCCGTTCACGCGCGCGGCGTTCGGCGAGCAGTTCATCCAGGCCTTCACGACCATCAAGCGCAACGAGTGGCGGCGGTTCCAGCTCGCCGTCACCGACTGGGAGTTGCGCGAGTACGCGGACGCTCTCTAGCGGGACTGACCTGCGGCTTCGAGGGCCCGCGCGCGGCGGCGCGCGGTCCTCGCGCTCGACGACGCGATCGAGAGCCTCGAGCGGGCCGGCTACGACCAGGTCGAGCGGGAAGGCGATCTGAGCGCAAGCCTTCGGTCGGCGTCGCGGCTTCCGCTGCGCCTGACCATCGCGCGGGAGGGCAGGATCTTCGGCGGCAACTACGGGCTCGAGATCTCGACGGACGAGCCCGTGCTGCCGCCGACCCGCGGCCTCAAGGCCCGCGGCAAGGGCGTCGTGAAGATGAAGGGGGTGCGCTTCCGCCCGAAGCGCGGGGACGATGCCGGTGCGCGGCTCGCGGAGCGCCTCGGCGCGGACGCCCGGCTCGGCGAGGCGCTCGGCCGGGTGCACTTCGAGGAGATCCGCGTCGAGCCCGACGGCCGCCCGGTCATCCGCCACCTCGGCGGCTCGGTGGTCTGGGTCCTCTTCCCCCCGCTCGTGAAGCGGGTCCCGCTCGTGCCCGAGCAGGTGGACGCCACCCTCGCGGCGCTCGAGGCGTTCGCGGCCGCGGGCCGCGCCTAGGGCGGCATCCCGGCGTCGATCCAGCTCCTGAAGCGCTGGACCTGATCCTCCGACCACGGCTCGTCGCAGGGCATCGAGCCGTCGGCGAGGCGGTCGTAGATGGCCTCCGCGTGCTCCCGCACGTCGGCGTACGAGGCGAGGTCGAAGGCCCACGACATCGCCGCGGCATCCTCCTCGCGGAAGAGCGGGCGGATGTCGCTCTCGAAGCTCACGGGCGCATCCTTACCAGCCGGTTCTACCAGCCCGCGCCCTCGTCGATCGCGATCGGGTGGCCCGCGGGGACGACGCTGTCGAGCGCGAGACCGCCGAACCGGCCGCGGTGGAAGACGAGCGGCTCGCCGCCGCCGTGGGCGATGGAGACGACCTCCCCCAGCACGAGCGCGTGGTCGCCGGCCGGGTCGATCCGCTCGACGTGGCAGCGGAGCACCGCCGTGGCGCCGGAGACCGCGATGAACCCCTCGCGGTCCTGCTCGACGTGGCCCATGGGGAAGGGAGCCCCGGGCTCGGAGAAGGCGAGGGCGACCTCGTGCTGCTCGCGCCGGAGGATGCTGACCGCGAAGCGTCCGCTCGCCCGCGTCACCTGGAGCGTGCGGGAGCCGTTGCCCAGCGAGACGAGGACGAGGAGCGGGTCGAGGGAGACCGACGTGAAGGCGTTGAGGGTCATGCCGGCGGCGTGACCATCGTGTTCGGCGGTGACGACCGCGACCCCCGTGGCGAACTCGCCGACGCAGCCGCGGAACGCGCTGACGAGCGCCTCGGACGGCTTCCTGCTCTCTCCGGGCTCCGTCGTGGCGACCTCCTCTAGGCGAGCGTCACGCGCACGGGCATGCGCTTGAGCGCGTTCGTGAAGTTCGTCCGCATGCGCTCCGTCGGCCCGGTCAGCTCGAGGTCGGCGAGCCGCGGCAGGAGCGCGTCGAACATCACCTGGACCTCGAGCCTGGCGAGGTGGGCGCCGAGGCAGAAGTGCGGCCCGCCGCCGCCGAAGGTCACGTGCGGGTTCGGCCTGCGCCCGACGTCGAAGCGGAACGGCTCGGCGAAGACCTCCTCGTCGAAGTTCGCCGAGACGTACCAGACGACGACCTTGTCCCCGGCCCTGATCGTCTGCCCGCCGAGCTCGACGTCGCGCGTCGCGGTGCGGCGGAAGTGGAGGACGGGCGACGACCAGCGCAGGATCTCGTCCGCGCCCGAGCTCCAGACGAGCTCCGGGTCGTCGCTGAGCCGCCGCCACTCCTCGCGGTGCTCCGCCAAGGCGAGCATGCCGTGCGCGATCGCCTGACGCGTCGTCTCGTTCCCGGCGACGACGAGGAGGAGGAACATCGTGTCGAACTCGCGCTCGGTGAGCTGCTCGCCGTCGATCTCGGCGTTGGACGAGCTTGCTCACGAGGTCGTCGGTCGGGTCGAGCCGGCGCTCGGCCGCGAGGCGGTGGCCGTACTCGAAGAGCTCGAGCGCGGCGGGACTGCGGAACGGGAGCATCCTGTAGCGGTCGCTCTCGGGGCTGTCGTGGAGCACGTCGGAGAGCTCCGGGTCGGTGTTGCCGATCATCCGGTCGCCCCAGTCGATGAGCCGGTCGTTGTCCTCGTCGGGGGCGCCGAGCAGCCGGGCGAGGACGCGGATCGGGAGCTGCTTCGCGACCTCCTCGACGAAGTCGAACTCGCCGAGCGGCAGCGCCCGGTCGAGGACCGCGGCGGTCAGCTCGCGGAGCGCCAGCTCGTAGCCCTTGATCGCCCGCGGAGTGAAGGGCGGCCCGACGAGCCCTCGCAGGCGCGTGTGGCGCGGCGGATCCGTCTCGAGCATGGACTGGCGCGCGACCCGCTGTTCCTCGTCGAGGTCCTCGAGGTTCGCGCCCTGCTCGGACGTGAAGGTCTTCGTGTCGCGGGACACCGCGACGACGTCGGCGTGCCTCGTCACGCACCAGTAGCCCTTGCCGAGCGGCCAGTCGTACCACCAGACCGGGGCCTCGCGGCGAAGGAGGACGAAGGTCTCGTGCGGGACGCGCTCGGCGAAGTCGTCGTTCTCGAGGCTGACGTCCTCGAGGCGCAGGTCGCGGTCGAGCACGGTCATCGGGTCGAGTCCTCGAGGATCTGGAGGGTCTTCAGGTCGGAGTAGAAGTCGAGCGCGTAGTCGCCGCCCTCGCGGCCGATCCCCGAGATGCCGACGCCGCCGAACGGCGCGGTGAGGTCGCGGACGAGGAAGCAGTTGACCCAGACGGTGCCCGCGCGGACCGCGCGACCCACGCGCTCGGCTCGCTCGGCCGACGAGGTGTAGACCGTCGCGGCGAGCCCGTACTCCGTCGAGTTGGCGAGCTCGACGGCCTCGTCCTCGGTGTCGGAACGTCTGGAAGGTCAGGACCGGCCCGAAGACCTCCCGCTGGACGATCTCGGAGTCGTTCGAGCGCGGCTCGACGAGGGTCGGCTCGTACCAGAGCCCCCCGATCTCGGCCCGGGCGCCGCCCCGGACGATGCGGTCGCCGTTCGCGCGCGCGCGCTCGACGAAGCCCTCCACGCGGGCGAGGTGGTCCGGGTGGATGAGCGGCGAGATCGTCGTCGTCTCGTCGCGTGGGTCGCCGAGCACGTGGGCGTCGACGGCGCGGTGGAAGCGCTCGAGGAACTCGCCCGCCGCCGGCTCCTCCACGAGCAGTCGCGTGCCCGCCATGCAGTTCTGGCCGGAGTCGTCGTACTGGAGCGCCGCCTTCTGGGCGGCCGCGTCGAGATCGGCGTCCGCGAACACGAGGAGCGGGCCCTTGCCGCCGAGCTCGGCGGTGAAGGGCACGAGGTTCCGCGCCGCCGAGGTCGCCACCAGCCGCCCGTGTCGGACGAGCCCGTGAAGCTGACGCGGCGGAGGCGGCCGTCCGCGACGAGCGTGGCTCCCGCCTCCTCGCCGATCCCCTGGACGACGTTGAAGACGCCGGGCGGGATGCCCGCCTCCTCCGTCAGGTCGGCGAGGAGCGAGCACGAGAGCGGCGCCCACTCCGGCGGCTTGAGGACGACGGCGCACCCGGCGGCGAGCGCCGGGGCGGTCTTCCAGGTCGAGAGCATGAACGGCGCGTTCCAGGGCGTGATCACGGCCACGGGGCCGGCGGGCATGCGGAGAACGCGGTTCCGGGTCCCGTTCGAGCTCCAGTCGCGCGGCTCGTAGCTCTCGGCGAGATCCGCGTAGGCGCGGTAGTTCCGTGCGCCCCGCGGGATGACGCGCGCGCGGAGCGAGCGCTCGAGCATGGCCATGTCGAGGCACTCGACCGCCGCGATCCGCTCGACGTTCGCATCGATCAGGTCGGCCAGCCGCCTGAGGATCGCGGCGCGACCGGACACGCCGAGCGCTGCCCACTCCGGGAAGGCGGCGGCGGCCGCCTCCACCGCGAGGCCCACCTCGCGATCGGTGCCGCGCGCGACCTCGGCGAGCAGCTGGTCGTCGATGGGCGAGCGGTCCTCGAAGCGCTCGTCGCCGGCCACCCGCTTCCCCGCCGATGAAGTGGTCGGGAGAGACGGCGACGCCGGCCACGGTCGTCATGACGCGAACACCACCGCGCTCGGGTCGACGACGGTGTTGCCGCCGTCGATCGCGATCACCGCGCCGGTCGTGAACCCCGCCTCCTCGGAGGCGAGCCAGGCGACGGCGGCGGCGATCTCCTCGGGGTTGCCGGGACGGCGGAGTGGCACCGGCGAGGCGACGAGGCCGTACGCGCCTTCGCGGTCGGTCCCGCGCAGCTCGGCGAGCTCGTCCATCTCCTCGTCGGCCATCGGCGTCCGCACCCAGCCCGGGCAGATGCAGTTCGCGCGCACGCCGAGCGGCCCGTAGTCGAGCGCGACGCACTGCGTCAGCATGATCAGCCCTGCCTTGGCCGTGCAGTAGGCGGCCGAGCGCGGCGCCGCGCGCAGCCCCGAATCGGAGGAGATCGTCACGACCGAGCCCCTGGTCTTCACCAGCTCGGGCATGGCCGCCCGGCACGCGAGGAACGCGCCGGTCACGTTCGTCCGCAGCACGGCGTCCCAGCCCTCGGGCGCCTGCTCCTCGACCGTCCCGCCCGACCCGATGCCCGCGTTGCAGACGAGGAGGTCGAGACGGCCGAAGGCGCCCGTCGCGGCTGCGACCGCCGCGGCGGCCGCCTCCGGGATCGGCCGTGTCCGCGACGACCGGGAGCGCGCCCGTCTCGGCGGCGACCTCGTCGAGAGGCTCCCGGCGGCGGCCCGTGACGCAGACGCCGAAGCCGTCGGCGGCGAGACGCCGCGCGATCGCCGCCCCGATCCCGGTTCCGCCCCCGGTGACGATCGCCGCTCGGCTCATGGCTCCGCGCCGGCGGGGACCTCGTCGCGCGTGTAGTCGCGGACGGTCTCGAGGTCGTCCACGGTGTAGGCGAACGTGAAGCGGAACCCCTTCCCGACGCGCACCGGCGCGAGGGCGGCGAGCTCCTCGCCGGGCGCGGGGTAGAGCTCGAGCTCGCCGGCCCCCTCCCAGATCGGCGAGATCGCCCGGTCGCGGCTGCGCGCGCGCACGAGCTCGTGGACGGCCGGGTCGTCGTGGCGGCCCGCGGCGAGCCGTGGGAAGTGGCGCACGTTCACGAGCGGCGGGTCGTTGTGGGTCGGGCCCTCCGCGCTCTCGCGCTCGAGCGTCACCGCTCCGAACGCGAGTCGTCGGTCGCCCGCCGCGAGCGTGCCCGCGAAGCGGCCGCCCGCGGCGAGGTCCGGGCCCGCGTTGGAGCTCAGCGGGAACTGCCTCGTCATGTGGATGGAGCCGAGCTTCTTCGGGAACCCCTGCACCCAGCCGCGCACGAGCGCGAAGTCCTTGTCGACCCAGATGTAGGGGCACAGCGTCACGGGCTCGCCGTCGAGGAGCGCGTTCACGACGACGAAGAACTCGCGGTACTGGCTCCGGATCGGGTCGTCGAGCTCCTCGCGGCCGTCGGTGCACGACTGCCAGTCGATGAAGAGCGCCGCGCTCCGCCCGGGGTCCGGGTGCGGCTCGAGGCCGGGAGGCAGCACCGCCTCCACCGCGTCCGGCTCCGCCCAGTACTCGATGACGACGAAGTCCCCGACGTAGTGCCACGGCGGCGCGGGGACGAGCGACGAGCGGCCTTCCGGCGAGCGTGGGAGCGAGTAACCGCGCAGCATCAGTCGTGGAGGAACTGCTCGACGAGGGACTCGGCGAACGACTTGTCGGCGATCGAGTAGGCAAGCGCCGTCATGCGCCAGGAGTCCGAGAGGTAGAAGCGCTCGTAGAGCTCTCCCCTCCCACCGAGGTCCGAGCCGATGTAGTCCCAGGCGAGCCGGAAGAGGCGGATGCGGCGCTCCGCGTCGGCGCCCGCCGCCTGGAAGAACGTGTCGATGAGGGGGCGCAGCGGCCCGTCGAGGTCGGCCCGCGACGGCGTCGCCATGAAGCCGCCGCCGCCGATCAGCTGCAGGAGCTCGTTCGCGCGCGGCAGCCACTTCGGCATCTCGCCGCGGAGCGCGAGGAACGGCCGGTCGTCCGGGTACCACACGCCGCCCTCGTCGAGGGCGGACCCGGCCTCGGCCGACACGATCGCCGAGCGGGTCAGCTCGCACATGTTCCAGATCTGGCCGAGCTTCTCCTGGATGTGGTCGAAGCGAACGACGCCGATCGTGTTGGCGATCAGGTGCCCGAGCCCGAACGCGAAGCAGAGCTTCACGTAGGCCCGCGTGAAGGCCTGGTGCATGATGTGGCCCCGCCAGCCCGTGTCCGTGATCACCTCGGAGTAGCCGACCGTGTCGCCGTCGAGGAAGACGCGCTCCTTCGGGACCTCGACGTCGTCGAAGATGACGACGCAGTCCATCTCGTCGAAGCGCGACGAGAGCGGGTAGTCGAACGCCGGCCGCTGCTTCGAGTAGCTGTCGCGGCAGATGAGCTTGAGGCCGGGCGTGGCGATCGGGATCGGCGAACGAGAGCGCGTAGCGGCCGTCCTGCGGCCTGATGTCGGAGCCGGGGTAGATGAGCAGCTCGTCGGCGAAGGGCGCGAGCGTGGCCAGCATCCGCGCGCCGCGGAGCACGATGGCGTCGTCGGTCTCGCCGATCTTGTGGAGCGCGACCTGCCCGGCGGCCTGCTCCGCCTCCGGCTTCGTGCGGTCGACCTGCGGGTTCATGAGCGCGTGCGTCGTCGAGAGGTCCTCGTCGCGCATGCGCCGCTGGTAGGCGAGCGAGGTTCTCCGCGCCCTGCTCGTTCCCGCGCCGCTCCCAGACGTCGACGCGGCCGGCGAAGCAGGCGAACGTGACGTTCAGGTAGTCGGGCGTCCGGCCCATCATCCCGGCGGAGAGCGAGGCCGTCAGCTCGATCGCGCGCCGGCGCTTCTCGAGGTCCTCCCGCGACCGCGGGACGAGGTGCGTGACGTTGACGAGCCGGCCGTCGTCGGGCGACGGGGCGAGCATCTCCTCGGCGTGCTCGTGCTGGAGGTCGAAGACGCGCGCCATCGACTCGGCAGCCGCCCGGAGCTGGTCGTGCTCGAGCGGGTGCGTGATCCGCTCGCCGTTCAGCCAGATCTCGCGGGCGTCCCCGCGCAGGCCCTCCAGGAACTGCTCGCCGGTCCTCGCCGCGGTCTCGCGGGCTTGCGTGGTCGCCATCAGGCTCCCCTCTCTCTCAGCGGAATTCCCTGTGCCTCCAGCCCCAGACGCTCCGACTCGATCGCCTCCGCGTCGAAGCGGAAGTACGAGCGCGGAGGAAGGATGCCCCAGACGTTCGACGAGTGCGCGTCGTCGGGCCAGTCGCGCGGCTCGTGGTCGGGCTCGAGCTGCTCGACGTCGCAGAAGATCTCGACGAAGCAGTCCTCCTCGGGCACGCGCACGTAGCCGCTGAGGTTGCGGCCGAGGCCGTGCCGGAGCGGGCCCCACGCGAGCCAGCGCCCGTGCTGGGCGAGGTGGTCGAAGGCGACCCTGAGCTCGCCCCAGTCGACCATCTCGAGCGCCAGGTGGTGCAGGTGCGCGTGGCCCTTGTCGACGAATGCGAGCGCGTGGTGGTCGGCGTTGACGTGGAACCAGATGCCCGCGTCCCCGAGCCGGTCGGTGATCCGCATCCCGAGCACGTCCGTGTAGAACGCGGTCTGGCCCTCGAGGTCCGCGGTCAGGAAGTTCGTGTGCCCGAGCTTCCGAGGGCGGAAGCCCGGGAGCTCGTCGGTCGAGCGCCCGACGTCCGGCCGCGGGTCGTCGGCCGGCCGGTAGGGGACGAGCTGGACGCCGTTCCCTTCCGGATCGACGAGATGGAGACCGTCGTCCCGGCTCTCGTAGGCGACGCCGCTGCGCTCGAGGTGAGCGGCGGCCTCGTCCAGCGAGAGGTCGCGGGCGAGCTCGAACGCGTGGTGGTCGAAGCCGGGCTCGCCGCCCTCGACGAGCTCGAGCGAGTACGGCTCGTAGCCACAGCGGAGGTACGCGCGACCGTCTTCGCGGCCGCTCTCGGTGAGGCCGAACTGGACGCACCAGCGAGGGACGGCCTCGTCGAGGTCCGCGACTCGCAGGCCGACGTGGTCGATTCGGCGGAGACCTAGCATCCGTGCGCTCCCATCCGTGCGCTCCACGCGGGGCGCCGATCCCGCTGCGCCCGAGTTGCATACAATATCCCGTTCCCGTCTCGGACCGCAAGGAGGCCGCATGACTGAGCTGCTCGATCGGCGACAGCGAGGGTTGGCCCGGCTCGCGGAGCTCGGCGACGAGCCCGGCGGCGAGGAGTTCCTCGCCCGCATGGGCGACATGGGCGACTGGCTCGTCGACTTCGTCTTCGGCGAGGTCCACACGCGGCCCGGCCTGGACGTCCGCGAGCGCGAGCTGATCATCGTCGCCGTGCTGACCACGCTCGGAAGCGCCGACCCGCAGGTGCGCGCGCACGTCCGGGCGCTGCGCGCGATCGACGTGCCATTCGCGGAGATCGAGGAGGCGATCCTCCAGACGGCTCCGTACGCGGGCTTCCCGCGGGCCATCAACGCGCTCAAGGTGCTGCGCGAGGAGCAGGAGGCGGCGTCGTGAGGGCCGTCCGGTTCGTCGCGCCGGGGGGCGAGGAGCGGATCGGGGCGCTCGAGGACGAGCGGGTCCGCGACGCGGGCCCGGCCGGGCCGCAGGGCTTCGTCCCGACGCCGGAGGCCTGGCAGGAGCTCGCGGCGGCCTCGGGCCCCGAGCACGACCTCGGCGACGTGCGGCTGCTCCACCCCGTCGTCCCGGAGAAGATCCTCGCCATCGGCGTCAACTACCGGTCACACGCGGACGAGTCCGAGCTGGACGTCCCGCAGGTGCCGGTCGTCTTCGCGAAGTGGGCATCCGCCCTCGTCGGCCCCGACGAGGACATCGTCGTCCCCGTCGAGGAGACCCGGCCCGACTTCGAGGGCGAGGTCGCGGTCGTGCTCGGCGAGCGGGTCTACCGCGCCGACGAGGAGCGGGCGCGCCGCGCCATCGGCGGCATCACGGCCATCCACGACGTCTCGGGGCGCCGCGCGCAGCTCGAGACGCCGCTGCGCCAGTTCACGCTCGGCAAGAGCTTCGACACGTTCGCGCCCCTCGGCCCGGCCATCGCCTCCCCCGACAGCGTCGACCTCGCGGACGTCCGCGTGACGACGACCGTCTCGGGCGAGGTCATGCAGGACGCCTCGACGAGCGACCTCGTCTTCGGCTTCGTCGACCTCATCGTCTACCTCTCGAAGGGACTGACGCTCGAGGCCGGCGACGTGATCGCCACCGGGACCCCGGGCGGGGTCGGCGACTCGCGCACGCCGCCTCGCTACCTCGAGGACGGGGACGTCGTCGAGGTCTGGGTCGAGGGCGCGGGCACGCTCCGCAACCCGGTCAGGCTCGAGCGGCTCTAGCCCTCCGGCGGAGGCGGATACGCGGCGATGTGGTCGCGCGTCAGGCGCTCGGCGCGGGCGGCCTGACCGGCGCCCACCGCGTCGGCGATCGCCTCGTGCTCGTCGGCCCACTCGAGGACCTGGTCGGGGTCGCGAGCCTGGCGAGCGAAGATCGGGACCCCGATCCGCCTGAGCCAGAGGAGCTCGGCGAACTGCGCCAGGTGGGCGTTGCCGGCGGCGTACACCAGGCCGAGGTGGAACTCGCGGTTCAGCGCGAAGCTCGTCGTCAGGTCGCCCACGACGGTCCGCTGACGCCGCACGGTCTCGCGCATGCGCTCGATCGCCTCGGCGTCCCGCCGCTCTGCCGCGAGACGGGCGGCGCCGGGCTCGAGCACGAGCCGGGCCTGCCACGCCTGCGTCATGTCGCTGAGGTCCCGGTGCGCGACCGTCGCGCCCCGGTTCGGCATGAAGACGACGAGCCCCTCGCTCGCGAGCCGCACGAGCGCCTCGCGCAGCGGCGTGCGCGAGACGCCGAGCTCGTCGGCCAGCGCCTCCTGGCGCAGACGGGTTCCCGGCGGAAGCTCGCCGGAGACGATCCGCTCGAGGAGCGCGGCGTGGACCTCGTCGACGACGCTGCGGATCTCGAGCTGGCGCCTCGCGCCCCTCACGGGGAGCCCACCATCCGCTCGGCCTCGTCCTCCGGGACGGCGAGCGCGACGTGAAGCGTGTTCGCCGTCACCTCCGGCTGCTCGCCGACCGGCTCGAGATCGCGCTCGAGCTCGACGACCGTGTTCTCGAGCCGTCCGATCCCGTCGACCTCGACCGCGACGACGTCCCCCGGCTCCACGGGCCGCGAGTTCGCCGGAGTCCCGGTGAGGAGCACGTCGCCCGGCTCGAGCGTGATGAGGCGGGAGACGTCGGCGATCTGGTACGCGAAGGAGAAGAGGAGGTCGCGACCCGTGTGGCCCTCCTGCGCGAGGTCGCCGTTCACGTAGGTGCGGATCGTCAGGTCGTCCGGATCGACGTCGGCCGCGTCGACGAGCGCCGGCCCGAGGGGACAGAACCCGTCCTGGCCCTTGACGCGCAGCATCGAGCCCCGGTCCGCGTGGCGGAAGTCGTGGACGCCCCAGTCGTTGGCCACCGTGTAGCCGGCCACGTAGCGCAGCGCGTCGTCGAGCGACGCGCCGAGGCACCGCTCGCCGATGACGACCGCGATCTCGCCCTCGTAGTTGAGGAAGGAGCAGCCGCGCGGCCGGGCGACGGGCGCGCGGTGCGCCGAGACGGAGCTCGGCGGCTTGAGGAAGTAGGACGGCACCTGGGGCAGCCGTGCCATCCGGTACTCCACCGCGCGGCTGCGATACGTCAGGTGCGTCGCGACGATCTTCGACGGCTCGACCGGCGCGAGGTAGCGCGCCTCGGCGTCCGGAACGGTGCCGCCGCCCTCGAGCTCGATCGCGTCGCCGCTCGGGATCCCCCAGCGGGGACCGCCCTCGACCTCGATCCTGACCCTTCTCATCGCTTCGAATGTATACATTCGCCACGTGGATGTCCTCGCGCTCGTGCACGGCGACGACGGCGGCCTCTCTCTCTTCGAGGAGGTGGCCGAGGGGCTCGGCGGCCGGATCGTCGAGGTACGCCTCGACCGAGGGGAGCGCCCGGAGCGTTCACCCGGCGGGTACGACGCCGTCTTCGCGATGGGCGGGGTCGCGCACCCGCACGAGGAGGACGCGCACCCCTGGCTCCCGTTCGAGATCGAGTACCTCGGACAGGCGCTCGACGAGGGAGCGCCCACGCTCTGCGTCTGTCTCGGCGCCGAGCTCCTGGCCAGCGCGGCCGGCGGCCGGATCGAGCCCTCGCCCGAGCCCGAGATCGGCTGGTTCCCGATCGAGCTCGCCGAGGCGGCGAAGGACGACCCGGTCTTCTCGGCCCTGCCGGAGCGCTTCGCTGCATTCCAGTGGCACGAGTACTCGGCCGGCCTGCCGCCCGGAGGCGTGGAGCTGGCGAGGAACGGCGCCGGCGCCCAGGCCTACCGGCTCGGCGAGGCCGCGTGGGGCGTCCAGTTTCACCCCGAGGTGCGCTACGAGCAGCTGGTCCGCTGGATCCGGAGCTACGGCGACGACGCGCCGACGCCGCCCGGGCTCTACCTCGCCGACGCGGAGCGGCACATCGAGGCGTGGAACGAGATCGGCCGCACGATCTGCACGCGCTTCCTCGCGGCCGCCGCGGAGCAGGCCCGAGGCTGAGCCGGCCTACTCCGCGTCCCAGGCGAACTCGACGACGTAGCCGTCGGGGTCGCGGCACTTGACGCTCACGTAGTCGGGCTCCTCCCACTCCTCGACGATCGGGATGCCCGCCTCCGCGAGGCGGTCGCGAAAGGCGCGAACCTCCTCGGGACCGGACGCGCCCTTGAACGCGAAATGGAAGAAGGTCGGCAACTCGATCGGCTCCTCGGTCTCCTTGAGCGCAAGCGCGAACCCGTCGGCGTCGTAGAGCATGAGGACGCCGTCCGACATCCGCTCGGCAGGGCTCGCGCCGAACCCGAAGTACGTCTCGTAGAAGCGACGCGAACGGTCTTCGTCCCGAACTGCGAGCGCCAGGTGCATCGCCCTAGGCAGTCTGCTGCGCGTAGAGCAGCGAGCCGGGGGTCGTCAGGGCCTCGCCCGTCTCGAGCAGCGTCTTCAGGCCGGAGAGGATCATCGGCCAGCCGCCGTAGAGCTCGTTGTTCGCGCCCTCGCGCAGCTGGTCGTGGGTCACCGTCAGCCTGCACGAATCGCCGACCGGCTCGATCTCCCACGTGACCCGCGACGTCCCCTCCGCCCTCACGTCGTCGCTCCAGAGCGCGTTCATGCTCTGGACGAGCCGGCGCGGCGGGTCGACCTCGAGGTTCTCGCCCTCGGCGATCGCGCACGCCCGCCGCCGCGTGGGCGGACTCGTAGCGGGAACCCGGTCGTCCAGTCCGACTGATCGCGACGCCGAACGAGTACCGGCTCCGCAGCTCGCGGTCGGTGATCGCCTCCCAGAGCCGCTCCGGCGTCGTCTTGATGTAGATCTCGAACACCTTCTCCATGGTCTCCTCCAGTCGCGTCTTGAGTCCGCTGAGCGTCGCCGCCCAGGGCTCTGCGTACTTGCTCACCCACCGGTCGTGGACGAGCCGGATCGGGACGGGGTTCAGGAAGTGCAGCTTCTCGCGGCCCCGGCGCCTGGTCGTCACCAGGCCGGCCTCCTCGAGCACCCGCAGGTGCTTCATGACGCCGAAGCGCGTCATCGGAAGCCGCCCCTCGAGCGCGCCGAGCGTCTGCCCGTCCTCGCGGAACAGCTCGTCGAGCAGGCTCCGCCGCGTCGGATCGGCGAGCGCCCTGAACACCTCGTCCATGGCCCGACATGTTATGTAACCAAACGGTTACCTGTCAAATCGACAGAAAAACGGGGGTCGGCGCCAACGAAGGGCCCGGTAGGTGGCCCGCTAGATGTAGCCGAGTGACTTCAGGCGCTCCTCGACCGCGCGGGTGTCTGCCTCTCCACCCGTGCGACGTCCCGCGTCGGGGGCGACATCGATCTCGCGGAGCTCGCGTGAGGCTACGACGCTCTCGCGGAAGGCCTCGAACACGACGCGCCCGTCTCCCCCGGCGGGCACGGCGGCTTCCATCGCCCAGAGAAGCGTCGGCGCGACGTCGTAGATGCTGATGCGGTCAAGCTCGCGTGCGACCGTCCCTGGCCCGCCCAGAAGGATGATCCCGTCGCGCTGGTGAGCGCCGCGCCCGCGCTCCGCGACGTTCTCGACGACCGGCTCCCGAACGGTGATCGACGGCCGAATGCCGAGTGAGGGCGCGAACACAAGGCTCGGGCCGTCCGGAAGCGGACGGCCGTACAGCTCCTCCGGCGTCCACACGTCCTCGAACGCGGACCGGCCGTCATCGAGGCGAACCTTCAGCAGCGCGTCGGCGACGGCGCGCAACTCTGCGGCGCTGCAGTCCCGGGCGTACACCGCGTACGAAGCGACCGTCGGCGAGAACACGCGCGACCGCGTTCGATCGACATCGAGGCCGCGCAAGGGCGTGATCACCTCGATCCCGAGCCGCCCCCGAAGCTCTCGATTGATACCGCGCACGAACCGGCGCAGCAAGGGGATTCGCCGGAGGCCGATCAGCGAGGTCGGCACCCGAATCGAAGCCCGTGCCCCCTCCGGCCCGCCACGACCGCCCGGATCGGCGGTGCGCTCGCGCCGCAGCCGAAGGAGCCCGAGCTCGCGAAAGACGGCGTTGACGCGCACGCTGTGCGTCTCGGCGCACTGACCATGGTCGGAGACGACCGCGACCGTCGCGTCGCCGGCGTGCTCGACGAGCCAGCCGATGTAGCTGTCGAGATCGCGGTAGAGGCGCAGGAACGCATCTTGGGCATGCGGGTCTCCCTCGAGGAAACGGCCTGTCGCCGCGTGCCCAGCCAGTCGTCGAGGAGAAGAGGATGAAGAAGTGATCCCACGACTCCCGAAGCAGGAGCTCCCGAGCGAGGGCGAAACGGGACTTCTCGATCGCGCGGAGATCTTGGAGATGCTCCTCGAGTCCGGCCTCGAACGTCGTCGGGTAGTTGACGTAGGCCGCAAGTTGATCGCGGTAAGTCTCACGCCGGTCGACTGGGAAGATGCGCCGCTCATCGTCGCTCGTGAGCCAGCTGTTGACGATCACGGCGCCCTCGTGCCCGTTCTGATCGAGAGGGAGGTTGACTAGGACCGATCGTCTGCCCTGCCGAGCGAGCGCCTCGTAGTACGTCGCGCGGCGAAGGTCGCCATCCGTGGCGATGCTCAGGACGTCGCCCTCCCGGAGCATGAGGAAGTCGTAGACCCGTGGGCGGCCGGTGAGCACGCGGTGGCGAACGACGCCCACGCCGGGCCGGTGTAGAACGGCACCGTGCTCTCGAGCACTCCATGCGCACCCTCGGCCCGCAGGCGAGCGAGGGTCGGGAGCTCGCCCGTCTCGAGCAGCGGGTCGAGGACGTTCCAAGAGCACCCGTCGAGTCCGATTGCGAGTGTCCGCATTGATCCTCGGCCGCCAGGCTGCCGGCTCAGATGTAGCCGAGCGCCTTCAGTCGGCGAGCGACCTCCCCCGACTCGTCGGCGTCGTGTCTCTCGCTGCCGAGCCCGCTCGGTGGGTCGATGTGGCGGATCGGGGAGTCGGCGACGAACGAGGGCTCGAACGCCTCCGTGAGCACCCGTCCGTCTCCCCCCGCCGGGACGCCCGAGTTCATCGCCCACAGCATCGTGGGCGCGACGTCGTAGATGAGGGCGCGCCCGACGTCTGCACGGACGACCTGCGGTCCCGCAAGCATCAGGATCCCGTCGCGCTGATGACAGCCGCGGCCTCGCGCGCCGGGAGGCTCGACGACCAGGTCCTTGATCGCAGCCGAGGGGCGCACTCCGGTCGCAGGCGAGAACAAGAGCGACGGGCCCCACCGGCCCGTCGTCCGCCCATAGAGCTCCTCGGGAGTCCAGACCTCTTCGATCGCAGGGCGTCCGTCGTCGAGGCGGATGGCCAGGAGTGCCGCGCGGATTCGGTCCAGGTACTCCTCGCCTCCGGAGCGCACGTAGACGGCAAAGGATGCGTCGGTCGGCGAGAAGGCGCGGGACGAGCCACGGTCGACCGCGGTGCTCGCACGCATGAGCTCAACGCCCCCGCGACGCAGCGCGCGCTTGACGAGGAGGGCGAACGGTCGCACGACCGGGTTGGTCCGATGCCGCCCGAGGACGGCCGGGACACCGATCGTCAGCCGGGGCTTCTTGCGCCGGTCGACGAAGAACGGACTGGCGGCCGGCCGATCCCGCTCGGCGAGCGTCGCGAGCCCAAGATCGCGGAGCACCGCGTTCACGCGGAGAACGGCAATCTCCTCGCACTGGCCATGGTCGGAGAGGACGAACGTGGTGGCGTCGGGGGCGTGCTCGACGAGCCATCCGATATAGGAGTCGAGCCGGCGGTAAAGGCGCAGGAACGCAGCCTTCGCATCCTGGTCACCCTGCAGAAGACGACCGGTGGCACTGTGGCCGAGCCAGTCCGTCGACGAAAACAGGACGAAGAAGTGGTCCCAGTCCTCGGTCAGGAAGAGCTCGCGGGCGAGATCGAACCGCGCCTCCTCGATGGCGCAGAGCTCCTCGACGTCGCGCGGATTCTCGGGGAATGTCCGGTAGGCCTCGAGGAGGCTGCGGTATCGCTCACGACGGCCGGTCGGGAGGATGCGGCGTGACTCGTCATCCGTGAGCCAGCTGTTGACGATCACGGTCCCGACGCACCCGTCCTGGTCGAGCGGCAGGTTGATCAGGACACAGCGGACGCCCTCGCCGCCCAGCTGTTCGTAGTACGTCGGCCAGCGCAGGTCGCCCTGGTGCGCCACCTTCAAGCTGCCGTCCTCGCGCACCATCATGAAGTCGTAGATCCCGTGGGCGGCCGGCGACGCGCCCGTTGCGAAAGAGGCCCAGGCCGGTCCCGGTGAAGAACGGTACCGTGCTCTCGAGAACTCCGGACGCTCCTTCGTCCCTGAGCCGTGCGAGATTCGGAAGTTGACCCGTGTCGAGCAGCGGTTCGAGGACGTTCCAGGAACAGCCGTCGAGACCGATGGCGATCGTCTTCACCGCTACCTCTTCGCCCCGCCGAGTTCCGGGGTCGTGAGCGGTTGCCGCTCTCTGCTGAACGATCCTGCCACAGTGGCCCTACGCCCCTCGGTCGATAACCCCCGAGTGGCCATGATGTCCAAAGCGGCTGTGTGTCGCAACTCCCGCGTCTCCCCCTTTACAGAGGACTTTCAATCCGACAACATGCCCGCCGAGGCCTGGCACCCGCCCCGAGGGCAGAGGCGGTCGACAGAAAGTTGCGGTGTTTTCGTCTTCGAGCAGCGGTCGTCTCGGATGAGGTCGATTCGACGTCGGGATATCGACCTCGTCGACGAGTGGGAAGAGCCTGTGGACGGTCTCGAGGCCGAGCTCATGACCTTGGCCGCGAGCAAGGGAGGACGAACACGTCCCCAGGCGCAAAAGCGACCGCGAAGCCGTGCCTGGGTTCTACGGCGCGCACTCGTCGCGGCCGATCTGGCAGGGCTCCTGCTGGCGCTCGCGTTGACCCAGACCCTCGCGGTGCGCATCCTCGAGCCCCAGGAGATCGCGATCACCGGGCTGCTGATCGTCGGCTTCCCCGGCTGGGTGCTTCTGGCCCAGATGTACGGGCTGTACGACCATGTCGAGATCGGCGCCGCGCGCTCCACCGCCGACGATCTGCCCGGCCTCGTGCTCATGTGCACGTTCGCGACGTGGATCGGGCTCCTGCTCGTGAACGCCAGCGGAATCGCCCACCCGCGCCTGGGCATCGCGACGACCTTCTGGGTCGCGACCATCGTGCTGATCGTCATCGGCCGCGCGCTGGCCCGGTGGCTCGTCCAGCGCAGCGCCGGCCTCCGAGAGCCGACTCTGATCATCGGGACCGGGCGCGTTGCCGAGCGCATCGCGATGCGGCTGGCGTCGCGACCCGACTACTGCCTCGATGTCGCGGGCTTCATCGACGACGACCCGCTCGACCTCCCGGAGGATTTGCCACCGCTCCTCGGCAAGACGGCGGAGCTCGAGCCGATCGTGCGGGCGTACGACATCGAACGGGTCATCGTCGCGTTCTCCCGCGCTTCCAGCGACGAGCACGTCGATCTCCTCCGCCGCTGCACAGAGCTTCGGGTCAGGGTGGAGGTGGTTCCGCGCATGTACGAGGTGATCGGATCGCGCACCCACGTCCACGACCTCGGCGGGATTCCCCTCGTGAGCCTCGGTCCAGCCCGGCTGACACGCTCGGGCCGCCTGATCAAGCGATCCTTCGACCTCGTCTTCGCGAGCCTCGCACTCGTGGTCCTCGCGCCCTTCTTCGCCCTCGCGGCCTGGCGGATCAAGGCCGGATCAGCCGGTCCGTGTTCTTCCGCCAGGAGCGGATGGGCGCGGGCGGCAAGCGCTTCGAGCTGGTCAAGTTCCGCACGATGGACGCAGATGCCGAGGAGCGGAAGGCGAAGGTCGCGCACCTGAACAAGCACACCGAGCCGGGCCGCGAATGTTCAAGGTGGCCGACGATCCGCGCGTGACGACGTTCGGTCGATTCCTCCGCTCCTGGTCGCTCGACGAGCTTCCGCAGCTTTTCAACGTGCTCCGCGGCGAGATGAGCCTCGTCGGCCCGCGGCCGCTGATTCTCGACGAGGACGACAACGTCCTCGGCCACCACCGACGCCGCCTCCACCTCACCCCGGGCCTCACGGGCTTGTGGCAGGTCCTGGGACGGAGCGACATCCCGTTCTCCGAGATGATCACGCTCGACTACGTGTACGTGACCAACTGGTCGCTGTGGGGTGACGTCAAGCTCCTCACGCGGACGGTCCCGGCGATCATCAGCAAGCGTGGCGCCTACTGAGGCCGGACTTTCGGCCCGGGACAGGGAGGGCCGGGCCGACCTCCTGCTTGTCTGCTCCAGCGGTGGCCACCTGCTCACGCTCTGGTCGCTACGACCGGCCTGGGCGGACTTCTCACGGGTCTGGGTGACGTTCGACAAGAGCGACTCGCGCTCGCTCCTCGAGGATGAGCAGGTCGTCTTCGCCTACGGGCCGACGAACCGGAACCTCAAGAACACGCTTCGTAATCTCGTCGTCGCATGGCGCACGATCCGCGCACACCGGCCCAAGGTCGTCCTCACGACCGGTGCGGGAGTCGCCGTCCCTTTCAGCTGGGTGGGTCGCGTGCACGGAGCGCGCGTCGTCTTCGTCGAGAGCATCTCGCGGATCGACGACCTCTCGCTCAGCTGCCGCCTCGTCAAGCCAATCTGTGACCGGGTCTACGTTCAGTGGCCGGAGCTCGCGGGCGCCTCGCATGGGCTCCGCTACGCGGGCCAGGCGTTCTTCCGCGAATGATCTTCGTCACCGTCGGGACGAACGAGGCGCCGTTCGACCGCCTCGTACGCGCAGTCGAGCGCCTTCCCGGGGGCGAGGAGCTCGTCGTCCAGCATGGCTCGTGCGTCGTTCCGCCCGGCGAACGCGACCTGCCTCGACTACGTGTCGTTCGAGGTGCTCGTCGATCACGTCCGACGAGCCCGTGCCGTCGTCACCCATGCCGGCATCGGCTCGATGATCGTCGTGCTCGCGAACGGAAAGCGACCGATCGTCGTGCCCCGCCTGCAGCGATTCGGAGAGGCCGTGGACGACCACCAGATCCCGCTCGCGCACCGTCTGGCCGAGAAGGGAGCGATTCAGCTCGTGGAGTCGGTCGGCCTCTTGCCGGACGCGCTCGCCGAGGCGGCACCGAGCTCGGTCGAGGTGGGCGACGACGGACGGCTCAGCACGGAACTCCGCGCCTATCTCGAGTCGCTCGTCCGCGGCCGGGGATGACCCGACGTCCGCTCGGGCTCAGAGCGAGCGAAGGATGTCCGCGAGCCTCGCCGCGGTGAGTCGACTCGAGAACGAAGCCTCGACTCGTTGTCGCCCGGCGCTCCCGTACGCGCGAGCGCGCGCGGGATCCGAAAGAAGCTCCTCGAGCGCACGAGCGAGCACGTCAGGGTCTCCCACGGGGACGATCGAGCCAGTCTCGCCGTCCGAGACGTAGGCCGCCACCCCCGGCGTCCCGGTTGCGACCACAGGGCGTTCGCAGGCCATCGCCTCGAGGATGACGGTGGCTCCGGAGACGTGGATGTTCGGCTTCAGCGCGACGGCGACGACGGTCGCGCGCGCGTAGAGGCTCCGAAGCTCGGGGTGGCTGAGGCTCTCGACCCGTCGGCCGAGTCTCTCCGGAACGCTCGACTGGAAGCTCGGTGACCAGCTCGAGCCTGACGGGCCGACGGCGACGAAGCCGCGAGCACGGCCTCGACGAGGAGAGCGTGGTCGCGGTGGCGGTCGTTGCCGATGCCGACCACGAGATCGTCCTCGGGCTCGGGCCCCTCGGTCGCCAGAAGTCCACGTCGATGCCGGGGGTCCGCAGGAGATGAAGCCTCGATCGTCGGACGCCCCACGCCGCGAGGACCGCGAGTTGCTCCTCGGTGTTCGCCCAGACGGCTCCCGCCCGACGGGCGGCGTCTCGCGTGAGGACTCGGGCCCTCCGCGAGGCATTGGGGTCGGTTCCCCAGAGCGTCCCCATGGCGACCGGCGGCTCCCCGGGGACAAGACTGCGGACGGCGGCGGGAACCCCGGTTCGCTCGTCCCAGCAGAAAGCGACGTCGCACCGGCGGCGACGGCGGCGTCGCGGAGCGCGTCGACAACCTCGAAGCCACCGCTCGCCCTTCTCCCGACACCGCCGAGGACCCGCCCGAGACCGGAGCGCTTGCCACCGGGTAGCAGCTCGAGCTCGAAGCCCTCGTCCTCGAGCCAGTGCAGCCCGTAGGGAAGCTGGTTCGGGACCAGGCCGGCCGCGTGGCGACGCTGCCAGGCCTCGGGATCGATCGTGTGGGCGAACTCGACGTGGAGCCGGACCGGACTCACTCCAGGTAGCCGAGCCCCCGCAGCCGCTCCTCCAGGTCGCCCGCGGGAGGGACTCCACCCGCTGTCGGCGCCGGCACGTCGGTTGCGTCCCGGTACTCGGGTGGTCGCGCATCGAGCAGCGAGCCGTCGATAGCTTCCTCGAGAACGCGCCCCTCGAGCGCCGTCGGCACGGGCTCCCCGAGGAGGTAGAGCATCGTCGGTGCGACGTCCTCGATGCTCGCGAGTAGCTTGCGTCCCGGCGCGGCCGAGGGCCCGGACAGCGCCACGATCCCCTCGCTGCCGATGGCTCCCGACGTAGGGCCGAGTGCTCCCGAGGATCGCGATCTCGTCCCAGATCGTGGCCGGTGCGGGACGTGAGGTTGCCCTTGCCGAGCCACCGGTAGTCCTCGAACTCGACGATGAGGTCGGGAAGCCGCGCGAGCTCCGGCCCGTCGAAGAGATCCTCGCGGCGGTGCACGGCGCGCGACGATCGGCTCGCGTCGGGAGCCGCGCAGGTCGAGCAGCCGGTCGCGCGATCTCGTCGCGCACCCGGTCGTAGTCGGCGCGGGTCGACGATGCCCTGCACGCTCGCGTCCGCGCAGGTTGATGACGACGTTCCCGAACGTCGCCGTACGCGAACGCCTGCGTGTGCGGCCAGTCGACCACGGAGTAGTCGCCGCAGCTCGTAGATCCGCTCGCGCGGGCACCCGGACGCGCTGCCGACGGCGAGATCGCAGGCGCTTGGCGGAAGCTTCGGTCCGCAGCTCGAAGAGCCTGTGGACGGCGCGTCGGCCGATCTCGCCCTTCCGAGCCGGCGCGACCTGCGCGTACGTGAGGTAGCCCTTCGCGCGCGAGCCAGGCATTGAGGTTGACGACGCCGTCGAGCGAGCCGCCGCCGTGGTCGGAGACGACGAGCACGTCCGTCGTCGTCGCACGGCCGCCGTCGAGCAGCTCGCCGAGCCGCGTCGTCGAGGATCCGGTAGACGTCGGCGACGCGGCTCGTCGCGGCCGCGCTCGCTCCCACTCCGGCCAGCACAGATGGTGGATGTGGTCGGCGGCCATGAAGACGACGAACAGGAGCTCGGGGTCGTAGCGCTCGCGTCGAGCCAGTCGACGATCTCGACCTTCTGCTCGCAGGCGCGGCGGACGAGCTCGAGGTCGATCTCGCCGCGTCGCGTCGAGCGGGAACGAGTGGTCGAGCAGCGAGGCGGCCCGAAGCGCTCGCTGCAGCTCGTCCACGAGCTCGCGCGGGCTACGTCATCGCCGTCCTCGCGCGCGCGCGCGTCGAGCCCGGCGACGCGCGAACCCGTCACCTCGGGCGCGGGCCAGGTGAACGGGACGTTGACGATCGCCGACGCGACGTCCGCGCGGCGGTGAGGCGTCCCAGAGCGCGGGCGCGCGGCTGCTGGCTGCCGTTGACGAGCTCGCAGCCGGTAGCCGCTCTCGTCGCGCTCGGAGAAGTCCCAGATCCCGTGGCGGCCGGCGTTGACGCCGGTGACCATCGTCGTCCAGGCGTGCGGGGTCAGCGGGTGCGTCGTCGAGCGCAGCGTGCCGCGCGCGCCCCGCTCGAGCAGAGCCGTCCGAGGTTCGGGAGCTCGCCCGCCGCGACCAGCGGGTCGATCACGTCGAACGTCGCCGCGTCGAGGCCGACGACGGTCACCTGCGGCGTGGTCACGAGCGCGTAGCTTAGGCAGCCACGTGTGACTGCCGAGTCCGCCAGAGGCGGCTGTTCCACGGCGCCTCGGACAGACTGCCGGCACGCTCGACAGATCCGATGCGGCAGGAGGAACAGCGCGTGATGATCATCGGGCTCGACTGCGCCGAGCCGTCCCTCGTGCTCGAGCGCTGGCGCGACGAGCTGCCGACGCTCTCCGGGCTGATGGAGCGGGGACGCTACGGGCGCGCTGACCTCGGTCGTGCCGCCGATCACGGTGCCCGCCTGGTCCTGCATGATGGCGAGCCGCACGCCCGGGCGACCTGGGCGTCTACGGCTTCCGCAACCGCGCCGACCACTCGTACGACGACGCTCTTCATCGCGAACGGCTCCGCGATCCACGAGCCGCGCCTCTGGGACCTCGCGAGCCGCTACGGCAAGCGCGTCGATCGTCCTCGGCGTCCCGGGCACGTACCCGCCGCGGCCGCTCAACGGCGTCATGGTCAGCTGCTTCCTGACGCCGTCGACGCGAGAGCCAGTACACGTACCCGCACGCTGCTCCGCCGCGAGGTCGAGCAGGTCGTCGGCGAGTACCTCTTCGACTGCACGAACTTCCGCACCGACGACAAGGACGACCTGCTGCGGCAGGTCTACGAGATGACCGACCGGCGCTTCGCGCTCGCCGAGCACCTCCTCGCGACGCAAGCCGTGGGAGCTCTTCGCGATGGTCGAGATGGGCGCTCGACCGCATGCACCACGGGTTCTGGAAGGACATGGACCGCCCATCACCGAGCACGATCCCGGAGGGCCCGTACGAGAACGCGATCCTCGACTACCACCGCGCACGTCGACGAGCTCGATCGGCGCGGCTGCTCGAGCACGCCGACGACGAGACCGCCGTGCTCGTCGTCTCCGACCACGGCGCCAAGCGGATGGACGGCGGCATCCGCATCAACGAGTGGCTGCGGCGCGAGGGCCTGCTGCGCGACGCTCCGCGAGCCGGACGGCGTCGACGCGCTCGCCGACGTCGGCGTCGACTGGTCGCAGCACCGTCGGCCTGGGGCGAGGGCGGCTACTACGCGCGCATCTTCCTCAACGTCGCGGGCCGCGAGCCCGAGGGCGTCGTCGCCGGCGCACGACTACGAGCGCGTGCGCGACGAGCTCGCCGAGCGGCTCGGCGGCGATCCCGGACGACCAGCGGCGAGCCGCTCGACACGACGCGTCTACAAGCCGGAGGAGGTCTACGACGAGGTGAACGGCGTCGCGCCCGACCTGCATCGTCCACTTCGACGACCTCGCCTGGCGCGCGGTCGGCACGATCGGCGGCGACGAGGGCGTCCACACGTTCGAGAACGACACCGGGCCCGGACGACGCCAACCACGCCCAGGACGGCCTGCTGATCATGGCCGGCCCGGGGATTCCGCGCCGGCGTCGGCGGAGCGGCATGCACCTGCTCGACGTCGCGCCGACCGTGCTCGAGCTGCTCGGGCTGGACAGACCGGCGACGATGAGGGGTCGAAGCCTCGTCGGGGAAGACGGCGCGCGAGCAACCGCGATTCCGAGCGAGGTCGCCGCACCGTGAATTCGCACGCAGCTCCCTATGTCCGCTTCTGGTGGCTCGTGGTCATCGGCGTCGTCGTCGCCGGTCTAGCCGGCACGGCCGTCGTGTACCACATCGACCCAGGGATGCCGCCGAAACTCACGGAACGCACGCCGCCCTCCTATTCGGCGACAGCGATCCTCATGTTGACCAGCAAGGAGCAGCCGCTGGTCCGCATCGGTGTCACGACTGTCACGCCGCGCGGCCCTGGCGGCGCGCCGGGACCGCCCGATGTCGAGACGTCGCCTCCGGGCCTGGACACGCTCGTCGAGGCCGCCAACCTGCTCCCGCTCACGATCCAGTCCGATGCGGTCACGGACCTGCGGCGGGAGAAGGTCGGCGACTTGCCCGGGACAGTCACCGCGCAGGCGCTCTACGCCCACGAGACGCCCGCGGGCGGCATCGAGCCATCCGACGTCCCGGCCATCGAGGTCACTGCCGAATCGCCCACGACCTCAGACGCGCTTCAACTTGTTCGCGGCACGATCTCCGCGTTCGGAACCTGGCTCCGCGAGCAGCAGGACGAGGCGAAGGTGCCGGAGGCCCAGCGGATCTTCTTCGTCCAGCTCAACGCGCCGACCGCTGCCCGTAACAGCAAGACTCCGTATGGGCTCGCGCTTCTGGTGGGCGCAGCCGTTCTCGTCGGCTTCGCGCTTCTGATCGCAACCTTGCACCGGCTGTTCCCGCCGAAGGAGCGTCGCAGGCGTCTGTTCCGGAGGAAGCCCGAGGAGCCCGCGGCGGCGGCGGATGAAACGGTCTCAGCCGTTGGTCCGGATGGCGTGCAATCGGGAACGGACGGCGGGGAGTCGTCGCCCGACCATGCTCTCTCCGCCAACGGCCCCGCACACGCGAGCGACCGGCTCCAGGCATGGCTCGAGGAGGCCGCACCGAGCAGCCCGGAGAAGGAGAAGAGCTCGGAGCGCGCCGGACAGGGCTGAGGCCTTGTCGTATCCCGTCGAGGCGAGCAAGCGCCGGACCGCACCGTTAGCCGTGGCCACGGCGGGCGGATGCGCGCTCGCGGGCGGGCTCGTCGTTGGCGATCACGCCGCGCTTGCCGGCGCCGTCGCATTCCTCCTTGCCTGCGCCATCGCTCTTCGGGACACCGCCGCCCCGGTCTTGACGTGGCGGACGGGAATCGTCGTCCTCATCCTCGTCATCTGGCTGATCCCGATCAGGAACTACCGCCTGCCGGTGGACCTCCCGTTCGGACTCGAGGTCTACCGACTCATCATCATGGCGCTCACGCTCACCTGGCTCGCCGCGGCGCTCGCCCGCGGCGGAACGATCCGAGCAGGAGGGCATGGCCGAGCGGCGTTCTTGCTCGGCGCGACGACGATCGCGGCTCTCGTCGTCAACATCGGAACGATCCGTGACGCCGGCCTCCAGGCGGAGGCGTTGAAGTCAGTCTCGGTCTCGCTCAGCTTCCTCCTCGCCTTCGTTCTCGTCTGCACCACGATCGAGACCATGGCTGATGTCGACGCCGTGATCATCGCGATCGTCGTCGGAGGCTCGATCGTCGCGATCGCCGCCATCTACGAGTCGCGGTCCCTCCATAACTACTTCAACGACCTCGGTGACTGGATACCGTTCCTCGACTACCAGGGCCATGGAGCCGAAGCGACGCGCGCTTCTCGACTGCGGGTCCGGGCGTCGGCACAGCACCCCATCGCCCTGGGCGCAGCCCTCGCCATGTGCGTGCCGTTCGCGCTCTATCTGGCCCGGCGCGCGACGACGAGGGGGCGTTTCTGGCTCTGGATTCTTCTCGGCTTCGTCCTCCTGACCGGCTCGCTCTCCACACTGTCGCGGACGGTTGTGGTGATGCTCGTGGCGATGACGGCGCTGGCTTTGTGGATTCGCCGTCGGGCGGTTCTCCGCCTTTGGCCGCTCCTCATCGCCGTGCCACTCCTCGTTCCGCTCATCGCCCCGGGAACGCTCCGCACGCTCTACGCTGCGCTGAGACCCAGCGAGGGACTGGTCGCCGAGCAGGAGGCGCGGGCCGGCGGACAGGGCTCCGGACGCATCGCAGATCTCGAGCCTGGACTGCGCCTCTGGCTAGAGTCCCCGGTCCTGGGCCCGGGGCCGGGCACGAGCTTCACGCGGGACGGGACATCGACTCTCGACCCCTCGGCGAGACGCCGTTTGGACGAGGATCCGGCGAACCCCGCCCCCAAGGCCGGAATCATCTTCGACAACCAGTACATGTTCTCGCTCGTCACCGTCGGCCTCGTTGGCCTGGCGGCCGTCATCTGGTTCGTCTGGGGAGCCGTCGTGAAACTGACTCGCGCCGCCCGGCAGAGGATGGACGAAACGGGAGACATGCTCGCTGCCTGCGCGGTTTCCTCGATCGGATTCGCGGTCGGCATGTTGACCTACGACACCTTCGCATTCGTCCAGGTGACGTTGATCTTCTTCGTGATCGCCGCGTTGGGCCTGACTGCCCGCTCCTTCCCTCGGGGGTGACCATCGTGCCGGCGCCGATGCGCACCGATCTCGACTCGGGCGCCCGAGCGATGGCCCGGGGAGCGGCGGCGAATCTCGCCGGTTCGGCTGCCGGACTAGGGCTCGCGTTCCTGCTGACGTACGTCGTGACGCAGTTCGTCCCAGTCCGCGAGGTCGGCTTCCTCGCCATCGGGATGACGGTGGTCGGCCTCGCCCTCATCCCGGCGATCCTCGGACTCGAGACCGGCGTCGTCCGCTTCGTCGCCCTCGGGGCGGCGACCGACGACGAGCGGGCCGCGCGTGCGAGCGCTCAGGTAGCCCTCGGCGTGGTCGCCCTGACGAGTGTCGCCCTGGCGGCCTTCGTCTGGTGGACGGCTCCTGCGCTCGCGGACAATTTCTTCCAGAAGCCGGAGGCGGCCGAGCTTCTCAGGATCCTGAGCCTTTCTATCCCCGGGATAGCGCTCACTCGCGTCACGATTGGAGCGATCCAGGGCTTCGGGATGATGAGCCATGCGGCCTGGTTGGGCCCGATCCGGGCGGGCTCGAATCTCGCCCTGGCGGGACTGCTCCTCGCCCTCGGGTTCGGAGTCCAGGGGGTCGCGGCGGCGGCCGTCGCGGCTGCCTACGTTGCATTCGCCTTTGCACTCGCCCTTCTCGTGCGAACGCACTCCCTCGTGTTCGTGCCGACCACAGGTGCATGGCCCGTCGCGCGGATGCTCAGGTTTTCGCTTCCTCAGACACTGAGTGTCATGCTCTTCTGGGGGGTTCTCTGGACCGACACCGTCCTCCTCGGCCGCTTCGGCACAGCAGTGGAGGTGGGGATCTACGCGGTCGCGACCAGATTGCTCATGCCGGCATCCGCCATCTCCACCGCCGTGGGACAGATGTTCTCTCCCCGCATCGCCGCCGAGGACGCTCGCGGAGACCGCGCAACCCTCTCACGCATGCTGAAGCGGGTCACGTACTGGAACACCTCCGTCTCCATTCCAATCTTCCTGACGCTCGCGTTGATTCCAGGGCCGTTGCTGTCGCTGTTCGGGGAGACGTATTCACTAGGGGCAGCGACGCTCGCGATCCTGGCGATCGGTCAGCTGCTAGATACTGCGGCCGGACCTCTCGGGCAGGTGATCAACATGTCGGGTCGACCGCACATCAACATGATGAACAACGCTGCTGTCGCCGGGCTCAACGTGGTCGCTTGCCTCGTGCTCATCCCCCGTTACGGGATGGAAGGCGCCGCAGTGTCCTTCGCGTTCTCGCTGGCCCTCGTGAACGCGATCAAGCTCGCGCAGGTGCGCATCCTGTTCGGCATTTATCCGTTTCGGGCCGACACCCTCCGCACCCTCGCGGCGGCTGGAGTCGCGGCCGGCGCTGCCGCACCCGCCGCCTATCTCGTGGACTGGACGAGTCCGTTCTTGGAAGTCGCCGTCACGACGGCCATCATCTTCCTCGTCTACGCACAGGCCGTCCGTATCCTCGGCCTCAGCCCGGAGGACCGTGAGCTCTTCGAAGCAGGCCGGGCGAGGATCGGCCGCGGGCTGGGCTTTCGGACTTCGCGCTGACTTCGCAGCCTCAGAATCGAGAGCGGATCGGGACCGTGGCAGGTCGGCGGCCCTCGTCGCCCGTGCTCGGACGCGAGGCGGGGCGACCGAGCGCAACCGCAACTGCCGCCGCGCGCGCCCGCAGATCGCGCCTCGACCGGGAAGCAGCCACCGGGAGCCGCGCCACTTCGTGCAGGACACAGGCCAGACGGAAGCCGTGGTAGCGCACGCCACGCGAGTGAATCCGCGCGTAGACGATGCGCGATTCCGCACGCAGGGCGGCTCGGTGGCTGGTGGGGGTGGACCCGCCACGCACGTGCCGAGCGGTCGCCGCAGGCTCGTACAGAAGCGTGTACCCGTGCTCGCGCAGCCTCGTGCACAGGTCGATGTCCTCGCAGTAGAGAAAGAACGCCTCGTCGAACCCGCCGACGTGCTCGAACGCCGTCCGCCGCAGCAGAAGCGCCGCCCCGATGAGGGCCTCGGGGGCCGAGGCGCGGTCGTAGCCCTTCCGCACCTGCTCGGTGGGCCACTGCGCATCGTGGAACATGTGATGGAGGAAGAGTGCCTCGCCGAAGGTCGAGGTCAGGCGCGGCTTCCGGAACATCGACGGCTCGGTCTCGCCGGTCCGGACGAGAATCCGCGGGGCGACCGCGCCGCGCGCTGGATCGTGCGCAAGGCGTCCCGCGAGCACGCGAACGCCGTGCGGCGTCATGACGGCGTCCGGATTGAGGAAGAGGATCCCGTCTCCGGAGCCTCGGCGAGCGCCGGCGTTGCATGCCGCGGCAAAGCCGGCGTTACGTCCCATCTCCAGGATCTCGACCGGGAGGTCTGCGACCGTTCGAGGTGAATCCTCGGGGCACGCGTTGTCGACCACGACCACATTCAGGTCCTTCTCGCCCGCGAGACCCTCGACGCACGCTCGCAGATGAGCCGCGCTGCGGTACGCGACGACCACCACGTCGATCGTCACCGCAGGCTCTCTTAGCCTTCAGGCGACATGCGGAGGCGCTCTCTCATCGAGACAGTGTAGGCCCGACCGGAGGAGTCTCGAATCCCGAGCGAGACTATTCTCCGCGAATGGCGCCACTGCGCATCGGAGTGGTCGCGGACGTCCTTCTCAATCCGATGGGCGGCGTCGCAAGGTCAGTGCTGGGAATTACGCGTGAGCTCGCACGGTTGGATGCCGAGAGGGTCCAGGTCACGGTGATCGGCAGGCGCAGACCTCCTCACATCGACGGCATCTCCTTTCGACAGTCATTTTCCCCTCGTGTACCCAAGCTTCCGAATGCCGTTTTCGCTCTCCACCGACCGTTGACTCTCCGGAGCTACGACGTGGTTCATTACATGGACAGCAGGCCCCCGCTCGACTTCTTTCTCGGCCGAAGCGTGAACGCGGTAACACAACACGGATTTGCCTCGCTCATGTTCGGTGGGGACTACGTCGTCAGGCGAGAGAAGTATCTGAATCAGGTCCTGCTTCGAATCGCCCCACGCGCCGATCTCACCTTCACCGCCTCCGAGTCGGAACGGCAAGAGTTGCTGAGCCGGATCACGATGAACCCCGCTCGAGTCATCGCCGTTCACCACGGCGTCGACCATGATCGTTTCTCTCCCCGGCAGGACCGTCGCGACGCGCGCGACGAGGTTCGCGCCAGATTCGGGATCGAAGGACGGTTCGTCCTCTGCGTCTCGAACTTCCAGCGCAAGAAGAACACGGAGCGCCTGGTCGAAGCGTTCGGCCGGCTCGTCCGGGTCCAGCGGGGCGTCCAGCTGGTTCTTGCCGGTTGGCACACCGCTCGCTTCCAACTCGTCCGCGATCTCATTCGACAGCTCGGTCTAGAGGATGACGTCCGGGTTCTGGGGCACGTGCCGGACGATGTCCTCCCGGCCCTGTACACAGGCGCGGACGTCTTCGCCCTGCCGTCGCTTCACGAAGGGTTCGGGATCCCTGTGCTCGAGGCGATGGCCTGCGGGACGCCCGTCCTCGCATCGAACGTCTACGCACTCCCGGAAGTCTGCGGAGACGCCGCCGTCCTCGTCGACCCGTACAGCGTCGGTGACATCGCCGACGGCCTGCTCAGCATTCTCGAGGATCCCGAACGCGCGGCGACGCTTCGCGGCAGGGGTCTCGAACGGGCCTCGCAGTTCACCTGGCGGCGTTCGGCGGAGCGCCACCTGCAGGCATACGAGCGGCTTCTGCGTCGAGCCGCTCCCGAGGACGGACCAAGCTTCTAGAGTTCCGCCATGGGGCGGGGAAACCGTCGACGCGCTCCCGTCCTGATCATCGTTCTGGCTGTCGTGACGGTCGCGGCCGCTGGGATCTGGGCGGCGGCCATGCTTCGCGACGGTGGCGAGGGTGGCGAAAGGCCCGCAACCACGCCCGCGGGAGATACGAAGGCGTTCGAGGACGCGCTCGACTCGGTGGACCCAGGTGGAACCATCCGTCTCGCCGACGGTTACTACGAGGCGCTGCTGGTCGAGGGGAGGACGTTCTCGAAGCCTGTTCGGATCGTGCGGCTCCGCAAGGACAACGGTCGGCGAGATCTCGGTCGAAGGGTCGCGGAACGTCCACTTCGGTGGATTCGCCGTCGAACCCCGCGCGGCGGACGAAGAGGCGGTGGTGTCGGTCGAGGACTCGCGAGACGTCTCCTTCGCCGGCCTTCGTTTCGACGGTCTGAGCGAGAGCCAGGGTGTCCGGGTCAGGATCCACGACGACGCGGCCCACGTACGCGTCGTCGAGAGCGACTTCACCTGGTGCCAGAGCTACTGCATCCAGCCCGCCGGGAAGTCCATCGAGATCCTTCGCTCCAACTTCCACGACCTGATCGAGTCCGACGCGATCAGGGGCGGGGGCTCCAAGGTCATGGTTGCCGACAACAGCTTCCGCCGCGCCGTTCCCGGCGAGGCGCATGCGAACCACAACGACTTCATCCAGATCACCGGCGGCCGGTCCTGGCTGATCGCCAGGAACCGCTGTTCGGGACGTCGACAATTCGGGGCGGCTCAGATCTTCGTCAACGCCGGTGCTGAAAGAGAGAAGGGCGAGCTCATCGACGACGTACAGATCGTCTCGAACCTCTTCACCGGAGATATGGCTTTCGCCATTCACATCGGAGCGGACACCAGCCGAATGTCGATCGTGAACAACACCATCCTCTCGGGTGATACCTCCGCCATCCGCCTCAACAACGAGATTGTCGAACGCCCTGGAACGAACGTCCGCTCGTTGCCAACAACGTCCTCGCCAGAACCAGCGAGCGGCTATGCGAAGGCGCCCGCGCGGTTGCGAATCTCGTCCTCGACGGGCCCGCGTGCTCGCCGACCGACCGAACCGGCGAACTGGCTTTCGACGATGCAGGGCTACCGACGTCGGCGGCCGACTTGCTCGTGGACGCGGCCGACCCCCAGTACGCGCCTCCCTGGGGACCTGCGCCGACGTCGAAGGGACGGACAGCCCGAGCATCGGCGCGCTCGAGGTCGAGGGATAGCTCGGCCCAAGTCCGCTGCGAGGGCGGGAGCCGGTTACGTCCTCCGCCGCCGGAGCCACCGTGCTGCGACCGCAAAGATGAGGAAGGCGGCCCCGAGACCGACGACACCCAGGACGAAGCCGGCCGCGACGCCCTCGCGTGCCGACACGCTCTCGCCGAACAGCGTCGTCGAGATGCCCTGGAGCCACTCGTGGATCGCGCCCTTGTCCTCGCCGACGAGGTAGGTGGTTATCTCCTCGCTCTCTTCCTCGCTCAGGCCGAGGTCGGGCATCTGAGAGGACGGGTTGTCGAAACCCGGTGACAGAATCTGGTTCTTGACCCAGAGCCGGATCCGATCCCGGCCCTCCGCCTCGAGCACCTCACGACGCTCGTCCTCGAACTCCTCTCCTTGAAGCTTCTGCACCGACGCGACCCAGGCCGGCGAGTTCAGTCGATACTGCAGGCGCTTGAGCAGGCCGAGTTGGTCGAGGCTCGGACCGGCCGTCCCGCCCTGCCCGTTCAGCTCGTGGCAGGAGAAGCACCCCTTCTCCTGCATGAGCGCAGCCGCCCCGACTCCGCGGCCGACGATGTAGGGATGAGACGCTTCCGGGTCGTACGAAACGCGGATCACCCCGCTGCTGCCGTCCGAGTTCGGCAGGAGGGGCACGAAGTACAGCCCGTCCGGCCCAAAGGCGAGCCCGACGACGAGCTGCTGTTCGGAGCCGCGATACTCGAGGAAGTAGCTGGGGACGTCTCGCACCTCGGCCGACTGGAAGTCGTACGGAACACGAACGATCCCGGCTTTCGTAGCGCCGGGCTCGGGCGTGAACGGCTCGGCGCCGTAGCCGCGAAGAAGAACGTATCCCGGTACCTGGGCGGGAAGAGCGCCGGTTCGGAAGGCGAGAGGTCGAGTTGTACCGGGCTGAGCGCGGGCGCGAACAGGGCCTCCGCGCCCACGCCGATGCTCCAGTCGCTCCCGTCCCACCGGTAGTTTCGACCACGCTGGATGCGCAGGAAGGAATCGACGCTCGGGCCGTTGTTCGTGGCGAAGAGCTGATCGCCCACAGCCTTGAGCCCGAACGGGTTCCTGAGTCCGTACGCCCAGACGTAGTCCTGCGCGCGCGGCTCCTCATCGTCGTCGGCAAACGGGTTCCCCGGGTATGGCTTCCCGTCGAGCGTCAGGCGCAGGACCTTGCCGAGCAGCTGGTCGAGCTTCTGAGCCGCCGATGCGTTCCAGCCGTCGCCGACACTGACGAACACCGAGTCGCCCACCACCTGGCAGCCCCCGATCTGGTGGGAGGGTCCCGCCTGAAACGGGGCGAACACGTCGGCGAAGTCGACCGGCTCCCCCACCGGCTTCAGGCCGAAGGTCACGGGGTCCGTTCCGAACCGCGCGACCGCGTTTCGCAGAAGGTGGCCCGACGCTTCGTACGAGTAGGTGACGAAGACGTAGCCGGTCCGCGGGTCCAGACAGATGCCGGCGAGCCCGGCCTGTCCCGCGCCGGCCGGCGCCTCCTGCGAGGGCTCGAGCGTGGGCACCTTCGCGAACGTGTGCACGCTCCGGTCGTTCGTGACGACCTTCACGGTTCCGCGCAGCTCCGTCACGAAGTAGAGCGGATCGTCCGGCGCGGTTCCCGGGTTCGGGACAAAGGCGATCGCCGACGGGAGGCTGTAGCCCTCGGTGTCAAGCGTGAGCTTGAACCCCTCGGCGACCGCCCAGTCGGCCATCCATCCGTCGCTGGCGCCACCGCCCGGCTCCGAGGCGACGGAGCCGCAGCCGGCGGCGAGGAGGAACGCCAGCGCCGCGAGGACGACGGGGATAGCGAGCGCCCGGGGGCGTGTCACGAGCGCTCCCGTCGCTCCGGGGCGCGCAGCTCGGGCCGGTGCACGACGTAGCGCAGCGAGGTGAGCCCCAATGTCCACTCGGCGAGCGCCATGCGCGGGAGCACCTGGAGGAAGCGAGACCGCAGCTCCCGGTTCTCCCGCACGCGCCGGTAGATGAAGACGAGCCTGATCAGCCCGAAGTAGTGAAGCGGAGCGCGCGAGAAGATGCGCTTGTGAGCGCCCTCCTGCTGGATCCGCCCACACCGTGCGAGCCCGTACGCGAGCCGAGCCTGCTGGCGGCGGAGCTGGTCGAACGTCTCGCGTCCGTGGTCGTGGAACGCCCGGATGCGCGGATCGAAGACGAGCGGGACGCCGGCAGCGAGAGCGTCGGCGCAGAAGATCGCGTCCTCGCCGCCGTAGCTCTCGTCCCACCGCAGGGGGAGCGAGCGGGGAACCGCCATGCAGAGCGACGAGACGAACGGAACCCGCCGCGGGGCTCCGCGCGGGAGATAGGGCGTCTCCACCTGGAGGTGGGAGACCCAACCCCACGGGGTCCGGGCGGCGAAGGTGCGAGCGCCGCCGACGATGGCTCCCGGAAACTCCCGCAGCGCGCGCTGTACGGCCTCGCCCCAGCCGGGCTCGGGGATCGCATCGGAGTCGACGAAGACGACGACGTCGCCGCGCGCCGCGTCCCAGCCCATGTTGCGGGCGCCTCCCGCGAATCCGCGCCGCTCCGTCCGGATCACCGTTGCGCCGAGCTCCCGCGCGATCTCCGCCGTGCGGTCGGCCGAGCAGTCGTCGACCACGATGATCTCGTCGGGAGCCCGAACCTGGCCCTTCAGCGAGGTGACGACAGCGCGGAGCGTGCGCTCCGCGTTGTGCGCCGGAATGACGACGCTGACGGACGGGTCCAACTCAGCGACCGCGCCCATCTGCCGCCGCACGGACGCGCCGGAGAATCATGCGTCGTCCGCGTCGTGCGCGACCGCGACAGTCCGGCCGGTCCCCGCCGGGCCTCCGCCGAAGTGAGCGTCCTGCTCGGCGCGCAGGCGGTCGCACAGCCGGCCCTCCGGCAGCTCGACGTCGTCGTAGGTGAGCACCTCGTCCTGCGCGACGTCGCGCGTCAGCCTGCACGCCCTCGGCCAGCCCGATCGGGAGCAGGCCGCTCGGCGCGGACGACGTCGGCGTTCTCGCACTGGCCGTACGGTCGGTAGCCGCCGAGCGCGTCGAGCGTCGTCGCCCGGCTCGAGATCGATCTTGGCGGTCGTGACGACGTCGACCGAGCGGCCCGCCGAGCGGCGCGATCGCGGCGTCGCCGAAGAGCACGGCGCGGGCGACCGTGTGCGGCACCTCGAAGTGGCAGAGGTGGTACGGCGTGTAGAAGCAGTAGAGCGGCCCGTCGCCGAGCTTGTAGAGGTTGAGGTAGTGCTGCTGCGTCGGGTGCGTCGTGGGTCGCCGAGGACGAAGACGCCGGGCCCGGGCGACGGCGCCGACGACGTAGTCGACGATCCCCGGCCCTCGCAGCAGCTCCTCGTGTCGAATAGCTGTGCGTGGCCTCGTCGACGTGCGTGCCCGGCTCGACGCGTCGGCCCGTGCATGCCGCGCTTGCGCGACGCGCATGCCGGTGGCGTTGGCGACGATCGCCTGCTCGAACGAGATCTTCGTGCCGTCGGCGAAGGAGGTCACCATGTGCGGCTTCTGACCCCAGCGGCGCGCGAACCCCTCCTGCGTCGTCGGGTTGCGGTACGGGTCGTGGAGGCCCTTGATGTTGCCGCAGAGCACGGGCCGCATGCCGAGCCCCTGACGAAGCGGTAGAGGTTCATCTCACGCCGGGCTGGTCGCCGTCGGCGTTGCGTGAAGACGACGCCGGCGCGGTCGGCGCGCGTCCTTGAGGATCGGGCCGACCGTGCCGTCGAGCTCGGCGTTCATCAGGACGACGTGCTTGCCGTGCTCGATCGCGGCGAGCGCGACGTGCGCGCCGTGCTCGACGGCCCCGGTCACCTCGATGATCGCGTCGATCTCCGTCGGCGCTCGGCGACGAGCAGCGGATCGTCGGTGATCGCCGGGCGGCCGGCGCGCGATCGGCGTCGCTCGAGCTCGGCCGCGAGCCGACCTCCTCGACGTCCGTCGACGCCGGCCTCCGCGTAGGCCGCGGGCGCCGTCCGGCCGGCGGTTGGCGATGGCGACGAGCTCCATCCCCGGGACGGCAGTCGACGATCTGGAGCGCGATGCCGCGGCCCATGAAGCCGGCGCCGACCATCGCCGACGCGGATCGGGCGCCCTCCGCGCTCTCGCTCGCTCGAGCGCGCGTGTCGACGATGATCATCGCGGCCGCAGCCGCTCGCGAGGCGCGGCTCGAAGTCGGGCCAGCTCCGGTCCTTCTCCGAGAGGACCTGCGGCTCGCGCGTCCGGCCACTCGATCCCGAACGCCGGGTCGTCCCAGCGCACGCCCCGCTCGGCCTCGGGCGTGTAGAACTCCGCCGACCTGGTAGAAGCACCTCGCGTGTCGTCGGCGAGCGTCTGGTACCCGTGCGCGAAGCCCTCGGGTACGTAGAGCAGCGCCGCCGGTTCTCCGCCGTCAGCTCGACGCCGATCCAGCGCCCGGAACGGTCGGCGAGCCCGGGCCGCAGGTCGACGATCACGTCGTAGATCGCGCCGCGCGTGCAGCGGACCAGCTTGGCCTCCGCCGTGGGGCGCCGCCTGGTAGTGCATGCCGCGAAGCGTTCCGGCTCGATGGTTGTACGAGACGTTGCACTGGACGAGATCCGGTCGCCAGGCCGTGCTCCGCGAACTCGTCGACGACAGAAGGCGCGGGCGAAGAAGCCGCGCTCGTCCTCGCGGCGGTCGAGGTCGACCACGCATCGCGCCGGGGAGCTCGGTCGCGGTGAAGATCACCGCGCCACCGCTCCCCGCCCGCGCGGGCGACGGCGGGCTCGACCCAGCGCAGATGGTCGTCGAGCGCACCGTCCTCGATCAGGCGCCGCAGCCGCTTGAGCCGTGTGTATCGCTCGCCCTCGAAGTCCTCCAGGCCGAGCCCGGCCGCGCGGTAGGCAGCGAGCATCTCCTCCGCGCCGTCGCGCGCGCTCGCAGCGACAGCTCGAAGCTCGGGGAAGGTCCGCGCGAACTTCGACGAAGTCGACGCGGTAGCTGCGGGGATCGGGGTCGCCGCTCCCCGCGTACTCGACCTCGCACTCCGGCACCAGCTCCCGGACGATCTCCGCGAGATCCCGCACCTGGAAGTTCTGTCGACCGCTCGCCGATGTTGAAGGCCTGGTTGTGCATCGCGTCCTGCGGGCAGTCGAGCACGCACGAGCATCGCCCTGGCGATGTCGCGAACGTGCACGAGCGGCCGCCACGGGGTCCCGTCGCTCAGGATGACAATCTTGCCCGTCGTGACGGCCCACGCGGCGAGGTTGTTGAGCACGATGTCGACGCGCATGCGCGGGGAGAGCCCGTACGCGGTGCCGTTCCGCATGAACACGGGCGAGAAATCGTCGTCGGCGAGAACGGTCAGCCCTTCCTCGGCCCGCACTTTCGACTCCGCATACGCCGTCACCGGCCGAAGCGGCGCCTCCTCGTCGACGAACGACTCGTCGGCCGCGGCCCCGTACATGCTGCAGGACGAGGAGAAGACGAACCGTCGGACGCCCGCTTCCTTCGCCGCGTCGTGCAAGGCGCAGCGTCCCTCGCAGGTTGATGTCCTCGGTCCAGCCAGCGTCCAGGTCGCCGAGCGGGTCGTTGGAGAGCGCCGCCAGGTGGACGACCGCGTCGAAGCCGGCGAGGTCCTCCGGGCGGACGTCGCGCACGTCCGCGCGTCGTCTGTCGATCGTCTCCTCGATCGAGTAGAGGTCGCAGCCGGCGTAGTAGGAGGTGTCCAAGCCGACGACCTCGTGCCCGGCGCCGCGCAGGATGGGCCCGGCGAGCGAGCCGATGTACCCCTCGTGCCCGGTGACGAGGACCCTCATCGCCGCTCGGGTGCCGGCCGCATCGCCTACACCGCCTTCGCGAGCCCCGAGAGCACCGTTCGGGCTGCGGTGAAGGTCAGGCCGTGGTGGCCGTCGGCCTTCGCCTCGATCTGCTCGGAGAGCTGCCTGATCATCGCTCGATGGTACTCCCGAAATTCCTGATCGTTTATCAGCTTGAGCTGCAGCGTCCCCTTGAGCAGAGAGCGCGAATAGTGGCGTGTCAATTTTCCGAGCGCTTTCTCGAACTCGGCCTCGTCGAGGTAGTAGTCGCCGTACTTGAGGAGGACGAGGAGCTTGCTGGGAGCGTGCGTCTTCGTCCGGTTCGCGAACGTCGTCGCGGCCTCGTTGTGCCTGCGCGTGAACGTCAGCACCTGATGGACGAACCCGAAGTCCGTCTCGCGGAGGAGGTCGAAGCACACCTCGGTGTCGGCGTGGAGGTTGCCCTCGTTGTAGAACGCGGCGCGCGCGCGGATGAGGTGGGAGCGGATCAGCAGCGCCGTCGGCGACCCGAAGAGGTAGCGGCCGCCGAGGAGGGAGTACCGACCGATGTCGCGCCCGCGGGCGAGCTCGACCCAGTACGGCAGCCCGTCGAGGTTCACCCGGTTCTCCTCCAGCCGGTAGGCGCCGACGATCCCGGCCGTGGAGTTGCGCTCGCCGACGTCCACCATCCGCGCAAGGCACTCGGGGTAGAGCCAGTCGTCCGCGTGGAGCACCTTGCAGTAGGCGCTCGCCGGCGAGAGCTCGCGAAGCGCGCGATTCCAGTTGGCGAGCATCGCCAGGTGCACGTCGTGCTCGACCACCCGGACGCGCGCGTCCTTCGCCGCGTATTCACGGGCGATCTCGAGCGTCCCGTCCGTGCTCCTGTTGTCGACGACGACGTACTCCCAGTTCTCGTAGTCCTGCTCGAGGACGCTCTCGATGCAGTCCGGGAGATACGCCTCGGTGTTGAACACCGGCGTGATCACCGTGACGAGCGGGGCGGTCACCACACCTTCCAGGGCGGCGATCCCGAGCTCCACATCTCCTCGAGGACCATCTTGTCCCGCAGCGTGTCCATCGGCTGCCAGAAGCCCTCGTGCTTGAACGCGGCGAGGCTGCCCGTCCTCCGCGAGGCGCTCCAGCGGCTCCCGCTCCCAGCTCGTCGCGTCGCCCTCGATGTAGTCGATCGCCTCCGGCTCGAGCACGAAGAAGCCGCCGTTGACCCAGGCACCTTCGCCGCGGGGCTTCTCGTGAACGTCGTGATCCTCGTCTGCTCCTTCTCGAGCGACGAGCGCGCCGAAACGTCCCGGCGGCTGGACGGCGGTCAGCGTCGCCAGCGCCCCCTGCTCTCTGGTGGAACGCGACGAGCTCCCGGATGTTCACATCCGCCACGCAGTCCCCGTACGTGAAGCAGAACGTCTCGTCGCCGAGAAACTCGCGCACGCGCTTGAGGCGACCGCCGGTCATCGTGTCCTCGCCGGTGTCGACCAGCGTCACGCTCCACGGCTCGACCGCGTTGCGAGTGGGTGGTCGTCTCGCGAGTTCGCAGATCGAATGTCAATCGGTGACGTGAACGAAATAGTTCGCGAAATACTCCTTGATCATGTAGCCCTTGTAGCCGCAGCAAATGACGAAATCGTTGACGCCATGGGCGGAATAGATCTTCATGATGTGCCAGAGAATCGGCCTCCCGCCGATCTCGACCATCGGCTTTGGCCGGACGGCGCTCTCCTCAGAGATTCGCGTCCCGTAACCTCCGGCGAGGATCACCGCATTCATCGGAGTCCCGAAACCCTAGCGGCCGGATGTGGCCGGAACAAGACTGGAACAGGACTCGGCTGCGCAGGGCTGCCGACCGGTGGACGGACGGTCCGTCAGTCCCCGTACGGGATGACGGTGTTGTTCCTCCAGAGGTCCGTCCGCCGGTTGCCGCGGAAGGCGGCGTGCCTCCCGGCATAGACGACGGAGTCGACGACGCCCGAACGAATCGCCCTGCCGATGTGCACGGTCGTACCGCCGCCCCGGAGGTTGCAGTCGCTGCAGACGATTCCCCGCGGGGTGCTTCGCTTCTCGAGGCCGCGGTTGACGAAGAAGGAGGAGTGGTTGGAGCTGCCGCAGCGGGTGAACACGCCCTCGAAGGTGATGTGCCGACCACCCATCACCTGGATGGCGTCCTGGTGGACGCCCCTCCGATGCCGGAAGCAGCGGATGATGCCGCCTCCGATGTGGAGGTCGTGCGCACTGGGGCCGACCTTGACGCCGTCCTCGGCCCACGTCTTCACCTCGATGCGCTCGATCGACCCGCGGCAGTTACCCCGGTTGAGACCGATCGCATCACCACCGCTCCGGCGCCGCATGGTGACCTTCAGGAGGGTGAGCCGGAGGGGCTGGGAGTAGCTCCCGCAGCGGAACGTCTTGTTGTGGAGGACGATGCTCCCGGTTGTGGCGCCGGAGGCGGCGCTTGCAGCCCACAGGAACGGGAGCACAACGGCCAGGACGCTCGCGACGTGCATCCGCTGAGCTGTGGGAGAGCGTTTCTTCATGCCACGTGGTCCGACCCGACGCTCGGTGCTTCGGCAGACCGACCGGAAACCTCAAGCGCTCCGGGCGGGGCTTCCCGGCATCGTCTACCGAGCGTCAGACGACAGGGCCGTCTATCCGCACGGCGGGGCGAACGTGCCCTCGATCGAGATCCTGCGGTCGCGGTCGCAGTCGATCTGCGCCCGGTCGTGCTGCGCGCCGCCGGACACCTTGTCGCGCAGGCCGTCTCGTGCCAGGAGCGTGTCCGGCCCGCGCCCTCCGGAGAGCCTGTCGCGACCGCCACCGCCTTCGAGCTCGTCCGACTTCGCGCCGCCGAGGAGGAAGTCGCGTCCGGCGACCCCGAGCAGGAGATCGGCCCCGGCGCCGGCGACGACGACGTCGTTGCCCTTCCCCGCCCAGAGCCGGTCACGGCCCCCGAAGCCGCAGATGACGTCTCGACCGGGCGTCCCGCTCAAGGTGTTGGCCCGACGGTTGCCGACGACGGTGCACTTCAGCCGCTTGCCGTTCACCCGGACGAAGCGATCGCGGGGGCCCGAGCAGGTCATCGGGTTGAGGGTCACGTGACGTCGCCTCGCCCCTACGACGCCCGTCGCCCCACTGGACGTTCGCCCTCGCCGCGACGGTGCACCGGGACGTAGTCACATCGAGATCTGAGTCTTGAAGAAGAACCCGTTGGCCTCGCTGAAGGCACCGGCCATCGGAAGGTTGGGTGGAGGGGACCGACGCCGGCCCAGAATCCCGACGTCGGCGTTCGTTCGCGACTTCTTCCACCTCGGCGTGCCGATCGGTCCGTGCCCCTCCCACGCCGAGGCCGTGACGAAGACCTTGTTCACGGGGTTGCCGCAGTAGCGGGCCTGCGTGATGACGGCGTGGTGGGCAGCTGCCTCCGACGCAACGGCGCCCGCGACGATGACGGCGAGAAGAACGATCGCCCCCCTCGCGCGGGCGCGCTGTCCCGTGAGAGCCCCTGGTCCCAAAGCGGCGTCCATCCTCCACCACGCGCCTGGTACCCGTCAAGCATGAGGCATCGTCCGGGTGTCATTTGCCCGAGGGGGAGAACTCGCCTACGATCGTCGAGCCGCTCGAGAGTTCGGAGGCTCGGCACGAACCGCAGACTGCCTGCCGGCCGTCAAGTCACGAGGGAATCAACTGGGGTCGGCCGACGGATGCTCATGAGCCGCCCCATCCGGCTGGTCCTTTGCGTGCTCGCCCTTCTCGTGCTTGACGCAGGGATTCCCGCGGGCCAGCATCTGTCGGGTGCGCTCGCGCAGACGCCTCCCGATGAGCCTCCGCCTCCCCCGGATCCCCCGCCCCCGCCCCCGGATCCACCGCCTCCTCCCACAGAGCCTCCACCGCCCCCTGCCGAACCGCCGCCGCCGCCGACGGAGCCTCCGCCCCCTCCCACAGACCCTCCACCACCGTCAGGGCCACCCCCGGGCCCGCCGCCCAGCCCGCCTGGAGGCGGATCGTCACCGGGGTTGCATTCAGGTAGCCCGTCGGGGCCGCCTGCTGCCGCGCCGCAGGCCTTCTGGTCTCCCTACTACTCGTGGACCCCGTCCCTCGCCGGAGCCTCTCTCGCCAGCCCGAACGGAGCAGCGCCGGCAAGGAGGGCCAGGCGAGACGGCACCAACCGATCGGCCGCGACACGCGCCCCGCCCGCAGACCCGGCCGAGCCCGAAGGTGGGATGGCGTCGTTCCTCGCCGCAGCTCGCGCCGCGGGTCAGACAAGTGTGGCCGACGTGAGCGCGTCCGCGTCCCCTGGGCTCGTCTGGGTCGGAAGGGCCGGAGTCGGGGCGCTGGCGCTTGTCGTGATCAGTGCGCTCGCCTTCCGGCGCTCGTTCCACCTGCGGTCGAAGCCCGCCACCGACGACGAGACCGACAGTCCCGCGCCAGTGTCGGAGGAGGTGCCCGACGTCGTCGCCGACGGCGCCGACGAGACGCCCGCGACGGTTCCGGATGGCGCGCTCGTTGGGTCTATGCTCGCGCTCCACGGCCGGACCCGCGAGACGACGACGACGCCGGCCGGGCGGAAATGGGTGGACATCGAAGGCGTCGTGCTCGCCGTCGCACTCGACCGGTTCGCGCCCGAGGAGCTTCAGCAGGCAGCCGCCGGCGATGTCCAGCGGCTGCAAGGAGAGGACCCCCGCCACCAGGAGCTTCGCAGGCGGCTTCGGGGAGCCTCCGACGGCGATCTCGTGTTCGCGCTGCTCACGCTTCACAAGCTGGCCGAGGAGGCCGAAACGGATCAGCGATCCAGGAAGGCACTTGCCGACGAGGCAGTCGAGATGGGGGCCATGCTCGACCGCGTCGCGCCGGCGGCGCTCGAGGAGGGGTTGGCCACCTACTTCGGCGACCGCCCGGCCGACTTCGAGACCGGTGCCCGCGAGCCCCGCTTCGGACCGTCCTCCGACACGCGGGACCCGTTCGATATCGCCAGTTTGATCGCCGGCACGCCCATAATGCATTCGCAGGAAGAGACGACCCGAGAGGAGAGCACCATGGAGGCAGGCGTCCACGCACCACTGATCCGGCTGTGCACTGACTTGGCGGAAGCGACCGGAGCAGGGCAGGTCGACTGGAGTGCGCGTGAGGAGACCTCGTTCCGCTACAGAAGCGCGAGCGGGGGCGTCGACGTTCGAAGCCGGGAGCGGGACGGCGAGCCTCCGTACGAGCTCGTCCTCTTCAACTCGAAGAAGGACAAGGTCGACACTCTCGCGTCCGAGTGGTCTCAGGACAACGAGCCTGCGCCGTGGAACGAGCCCCTCGTCGACCTGTACCGGTCGGCCCGGCGGCGTGCTCTTGGCGTCGACAAGATCATCGACGACCTGCTCGCAGAGCTTCGCGCCACGACCTCCACGTCGCAAGGGACCGACCAACCGAGCGGCCACGAAGCCCTGGTCGCCGAGCGCGGTTTCACCGGGCAGCCGAGCGATCGCTGAGGAGCACGGAGCGGGAGCCACGGCCATCCCCGGAAACGCAGATGGCCGGCTCGTACGAGCCGGCCATCTCCTGCCCCGAGCTCGCCGCGGCTAGGCGGCTTGCTGCATCTCGAGGGCCGGCTCTCCGATAGGCGCCTCCTGCGGCCGGAGGTCACGCCCTCGCACCATGAAGATCGAGACGAGGACGCCGGCGAAGGCGATCGCCGCTCCGGCCCAGAAGGCGTTCACGAAGCCGTCGGTGAGCGCGGTGGGCACCGCGGTTCCCCCGGCAACGGCATCGTCGGTCGTCGAGACGGCGATCGTCGAGAGGATCGCGATGCCGACCGCGCCGCCGATCTGCTGCGAGGTGTTGATGAGACCCGAGGCCAGCCCGGCCTCCTGCGGCTTCGTCCCGGCGAGAGCCGCGATCGTGATCGGGACGAACGCGAACGGGATCGCGACCCCGAGGATGAGGAAGCCGGGGAAGAGGTCGGCCCAGTAGGAACCGCCCACGGAGACCTGGGTGAAGTAGAGGAGGCCGGCGGTGAGCATGCTCATGCCGAAGATCAGCGCGGGCTTGACCCCGATCCGGTTCACGACCTGGGCTGCGACGTTCGCCCAGATGACGGCCGTGCCCGCGACGGCGAGGTAGCCGAGGCCCGTCCGAAGCGGCGAGAAGCCGAGGACCTCCTGCATGTAGAGGGTCAGCATCAGGAACATCGAGAACATCGCGGTGCCCATGATGAAGCCGGCCACGTTGGCCGCCGTCAGCGTCTGGAGGCGGAAGATGGAGAAGGGCACGAGCGGTTCCCGCTGCCGCTGCTCCCAGAGCGCGAACCCGCGAGAAGGATGGCCGAGAGGGCGAAGACGCCGATCGTCTTGGCCGAGAGCCACTCCCACTGCCGGCCCTGGGTGATCCCGAGCACGAACAGGAGGAGGCCCGAGGTCACGAGCACGGCACCGGGGATGTCGTGGCTCTGCCCGTGCGCGTCCCGGCTCTCGCGGAGCAGGACGGGCGCGAGGGCGAAGGCCGCGATGCCGACCGGGACGTTGACGAAGAAGATCCACTCCCAGGAGAGCAGGTCGGTGAGGATGCCGCCCATGAGGACGCCGGCGGCGGCGCCGAAGCCGCCCACGGCGCCCCAGGCGCCGAGCGCGATGTTCCGCTCGCGGCCCTCGCTGAACGTCGTGGTCAGGATGGAGAGGGCGGCGGGCGTGATCGTCGCGGCGCCGAGACCCTGGAGCGCGCGCGCTCCGATCAGGGACGCCTCGCTCCAGGCGAGCCCGCAGAGGAGCGAGCCCACGGAGAAGATGACGAGGCCGACCATGAACACGCTCCTGCGGCCGAGGATGTCGGCCAGGCGACCGCCGAGAAGCAGGAACCCGCCGAAGACGAGCGCGTAGGCGCTGATCACCCACTGGAGGTTCTCCTGCGAGAAGCCAAGATCGGCCTGGATCGACGGCAGGGCGACGTTCACGACGGCGATGTCGAGCACGACGACGAACTGCGTCACGCAGAGGAGCGCGAGCGCCAACCACTTGCGTCGTTCCGAGGCCACCATGTCAGTCCTTTCCTTTCGTCTGCATAGGAATAGCTGCCAAGTTAGCAGAGAGAACTTTCAAAACGCAAGTCTTTCCTTAACTTCGACAAGCGGGCGCGCTACAATGCGGACATGCACAAGCGCTACGACCTGTACTGCCCGGTCGCCCACGCCCTCGGGCTCGTGGGCGAGCGATGGGCGCTGCTCGTCGTCCTGGAGCTGATGCACGGCCCGAAGCGCTACACGGACCTCGCCGACCAGCTCCCCGGGATCGGCACGAACATCCTCGCCTCCCGGCTGCGCGACCTCGAGACGCACGGCATCGTCACGAAGCGGACGCTGCCGCCGCCGGCCGCATCGCGCGTCTACGAGCTCACCGAGTACGGGCGCGGCCTCAAGCCGGCCATCCGCGAGCTGGCGCTCTGGGGCGCGCGCTCGCTCGGCCCGCCCAGCGACAGGGACGAGCTGTTCCCGGGCTGGCTCGCGAACGCGCTCGACACGGTCCTCGCCCCGCTCGCGCCGCCCGGCCGCTTCGAGTTCCGCGTCGGCGACGAGGTGGCGTCCCTCGTCGACGGCGAGGCGCAGCCCGGGCCCGGTCGAGGACCCCGACGTCGTCGTCGAGGGCGACCCGGAGGGCATCTACTACATGTTCGTCGACCGGCGGCTCGATCTCGTGACCGTCGAGGGAGATCGCGCCCTCCTCGAGCAGCTGATCGACGCGGCGCCGGCGCCCATCGAGGTTCCGGTCGGCGCGTAGTCGAAGAGTTCGGACCGAGGTCGAAGGCAGAGACTCCGCTCGTTCTCGGTCAGGACGTCACAGCGGCCCTGTCGATGGTCTTGACCGGGATCAGGATCAGGCGGTTGTTCTCGACGGCCGGGCCAGCGCCGTTGTCGGCCGAGCAGCGAGGCGCCAACCGTTCAACCTACGTCGGGTAGCGCCGACGGCTCTGCAGCAGGGCGTGGTTGAGCATCGTCGTCACGTCGTCCTCGCGCGCGACGACGACAACCTTGTTCCAGACGCCGCGATAGATGACCCGCTCGCTGTACATCTGGGTTCGGAAAGCTGTCTTGTAGATGCCGGGAAGCGTGTCGCCGGGGCCGTACATGCGCCGCCCTCCGTCGCTCCCCCGGATGACCGCGACGAGCTCCCGTGTCTCCTCGTAGTCGTCAGCTGCGACAAACTCGGCCAGCGGCTGCTGCGGGGACCCGCTGCTCAGGAAGGCGACGACGTACTTTCGGTCGCGCCCCCATCTGTTCGTGCGAATCGTCTCCCCGAGTCCGATCTGAACGGCGCCCTCGGCGCGCGTCGCGCCCATGAACACGCGGTAGCGCGAGTAGCGATCGCGCCCCTCCGGCCACGTATACGACTCGCCCTCCCGCTCCCGCACGAGCCGCCAGTCCTCCGGGAGATCCGCCGTGCGCGCACGAGCAGGTGCGGCCGCTTGAGCGACCTCGAGCTCGGCTCCGTCGGGCTTGATGATCGGATTGTGGAAGCCCGCCTGCGCGAGCTGGGTCAGAAGTGGGCCGAGTTCGCGATCCGGAACGTGCTGCAAGGTGACCGAGAATGGGCACATGCGCCCCTCCTGGCTAGATAACGTAGAGGAACGTAGCGAAGTAACTCCACGTTATCAAGAAGTGTGCTACACTTCTCAGTGCGCATGGACCCCACGGAAGCCGTCGAGGCTCCGACTCCTTTCCTCTTCGACTGTCACATCCGGGCCTCTGAGTGCAGTCAAGGAGGGCTCAACCGGGTTCTCCGCCCCTGAGTACGAGAGTTAGGAGCAGCACATGCATGCCACCATGAGACGCTACGAGGGTGTCGACAAGAGTCGCACCGACGAGCTGACCAGGAAGGTCAACGAGAGCCTACTGCCGCGCCTGAGCAAGTTGCCGGGCTTCGGCGGCTACTACCTCATCGAGGCCGGTAGCGGCGTCATGAGTTCCATCGGCTTCTTCGACACATCGACGCAGGCCGACGAGTCGACTCGAGTCGCAGCCACCTGGGTGCGCGAGGAGAAGCTGGACTCGGCCCTTCCGAATCCGCCCAAGATCACGGACGGCGAAGTGATCGTGCACAAGACGAACGGCGCGTTCAAGGCGTAAGCGCCTGTCTCGACGCAGGGAAGGCCCGCTCTCGCGGGCCTTCCTTATGCCACGAAAGAGACTCGCACGGTGTTCCGGATCCAACTTGGCGACCGAGGGCGCTGTATGCACGGTAATCCCTAGGCCAGAATCCGATCGTTCCCCGGATCGACGAGCGCGTCCTCGGCGACGACGGCATCCACTGGCTCTCCGAGCACCTCGACCTCGACCTCCGCGCCGGTCTCGACCTCCGCGGGGAGATACGCCAGGCCGATCGTGCGGGCGACCGTGAACCCGTAGCCCGCGCTCCGGAGCCGGCCGGCGACCTCGCCGCCGAGGCGCACCGCCTCACCTCCGTAGACCGGCAGGTGCTCGCTGCCTCCGACGAGGAGCGTCCGGAGCCGTCGGGTCGGATCGTCACCCGCGTCCACGAGCGCGCGCCGGCCGTTGAAGTCGTCCTTCTCGAGGGCGACGCAGAAGCCGAGCCCCGCCTCGTACGGCGTGTCCCCTGCGGTCAGGTCGGTCCCGAAGTACCGGTAGCCCTTCTCGAGCCGGAGCGACTCGAGCGCCCGGTAGCCGCCGGGCTCGATCCCGTGCGGCTCGCCCGACTCGAGGAGCCTGTCCCACACCTGCACGGCCCAGTCGGGCGCCACGTAGAGCTCGAACCCGAGCTCGCCCACGTAGGTGATCCGCTGCGCGAGCACCTCCGCCCCACCGATCCGGATCGTCCGCGCCGCGCGAAAGGGCAGCGCCCCTCCCCCGACGTCGTCGTCCGTGACGCCTGCCAGCACCTCGCGCGCCCGGGGGCCCCAGAGCCCGATCACGGCGAGCTCATCCGAGACGTCGCGGAGCTCGACCTCGCCGTCCTGCTCGCGGACGTTGAGACGGAGCCAGCCCAGGTCCGAGTCGACCGTCCCGGCGCCGGTGACGACGCGGAAGCGCTCCTCGTCGAGCCTCGTGACGGTCAGGTCCGCCACGATCCCGCCGCCGTCGTTCAGGAACTGGGTGTAGACGACGCTCCCGACCGGGCGGTCGATCCGGTTGTCGGCGACCCGCTCGAGCAAGGGGAGCGCGCCGGGGCCCGAGACCTCGATCTTCCCGAAGGAGGTCATGTCGATGATCCCGACACGCTCGCGGACGGCCTCGTGCTCGACGCGGAGCCGGTCGAACCAGGGCGGCTTCGCGAACCCGAACGCGCGCTGGTCGGCTCCCGCCCTCCGGCTCGGCCTCCGCGGCTCGAAGAAGTCGGCGCGCTCCCACCCGTTCTTCGTCCCGAAGACCGCGCCGAGGTCCTGGAGCCGTCCGTGCAGGGGCGAGAGCCGCTTGGGCCGGCCCCACTCGTCGGCGTCGAACGGGTAGCGGAGGCGGTAGTAGTAGCGGTAGACCTCGCGGGCCGTCTCCTGCGCGAAGCGCGGATCGCGGTACGAACTGCCGAAGCGCCAGGCGCGGTAGCCGGTCACGTCGAGCTCGGTCTCCCCCTCGGTGATCCACTCGGCGACCGTCTTGCCGATACCGCCGGCGCCGCCGAAGCCGTTCAGCGAGAGGCCGGCGGCCGTCCAGAACCCAGGCACGCCGGGCATCGGCCCCAGGAGCGGGTTGCCGTCCGGGGTCATCGCGTCGGGGTGGCCGATGAGCGCGACCACGCCCGCGTCGCGAAGGAACGGAAACCGCCGGACCGCGCCGTCCATGAGCTGCGCGAAGCGCTCGTGGTCCGGCGGGACCGGCACGCCGGCGTGATCCCAGGGCACCCCGTCCACCCAGCGCGCGACCGGGTTCGGCTCGTAGCCGCCGAAGAGGATCCCTCCCGCCTCCGACTTGCCGTAGACGAGGTTGTCGAGATCCCGGAAGCACGGCATCTCGTGCGGAAGCTCGTGGCCGTCCACCGCGGCGAGGGCGATGTGCTGGTGGTCGACCGGCACCGAGGGCGTGAACGCGCCGACCATCGCCGCCACCTGGGGTGCCCAGATCCCGCAGGCGTTCACGACCAGCTCCGTCTCGATCGGCCCGGCGTCGGTCTCGACGGCGGTCACCTCACGCGACGGGCCGAGGCGGATCCCCGTCACCCGGCGTCCGGTCTCGATCCGCACGCCGAGGTCCCGGGCCGCGCTCGCGAGCGCGTGCGTCGCGATGTGCGGGTCGACCGAGCCGTCACCCTCGATCCAGACCGCGCCGTAGAGAGACTCACGTGTCGCGGCCGGCAGCAGCCGCACGACCTCGTCCGGCGGCAGCACCTCGACGTCGAGCCCGATCCCGCGTGCCCGGCTCGCGCCGCGCTCGAGCTCCTGCAGGCTCTCGGGGCTCGACGCGATGCGCAGGCTTCCGACGCTGTCGAAGACGCCGAGCTCACGGTAGAGCTCGACGCTGTAGCGGCGGAAGCGCATCATCGTGGGCGAGGGGTTGAACTGGGTGACGAGGCCCGCCGCGTGACAGGTCGAGCCGCTCGTCAGCTCGGCCTTCTCGAGCAGGAGCACGTCGCGCCGCCCCGCCTTCGCGAGGTGGTACGCGACGCTGCACCCGGTGATCCCACCCCCTACGACGACGATCGCGGCGCGCTCGCTCGCCACACGCGGCTCCCCTCTCTGCGATAGAAACTCGGCTGCGTGAGCGTAGACCGAACTCTCGAGCGCGTCCTGGCCAAGGTGCCCGAGCTCTCCGACCCCGCCGAGGTGGCCGAGCTCCCGGGCGGGCTGACGAACACGAACTACAAGGTCACGACCGCCTCGAGGGCGTACGTCGTCCGCGTCTCCGCCAAGGACGCCGGCCTGCTCGCGATCGACCGGGAGAACGAGTACCTGAACACCGTGGCGGCCGCGGATGCCGGCGTCGGCGCCCCCGTGACGGCCTACCTCCCCGAGGACAACGTGCTCGTCCTCGAGTTCATCGTCGGGCAGACGCAGAGCCCCGAGGACCTCCGCCGCGGCGACAAGCTCGATCAGGTCGCCGCCGCCTGCCGGCGACTCCACGGCGCCCGCCGCTTCCGCGACGACTTCAACATGTTCCGGATCCAGAGCGCGCTATCTCGAGCTCGTCCAGGAGCGCGGCTTCCGGCTGCCCGAGCGCTACCTCGAGTTCGAGCCCCAGGTGCGCGCGATCGAGGCGGCCATGGCCGTCCGCGACGAGGGGACGGTCCCGTGCAACAACGACCTCCTGGCCGAGAACTTCATCGACGTCGGGGGCGAGTTCATGCTGATCGACTACGAGTACTCGGGCAACAACGACGCCTGCTTCGAGCTCGGCAACGTCTGGAGCGAGTCGAACCTGGCGCCCGATCAGCTCGACGAGCTCGTCGGCCACTACTACGGCCGGCCGCTCCGCAACAAGGTCGCCAGGGCGCGCCTCTGGGGGCTCATGTCGAAGTACGGGTGGACCCTCTGGGCCTCGATCCAGGACAGCGTCTCCGAGATCGACTTCGACTTCTGGGCGTGGGGCATGGAGAAGTACGACCGTGCCGTCGAGGAGTTCGACGGCCCCGACTTCGCGCGTCTGCTCGAGGACGTCACGCGCGAGGACTGAGCGTCTCCATGGCGGGGGTGCCCGGTGACGAAGACCGCGGCTCCCGACCATCCGGCTCGCCTCGATCGTGAGGCGCTCGCCGCCGCCGTCGGCGGACTGACCTACGGCACGGTCGTCGTCCTCTCGGTCATCGTCGCCGGCGCGAAGACCTTCCCCGACTCGCCCGGTGTCCTCGGGCTCATCGTGCTCGTCACGACCGCGACCTTCTGGCTCGCGCACGTCTACGCCCACTCGCTCGCCTTCAGCATCGGGCAGAACGCGCATCTCTCGCTCGCCAGGCTCGGTCAGACGGCCCGTCGCGAAGCCGCGATCCTCGGAGCGGGAGTCCCGCCCGGGACGGCGCTCCTCCTCGGCGCGCTCGGCGTGATGGACGAGAAAGCCGCCGTCTGGCTCGCGCTGGCGCTCGGGACGGCCGTGCTCTTCGCCATGGGCCTCGTGTTCGCGCGCGTGGAACGCCTCGGCTGGCTCGGGACCAGCCTGGCCGTCCTCGCGAACCTCGCCCTCGGGACCGTCCTCATCCTCCTGAAGGTGCTGGTGATCCACTGATGGGCGAGGCGTTCCTGTGGGGCCTCGTCGCAGGCTCGGGATCAGCGCCCTCGACTGATCCGACCGCCCCGATCAGTCGAAGTCGATGACGCTCCGGATGCCGTCCTGGCGCTCCATGAGCTCGAAGCCGCGGTTCACCTCGTCCAGGGTGAGCCGGTGCGACACGAGCGGCGCGACGTCGATGTCGCCGTCGAGGTAGCGCAGGACGAACTGCGGGACCTGATCGCGGCCCTTCACGCCCCCGAACGACGAACCGCACACCCGCCGACCGGTGATGAGGTAGCGCGGCACGATGTCCAGCGTCTCGCCCTTTCCGGCGACGCCGGCCACGGTGCACAGCCCCCAACCCATCCGGGCCGACTCGACCGCCTGGCGCATCACGTCGACCAGCCCGGTGGCCTCGAAGGTGTAGTCGGCGCCGAACCCGTCCGTCTCGTCGAGGACGCGCTGCACCGCATCGGGGCCGCCGATCCACGTGTCGGTCGCTCCCTGCCCCCGCGCGAGGTCGAGGCGGTCCTCGGACAGGTCGATGCAGATGATCCGCTCGGCGCCCTGAAGACGGCAACCGGCCACGGCCCCGAGGCCGACCAGCCCGGCCCCGAAGACGACCGCCGTCGACCCTTCGGCCACCTTCGCGGAGTTGATCGCCGCGCCCAGGCCGGTGGACAGGCCGCAGGCGAAGAGACATGCATGCTCGAAGGGCGCGTCCGGGCTGACCGCCGCCAGCGCGATCTCCGGCATCACCGTCGCCTCGGCGAACGTGCTCGTGCCCATGAAATGCCGGATCGCCTCGCCGTCGCGCGACAGGCGCGTCGTGCCGTCCGGGAGGTAGCCCTGGTTCTGCTGATCGCGGATGGCGAGGCACAGGTTCGTTCGCTCGTCGCGGCAGTGAACGCACTCGCGGCACTGCGGGCTGAAGAGCGTGACGACGTGATCGCCCGGCGACACCGAGCCGACGCCCTCCCCGACGGCTTCGACGACCCCCGCTCCCTCGTGGCCGAGGACCGTCGGCGCATAGCCCGACGGATCGGACCCGGAGGCCGTGTAGAGGTCGGTGTGGCAGACGCCGCAGGCGACGAGCCGCACGAGCACCTCGCCGGGGCCGGGTTCGGCGAGGTCGACCTCGGTGACGTTCAGCGGCTCGCCGAACTCCTCGAGCACCGCCGCGCGGATCTTCATCGCTAGAGGACGGCCCCAGGGCCAGCGTCGCCGTGCCGCATCGGGAGCCATCCTCCCATGATCCGGCCGTGTCGCGCTGCGCGAAGCTGCCGACGCCCGCTGACGAGCTCGGTCTCGCTCCCAGCCAAATGCCGAGAGCGTCTTCGCCGCCTCTTCGGCTGGCTGCGGGTGGACCGCAATAGAGTCCGGCGGTGCGCAAGTGGCTGCCCCTGGTGATCCTCGCGTCGGCCCAGTTCATCATGGTGCTCGACTCGAGCGTGATGAACGTCTCGATCTCGCAGATCGTGGCCGACCTCGACACGACGGTCACTGGCGTGCAGAGCGCGATCACGATGTACACGCTCGTGATGGCGGCGTTCATGCTCGTCGGCGCGAAGCTCGGCGACATCCTGGGTCGCGACCGGGCCTTCGGGCTCGGCCTGGCCGTGTACGGGCTGGGTTCGCTGATCACGGCGCTCAGCCCGAACCTCACGGTGCTGCTGATCGGCTGGTCGGGGATCGAGGGGCTCGGCGCGGTATTGGTGATCCCAGCGATCGCCGCGCTGACCGCCGCGAACTACGAGGGTAAGGAGCGCGCGTTCGCCTACGGGATGATCGGCGGCGCCGCCGGCGCGGCGATCGCGGCCGGTCCGCTGATCGGCGGCTACGTGACGACGACCTGGAGCTGGCGGTACGTCTTCGTCGGCGAGGTTGTGGTCGTGATGGTGGTGCTCGCCGTCCACCGGCGCATGAAGCGCGCGCCGAAGCCCGATCACCCGCCGAAGCTGGACTACGGCGGCGCAGCGCTCTCCGCCATCGCGCTCGCCCTGATCGTGTTCGGGATCCTGAAGAGCAGCACCTGGGGTTGGATCAGGCCGATCGACGCGCCGACGATCAACGGCCACGAGATCACGCCGCTCGGGTTCTCCCTCGTTCCGTTCCTGATCGTCGGCGGCTTCGTCGTTCTCGGCTGCTTCCTCGCGTGGGAAGAGCGCCGCGAGCGGCTCGGCGAGAGCACGCTTCTCAACCGTGCGCTGCTAAAGATCGCGACGCTGCGCGCCGGGCTCTCCTCGCTCTGTGCGCAGCAGCTGATCGTGATGGGCACGTTCTTCGTCCTGCCGGTGTACCTTCAGGTCGTGCTCGGCTTCGACGCGTTCGAGACGGGCAAGCGCCTCTTCCCGATGTCGATCTCGATGCTGGCCGCTGCGCTCACTGGGCCAAAGGCGGCACTGCGGTTCGGGCCGCGGGCGGTCGTCCAAGTCGGCCTCGGCGCGATGGCGATCGCTGCGCTCGTGCTCGTCGGAACGATCGACGTGACTCTGAACGGGACGACCTTCGCGGTGTCGCTCGTCTTCTTCGGGATCGGCGCGGGGCTCCTGATGTCGCAGCTCGGGAACGTGATCATGTCCTCGGCCCCGCCGGAGGAGACGAACGAGGCCGGTGGACTCCAAGGGACGGCGCAGAACCTCGGCGCGTCCCTGGGCACGGCGTTGATCGGCTCGGTGCTGCTGCTCGGGCTGCTGAACGGGTTCAACACGCGGATCGAGGAGAACCCGGCGGTGCCCGCCGACGTGAAGACCCAGCTCGCGGCCGCAACCGAGGAGGGGATCCCGATCGTCACGACCGAGCAGGCGCACCAGGCTCTGCGCGACGCCGGGTTGACCCCGGCCGAGGCCGACGCCGTCACCGCCGACTACGGCGACGCGCAGCTCGATGCGTTGAAGACGTCGATGCTCGCGGTCGCGTTCCTGGCGGTGATCTCGTTCTGGTTCACGCGACGGTTACCTGTGCGTACTGTCGCCAAGGGCAGTCCTGGATAAGACAACTGCAAATCCTCGGACGGAAGCCGACGCTCGGACTCGAACCGAGGACCCCTTCATTACGAGTGAAGTGCTCTACCAGCTGAGCTACGTCGGCGCGGCTTTGGAGCCGGGTTCGAGTATAGCCCCGCCTCGCCCTCGTTCCGGATTACCTGGGAGACGTGAGCGTAGTCTTCGACGGATGCTGACGAACGCGCCGGCGGCCGAATACGCGAACAGCATGCGCCTGCTCGGCCACACCGACATGGGCGGCCGGCCGGACGGCCAGCAGGTGATGGTCAACCAGGGGTACGCCTACGTCGGCCACATGTTCTCGCAGGGGTTCTCGGTGATCGACGTGCGCGACCCGCGCGCGCCGGAGGCGGCCGGGTACGTGCCATGTCCCGACGGGACGTGGAGCCTGCACCTGCAGTCGGCGGAGGGTCTGCTCCTCGTTGCGAACGCGCAGGATCTGGGCAGGGTCAGGAGTCTCGAGGACGACCGCCAGTACTACTCCGGCTCGATGAGCGAGCGTCTACGGGAAGAGAGCGGCCGCGGCTACGCGGCCGGGGTGCGTATCTACGAGACGTCCGATCCGGCGACACCGAAAGGAGGTCGGCTTCGCCGCTGTCGACGGCGTCGGTGTGCACCGCGTCTGGTACGTGGGCGGCCGCTGGGCCTACGCCTCCGTGATGCCCGACGGATGGAGCGACTTCATCTTCATGGCGCTCGACGTCAGCGATCCGACGGCGCCCGAGTGGGAGGCTCGTTCTGGCTGCCGGGCATGCACACGGCGGGCGGCGAGACGCCGGCCTGGGGTGATCTTCGCTACTCGTGCCATCACGGGATCGTCTCCGGCGACACGGCCTACGTCACCTGGCGCGACGGCGGCGTGACCCTCGTCGACGTCACCGATCGCACCCGGCCGACATTGATCTCGCATCGCACCTGGTGCCCACCGTTCGGCGGCGGGACGCACAACGCGCTACCGCTCCCGGACAGAGACCTGATGGTCGTGGTCGACGAGTCTGTCCTGGAACGGCGCGAGGACGGCGTCAAGCACATCTGGACGTTCGACATCCGGACGCCCGAGAACCCCGTCTCGATCTCGACCTTCCCGATCCCCGAGGAGGCGGACTACGTCGGCAGAGGCGGGCGCTTCGGCCCGCACAACGTCCACGAAAATCGGCCCGGCAGCCTGGTCAGCTCGACGACCATCGTCGGCACGTACAACAACGCAGGCGTCCGCGTGTACGACCTCTCCGACCCGTACCGGCCCCAGGAGGTGGCCGCGCTCGTCCCGCACACCCCCGAGCGGATGATCGACGAACGCCCCGGGAGGACGCGCGCGCTCACCATCGTCGACGCGTTCGCAGATGCCGAAGGCCTCGTGTATGCGAGCGACCAGAACGCGGCCTCTTCACGATGGAGCGACTCTGGAGAGTCCGCTCGGCGGGTCTGACGCGTCCGCGCCGGGCCCTCGGTAGCCTGGGTCGGGTGGCGGTCCCGAACCAGCAGGAGCCTGAGGCCGAGGGTCGGGTGCTCTTCGGCGAGGAGCTGGGCGGCCAGCAGCCGCCGCTGCCGGAGCTCCTGGCCGACGTCCAGCGGCACCTCGAGGGCCTCGGCGAGCGCTACGGGCAGGCTCTCTCGGGCGACGAGAAGTTCCTGATCCTCGACGAGGCGCTGGACGAGCTCGACGGCGCGCTCGAGCGCGTCCGTGAGGCGCGCACGAAGCTCGCGCGCATCGAGCTGCGACTCGCCGCGTCGTACGAGCGGGCGGTCGCGCGCATCCGCGCGAGCGACCTCGAGCGGCCCTGACGCGTCAGGTTCGCCGGGCGGCCCAGTCCGCCGGGACGTCGCCGCCGCCTTCCTCGGTCACGCGCGCGCCGAAGCGCATGAGCGCCGGGTGCGGCGAGATCCTCCCTGCGGCGAGCGACTCGCCCTGCCGGAAGGCGGTCGCGCGCTCGAGCAGGCTGCGGGGCACGAAGGAGAACACGTCGGCGACGAAGCCGAGGTCGGCGGTCGAGTTCATGCGCATGAGCAGCAGGTTGTCGCACTGGGAGAGGACGTTCTCGTGCACCTTCTGCGGCCGCTGCGTCGAGACGAGCAGGTAGAGGCCGAACTTCCTGCCCTCGCCCGCGATCCGGACGGCGTGCTCGGTGGCGAGCGCGGTGAGCGGGTCCTCCGGGTCGGCAGGGCAGACGTTGTGGGCCTCGTCGATCACCACGAGCACGGGCGAGCGATCGGAGCGGCGCTCCCAGAGGCGGCTGAGGACGGCCTCCGCGGCGAGCGCCTGCTCGGCGTGGGTGCCCAGGGAGCCGAGGTCGACGACGAGACAGCGGATGGCGGGGTCGACCGCGTCGTCGAGAACCGAGCCCTCGGCGCCGCGCGACCAGACCGTCCACCGGAGGACGCCCAGGTTCTGCGCCCGCTGAAGGAGCCGCTGCGACTCCGGCGTCCCGTCGCCCGCCAGCTCGGCGAGCAGCTGCGGGTTCCAGCGCTCGAGGGCCGAGGTCAGCGCCGCGTACTCCTCGCGGTCGGCGATCGGGTCGAGCCTGAGGACGGCCGCCTGCGCCGCCGTCTCGAGCTCGGGGAAGGCCAGCTGCAGGGGGCCGTCCCCGTCGCCGGCCGTGCGCACGGCGATCCCCGGGGCGACGCCCGCGTACCGCGTCGCCAGCTCGCGCTCGACTCCCTCGCGAACGCGCCCGAGGCGGACGTAGTCCGAGTTCGGGTCGAGGACGACGATCCGAAGCTCGGTCTCGAGCAGGAGCCTCTCGAGCACGAGCCCGAGCGAGTACGTCTTCCCCGAGCCGGACTGCCCGCAGAGGAAGGTGTGGCGGTCGAAGCCGCCGGCGTCGAGCGCGAAGGGACACCCGGGGCGAGGACGAGCTCGCCGATCTCGAGGCTCGCTCGCGCCGGCCGCGTCCGCTCGAGCCATGCGCCGACCTCGTCCGGCGTGGCGGGCCGCGCGCGGGCGTCGTGGAACGGCCCGCCGTCGGTGTCGAGCAGGACTCCCTCCCCCCGCGCGTAGCGGAGCAGGATGCGGTTGTGGGCCGAGACGTCGTCGCCCAGCGAGACGGCCAGGTCGGGCCCTTCCCGGGTCGCCGGCTCGAGCGTGATCACCTGGCCGAGCCTCGGGCCGCCGTCCGCTTCCAGGACGACGTAGCCACCCGCCTGGAGCTCGAGGTCGTGGAGCGAAGCCTGGAAGCCGAAGCGCCGCCCATCCACCGAGGTGGCGAAGGGGACGACCGCCCGCTCGAGGTCGCGCCGCAGGCCGCGGTACTCCTCCAGCCTGCTGTCGAGCTCTTCCTGGGACGAGCTCACGCGACCTCGCTGCACTCGTCGATGAGCACGTCACGGGCGCTCGCTTCGTCCCCGAACTCGACCGTGCACGCGTCCTCGAGGACGTTGTAGGCGGTGACCACCCCTTCGCCGTGGGGCGTGGTGACGCGGCGGCCGACGCGCGGCGCGCGGTCGCGAAAGCTCCTGTAGAGCGGGTGCTCGAAGGCGAGGCAGCAGCGCAGGCGGCCGCAGAGGCCCGTGAGGCGGCCGGAGCTCATCGGGAGGTCCTGGTCCTTCGCCATGCGGAGGGTGATCGGCTGCTCGTGGGTCGGAAACCGGCGCGAGCACTGCTTCGTGCCGCAGAGCCCGTAGTCCCCGCAGATCCGCGCACATTCCCTCGGGCCGACGGCGCGGAGCTCGACGCGGCGGTGGAGGCGATCGCGCAGCGCCGCCTGTAGGGCCCCGGCGTCGGGACGCTCCTCGGATTCGTACGAGAAGACGAGCCGGGAGCCGTCGAACACGAGCTCGGCGCCGACCGGCTTCAGCTCGACCCCGTGCTCGCGGACGACTTCCCGGAAGACCCGCAGCGCCTGCTTGGCCTCCTCGCGATTCGCCGCCCACGTCTCCTTGTCGACCTCGTTCGCGCGGCGAAGGACGCGCTTGAGCGGCGGCGTGGGCTCCTCGGCCGACTCGTAGTTCGCCTTCACGACCCGGCCGAGCTCCTGGCCTCGCGAGGTCTGGCAGACGACTCGCTCGTTCCAGGAGAGCTCCAGGCCGGCCGGATCGAACGAGTACAGCCGTCCGCCCGGGGAGAAGACGACGTCGACCGCGACGGTCATACGGCCACGGTCCCGGCGAGCTCCCGCCGCAGGCGGACGAAGAGCGCCTCGAGCGCGAGGCCCGGCTGGACGTTGAACTCGAAGGTCCGCCAGACCTCCCGCACGGTCTCGGCGGCCCGCTCGGCCGCGGGGCCGCGATCGGAGACGCCGTCGGCGGAGAGGTCCGCCAGTCGGTCGGTGTTGAGAACGGCGCCGTCGGCCCCGGCCGCGACGACGACGAGGTCTCTGTACCACCCGGAGAGCAGGTCGAGCGCCTCGAGGATCTGCTCTCGCTCGGCGCCCCGCCCGGCGCGGCGGCTGCGCTGCTCGGCCTCCCGCGCGGTCTCGTCGGGGCTCGCCTCCTGCTCGGCGGCCGCGCGAGCCTCCGCCGCCCGCTCGTGGGCGAGATCGGTGATCCGGCGCGAGGCGTCTCCGGCGTCGAAGCCCGGGTCGAGGTAGACGGAGCGCGCGAGCTCGATCAGACCCGAGCGGCGGTCGCCCGCCTCGGGATCGAGCAGCCGCTCGGCCCGGTCGAGGCGGCCGGCGGCGACGCGCGCGAGCGCGTCGAGCGGCTCGCCTTCCACGCCCCGGGACGAGAGGAACGCCTTGATCGCCCGCTGCGAGAGACGCCGGAACGGCACGAGCTGGCAGCGCGAGCGGATCGTGGGCGGAAGGAGGCCGAGCTCGTCCGCGACGAGGACGATCACGGCGTAAGGTGGCGGTTCCTCGAGGTCCTTGAGCAGCGCATCGGCGGCGTCCTCGTTCATGAGGTCGGCGCCCAGCACGAGGTAGACGCGACGCTCGGCCTCGAACGGGCGCATGTGCAGGTCCCGGCGAAGCTCCCGGATCGGGTCGATCCGGATCTGATCGCCGAGGGGCTCGAGGACGTAGAGGTCCGGGTGAACGCGGCGCGTCGTCCGGTCGGGATCGCGAAGGAGCTCTCCGGCGAAGGCGAGTGCCGCGCGGCGCTTCCCGACCCCGCGCGGCCCGTGGAAGAGGTACGCGTGGGCGGGCCCCTCCGCGAGGGCGGCCCTCAGGAGGCGCTTCGCCTCGTCCTGCTCAGGGAAGGTCTCGAAGCTGTCCACGGACGGTCTCGGCTATATCTTCGGGCTTCTTCGTCCCGTCGACCACGAGCACGCGCTTCCCGAAGATCCGCGCGATCTCCTCGTAGGCGCGGTCGACCTCCTCGGCAAAGGCCGGTCCCTCCCCCTCGATGCGATCGTCGCCCCCCGATCGCCGCGCGGCCGCCTCCGCCGACGGAACGCGGATGAGGAAGGTCCGGTCGGGCAGGAGGCCGCTCGTGACGAGGAGGTTGAGCTCGAGCACGCGCTCGATCCCGAGCCCGCGCGCCAGCCCCTGGTAGGCGAGGGACGAGTCGAGGTAGCGGTCGCAGACGACGTCGGCGCCCCGCGCGAGGGCCGGCCGGATCACCTCGTCCACGAGCTGGGCGCGCGCGGCGGCGAAGAGGGCGGCCTCGGCCCAGGGCGCGAGAGCCCCGCCGTGCAGGAGGAGCCCGCGGACCTCCTCGCCGAGCGCGGTGCCGCCAGGCTCCCGCGTGACGACGACCTCGCGGCCCTCCGAGCCGAGCCGCTCGGCGAGGAGACGCGCCTGCGTCGACTTCCCTGAGCCGTCGACTCCCTCGAACGTCACGAACATCGGAGCGCCGTAGGATACGCGCGGTGCGAGCGATCGTGACAGGGGGCGCCGGCTTCATCGGCTCGCACGTCGTCGACGCGCTCGTGGCGCGAGGAGACGAGGTCACGGTGCTCGACGACCTCTCGACGGGGCGCCGCGAGCGGGTTCACGCCGACGCGCGCCTCGTCGTCGCCGACGTGAGGGAGGCGGAGCAGGTCGAGCCGCTCTTCGACGAGGTGCGGCCCGAGGTGTGCTTCCATCTCGCGGCCCAGGCCGACGTGCGCGTCTCGGTCGAGCGGCCGGTCCACGACCTGACCGTGAACGGCGTCGGGACGGTGTGCCTCCTCGTCCAGGCTCTCCGGCACGGCACCCGGGTCGTCCTCGCCTCGACCGGCGGCGCGATCTACGGCGAGTGTCCCGAGCCGGCGCCGGAGACTGCGCCGCGGCAGCCGCTCTCGCCCTACGGCGCTTCCAAGCTCGCGGCCGAGGAGTACCTCGCGGTCTACAACCGGCTGCACGGGACCGGCCACGTCGCGCTTCGCTACGGGAACGTCTACGGGCCGCGCCAGGACCCGCACGGGGAGGCCGGCGTCGTGGCCATCTTCCTGGGCCGGCTCGCGGCCGGGGAGTCGCCGCACGTCTTCGGGGACGGCACGCAGGAGCGGGACTACGTCTTCGTCGCCGACGTCGTGGAGGCGACCCTCGCCGCCGCCGGGCACAAGGGAGTGTTCAACGTCGGCACGGGAACCGCGACGTCCGTGCTCGACCTGCTCGAGGCCTGCCTGGACGTCTCCCGCGTCGAGGTCGAGCCCGTGTTCGACCCGCCACGGCTCGGGGAGCTGCAGCGAAGCGTGCTCGACACGGGCCTCGCGGAGCACGAGCTGGGATTCCGCGCCCGTACCGCCCTGGCCGACGGAATCGGGGCGACGTGGGAATTCGTGACGAGCGGAAGGAGTGGATGAGAAGAGGGCGAACTGAATCGCCCCATGGATCATCCGTCCGATCTCCCCGCCCCGCAGCCCTGGCGCAACGCCGCGTTCATCGCGGCCTGCGTCGCCACCGTCGAGCTGGCGATCATCCTGATCGTCGGGATCGTCCTCTTCGGCAAGTACTTCTCCGGCGAGGTCGACAAGGCGACCGACCCGGTGACCGTGGCCAAGGCAGCGGTCCAGCGCGATCAGGCATCGACCGCCGCCGCGCAGGAGAGCTCGGGCCAGCCGGCGACGAAGCCCCTCGTCCCCGTGCGGGAGACGTCGGTGCTCATCCTCAACGGCAACGGCATCAGCGGCGCAGCCGCCGTCGCCGCGGAGCGGATCCGAGGCAAGCACTACCTCATCGCGGGCACCGGAAACGCGCCCCGCACGGACTTCCGCCGCTCGGTGGTCATGTACAGGCCCGGGTTCCAGGGCGAGGCGAAGCGGCTCGCCCACCAGATCGGCGTGCGCCGTGTGACGCCACTCGACGGCATCCGTGCCCGGGAGCTCTCGGGCGCACACGTCGCGCTGATCATCGGCGGGTAGCCGACCAGCGGACGGCTACGCTAGACACGTGGCCGAGCCTCTCATCACACGCGCCTGCCGGCGCGAGCATGTCGAGCGGACGCCGGTCTGGTTCATGCGCCAGGCCGGGCGCTCGCTGCCCGAGTACCGCAAGATCCGCGAGCAACACGGGCTCTTCGAGGTCTGTCGCGAGCCTGAGCTCTGCGCCGAGGTGACGCTTCAGCCCGTGCGACGGCACGGCGTCGACGCGGCCGTCATGTTCGCCGACATCATGCTTCCCGTCCTCGGCATGGGCGTCGACCTCGAGCTCGTCGAGGGCGTCGGCCCCGTCGTCGCGCACCCGATCGCCAGCCTCGCCGACGTCGAGGCCCTCGTCGTTCCCGACCCCGAGGAGGCGGTTCCCTTCGTCCTCGAGGCGGTGCGCCTCGTCCGCGAGGAGCTCCGGGCCGATCAGGGCGTCGTCGGCTTCGCCGGCGGGCCGTTCACCGTCGCGGGATACCTCGTCGAGGGAAAGCCGACGCGGGACTTCGTGAAGACGAAGTCGTGCATGTACGCGTCGCCCGAGGTCTGGCACGCGCTCATGGACAAGCTCACCGACACCTTCGTCGCCTACCTGGCCGCCCAGGTTCGCGCCGGCGCGGACGTGATCCAGCTCTTCGACTCGTGGGTCGGCGCCCTGTCCGGCGAGGACTACGCGGAGTTCGCGGCCCCGTACTCGGCCCGCATCCTCGCCTCGATCGACGTCCCGACGATCCACTTCGGCACCGGGACGGCGCATCTCCTGCGCGACATGGCCACCGCCGGCGGCGACGTCATGGGCTTCGACTGGCGGATGCCGATCGACCGGGGATGGGACATCCTCGGCCACGGGCGCGGCGTGCAGGGCAACCTCGACCCCGCCGTGCTGCTCGGCCCCTGGGAGCGGGTGGAGGAGGCGACCCAGCTGATCGTCGATCGCGTCGCCGGCCGGCGCGGGCACGTCTTCAACCTCGGACACGGCGTGCTCCCGGACACGGACCCGTTCGTCCTCGCCCAGCTCGTCGACCTCGTCCACGAGCAGACGAGCGTCGAGGTGCGCGCATGAGCCCTCGCGCGTGACCCACGGATTGAGCCAGGCGGTCGACGACGACATGACGAAGCGCCCGCCGACGGCAGTGATCCTCATGGCCTACGGAAGCCCCGAGCGGCTCGAGGACATCCCCGCGTACCTCGCCGACATCCGCGGCGGCCGCCCCGTCCGCGAGGAGGCGGTCGCGACCCTCGTCGACCACTACCGCCGGATCGGCGGCAGCTCACCCCTGAACGAGATCACCGAGGCCCAGGCGGCCGCTCTCGAGCGCGAGCTCGGGATCCCCGTGCACGTCGGCATGAAGCACTGGGACCCGCGCATCGGCGACGCGGTCGAGCGGGCGCTCGACGGCGGCGCCGAGCGTCTCGTCGGGCTCGTGCTCGCCCCCCACTACTCGCGCATCTCGATCGGCGGTTACCGCGACCGCCTCGAGGAGGCGCTCGCCGGCCGCGCCGACCTCGTCTTCGTGGAGAGCTGGCACGACCACGAGCCGTTCCTCGACGTGGTCGCCGAGCGCGTGCGCGGCACGGACGGCCACGTCGTCTTCACCGCGCACAGCCTCCCCGAGCGCATCCTGGCCGAGGGCGATCCCTATCGCGACCAGCTGCTGGAGACGTCCAGGCTCGTCGCGGAGCGCGCCGGCATCGAGACGTGGTCGTTCGCGTTCCAGAGCGAGAGCCAGACGGGCGAGCCGTGGCTCGGGCCCGACATCCTCGCCGAGCTGGAGTCGCTGCACGCGCAGGGAGTGCCCGGCGTCCTCGTCGCCCCGGTCGGCTTCGTCTCGGACCACCTCGAGATCCTCTGGGACCTCGACATCGCGGCCCGGGAGAAGGCCGTCGAGCTCGATCTCCCCTTCGCCCGCATCGAGTCGCTCAACGCGGACCCTGCCTTCGTGCGCGCGCTCGCGGACCTCGTGGGGAAGGCGTCTGCTGCCGAAGAACGAATCGGAGCGCGATGAGCACCACCCGCAGCTGTCCCGACTGGCCCGTCCTCCTCGAGGTCTGCCCCGACCTCCACTTCAAGCACTACACGCTCGCCGAGGCGCACCTTCCGGGCGAGGTCCTGGTCAACCTCCCGGACATCCCGCTCGAGGCGGTCGCCCTCTGCGCGGACCTCGAGCACAACGTCTTCAACCCGATGCACACCGACCCGCGCGTCGCCGCGGCGCTCCAGGACACGTACTGGTACCCGATGAGCGAGTGGGCCGGGCGCGCGACACGGCCCAGCATCGAAGCAGTAGCATCGAGCCGTGGGCAAGGGGTACGCGGAGGGCCCGGCCGCCGAGGAGCGATTCGAGGAGCTCGAGCGGAGGGAGCGCGGGCCGGTCGTCGAGGCCGCGCCGGAGCGGCAGGCCGTCTACGGCTCCACCGACGAGGACCCGGAGCGCCACTTCCTCGGCTGGATCGACGAGATCGACGCGGACGAGCTCTTCCGCACCGGCAAGGCGTGGGGCATCACGGTCGTTCGCCGGCGGGACGGCTAGCGCCGGGGAGCCGCTCGCACCAGTACACCTCGGTCCTGTGCGGGAGCTCGACCTCGCTCCGCCCCCTCGTGCCCGGATCCTGTTCGAGAAGGTCGCGGACCTCGGCGAGCACCGCATCGTGCTCGGCCCGGGGCAGCGAGGCGACGAAGCTGACCGAGGCCACCCGCGCGACGACAGCGTCGGGCGACAGTCGCTGGACGTGCGAGAACGCCTGCGTGGCGAAGCGGCCCGAAGAGACCGGTCTCCGCGAAGGCCTGCCGCCACGATCCGGTTCGGTAGCGCGGAGCGCTTCCGCGCAGCGGCTCGAGGATCTCGGTCAGGCCTCGCGGCACCGAGTCGTCCCGCACGTTCCAGACGAGGCCGAGCCCACCGCCCGGCCGCAGGACGCGATGGATCTCCGCGAGCGCCTCATCGCCCCGGAACCAGTGGAACGCCTGCGCCACGGTGACGGCATCGACCGACTCCGCGACGAGCGGCATCCGCTCGGCCGTGCCGTCGAGCGCCTGCACGTCCGGGAGCGCCTCGCGGAGTGCCGCCCGCATCTCGGCGACCGGCTCGACGGCGACCACCTCGGCCCCGGTCCCGACGAGGAGCGCCGTCAGCTTCCCCGTCCCCGCGGCCAGGTCGAGGACGACCCGGCCCGGCCCGAGGCGCAGCTCCCGCGCGAGGAGCGCGATCGCCTCGGCCGGATAGGTCGGCCGTCCGCGGACGTACGCGTCCGACACGCGCGAGAAGCCGCGGGCCGCCTCGTGGATGTCGGCGCCCATCCCCGGAGAGACTAGGCGGTAGCGTTCGGGCGGTGAGCGAGGAGCTCCTCCGACGCGCCTACGCCGCCTTCAACGCGCGCCGGATCGACGACGCGCTCGCGCTCATGCACCCTGACGTCGACTGGCCGAACGCGATCGAGGGCGGTCGCCTGCGAGGCCACCAGGAGGTGCGCGCGTACTGGGAGCGCCAGCTCGAGACGATCCACCCGCACGTCGAGCCCGAGGGCTTCGAGGTGAACGGCGGGAGCATCGCCGTCGACGTCCACCAGGTCGTCCGGGACGCCGATGGCACCGTCCTCACCGACGGGCGCGTCCGCCACGTCTACGCCCTCCGCGACGGCCTGATCGCGCGGATGGAGATCGTGGACTAGCCGGCCGCGAGCTTCCTGAGCGCGTAGAGGAGGATGCCCCCGTGGCGGAGGTATTCCCGCTCGCGCGGGGTCTCGAGGCGGACGACGGTCGTGAAGCTGATCGGCTCGCCGTCGTCCGGTTCCGCCGTGACCCGGACCTCCCGCGCCTCACCGTTCTCGAGCCCCTCGATCGAGAAGACCTCGCGGCCGGTGAGACCGAGAGAGGCTGCGTTCTCGCCCGCCGAGTACTGGAGCGGCACGATGCCCATCCCGATGAGGTTCGAGCGGTGGATGCGCTCGTAGCTCTCCGCGATCACGGCGCGGACGCCGAGGAGGTTCGGCCCCTTGGCCGCCCAGTCGCGAGAGGACCCCGAGCCGTACTCCTTCCCGGCGAGGACGACGAGCGGGACGCCCTCGGCCCGGTAGCGCTCGGCTGCCTCGAAGATCGTCGTCTCGTCGCCGTCGGGGAGGTGGACGGTCCAGGTGCCCTCGCTGCCCGGGACCAGGAGGTTCCGCAGGCGCACGTTGGCGAACGTGCCCCGGATCATCACCTCGTGGTTGCCGCGGCGTGAGCCGTACGAGTTGAAGTCCTTCCGCTCGATCCCGTGGTCGGTCAGGTAGCGGCCTGCCGGACTGTCGGGGCGGATCGCGCCGGCGGGCGAGATGTGGTCCGTCGTCACGGAGTCGCCCACGGAGACCAGGCAGCGTGCGCCGCCGAAGTCCTCGACCCGGCCCGGCTCGCGCGACATGCCGTCGAAGTACGGTGGGCGGCGCACGTACGTCGAATCGCGATCCCAGGCGAAGAGGTCTCCGGCCGGGACGTCGAGCGCGGCCCAATGCTCGTCGCCGGTGAAGACGTCCGCGTATGTCCTCGTGAACATGTCCACCGAGATCGCTGCCGCGATCGTCTCCTTGACCTCCTCCGGCCGCGGCCAGAGGTCGCGGAGGAAGACCTCGTGCCCGTCGGGGTCGTGGCCGAGCGGCTCGGTCGTCAGGTCGAGGTCGATCCGCCCCGCCAGCGCGTAGGCGACGACCAGGGGCGGTGAGGCGAGGTAGTTCGCCTTCACCTCGGGGTGGATCCTCGCCTCGAAGTTCCGGTTCCCGGAGAGGACCGAGCAGACGACGAGATCGCCCTCGCCGACGGCGGCCGAGATCTCCGCCGGCAGCGGCCCCGAGTTCCCGATGCACGTGGTGCAGCCGTAGCCGACCGTGTGGAACCCGAGCGCCTCGAGATACGGCGTCAGGCCGGCCTTGTCGTAGTACTCGGTGACGACCTTCGAGCCGGGCGCGAGGCTCGACTTCACCCAGGGCTTCCGGGCGAGGCCGTGCTCGACGGCCCTCTTCGCCAGGAGGCCGGCGGCGACCATCACCGACGGGTTCGACGTGTTCGTGCAGCTCGTGATCGCGGCGATGACGACGGAGCCGTGGGCGAGCTCGAAGGACTCCTCCCCCAGCTCGACCCGGACGGACACCGGCTCGTGCACGACGCCGCCGCCTGTGGGCTCGCGCTCGTCCGGCACCGGCGCGTGCCCGGGCGCCACGTAGTCGGGCGGATCGCTCGCGGGGAACGAGCCCGCGGACGCAGCATCCGGGGAGCCGTTCGGATAGCCGACCCCGAAGCTCGAGAGCGCGTCCAGGAAGGACGCCTTCGCCTCACCGAGGGGCACCCGGTCCTGCGGCCGGCGCGGGCCGGCGAGGCTCGGCTCGACGTCGGCGAGGTCGAGCTCGACGACCTGGGAGTACTCGGGCTCGGGCTCGGGCTCGTGGAAGAGCTTCTGCACCCGGCAGTAGGCCTCGACGAGCGCCACCTGCTGCTCGCTCCGGCCCGTGAGGCGCAGGTAGCGAAGGGTCTCCCCGTCGACCGGGAAGAACCCGCAGGTCGCGCCGTACTCGGGTGACATGTTCCCGATCGTGGCCCGGTCCGCAACCGGCAGGCGCGAGAGGCCCTTGCCGAAGTACTCCACGAACTTGCCGACGACGCCGAGGCTCCGGAGGATCTGGGTGACCGCGAGGACGAGGTCGGTCGCGGTCGAGCCTTCGGGCAGCTCGCCGGTGAGGCGGAACCCGACGACCTGCGGGACGAGCATGGAGACCGCCTCTCCGAGGAGCACGGCCTCCGCCTCGATCCCGCCCACGCCCCAGCCGAGCACGCCCAGGCCGTTCACCATCGTCGTGTGCGAGTCGGTGCCGATGAGCGTGTCGGGGAACGCGAGCAGGCGCTCGCCCTCCGCGCGCGTCTCGACCACCCGGGCGAGGTACTCGAGGTTGACCTGGTGGACGATGCCCGTGTTCGGCGGGACGACCTTGAAGTTGTCGAACGCGGCCTGCCCCCAGCGGAGGAAGGCGTAGCGCTCGCGGTTGCGGTCGAACTCCCGCTCCGCGTTGAAGAAGATGGCGCGGCGCGTCCCGAACTCGTCGACCTGGACCGAGTGGTCGATGACGAGCTCGGCGGGGATCTGGGGGTTGATCGCGGCCGGATCGCCTCCGAGCTCGACCATCGCCTCGCGCATGGCGGCGAGGTCGACGATCGCGGGGACGCCCGTGAAGTCCTGGAGCAGCACCCGCCCCGGCCGGAACGAGATCTCGTCTCGCGGCTCGGCGGCGGGCTGCCACGCTGCGACGGCGCGCACCTCCTCCGGGCTCCCCAGGCCGAGCGCCTCCGACCGGAGGACGTTCTCGAGCAGGACGCGGAGCGTGTAGGGGAGCCGCTCGACGTCGTCGACCGCGTCGAGTCGGGCGATCGTCGGCGACTGCCCGCCGACGTCGATCTGCGTGAGTGCTCCGAAGCTGTCTCGCACGGTGACTCCTCCCCACGCGATTCTAGGCGCGGGCCGTCGGCCTAGGCCTGATCGCCGTAGGGCTCGAGCGGCAATCCGGCCTCGCGCCACGCATCGACGCCGCCGACCACGTCCGTCGCGCGCGGGAAGCCGATCGCCCGCAGGAGCGCCGCCGCAAGGCTCGACGAGTAGCCCTCGCGGCAGACGAGGATCACGTGCGTGTCCAGCGGGAGCTTGGGGTTGTGCGTCGCCACGGCGGGGTCGAGCCGCCAGTGGACGACCGAGAGCGGGTGGTGGAGCGCCCCCGGAACGCAGACGCCCTGCCGCCGCCGCTCGTCATCGGAGCGCACGTCGACGATGACCGCGCCCTCTCGGGCGGCGGCGTGGGCCTCCGCCGGGGTCAGGCGCCGGAGCCCGCCGCGCGCCTCGGCGAGCACGTCCTCGATCGTCCGGCGGTCCGTCACACGCGCGCCAAGAAGCGGTCGTATCGCTCAGCGAGACGCTCGCGGTCCGGGCGCAGCGTGGCCTTGCCGGGCACGTGCAGTGCTTTGCCGTGGAAGCCCTTCAGAAGCTCCAGCATCGGCCCGTCTTCGTCTTCCAGCAGGCTGGGCGAGACCCGGACCTCGTAGTCGGGCGAGACCCCGACGAGATCCTGGTCGAACGCACGATGATGGATGGAACACAGGCTGAGCCCGTTCGCGACGACAGGATCACCGCGCTCCTCGAGGTCGCCGAGGATGTGCGCGGCGTCCAGAAGCCGAGTCTCCTTCAAGCGGCACATCGCGCAACTGTCGCTGTACGCGGGAAGCACGGCCCCGCGGAATCTGCCCTGATGCATGCGAGCGCGGACCTCGCGCAGCGTGTAGCGGCGTTCGATCGCCTCGTCGGGAGAGAGCGGCTCCTGCTCGTCCAAAGGGCCAACCATCTTCCCGAACGAGATCTCGACCGCTCGAGCGGACGGATCATCGGCTCTGACAAAGCACGGGTAGAAGAACTCATGGCGGCCGGGCCTCGTCGCGAAGTAGTAGAAGAGCGGCACCTGGAGCTGGTACGCGGCTCGCAGCGCCCGATTGTCCGGCTGGTCGATTGGCCCGGCGCGGTACGCGTAGACCAGCCCCTCCGGCGTCAGCTGATCGCCGTATGGCGACGTCGCCGAGGTCTGTATCGCCAATGCCGCGGGGCCGCGCTGGACGGCCGCGCGGTAGATGCCCTTCTGGCGATTGAGAAACGGGACACGCTGCCCTCGAAAGCTGAAGCCTCGGTCGAGCCCGCCTCGATACGGAATCTCGTCGCCGAACTGGGCGGAAAGGACCTGAAGCGCAGCCCAGCAGGAAGCACGGACGTCGTCATCCCGCACGCGGCGATTCTAGACCTGGCCTCGCGACCTACTGGTAGCGGAGGGCCTCGGCGGGGCGGATGCGCGAGGCGCGCAGGGCCGGGGCGAGGGTCGCGGCGAGGGCGACGACGTAGACGATCGCGAAGATGACCGCGAAGTCGAGCCAGGGGATCACGAGCGTGAGATTGTCCCAGCTCGGCTGCTGTCGCTGGTCGCGGATGATGTTCGACGCGAGCAGGAGCCCGAGGATCGTCCCGACGACGATCGCGGTCAGGGCGATGAAGGACGACTCGAGCAGGAACGTCCCCTGCACCATCCGCTGCCGGAAGCCGATCGCGCGCAGCACCCCGATCTGCTGCCGGCGCTCGACCACCGCCCGGGCGCTGATGACGCCGAGCGCGGCGACGCCGACGACGAGGCCCAGGCCCATGAACCCCTGGATCAGCCGGTTGAAGGTGACGGAGGCTCCCATCGCGTCGTTCATGACGTCCTCGATCGGCTCCGCCTCCATGCCGGAGGAGAGGAACGTGGACTCGAGCCGCTGAGCAGTCGCCTCCGGGTCGACGCCGGGCGCGAGCGCGAAGTACTGGATCGTCGGGATGGCACGCCCCGGGAACGCCCGGTCGAGGGTCGCCTGCGACGTCGAGATCCCCGCCATGTCGAGGGGGGCGCTGTCGGAGAGGATGCCGATGACCGTCAGCCGGGCGATCCGCCCGGTCTGGGGATCGCGCACGTCGACCCCGACGGGCTCGAACCGCCCCTCGTCGAAGTAGAACCCGCTCAGGCGGAAGTCGGAGGGCGGTGGGCCGAAGTTCCAGTTGTCGCGCCGCGGGACGATCGTGCTGTCCACGACAGCGAGGTTGTCGCGCGAGGCGATGGCGTCCCACACCTCGCGCGGCGAGTCGTAGCCGGGGGCCATCTTCCCGAGCCTGAACGTCGTGTGGCGGAGGAAGGTGTCGTCGAGGCCGCGGACGACGTACGACTCGAACGGCCGCCCGGTTCCCCGCTGCGTGGCATCGACGGGGAGGAACGACTGGCTGGCGGCGACGGTGAAGTCGCTGGGATCGAGCCCGGGCGTGCCCTTCACGGCCGTCTGGATGTCGCCGATGGGCGCGGCCGCCGCTCGTGCTCGCGCGCACGTCGAAGCCGCCGCCGAAGGTGTCGAGATCCGACGCGGCGTGGAGGAACGAGCGGTTGGAGGTCGTTCCGGTCACGAGCGTGAAGACGACGAGGGTGAACATGGCGAGCGTCGTCCCGGTCCGGAAGCGGCTCGCGAGCGGGTAGGCCATGGACATCTTGAGCACCGGCGCCAGACGGCGGATGCGTCCGAGGACGGCCATGGCCAGCCCGAGCAGCACGTCGGCGTTGTAGACGATCGTCCAGACCGCGCCGACGACGATCATGAGGCCGGCGGCGATCCACGTGGAGAAGTTCATGGAGAGCGGCCCGAACACCGCTTCCCACGTGCTCCAGGGAAGAAGCAGGAAGACGACGATCGCCAACCCGCAGGCCGTGTACGCGACCCGCTCGGGGACACCGAGCACGCGCAGGATGGGGACGAGGCTGACGAGCGCGAGCGAGACGCCGAGGGTCAGCGGCGTCGCGGCGTCGCCCGCCATGCCCGAGATCACGAGCAGGACGCCCAGTGCGAGACCGATGAGGGCGAGCACGAGCCGACGGCGGCGGTGCTGAGCGGCCGGCTCGGGCAGGTTCCTGATCGCGGTCGAGATCGTCATCGCGCTCACCCGCCAGGCGGAGAAGGCGACGACCGTGAGCGTCAGGAGCACGCCGAGCGCGAAGGCGATCGCCAGGCTGCGGGGCGTGACGGCGTACTCGATCTCGAGACCGCCCTCCCACCGTGCTGAAGGCGTGCGCCAGCACGAGGACCATGAGGAACGCCACGCCCGCGCCGATGAGCGCGCCGACGAGGGCCGCGACGAGGTCGTACGCGGCGCCCTCGAAGGTGAACGTCTCGACCAGGTGGCCGCGTCGCGTCCCGATCGCCCGCGCGATGCCGAGCTCGCCGCGCCGCTCGGCCGCCAGCATGACGAAGACGAGGAAGATGAGCAGGATCCCGGCGGCGATCGAGAACGACCCGAACGTCGTGAAGAACGCCATGAAGGTGGTGCCGGCGACGTCGGCCGCCTCGATCGCGTCCTGCTTCGACGGGTCGACGTCGAGCCCGAGCGGCGCGAGCGTGGGCTCGAGCCGGTCGACGACCTGGTCGGTCAACCCCGCACCGCTCGTGGGACCGCCGCGGTTGGAGATGAGGACGTGGCGCACCTCGCCGGGCCTGCCGAGAAACGCCTGTGCGTCGGCGAGCGGCATGAGGAGAGCGGCGTCCGTGGTGCCGGCGCCCTCGTACCGAACGACGTCGCGCACCGTCGCACGTGCGGGCTGGTGGCCGGCGAAGATCAGGATCCGGTCGCCGGGCGCAACGTCGAGCTCGTCCGCCGCGTCGGCGTTCAGGAAGACCTCGCCGCTCCCGAGCTCGGCGAGGGAGACCTCCCCGTCGGTCCCGTCGATCGCGCCGAAGCCTTCCATGCGCGCCGGATCGGCCGCGAAGAGCGTCACCCTGGGCTCGGTCTGTCGCTGGGCGGGCGCCTGAACGGCGACCTGCTCGATGATCGCGGGCGTGACGCCGTCGACGAGATCGGAGCCGGCCAGCCGCGCGTCGATCGTGTCGACGACGGACTCGTCGAAGTAGTCGATGCCGGTCGCGGCGCCCAGGCCGGTGCCGAGCTGGACGTCGGCTCCCTTCGCCGACACGAGCTCGTCCGTGTCCCCGAGGGAGGCGACGGCCGCCGAGCGGATCGTGTGGCTCATCGTGTCGCCGGTCGTGAGCGCGACCGCGACGATCGCCGTGCCGAGCATGAGACCCAGCGACGATCAGCGCCGTCCGCCCGCGGCGACGGCCGACGTTGCGCACGCCGAGCTTCACCAGCACGGGATGCCGCAGCGCGAGGACGCCGAGCACGGCCAACGCGACCGCCGAGCGCGCCCATGAGCAGGACGAGGACCGTCCCGATCGGGATGCCGAAGAGCTCGGTCACGCCTCGCCCACGGACACCGGCGGGAGCTCCGCGTAGGCGACCTCGTAGTGGTCGCGGCCGGGCGGAGCGCGGAAGAGGGTCATGAACCGCTCGACCTCACCCGTCGGCGAAGGCCGCGCTCGCGGCGGCCGCCTCCTCCGTCGCCCAGAGCGTGAGGATCATCCCCTTCCCCTCGGGCGTGGTGAGGACGAGCGCGCCCTCGTAGCCCTCGTGCTCGCGCAGCGTGGGCACGACCGAGTCGCGAAAGAGCGCGACGGCGTCCTCCATGTCGATCCGCACCGTGTCGACCTCAAGCAACGTGACTCGCGAGTACATCTCTCACCTCCAGGACCTGCTCCTCGACGACCCGGCCGTCGAGCATCCGGACGATCCGATCCGTCTTTCGCCCCACCGCGATGTCGTGCGTGACGATCAGGAAGGTGAGGCCGCGCTCGACGTTCAGCGTGCGCATGAGCTCGATGATCTCGGCGGCGTTCTCGCTGTCGAGATCGCCGGTCGGCTCATCGGCCCACACGATCGTCGGGTCGTTGACGAGCGAGCGGGCGATCGTGACGCGCTGACGCTCGCCTCCCGACAGCTCGTCGGGCACGTGGCCCGCCCGGTCGGCGAGCCCGACGAGGTCGAGCGCCGCGAGCGCCCGCCGCCGCGCGTCCCCGGCGGCGACGCGGGAGACGAGCAGCGGCAGCTCGACGTTCTCGACCGCCGTGAGGACCGGCATGAGGTTGTAGAACTGGAAGACGAAGCCCACGTGGCGCGCGCGGTAGTCCGTGCGGTCGCCGTCGGACATCGTCTGGAGCGGCGTCCCCTCGATGACGACCTCGCCCCCGTCGACCGAGTCGAGGCCCGAGAGGCAGTTGAGGAGCGTCGTCTTCCCGCAGCCGCTCGGGCCCATGATCGCGACCATGTCGCCCGACCCGACGACCAGGTCGACGCCCTTCAGCGCCTCGACCCTCACCTTCCCCGTCTCGTACGTCTTCGTGACCCCGCGCGCTTCGATGATCGGCTGTCCGGCGCTCACCGGCCCTCCTTCCGTGACACCGGAAAGCGTCCCTGAGCGCCGACATCGGGACATCCGCGAGACGACCGATCCCGCGTGCGGCTTAGTACGGAGGCTCTAGCTCGGCCTCCCGGCCATCGCCCAGGTCGCGATCACATAGGCGATGACGAGCACCACGGCGAGGACCGTCGAGGCGCGAACGAGACCCGTGCCCCGCTCGCCGCCGGTGCCGGCGAGCCGGCGGGAGCCGAAGCCCGCGAGGATGACCGAGATCAGGAGCAGAAGACCGCCACCCTCCGCGGTGATGTAGCCGATGTCGAGCCACGTGGGCGTGTCGGCGGCGTCGTTCCAGCCCTCGCGCGAGGCGATCCACTCGGCCGCGAGCCTCATCAGGAACCAGGCGGGGACGGCGACGAAGAGGAGCGTGCGGAAGGAGAGGCGGGCGAGCGGCGCCTCGTCCGCCGGCGAGCTCCGCCTCCAGGCGATCACCTGCGCGGTTGCGGCCGCGATCAGCGCTCCGAGCAGGATCGACGCGCCGAGGACGTGCAGGAGAAGCGGGAAGTTCCAGCTGTCGGGTCGGATTGCGCCAAGCACTGCCTATGCCCCCGGCTTGTAGATCATGACGACGAGGAACACGAGGGTGACGAGGACCATGAGCCCGTGAAGCGTCGCTCCGAGCTGAGAGCGCAGCATGGCGTTGAGCTCCGGACTCGGGGCGTCGTTCCCTTCGCGTACCAGCGTTTTCGCCCGTTCCCGCGTGCCCTCGTAGATCTTGCCGACGCGGCCGCCGATGCCGCCCGCGACGAACCACAGGATGAGCGCGGCGATGATCCATCCGTCCCAGGGGTGGTAGGCGTCGAGGTCGATGGCCAGCCAGACCCCGAAGACGAGCGTGCCGACCATGCCCACGGCGATGAGCGCGTCTCCCGCGCGAGAGACCCAGAACAGGCGCACGACGTCGCTGGGGACGGTCAGCCGTCGCCCGGCCACGATGACCACGGTGTAGACGACGAGCGCCGCGATCCACGCGAAGGCCGAGAGGACGTGCAACGCGAGCAGCCAGTCGCCGAGCCCCATCGGCGGGGCAACTTACAGGACCGCGCGGCGGGGATGTCAGCGAGGACCGGTCAGTGGCCCCAGCCTCCGTGGTGGTGCTTGCGCTTGCAGGTCACCGTGGCCGAGTAGTCCAGGCCGGTCGGGTTGCCGTAGTCCCGCACGCTGAACCCGAGGACGTTCTTCCACTTCCTGAACGGCCCGGTGGTGCTGAACTGCTCCGGCGGGTCCTGGAAGTTCGGGAAGAGGTCGCCCGCCGGCTGCGCGCCGAACACGACGCCGTTGAGCGAGATGGTCACGTCGTTGTCGGCGTGGACGTCGATGACGAGCGATGCCGCCCTGCACTTGCACTTCCTGGGCAGCTTGAACCACCTCTTGTAGAGCGACGTCGCCGGCCCCGACTTGTCGGCGGAGACCGAGATCCACTCGGTTCCCGCGATCGGGTTCGCCCAGGACGCGCACGACGCGAAGTCCAAGGGGCCCTGCGCCGCACTTCGGGACGACGAAGGCCTGCTCCCAGGTCGCTCCCTGGTCGACCGAGAACTTCGTGAACGGGTCGCGGCCGGGCGCAGCGGCGTTGCCGCTGACGAGCGTGAACGTCCTCGTGCCGTGACCGTGGTGGGCCAGTGCGGGCGGCGAGAGGCTCAACGAGACGGCAAGCAACAGCAGCCCGCACAGGCAGAGACGGTGCTTTCGCATGTTCCCCCTCCTCTCGAGCGCGAGCCTACGACTCGCCCGCGCGCCGGTCAACCCGGGCGCCCGAGCCCGGCCGGGGCTACGCCGGCTCGGTGATCTGGAAGACCTTCCGGAGGGTCTCGTGGATGCGCCAGACGGCCCGGTCTCCCGCGTGCAGGACGCCGACGATGCCCGGCTCGAGCTCGAGGACTGGGCCGCCCTCGACCTCAACGGTCGCGCGTCCGGAGACGACGACGAACAGCTCGTCCGCCTCGACGTCGGCGACCACGCCGGGAGTGATCTGCCAGACGCCGCGCGTGACCCGGCCGTCCGGCGAGGCATCGAGGACGAGCTCGGAGACCTCGGGCGCGCCCTCGAGAATCGTCCCCGGGTCGAGCGGCGCCGACTCGAGGGCGAGGTCGGCGACCCGGTGGACGAAGGAGCCCTCGGCCATCAGCTGTCGAAGCCTAGGCCGAGTCGGTCGAGCGTGCGCAGCCACATCCCGCGGCGCCCCGAGTTCCGGTCGGCGGCAGCGAGCCGGTTGCGCGTGAACTGGACGACGCCGCAGCGCAGCGGCTCGGGCGGGAACGGCACCGGCTTCGACCGGACGTAGCGCAGGCGCGTCGCCTCCGTCTCGCGGCCGTCGAGCAGGTCGAGGGCGACACGGGCGCCGAAGCGCGTCGACACGACCCCGAGGCCCGTGTACCCGACCGCGTACACGACCCGGCCGCGGTGCGCCGTCCCGAAGAAGACCGAGAACCTGCTGCACGTGTCGATCGCGCCGCCCCAGCGGTGCGTGAAGCGCACGCCCTCGAGCTGCGGGAACGTCGTGAAGAAATGCTGCGAGAGCATCGCGAACGTCTCCTGGTCGTCGTCGAGGTCGGGCCGGACGGGGCCGCCGTAGCGGTAGACGGCCTCGTAGCCGCCCCAGAGGATCCTCCAGTCCTGCGTCAACCGGTAGTAGTGGAACCGGTTCGCGCCGTCGCCGACCCCCTGGCGCCGTCTTCCAGCCGATCGACTCGCGCTGCCCGGGCGTGAGCGGCTCGGTCATGAGCGCGTAGTCGTAGACCGGCACGACGTAGCGGCGGATGGCGCGGAGAAGCGGCGGGTAGGCGCTGGTCGCGAGCACGACGCCCGCCGCCCGGACATATCCCGCCCCGGTCAGCACGCGCGCCCCTGCTCCGTCGTCCTCGATCCCGGTCGCGGTCGTGCCCTCGTGGATGTGAACACCGGCGGCGAGCGCTGCCTCGGCGAGCCCGACGGCAAGCTTCCCGGGGTCGACGAGTCCCGCGTCGGTCTTGTCCCACAGGCCCCCGAGGTACGTGGGCGAGGCGACCTCGGCGCGAACGGCGGCCTCGTCGAGGAGCTCGTGCTCGTGGCCGTAGCGCCCGAGCAGCTCCGCGGTCTCCTCGAGCCAACCGACCTCGTGCGGCTCGAGCGCAACGCCGAGATCTCCGGTCAGCTCGAGGTCGCAGTCGACGCCGAGGCGCTCGAGGTCAGAGACGAAGCCCGCGAAGTTCTCGCTGCTGAGGCGCGTGAGCTGCGGCATCTCCTCCGCGAAGCGGGCAAGCCCGTTCTCGATCCCGTGCGTGAGCGAGCCGTGCGCGAAGCCCCCGTTGCGCCCGCTCGCGCCGAACCCGACCGTCTCCGCCTCGAGGACGACGACGTCGCGGCTCGGGTCGTCCGCCTTGGCGTGCAGGGCCGCCCAGAGCCCCGTGAAGCCGCCGCCGACGATGCAGAGGTCGGTTTCGGCGGCTCCGGCCAGCGGGGGCCGGGGCTCGCGTGCCGGGAGGGCGTCCAGCCAGTAGGGGCGGACGATCGCGTCGGCGAAGGCGTCCCGCTGGGCAGGAGTCGGCGGAGTGTCCGGCCAGGGAAGCGCCACGGCGCGAGTCTACGGAGACAGGGCTCCGTCCCCGCGGGCGAAGATGTCCGGTGAGCCGGCCGCCGGATGCCACCATCGACCAGGAGGACGATCATGCGGATCACCAGGAACGGCGTCGAGACCGCGGCGGGACCGGGCGACTGGTTCACCGGGTCCGTCTACCTCGACCCGGTCGCGGCGCCGTCGGATGCCTCGCGCCTGAGCGCGACCAGCGTCCACTTCACCCCGGGCGCGCGCACGGCGTGGCACACGCACCCGAAGGGCCAGACGATCTACGTCACGGAGGGCGTCGGCCTCGCGCAGCGGCGCGGCGGCCCGATCGAGGTGATCCGCCCCGGCGACCGCGTGTTCTTCGAGCCGGGCGAGGATCACTGGCACGGCGCGGCCCCGAGCCGCTTCATGACCCACCTCGCGATGCTCGACGTCGACGATCAGGGCAACCCGGCGACCTGGGGCGACCACGTCACCGACGAGGAGTACGGAGCGGCGCCGCCGATCGCAGACTGAGCCGCCGTCGCGTCATCCCGCGCTCTCCGGATGTCTGACTCGGAGCCGGTGCTCGCGGTAACGGAGCACCTCGTAGACGACCAGCAGCGAGCACACGGCGCTCGCGAGCGCGAGCGCCGCGAGCGCGGGAATCGCGAGCGCGACCGGGACGAGGGCGGCGAAGTGCTCGGGGGCACCCCGTCCGACGCCGTCTCACGCCACGGTCATCACGTACGACCCGCGAGGAGCCGGCGCCAGTGGGCGGCCCGAGCGCGGATACGACTTCCCGCTCCATGCAGCCGACGCGCTCGCCGTCCTCGAGGCCACCGAGATCGAGCAGGCAGCGCTCGTCACGGCCTCCCGAGGCGTGAACGCGGCGCTGCTGCTGATCGCCGACCACCCGGAGCGGCTTGACCGGCTCGCCGTCGTGGGGCCGTACATGGAGCTCGACGGCGAGCTTCCCGATCGCGAATGGATCGAGGCGCTGCGGACGGACTGGCCCGGGTTCATCGTGCCGTTCATGCACGAGGTGTTCACGGAGCCCGGCTCGGCCGACGTCATCGCCGAGATGATCGCGATCGGCCTCGAGGCAACGCCGGAGGTCGTCGCCAGGCAGGAGCTCGAGCTCGACTGGCAACGACCCGCAGGACTCCTCGCGCACGTCGGTTGCCCGACCCTCGTCGTTCACGGAGAGGAGGACGCAGCCGTTCCCGCCTCGCACGCCGAGCGCATCGTCGACACGATGCCAAACGCGCGGCTGGAGCTCGTCGCGGCCGGCGGGCACCGACCGGACATCCGGACGCCGGAGCTCGTGAACCCGCTCCTGCGCAGGTTCCTCATCGACTCGACATCCCGAAGAGTCGGGCCGATGAGGCGCGACCTGCCCGCCTTCCGGCTCGAGGTCTAGCGAGCTATCGGCTAGCTAGCTGTAGAGCGCCAGTCGCGTGACAGCGAAGACGACAGCACCAGACGAGGCGACCCTGCGCCGCGCCTCGGTCGGCTCTGACCCATCGGGCTCGCATTCACGAAGAGGCGATTGATCCGAGGCTCCCCGCAGGATTGAAGCGCTGGGCGAGATTCTCAAATTCGCGTAGAAGCGAGGCGTGCTGGCTCTCGAATTGCTCATCGGGCTGGCCGGGCGCCTGGAACATGGTGAAGGTGAAGGCGCTCCCGCCTGCAGGCGTGGCGACGACGCGGGCGGGGAAACAGATGAGGGCGTCCTCGCTCGGTCCCGCGAGCATGTCGATCGCTCCTGTGTCGGCATCGGCGGAAATCTCGAAGTAGAACTCGCCGAGCCCGTTCACGATCTTGTAGCGACCGTCGACAATCCGCAGCTCACGCGCGAACTCGGTAGCCCACTCGGGCAGCTTCTCGATGTCGGCGAGATAGGCAAAGACGTCATCGCGGGGTGCCTCGAACGTGGCGGTGACGGTGTGATGGTTCATGTCTCGATCCACTCCTTCAGGTCGTGTTTGAGCGCTGTTAGGCGTCGTTGGCCCAGCCGGTCGTGGGCGAGTCCGCCGAGCTCCGCGAGCGTGCGCTTCGCTACTGGCTCGAACTTGCGGGCCTTGGCAGTGAGAACGATGCGGAAGGCGCGCCCGTCGTCCGGGTCGCGCTCGCGGCGCACCAGTTGCTCGCGCTCGAGCAGGCGCACCATCGTCGTCATCGTCTGCTTGCTCAACCGAGCGCGGCAGGCGAGCTCGCCCATGCGCAGACCGTCCTCCTCGAACAGCGGCACGAGAATCGAACCGTAACTCGGTCGCACCTCGCCCCAACCAGCAGCTCGGAAGCGCTCCTGCAGCAGCTCGTTCCAACGCTGGGTTGCCTTGGCGAGCAGGAAACCGAGGTCATCCCGATCCACAAACTAGTCTTATATCAGACTAAAGTGAGTGCTGCCGTAACACTGCCGCTCTTGAAGGTCGTCGGTCAGCTCGCGCAGAGGCTCTGGCACTCCTGGCGTAACGGACTGACAGCCGGCTGTCGTTCCACTGACACGAGCCCGTCGTTTCACCGACAGACCAGCGTCGCTCTCCAGCTAGATGCAAAGCGACAGTCGAGTGACACTGAAAACGACGCTGGCTTGACGTCGGTGTTCCGCTAGTGCGAAGAACCGGTAGAAGCCCACACCTGCGGTACGCGCCGGCACCGATGCAGATGTCTCACGGGTGATGTCCCATGGTTGACGGCATGCGAGTCCTGACCGTCTACGCGCATCCGAACCCGAAGTCGTTCTGCCACGCGGTGCTCGACGAGTTCACCAGGGGCCTGCGGGAGGGCGGGCACACGTCCGACGTCCTCGACCTCTACGCGATGAAGTTCGACCCGGTCGTCACCTTGGCAGACCTGGCGACGTGGCTTCATCCCGACATGCCGGCCGACGTCCTGGAGCGGTGGAACCCGCGCCAGGCGGTCCTCGACGCTATGAAGGGGCCTGTCCAGCGGCTTCTCGCCCGGCGGGCGATGCGCGGCAAAGACAACCGGGCGATCGCTCGGATGATCCGCGAGCGCGGTCCGAAGGACGCCGCCCGGCATTGGCGGCACGTGGCGGACGCCGACGCGATGGCGTTCATCGCACCGGTCTTCTGGCTCGGCTTCCCGGCGATCCTCAAGGGATGGTTCGAGCGCGTGTTCAGCTACGGGAACGCGTTCGCGCTCGACCGCGACGGCTGGGAGGGTCATGTCCGCGGGCGGATTGGACTGCTGCACCACGGGAAGGCCCTCGTGATCACACCGACGCTCTTCAGCCGAGAGGACTACGAGGCCGACTGGCAGGCGCCGATGACCCGCATCATCGACGACTGGGGCCTTCGCTACCCGGGCGTCCAGCACGTCGAGCACGTCTACTTCTATCGGGCCGCGGTCGCCGACGAAGCGACGATCCGAGGCTATCTCGACCGCTCGTACGAGCTGGGTAGGGACTTTGCGCTCCGCTCGGACGAGCCGGGCGCGAGGCCAGCACACGGAGCTACTCGCGATGGATGAGGCAGGGAAGGTTGCCGAGGCCGTCGCTCCCACCTCCAGTGACGGCGGGGACCCAGGCAGGCGGTCGGCGCGGCTGATCGAGAAGCTCGACCCGGTCGAGGACTTCAACTTCCGACACTTCCGGATGCGGCACATGGTCGCCGAGCTCCTGCGGACGGGTCTGCCGCCCGGCGTTCGGGCACCCGATTTCGAGCTCGCATCCACCGACGGAGGGACGTTTCGGCTGAGCGACCTGCGCGGGCAGCCGGTGCTGCTCCACTTCGTCAGCTACACCTGCCCGGTGACCCGCGGCGGCATTTCCACGATGAAGGAGCTCCATCGCCTCTTCGGCGATCGCGTGCACTTCGTCGAGGTGCTCGTCCGCCAGGCCCATCCCGGCGAGCGGCACGGAGCCTACCGCTCGCAGGCGGGGAGGCTCGACGACGCCCTCGCCTACGAACGCGAGGAGCACATCCCTTGGCCGGTGCTGGTCGACGACCTGGCCGGCACCGTGCAGCGTCGGTATGGCGCGCTGGCGGCGGCCGCTTACCTGATCGATAGCCGTGGGAGCGTCGCCTTCTGCGGCACCTGGGGCCAGTCGCCTGCGCTTCGACAGGCGCTCGAGGAGCTCCTCGCCCGCGGCGGCACCGGCACGCCGGCCGGCAAGGGCACCGACCGGCGGCCCCATCTCGCGGCTGCGATCGTCGCCGGACAGGGTGGTCCGCTGCGAGGAGGGCGCCGAGCGCTGATTGACCTGGAGCTCGGCTTTCCCGGCGCGATGATCCTCATGACCGTGGGAAGAGTCGCCCGACCCGTCCTGGCGCCGCTGGCGCTGCGCACGACGCCGCTACCGAACCGCACACGCGCCGCTCTCCTCGTCGGCCTGGTGGGTGCGGGCGCTGCGATTGGTCTGCGGCTGCGAGGCCGCCGGAGAGCGAACCGCGTCTCTCGGCCACGCGCTCTCTGGTTGGCTAGCCTCTAGCCCGGCTCAGCTCAGCTCACCTAGCTAGCTGCAGCCGGTGTTCTGGCCGCAGTCGCGGCACGTGTAGCAGCTGCCCGTCCGCACCATCCGGCCGCCGCACTTGGCGCACTCGACGGCGTCCTCGAACGCGTTGAAGAGCGCGGTCTGGCCGGGCGGCGGAGCGGGTGCGGCCTCCGCGGCCTCGGCCGCGGCACCGTTGCCCTCGAGGAGGTCGTAGGCGTCGGCGAGCCGCTTGCGCACCTCGGGGCTCATGATCCCGATCTCCTGCTGCGTGTCGGTGTCGAGGAACTTCTTCCCCATCCAGCGGAAGATGTAGTCGACGAGGGACTTGGCGACGCGGATGTCCGGGTCGTTCGTCGGCCCGGAGGGCTCGAAGCGCATGTGGGCGAACTTCGAGACGTAGACATCGAGCGGCACGCCGTACTGGAGCCCCAGCGAGACCGAGATCATGAACGAGTTCATGAGGCCGGCGAGCGTCGTGCCCTCCTTGGCGATGTCGACGAAGATGTCGCCGGGGGTGCCGTCGTCGTAGAGGCCGACGTGGATGTAGCCCTCGTAGTCGCCGACGCGGAACTTCCGCCCGATCTCCGTGCGGTCCTCGGGGAGCCGCTTGCGCTCGTGCGCGGGCACCGGGACCGGGGGCGCGGCCTTGTCGGACTTCTTCGAGAGCGGCTGTGCGACCTTGCAGTTGTCGCGGTAGATGGCGATCGCCTTGACGCCGAGCTTCCAGGCGTCGACGAAGAGGCCCGAGACCTCCTCGACCGTCGTCTCCTCGGGGAGGTTCACGGTCTTCGAGATCGCGCCCGACAGGAACGGCTGGACGGCGCCCATCATCTTCACGTGGCCCATGTGGTGGATGGCGCGCTCGCCGATCGCGCAGTCGAAGACCGGGTAGTGCTCGGCCTTGAGGAACGGCGCGCCGACGACGGTGTTGCGGTCGTCGATGAAGGCGACGACCTGGTCGCGCTCCTCGGGCGCGTAGCCGAGCCGGTCGAGCGCCATCGGCACGGTCTTGTTCACGATCGTGAGGTCGCCGCCGCCGACGAGCTTCTTCATCTTCACGAGCGAGAAGTCGGGCTCGACGCCCGTCGTGTCGCAATCCATCATGAAGCTGATCGTGCCCGTGGGCGCGAGCACGGTGGCCTGGGCGTTCCGGTAGCCGGAGACCTCGCCGAGGTCGAGCGCGTCGTCCCACGACTGACGCGCGGCCGTGAGCAGGTCGTCGGGCACCGACTGCGCGTGCTCGATGTTCCCGACGGCCGCACGGTGCTTCGAGATGACGCCGAGCATCGCCGCGGCGTTCGGCCGGTAGCCGGCGAACGGGCCCATGCGCGCGGCGATCTCGGCCGACTTGCGGTACCCGCGGCCGGTCATGAGCGCGGTCACGGCCGCCGCGAAGGCGCGTCCCTCGTCCGAGTCGTAGGGAAAGCCGCGCGACATGAGGAGCGCGCCGAGGTTCGCGTAGCCGAGGCCGAGCTGGCGGTACGCCTTCGCGTTCCGCTCGATCTCGGGCGTCGGGTAGCTCGAGTAGCCGACGAGGATCTCCTGCGCGAGGAAGACGGTGTCCACCGTGTGCGTGAACGCCTCGACGTCGAGATCGCCGTCCTCGCGCCGGAACTTCATGAGGTTGATCGAGGCGAGGTTGCAGGCGCTGTCGTCGATGGACATGTACTCGGAGCACGGGTTCGAGGCGTTGATGCGGCCGGTGTTCGGCAGCGTGTGCCACGCGTTGATCGTCGTGTCGTACTGGACGCCCGGGTCGGCGCACCGCCACGCGGCGTCGGCCGCCTGCCGCAGGAGGTCGCGCGCCGGGATCGTGGCCACGACGGCGCCGTCGGTGCGCGCGGTGAGGTTCCAGTCGTCGCCCGCCTCGACCGCCTCCATGAACGCGTCGGTGACGCGGACGGAGTTGTTCGCGTTCTGGTACTGGATCGAGGCCCAGTCGGGCGAGTCGAGCGCCATGTCGTAGCCGGCCGCCTCGAGGACGCGCGCCTTCTCCTCCTCGTGGGCCTTGCACCAGATGAACTCCTCGACGTCGGGGTGGTCGACGTCGAGCACGACCATCTTCGCCGCGCGACGCGTCTTGCCGCCCGACTTGATCGTCCCGGCCGAGGCGTCGGCGCCCCGCATGAAGCTGACCGGGCCGGACGCGTAGCCGCCCTTCGAGAGCTGCTCGCGAGAGGAGCGCAGCTTCGAGAGGTTGATGCCCGAGCCGGAGCCGCCGCGGAAGATGATCCCCTCGCGCCGGATCCAGTCGAGGATCGAGTCCATCGAGTCCTCGATCGAGAGGATGAAGCACGCGGAGCACTGCGGGCGCTCCTCGAAGCCGACGTTGAACCAGACCGGCGAGTTGAAGGAGGCGAGCTGGTTGACGAGGATCGCCTTCAGCTCGGCCTCGAAGGTCTCCGCCTCCTCCTCGTCCGCGAAGTAGCCGCCGTCACGCCCCCAGGCGCCGGCCGTCTCGACGACCCTGCCGATCATCTGCCTCACGCTCGACTCGCGCTCCGGCGAGGCCATGCGCCCGCGGAAGTACTTCTGGGCGACGATGTTCGTGGCCGTCTGCGACCAGAACTTCGGGAACTCGACGCCCTTCTGCTCGAACACCGGGCCGTCCTTGCCCGGGATGAACGCGTCCCGGACCTCCCACTCGATCTCGTCGAACGGGTCGCGGCCGGGGATCGTGAAGTACCGCCGGACGCCGCAGCTCCGTGCCGTGTCCGAGACGCTGTTCACGAGCGCCTCGTCCTCGATGACGGGTGCGATACCGGTGCGCGCTGTCGACGCCATGATCTCCCCTCCAAGGGTATCGGTCGTGCTGCGGTCTCCTGCGGTCCCGGCTGAGCGGGGGACCAAGAGGGTAGAGCGGGAGTCGGACGGAGCCGAGCGGGGTCGCAGGCGACCCTTGACGCGACTTGTGAGTGAGTGCTAACTTTCTCCCTATGGCGACCCGAGCACCCGAGCGAAAGAGCGCAGAGGTCCGCCGCGAGGAGATCCTCGAGGCGGCCATGAAGGAGTTCGCGTACGGCGGGCTGCACGGGACGTCCACCGAGGCCATCGCCAAGCGGGCCGGCATCTCGCAGCCCTACCTCTTCCGCCTCTTCGGGACGAAGAAGGAGCTCTTCATGGCCAGCTCGAAGCGCTGCTTCGGTCGCGTGCTCGGCGCCTTCCAGGAGGCGGCCGAGGGGAAGACAGGCCACGAGGCGAAGAAGGCGATGGGCCAGGCCTACGACCAGCTGCTCGCGGATCGGGAGATGCTGCTCGGGCAGATGCAGATGTACGCGGCGTGCTCGGACCCCGAGATCCGCGACGCGACTCGCAACGGCTTCGCGGAGCTCTTCCGCTTCGTCGAGCAGGCCACCGGGCTCTCGACCGGGGAGATCCGCGACTTCTTCGCGCTCGGGATGCTGATGAACGTCGCGGCCGCGATGGACCTGCCGCAGATCTGCAAGGACGACGACACCTGGGCGCAGGAGCTCCGCACGTCGTAGGAGTGTTTTTTTGGGCATGGAAGTTAGTGACTACTTAGTACCAGAGAGGAGCTGAGATGACCACCAAAACCACGACCATCTGGACGTTCGCGATCACGTCCGTCGCCCTCTTCATGGCGACGCTCGACAACCTTGTCGTGACCACGGCCCTGCCCGTGATCCGGACGGATCTCGGCGCCTCGATCGAGGACCTGGAGTGGACCGTGAACGCGTACACGCTGACGTTCGCGGTGTTCCTCCTCACCGGAGCCGCGCTCGGCGACCGCTTCGGCCGGCGGCGGCTCTTCGTGATCGGGCTCGGCATCTTCACGGCGGCGTCCGTGGCCGCCGCGCTCGCGCCCTCGGTGGAGGCGCTCATCGCCGCGCGGGCGGTGCAGGGGCTCGGCGGCGCGATCGTGACGCCGCTCACCCTGACCATCCTGAGCGCGGCCGTGCCGGCCGACAAGCGCGCCGTGGCGCTCGGCGCCTGGAGCGGCATCGGCGGCCTCGCGGTGGCGGCCGGCCCTCTCGTCGGCGGCGCCATCGTCGAGGGCATCTCCTGGCAGTGGATCTTCTGGCTGAACGTGCCGATCGGGCTCGTCCTGATCCCGCTCGCGTACTTCCGCCTGAAGGAGACCTACGGCCCGGCGTCCCGGCTCGACCTGCCCGGGCTCGCCCTGGCCAGCACCGGGCTCCTCGGGATCGTCTGGGGCGTCGTGCGCGGGAACGCGGTCGGCTGGTCGAGCCCCGAGATCGTCGGCGCGCTCGCGATCGGCTCGCTGTTGACGCTGGCGTTCGTCCTCTGGGAGCTCCGCGCGCCGGCGCCGATGCTGCCGATGCGCTTCTTCCGCAGCCGGGCGTTCGCGGCGGCGAACGCGGCCTCGCTCTTCATGTTCTTCGGGATGTTCGGCTCGATCTTCCTGCTCGCCCAGTTCCTGCAGACGGTGCAGGGCTACGGCCCCTTCAGCGCAGGGCTCCGCATCCTCCCGTGGACGCTGATGCCGATCTTCGTCGCCCCGATTGCCGGGGCGCTCTCCGACCGCATCGGCGGCCGGCCGCTCATGGCCACGGGGCTCGCGCTCCAGGCGGTCGGGCTCGGCTGGCTGGCGACGGTCTCGACGCCGACGGTCCCGTACGCGGAGCTCGTCCCGGCGTTCGTCGATCTCCGGGATCGGGATGGCGCTCTTCTTCGGGGTGGCCGCAAACGTCGTCCTCTCCGCGGTGCTCCCACGCGAGGAGGGCCAGGCCTCCGGCGCGAACAACGCCATCCGCGAGCTGGGCGGCGTGTTCGGCGTGGCGGTCCTCGCCTCCGTGTTCACGAGCTACGGCGGCTACGAGTCGGGCCAGGCCTTCGTCGACGGCCTCGTCCCGGCCGTCTGGGTCGGAGCGGCCGTCGTCGGCGCTCGGCGCCGTCGCGGCCCTCTTCATCCCGCGCAAGCGGCGCGAGGCCGAGGCTCCCGCGGCCGAGGCCGAGCCGGAGCTGGTCGCCGAAGCCGCCTAGAGAACAGAGCACGCCCCTGCCGCCGGGCCGCGCACCGCGGCCCGGCGGCCGCTGTTAACGATGCGGCGATGCAACGATGACGTTCGAGGAGTGGGCGCTCGTCGCCTGCGTCGTGTTCTCCGGGCTGTGGGCCGGCCTCACGGCCATGCTCACCCTGGTCATGCATCCGATGCTCAAGGCGATGAGCGGCCGAGATTTTCGCCTCTTCCTCGGAGACTTTCTGCCCGTCGCGCGGAAGGCGTGGTTCAACTACCTCGCCGTGATCGGAATGGTGGTGTCGCCGATCGTGGCTCTCGTCGCCCTCGGGGACGATCCCGGCGGCACGCCGTTCGTGCTCACCGCCATCGGCCTCGCACTGACGATCGCCGGACCACTCTTCGTCTCCAACCGCCTCGCGGAGCCGAACTACGACGTCATCCTGGCCTGGGATCCCGAGGCATTGCCGGCCGATTGGGAAGCGGGGCGCCTGCGCTACTTCGCGCTCAACTGGATCCGCTTCCTCGCAACCCTGGCCGCCTTCGGGCTCTTCCTCGCGGCGCTCGTGGCGCTCTGATCCACCTCACGATCTCGAGACGAGACCGGCGAGCAGGCTCTCCGGCGAGCCCGGCTCGATCGCGGCCGGCGCCGAGGTGAAGTCGTGCTCGGCCTGCAGCTCGTACATGCAGCGGAGGCTCGTCGACTCGACGACGGTGTCGATCCGCTCGTGCCGGACTTGCTCCTGCGCCGCCACCGAGGCCAGGCCATCTCTCAGCGCGTCGACGCTCACGTCGACGAAGCCGATGGAGATGACGTCCCGCGGGTCGTCGAAGCTCTGCGCGTTGAAGACGCGCGTCGGGACACCGAAGCCCCGGTCGGCCTCCCACGCCTCCACGAACTCCGCGAACGTCCGGCCTTCCTTCAGCTGCCTGACGAACACGCTCACGATCATGCCGCGCTCCTCCCCGTCGGGTCCGATGTCGCGCGGAGTCTGGCGGGTCAGGAAGCCTGCTGCTCGCCGGCGGCGACGGTCGCGGCCGTCGTTGCCGGGGTGGGCGCTTCCTGGCTTCCCTCGTAGACCAGCATGACCCGCGCGCCGGCGGGGATCTCGAGCGGGCGGCCGACCGGGGCGGCGACGCTCAGGCCCTTGTTCGACTCCATGTCGAACCACATGGCGAAGAGGAGGAGCTGGAGGCCCGAGATGACCAGGAGCGCGACGAGGACGATCGTCGCCACGGGCACCGGGTTGCCGGCCAGGCGGAGGGCGACCTCGAGCAGGCCGAGCGCGAAGCCGACGCCCGAGAGCGCCATGCCGAGGAGGTAGAAGAGGACGAGCGGGTGGAAGTCGCGGATGACGTACTTCTCCCGCAGGCGCCAGAAGAACCCCTTGAGGAGGAGCCACGAGATCGTGGGGACGACCCTCCGCAGGCGGATGCCGCTGCGCTCCCCGACCCCGTAGATCGGGCGCGAGGGATAGTCCCGCACGCGGCGGTTCCAGACGTTCAGGTGCACCAGGAGGTCGTTCGGGAAGCCGTAGCGCGCGTAGAGGCGGTCGAGGTCGAGCAGGCGGAGGGTCTCGAGGCTCACGGCCGCGTAGCCCGACTGCGAGTCGGCGACGTGCCAGTAGCCGGACGCGATCTTCGTCAGGAACGAGAGGATCGCGTTCCCGATGTAGCGGGTGCGCGGGATGATCTGCCAGGCCTGGCCGGTGAAGAGGCGGTTCGCCTTGGCGTAGTCGCACTCGCCCGTGGCGACCGCCCGCACGAGCGTCTCCAGGTCGCCGGGGTCCATCTGGTTGTCGGCCGCCATGACGCACGTGACGTCGATCGCCTCGTCGCGGGCGCGCTTGTAGCCGGTGACGATGGCGGCGCCGACGCCCAGGTTCCGCTCGTGGCGGATGACCTCGACGCGAGGGTCTGCCTCGGCGGCCCTGGCGGCGGTGGCGTCGCGGGAGGCGTCGTCGACGACGATGATCCGGTCGACGAACGCGGGGACCCCGCGCACGGTCGCGCCGACGAGGCGCTCCTCCTCGTAGGCGGGGATGACGACCGCCACGGTCTTCCCCTCGTACATGTCCGAGATATCGGCGCCCGCGCAGGGCCGCTTGAGTCAGGCGTTTCGCGCGCGCAGGCAGAGCCGGTAGCGGAAGAAATCGGTGCCGCGGCCCAGGGAACGCTCGACGGTTCGCAGGACGGGGAAGTGGCTCGCGCGCCACTCGTCGCGGTCGACGACGAAGCCCGCGCTCTCGAGGGCCCGCACGAGCTCGGGGGCCGTGCGCAGGCCGATGTGCGTCGGGTTCTGGGCGAGCAGGAGCTCCCGCTCCTTCAGCCGCTCGATCAGGTGCTTCGGGTTCGGCGTGTAGATCGAGAGCGTCCCGCCCGGCCGGAGCACGCGGTGGGACTCCGCGAGCATCCCGGCGAGCGTCGGCTCGTCGAGGTGCTCGACGAGGTCGGCCGCGACCGCCTTGTCGAAGGATCGCGTCCGCGAAGGGCAGGTCGCGGACGTCGGCGACCTCGAACCGGAGGTCGGGGAAGAGCGCGCGGGCATGCTCGATCGCGACCGGCTCGGCGTCGACGCCCACGGGCTCGCATCCGAACGTCGAGAGGAAGTGCGTGATCGCGCCGGCGGCGCAGCCGAGGTCGAGCACCCGGTCGCCCGGGTGCGGCTCGACGAGGTCCTCGACCGCCGCGAGCCTGAGGCGTGTCCACGCGGTCTTCTGCTCGTACGCGTCGGCCATCACGTCCATGAACTCGTCGTCGTAGCTCCGCCGGCGGCCGCCTGAACGCGAGCCGCTTCCTCGACGGAGGCGCGCGCAGGGCCTCCTCGTAGACGGCCACGGTCTCCTCGGCGACCTTCTCCCAGGAGTAGCCGGCGACGATCTTCTCCCTCCCCGCCGCCCCCAGGCGGAGCCGGAGCGGCTTGTCCGCGAGGAGGCGCTCGAGGGCAGCGCGCAGCGCCGCCGGGTCGCGCGGCGGCACGAGCAGCCCCGTGCGCTCGTCGTCGACGAGGTTCACGAGGCCGCCGACCGCGCTCGCGACCACCGGCTTCCCGTTGGCCATCGCCTCGGCGCAGACGATCCCGAAGCCCTCGCTCCGGGAGGGGCAGACGACGATCGCCGCCTGCGCGTACCGGCGCTCCAGCTCCTCCCGGGACATGAAGCCGTGCGCCTGGGGCAGGAGCCCGCGGAGGGGCCCGTCCCCGGAGACGACGAGGTTCAGGCCGCCCGCGGCCGCGGCGAGGTCCTCGATGCCCTTCTCGGGCGCGAGACGCCCTGCGTAGAGGATCTCGGCGGGCTCCGCCTCCTCCCCGACCTCCGCGGGCACGTCGATGCCGTTGGGGATGAACACCGCCCGCTTCACCCCGGCGCGGAGCGCCGCCTCGGTCAGCGCCTCCGACACGCAGATGACCGCCCGCGCGCGGTCGAGCACGAGCCGGGCCGGGCGGGAGGCTTTCCGCAGGAGCTCGAAGTCGTCGAGCGCGCCGCCCGAGATCGTGCCGTGCAGCGTGACGACGAACGGCTTGCCGGCGAGCATCGCGACGGCCCCGCCGGCCAGCCAGTGCGCGTGGACGAGGTCGGCGTCCCGGGCGGCCGCCCGCAGCGTCCGCGCCATCGAGGAGAGCATGAAGGGCGCCGCCCACGGCCGGCGTCGGGCGGCCCTCACGATCCCGCCCCCGTCCGAGGACAGCCCGTAGGTGTTGTAGTCGCCGGGCGCGACCACGTCCACGTCGACCCCCCGCTCGCGCACCCGCTCCACGAGCCCGGACACGAACCGCCCCGCGAAGTCGTCGGGGCCGCGCGGGTAGGACGTCGTGAAGACGGTGACCTTCACGCGCCGGGTTGTGCGGGGGCGGACGGCCGGACGCTGCTCCAGAGGAGGATGAACGCCCCCGGGAGGCACGTGGCGATGGCGACTGCGTAGAAGAGGAAGCCGGCCGCGAAGGCCACGTCCTCGGGAACGCCGAAGCGGCCGAGGAAGAGGACGAAGAACGCCTCGCGGACGCCGAGGCCGTTGAGCGTGAACGGGATCATCTGGACGAGGAAGAGGAGCGGCCCGAGGATGACGTAGACGACGGGCGACACGTCCGCGCCCGACGGCCTCGCCGCAGAGCCAGATCGACATCACGCGCAGGAGCTGCGAGACGACGGTGATCCCGAGCACGAGGGCGAGCGCGCCGGGTGTGGAGCGATACTCGTGGAGCGCCCAGTAGAGGCTCTTGAGCGGCCGCTCGAGCCGGATGCGCCGGCCGAGGGGAAAGAGCCGCTTCTCGAGCGTCAGACCGAGGCGGCGCGAGAAGAGGAGGAGCCCGAGGACGATCATCGCCGCGACGAGGGCGAGCTCGAGGACGAAGAGGAAGCGGACGTCGTCGTAGCGCCCGGCGGCGACCGCGAGGCCCAGGGCGACGAGCACGAGCGTCCCCGCCGAGCCGAGCACCCGCTCCATGACGACCGCGCCGGCGGCCGTCGCGGTCACGCCCGGACGTCGCCGGGAGTGCTCGAAGATCCGCACCGCGTCGCCGCCGACCGCCGTGGGGAGGATCTGCCCCGCGGCGTAGCCGACGAAGTACATGCGCACGAGCCACGAGAACGGCTCGTGCACCCCCTTCGCCGCCAGGAGCACGTCCCACCGCCATGCCATCAGCCAGGTCGTCCCGGCGAAGATCGCGAAGGCCGAGATGACGTAGCCCCAGTGGCTGGAGCGGATGATGTCGACCGTCTGCGACAGGTCGATCTGCCAGAGCAGGAACGCGATCACCCCGCCGCTGACGAGGACCTGGAGGGTGACCTTGAGGGAGCGGCTCACGGCCCTCAGGCGCCGGTGAAGCGGGCGTGCACGCGCCGGAGAGCCTCGACGGCGTCCTCGATGTCGGCGGCGGAATGGGCGGGCGAGAGCGGGAGCGAGAGCACCTCGTCGCCCGCTCGCTCGGCGACCGGAAGGCGCGGCTGGTCGGGGTAGCGCTCGCGGTAGTACGTAAGTCGGTGGACCGGGAGGAAGTGGATGCTCGTCCCGATCTGCTCCTCCCGGAGCGCGCGCTGGTACGCATCCCGGTCCGCGCCGGCGCGCCCGGCGTCGATGCGGACGACGTAGAGATGCAGCGCGTGGTGGTCGCGCGCGTCGCGCGCGAGCGGCTCGATCCCGGGGAGGTCGGCGACGGCGGCGTCGTACGCCGCGACGTGCCGGCGGCGGATCTCCGCGTGCTCCTCGATCTTCTCGAGCTGGCAGAGCGCGACCGCGGCGAGGACGTCGGAGAGGTTCGCCTTGAAGCCGGCGACGGCGACGTCGTAGAGGGATCCCTCGCCCCGGCGCATGAGCCGCAGCTCGCGGATCGCGTCCGCGACGTCGTCGTCGTTCGTCGTCACCATCCCGCCCTCGCCCGCGGCGACGTTCTTCGTCGCGTAGAGCGAGAAGCAGGTCGCGAGCGCGAGCGTGCCGACCTTGCGCCCGCGATACACGGACTCGGTCGCGTGGGCGGCGTCCTCGATCACCGGGCAGCCCGAGAGCGAGGATCGGATCGAGGTCGGAGGGCTGGCCGGCGAGGTCGACGGGCATGATCGCCTTCGTCCGCTCGGTGATCGCGGCGGCCGCGGCGTCGGGGTCGATGTTCAGGTCTGCGCCGCGGACGTCGACGAAGACCGGCCGCGCGCCGCAGTGGACGATCACGTTCGCGGTCGCGGGCCACGTGATCGGGCTCGTGACGACCTCGTCGCCCGGGCCCACCCCGGCGGCGATCAGGGAGAGGTGCATCGCGGCCGTCCCCGAGGCGAGCGCGATCCCGTGGCGCGCCTCCACGTACTCGGCGAAGCGGCGCTCGAGCTCCTCGCTGCGCGGGCCGCTGGTCAGCCAGCCGCTTCGCAGCGTCTCCTCCACCGCCCGGATCTCCTCCTCGCCGATGGCCGGCGGCTGGAAGGAGAGGAAGGTCTTACGCCTCGAGGAGAGCTTCATGGTCGGCGGTCCTGAAGCGGATGAGCGCGGCCGCCCGGTCGGCGCGGGCGAGAGCGTCGTCTCTGCTCTCGCCGCCGGCGAGGACGAAGCCGGCCCGGTCGTTGCCCCGGCGCAGCGGCCCGAACCGCCAGCCCGGCGCCCGGTAGACGCGCGCGTCCACGACGCCGTCGACCGCGAGCGCGTCGTCGACGCCCTCGACTGCCTCGAGTGTCCCCGGCGTGGGGACGAGGAAGCGGACGCAGGCGCCGCCCGAGGGCCTCGGCGCGGGGATCTCGACGGGCTCGCCCAGCGCGGCCGCGAGCGCGAGCGCGTTGAGGTCGATTCCGAGGGCGACCCGGCAGACCTCGGCGTCGTGCCCGCCGCCCAGGCGCGCGGCGAGCTCGATGACGCGCGCCCCGTCGGGGCCGAGGACGACCTGCGTGTACGTGGGCCCGTCGGTCACTCCCAGTGCATCGGCCGCGAGGCGCGCGGCCTCGACCGCCTCCTCCACCGGGTGCGCGCTCGGCCACGCGTGCGCGAGCGCGACGCCGAACGCCGGCCCGTCCCCCGTCAGGCGGTCGGTGACCGTCAGCGGGGTGAACCGCCCTCCGATCGAGAAGGCGTTCACGGTCACCTCGGGCCCGGGCACGAGCTCCTCGACGAGGGCGACCCCACTCCGCGACTCCTCCACGGCCTCCGCGACCGCGGCCGCGAGCCCGTCGCGCTCCGCGACGACGCCGAGGCCCTTCTGCCCCTGCCGGTCGACCGGCTTGACGACCGCCGGGACCGGGAGCCCTTCCTTGACGACGTTCGTCACCGCGAACCGGGGCTGCGGGACGCCGCGCTCCGCCAGCCGCTCGCGCTGGCGGTGCTTGAGGACGGTGAGGACGGCGGCGTCGGGCCGGACGGGGTGCGGGAGCCCGGCGTGGGCGGCGACGCGCGCGGCGATGGCCACCGGCCAGTCGATCCCGGGGGCGATGATCCCGTCGACGCGCTCGGCGCGCGCGAGCTGGCCGACCGCCACCTCGTCCTCGACCGAGACGACGGCGCGCCGGTCGGCGTACTCGAATCCGACGGCCGCCGGGTCGCGGTCGCAGGAGATGACGAAGAGCCCCCGCTCCCGCGCGGCGCGGTGGAGCCCGAGCTGGCCCGGCCCGGCTCCTAGGACGAGAAGGCGCTTGGGCTCGCCGTCGGTTCCGCTCGAAGGGCTGATTCCCACCAGAGAGGATTCTGCTCGTACCACGCGATGGTGCGCTCGAGCCCGCGCTGGAACGACGTGGACGCGCGCCAGCCGAGCACCCGCTCGGCCCTTCCGGTCGAGCCGACGTGGCGGTCGACCTGACCCGGCCGCTCGGGGACGTGCTCCTTGAGCGTCGAGGGCTTTCCGAGCGCGTCGAGCACGAGGTCGGCGATCGTCGAGACCGAGACGTCCACGCCGGTGGCGAGGTTGAGGATCTCACCCGCCACGTCGTCGACGTCGGCGGCGAGGACGGCGTCGATCGCCTCGGCGTGGTCCTCGACGTAGAGCCAGTCGCGCGAGGCATGGCCGTCGCCGTGGACGGTGAGCGGCCTGTCGGCGAGCGCGTGCGTGATGAAGCGCGGGATCACCTTCTCGGGGTGCTGGTACGGGCCGTAGTTGTTGAAGGGGCGGAGGATCACGATCGGCAGCCCGTAGGTGACGTGGTAGGCGTACGCGAGGCGGTCGGCGCCGGCCTTCGTGGCCGCGTACGGGCTGCGCGGGTTCAGCGGGTGGTCCTCGTCCATGGGCTCGCTCTCGGCCGTGCCGTACACCTCGCTGGAGGAGATGAGGACGAAGCGCTCCACCGGGTCGCGCCGGATCGCGTCGAGGAGGATCTGCGTGCCCTCGACGTTCGTCGTCACGAACTCGCTCGCGCCCTCGGCGATCGACTTCTCGACGTGCGACTCGGCGGCGGCGTTGACGATGACGTCGACCTGCCGGACGATCTCGGCGACGAGCTCGTGGTCGCGGATGTCCCCGTGCACGAACGAGAGGCGCTCGTGCCCGAGCACGTCCGTGAGGTTGTCGAGGTTGCCGGCGTACGTGAGCGCGTCGAGCGACACGACCTCGTGGGGCGTGGCCGTCAGCAGGTGCCTGATGAAGCTCGACGAGATGAAGCCCGCGCCGCCGGTGACGAGGATGCGCTTCCTGCTCACGTCAGCTCCTGGTCGATCGTGTACAGCGGCCGCCCGTCCACGTCGCGCTGGATGCGGCCGAGGTACTCCCCGACGAGCGCGAGGATGAATCCCTGGACCGCCAGGACTCCGAGAACGAGGCCGCCCAGGAAGAGGAGGCCCGGGAAGTCGCCGCGGGCGATCCAGACGACGATCCCCCACACGCCGACCGCGATCGTGAGGAGCCCGCAGATCGCCCCGATGAGCACGCCGGCCCACTGGATGGGCTGGGGCCAGAACCCCGCGAGCACGTGGAGGGCGAGCCGGACGAGGCGGAACGGCGAGTAGCGCGACCGGTCGGCGCGCGCCTGGTGCGTGAGGTCGACCTCGACGACGCTCGCACCCGCCGAGAGGACGAGCGCCTTCGTGAACTTCTGCTTGCCGATCTGGCCGAGCACGGGCTCGATCGCCGAGCGGGAGTACGCGTTGAACGCGCACCCGAAATCGGAGATGTCGACGTGCGTGAAGCCGCGGAGCATCCCGTTCACGAGCCGCGACGGCATCGTCCGCCCCCAGCCGTCGTCGCGCGCCGCCCGCCGCCCGCTCGCCACGTCGGCGCCGTTCTCGACCGCCTCGATCAGCCGCGGAAGGTCCTCGGGCGCGTTCTGGAGGTCGGCGTCCATCGTGACGAGGATGTCCCCGCGGGCCCGCACGAGGCCGGCGTGCATCGCCGGATGCTGGCCGAAGTTCCGCTTGAAGCGGACGGCCTTCAGCTCGGAGTCGCCCGCGGCCAGGCCTTCCACGACCGCCCACGTGCCGTCCCGGGAGCCGTCGTCGACGACGATGATCTCGTACGGCCGCCCCAGCTCCTCGAGGGTGGCGGTGGCGCGGCGGTACACCTCCTCGACGGTTCCCGCCTCGTTGTAGACGGGAACGATGAGGCTCACCGTCGGCCGGGGCTCCTCCGCGAGCCGCGTGGCGGCCTTCGCCGCAGAGTCTGCCTCTGCCATTTCGAGCAGGCTAGCAGCGAAAAGAGCGGCGCCACGCCGGTCCACGGCGCGTCTCGCGCTAGGGTAGGGATCCTTCGAAGACGCCGGCCATGTCGAGAGTCGTCATCACGCTGCCCGCCTACCAGGCGGAGCAAACGCTGGAGAAGACCGTCGCGGACATCCCTCCGGGGATCGCCGACGGCCTCATCCTCGTCGACGACGCGAGCCCGGACCGCACCGTCGACGTGGCCAGGAAGCTGGGGATCCGCGTCTTCGTCCACCCCCAGAACCGCGGCTACGGTGGAAACCAGAAGACCTGCTACGTCCAGGCGCTCGCAGACGGCGCCGACGTCATCGTCCTCCTCCACCCCGACTACCAGTACGACCCGAAGGCCGTGCCGCTCCTGATCGCCCCCATCCTCGCGGGCTACGCGGACATGACCTTCGGCTCCCGGTTCGCCGGCCAGGGCGACCCGCTCGGCGGCGGGATGCCGCTCTACCGCTTCCTCGGGAACCGCTTCACGACGACGGTCGAGAACCTCATGCTCGGGTCACGGTTCACGGACATGCACAGCGGCCTGCGCGCCTATACGCGCGACTGCCTGCTCTCCCTGCCGTTCCTGCGCTACACGGACGACTTCAGCTTCGACTCGCAGATGCTCGTGGACGCCGCGACCGGGGGCCAGCGGATCGTCGAGGTGCCGATCCCGACCCGCTACACGCGCGAGTCCTCGTCGATCGGGATCGCCAAGTCGCTGCGCTACGTCGGCCAGAGCCTCGGCTACACGGCCGCGCAGAGCGCACGCCGGGGAAGGCGCGGTCGTCGCGCGCCCGCCGCCTGGTCGGAGGGCCGCCACGGGCCCGCACTGCGGCAGGGGCCTCCCGTCGCCCGTCCGTGCGCGCTCTGCGGGAGAACCGAGCAGGTGCTCGTCTACCCGGCGAACGTGAGCGGGCGCGCGCTTCCCGCCGACTTCAGCTGCACGAGCGGGGCGCTGACCGAGCACGACGACATCGTCCAGTGCACGTCGTGCGGGATGGTGAGCTCGGTGCCGGCGATCGAGCCGGACGAGATCCTCCAGACGTACGCCGAGGTCGTCGACCACGAGTACCTCGCGGAGGAGCACGGTCGGCGCGAGCTCTTCGGATGGGTGCTCGACTCGCTCGGAGGCTACGCGGTCGCAGGCCGGCAGCTGCTCGAGATCGGGTCGAACGTCGGCCTCTTCCTCGACGTCGCCCGCGAGCGCGGCTGGGACGCGGTCGGCTACGAGCCGTCCGAGTGGGCGGTCCGGTTCGGCAAGGAGCGCTTCGGCGTCGACCTCCGCCGCGGGGCGCTCGAGGAGCTCGACGCCGCGCCGGGGAGCATCGACTCCGTCGTCATGCTCGACGTGCTCGAGCACCTCGTCGACCCGCTTGGCTCCCTGCGCCGCCTCGGCGGCGTGCTCGCCCCCGACGGCCTGCTGACGCTCTCGACCGTGAACGTCTCGAGCCTCCACGCCCGTGTCCGCAAGGACCGCTGGCCGTGGTTCATCCGCCCGCACCTCCACTACTTCAGCCCGGAGACCTTGCACGCGATGCTGCAGGCGGCGGGCTTCCGCGTCGTCGAGTGGGCCGTCGTCCCTCGCTCGTTCCACGCCTCCTACGTCGCGAACCGGCTCGCCTCGAGCCACGGCGCGCTCGGCCGGGCGGCCGTCTCGCTCTCACGGGTCGCGGACGTCCGCGTTCCCGTCGGCTGGCTCGGCGACGTCGTACTCGTGCACGCCCGGCCCGCCCGCGACGGCGGCTGAGCGCACGCCTCCGCGCCCGAGGCCGCGGAAGCCGTGCAGGTTCAGCACGATCGCCCCGGCGACGAGGAAGGGGACGATGTTCAGGAGGTGCAGGACGAGCGCGTAAGAGAGCGCGTCCGCCTTGGGGACGTCGTAGGCGGCGAGGGCGACGACGGTGGCCGCCTCGAAGACGCCGATCCCCGCGGGAGCGGCGGGGATGACGAGCGAGAAGCCCGTGGCGATGACGACGAGCAGGCCGGCGCCGAAGGGCAGGTCGAGGTCGAAGCAGAGGGTCACGAGCCAGAACGAGAACGCGAGCAGGATCCAGGAGACGATCGTGAGCACGAAGCTCACTCCGCCGAGATGGGCGCGGCGCAGGCCGGCGAGGCCCTTGGCGAGGTTGACCACGCCCACCTCGACCCTGCGCGCGGACAGGAAGGGGAGCCGTGACAGCGGCCGGAAGACGAAGTGCAGCGGCCGCTCGCCGTAGAGGGCGAGCGTCACCACGCACGCGGCGAGGCCGAGCGCGAGGATCACGGCGATGAGCGCGGCCGTCCGCACCCACGTCACCTGCGGGAGCCACGGCAGCGCCAGAAAGAGGAGGAGGAGCAGGGCGAAGACGTCGAAGGCGCGCTCGACCACGATCGTCGCGAGCGCCTCCGCGCGCGAGCAGCCGGTGCGGATGTTGATGGCGCCCACGCGCGCGACGTCCCCCGCGCGCATCGGGAGCACCGTGTTGAAGAAGTGCCCGACGAGCAGCGCCTCGGTGCACGGCCAGACCGCCGGCCGCGTCTCGCGCACGTAGAGGTACCGCCACCGGATCGCGCGCAGGAAGACGGCGACGGCCATGACCGCGAGCGCCGGAAGGAGCCACCAGTACTCGCTCGACCGCAGCGTCTCCCAGACGTCCTCGAAATCGACGTTCCGGAGCGCGATGTACGCGGAGACGCCGGTGACGACCACGGCGAGAAGGGTCATCCTCGCCTTCACGCGGCACCGCCCTCCCGGCCGCGGGGCAGCTGGAGGGTCATGGCCGAGGGATTCTACGGAGGAACGCCCCGGGAGGCGCCGGACGAGACACGGTAGGGTCCGTCCCGTGCAACCGGAACTCGCCGTACGCGTCGAGCGGATCGCCGGCGACCACGAGCACGGCGCCAGCTGGCTCGCCAAGGAGGCCGTCGAGGCGATCGTCGAGGCGGTGAACCTCGGGGACGATCCGCTCCCGATCGCGCGGCAGCTCGTGCGCTCGCGCCCCGCGTTCGGGTCGATCGCCGGGGCCCTGGGCCGCGTGCTCGCCGCAGGCCGGACGCCCGAGCAGCTCATCGAGGAGGCGAACGCCGTCCTCAGCGGGCGCGAGCGGGCGGCCGCGGCGATCGCCGTCATGCTGGCTGAGGAGCTCGAGGGCAAGGTCGTCATGACGCACTCGGCGTCCGCGACCGCGCGCGCGGCGCTCATCCACGGAAACCCGGCCCGGGTCGTCTGCACGGTCTCCGACCCTGTCGGCGAGGGCCGCGCGTTCTCGGAGCAGCTCGCGGAGGCAGGCCTCACGACCGAGCTCGTCGCGGACGAGGACGGCCCGCACGCCGTCGGCACGGTCGGCCTGCTCCTGCTCGGCGCGGACACGGTCTTTCGCGACGGCTCGCTCCTGAACAAGATCAAGACGAAGGAGCTGGCGAAAGCGGCGAAGCAGGCGGGCGTCCCCGTGATCGTGGCGTGCGAGGTCCTCAAGTTCGCCCCCGACGACCCCTACGAGCCGGACGAGGAGCAGATCGACCTGACGCCGGCCGACACGATCGACCGCTACGCGACCGAGGAGGGCATCGTCGCGCCGGACGAGATCGCGGCGCTCGTCGACCGCACGCCCTTTCTCCGGGAGGGTTACGAGCTTCTTCGCGGCTCGTGAGCCGGCGCGCGCTGACCGTGCTCACGCTCGCGCTCCTCGTCGGCAGCGTGGCCGCCTTCACCTACACGGAGACGCTCAAGCTCCACCGCGGGCCTCTGGGACGGGGGAAGCTCCAGCACGTCGTCTCGCCGGGGTGCGACTGCCCGCAGGAGACGGCCCGCATCGGGTTCACGCTCCACCGCGCCGAGCGCCTCGACGTCGACGTGGTGAACGAGGACGGCGAGGTCGTCATGACGCTGCTCGCCGACGAGCGCCGGCCCAAGGGGCGAGTCGTCCTCACCTGGGACGGGCGCGACGGCCGCAGCGAGGGAGGCGAGGCCGCTCCCGAGGGCGCTTACCGCGTCCGCATCCGCCTGCTCGACCAGGACCGCACCATCACGCTCCCCGGGCACGTGACCGTCACGGCGCCCGCGGACTAGGCGGGGCGCGCGGCGCCGCGAGGCACGCACCCGCGAGCGCGAGCACGAACCACGTGAAGGGGTCCTCGAAGAAACCGCTGTAGGCGAACGAGTGGACGACGAGGACGGTGAGGGACCCGAGCAGCGCGAGCCCGAGGGCCCGGTCGCGCCGGAACGAGAGGAAGGACGCGCGGGCGGCGCCGTAGAGGAAGGCGGCGTACGCGGCCAGCCCGAGGACGCCGAGCTCGGCGGCCACCGTCAACGGGGTCGTGTGCGAGGCGTTCTTGCGCCCGCGCGCGTCCTCGAGCCGGCTGCTGGCGAGGTTCTGCGCGCCGATGCCCACGCCCGCCACGGGATGGTCGACGAAGATCGGCCACGTGAGCGAGACGAGGGGCAGGCGATCGCTCGACACGCGTTTCGACGACTCCCCGTTGACGAGCGCTGCCGCGACTCCGCCCGCGACGAGGAGGACGACGACCGCGGAGGTCAGCGCCAGCGTCTTCCTGGTCGCACGGTCCCCGGCGAGAAGGCCGACCACGAGCGCGCCGGCGAAGAGGCTGACGAAGCTCGACTGGGAGTACGAGAAGTAGAGGCCGACGAGCAGGAACGCCATGAGCGCGAGCCCCGTCCTCGGCCTGATCCGCCGAAGCCAGAGGAGGACGAGCAAGAGGACGATGCCGAGCACGAGAAAGCGGCCGTAGATGCTCGGGTCCTTGAAGATCCCGCTGACGCGGAAGTACGACGAGTAGGCGTTCGTCGCGTCGAGATCGTCGGTCGGGAAGGGCCCGTGCCTCCACTCCTGCCACAGGCCGAGGGCCGCGACGAGCGCCGTCTCCGCGAGGAGCACGACGACCAGGGCGCGGAGCAGGGTCTCCGTGAGATCCGACTGCGCGACGACGGCGACGAGCAGGGAGAACGGGAAGAAGAAGAAGATCAGGCGGATCGAGCCCTCGTGGGGATCGCTCGACCAGAGGAGCGACAGCCCGACGAGCGCGACGAAGGCCGCCGTCGGCGCGGCGACGAGAAGTGGCAGGGGCCTGAGCTCTCCGCCGCGCGCGAGCCGGACGGCCAGCGCGAGGGCGGCCGCGGCCAGGACGAGGTAGAGCGGGAGCAGGAGGAAGGCCTCGTCGCCGGCCAGCTTCACCGGGATGCGCACCGGAGCGACGGCCAGCAGCGCCACCGGGGCGGCGGCGGGCATCCGGAGGAAGAGAACCGTGAGCGCGACCAGCAGGAGGGCCCCGAGCGCGGAGGCCGCGAGGCGCGCCGGGGAGTGGAGGATCAGCTCGAGCTGATCGGGGACGAGGGCGAGCGCAAGCCCGACCTCGGCGAGCGCGAGGAGCCCGAGCCCGACGAACAGATGCAACCGGGCGCGGGCGAGGAGCAGAAGGGGCGCGGCGAGGGCGCCCACCACCGCAGCCGCCTCTGCGAGTTCGACGCGCTCCATCCGCCTCGGCGGCGAAGCCTAGTCGGATCGCGGCTTCGCGAGCGGGAGAGGCGTCAGCGGCAGTCCTCGCAGAGCCCGGAGACCTCCAGATGGTGCTCGGTGGCGACGAAGCCGTGCCGCGCGGAGATCCGCTCGAGCCACGGGTCGAGCTCGCAGTCGCCGAGCTCGACCACGCGGTGGCAGCTCGAGCAGACCAGATGGTGATGGTGATGGCCTTCGCCGCACCAGCGGTAGCAGAGCTCTCCGGGACGATGCGAGAGAGTGTCGACGACGCCCTCGTCGGCGAGGAGGCGAAGCGTCCGGTACACCGTCGCGAGCCCGAGCCGCTCGCCGCCCGCCCGCAGCCGCTCGTGGAGCCCCTGCGCGGTCACGTCGTCCTGCTCCCCCATGAGCTCGGCGAGCACGGTGACGCGCTGGCGCGTGGGACGCGCCCCGACCCCCTCGAGAGCGCCGGCGGCGCGGTGTCGTTGCTCCGCGGTGGTCACGGCGTCTATCCTATCCTCCGTGATAACGAGAATCGTTCTCATATTACTCGGGGCGGCCGCCCTCGCGATCGTCGCCGGCTGCGGCGGCAACGCCTCCGCAGGGGACGGGCGCGAGGACGTGGTCGCGGGCTTCTACCCGCTCGCCTTCGCCGCCGAGCAGATCGGCGGCCGAGACGTCGACGTCACGAACCTCACCCCCGCGGGCTCCGAGCCTCACGACATCGAGCTCTCGGTGCGAGACGTGGAGCACGTCCTGGACGCCGACCTCGTCCTCTACCTCGGCGGCGGCTTCCAGCCGGCGCTCGAGGAGGCAGCCGGGGAGACGAACGGGAAGGCCGTCGACCTCCTCGACGGGCTCGACGTGCACGAGGGCGACCCGCACGTCTGGCTCGACCCGGTCCGCTATGCCCGCATGGTCGAGACGATCGGAAAGGCGCTGGGCAAGGAGGCGGCTGGAAAGGCGCTCGCGGCCCGGGTGCGGGCCCTCGACGACGAGTACCGCTCGGGGCTCGGCGACTGCGAGCGTCACGAGATAGTCACCTCCCACGAGGCGTTCGGCTATCTCGCGGAGCGGTACGGGCTCGAGCAGATCTCGATTACCGGCATCTCGCCCGAGTCCGAGCCGAGCCCGCGCGACCTCGAGCGGGTCGCCGACCTCGTCCGCGAGCGGGGCGTGACCACCGTGTTCGCGGAGACCCTCGTCTCCCCGGAGCTCAGCGAGACGGTCGCGCGCGAGACGGGCGCGACGACCGCAGTCCTCGACCCCATCGAGGGCCTGACGAAGGACGAGGTCGCCGACGGCGACGACTACTTCTCCGTCATGCGGGCCAACCTCGCCGCGATCCGGGAGGCGCTCGGGTGCCGCTAGCGCTGGAGGTCGAGGACGTCTCGTTCGCCTACCGCCCCGGGCAGCCCGTGCTCGAGGACGTGACGCTCGCGGTCGAGGAGGGCGAGTTCGTCGCGGTGGCCGGCCCGAACGGGGGCGGGAAGACGACCCTCGTCCGCCTGGCGCTCGGGCTTCTCCGGCCGACGGAGGGGGCCGTGCTGCTCTTCGGCGAGCCCGCGCACCGCTTCTCGCGCCGCGAGGCGCTCGGCTATGTCGCCCAGCGCGCCCAGGTGGGCACGAAGGGGCCGGTGACCGTCCGGGAGGTGGTCGCCGCCGGCCGGCTCGCGCAGGGCGGGCTCATCGGTCCGCTCCGCCGGCGGGACCGGGCCATCGTCGAGCAGGCGATCGAGGACGTGGGTCTCGAAGGGCTCGCCGACACGCAGCTCGCGGACCTCTCCGGCGGCCAGCAGCAGCGCGCGTTCATCGCCAAGGCGTTCGCGGGCGAGCCGTCGCTCCTGGTGCTCGACGAGCCCACCGCCGGCGTGGATGCCGCCTCGCAGGAAGCCCTCGCCCAGCTCCTCGACGAGCTCCGGCGCGACCGAGGCGTCACGACCCTGTACGTCTCCCACGAGTTCGGCGCGGTCGAGGACATCGTGGAGCGACTCGTCCTCGTGCGGGGCGGGATCGTCTTCGACGGCCCGCCGCGAGCCCTCCCGGACCAGTGGCACGACCCCTCGCACTCCCATGCTCGACTCTGAGTTCATGCGACTTGCGCTCGCAACCGGGGCCGTCATCGGGCTGCTGGCGCCTGCCGTCGGCTTCTTCCTCGTGCAACGGAACATGAGCCTCGTCGGGGACGGGATCGGGCACACGGCGTTCGCGGGCGTCGCGGCCGGCTACCTGCTCGGCATCTCGCCCGTCGTCACGGCGTTGGTGGCCTGCGTGGCCGGCGCGATCGGCATCGAATGGCTCCGCTCGCGCCATCAGACGGTCGGCGACCAGGCGCTCGCCCTCCTCTTCTACACGGGCATCGCGGCGGGGGTCGTGCTCGCCTCCTCGGCGGGCGCTCTCGACGTCAACCTCTTCGCGTTCCTCTTCGGCTCGATCCTCACGGTCACCCGTGAAGACCTGGTGCTCGTCACCGTCCTCGGCGCCGGCGGGATCGCCGCCATCGGCCTGCTCTACCGGGCGCTCGCCGGCGTCGTCATCGACGAGGAGGGCGCGCGCGTCGCCGGAGTCCCCGTGGGCGCGGTGAGCGTCCTCGTCGCCGGGCTCGCGGGGCTCACGATCGGGCTCTCGATGCGGATCGTCGGCATCCTCCTCATCGCCGCGCTCATGGTGCTCCCCGCGATCGCCGCCGGGCGCATCGCCTGGAGCATGCGCTCGTCCCTCTTCATCGCAATGGGCATCGGCCTGGCGTCGGTGCTGACAGGGCTGACGATCGCGTACTACGGAGACCTGCCGCCGGGCGGGTCGATCGTCCTCGTCGCGGCCGGGGCGTTCGTCGTCGCGAGCCTCGTCGAGGCCGTGCGCGCCCGCCGCGGAGGCTAGCGCGGCAGATCGCAGTCGCGGAACCGGGCGAGGAGCGCCGTCGCGACCTCGTCCGCCGCGAAGGCCTCGCGGACACGCTCGCGCCCGCGCGTGCCGAGCTCGGCCCTCAGGGCCGGGTCGCCCGCGAGCCTCTCGATGGCGGCGGCGAGGGCTTTCGAGTCGCCCTGCGGGACGACGATTCCCGCTCCGTCACGGAGGAGCTCCGGGGTCCCGCCCGCGTCCGTGCCCACGGCCGGCAGCCCGCAGGCCATCGCCTCGACGAGCGAGACCGGGATGCCCTCGAGCTCGCCGTCACTCGTCACGACGCTCGGGAGGACCGCCGCGTGCCACTCCCGCCCGGCCATTTCGCGCACGAGCTCCTCGTGCGGGACGTTACCGCGAAACACGACCTCCTCCTCGAGCCCGAGGGACGCGACCTGCTCCGCGAGCGACGGCCCGAGCGGCCCGTCACCGGCGAGGTCGACCCGGACCGGGACGCCTCGTTCCTTCAGGAGCCCCACCGCCGCGAGGAGGTCGGCGTGCCCCTTCTTCTCAACGAGCCGAGCCGCCGTCAGGACGCGGAGCGGGGGCTCCGGCGGGGCGTCCCCGGCGGCCGGGGCGGGAAGGGGAACGCCCATGTGGAGCACCCAGGGCGACCAGCCGGGCCGTCCGACGATCCCGCGGAGCTCCTCGGCCCCGTGCTCGCTGATCGCCCGGACGAAGCAGGCGCGCTCGGCCTTGAGGGCGAGCAGGTTGTCCTCGGCGATGTCCCACCGGTGCGCGGTCAGGCTCCAGGGGATCCCGGAGACCCTGCCGGCCACCATCGCCAGGGTCGCCGGCGTGCTCGCCCAGTGGGCGTGCAGGTGCCGGACGCCGCGCTCGCGGGCATGCCGCCCGAGCCAGAGCGCCTTGGGGAAGACCGCGAGGTTCTTCGCCGCGACGCGCGGGCCGCGGCTTCGCAGCACGTCGCCCAGCGCCGCCGCCACCGCGCCGGGGGCTCTCGCCGTCTCGGCGGCCGCGGACCGGAGGATCCCGCGCGAGACGAGCGGCGCGGCGACGGTCCGAGCCATGAGGCGAGCCGCGTCCCCGTGGACGACTGTGCCGTTCGGCCGCGTGGGGACGATCGTCACGTGGCAGCCCTGCCGACCGAGCTCCTCGATCTCGGGCACGAGGAACGGCTCGGTCGCGCCGTACGGAAAGCGCGCCGTCACGTAGATCGTGCTTCTCTGGTCGTCGTCACTCACGGGCATCGCCGAACCGGAGGGGCCCTCCGCGGCCGTCGGCATAATGACCGCTTCGCGGGATGCGTCGGAGGGTAGTGCTCGCTGTCGTCGCTCTTGCCCTCCTTGCGCTCGGGGGGGCGGCGTTCGCCTTCTACGAGTTCCGCTACAAGGAACCGCCGCAGGGCGAGCTCGACACGGAGCTGGCGGGCGTCTCCGTCGAGACCGCCGACACCGGGCTCGTCGACACGGGGACCGTCCCCACGACGACCGAGGCCGAGGAGCTGCCCCCGCCCGAGACCTGCTGGCGCTTCTTCGGCGGCAGCCCCCAGCGGGCGTTGAGCCGGCCCGACATCGACCTCGGCCGCCCCACGAGAGTCCTCTGGAGGCGGACGTTCCGGTGGACGATGGAGTATCCCCCCACCTTCTGCGACGGTGTCCTCTACGTGAACCTCCAGAAGGGGCGGACGCTCGCGGTCGACGCCAAGACGGGTCGCATCCTCTGGCAGCTCGACCCGGGCGGCTTCACGGCTTCGTCGCCCGCCATCTACGAGGACATCGTGATCGTCAGCTCGCACAGCGGCACGGTGACCGCCTACCGCCGCGAGGACGGGAGGAAGGTCTGGCGAGTCCGGACGGGCGCCAAGGTCGAGTCGTCCCCCGTCGTCGTGGAGGACACCGCCTACTTCGGCTCGACGGACGGGCGTGTCTTCGCGGTCAACGCGCGGACGGGCGCGGTGCGCTGGGCGTACGATACCGGCGGCCGCATCAACTCGAGCCCCTCGATCTTCGGCCGCCGACTGTGCGTGAGCACGTACGCGGGGGCGGTCTTCTGCCTCGACCGGAGAAACGGGAAGAAGCTCTGGAGCACGTACGTCCGGCGCAACTTCCTCGGGTACGAGAGCTTCTACGCGAGCGCGTCCACCGACGGCCCGCGCGTCTACACGACGTCGCGAGCGGCCAAGGTCGTCGCCTTCTCGGGCAGGACGGGCCGCGTGCTCTGGACCTACCAGATGGGAGGCCTCGGCTATGCCACCCCGGCGATCGCGCACGGCCACGTCTACGTCGGCTCCTTCGACGGGAAGTTGCGCTCGCTGCGCGCGACCGACGGCAAGCTGACCTGGTCGACGTCCATCGGCGGCCGCATTCTCGGCCCGGCGATCGTGGTCGGCGACCTCGTCTTCGCTGCGACCCTCGACGGCAACGCCGTCGGCGTGCGGGCGGGAGACGGGAAGATCGTGTGGCGGCGCTCGAAAGGCCGCTACTCGCCCGGCATCGCGACCGACCGCCACTACTACTTCAGCCTCGGGGACACGCTGTTCGCCTTCCGGGGCGAGAACAGCCCACCCGAGAGCGAGGACGGCAGCTAGACGAGGGCCGGGTGCCGGCGGCGCCACAGCGGGGAGCGTTGCACGGCGCCGCCGGTGGCCCGCCAGGCCCACGACCGGGCCCGGTAGGACGCGAGTCGCGCCTGCGCGCGCCGTGAAGGGGGCCTCGGCGCCGCGGTCGAGAGCGGGTACCCGAGCGTGGCCAGGAGCCCGCCGGCGATGTCCTCGAAGGCCTCGACGTCCTCCGTCCCGAGCTCGTTCCGCCAGTTGCGGACACCGGGCGTCGGCGGCCGGTTGAGCCGCTGCTGGTGCGGTCGCCGCGTGACGCCGGGGTCCTCCGCGTAGCGGAGCATGTCGGGGTCGAACGTCAGGCCGGCGAAGGCGCAGATCCGCTCGACCTCCGCCTGGGGATCGGCGACGAGCGCCTCGTAGCGCACCTCGCGGCACCGCGAGCCGACGCGCGCGCCGAGGCGCCGGGCAGCCTCGACCTCCGTCCGCCACTGGCACGCGAAGTCCGCGACCGAGCGCGGGTGCGCCCACGTGCGGGTGACGATTCCCTCCGGCATGGCCAGGAACGAGGTCGCCGCGTCTCTCCCGTCGCGGACGAGGTGGACGTAGACCGCGTCCGGGAAGAGCCGCTCGAGGAGCGGCAGGTACTCCATGTACATCGGCGTCTTGTCGCCCCAGCGCTCCTTGCCGCGGTCGGCGGCATAGGTCTCGTACACGGCCGCGATGGCCGCGCCGATGGGCATTCCGTGATGGAGCCGCTGCCGGACCCGCTCCGGGTCGACCTCCCACTCGACGAGCGTGCCGAGCCGCCGGAGGTCGTCGACGAACTCGCCGACGTCGATCCCCCCGCGGTGCCGGGCCGCGAGCTGCGGGACGAAGTACGACTCGTCCGGGACGGCGATGCTCGGGCTGCGATCGAGGATCACGCGCAGGAGCGTCGTCCCCGACCGGCGCACTCCGAGGAGGAGCAGCGGGGGCGCGCTCGCGGTCATGCGCGCGGATGCTAGCGAGGCGGGAGCCGGCCGTATGATCGGCCCGTGCGCGCAGAGGCGACGGAATCGCTCCCCATCCTGGGCATCGGCGCCGGGACACATGCCAGGTCGGTCCTCGAGGCGATCCGCTCGGCGGGCCGATTCGAGGTGGTGGCGCTCGCCGACGACGACGCGTCACGGGCGGGCTCGAAGCTCCTCGGCTTCCCCGTCGTCGCCGCGGAAGAAGTCGACCGGCTGCGGGCCGAGGGGGTCGCCCACGCCTTCGCGGGGGTGGGCGGCAGTCGGCTCGAGCGCTGCGCGGAAGCAGGTATTCGAGCGCCTCCTGGCGATCGGCTTCGAGGTCCCGCCGATCGTGCACGCCTCGGCGGTCGTCTCGCCGTGGGCCGAGCTCGGCCGCGGCGTCCAGGTCCTCGCGGGGGCGATCGTGAACGCGGGCGCCGTGATCGGGGACGACGTCATCCTCAACACGGGGGCGATCGTGGAGCACGATTGCCGGATCGGCGCGCACGCGCACGTCGGGCCGGGCGCCCGCCTCGCCGGCCTCGCCGTCGTGGGCGAGGAGGCGCACGTCGGGATCGGCGCGGTCGCCATCGAGCGAATCGAGATAGGGGCCGGCGCGCTGGTCGCGGCCGGTGCGGTCGTCGTCAGGGACGTCCCGGCCGGCGCCCGCGTCGCCGGCGTGCCCGCGCGGCCGATGCGGTCGAAGGTCTAGGCGCCCTCGCGCTCGCCCCAGTCGCCCTGAGCGTCGCCGTAGATCGAGCGCGGGCGCACGAGCGTCTTCGCGGTGGCGGCGAGGATGCGGAGGTCGAGCGAGAGCGAGCGGTGGTCCACGTACCACACGTCGAGCACGATCCGCTCGGGCCAGGAGAGCTCGTTCCGGCCCGAGACCTGCGCCCAGCCCGTCACCCCGGGGAGCACCTCCAGCCGCCGGCGCTGGAAGTCGTCGTACTCCTCGACCTGGTAGCGGAGCGTCGGCCGCGGCCCGACGATGCTCATGTCCCCGCCGAGCACGTTCCAGAGCTGGGGGAGCTCGTCGAGCGACCAGCGGCGCAGGAAGGCGCCGACGCGGGTGATGCGGGGGTCGGACGCCGACAGGAGGTAGTCGGCCGGATCGACGGGCGGCCGGCCCGCGAGCGTCCGGAACTTGAGGATCCGGAACGGGCGGCCGTGCCGCCCGATCCGCTCCTGTCGGAAGAGGACCGGGCCTCCTCCCTCCGCCTTCACCGCGATGGCGATCGCGGCCAGGAGCGGCGCGGTGAGGACGCCCACCGACGTCGCGATGCCGAGGTCGAGCGCGCGCTTCGCCGCCTCGTAGCCGCGTTCGGTCACGGCTCGTCCCGCGTCGGCACCCAGGTCGCGTGCGGGCCGTTCGCGAGCACGCGCACGAGACCGGCGAGGGACGCCTGCGTGACCACGGCGTAGTACCAGGCCGCCCCAGCCACCGGGAGCCCGGGTCGGCGCCAGCCCGCGAGCGCGAGCGCCGGCGAAGCCGGCCTGGAGCCCGAGAAGCTTCCGGGCGGCGCGGTCGCGGGGAGCGAGGAGCATGGTGGAGGCGAGGAGCACGACGTGCAGCGGCCCGCTCGCGTACCGGACGAGACGGTGCGACAGGATGGCGACGACGTAGAGCGGCGGCTGGCCGCGGGGGTCGAGCATCCCGCCGCGCAGGACCTCCCACCAGCCCCTGGACAGGATCCGTACCTTGCGCCCCCACTCGCCCCGGGTGGTCGCCAGGGCGCGCTCGCGCGCGACGGCGTCCGGCTCGTAGACGGAGCGCAGGCCGCGGCGGCGGAGCCGGAACGGGAGCGCGATGTCGTGGCCGTGCTCGGGCCCGAGCTCGAGGAAGGCCGAACGCCTCACCGCGTAGATCGCCCCGTTGCCCGCGGTGATGGACCCGCACGCGGACTCCTGCTCGCGCAGCCAGAGCTCGAACCGCCAGTAGAGCCCCTCCCGGTTGTCGCCGCCGTTTCGATCCTCGAGCTCCAGGCGCCCGCACACGTATCCGACCTCGGGGTCGGCGAGGTTGCGGACGATCAGCCGCAGGGCATCCGGCTCCCAGAGCGAGTTCGCGTCGGAGAAGGCGATCACCTCGGCGGTCGTCGCCTCGACGGCGGCGTTCTGGGCCGCGGTCTTCCCCTGCCTGGGGAGGTCGAGGAGGCGAACGTCCCGATCGGCGAAGCGCCGCACGGCCGCGCCGGTTCCGTCGGTCGAGCCGTCGGAAGCGACGAGGAGCTCGAGTCGCTCCCGCGGGTAGTCGAGCTGAAGGGCGTTCTCGAGCCGCTCCTCGATCACGGCCTCCTCGTCGTGGGCGGCGACGACGAGGGCGACCTCGGGAACGAACTCCTCGTCGGCGCGGGGCGCGTAGCGCCGGACGCGCCCGGCTGCCGCCGCGAAGAGCGGATAGCCCGCGTGCGTCCACGCGATCAGGCCCAGCGATCCCCACATGAGCGCCCGCAGACCCTTCATCGCCCGCGGCATCGTAACGCCGCGACCGTCAGTCTCCACCATCCCGCGCGGCCGTCGGGTCGATCAGCCCCCGCCCCCGCGCCTGGTCCCACACGCCCGCGAGCATCCCGGTGACGTACCCGGGATCCCGGGTCTGGACGACCTTGCCGGCGTTGAGGACCAGCGTCCCGGTCAGCGCCCACCAGAGCGCCGCCCGGTACTTGAGGGTCTGCGGCATGTTCTTCTTGTGCAGGTAGAGCTGGTTCGCCATGTTCATGCGCTGGAGGTCGTGAGGGGAGAGCCTCTGCGAGGACGTCCTCAGGTGGTCGATGCGCGCCTTCGGCGTCTGCACGAGCGACGTAGCCGCGCTTCGAGACGCGGTACGAGAAGTCGGCGTCCTCCTTGAACGCGTAGCCGGCCAGGTTCTCGTCGAAGCGCTCGTGCTCGAAGACCTCACGCCGGAAGGACATGAACCAGCCGTTGAAGGCCTCGACCCTGCAGACGTCGGCCGGGACGGTCACGGCCTCGGTGAAGAAGCCGGGCTTCACCCGGCCGCTCGCGTCGGGCCACCAGCCCTCCATGCCGAAGAACCTGCGCCAGACGATTCCCGCCCGGTGGGGCGCCGGCGGCCGCAGCCAGGAGCCGCGCACGCCGCCCAGCTCCGGGCCCCAGCGCTCGTACTCGGCGAGGATCTCCTCGTGGACGTCCGGCGCCATCCAGACGTCGTCGTCGATCAGGAACACGGGGTCGCCACCGGTGCGGTCGATGCCGAGGTTGCGCTGGATCGTGAGGCCGCGCGGCGCGGGATGGACGTAGTCGAGCCGGATCCCGGCGTCGGCGCACAGCTGCTCGATCCTCGCGCGGGCGGGCGTCTCGTCGCTCGCGTCGACGATGCAGAGCTCGGCCGGGAGGACGGTCTGGTCGGCCAGGCTCCGGACGGCGTTCAGGAGGTAGTCGTGCCGGTTGCGGGTGGCGATGACGAAGCACGATCCCGCCCTCGGCCTGTCCGGCCCCGAGCTCATCGCCGCAGTCGGCGACGGAGCGAGCGCCGGCGCCGCGGAGGTGGGTCGGGCAGGGGAGCGCGCGGCTCGGCGGGGCGCGCGGCAGCCTCGAAGGACGCCCGGATCGAGCCCCAGCCGTCCTCCCGGGCACGGCGCGCGTCCCGCGCGCTCCGGAGCTCTTCCCAGAGACTCAGGGGTAGCGATTCCGGGTCGAACGCCGCCTCGCGCCGGAGCACCGAGTCCGGCACCGGTTGCGGGTCGGCGTGGGCGTGGTCGGCGACGATCGCGTCGTGGCGCTCGTCGAGCACCCGGCTCGCCGGGTCGGCCCCGAGGACGACGAGGACGCCGGTGGGCTCGACGTCGAGCGGCAGGACGAGCAGGTCGGGCCGGTGGCGGGCGAGGGCCTCGGCGACCTTGTAGACGTCCCCCGCCCACGCCTTCCGTCCGGCCCGGTCGCGGGACGCCTCGCCCACGCTCCGCGGTAGCACGTCGTCGAAGACGATCACGCTCGTCCAGCGCGCGTGCCGCTCGACGTTCGCGAAGTCGCGGAGCGCCCACTCGAAGAGGTGGAGCCCGTCGATGAACGCGAGATCCACCATGCGGTCGGGAAAGTGGGCCAGCCCGTCCTCGCGCGCGAAGAAGTCGTCGCTCGTCGCGCGGACGAGCTGGAGGTCGCACTCGATCTCCGCCGTGACCTTGAACGCCGGGTCGACCGCGATCGTCCTCGTCCGCGACAGGGCGAGGCTGCGCCCGAGGTTCACGCCGATCTCGAGGTACGAACGAGGACGGTACGCGCGGTGAACCTCCCTGAGAAAGTCGTGCCTGGTCACGGGCGTGCCATCCGGGGGTCGGCCTCGATCATGGCAGCTATCGTGCCCTCCGTGCAGGGTGTGACGAAGGGTCGAGGTGCGCTCGGGCGGGCCGCTCTCCAGGTGCGCGAGCGGCTGACCGGCCCGGCGCCCCGGCCGTCGAGGACGCGCACGGCGATCCTCCTCGTCAACGGCTTCGACCGCCACAGCGCCAACTCCTTCGACGTCGAGGAGGCTCGGCGGTTCCCCTGGATCAGGCTCTGCCTGGAGCGGCTGGAGCGGCACACGCCCGACGGCTCGTACGCGGTCTACGTCTGGGACAACTCGGCCCTGCCGGAGCAGCTGGAGCTGCTCGAGGCGAGCGCGCACGTCTCGGTCTTCTCGGCACGGGAGCACAAGGACGTCCGGCACGGCCGTGCCCTCGACCGGCTTCTCGACGAGATCCCCGAGGAGACCGAGTACGTGGTCACACTCGACACGGACTCGTTCCCCATCCGCGACGGCTGGCTCGAGAACCTCCTGGGCCGGCTGCGCGACGGCGCCTCGATCGCCGGGGTCTGGCGGGACGAGATGGCTCCGGAGATCACGCCCTACGTCCACCCGAGCTGCTTCGCGGTGCGACGGGACACGCTGCGCGAGCTCGGGATCAACTTTGCGCGCGAGGGCGGGCAGGACGTCGGCCAGAACCTCACCGCCGCGGTGCTCGAGGCCGGCGGCCGGGTCAGCCGCCTCCGCCGGAGCAACGCGCGCAACGTCCACTTCCTGCTGGCGGGCATCTACGGCGACCTCGTGTATCACCACGGCGCCGGGAGCCGGCATGCGAGCTTCTGGACCAGCGACGACGCGAGCGGAGACGAGGCCGCGCGCGTGGCCCTGCGCGATGCCGCCTTCCGCGATCTCGACACGCTCGTCGACTACCTCACGGGCGACGCGCCGGCCGAGGCGGCCGCCGAGCTGGGCCTCGACGCGGCGGTGGCGACGGACGCCGCGGCCGCGGACGTGAGCTGGCGACCGCCGGCTCACAAGTAACAGTCTGTTACTTGTGAGCGAGCGACTAATCTCCATTCGATGAGCACGCTCGCCGAGAAAAGGCCGCAGACCGGCTTCACGGCCGACGTCCAGGTCTACGAGCCGCACAGGGCCGGCCTCCCGCCGCTCCGCGGCTACATCGGCGAGCTCTGGCGGCGACGCGAGTTCGCCTTCGAGCTCGCGCGCACGAACCTGCGGAGCCAGCACTTCAACACCGCGCTCGGCCAGCTGTGGCTCATTCTCAACCCGCTGCTGCTCGGGCTCGTCTACTTCATGCTCGTCGAGATCATCGGACGCGGCAACCGTGGTATCGACTTCCTGGCGCACCTCCTCCTCGCCCTGTTCGCCTTCCGTCTCGTGAGCTCGTCCGTCAGCCAGGGCGCCCGGTCTGTCGTGGGCGGCGGGCGGCTGATCCTGAACTCGGCGTTCCCACGCACGCTCCTGCCGCTCTCGTCCGTCCTCACCTCGTTCATGCTCTTCCTGCCGACGCTCGCCGTGTACGCCATCATCCACGCGATGGCGGGGCTGCCCGTCACGCCGCAGATCCTCTGGGCGATCCCGATCATCGCGATGCTCATCCTCCTCGCCGCCGGGATCGCGATGCTCGTGGCGGCCGTGCAGGTCTACTTCCGCGACCTCACGAACTTCCTGCCGTACGCGATGCGCATCTGGCTCTACGCCTCCCCGGTCCTCTACTTCGCGTACCAGGTGCCCCCGAAGTTCAAGCCGATCCTCGCGGCGAACCCGCTCTATCCGCTGCTCACCTCGCTGAGCGACGCGGTCAACCTGGGGCGCGAGCCGCGTCCGATGCTCATGCTCTGGGGCCTCGGGTGGGCCGTCGGGCTGTTCGTCATCGGCTCGCTGTTCTTCATCTCGAGGGAGCGGGAGTTTGCTGTCCGCCTCTAGACAGCCGACGTCGGCGGTCGCCGAACGGCCGACGACGTCGCCCGACTGGGCCGTGAAGGTCGATGACCTCGTCCTGACCTACCGGACGACGGTCGAGAAGAGGCCCACCTTCAAGAAGACGCTCGTGCGCCTCGGCCGCCGGGAGCGGACCGTCCGCAGGATCGAGGCCGTTCGAGACGTCTCGTTCGAGGTCCCGCACGGCACCGTCCTCGGCATCATCGGGGTCAACGGCGCGGGGAAGTCGACGCTCATGCGCACGATCGCCGGCATCCTCCCGCCCACCCGCGGCCGGGTCGAGGTCCACGGCCGGGTCAGCACGCTGCTCGCGCTCGGCGTCGGCTTCAAGGGCGACCTGACCGGTCGGGACAACGTCGTGCTCGGCGGCCTCGCCGCCGGCCTGACCCGGGCCGAGGTGGAGGAGAAGTACGACGAGATCGCCGACTTCGCCGAGCTCGGCGACTTCATGGACCTGCCCATGCGCACCTATTCCTCCGGCATGTACGGGCGGCTCGCGTTCGCGGTGGCCGTGTGCATGCGGCCGGACATCCTCCTCATCGACGAGGCGCTCTCCGTCGGCGACGCCCGCTTCAAGCAGAAGTCGTTCGACAAGATGCGCGAGCTCTGCGCGGAGGCGCGGACGATCCTCATCGTCACCCACGCGCTCAAGAGCATCGTCCACCTGAGCAACGAGATCCTGTGGATGCACGAGGGCCGGATCGCCATGCGCGGGGAGCCCGACGCGGTCATCGACGCGTACAAGGAGTTCCTCGACGTCCGCGAGAGCGAGGTCGCGGACGAGGACGTCTGACCGGGGCCGCGGCGGCGCGAGCCGCCGGAGGGCCCGACTATGATCGGCGGATGCCCGTCACGCTCGACCAGGTGAAGGCTCCCACCCGGCCGTTCCGGCGCCGGGTGCGCTACGCGACCCGGCGGTCGCGCCTCCTTCCGTCGTTCCTCATCATCGGCGCCCAGCGCGCGGCCACGACGTCGCTCTTCACAAACATTCGCCGCCACCCGGAGGTCATCGGGCCGCGGAGCGCCGACACGTCCGTCGCGTGGTGGAAGGAGCTGCACTTCTTCGACGAGAACTTCTGGCGCGGCACGGACTGGTACCGCGCGTTCTTCCCGCTCGAGGTCAGGCGGCGGACGTTGCGCCGCCTCGGGCGCGAGCTCGCCTGCGGCGAGGCGACGCCGTACTACCTGTTCCATCCCGCGGTGCCCGAGCGGGTCAAGGAGACGCTTCCCGACGTCCGCCTCATCGCGCTGCTTCGCAACCCCGTCGAGCGCGCCTACTCCCACTACCAGCTCATGCGCCTGACCGGCCGCGAGAAGCTGTCCTTCGCGGAGGCGATCGACGCCGAGGAGCGGCGCGTCCGCGGGGCGGGCGAGGAGCTCCTCAGGGACATGCCCTCGGCCCGGAAGCAGGGAAACCGCCGGCATCACGAGCACCGCCACCGGGCCTACGTCGGCCGCGGCCTCTACGCGGAGCAGCTCGAGCGCTGGTTCGAGCACTTCCCCCGGGAGCAGCTCCTCGTCCTCGCGCTCCGAGGACCTCCTCGCCCGGCCGGACGAGATCTACGCCGAGGTGTTCGACTTCATCGGCGTCCGTGAGTGGAGCCCCGGCGATTACGAGGCGAGGAACGTCGCCTCGTACGCGCCCATCGAGCCGGAGCTCCGCGCGCGCCTGGAGGAGCGGTTCGCCGAGCCGAACGAGCGGCTCGCCCGGCTGCTGGGGCCGGAGTTCACCTGGGAGTCCGGCATCGGCGCGCCGGGGACGCCGCCCGGGGCGATCCTCCGCCCCGCTCAGCTCGCGGTCTCGGACTCGACGCAGGCGAGGTCGTAGAGCTCGAGCTTCGAGTTCTGCCAGACGACGCAGCGCTGCGGCAGGTTCTCGATCGCGGGGTCCGCCACCGTTCGCCGGAGCCGCTCGACCCGGGCGGTGAAGGGCGCCATCTGGAACCACGTCGGCTCCCGGCCGCGGCGGCGGACGAGCAGGTAGTCGGCGCCGTAGCGCGTCGCGAGCTCGTTCACGTCGTCCCGCGAGGGGCCGTAGAAGGCGTCCACCGTCCGGAACATCCGCCCGCGGATCTGCTCGAAGTAGTCGAGCGCCCACGGCTGGTAGAGCTTCCGCGAGATCACCACCGGTCGGCGCGCCGCGATCGGGATGCAGTTCGACTCGAAGGGGTCGGCGGCGACGATCGCGTCCTTCGGGACGCTCGCGAGGAAGCGGTAGAGCCGGCCGTCCGTGCAGGCGGCTGCGCCGGGGCTGTGCCCGCCACCCGCGAACGCCACGGCGCCGACGAGAACGCACCCGCTGACGAGCGTCGCGGCCGCGGCGAGCGCGACGACCGTCCCGCGCGAGGGCGCGGCCGGGCCTCGCGGGCGGAGGACCGCCGCCAGCAGGAGGCCGACCGCCAGGCCGGCGGCCAGCGCCGGCGCCGCGTCCTTGAGCCAGGAGCCGACGTCCGCGAGCGACATCCTCGGCCCGAGCGGGAAAACGGTGAGGGCGAGCAGCGCGACCACGACCGGGAGGAGGGGCGTCGCCAGGAGCGAGGCCCGCGCCCACCGGCCGAGCGCCTCGAAGGTCGGGCGGGCGCACACCGCGACGACGATGCAGAAGAAGGGCAGAAGCGGGTACGTGTAGCGGTGCGGGAGGTAGAGGCGGAAGAGGACGGCGTGGGCGACCGCGAAGAGCACGAGGGCCGCGAGCGCCACGCACCAGACCTCCCAGCGGAGGAGCTTCGCGTTCCGCGGGCGGACGAGGAGCAGGAGCAGCGCCGAGACGGCGAGGATCGAGCCCGAGTCCTGGAGGAAGAACCCGCTGTAGTTCTGGCTCAGGTACTCGATCGTGGACGACACGAAGAAGTGCATCTGGCCGTGCTCGCCGAACTCCGGGAAGCGGTGCGCCTCGGACGCGGTGATCACCTCCGCGTAGCCCGTCGTCAGCCGCGCCAGGAGCGCCGCCGCCCCGACCCCGACCACGCTGAGGCCGGCCAGCGCCGCCCGCCGGCGATCGAGGAGCGGCGAGCGCCGCCTCGTCAGCGCGGCGAGCAGGACGATGCCGAGCGCCGTGAGCCCGGCGGGCGGGTAGACGAGCATGCCGAGAGGCGGAACGAGGGCCGCAGCCAGGATGTGCCTGCGCAGGAGGAGCAGGACGGCGAGGAGCACGATCGGCTGCGCGAAGGCGCGGGGGTGACCGCCGCTGAAGCGGTGGATGTCCCACGGAACGAGGAAGAGGGCGGCGCCGAGCCACGCCGCCGGCCGCCAGGCGACGTGCTCCCGGACGATCCGGAAGACCAGCCAGACGGCGAGGGGCTGGAGCACGACCGGCAGGAGCTCGCCGAAGTGGACCGGGTCGAGGACGAAGCTCGCGAGCCAGTAGAGCGACCGGAAGAGCGGCGGGCTGTACCCGGTCTCGAGCAGCGCGTTCGTGAGCGGGTCGTGGAAGAGCGCCGGGTCCTGGAACCGCCGCATCCAGAACTCGTGGATCATCGCGTCCGTCTGGAAGACACGCGGCTTGCTGATGACGGTCCACTCGACGACGAGCGTGGAGACGGCGGCGATGACGATGACGGCCGCGTCCTCGGCCCAGCTCCACGGCACGCCGAGAGTCCTCCGAGGCGGCTCGTCCGTCACCCGGAATGCCTAGCACACGCGTCTCCCGGCGGAGCCGGCAGCGAGGCCTCCTCGCCCCGGCCGCTACACTCTGCCGCCGTTGCGCAGGGTCCTCGTCACCGGCGGCGCCGGCTTCATCGGCTCGGCGCTCGTGCGACTGCTCGCCGAGCGCGGCGATGACATCCGCGTCTACGACAACCTCTCGACCGGCAGCGCCGAGCTCATCGAGGGCACCGGCGCCGAGCTCGTCGAGGGCGACGTCCGCGACGTCGACGCCCTCGTGCAGGCGGCGGCCGGGCGCGACGTCGTCTTCCACCTCGCCGCCGGCACCGGGGTCGTCCCGTCCATCGAGGACCCCTTCGCCGACTTCGACCTCAACGCCCGCGGGACGCTCTCGGCGCTCTGGGCCGCCCGCCAGGCCGGTGCCGGCCGCCTCGTCTTCTCGTCGTCGAACGCGCCGCTGGGCGCCGGTGCCTACCCCGCGAGCGAGGACAAGCCGGCGGCGCCTCTCTCCCCGTACGGCGCGAGCAAGGCGACCGGCGAGGCCTACTGCTCGGCCTTCCACGGGGCGTACGGCCTCGAGGCGGTCGCCGTGCGCTTCTCGAACGCGTACGGGCCGCGTTCGGCCCACAAGTCGAACGTCATCCCCCTCTTCATTCGCCGCCTGCTCGCGGGCCGGGAGCTCGTCGTCTACGGCGACGGCGCCCAGACCCGTGACTTCGTCTTCGTCACCGATCTCGCGCAGGGGCTCGTGCGCGCCAGCGAGGCCGACGGCGCGGGCGGCGAGGTCTTCCAGCTCGCGAGCGGGGTCGAGACGAGCGTCAACGACCTCCTGGCGCTCCTGGCCGAGATCTCGGGGACCGAGCCGGAGGTGCGGCGCGAGCCGCCGCGGCCGGGGGAGATCCTGCGCAACTACTCCCTGATCGACAAGGCCCGCGACCGCCTCGGGTACAGCCCGCAGGTTCGGCTCGTGGACGGCCTCCGCCAGACGTACGAGTGGTTCTCGAGCTCCACTGTCGGAGCCGCCAGCTCGCCGGGCGGGCTCGCCGACTGAGCCTGCCGCTAGCCTGGATGCCGAGGATGCCCGCTGCTCGGGGGTCGCTGGTTCTCTGCGCCGCGCTCGCGCTGGCCGCGCTGGTGGTTCCCGCCCACGCGGAGGCTCAGGGCGCCCCGCCGAACGTCCTCGTCGTCGTCACCGACGACCAGCCGGCGATGAACACGCTCTGGGTCATGAAGAAGACGGGGGCCGTGCTCGGGAAGGGGGGCACGCGCTACCTGAACGCGTTCTCGGTCACGCCCCTCTGCTGCCCGTCGCGCGCGACGATCTTCACCGGCCGCTACGCGCACAACACGGGTGTCATCAGCCAGGACCCGGCCCCGCTCGACCAGACAACCCTGTTCCCGCGGCTGCTCGGGGAGGCGGGCTATCAGACCGCGCTGACCGGGAAGTTCCTGAACCGGTGGCCGATCGGCACGCCGCCGCCGTACTTCGACCACTGGGCGACGATCTGCCTCTGCATCGAGGATCCGAACCCGCTCCTCTTCAACGTCGACGGCACGATGACGCAGACGGGGCAGTACTCGACGAACCAGATCTCGAACTTCTCCGCCCGGTTCCTCAAGCAGTTCGAGCAGGACGACTCGAGGCCCTGGTTCCTCTACGTCGCGCCCACCGCGCCTCACTGGCCCTGGGTGCCGACGCCGAGGTACGCGGACAGGAAGTTCCCGAAGTGGGCCGGCAACCCGGGCGTCCTCGAGACTGACCTCTCGGACAAGCCGCCGTTTCTGAACCCGGGGCGCTACGGGCTCAACGGCGGCCGCAAGGTCCGGAACCGCCAGCTCCGGGAGTTGCTCTCGGTGGACGACATGGTCGGCCGCCTCACCGACCTGCTCACAACGCTCGGCGAGGCGTCGAACACGCTCGTGATCTACACGTCCGACAACGGATACACCTGGGGCGACCACGGGATCGGCGGCGACGGCGGGACCGCCGGCCAGAAGCGGCTGCCGTACACGGCCTCCGTCAAGGTGCCGCTCCTCGTACGCTGGCCGGGGCACGTGCCGAAGGGCGTCCTCGACAACGGCTTCGTCGGCACCGTCGACATCGCGCCGACCATCCTCGACGCGGCGGGGATCGCGCCCGATCCCACGAAGCCGCCGCTCGACGGCCGGTCGCTGCTGGGCTCCCCCGGGCGCAACCGGATCCTCCTCGAGTACTGGCGCGAGGTGAACATCCCCACGTGGGCGTCGGTCCGGACGGCGACCTACCAGTACACGGAGTGGTACGAGGACGACGGCGTGACCCCGATGTTCAGGGAGTACTACGACCTCGTCCGTGACCCGTGGCAGCTCGTGAACCTGCTCGCCGACCCGGACAGCGCGAACGACCCGAACCTCCCGGCCCTGGAAGCCCAGCTCGCGGCCGACCGGGCGTGCGAGGGCATCGGGCCGCCCCTCGCCTGCCCGTAGCCGGCTAGCGGAGCCAGGCCCGCAGCAGCGCGTTCGCGAAGCCGAGCCCGTAGCGGAAGTGCGGCGGCTTCTTCGACGCGCCCGAGATGCGGCCGGCGACCGTGACGGGCACCTCGCGCATCCTGAGCTTGCGCTTCGACGCCTCGACGATGAACTCGGAGTTGTGGAACTGGTCCTGGCGGAACTCGAGGCCCCGCAGCGCCTCGGTGCGGACCGCCCGGTAGCCGCACGCGGGATCGGTCACGCGACTGGCCGTCAGCACCGACAGGAGCCAGGCGAACACCTTGATCCCGAGCTTGCGGGCGGCGTGGGACGGGTCCGCGGCGCCGAGGACGCGCGATCCGTTCACGACGTCGGCCTCGTCCGCGAGGATCGGGTCGACGAGGCGCGGGAGCTCGGACGGCTGGTGCTGCCCGTCGGCATCCATCGTCACCACGATCCTGGCGCCGGTGGCCAGGGCGAGCCGGTATCCGGTGCGCAGCGCCGCTCCCTGGCCGCGGTTCAGCGGCAGGTGCACCGCGGCCGCCCCCGCCGCGCGGGCGCGCTCCATCGTGTCGTCCGTGGAGCCGTCGTCGACGACGATCGCGTGCAGAGGGAGGCCCGAGATCTCCGGCGGCAGCGCGCCGAGGACCTGCGGGATGTGGGCGGCCTCGTTGTACGCGGGGATGACGACCGCGATGCCGCCCGTGAACTCCTCGACGTCCGTTGTCGCCCGAAACTCGTTCAGCGCGAGGTTCTCGATGAGCCGTGTCAGGTCGCGGCGCGTCCGCTCCTGCCGTGACGCGAGGTAGTAGGAGAAGGCGTAGAGGACGGCGACGGCGACGATCGTCGCTCCGAGGATCTGGCCGCCGCCCCCCTTCTTGAAGGAGAACGAGTCGAGGAACCACGTGAAGATGCCCGGCTCCAGTGAGACGAGCAGCAGGGGAAGGACGAAGACGAAGAAGCGGAGCAGCAGGTCGCCGTTGCCGATCCTGCCGCGGCGATAGGCCCAGATCGAGGCGACGGCGAAGAGGAGTGCGGCGATCAGCCCCGCGGTGCGAAGGGGCGTCAGGTCCATCGGCTCAGGTCGCGAGCTCTCCCAGGGGCTCGCGCCGCCAGAGCGTCACCGGGTCGATGACCTCCGCGATCACCCGGTCGCGATGGCGGCGGATGACCTCGAGCATCGACTCGATGAGCGTCTCAGAGAGCAGCGTCGGCTGGAGCCCGAGCTCGAGCAGCTTCGTGTGCGTCGGGTTGTAGTAGTGCTCCTCCAGCTCGAGGCGCGGGTTGTGGACGTGATCGACCTGCACCTCGATCCCGAGCTCTCCGGCCGCGTGGCGGACCTTCTCGGCCAGGTCGGCGACGTTGAAGACCTCGGTGAATTGGTTGAAGACCCGGTACTCGCCGGCGGCCGGCGGGTTCTCCGCGGTCAGCGAGACGCACTGGAGCGTGTCGACGATGTTCAGGAACCCGCGCGTCTGGCCGCCCTTGCCGTACACCGTGAGGGGGTGACCGATGACGGCCTGGACCGCGAAGCGGTTGAGCGCCGTCCCGAACAGCTCGTCGTAGTCGAAGCGCGTGATCAGGCGGTCGTCGAGGCGTGTCTCCGGAGTCTCGATTCCGTAGACGACGCCCTGGTTGAGGTCGGTCGCGCGCAGCCCCCAGACGCGGCAGGCGAAGTGGATGTTGTGGCTGTCGTGGACCTTCGACAGGTGGTAGAGCGAGCCCGGGAGCTTCGGAAACGGCAGCGTGTCGGTGCGCCCCTTGTGCTCGATCTCGATGAAGCCCTCCTCGATGTCGATGTTGGGCGTCCCGTACTCGCCCATCGTCCCGAGCTTGATCAGGTGCGCCTCGGGCGCGTGGTCTCGCATCGCCCAGAGGAGCTTGAGCGAGCCGAGCACGTTGTTCGCCTGCGTGACCACCGCATGGTCGACGTTCTTCATCGACCACGGCGCGCTCGGCTGCTCGCCGTAGTGGACGATGGCGTCGGGCTCGAACTCGCGGACGACGTCCGCCACGAACGTCCCCTCGGAGATGTCGCCGACGTACGGCTCGATGTCCTTCCCGGAGACCTCGCTCCAGGCCTGCAGGCGCTCCTCGAGCGAGGTGATCGGCGTGAGGGAGTGGGAGCCGGCCTCCTCGACCCAGCGGCGACGGGCGAAGTTGTCGACCACCCCGACGTCGTGGCCCTGGCCGGAGAACCGCATGGCCGTCGGCCAGCCGAGGTAGCCGTCACCGCCGAGGATCAGGATTCGCATCGTCCAAACTCCCTCCGTCGAGCATCAGGTACGGGTTCGCGGCAGGCCCGTTCGCGCCTGCAGGCCGCGACGATACCAGCGTTCGTGGCCGGAACCGCCGCACTACGCCGGGCCGCGCCCGGCGAAGCCGCTACCCTGGGGAACGAGGACGAGGGCCTCGCTGGCCCTGCATGCAGGATGGGGTGTGCTTCGCGGATGTCTCTCCACAAGGGTCGGCGTCTTCTCGTCGCCGTGCCGGTCGCCCTCTGCCTCTCGGCAGGCGCCGCCGCGCAGACCGGCCCGACCGTGACGATCGTCAGCGGCCCGCCCGCGTGGACGGCGAAGACGAGCGCGACGTTCCGCTTCGAGACGAGCGAGCCGACCGGCCTCCAGTGCAGGCTCGACTTCGTTCGCGATCCGTCGGCGACCTGGGCGTCGTGCGCAGACGGGTACACGATCTCCGGCCCGCTCGCGGAGGGGCGTCACGACCTGGAGGTCCGCCCCGACTCGGGTGGCCCCGCCGTCGATACGTGGACGTGGCGAGTAGACGTGACGCCGCCGTCCGTCCCGACCATGTTCGAGCCGGACAGGCTCTGGCAGGTCACGCGTTTCGTGACGGCGAGCTGGGGCGGAGCGATGGACACACGCAGCGGCATCGCCAGCTACAGCGTCAGGTACGAGAGGTGGACGACCGACGGAGCCACACGCAGGAAGTCCTGGCTGGGACGCACGAAGGCGACCGGCGCAACGTTCCTCGCGCGCACGGGCCGGACCTACTGCCTCCAGGCGATCGCCCGCGACCGCGCGGGCAATCTCGCGCCCCACTGGAGCCATCGCCGCTGCTTCGCGGTCCCGGTCGATCCCCGCTCGCTCGACCGGAGCAGCCACTGGCGATGGCGCGACGGAGGAATCGGCTCCTTCGTGGGCGGCTCCCTTCAGACCGCCAGACAGGGCGCGTGGGCGCGGCGCGAGGTCGTCGCCAGGCGACTCGCGTTAGTCGTGACGAAGTGCCCGCGCTGCGGCAGGATCGCCGTCAGCTGGCGGGGTCAGCCGGTGAAGACGATCGATCTCCGAGCCGCGACGACCAGGGAGCGCCGGGTCGTCCCGATCGCGTCCTTCCCCGGACGGCGGCGGGGGACGCTGCGAGTCGACGTCCTCTCCTCGGGCAAGCCTGTCCGCATCGAGGGGCTGGGAGTGAGCGCGGTCTGAGCGCCGCGGCCGGCGCCCTGCGCTCGGGGTCCCTGCGCACCGCCGGGCTCCTCGCGCTGGTCCTCGCGGCCCTGGTCGCGTGGCTCGTCCCGGTCGACGCGGAGGCCGCGTCGCGCCGACCCAACATCCTGATCATCGTCACCGACGACCAGCCGCGCGGGACGCTGCAGGTGATGCCCGCCACGCGCCGGTTCTTCGTGCGCGGCGGCCGGACGTATCCGAACGCATACGTCACGACGCCGCTCTGCTGCCCGTCGAGGGCGTCGATCCTCACCGGGCGCTACGCCCACAACCACGGCATCCTCACGCAGGAGCCACAGTCCTTCGACGTGCGGACCTCGATCCCGAGGTACCTCAGGCAGGCCGGCTATCTCAACGGGATCGCGGGCAAGTACCTGAACCGCTGGGGCGCCGGCCCCTCCTTCAAGCCGATGTCCCCGCCGTACTTCGACCTGTGGGCGACGACGCGTCCGAGCGGGAACGGCTACCGCCGGACGCTCTTCAACCTGAACGGGCGCCTCCACAGGGTGAAGCGCTACTCGACCTCGTTCATCCGTGACCAGACGATCTCGTTCCTGCGGACCTTCGAGCGGCAGGACCAGCGTCCCTGGCTGATGTACACGGCCGTCGTCGCCCCACATGCCCCGTACAAGACGCAGGCGGCGTACCGGAGCGCACCGGTGGGCTCGTGGCCCGGGAACCCGGCCGTCTTCGAGGCCGACCGCACCGACAAGCCGCCCTACGTCCAGGCGCGGAACCAGACGTACGAGCACGGCGCGTCGGTGCGGGCGCGCCAGCTGCGCACGCTCATGTCCGTGGACGACGCCGTGCGCACGATCTTCAAAGAGCTGGGGCGCCTGGGCGAAGGACGCCGGACGCTCGCCTTCTTCGTCTCCGACAACGGCTACCTCTGGGCCGACCACGGGATCATCAACAAGACCGTCCCCTACCTCCCCAGCGTCAGGGTGCCCCTGCTCGTCCGCTGGCCGGGCCACATCGCCGGCGGATCCGTCGACGACCGCATCGCCGCGAACGTCGACATCGCCACGACGATCGCCCGGGCCGCCCGCCTGGACGTTGACGGCCCGCCGATGGACGGCCGCCCGCTCTTCGACCGTCACTGGACGCGCGACCATCTCCTCGTCGAGTACTTCCAGGGCGACACCGGCATCGCGCCGACGTGGGCGTCGCTGACCGCGCTCGACTACCAGTACGTCGAGTACTACGACGAGGACGGGAACATCACGTTCAGGGAGTACTACGACCTCGTCCTCGACCCGTTTCAGCTGACGAACACCCTGGGCGACGGCGACCCCTCGAACGACCCGGGCCCGGGAGTCGTCGCGAACCTCTCGGCGAGGCTCGCCGACGAGCGCGACTGCGCGGGCCCGGACTGCCCCTGAGACCCGCCCGCTAGGGCGTCGCGGCCCGGCTGGATCTCAGCCGGGTGGGAAGCTGCCGCAACAGGGCGCGCTCCCGTGTCGGGAGGGCGACGGGCAGCAGGGCGAGGTACCCGGCGAACCCGCACACCCCGGTGGCCGCGAGCGACACCCACCAGGCGGAGCCCGAGAGCGCGGCATGAACGCCGACGGCGGCGAGCAGCGCGCCGCGGCGGCCGGAAGGGCGAGGGCCAGGTAGGCCCGCTCGTAGGGCTGGATGCGGATGCGCCGCCGGACCTGCACGAGCCGGAGGACGTTCAGCGCCGAGATTCCCACCGCGGCGGCGACCGCCGTTCCCTCCATCCCGAACGCCGGGGTGAGGACAACGGCGAGGGCGACCAGCAGCCCGACGCCGAGCACGTTGTCGACGAGGTCGAGGCCCGTGAAGCCGGCCATGATGAGGATGAACGCGACGCCGCCCGTGGCGACGTTCACGGCCTGGCCGGCGAGCAGGATCCGCAGCGCGCCCTCGCCGATCACGAAGGAGCTCGAGAACGCCTCGAGGACGTCGTCGGCGGCGACGAAGAGGACGATCAGGAGGGGCAGCGTCGCCGCGAGCGCCCAGCGCGTGCTGCGCTTGAAGAGCTCGTCGAGCCGCTCGCGCTCGCCGCGCGCGTGCAGGTCGGCCACGAACGGCGAGAAGACGAGCGAGAGCGACGTCAGGAAGAGAAGCAGCACCTGGGAGACGCGGGCGGCGGCCGAGTAGGCGCCGACGTCCGTGCCGTCCTCGAACGCGGCGAGCACCCAGAGATCCGCCCAGAAGACCGCCTGGGCGAGGAGCGCCGAGGGAGCGCGGGGAACCCCGTAACGGACGGCGGCCCGGACCTCCTCCCGCGTCGCCGGGCGATCCGCGAAGCCGGCGGCCTCCCGCCGCCAGAGGGCCCACGCGGCCACGGCCGCCAGGAGCCAGGACGCGTCGTAGGCGAGGACGACGGCGTCTTCCTCCCCGCCCGCCGCGATCGCCGCGCCCGCGATCGCGATCCACGCGACGGGCTGGCCGATCCAGAACACGTAGAGGGTCTGCCGCATCTGGACGAGCCCGCGCGTCGCTCCCAGGTAGACGCTGGTGAGCGCGATGAACGGCACTCCCAGGGCCGCGAGCGCGACGGGGCGCGCGTAGTCCCCGTAGAGCGGCGCCGTCGCGGCGAGGAGGACGGCGACGACGAGGCTGCCTGCGAGCGCGACGAGCGCGCACCGCTCGACGAGGCTCCGCAGGTGGCTCGCGGCGTCGGCTCCGCGTCCGATCGCGACCAGGCGCACGGCGGCCATGTCCATGCCGAAGCGGCTCCCGGCGGCGGCGACGAAGGCGACCGTCACCGCGACGTTGACGATGCCGAAGGCGCCCGGCTCGAGTGTCCGGCCGAGGAGGATCTGGACGCCGAGGAGCGCGGCGATGCCGGCGAGCAGCCCGACGACGTTCGCCGCCATGCCGGTGATCAGCGTCCGCTCGTGGCTCACGCCGGACAGTTTCGTGCGCTCCCCGGAGGTCCTACTCGAGGTAGCCGAGGTCGCGCAGGCGCTCCTCGACCAGGCGTTCCTCCTCCTTCGTGAAGGCGCCGACCGCCTCGACGGCCTCGCCGCTGCTCCACTCGGGGTCGGGCTCGAGCCCCGTCGCCGAGACGATCCGCCCGGCGAAGTCGGCGAGCGAGATCTCGTCCCCGTCGCCGGCGGCGATGTCGGGACCGGCCATGACGTAGATGCCTTCGGGCCGGTGGTCACCCGACAGCCAGTCCGCCTTCTCCACGATGGCACGGGCATGCGTCAGGCTGTAGAGAGGGGTCGGCTGGAGCAGGAGGTCGGGCGCCCGGTCCAGATATGGCCCGGACAGGACGTCCTCCTTGTGGAGGACGGCGCCGATCGGGTGGGCTCCGGTGCTCGGGATCCGTGAACTCGAGCAGCGCCGCGGCGACCTCGTCCCGCACGCGCTCGTAGTCCGCGCGCTTCACGGTTCCCCGTGGCTCCCGTCCGGCGAGGTTCAGCGAGACGCCCTCCCCGGTGGAGACCACGCTCGTGTACGCGGACGTCTCGGCCCAGTCGACGGGGGTCGTGGGGACCGCGATCCGGCCGTGGAGGCGAAGGCGGTCGTAGGCGACGCGGGCGATCGAGCGGACGCGGCCCCAGGCCAGGAGGTTGACGAGCGCCGAGCCACGTCCGAAGCGCAGGTACCCGGCCCGCTCGAGCACCTTGTTCATCGAGAGCGCGCGGGTGCAGGGCTGGTGCCCGTGGTCTGACATCAGGATGACGACGTCGCCGTCGTCGGTCCGCTCGACCAGCGTGCCGAGCTCACGGTCGAGGAGTCGATACACGTCCCGCACCCGTTCGGCGACGGGCGAGGCGGCCGCCTCCTCGTACGCGGGATGGCCCGGGTGGACGTACTCGAGCAGGCAGTGCTGCAGGCGGTCGGGCGAGACGAAGACCATGCAAGCGACGTCCCACGGCTCCTCGTCGAGCAGCGTGCGCATCGCCGCGGCGCGCCTCCGCGTCAGCGCCTCGAGATCGGCGACGAGGTCGAGGGGCTTGTGGCGGAACGTCGTCCACGACCCGCCGTTGATCGGCCAGCCGAGACGGGGGCCGGCGTCAGCCGGATGGCTGTACGCCGCCCCCGGAGGCACCACCCCTCCGGCGATCGCGACGCCGCGGATCTCCGGCGGCGGATACGTGAGCGGGACGTTGACGAGGAGGGTCGCCAGCCCCGCCTCGGAGAGGCGCTCGGGCCAGGTGGGGGCGAGGATCGACCGCGAGGACACGGGCAGCCGTCGCGTCGTCCCGGGTCGGTACTCGAGGACGTCGAAGACGCCGTGCCCGCCCGGATCGCGGCCGGTGAGGAACGTCGGCCAGGCCGCCCACGAGTGCGAGGGCAGGCACGAGCGCGAGATGCCCCGGCGGCCGTGGCCGACGAGGTCCTGGAGCACCGGCAGCTCGCCGGCGGCGAGGAGCGGGTCGAGGATGTCCCAGTCGGCGCCGTCCCAGCCGACGACGAGCACGCGGTTGGCCATGAGCGCGGAGGATACCGGCCGCCTCGAAGCCGGCGGCGCAGCGCCCAGGGGCCTAGGAGCCGCGCTCGTACAGGCCGAGCCCGCAAGTGCCGGGCTCGGGGACGTCGGCCGCGGGAGCGCGCACCCACCATGCCCCCGGGGCCGCCGCGCGGGCCGCGGCGGGCGGGTCGTGGGCGAGGACAAGGGTGTTCCCGTCCCCGCTCACGAAGATCGGCGCCCAGTCGTCCCGGAGCTGGAGCAGCGAGGCCCCTGGGCGCGGGACGTCCCGCCAGAGGTGGTCCTTGTGGATCAGGATCACACCGTCCGCGCGTGCAGCCGCCGCGACGGTGGCGCGGTCGAGCTCCTGGAAGGCGTGGAGCTCGCCGCCCCAGAGCTCCCGTCCGAAGGTCGTGCTCGTGTAGGCGGGGACGAGGCGCTGCGTCCTCCAGTCCGTCCAGAGCTGGTCGTAGCGGTCGGCCTCGGGCGTTCCGAACCACCCGCGGAGCTCCACCCAGCGCTCGCGCGGGTCGGTCTTCCAGCCGTCGCGGGCGGCGCAGCTCCTGAACTCCGCGAGACCGGGGACGAGGAGGACGAGCGTGAGCGCGGCGGCCGCGATCGGGACGATGCGCACCGCCTTGCCGACACCGACGAAGCGCTCGCCCAGGAGGACGAGACCGCCGAACCCGCCCATCACGAGCGGCGGCAGGATCGGGTACCAGTAGCGGACGTTCGTGATGTTGAGGATCCAGGTGCCCGAGCGGAGCGAGGCGAGCCCGAGCGCCGTCATCACGACCCAGAAGCTCACGCACCACGCGGCCAGGATCCAGAGACGCCGGTCGCGGGTGACGGCGAGGGCGACGACGAAGAGCGCGAGGAGGAGCAGGAAGAGCCAGCCGCTGCGCCAGGAGACGACGAGGCGAGGGAAGAGCAGGAGCATCTGCCCGGCGTCGAGGCGCGCCTGGACGCGGACGGCACCCTCCGCGCCCCGCTCGAGCAGCTCGTGGGCATGGAGGAACGGGTCGCCCGTGCGGGCGGCCCCGTAGAGGAGCTCGAGCGCAGCGGTGGCGAGCGCCGCCCCCGCGAGGACGAGGATCCGCCGCGGCGGGTAGCGGAGCAGGAGCACGGCCGCCACCACCGCCGGGAGGAGAATGGGGCTGAACTCGCGGATCAGGTACGTCGCGCCGAAGAGGACGCCGGCGACTCCCGCCGCGACGTCCTTCCGGCGGATCGACTCGCGCTGCCAGGGACCATCGCCGCCGAGGAGCAGGCAGAGGAACCCGGCGGCGAACGTGGCCGTGGCGGTCGTGTCCGGGAGGATCGAGCTGGCGTTGCGCAGGTAGACGGGGTTCAGCGTCGTCACGAGCGCCGCGGCGCCCGCCACGACCCGGTCGCGGAAGAGCACGAGCATCGTCGCGTAGACCGCGGCGGCGAGGAGGAGCCCGGTCGCGATAGGGACGGCGTAGAGGGAGGCCTCGGACGGCCCGAAGATCAGCACGGCGCCGTAGACGAGGCCGACGAGCCCGATCCGCAGCGTCCACAGGTCGAGGGCGACATGCGGGAAGTAGACGGCCGTCTCGAAGTACTTCGCCGGATCGAAGGGGTGTGGCCCCTGGAGGAACGCGATCAGGGCGATCCCGCAGACGAGGACGACCGCCCCGCCGACGGCGACGTCGAGCAGGACGCCCGACCGCGGCCGGTCGACCGAGACCTCCGTTGCCGGTTCCGACGTGGACGCCATCGGTCAGCAGAATGTCATGCGCTTGTGGGGCCGACGAACGGTCGGCGCTCCCTATAGTGCCGTGGTGCGCGCGGGGAGGGCCCCTTGAACCGGCTGCCGGCCGCCGTCGCGCGCGTCTGCGACTCGGTCCTCGACTTCCTCGTGCTCGCGCTCGGCGCGTGGACGGTCATCTACCACGTCTGCCTCGTGCTCCGCATCGGCTCGCTCTGGGCCGCGATCGCCGAAGCGGTAGCCCTCGTGGCGTGCGGGCTCTTCGTCGTCCGTTCACGCACGGAGCCGGCATCGGGTGCCGACGTGGGCATCGACTGGTGGCGCGACCGGCGGCTCGCCGTTCTCGCCGGGGCCCAGGTCGCGCTCGGCCTCGTCGCCGCGGCCCTCTTCGGGCTCACCGAGGCGCCCTGGCAGGCCGTGTGGGTCTTCTGGGTGCTCGCCGCCGGAGCGGCCGTCGTGCTCACGAGCATGCGGCCGGGGGAATCGTCGGCGGCGGAGACTCCTCCGGGCGAGAGCGGACCGCAGGCCTGGATCCCCACCGCGGTCGCGCTCGCGTGGGCGGCCGGGCTGGCCGTCCTCTCCCTCTTCCTCGTGCGGTCGGCCGAGGACGACACGTACTACGTCCACCTGGCCTCGTGGGTCGCCGATCACGGCGTCTTCCCGATCCGGGACTCCCTCTTCTCCGACCAGCGGTTCCCGGCGATCATCTACCCGCCGCTCTCCTCGTTCGAGGCGGCGGTGGGCACCGTCGCCCGCGGGACGGGGATCTCGGTGCCCGACCTCGTCTACCTCGGGGTAGCTCCCCTGGCGAGCGCGCTCAGCGTGCTCGCGGTCTGGCGCCTCTGCCGCGCCTGGCGGCTCCCGCTGGTCGGGATCGCGCTGTCGGTGGCCATGCTCTTCCTGCTCATGGACGCATCGACCCACCGGGCGCTCGGCAACACGATCATCGCCCGCAGCTGGCACGGCAAGGTGATCCTGGTCGCCGTCCTCCTCCCCCTGCTCTACGTCCTCCTCCAGGAGTACGTCGAGCGGCCGGCGGGGCGGGGCCTGGTGCTCCTCGCCGCCGCCGGCGCAGCCGGAGTCGGCCTCAGCAGCACAGGCGCGTTCGTCGTGCCCGTCGTCGCGGCGGGCTGCCTCGTCCCCTTCGTCCGGCGGGCGCCGCGGCAGGCGGGAGCCGGCTTCCTGGCGGCGGCAGGGTACCCGCTCGGCGCGGGCCTCCTCGCGCTGGCCGTGGGCGGCCGCACGCCGGAGACGAACCCCTACGTCCCGCCCGGCCAGCTCGCCCACTACGTGCTCGCCGACGGGATGCTGGCGCTCGTCGGGCTCGCCGCCGTGCTCGTCGCGCCGATCCTCGTCCCACGCGTCGCGTCGGCCAGGATGACCGCGGCGACGGCGCTCCTCGTCGGCTTCCTGCTCACCCCGGTGGTGACGCGCGCGCTCTACGACCTCACCGGTCTCGGCCGCGTGCTGTGGCGGCTGACCTGGGCCCTGCCGGTGGCCGCGCTCGTCGGCGCCCTCGCGGTCGGGCTCTCGGCGTGGATCCGCCCCACGGCGTTGAAGGCTCTCCCGGCGGTGATCCTCTGTGCCGCGTTCCTCGCCTACGGAACGCCCTCGTGGTCGGGAGGCGGGATCTCCCTCGCCTCGTCGCCGTCCTGGAAGCGCCTCCCCGAGACGATCACGGAGGCGCGCTTCGTCCTCTCCCATGCCCGGCCCGGCGACGTCGTCCTCGCGCCGACCCAGACGAGCCAGACCGTCGCGACGATGTCGGGCGACGTGTACACCGTCGCGCCGCGGGTCTTCTACGCGCTCGCCCTCGAGGGCAACACCGGCGGGCACGCCCACGAGCGGGTCCTGCTCGGGGCCTTCGCCGACAACGGGCTCGAGGGCCCGATCCCGCGCACCTCGCGGGCGCCGACCGCCGACGACGTCACCCGCGCCCTGAGCGACGTGGGGGTCGACCTCGCCTGCGTCGCCGAGAACCCGGCCGCGCAGGACGTCCTCCGCGCCGCCGGCTACACGCCGGTGGGAGCCGACGGCTCGGTCGCGTGCATGCGTGCCCCCGCGGGGACCGAGCGGTGACGGCCTCCGCGGACCGCATCTCGGGACGGGCGGCGCGCCTGTCGGACCGCGTCCTCGACTTCCTCGTGCTCGGCTTCGGGGCGTGGACCGCCGTCTACCACGCGTGCCTCGTGCTCGGCGTCGGCGTCCTCGGGGCTGCGATCGCGCTCGCGATCGCCCTCGTTCCCTGCGCCTGGCTGGCCTTCCGCAGGCGAGAGGAGACGACGGCCGAGGAGGAGTCGAAGGCCGGCCCCGGCTGGCCGCGCCGACGGCTCCTCCTCGTGCTCGGCGGTTACGCGCTCGCGGCGGCCATGAGCGCCGCGGTGTTCGCCTTCGCCTCGACCGGCTGGGCCGTCACCTGGGCGCTCGTCTTCGTCACGGCCGCCGCGGGATCGGCCCTGGTCTACCTGCGCTCGACCGGGCGCCTCGTGCTCGGCGTGCCGAGGACGAGGCGCGGCCGGGAGCCACGCCTGGCCCGGGGCGCTGGCGGCGCTCGGCTGGGCGGCCGGGCTCGCGACCCTCTCCCTCTTCCTCGTCCGGCCGGACTCGGACGACACGCAGTACGTCCACCTCTCCACGTGGGTCGCCGAGCGGGGCGAGTTCCCGCTGCGGGACACGCTCTTCTCCGACGAGGCCTTCCCGGCGATCATCTACCCGCCGCTCTCCTCCTTCGAGGCCCTGGTCGGGATGGTCGCCAGGGGCGTCGGGGTCTCCGCGCCGAGCGCGACCTACTACCTCGTCCCGCCGCTCGCCAGCGCGCTCGCGGTGCTCGCGACGTGGCGCCTGCTCCGCGCCTGGAGGGTGCCGCATGGTCGCGCTCGCGCTCTCGACGGCCATGGTCTTCCTCCTCATGGCCGCCCAGGAGCACCGCACGCTCGGCAGCCTCTTCGTCGGCCGGATCTGGCAGGGGAAGATCGTCTTCCTCGCCGTGCTCGTCCCGCTCCTCTTCGTCCTGCTCCAGGAGTACGCGGGGCGCCCGACGCGCCGGCAGCTCGCGCTGCTCTTCGCGGGCGGCGCCGCGGGCGTCGGGCTCACGAGCACGGGGACGTTCCTGGTTCCCGTCCTCGCCGTCGGCTGCCTCGCCCCGCTGGCGCTCCGGGCCAGCGCGGCAGGCCGCGGTCGGCCTCGCCGCCGTGGCCGCCTATCCGATCGGCGCCCTGCTCGTCTCGACCGCGGTGGGCGGGCGGCGGGCGGGAGGGGACCTCTCCTCCGACGTGGTCGCGGACGAGATCGCGCGGTTCGTGCTGGGGAGCGGCCTCTTCGCCTTCATCGCGGTGGCCGCCGCGCTGTTCGCGCCGGTCGTCCTCGCCAGCCGCCGCGCGGCCTTCATGGCCGCGGCGACCGTCCTCCTCGTCGCCTGCCTGTACGCGCCTCCCGTGCCTCACCTCGTCTGGGAGCTCTCGGGGATCGGCCGCGTCCTCTGGCGAGTGGTCTGGGTCGTGCCCGTCGCCGCTCTCGTCGGCGTCGTCGTCACGGCGGTTCCCCTTCGCGTTCGACCGCCCGTCCTCCGGGCCGTCCCGGCGGCGCTTCTCTGCGTCGTGCTCCTGGTCTGGGGAACCCCGGTCTGGGGCGACGGCGCCCTGGAGGGGAAGCCGTCGTGGAAGCGCGAGCCGCGGGAGGTCACGGCGGCGCGCCGGATCCTCGCGCACGCCCGGGCGGGTGACGTCGTCCTCGCTCCCTCGCAGGTCAGCCAGACGATCCTCGTCATGTCCGACGACGTCACGACGGTCAGCCCGCGGGCCTTCTACGTCCGGGCGCTCGACGAGGAGCCCGCCGCGCACGTGCTCGACCGGCTCGTGCTCCAGTCGCTCCTCGAGCCCGACCTCCGGGAGTCGATCCCCGAGCTGCCGGAGGATCCGCCTTCAGACGCGGAGGTCGAGCGGGCGCTCCGGACGGTCGGCGTCGACATCGCCTGCGTCCGCCGCTGGCCGCGGGAGGCCCGGCAGGCGTTGCGGGCGGCCGGCTACACGCCGGAGTTCCGCACCGGCGGCCTCATGTGCCTGCGGCCAGGGGCCTAGATGCTCGGCACGCCGCCGCGGTTGAGCGCGCGTGCCACCGAGACACGCCAGCGGAGCGGGACCTTGCGCCGGTAGCGCTTCGGGACGAGCTTCATCGCCCTGACGACGGGGCTGTGCCGGGACGGCCGGCTGGCGGCGACGATGGACGACTGCGCGATCGCCTCGGCGTCCTCGTAGAGCTCGACGTAGGCGGCACGGGCCGCCTCCAGCTCCTCGACCGGAAGATCCTTCGCCGCGCCGTCCTCGGCCAGGCCGGAGAGCAGAGCCCACACCTCGTCGGCGAGCGTCCGGAGCCCGCCGGGGATCTCGAAGTCCTCCCAGCTCGAGCGCGAGCGGGAGAGGGAGCGATCGACGAACTCGTGCACCTGCACGATGGAGGTCGCCGGCGCGTCGCGGATGACGGAGAGCCCGAGCTCCTCGCCGACACGCGACACGGTCCGCGTCCAGTCGTCGAGGAGATCCTGGTAGCGGACGTAGACGCGGGGCGCCTCCCGGGTCGCCCGCTCCGTGTAGAGCGACTGGTTGACCCAGCCGGCGGTGCGGTCGACGTCGCTCTGCCAGTTGCCGTACGACCGCTGCTTGCTGTCGACGACCGCCGCCGGATGGCGGAGGACGGTCGCGAACCTCGGCGCGGCGCCGACCTCCTGGGCACATCGGCGCCAGAGCGGCAGGAACCACGACAGCCGCGGGTCCTTGATGACCACGTGATCGGCCTCGCGGAACTGCGTCTCGAGCCACGTGCGCAGCTCCTTCCTCGGATGCTCGTCGAGCGCGACGTTCGCCGTCAGCGCCCAGGCGCCCGGGCGCGCGTCGGCGACCTGCACGCCGGCCCGCTCGAGCAGTCCGGTGTGGAAGTCCACGACCCACTTCGACTCGGCGAAGCCGCGAGGGTTCGTCACGTCGGCCGTGACCTCCGGCTGGGGGACGTGGAACCCGAGACGGGCGAGGATCCCCGCGAACAGGCTCGTCCCGCTACGGCCGGAGCCGGCCACGAGGAGCAGCGTTCGTTCGTCGGTTGCGTCGGTCGGCATTGAGTCTCGGCTCGGAACGGGCGGAAGCTTACCGGCGGCGGGAGCCTGCCCGTACGGGAAGAGGCGGGGCTGACGGCCTCCGACCGTGCCGTAGACTGATTCTCAGCGACCGTGCGAGAGGCGAATGTGACCGAGAACGTCGAGATGAACGGGTCGCCTGCCGCCGTCGCGCAGGGGGCCGAGCTGCCGTTCGCGGACCACGTGGGCCGGCGCACCGTCGTCCTCCAGGACCGGCGGATCCTCTTCCTCCCGATGCCGAAGGCGGGCTGCACGTCCCTCCTCTGGCTGCTCGCCGAGCTCGCCGGCATCCCCTCCGAGACGTTCGCGCAGTCGGCGCTTCCCGAGGTCTCGCCGGCGCTCACCGTGCACGACATGAGCCTGTGGGGCGAGGGATACCGCCTCGCCGACTACGCGGACGCCGAGCGTGAGCGGATCCTGACCGAGGAGGGCTGGTTCCGGTTCACCCTCGTGCGCCATCCCGCTCCGCGGCTCTGGTCGGCCTGGCAGTCGAAGCTCCTCCTCCGCGAGCCGCGCTTCGTCGTCGCGTTCGGCGAGGAGCCGTGGTTCCCTCGCCTTCCCGAGCGGCCCGACGACATCGTGGAGGACTTCCGCAGCTTCGTCGCGGCCCTCCCGGGCGGGACCGTCGAGGACGTCCACTGGGCGGTGCAGCACGACCTCGCCGGGCAGCTGCCGCTCGGGCACGTGGGTCGCCTGGAGCACCTGGACGACACGATGGCGCTTCTGCGCGAGCACCTCTCGGAGGACGTGGAGCTCCCCGCCGCGAGCGAGGAGAACCGCATGGCGCTGCCGCTGCCGCCCGGAGCCTACGACGCCGACGCGGCCGCCGTCCTGCACGACCGCTACCGGGACGACTTCGACGCGTACGGCTACGAGGCCGTGCAGGCCTCGTCGGACCGGAAGGCGACCGCCCAGTGGGACGAGTCCGTCGCCCGGCTCCTCCCCGTCCTCCGCGACACGATCGACAGGAACGCCCGCATCGGGCAGCTGCACCGGATCGCCCGCCACGCGCAGGCGGTCGAGCGGCAGCTCGAGACCACGACCGCCAAGAGGGCCGGCCGCTCGCGCTCGCCCGTGCTCTCGAACCTCGAGCGGCAGTCCGACTACACCATCCGCTGGGGCTGGGCCGACGCGAAGACGGAGCCCGGCTTCACGGCCGTCCTCCGGGTGCGGGACGAGGCGCGACCCCTGCCGTGGGTCCTGCCGCCCCTGCTCGCCGCGGTCTCACGGGTCGTGCTCGTGGACAACGGCTCGACGGACGGGAGCGCCGACGTGGCGCGTCAGGTGGCGGCCGAGGCCGGGGCCGCCGACAGGCTCGAGGTCCGCGAGTACCCGTTCGAGGTCGCGCGCTGCGGGGAGGAGCACCTCGGCACACGCGCCGAGTCGGTCCACAGCCTCGCGTACTTCTACAACTGGGCCTTCTCGCACGTGCGCACCGGCTACGCGCTCAAGTGGGACGGCGACATGGTGCTGACGGAAGCCGCGGCCGGCGTGATCCGCGACCTCGCCTGGCAGCTCGAGGGCGTCGCAGGCGGTCGTCAAGATCCCGCGCTACCCGCTCTACGTCGCGGACGACGAGCATGCGTTCCTCGATGTCGGCCTCGCGAACTGCGAGCCCTGGGCCTGGCCGAACCGGCCCGGCTTCAGCTTCGTCAAGGCGATGGAGTGGGAGCAGCCGGTGCTGCCACCCGAGCTCCCCAGGATCATCCTCCCGGACTGGTCGTGCGTGGAGCTGAAGTACCTGGACGCCGACGAGTTCGACCACTGGTCGGCCACGGACTTCGACCAGAGCGCGCGCACTCAGCGCAAGCGCCGCGAGTGGGAGGTCTTCCGCTCGCTCGCCGACGGCGGGGAGCCGCCGGCCGACGTCGTGCCCGTGACGGCGCCGGCGGGCCGTCATGTCATCGACTACGTGTGCTCGACGTGGCTTCCGGAGAAGGCGAGCGAGCTGCCCGATCTCGGTGGCCGCGTCGTCGAGAAGCTCGCCCGGCTCACCGTGTGAGCGGCAACCCCTCCAACCCCATCCTCACGCGTCCCGATAGGCCTCGATGAGGATCTCCGCGACCTCGGGCCGCGTGAACTCCTCCGGCGGCAGCTCCCCGTTCGCGAGCAGCTCTCGGACCTTCGTCCCCGAGAGAAAGACGTGGGCGTCGTCCTCGTGGGGGCAGGTCTTCGGGGTCGCCATCTGGCCGCAGGTCCTGCACCAGAAGGAGTGCTCGAAGAACATGGGCTCGATGTCGAGCTCGTGCGGCTCGAACTCGTCGAAGATCAGCTGCGCGTCGTAGGTGCCGTAGAAGCTGCCGACGCCGGCGTGGTCGCGCCCGACGATGAAGTGCGAGCACCCGTAGTTCTTGCGGCAGATCGCGTGCCAGATCGCCTCGCGGGGGCCCGCGTAGCGCATCGCGGCGGGGAACGCGGAGACGACGACGCGCTCGGCCGGGTAGTACCCCTCGGTGAGGACCCGGTAGGCCTCCACGCGAACGGCCGCCGGGACGTCGTCCGACTTCGTCTCCCCCACGAGCGGGTGGATGAGGAGCCCGTCCACGGTCTCGAGGGCGCACTTGGTCAGGTACTCGTGCGCGCGGTGGATCGGGTTCCGGGTCTGGAAGCCGACCACGCGCTTCCAGCCGCGGTCGGCGAAGAGCGCGCGCGTCTCGGCGGGATCCCGGTGGAGCTCGGGGAACGCCGGCTCGAGCCGCTCGAAGACGGTGACGGGGCCGGCCACGTACCAGTCGTGCTGCGCGTAGAGCCGCGCGACGCCGGGATGCTCCGCGTCGGTCGTGCGGAAGCACCGCTCGGCCTCCCGCTCCTTGTCGTAGGCGTAGACCTCGTCGACCTCGAGGACTGCGAGCCGACGGCCGTCCTCGTCGGCCAGGGCGACGCGGTCGCCGGTCGGGGCCTCGGAGACGGCCAGGCACACGGGAAGCGCCCAGGGAAGCCCGGACGCGAGCCGCATCGAGTCCACCACCGACTCGTAGTCCTCGCTGCCCAGGAAGCCCGTGAGCGGGGAGAGCGCGCCCGAGGCGAGCATGTCCAGGTCGGAGAGCTCCCGGGAGGTCAGCGTGACGGTCTCGAGCTCGGCCACGTCCGCCGGGCGCTCGCCGGCGCGCGGCACGAGCTCGCCCCCGTGCGGCCTGATCAGGTGGTCGGCCGTGACGGCGCTGACGCTCATGCCCCCGCCTCCACGCGCGCGCCGGACACGACGCCCAGCTCCTCGAGGCGCTCGATCACGTAGCGCGCGCTCTCCTCGGCGCTCTGACCCTCCGCGTCGACGACGATCTCGGCGTCGGTCGGCTCCTCGTAGGGGTCGTCCACCCCGGTGAAGCCCTTGATCTCGCCGGCGAACGCCTTCGCGTAGAGCCCGTTCACGTCACGGCGCGCGCACTCCTCGAGCGATGCCCTCACGTACACCTCGACGAACGTCCCGTACTCCTCGACCATGGAGCGCACGGTGCGCCTCGTCGCCTCGTACGGCGAGATGGCCGCGCAGAGCACGACGGCGCCCTGGCGGGTCAGCCTGGAGGCGACCCAGCCGACGCGCTCGATGTGGGTGTCGCGGTCCTCCTTCGAGAACCCGAGGCCCTTCGAGAGGTGCGTCCGGACGGTGTCGCCGTCCAGGTAGTCGACGATGTGGCCACGCTCGTCGAGCTCGGGGCCCACCAGGTGCGCGATCGTCGACTTGCCGGAGCCCGAGAGCCCCGTGAACCAGATGGTCAGCCCGCCCGGGCGGACGCGTTCGGACTCGGGGTGCTCGTGCGCATGGATGTTCTCGGTCATCGTCCTCCTTCGTCGTGAGCGGCGTCCACGTGGATGCCGCATTCGAGCTTGTCGGAGCCGGCCCAGCGGCCCGCGCGCTCCTCCTCGTCGGGCCGGGTCGGCCGGGTGCAGGGGATGCAGCCGATCGACCGGTAGCCGACGTCGTGCAAGGGGTTGTAGGGGATGTCGTTCTGCACGATGTAGCGCCAGATGTCCTTCTCGGTCCAGTCCGCGAGCGGCTGGATCTTCCAGACGCCGTAGCGTTCGGAGCGCTCGACCTTGCGAATGCCCGCCCGCGATGGCGACTGGTCCCGGCGGATGCCGGAGACCCAGGCATCGTACGGGTCGAGCGCCCGGAGCAGCGGCTCGACCTTGCGGATGTGGCAGCAGCGGTCGGGGCTCGTCTCCCAGAGGTTCGGGCCCTCGCGCTTGTGCTGCTCGGCGATCGTGAGCACCTCCGGGACGATGAGCCTGAGCCCGTAGCGCTCCACGAGCCGCTCGCGGGTCTCGTACGTCTCCTTGAAGAAGAGGTGCGTGTCGAGCTCGACGATGTCGACCTCGAGCCCGAGCTCGGCGACGAGGTGGACCAGCACCGAGGACTGCTTCTGCCACGAGCACGAAAGGCACAGCCGCTCGCCGAACTCCTCGTGCGCCCAGCGCAGGACCTCCGCCGCCGGCAGCGCCTCGATCTCGGCCTCAGTCAGGGAGAGCTGCGTGCTCGTGCTCACCGAGCATGACCTCCTTGAGGGTGTCGGCGCGGAGCCCGAGCCGGAGCGTCTCGAGCGGGATGACCTCCTCCGGCGGGATGTTCCCGAGGTTGACCTCGGGGCCGTAGCGCTGCACGAACCAGGCCTGCGCGGGCGTCGTCGGCGCCTCGAAGACGATGTCCGCGAGGTCGAGCTCGTGGACGATCTCGTCGACGAGCCCCGTGCGCATGTCGCCCGTCGGGCGGTAGATGCCGGCGTTTCCCGCCTCGCGGCCCTCGGTGATGACCTTCCAGGCGCCGGCCTCGAGCTCCTCGCGCATCCACTCGACCCACTGGTACGGCGCGTAGACCACCGACGAGTCCTTCGACCCCACCTCCGAGAGGACGACGAAGTCCTGCGCGAGCTCGGAGATCAGCTCGAGCTTCCGCTCGCGGGGGAGGTCGATCGTCCCGTCGGAGACCTCGACGTGCGCGAAGCGGTTCTCCACGAGCCAGCTCCGGTACTCGTCGAGCCTTCCCGCGCGCGATCACGGCCTCGAACAACGTTCCGCCGCAGACGACGGGCGTCTCGAAGGAGCGGTAGAGGGCGATCTTCTTCTCGAGGTTGCGGGTGACGTAGGAGGTCCCCCAGCCGAGCTTGACGATGTCGACGTACTCGCCCGCCGTGTCGAAGAGACCCTCGATGTCGCCGGAGGTTCATCCCCTTGTCGATGACGTGCGTGAGCCCCCGCGAGCGGGGCTTCGGCGAGCGCGCGGGCACGTCGAGGAAGTGGTCAGAGCCGGGCATACAGATCCTCCAATCGCTTCTTCGCGCGTTCCTGGACGTCGTGGTAGAGCGAGTCTCCGTGGGAGTCGATGGCGACCGTGAGCGGGCCGAAGTCCTTGACCCGGAACTTCCAGAGGCACTCGGGCATGAGCTCCTCCCAGGCCACCTCCTCGATCTCCTCGATCTGGGTCGTCTCGAGCGCGGCCGCCCCGCCGACGATGGCGAAGTAGACCATCCCGTAGCGGCGCATCGGCTCGATCGCCTCGTCGGGGAGCCCGCCCTTCCCGGCGATGGCGCGCACGCCGTAGTCGCGGCCGAGCGGCTCCGTGAAGCGCACCATGCGGGCGCTCGTCGTCGTGCCGATGCAGAGCTTCTCGTAGCGTCCGTCCGCGAGCTTGCGGACGTTCGGCGCCGTGTGCAGGAGGAACGCGCCCGTGAGGTCGAGGGGCGGCGCGACGCCCTGGTCGAAGATGCGGATCTGGGTGCGGTCGCGGATGCCGATCACGTGGCCGTCGACGAACGCCGAGTCGCCGGCGCGGAGCTCGCGGATCGCGTCCTCGCCGGCGGGGAACGTGAGCCTGTGCTCTGCCATCAGCTACCGGCTCCAGGGGCCATGTCTGGGGTCAGACCCCGGACGTGTCCGAAAGAGACCTCGCCTGCCGTCACGAGCAGGACTCTCCCGGCGGCCGGCCGAGTGGAGATCCGGCCCGAAGGGACATGGACGGGGGTCAGACCCCGGCCGTGGCTGCAAAGGACACCCATCAGGCCTCCCGGTCGTACTCGACGGATCCGTCGGCGGCGACGTGCGCGGTCGCGCGGCGGGCCGCCCAGCACTGGTAGTTGACGGCGACGGGGTTCAGGGTCATGTGCGTGTCGGCGTGCTCGACGTGGCAGTGGAGGACGGTGACGTCGCCACCGAGGCCCATCGGCCCGATGCCCGTCTCGTTCAGGAGGTCGGTCAGCTCGTCCTCCAGCTGCGCGACGAGCGGGTCCGGGTTGCGGGTCCCCACCGGCCGCGCGATCGCCTCCTTGGCGAGGTGCATCGCGTAGTCCGCGGAGCCGCCGACGCCGACGCCGACGATCCCCGGCGGGCACGGCTTCCCGCCGGCGCCGACGATCGAGTCGAGAACGAAGCGCTTGATCCCGGCGACGCCGTCGGCCGGGACGCACATCTTCAGGAAGCTCATGTTCTCCGAGCCGGAGCCCTTGGGGACGCACTTGACGTCGAGCCCGTCCCAGTCGGCCACGAAGTCCCAGTGGACGATCGGGACGCGGTAGCCGACGTTCTGGCCGGTGTTCTCGCGGGTGAGGGTGTGCACGGTGTTCGAGCGGAGCGGATGCTCGACGGTCGCGCGCTCGGTGCCGTCCCGCAAGGCCTGGTAGATCCGCGCCGGGTGGAGCGGGAAGCCCTCGCCGACGCGGCAGTAGTAGACGGCGATGCCCGTGTCCTGGCAGACGAGGTTCTTCTCTTCCTCGGCCACCTCGACGTTGCGGAGGATCGTCTGGAGGACGCGCTGCCCGGGCACCGACGTCTCCCGCTCGGCGGCGTCGGCGAGTGCGTCCCGGAGGTCCTGGGGGATGTCCTTCAGCGCCCAGACGTAGAGGTGGGCGGCGGCGTCCTCGACGACCTTCGCGAGATCGGTGGCGACCGCCATCAGCCCCTCGCCTTCCTCGCCGCGGCCGCGCCTGCCCGGCGGCCGAAGACGCAGCACTCGAGCAGGGAGTTGCCCATCATGCGGTTCCGGCCGTGCGTCCCGCCAGCGATCTCGCCGCAGGCGAAGAGGCCCTCGACCGTCGTCTCCCCGCGCTCGTCGACGACCAGGCCCCCGTTCTGGTAGTGGAGGACGGGATACGTGAGGATCTGCTCGGCCAGCGGGTCGATCCCGGCGGCCCGGTAGCGGCGGAGCATGTACGGAAGGGACACGCCGGCGTCCGCCTCGGCGATCCGGGTCGTGTCGAGCCAGACGGCCGGGCGGCCGTCGGGCGCCTCGACGCCCTTGCCGCTCTCCACCTCGTCGAAGATCGCCTGGGAGACCTCGTCGCGCGGGCCGAGCGAGTCCGTGAACTCCTCGCCGTCGGCGTTTCGCAGGACCGCGCCGTACGCCCGGGTCGTCTCGGGGATGGAGTACCCCTGCATGCTCGCCGGCCACGCGCCTCCGTTCGGGTGGTACTGGAGCGCGTCCAGGTCGCGCGCCTCCGCGCCGAGGTCGAGCGCGATCTGCGTCACCTCTCCGGTCGCTCCGGGATGGTTCGTGGTCAGCTCGCCCCGCTCCTCGGCCTCCCGGTAGCAGCGCCCGCCAGCGGCGAGGACGACGGCGCCCGCGTCCACGACCTCGTCTCCGCAGCGGGCCCGCCAGCCTGACGGGCGCGGCTCGAGCTGCAGGAGGGGAGACCTCGGGAGGGCGCGCGCGGTCGACGCCTCGATGACGTCCCGCAGGGCGCTCGTGATCGCGTGGCCCGTGCGGTCGCCGACCTGGAGAAGCCGCTTGCGGCTCGAGCCGCCGCAGCGCGCGAGGCGATACCCGCCGTTCTCGCGCGTGAACCCGACGCCCGCGTCCTCGAGCCAGTGGATCGTGTCCGGCGCCTCCGAGGCGAGGATGGTCGCCAGGCGCATGTCGGCGGTCTCGTGAGAGCTCCGCCACACGTCCTCGGCGTGGAGCTCCGGCGAGTCGTCCTCGCCGAAGGCCGCCTGGATGCCGCCCTGCGCCTTGGCCGAGTTGCACGACTGCAGCGAGGTCTTCGCGCAGAGCACGACGTCGGCGCCCGCGCGCTCGGCGGACACCGCGGCGGCAAGGCCGGAGGCACCGCTCCCGACCACGAGCACGTCGGTGCAGAGGGGCTCGCCCATGACCGTCGGACTCTACCACGTCTCCCTGATCCCAGGCATTTGTGTTGCTTATGCAGTTCGACCTGCTCGACCTGACGCCGTCAAGCCGGTCGAAGAGCGCGCCGATAGAGGATCCATGCCCCGCGTGCTCGGCCTCGTCTCGATCCTCGTCACCCTCGCGGTCGTCGCCTATCTCTACGTCCAGGCGAGCAACGAGACCGGGCCGACCTCCGACCTCGCCGTCGAGGCGGAGGAGCAGGCGGCCCAGGTCGCAGCGGGAGCGACCTTCCAGCAGGCGGCCTTCGCGCTCGAGGAGCAGATGGCGGCGGCGGGGACCTACGCCGGGGCGGTCATGCCCACGGGCGTCGCCCTCGTCCGCGCCGACGCCGCCTCGTACTGCGTCCAGGCGGGCGCGGGAGCCTCGGTGCAGCACCTCGCCGGCCCCGGCGGGAGCCCGGCGCCCGGCCCCTGCTAGAGCGAGCCGCGGCTCGCCTCGAGCACGTCCGAGCGCTCCGTGTCCCTGACCCCGGGGACGAGGAGGCAGAGCGCGGTCGCGGACATCGCGGCGAGACCGGCGACGACGAGGGTGGCCTGCGCGCCGATTCCCGCGGCGATCGGCCCCGTGAGCGCGAACGAGATCGGCACGAGGCTGGTCGCGCAGAACCAGTCGAGGCTCGTCACCCTCCCGAGGAGGTGCGTGGGGACGAGCGTGTGCACGAGCGTGCCCCAGATGATCATCCCGACGGTGAAGAGCCCGCCCTCGACGAAGCTGATCGCCATCAGCTGCCAGACGGTCGAGGCGAGCCCGAAGCCGACGAGAGCCAGGGCGCCGATCGACCACGCCCCGTACATGAGCGTGATGTGCCGGCGGGGAAGTGACCGCTGGCCCATGAGCAGCGCCGCGAGCAGCGAGCCGACGCCGCCGCACGCGAGGACGAGGCCGAAGTCGCCGGCCGTGCCGCCGAGCTCGTTGCGGATGCGGAACGGGATCAGCACCTCGACCGGCCCCCAGTAGGCGAGCAGGAACGCGGCCGCGCCGAGAAGCGTGACCCAGAGCCACGTGTGCGAGCGGACGAACGTGAACCCCTCGCGCAGCTCTCTCGTCATCGACGTGTGGGCACCGGCCTCCCGCCCGGCGGGCCGGGCCCGGATGAGCGCGATCGCGGCGGCCGAGACGAGGAAGGTCGCGGCGTCGAGGAAGAACGCCTCGGCGATGCCGACCGTCGCGATGATCCAGCCGCCGAGCGCCGGCCCGACGAGGGCGAACGCGAATGGGCGGATGAACTGGTCGAGAGAGTTCGCCTGGAGGAGCAGCCTCCGTGGGACGATCTGGGGCACGAACGACATGAACGCGGGCCCGAAGAACGCCTCGCCCACGCCGAAGACCGCTGCGAGCAGGATCAGGTGCCAGAGCTGGATCGCCCCGGTCAGCGCGAGCACGCCGATCGTCGCGACGGCGAACGCCCGGACGAGATCCGCGGTGATCATGATCCGCCGGCGCTCCACCCTGTCCGTCACGACTCCCCCGATGAGCACGAAGATCGCGACCGGGAGCGTCCACGCGACGCCGACGAGCGCCAACGCGGTCGGCGAGCTCGAGAGGTCGTAGACCTGCCAGGCGACCGCGACGACGTAGACCCCGTCGCCCGCGAGCGACACGGTGGCGCCCGCCCAGAGCAGGGCGAAGTCGCGGATGCGCAACGGGCGCAGGATCCCGACACGCCCGAGGCGTGACCGGAGCGCTGGGGGTACGTGCCTCAGCTCCACCAGACGGCCTCAGTATGCGCCCCGCCTCCGCGAGCGGGCGAGACGGCGACGGTTTCGGCGCTCCTCCGACAGAGCCCGGGCATCGGTCTTCAGCTCGAGGTGCCGCAGCTCGCGCAGGAGCTTGCGGTAGCTCTCGAGCCGGGCCGGGTCGAGACGGCCGTCGGCGAGCGCCGCCAGCACCTCGCACCCCGGCTCGCGCTCGTGGGCGCAGTCGGCGAAGCGGCATCGGGCGGCGAGCGAGGAGACGTCGTCGAACGTCTCCCCGAGACCGGCGCCCGCATCCCAGAGGCCGAGCTGACGCATGCCGGGGGTGTCGAGGACGAGCCCACCGCCGGGGACGGGGAAGAGCTCCCTCGCCGTCGTCGTGTGGCGCCCGCGGCCGTCGCCGCGAAGCTCACCGACGTCCTGACGGTCCCCTCCGAGGAGCCGGTTGACGAGCGACGACTTGCCGACGCCGGAGGAACCGAGGAGCGCGATCGTCCGGTTGCCCGCGAAGTACGCCGCCAGCCCGTCGAGGTTGTCGCCCTCGCGGCAGCTGACGGCGTGGACGGGGACGCCGAAGGCGATCGCCTCGACGTCCGCGAGCCCTGCCGCGGGGTCCGCGGCGAGGTCGCTCTTGTTGACGACGATCACCGGCTGCGCGCCGCTCTCCCACCCGGCGGCGAGGTACCGCTCGAGGCGACGGACGTTGAGGTCGGCGTCGAACGCGGTGACGAGGAAGACGACGTCGACGTTCGCCGCCACCACCTGCTCGACCACCCCGGTGCCGGCGGCCTTCCGGACGAAGGCCGTCTCGCGCGAGAGGACCGCGTCCACGGTCTCCGGGGATGGAGCAAGTAACAGACTGTTACTTGGGCTTCCCTCGGCTCGGACTGCGACCCAGTCGCCGACCGCGGGGAGATCGGCGGGGCCGGCGGCCTCGTGGCGGAGGCGGCCCGAGATCTCGGCGGGCTGCTCGCCCGCCTCGCTGCGGAGGCTGTACAAGCCGCGCTGCTGCGCGGCGACGCGCGCCGGCGACAGCCCGGCGGCTGCGTACTGCTCGAACTCTTCTTCACGGCTCGGGGTCCACCCGAGCGCGGACAACGCCAGGGACACGATGAGTCTCCTTTTCCTTGGGCAGGCAGAAACGAACGACGCGGGTCCCCGCGCGGCCGTTCGACTCGGGAGGCTCGGCCCCTAGCCGGGGCTCGCCGGACCGCGCGGGGAGGGAACTGGCGCACTCTCGATCATCGTCAGGCCCTCCTTTCCTCGGGATCCGTTCAGACGGGATTCTAGACGAGCGGGCCGATCGTCACTCGCCGAGCCCGCCGAAGATCGCGAACGGGTTCTGCGGCGTGACCTCCCAGACCAGCCCGCCGCCAGGCTCCACCTCGACCTGCGCGCCGGCGGGAGCCTCCGCCCGGAGGCGCTCGGCGAGCGCGTCGGCCTCATCGCGGTTCGCCGCGCCGACGAGCAGGAACGTCGCCCGCCGGACGACGGGAAACCCTTCGCCCTCGAGCATCTCCGCGAGCTCGCCCGTCGCCTCGTGGCTCGGGAGGGAGACGCGCACCTCCCACTCGGCGACACCGGATGCTTCCGACTCGGCCGCCTCGCGGTCCTGCTGGCGCTCGTGCTCGGCCTCGAGCTCGGCCTCCGTGGAGGGAAGGGGGATGCTCGCGTCCCTCCACGCCTGCTCGACCGGGTGCCAGCGCTCGAACACGACTCGCGCCTGGAGTCCCTCCTCGGTCAGCCGCTCGGTTGCCACGTGCTCGGCTTCGCGCGCGCACTCCTCGGAATCGGCGTAGAAGAAGACGCGCGGCCCGTCACGGCTGACGACGACCCGGCCGCCGAGCCGGTCGCGCTCGTCCGCCTCGAACCGTCGGGCCGAGAGCCGCTCCACGAGCTGGGTGCCGTCGCCCTCGTCGTCGAAGTCAACCGTGAGGCGCCAGTCGTCCGCCATGCCGAATTCCTACCAGACGCTCCGCAGCAGCTCGGCGATCTCGGCGGGGGAGGCGGGACGCGGGTTCGCCTTCGCGCCCGCGCGCTCGGCCGCGAGCTCGGCGACCACCGGGAGCTCCGGCTCCGGGAACTCCGAGGTCACGCAGCCGCTCGAAGCCCGCGAGGCGCGCAAGCTCCTTTGCCGCCTCGGCGGCATCGCCGGACGCGCCGATCGCCTCGCCGAACCGCGCGATCTCCGCGCCGGCGACCGGCTCGTTGAAGCGAAGCGCCGGGGGCAGGCAGACGGCGTTGAGGGCGCCGTGCGAGATCCCGTACCGCCCTCCGAGAGCCTGCGCCATCGCGTGGCCGAGCCCCAGCCCGGCGCCGGCGAGGGCGGCTCCCGCGTCCATCGCCCCCTCGAGCAGCTCGGTCCGGGCCTCGCGGTCTGCGCCGTCGGCGAGGACGCGCGGCAGGGCGGCGGCGATCTGCCGCGCCCCGGCGAGCGCGTGGCGGTCGGCCTCGTCGTTCCGGCCCTCGACGTAGAGCGCCTCCGCCGTGTGCGCGAGCGCGTTGAGCGCCGTGCCGCCGCTCTCGCCGGCCGGGAGCCCGAGGGTCAGCTCCGGTTCGTAGAGAATCCCCGCGACGCGCGCACCGCCTCCCCCGAGCTTCAGCCCGCGCTCCTCGTCCCGCATCCCGAACCCTCGTGTCCACTCGGCTCCGGAGTAGGTCGTGGGCACCGAGACGACCGGGAGGCCCGTTCGCGCGCTGACCGCCTTCGCGGTGTCGATGGCGCTTCCGCCCCCGAGCGCGACGAGCCCGTCCACCTCCTGCGCGGCCGCGACGGCCTCATCGACCACGTCGACCGGCACGTGGGCCTGGACGCCCGAGAACCGCCTCGCGACCGGGAGCTCGAGCCCGTCCCAGCGCCGGGTCGTGATCAGCAGCGGACTCCGGATGCCGATCGCCGCCAGGAGCTCGTCGTAGGCGGCGAGGCCCCAGCGGACGATCATCCGACCTGCGCCTGGGCGAACGCGAGGAACGCCTCTGCCGCCCGGGTCGCCGGCCGACCCTTGGCGCGGACGACGTAGAGCTGGCGCGACGGCTCGAGCCCGGCGACGCGCGCCGACCCCAACGTTCCGGCCGCGAGCTCGCCCTCGATCGCCGTGCGCGAGATGAACGCGACGCCGTAGCCGGCCGCGACGGCGCTCTTGACCGACTCCTGGAGGCCCAGCTCGAGCTTCGACTCGAGCCGGCGCAGGCGGAGCCCGGTCCGGCGCAGCTCCTCCTCGACCACCTGACGGACGCCGGCGCCCTCCTGCATGACGACGAGGCTCTCGTCGTGCAGCTCGTCGAGCGAGATCTCGCCGCCGGCCGCCGGGTGGCCCGGCGGGACCGCGAGGACGATCTCGTCACGGGCGAGCGGCTCGAAGACGAGCGAACGGTGCCGGCGGAGCGCCCCGACCACCCCGAGCTCGATCTCGCGCGCCGCGACCCGCTCGATGACGGCGAAGGTGTCGGCGATCGAGAGCGCGACGCGCAGGTCGGCGTGCTGGCGCTGGAACTCGCACAGCAGGATGGGGACGAGGTGCGCGCCCGGGCCGGTCGAGGCGGCCAGCGAGAGCGTTCCGGTGAGCCGTCCCTCATCCGCGGCGGCGACGTCCTCGAGCATCTGGTCCTCGAGCTGGAGCATGCGCTGCGCGCTTCGGTAGAGGCGCTGCCCGGCCTCGGTCGGCTCGACCCGCCGGCCCGAGCGGTCGAGGAGCCGCTGGCCGAGGCGCTCCTCGAGCGCCCGCACCTGCAGGCTGACCGCCGGCTGCGTCACGCCCAGGCGCTCGGCGGCCTGCGAGAAGCTCTTGCGCTCGACGACGGCGCAGAACGCGGCCAGCTGGCGCGTGTCCATAAGTCAAGCTTATACCTGCGCCAAAGTGGACTCGACACCTACACTCCCGCGGGATGCGGGTCTGGATCGACATCACGGCGCCGGCGCACGTCCTCGTCTTCCGGCCCCTCATCGAGATCCTCCGAGAAGACGGGGTCGAGGTCGAGGTCACGACCAGGGACTTCAGCCAGAACCTCGGCCTCCTCCGGCTCCACGGGATCGACGCGGAGGTGATCGGGCGTCACGGCGGGCGCTCCGCCCCGGTCAAGCTCGCGACGATGACGACCCGCGTGGCCGGCCTCGTCCGCTGGGCCCGCGGACGGCGCTTCGACGCCGCCCTCGCACACGCCTCGCACCACCTGACGATGGCGGCGCGGGCCCTCGGGATCCGGAGCGGGACGACCTTCGACTACGAGTTCGCCACGGTGCAGCACCAGCTCGGGTGCCGGGCCGCGAACCGCGTCCTCGTCCCCGAGGCGATCCCCGCGGAGCGCCTCGAGCGCTACGGCGTCCGGCCGCCGAAGCTGCGGCAGTACGCCGGACTGAAGGAGGAGTACTACCTCTCCGACTTCGAGCCCGACCCGGGCGTGCCGGCGAGCCTCGGGCTCGACCCCGAGCGCGTGCTCGTCGTCGTCAGGACGCCCTCGGACTTCGCGCTCTACCACCGGCGGCCGAGCCCCCTCTTCCCCGGCCTGCTCGACCGGCTGGGACGCAGCGAGGAGGTCCAGGCCGTCGTCCTGCCCCGGACCGACGAGCAGCGGCGGGATGTCGAGTCGCTCGGCCTCCCCTCACTGGTCGTGCCCGAAGGCGCAATCGACGCGCAGAGCCTCATCGCGGTCGCCGACCTCGTCGTCTCCGCCGGAGGGACGATGAACCGGGAGGCGGCTGCGCTCGGCGTCCCCGTCGCGACGGTCTTCGGCGGCCGGATGGGCGCCGTCGACGAGGCCCTCGTGCGTGAGGGACGGCTTCAGGTCCTCACGGATCCGGAGGCGCTGGAGCTCGTCAAGCGAGATGCGGGCGCCGAGCGGGTCCGGCGTGACCCGCGCCGCTTCCTCGACCTGCTCCTGCCGGTCTAGCCCCGACCGTGGTCAGGAGGCGCGGGGCGGGAGCGCAGCCGCAGCCCCGGCGGCCTCCGTCGCGGCCACGTCGTCGTCGACCCGGCGCGGCCCGCGGACCATCTCGCCCAGCTGGGAGACGACCTCGACGGTCTCGCCCGCCTCCACGAGACGCTCGAGCTCCGACAGCTCGGCGTCGAGCCAGGCCGGGTCGACCGGGTGGCAGGCGGCGCGCAGGATCTTCGGGTGGACGGTGGGAACCGACTCCTCGTCCTCACCCCACAGGTCCTCGCGGAGCTTCTCGCCCGGGCGGACGCCGATGAACTCGATCGAGATGTCCCGGCCGGGCTCCTTCCCCGAGAGGCGGATCATGTTGTGGGCGAGGTCGACGATCCGCACGGGCTGGCCCATGTCGAGGACGAAGACGTCGCCGCTCTCGCCGATCGCGCCCGCCTGGATGATGAGCTGGACGGCCTCGGGGATCGTCATGAAGTACCGCTCCATGTCGGGGTGCGTCACGGTCACCGGCCCGCCGCGCTCGATCTGGCGGCTGAAGAGCGGGATGACGCTGCCGGACGAGCCGAGGACGTTGCCGAACCGGACGGAGATGAACCGCGTCCCGTTGCCGTCCCGCGCGGCGGCCGACTCGACGATCCACTCGCAGAGGGCCTTCGTCTGGCCGAGGACGTTCTTCGGCCGGACCGCCTTGTCGGTCGAGACGAGGACGAAGCGCTTCGCCCCGTGCTCCGCCGCGATCTCGGCGACCACCCTCGTGCCGAGGACGTTGTTGCGGACCGACTCGAGGGGATTCGCCTCCATCAGCGGGACGTGCTTGTACGCGGCGGCGTGGAAGACCACGCTCGGGTGATGGCGCTCGAACAGGCGCCGCACCTTGGCCGGGTCCCGGACGTCCGCCAGGGCGGGGACCGTCGCCGTGAAGTCGCGATCGCGCTGGAGCTCGCGCTCGATCTCGACGAGCGCGTTCTCGGCATGGTCGACGAGCACGAGCTTGCGGGCGCCGAGCGCGGCGATCTGGCGACAGAGCTCCGAGCCGATGGAGCCTCCCGCGCCGGTGACCAGCACCGTCGCGCCACTGATGTAGGACGCGACCGAGGGGACGTCGAGCTCGATGGCCTCGCGGCCGAGCACGTCCTCCACCTGCACCTCGCGCAGCTGCTGCGAAAGCGCCAGGTCGCCCGCGATGAGCTCGTGGACTCCGGGAAGCGTCTTCACGGGGACGCTCGCGTCGCGGCAGGCGTTGACGACGGCCTGCCGCACGTCCCCGGCCGCGGAGGGGATGGCGATGATGACCTCGTCCGGACGGTTCTCGGCGAGCAGCCGGGGCAGGTCGCGCGTCGTCCCCAGCACCCGGACTCCGTGCAGGCGCATGTTCTTCTTGCGCGGGTCGTCGTCGACGAGGGCGATCGGCGTGTAGCGGAGCCGCGGGCTCCGCAGCATCTCCCGGACGACCAGCTGGCCGGCGTCCCCCGCGCCGACCACGAGCACCTCCTTGCCCCTGGCGACGAGCCTCCTCCCGCCGGGGCGCTCGATCAGGGTCCGCACGAGGAGGCGCGCGCCCGTGACGAACGCTAGGACGAGGATCCAGTCGATGACGACGATGCCCCGCGGGAGGCGCGAGCCGTTCAGCGGGTCCCAGAAGTAGAGGGCCGTCGCGGTGCAGAGCGCGGCGACGGATACGGCGAGGATCGTGCGCCAGACGTCCCGGATCGAGACGTAGCGCCACCAGTGCTCGTAGAGGCCGAAGACGAGGAAGACGAAGACGTAGACCGCGGTGACGACGAGGAAGATGTCGATGCCCAGGAACTGGTCGTAGGGCGGGTACACGCCCTGGTCGAACCTGATCTGGAAGGAGAGGTACCAGGCGAGCGCCACGAGGCCGGCGTCGGCCGCGACCTGCCAGAGGCGGTATCGGCTGGGGAGCCGCATCGTCATGCTCCGGCACCCACCCCGGCGACCGACCTGACGGCCGCGACCACCTGCTCCTGGACGGCGGCCGTGATCCCGGGCCAGAGCGGCAGCGCGATCGTCTCGCGCGCGGCGCGCTCGGTCTCGGGGAGGCTCCCCGGCGCGTAGCCGAGGCCGGAGTAGACCGGCTGGAGGTGAAGCGGCGTCGTGTAGTACGTCGCGAAGCCGATGTCGGCGGCGCGGAGCGCGTCGGCGATCCGGTCCCGCTCGGGCGAGCGGACGACGTACATGTGGTAGACGTGGCCCGGGTCGTCCTCCGGAAGCTCGCAAAGCTCGCCCAGGCCGAGCTCCGCGTACCGCGCCGCCGCCTCGCGGCGACCGCCGTTCCACTCGTCGATATGCCCGAGGAAGAGCCGGAGGGCGGCCGCCTGCACCTCGTCGAGCCGCGAGTTCATGCCGACGGCCTCGAAGGTCTTCTTGTCGCGGGAGCCGTGGAAGCGAAGAAGCCGCACGCGCTCGGCGGTGTCGGCGTCGTTCGTGGCCACGAGCCCCCCGTCGCCGAGCCCGAAGAGGTTCTTCGTCGGGAAGAAGCTGAACGTGGCCGCGGCGCCGGCCGAGCCCGCGCGACGGCTCCCCGTGCTCGCGCCGAAGGCCTGGGCGGTGTCCTCGATGCACGGGACGCCCTCGGGCAGGCGGTCGACGAGGGCCGGGCGGCCGAACAGGTGGACCGCGACGATCGCCTTCGTCCGCGGGGTGACGCGCTCGGCGACGTCGGCCGGGTCGAGATTGAGGGAGGTGGCGTCGATGTCGCAGAAGACTGGCGTGGCGCCCACGCGGGAAATGGCCTCCGCGGTCGCGTAGAACGTGAACGCCGGACAGACGACCTCGTCGCCGGGCCCGACGCCGAGCGCCTCGAGTGCGAGGACCAGCGCGTCCGTCCCGTTGGCGACGCCGATCGCCTCCCGGACGCCCAGGTAGGAGGCGGTCTCCTCCTCGAAGGCGGCAACCTCGGGGCCGAGGATGAAGCGCCCCGATTCGAGGACCGCGGCCAGCCGTTCCTTCAACTCGTCGAGGAGCGGCAGGTACTGCGCCCGGACGTCGACAAGCGGAATGGCCACGGCGGGCCAGTCTACCGGCCGATGCCCTCCGCGGACCGATCCACCGCACGGCGCCGCTGACGGCGACGGTACGCCCGGAAGGCGACGGCGGCGGCGCCCGCGACGACGAGCGCGACGATGGCGTAGTCGGCGAAGCGGAAGTCCTCGTGGAAGCGCTCCCACTGGCTTCCGGCCGCCACGCCGATCGCGGCGAGGCCGAAGCACCAGGGGATCGTCCCGGCGAACGTGAACACCGTGTAGCGGACGAGCGGCATCTCGCCGATCCCGGCGGGAATCGAGACGAACGAGCGCACGACCGGGAGCATGCGCGAGAAGAACACGGTCAGGTCGCCGTAGCGCTCGAACCACGCGTCCGCCCGGTCGAGCTTCTCCGGCGTGATGTGGAGCCAGCGGCCGTGGCGCTCGAGGTAGGGCCGCCCGCCGTACCGGCCGATCGCCCAGCCCGCGACGGCGCCGAGGGTGTACCCGATCGTCCCGGCCAGGGCGATGGCGACGTACGCCCAGGCGGTGGACTCGATCTCCCAGCCGAACAGCGTCACCTTCGAGCCGGGGAACGCCCCCACCGCGACGGCCCCGGCGTAGACCATGACGACCTCGCTCGCGGCCGGGAGCAGGGCGTCGACGAACATGAGGACGAAGACGGCGTAGAGACCGTAGTCGCCGACGACGGAGGTGACCGCGTTCGTGATCTCGTGCACCGATCGAGTCTACCCGGGTGTTCCGGGGGCTCAGCCGGCCCGCACGAGCCGGACGGTGTCGCTCAGAACGACCGTGCCGAGCCCGTTCGTCGCCGTCGCCCTGATCGCGTAGGTGCCCCGGCCCACTGGCTTCCCTTTCCCGTCGAGGCTGTTCCAGCGCCACACGTGGCGCCCCCGCCGCGCCTCTCCGCGAAAGAGGACCCGCCGCACCCTCCCCGAGCTCGAGCGCACCAGGACCGAGAGGTCGGCCCGGTGCGCGAGCACGAGCGAGACCCGGAGCGGGGCGTGCCTGAGCCGCGCGACGCGCGCTCGCTCGTGGGAGAGCCGGAGGAAGCCGAGCGTGCGGTTGACCCGGAACGGCCGGCTCATCCGGCTTTGGCTGCCGCTCTGCACCTCGGTCGCCTCGACCGACCACCGCCAGGTTCCCTCGGGCATCCTCCTGCTGCCGACTCGATGGCGGATCCAGCCCCGCCTGACGACGCCGGCGTGCCGCCAGGCGACGGTGCCGTCCGGACGGAGCAGGCGGAGGTCGACCGACGAGCGGCGGACGACCTTCGCCGCCACGACCTTCCTGTCGCCGACGCCGTCGCCGTTGGGCGACAGCACCGATCCGCCGGCGCTCGGCGCGTAGATCCCCAGGTACTGGAGCATGAGCCCGTTCGCCACGCGGCGGGGAGCGCCGTCCGAGGGCCGGTTGAGCACGCGCCCGTCGAACGCGAGGGTGGAGGAGCCGCCCCCGTCGAGCCCGATCGCCGTCTCGGCGCCGAGGTTGGCCATCGAGGTCGCGAGCTGCCAGTTGGTGAGGCCGTAGCTGGCGCTGCTCCTCCCGTCGGCGACGACGAGGAGCAGGCTGCCGTCCGCCGTCTGTCCGATCGCCGTGCGCGGATGGCGCGGGGAGAGCTGGATCGCCTCGAAGAGCTCGTTCGCCTGCCGGACGGGGACGCCGTCGCGCACGAGCAGCGGGCCGCCTCCGATCGCGTCGGCGGCATCGGCCGGAAAGGCGTCGAGCCCGACGTGCACGGTCAGGTAGGCCCCGACGGGCGCCTCGGCGCGCAGGGCGCTGCGGGCCGCTCCGCGCGCCTGGACGACCGCGCCGCCGGGCGGAACGTGGATCCCGCCTCCCTTCCGGACGGCGACGACGGCGCCGCCGAGATCGCCGTTCAGGACCACCGCCGGGAAGTCGGCGATGACGGCTTCCACGACGCCCCGAGCCTTCGGAGTGCGCCCGCCCCATCTCGGCGTGAAGAGCCCGACGCCCGGCGGGTCGATCGGATGGTTCAGCTCCTCGAGCGGATGCACGGGGTTCGTCCCCGTCCACCAGCTGCCCTCGAGGCGGAAGCGGTCGACCACGAGCCGGCCGTCGAACTGGATCGCGAGCGCGGAGCGGCCGGCGAGCGGCGTGGCGGCGAGGACGCCGTCGCGCATGAAGACGCCGGTCGGGCGCCCCGTGGCCCAGCCGAAGTAGTCCCCGTTCACGCCGACCGAGGTGGCGCGACGGGCCGTCGCCCGCTGCATCGCGGGCACCGTCTGGCGGCCGAGGACGTCGCCGTTCGAGAGGACGGGCTCGAGCTGGTAGGGGCCGCCGTCGGGCGGCGTGCGGACGACGTGGAGGACGACGGGCCTGCCGCCGACTATGAGGTGCAGGCGCTGGTAGGTGACCCCGCTCACGAGCGTCGTCTCCGCGCCTGCGACCGACGGGGACACGAGCAGCGCCGCGATCACGGCAGGCAGAAGACCCCTCTTCAACACCCCGCAGACAACAAATCACACGGGTCGGCCGCTGACAAGACCGCGGGCGGCTACCAGGCCTTGACGTCGCGGTAGAGCGTGTCGCGCTGGACGGGGACCTTGCCGAGCGCGCGAATCGCGCGCACGAAGTCGTCGGTCGTCGCCCGGTGCGTCGTCCCGGCCGCCGAGACGACGTTCTCCTCGATCATCACGGAGCCCATGTCGTCCGCGCCGAAGCCGAGCGCGACCTGGCCGACCTTCATCCCCTGGGTCACCCAGCTCGACTGGATGTGGTCGACGTTGTCGAGGTAGATCCGGCTGACCGCCTGGGTGAGGAGGTAGTCGAACGAGGTGGGATAGTGGGTGACCTTGGCCGCCAGCCGGGTGCCCTGCGGCTGGAACGTCCAGGAGATGAAGGCGCGAAAGCCGCGCGTCTCGTCCTGGAGATCGCGGATCCGGCGCATGTGCTCGACCCGCTCCGGGAGCGTCTCGACGTGGCCGTACATCATCGTGGCGGTCGACGAGATCCCCAGCCGGTGGGCGTCGCGCATGACCCCGAGCCACTCCGCCGTCCGCGTCTTCTTCGGCGCGATGATGTCGCGGACCCGGTCGACGAGGATCTCGCCGCCGCCGCCGGGCACCGAGTCCAGCCCCGCGTCGCGCAGGCGCGTCAGCGTCTCCGGGATCGTGAGCTTCGACCGGCGCGCGATGTGCTGGATCTCCGGCGGCGAGAGAACGTGGAGGTGGATGCGGTAGCGCTCCTTGATCGAGCTGAAGAGGTCCTCGTAGAAGTCGATCCCGAGGTCGGGATGGTGGCCGCCCTGCATGAGGAGCGCCGTCCCGCCGATCGAGAGGGTTTCCTCGATCTTCTTGAAGATCACCGGCTTGGGAAGGAGGTAGCCCTCCCGACTGTCGCCCGGGCGGCGGTAGAACGCGCAGAAATCGCAGTCCGTGTGGCAGATGTTCGTGTAGTTGACGTTCCGGTCGATGATGAACGTCACGCGCTTCGGATCGACCTTCCTCCCGCGCAGCTCGTCGGCGACGCGCCCGACGCGGACGAGATCCCGGCTCTCGAGGAGCGCGATCGCGTCGGCGTCGTCGATCCGCTCGCCGGCCAGGGCGCGCTCGAGGACTGCGCCACCCGCCCGTTGCCGTTCCCGCTGCCGTTCCGCTCATGGGCCGATCTCCGGCCCGTGAGCGTGGGGAGGGAGTGTGAGGGAACCGGGAGGTTCCCTCACGGCATCAAAGAAGGGGGTTCGTGGGGGAAACCTGGTTTCCCCCACGGGAGCGAGCCGGAGGCGAGCGACGCTCATGCGGAACGACCTCCGGGACGACGAAGCGAAGCTCGGGCACATGCTCGAGCTCGTCGACGTCGCGCGCGAGCTCGAAGAACGTGATCAGGCCGGCGCGCTCCCGCGGCCCGAACGTGTAGCGGAGCTTCTCGAAGTAGCGGGCGAGGAAGCCGGCCGGGTAGCCGTAGCGCTCGCTCGCCTCGAAGGCGAGCCGCTCGGGCTCCTCCCGGGCGAGGCGCACCGACGCGACGAGCGCGTCCTCGAGCTCCGCGACGCCCGCCGGGGCAGGGTCGGGGCAGGCCCAGACGGCGAAGACCATCGGCAGCCCGGTCCGCTCGAGCCAGAGCCGGCCGAGGTCGTGGTGCGGCGTCGGATCCTCGAACGCGCTGCGCAGGGCGGCGTCGCCGATGAGGAGCGTCGCCTCGGCCTCCTCGCCCAACGGCACGTGCTCGGCGTCGGGAAGGAGGACCTTGGTCAGCACCACCGAGGTCGCGCTCTCGGGCGTGACCGCGATCGACCGCACGCGCTCGAGCGGGACCCGGGAGACGAGCTGGATCGAGTCCACGGCGCCCTCGGAGGACACGCACATGCGCGGGAGGATCCGGAGGTCGGCAGCGTGCCTGCCGTACTCGATCGAGGAGACGGGCGCGAGATCGATGTCGCCGGAGAGGAGACGGTCGTTGAGGTCGGTGGGGACGCCCGCCACCTCCTCGACGTCGGCGTCCAGCCGGTAGAAGACCGGCGCCATGTTCACGTACGAGATGCGGCCGAGGCGGATCACGGGTCCCACCGCCGCAGCTCGTTGTAGAGGGTGTCGCGCTGCACGGGGACCCGGCCTGCCTCGCGGACGAAGCGGACGAGCTCCTCGATCTTCTGCTCGGTCTCGGTCGTCGCGCCCGCCGCGTGGAAGATCTCCTCCCGAACGACGGTGCCCTGCACGTCGTTGGCGCCGAAGTGGAGCGCCACCGCCGCCAGGGGCATCCCCATCATGATCCAGTAGGCCTTGACGTTCGGGACGTTGTCGAGGAGGAGCCGCGAGACCGCGATCATCTTGAGGTCGTCGGACCCGGCGGTGTGCCTCCAGCCTCGCCGCTCGAAGACGGTGTTCTCGGGGTGGAACGCGAGCGGGACGAAGGCGAGGAAGCCGCCCGTCTCGTCCTGGAGGTCGCGGAGGCGGAGAAGGTGGTCGACCCGCTCCTCGTAGGTCTCGACGTGGCCGTAGAGCATCGTGCAGTGCGTCGGGATCCCGAGGCCGTGCGCGGTGCGGTGGGTGTGGAACCAGAAGTCGGGGTGCTCCTTCCCGGGCGCGACGAGCCGGCGCACGCGATCGGCGAAGACCTCGGCCCCGCCGCCCGGGAGCGACCCCAGCCCGGCCGCCTTGAGCTCGACGAGCACCTGCTCGTGGGTGAGGCCCGAGAGCGTCGTCATGTGGTGGATCTCGCTCGCCGTGAAGCACTTGAGGTGGACGTCGGGCATCGCCTCGTGGAGCCGGCGGACGATCTCGACGTAGTAGTCGAAGTCGACGTGGGGGCTCTCGCCGCCGACCATGTGGATCTCGGTGAATCCCGAGAGCTCCCGCTGGCGCAGGGCGTCCTCCACGAGCTCGTCGGGCGAGTGGGTGTACGCGTCAGATTGCTTCTGCGTGACCGCGAACGCGCAGAACTTGCACTTCACCCGGCAGACGTTCGTCTGATTGACGTAGAGGTTCTGGACGAAGTACACGTCGTCCGTCCCGCCGCGGACGGCCCGCGCCGTGTCGGCGAGCTCGCCGAGTTGGAGGAGGTCGTCGGACTCCATGAGGACGAGCCCGTCGTCGAAGCTCAGGCGCTCGTTCTCCTCCAGCTTCTCGCGGATCGCGTCGAGAGCGCTTGTCGGCGTGACGACCGCCATCAGTGTCCCTCCGGGTGATGCTGCGTGGCCTGTATTGCCTGGTGGGGCACTACTAGGCGTCCCGGTCGACGACGAGGTGCGTGAGAGCCTCGAGCGACGCACGGTCCGGCTCGCCGTCGAGCGCGGATCGGGCGCGCTCCGCGTACTCGAGCGCTATCCCCCGCGCGACCTCGATGGCTCCGGTCGCGGCGACCCGGTCGAGGGCGTCCGGCACCTGCTTTCCCGCGAGCGCGTCCCGCACGCGCGCGTCCTCGCGCGCCGCGAGGATCAGCGGCAGGGTGGGCGTCCCGTCGCGCAGGTCGACGCCCGGCGCCTTCCCCGTCGTGTCGAAGTCGCCGGTGCAGTCGAGGATGTCGTCCGCGATCTGGAAGGCGACGCCGAGCGCGAGCCCGAACCGCCCCAGCTCGAGGCGGCTGCCCCCGAGGACGCACGCGGCCTCGAAGAGCTTCCCCGTCTTCAGCGAGCAGCGGGTCAGGTACTCGTCCACGCTCGTCTCGGGCCGGTACGCCTGTCGTCGCTGGATCGCCTCGCCGCGCGCGAGCGCGAGCGTCGCGGTCGCGAGCACGGACACGGCTTCCGCGTCGCCGGTCGCCGCGAGCTCCGCGAACGCGCGCGCGAAGAGGTAGTCGCCCGCCCCCCGGGCGGCCGTCTCGCCGTGCTCGGCCCATGCCGTCGGCCGCCCGCGCCGGAGGTCGGCACCGTCGAGCAGGTCGTCGTGGACGAGCGTCGCCATGTGGACGAGCTCCACCGCGGCGCCGCCTGCGACCGCCCGCTCGCCGGTCCGCAGCTCCGGCGGCGTGCACAGAAAGACGAGGACCGGCCGGAGGCGCTTCCCGCCCGCGGCGAGCGTCTCGATCCCGATCTCGCCGACGAGGCCGGGATGGGACGCGACCGACCGCTCGAGCCGTTCCTCGAGCAGCTCGAGGTACACGCCGAGGCCGGGCGCGGCCCTGACCGTCGCCAGCGCGGTCACGCGGGCCTCCTCGCGGTGTGGAGCGCGACGATGCCGCCGCCTAGGAGCTGCCAGGAGATCTCGCCGAGGCCCGCTCGACGCATCACGACCGCGAGATCCTCGGGCCCGGGGAAGCGGCGCACGCTGGCGGGCAGGTACGCATACGCGGCGCCGCCGGGGAGAACCTTGCCCGCGAGGGGGACGAAGCCGTCGAACCAGAGGCGGAAGAAGGGCCGGAGCGCACCGCGGGGTCGGGTGATCTCGAGGCACCCGACCCGGCCGCCGGGGCGGAGAACGCGCGCGAGCTCCCGCAGGCCCGCCTCGAGATCCTGAACGTTCCTGATCCCGAAGCCTACCGTGGCCGCGTCGAAGCTCTCGTCCGCGAAGGGAAGCTCGAGGAGATCGCCGCGGACCCACTCGATCGCGTCGGACTTCCTCCGCGCACGCTCGAGCATGCGTTCCGAGAAGTCGAGGCCGACCACGTCGCCGCCCGCCTCGCGGCACGCGAGTGCGAGATCGCCCGTGCCGCAGCACGCATCGAGCACCCGCGCCCCGGGGCGGACGACCGCCGCGGCCGTACGCCGCCGCCAGCGCTCGTCGAGGCCGGCGGTCATGAGCCGGTTCATCGCGTCGTAGACCGGGGAGATGCGATCGAACATCGCCTCCACGGCGGCGGGCGCGAGCACCCCGGCGCTCACTGTCCCCACCGGTTCACGAGTGTCTGGTCGATTCCCAGCTGGTCGAGACATCGGCCCACGACGAAGTTGACCAGATCGTCGACGGTCTGGGGCGCATGGTAGAACCCCGGCGCCGCGAAGACGATCGTCGCGCCGGCCCGGCGCAGGCGCAGGAGGTTCTCGAGATGGATCGTCGAGAGCGGCGTCTCGCGGGGGACGAGGACGAGCTTCCGCTCCTCCTTGAGAGCGACCGAGGCGGCGCGGTGGACGAGATTCGCCATCGCGCCGGCGGCGATGGACGCCGCGGTCGACATCGAGCACGGGCAGACGACGTAGCCGTCGACCTTCGCCGAGCCGCTCGCGTAGGGCGTCGTGTAGTCGCGGAGGCCGACGACCTCGATCCCCTGGAGCCCGTCGACGAGCCGCGCGGTCACGTCCTCGCGCGAGAGGGAGATGTCGCCGAAGAGCTCGGTCGCGCACACCTGGACGCCCGCGTCCGAGACGCAGAGGCCGACCTCGCAGCGCGCGGCCGAGAGCTCGCGCAGCAGCCGTGCCGCGTACGGGGCGCCCGAGGCGCCGGTGATGCCGACGAAGACGTTCACGGCGTCGGCCGGGGCGGGCTAGCCCCCGCCGCCCTTCGATTCCTCGAGGAACGCGGCGAGTTGCTGGTACTGCTCGTCCGTGAAGTCGGGGTACGGCGGCATCGGCGAGCCGGGCGTCACGCAGCTCGGGCATTTGAGGTGGGCGATCTGAAACTCCACGCCGCGACCGTTGTTTCCCTCCTCGGAGAGGTCGGGCGCGCCGAGGTTGCTCGAGCCGGCGCCGAGGTACGTGTGGCAGTTGAGGCAGCCGGACTCCGCGAAGAGCTTCGCGCCTTCCTCCGCCTGGGCGGAGAGGCCCTGCGTCTCGACCCAGCTCGGGACGAGCGCGAGGTTCTCGGAGCCGAGCGACTCCTCGGCCGTCGCGCCCTTGTACGTGAGGATCCCCATCGAGGCAACGACGAGGAGGGCGGCTACCACGGCCACCGGCCTGCGCACGAGCCGCCGCTCGCGCCGGCGGTCGACGAACGGCAGGACGAAGAGGAGAATAAGGGCGAGTGTGGGGACTCCGATCGTCCCCATGAGGACCGACTCGGGCCACTTGAAGATCCGCAGGAGGTAGAAGAGGAAGTAGAAGTACCAGTCCGGGCGGGGCACGAAGGAGGTCGTGCCGGGATCCGCCTCCTCCGCGTAGCGTGGGCCGAGGACGCCCGCGTCGCCCGCCTCCTCGCCCGCGGTGAAGTACCAGATGCAGGCCAGGGCGACGATGACGCAGACCACGACGAGGCTCATCACCGTGTCGTGGAACATCGCGTAGGGGAAGAACGACTTCCCGCGCTTGTGGACGTCCTCCTTGTAGCGCTTGAAGTAGGCCTTGTCCTGCTCGCTGCTCATCCCTCGGGCCGTCCTCTCACGTCGGCTGAGGCGCCGTCCCCGCGCGGCCTCGGCTCCACGAGCCCGCGCCTGGCAGTGACCACCTCGGCCCGCTCGGAGCCGGCCGCGTCGCTCGACCACGGCGGCGACGTGACGCCGAGCCGGATCACGAGGTAGAGATGCAGCACGATGAGCGCGATCAGGCCGCCGGGTATCAGGAGCATGTGCATCGAGTAGAAGATCGAGAGCGTGTTCGTCCCGATCTCCTGACCTCCGCGCAGGAAGTCCGACAGGAACGGCCCGACCACCGGGGCGGTCGAGTTGAGGTTGATGCCGACGACCGTCGCCCAGTACGCGGTCTGGTCCCAGGGCAGCAGGTAGCCGGTGAAGCCCTCGAGCATGCCGAGAACGAGGAGGAGAACGCCCAGGAGCCAGTTGAGCTCGCGCGGGTACTTGTAGGCGCCGAAGAGGAACACGCGCCCCATGTGCAGGAAGAGCAGGATGATGAAGACGCTCGCGCCCCAGCGGTGCATCCCGCGGACGAGCCACCCGAGGGTGAGCTCGTTCGTGATGTTCTGGATCGAGGCGTAGGCCTCCTCGGGCGAGGGCTTGTAGTAGAAGGCGAGGATGACGCCGGTGACCGCCTGGACGATGAACGCCGTCAGCGTCGCCGAGCCGAGCGTGTGGAACCAGTTCGTGTCGTGCGGGACCTTGCGGAAGAGGAAGTAGTGGACGGCCCCGACGAGGCCCGAGCGCTCCTCGAGCCAGTCGAGCGGCATCATCACGAACCGCATGACTCTGTGGTGCCTGGGCTTGGCCTTCGCCACTCAGACCCTCACGGAGAGTAGGGGTAGAGGTACTCCTCCGGGCCGTCCACGTGGACGCCCGGATCGGTCCAGCGGTAGCGGACGACGACCGCGTCGGCGCCCTGCCCGGTGACCTCGCCGACGCTGTACGGCGCGCCGAGGAAGAGGCTCCCGTCGATGATCGAGTACTCGTAGCGGTCGAGGGAGCGGACCGGCGGGCCCGCGACCCGGTTGCCCTCGTGTCGTAGGCGCCGCCGTGGCACGGGCACCCGAAGCCCGAGGGCTGCGTCGGCGTCAGCGTCACCGGCGCCTTCGACGTCTGGACCTCCTCCGGCTCCCCGGGCGGCCCCTGGGGCTGGGTCGGGCAGCCGAGGTGCACGCACCGGTTCGAGATGATCGGTGAAGCTCGGGACCTCGTCCTTGAGCCCGTTGTAGCGGACGAACGCCGTCCGCCGCGAGACGTTCCCGTCCTCGGGCCGGCTCACGAACGTCGCGATCCTCCACTCGCCCTCCGGGTACTTGTCGAGCGGCCCGAGGTCGACGTCGGGGAAGTCCTGCTCGACGAAGGCGGGGAGCACGGTGAACCCGAGCACGGGCAGCGTCACGACCGCGCCGATGAGCGCGCCGATCCCGATCGTCGCGCCCTCGAGGAACTTCGCGCGCTCGTAGCGGGGCGACCCCTCCTCGCCCTCCACGAGCCTCCGGCTCGGGCGCCGGGGCCTCGACCGGCTCCGGCTCGCCCCTCACCTCGCGCGTCGCCTGGCGGATCCAGAGGAAGCCGAAGACGACCGCGAGCGCGACCCCGATCGCCGAGGCGATCGGTGCTGACGACCAGCCCGACGAGGATGAGGGCGACCGCGCCCGCGAACGCGAAGGGCCAGATCGTCGGCGACGGGAGGTGCGTGCCCGGGTCCCCGTGCTCAGGGCTTTCCCCCGACGGCTCTAGCTCGTCGGCCACCGGCCTCCCTTCCTCCCGCAATCGCTGTTACAAGCGTCGGCCATTCTTCTCCCGCCCGCTCGCTCCTGTCAACGACGTACCTTCTGCCTCAAGACCTGGGAGATCCTGCCGTTCCCGCCGGCCGGCGAGTCGAGCCCGTACTCACTCCAGCGCCGGTCGACGAGGTCACGAACCTCGCCCGTCATCTCGATCCGCGCAGGCCACTCGCCCGCCCCCTCCTCCGCCAGCTTGTGCGTCGCGTCGATCCCGAGCTTTCCCCCGTAGCAGGGCAGCACGGCGGCGTGGTCGAGCTGGTCGAGCGGCCCCTCCGAGAGGAGCACGTCGCGCTTCGGGTCGACGTTGGCGCAGACGTGGAAGAACACCTGCTCGTAGTCGTGGACGTCCACGAACTCGTCGACGACGACGACCGACTTCGAGAGCGACAGCATGCCGAGGCCCCAGATCGCGTGCATGACCTTCTTCGCGTGGCCGGGGAAGGACTTGCGGATCGAGACGATGACGCAGTTGTGGAAGGCGCCGGCCACCGGCAGGTCGTAGTCGACGATCTCCGGCACGGTCATGCGGATCGCCGGCAGGAAGATCCGCTCGGTCGCCTTCCCGAGCCAGGCGTCCTCCGCCGGCGGCACGCCGACGACGATCGACGGGTAGATCGCGTCCCGCCGCATCGTCATGCACGTCAGCCGGAACACCGGGAAGGGCTCGGGCGGCGAGTAGTAGCCCGTGTGGTCGCCGAAGGGCCCCTCGGTCCCGATGTCGCCCGCCTCGATCGTCCCCTCGAGCACGATCTCGGCGTTCGCCGGCACCTCGAGGTCGACCGTCCTGCACCTGACGAGCTCGACCGCCTCGCCGCGGAGGAAGCCGGCGAGCATGAACTCGTCGATGTGCTTCGGCAGGGGCGCGCTCGCCGAGTACGTCGTCACCGGGTCGCAGCCGAGCGCGACCGCGACGGGGATCGAGCCCTCCGCGGCGAGCCAGTCGGCGCGGCCGTCCTTGTGCACCTGCCAGTGCATGAAGGTCGAGCGCGCGTCGATCTTCTGCATCCGGTACATGCCCACGTTGCGGACGCCCGAGCGCGGGTCCTTCGTGATCACCGCGGGGAGCGTGATGAAGGGCGCCGGGTCGCCCGGCCAGCAGTGCTGGATCGGGAGCGAATCGAGGTCCGGCTCGAGGACGACCTCCTGGCAGGCCCCGCGGGAGACCGTCTTCGGCAGCGAGTCGGCGAGGCGCTTGAGCTTCCCGAGCCCCTTCACCTTCTCCACGAGCCCCTGCGGGGGCTGCATCTCGAGCACGTCCTCGAGCTTCCGCGCGACCGAGTCGAGGCTCGGCTCCCCGAAGGCGAGGCACGTGCGGCGCTCGGTCCCGAACTGGTTGATGAGCAGCGGCCGCTCCGAGCCCTTGACGCGGCGGAAGAGCAGCGCCGGCCCGCCGCCCTTGACCACGCGGTCGGTGATCTCGGTGACCTCGAGGTACGGGTCGACCTCGGCCTCGACCTCGACCAGCTCGCCCTCCCGCCTCAGCAGGTCGATCCACGAGCGAAGATCGCTCACAGCCATCCGGTGCGAGTCTATCGGGGGCAGGCCGCCGCGAGCGCCTGGCGAGCCGGTCGGCCGCGCTGCATGCTGCGCGGGTGCGCGTCGAGATCGAGGGGACGTGCGAGCCGGCGTTCGCAGCGGTCCGCGAGGCGTTCGCGGAGAACTTCGCCGAGCACGGGGAGCTGGGCGCCGCGGTCGCCGTGCACCTCGACGGGCGCATGGTCGTCGACCTCTGGGCGGGCCTGGCCGACCCGGTCGAGGAACGACCCTGGGCGGAGGACACGATCGCCCACGCCTACTCGGTCAGCAAGCCGCTGGTCGCCGCCTGCGCCCTCCTCCTCGCCGACCGCGGCGCGCTCGACCTCGACGCGCCGGTCACGGACCACTGGCCCGAGTTCGGCGAGAAGGGCAAGGAGGCGACGCGCGTCCGCCACCTCCTCACGCACGAGGCCGGGGTCGTCCTCCTCCGGGAGCCGAAGCCGACGGAGGCCCTCTTCGACTGGGACGGCTTGACGGCGGCGCTCGCCGCCGAAGAGCCGCTCTGGGAGCCCGGCACCCGCCACGGCGAGCACGCCGCCTTCTACGGCCACCTCGTCGGGGAGGTCGTGCGCAGGGTCGACGGCCGCATGCCCGGGCGCTTTCTCGCCGAGGAGCTCGCCGGGCCGTGGGGCCTCGACTTCCACATCGGCCTCGACGACGACGCCCAGGCCCGGGCGGCGCGGCTCGTCGACCCGGGCGGGCGCTGGCGGCGGTCGGTCCTCGACGATCCCAGGCGGCTGCTCGCGTCCTCCCTCTCGAACCCGCCCGGGCTCCTCGACGTCGACGTCGTCAACTCGTCGGCCTACCGGCGGGCGGAGATCCCCGCCGTCAGCGGGCACACGACCGCCCGCGCGATCGCGCGCTTCTACGCGGGGCTCGCCGGGGGAGGCACCCTCGACGGCGTGCGCCTCCTGCGGCAGGAGACGGCCGACGAGAGCCTCCGTCCGCACGCGGTGGGGCCGGACGTGGTCCTCGAGCGCGACGTCGCCTGGGGGCTCGGCCCGCAGGTCGAGCCGGACGGCTCGTTCGGGCTGGGCGGGGTCGGAGGCTTCTCGGGCTTCGGCCTCCGGCGGGACGGCCTCGAGCTCGGCTACGGCTACGTCAGCTGCCTGCTCGCCGACTACGACCGGACGGAGGCGTGCGAGCTCGCCCTCGAGAGCGCCCTCGGCCCGAGCTAGCTAGTGGCCGCGCCCCTTACGGTGGCCGAGCCAGCGCCCGAACTGACCCAGCGCGATCACCGCGCAGAAGATCAACCCGACGACGAGCATCCCCAGGATGACGTCCCGCCCCTCCTCCGCCGGCGTCTTCTCGGCCGCGAGGACGAGGGCGTACACGAAGGCGCTCATCGCCAGCGGAGTCTAGTCGACCCGTTGGGCGTGGAGGACGAGGGCCCGCTCGACGACGGCAGCGCCGGCCTCCCCCTCGGCGAGCGCCAGGAACGGCGCCGCGTCGCTCCGGAGCCGGAGCGCCGCTCGGGCCGTCTCGAGGCGCGGGTCGCCGCTCCCCAGGAGCGCGACGGTTCCCGCCCAGGCGGCGCCGTCGCCGTCGCGCTTCTCCGCTCGAAGGTGGGCGCAGAGCGACACGAGCTCGGCGAGGTCCGCCACCACGCCGACCCTTCCGTGCGCGGCGACGCGCACGAGCCCGTGCGCGTAGAGGTAGTCGCCGAGCAGGACAGCCGTGTCGGAGTCCGGTGGCGCGAACAGGCGGCCGCGTCCGTAGTGGAGAAGGTAGCCCTCGTAGATCGACTCGAGCCCGACCGCGTACCGCTCGGCCGCCAGGAGCGAGAACACTGCCGTCTCGTCCCGCTCACCTTCCTCGCGGAGCGCCGCGTCCCACAGCGCGCTCTCGCGCCGGGCCTCCCGGGCGATCGTCTCCCACACGCCGTCGTGGACGTCAGCCGGCGAGGTACTCACGCGTCGCCTCCACCGTCAGGTCGATCTCGCTCTCTCCGTGCGCCGTCGACACGAACATCGCCTCGAACTGCGACGGCGCGACGTAGACGCCCCGCTCGAGCAGATGGCGGAACCAGGCCGCGTAGCGCTCGGTGTCGCTCGCCTCGGCGTCCGCGAAGCTGCGCACCGGGCCGTTCCGGAAGAAGAGCGTGGCCATGCCGCCCACCCGCTGGACGCACACCGGCTCGCCCCCGCCGGCCTCGGCCAGGCCGGCGGCCAACCGCTCGCCCGACGCCTCGAGGCGCGCGTAGACGGCCGGGTCGCGAAGTCGTCGCAGGACGGCGAGCGCGGCTGCCGTCGCGAGCGGGTTCCCCGACAGCGTCCCCGCCTGGTAGACGGGCCCACCGGGGGCGAGCTCGTCCATGACGTCGGCCCGTCCGCCGAAGGCGGCGAGCGGGAGGCCACCGCCGGCGATCTTCCCGAGGATGGTCAGGTCGGGGAGGACGCCGTAGAGCTCCTGCGCGCCGCCGCGGGCGACCCGGAAGCCGGTGATCACCTCGTCGAAGACGAGGAGCGCCCCGGACGCGTCGCAGAGGGACCGAAGCGCCTCGAGGAACCCGGGCTCGGGCGGGACAACCCCCATGTTCCCGGCGACCGGCTCGACGACGATCGCGGCCAGGCCCTCGCCGTAGCGCTCGACGGCGGCAGCGGCGGCGTCGACGTCGTTGAAGGCGCAGACGACGGTGTCGCCCGCGGCGCCTGCGGGAACCCCGGGCCCGGACGGGATCCCGAGGGTGGCGAGGCCGGAGCCGCCCGCCACGAGGAGCGCGTCCGTATGTCCGTGGTAGCACCCGGCGAACTTGATGATGCGATCCCGGCGCGTGAACCCCCGCGCGAGGCGGATGGCGCTCATGGCGGCCTCGGTCCCGGAGGAGACGAGGCGCACCTTCTCGACGGAGGGCACCGCGGCCACGAGCTCCTCCGCCAGCTCGACCTCGCGTTCCGTCGGCGTCCCGAACGTCGTCCCGTCCGCGGCCGCCTCCTGCACGGCCTCGACGACGTCCGGGTCGGCATGGCCGAAGACGAGCGGCCCCCAGGACATGACCCAGTCGACGTAGCGGCGGCCCTCGGCGTCGACGACATAGGGGCCCTCGCCGCGGGCGGCGAAGAAGGGCTCGCCGCCCCCGACCGCGGCCCACGCCCGGACCGGGGAGTTCACCCCTCCCGGAATGACGGCCCGCGCCCGCCGGAAGAGCGCACTGGCCGTCAGAGCCACTCGGCGAGCTCCCGCGTCCAGTAGGAGAGGATCACGTCGGCGCCGGCCCGCTTGATCGCGATGAGGCTCTCGAGGGCGGCCGGCTGCTCGTCCATCCAGCCGCGGGCGACGGCGGCCTTGATCGCCGCGTACTCCCCGCTGACGTTGTACGCGAAGAGCGGGACGTCGAACCGGGCGCGGGCGGCCGCGATCACGTCCAGGTACGGGAGCGCCGGCTTCACCATGATCGCGTCCGCGCCTTCCGCGAGGTCGAGCTCGCACTCGCGCAGCGCCTCTCGGACGTTGGGCGGGTCCATCTGGTAGCTGCGCCTGTCGCCGAAGGCCGGCGCCGACTCCGCCGCCTCGCGGAACGGGCGGTAGAACGCCGACGCGTACTTGGCCGAGTAGGCCACGATCGGGATCTGCTCGAACCCGTCGGCGTCGAGGGCGCCGCGGATGGCCCCGACGCGCCCGTCCATCATGTCGCTCGGACACACGGCGTCGGCGCCCGCCTCCGCGTGGCTGACGGCGGCCTTCGCCAGGACCTCGAGCGAGACGTCGTTGAGGATCTCGTCCCCGTCGACGAGCCCGCAGTGCCCGTGCGACGTGTACTCGCAGAGGCATACGTCCGTCAGGAGGACGAGGCCGGGGACCTCCTCGCGAAGGGCACGGAGGGCCCGCTGGACGATCCCGTCGTCGTCGTATGCGCCCGAGGCCGCCTCGTCCTTCTCCTCCGGGATCCCGAAGAGGAGGACCGCCTTCACGCCGAGGCCGTGCGCCTCCTCCGCCTCGGCGCAGAGACGGTCGATGGAGCGCTGAGCGATTCCGCGGAGGCCCTCGAGGGGGCGCTCCACGCCCTCGCCCGGGCAGACGTAGAGCGGATAGACGAAGTCGTCGAGGTCGAGCCGCGTCTCCTGCACGAGGGAGCGAAGCGCTCCGGTGCGGCGGAAGCGGCGCAGCCGGGTGACGGGAAAGGTCGACACGTCGTCGGAATCTTCGCACGCCGGTACCGTCCGCCGTCCCTGGCAGGCTGAACCCGCGGCGACGACCGTCGCGAGGCCAGCATCGTGCCCGGGCCGAGTCTCTACGACCGCGAGCGAGAGAGCCCCGGAAAGCAGGGCACCGTCGTCGACCTCTGGGGCGTCGAGGAGAACTGGGAGTTCGGGACCTCCGGCGCGCTCGCGCTCCAGCCCGAGCTCCTGCCGCCCGCCGAGGCAGACGAGCCCGGGCCGGCGACACGCCTCGAGCGCGTCGCCTCGGGTTTGAAAGGCCGGGGCACCTCAGCTAGCGTGCCGCGGATGGCCACGACCGAAGCCCCTGGCCTCGGCGGGCGCACACGACGCCGTCAGCGTGAGGAGGCACGGGCGAGAGCCCGTCGCGCGCGCCGCACCGCGGCGCTCGCCGTCGTCGCGTGCGGGTGTCTCGCGGCCCTCCTGCTCATGGCGTTCGGGCGCGGGGACTCCACCGCCGTGACGGTCACGGGGCCCGCGTCCGCCGAGCGCCTTCTCCCGGCCGGGCCGCCGCAGCCGCAGATCATCGCCACGCACGACACGCTGCGGATCCAGCTGCCCGTGAACCAGACCCGCGTCACCGCGATCGGCTACCACGCCTCCGGCACGGACGCGCTCCCGCTCGAGCCCGTCGGCACGCAGGCCAACGCGGGCCTCGCGGAGCGGATCTTCCGCAAGCTCTTCGGGTCGAGCGGCTCGGACATCCGCTACTTCGTGCTCGAGGGCGGCGTCGGGCCGGCGACCGGAGGCCTCGACGTCGGCGCGCCCGTGGAGACCGACGTCTACGCGCCCGTGGGGGGCAGCGTCATCGCCATCACCGACAACATCATCGACGGCAAGGCGTACGGCGTCCGCATCGACATCCAGCCGTCCGGGAACCCCGGCGTCGTCGTCCGGCTCGAGAACCTTCGGGCCGATCCGGCCCTGACGGTGGGCTCGACCGTCTCGGCCGGCCGGACGAAGATCGGTCGCGTCATCGACCTCTCCCAGGTGGAGCGGGCCGGGCTCGCCCGCTACACGCAGGACAACGGCCAGCACGTGCACCTCGAGGTGCAGGCGGCAACGGCCCTCACGAGCCCGTGACGCTCTAGATCGGCACCGCCCACTGAAGATCCTGTTCCTCGGCGACGTGTTCGGCCCCCCAGGCCGGCGGGCGGTCACGGCACGCCTGCCCGAGCTCCGCCACGAGCTGGACGCCGATCTCTGCGTGGTGAACGGCGAGAACGCCGCAGACGGCGTCGGGCTCACGGCGAAGCTCGCCGAGAAGCTCCTCGCCGCCGGCGCGGACGTGATCACGACCGGCAACCACGTCTGGCGCCACCGCGACCTCGTGCCGCTCCTCGAGTCGAGCCCGCGGATCCTCCGGCCCGCCAACTTCGGCGACGTGGGCATCCCCGGCAAGGGCCTCACCGTCGTCGAGGCGCGCGACGGGACGCTCGTCGCCGTCGCCAACCTCCAGGGCGCGCTGTTCCTGAACACGCCGATCCACCCCTTCCGCGTCGTCGACGCCCTCGTCGAGGAGGCGCGGGAGTCGACCTCCACGATCGTCGTCGACTTCCACGCCGAGGCGACGAGCGAGAAGATCGCGCTCGCGCGGATGCTCGACGGACGGGTGACGGCCGTGATCGGGACGCACACGCACGTGCAGACGAACGACGCCCGCGTCCTTCCGGGCGGGACCGCCGCCATCACCGACGCGGGCATGACCGGCCCGCACGACTCCGTCATCGGGGTGCGCGCCGAGCTGGCGATCCAGCGGATGCGCACCGGGATGCCCGTGCGCTTCCACCCGGCCGAAGGCGACGTCCGCATCGAGGGGGTCGTCGTCGAGTGCGACGCCTCCGGGCGCGCTACCAGCTGCGAGGCCCTGCGCGTGCCCGTTCCGTCGTAGCGGCCACGAGCACCACCGCGAGCGCGACCAGCAGGACGTTGCGGACGAGCACCAGCCACCCGGCAGGCTCGAGCGCGACGACGTCCCAGTAGCGGGTCGGAAACCACAGGTGGGTCGTCACGAGCGCGGCACCCAGGAGCGCCGCGACCGTCAGGCCGGTCCTGCCCGCCGCGAGCGGAACGAGCGGCACGAGCCAGATGAGGAACTGCGGCGAGAGCACCTTCCCGAAGGCGACGAAGACCACGACCGAGCCGGCGCACGCGACGACGAGCCGCTCGGGGGTGGCGGGGCCGCGCGCGAAGAGGAGCCAGACCGCGACGAGGGCGACCGCCTGCACGAGCGTCTGGGCGAGGGCGAGCGCATCGGGGAGCGAGCCCTCCAGGTTCTGGGAGCCGAAGGTCGAGACGACGGTCGGGTCGTAGACGCCGAGCTGGTGCGCCACGAGGAGGACGGAGGCCCCGAGGCTCTCGATCTGGAGCGGGCGGTCGAGCTGCCGCTGGAGCGAGTCGACCAGGCCGTCCGGCGAGGCAACGAGGAAGGGCAGGACGACGAGGGCGACGGCGAGGGCGAAGAATCCGAAGCCGACCGCGGCCTCTCGCCCGCCACGCCGCCGCGCCACGTACACGAGGATCGGAGGAAGGAGCACGAGCGGGTAGATCTTGGCCGTCACCGCCAGGCCGAGGATCGCGAGCCCCAGGCGCTCGCGCCCGGCGAGGACGGCCGCGAGGGCGGCCGCCGTCAGGGCGGCAGGCCAGAGGTCGTAGCGCGAGAGGACGACCGAGCCGAGAGCCAGCGGGAAGAGCCCCACCAGCGCGGCGACCGCGAGCAGCCGTGCCGGGGTGGCATCGAGGGAGACGAGGGCGCGAAGCACGAGGACGAGCATCGCGACGGCGCAGATCGCCATCAGAGTCTCGAAGAGCGAGGCGTAGTGCTCCGCCGGGCCGAGCGTCGGGAGCCAGAAGACCGGCAGCGCGCCCGGTGGGTACTCGAGGTCGAAGTCCCGGTAGGGGACCTGCCCGGCGGCGATCGCCTCGCCGTAGTCCTGGTAGACGGGCGTGTCGATGATCTGGTAGCGGTGGAACGGGCCGAGGTGGAGCAGGCCCCACGAGACGGCGAGCAGGACGACCCCGACCGCGAGCGCGACGAGGAACGCCCCGGCGTCAGCGGATCGGGACGAGCTCTCCGACCGGACGCTCATCGGTCGGCTCCTCGGGCTGCGGCACGGGCCGGACGACCTGGACCGCGGCCGGCACGAAGAATGCGAACGCGACGAAGGGGAAGAACCACGGGATGTAGAGGTAGAACCAGTGGGTGAGGACGAGCTCGAAGCCTATGAGCAGCGCACCCGAGAGCGCCGCGAGCTGCACGACGTTGCGCGTTCGCGGCACGAAGCCGAGAGCGACGGCCGAGACGAGGAGGAGGCCCTTGAGCACGGACTGGACGGCCCCGAGGTCCGGATAGCCGGGGTACTCGTGCCAGTCCCAGATCGAGAAGGGAGACGCCCGTGAGAGCTGCCAGCCGAACGTGCGGTCCCAGAAGACACGGGCTGCGTGCGCGGGGTCCGGCTCGAGGAAGAGCATCCAGAACCCGAGCGCGGTCGCCAGGAGGATCCCGCCGAGGACCAGGAGCTGCTGGCGGGGCCAGCGGGTCGTGCTCGGGTACGAGGCCCAGAGCGGGACGAGGAGGAACGATGCGAACTTCGTCCACGCGGCGAGGCCGACGAGGAGGCCGCGTGCGGGCGCCGACGTCACGGCGACGAGCCCCCAGACGAGGAAGGCGGGCATGATCGCGTCGTTCGAGTTCGAGCTCGACACGTACTGCGTGAACGGGTAGGCCGCCCAGGCGAAGGCCAGGGTCGCCCCGAGGCGGGGGCCGCCGAAGCGCAGGCCGAGCGCGGCCATGCCGAGGAGCGCGAGCGTGTCGAAGAGGATCGACGTGAAGTGGGCGGCCGGGAGGTAGTCCCACTTGGAGCTCCAGCCCATCGCGACGTACCCCGGGACGTAGGCGAGGTAGCTGATGGGCCCGTACGTGTCGCCGCGCCCGTCCGCCACCTCGCAGCGCCCGTTCGTCTGGATGCGCTCGCGGACGTACCCGTCGGCGTCGGCCGGGCCGCACTCCTTCCCTGTGTCGTCGGGCATGTGCCCGTATGGCATCTGTCCGTCCTGGACGATCCGCTGGGCGCCGATGACGCCCGACAGGCCCACGTCGATGACGTTCGAGGCCCTCACGTTCAGGCCGATCCGGAAGCCCATGAGGAACACCGCCGCGCCGATGAGCACCCACACGGGCCAAACCGGCCGCGCCGGGCTCCCGCGACCCCGCCAGCCGATCCACGCCATGCGCCCGAGGAGGTAGAGGAGCGGCGGGTACACGAGCGGCACCGAGGTGAAGACGTCGCCGCGGTTGAAGAAGTAGAGCGACACCCCGAACGAGAGGAGCGCGAGCAGGTCGAGGTTGCGGATCGAGAGCGGCCGCCGGAAGTCGGCCAGCCCGACGAGGAACACCGCACAGAACGTCAGCCAGATCCAGGGCGTGTTGATCTTGCGGCCGAACGCCCCTTCGTACCCCCGCGCCATCTTCCACGCCACCTGCGGCCCGGTCCACGCCTCCGTGACCTCCCCTGTCGGGTCGTCCACCTTGGCGAGCACGATCTGGCCGGCGTCGGGGACGGAGGACCACACGCGCACCGTCCAGACGAGCGAGTCCTCGTCGAGGTCCGCCTGCTTCGTCAGCGACCCGGTCGGGTACCGCGCCACCCAGTCGGCGACCTTGCCGTTCGCGAGCGCGCGGCCGATCGCCTCCTTCTCCGTCAGGAGCGGCTCCGCCTTCGGCGGGACGAAAGGCGTCCCCACCAGGTTCCCCCGAGAGTCGTAGACGGGCGTCGTGGGCGCGGCGGCGTGGGCGACGCCCGCGCCCATCGCCAGCGCGACGAGCGCCGCGGCCGACTAGGAACTTCGCGGCCGCCGTCGGAAGCTCCAGAGCTTATTGGCGACGAAGTTCCACGGCGTGACGAGCACGATGGCGATCGCCTGCGCGGGCAGCTCCGCGACCCCGAGCGCGACGAGAGCGCTCAGGAAGGCGAGGTTCGCGGCCAGGGCGATCGTCGAGACGACGAGAAACCGGACTCCCTGGAAGACGAGGTGGCCGCGCTGATGGCGGAACGTCCAGACGCGGTTCCAGACGTAGTTGTTGGTGACGGCGACGAGGAACGAGCACACCGCGGCCGGGAGGTAGTGGACGCCCGCCGCGAGAAGGCTTGCGTACACCGCGAGGTTGACGACGTAGCCCGACGCGCCGACGGTGCAGAACTTGGCCAGCTGGAGCCAGTTGCCGGGCCGCCTGAGGGCGCTCGAGGCCGCGCCCGTGAAGACGGTCGCCCGCGAGGAGGTGGCCTCGGCTCCCTTCGCCATCGCCGACAGGTTAGTAGCCCTCCGCGCCGACGAGCGGCACGAAGCGACAGGCGACGGAGTGGACGATCGCCGGTCCCTCCGGGCTCTTGACGACGACCTCGAGCCGCTGCCCGCGCCGGTCTCCGACCGGGACGACGAGCCTTCCCCCCATGGCCAGCTGCTCGTACAGCGCCGCCGGGAGCCCCGGCGCCGCCGCGGCCACCGTGACGGCTTCGAAGGGCGCGAGCTCGGGCAGTCCGAGCGAGCCGTCGCCCTGGTGGACGACGACGCGCTCGTAGCCGGCCCCGGCCAGCTTCTCGCGGGCGCGGTCGACGAGCTGCTCGATGCGCTCGATCGTGTGGACCTCGCGGGCGAGCTCGGCCAGCACCGCCGCCTGGTAGCCGGAACCGGTGCCGACGTCGAGCACCCGGTCGTCGGGGCCGACGGCGGCCGCCTCGCAGATCAGCGCCACCATGTACGGCTGCGAGATCGTCTGGCCCCAGCCGATGTGGATCGGCGCGTCCTCGTAGGCGCGCCTCGCGGTCGTCCGCGTCCGTGAACGCCTCCCGCGGGACGGTCCCCATCGCCGCGAGGACGCGCGGATCGCGGATCCCGCGCGCCTGGAGCTGATCGGCGACCATGCGCGCGCGGAGCGCGTCGAAGTCAGGCTCTCGCCGCTTCAAGGGGCCCCCGCATGGTGTCCGGCGCGGGGACGCCGAGGTGGGCGAGCGCCAGCGGGGCCAGGTCGACGATGCGCATGCCCGCGAGAGACGGCGGCTCCTCGAAGCCGGCCGCGACGAGGGGAACGACCGAGTCGCCCGCGAGGAGGGAGCCGTGACTCCCGCCGCCGAGGTGGTGCCGCCCGCCGAGGTCCGCGAACTCCCAACCCTCCCGGGCCGAGACGAGGACGTCGCCGGCAGTCGGATTCGCCAGGGCGTGCCAGGACCGCTCGAGGCCTCGGGGATGGCGGTCGGCATCGAGCACATCCGCGTTGCCCTCGGCTAGCCAGCCCTCGCCGTGGGGGGCGAAGCGAAGCTCCTCGCCCTCGCGTCGCGCGACCGCCGTCCCCTCCTCGAGGAAGAGGGCGACCTCGACGGCGGGCGCGTCGTCCAGCCGCTCTGCGAGATCGCGCGCGGTGAGACGGCAGCCCTCGAGGCGGTACACCATCCCGGCTCGGTTCGACGCGAGCGGCAGCACCCCGGTCAGGCGCTCCGGGTACGTGTCCTGAAGACTGGCGAGCTTGTCGACGGGCGTCTGGCCGTGATCGGAGCAGACGAGGACCGCGTAGCGCTCGAGAAAGCGCTCGGGGCCGCCTCCGGCCTCGAGCAGGTTCCCGAGTGCGGCGTCGGAGCGCTCGAGGGCCTCCAGCGACCCCTCCGGCCCCGAGATGTGGGAGGCGTAGTCGTAGTCGGGGAGGTAGAAGACGAGGAAGTCGAACGCGTCGCGCGTCACGAGCCAGCGGCCGACCGCCGCCGCGTACTCGTCGATCGACCCCTCGAGGCGCGAGCGCACGGCGAGCGGGGCCCCGGTGCGCTCCGACTCGAAGACGTTGAAGAAGAAGAAGTGCGTCGGCCCGTAGACGGCCTCGTACCACCGGTTGCGGCGGGCGAGCGCGGGAAGCCGGATGGAGTGGCGCGTGCGACCCCGGTAGCACGTGAAGTTGATGGCGGCCGGCTCGAGCCCGGCGTCCTCGAGCGCCTCGAAGACCGTCGTCGCGTCCGCGGAGAGGTGCTCCCCGCTCAGGCCGAACACCGTGTCCCGGATGGCGCGCCGCGCGCCCACCGCGCGCATGGCCGAGAAGGACGACCCGTACTCGATCACGCGCCCCTCGCCGCGGTGGTACCAGACGAGGTGCGGGATGTGGTGGACGTCCGGATAGGCCCCGGTGGCGATGGACGAGAGGCAGACCGGCGTGAGCGAGGGGAAGACGCTCGTCCCCTGGCCGGTACCGCCCGCCTCGGCGAGCGCGGCGAGCGCGGGCAGACGCCCCTCCTCGAGCCCCCGCTCGAGAGCACCCGGGGTCAGCCCGTCGATGACGACGAGCACGAGCTTCCGTGTCCCGGCAGCGGTCAGGTCAGTCCTTCGCGAGCACTCTCAGCCCGGCGTGGCGGGCATCCGCGCGCCGCTGCAGGCGCGCGCCCGCCACCGGAGCCGCGGCGACCGCCACGTAGCCGAGAAGAGGGATCGCCGCGAGGACGACCGCCCCCAGGAGCGCGGCCGGCAGGGCGTCCGCCGGGAGCCGTCGGAGCGCGACGAAGGCGACCACGACGGCAGCCGCGAAGGCGACGAGCGCCCACAGCGGCAGGGCGAGGAGGTCGATCGCGATGGCGGCGGCTCCGCCCAGGATCGCCAGTGCCGCCCACCAGGGGCTCCGAAGGGCGCCGACGGCGGCGATGCCGACGACGACGCCGAGGCCGAGGACGACGCCGAGCAGGTACCAGTCGAGGGGACCGTCCACGCTCGTGAGTCTAGCCGCGTGCCTCCGTATCCTCGGCGCATCGACCTCGGCGCCGTCCTCGCCATCGGGATCCTCGTCCTGCTCGTCGTTCCCGTGCTCTCGCGGCGGGCGCTCCAGGCCCGGCGCGCCCGGGCGCTCCGCGCCCTCGAGCGGGCGCGCGGCGGCACGCGCCTCATCGCCCTGATCCACCGGCAGGAGACGGTGGGCGTCCTGGGGGTCCCGTTCTACCGCTTCATCGACATCGAGGACTCGGAGGCCGTCCTGCGGGTCGTGCGCCAGACGCCGGACGAGGCCCCGCTCGACCTGCTCCTCCACACGCCCGGCGGGCTCGTGCTCGCCTCCGAGCAGATCGCCTACGCGCTCAAGGCTCACACGGGCAAGGTCACCGTCCTCGTGCCGCACTACGCGATGTCGGGAGGAACCCTCCTCGCGCTCGCGGCCGACGAGATCCGCATGGACGAGGCAGCGGTCCTCGGCCCCGTCGACCCGCAGCTCGGGGACGTGCCCGCGGCCGCGCTCGTCCGCGTCGCCGCCGCGAAGCCGATCGAGCAGCTCGACGACCGCACGCTTCTCATGGCCGACGTCGCGGAGAAGGCTCTCCGGCACATGAAGCAGGTGGTCACGAACCTCGTGATCGACCGGATGGGCGCCGACAAGGCCGAGACCCTGGCCGAGGAGCTGGCGGGCGGCCACTACACCCACGACGACCCGATCACCGTCCCCGAGGCGCGCGCCCTCGGCCTCCCGGTCGTCGTCGGCCTCCCCAGGAGGCCTACGACCTGATGGAGCTCTTCCCCCAGGAGGGACGCCGGCGGCCGAGCGTCCAGTTCGTCCCCCTGCCCGGCAATCCGGAACGCAGCCGCTCCGCGTAGGACCTCCGAGTAGGGGAAACGAGGGAGGTAGGCAATGCGCACTCGATTTGCCGTGCTGGCGATCGCTGTCCTTGCGGCCGGACTCCTGGTCGCTTCCCTGGCAGGCGCCAGCGGGGGAAAGAGCAAGGCCTTCGAGGCGAAGCTCAAGGGCTTCAGGGAGGCGCCGTCGATCTCGACGGGCGCGTCCGGGAGCGTGAAGCTCTGGGTCGACCAGGACGACCAGGTGATCACGTTCAGGCTCAAGTTCCGCGACCTGAGCACGCCGAGCCTGTTCGCCCACATCCACCTCGGGCAGAAGGACGTGAACGGCGGCGTCTCGGCGTTCTTCTGCGGCGGAGGCGGGAAGCCGGCGTGCCCGGCCGGCAACGACAGCGAGGCGGTGGTCACCGGCACGATCGTCCCGGCGGACATCGTCGGGCCGGCCGGCCAGGGGATCGCCGCGGGCGAGTTCGACGAGCTCGTGCGCGCGATCAAGGCCGGGGTGACGTACGCGAACGTCCACTCGACGATGTTCCCCGGCGGCGAGATCCGCGGCCAGATCGAGCGGGACTAGCCGGGTCAGGACGAGGAGCCCGGGGTCTCCGCGGCGCCGGGCTCCTCGAGCCTGCGCACGACCTCGAGGAGGAACGCGCTCGCCCGGGCGCCGTCGACGACCCGGTGGTCGAACGTGCAGGAGAGCCAGCCGATCTCGCGAGGGACGACCTCGCCCTCGACGACCGCCGGCCTCGAAGAGATGCGGTGGAGGCCGAGGATGCCGACCTCGGGGTAGTTGACGAGCGGCGTCGCGAAGAGGCCCGCCAGGCGCCCGGCGCTCGTCACCGTGAACGTCGAGCCCTTGAGCTCGGCCGGCTCGAGCGTCCCCGCCCGCGCGCCTTCGGCGAGGCGGCGCGCCTCGGCCTCGAGCTCGTCGAGGCCCAGCTCGTCGGCGCTCCTCAGCACCGGGACGACGAGGCCGTCGTCGGTCTGCACCGCGATCCCGATGTCGTACCGCTCCCAGTAGACGATCTCGTCGCGGTCGAGCGTGGCGTTCAGCTCCGGGACCTCCCGCAGCCCCGCCGACGGCAGCCTGGACGAGGTACGGCAGGTAGGAGCGCTCGCCGCGCTCCGCCGAGAGCGCCGTGACGTCGCACTCCTCGACCACCGTCACCGCCGGCACCTCGCGATGCGAGCTCGTCGAGGCGCTCGGCCACGAGCCGCCGGACGCCACGGAGCGGGACGCGCCGCTCGCCGCCCAGTCCGGCCGGGCCCGACGACGCCGCCACGGCGCGGACGTCCTCCTCGGTCACCCTCCCGTCGGCGCCGGTGGGAGCGACCGCCGCGAGGTCGACGCCGAGCTCGACGGCGATGCGGCGGACGAGGGGCGTCGCCCGGACCGGTCCGGCCGGCCGCTGCGCCGGCGCCTCCGGTTCCGCGGTCTGCGGCTCCGACTCGCCCCCGTCGATGACGACGAGCGGTGTCCCGACCGGGACGAGGTCGCCCTCGGCGACGAGGATGCGCGAAACGGTGCCGGCGCGCGGCGAGGGGATCTCGACCGTCGTCTTGTCCGTCTGGATCTCGACGAGCGGGTCGTCCTCCTCGACGTCCTGGCCGACCTCGACGAGCCACCGCGCGATCTCGCCCTCGGCGACGCCTTCGCCCAGATCCGGAAGCGTGAGCTCGTAGGCCACGGCTAGTAGGCGAGCACCCGGCGGGCGGCGGCGGCCACGCGCTCCGGCGAGGGCAGGTACTCGTGCTCGATCGACCAGTACGGGAAGGGGACGTCGTAGCCCGTGACGCGGACGACCGGGCCGCGAAGGTCGAGGATCGCCTTCTCCGCGAGGACGGCTGCGATCTCGGCCCCGAACCCGGCCACCCGCGGCGCCTCCTGGACGACGACCGCGCGGCCCGTCCGGGCGACCGAGCCGAGGATCGTCTCCTCGTCGAGCGGCTTCAGGGTGCGCAGGTCCACGACCTCGGCGCTCTCCTCGAGCAGCTCGGCGGCCGCGAGGCATGTCTGCACCATCGCGCCGTAGGCGATCAGCGTGACGTCGCTCCCCTCGCGCGCGATCCGCGCCCGGCCCAGCGGGACGACGTGCTCGCCGTCCGGGACCTCTCCCCGCGGGCTCCGATAGAGCACCTTCGGCTCGAGGACCACGACGGGGTCGGGATCGCGAAGGGCGGCGGCGAGGAGGCCCTTCGCGTCGCCCGGTGTCGACGGGATCGCCACCTTCACGCCCGGCGTGTGGACGTAGTACGCCTCCGGCGAGTCCTCGTGGAGCTCGGGCGCCCGGACGCCGCCGCCGGTCGGCATGCGCACGACGATGGGAAACTCCATCGCGCCTCCGGTTCGCCAGCGGTAGCGCCCGACGTGGGTGATCAGCTGGTCGAGGCAGGGGTAGCTGAAGGACTCGTACTGCATCTCGCAAACGGGTCGCCAGCCGGCCATGGCGAGGCCGACGGCGGTGCCGAGGATCCCAGCCTCGGCCAGCGGCGTGTCCACGCACCGCTCGGGGCCGAACCGGTCGAGCAGCCCGGCGGTCGCCCTGAACACGCCGCCGGCGCGGCCGACGTCCTCGCCCAGGACCATCACGGTCGGGTCCCGCTCCATCTCCACGTGGAGCGCGTCGTTGACCGCCTCGACGAGCGTCCGCTCCAGGGAGGTCACCCCTCGCGGATCGTCGGGGGTGGATCGACGTACGCGTGCGCGAACACGACGTCGGGGTCCGGGGGCGGCATCGCCTCCGCGGCGGCGATCCCCTCCCTCATCCGCTCGAGCGCCTCCGCCCGGATCTCCTCCCGGAGCCCGTCGTCGAGCAGGCCCCGCCGTTCGAGGTACCGCTCGTAGCGGCCGAGGCACTCGTTCTCCGCGCTCCTGCTCGACCCGCCCGACGTCCCAGTACGCGCTCGGGTCGTCGGCGGTCGCGTGCGGTGCGGACCGGTACGTCACGGCCTCCACGAACGTCGGCCCGTCGCCGGCGCGCGCCCGCCGGAGCGCGTCCGCCGTCGCCTGGAAGACCGCGAGGACGTCGCCCCCGTCGACGCGGACGCCGGGCATGCCGTAGCCGACGGCCTTGTCCGCGAGAGCCACGGCGCGCGTCTGTGCAGAGAGCGGCGTCGAGATCGCCCACTGGTTGTTGTTGCAGAGGAGGACGACCGGGGCCTGCATGACCGCGGCGAAGTTGGCGCCCTCGTGGAAGACCCCCTCGGAGGTGGCCCCGTCGCCGAAGTAGGCGATCGCGCAGACGCTCTCGCCCTTCAGCCGCGATCCCCAGGCGAGGCCGACGGCGTGCGGGACGTGCGTCGCGATGGGGACGGTGATCGACGCGACGCGGTACTCGCGCGGGTCCCACCAGCCGGCGGGGTGACCGCGCCACCACGAGAGCACGACCTCCGGCGGCATGCCGCGCAGGAGCCCGATCGCGGATTCGCGGTACGAGGGGAAGATCCAGTCCTCGTCGGCGAGCGCGGAGGCCGACCCGGCCTGGACGGCCTCGTGCCCCCAGAAGATCGCGTACGTCCCGACGCGCCCCTGGCGGTGGTACACGAGCGACCGCTCGTCGTAGGTGCGCAGGAGGACCATCTTGCGGTAGAGGTCGAGGAGCGCGGGCTCGTCGAGACCCTCCGCCTCGCCGTCCGGCCTCTGCTCCCCGTCGCCGATGATCCGCAGGAGATCGTCCTCGGCCGGCACCGCCTTCCCCACGCGTCTAAGTATCGCCGACGAGGACACGGAGCGCGTCCCGCTCGGCCTCGAAGCGGGCCGACGTGACGTCGCCGAGGTCCTCGCCGTCCGCCTGGAGGGGCGTGGGGACGTCGCACTCGATCTCGACCTCGTCGAGGTCGTGGAGGTAGAGCGTCCGCGACGACGAGACCTGCCCCCGGCCCATGAGCGCCCACGCGGCGAGCCGGGGAAGGTGCCACGGCGCGACTGCGCGTGGGGCAACGAGGTCGAGCCCGAGCTCGAAGCGCGCCTCCGGCGCCGCGCGCACCGGCACGGGGCCCACGTAGGTGTACGGGTCGCAGTTGGCCACGAGGGCGAAGGCCACCCGGTCGCGACCGAGCACCGTCATCGCCGGCTCGAGGCGCCCGCGGCGGCGGGAGAGGATCCCCGCGAGCGTCCGCGCGTAGGCGACGTCTCCCGGCCGCTTGCCCTCGTTGCGCCCGAGGTCGTCCACCCCGCGCACGAGCTCGGCGTCGAGCCCCACCCCCGCGGCGAACGTGAAGCGGCGGTTGTTGACCCGGCCGAGGGAGATCGACCGCTCCGCGTCCGAGCCCGCGAGGAGCCGGGCGCACTCCAGCGGGTCGCGCGGGAGGCCGAGCGCCCGGGGCAGGACGCTCGTCGCGCCGCCCGGGAGGAACCCGACGGCGACGTCGTCCTCGAGCCCGTTGACGACCTCGTTGTAAGCGCCGTCCCCGCCGAAGACGTAGATCCGCTCGCACTCTCGCGAAGCCTCGGCGGCGAGCTCGGCCGCGTGCCTGGGCCGCTCGGTGAGCATCGTCTCGACGTCCTCGCCGCCGGCGCGGAGTGCCCGTTCCACCTCGACCGTGAGCTCGGGCGTCACGAGACTCGCCCGCGGATTGACGATCAGCGCCGCGCTCGCCAAGGCGCCCACTGTACTCAGACGGGAGTCGAGTAGCCGCGCATCCCGTCGACGAGCAGCGCGTAGAAGCCGTCGGCGACCGCGTCGGTGTCGACACCCGGGCGGAGCCACGTGAACGCCCAGTTCGCCGCGGACAGGAAGAGGAGCGCCGCGATGCTCTCGTCCAGGTCGGAGCGGAGCTCGCCGAGGTCACGGCCCTCGCGGAAGAGCGCGCGCACGCGCTCCTCGTAGCGGCGGCGCTCGCCCAGGATCTCCTCGCGGCGCTCGCCCTCGAGGTACCGCCACTCCCGCACGAAGACCGTCGCGAGCTCGAGCTGCCCCGCGACGACGCGGAGGTGCCCGCGCAGGGCGAGACGGAGCTTCTCGGTCGCGGGCAGGTCCTCCGGAATCGCGTCGAGCGCCCCGTGGAACGCGTCCGCGCCCTCGCGCATGATCTCGTACAGGAGGTCCTGCTTGCCGGCGATGTGGGCGTAGAGCGAGCCCTTCTGCACCCCGACGGCGTCGGCCAGGGCGCCGATGGACGTGCCGTGGTAGCCCTTCTCCGCGAAGAGACGGGCGGCCTCGCGCGCGAGCTCGTCGCGACGGCTCATGGTAGGCTGAATCCTAACGATCGTTTGGTTGGGAGGCGCCCGTGCGAGACGGCCGAACCGAGGACGAGTTCCGCGCCTACGTGCAGGAGGGCGGGCTGGTCGAGACCGGCGACGAGATGCCTGAGTCGTACCGGCAGTCCCTGATCAGGTTCATCGAGATGCACGGCAACTCGGAGCTCATGGGCGTCCTTCCCGAGCGCGAGTGGATCCTCCGCGCGCCGACACTCCAGCGCAAGCTCGCCCTCACGGCCAAGGTGCAGGACGAGGTCGGCCACGCCCAGCTCATCTACCGCGTGGTCGAGGACCTGGGCAAGCCGCGGGACGCCTGCCTCGACGACCTCGTCGCCGGCCGGACGAAGTTCCACAACGTCTTTCACTACCCCACGCGGACCTGGGGTGACGTCGGCGTTATCGCCTGGCTCGTGGACGCAGCGGCGATCATCTCCCAGAAGGCCCTCCTCAAGTGCTCCTACGCCCCGTACGCCCGCATCATGAAGAAGATCTGCTGGGAGGAGTCGTTCCACATCCTCCACGGCCGCGACGTCGTCCTGACGATGATGACCGGCACCGAGGAGCAGCGGGAGCTCGTGCAGGAGGCGCTCGACCGCTGGTGGGGCCCGCTCATGCAGTTCCACGGCAACCCGACGCCGGCCGAGGACGACCCGATGGTCCAGTGGCGGATCAAGAGCCAGGCGAACGAGGACGCGCGCCAGCAGTTCCTCGACGGCTACGTCCCCCAGATCCGCGAGCTCGGCCTGACCGTTCCGGACGCGGCGCTGGCGAAGGACGAGAAGGCGGGACGGTGGCGCTACACCGAGCCCGACTGGGACGAGCTCAAGTGGGTCGTGACCGGCCACGGGCCGGAGACCGAGCGTCGGCTCGGGTTCCGCCGCGCCTCGCGCGAGGAGACGGCCTGGGTCCGGCGCGCCATCCTGGCGGACGCTGCGTGATCTGGGAAGTCTTTCGCCAGGAGCGCGACGGCCAGCCGCTCCAGCACGGCGGCTCGCTCGAGGCGCCCGACCGCGAGTTCGCCGAGGCGTACGCGATCGAGTTCTACGGGCGCCGGGGCGAGTCGGTCGCGCTCTGGGTCGTTCCGCGCGACGCGATCCTCGAGATCGAGGATCCCTACGTGGCGGACGTCTTCGACCGTGACTACCGGCGCGTCGACGGCTACTCGCTCAAGGTCAAGCTCAGGGAGGCGCGTGAGCGCGCAGACGCTGCTCGACCTGGCGGATGACGAGCTCGTCCTCGGTTGGCGCGACTCCGAGTGGACCGGGATCGCGCCGTACCTCGAGGAGGACGTCGCCTTCTCGTCGATCGCGCAGGGCGAGATCGGACACGCCCGCGCGTTCTACGAGCTCGCCGCGCGCGAGCTGGAGACCGACGCGGACGCGCTCGCGTTCGACCGCGACCCGGACGAGTACCGGTGTCATCCTCTCGTCGAGCTCCGGCTCGTGCCCGACTGGGCGGCGACGATCGCCCGGCACTGGCTCTACGAGACCGCCGACGCCCTCCGCATCGCCGAGCTGAAGACCGCCGCGGATCCCGAGGTCGCCGGCCTCGCCGAGCGCATCGAGCGGGAGGAGGCCTACCATCGCATGCACGCCCAGATGTGGGCCGATCGCCTGCGGGCCTCCTCCGAGCGGGCCCGGTTCGAGGCGGCCGTCGACGAGCTCTGGCCGTACGCCCTCGGGCTGCTGGACGACGAGCTGCGCGGCCGCCTCTGCGAGATCCTCGAGCGGGAGCCGGTCGAGGCGGTCGAGCGCGCCCGGCACACGGAGGAGCTCCGCCCGCTCTGGGACGAGATGACGATGGTGCGCCGCTCCGTCCCGGGGGCGACATGGTGAGCGCGGCCGCCGTCTGGGACGCCCTCGCGGACGTCCCCGACCCCGAGATCCCCGTCGTCTCGCTCGTCGACCTCGGCGTCGTGCACGACGTCGACGTCGCGGGGGACAGGGTGCGCGTGCGGCTTCTCCCAACCTTCCTCGGCTGCCCGGCCCTCGAGGTGATGAGGAGCCAGGCGGCGGAGGCAGTCCGCGCGCTCGGCGCCGAGCCGGAGGTCGAGGTCGTGCTCGACGAGGACTGGTCGACCGACCGGATCACGGAGTCCGGCCGGCAGAAGCTCCGCGAGTCCGGCTTCGCACCGCCCGAGCCCCGCGGGAGCGCGCCGCCGACCCTCGTCCAGCTCGAGCGCCACGCCTTCCGCTGCCCCTACTGCGGCTCGACCGACACCCGGCTCGAGAACATCTTCGGGCCGACCCCCTGCCGCTCGATCCGGTACTGCGCGTCGTGCCGCCAGCCGTTCGAGCAGTTCAAGACGATCTAGCCGGAGCTCCTACTCGACGGGACAGCCGTCGTCGTACGCGCCGGGAGGCCCGCAGACGCCACCCCGTGCGGCGCGACCGTCTCGTAGCGCTCACGCTCAAGAAGCACCCCGGCCGTCCTCATGTACGTGCCGGGAAGGGATCGATGCTCAAGCGGGCCCTGATCCTCGTCGACGACGGCGATGAGGAACACGACGCGGAGACAGGACTCGCATCGACGCGGGATCCATACGGCCTCATACGCCTTCCCCGTCCCGTCCATGCGGAGACCGATCACCCTGAGAAGCACGGCGGCCCGAACGCCGAGGCACGGCCGGCTCCAGAGCCGGCCGTTTCTGTACTGGGGCTAGCGACCGGTGAAGCGCGCCTCGCGCTTCTCGAGGAACGCTGCGACGCCCTCGGCGAAGTCCTCGGTGCGTGTCGCCGCCAGCTGGAGCTGGGCCTCGCGCTCGAGCTGGGCCTCGAGCCGGGAGCCCGCGGCACCCTCGAGCAGCCGCTTCGTCATCCCGATCGCCCGCGTCGGCAGCGCGGCGAGCGCGGCAGCGCGCTCCTGCGTCCGCGCGAGCACAACGTCTCCGGCGACCACCTCGGAGACGAGCCCCCAGGCGAGCGCCTCGTCGGCGGCGAGCCGGCGGCCCGAGCAGAACCAGTCGAACGCCCTCGCGTAGCCGACGAGGCGCGGCACGAGCCACGACCCGCCCGTGTCGGGGACGAGGCCGACGTTCACGAAGGCGGGGACGAACACGGCCGAGTCGGCCGCGATGCGGAGGTCGCACGCGCACGCCAGCGAGACGCCGGCGCCCGCCGCCGCGCCGTTGACCGCGGCCAGGACGGGCTTCTCCAGCCGGCGGAGGCCGAGGGCGTGGCGGTTCCAGCCCTCGCGGAGGAGCGACGCGACGTCGCGGTCACCCTCGCTGCAGCTCGGCGAGGTCCTGCCCGACGCAGAAGCCGCGGCCGGCGCCGGTGAGGACGACGGCGCGCACCTCCGGATCGGAAGCCTCCTTGAGCGCGGCCGCGAACGCCTGATGCATCGCGGCGTCGAAGGCGTTGAGCTTGTCCGGCCGGTCGAGGACGACCGTCAGGACCGCGCCGTCGCGCGTCGTCTCGACCTCAGGCATGCCCCTCCTCGGTAGACCTCGACGTGTCCGCTAGCGTGAACCCGATGGCCGATCTTACGTTCATCTCCTCCGAGGAGGTCTCCGAGGCCGAGGCGCTCGACGCCTACTCGCGAGCGGTGATCGCCGTCGCCGAGCGGCTCTCTCCCTCCGTGGCGAACCTGCGTGTCTCGCGCCGGGTCCGCGGCGGCCGGGTCGCCGCCGGGGGCGGCAGCGGCGTCGTGATCACGCCGGACGGCTTCATGCTCACCTCCGCACACGTCGTCGCGGGCTCGGACGGGAACGTCGAGGCCTCGTTCGTCGACGGCCGCGAGATCGCGGCGGAGGTCGTCGGGGCCGACCCGCTCTCCGACCTCGCGGTGCTCCGCTCGCAGGCCTCCGACCTGGTGCCCGCCGAGCTCGGCGACGCCGAGGGGTTGCGCGTCGGCCAGCTCGTCGTCGCGATCGGGAATCCGAACGGCTTCGCCGGCTCCGTCACCGCCGGCGTGGTCTCGGCACTCGGCCGCTCCTTGCCCGTGCGCTCGCGGACGGCCGGGAGGATCGTCGAGAACGTCATCCAGACCGACGCCGCCCTCAACCCGGGGAACTCCGGCGGCGCGCTCGCAGACGGCCGCGGCTGCGTCGTGGGCGTCAACACGGCGGTCGCCGGAGTCGGGCTCGGGCTCGCCGTGCCCATCAACGAGACCACGAGGAAGATCGTCGGAGCGCTCATGCGCGAAGGCCGCTTCTCGCGGGCCTACATCGGCATCGCCGGCGGCTCGCGCCCGCTTCCGCCCCGGCTCGCGCGCGAGCTCGATCGCCACGACTGCGTCGAGGTCGTGGAGGTCGTCGAGGACAGCCCCGCGGCGAGGGCAGGCCTGCGCCCCGAGGATCTGATCGTCGCGGTCGGCGGCACGCCGGTCGAAGGCGTCGACGACCTGCAGCGCCTGATGGTCGGCGAGCTGATCGGCGAGCGGGTGACGACGTCGGTCGTTCGCGACGGCGTGCGGCTCGAGCTCGAGCTGGTTCCGGTCGAGCTCGAGGTCTAGCGCTCCTAGCCGATCTTCATGCGGCCCACGTCCATGTGGACGTGGCGCTCGTGGGTGGCGAGCTCGAGGACGACCTGGGCCACGAGCGCGCCCGCCAGGAGGGCGAGCATGGGCACGATCCCGAGCTCGGGCCCCAGCGCACCCAGGCCCAGGGCGAGCCCGGCCGTCCCGAGGCGCAGCCAGAAGTCGACGTCGCGGCGCGAGCGCGTGGTCACGAGGTGGAGGACGGCGACTGACGCCATGAAGAGGGCCACTCCGCCGCCGACGATCCAGGACACCTCGGCCGTCAGGCCCGACTCCTGGGTCGCCTGGATCGCCAGCTCGACTCCCGCTCCCAGCGCGGCGAGGCCCGTGAGCAGCGGCAGGTGGGCGTAGAGCCATATCTGCCCGGCACGGATCGTCCTCCCGACGATCGAGGAGTCGACGTAGTCGAAGTAGATCCACCAGAGCGCGGCCGCGACGACGAACGCGAGGACGGCCGCGAGGCCCGACTCCAGGCCCCAGCTCACGCTCGTCGTCCCGAGCACGACGGCGAGGACGCTCTCGCCGAACACGATGATCGTGAAGAGACCCACTCGCTCGGGGATGTGCGACGCGTGGATCGGCGCCTGCTCGATCCGCTCGCGGCTTACCAGCGGGGCGGCGAGATCGATGACGAGCGCGACCGCCCAGAGCCAGTAGCGAACGGGAGGCTCCACGGCCGCCGAGACGAGGAAGAGGACGACGCTCGCCGTGAAGACGGGGATGTAGAGCTCCAGGAGAGGCCGCGCAGGCGGGACGTGCCACCAGGCGCGGACGTTGAGGACGACGACGACCCCGCGGACGGCCGCGTACGCGAGCGCGAAGCTCGCGGTGTCGCCGTGGAAGGCGTCCGGGATGACCGACGCGAGCACGGCCACCGCGAACATGCCGGCGAGCATGAGGGCGCGGTGGGGAGGGTCGTCCGTGTCGAAGCGGTCGGCGTAGAACGTGTAGCCGACCCACGCCCACCAGACAGCCACGAAGAGCCCGGCGAAGATCAGGAAGCCGCGGAGGGTCGGTTCCTCCGAGAGGCCGTCGGCGAGCTGCGCTATCGCGACGACGAAGACCAGGTCGAAGAAGAGCTCGAGCCACGTGGCATGCCGCTCGCCCCCCTCCTCGTCCTCGAGCGAGCGCAGGCGGGGCGGGTCGTGCCAGCGGGAGGAGCCTGCCATGCCCGGGACGCCTACCGGCCGCGGAAGTCGGGCTCGCGCTTCTCCGTGAAGGCGGTGAGGCCCTCGCGCGCGTCCTCGGACGCGAAGGCGAGATAGAGCAGCCTGCGCTCGTAGTCGAGCCCCGCGTCGAGCGGCGTGTCGAACGAGCGGCTGACCGCCTCCTTCGCGAGGCGCTGCGCGACCGGGCCCTTCGCCGCGATCGCGCGGGCCACGGCCTTGGCCTCCTCGAGCCAGGCCTCGCGGGCGACCACGCGCGCGACGAGACCGGCGCGCTCGGCCTCGACCGCGTCGAGGAACCGCCCGCTGAGGATGACGTCCATCGCCTTCGCCTTCCCGACCGCGCGGGTGAGGCGCTGCGTGCCGCCCGCGCCCGGGATGATCCCGAGCCCGGTCTCCGGCTGCCCGAACCGCGCCGTCTCCGAGGCGATGATCAGGTCGCACGCCATCGCCAGCTCGCACCCGCCACCCAGGCAGTAGCCGGAGACCGCGGCGACGATCGGCGTCCGGACGTTGCGGATGGCCGCCCAGCTCTCGATCCGGCGGCCCTCGTACATGTCGATCGCGGTCGCGTCGGCCATCTCGCCGATGTCCGCGCCCGCGGCGAACGCCCGCTCCGACCCGGCGACGACCACGCAGCGGACGGCCTCGTCGCGGTCGAGCGCCTCCAGCGTCTCGACCAGCTCGGCCATGAGCTCCTCGCTCAGCGCGTTGAGGACCTCGGGCCGGTTGAGCGTGACGACCGCCACCGGGCCCTCGCGCTCGACGAGAACCACGCTCACGATCCCACGACCGCGTAGAGCTGCCAGGTCCCGGGCACGCCGCGGAGCTCGACCTCGCCGCGCTCCTCGAAGTCGAGGCCCGAGCCGACCACCAGATCCTTGACCGTGCTCGAGGCGAGAACCTCGCCGGGGCCCGCCCCGGCAGCGATGCGGGCTCCGATGTGGACCGCGATCCCGGCGACCCCTTCCACGGTCAGCTCGAGCTCGCCGGTGTGGACGCCGGCCCGGACCTCGAGGCCGAGGTCGCGGACCGCCTCGACGATCCCGAGGGCGGCGCGCACGGCGCGCGCAGGACCGTCGAAGCGGGCGAGCGTGCCGTCGCCGGCCGTGTCCACCTCGATGCCGTCGAACCGGACGAGCTCGGCGCGGACGAGCGCGTGGTAGCGCTCGAGCAGCTCCCGCCAGCGCCGGTCTCCGAGGGTGGCCGCCCGGCCGGTCGAGTCGACGACGTCCGTGAAGAGCACCGTGGCGAGGACGCGATCGGGCGCGCGGCCGCCGCGGACACCCGTGAGGAACTCCTCCACCTCGTCGAGGATCTGGTCGGCTGTCGATCCAGGGCAGGTGGTCCTCGCCCTCGAGCTCGACGAAGCGCGCGCCCGGAATGTGCTCGGCGATGTACCGGCCCTCGTCCACATGCGCGTCGAGGTCCCCCCTGCGGTGGAGCACCAGGGTCGGCACGCTGCACCGCCGGCAAGACGCCGCGCACGTCGATCTCGCTGTTCATGAGGATGAGGTCGCGCGCGGCGCCGGGACTCGCAGCCGCACGCGCGCGGGCCGACCACCAGCGGAGGAGGGCGGGGTCGGCGTTCGGCGCCATCTTGCCGAGGTCGCTCGTGGCGCCCCACTCGCGCTCGATCTCTTCGGCATGGGCTCCCCGCTCTGCCCGGGTTGGCGCCCACGGGTAGTCCTCGTCCGGGTCCTGCCGCTTCGCGTAGGAGCCGTAGAGGACGAGTGCCCTGCTGCGCTCCGGATAGGTGGCCGCGAAGAGGATCGACATCGGCCCTCCCTCCGAGTAGCCGAAGAGCGCGGCGCTCTCCGCGCCCGCCGCGTCCATCACCGCCCGGACGTCGTCCATCCGCGTCTCGAGGTCGGGCAGGCCGGCGGGCCGGTCGGAGAGGCCGGTACCACGCTTGTCGAAGCGGATGAGCCGCGAGAACGAGGCGAGCCGCTCGAGGAAGTTCGCCGACCGGGGCTCGTCCCAGTCGTTCTCGAGGTGAGAGACGAAGCCGGGCACGAGCACGAGGTCGCGCGGGCCCTCCCCCGTGACCTGGTAGGCGATGTTGATCCCACCGCTCTTGGCGTAGCGAGTCTCGGCTTGCACGGACCGGGTCCGACCGCCCACCACTACTTCCCCTCGAGGAACCGCTCGACCGCGGCGCGAGGCTCCTCGGTCGCCATCGAGAGCGCCAGCCAGTCGCGCGCGTGGTTGATCGTCCCGTGCCAGGCGAGGTCGCGCCAGAAGTTGAGCTGCTGCTTCGTGTAGCGGACGGTCTGCGGCAGCTTCGCGGCGAGCTTGGCGACGAGCTCGTCGACGACGGCGTCGAGCTCGGCCGCCGGAACGACCCGCGTGACCAGGCCCCACTCCTCGGCCTTGCGGGCCGGGATCTCCTCGCAGAGGAGGAGGATCTCCCGGGCGCGGCGATCACCGACCATGATCGGCAGCCACTGCGTCGCCCCGCCCGCGGGGACGGAGCCGTGCTCGGGGCCGACGTGGCGGATGTACGCCTCCTCCGCCATGACGGCCAGGTCGCACGCCATCTGCAGCTCGTTGCCGCCGCCGACGCAGACGCCGTTGACGCGCGCGAGGGTCGGCTTGCCGATCTCGCGCAGCCTGTCGTGCGCGTCCTTGAAGGCTCCGAACCACTTCCAGTAGGCATCCGGCTTCCCCAGGTACTCGGCACGCCACGACTTGAGGTCGGCCCCGACGCAGAACGCCCGGCCCGCGCCCGTGAGGACGACGACGCGGATCTCGTCGTCCCAGGACGCGTCCTCGCACGCGCGCGCGAGCTCGCGCAGCATGCGAAAGTCGAAGGCGTTCAGGACCTCCGGCCGGTCGAGCGTGATCGTCGCGCGGGGCGGCGTCTTCTCGTAGACGATCGACTCGAAGCCGAGGTCGGCCGGGTCCGACGGCTCGGGGCGGGCCGGCTCGCTCATTCGACGGTCGCGAAGTGCACCTGGAAGGGAACGCCCATGTCCATGGCGTCCTTGCCCGTGGCGCGGAACTCCTCGGTGCGCGCCGCCGCCTTGAAGGCCTCCAGGTCGGGGAACTCCCACTCGGCGTAGTAGAGGTAGCGCGGGTCTCCCGTGGGCGCCCCGAAGACCTTCCCGTGCCGGAAGGTCCCGCCGGGCACGCGCCGGCAGAGCTCCGCGTGGCGCTCGTAGCGCTCCGCGTCGGGCTCCTGCTCGTAGACCATGAAGACCCTGACCACTGCCTCCTCCTTCCCGGCGGGATGCTACTAAGCGATCGTGGACCGAGCCGAGCTGCGACGCCTGGCCGCCGGTGCCCCCGTGGCGCGGCTGGCGACGATCGACCCCGAGGGACGGCCGCACCTCGTCCCCATCTGCTTCGCGCTCGACGGGGACGTCCTCTACTCGGCGGTCGACCAGAAGCCGAAACGGTCGACGCGCCTGCAGCGGCTGGAGAACATCCGCCGGCACCCGGAGGTCGCGGTGCTCGTCGACCACTACGAGGACGACTGGACGCGCCTCTGGTGGGCGCGCCTCCGCGGCCCGGCGCGGGTGCTCGAGCCGGGACCGGAGCGCTCGCGCGCGCTCGAGCTCCTGACGGCCAAGTACCCGCAGTACGCCCTCGACCCGCCGCGAGGCGACGTGATCGGGGTTCGCGTGGAGGAGTGGCGCGTGTGGTGGGCGGCCTAGCCGCCCGCGCCGGCCGCGACGAGTGACTCCTCGACGATCTCGAGACCGCGGTCGAGATCGTCGTCGGCGATCACGAGCGGCACGAGGACGCGGATGACGTTCCCGTAGAGCCCGCAGGCGAGGAGGACGAGCCCGCGCTCGAACGCCTCCGTTGTCGTCGCCGCCGCGAGCGCTGCGGCGGGCGCCTTCGTCTCCCGATCCTCGACGAGCTCGATCGCCTGCATCGGCCCGAGCCCGCGGACCTCGCCGACTGACCCGACGCGCTCGGCGATCCCCTCGAGGCCGGCCTGGATCCGATCGCCGAGCTCTCGTGCGCGCGCCTGGAACGAGTCGGTGGCGACCTCGTCGAGCACGGCGACCGCGGCGGCGCAGGCGACGGGATTGCCGCCGAACGTCCCGCCGAGCCCGCCCGGCCCGACCGCGTCGACGACCTCGCTCGAGCCGGTCACGCCGGCGAGCGGCAGACCGCCGCCGATCGACTTGCCCGAGACGAGCAGATCGGGCTCGACGCCGTAGTGCTCGATCGCCCACATGGGCCCTGTGCGCGCGACCCCGCTCTGGATCTCGTCGTCGACCCAGAGGATCCCGTGGCGGTCGCAGAGCTCGCGCAGGCGCGGCGCGAAGTCGAGCGGCATGGGGATGAAGCCGCCCTCGCCCTGCACCGGCTCGAGCACGACGCAGGCGACCGTCTCGGGATCGACCTCGGCCTTGAAGAGCGTCTCGAGCCCGTGGATCGCGTCGTCGGTCGTGACCCCCCGGTACGGGTACGGCGCGGGGGCGCGGTAGACCTCGGGCGCGAACGGCCCGAAGCCGCGCTTGTACGGCACGACCTTGCTCGTCATGGTCATCGTCAGGAGCGTGCGGCCGTGGAAGGCCCGGTCGAAGACGACGACCGCCGGCCGGCCCGTGGCGGCGCGCGCGATCTTGACGGCGTTCTCGACGCCTTCGGCGCCGGAGTTGACGAGCAGGCTCTTCTGCTCCTCGCCGCGGCACGGCGACAGCTCGGCGAGCCGGCGGCAGACCTCGACGTAGGGCTCGTAGATGCCGACCATGAAGCACTGGTGCAGGTAGCTGTCGACCTGCTCGTGGATCGCGGCGACCACCGCCGGATGACCGTGGCCGGTGTTCTGGCAGCCGATGCCGCCGGCGAAGTCGATGTACCGCTTGCCGTCGGCGTCCTCGACGAACGCGCCGTCGGCGCGCGCGACGACGAGCCTGGGAGTGGCGACCCCGGCGGCCACGTACCGCTCGCGGGCCTCGATCACCGCGTCGGTCGCGCTCCGCTCCCTCAGAGACATGGTTCGCAGTCTACCCCCGCGTCGGGGCACGCCACGAGGGCCGCGCATCCGATCCCGCCGGTTATCCTCGCCGCCGTGTCCACGACCTCGCTCGCCGTGGTCATCGCCCTCGTCGCCGGGCTCGCCGGGTCGATCCAGGTCGCCGTCAGCGGCGCCTTCGGGAAGCGCATCGGCGTCCTCGAGGCGACGACGTTCGGCTCGATCGGCGCCGCCCTCATCGTCTGCGCGGTGCTCCTGATCGCCCGCCAGAGCTTCGGAGGCGTCGTCGCCGGCTTCCGCGAGCCGCCCTGGCTGTGGCTCCCCGCCGCGATGGGGGCGATCGTCGTCATGTCCATCACGTTCACGGCCCCGCGCATCGGGACGTTCGCCACGATTGGCCTTCTCATCGCCGGGCAGCTGGCGATGGGGGTCCTCATCGACGCGTTCGGGCTGTTCGGCGTCGAGAAGATCCCCGTCGGCCCGGCCCGTATCGCCGGCCTCGTGCTCCTCGGCGCGGGCGCCGTCCTCATCCTCGACCGCTAGAGGCCCCAGGGGTTGATCGGGCGAGCGCCCGAGGCGACGAGCACGCTCTTCGTCTCGAGGTACATCTGGAGGGTCTCGAGCCCCTGCTCGCGGCCGAAGCCGGACTGCTTGTAGCCGCCGAACGGGACGCCGGGGAACGCCCCGTAGGGGAGGTTGACCGTGAACGTCCCCGACCTGATCCGCCGGGCGAGCCGCTGGCCGCGCGCCGGATCCCTCGTCCAGACCGTCGCGACGAGGCCGTAGCGGACGTCGTTCGCGATGCGCACGGCGTCGTCCTCGTCCTCGAACGGGATGACCGCGACGACGGGGCCGAAGATCTCCTCCTGCGCGACCGTCTGCTCGTTCCCGACGCCGGCGAGGACCGTGGGTGGATAGAACGCTCCGTCTCCCGCCGTCGGCTCTCCTCCCGCCACCACCTCGGCGCCCTCGCTCCTGCCGGTCTCGACGAAGCCGTGCACCTTCTCGCGGTGCGCCGTCGAGATGAGGGAGCCCATCTGCGTCTCGGGGTCGAGCGGGTCGCCGACGCGCACGGCGGCCGCCTTCTCCGCGATCAGGGCGACGACGTCGTCGTAGATCCCGGCCTCGACGAGGAGGCGCGAGCGCGCGTCGCAGCTCTGGCCGGCCGCGTAGTAGACCCCGTAGGCGGTGGAGGCGACGGCGTCCTCGAGGTCGGCGTCGGCGAACACGACGGCGGGGCTCTTGCCGCCGAGCTCGAGGGAGAGGCGCTTCACGGGGTCGGCGCAGAGGCGCATGATCTCCGAGCCGGTCCGGGTCGAGCCGGTAAAGGCGACCTTGTCGATGCCCCGGTGCCCGACGAGGTGGGCGCCCGTCGTCGGGCCGTCTCCGGGAACGACGTTCACGACCCCTGGAGGGACTCCCGCCTCCGCGGCGAGCTCGGCGAGGCGGATCGCGGTGAGCGGCGTCGCGGGGTCCGGCTTGAGGACAACCGTGCAACCGGCCGCGAGCGCCGGTGCGAGCTTCCAGGCCGCGAGCATGATCGGGTAGTTCCACGGGACGATCTGCGCACAGACGCCCACGGGCTCCTTCAGCGTGTACGCGAGGATCGACCCGCCGATCGGGCGCGTCGAGCCCTCGATCGACCCGACGGCCGAGGCCATGTAGCGGAAGCTCTCGGCCGCGACCGCGACCTCCGGCTTCGTCGAGCCGAGCGCCTTGCCCACGTTGCGCGTCTCGAGCTCCGCGAGCTCCTTGCGGTTGGCGACGATCGCGTCGGCGAGCGCGTGCAGCAGGCGGGACCGCTCGTTCGGGGGCGTCTTCGCCCACGGGCCCTCGAGCGCAGCCCGGGCCGCCGCCACCGCTCGGTCGATGTCGGCGGGGCCGGCCGTCGCCGCGCGGGCGAGCGGCTTCCCCGTCGCGGGCTCTGCGAGATCGCGGACCTCGCCGTCCGACGGCTCCGCCGTCTCGCCGTCGATGAAGAGGCCGTACTCGCGCTCGGTGGCGACCGCCATCCGCCGCCACGATACCGCGCCGGTGTCCGCGCGGTGGCGTATCGTCGAGCCCGGTGCACCAGTCGCGCGTCTTCCTCTTTGGAGTCGCCCTCATCTACCTCGTCGGCGTCGTCGTGCAGTTCTTCCTCGCGGGCCAGGGAGCGTTCGGCGCCACGAACTACGACACGCACCAGGCGTTCGGCTACGTGCTCGGGATCCTCTCGATCGGCATCTTCGTGCTGGCGATCATCGGGAAGGTGCCGCGGGACCTCGTGACCCTGGCCGCGGTCCTGCTCGGCCTGAACGTCGTGCAGGTGCTCGTCGTCCACGCCAACGTCGACGACATCGCCGCCCTGCACGCCGTCAACGCGCTCGCGATCGCCGGGGTGGCGTTCGCCCTCGTGCGCCGGTCCCGGCGGTATCTGAGCACGAGGCTCGCGGCCGGCGAGAGCAGCTAGGAGCGCTCGAACAGGGCGGCCTGGCCCTGGCCGACGCCCACGCAGAGCGTCGCCAGCCCGTAGCGCCCCGCCCGCCGCCGCAGCTCGTGCAGGAGCGTGACCACGAGGCGCGCGCCGCTCATGCCGAGCGGGTGGCCGATCGCGATGGCGCCGCCGTTGACGTTCACCCTGGCCGGATCGAGGCCGAGCTCCCGGATCACCTCGACGCTCTGGGAGGCAAACGCCTCGTTCAGCTCGACGAGGTCGATGTCGGCAACCTCGACGCCCGTGCGCGCGAGGAGCTTCCGCACGGCCGGCACGGGGCCGACGCCCATGATCCGCGGATCGACGCCCGCGACGGCGTTCCCGACGAAGCGCGCGAGCGGCTCGATCCCGAGCTCCTCCGCGCGCTCCGCGCTTGCGACGACGAGCGCGGCCGCCCCGTCGTTGATCCCGCTCGAGTTGCCGGCCGTCACGGTGCCTCCCTCGCGAAACGCGGGCCTGAGCGCGGCGAGCTTCTCGAGCGAGGTGTCGGGGCGCGGGTGCTCGTCCGCGGCGACGTCGCCGACGGCGACCATCTCGTCGTCGAAGCGGCCCGACTCGACGGCGGCCGCGTGGCGGCGCTGGCTCTCGAGCGCGAACGCGTCCTGCTCCTCGCGCGTGACGCCGAACCGCTCGGCGACGTTCTCGCCCGTCTCGCCCATCGACTCGAGCGGGAACATCGCCTCCAGGCGCGGGTTGGGGAAGCGCCAGCCGAGGGTGGAGTCCCAGGCCGTCCGATCCCCGCGCGGGAAGGCGCGGTCGGGCTTGCCGAGGACGAGCGGCGCCCGGCTCATCGACTCGACGCCGCCGGCCACGAAGAGGTCTCCGTCGCCGGCGCGCACCGCGTGGCAGGCCGAGACGATCGCCGAGAGACCGGACGCGCAGAGTCGGTTGAGGGTCACTCCGGCCACCTCCTGCGGCAGCCCGGCGAGGAGCGCCGCCATCCGGGCGACGTTCCGGTTGTCCTCGCCGGCCTGGTTCGCGCAGCCGAGATAGACGTCCTCGATCTCCGCGGGCGCGATGCCGGCGCGGGCGACCGCCTCGGCGACGACGAGCCCCGCGAGGTCGTCCGGCCGCTCGCCGGAGAGGGCGCCGCCGTAGCGCCCCACGGGCGTGCGGACGGCCGACAGGATGACGGCTTCCTGCATGCGACCAAGTGTATTCGCGGGTCGCCGGCCTCCCGGCGCGCCGGGGGTCAGCCCACGAACTCGACGCGGACGGGCCGGTCGAAGGCGCCGGACTCCTCGCCGCGCCGAAGAAGCTCCGAGACCGCCAGGCGCCCCTCGTCCCCGTAGTCCTCCGTGAGCTCGTTGACGTACATGCCCACGAAGCGGTCTGCGAGCTCGGGCGAGAGCCCGCGCCCGAAGCGGAGGGCGTACTCGAGCGCCTCGGCGCGGTTCTCGAGCCCGGCTCTGATCGACTCACGCAGAACCTCCGAGAGCTCGAGCAGCGTCTCCTCCCCGAGGTCGCGGCGGGCGACGTTGATCCCGAGCGGAAGCGGAAGACCGGTCTCGAGGAGCCACCACTCGCCGAGGTCGACGACGCACTCGAGGCCGCGGCCACCGTACGTCAGCTGGCCCTCGTGGATGAGGAGCCCCGCCTCGGCGCGGCCGTCCTCGACCTCCTCCATGATCCGGTCGAACCTGACCTCGCGGTAGCGGAAGTCCCCGCCGAGGTAGAGCCGGAGGACGAGGAAGGCGGTCGTCATCCGGCCGGGAATCGCGATCTCGGTTTCCTCGAGCTCCTCCTTCGACAGCCGCCGCTTCGCCACGAGGACCGGGCCGTAGCCGGAGCCCATGCTCGCCCCGTGGGGCAGGACGGCGTAGCGGTCCTGCACGAAGGGGAACGTGTGGAGCGAGATCGCGGTGACCTCGAGGCGGCCCTCGAGCGCCCACTCGTTCAGCGTCTGGATGTCCTCGAGGACGTGCTCGAACTCGAAACCGCGCGGGTCGACCGCGCCCGAGGCGAGGCCCCAGAACATGAACGCGTCGTCGGGGTCCGGGCTATGTCCGAGACGAATCCGCAGGGTCGCGAGGCTACCAACCTCTCGGCCTGGTTGTACCGAGAGCAGGCTACTCTAGAATTGAGGTGTGTCTAAACCTGACCTCTCCGCGGCGATCCAGGACTACCTGAAGGAGATCTACAAGCTCCAGTCCGAGGGGACGAAGCCGACGACGACCGCCATCGCGAGGCGGCTCGGCGTCGCGCCCTCGTCGGTCACGTCCATGCTCAAGAAGCTCGCGGTGCTGGGGCTCGCCGAGCACTCCCCCTACCGCGGGGTCGAGCTCTCCGAGGACGGGACGAAGATCGCCCTCGAGGTCATCCGGCACCACCGCCTGCTCGAGCAGTACCTCGCCGAGACGCTGGGGGTCCCGATCGACGCGGTGCACGAAGAGGCCGATCGCCTCGAGCACGTCATCTCGGAGGAGCTCGAGGCGCGCATCGACGAGCAGCTCGGCTATCCGACGCACGACCCCCACGGCGACCCGATCCCGGACGCCGGCCTCCGAATCGAGACGCGGCGGCTGCGCTCGCTCGCGGCGCTCGCGCCCGGCGAGAAGGCAACCGTCGAGCGTGTCCCGGACGGCGACTCCGATCTGCTCCGCTACCTCGCCGGCCTGCGGCTCGTACCCGGCGAGCGGGTCACCATGCGCCGGTCGGAGCCGTTCGACGGACCGCTGACGGTCGACGTCGACGGGACCGAGCACGCCATCTCGCGCGAGCTCGCCCTTCAGATCGGGATCGCGTAGCGCCCGGCTCCCGTCTCGATTCGTCTTCGTCGCGAAGTCGGCACCGCCTGCGCGATCTGCGCGCGTCGGTCGCAGCTACGCTCGAAAGCGGGTGGAGGCACGGGGTGGCCCCAGGGCGTCAGGGCTTGTGGCCGAAGAACCAGCGTTCGAGCGGCTTGAGGAGATCCTCGTCCCTGAACGGCCGCACGGCCTCGGTCACGCCGTCCTCCGCGGACACGACGAGGTCGTCCTGGAGCGCGTTGTTCGCCGCGGCGAGCGCGTCGCCCATCTCGTATCCCTCGAAGACGTAGTCGTCGGCGCGGGGCTGCGGCGTCTTCCGGTTGCCGATGTCGATCGCCCGGCCGACGGCCCACAGGGCGCCCGGGCGCCGCTCGATCCAGACGACGATCTCCTCGCGACCGCCGTCCTCGCCGATCCCGTGCAGCACGCGCTCGGCGAATCGCATGCCCTCAGGGTCCACTGGGCGCAAGGATACAATCGCGCCGTGGGACTCTTCTCGAGACTCTTCGGAACCGGTGACGAGCAGAAGACCGAGGCGCCGCGCAGCCTCTCGAAGGAAGACGCGCTCGCCGGCTACATCGTCCGCGAGCACCGCCAGGGGCGATCGCTCGAGGAGATCCTCGAGGACCCCTATCTGAAGAACCGTGCCACGGACGAGCAACGGCTCCGCCTCCTCGAGCTGCCCGAGGTGATCCGCGCCGTCGGCGAGGACACCGCGGCCATGGCGGCGGAGCGGGTCCGCGAGACGGGCTAGGCCCGCCGTCAGAGCTCCACGCCGAGCCCGCGCTCCCGCGCGCGCTCGACGACCACGGCAGCGACTGCGATGTCCTCCGCGGCGATGCCGAGGCTCTTGAAGAGGACGATGTCGTCGTCGGCCTGCCGTCCCGCCGTCTCGCCGCCGACGACCTCGGCCAGCTCGTGGACCTCGAGCCAGTCGAGGACGCCCTGCTCAACGGGCTCGACCAGGTCGCCGGCCTCGACCTTGGCCTGCTCGAGCGAGTCGCAGCAGACGAATGTCGCGCGCTCGACGACGGCGTTGTCGAGCTCCCTCGCCGCGAGCCGGTTCGCGCCAGCTGCGCAGACCAGCGCACCGGGGCGGAGCCACTCGCCGCGGAGCACGGGATCCCGCGAGCTCGTGATCGTGACGACGACGTCCTGCTCGGCCGCCTCGCGGTTGTACTCGCCAGGCTCGCAGTCGAGCCGACGGCAGAAGTCCTCCAGCCGCTCCGCGTTACGGGAGTAGGCGACGACGCGCTCGATGCCGGGAAGGGCCGCGCGGATGCAGGCCACCTGGCTCTCGGCCTGCCAGCCCGTGCCGATGACGCCGAGGCTCCGCGCCTCCGCCCGCGCCAGATGCCTCGCGGCGACCGCGCTCGCCGCGCCCGTCCGGAGCTGCCCGAGACGGTCGGCCTCGATCAGCGCGAGGAGCTCCGGCCGGTCCGCCGCGAAGAGCGCGACGACGAAGCGGGCGCCCTCGTGGAAGCCCACATATGTCTTCAGTCCGGCGACGCCGAGCTCCAGGTCTGCCGCCGCCATCACGTGCAGGAGCCCTTCCACCAGGCCGAGCCGGAAGCGCGGGCGGTTCTCGACCGCACCCCGGGCGACGCGGGCGAAGCACCCCTCGACGGCCGCGACCGCGTCCTCCGGACCGAGGAGCGCGTCGACGTCGGCTTCGCGGAGGTACAGGGGCACCGGGCGGGATAGTGTAGGTCGCGTGGAGCCCGCCGCCACGCCCTCGAGCGGAAGCTGGCACAGGGTCGACCTGATCGGGGACCGCGGCGTGCTCGTCGTCGCCGGCGAGGAGATCGCCGTGTTCCGGGCGGAGGGGACAGCCGATCGCCGTCGCCAACGCCTGCCCGCACGAGGGCAATCCGCTCGTCGAGGGCGAGCTCCTCGGCTCCATGCTCGTCTGCGCCTACCACGGCTGGCGCTTCGACCTGGAGACGGGCGCCTGCCTGCTCGGCGAGCGGCCTGTCCGCCGCTACCCCGCCGAGGAGCGGGGCGGGGCGGTCTGGGTCAGAGCCTGATCCTGCTCCAGGGGAGGCCCGGGTCCGGGTACTCCTCGGGATGGAGCAGGTGGGCGAGCACCTCGACGCCGTCGACGACCCGGGGGCCGGGCCGCGAGAAGCTCGCGTTCGCGTCGACGGCGAAGACGCTGCTCTCCTGCCGCGCCGCCGTGCCGAGGAGGTGCGCGGAGAGGTCGAGCGGCACGACCTCCGAGAGCGTGCGGTCGAGGTCGAAGCCGCACGGCGCCAGCACGACGACGTCGGGCTCGAGCGCCACGACGTCGGGCCAGCGCATCCGGTGCGACGGCTCGCCCGACATGCCCGCGACGTCGGTCCCGCCGGCGGCCGCGACCATGTCCGGGACCCAGTGCCCCGCGGAGTAGGGCGGCTCGAGCCACTCGGTGACGAAGACCCGCGGGTGCGACTCGACCGCGCCGAGCGCGGCGGCCACGCGCTCGAGCCTGCTCTGCATGCCGGCCACGAGCTCGGCGGCCTCGCCGTCCGCTCCGAGCCGGGCGCCGAGAGCGAGGATCTCGTCCTCGATCCCGTCGAGCGTCGACGGCGAGAAGTCGAGCACCTCGACGTCGAGCGGGCGGGCCCGCAGGATGCCCTCGACCTCGTCCGTCGAGACGGCGCAGACGTCGCAGAGCTCCTGCGTGACGACGACGTCGGCGGCGATCTCCGCCCAGCGCTCCTCCTCGATCGCGTAGAGCGGCCGGCCGTCGTGCGCCGCCTCGGCGACCACCCGGTCGATCTCGGCGCTCGTCAGGTCGCCGGTCTGGACGAGCGAGGCGGTCACGACCGTCCGCGAGGCGGCCTCCGGCGGCCAGTCGCACTCGTGGGTGACGCCGGCGACGCGATCCCCCAGGCCGAGCGCGAAGAGCACCTCGGTCGCGGCGGGAACGAGGGAGCAGATGCGCACCCGGCCCAGCGTAGCGGGGTCGGCGACGTTAGCCTGCGGTGAACGACGTCCCCCGGAGGTGAGCATGAGCGCGTTCGAGGATCTCGCGGCCGATCGGGCCCCTGCGGATCTGGGACGGGGTCGCGGCCCGTGACGTCCACGGCAAGCAGGCGACCATGGCGGTCGTCGAGCTCGACCCCGACGCCCTCGTCCCGGAGCACCACCACGCGAGCGAGCAGCTCGGGCTGGTCATCGGCGGCACCGTCACGTTCAGGGTGGGCGACGAGACGAAGGAGCTCGGCCCCGGCTCGACGTGGAGCATCCCCTCCGACGTCCCGCACGAGGTGCGCGCGGGCCCGGAGGGCGCCGTCGTGATCGACATCTTCGCGCCGCCGCGAGACGACTGGGGCGGCGTCCAGCGCGACGAGCCGCGCACACCCAACTGGCCGTAGTGAAAGTGCGCCCGGCACGATTCGAACGTGCGACCTCTGCCTCCGCAGGGCAGCGCTCTATCCCCTGAGCTACGGGCGCGCGGGGCGAGGGTCAGTCTAGCGGCCGGGCGACCGAGGAGCCGAGCGCGAGGTCGGCGCCCTCGGGGACCTCGACCCGGACGTACGCGAGCGCGACGACGCCGCCGTCCGTCGGCGCTGCGCTGGTCACGCGGCCGACCGCCTTGTCGCCGTAGCGCAGCTCGGCGTCCGGGCCGGGCAGCACGCCGCCGTCGATGCGGAGGACGCGCAGCGCCCGGTTGACGTGGCCCCGGAAGTGGAGGCGGGCGATCGGCTCCTGGCCCGGATAGCAGCCCTTCGTGAGGCTGACGGCCCGCTCGACGAGCCCGGCCTCGGCCGGGAGGACGCGGTCGTCGATCTCCTTGCCCCAGGCCGGCGTCCCCGCCTCGATGCGCATCGCCTCCAGCGTGTCCGCGTCGACCGTGGGCTCGAGCGCGGCGTCGAGCACCTCGACCGCCGGCTCGCCGTAGTCCCCGGTCGGGATCCCCTCCACGCCGGGGCCGAACACGACCGTCGACGCGTGGTCCTCGAGCTCGATCTCCGCCTTGGCCGCGAAGCGCATGCTCACGAGGTGGTCGCGGATCGCCTCGCCGAGATCCGGCTCGGTGAGGAGGAGAAAGTCGTGCTCGCCCCGGCGCACGACCCGCATCGGCGCGATCACCCGGGCCTTGGCCGTCAGGAGCAGCGCGTCGCACGACCCGCCCGGCTCGAGCGCGGCGACGTCGTTCGAGAGCATTCGCTGCAGGTAATCCTCGGCGTCCGGGCCCGCGACCCGGACGAACGCGCGCGGCCTGCGCGCGGCGGCCACCGGAAGCGTGTCGGGCCCCACGCATCCAGTGTAGGCACCGGCCAACGAGAAGGGGCGGCTCGAGGCCGCCCCTTCGGGAAACGAAAGCGGCCGCAGCCGCCTTACATCATGTCGGGCATGCCGCCCGGCATCCCGGCGCCCACAGGCGTCTTCTCGGGCGCCTCCGCGACGATAGCCTCGGTCGTGAGGATGTTCTTCGCGATCGAGGCCGCGTTCTGGAGTGCCGAGCGCGTGACCATCGTGGGATCGATGATCCCGGCCTTGACGAGGTCCTCGTACTGGCCGGTGTCGACATTGAGTCCGTGGCCCTTCGTGCCGGTCCGGATCTTATCGACGACGATCGAGCCCTCGAGCCCCGCGTTGTCGGCGAGCTGCCGGATCGGCTCCTCGAGCGACCGCGCCACGATTGACGCTCCGGTGCGCGCATCGCCCTCGAACGAGTCGAGCTTGATCGCCTTGCCGGCGTTCAGGAGCGCAACGCCCCCGCCGGGCACGATGCCCTCCTCGAGAGCCGCCCGCGTGGCCTGCAGGGCGTCCTCGACGCGGTGCTTCTTCTCCTTCATCTCGGTCTCGGTGGCCGCGCCGACCTTGATGACGGCGACGCCGCCGGCCAGCTTTGCCAGCCGCTCCTGCAGCTTCTCGCGGTCGAAGTCCGAGTCGGTGGTCTCGATCTCCGACTTGAGCTGCTTGATGCGGCCCTTGATGGCCTCCGACTCGCCGGCGCCGTCGATGATCGTCGTCGTGTCCTTCGTGACGACCACCTTGCGCGCGCGGCCGAGCTGCGAGAGCTTCGTGTTCTCGAGCTTGAGGCCCATCTCCTCGGTGATGACCTCGCCGCCCGTGAGGATGGCGATGTCCTCGAGCATGCGCTTGCGGCGGTCGCCGAAGCCCGGCGCCTTCACGGCAACTGCCGTGAACGTGCCGCGCAGCTTGTTGACGACGACGGTCGCGAGCGACTCGCCCTCGACGTCCTCGGCAACGATGAGCAGCGGGCGGCCGGCCTGGATGACCTGCTCGAGCACCGGCAGGATGTCCTTGACCGCGCCGATCTTCTGGTTCGCGATGAGAACGTACGGGTCGTCGAGCACGGCCTCCATGCGCTCGGGATCCGTGACCATGTAGGGCGAGAGGTAGCCCTTGTCGAACTGCATGCCCTCGGTGAACTCGAGCTCGAGGCCGAAGGTCTGGCCCTCCTCGACGTTCACGACGCCGTCCTTGCCGACCTTCTCGATCGCGTCGGCGATGACGTCGCCGATCTCGCGCTCGCGCGACGAGATGCTGGCGACCCGGGCGATGTCCTCCTTGCCCGAGATCTCCTTGGACTGCTTCTTGAGGTCCTCGACGACGATGTCGACAGCCGACTCGATGCCTCGCTTGAGGCCCATCGGGTTGGCGCCGGCGGCGACGTTCTTGAGGCCCTCGCGGATAATCGCCTGGGCGAGCACGGTCGCGGTCGTCGTGCCGTCGCCGGCGACGTCGTTGGTCGCCGTCGCGACCTCGCGGACGAGCTGCGCGCCCTGATTCTCGAACGGGTCCTCGACCTCGATCTCGCGCGCGATCGTGACGCCGTCGTTCGTGATGGTGGGCGCGCCGAACTTCTTGTCGAGAACGACGTAGCGCCCCTTGGGGCCAAGGGTGACCTTGACCGCGTCAGCGAGCGTATTCACGCCGCGCTCGAGAGCGCGTCGGGCTTCCTCGCTGAATAGAAGCTCTTTGTGAGCCATTCACTCCTCCGTTTCGTTCCTTAGGTGTGGCGGCGGGATCGCTAGGCGGCGGCGCCGGCCAGCTCCTTCTTCTTGCTCTTGGTGGACTTCGTGGTTCCGATCACCTTGGCGAGCACGTCCGACTCGCGCAGGATCAGGTAGTCGTCGGCACCGAGCTTGATCTCGGTCCCGCCGTACTTGGAGAAGATGATCTCGTCGCCGGCCTCGAGATCCATCTTCACGTAGTTGCCGTCCTCGTCCCGGGGGCCGGGACCGACGGCGAGGACGCGTCCCCGCTGAGGCTTCTCCTTGGCGGTGTCCGGCAGGACGATGCCGCTCACAGTGGTCTCTTCCTCTTCGAGCGCCTCGACGATCAGGCGGTCGCCCAATGGCTGAAGGTTCATCCAGCACTCCTCCTTGCGAAAAGTGGCTTCTGCACCTGGCACTCGAGTCGTGCGAGTGCCAACGACGTCATCCTAGCGAAACCCGGGAGGCTGGATCAAGAACTCTCTGGCACTCGGGCAAGAGGAGTGCCAAGTAGGCGGCGCCCGCGGGAGACGGCGACGAGCGTGAGCCCGCAGGCGAGCGCCATGATCCCGTACGGGAGCGCGTCTCCGCCGAGGTCGGCCAGGGCGCCGCCGAGCGAAGGGCCGATGGCATTCCCCACTCCCCAGGAGGCATTCAGGAGCCCGAACGCGAGGCCCAGCGCAAGGCCGATCCGCTCGGCGCCGTCAGCGAGAAGGGCCATCGCGGGCGCCCAGAAGCCGCCGAACGTCACCGCTGCGGCGACGAGGAGGACGACGACCACCGCGGGGCGGCCCGCGAAGGCGAACGCGGTCATGACCACGACCGAGCCGATGAGCGCGATCCGGAGCGGGAGCAACCGCCCGCGCCGGTCGGAGAAGCGGCCGAGGAGAGGGGCGACCACCATCTCGATCGCCGCGGAGACGATGAAGGCGGCGGCGATCGCCGCCGCGCTCCAGCCGGCGTCTCCGAGATCGAGCGGCACGAGCACGGAGATGACTCCGAAGATGACCGCCGGCAAGACGATGAGCCAGAGCGCACCGAGGATGACCGGCTCTCTGAACGCACGCAGGTACGCACTGGCCGGCTGGGGGTCCGCCTCGACCGAAGGCGTTCGCAACGCCCAGCCGACCAGCACCGCCGAGATCCCGGCGATGCCGGCGAACACCGGGCGGGGCCCGAGCGCCTCGGCGAGCGCTCCCACGGCCGGACCGAGGAGCGCTCCGAAGATGGCGGCCCCCATGGCCGTACCGATCATCTCCCCCCGCCGTGCGCGTGGAGTTCCCGCGACGAGCCAGGCGAGGCCCCCCGTCCAGGAAAGAGCGCTCCCGACGCCCTGCGCGAGCCGCGCGACACCGAGCGCCGCGCGCGGAGTCGGCGAAGCCGAAGGCGACGCTGGCGACTCCCATGAGAACGAGCCCCCCGAGCACGACGCGACGGGCGCCGAAGTTCGCCGCCGCCAGGCCTCCCGGAAGCGCACCGAGGAAGGCACCGGCCGCATACGCGCCGACCAGGAGCCCGGCCTCGCCTTTCGAGAGCCCGAACTCGTCCGCGTAGTTCGGCAGCAGCGGCGCGAGGGCCGAGTAGAGGACAGTGTCCGCGAAGACGATCGCGCAGACGAGAAGTAGCAGACGGCGCACGCCCCGATGCTAGCTTCGTGCTGCCGATGCGTCGCGAATTCTCAGCGGGGGGCGTCGTCGTCCGCCGCCTGCGCGGAGGCTGGCGCTTCGCGGCGATCCGGCCGGGCGGCAAGACGGTCTGGGCCCTCCCCAAGGGCCTCCTCGGCGAGGGCGAGCGCCCCGTCGACACCGCCTCCCGCGAAGTGACCGAGGAGACCGGCGTCGAGGGCACCCTCGTCGACAAGCTCGGCGACGTCCGCTACGTCTACACGTGGGAGGGCGAGCGCGTCTTCAAAGTCGTCAGCTTCTATCTCTTCCGCTACCGGCGGGGACGGCTGGGGGACATCCCGCCCGAGCATGCCCACGAGATCGACGAGGCGCGCTGGCTCCCGCTCGAGGACGCCCCGCAGCTCCTCGCCTACAAGGGCGAGCGCGAGATGGCCGAGGCGGCGTTCAAGCTGTTGCAGGGCGAGGCTCTATGATCCTCTCGCCGCTGTGCCGACCTCCGGTTCGATGTACGCGCTCAACTTCTACTCCCCCATCGTCGCCGACCAGCTGCGCAGTCGCAGGAAGACGGTGACGATCCGGCTTGGCGACAAGTCCGGGAAGTACAAGAAGGGGATGGTCGTGCAGGTGCTCGTGGGGCTCCGCTACGGGCCGCGCGAGAAGATCTTCGACGCCGTCATCGACAAGGTCGAGGTGAAGCCGCTCGCGGGCTGCTCGCCGCGAGAGATCGAGAAGGACAACCCCGAGCTCAGGCGCACCGAGGACATGGCGACCTTCCTCGGCCAGCTCTACAACCGCGACGTGACCGAGGAGGACACGGTCACGGTCATCCACTTCTCCGAGATCCAGTCCTAGGCTCCTTGCGGATCCGGACGCCGAAGGCCTCGCCGGGACGAAGGGGCGCGTCGCAGTCCTCGCACGAGACCGCGAAGGCCGACGCGATCCGCGCCTCGCAGGCGGGGCACCGACTCAGGAGCTCGCCGCCGCAGGCCGGGCAGGCAGCGGGCAGCTCGTCCTCGCCCGCCGCGAAGTACCGCTGCACGTGACCGCACGCGAGGCAGAAAGCGACCCAGTCGCCCAGCGTCCGGCGACGCTCCTCCCGCAGCCAGTCGGAGGCCCTGCCCACACCCGGCACCCTAGTCGCTACAGTTCGAAGCGCGAATGGCGATCGCCAGGGAAGCAGATCCGGTCGGCTCGCTTACGGAGATCAGAGAGCTAGGGCTCGACCGCCAGGACCTCCTCGACGTCTTCCGCCACCTCGTCATGACGCGCGGGATCGAGGAGCGCGGCCACATCCTCTACAAGCAGGGGAAGATCCCCGGCAGCTTCTACACCGGCCGAGGCAACGAGGGGGCGGCGGTGGGGGTCGCCATCGCCATGGGCCAGGACGACGTCGGCTGCCCGCTGCACCGCGACATGGGCGTCCACGTCGTGCGCGGCGTCGAGCCCTGGCGCATCTTCGCCCAGTACATGGGACGCGCGGACGGGCCGACGAAGGGCAAGGACGGCAACGTCCACATGGCCGACGGCCGGCTCGGCCTCATCGCCATGGTGAGCCATCTGCCGGCGATGCTGCCCGTCGCCGTCGGCTGCGCGCTCGCCTTCCGGATCCGGGAGGAGAAGCGCGTCGCGATCGGCTGGTTCGGGGAGGGGTCGTCCGCGCGCGGCGACACCCACGAAGCGATGAACATGGCCGGCGTCCGCCGCCTGCCGGTGGTCTTCGTCTGCGACAACAACCAGTGGGCGTACTCGACGCCGACCCACCTCGAGTACGCGTGCGAGCACATCGCCGACCGCGCGAAGGCCTACGGCTTCGAGGGGGTCGTCGTCGACGGGACCGACGTGCTCGCCGTCTACCGGGAGGCGAGGCGCGCGGTCGAGAAGGCCCGCGAGGGCGGCGGCCCGACCCTGATCGAGTGCCTGACCCTCCGCATGGAGGGCCACGCGGTCCACGACGACGCCTTCTACGTCCCCAAGGAGATGTTCGAGGAGTGGGCCAAGCGCGACCCGCTCGAACGGTTCCGCGGCTGGCTGCGCGAGAACTCCGAGTTCACCGACGACGAGGAGGCCGAGATCCGCGGCGAGGTGAAGCGGGCCCTGAACGACGCGATGAAGCGCGCCGAGGAGAGCCCGATGCCGGAGCCGTCCACCGTCGTCGACGGCGTGTGGGCGACGGCCGAGGATCTCGACACTCCGCACCACAAGTAAATGGCTCAGCGCTAGTGGCCGAGAAGACATACCTGCAGGCGATCTCGGACGGGCTCCGCCAGGAGATGCGGCGGGACAAGCGCGTCTACGTGATCGGCGAGGACGTCGGCGTCTACGGGGGGGCCTTCAAGGTGACGCAGGGCTTCCAGGAGGAGTTCGGCCCCTGGCGGGTCATCGACGCGCCGCTCTCGGAGACCGCCATCGTCGGCAGCTGCACCGGCGCCGCCATCATGGGCCTTCGCCCCGTCGCCGAGATGCAGTTCGCCGACTTCGTCTCCTGCGCGTGGGATCACCTCGTCACCGTCGCGGCCAAGCAGCGCTACCGCGCGGGGACGGCCGTCCCGATCGTCGTCCGCTGCCCGTCGGGCGGCGGCTTCAGCGGCGGGCCCTTCCACTCGCAGAACCCCGAGTCGAGCTTCGCCCACATCCCCGGGCTGAAGGTCGCGTGCCCGGCGACGCCGGAGGACGCGAAGGGACTCATCGTCTCGGCGATCGAGGACCCGAACCCGGTCATCTACTTCGAGCACAAGCACCTCTACCGGCGCGTGAAGGCGAACGTCCCGGACGAGCGCTACACGATCCCGTTCGGCGAGGCGCGTGTGCACCGCGAGGGTGACGACCTCACACTCGTCACATGGGGCGCGATGGTCTACACGGCGTCCGAGGCGGCCGAGAAGGTGGCCGAGGAGGACGGTGTCTCGACGGAGATCATCGACCTGCGCACGATCATCCCGTGGGACAAGGAGGCCGTGCTCACGTCCGTCGCCAAGACGTCGAAGGTGGTCGTGCTCCACGAGGACACGCACACCGGCGGGTTCGGCGCGGAGATCGCGGCGACGATCGCCGACGAGGCCTTCGAGACCCTCGACGCCCCGGTGCGCCGCATCACCGCGCCCGACGCGCCCGTCCCGTTCTCGCCGCCGCTCGAGAAGGCGTTCATCCCGCAGGTCGACGACGTCGTCGCGGGCATCAGGGAGCTGGCCGCGTACTGATGGCCACCGAGACGCTCGTCGACGTCGTCATGCCCCAGATGGGCGTCTCCGTCTCGGAGGGGACGATCACGAAGTGGGCCAAGGCCGAGGGTGAGTCCATCGAGGCCGACGAGACCCTCCTCGAGATCTCGACCGACAAGGTGGACACGGAGGTCCCGAGCCCGGCGAGCGGCGTCGTGCAGCAGATCCTCGTCCCCGAGGGAGAGACGGTGGCCGTCGGCACGAAGCTCGCCCTGATCGCGCCCGAGGGCGCAACGGCGCCGGCCGCTGCTCCGAGCGCGGAGCCGGCGGAGCCACCCGAGCCTGTAGCGGCACCCGAGCCCGAGGCGGAGGCCACGCCCGCCGCGGAGCCCGAGCCTCCCGCCGAGCCTTCGGCAGCGACGGAGCCGGCCGGGCCCGGGCCGGACGGCGCCGGCAACGGCGCCCGCTTCGTCTCGCCGGTCGTCGCGCGCATCGCCGCCGAGCACGGGGTCGACGTCTCGCAGGTGGCCGGCACCGGGCGCGGCGGGCGCGTGACGAAGAAGGACATCCTCGGCCACATCGAGTCGGGAGCCCAGGCGGCTCCCGCGGCCGGCGCCCGCGGCGCCGGCGCCCGCTCCGGTCGAGACGCCCGCGCCGGCTCCCACCCCTGCCCCGGCTGCCCCGGCGGCGGCCGCGCCAGCTCCGGCTCCGGCAGCGGAGGGGGGCGAGATGGTCGAGCCGGTCTCGGCGATGCGGAGAGGCATCGCCGAGCACATGCGGCGCTCGCTCGACACGTCGGCGCACGTAACGAGCGCGATCGAGGTGGACATGACGAGGGTGGCCGCGATCCGGCAGAAGCTGAAGAAGGAGTACCAGGCCGCCTACGGCGTGAACCCGACCTACCTCGCGTTCGTCGCGCGCGCCGTGGTCGAGACGCTGAAGGACTACCCGTGGGTCAACGGCGAGCTCCGCGGCGACTCGATCGTGACGCGGAACTACGTCAACCTCGGTTTCGCCGTCGAGCTCGCCGACGGCAAGGGCCTGATCGTGCCGGTCGTCAAGCACACGGAGGGCCTCAACCTGCTGGGAATGGCCAGGGCGATCGCCGACATCGCCGCCAGGGCCCGCGAGAAGAAGCTCCTCCCCGACGAGGTTCAGGGCGGCACGTTCACGATCACGAACCCCGGCGGGTACGGCACGTTCCACGGCACGCCGGTGATCAGCCAGCCGCAGGCGGGCATCCTCGGCACCTACGCGGTCGTGAAGCGGCCGTGGGTCGTGCAGGACGAGCTGGGCGACGACGTGATCGCCATCCGCTCGATCATGAACCTGACCCTCACGTACGACCACCGCCTCGTCGACGGCGCCCTCGCCGGCCGCTTCCTGCGCGACCTCCGCGAGAAGCTCCAGACCTGGGACGAAGGCGCCTACTAGGGCGCGCGCTCTCGTGAAGCGCGGGACGTACGTCATGCATCTGGGGCGCACCCCCTACGGGGAGGCCTGGGATCTTCAGCGTGCGCTCGCCGCGGCCGTCTCGCAGGGGGCGATCCCCGACACGGTGGTCTTCCTGGAGCATCCCCCCGTGATCACGCTCGGGCGACGCACGGACGGCGACGCCGAGGTCCACGTCCCGGCGGACGCCGAGGTCGAGATCGTCGAGACCGACCGCGGCGGCAGGTCGACCTACCACGGGCCGGGACAGCTCGTCTGCTACCCCATCCTCGACCTGAACCGGCACGGCCGCGACGTCAAGCGCTACTGCCGGAACCTCGAGGAGGCGGTCATCCGCACCCTCGCCGCCTTCGAGCTCGACGGGGCCAGGATCGAGGGCCTGACCGGCGTGTGGCTCGAGAGCCCGCCGCGCAAGATCTGCTCGATCGGCGTCCACATCTCGCGCTGGATCACGACGCACGGCTACGCCCTGAACGTCGACCTCGACCCCGCGCCGTTCACGGACTGGATCACGGCGTGCGGCCTCGAGGACGCTTCGTTCACGACGATGGCGCGCGAGCTCGGGAGCCCGCTCGGGGTCGACGACGTCCGCCCCGCGGCCGCGGCGGCGATCGCAGACGTCCTCGGCCTCCAGCTCGAGGAGCTTCCCGCGGAGGAGGGTCTCGGCCTCTGGCCGCAGCCCGTCCACGGGAGAATCGGCTCGACGCCCGTCCAGGCGAGGCGTTCCGGAGAGGCGGTGGGAGTTGAACCAAGGGTCCCGGCCCGTCGCTGAGCGGCCGCGGCGGCCCGAGTGGATGAAGGTGCGGGCCCCTCGTGCCGACTCCCGCTACTTCGAGGTGCGCGGACCTCCTGCACGGCCAGCGCCTCCACACGATCTGCGAGGAGGCGCGGTGCCCGAACATCGCCGAGTGCTGGGGCCGGGGCACCGCCACCTTCCAGATCCTCGGCGACACCTGCACGCGGGCGTGCCGGTACTGCTACGTCCACTCCGGGCGCCCGGAGGACGCGCCGGATCCGTTCGAGCCCGCGCGCCTCGCGCATGCGGCGGCGCAGATGGGGCTCTCGCACGTGGTCGTGACGTCGGTCGACCGCGACGACCTCCCGGACCGGGGAGCGTCGCACTACGCGGCGACCGTCCGCGCGCTCAAGCACAGGCTGCCCGACGCGACGGTCGAGATCCTCACGCCCGACTTCCTCGGCGTCGAGGAGGACGCGCTCCGGACGGTCCTCGCCGAGCGCCCGGAGGTCTTCAACCACAACATCGAGACCGTGCGCAGGCTCCACCGCCGCATGCGCGGGGCGAAGGCCTCCTACGACACCGCGCTGTGGCTCCTCCGCCGGGCGAAGGAGCTCGCCGACTACCCGATCCTGACGAAGTCGGGGATCATCGTCGGCCTGGGCGAGACGAACGACGAGGTCGCCGAGACGATGCGCGACCTCCGGGACCACGACGTCGACGTCGTCACGATCGGCCAGTACCTGCAGCCGTCGTCCCGTCACGCGACGATCGACCGCTGGGTGCACCCGGACGAGTTCCGCTGGTTCCGGGAGCAGGGCGAGGCGATGGGGTTCGGATCCGTCTTCTCCGGGCCGCTCGTCCGCTCCTCGTACCGTGCCGACGAGCAGCGCCACGCGGCCGCGAGCGGGCGCGGCGCCGTCGCGTACTAGCCGGTCCGCGCAGTCAGCCCTGCTCGTGCGGCCGGGCCATCGCCCGATAGTCGAGCGCCTCGTCCAGGATCGCCTCGTCGACCCCTGCCTCCAGCGCGACGTCGCGCAGAGGCCGGCCCGAGCGCGCCGCCTCCTTGACGATCTCGCTCGCCCGGTCGTAGCCGATGTGCGGGTTGAGGGCGGTCGCGGCCGACAGCGTCAGCTCCGCGTAGTGCTCGAGGGTCTCGCGATTCGCCTCGATCCCGTCCACGCACTTCTCGGCGAGGAGGCGCGAGGCGGCGGCGAGGAGCGAGATCGAGTCGAGCAGGTTCCGCGCGATCATCGGGACGAAGACGTTGAGCTCGAAGTGCCCCTGCAGGCCTCCGACGGTGATGGCGGCATCGTTGCCGATGACCTGGGCGGACACCTGCGTCACGACCTCGGGGATGACCGGGTTCACCTTCCCGGGCATGATCGAGCTCCCCTTCTGGAGCTCGGGAAGGGCGATCTCCGCGAGGCCCGCGCGCGGGCCGGAGCCCATCAGGCGGAGGTCGTTGGCGATCTTCGTCAGCGACACGGCGACGGTCTTGAGCGCCCCCGAGGCCTCCACGAGCGCGTCCCGGGCCGCCTGCGCCTCGAACGGGTCCGCCGGGGGGAGGATCGTGAGGCCGGTGTCCTCGGCGAGGCGACGCCGGACCCGCTGCGCGAACTCGGCGTGCGTGTTCAGCCCCGTTCCGACCGCCGTCCCGCCGAGCGGGATCTGACCGACCCGGCCGAGTGTCGCCTCGATCCGCGCGACGCCCTGGCGAACCTGCGCCGCGTAGCCGCCGAACTCCTGCCCGAGCGTGACGGGGACCGCGTCCATGAGATGCGTCCGCCCCGACTTGACGGCGTCGGCGAACTCCGTCGACTTGCGCTCGAGCGACTCGGCCAGGGCGGTCAGGCTCGGGATCAGGTCGTTGACGAGCTCGTCGAGGGCGGCCAGGTGCACGGCCGAGGGGAAGACGTCGTTCGACGACTGGCCCATGTTGACGTCGTCGTTCGGGTGGACGTCCTCGCCCGCGAGTGTCGCGATCACCTCGTTCGCGTTCATGTTCGACGAGGTGCCGGAGCCCGTCTGGAAGACGTCGAGCGGGAACTGGTCGTCGAACTCGCCCGCGGCGACGCGGTCGGCCGCCCTGGCGATTCGCTCGGCCTTCTCCGCGTCCATGAGCTCGAGCTCGGCGTTCACCCGCGCGGCCGCGGCCTTGATCCGGCCGAGCCAGCGCGCGACGGAGACGGGGATCGGATCGCCGGAGACGGGAAAGTTCTGAATCGCCTTCGTCGTCTCCTCGCCCCACAGCTCCCTTCGGCGCGACCTCTCCCACGTGGCCAGTCTAGTCACGGCCCCCGGGGCCGCCGCGGGCCTCCCTCCGCTTCGAGCGTACCGCGCGCGGGTGCGCGAGTGTGCGATGGATCGAGCCGAGAGCGTGCCGCGGGCCGGCTAATCCGTCGAGTACTTCGGCTGGACCTTCTCGCCCCGAATCCTGGCGATCGCCTGGTTCGCGGCGACGGCCGCCTCGCCGAAGCCGATCGAGATGAGCGTGATCTTCCCCTCGTAGCCGGCGACGTCGCCGGCGGCGTAGACGCCCGGGATGGACGTCTCCATGGTCGACGGCTCGACGAGGATCTGCCGCTTCCCGTGGAAGTCGAGGCCCCACTCGGAGATTGCGCCGAGGTGTGAGTGGAAGCCGAGCAGCGTGATGAGCGCGCTGCACTCGAGCTCGAAGCGCTCCCCCGACCCCGTGTCCTCGAGGGTGACGGCCTGGATCGAGCCGTCCCCGTGGACGCCGCGCACCTCGGCCGGGGCACAGATGCGCACGCTGCCCTGCTCCTCGAGCTCACGGGCCTCCTTGACCGACGTCTCGAGCGCCCGGAAGCGCTCGCGCCGGTGGACGAGCGTAATCGGCAGGCGCGCCGTGTCCTGGAGCCCGAGCGTCCAGTCGAGCGCCGAGTCGCCGCCGCCCACGATGACGCAGGTCTCGTCCCGGAAGACCTCCTTGCGTTTGACGAAGTAGTGGAGGCCGCGTCCTTCCCACGCGTCGATGTCGTCGATCTCGAGCTTGCGGGGCTCGAAGGCGCCGTGGCCCGCGGTGACGATCAGCACCCGCGTGGGGTACGACTCCCCCTGCTGGGTCGTGACGACGAGGAGCTCCTCCCCCTCGGCTTCGACCCGCTCGAGCTCATGCACCTCCTGGTCGAGGAAGACCTCGGCGCCGAACTGGAGCCCCTGCTCCACGCAGAGGTCGACGAGAGCCTGGCCCTGGATCTTGGGGTGGCCCGCGACGTCGTAGACGTGCTTCTCCGGATAGACGGCGGCCACCTGGCCGCCGATCTGGCCGAGGCTCTCGACGATGCGCACGCTCGCATCGCGGTGGCCCGCGTAGTACGCCGCGGCGAGACCCACGGGGCCCGCGCCGATGATCGTGACGTCGACGACGTGGTGCTCGCTCACACCGGGCCGAAGATTAGCGAGGAGACGCCGACTTCCCGGCGCGTCAGTGCGAGCAGCCGGAGCCGCAGCCGCCGCCGGCGGCGGTGGTGTGAGCCGGCTCGCCGCCGGCCTCTTCCTTCGCCTGGAAGGACGATCCGCAGCCGCAGGCCGCCGTCACGTTCGGGTTGTTGATGGCGAACCCGGCGCCCATGAGCGCGTCGACGAAGTCGATCTCCGAGCCGGCGAGATACGGGGCGCTGAAGGGGTCGATGACGACCCGGACGCCGTGCATCTCGATCTCGTTGTCACCGTCCTGGGGGCCGCGGTCGAAGCCGAGCGCGTACTGGAACCCCGAGCAGCCGCCGCCCTGGACCGCGACGCGGAGCACGCTCGTCTCACCCTCCGGCTCCTCGGCCATGAGCTCCTTGATCTTTCCGGCGGCCTTCTCGGTGACGGTAACCATCCTGATCTGAGTCTACCAGGGGCCTCAGAGGATTCGGAAACCCCGACTTTGTGACGCACGAGGCAGACCGCTTCCCCTGGTCTCAAGCCGGTTTCCGTGCACCCGCGCAGAACGCTTGTGAGCGCTAGGATGCGTGGCGTGCAGGCCGTGCATCTCGCCGCGCTTGACGACTGGTTCCCCTTCCTCGTCTACGCGCTCTTCGCGGCGGCCATCCCGGCCTCGATGCTGCTCTTCTCGTTCGTCTTCTCGACGCGACGGAAGGGGCGGGCGCCGACGGCGCAGAAGATGCCCTTCGAGTCGGGCGTCTCGACCGGCCCGCCCAAGCAGCAGCGCTTCACGGTGAGCTTCTACCTCACCGCGATGCTCTTCATCGTCTTCGACATCGAGATCGTCTTCCTGTACCCGGTCGCGGTCGTTCTCGACGCGGTCGGCCCGTTCGCTCTCGCGGAGTTCGGCTTCTTCATCGCGATCCTCGCCGTCGCCTACGTCTACGTGTGGAAGCGGGGTGCGCTCGAATGGCGGTGAAAGGCAAGCGGCTGGCCGACTACGGCGTCAACTCCGAGCGGACGCTGATGAAGGCGAAGGGGCCAAGCGTCTTCGAGCGCGAGCTCGGCGCCGACGAGCTCGAGCAGCGGCTCATGCTCACCACCGTCGAGAAGGCGGTCTCGTGGGCGCAGAGCTACTCCATCTGGCCGGACACGTTCGGGCTCGCGTGCTGCGCCATCGAGATGATGTCCATCGTCTCCTCGCGCTACGACGTCTCCCGCTTCGGCGCCGAGGTCTTCCGCTCCTCGCCGCGGCAGGCCGATCTCCTCATCGTCTCCGGGCGCGTCTCCCACAAGATGGCGGCGCCCCTGCGCCAGATCTACGACCAGATGCTCGAGCCGAAGTGGGTCATCGCCATGGGGGCGTGCGCGAGCTCCGGCGGGATGTTCAACAACTACGCCATCCTCCAGGGCGTCGACAAGATCGTCTCCGTGGACATCCACGTCCCGGGCTGCCCGCCCCGGCCGGAGGCCCTGCTCGAAGGCATCGTGCGCCTCCAGGAGAAGATCCAGGCGGGCGTCCCGCCCGCGTACGAGATCCGCGGGGTCGCCGAGTGACCTGGGAGACGGTGCCCGGCTATCTCGGGGAGCAGGACGTCCACGGGGAGCCGACCGTCGTCGTCGAGCGCGAGCGTCTGCTCGACGCGGCGCGGTGGTTGCGGGACGAGGCCGGCTTCAACTTCCTCTCGGACATCGCCGCCGCCGACTACCTCGGCTGGGAGCGCCCCCGGGTCGCCGGCTACTGGGGTGATCCGCGCGGGCGCGACATCAACAACCCGGGCTCGTGGGGCCTGCATTCCCAGCCGGGGCCGAGGCCCGCGCGGTTCGCGGTCTCCTACCACCTCCTCCGGGTCGAGTCCGGCGCACGGGAGGCCCCGCGGCTGCGCCTCCAGGTCTGGTGCGAGGATGGCGAGCCCGTGGCGAGCGTCGTCACGATCTGGCCGACGGCCGACTGGCACGAGCGGGAGGCGTTCGACCTGATGGGCATCGCCGTCGAGGGCCATCCGAACCTTGTCCGGATCCTCCTCGACGACGACTGGGAAGGCCATCCGCTCCGCAAGGACTATCCGCTGGGCGGCGAACCGGTCCGCTTCTCGGGCGAGGAGTGAGCGAGCGGGTCATGGCGATCGCCGAACCGAGGGCCGCGATCTACGAAGGAACCCGCGTCCCAGCGCCGATCCCGACCGTGCTGCAGGTCGACCCCTCGCTTCGCGAGGAGGGGGACATCCTCGAGGTCAACTTCGGGCCGAACCACCCCTCGACCCACGGCGTCCTCCGCCTGATCGTCGAGCTCAACGGCGAGCGCGTCGTCGGCCTCGCCGCCGTCGTCGGCTACCTCCACACCGGCTTCGAGAAGAACATGGAGGCGAAGACGTACTGGAAGGCGATCACGTACCCCGAGCGGATCGACTACGTCTCCTTCCAGAACAACGAGCTCGTCTTCGTCCTCGCGATCGAGAAGCTCCTCGGGGTCGAGCCGCCGCCGAAGGCGCAGTGGATGCGCATGCTCCTGTGCGAGCTGAACCGCATCCACTCGCACCTCGTATGGCTGGGGACGTCGGCGCTCGAGCTGGGAGCCATCTCGATGTTCTGGTACTGCTTCCGCGAGCGCGACGCCATCCTCGACCTGTTCGAGCTCGTCACCGGCGTGCGCATGCACACGCGCTACTTCCAGGCGGGCGGGCTGGCGGAGGACATCCCCGTCGGCTTCTACGACGAGTGCCGCGCGTTCGCCGACACGATGCAGAAGCGCATCGACGACTACGAGGCGCTCCTCTCCGGCCAGGCGATCTGGCTCGAGCGCACCCAGGGGATCGGGCTCCTCTCCGCCGACGACGCCATCGCGCTCGGGCAGTCGGGCCCGGTGCTGCGGGCCTCCGGCGTCGACTGGGACCTGCGGAAGACGCAGCCATATCTCGCGTACGACCAGGTCGACTTCGACGTGCCCGTCTATCCGAACGGCGACGTCTTCGACCGGTACCGCGTCCACATGGACGAGATGCGCCAGTCGACGCGCATCGTCCAGCAGGCGCTCGACGGCATGCCAGAGGGGCCGTGGATCGTCGACGACCGCAAGATCGTCCTGCCGCCGCGGAACGAGCTGCACACGTCGATGGAGAGCCTGATCCACCACTTCAAGCTCGTCACGGAGGGCTACCGGGTCCCGGAGGGCGAGGTCTACGTCACCATCGAGTCCCCGCGCGGCGAGCTCGGCTGCTACCTCGTCTCCGACGGCGGCCCGAAGCCGTGGCGCGTGAAGTTCCGGGCGCCGTCGTTCGTCGCGCTCGAGGCGACGGCCACCTGCATGAGCGACGCGCTCGTCGCCGACCTGATCGCGATCGTCGGCTCCCTCGACACCGTCATGGGGGAGGTCGATCGCTGAATGGCGAAGGCGGCGACCACCCTCTACGACCGCATCCGGAAGATCGCAGCGCACTACCCCGAGAGCCGGTCGGCAGTCATGCCCGCGCTCCGGCTCGCCCAGGAGGAGCACGGCGGCTGGCTGCCCCCCGAGGCGTTCCAGGAGGTCGCGGAGGCGCTCGAGCTGACGCCCGCCTACTGCCACTCGATCGCGTCCTTCTACGACATGTACCACCTGGAGCCGGTGGGCCGGCACCTGGTCGAGGTCTGCACGAACGTCTCGTGCGCGCTCGTCGGCGCCCGGCAGGTCCTGGAGGCATTCGAGCAGGCGCTCGGCGTCGGCGCCGGGGAGACGACCCCCGACGGCGAGGTGACGCTGCGCACGGTGGAGTGCGCCGGTGGCTGCGGGTGGGGCACCGTCGTCGCGGTCGACCATCGGTACCGCGAGCCGGTCCGGGCCGAGGACGTTCCCGTGATCGTCCAGGAGCTGCGCGATGGCGGCTAGAGAGCTCCTCCTCGAGCACGCCGACACCCGCGACCTGACGAAGCTCGCCGAGTACGAGGCGATCGGCGGCTACCAGGCGCTCCGCAAGGCGCTGGGCATGGACCGCCAGGCCGTCCTCGACGAGCTGCTGGCCGCCGACGTCCGCGGCCGCGGCGGCGCCGGCTTCCCCATGGGCCGCAAGGCGAGCTTCCTCCCCAAGCCGGAGGACACGCCGAAGCCCATCTACCTCGTCGTCAACGCGGACGAGTCCGAGCCGGGCACCTTCAAGGACCGGGAGATCATGGCGCGCGTCCCGCACCGGTTCGTCGAGGGAGTGGTGATCGCCGCCTACACGATCGGCTCCCAGCAGGCGTTCATCTACCTCCGCGGCGAGTACCTGACCGAGTTCGAGATCGTGACCGCCGCGCTCGAGGAGGCGCGCAAGGCGGGGTTCGTCGGAAAGAACGTGCTCGGCTCCGGCTGGAACCTCACGATCGTCGTGCACCGGGGCGCGGGCGCCTACATCTGCGGGGAGGAGACCGGGCTCCTCGAGTCGCTCGAGGGCAACCGCGGGCAGCCGCGGACGAAGCCGCCGTTCCCCGCCATCTCGGGCCTCTACGCGGCGCCGACGCTCATCAACAACGTCGAGACGTTGGCGACGGTGCCCAGCATCGTCACGATGGGGGGCAAGCGCTACGCGCAGATCGGCGTCGAGAACTCCGCCGGCACGCGGGTCTTCTCGCTCTCGGGCAACGTCGCGCGGGGCGGCAACTACGAGCTCGAGCTGGGCACGACCCTGCGCGAGCTCGTCTACGACATCGGCGGCGGCATCCCCGACGGCCGCGAGCTGAAGGCGATCATCCCGGGCGGGTCGTCCGTGCCCGTCCTCACCGCGGCGGACGTCGACACGCCGCTCGACTTCGACTCGATGGCCGCGGCCGGGACGATGCTCGGCTCGGGCGCCGTCATCGTGATCGACGACCGGTGCTGCATGGTTCAGCTCGGGCTCCGCGTCGCGCAGTTCTACATGCACGAGTCGTGCGGGAAGTGCACGCCGTGCCGGGAGGGCACGCGGTGGATGGTGCAGCTCCTGCACAAGATCGAGGCCGGCGAGGCATCGCAGGGCGAGCTCGACGTGCTCCTGGACGTCTGCGACCGCATTCTCGGCAACTGCCTGTGCCCGCTGGGCGACGCGGCGGCGATGCCGGTGGCGAGCTACGTCGCGCGGTTCCGCGACGAGTACCAGCGCCACATCGACGAGGGCGGCTGCCCCTTCGGGGGCAAGTCGTCGCTCGAGGGCCTCCTCGCGCCCGTCGACCAGCACCACGCCCGCCTGCGCCGCGAGATCGAGGTCCCCGCTCCGGCATGAGCCGTCGAGAAGGGACGATCCCGGGGCCGCCGCGGGCCTCCCTCCGCTTCGAGCGTACCTCCCCGAGACGCGCGCAGGGCGCGCGGAGTGTCACGGGAGCGTGCCGATGACGACGCCCGAGCTCGTCACCGTCACCGTCGACGACCGCGAGCTCCAGGTCGCGAAGGGGCAGGGGATGGTCGAGACCGCGCTCGCGGCGGGAATCGAGATCCCGGTCTTCTGCTACGAGCCGAGGCTCGGGCCGCCCGTCGGCGCGTGCCGGATGTGTCTTTGCGAGGTCGAGGGCCTCCCGAAGCTCCAGGCGGCGTGCACGCTCACGGCCCAGGACGGCCTCGTCCTCCGCACCGCCGGGACGAGCGAGAAGGCGGCTGCGGGGCAGAGCGCCGTCCTCGAGTTCATCCTCCTCAACCACCCGCTCGACTGCCCGGACTGCGACAAGGGCGGCGAGTGCCCCCTCCAGGACCTCACGTTCCGGTTCGGCCCGGGCACGACGCGCATGCACTTCCCGAAGCGCACCTTCGACAAGCCGATCCCCGTCTCGCCGCTCATCGCGCTCGACCGCGAGCGCTGCATCCTCTGCTACCGGTGCACGCGCTTCTCGGAGGACGTGTCCGAGGACGGCCAGCTCGTGGCGGTGAACCGCGGCGCGCAGTCGATGATCGCGACCTTCGAGGACGAGCCGTACCGGGCGCACTTCTCCGGGAACGTCCTCGAGCTCTGCCCCGTCGGGGCGCTGACATCCACGACCTACCGCTTCCGCGCGCGCCCGTGGGAGATCCAGAACGTGCCCACCGTCTGCGGCCTCTGCCCGGTCGGTTGCAACGTCTGGGCGACGACCCGCGAGGGATCGGTCGCGCGGATCCTCTCCCGGAACCACCCGGAGATCCACGAGGGGTGGCTCTGCGACAAGGGGCGCTTCGCGTACGACCACCTTCGCGCCGAGGACCGTGTTCGCGAGCCGCTCGTCCGCGCCCGGTTGCGCGGTCTGGACCCGGTCTCCTTCGACGAGGCGCTCGATAAGGCGGAGAAGGGCCTTCGCGCCGCCGGGGGCAACGTCGTCGTCGCGTTCTCGGGCGGCGAGACCGTCGAGCAGGCGACCGCGCTCGCGCGGATCGTCCGGGAGGGCCTCGGCTCCGATGCAGCGGTCCTCCCCGAGGACTGGGACCCGGCGCTCGACGCCTTCCGGGCTCCGCTCTCCGCGATCGCTCGCGCCGATCTCTGCCTCGTCCTCGGCGACGACCCCGTCGTGGAGCGGGCGCCCGTCGTCGACCTCTGGCTGCGCGCGGCCCGCAGGGCGGGCGCCGAGATCGTCACGCTGAACGCCTCGGGGAACGTCCAGGTCGCGCCGGGCTCCGCACCGCAGATCTGCACCGCCCTCCGGGACGGCAAGGACGTCCCCAAGGAGCTGCAGGCGACCGCGAAGGCCCTCGGCAAGGCATCCCGCATCGCGCTGATCTGGTCCGACGACGACCCGACCGGGGGACGCCACGTCGGCGCCCTCGCCAACGAGCTCCGCGAGGGCGCCAAGGCTGACGTGGCCGTCTACGCGCTGCCGCGCACCCCGAACGGCCGCGGCGTCGCGGCCGCCTGGCGAGGCCTCGGCGAGGGCCGTTCCGAACCGCCGCCCGACGGCGAGATCGGAGCGCTCATCGTCTCCGGCGACGAGGCGGCGTACGACACGCGCGTGCTCGGACTCGCCGAGCGCGCCCGCTTCGTCCTCGCCTGGACGATGTTCCAGAGCGAGCTGACCGGCTGGGCCCACCTCGTCCTCCCGGGCACCAGCTACCTCGAGAAGGAGGGGACGTTCGTCAACCTCGAGGGACGCCCGCAGCGCCTGCGCCGGGCCGTCGTCCCCCGCGGGCTCGACGAGCTCGAGTGGCTCGCCCGGCTCGGCGAGCGCCTAGGGGTCGCGATCGATCCCTGGGCGGCCCCGACAGCCGCCGAGCAGGTTGAGCTCCCCCCCGCGGACGCGTTCGCGTGGTCGCATCCGGACCCCGAGACGCCCACCGGCAGGTCCTCCGAGCCGGGGCTCGAGCTCGTCCGGTTCCGCGCGCTCTTCAGCGGCGCCGCCGTCGAGCGCATCCCCCAGCTCCAGTTCCAGCGCCCGGCCGCCGAGGTCGAGCTCGCCCACGAGGACGCGCAGACGCGGGGAATCGGGCAGGGCGAGACCGTCCTTGTGACGTCCAACGGCACGTCGCGCGAGCTCCGGGCCGCGCTGAGCCGTCGGCTCCGGACCGGGGTCGCGCGCATCGCCGAGGAGCACGCGGCCGGCCTCGGAGACCGCGTGCAGGTCTCGAGGCTCCCGGGAGAGCAGGGCTGATGAACCAGCCCTGGTGGATCGACGCGCTGAAGGCGCTCCTCGTCGTCAACATCGTGCTCTTCGCCTTCGCGTACGCGACCTGGGTCGAGCGGAAGCTGCTCGGACGCATGCAGCTCCGCTTCGGGCCGAACCGAGCCGGCCCGTACGGCCTCCTCCAGCCGATCGCGGACCTCGTCAAGCTGATCCGCAAGGAGAGCTTCTTCCCCTCCGGCGCGGTCGAGCTCCTCTACTTCGCGGCGCCGGTGGCGGCGGCGTTCACGGCGCTCGCCTCCTTCAGCGTCATCCCGTTCGCCGGCGTGTGGGAGGTTGGCGGGTACGACATCACCGGCTGGGTCGTGGACGTCTCCATCGGCCTGCTCCTCCTCTTCGCGCTCGGCGCGATCGGGATCTACGCCTTCCTCGTCGGCGGCTGGGCGAGCGACTCGAAGTTCTCGCTCCTCGGCTCGATGCGCACCGCGGCGCAGCTCGTCTCCTACGAGGTCTCGCTCGCCCTCTCGGTCCTGGGCGTCGTGATCATGGCGAAGAGCCTCTCCCTCGTCGACATCGCCGTCCAGCAGCAGGAGACGGTCTGGTACGCGGGCCCGCAGTTCGTCGGCCTGATCATCTTCTTCGTCGCCGGGGTCGCCGAGACGAACCGGCCGCCGTTCGACCTCCCGGAGGCCGAGACCGAGCTCGTCGCCGGCTACCACACCGAGTACAGCGGCATGCGCTTCGGCCTCTTCTCGATGGCCGAGTACGTCAACATGATCACCCTCTCCGGCCTGGCGGTGACTCTCTTCTTCGGGGGCTGGGGCGGCCCCGTCCTTCCCGGCCTCGTCTGGTTCATCGTCAAGCTCGCCCTCGTCATCTTCGTCTTCATGTGGCTGCGGGCGACGCTCCCGCGCCTTCGCTACGACCAGCTGATGCAGATCGGCTGGAAGGTGCTCCTGCCGATCGCCACCCTGAACGCCGTCGTCACCGCGATCGTGGTCGTCTACGCATGAGCGTCGCCCGCCTTCGGCTCACACACCCTCCCCAGGCTCCAGGGCCAGGTTGCCCATGAGCCCACAGCCCTTCGACAGCTTCAAGGGGTTCGCGGTCACGTTCCGGCAGATCTTCAAGAAGCCGATCACCCAGCAGTACCCCGACTACAAGCGGCCCGTCTACCCGCGCTTCCGGGGCCGCCACCGGCTCTGGCGCCACGAGAACGGGCTCGAGAAGTGCGTCGGCTGCTCGCTCTGCGCGGCCGCCTGCCCCGCCGACTGCATCCGCGTCGTCGCCGCCGAGAACGAGCCCGGAAACCGCGTCTCGGCGGGAGAGCGGTACGCGCGCATCTACGAGATCAACCTCTCCCGCTGCATCTTCTGCGGCTACTGCGAGCTCGCGTGCCCGTTCGACGCGATCACGCTCGAGGCCGAGTTCGAGCTCTCGGAGTACTCGCGCGACGACCTCATCTACACGAAGGACATGCTGCTGGCCGAGCCGGTGAAGCGGATGCCGGTGGCCGACCGCACGCTCTACGACGACCCGACCCCGGTCTGGAAGGCGGAGTCCTGATGGACGCGAGCGACGTCCTCGTCTGGATCGTCTGGATCCTCGCCGCTCTGGCGCTCCTCTCCTCCGGCCTCGCGGTCGTCCTCTTCTCGAACCCCTTCTACAGCGCGCTCGCCCTGATCGGGAACCTCGCGTCGCTCGCGGTCCTGTACCTCTTGCTCGCCGCCGAGTTCGTGGCCGCGGCGCAGGTGCTCGTCTACGCGGGCGCCGTCGTCGTCATGTTCGTGTTCGTGATCGCCTATCTCGGGGGGCGCGCCGACGCCCCCTGGGCCGGAGGCCCGACGCTCCAGTCCGTGGCAGCGGTGGTCGCCACCGCGGCGATCGCGATCCAGATCGTCGTCGCCATCGCCCTGACGGCGGGTGACGAGCTGAGCGAGCCCGCCGACGTCACCGACGCGTTCGGCTCGCCGCAGGAGATCGGGATGCTGTTCCTCTCCGACCACCTGCTCGCGTTCGAGGTGACGTCGATCGTGCTCCTCGTCGCGGCGGTGGGCGGCGTCGTCCTCGCGAGCGGGATCCCCGGGGACCGAACGGAGTAGCGATGCTCGGGCCCGGGATCGCCGCCTACCTCGTCCTCTCCGCCGTCCTCTTTGCCACCGGGGCGTTCGGCGTGCTCATCCGCCGCTCCCCGCTGATCATCCTCCTCGCGCTCGAGATCATGCTCAACGCGGGCAACCTCGCCCTCATCGCGTTCTCCCGCCAGCAGGCCGACGGGGACGGCCAGATCTTCGCGCTCACCGTCATGGTCGTCGCGGCGGCCGAGGCGGTGCTCGGGCTGGGGCTCATCGTCGCCGTGTCGAAGAAGCGCGTCGAGCTCGACGTCGACCGCCTGACCTCGCTCCGGGGCTGACGCCTTGTCGACGACGACGCTCGCCTGGATCGCGCTCTTCTCGCCTGCGGCTGCCGTCGTGGCGATCTCGCTCGCCGGCAACCGGATCAGCCGGTCGGCGGCCGGCCTGCTCGCCGCAGGGACGACGGGCCTCTCGTTCGCCTGCACGGTCGTCGTCTTCCTCCAGCTGCTCGGGCGCGACCCCGAGGACCGCTCGGAGACCTCGACTCTCTGGACCTGGCTGACCGCCGGCGACCTGCGGTTCGACGCGCAGATCCTCGTCGACCCGATGTCGGTGTTCATGATGCTCGTCGTCTCGGGCGTGGGCTTCCTGATCCTCTGCTACGCGACCGGGTACATGCGCGGCGACGACGAGGAGCGCCGCTACCACGCCTACAAGGCGCTCTTCGTCTTCTCGATGCTCCTGCTCGTCGAGGCCGGGAACTTCCTGCTCCTCCTCGCCGGCTGGGGCATGGTCGGCCTCTCCTCCTACCTCCTGATCAACTTCTGGCACCGGCGGCGGGAGGCCGTGGCCGCCGGGAAGAAGGCGTTCATCATCAACGCCTTCGGCGACGCGACGTTCGTGCTCGCCCTCTTCATCCTCGTGCAGCAGGTCGGCTCCCTCGACTTCGGAATCGTCTTCGCCCGAGCGCCCGAGGCGCTGGGAGACGGGAGCACGCTGGCCGTCCTCGTCGCGCTGGGACTCCTGGGCGGAGCCGTGGCCAAGTCGGCGCAGGTGCCGCTCCAGACCTGGCTCCCCGATGCGATGGAAGGCCCGACGCCGGTCAGCGCGCTCATACACGCGGCGACCATGGTCACCGCCGGCGTCTACCTGATCGCGCGCACGAGCCCGCTCTTCGAGCTCGCGGTCGACATCCAGGACCTCGCGGGGATCCTCGGCGCGATCACCGTCCTGCTCGCCGGCCTGATCGCCCTCGTCCAGACCGACATCAAGCGGGTCATCGCCTACTCGACGATGAGCCAGATCGGCTACATGTTCATCGGCGTCGGCCTGGGCGCATACGGGGCGAGCCTCTTCCATCTGATGACGCACGCCTTCTTCAAGGCGCTGCTCTTCATGGCGGCCGGCATCGTCATCCACGCGCTCTCCGACGAGCAGGACATCCGCCGGATGGGAGGCCTTGGCCGCGAGCTGCCGTGGACGTACCGCGCGTTCCTCGTCGGGTCGCTCGCGCTCGCCGCGATCCCGCCCTTCGCCGGCTTCTTCTCGAAGGACGCCATCCTCTCGAGCGCTGCGAACTCGGGCGGCCTCGGCTGGGCCCTCTGGTCCGTCGGCATCGTCGGCGCGTTCCTGACCGGCCTCTACACGTTCCGGCTCCTCTTCATCGTCTTCTTCGGTGAGATGTCGGCGTTCGCGCGCGAGCACCTGCACCGGGGCCGGTTCGAGGGGCCGCTCGCCATGATGTGGCCGGTCGCGATCCTCAGCGTGCTCTCGATCGTCGGCGGCTTCCTCCAGGTGCCGGGCGCGTGGAGCCTGGTCGACGACTGGATCGACCCGGTCGCCGAGTCGATCCCCGAGGCGAGCGGAGCGCTCGCCGTCTTCTCGATCCTCGCCGCGCTCGCCGCATCGGTCGCCGGGGTCGGCGCCGCCTGGGCCCTGTACAAGAAGCCGAGCGAGAAGCCGGCCGAGATCAGGCGGCGCTACGCGTGGGGCGCCCGGCTCCTCGAGAAGAAGTTCTACTTCGACGAGGCGTACAACGTCGTCTTCTACGAGCCTGCGTCCCGCTTGGCGGCGTGGCTCCTGCGACGGGTCGAGGGCCCGGTCATCCTCCGCTCGCTCGGCGGCCTGGGCACCGGAGTCCGTGACGTCTCCGGCCAGGTGTCCGCCGCCCAGACCGGCCGGGTGCGCGCCTACGCCCTCGTGCTCGCGCTCGGTCTCGCCGTCCTCGCCGTCGTCTTCCTCATCGCGAGCTAGTGCAGACCACCATCCTCATCTTCTTCCCCATGGCCGGCGCGATCGCGGTCTGGATCGTGCCCTGGGGCTCGCGGCGCGCGGCCGGCGGGTTCGCGCTCCTCGTCGCACTCGCCGAGCTCGCGTTCTGGATCGGGACGGCACTCAACTTCGACTTCGGCACCGTCGGCCTCCAGGCCGAGAGCGAGCGCGAGTGGTTCGCCGACCTCGGCGTCGCCTACAAGGTCGGGCTCTACGACTACTCGCTCTGGCTCGTCGGCCTCACCGCGGTCGTGACCACCGCTGCCATCGCCTACGGCTTCTGGACCGGGCGCGAGCGAGAGGGCGCGTACCTGAGCCTGCTGCTCTTCCTCGAGGGCGCCACGATCGGCGTCTTCACAGCGCAGGATCTCGTCCTCTTCTACGTCTTCTGGGAGGCCATGCTCATCCCGATCTACGTCCTCATCGGCGTATGGGGCGGGGCGGGGCGGCTCGGCGCGACGGTCAAGTTCGTCATCTACACGATCGCGGGCTCGCTGCTCATGCTCGTGGCGATCCTGGCGGCGGGCCTCGATGCGGGCACGTTCGACATGGCCGAGCTCGCCCGGCAGGGCACGAGCACCTGGATCTTCCTCGGCTTCGCGATCGCATTCGCGGTCAAGGCGCCGGTCTGGCCCTTCCACGGATGGCTTCCGGACGCCTACCGCGAGTCGACGCCCGAGGTCGCCGCGGTCCTCTCGGGGGTCATCTCGAAGACGGCCGCGTACGGGTTCCTGGCCGTCGCCATCCCCCTGTACCCGGGGCCGGCCGAGGACTGGCGCGTGCCGGTGCTCGTCCTCGCCTCGATCGGCCTCGTCTACGGGTCGCTGCTCGCCTTCCGCTCGCCGGACGTCCGCGGCGTCATCGCGTACTCGAGCCTCGCCCAGATGAACCTGATCGTCATCGGGATCTTCGCCGCGAACGCCTCCGGGTACACGGGCGCGCTCCTCCAGATGGTCAACCACGGCCTCATCTCGGCCGCGCTGTTCCTTCTCGCGGGGACGATCGAACGGCGAACGAGCACGGGCCAGCTCGACCTCCTCGGCGGGATGGCCCGCGGGCGGCCCGTCCTGGCCACGATCCTGATCACGACCGGCGTGATCGCCCTCGCGGTTCCGGGCTCCACCGCCTTCGCGGCCGAGTTCCTCGTCCTCAACGGCGTCTTCGCCGTCGGCTGGGGCTGGGCGGTCGTCGGCGCCGTGGCGATCGTCCTCGCGGCCATGTACATGCTCCGGCTCATCTCCGCGGTCCTGCACGAGACCCCGGGCAGCGCCGTGCCTGCCGAGGCGCTCGACCTGCGCCCGGCCGAGGTCGGGATCATCGTCCCGCTCGTCGCCATCCTCCTCGTCCTCTCCTTCTGGCCCGCCGCCGTGACCGAGCGCGTGTTCGGAGCGCTGTTCTAGTGCCCATTCAGATCGTGCTGTACTGGCTGGAGGGGCACTAGGTGGACTTCGTCGCCCCGACGATCGACTGGGCCGCGCTCTCGCCGATCCTCGTCACGCTGGGAGGCGCCGGCGTCGTCCTCCTCGTCTCCCTCTTCCTCCCGCCGAGCGCCAGGACGGTCTTCGGCGCCTCGGTGGCCGCGATCTGCTTCGTCGCCGCAGGCGCCGCGGCGATCGCCCTGTTCGCCGACGACGAGACCGGTCGCGGGATCGTCGCCGACGCCCTCCAGCGCGACCGGCTCGCCGAGTTCGCGCAGGTGCTCGTCATGGGCGCGGGGCTCCTGACCGTGGGCGTCTCCTTCCGCGAGCCGGCGCGCGACGACCGCGCCGGCGAGTACTACGCCCTCCTCCTCACCGCGGTCAGCGGGATGGCGTTCTTCGTGGCCGCCTCGAACCTGATGACGCTGTTCCTGGGGCTCGAGTGGTTCTCGATCAGCCTCTACATCCTCACCGCCATCGCCGTCGAGCGGCTGCCGGGGCTCGAGGCGGGCCTCAAGTACCTGATCGTGGGGAGCTTCGGCTCCGCCATCCTCCTCTTCGGAAGCGCGTTCGTCTACGGCGCCACCGGGGAGATCGGGTTCGCCGACATCGCGTCGGCGGCCGGCGACGCCGACCGCCTCTTCCTCGTCGTGGGCCTGGCCATGCTCATCGTCGGTCTGGCGTTCAAGGCCTCGGCGGCGCCGTTCCACATGTGGACGCCCGACGTCTACGAGGGCGCCCAGACGCCGGTGACCGGCTTCATGGCGGCGGCCACCAAGGTGGCCGCGCTCGTCGTCACCCTCCGCCTGCTCGTCACGGCCTTCCCGGACGACGCCGACCTCTGGACGGTCGCCATCGCGGTCATCGTCTGCATCTCGCTGGCGTGGGGGAACCTCGCGGCGATCGTGCAGACGGGCGTCAAGCGGATGCTCGCCTACTCGAGCATCTCGCACGCGGGCTTCCTGCTCATGGCGATCGCGGCGGGCAACGACCTGGGCGGGACCGCGCTCCTCTACTACTTCGTCCCCTACGCGGCGATGAGCCTCGGCGCCTTCGCCGTCGTCGCCATCCGGGAGCGGGAGCTCGCGGCGCCGGTGACGCTCGGCAACCTCGCGGGCTTCGGGTGGGAGCGGCCCTACCTCGGCGGTTCGATGGCCCTGTTCATGTTCGGCTTCATCGGCCTGCCCCCGACCGGGATCTTCCTCGGGAAGCTCTACGTCTTCTCGGCGGTCATCGACCGCGGCTGGACGTGGCTCGCCATCGTCGGCGTCGTCTTCACGGCCGTGTCCGTCTACTACTACGCGGGCGTGATCAGGGCGATGTACATGCAGCCGCGAGAGCTCGCCGTCGTGGCGTCGGGGGGCTCGCCGCCGAGGGACCTGCTTCTCGGCGCCGTCGTCGCGGCAACCGCCGTGGTCGCCGTGGGGAGCTTCATCGCCGCCGGCCCGCTGCTCGACGTCGCGCGAGACGCCGTCGCGTTCCTTCCCTTCCCCGAGAGCTAGATGGCCAAGAGAGTCGTCGTGCTCGGCGCGGGCGTCACGGGCGAGGCCTTCGTCGCCGCCCTGCGCCGGCTCGAGCCGGACGCGGAGGTCACCGTTGTCGAGCCCGAGCTCGTCGGCGGCGAGTGCTCGTACTGGGCCTGCATCCCCTCGAAGACGCTCCTGCGACCGCTCGAGGCCCTCGCCCGCGCCCGGCTGGCGCCCGGTGCCGCCGAGGCGGTGTCGGCGGTCGACGCCGCCCGGGTGTTCTGGTGGCGGGACCAGGTGGCCGAGAAGGACGACACGAGCCAGGCCGACTGGCTCGCGAAGCAGGGCGCGACGCTCGTGCGCGGCGCCGGGGCGGTGACCGAGCCCGGGCTCGTCGAGGTCGACGGCACGAGGCTCCCGTACGACGCCCTCCTCGTCGCCACGGGCTCCGTCCCCGCGACCCCGCCCGTCGAGGGCCTGGCGGACGTCCCGCACTGGGGCAGCCGCGAAGGGACGAGTGCGAGCGCCGTCCCCGAGAGCCTCGCCGTCGTCGGCGGCGGCGCGGTCGGCTGCGAGCTGGCCCAGCTCTACTCCCGCCTCGGCTCCCGCGTCACCCTCGTCCAGAACGGGAAGCATCTGCTGCCGCGGCTCGACCCCGAAGCCGCCGACATCCTCGCCGAGGCGTTCGTCCAGGAGGGCCTCGAGCTCCGGTTCGGCGCCCGGGCGGAGCGCGTGTCGGGCGGGGCAGGCGCCCCGTACCGGCTCGAGCTCGAAGGCCAGGAGCCGCTCGAGGCCGAGCGTCTGCTCGTGGCGACGGGCCGGCGCCCGAACGTCGAAGGCCTGGGGCTCGAGCACCTCGACGTGACCGTCGAGCGGCAGGGGATCGTGGTGGACGACCGGTGCTGCGCCGGGGACCGGGTCTGGGCCGCCGGCGACGTGACCGGAAGGGCGCTCTTCACCCACGTGGGCAAGTACCAGGGACGCGTGGCGGCGGCCAACGTCGCGGGCCGCGAGGCGCGCGCCGACTACCGCGCGATTCCCGCGGCCATCTTCACCGACCCCCAGGTAGCGGCGGCGGGGGACACGAGCGGCGAGGGCGTCGTCACGTCGACGTGGAGGATCGAGTCGGTGTCACGGGCGGCGACCTTCCAGCGCCCGAAGCAGCCGGGGCTCCTGAAGCTCTACGCGGATCCCGAGCGGCGGGTGCTCGTCGGGGCGACCGCGGTCGGGCCCGAAGCCGGCGAGTGGATCGGCCAGCTGACGCTCGCGATCCGCGCGGAGGTCTCCGTGGACGTGCTCCGCGACACCATCCAGCCCTTCCCGACCTTCTCCGAGGCCGTCCACTTCGCGGCCCGCGACCTGGATCTGTAGCCTCGATGGCGATGACCGACCGTGACGAGCTCGTCCGCAGCCTGGCGGGCCTCGCCCTCTTCGCCGACCTGCGCGACCCCGACCTCGAGGCGATCGCCGACCCCGAATGGGAGCGGCGCTTCTCCGAGGGTGAGCGCGTCCTGCGGCGCGGGCTCTCGGGCGGCGGCCTCTTCGTCATCCTCGACGGCGAGGCGGCCGTCGAGCTCCCGGCCGACGACCAGCCCCGCCGGCTGCTGCGCGGCGACTTCTTCGGGGAAGTGTCGACGCTTCTCGCCTGCAAGCCGACGGCCGACGTCGTCGCGCGGTCGGCCCTCCACTGCCTGGAGGTCCCCGGCCCCGAGCTCGAGACCTTTCTCCTGCAGTACCCGCAGGTGACGTACCGGATGCTCCAGACCGTGACGCGTCGTCTCCGCGACCTCCTGGAGTAGATGCCCCCCACCAGGGACGAGCGGCCGTTCCCTCCCGGCGACTACCCCGTCGTCGTCGTCGGCAGCGGCCCGGGCGGGCTGCAGGCCAGCTACTGCCTCTCACGGCTGGGGGTCGAGCACGCCGTCGTCTCGCGGGACGAGGCGCCCGGCGGGATGTTCCGGCGCTACCCCATCTTCCAGCGCCTCCTCTCCTGGTCGAAGCCGGACGCGCCGGCGGAGCCCGGCACCCGCGAGTACGAGTGGTACGACCACAACAGCCTCGTCGCCGAAGAGCCCGAGCTCCAGGCGCTCGTCCCGACGTTCATGGACCGGGCGTTCATGGTTCCCACCCGCCTGGAGATGGAGCAGGGGCTGGCCGCGTTCGCCGAGCGGGCGCCCGTGCAGGTTCGCTACGGATGCGCGTGGGAGGCGACGCGGCGCGGCGAGGACGGGAGCCTCGTGCTCACGACGAGCGACGGCGAGTACCGCTGCCGCGCGGCCGTCTTCGCGCTCGGGGTGACGACGCCCTGGCGCTCGCCCATCCCGGGGATCGAGGAGGTCCCGCACTACGTCGACTGCCGCCAGCCGCAGGAGTACCGCGGCCGGCGGGTCTTCGTCGTCGGCAAGCGGAACTCGGCCTTCGAGATCGCCGACGGGCTCCTGCCGTGGGCGAGGCAGGTCATCCTCGGCTCGCCTCGCCCCGTGCAGACGGCGGTGATCGCGCAGGCGAGCGTGCGCGTCCGCTACCTCCAGCCGTACGAGGACTCGACCCTGGGCGGGGGAACGTGCGCGGTCGACCTCTCGGTGGAGCGGATCGAGCGCTCCGGAGACGTCTGGCGCGTCGTCGGGCAGGGGACCACGCGGCCGGGCCCCATCGAGCTCGAGGTGGACGACGTGATCGCCGCGACCGGTTTCACGACCCCGCTCCTCGACCTCCCCGAGCTCGGCGTGCGAACGGTCTCGCAGGGGCGGATTCCCGCCCTGACCCCGTTCTGGGAGAGCGAGCCCGGGTCGGGCATCTACTTCGCGGGGAACGCGACGCAGGGCGCACCGGGCCTGAGGAAGCACGGCGTCGGCGCCTCGTCGCCGGCGGTGCACGGATTCCGGTACAACGCGCGCGTGATGGCCCGGCATCTCGCCGAGACGCACCTCGGCGCGACCTTCCCGCGCGCGCGGGTCGACACGGGAAGCCTCGTGCCGTACCTCCTCCAGGAGGCGACGACCGCGCCGGAGCTCTGGACGCAGAAGTCGTATCTCGCACGCACGGTCTCGGACGGCGGGGAGGCGGATATCGTCCCGCTCTCGGACTGGGTGGACAACCCAGGCGCCCGCTCGGTCTGCATCGCCGTCGAGACCGACGCCGCAGGCGCGATCTACCCGGCCGTCTACGTGGCGAGAGACGGCGACGTGCGGGAGCGCCTGCTCGAGCCGCACCAGCTCCACGACTTTCGCGGGCCCCCGTACGAGCGGGAGCTCAGCGCGGCGCTGTGAGACGCCCGGCCGTCTGGGCGGCCGTCCTCGCGCTCCCTCTGGCGGGCCTCTTCCTGCTCCTCGGCATCCCTCGCCTCGACCTCCACTGGGAGCATCATCCCGCGCACTTCTGGCTCGTCCTCGCGTCGGCGATCACGAGCTTCGCGCTCGGCTTCCTCATGGGCGAGGCGGCGGCCAGGCGGGGCGACGCGCGCGTCCTGCTCGTCGCGCTCGCGTTCCTGATCAGCTCCGGGTTCCTCGGGCTCCACGCCCTCGCCACCCCGGGCGTCCTCATCGCGGGCAAGAACGCCGGCTTCCAGATCGCCTCGGCGCTCGGGCTCCTCCTGGGCGCGGTCTTCGCCGCGGCCTCGGCGCTCCCGTTCCGCCCCGGACAGGCCGAGGCGATCGTCCGCAACCGGCCGCTTCTCCTGGGCGGCGTCGGCGCCGCGCTCGTCGCCTGGGCGGTCGTCGCGCTGGGGACGCTTCCGCCCCTCGACGACCCCATCACGCCCGAGGCAGCCCGCAACCCGCTCATCGTCCTCTGGGCCGTCGGCATGGTCTTCTACGGGTATGCCGCGTACCGCTACGGACGGCTGTTCGCGCAGCGGCGGGCGACGGTCGCGCTCGCCGTCACGGCCGGATGGGTCCTGCTCGCGGAAGCGATGCTGGCGATTGCCGTCTCCCGCAACTGGCACGCGACCTGGTGGGAGTGGCACCTCCTCATGCTCGCCGCCTACGCGGTCGTCGCCCGGAGCGTCTGGAGCGAGTGGAAGCGCGAGGGATCCAGCGCGGAGATCTTCGCCGACCTCTACGAGGACCGCACGCTCGGCCACCGCGAGTCCCTGAGCGTCCTCTTCGCTGATCTCCAGGGCTACACGCAGTTCACCGAGCGCACCCCGCCGGCGGAGGTGCGCGCCATGCTCGATCGCTACTTCGCGGCGATCGCGCCCGTCGTCGAGGACAACGGCGGGGAGCTCGTGCAGACGGTCGGGGACGCCGTCTTCGCCGTGTTCCGCGGCGAGGGCCACGAGGCGCGCGCGGCAGCGGCCGGCCTCGAGCTCCAGTCGGCGACGAGAGCCCTGGCCGACATGCACCCCGAATGGCCGCGGTTCCGCGTCGGCGTCAACTCCGGCGAGGCGCACGTCGGCCTCGTGCGGGCGCCGGGAGCCCGCTCCTACGGCCCCACGGGCGACGTCGTCAACACGGGCTCGCGCCTCGAGGGGCAGGCGCGCGCCGGCGAGGTCGTGATCGCGGGGACGACGCGCGACGCGCTCGGGCCACGGGCCGGCGTCGACGACCTGGGCGAGCTCCCCGTCAAGGGCAAGGAGCGGCCCGTGCGGGCGTACGTCCTACGCGCGCTGGCTTCGGACCGGGACCAGCGCGACGAGAGCCTGGAGGACGAGCACGGCGAACGCGAGGCCTAGCGCGACCGTGGCGACCGGGGGGACGACTCCCTCCGTCACGGCCGGAGCACGGGCGGCCGCGCCGACGACGACGGCGAGCACGAGCACAGTGGCCAGCACCGCCTGGAGGCGGCCCAGCGCGTCGCCGCCCGAGCCGTTGACGGTGTCCACGACGCGGGCGAAGCAGAGCAGCCCCGCCACGGCGGTCAGCGGGACGCCGAGCACGAGGAGGTAGAAGGAGGCCGCGGGAAAGCCCAGCGCGTCGGAGACGGCGACGGCGAGGAGCAGGAGGCCGGCCAGCTCGACGGCCATCGCCCCGGCGCCCGTTCTCGACTCCCACATGCGGCGCAGGTTCGGCTCCGACGGCTGGTTTCCTTCGTTACGCTGGCCGCGAGCGACGACGAGGAGAAAGAGGAGGCTGCATGGCGGACACGACGGTCACCTGGCTCGGGCACGCCGCGTTCCGAGTCGACACGCCGGGAGGCAAGCGCGTCTACGTCGATCCGTGGCTCCAGAACCCCAAGTGCCCGGAGGGGGAGCGTGAGCCGGAGCGCGTCGACCTGATCGCGCTCACGCACGGCCACGACGACCACGTCGGGCAGACGGTCGAGCTCGCGACGCGGTTCGGCTGCCCGGTCGTCGGGCTCGTCGAGCTTCGCGGGTGGCTCTCGACGCAGGGGCTCCCGGAGGACGCGACCGAGGCCGCCAACAAGGGCGGCACGGTCGAGAAGGAGGGGGTCAAGGTCACCTTCACCGATGCGAAGCACTCGAGCGGCACGTTCCAGGACGGTATGCCCGTCTATCTCGGGGAGCCGGCCGGGATCGTGCTCGAGGTCGAGGACGGGACGACGATCTACTTCGCGGGCGACACGTGCGTCTTCGGCGACATGCAGCTCATCGGCCGGATCTACGAGCCCGACCTCGCCGTGCTCCCGATCGGCGGCCACTACACCATGGATCCGCGCGAGGCAGCGGTTGCCCTCGAGCTCCTGGGCGTCGGGCGCTGCCTCCCGTGCCACTACGGCACGTTCCCGCTGCTTTCGGGGACGCCGGAGCAATGCCGCGAGCGGCTGACCACGAACTGCGAGATCCTCGCCCCCGAGCCCGGCGAGAGCGTCACGGTGTAGGCGGCCCAGGTGCGCGAGCGCTGGTTCGGAGCCACGGGACGTCGCGTCCCCGAGATCACGGTCGAGGGGGAGGACGAGCCGCCCCTCGACGAGGCCCTCGTGCTCGACGACGTCTCCGACCTCGAGCGGCTCCGCGAGGCCCATGCGGCCGGGACGCCCGTGGTCGTGCGGGCGGCGGACGCCGAGAGCGTCGCCCGGGCGCTCGCCCGCCCCGAGGTGGCGTGCGTCGTCGTGCCGGCCGAGCGGCGCGAGCTCCGCGACCTCGACCTCAGGCGGATCACGTACGGCTAGGGCCGCGCGGATGGAGGGGCTTGTGTTCCACCCGCACTGTCCCTTCGGCCCCCCCTCGCGGAGCGCCCTCCGCCCACGTCCTGCCCCTCAAGGATGGAGGGTGACTTCGTGCCGTGGAACACAAACACGGTTCAGCGCGGGTCGCCGGGGAGGCGGACGTCCCCGGCCCGTTCCCTGAGCGCCGGCACGGGGTCGGCCTCGGGCCGAGCCACGAGCAAGACGGCGCCGTGGCCTTCGCCCGCGAGCGAGCCTACGAGCAGCTGGAGGCCCACCGCGAGCGCGAACGCCTTGTGGGCCTGCGCGCCCCCGAAGGGGACGAGCTCCTCCGGCGACGCGTCGCCGAGGAGGACGTCGCCGTGCGTGACCGCCCCCATGGAGACGTCGGCCACCACCGGGTCCCGGCCGGAGCTCGGAATCGCGATCGCGAGCGGGTTCGTCCCGGTCAGAGGCGGGCCACCGTCCGGGTGCGCGAGCCTCGGTGGGGAGGTCGCCGTCAGGGCCGCGACGAGCCCCCCGTCGGCCAGCCGGCGGGCCCAGTAGCCGAGCACGCCGGTGGGGAAGCAGTCCCGTGCGACGACGAGCCGGGCTCGGGCCGGGGGCGATGCGAGCTGGGCCTCGACGATCGCCGCGAGGGTGAGGTACCCGAGCGCGCCTCGACCTTCCCAGTGCTCGTAGCCCTCCTCGGCGACCACACGCTCCGGCCGCGCAGCCGGATCGAGGTCGGGCAGCGTCGCGAGCCAGGCGATCCGGCTCACCCCCTGGCCCGGGCGCCCGCGGGCATCTGCCGCGAGGAAGTGGCCGGCGAGGATCCCCGCCTCGCGCTCGCCGAACCCGAGCGCGGCGAGCCGGGCGGCCGCATCCGCCTCGCTCACGGGCGCGCGTGCCGGTGCAGGACGGGCCAGTGCGCAGGCCCCCCGAGATCGGCGCAGAGCAGGAGCTCCTCGCGGTTGAGGGTGACGAAGCGCCGGTGGTGGAGCGAAAGCAGCCACACGTCGTCGGAGGCCGGGAACCAGAGCTCGTCGAAGTGGTCGGCGAAGTCCTCGAGCGCCATCTCGACGGCGAACGAGTCGAGCGGCCAGAGGGCGCAGACGCGCTCGCCCAGCTCGGCGCCGTGCTCCTTCAGGCGGGCTCGGGTGGCGTCGGCGGCATCGCCGAAGATCCACTCGGCTCCCGCGGTCTGGAGCTGCTCGATGGTCTCGTACTCGGCGAGCACCGGCGTCAGCCAGGCGACGATCAGCTCGCCGGTGCTCGGTTCGAGCGGGATGATGCGCTCGCTCAGCCCGGCGCTCTCGATCCTTTCCAGCAACGCCTCGCGACTCATGGCGAGAGGAGTCTACGAGGACCGGATCAGCGAGAGACGAGCGGCAGCGGCTTCACGATGCCCACGCCCTGCTCGCGCCGCGTCCCGTCGATCGCCTCGGCGAGAGCGACGATCTCCTGCGCGACGCTCGTCTCGGGCTCGGCGAGCACGATCGGCTCGCCCTCGTCCGCGAGCGCGCCGAGCCTCGGGTCGAAGGGGATACGACCGAGAAGCGGCGCCTCGACCTCGGCCGCGAGTGCCTCGCCCCCGCCGGCGCCGAAGAGCTCCTCGCGAGAGCCGTCCTCCCGCTCGAGGTAGCTCATGTTCTCGACGACGCCGAGCAGGCGCATGTTCGTCTTGCGCGCCATCTGCGCGGCTCGGACGGCAACCTGTTGCGAGGCGCGGTGGGGCGTCGTCACGACGACCGCCTCGGCGCGCGGGAGCAGCTGCCCGAGCGAGATGGCCACGTCCCCGGTCCCCGGCGGCATGTCGACGACGAGGATGTCGAGGTCGCCCCAGTGCACGTCCGACAGGAACTGCTCGAGCGCGCGGTGCAGCATCGGCCCGCGCCACATGATCGGCGTGTTCTCGTCGAGGAAGAAGCCGATCGACATCACCTTGAGATCTCCGCGGACGGGCGGCACGATCATCGCCCGCTCCCCGTCCTCGACGGCCACCGGCCGCTGGTGGACGCCGAGCATGTGCGGGATCGAGTAGCCGTAGACGTCCGCGTCGAGCACGCCGGTGCGCTTCCCGAGGCCCGAGAACGCCGCCGCGAGGTTGGCGGCGAGCGAGGACTTCCCGACGCCTCCCTTGCCGCTGGCGACCGCGAGCACGCGCGTGCCGGCGTCGACCGAGATCCCCGGCGTCCGCTCGGAGACGCCCCCGCGCAGCCTCGTCGTCAGCGCGGCCTTCTCCTCGGGGGACATGACGTCGAAGTCGAGTACGACCTCCTCGACGCCGTCGAGCGGCATGAGGGCCGCGTCGACCTGCTCCTGGAAGCTGGCCCGCAGAGGGCACCCCGGCACGGTGAGGGCGATGGTCACGGCGACGCGCCCGCCGTCGACCGAGACGTCGCGGACCATGTCGAGCTCGATCACGGACCGCCCGAGCTCGGGGTCCATGACCTCCGCGAGCGCGGCGAGGAGATCGTCCCGCGAAACCGCCATGGGACCTAGGCTACCAGCCCGTTTCGTAGCACCATTCGACACGATGAGGAGACAGCCGACCCATGTCGAACCATTCCTCCCGTGAGGAGGGGGGAATGACCGCCCGCAAGCTTCGCGATCGCTACGTCAGGCGCCGGCTCGGCGCGGGCATGGTGCTGGTGACGGCGATCCTCGTCGGCGTCGAGGCCGGCGCGCGTGCGCAGCAGCCGGGCGAGGCGGCCGTCACCCCGACCGTCGCGAGCGGCGTCACGGCCGCGGGCCTGAACCTCTCGGGCCTCGCGGCGGGAGAGGCGAGGGCCGCGCTCGAGGATCTCTCCTACGAGTGGGTCACGCTCACCTATCGGGGCCGGGTCTGGCGCTTTGCGCCGCAGACCCTTGGCGCGCACCTCGACGTGGACGGGGCCGTCAGATCGGCGCTCGCGGCCCCGCCGGGGACGAAGGCGAGCGTCCCGGTCACCGTCGATCCGGCAACGCTCGCGCGGTGGACACGGGAGTTCGCCGGCGACTTCGACGTCAAGGCCCGGAACGCGACGATCGTGCTCCGCCACTCCCGCCCGCACGTGCGGTCGTCGAGGCCGGGACAGAAGCTCTACCGCAGGTGGGCCCAGATCTCGATCGCCGGCGCCCTGCGGACGAACGACCACAACCCCGTCGAGCTGCCCGTGCGGACCGTCCGTCCCCGCGTGACGGGCCGGAAGGTGGGGCCCGCCATCGTGGTCGGCCGGAGCTCGAACCGGCTCACCCTCTACCGGCCCGGGGGCCCGAAGGGGATGCGGGTCTGGCGGAAGTTCCGCGTGGCGACCGGGATGTCGATCTACCCGACCCCGCTCGGGAGCTTCACGATCGAGACGAAGCAGCTGAACCCGTGGTGGTACCCGCCCGACTCGCCCTGGGCGGCGGGTGCCTCGCCGATCCCGCCGGGCCCCGGCAACCCGCTGGGCACGCGCTGGATGGGCCTGTCCGACCCGCTCGTCGGCATCCACGGGACGCCCGACTCGGCCTCGATCGGCTACTCCGCCTCACACGGCTGCATCCGCATGCTCGTCTCCGACGCGGAGTGGCTCTACGAGCGGGTCCGCGAGGGCACGCCGGTCTACATCCTCCCCATCTAGGGCGTTCCGCCAGAATTGCGGCGTGTGGGAGGGCGCCGCGGAACGGCTCGAGGGACGGATCGTCGTCGTGGAGCCGCTCGCGCCCACACACGAGCCGGGCCTCTGGGAGGCGGCGCAGGACGCCGCGATCTGGCGCTGGCTGCCGGTGAATGCCGTCGCCGACCGGGAGAGCTTCCACCTGTGGCTCGAGGACGCGCTCGCGCGCGCGGACGCGGGCCTCGACGTCCCGTTCGCGGTCGTCGACGCGCGTTCCGCCGCGCCGCTCGGGAGCACGCGCTACCTGACGCTTCGGCCCGAGCACCGTGGGCTCGAGATCGGCTGGACATGGCTCGGGCGCGGCGCGTGGGGCTCCGGTGCGAACGCCGAGGCGAAGCTCCTCCTCCTCGGCCACGCCTTCGAGACCCTCGGCTGCATGCGCGTCGAGTTCAAGACGGACGCCCGGAACGAGCGCTCGCGCGCGGCGCTGGAGGCGCTGCCCGCTCGCTTCGAGGGGATCTTCCGGAAGCACATGCTCGTCCGCGACGGCCAGCTCCGCGACTCCGCCTACTACGCGATCACCGACGACGACTGGCCCGCCGTCAAGGCGAACCTCGAGGCGCGGTTGGAACGCAAGTAACAGACTGCTACTTGGTCAGTCTCGTGTGGAGCTCGGCGCAGAGCTCGGGCGTCGCCGCGGCCACGACCCGGGAGCGCGCCACGAGGTCGAGGGGCGCGCGTCCGAACGGAGGATCCTCGGGGAGGTCGATCGCCAGGCCGCGCTCGCGGACGAGAAGCTGCGCGGCCGCGATGTCGACGCTGCGGGCGGCCTTGAGCGAGACGACGGCGTCCACTCGGCCGGCGGCGAGGTGGCAGAGCGAGAGAGCGAGCGAGCCCATGATCCGCGTGCGCCGCGCGAGCCCGACCATGTGTCCGACCCGCTCGGCGACGAGGTCCGTCCGGGTCGCCTCGAACGACAGGATCTCGATCGTCTCCTTGGGACCCGGGCCGGCCAGCGGCCGGCCGTTCAGCAGCGCCCCTTCGCCCCGGATCGCCACCCACTCCTCGCGGCTGCCGTAGTCGTAGACGTAGCCGAGTTCGACGTCGTCCATCCGACCGCCCGAGGCGATCGCGAGGGACAGCGAGAAGAACGGGATCCCGCGCTTGGCGTTCAGGCTGCCGTCGATCGGGTCGCAGACGACGACCCGTCCACCGCCCGCATCGCCGAACACGCGCTTCCCGAGCTCCTCCGAGACGAGGGTGAACCCGGCGCCCGAGGCGGCGGCCTCCTCGAGGCGCGCGACGACAGCGGCCTCGGCGGCCGCGTCGACCGCGGTCGTCTCGTCCCCTCCCTCGCCGTCGCCGACCCGCGGCTCCCGCTCGAGGCGCGTCGGGAGCTCGCGGAGCACCTCGTCGACGGCGGCGGCCGCATCGCGGCAGACGGTGAGCCAATCCGTCACTCGTCGAAGGGAGAGAAGAAGAGCCCGCTCGCGAGCTTGGGGAAGAAGTACGTGCTCTTCGGCGGCATCCGCTCGCCGGCGCGGGCGACGGTCTCGACCTGCTCCACCGTCGGGGCGCGGACGAGAAAGGCCGCGGTCGCCGCCCCGCTCGCCACGGCCTCGGCGGCTTCGCTCACGCTCGTCGTGTACCCGACGTCCTCGAGCGGGAGGCCGTCGACCAGCGCGGTGTCGAGCTCCTGCTCGTCCGCCTCGACCAGAGCGGCGCCGCCCCGCTCGAGGAGGACGAAGGCTGCGTGGTCGCGCGGGACGCCGGCCAGGGCGGTCGCCGCGGCATCCGGGCCGGGCAGCGGCGTCAGACGGAACCGGCCGTCGAGCTCGGGCAGCGTGCCCGCGATCAGCCGGTGCGTCGGGAAGATCTCGAGCCCCTCGTCGTCCTTGGCGACGAGAACCGCGAGGACGTGCGCGGTCTCGGCGCTGCCGTCCTCCTCGTGGAAGCGGAGCGCGCTCTCGTAGCGATGGTGCCCGTCCGCGACGAGGAGCGGACCGCGCACGCCCGCCAGCGCGTCGTCGACGGCCGTCGGGTCGGTCACCCGCCAGGCGCGGCTGACGACGCCCGTCGAGCTCGGCCGTGAGCATCGGCTCGCCCGACGGGGTCGGAGCCGTGCCGTGGTGCAGCATGAGGATGGGCGACATCTTCGTTCGCGTCGCGCGCATGAGCTCGAGGCGCGCCAGCTTGGGCTCCGCGAACGTCCCCTCGTGCGGAAGAACGAGGCCGCCCGAGTAGGGCTCGAGCCGGGCGCGCGCGGCGATCCCGCGACGGGTCCTGCGAACGCCGTCGGGCCCCGTGAACTCCTCCTCGAGGAGCCACACGGCGGGCTGCTCCTCGCGCACGAGGATCCCGTCGCCCTGCCACTCGGCGAGCGCGCGGGCCGCATCCTCCGCCTGATCGGGGCGAACGAGCCGGACGGCGTTCCACGGGCTCCGGGCGAGGAGCCGGGCGTTCAGCTCCGGCGTGATCACGTCGTACGGAGGAGCGACCAGGTCGTCGAGCGGCCCCGCCGCCCCGACGTCGTACCGCAGGGCGCGAAACGGCTTCAGCAGGGGCATCGCGGGCCAGCGTACCATCCGTCTCCGGACCTAGAATCGGGGGGTGTCGATCGCGGAGCTGGCCGAGGATCGCGTTGTCGAAGGCCTCTACGCCGTCGCCAGCAAGCGACGCCTGCGAACCCGCTCCGGCAGCCCGTACCTCGCCCTCGAGCTCGTCGACCCGAGCGGCCGGATCGACGCCCGGGTCTGGAACGACGTCGACCTCCTCGACCGGCGGTTCCGGGAGGGAGACGCGGTCAGGGTGCTCGGCCGCGTCGAGCGCTTCCGCGACCGGCTCCAGCTCGAGGTCCGCTCGCTCGAGCCCGCCGAGGCCGACCCGGCCGAGCTCGTCCCCGAGCCGAAGCGGGACGTCGAGGAGCTCGACGGGTTCTTCGAGTTCCTCGCCGCCGAGATCTCCCATCCCGGTCTCCGGTCGCTGCTCGACCGCTTCGTCGGGGACGCGGCCTTCAGGGCGCGACTGCGCATCTTGCCGGCGACTCCCGACGGCCATCACGCCTGGCCCGGCGGGCTCCTGGAGCACACCGTCGCCGTGGCGTCGCTCTGCCGGGAGGCGGCGCAGCTGCATCCCCGCCTCCGGGGCGACATCCTCCTCGCGGCGGCACTCCTCCACGACTGCGGCCGCGTCAGCGAGCTCGACGGCGGCCCGCTCTTCCTGCCGACCCCGCAGGGAAGGCTCCTCGGCCACGTCCACCTCGGCCTGCGCCTGATCGAGGAGCGCGCGTCGGGGCTCGAGGCGGACGTGCTCGCGGAGGTCCTGCACGCCGTCTCGGTCCACCACGACCCACGGGCCGCCCGGACCGCGGAGGCGTCCGTCCTCCACCACGCCAACCAGCTCGACGCGGCCGCAGCGATGCGGCCGGTCAGGTCGGAGGGCTGAGCGGAGCGGGAAGTCGCCCCGTCTGCGCCGCCTCGGCCAGGAGCTGTCCGAGCGTCGGGGCGAACTTGAAGAGGTTGTGCCCCGCGAAGACGACGACCGGACCCGCCTGCCAGGCGGCGAAGGCGTCGGGGTGCCACGGCAAGACCGTCAGCCAGCAGGGCCGGAGCGCGATGGGCTCCGGAACGAGGCCCGGCAGGCCGCGCTCGACGTAGTCGCGGACACGGGCGAGCGACCGGCCGAGGTCCCCGCGCATCTCGGCGTCCTCCGTCGCCAGGCCCACCGCGAACCCGTCCAGCTCGGGGACGGGTCCCGAGTAGACGGTGGCGCCGTGGACGCCCGTGCGGTCGAGCAGGCAGGCGAGGCTCCTGCCCCGGTGCTCCGGCCGCACGGCGAAGGTGGCCCGCACGTGCAGGTGGGCCTCGACGTCCGGGCGGACGCCGAGCGGCTCGGCGAGAGCAGGCGTCCCGACCCCGGCGCACAGGAGGACACGATCGGCGCGCCACACGCCTGCGGGCGTCGCCACGAGCGCGCCGCTTCCGTCCGGCTGCACGGCGAGAGCCTCCTCCCGCACGAGGCGGTCGCCCAGCCACGACACGAGCGCGGCGATCGTCGCCCGCACGCGGATCCCGCCGCCGCGGACGTCGAGCAGCGCGCGCTCGGCGGCCGGGCAGGCGACCGGCAGGACGCCGAGCTGCTCCTCCGGCCCCAGCCACCGGTGGTCGATCCCCGCCGCGGCGAAGAGCGCCGCGATCTCGTCGGCGTCGGACGCCACGTAGAGCACGCCCTCGGGCCCGATCAGCGGCGTCCCGGCCCGGCCGCTCCAGCCGTCCCACCCCTCGCGGGCGCCGCGAATCAGCTCGACGAGGTCGGCCCGGTCGTGGACGTGGCGAAAGACCCTGACGTACCCGGCGGACTGGCCTCCACCGGGCTCCGCACGCTCGAGACAGCGAACGTCCACACCCGCGTCGAGCAGCGCGTTCGCGGCCGCCAGGCCGACGACACCGCCTCCCACGACGAGCACCTCGGCGGTGCGCGCCTCGGCGCCGGGAATCATGCGGGAGGCGGTGGGCTGAAACGGACGTTGAGGACGTCGCCGTCCTCGACGACGTAGCCCTTGCCCTCGAGGCGCATGAGGCCCCGGCGCGCGGCCTCGGTATGCGAGCCCGCCGCGACGAGGTCGTCCCAGCGGATGACCTCGCAGCGAATGAAGCCGCGGGCGATGTCGGTGTGGACTGCCGCGGCGGCATCGAGCGCCGTCCCGCCGCGCCGGAGCGTCCAGCCGCGTGTCTCGGTGTCCCCCGCGGTGAAGAAGGTGACGAGGTCGAGGGCCGAGAACAGCCGGCGCACGACCTCCTCGAGCGCGGACGGCCCGTCGCGGAAGGCCTCCGCCTCCTCCGCGGGCATGCTCGCCAGCTCCGCCTCGAGCGCGAGGTCGATCCCCGCCGGGCCGTTGACCACCTCGATGACCGGCTTCGTCGTCAGTGGGAAGAGCTCCGCGGGAAGCTCCCCGTACTCGGCGAGCGGGCGCTCGGCGTCGAGGTGCTCCAGGACTTTCTGGAGCTCGTCGACCTCGACCCTCAGCGCGGGATCGCCGGACTTCGCCTGCTTGGCGACCCGCTCGAGCCGGCGCTCCACGTGGTCGCGGTCGGCCAGGAGGAGCTCCAGGCCGAGGGTGACCCGGTCGTCGTCCGGATCGCGAGTTCCCGACCAGCCGTCGAGCACGAGAAGGAGGGCGTCGACCTGGCGGAGGTTCCCGAGGAGCTGGGCACCGGTGCCGGGCACCTCCACGACCCTGATCGCGGCCGGCGTCACCTTCCGGGAGCTCACGGCCGCGGCCACCTGCGGCAGGCGATCGTCGGCCGCGCGGGCGACGCCGACGTTCTCGCGGCCGGGCACGGTGGCATCCGCGCCCGTCAGCGCGTTGAAGAGCGTCGTCTTGCCCGCGTTGGGCAGCCCGACGATCCCGACCTCGAGCGCCATCGGAACCCGACTCTAGACGCCCTGCGCACGCGCACAGTACGATCGCCCCGTGGCGATCGACACCGCAGAGGCGCTGAGCCGGGTCCCGCTCCTGTCGGGACTCGACTCGAAGCAGCTGAACGCGCTCGCGCGTTCCTTCACCGAGCGCACGTTCCCGGCCGACACCGTCGTGGTCAAGGAGGGGGACGAGCGGGGGATCGGCTTCTTCGTCATCACGGACGGCCGCGCGCGCGTGACGCTGAAGGGCGAGGAGCTCGACACCCTCGGCCCCGGAGACCACTTCGGCGAGATCGCCCTGATCGGCGACCGGGTGCGCACAGCGACGGTCACGGCGGAGACGGACCTGAGCACGCTCGTCACCACCGTCTGGGAGTTCCGGGCCTTCGTCCAGAACGACCCCGACGTGGCCTGGAAGCTCCTCGAGCACCTCGTGGAGCTCATCCAGGACATGCAGTCCTGAGACCGGCTCAGGCGGAGGCCGCGAAGCCGATCTGGGTGTCGCGTTCCGAGCGCCTGACGTAGACGACCTTCGCGAGCGCGAGCAGGCACGTCCCGTCCTCGGTCGGGAGCTCGAACACGGCGTGCGAGGCCGCGAGCGCCGCGGCGAGCGCGTCGGCCACCTCGGGCGTGACGGTCGCCCCGACCGACTGGCCGCCCTCGAAGGCGACCTGGATGCGCACGGACGCCTCAGACACCGACCATCTCCGCGAGGACGCCGTGGAGCGAGCCGGGATGGACGAACGACACGAGGTGCCCTCCCAACCCGACGCGCGGCTCGAGGTCGATCACGTCGACGCCCTTCGCGGCGAGATCGTCGACCGCCGAGGCGACGTCCCCGACGCCGAAGCCGACGTGGTGCATCCCCGGTCCCCGCCGGGCGAGGAACCGACCAACGGGCGTGTCCTCGCCGAGCGCCGACATCAGCTCGACCCGGCCGCTCCCGAGCCGGAGGTAGACCGCCTCGACGCCCTGGTCCTCGAGCCGGCCGCGGAGCTCGACCTCGGCCCCGAAGAGCGAGCGGTACGTCTCGACCGCCTCGTCGAGATCCTCGACGGCGAAGGCGACGTGGTGCACGGAGCGCACGTCCACGCGGCCGATCCTACCGACTCAGTCGGGGAGCGAGACGGCCTGCGGCGTGCCGACCCGCTCCGAGGCGTTCGATGCCGGCTGAACGTCCTCGAGGAGCACCGCGAGCTCGGCCCGGAGGAGCGTCTCCTTCTCGAGAAGCGCCTTCGCCACGCGGTCGAGGGCAGGGCGGTGCAGGCTCAGCAGCCGCAGCGCCTCCTCGTAGGCCTCGTCCGTGAGCCGGGCCTGCTCCTGGTCGCGCATCCGCTTCGTCTCCTCGGAGAGCGCGTAGTTGTCGGCGCGGAGCGTCCGCGAGCTCGAGACCTCCGACATCCCGTACTCGAAGACCATCGCGCGCGCGAGGTCGGTCACCTTCTGGAGGTCGTTGGCCGCCCCGTTCGTCACGCGCCCGAAGACGATCTGCTCGGCCGCGCGACCGGCGAGGCCGATCTTCATCCAGTCGATCATCTCCTCCTTCGTGAGGAGGTAGCGATCCTCGTCGGGGAGGTGCAGCGTGTAGCCGAGCGCGGAGCCGCGCGAGACGATCGTCGCCTTCTGGACGGGGAACGCCTCGCCCATCAGGTGGGACATGAGCGCGTGGCCACCCTCGTGGTAGGCGAGGATGTTGCGCTCCTTGTCGCTGACGACACGCCGCTGCTGGAGACCGGCGACGACGCGCTCCAGCGCCGCGTCGAAGTCCTCCGCCGTGATCTCGGCGTGGTTCGCCCGGCCCGCGAAGATGGCCGCCTCGTTGCAGATGTTCGCCAGGTCGGCGCCGGTCAGGCCCGCCGTCTGGCGCGCCAGCTGCCCGAGGTCGATGTCCTCGACGAGCGGCTTGCCGCGGGTGTGGACGCGGAGGATCGCCTCGCGCCCGGCGAGATCGGGCGGGGAGACGAGCACCTGACGGTCGAAGCGCCCGGGGCGGAGCAGGGCGGGGTCGAGATCGTCCAGGCGGTTCGACGCCCCGATGATGACGATCTGCTCGCGGTGGTTGAAGCCGTCGAGCTCGACGAGCAGCTGGTTCAGGGTCTGGTCGTGCTCGCGGTTGAAGCCGGAGCCGGTGCGGCGCGTTCCGACGGCATCGAGCTCGTCGATGAAGATGATCGCCGGCGCGTTCTTCCGCGCGCGATCGAAGAGCTTGCGAATGCGGGCCGCGCCGAGGCCGGCGAACATCTCCACGAACGCCGAGGCGCTCTGCGAGTAGAACGTGGCGCCGGACGCGTGCGCGACCGCCTTGGCGAGGAGGGTCTTGCCGGTGCCCGGAGGCCCGTACAGGAGGATGCCCTTGGGGACGCGGGCCCCGAGCCGCGCGAAGCGCCGCGGGTCGTTGAGGAAGTCCACGACCTCCTGCAGCTCCGTGGCCGCCTCGTCCACGCCCGCGATGTCGTCCCAGGTGACCGAGGACTTCGACGATGGGTCGACCTCGGTCGGCCGGACGCGCGGCATCAGCGACAGCGACTTCCAGATCAGGAAGCAGATGAGGCCGAGGAACACGAGCGGCAGCCAGGTGAGAGCCATCTCCGGCAGCCCGTGCACGAAATTGACGACAGCGTCCACCCCGCGCTTCCATCGGCAGCGGCCGCCGAAACCTTGACGCTCTTACTCGACGAGCTCGAGGCGGGCGCTCGGACGGTACGCCCGGCCCACCTTCGCCGAGGCAAGGCCGTCCGTGAGGACGATGTCGGCGGTGAAGTCGTTGTCCCCGCGGATGAGCGACGAGCCGACGCCGTAGGAGTCCGCGGGCACGCCGCGCTCCTCGAAGTCCCGGATCCGGGCGACGTCGAAGCCGCCCGAGACGACGATCTTCACACGCTCGAACCCGTTCTCGTCCAGCGCGTCTCGCACCTTGCGCACGAGCCGTTCGTTCACGCCGCGCGGGTCGAAGTCGCCCATCTCGCCCAGGAGGCACCGGTCGACGAGCGTGCGCGAGGTGTCGAGGCGCACGCCCCAGAGGCGGTCGCCGAGCGCCCGGGCCACCTCCAGGGACGTCCGCACCGAGTCGTTCTCGAAGTCGACGAGGACGACGATGTTGACGTCCGGCTCGTTCTCGCCGGCCCACTCCGCGAACTTCGCCGCCGCGAGCGCCGTGTTGCCGCCGTACGCGGCGATGAGCGCGTGCGGGACCGTGCCGATGCCCCGCCCGCCCCACCAGGAGGCCTGCGCGTCGGTGGACACGCCGATCGCGCCGGCGACGTGGGCCGCGTAGCCGTCCCCGGTCTGGACCCGGTGGTGGTCGTGCCTGGCCGGGAAGAAGAGGATCGGCTTCCCGCGCGCGGCCGCGACGACCGCGCGAACGTTGGTCGAGATCAGCGTCCTGCGCGCCAGGACGCCGAGGTAGCACGTCTCCAGGTGGGCGAAGAGCGAGTAGTCGCCCTCGATCGTCATCACGGTCTCCCAGGGGACGATCTCGTCGCCGTCGTAGAGCGCGTGGACCGTGAGCGCCTCCCAGTCGTCCGAGCAGAGCTTGAGGATCGCTAACGCCTCGTCCATCCCGCCGAGCACCGCGTGCTTCTTCTGGAAGACCTGCATGACGACCCGCGGGTGCTTGCCGTCCGCGAGCAGCGTCTCGCGGGCGTGGTTGAAGTAGACGTCGGTGTAGTAGCCCTCCCGCATCTTCTCGACGGGGAGGTCGAAGATCTCAGGCTGGAGGCGCGTCCTCCGGCGTTGGGTCTCCAGCGCCATCTGCGGCCGATTCTAGGCGGACGCACTCGGCGAGCGCCGCCTCGGCGACCTCGAGCTGCTCGGGCGACGGCTCGGCCGTGACGAGGCGCTGCTGGAGCTCGTGCCCGGGCATGGCGAGCGCGCGGGCGACCGGGTGGCGCTGGTTCGCCACCATCCACGAGAAGACCTCGACCGCCGCGGCGACGGCTCCGACCCCGGCGGCGGCCCGCGCGAGCGGCCGCAGGTGCTGCGGGGCGCGTGAGGCGAGAGCGCTCCCGGCCGCCGTCGTCACGAGCAGCGGGCCGATCATGTGCGAGCCACAGCGCTCGTGCTCGCGGGTGCGCGGCTCGCCGTGCTCGTAGCTCCCGATCGTGATGTGCTCGGCCCCGTGGTACTCGGCCAGGGCGGTCCCGCGTAACGCGACCACTGCCGGGCCGAGCGCCAGGACGGCGGCCGCCGACTCCTGGGTCAACGGCGAGAGCCCCGTGCGCCGGATCGCGGCGATGGCCACCATGCTCCCGGCCATCGCGCCGATGACGCCTGGCCTCTGGAACGGCAGCGCCGCCGCGGGCAGGCGCCGCCGCACCTCCGGGAGGAGCGCGAAGATCTCCGCCACCCGGACGGGACCGCGAAGGAGACGGCTGCGGACGTCCGCCGCGCGCAGCGGCTTCCTCCCGGACGCGACTTGGAGCTCCCCCTCGTCGGTCCGAACGGCGCAGGCCCAGCTGCGCGGCCCGTGCACGAGCACGCCGTTTGCCAGGGCCATTCCGCCCAGGCGGATCGTCTGCGTCTTGCTCATGCTCCCAGTGTACGGGCGACGTGCACGAGGAACCGTGTCCCCAGCTCGAGGTCCTCGACCGCAATGCGCTCGTCCGCGGAATGGATCAGCTGGGCCGCGAGCTCCGGGTTCATCGTCCGCATGGGGAAGAAGCCGTAGGCGACCGTCCCGAACGCCTCGCGCAGGAAGTGGCTGTCGGTGAAGCCCGGTGAGACAACGGGGACGAGCCGGGCCTCCGGCTCCTCGGCGCGAACGAAGGACTCGGCCGCGTCCCAGAGCGGCGTCCCGAGCTCGGAGCGCGTGCCCCCGATCGCCTCGAGCCACTCGAGCTCGTAGCCGTCGTCGCCCAGGCCGGCGCGGATGAGCGGCTCGACGTCGGCGGGCGTCTCGCCCGGGAGCAGGCGGCAGTCGCAGATGACCTCGCAGAGCCCGGGGATGACGTTGACGCTCGTCGAAGCCGTGATGATCGTCGGTGAGATCACCAGGCCGACGATCGGCTCGACCTGGGCGCGAAGCGCGGGCGGGAGAGCTGCGACGGCCTCCTCCAGCTCGTCGGGTCGGGGGGCCTCGCCCAGGAGCTCGAAGAAGGCCTCGGTCTCCGGCAGAAGCCGCGGGGGCTCCTTGACGTCGCCGAGCCGCTCGATGAGGCCCGCCGCGCGCACGAGTGCGTTGTCGGCGATCGCGGGCATCGAGGCGTGGCCGCTGCGGCCGTGGACGCGCAGGCGGAACGGCGCGCTCATCTTCTCCGCCGTCGTGCAGAGGTAGACCGCCTGCCCGTCGACGACGGCCCGGTCCCCGCCGCCCTCGTTGACGCAGAAGTCCGTTCGCACGGCGTCGGGATGCGCCCGGCAGAGCCACGAGAGGCCGACGTCCACTCCGACCTCCTCGTCGGCGGTCGCGGCGAAGACGAGATCTCCGGCCGGCTCGAAGCCCTCGCGGGAGAGCGTGGCGATCGCCACCGCGGCAGCGGCGACGTGGCCCTTCATGTCGAGGGCCCCGCGGCCCCAGACGCACCCCTCACGGAGGTCGCCCGACCAGGGGCTCACGCTCCATTCCGACGGATCGGCGATGACCGTGTCCGTATGCGAGAGGAGGAGGAGGCTCGGACCCTCGGCGCGACCGGGAAGGCGCGCGACGAGGTTGGCGCGCTCCGGCTCGCGCGCGTAGAGCTCGCACGCGAGCCCCGCGTCCTCGAGGTACCCGCGCAGGAGCTCGGCCGCGACCGTCTCGTTCCCCGGCGGGTTGACCGTGTCGAGGCGGAGCAGGTCCTGGAGGAGGCCGACGACCTCGGCCCGCAGGGTGGCGACGGCCACTAGCGGCGCGTTCCCAGCGTGAGCAGGTACGTCCGCGGCATGCGGATCTCGTCGCCGTCGCGGTACTCCTCGTGGAGCGCGACGAACGCCTCCTGGAGCTCGGCACGTCGCTCCGGCTCGAGCCCGTCGGCAAGGACCTTCGTCGGCCCGTACGAGGTCGAGAAGAGCTCCCAGACCGACTCGCCGGAGGGCGCGACGAGCAGCGAGTCGAGCCCGACGAACTCGAGCCCGAAGTCGCCGTCGAGGAGCTCCGTCACGTGCTCCTCGCGGCCCCAGTCGAACGGAGAGCCGGCTCCGGGGGGCGGCGGCGCGGGCTGGAAGGGCGCCATCAGCCGGAACATGTCGCCGATCGCGCTGTCGGGGCGCCAGCACGCGAGGCCGACGCGCCCGTCGGGGCGGCAGACGCGCCCCAGCTCGCGGGCGACGGCTGCGTGATCGGGCGCGAACATGATCCCGACGGCCGAGGAGATCACGTCGTAGGAGGCGTCGTCGTAGGGCATCGCCTCGGCGTCGCCGACGTCGAACTCGATGTCGAGGCCCTCGTCGCCCGCCTCCTGCCGCGCCGTCTCGATCAGCCCGGGCGCCAGGTCGAGGCCGACGACGTCGGCTCCTCTGCGCGCAGCGCGCTTCGCCACCTCGCCCGTGCCCGTGGCGGCATCGAGCCAGCGGATTCCGGCGACGGGGCCGAGGCGATCTACGAGATCGTCGTGCATGTCGGTGAGGGTGGCGCTGACACGCTCGTACGGACCGGTCCCCCAGACGACGCTGTGCTTCTGCTTGAGCTCCTCGAACGGCATGGCTCCTCCTTTCGCTCACGGCGAGCATACTGGTCCCGTGAGCGACCTCTTCTCCGACGCGGCCGAGGAGCGCGCGGCCGAGAACGCCCCGCTCGCGGCGCGCCTGCGGCCCGCCCGGCTCGAGGACTTCATCGGGCAGGCAAGCGTGGTCGGGGAGGGCTCCGCGCTCGCCCGCGCGATCGCCGAGGACCGCGTCGGATCGGCGATCTTCTACGGCCCGCCGGGGAGCGGGAAGACGACCCTCGCCCGCATCGTCGCCGCGACGACGGGCGCCGCGTTCGAGGAGCTCTCGGCCGTGTCCGCCTCGGTCGCCGACGTCCGCGCGGTGCTCGCGAGGGCGACGGAGCGGCTGGGCGCGAACGAGCAGCGCACGATCCTCTTCCTCGACGAGATCCACCGCTTCAACAAGGCACAGCAGGACGCGCTCCTGCCCGCGGTCGAATCGGGCCTCCTGACACTGATCGGCGCGACGACGGAGAACCCCTACTTCGAGGTCAACTCGGCGCTTCTGTCGCGCACGCAGGTCTACGAGCTCGAGCCGCTCACGCGCGAGGAGCTGGCCGTCATCGTCCGGCGCGGCGCCGCGCACCTCGGCGCGCAGATCGAGGACGACCTCGTCGACCTGATCGCCGCGAAGGCTGCAGGCGACGGCCGGAACGCCCTCTCGATCCTCGAGCTCGCCTGGTGGAGCGCGCGCTCGGAGGACGTCTCGCTCGCGGAGCGGCACGTCGAGGACGCCGCGCGCAAGCGGCCGGTCGTCTACGACAAGGCCGGCGACGCCCACTACGACTTCACGTCCGCCTTCATCAAGGCGATCCGCGGCTCGGACCCCGACGCGGCCCTCTACTACCTCGCGGCCATGCTCGAGGGCGGCGAGGATCCCCGCTTCATCGCCCGACGCCTGGTCGTGCACGCCTCCGAGGACGTCGGGATGGCCGACTCGCAGGCGCTGCTGGTCGCGGTGGCCGCCGCGCAGGCGGTCGAGCACGTCGGCCTGCCCGAGGCGCGGATCAACCTGGCGCACGCGACGATCTACCTGGCGCGGGCGCCCAAGTCGAACTCGGTCATCACGGCGATCGGTGCCGCCCAGCGGGACGTACAGGAGCGCGGGGCGATCCGCCCGCCGAAATTCCTCCGCGACACCAGCTACCGCGGCGCGAGGAAGCTCGGCCACGGCGAGGGCTACGTCTACCCGCCCGACGATCCCGCCGGCTACGACGTCGGCCACCTGCCGGAGGAGCTTGCGGGGCGCCGCTACTACGAGCCCTCCGGCAGCGGCGCAGACCGGGAGGGCCCTTCGGACGACGGATAGGCTCCCGCGCGTGAAGATCGTCGTCCTCGTCAAGCAGATCCCGAACCCGAGCCACGTGAAGCTCGACCCGGAGACGAGGCGACTGGTGCGCGAGGGCGTCCCGCTCGAGCTGAACGAGTTCGACGTCTACGCCGTCGCCGAGGCGATCAGGCTGCGCGAGGCGCACGGCGGCGAGGTCGTGACGATGACGATGGGGCCGCCGCAGGCCGAGGAGGCGCTCCGGACGACGCTCGCGATGGGCGCCGACCGCGCGATCCACCTCAGCGACCGGGTCTTCGCCGTCGCCGACACGATCGGGACGTCCCGGACGCTGTCCCTCGCCGTCGGGAAGGAGGGCTCCGACCTCGTCCTCTGCGGCCGCAAGACGCTCGACTCCGAGACGTGGCAGGTACCGGCGGAGACGGCCGCGTTCCTCGGCTGGCCGCAGCTGACGAACGCCGACCGGCTCGAGCTCGCGAACGGGAGCCTGCGCGCCCGCCGGGAGACCGACGACGGCTACGACACCTACGAGCTCGAGCTCCCTGCGGTCGTCTCGGTGACCGAGGGGATCAACGAGGGCATCTGGCCGGCGCGGCGGGACGTGGAGGCGACGCCGACGGAAGGCCGGATCACGGTCTGGCAGGCGACCGACCTCGTCGACGAGGTCGAGGAGTACGACCTTCGCTTCGGCCAGACCGGCTCGCCCACGCGCGTCCTCGCCGTCAAGGACGTGACGCCCGAACGACGCGGCGAGATCGCCTCCTCGCCGGAGCGTGCGGCGGCGCGGGTGCTCGAGCTGCTCGCCGAGGTCGAGGGACCGCCGACCTCGCCCTGGGAGAAGCCCGAGCGGCTCGGCCAGAAGCCGGGCAAGAGCTACGACTGCTGGTCGGTCGTCGAGCTGCTGGACGGCCGGCCGCGCAGGGTCTCGCTCGAGCTCCTCGGGAAGGGCCGGGAGCTCGCGGGCAAGCTCGGCGGCGACAACTGCGCGGTCGTCCTGGGCGAGCACGAGCGCGCGTCCGAGCTCGCGAGCTGGGGTGCCGAGCGCATCGTCGTCCTCCCGGTCCCCGGCGACTACCTGCCCGACGTGTATGCGCGAGCGCTCCGCGCCTTCGTCGAGGACGCCCGGCCGCACGCGCTCCTCATCCCCTCCACGACGTCGGGCCGCGACTACGGGCCGCGGGTCGCCGGGGAGCTCGAGCTCGGGATGACAGGCGACTGCGTCGATCTCGCGATCGACCGGGCTGGGAGGCTCATTCAGTACAAGCCGGCCTTCGGCGGCAACATCGTCTCCGTGATCATGGGCGCCACGACGCCACAGCTCGCGACGGTGCGCCCGGGGATGTTCTCCCCCGTCGAGCCGAGGGATGACGCGCACGCCGAAGTCCGGGGCGCGGAGCCCGTCGACGCGGCGTCCGCGATGCGGCTCGTCGAGCGCGAGCACCGCCCGGACACGGCCGGCTGGGAGCTCGACTCGGCCGCGATCTGCCTCTGCGTCGGGAAGGGCGTCGGCGGCCGCGAGGCGATTCCGGAGATCGAGGCCTACGCCGCCCGGCTGGGCGCTGCGGTCGGGGCAAGCCGGGACGTCGCCGACGCCGGCTGGCTCCCGAAGAACCGGCAGATCGGTCTCACGGGCCGCGCCATCGCGCCGCGGCTCCAGGTCGAGATCGGCGTCCGCGGGGCCTTCGAGCACATCGCCGGCTCCGTCAAGGCAGGCGTCATCGTGGCGCTGAACGTGAACGACCGGGCGCCCGTCTTCGCCCACGCGGACGTCGGGGTCGTCGGGGACTGGCGCGAGACGCTGCCGCCGCTCGTGGACGCCCTGGAAGGCGCGCTCCGCTGAGGCTCTACGAGCACGAGTGGGGCGTGCCCGGAGCGCCGCGGCTGGTCTGCCTCCACGGCGTGTGCGGGCACGGGCTCCGCTTCCGGCGCCTGGTCGAGGAGCGGCTCGCCGGGCGGTTCCACGTTCGCGCCCTCGACCTTCGCGGCCACGGCCGCTCGGCCTGGGAGGAGCCGTGGACGATCGAGCAGCACGTCGAGGACGTGCTCGAGACCGTCGAGGAGCCCGCGACGTGGATCGGGCACAGCTTCGGCGGACGCCTCATCGCCGAGGTGACGGGGCGCAAGCCCGCGCTCGTCGAGCGAGCCGTCCTGCTCGATCCGGCGCTCTGGGTGCCCGCCGAGATGGCCGAGGGGCTGGCGGAGGGCGAGCTGGCCAAGACTCCCCTCGCCTCCGTCGAGGAGGCGATCGCCTCCCGGGCCGCAGCCTGCGAGCGCGCGCCGCGCGCCTTCCTCGAGGAGGAGATGCGCGAGCATCTGGTCGAGCTGCCCGACGGCCGCTTCTTCTACCGGTACACGCAGGCGGCTGTGGCTGCCGCCTACAGGCAGATGGCGATATCCCCACCCGCCTGGGAGGCGCTCCGGGTGCCGACGCTCCTCGTCGTCGCGGAGCACGCCAAGCTCGTCAGCGCCGCCGAGCTCGAGCTCTTCCGCGCCGCCCTCGGCGACCTGCTCGACGTCGCCGTCGTCCCGGGCGGTCACATCGTGCTCTGGGACGCCTACGAGGAGACGTCCGCGGCGATCGACGCGTTCCTCGCGCCCTAGAGGATCCTGGCGCCGAACGCGCTCGCTGCGAGCTCGACGGCCAGGGAGGCGGTCTCGTTCCCGCGGTCGAGGATCGGGTTCACCTCGACGATCTCGAACGAGGTGAGGAGCTCCGACTCGGCGACGAGCTCCATCGCCAGGTGCGCCTCCCGGTACGAGAGCCCACCCCGCACCGGCGTCCCCACGCCCGGCGCGACGTCGGGATCGACGACGTCCATGTCGAGCGAGACGTGGACGAAGGGCGCCTCGGCGACCAGCGCGAGGGCCTCCTGCATCACCGCCTGGATGCCGCGGCGGTCGACCTCGCTCATGGTGTAGACGGCGATGCCGCTCTCGCGCACGTAGGCGCGCTCGCCCTCGTCGAGGGAGCGGGCGCCGACGATGACGACCCGCTCGGGCTCGACCGCCGGTAGCGGCCACGCCTCGCTGGCGAACGCCTCCGGCGCGCGGCCGACGGTGGCCCCGAGGGGCATGCCGTGGACGTTCCCGCTCGGGGTCGTCTCGGGTGTGTTGAGATCGCCGTGCGCGTCGAACCAGAGCACCGCGCCGGGACCGTGCACCGACGCGAGCCCGCCCAGCGTCCCGATGGCGATCGAGTGGTCGCCGCCGAGGACCACCGGAGTCCGCCCGTCCGAGACCGCGTGGGCGACCCGGCGGGCGATCCGCTCGCACGCCTCCTTGATCTGCTCGAGGAACCGGGCCTTCGGGCTCCCGCTCGCGGTCGCCTCCGCGACGGCGGTCTCGACGTTCCCCCAGTCCGCGCAGGAGATGCCGAGCTCCGTGAGCCGGTCGTCGATCCCCGCGTACCGGATGGCCGAGGGGCCCATGTCCACCCCTCGCCGGCCGGCTCCGAGGTCGAGCGCCGCGCCGATGACGGCCACCTGTCGCGAGCTTCCGTCGGGCACGGCCCGTGAGGCTACACTTCGATGCCGCGGCGAGGTAGCTCAGTTGGTAGAGCACACGGCTGAAAACCGTGGTGTCGCCGGTTCGATTCCGGCCCTCGCCACTGGGAGGTTTCTTGCTTCTGTTCTCGGAACTCGAGAGCAGAAGCGATGTCGCCCCGCCTTACGTCAACGATGAAATCCTCGGTGAAGACGTGCGCGTGAGGAAGATGTCGCGCACGCGGATACTGTCGGTGGATGATCATTCGGCCTCTCACATCGGAGGACGCTGGCGAGCTGGCGGCGGTGTTGGTCGAAAACCGCATGTTCCTGGCCCGGTCGAGCCCGGATCGTGCCGAACGCTTCTTCACCGCCAAGGGCCAGCGCGAGAAGATCGAGAGTGACGGATCGAAGGCATTCGCGATCCTCGCCGGCGATCACATCGCCGGGACTGTGACCATGTCGAACATCGTCCTGGGCCCCCTTCAGAGCGCCAATCTGGGTTACTGGGTCGCGGAGCGGGAAAATGGCCGGGGGCTCGCGACCAGCGCTGTCCGCGAGGTCATCGGTCTCGCCTTCGGTGAGCTCGGACTACACCGACTCGAGGCTGCGACGCTCGTGGACAACGCCCCGTCCCAGCGCGTGCTGGAGAAGAACGGTTTCGAGCCGATCGGCCTTGCTCGTCGCTACCTCCAGATCGCCGGCGAGTGGCGGGACCATCTCCTCTTTCAACGAACCGCCGATTGAACCCGCCCGGCCGCTTCTGAGTCGCCGTTCATCCCTGGCCAACGTGGCTTCAGCCCTGGCTGCCGGAGTTCCAGGAAGCTGCCCACTGCTACGCGACCTCCGGCTCGGGCCGCGAGGACGTCTTCCGCCGCCGCCCGCCGCGGGCCGCAGCCCAGCGGCGCGGGTCCATGGCGTCGCCGACCCCGTCGGCGAGCAGGTTCGCCCCCACGGCGAAGACGGCGATCGCGAGGCTCGGGAGGAAGACGAGCCAGAGCCTGCCGAACGTGATCCCCTCGAGGGCCATGTTCCCCCAGGTCGGCGTGGGCGCCTCCGGGCCGAGCCCGAGGACGGACAGGAACGCCTCGCCGAGCACGACCGCGGGCAGCTCGAGGAAGACGGCCACGAGGATGATCCCGAAGGCGTTGGGAACGATGTGACGCCGCAGGACCGCGCGCCGGCCGGCCCCGAGGGCCTGCGCGCTGCGCACGTAGTCCTGCCGCTTGAGGCTGACCACCTCGCCGCGCACGAGGCGCGCCGTGATCATCCAGTTGACGATCGAGAGCGCGAGGATGACGGTCTGGACGTTCTGCGCCTGGAGCCCGATCACCACGACGATCGCGATGCTGATGGGCAGACGCGGGATCGCCAGCAGCCCGTCCAGGATCCGCATCATCGCGTTGTCCACGCGGCCGCCGGCGAGGCCCGAGACGGCGCCGTAGGTGACGCCGAGGACGAGGATCACCGCGAGCGCCCCGGCGGCGATCAGGAGCGTGATCCTCCCTCCTGCCGCGAGGCGGGTGAAGATGTCGCGCCCGTACTGATCCGTCCCGAGCCAGTGGTCGCCGCTCGGCGGTAGTCGGCTCTGCGTGAAGTCGGCGTCCACGGGGTCGTAGGGCGAGACGAGCGGGACGACCACGCAGTAGGCGATGACGCCGAAGAAGACCGCTCCGCCGATGCAGGCGGTCCGGTTGCGGAGGAGCGCTCCGAGCATCCGGGTGCGCCCGCTCACGGCGCCTCCTCGCGCAGGCGAGGGTCGATGATCGCCATGAGCACGTCCGCGATCAGGTTGACGACGAGGACGAGCACGGTCAGCGCGACGGTGAGCCCCAGGATCATCGGGTAGTCCTTGGCCCGGGCGGCCTGGACGAACTCCGCCGAGACGCCGGGGACCCTGAACGCCGTCTCGACGAAGAACGCGCCGGTGACGAGGAGCGCGAGCATCGGCGGCGTCGCGGAGAGCAGCGGCACGGACGAGTTGCGGAGCACGTGCGCGCCGATGACGCGCGACCGGCGGAGGCCCTTGGCGCGTGCGGTGCGGACGTAGTCGGACTGAAGCGTGTCCACGGCCGCGGCACGCGTCAGGCGGGCGACGTAGCCGGCCGGAGCGAGCCCGAGCGCCAGCACCGGCAGGACCTTGCCCTGTCGGGTGTCCCAATCGAGCGGGAACACGTCCCACTCGTACACGAGGTAGCGCGAGAGGACGTAGGTGACGAAGAAGACCGGCACGACGAGGAGAACGCTCGCCGCCGACGTCGCGAGGTGGTCGAGGGCCGAGGACCGCCGGACGGCCGCGAAGAGGCCGAGGAGCATCCCGACGGGGATCGCCCATGCGGCCGCCAGCAGGATGAGCTGGCCCGTCACGGGAAAGCCCTCCTTCACGGCGTCGTCGACCGAGTGGTAGCGATCGACGAGGCTGGCCCGAACTGGAGCGTGGCGACGTTCTTGACGTAGAAGCCGAACTCGACGAACCAGGGCTCGTCGAGGTGGTAGAAGTCGGTCATCTCCCGCTGGAGCGGGGCGGGGAGCCCGGGCACTCCCTCGGGCGGTTCGAAGGGCGATCCCCCGGCTGCGCGCATCAGCAGGTAGGTGAACAGCATCACGAGCAGGACGATCGGGATCGCCCAGAGCACGCGTCGGAGGACGAAGGCGGCTAGCGACACCGTGGAGTAGGGACGATCCCCGGCAGACCCTGGTTAGGGGCGCGTAAAAACGACGTCCGGGCCGGTGCGACCGTGCCGCGAACGCCGTTTGCGGGATCCTAACCCGGCCCCGGGCGCCGGGCAAGGAATGCCGTCCCCTCACCCACCGCGATCTCCTCGAAGCTCCCGAACCCGAGCCCTTCGAGCTGCGCACGGAGCGTCTCGGGCGGGGTCCAGATCGGCGTCGACGGTCCCGCGTACGTCGCCACGACGACGGTGCCGGACGGCGCGGTGACGCGCGCGATCTCCCCGAAGAACGGGATCATGTTCACGAGCATCACGAGGTCGAAGGCCCCGTCCACGAAGGGGAGCCGTGCGGAGTCGGCAACCTCGAATCGGATCCGGCCGACGAGCGCCGGCGGGAGGCGCCTCCGGGCCTCGTCCACCATCTCCGCCGAGAGGTCGACGCCGACGACGTGCGCGTCGGGGAACCGCTCGGCGGCCAGACGGGCTGCCTTGCCCGTCCCCGTGCCGATGTCGAGCACCCACGAGGGCGTCTCGTCGAGGCGGTCGAGGGCCGCCGAGACCGGGGCGAGCGCGTCGGGGCCGCCGATGTCCTCCCACATGGGAGCGAGCCGGTCGAACTGGGCCCGCAGGGGCCGGCGGAAGAGCCGCCAGAGGGCCGGCTGGGCGACGACCGCGCGCGTCGCCAGCCGCGCGAGCCGACGGCCTGCCGCGAGCCTGAGCTCCTCGAGTCGTCACCGGTCCGTCCGGGCGAGCCGGATCTCCTGGCCCGCCGTGGCGCCGAACATCTCGGCGGCGTTCCCGTGGTTGATGGCGAGCGCGATCGTCCAGTACGCGTCCTCGTACAGGACGATGTCGCCGCGCCGGACCTCGGCGAACGTCCGGGCCGCCACCGCGTAGTAGCGCTCGAACCCGACCTCGAGCTCGACCGTCGTCCCGGGCTCGATCCCTACGCGCTCGAGGTCGGCGGTCGACAGGTTGAGCTGGATGTTCCCGAAGCGGTCGACGTTCATGACCGTCGCCCGGATCTTGCGCGTCCCGACCTCGGCTTCGGGGAGCTCGAGGCGCGCGAGCGAGCCCGGATCGACGCTCGGGCCGAGCTTCCCGAGCTCCACGCCGGCCGCCAGGTGCGCGGCCGCCGGAGCGAAGATGTCCCGTCCGTGGAACGTGTGCGCGACCCGCTCCAGCCGGTACGCCGGATCCACGAGCTCGGCGGCCTCGGCGACACCGCCGAGTCGGTCCGCGGCGACGAGCAGGAGCCCGTTGTCTGGCCCGACGAAGAGACGCCCGTCGCCGCTTCGGAGCGCCACCGGCCTGCGCTCGCTGCCCACGCCCGGGTCGACGACCGCGAGGTGGACGCCTGCGGGCGTGTACGGAAGCGTGTTCGCGAGCACGAGCGCGCCCTGGAGGACGGCGTGCCGCGCGATCCCGTGCGTCAGGTCGATCACCTCGGCCGCGGGGGCGATCCCCTTGATGACGCCGTGACACGTCCCGACGAAGTCGTCCTCGAGGCCGAAGTCCGTCAGGAAGGTGATGAACCGGCGGTCGATGCCGCGAGCTTAACCGCTTCGACAAGCCCTTCCCGATCGTGGCTCCGCGCCTCCGCGACAACCCGGAGGCCGACCTGCGCAGCCTCGGCGGATGTCACGGGGCCGATCGAGACGCAGTCGGGGTCGAGGCCGAGCGACGCCAGGCTCCGCGCCGCCGAGGCCGACGCGAGGACGACGAGATCGGCCTCCGGGAACCGCGCCGGCCGCAGCTCGATCGTCCTGTAGAGCGGGACGACGTCGGCGTTCAGCTCCCGCGCGAGCACGTCCCTCGCGCCCTCGGCCCCGGGGAAGAGCACGCGCCCGGGCGGGTCGGGAAGGACTGCCACGAGGCCCTCCTGCGTGGCCACGTCGGCGACGGCCGCCGGCGTGACGCCGTGCTCGCGGAGCGCGTCCGCCGTCCCCGGCCCGATCGCCGCCACGCGCGGGAGCGGCCCCTCGATGCGGGCGAAGAGCGCCTCGACGGCGTTCCTGCTCGTGAGCACGACCCAGTCGTAGTCCGCGGCGCGAACGGGCGGCCCCTCCAGCGGCTCGACGGCGACGAGGGGGCACGTCTCGACCTCGAACCCCTCGGCCGCGAGGGCGGCGGCGAGCGATCGCGCCAGGGCCTCCGTCCCGGTGAGGACGACCTTCATCGACGCGCGGCGGCGGCCAGGAGCTCGTCGCCGAGAGCGACCGGATCGGCTCCGCTCCGCCGCTCCAGCCATGCGCCGTCCTCGGCGGCCACGAGAGCGGTGAGCGTCTCCCCGTCGTGGTGGGCGGCCACGGGCGCGAGGCACCCGGCGCCGATCCGTGCGACGCACGCCCGCTCGGCCTCGACGCGGCGCCGCGTCTCGAGATCGTCGAGCGCTGCCACGCGCTCGTCCTCCCCGGCGCGCACCTGGAGGGCGAGCGCTCCCTGGCCCGCCTCGGGCAGGACCTCCTCCGGCGGAAAGCGGTACCCGATCTCGTCCGAGAGGCCGAGCCGCTCGAGCCCCGCGGCCGCGAGGACGATCGCGTCGAGGCCGCGCTCGCGCATCTTGCGCAGGCGCGTGTCCACGTTCCCGCGCAGCGGCTCGATCGAGAGCGTCGGCTCGAGCGCGAGCAGCTGCGCCCGCCGGCGCACCGAGGCGGTGCCGACGCGAAGCCCTGGTCGCAGCGCCGCCTCGCCGCAGAGAGCGTCGCGCGGGTCCTCCCGCGGGAGATACGCACCGACGGCCAGCCCCGTCAGGTCCGTAGAGGTCATGTCCTTCGCCGAGTGGACGGCGACGTCGATGCGGCCGTCGAGGAGGGCTTCCTCGATCTCCTTCACGAAGACGCCGCGCTCGCCGATCTCACCGAACGGCCGCGACCGGTCGCGGTCGCCCGCGGTCGTGATCGGGACGATGGCGACGTCGAGCGCCTCGCTCGCGGCCCGCAGCCGGTCCGCGACGAGCTCGGCCTGCGTGAGCGCGAGCCTACTGCCCCTCGACCCGAGGCGTGTCAACATCGTCGCCGAGGCCGAAGAGGTGCCTCACGGCGTCCGCGTAGAGGATGCCGTCGGCGGCCGTCGCCGCCTCCTTCATGCGCACGGTCGGCCGGTGGAGGAGCTTGGCCACGATCTGGCTCGTGAGCGCTTCGACCGCCCGGCGCTGGCTCAGGCGAGAGCGAGGCGAGGCGCCCCTCCGCCCGCCGGAGCTCGGCGCGCCGGATGGACTCGGCCTGCGCCCGCAGCGAGGCGATCGCGGGGACGACGTCGAGCGAGAGCTGCCAGGCCCGGAACGCGTCGGCCTCCTCGTTCACGATGGCCGAGGCCCGGACGGCCTCCTCGCGCCGGCCGGCGACGCTCTCGGCGACGACGCGCTCGAGGTCGTCGATGTCGTAGAGGTAGCAGCCCTCGACGTCGTTGATCGCGGGGTCGAGGTCGCGGGGCACGGCGATGTCGATGAAGAACACCGGCCGGCCGCGGCGCCCGCTCAACGCCCGTTCGGCCTGCTCCGCGGAGAGCACGAACCCCTGCGAGCTCGTCGAGGAGACGACGACGTCCGCGTGCTCGAGCTCCGCCTCGAGGTCGTCGAGCCCGACCGCGCGGCCCTCGAACCGCCGGGCGAGCGCCTCCGCGCGCTCGGGCGAGCGGTTGGCGACCACGATCTCCCCGACGCCCCTGGAGATGAGGTTCGCGGCGGTGAGGTCGGCCGTCTTGCCGGCGCCGACGAGGAGGATGCGCCGGCCCGCGAGGTCCTCGAACACCCGCTCCGCCAGCTGGGCCGCGGCCGCCGAGACGGAGGCCGGGTTCTCGCCGATGGCGGTCTCCGTGCGGACCTTCTTGCCAACACGGAGGGCCTGACGGAAGAGGCGGTGGAGGATCGGCCCGGCCGTGTGCGCCGAGCGCGCCGCCTCGTAGGCCTCGCGCACCTGTCCGAGGATCTGGGCCTCGCCCGGCACCATCGAGTCGAGGCCCGCCGAGACCCGGAAGAGGTGGTGCGCGGCGGCCTCGTCCCCGACGGTGTAGAGCGCGGGCGCGAGCTCCGAGCGGGACAGGCCGGAGAGGCTCGACAGCTCGCCGTAGATCCGCTGCTCGAGACCCTCGGACTCCTCGCCCACGGCGTAGACCTCGGTGCGGTTGCACGTCGAGAGGACCGCCGCCTCGGCATCGCCTTCCCCCAGCCGTTCCAGTGCTCCCAGGCGCAGCCCCGAGTCGTAGGCGAGGAGCTCGCGGAGCTCGACGGGAGCGCGCTGGTAGGAGGTGCCGACGAGGAGGAGGCTCATGCTCAGAAGTGGGCGAAGGGCGTCAACACGAGACGGACGAGGATGACGAGCACGAAGCCGGCGAGGGCGAGCCAGGCAGCTCGGCGGCCGCGCCAGCCGGCCTCCCAGCGCAGGAGGAGGAAGGCAGCGTAGACGACCCATGTCAGGAGCGTGACGGCCATGATCGCGTCGAAGCCGCCGCCCTCCTCGCGGAGCCGCGCGAGCCCCAGCCCGATCCCGACCGTCAGGGCGGGCAGCGCGACGGCGATGGTCCGCACGGTCAGGGCGTCGAGCGTCTCGAGCGACGGGGAGAGGAGCCGGAGGACGCCCGGCGCCCGTCCCTTGAGCCGCCGCTCCTGCCAGAGGTAGAGGACCGACAGCGCCGCGGCGAGGGTGAAGCCGGCGAACGCGGCCAGGATCAGGCCGACGTGAAACGCGAGGAAGATGCTCCCGGAGCCGGCGCCCGCCTGCGTGCCCGCGCCGCCCGCGATCCAGGCGAGCGCGAGCAGGACCGCTGCCAGGGGCATGACGACGAGACCGAGTAGCCGAAACGGGGCCCGGCAACCCCAGATGAGGTAGGCCCCGACGCACATCCAGACGAAGAGGTTGAGGGATCCCGCCCAGCTGTCCCAGGGAAACCCGTCCGCGCCGGCCGCCTGCGCGACGAGGAGCACCGTCTGGGCGAGCCAGCCGAGCCGAACGCCCCAGATCGCGTGGCGAACGAGGCGGCCCGGCCGGACGGTGTCGCCGGCATAGGCGAACGCGGCCTCCGTGTAGCCGACGAGGGCGGGCCAGAAGAGGAGCAGCGCCGTCTCGGTCAGCGGACGGCCTCCTCCCGCTCGGGCTCGGACGCTTGCCGGGCCTCCTTGCGCCGCCGCGCGAGCTCCGTCAGCTCCGTCACCTCGCGCTCGAGCCGGGAGAGCTTGAAGGCGTAAATGACGACGTACGCGAGCAGGACCGCGAGCACCACGAGGTACGCGGCCGTCACGTACTTCTCGGCGGAGGTCACTCGAGCGCCTCCCGGAGCTCGCCGAGCCGGGCGTCGATCCGCTTCCCGGTGAGCTCGTTGACGTAGAGCGCCGCCGCCAGCGCGATCGTCCCCGCGAGACACACGAGGAAGGTCAGCAGCTGGCTGCCCGCGAGGTTCTCGCCCACGTCGCGGTCGAAGACGACGGGGTGGATGAGGCCCTCCGCCAGCCGGATGGCCAGGAAGCTCACGGGGATGAGAACGACGCCGAAGAGTGCGTACACGGCCGACATGTTCGCCCGCCGCGGCCCCGGCTCGACCGAGTAGCGGAGCATGAAGTAGGCCGAGTAGAAGAGGAAGAGGACGAGGAAGAGTACGAGCTGGCGCTCGCCCCAGCTCCACCACACGCCCCAGGAGGTCCGTGCCCAGATCGAGCCCGTGGCGAGCGTGAGCACCCCGAAGATGACGCCCATGTGCACGGCCGTATAGCTCTCGAGGTCGTAGCGCTGATCGCGCGTCCAGAGGAGCCGAAGGGCCTTCCACGCAGCCCAGCCGAAGCAGGCGTACGCCGTGAGCGCGACGGGCACGTGGATGTAGAAGATGCGCTGGCGGAAGCCTTCGAGCGGGGCGTTCGGCACCCAGGCGAACGCCAGCACGAGGCCCGTCAGGAGCAGGACGGCGGCGCAGGCCGCGAGCGCGACCGCGCTGTTATTCCGTAACGACGTACTCAAAGCTCGCCCAGGACAGGATCGCAAAGATCACGTCGTAGAGAACGAGGAAGCCGAGGTAGCGGCCGGGATCGTCCGCGATCGAGGCGCCGACTCCCCCCACGACGATCGGGATCACGAGCGGCAGGAAGAGCAGCGGCAGCAGGAGCTCGCGGGCCCGGGACGCCGCCGCCATCGCCGCCAGCAGCGTTCCCACCGCCGCGAGCCCGACGTTCGCGAGCGCGACGCCGGCGACGAGCTCCCAGGTCACGGGCTGGAAGAAGAGCGCGAACGCCGGCAGCGCCACGACCTCGGCGAGGGCGAGGAAGGCGAGGACGGCGATCCCCTTCCCGAGCCAGATCGCGCTGCGATCGCACGGCGCGAGGACGAGCCCGTCGAGCACGCGCTGCTCGCGCTCGGCCGCGAAGGCGCGGGTGAGGCCGAGGATGGCCGTGAACACGATCGCCACCCACAGAAGCCCGTACGCGGCCGACGCCGACGCGTCCGCGGGAAGTGAGAAGTTGAAGACCACGAGCGTCGAGACGACGAACAGGAGCATCGCGGGCAGGGTGTCCCTGGACCGGAGCTCGAGCAGGATGTCCTTGCGCGCCAGCGCGCCCACGTCCGCGAGGTAGATCACGCGAGCGCCAGCCTCCGCGTGGCGAGCGGCGCCACGCGGTCGGGCTCGTGCGTGGCGAGGACCAGCGTGCGCTCGCCCGCCAGCTCGGCCAGCTCGGCGTCGAGGACGGCGGCGCCCGCCTCGTCGAGACCGGCAAAGGGCTCGTCGAGGAGGAGCAGGTCGGGCTCGTGGAGGAGGGCGCGGCAGAGCGCGAGCCGCTGCTGCATCCCGCGCGAGTACGCGCCGACCCGCTGGTGGCGCGCCTCCCAGAGCCCGAACCGCTCGAGGAGCATCCCGCTCCGCTCCCGCCGCTCGGGCACGCGGTAGAGGCGGCCGTAGAGATCGAGGTTCTCGAAGGCGGTCAGCTCGAGGTACACGAGGGGCTCGTGCGCCAGGTAGCCGATGCGGCCGCGCTCGACCACGATCTCGATCTCGCCGGCGGTCGGCGCGAGCAGGCCGGCGCAGAGCCCGAGCAGCGTTGACTTCCCGGAGCCGTTGGGACCGGTGACGAGGAGGAGGTCTTGCTCCGCCACGTCGAGGTCGAGGTCGCGGAGCACGCGCTTCGCGCCGAAGCTCCGGCCCAGGCCGCGCGCGCGGATCACAGGAGCACGTCCCCGAGCACGAAGGCGAGGAAGGTCACGCTCATGACGCCGTTCATGGTGAAGAACGCGGTGTCCAGGCGCGTCGTGTCGCTCGGGGAGACGAGCGAGTGCTCATAGGCGAGGAGCGCCGCCACCACCCCGACGCCGAGCCAGTAGAGAAGCCCCACGTCGAGCCCGAGGCCGGCTGCGACGAGGAAGGCGACCGTGGCGACGTGGCACGCCCGGGCGACGACGAAGGCGGCTGGCACGCCGAAACGTGCCGGGATCGAGTGCAGGCCGTGCGCGCGGTCGAAGTCGACGTCGAAGATCGCGTAGAGGACGTCGAACCCGGCGACCCAGACCGCGACCGCGACCCCGAGCGCCCAGGCCTGCCAGGGCATCTCGTTCGTGACGGCCGCCCAGGCACCCAGCGGCGCGAGCCCGTCCACCGCCCCGAGCCAGGCGTGCGAGAGCCAGGTGACGCGCTTGAGGTACGGGTAGACGACGAAGCCCACGACCGGGATCGGCCACAGCCAGTGGACGATCGGCGCCAGCTGGAAGACGGCGACGAGGAAGACCGCGAGGGACGCGAGCGAGAAGAGGACGACGTGCCAGGGCCTGAGCGCCCCGCGCGGAAGCTCGCGCGCGGCCGTCCTCGGGTTGCGCGCGTCGATGCCCACGTCGATGAGCCGGTTCAGCGCCATCGCAAGGCTCCGCGCCCCGACCATCGCCACGGTGATCCAGAGGAGGTCGCGCCCGCCTGGGACGCCGTCGACCGCCAGCAGCGCGCCGATGTAGGCGAACGGAAGCGCGAACACCGTGTGCTCGAACTTCACGAGCGAGAAGAAGAGGCGCGGGTAGTGGATGATCGCGGCGCTCACGGCTCCCTCTAGGACTGCCGGTGAGCGGTCGGCTCGCCGGCCAGCAGCTCGAGCGCGTGGCCGAGTGCCGGCCGCAGCACCGCGAAGCCGTCGCGGGCGCCGCCCGGCGAGCCCGGCAGGTTCACGACCAGCGTCGCGCCGATCACCCCCGCCGTCCCCCGGCTCAGAAGGCCGTGCGGGGTGCGCGCCGTCGCATCGACCCGGAGCGCCTCCGCGATGCCGGGGGCTGCGCGGTCGAGGATGCCAGCGGTGGCCTCGGGCGTGACGTCGCGGGGGCCGAGGCCGGTCCCGCCCGTGGTCAGGATGACCTGCGCGCCCGCGGCGAGCTCGAGCAGCGCGGCGGCGATGGCGTCGCGCTCGTCGGGTACGACCCGGCGTTCGACCTCGTACCCGTCGCCGGCCAGCAGCTCGGCGAGGAGATCGCCGCTCCGGTCCTCGCGCTCGCCGGCCGAGACGCCGTCCGACACGGTGAGGACCGCCGCCCTCAGGACGGCACCTCTTTCGTCTTCTCGAGCAGGCGGACCTCCTCGATGACCATCTCCTTGTCGACCGCTTTCGCCATGTCGTAGACCGTGAGCGCCGCCACGGCCGCGGCGGTCAACGCCTCCATCTCGACGCCCGTCTGCGCCGTCGTCTCGGCGCTCGCGTCGATCGTGACGCCGCCCTCCTCGACCTCCAGGCGCACGTCGACGACGCTGAGCGGGAGCTGGTGGCAGAGCGGGATGAGCTCGGGGGTGCGCTTCGCCGCGAGGATCCCCGCGACCTGGGCGGTCGCGAGCGCGTCGCCCTTCGGGAGCGCTCCGAGGCGCTCGGCCGTCTCCGGGCGCATGCGCACGAAGGCCCGGGCGACCGCGCGGCGGCGCGCGGGCGGCTTCGCGCCGACGTCCACCATATGGACGCCGCCCGTCTCGTCGACGTGGCTCAGGTCGTCGCCCTGCACGCCGTAAGCCTAGACGGGCTCAGGCGTCTCGAAGCAAAGCTCCATGCGCTCGAAGTCGAGCGTCCACGCGTAGCGGCGGAGGAATCCGTGGCTGACGAGACCGTGGAGCGAGATGCCGCCGACCTCCTCCCACTGCTCCGGCACGATGCCGTAGAGGCCGGTCGCGTTCTCCTGGGTCCGGGGGCCGACCGCGAGCCTGCCGATCGGGAAGCGACCGAAGCGCTCGGAAAGCCCCCCGGCGCCCGATTCGCCGATTACCTCGGTCAGCTCCGGGAGCGCGATGCCTGCCTCCTCGAGCGTGGCCCGCGGGGCGGCGAACGACGCTCCTCCCTCGTCCTCGAGCCCCGAGTCGAGGAAAAAGGTGAGCGGGCCGATGTCGTTCAGCGAGCCACGCACGAGGATGAGATGGGTCGCCGCGAGCGCGAACGGGACCCGCACGACACCCGCAGGCAGATCGCTCCCAGGCGGCCTCAGCGTGAGGAGCCCGCGGGAACAGTCGACGGTCGGGCAAAACTGGCGGAGGAAGCCCGTCCCGAGAACCGGCTGCTCGAGCGACACCACCGCGACCGGCACGCCCTCGACGGTGAGCGGCCCGACGCGAACAACGTCGACGCGCCCGTACGTCATCTCCGCGCGCGCTCCGGCAGCAAACTCGCCCTGCGTTGTCACGACCGGCACCACGCCGAGTGCCTCGGCAACGTCGCGGGACAGGGTCAGCAACTCTCCGCCCGTGTCGATCCGCGCCTCGACCTCGAGACCGTCGATCTCGACCCGGATGCGCGGCAGCTCCCACTCGGTCTCCTGCAGGAACGGCGCGGTCGCCGCACGCTCTCCGGACCAGTCGACGCGGTACGGCGGCTCGTCCCCGAACGACGTCATCAACTCCCAGATGGGAAGCTCGATCGCGTCCTCCAGGCCGACGAAGAGGTCCCTGGCCTCGGCGAAACGGTTCGTCTGCAGGTAGACGAGCGCGAGCCCCGTTTCCGCGTCGACTCGGTTCGCCGCATCTCGGCCCGCCTCCTCCGCGACCTGCCGGAAAAGCCCCTCGGCGGCCGCGTAGCTCCCGAGGAGATACTCGAGCTCGGCGAGGCCGCGGACGGCCTCGCGCGACGGGTCTCCCGCCGCGACCACCTCCGCGGCGAGCAACCGGGCCCCGGCGAAGTCTCCCGCCGCGTACGCGGCCTGCGCCGCCTCCTCGCGCGGGTCACCCCGACGCCGCCGAAGCCTGCTCAGCATCGTCACGGCCGACCCTTTCTGTCGAACGTGAAGCGCAGCTCGAGCACGGGGCCGGCTCCCCCTTTTGCCTGCGCCCGCTGCCGAAGCGCTTGTGGGCCGCCTGCCGGGACACTCCGAGCCGCCTCGAGATCTCGGCCCAGGACGCGCCCGCGGCGCGGGCATCGGCAATGCGCGCTTGGGCGAGGTCGTCCGTGAAGTCCTCGATCAGACGGACGTCCTCGACGAGGTCGAGCGGGTTGCGGTCTGCGCTGAGCCGCCGGAGGACGTCGTGGAGCTCACGGCGCAGAACCGCCTTGCGTTCCTCGAGACTCACGCCGTCAACCCTAGGTTGACAGCCTCCATCTTGTCAACCCATGGTTGACAGCATGGCGCGATCGCGCGCCTCGTCGAGATCGGCGAGCTGGCCGGCGATCCACCCGGCGATGTCGTGCTCGCGGACGTAGCCCATGATCTCGCCGAGCCGGCGCTGCCGCTCCTCGACCGGCATCGTCAGCGCCTCGTGGATCGCCTCGGCCTGCCCGGCCACGTCGAATGGGTTCACGGTCAGCGCCCACTCACCGAGCTCCTCGTGGGCGCCCGCGTTCTCCGAGAGGATGAGGACGCCGTCGCGCCCGTTCACGAGCGGCGCCTCCTTGGCGACCAGGTTCATGCCGTCGAAGATCGCGTTGACGAGGAGCGCGTCGAACTGCTTGTAAGCCGCGACGGCGCCGGCGAAGTTGTCCTGGATCTGCAGGTCGAGCGGCACCCAGCCCTCCTGCTGGAACCGGTCGTTGACGGCGCGAGCCGCCCGCTGGATCGCGCCCAGGTACTCCGCATACTCCGGGATGTCCTGGCGCGAGGGGTCGAGCAGCGCGAGCATCTGCACCCGCCCGTGCAGCTCGGGGTGGGCGTCGAGGAAGAGCTCGTACGCCCGGAAGCCCCGGACGACGTTCTTCGACGGGTCGGTCCGGTCGACCCGGACGACGAGGTACTCCGGCCGGGCGGCGACGATCGCCTCCTCCTCCGCGAGGACGGCCTCGCTCGCCGCGATCTCGTCGAACTCCTCGGGATCGACCGAGATCGGGCGCGCGCGGACGGCGCAGACGTGGTCGCCGACGCGGATCTCGCACGCGGAGAAGTCGACGTCGATCCCGAGGATGTCCTCGCAGCAGCGGAGGAAGCTCTGCCGCCACCGGCGGGTGTGGAGGCTCACGACGTCGTTGGCCAGCAGCCCCTCGTGCACGGCCCGCCTGATGGGGTCGGGGAGGACGCGCCAGTAGTCGGGCATCGCCCACGGGATGTGGACGAAGTGCGCGAGGAGCGCCCGGGGGGCCTGCTCGCGCACGAAGGCGGGGGCCACGTACAGGTGGTAGTCGTGGAAGAAGACGGCCGCCTCCGGCTCGCGGTCGAGCTCCTCGAGCACGGCGTCGGCGAAGTTCCGGTTCACCGCCACGTAGCCCTCGGTCCAGGCGTTGTGCAGCCCCTGGTCGACGTCCGGCGCCTGCGCGAGCCCCCACAGGTAGTGCTGGATGAACCAGAGGACGGGGTTCGAGACGACGTTGTAGTACCAGTCGTACGCCGTCGGGTCGTGATCGACGAGCCGGAGCCGGTACGGCGCGCCGTTCCGGGCGGTCTCGTCGACTGCGACGCCTCCGGTCTCCGCGACGACCACGCGGTCCTCGTCGGACATCGCGCTCGCGATCCAGGTCACGTCGTGGTGGTCGACGAGGCTGCGGAGCGCCGTCACCAGGCCGCCGCCGCCGCGGCGCGCGATCCGCTGCCCGCCCGCGTCGAGGTCGTGGACGACCGGGCCGCGGTTCGAGACGACGATGAGCTTTCGCCGGGCGCCCACCTGGGACACCCTACAGACCGGCGCTCAGACGGCCCGGAGCGCGGTCACGAGCTCGAGATCGCCCGTGTCGTTGCCGGAGAGCTCGTTGAAGAGGGCGAGCCAGTCCCGCAGAAGACGCGGGGAGAGGAAGTTGCGGCGCACGAACTCCTTGCCGCGGAGCGCCATCGCCCGGGCGTCCGCAGGGTCGTCCAGGATCGCGGCCACGGCCCTCGCGCAGCCCTCGACGGAATCCACGAGATACCCGGTCTCGCCGTCCTGGATCTGGTCGACGATCCCGCCGACCCGCCCGCCGACCACCGGGCGCGCCTTCCAGAGCGCCTCGGTGACCGTCAATCCGAAGCCCTCCTTGACCGACTTCTGCACGAGCGCCGCCGAGTGGACCTGGAAGGCGTTCACCTCGACCGAGCCGACGTTGTTCAGGTTGGAGAGGATGAAGATGTCCGGGTCCCCCTCCGCCGCCTCCACGGTTCGGTTGTAGTACTCCCAGCCCTCGGGGTCGTCGTGCGCCATCGAGCCGACGAGGGCGAGCTGCGTCCGCGGGTGCGAGCTGCGCACCGTCCGCCACGCCTCGATGACCCCGACGGGGTCCTTCCAGGGATCGAAGCGCGAGACCTGGGTGACGAGGGGCCGGTGCACGTCGATGCCGAACTGGTCGAGGATGTACGCCGCGTCCTCGGGCGAGAGCGCCATGTTCTTCGGCGCGAGAGGATCGATCGCCGGTGGCCAGATGAACGAGGGCGGGAGCACCTCCGAGCGCGGGACGTACTGGCGCCGGTGGAAGACGGCGGCGTCGTAGTGGGAGAGCCAGGGCAGGAGGAAGTCCAGCACCTCCCGGTTCGGCATGGAGAGGTCGATGTGGGCGCGCCAGATCCAGCGGCCGTCGGCCGAGCGAGCATCCTCGATCATCGCCGCGGGCTGCGGGTCGTGCACGATCACGTAGTCGAAGTGCCCCTCGAGCGCCTCGGCGTTCAGGCGGTTGTACCGTCGGAACGTCTCCTGCTGGCCGGCGGTGAGCCCGACCGGGTCGCCCTGGAGCGCGTTGTGGATGGTCTTCGTGACGTCGAAGAACTCGTCCTCGCCGTGGATCACGCGCCATTCCGCGTCGAGCCCGGCGTCGCGCATGAGCGGCACCAGGGTGTAGAGGATCTCGGCCACGCCGCCGCCGAACGCGGTGGCGGAGAGGTGCAGGATCCTCTTCCCGGCAAGCGGCTCGGCGAGCGTCTTGATCTGCTCCAAGAGCCCCCGGCTCGCCAGCGACGCGTAGTCGGCCAACAGCTTCGTCCCGACGTTGACCTGCTGTAGCTGCACGGCGGCGGAGGATACCGCGCGCGCAGGTCAGGTCAGGTGCTTGGTGAAGCGCAGGGACGAGCCGGCGCCGTTCGGGCGGACCTCGACGCTGAGATCGTCCGTGACAGCCCGGATGATCGCGATTCCGAGGCCGCCCTCGTCGAGGTCGTCGCCTCCGCTCTCGAGAAGGTCGAGGTCGAAGCCCTCGCCGTCATCCGAGATCTCGACCTCGAGGAGGCCCTCGCCGAGCGCGTAGCGGATCTCGACCTCGCCCGTCCGGCCGTCGGCGTACGCGTGGCGAATCGAGTTCGTGCACGCCTCGGTGAGCGCGAGCTTGATGTCGGCGACGACCTCCGGCTCGATCGCGAGCGGCCGGAGGATCCCGACCAGCGCGAGACGCCCGAGGGCGATGTACTCGGCCTTCGCGGGAATCGTCAGGGAGACGACGCCCGCCGCGCCTCCGTTCTCGGTCGTCAAGAGCTCACGTCTCGCGACGTACCCGCGCCGAGCGCCACCCAAACCGCCTCCAGCCGCTCTCGCGCGACCTCGACGGCCGTGGGGCTCGAGTCGATGAGGACGTACCGCCGCCCCAGGCGCGCGCACACCGCCCCGAGCGTGCCCGAGCCGGCGAAGGGGTCGAGGCACCAGTCGCCGGGGCCGGTGGACGCCTGCACCATTCGCCTGACGATGCCCTCGGGCTTCTGAGTCGGATAGCCGGTCTTCTCGCGTCCCGTCGGCGAGACGATCGTGTGCCACCACACGTCGGTCGGCAGCTTTCCGCGCGCCGCCTTCTCCGGGGTGACGAGGCCCGGCGCCATGTACGGCTCGCGCTCGACGGCCGATGCGTCGAAGCGGTACTCGTCCGGGTCCTTCACGTAGACGAGGATCGTGTCGTGCTTCGCGGGCCACCGCCGCCGCGGGCGTGCGCCGTAGTCGTAGGCCCACACGATCTCGTTGAGGAAGCACTCTCGGCCGAAGACCTCGTCGAGCAGGAGCTTCACGTAGTGGGCCTCGCGGTAGTCGAGGTGGAGGTAGAACGTGCCCGCCGGCGCGAGGACACGCCTGATCTCCCGCAGGCGGGGCCCGAGGAAGCCGAGGTAGTCGTCGAAGGAGTCGCGGTACGAGGACTCGGCCAGCAGGCGGGTCGCGTACCGGCGGCCACCGAAGCCGACCCGGTCGCCGTTCGGCACCGCCGTCGTCGCGAGCGTCCGCCGGCGCTGCTCCTTCCCGGTGTTGAACGGCGGGTCCGCGTACACGAGCTGGAAGCTGCCGTCGTCGAAGCCGGGCAGCAGCTCGAGGTTGTCCCCGAGCAGGATCGCGTCCTCGGCGGGCGCCGCCACCCGCCCGAGTGTAGATCGCCTAGCGGTTGAGGCTCGGCGGCGTCTCGGGCCGCTCGGCGAGGACGACCGTCACCGTCTCCTCGGCCCCGTCGCGAACATACGTGATCTCGACCCTCTGACCGGGCACGAGGCGCTGGGTGATCGCGCGCACGACGTCCTCGGCGGACTTCACGGGCCGCCCGTCGATGGCCACGATCAGGTCACCGCCGGTGACGAACGGTAGGCCCTCGACCTGCCGCCGGTCCTCACCGCCGTGCAGCCCGGCCTCGTCCGCAGGGCTCTCCGCGACCACGTCCTGCACCGCGGCCCCGCTCCTCGAGTACCCGAGCTTCTTCGCGATCCCCGGCGTGATCGTCTGCGTCGTGACGCCCAGCCAGGCATAGCGAACGCGCCCGGTCTGGATGAGCTGCTCCATGGAGCGCTTCGCGGCGTTGATGGGAACCGCGAAGCCCACGCCCTCGGCGTTGCCGGACTCGCTCCGGATCTGGGCGTTGATCCCGATGACGTCTCCGTCGGCGTCGAACATGGGGCCGCCGGAGTTCCCGCGGTTGATCGGCGCGTCGGTCTGGATCGCGTCGACGAGGCTGTAGCGCGACGTGAGCGACGCGATCGAGCGCTCGGTCGCCGAGACGACGCCGACGCTGAGCGAGGTCGCCTGGCCGAAGGGGCTCCCGATCGCCGCCACGGGCTCGCCGACGACGACGGTGCTCGAGTCGCCGAGCGGCACGGGCGCCACGGGGTGGGCGCCCGGGTCGACCTTGAGGAGGCCGACGTCGTCGTAGAGGTCCCAGCCGACGATCGTCGCGGGCACGCGCTCGCTGTCCCTGAACTCGACGTAGACGGCGTCCGCCGCCTCGGGCTTCTCGTCGGCGGCGACCTCGCCGGCAGTCGTGATCACGTGGGAGTTCGTCAGGATGTACCCGTCGTCCGAGACGACGAAGCCGGAGCCCTGCGCAGCCGAGCTCAGGCTGCCGTCCTCCTCCTCGCCGAAGACGGAGTAGATCGTGACGACGCCGCTCGCGCGCTTGGCGTAGATCTCGCTCGCGTCGAAGCCGTTCCCGACGAGCGGCTTCGCCGCCGCCGCCTGGACGGCCTCGGACGCGGACCGCTCGTCCGGGGCGGTGAGGAGGACGGTCTCGACCTGTCCCGGATCGTCGTCCACCCACCCGACGGCCTTCCCGAGCACGAGCGCGGTCGTCCCGCCGAGCAGGGCGGCGACGACGGCGATGGCGGCGATGGCTCCCGGGCGAGTCACGTCAGGCTCATCGTAGTGACCGCGCTTACGACGTCATCCCCTTCGCTGCTCGTGACGATCGTTACGATCAGCCGTCACCGGCCGGGCTGGCAACCGGCTGCTCCACTGCACCGCCGGGGGACGGCGCGTCGGTCGCCGGCGGCAGCACGAGCGTGAAGACGGTCTCGGCCGCGGCCGAGCGTACGTCGATCCTGCCCGCCATCCTCGTGGCGAGCTCCGACGCGATCGCGAGCCCCAGCCCGCTCCCGGAAGCCTTGCCTCCGGCGGCCCGGTAGAAGCGCTGGAAGAGATGCGGCTGATCCTCCGCCGGGATCCCGGGCCCGTCGTCCCGGACATGCAGAACGGCTCCGTCGTCCGTCGTCCCGGCCGTCACCTCGACCGTCGTCCCCCGCGGCGTGTGGCGGATCGCGTTCTCGACGAACACGCGGGCGATCTGCTGCACGCGGACCTCGTCCGCCAGCACCTCGACCGGCTCGTCGGCGTCGACGGTGAGCTCGTGCTCCTCGGCGTCCGCCACGGCGCGAAACTCCTCCGCGACGGCGCGCGCGGTCGCGGCGAGGTCGAAGCGGACCGTCTCGACCTCGAGCTGGCCCGCGTCGAGGCGCGAGAGGTCGAGGAGATCCGTCGCCAGCCGGGTCAGGCGGTCGATCTGGTCTCGCATCTCGGCGAGGAAGTCGCGGCGCACGGCAGGATCCATCGTCTCGTCGCCGAGGAGCTCGACGAACCCGCCGAGCGAGAAGAGCGGCGTCCGGAGCTCGTGCGAGGCATTGGCGATGAACTCGCCCCTGGCCCGGTCGAGGACAGCCAGGCGGGCGCGCATGTCGTCGAACGCGTTCGCGAGCTGGCCGACCTCGTCACGGCCGGTGTCGACGATCGGCGTCTCGAAGTCGCCGCCCGCCACGCGCTCGGCCGCGGTCTCGAGCCGGGCGATCCGCCGCGTGAAGTTCCAGGCGAGCAGGTAGCCCGCGAACCACGAGATCGCGAGCGCGACGGCGCCGGCGACGAGCAGGCTCCGGCGAATGAGGCGCACGTTGTCGAGCGCATCCCCGAGCGGCGACGAGAGGAGGAGGATCCTGCCGTCGCCCAGCGGGCGGGCCGCCTCGGCGAACTGCCCGTCTCCCCGGGAGATGCGGTCGGCGCTCGGGCGATCCGTTCGGACGACCGCCAGCGCCACGGGGTCCTGCACGAGCTCGTTCGCCGGGAAATCCTTCGAGTCGGCGATGTTCTGGAGCGTGTCGGCCGTATACGGCTCCAGGACCACTACGCGGGTGTTGAACGCCTCACTGGCGCTGCGGACGACGTTCTGGAGCTCGATCGTCGTCTCCTGCCGCGCGATCGTCGGTCGGATCGTCTGGGCGACGTTGCTCAGCTCGTTGATCTTGGCGTCGACGAGGCGCGACTCGAGCTGGGGGATGACCGCGACGTAGACGATCGCGAGCGCGCCCGCGACGACCGCGAAGAGGATGAGCCCGACCTTGACGCGAAGGCTGAGCCAGCCCGGAGGCGTCATCGAGTGTCGCGGAAGCGGTAGCCGGCCCCCCGCACGGTGTGGATGTACTCCGGCTCGGCGGGATCGGCCTCGATCTTCTCCCGCAGGTGCCGGACGTGGACGTCGATGGTCCGCGGATCGCGAAAGTCGGAGCCGCCCCAGAGGTCGTCGAGGAGGGCTTTTCGCGTGAAAACGCGGCCGGGGTTGCCCGCGAGCGTGCGCAGGAGCTCGAACTCGAGGTACGTGAGCTGCACCGCCTCGCCGCGCAGTACCACCGTGCGGCGTGCGGTGTCGATCTGAAGCCCGTCGACCTCGATCGCCTCGTCGCCGCCGAGGTGCGGCGGCAGCTGGGCGCGCCGCAGAAGCGCCCGGACGCGGCTCATGAACTCGCGGATCGAGAAGGGCTTGGTGATGTAGTCGTCCGCGCCCAGCTCCAGGCCGAGCACCTTGTCCCCCTCGTGGCCCCGGGCCGTCAGCATGATGATCGGCACCGCGCTGCGTTCCTCGCGGAGACGGCTGCAGACCGCGAGGCCGTCGAGACGCGGCAGCATGAGGTCGAGGATGACGAGGTCGACCGGCGTCTCCCGGTAGCGGTCGAGCGCCTCCTCCCCGTCGCGCGCCTGCACGACCCGGTATCCCTCCTTCTCCAGCGGATACGTGAGGAGCTTCTGCACCGACTCCTCGTCGTCGACGAGAAGCACCGTGAGGGGCCGTTCCATCGCTCGGGTAAGGATAGGCACGGCAGCGGCCTCATCTACACTCAACGAGCCCATGGCCGCAGACGCCCCACGAAGGCGGCCCCGGCGCGGATCGCTCGAACGCCCCGTCTCGACCCGCATCTACCGCGCAGCGTGGCTCGTGGTGGCGGTCCCCGTCCTCGTCGCCGCGTTCAGCGTGGGCCGTGCCGAGCCGCTCCCGAGCCCGCGCCTCCGACCGTTCTTCGACGAGGCGACCGCGGCGCAGTTCACCGCCGAGCTCACGCGGCGCTTCCCCGAGCGGACCCCGGGCTCCCAGGGAGGCCGCGACGCGGCGACCTGGGTCGAGGGACAGCTCCGCGAGTACGGCTTCGACGTCGAGCGCCAGACGTTCACCGCGACGATTCCCGGCCTCGGCAAGGAGGAGCTCGTGAACGTCGTCGCGGTCGCCCCGCGATCCGCCGGGGAGCCGGTCCAGTCGCAGCGGGCCATCGTCGTCCTCGCGCACCGGGACAACCTCGGGGTCTCACCCGGGGCGGACGACAACGGCTCCGGAACCGGCGCCCTGCTCGAGCTCGCCCGCGATCTCGGCACCGCCACGCTCGCGCACCCGTTCGTCCTCGTCTCGACGGACGCGGGAGCGTACGGAGGCCTCGGCGCCGCTCACTTCGCCGAGAGCGAGCCGTACGCCGGCCGGACCGCGGCGGTGGTCAACCTCGACGCGATCGGCGCCTCGACGCCCCCGCGGATCGAGTTCGGCGCCGACGCGCCCCGCGTCCCCTCGCCGACCCTCCTCGCGACCACGGACGGCGCGATCCACGAGCAGGCCGGAGTCGACCCCGAGCGCCCCGGTCCCTTTGCCCAGCTCATCGACCTGGCGTTCCCGTTCAGCCTCTACGAGCAGGCGCCGTTCGTGACCCGGGGCGTCCCCGCCGTCACGATCACGACCGGCGGCTCGCGCCCGCGGTCGCCCGAGGGTGACACGCTCGCGGAGATCGATCGCGAGCGGCTCGGCGAGCTCGGCCGGGCCGCGCAGTCCCTCCTCGGCTCGCTCGACGAGGCGGCCGAGGTCGCAGGTGGCACCCAGTCCTTCGTCTTCTTCGGGACGCGCCTCCTGTACGGCTGGACGCTCCAGCTGGTCCTCGTCGCGGCGCTGATCCCGTTCCTCGCGGCCACCGTCGACCTCTTCGCCCGCTGCCGCCGCCGGCGAATCGCCCTCTGGCCCGCCCTGAGGAGCTACCTGAGCCGGTTCGCGGTCTGGCTGTGGCTGGGCGTCGTGTTCGCGCTCTTCGTCGTCGCGGGGATCCTCCCGTCGGGCTCCGGCCGCCCCATCGCGCCCGACACGGCCACCGCCGGCGACTGGCCGGTGGCCGCGATCGGGGCCCTCCTGGCCGTCTCCGCCCTCGCGTGGCTCGTCGTGAGGCCCCGGCTCGTCCCGACGCGCTCGATCACACGGGAGGAGGAGCTCGGCGGGCATCTCGCGGCCATGCTCGTCCTCGGCGTCGTCGCGCTCGTGATCGCCGCCGTGAACCCGTACTCGCTGATCTTCGTCCTTCCCTCGCTCCACGCCTGGCTCTGGCTCCCTCAGGTCTCCGACCGCCGCGGCGCCGCCCAGGCGGGGGTCTACGCGCTGGGCTTCGTCGGCCCCCTGCTCCTGATCGGCTCGTTCGCGTTCCGGTTCGACATGGGCTTCGACGCCCTCTGGTACCTGATCGCGCTGACCTCCGTCGGCTACGTGCCCGTCCCGCTCGTGCTCGCCTTCCTCGCCTGGGGCGCCGCCGCGGCCCAGGTCGGCGCTGTCGTGGCGCGCCGTTACGCGCCCTACCCCGAGGCGGCGGAGCGGTCCCGTGGCCCGATCCGGGAGGCGACGCGCCAGGGCGTCCTCGTCTGGCGAAGGTCCCGCGGGCGCCACCTCAAGGCCGTCGAATCGGCCGACGGCGACTCCGAGGCGAAGTCGGCCGAGGGCTGATGCGGTCGCGGCGTCTCGGAATCGTCCTGGTCGCCGCCGGGCTTCTCGTCCTCGCCTACGCCGCGGCCGTCCTCTTCTGGCGGGATCCCGCCTCCGATCTCTACAACCGCTACCAGCAGAACCGCCTCGAGTCGGCCCTCGAGAAGGAGTTCGACGAGTGGGAGGGCTCCGCGCGGCCGGAAACCCTCCGCGGCGGCCTCGTGTCCCGCCTCGTCACGACCCGGGACGCGCGGCGCTTCCGCCGGACGCTGGAGGAGGGCCAGCCCTTCGGGCGCCTCACCATCCCCCGCCTCGACCTCGACGCCGTCGTCGTCCACGGAACGAGCTGGGGCGCCGATCTCTCCCGCGGCCCCGGCCACTACGAGCAGACCAGCGTGCCCGGGCTCGGGCAGACCGTCGGCATCGCCGGGCACCGAACGATGTTCGGCGCGCCGTTCCGCCACATCGACCGGCTCGGGACGGGCGACATGATCACGCTCCACATGCCGTACGGCGCGTTTCGCTACCGCGTGTTCGCGCACGAGGTCGTCGACTCCGACGACTGGAGCGTCATCGAGAACCGCGGCTTCGACGCGATCATGCTCTCGGCCTGCCACCCGCTGTACAGCGCGAGCCATCGCTGGATCGTGTTCGGACGGCTCGTCGAGGTGCGGCCGAGGACGGGGGAGCCCTACACGATCGCCGCTCCGGGCTGAGGTCCTACGGCCCGAGCGCCAGATACCGAACGGCAGCCCCGGCGGGGATCTCGCCCTCGCCGGCCTCGACCCAGACGAGCGCCGACGCCCGTCCCGCGCGGACGATCATGTGCGACTCCTGGCCCGCAAGCGGCTCCAGCAGCGGCTCGTCGCCGTCGCCCGAGACGCGGGCGCGAACGAACTCGTCGCGGTCGGCGTTCCGCCGCAGCGCCGCGGCGAGCGCGCCTCGCCGGAACACGGGCAACGGCTCCGGGAGGCCGAGGAGCGCGTTCACCGCCGGCCGGACGAGCAGCTCGAAGCCGGCCAGGACGGAGACGGGGTTCCCCGGCAGGTTGAACACGAGGTGGTCGCGGCGGACGCCCACCGCCACGGGCTTCCCCGGCTTGATCGCCACGCCCCAGAAGAGCTCCTCGACGCGGAGCTCCGCGAGGACCTTCCGCACGAGATCGTGCGGGCCGACGGAGGCTCCGCCCGTCGTGACGAGCATGTCGAACCCGAGCAGCGCCCGCTCGATCGTCCTCCGGTGCTCCTCTTCGTCGTCCGGCACGACGCCGAGCTGGGCAGGAACGGCGCCCGCGAGGTGGAGCGCCGTCGCGAGCAGGAGCCCGTTCGACTCGTAGATCTGCCCCGGCTCGAGCTCCTCGCCCGGGGACCGCAGCTCGGAGCCCGTCACGAGGATCCCGACGCGAGGACGCTTCGCGCAGCGCACGTCGGCGACGCCTGCGGCCGCGAGCGCGGCGACCTGTCCGGGACCGAGGACCGCGCCCCGCTCGAGCACCGTCTCCCCGACCCGCACGTCGCCTCCCCGGCCGCGCACGTTCGCCCCGGCGGCGACGGGCGCGGCCACCCGCAGGCCGTCCGCCCCCTCCTCGACGACCTCGAGCGGGACGACGGCGTCCGCGCCCTCCGGCACGGCGCCGCCCGTCGCGATCGCCATCGCCTCCCCGGCGGCCAGCGCGCTCCGGGCTGGAACGCCGGCCGCGATCCGCTCCACGACCGGGAAGACGACCGGCGCGCCGGCCGTGTCCGCCGCCCGCAGGGCGTAGCCGTCCATGGCGGAGCTGGGGAACGGCGGCAGGTCGACGACCGCGGCGGCCGGCTCCGCGAGCACGCGTCCGGCCGCCCGCTCGATCGGGACGCGCTCGCTCTCCATCGGCTTCGCATGCTCGAGAACGAGCCGCTGGGCTTCCTCGATCCGGATCAGCTCGGCCACGTCGCGCGTAACGCTAGACCACGCGGCGCCATCAGAGAGGCACCGCATCGCGAAGCATGTACGCCGAGAGAGCCAGCGCGAGCCAGCGCGCCGGCGGGTCCTCCTCGATCGCGGCGAGCGGCACCGCCCAGACGGCGTACCAGGGCAGGAGCCACGGCGTCGCCACGAGCAGGAGCCCCGCCGTCAGGCCGAGCCGGGCCTTCCCGCGCCACGCCTCGCGGAGCAGCCAGACGTAGGCGACGGCGAAGCCGACCGCGAAGGCGGCCGCGACGGCGCCCTCGGGGATCCCCAGGCTCGCGACCCGCACGGGAATCGCGTACCGCGCCCGGTCCTGGACGACGTTGGTCGCGAGCGGGCCGGCCGCGCCCACCCAGTGGACCCCGTAGGAGAACGTGGCAATCGCCACGATCACGACCGCAGCGACCGCGAACCCGCGGTGATCGACGCGCCGCCCGTGCCGGCGCGCCTCGAGCAGGCGGAGCGGGAGGAAGAGGAGCGGGACCCACTTGATGGCGATCGCCGCCGCCCAGGAGGCGCCCGCCAGGGCGAGGCGCCCGGACGCCGCGAGCGCGAGCGCGCCGAGGACGAAGACCATCATCCACGCGTCGTTGTGGCCACCGCCGGCGAAGTGGACGGCGAGGAGCGGGTTCCAGCCGACGAACGCGGCCGCGAACGCGGGCCGCGGCGACAGCCGCGCGGCGAGGAGGACGAGGCCGACCATCGCGAGCGCCGCGAGCACCCTGTACGTCCAGGCGGCCGCGTCGGGCGAGTCGCCGACCACCCTCGCGTGCGCCTCCGAGGCGAGCGTGAACCCCGGGCCGTACACCGACGTGGTGTCGTACCAGCGCGACCCCATCAGGGGGTACGCCGGGTCGTCGGGGTAGTCGTTGGGGACGTCGACGTACGGGTTGCCGTCGTGGACGGCCGCGATGCGCCCGTAGTCCCAGTACGTGTACACGTCGGTCGAGAGGAGGACCGGGGCCACGAGCGGCAGCGCCTGGATCGCGACGGCCAGCACGACGACCGCGCGGCGGCGCGCGATCCCGCCGGCCCGCCCCAGGAGGACGATCCCGGCCACGTAGGCGGCGAACGCGCCCGCCACGGAGACGAGGTAGAGCCACGACCACGTCGTGTCGCCGCCGTCGTGCTCGGGGACGATGGGGGAGCTGCCGGGAAACGCGCATGCGATCGCGGTCCCGACGAGCGTGAGGACCAGCGCCCCGGCGACGAGCCCGAGGGCGGCGCTCCGACCCGCCACTACGGCTGGGTCGTGGTCGGCGGCGGCTCGGTCGTGGTCGGCGGCGGAGGCTTCGTGCCCGGCTTCGTGTCGGTCGGCTTGTCGCCGTCCTTGTCCGGCTTCTCCGGCTTCGGCGGCGCGCCGACGAACCGGTACTGGCCGTCGAACGGCAGCCAGACCGCCGGGTGGTTCGGAGCCGGCCAGCTCCGGTACGGGACCCCGGCGTAGGCGCCCGACATGAACAGCCGCCAGATCGTTGCCGGGAAGGTCCCGCCGGCGACCGTGATGCCGTGCACGCTCGTCATCTGGATCTGCGCGTTCGGGTACCCGACCCAGACGACGGTCGAGGCCCGGGGCGTGTAGCCCGCGAACCACGCGTCCGCGATGTTGTCGGTCGTGCCGGTCTTGCCGGAGATGGACGGGTCGCCGTAGTTGGCGCCCGTGCCCGTCCCGGCGAGGACGTTGTTGTGCAGGATCTTCGTCACCTCGTACGCGACGCCGTCGGAGAGCACGCGGCGCCGCTTCGCGGCGCCCCAGCCCGCGGTCTTGTCCGTCTTGCCGCTCGGGAGGACCACCTTGCGGATCGCGAAGGGCTCCGAGTAGATGCCTCCCGCCGCGAGCGTCGCGTAGGCGGAGGACATCTCGAGCACGGAGACGGAGTTCGAGCCGAGCCCGATCGACGCCACCGGGAGGAGCTTCGTCGTGATGCCCATCTGGCGCGCCGTCTTGACGACGTTCTCGGGCCCGACATCGAGGGTGAGGCGCGCGTAGACGGTGTTGTCGGAGCTGAGCGTGGCCGTGGCGATCGGCACCGCGCCGATGTACGAGTGGCTGTAGGTGGCCACGTCCCACGGCTCCGAGTTCGGATCCGGCTGCCAGTGGAAGGGCGCCGAGAGGTACTGGGTGGTGTACGGGTTGACGCCCTGGCGGATCGCTTCGGTGAGCACGAAGGTCTTGAACGACGACCCCGCCTGCCGGCGGCCCTGCGCAGCGATGTTGAACTGGATGTTCTTCTTCCCGGGGACGACGGCGGTCATCGCCTTGATGGCGCCGTTCTTCGGGTCGATCGAGACGATCGCCGAGGCCGGGTCGCCGCTCTGGTTGAGTGTCGTCTTGATGGCCTTGCCCGCGAGCCGCTGGTAGCGGGGGTTGATGGTGGTGTAGACGCGGAGCCCGCCGCCGCGAACCGTCGTCGCCCCGTACTTGTCGATGAGCTGCTCGCGGACGTAGCTGAAGAAGTACGGCTCTCGGATCTTCGTGTAGATCTGCCCGGCCTTCAGGCCGAGCGGCGTCTCCGCAGCGCGCTGGTAGGCGGCCTGGTCGATGTAGCCGGAGTCGAGCATCGCGGCCAGAACCTCGTTCCGCCGGCGCAGGGCCTCGTCGGGCTGCCGGAACGGGTCGTAGACCGAGGGCGCTTGCGGCATGCCCGCGATGAGCGCCGCCTGCTCGAGGTCGAGGTCGACGGCGCGCTTGGAGAAGTACGTCTGGGCCGCCGCCTCGGCGCCGTAGGCGTGACTGCCGAAGTACACCTGGTTCAGGTACGTCTCGAGGATCTTGTCCTTGCGCCAGTGCTTGAGCCCGTCGGAGTCGAGGCCGGCCGGCGCGAGACCCCAGAGCTTCGGTAGCCCCTCGCTCTCGAGCTTGATGGCGAGGCACGCCTCCTTCGTCTTGCGCTCCCAGGAGACCTCGTTGCCGATGTAGAGGTTCCGGACGAGCTGCTGGGTCAGTGTGGAACCGCCCTGGACGATCTCGCCGCTCTCGATGTTCTTGACCGCGGCGCGCAGGATCCCCTCGTAGTCGATGCCGCTGTGCGAGTAGAAGCGTCTGTCCTCGATCGCCACGGTCGCCTGGGCGAGGAGGGGCGACATCTGGTCGAGGGCGACCGGCTGGCGGTTCTTCTCCGCCGGGATGGCGCCTAGAACGGAGCCGTCCGCCGCGTAGACGAAGGAGTTCTGCCCGATGGACACGGGCCGCAGCGACGCTAGCGAGCAGCTGTCCTTGAACGCCTGGACGCCCGTGAACGCGGCCGCGACGAAGACCGCCGAGCCGCCCAGGACGAGCGCAAGGAGGAGGACGAGGACGAATCGACGCGCCTGGGACCGGTCGCGGCGGCGGCGCTGGCGGCGCCTGCGCCTGGCGCGGTTGTCGGCCGCCCAGGTCCGGCGGTCGTTCCCGTTGCCGCGGCGACGTCCGTTCCCGCCGTTCCGCCCGTTGCCGTTCCCGGTCACGCGTAGATGCCCTCGGCCTTCAGCCGCTCCGCGGCCGCATGGCGCAGAGAGGAGGAGAGCGGGGCCACCTCGGCGGCGCTTCCTACCCACGCCTCGATCGTCACGACTGCGCCGGTGGAGTCGATCTCGGACACGTTGACGGTCGGTTCCTTCTCGCTCATCGTCTCGGAAAGGCCTCGTGCCACCTCGAGGAGGAGCTCGAGCACGCGGTTCAGGTCTGCCGTGAGCGGCACTGCGACCCTCACCGCCGCACGGTGCTCGGCACCTGCGATCGTGGCGTTCCTGATGGTATCGGAGGCCAGCTTCGTGTTCGGCACGTAGTAGCGGGCGCCGTCCCCGGCCCGAATGAGCGTGTAGGTGAGGCCGACCTCCTGGACGGTGCCCGACGCTCCGGCGACCGAGACGGTGTCCCCGAGGCGGAGCGGCTGCGTGAACGCGATGAAGATGCCGGCGACGAAGTTCGAGAGCGTCGACTGGGCCGCGAGGCCGATGACCAGGGCGAGGACGGCCGACGAGGCGAGGACCGTTCCCGCGACGGCGCGAACGCTCGGGAAGACGAGCAGCGCGCTCATGACGCCGACCACGATCACGACCGCCACCGCGCTCCGGCGGATCACGCGATAGACCGTCAGCGTCTCCGGCCGCAGGGTGAACCACCTGGAGATCGAGCGGTCGACGAGCCACGCGAGGACCAGCGTCGCGATCAGCACGACGCCCGCGATGACCGCGCGCGCGACCCACTCGTTGCTCATATGGCGGAGTTCTCTAGAAGGGGAGCGGCTTCCTGCCCGCGAAGCCCTCCTCGAGGCCGTGCCAGTGGCCGACCTCGGGCTCGCCCAGCTCCCAGCACAGGAGCACGGGCTCGCCGCTCTCGGGGTGACGGGCGGGGAAGTCCATGAGACCGCGGTCGAGGTCCTTCACCTGAACTCCGAGCGCGTCGATCTCCTCCAGAAGCCGCGTCAACCCCGCCGCGGCGTCGGACGCTGCCTCCTGGAGGCCGGCGAGCCGACCGGGCTCGAGGCTGCCGCCGTTGCCCGCGACGACCGCCCGCTCCTGCTCGAGCTCGGCCGTGAGCGACGCGAGCGCCCGCCGCTCCTCGACCAGACGCTCGGCGAGAGGACGGAGGACGGCGAGCTCTCGGTTCGCCTCTTCCGGCGTGAAGAATCGCATCTCCGACATAGTGACGAGCGCCGTGATCGCGCGCATCGCCATCATCGCCTGCTTCCTCGTGGCCGTCGCCGTCGCCTGCGGCGAGCGGCCGGAGCCGCTCGGCGACGTTTCGCAGCGGTACCCGGTGACGGTGGCGGGAGCCGGCGAGCGGCCGACCGTCGTTCCGGCCTTGCCGGAGCGGATCGTCGCGCTCGATCCCGGCTCGACCGAGCTCCTGCTGGCGCTCGGCGCCCGCGACCGGCTCGTCGGCGTGCCCGCGGGGATCCGGCGCGGCGCCGGCCCCCTGACCGCGCGGCCCGGCGCCGCGGAGGTCGTCAGCCGAACGATGGACGTGCAGGTCGACGAGATCGTGAAGCTCGACCCCGACCTGATCGTGGCCACGCCGGCGACCGACCTGCTCGACGTCTCCCGCGCCCAGCGTGAGACGGGGGCCGCGGTCTACCTCCAGCCCAACGTCTCTATCGACGGCGTCCTGCGCGCCGCGCTCGAGCTGGGCATCGTCGTCGGCGAGCCCGTCGCCGGGCGCGCGATCGCATCCCGGATCCGGTCACAGGTGGCGCTCGTCGAGGACCGCATCGCATCCGAGCCGACGGTGACGACGTTCGTCGACCGCGGCTTCTTCATCACGATCCCCGAGCGCTCGCTCTTCGGCGACCTCGTCGCCCGGGCGCAGGGAGAGAGCATCGCGGGCGACGACCCGGGCGTCGAGCCCTATCCGCTCGGCAAGCTCAGGCAGGCGGACCCGGACGTCTACCTCGCCACGTCCGACAGCCACGTGACGCTCGAGTCCCTCCGGGAGAACCCACAGACGAAGGACCTGACCGCCGTCAAGAAGGGGAACTTCGCGATCGTCTCGAGCGACCTCGTGAACCGAGCGGGCCCCCGCGTCGGCCGCGCGCTCCAGCAGGTCGCCAAGGCGCTCCATCCCGATGCCTTCGGGCGCTGATCTCGACGCCGTCACGGTCGACGCGATGGGGACGCTCGTCGAGCTCGACGACCCTCCCGGGCGGCTCACCGCCGCCCTCGCCGCCGAGGGAGTCGAGCGCCCTCGCGAAGACGTCGCCGCCGCCTTTCGCGCCGAGGTCGAGTACTACGTCCCCCGCACGCTCGAAGGGCGGGACGAGGCGAGCCTCGCCGACCTCGGCCGGCGGTGCACCGCGGTGTTCCTGCACCACCTCGGCGACCCGCTCGACGCGATGGACTTCGCGCCGGCGTTCGTCGGAAGCATGGTCTTCCGGCCGCTGGACGGGGCGGCCGCGGCCCTCGCGCGGCTGCGCAGCGCGGGCCTCGCCCTCGCGTGCGTGTCCAACTGGGACGTCTCGCTCGCAGGCCATCTGGAGCGGGCCGGCCTCGCCGCCTTCTTCACGACGATCGTCAGCTCCGGCGAGGCGGGGGCAGCGAAGCCCGACCCTGAGGTGTTCCGCCTCACCCTCGATCGGCTCGGCGTGAGCCCCGGTCGGGCGCTTCACGTCGGCGACGGCGACGTCGACCGGGACGGCGCCGCAGCGGCCGGGCTCGCCTTCGAGCCCGCTCCCCTCGCTACGCTCCCGGAGCGGCTCGGACTCGGCAGGCGATCATGAGCGACGGCAAGAAACGAGGTCTCTCGACCCGCGCGATCCACACGCCGGCCCTGCCGGCAGGATCGGGCAAGCCCGTCGTCGGCCCGATCGTCGCCTCGACGACGTTCTCCTTCGAGCACGTCGCGGAGCTCAGCCGCGTGATCGCCGAGGAGGAGTACGGGTTCACGTACGCGCGGCTCCGCAACCCGACCGTCGAGGAGCTGAACGCGGTCGTCGCGGGCCTCGAAGGGGCCGAGGCCGCCCTCGCCTTCGGATCGGGGATGGCGGCGATCAGCGCGGCCCTGCACTCGACCCTCGGGCCGGGCGACACGCTCCTGCTTCCCCAGCAGCTCTACGGGACGACGTACGACCTCGCCGAGGCGCAGCTCCGCCCGCGCGGCGTGGAGATCGTCTACCTCGACGTCACCGACCTGGGCGCCTGGGAGCGCCCCGCCAGCGTGCGCTTCGTGGAGACCATGGCAAACCCCGGCTTCCCGCTCGCGGACCTCGAGGCACTTGCGGCCACGAAGGGCGACGGCCTCCTCGTCGTCGACAACACCTTCGCCTCGCCGGCTCTCTGCCGTCCGCTCGAGCACGGCGCCGACCTCGTCTGCGAGTCGGCCACCAAGTACCTGAACGGCCATCACGACGTCACCGCCGGCGTCCTCGCGGGGAGCGCCGAGCTCGTCGCCGCAGCCCGGCGCCACCAGATCGCCGTCGGCTCGATTCTCGACCCCTTCCCCGCCTTCCTCGTGCGCCGCGGCCTGAAGACCCTGACGCTCCGCATCGAGCGCGCGAGCGCGAACGCCCTCACGGTCGCGCGGTTCCTCGAGGGCCACCAGACCGTCGAGCGCGTCCTCTACGCGGGCCTCGAGAGCTACCCGGAGTACGACCTCGCGCTCCGCCAGCTCGACAACTCGGGCGCGATGCTCGCCTTCGAGCTCGGGGGCGGGCTCGCCGCGGGCGAGCGGTTCATGGACGCGCTCGAGCTCTGCGGACGGGCGACGAGCCTGGGCGGCGTCGACACCGTCCTCCATCACCCCGCCTCGACCAGTCATCGTGGCTACTCGCCCGAGCAGCTCGTCGCCGCCGGCATCTCGCCCGGGCTTCTGCGCCTCTCCGTAGGGTGTGAGGATGTCGACGACATCGTCGCCGATCTCGACCAGGCGCTCGCACGCGCGTAGGGGCTGGGCGCTCGGCCTCTGGCTCGCGCTCTCCGGGCTGCTCATCCTCGGAGGCTTCTACGGGCAGAGCCAGGGCCCGGCCGAGAGCGACATCCTCTACGACGCGAGCCTGGCCGTGAGCGGGCTCATCGGCTACGGCGTCATCGTCCTCATCACCCTCGGCATCGGGCTGCTGTACCCCCGCCCTCTCGACGCGCTCGGCTTCCGCCGCTTCCGCCTGCGCTGGGTGTGGATCGGGCTCGGCATCGTGCTCCTGACGCTCGTCGTCGGTGCGCTCCTCGAGCCGATCCTCCACGGCGGCAAGGAGCAGGGCATCACGGCCGCCCGCTGGGAGCCCGACCACGCGACGGCCTTCGCCCTCAACTGCCTCGTGCTCGTTCTCGTCGGCCCGTTCGCCGAGGAGCTCTTCTTCCGCGGGTTGGGCATCAGGGCCCTCAGCGTGTTCGGGGGCCTCGTCGCCGTTCTCGCGAGCGGGATCCTCTTCGGCCTCGCCCACGGGATCCTCGGGGCGCTGCCGCCCCTCGCCCTCTTCGGCATCGCGCTGGGGTGGGTGCGTTTCCGCTCGACAAGCGTCTGGCCCGGCTACATCGCCCACGCGACGTACAACGGCCTCGCCCTCCTCATCCTCGTCCTCTCGTGGGCAGTGTGAGCTGGGGACGCCGTTATCCTTGACGCCCCGTGCCGCCCGGCGACCCCGATCAGGACCCCCTCGTCCGCGAGCTGCGCGCGGACATCACCGCAGCCGACCGGACCATCCTCACCGCGGTCAACACACGACTGGAGCTCGTGCGCCGTCTCCGCGAGCACAAGCGCGTCAACGGATGGGACTTCGTCGACCGCAGGCGCGAGGACGAGCTCCTCGACGCCCTCGCGCGCGCGAATCCCGGGCCGCTGAGCGAGGAGGGCGTGCGCGAGCTCTTCACGGAGCTGCTCGACCTCGCGAAGCGCGAGCTCGGCGAGCCCCGGGGCTAGACGGGTCAGTCGTCCGTCGAGAAGTCCTCGGGCTTGACCTCGTCGAGGAACTTCTTGAACTCCTCGACGACCGCCTCCTGGTTCACGTCGTCCTCGTGCTCGAACTCGATCGCGCTCTCCTCGATGACGGCGTCCGCGGCGAAGATCGGGGCCTCCGCCCTGACCGCCAGCGCGATCGCGTCGCTCGGCCGCGAGTCGATCTCGATCTCCGTCCCGTCGACGGAAACCGTGATGAGCGCGTAGAAGGTGTTCTCGCGCAGCTCGGTGACGGCGATGCGGACCACCCGCGCCTCGAGCTGGGCGAGGATGTCCGTGAAGAGGTCGTGCGTCATGGGGCGCGGCGTTGCGGCGCCTTGGAGCTTCATGAGGATCGCGGCTGCCTCCGGATGGCCGATCCAGATCGGGAGGAACTTGTTCCCGTCGGCGGTCTTGAGCAAGACGATCGGCTGCTTCCCGACCATGTCGAAGCTCACGCCGTAGATGTTCATCTCCTGCATGGGCGAGCCTTGGCCTGATCATAGCGGCGTCGTTTCGCCGCGCTCGCCGGGCATGCAGCCCCGCGTCGGCAAGGGTTGCAGGTGGGCGATCCTGGATTCGAACCAGGGACCTCCGCCTTATCAGAGCGGCGCTCTAACCGACTGAGCTAATCGCCCGCGCCGGCGGATTGTAGCGAGGCCCGCTCGAGAGCTTCGACGATCTCCTCGAGCTCGACCTCGTCCGCGAAGTAGATCTCGAGGCGGCCCGTCGCGGCCTTCGCCTCGGCCCCGGTCAGGCGCCGGACTGCGCCGCGCGCGCGCTCGGCGAGCGCGGGATCGACCGGCTGTCTCCGGCGCGGCTTCGCCCGCGCGCCGGCCCAGCGGGCCGCCCGCTCGGCCGCCCGGACGGAGAGTCCCTGGCGGACGATCCGGCGGGCGAGGCGACGGCGATCGTCGTTGTCCGGCACCGACAGGACGGCGCGCGCGTGGCCTTCGGTGAGCTGCCCGCGCTCGAGGAGGCCGAGCAGGTCGTCGGGCAGCTCGAGCAGGCGGACGCGGTTCGAGATGGTCGGCTTCGACCGGCCGACGTGCTCGGCTACCTCGCCGAGGGAGAGCCCGAACTCGTCGATGAGCCCGGCGTAGGCGCGGGCCTCGTCGACCGGTGAGAGGTCTTCGCGCGCGACGTTCTCGACGAGAGCGAGGAGGAGCGAGTCGCGATCGTCGGTCTCCCTGACGAGCGCCGGGACGGTCGCCAACCCGGCGACGCGGGCCGCGCGCCACCGCCGCTCGCCGACGATCAGCTCGTAGCCCCCTTCGGGCACGGGCCGGACGACGACGGGCTGCACGAGCCCCTGGGCGCGGACCGACTCGGCCAGCTCGTCGATGCTCGCGCCGTCGAACCGGCGCCGCGGCTGGCGCGTGTTCGGCCGGATCGAGCCGACGGGGACCTGCGTCAGCTCGGAGGCCGAAGTGGCGCCGCCGATGAGAACCTCGAGGCCGCGGCCGAGGCCGCGGCGGGGAGCGGGGCTAGCAGCGGTCGACAAGCTCGTTCGCCACCCGGAAGTAGGCGTCGGCCCCCGCCGACCGCCGGTCGTAGACGCCGATGGGAAGCCCGTGGCTGGGCGCCTCGGCAAGGCGTACGCTCCGTGGGACGACCGCGTCGAAGACGAGCTCGCCGAAGTGTCGCCGCACCTCGGCGGCAACGTCGGCGGCGAGCCTCGTGCGGCCGTCGACCATCGTCAGGATCATCCCCGCGAGCGCGAGGCGCGGGTTCAGCCGCGTCCGCACGAGCTCGATCGAGTGGAGCAGCTGCGCGAGCCCCTCGAGGGCGTAGTACTCGCACTGGACCGGCACGAGGACGTGGTCGGTGGCGGCGAGCGCGTTCACGGTCAGCGGCCCGAGCGAGGGCGGGCAGTCGACGAAGACGAAGTCGTAGCGGGCGCGCGCGGGGACGAGCGCGGTCGGCAGGAACGTCTCGCCGTCCTCGCGCCGGGCGAGCTCGACGGCCGCCCCGGCGAGGGCCGGCTGTGAGGGGACGAGGTCGAGGTTGGGGAAACGCGTCTCGTGCGCGACGTCCTCGAGCATGGCGCCGTCGAGGAGGTCGTACGTCGAGGTGCCGTTCGCCCGCTCGCCGAGCCCCGAGGTGGCGTTGGCCTGAGGATCGAGGTCGACGACGAGCGTCGTGGCACCCGCCTCGGCGAGGCACGCGGCGAGGTTGACGGCGGTCGTCGTCTTGCCGACGCCGCCCTTCTGGTTGGCCAGGGCGAAGACCTTTCCCACGACCGCGATGCTAGTCAGGCCAGAGGACGTTTCCGGGCGACCCCTGGACGCCGCGGAAAGCGTTCGGGGGTCGGATCCGTCTTCGGCACGAGGAGCAGCTGGCGGCGCGGCCCGGATCCGGGCAATGGAAAGGCTTCGGGTGGTCCGCCGCCGATCTCGAGCGAGGCCGCCGCGACCCGGGCGGTGTCGACCTCGCCCACGAGCAAGATCACCCGCCCGCCGGGGCGAACGAGGGGGAGGCACCACTCGGCGGCCACCGGCGGCTCCGCGAGCGCCTGGGCGACGGCAGTCCCGTACGCGTCCCGCCCGTCACCCCGGCCGTGCTCCTCCGCGCGGGCGCAGACGACTCCGACGTTCGGCAGCTCGCCGGCCGCGGAGCGCAGGAAGTCGCACCTGCGCCGCTGCGCCTCGAGCAGGTCGACGTGAAGGTCGGGGCGCGCGACCGCGATCGGGATCCCGGGAGAGCCCGCCCCCGAGCCGACGTCTACGACCGGGCCGTGCTCGACGAGCTCTGCAGCGGCGAGCGCATCGTCGACGAGCACCCGCCTGGCCTCGGCCCGGTCCGTCACGGCCGTCAGGCCCTGGCCGGCGAGGACGGCGTCGAGCCAGCGCTCGAGCCGCGGGTCGGCCGCGGTCACCCCGACGACGACGGGGCGACGACCACGTGGCGGCTGGGCTCCGTGCCCTCGCTCGACGTGGCGACGTCGTCGCGGTCGGCGAGGTGGAGGTGGAGGATCTTCCGCTCCACCGCCGTCATGGGCTCGAGGTGGACCGCGCGGTGGGTTTCCAGCGCCTCCGACGCGGCGCGGTCGGCGAGCCCCTCGAGAGCGCTCCGGCGGCGGTCGCGGTAACCCGCCGCGTCGACGACCACCTCCTTGCGCTCCTCCGAGCCGCGCCAGACCACGATGCCGGCGAGGTACTGGATCGCGTCGATCGTGTGGCCACGCTTGCCGATCACGAGGCCCAGGTCGGGCCCCGAGAGCGCGGCGTGCAGCGTCGTCTCGTCCTCGGTGACCACGATCTGGCAGGGCGCGCCGAGCGCGGCGCACACGTGCTCGAGCAGCTCACGAAGCTTGGCGGCGGGCGTCCCCGGCTCCTCGCCGGCGGGCGGCGCAGGGGTGGCGGGCGGCGTCACGCGCGCCATCACCCGGGCGGGCACCTGACCGACACCGAGGAGCCCGCGCTCGCCCTCGGACACGACCGTGAAGCTGACCGTCGCCTTGTCCATCCCGGGAAACCGGCGCTCGAGCTCGCGGAGCGCCGTCCACTTCGCCTCGCCGACCGTCTCGCCCTCGGCCTCGACGACGTCGTCGGGGCCCGTGGTGTCCTCCGGAGCGCTCATCGCCGCGCGCGCGGCCCCTTCTTCTTCTTGCGCCTGCGCACGCGCTGCTGCCCTCCGCCGGCCGGCTTGGCGTCCCCGCTCGCCGCCGCGGCCGCGGCGGCAGGCGGCTCGGCCTCCTCCTTCGGCGGCGTCCGCGACGTGCGTTTCGGCGGCGGCTCGGGCCGTGGGAGGAGCCGGCGTGTCGCGAGCCCCTGACCGACCGTCCACAGGTTCGTGGTCGACCAGTAGAGCACGAGGCCGATCGGGAAACGGACGACGAAGGGGATGAACACGAACGGCATCGCGTAGAAGACGTAGCGCATGTTCTTCTGCCGCGGGTCCATCGATGCGGACATGAAGTACGTGGAGGCGAGCATGCTCCCGACGTAGACGACGAGCAGCGCGTACCCCGACCAGTGGGACGTGACGATGTCCGTGATCTGCGGGACGACCCCGAGCCAGCCCAGGTCCGACTTCGGGTAGTGGGGGAAGACCTCCTTCTCGAAGTCCTTGAGGACGTAGTAGAGGGAGAAGAAGATCGGGATCTGGAGAAGGAGCGGGAGACACGAGGCCGCCGGGTTGACCTTGTTCTCCTTGTAGAACTTCATCACCTCTTCGTTCATGCGCTGCTTGTCGTGCTTGTACTTCGTCTGGATCGTCTTCAGCTCCGGCAGGTGCGCCTGCATGTGCTGCATGGAGCGGATCTGCTTGATCGTGAGCGGCAGGATCACGATCCGAACGAGGAACGTGAGGACGACGATCGCCCACGCCCAGGGGAGGCCGATCGCGGTGTGAAGCCACTCGAGGACGCTCGTGAGGACGTTCTCGATCGGGGTCAGGGGGTTCATCGCCGGAAGAGGGTCTGGTCGTGGGCGTGGTCGACGCCGCCGTGGCTCCAAGGGTTGCAGCGGAGGAGCCGCCAGCCGGTGAGGACGAGCCCGCGGAGGGCCCCGAACTCGCGGATCGCATCGAGGGCGTACTGCGAGCAGGTCGGGTAGTACTTGCAGCGCGGCCCGAGCAGCGGGCTGACGAGCAGCCTGTAGGCGTGGATCGGAAGCGCCACCACCTGCCTCACGAGGCCGTCCCCTCCGAGAGGCGGACGACCTCGGCCACGCGCTCCGAGAGCCAGGGGAAGCCGCGGCTCTCGACAGCCTCGGTCAGCCCCGGGCGGGCGATGAGCACGAAGTCGTGGCCGGGCGGAAGTTCCCCGTGCAGCTCCTCGAACGAGGCCCGGAGCCGGCGCTTGAGGCGGTTGCGGTCGACCGCGCCGCCGAGTTGCCGGGAGACCGCGAGGCCGAGACGCGGCTCGCCGTCGGGATCGTCGTCGCGCGGGAACGAGTAGAGGACCAGGAACCTCGTCGACACCGAGCGGCCCTTCCGGTAGACGGTGTCGAAGTCTCGGGAGCGAGAGAGACGGTGACGTCGGCTCACTCGGCCCCGATCAGGCCGAGAGGCGCTTGCGTCCCTTGGCCCGGCGGCGCTTCAGGATCGCGCGGCCAGCGCGCGTGGACATCCGCGCCCGGAATCCGTGCCGGCGCTTCCGCCGGCGCACGTTCGGCTGGTACGTTCGCTTCACGAGAGACGAGTATCGGAAAGGGCCGCAGCGCGGCCGAGCACCAGTATAGAGGAGCGCACAAGGGGCCCGGCGCGGTTCTCGCCGGAGACGGTAATCCACAGGCGCGAAGGCGCATGGAAGGACGCCGGCAGACACCTTTCCACACCTGTGGATAACCGTGTGGAGAGGGTCGAAATACCCGCAAAACGCGCCTTTTTGCCTCGCGCGATTTCCCCAGGCCGAACCGTTGCACCGGGTTCGGACCCGCTGCTAGGATCGCCGCTTCCCAACGTCGGCGGAGGAGCGGGTCGAGGGCGTGCAACGAACGTCGGAGTTGACTGCGGACGCTCTCTGGAGCGAGGTTTCGACTCGACTCCGCGAAGCCCTCAACGACGCCACCTACACGACCTGGTTCTCGGAGGCGGCGGCCGGTTCCCTCGACGACGAGGCGTTCGTCGTCCTCGTCCCCAACGACTTCACCCGCGACTGGATCGAGGGGCACTTCCGCGGGCTGATCGAAGCCGTCGTCCGCGAGGGGCTCGGCGCCGACCGGCACGTGCGCATCGTCGTCCACGAGCTCCAGCCCGTTCAGCCCGTTCAGCCCGTTCAGCCGATCCCGGCCGCACACGACGTCCGTCTCCCGCCGCGGCCGGCGCGGTCGCTCGAGGGCCTCAACCCCAAGTACACGTTCGACTCGTTCGTGATCGGCTCGTCGAACCGGTTCGCGCACGCGGCCGCCCTCGCGGTCGCCGAGGCGCCGGCGCAGGCGTACAACCCCCTCTTCATCTACGGCGGCACGGGGCTCGGGAAGACCCACCTCCTGCAGGCCGTCGCCGCCTACGTCACCGAGCACTCCAACGACTTCACGGCGCGCTACGTGACGAGCGAGACCTTCATGAACGACTTCATCAACTCGCTCCGCGACAAGCGCATCGAAGGCTTCAAGCAGCGGTACCGCCATTACGACGTCCTCCTGATCGACGACATCCAGTTCTTCGAGCACAAGGAGCGGATCCAGGAGGAGTTCTTCCACACCTTCAACAGCCTCTACGAGGCCGGCCGCCAGATCGTGATCTCGTCCGACCGGCCGCCGCGCGCGATCGCGACGCTCGAGTCGCGCCTGCGGTCGCGATTCGAGTGGGGCCTCATCACCGACATCCAGCCCCCCGACCTCGAGACGCGCATCGCGATCCTGCGGAAGAAGGTCAAGACGGACGCGATCCACATCCCCGACTCCCAGGTGCTCACGTTCATCGCGAGTCGGATCTCGACGAACATCCGCGAGCTCGAGGGCGCGCTCACGCGCGTCGTCGCCTTCTCGTCGCTCACGGGCCGACCGATGACGGTCGAGCTCGCCCAGGAGGTCCTGAAGGACGTGTTCCCCCAGGGCGAGATGCCCGAGATCTCCATCGAGCAGATCCAGCAGACGGTCGTCGAGCGGTTCGGGATGACCATGCAGGAGCTGACGGGCGACCGACGCTCGCAGTCGATCGTCTACCCCCGCCAGGTCGCCATGTACCTCTGTCGGGAGCTCACCGACAGCTCGCTCCCGAAGATCGGGAAGCGGTTCGGCGGTCGCGACCACACGACCGTCATCCACGCGACATCGAAGATCGCCAAGCTGATCCGCGAGGACCGGAACGTCTACAACCTGGTCCAGGAGCTCACGGCGCGGGTCAAGCAGGCCCGTTGACGACCCTGGGGAGAAACGTGGCGAGGTTGGGGAGGGACGGGGCTCCCCGGTCGGGCCTGTGGAGATCCGCCGGTTCTCCCCAGAGCGCGTCCACAGCGAATGCCCGCTTCCCAAGCCGAAACGCGACGTCTTCCCCGTCCTGCACACTCCCTATGACTACGACTAGGTTTCTTTAAATGACATCGATAGATACCGTTGCGCTTACGACCATGCGGGTGATCTGCGGAAAGGACGAGCTCGCAGAGAAGCTTCAGGTCGTCGGCCGGGGCGTGTCGACGCGTACGAGCGTGCAGATCCTCGCGGGCATCATGCTGCGCGCGGCGGACGGTCGCCTGCACCTGAGCGCGACGGACATGGAGATCTCGGTCCGCGACTCGCTCGAGGCCAGGGTCGAGGACGAGGGCGCGATCGTCGTTCCCGGCCGGCTCCTCGTTGACATCGTGCGGCTCCTGCCCGCGGGCGAGGTGACGCTCGAGCACCGTCCCGAGGAAGGCGTCGTACGCCTCGCGTGCGGCTCTGCCTCCTACCAGCTGAACACCTACGGCCCCGAGGACTTCCCGCGGCTTCCCGAGATCGAGCCCGAGAGCTCGTTCACCGTCGAGCGCGAGGCGTTCCTGACGACGATCGCGCGGGTGAGCCGCTCGGCCTCCCGGGACGAGTCGCGGCCGGTGCTCACCGGAGTCCTCGTCCGTTTCGAGGACGGGAAGCTCGTCATGGCCGCGACCGACTCGTACCGGCTCAGCGTCAAGGAGACGCCTCTCTCGGGCGGCCCCGGCCGCGAGCTGGAGGCGATCGTGCCCGCCCGCGCGCTCCAGGAGCTCGGTCGGATCGGGCAGGCGAGCGAGGCCGAGACGCTCGAGGTCGGGGTGCAGGAGAACCAGGTGGTCTTCGGCGTCGACGGCGTCTGGCTGACGGCACGCCGGATCGACGGCCAGTTCCCCAACTACAAGCAGCTGCTCCCCGAGCAGTTCGAGGCGGAGGTGCCGCTCCCGCGGGAGGAGCTCCTCGACGTCGTGCGCAGGGCAGGGCTGCTCGCGCAGCGCAAGTCGCCGCTGCGCCTGCGGTTCGAGGAGGGCGAGCTGACCGTCTCGGCCCAGACGCAGGACGTGGGCGAGGCGAGGGAGTCCCTGCCAGTGGGCTACAGCGGCGAGCCGCTCGAGATCGGCTTCAACGCGGAGTTCCTGCGCGACGGCCTCGAGTCCGTCACGGACGAGACCGTCCGCCTGAAGCTCATCAGCCCGCTGCGCCCCGGCCTCATCCACGGCGAGAGCGACGACTTCCTGTACCTGATCATGCCGATCAGGCTGGCCGGCTGATCGTCGCGCAGGCGTCGCTCCGGAGCTTCCGCTCGTACGCCGCGCTCGACCTCCGGTTCGAGCCCGGCCTCGTGCTCGTCGTCGGCCCGAACGGCGCCGGGAAGACGAACCTGCTCGAGGCGCTGCACGTCGGTGCCCAGGGCTTCTCGCCGCGGACACGCGCGGAGCCGCGGCTCGTGCGGTTCGGGGACACGGCCGCCCGGGTGCGGCTGAGCGGGAGCGAGGGCGGCGCGCCCGTCGAGACCGAGGTGACGATCGTCCCCGGCGAGGGAAAGCAGGTGCGCCTGAACGGAGCCGCACTCGGCTCCGCCGAGGAGCTCCGCGCCCGTCTGGCCGCGCTCGTCTTCGTCCCCGACCGCCTCGCGGTCGTCAAAGGCGGCCCGGCCGTGCGGCGAGCCTACGTCGACAGGATGCTCGGCCGCGTCTTCCCCGCGAATGCTGGTCTGCCCGGCGAGTACGCGCGGGCGGTCTCCCAGCGGAACGAGGCGCTGCGGCGGCTCCGGGCGGGGGTCTCGACCGCTGACGCGCTCGAGCCCTGGACGGAGCGGGTCGCCGAGCTCGGGACGGAGCTCGATACCGCCCGGGCCGAGCTCGTCGCCCTGCTCGCGCCGGGATTCGCCGCTCACGCTCAGGCGCTCGGGCTCTTCGCGGCAAGCCTCGCCTACGAGGATCGCGGGCTGACGGTCGAGGAGCTCGAGCGGGCCCTGGAGCGCGACCTCCGTCGCGGGACGACGGGGACGGGACCCCACCTGCGCGACGTCGAGGTGCGCGCGGGCGAGCGCGAGCTGCGAGGCTTCGGCTCGCAGGGGGAGCAGCGGACGGCGGTGCTCGCCGTTCTCCTCGCGGAGGCGAATCTCCTCGCCGAACGGCGCGGCTCGCCGCCGCTTCTCATCCTCGACGACGTCCTCAGCGAGCTCGACGAGGAACGACGTCGGGCGCTCATCGGGGCGCTGCCGGCGGAGGGGCAGACGTTCGTCAGCGCGACGAGCGGGCGGGCCCTGCCGGACACCGTGCCGCCACCCGCGGTGACCGTGACCGTGCGGCGCGAGCACGGCGCCAGCACCGCGGAGGCCGCATGAACGGCCCGGCCCGACTCGAGCGCGAGGTGCGTCGCGAGCTCGACCGCCTCGGCCCCGGCGGGCGAATCGGGGACGTCGTGGCCGCCTGGCCCGACGTGGTAGGCCCGGCGATCGCGGCGAACGCATGGCCGGCCCGCATCGCGCGCGACGGGACCCTGCACGTCGCGACGAGCTCGAGCGCCTGGGCGTTCGAGCTCACGCAGCTCGCGGCGAGCGTGCGCGAGAGGCTCTGCGATCGCCTGGGGGAGGAGACGCCCGCCGCCCTTCGCTTCGCTCCGGGGCGTCTGCCGGAAGCCGGGCCCGGGGATGTGCCGACTCTCGCGCGGGCCGTGCCGACTCCGTCACGGGAAGTTCTGGACCGCGCCGCGGAGATGGCGGCGGACGTGCAGGATCCTGCGCTCCGAGCGGCCATTTCGAGGGCCGCAGCGGCGAGTCTCGCGGCCGCCGAGGAGGGGTCGTCCGACCGTCCGTTCTGCTAGACTGAGTTCGAGACAAAAATCCCCCAAAAGCAGGGATTTTTTTATGGCCAAGACCACATACGACGCCAAGGACATCACGGTTCTCGAGGGCCTCGACCCGGTGCGAAAGCGACCGGGAATGTACATCGGCTCGACCGGCGCGCGAGGGCTCCATCATCTCGTCTTCGAGGTGGTCGACAACGCGGTCGACGAGGCGCTCGCGGGGCACTGCGACGAGATCACGATCTCCATCGATCCTGACAATCTCGTGACCGTGAGCGACGACGGTCGCGGCATTCCGGTCGAGGTGATGCCCGACCAGGGCCGGCCGGCGGTGGAGGTCGTCCTGACGAAGCTCCACGCGGGCGGGAAGTTCGGCGGAGACGGCTACAAGGTCTCGGGCGGGCTCCACGGCGTCGGGGTCTCGGTCGTGAACGCGCTCTCCGAGTCGCTCGTGGTCGAGGTGAAGCGCGACGGCTTCGTCTGGCGGCAGGAATACAGCCGCGGCGAGCCACTCGGTGACCTCGTCAGGGGTGCGAAGACGAAGGAGACGGGAACGACGATCACGTTCCTTCCCGACCTCGACATCTTCGAGGACATCGACTTCGACGGGAAGGTGCTCGTCCAGCGCCTGCGCGAGATGGCCTTCCTCACCAAGGGCCTGAACATCCGCTTCTGCGACGAGCGCGCCGGGGGCGAGGAGCACTCCTTCCGCTACGAGGGCGGCATCCGGGACTTCGTCGCCTACGTCAACGACGCGAAGGACTCCGTCCACCGCCACATCGTCTCCTTCGAGAACGAGGCGGAGGACGGGTACGTCGAGATCGCGATGCAGTGGAACACGTCGTACGTCGAGTCGGTCTTCTCGTTCGCCAACAACATCAACACCCACGAGGGCGGCTCGCACCTGTCCGGGTTCAAGGCCGCGCTCACGGGGACGCTCAACAAGTACGCCCGCGACAAGGGTCTCCTCAAGGAGAAGGAGGACAACCTCGAGGGCGAGGACGTCCGCGAGGGTCTCGCTGCGGTCCTCTCGGTGAAGCTGCGCGAGCCGCAGTTCGAGGGCCAGACGAAGACCAAGCTGGGAAACCCGTGGGTCCGAGGCCTCGTCGAGCAGACGGTGAACGCGAAGCTCGCCGAGTTCCTCGAGGAGAACCCCACCGACGCGCGCCAGATCATCTCGAAGGCGATCTCGGCTGCGCGGGCGCGGCAGGCCGCGCGCAAGGCCCGCGAGCTGACGCGGCGGAAGAGCGCGCTCGAGAACTCGTCGCTCCCGGGCAAGCTCGCCGACTGCTCGATCCGCGACCCCGAGGTCGCCGAGCTCTACATCGTCGAGGGCGACTCCGCCGGCGGGTCGGCGAAACAGGCTCGCGACCGCACCTACCAGGCGATCCTCCCCCTGCGCGGAAAGATCATCAACTCCGAGAAGAACCGCATCAACAAGGTGCTCTCGAACACCGAGATCCAGGCGATGATCACGGCGATCGGCACCGCCATCGGCGACGAGTTCGACATCGCGAACCTCCGCTACGGGCGGGTCATCGTCATGACCGACGCCGACGTCGACGGGTCGCACATCCGCACGCTCATCCTCACGTTTCTCTACCGCCAGATGCGCGAGCTCATCGAGCGCGGGCACGTCTACATCGCGGTTCCGCCGCTCTACCAGGTGAAGCTGGCGAACCAGGAGTTCTACTTCGAGAAGGACGCCCAGCTCGAGGAGCTCCTCGTGCGCGAGCGCGTGAAGGACATCGAGATCACCGACCGCAACGACGAGCCCGTGCAGCTCACCGAGCACCGCTACGGCCGCTTCGTTCGCGAGCTCGCCGCGTTCGAGGCTTCCGCGCGAAGCTCCGTGCCGAGTTCGGCGACGCCGCCGAGTTCGTCGTGGCCCACCGGCTCGTCGAGCACGAGGCCGAGTCCATCGCCGACCTCGAGAAGACCATCGACGCGATGCCGCCGAACGGGTACGACTTCAGCATCCTCGACAGCTCGTCCGGCGGGCTGCGCCTGCGGGTCGTCGAGGTGGCGTCGAGCGCGGCGCGGCACCTCGACGTGCCCGCCGAGCTGATGGAGTCCCCGACGTACTCGAGGCTCCGTGGCGCGTACGCCAAGACCGCTGCGGCGAGCGGGCTCCCGCCCTTCACGCTCCGCCTCGGCAAGAAGACGGCGACCGCGCCGACCTTCGACGCGCTTCGCCAGCGCGCGCTCGACCTTGCCAAGGACGGGCTCCACCTCAGCCGCTTCAAGGGCCTCGGCGAGATGAACCCGGAGCAGCTCTGGGAGACGACGATGGACCCCGCACGCCGGCTTCTGATCCGCGTGGACGTGGAGGACGCCTCGGCCGCGGACCAGATGTTCTCGGTCCTCATGGGCGACCAGGTCGAGCCGCGCCGGCAGTTCATCGAGGAGAACGCCAAGGACGTCCGCTTCCTTGACGTCTAGACCAGATGTGCTTCCTGTTAGGAGGGGGTTCACGGGGGAACCCTGGGTTCACCCGTGCGAAACGCGAAGGACGTCCGCTTCCTTGACGTCTAGTCGGGGAGAGGAGACGACGGATGTCTGAGATCGGGGCCCTCGGTCCGGCCGGATCGAGCCGCGCGAGCTCGAGCAGGAGCTGCGCTCGAGCTATCTCGACTACGCGATGTCGGTCATCGTGGGCCGGGCCCTCCCGGACGTTCGCGACGGCCTCAAGCCCGTCCATCGGCGCGTCCTCTACGGCATGCACGAGGCGGGGATGCAGCCGAACCGGCCGTACAAGAAGTGCGCCCGGGTCGTCGGCGACGTCATGGGCTCGTACCACCCGCACGGCGACCAGGCGATCTACGACACGCTCGTGCGCATGGCGCAGCCGTTCTCCCTGCGGTACCCGCTCGTGGACGGTCAGGGGAACTTCGGGTTCGACGTCGAGCCCGCCGCGGCGATGCGGTACACGGAGTGCAGGCTCGCACGGCTCGCGACCGAGATGCTGCGCGACATCGACGCAGACACCGTCGACTTCGTCGCGAACTACGACGAGTCGCGCACGGAGCCCTCGGTCCTGCCGTCGCGCTTCCCCAACCTGCTCGTCAACGGCTCGTCCGGGATCGCCGTCGGGATGGCGACGAACATGCCCTCCCACCGGCTCTCCGAGGTGATCGACGCGATCGTCGAGCTGATCGACAGGCCCGACGCGAACGTCGACGACCTGATGAAGCACGTCAAGGGGCCCGACTTCCCGGGCGGGGGCCTCATCGCCGGCCGCTCGGGGATCCGGGACGCCTACCGGACCGGCCGAGGCCGCATCGTCACCCGCGCGCGAGCCCACATCGAGGAGCTGCGCGGCGGCAAGACGGCAGTCGTCGTCACGGAGCTGCCGTTCGGCGTCCGGGTCGGCGGCGAGAGCGGGCTCATCATGCGGATCGCCGACCTCGTCCGGGACAAGGTCATCCCCGAGGTCGCGAACGTCGACGACTTCATCGACAAGACCGGCACGCGGGTCGTGATCGAGCTGAAGCGCGACGCCGTGCCCCAGGTCGTCCTCAACAAGCTCTACAAGCACACGCCGCTCCAGACGACCTTCGGCTACAACGCGGTCGCGCTCGTGGACGGCGTCCCGCGGACACTGTCACTCCTCGAGCTCGTCCATCACTACCTCGAGTACCAGCGCGAGGTCGTCACGCGGCGATCGAAGTTCGAGCTCCGCAAGGCCGAGGAGCGGGCCCACGTGCTCCAGGGCTACCTGGTCGCGCTCGACAACCTCGACGAGGTCATCGCGCTCATCCGCGGCTCCGAGGACACCGACACCGCCCGCACCGGCCTGATGGAGAAGTTCGAGCTCTCCGAGATCCAGGCGCAGGCGATCCTCGACCTCCGTCTCGCGCGCCTGACGAGCCTGGCCCGGAAGGAGATCGAGGACGAGTTCGCCGACCTCCAGGAGCGGATCGCGGAGCTCCGCGGCATCCTCGGCGACCCCGCCCGGATCGACGCTCTCCTCAAGGAGGAGCTGCTCGAGATCAAGGAGATCTACGGCCGGAACGACGACCGGCGGACGGAGATCGTCGCCGGCGAGGACGCCCTCGAGCTGGAGGACATGATCGCGGAGGAGGACATGGTCATCGCGATCACGAGCTCCGGCTACGTCAAGCGGCTGCCGGTCACGACCTACCGCGAGCAGCGACGGGGCGGCATCGGCGTCATGGGGATGGAGCTCAAGGACGAGGACTACATCGAGCACCTCTTCGTCGCCTCGACCCACGACTACCTGCTGTTCTTCACCTCCGTCGGGAAGGTCTACCGCCTCAAGGTGCACGAGCTGCCGCTCGGCTCCCGCCAGTCGAAGGGGCGGGCGATCGTCAACCTGCTCCCGTTCGCCCAGGACGAGACCATCCGCGCGGTCATCGCCACCCGGGACTTCACGGACGCCGAGTACCTCGTCGCGGTCACGAAGAACGGCCTCGTCAAGAAGACGAGGTTCGGCGAGTACAACACGCCGCTCAAGGCGGACGGGATCATCGCCATCAAGCTCCGCGACGGCGACGAGCTCGTGGCAGTCCTCCATTCCTCCGGGAACGACGACATCCTCATCGTCTCTCGCAAGGGTCAGGCGATCCGCTTCCACGAGCGTCTCGCGCGGCCGATGGGTCGGGCGACCTCCGGGGTCACCGGCATGCGCCTGCGCAAGGGGGACGAGGTCATCGCCGCGGACATCGCCCGTAACGACGCCGACCTGCTCGTCGTGACCGAGAACGGCTTCGGGAAGCGCACCCGTATCGACCAGTACCCGGTGAAGGGCCGTGGCGGGCTCGGGGTCAAGACCGTGCAGCTGACCGAGGCGCGCGGGCAACTCGCCGGCGCCCTCGTCGTCCGCGAAGGCGATCAGGTCATGCTCATGTCGACCGGCGGCACGGTCATTCGCGTTCCCGGTGAGGGCATCAAGCAGAGCGGCCGGGCGACGCAGGGCGTCATCGTCATGCGCCTGCGGGAGGGCGAGCAGGTCTCGACACTGGCCCGGGTCGTCGAGCAGAACGGCGGCATCGTCCCCGACGACGACCCTGACGCGGAGCAGCCGCCAGAGGCAGAGGCAGAGGCAGAGGCGGAAGCAGAGCCCGAGCCGGTCGGCTGAGCCGCACTCGCTTTCTCGCTTCTGAAGCGCCGTGATACGGTGTTCGACGCCCTGGCGTCCAACTTGAAAGTCATACGCGTTTGCCTCCTGCCGGCAAGCCCGAGGATCTGCTCGAGCCGGTCGACCTGACCGAGCGGCTCTGGCAGATCGAGCTCACCCTGGGCCAGGTCTGCCGCGTGGCGGGGATCTCGAAGATGCAGCTCGACTACTGGACGAGCAAGGCGCAGATCCCGACGCGGGGGCGGAAGCAGCGGCTCTACTCGATGGACGCGGTGGAGACCGTCGCGCTCATCAAGCAGGGGAAGGACAAGGGGCTCTCGCTCGGTGCCGCGATCGAGGCCGCGCGGGCGTTCCGGGCCCGCGGAGGCTGACGCTCCGCTACGCCTCGCGGAGCACGCCCGCGGCGGACTCTGGCGCCATCGTGTTCACGTAGTAGCCGGAGCCGAGCTCGACCCCGGCCAAGACGGTGAACCGCGGCAGGACCTCGATGTGCCAGTGGCCGGCCGCGTGGAGCCAGAGGTTCAGCGACACGCCGCCCTCGGCGATCCTGAGCCTGCGGATGCCCTCCGCGGCGAGCGCGAGCGCAGCACCGAGGAGAGGGCTCGTGAACGGGTCGGTCTCGCAGTCGAGCGGGGCGACGAGCAGCTCGTAGGGCTGGCGGCCGGCGAAGGGGCAGAGGAGCAGAAGGCCGCCGCGCTCCTCGACGATGCGGATCCGCTGCTCGCGCTCGCCGGCGAGAACGCGGCAGAGAAGGCAGCCGCCCGCGGCGCTCTGCGCGTCGCGCTCCTGCTCGACGAGCGGCGGCTCGTCCTCGAGCCAGATCAGCTGCGAGTGGCTGTGCGGGAGGCTGGCCCCGCCTCCGGGGCCCTCGTTGACGAGGGCGTGGACGTAGGAGAACCCCGCCTCGCGCGCGGCGGCTGCGCGGGCCTGCCAGGCCTCGGCCACGAGCTCGATCTCGCGCGTCCCGAGCTCGGAGATGCTGCGGACGTGGCGCGGGGAGTGGACGACGACCTCCTGGCGGCCGACGGCTGCCCGGCGGGCGAAGAGTCCGTCGCTGCGGTCGCCCTCCCGCGACCAGGGGCCGAACGCCGGGAACTTGTTCGGCACGACGCGGACGCGCCAACCGGGCGTGTCGGGAGCCCGTCCCGGCGGGCCGATCGCGTAGGTCTCGGGCGGGGTTGCCGACTCTCGGCCCTCGCAGAAGGGGCAGCGCGCGGGGTCGTCGAGCTGCTCCTGATCGTCGGGCCGGGGGGCATCAGGCCGGCGCGCGCGCGCCGGCGCGACGACAACCCAGCGCCCCGAGACGAGGTCGTGACGAAGCTCGGGCGGGGAGTGATCCTCGATCAGGTCTTGTCGCCGGCGCCCTTGTTGAGGAACGGCGTCACGAGATCGATGGGCAGCGGGAGAATCAGCGTCGACGACCGCTCCGAGCTGATCTCGAGCATCGTCTGCAGGAAGCGAAGCTGGATCGAGATCGGGTTCTCGGCCAGCACGTTGGCGGCGTCCTTCAGCCGCTCGGAGGCCTGGAACTCGCCCTCTGCGGCGATCACCTTCGCGCGCCGCTCGCGCTCGGCCTCGGCCTGACGTGCCATCGCCCGCTGCATCCCGGTCGGGATCTCGACGTCCTTCACCTCGACGATCGAGACCTTGATGCCCCAGGGCGAGGTGGCCTCGTCGATGATCTCCTGGAGGATCGCGTTGATCTTGTCCCGCTCCGAGAGGAGCTCGTCGAGCACGTGCTGGCCGAGGACGCTCCGCAGGGTCGTCTGGGCGATCTGCGACGTGGCGACCATGAAGTTCTCCACCTGGACGATCGACCGCTCGGGATCGATGATCCGGAAGTAGGCGACCGCGTTCACCCGGACCGGGACGTTGTCCTTGGTGATGACCTCCTGCGGCGGGATGTTCAGCGTCACCGTCCGCAGGTCGACCTTGACCATCTTGTCGATGACCGGGATGAGCAGGAAGAGGCCCGGGCCCTTCGGAGGTGAGTGGAGGCGGCCGAGGCGGAAGATGACGCCGCGCTCGTACTCCCGCGCGATCCGCACGGCCGCGGCGAGCAGAAGCACGACGATGACGAGGACGGCGGCGACGGCGATGAGGGCGGCGTTCATCGAGTTCCTTTCCGGCCGGGTGTCCGCATCCTACGCACTCGCTAGGCGGGTACCGCCGCGCGATCCTCGACGCGCGCGACCACGAGCACGAGGTCGGCGCCGATCGCCTCGACGCGCACCTGCTCGCCGGTCGCGATCGACCCGTCGTTCGAGCGCGCCTGCCACAGCTCGCCGTGGACGGCGACGAGCCCCGCGGGCTGAAGCGGCCTGCGGACGACGCCGATCTCGCCGATCAGCTCCTCCCGGCCGGTTCGCTTCGGCGCCCGCCGTGCCTGGACGACCTTGGTCACCGCGATAGCCGTGAGGACGGCGAGCGTCCCGCCGACGGCGAGCGCGACCCAGATGGAGACCTGGTACTCGGGGCCCGCGGGATCGAAGAGCATGAGCGCGCCGACCACGAAGCTCACGGCTCCGGCGAGCGCGAGCGCGCCGTGGCTCGTGACGAAGGCCTCGGCGGCGAAGAACGCGGTGGCGAGGAGCAGGAGGAGCACGCCGGCCCAGCTCACCGGCAGGACCTGGAGGCCGAACAGGCCGACGATGAGGGAGATGATGCCGACCGTCCCGGGGAAGATGAGCCCGGGGTTGAGGATCTCGATCGTGATCCCGAGGACGCCCAGGGACATCAGGAGGACGATGATGTTCGGGTCGATGAGCGTGTCGAGGATGCGCTTCCAGAGCGACATGTGCACCGTCTCGATCTCCGCTCCGGCCGTGTGGAGGACGAGGCCCTTCGGCTCGATGCGCATGCCGTCGATGTCGTTCAGGAGGGTCGGGAGGTCGGGCGCGATGACGTCGACGACGTTCAGGGCCAGCGCCTCGCGCGCCGGGAGGTTCGCCGCCTGCCGGACGGCCCTCTCCGCCCAGTCGGCGTTGCGGTCGTGCTCCTCCGCGAGCGCGCGGATGTAGGCCGCGGCGTCGTTCACGACCTTCCGCTTCAGGTCGCTGGGGATGTTGCCCCCGCCCGCGGCGATGGGAGTCGAGGAGCCGATGTTCGTCCCCGGCGCCATCGCGGCGACGTCGGCGGCCATCGTGATGAAGACGCCGGCCGAGGCGGCGCGGGCGCCCGGCGGGTAGACGTAGACGACGACCGGGACGTCGGCTGCGAGCTGCGCCTTGATGATCTCCCGCATGGACGAGTCGAGCCCGCCGGGCGTGTCGAGCTCGATCACGACGGCGTCGAAGTTCTCGCGCTCACCCTTCTCGATCGCGTCGACGAGGTAGTCCTTCGTCACCGGGTTGATGTCGTTTGCGAACTCGACGGCGAGAACGCGCGGCGTCTCCTCCTGGGCGCCTGCGGCTCCGGAGAGGGCGAGCGCGACGACCAGCAGGCCGACGATCGAAAAAAAACCCCGCAAGCGCGGCACTTTGCTGTAAAGATTCTATCAGCGTGGTGCCGATGTCCTTGAGGACGGAGGACTCCTCTGGTTCGGTACCGAAGGGAGCCCTCGCCCATCGAATGACCCTTCGCCGCTCGTTCCTCCTCGCGCTCGCGCTCGCGGCGCTCTTCCCCGCCGAGGCTGCCGCGAACGACGTCCGGATCGTGACGCGGGACGAGCCGGTCGGCACGGCCCGGCTCCTGGTCGCGCGGCCCGCGCCGCAGACGTTCACCATGCTCGCCGTCCACTGGAAGGGCAGCGGACGCGTCTGGCTGCGGACCGCGCGTGAGCCCGGACACTGGAGTGCGTGGCATCGAGCCGACCCCGAGGCCGAGGACCGGCCGGACCGCGAAAGCCCGGAGACGTGGATCGCGGGCTGGAGGATCGGGAACCCCTTCTGGACGGGCAGCGCCCACTTCGTCCAGTACCGGACCGCCGGCGAGGTAACCCGCCTGCGGACCTTCTTCATCTCGAGCCCGGTCACGGACGCCGATCGCCGAGCCGTCCTGCGCTCCCCGCCGGCCGGGGTGCGCGCGCAAGTGGTCGCGCGAACGGTTCAGCCGGCGATCGTGACCCGCTCCGGCTGGGGGGCGAACGAATCGATCGTCCGCGCGCCTCCCTCGTTCGCCTCGCGCGTCGTCCTCTCGATCGTCCACCACACCGCGGGGACGAACGGTTACAGCGCAGGGCAGGCCGCGGCGATCGTCCGCGGGATCCAGCGGTACCACGTGCTCTCGAACGGCTGGAACGACATCGGCTACAACTTCCTCGTCGACCGCTTCGGGCGCATCTACGAGGGGCGCGGCGGCGGGATCACGCGCAACGTCATCGGCGCCCACGCGGAGGGGTTCAACACGGGCAGTGTCGGCGTCGCGGTCATCGGCTCGTACGGATCTGCGCGCATCTCGACCGCCGCTCGCATCGCTCTCCGCCGCCTGCTTGCCTGGCGGCTCGACTTCGCGCACGTCGATCCGACCTCCCACGTCGACTTCGTCTCCTACGGGAACGAGCGCTTTCCCGCGGGCACGACGGTTCGCCTTCGAGCTGTGTCCGGGCATCGGAACACAGGGCTCACGAGCTGTCCCGGGTCGGCTCTCTACGGTCAGCTCGGCGCGCTCGCCCGCGGCGTGAGGAGCACGGGGCTGCCCAAGCTGTACGACCCGGAGGTCACGGGCGGCGTCGGCGATCTCGTCCGGTTCACCGCCCGGCTCTCCGAGCCGCGCGACTGGCTCGTCGAGGTGAGCGACGGGGCAGGGGCCGTCGTCGCGTCCGGCACGGGCATCGGAACCGCCGTGGACTGGACCTGGGACTCGACCGGTGCCCCGTTCGGCTCGTACACGTATGCGATCAGCTCGGGAGACGACCTCCGGCCGGCGACCGGGCTCGTTCCCGGGCCCCCGCCACTCGGCATCGGCGGCCTGCGGCTCTCGCCCGCCGTCCTGACCCCCAACGGGGATCAGCGCGGCGAGCAGGCGACCCTGTCGTTCCGGCTCACCCGCACGGCCACGGTGCGCGTCCAGGTGGTCGACACGTCGTCGGGCGCGGCCGTGCGGACCCTGCTCCCGAGTGCCCTGCGCTCGGCCGGACGGCTCGAGGTGACCTGGAACGGGAAGACCGGCGGCGGCGCGATCGTCCCCGACGGGAGGTATCGGATCGAGGTGTCGGCCACGTCGGGGACGGAGCAGGTCTCGCGTGAGGCGCCGATCGTCGTCGATCGGACCCTCGGCGGCGTCACGGCTGCTCCGGCGGTCGTCTCGCCGAACGGCGACGGGCGCGGCGACGGGCTCACGGTCAACTTCGCGCTGACTCGCCCGGCGACGGTTCGCGTCCAGGTCCGCGTCGGGCGGAAGCTCGTTCGCACGGTGCTCGTCGGGCTCCCTGGCGGCCGGCGGGTATTCCGCCGTCTGGGACGGCCGCGACCGCGACGGGCGCAGGCAGCCGGACGGCCGGGTCCGCGCCGTCGTCCGCGCGACGACCGCTCTCGGCACGCGGTCGCTCGCACAGCCGGTCGTCGTCGACACGAGGGCCCCGCGGGTTCGCGCTCTGTCGCTTCGGAACGCTCTCGGCGTCGCGCGCCTCCGCTTCAGCCTGAGCGAGCCGGCGACCCTGCGCGTCTGGCTCGGCCGGCGCTCGTGGCGCGACGGCCCGGCGATCGTCCTCGACCGCGGCGCCGGGACGCAGACGCTTCGGCACGCGTTCCGGGCGAGGGTCGCCCGGCTCGTCGCCGTGGACGCCGGCCAGAACCGGAGCGCGCCGGCCGTGGTCCGCGCCGGCCGCTAGCGCTCGAAGAGGACCTCGCCGCTCTCGACGAGCCGGCGCTCGCCTCCGACCTCGACCTCGAGCCGCCCCGAGCGGTCGATGGCCACGCCGACGCCCGCCTCGCCGTCCACCGAGACCCGGCGGCCACGGAGGAAGTCGCGCGGGCCGAGTCGGTCGTAGAGCGCGTCGAGCCCTCCCTCGAGCCACCGGTTGTAGGCCTGCTCGAGGTCGAGGAGCAGGTCGGCGAGGAGCGGGGCGCGCTCGCGCCGGACCCCGTCGGTGGTGAGGAGGGACCCCGGCGCCACCTTGGCATCCAGGGGGAGCTGGTCGCGGGACTGGTTCACGTTGAGCCCGATGCCGAGGACGACCGCGTCGCCCGCCGTCTCGGCGAGCACGCCCGCCACCTTCCTGCGGTTGACGAGCACGTCGTTCGGCCACTTGATCTGGGCCGCGAGCGTGGTCGCCCGCTCGACGGCCTCCGCGACTGCGACCCCGGCGACGAGCGAGAGCTCGGGGAGATCGCGGCCGGGGGGCGGGCGAAGCAGGGTGGAACAGAGGATCGCCGTTCCCGCCGGGGCTTCCCAGCCCCGCCCGAGGCGTCCTCGGCCCTGGGCCTGCTCGTCGCAGACGGCGACCGCGCCCTCGTCGAGGCTCTCGTCGAGCAGGCGCTGGCTCGACTCGCAGACGTCCCGGTAGAGGAACGGCCGGCCGAACCGGCCGCGGAGAAGAGGCGTGACGGTCTCCGGTGTCAGCGCGTCGGCCATCCGCGGATCTACACTAACCTCGCCGTGCAACCCGCCGCCGCGCCCGCCCGTCAGATCGAGCAGAACGTGCTGCCACCCTGGCGGCCCTTCACGTACGGAAAGCTCAGCGACATGGACCTCGTCAACAGGGCGACGAACGGGGACGGCCGGGCGCTCGACGCGCTCGTCGAGCGGCACGCCCCGCGCGTGAACAGGCTCGCTGCTCAGCTGATCGGCGACCTCGAGGAGGCGCGCGACGCGGCGCAGGAGTCGCTGGTGAAGCTGTGCACGAAGCTGCGCCAGTTTCGCGGCGAATCGCAGTTCGGCACCTGGCTCCACCGTCTTGTCGTGAACACCTGCCGCGACCGGCTGGCCCGCCAGCGCATCCGCCAGACGGAGCCGCTCGACCTCGACGACGAGATCGCCGGCGAGGAGAGCGATCCCTCTCGGGCCGCCGTTCTCGCCGACGCCCGCCGCGAGCTCGCGGCCGCGCTCTCCCGCCTCTCGGCCGACCAGCGCGCGGCGGTGGTGCTCCGCGACGTCTTCGGGCTCACGTACGAGGAGATCTCGCGCGTCGCGCTCATGCCGGTCGGGACGGCGAAGTGCTACGTGCATCGCGCGCGCGCCCGACTCCGCCTGGGGCTCGAGGAGACGGCCGCCGGATGAGCCCGAGCGGGTGACGTTCACGCCACCTCTCGGCAAGGGAGAGATCGAGCAGATCCTCCCGCACCGCGATCCATTCCTGCTCCTCGACCAAGTGCTCGAGCTCGAGCCGGGCGTGCGGGTCGTCGCCCGCAAGCTCGTGCGGCCTGACGAGTGGTACCTGACGGGCCACTTCCCCGGCCGGCCGATCATGCCGGGAGTCCTGATGGTCGAGGCCATGGCCCAGACCGGAGCCGTGGCCGTCCTCGCGGACGAGGAGAACCGCGGGAAGCTCGCCCTCTTCGCCGGCATCGACGACGTCCGGTTCAAGCGGATCGTCGAGCCTGGAGACGAGCTGGAGCTGACCTGCGAGCTCGAGCGTGTCCGCGGCCCGATCGGCCGGGGGCGCGCCACCGCGACGGTCGCCGGGGAGCTGGCCGTCCGCGGCACGCTCACGTTCGCCGTCACGGACGACGTCCTGTGATCGCCAACGTCTCCGGCAACCACATCACGGTCGGGATCACGGGAGTCGGCGCCTACGCGCCCGAGCGCGTGCTCACGAACCGCGACCTCGAGAAGCTCGTCGAGACCTCCGACGAGTGGATCACGACGCGGACCGGCATCAAGGAGCGGCGGATCGCGGCGCCGGAGCAGGCGGCCAGCGACCTCGCGCTTCCCGCCGCGCGCCAGGCGATCGAGGAGGCCGGGATCGCGCCCGAGGACCTCGACCTGGTCGTCGTCGCGACGGCCACGCCCGACATGCTCTTCCCGGCGACCGCGGCCATCCTCGCCGACGAGCTCGGCGCGACGAACGCCGCCGCCTACGACCTCCTCGCCGGCTGCACGGGCTTCGTCTACGCGCTCTCGCAGGCGTACGGCGCGGTGGGGACGGGGCTCTCGAAGCGTGCGCTGGTCGTCGGGTCGGAAACGCTCTCGAAGATCACGAACTGGCACGATCGGACCACCTGCATCCTCTTCGGCGACGGCGCGGGCGCCGTCGTCGTCGAGCCGGTGACGGACGGCGGGCTGGCCGGCTTCGAGCTGGGGGCGGACGGCTCCGGCGGTCCCGACCTCTGCGTCCCCGCCGGGGGCTCCCGCACCCCGGCGACCCCGGACGTCCTCCGCCAGGAGCTGCAGTTCATCAGGATGCGCGGCCAGGAGGTCTTCCGGTTCGCGACCCGCGTGATGGTCTCGTCGGCCGAGGAGGTGCTGGCCGCCTGCGGCGCGAGCGTGGACGACGTCGACCTCTACGTGCCGCACCAGGCGAACAAGCGCATCGTCGATCACGCTGTGAAACACCTCGGCCTCGCGCCGGAGAAGGTGGTGCTGAACATCGACCGCTACGGCAACACGTCGTCGGCCTCGATCCCGATCTGCCTCGCCGAGGCGAGGGCGGACGGGCGCCTCGAGGACGGGACCCGGGTGCTGATGAGCGCTGTGGGCGCCGGCCTCACCTGGGGCTCGGCGTACATGACCTGGACGTCCGGAGCACGAGGATAGGAGCGAGATGAAGATCGCATTCTGCTTTCCGGGCCAGGGCTCGCAGGCCGTGGGCATGGGCCAGGCGATCGCGGGGGAGTTCCCGGAGGCGCGGGCCGTGTACGACGAGGCCTCGGAGGCGGTGGGCTTCGACGTGGCCCAACTGTGCTTCGAAGGCTCCCTCGAGGACCTGACCCGGACGGAGCTCCAGCAGCCCGCGCTCGTGGCCACGTCGTTGGCGTGTCTGCGCGCGGTGGAGACGACCGGGATCGCCCCGGACTTCGTCATCGGGCATTCCGTGGGCGAGTACTCCGCCCTCGCAGCCGCCGGTGCGGTCTCCGCCGGCGAGGCGGTCGCCCTGGTGCGGGAGCGCGGCGTGGCGATGGCGGAGGCCGCGAGCGAACGGCCGGGCGCGATGGCGGCCGTCCTCGGCCTCGAGGACTCGGTCGTCGAGGAGCTCTGCAGCTCCATCGACGGGGTCTGGCCGGCGAACTACAACTGCCCGGGACAGATCGTCGTCTCGGGTGAGAACGCGGCCGTCGACCGCCTGATCGAGGAGGCCGCGGCCCGGGGCGCTCGCAAGACGGTGAAGCTCCGTGTCAGCGGCGGCTTCCACAGCCCGCTCGTCGCGGGCGCCGCGGAGCGCCTCCAGCCGGTCCTCGCGAAGACCTCCTGGCGCGAGCCCTCGCCGCCGTTCATGTCGACCGTGACCGCACGTCTCGAGGACGCGCATCGCATCGCGGCGATCCTCGTCGAGCAGCTCACCGCTCCCGTGCGGTTCACGCAGGCGGTGCGCGCGCTCGTGAAGGATGGCGCCGACGTCTTCGTCGAGATCGGTCCCGGCCAGGTTCTCAGCGGCCTCCTGCGCCGGTGTGACCGCTCGCTCCGCACCGTCTCGGTCGGCGATCCCGAGTCGCTGCGGAAGCTCGAGGAGGCACTCTCCGCCGCATGAACGGGGACTTCGGGTCGCTCGAGGGCAAGGTCGCGCTCGTGACGGGCGGCGCGCGCGGCATCGGGGAGGCGATCTCGCGCGAGCTCGCGCGGGCCGGCGCGCGCGTCGCGGTCGGGTACCGCTCGGGGCAGCAGGCCGCGGGCGTCGTCGCGGCCGAGATCGGCGGTCTCGCGATACCGGGGAACGTGGGCGATCCCGGCGAGGCGCAGGCGGTCGTCCAGCGCGTGGAGGAGGAGCTCGGGGACGTCGACCTCCTCGTCAACAACGCCGGCGTGACCCGCGACACGCTCATCGCGCGGATGAGCGACGAGGACTGGGAGGAGGTCATCGAGACGAACCTCCGCGGCACGTTCAACACGTGCCGGGCGGTGTCGCGGAAGATGCTCCGTCGCCGGTCGGGCGCGATCGTCAACGTGACGAGCGTCGTCGGCCTGCACGGGAACATCGGCCAGGCGAACTACGCCGCGTCCAAGGCGGGGATCATCGGGCTCACGAAGGCGCTGGCGCGCGAGCTGGGGACGCGCGGGGTGCGCGTGAACGCGGTCGCCCCCGGCTACATCTCCACCGCGCTGACGGATGTCCTCTCGGAGGAGATCCGGGGCACGATCCTGGGGAACACGCCGCTCGGCCGGCTCGGGGAGCCGGTGGACGTGGCCGCTGCGGTACGCTTTCTCTGTTCCGACGAGGCCGCGTTCATCACGGGCGAGGTGCTGCTCGTCGACGGCGGCTTGGGGATGTAGCGTGACTTCGCAGAACGGACGCAGACGTGTCGTCATCACCGGCATGGGGGCCGTGACGCCCCTCGGGAACGATGCCGAGACCTTCTGGGAGAACCTCGTCGCCGGAGAGAGCGGCGCCGGGCCGATCGAGGCGTTCGACCCCGCCCGGTTCGCCGTCCACTTCGCCTGCGAGCTCAAGGACTTCGACCCGACGACGTGGATCGAGCACAAGAAGGCCCGCCGGATGGATCGGTTCACCCAGATGATCATCGCCGCCGCGCGCATGGCCGAGGAGGATTCCGGCATCGACATCGCGGCGGAGACCGAGCGGGTCGGAGTCTCGGTCGCGACCGGGAATCGGCGGCCTCCAGAGCTTCCAGGACTGCTACGAGCAGCTCCTCGACCGTGGCCCCGACCGGGTGAACCCCTTCTCGATCCCGGCGATCATCCCGAACATGGGCGCTGCGTGGGTCTCGATGGAGCTCGGGACGCGGGGCCCGCTCAGCTCGGAGTGCACGGCGTGCGCCGCGTCGAACATGGCGATCGGCGGCGCCATGGACAACATCCGGCTCGGCCGCGCCGACACGATGCTGGCCGGAGGCACCGAGGCGGGCATCACGGAGGTCGGCATCGGCGGGTTCTCCGCCATGCGCGCCCTCTCGCGGCGAAACGACGACCCGGCACGCGCGAGCAGGCCCTTCGACGCGGAGCGGGACGGCTTCGTCATGGGGGAGGCCGGCGGGATCGTCGTCCTCGAGGAGCTCGAGCACGCGAAGAGGCGCGACGCGAAGATCTACGCCGAGCTCGTGGGCTACGGGCTCTCGTCCGACGCCCAGCACATCACCGAGCCGGACCCCACCGGCAAGCACCCGGCCCGGGCGATGGCGATGGCGATGGCCGACGCCGGGGTCGATCCGGACGAGATCGACTACGTCAACGCGCACGGCACGTCGACCCCGCTCGGCGACGCGAGCGAGACACGCGTGATCAAGATCGCGTTCGGCGAGGAGAAGGCCCGGCGCACGCCCATCTCCTCGACCAAGGGCGCGACCGGGCACTGCCTGGGCGCCTCCGGCGCGATCGAGGCCATCATCACGACGCTCGCCGTCCACAGGGACGTCGTCCCGCCGACGATCAACTACGAGGTGGCCGATCCCGAGTGCGACCTCGACTACATCCCCAACGAGGCGCGCGAGTGGAAGACGGACGTCGCCCTGTCGAACAACTTCGGGTTCGGCGGCCACAACGCCTGCCTCGTCATCCGCAAGTTCGCGGGGTAGCCCGCCGCCGTGGACCGCTGGGCGACGTTCGACTGCTACGGGACCCTCGTCGACTGGGAGACGGGGATCGGGAACGAGCTCGGGCGGCTGTGGCCGGAGCAGGACGTCTCGGTGCTGCGCGACCGCTACCACGAGATCGAGCCGCGGGTCCAGCTCGAGGGCTCCATCGCCTACCGCGACGTGCTCCGGCAGGCGCTCGTCCTCCTGGCCGAGAGCGAGGGGCTCGAGCTCGCGGCGGACGAGCAGTCGGCGCTCGCCGACTCGCTCCCACGCTGGCCCGTCTTCCCCGAGGTGCCGGGCGCGCTCGCGGAGCTTCGCGCGCGGGGCTGGCGGCTCGTCCCGCTCTCGAACACGGACGCCGACCTGCTCGCGGCGTCGATGGAGGCCATCGGCGTCCCGTTCGACGGCACCGTGGTCGCCGGCGACATCGGCTCCTACAAGCCGGCGCACGGGCACTGGATTGCGTTCTCCGAGCGGTTCGGGGCCGATCCGGACCGGCACGTCCACGTCGCCGCGAGCCTCTTCCACGACATCGCGCCCGCGGACGAGCTCGGGCTCACCGCCGTGTGGATCAACCGCCTTGCCGAGACGAGCGACCTGCCGCGCGCGGCCGAGCTCCCCGATCTCACGCGTCTGCCCGACACGCTCGACGCTCTCGTTCCGCCGGACGCTTCCGGAAGCTAGTCTGAGGGAGCATTGTCGCGCCTGCGCGCCCGCTGCCCCGACTGCAAGACGCTGACCGCGGTCGCCCTCGAGGCCGGCGAGTACGAGTGCCACTCCTGCGGCGCCGCTTTCCCCGTGGGGCTCGTGCGGGTTCCTCGCGCGTGGGGCAGCGGCGGCGACTCGATGGCCGAGGCGGCTCACCTCGAGCTCCCGTACCCCGAAGCGGAGATCGTCGAGGAGGACTCGCTCACCGAGCAGAACCTCGCGCTCGCCGCGGCGCTCCCCGAGCGGCCGCTCGTCCTCGGCGGGTGCTGCTGCTCGCACGTCGGCGCCGTCGAAGGGCTGGCGACGCGGTACGAGCGGCTCGCCGTCGTCTGGTTCGACGCGCACGGCGACCTCAACACGCCCGAGACGTCGCCGAGCGGCAACGCGTGGGGCATGCCGCTCCGCATGCTGCTCGACTCGGGCACGGTGCACCCGAGCGACGTGGCGCTGGTCGGGGCGCGGAACCTCGACCCTCCCGAGGTCGAGTTCATCGCGGCCTGCGGGCTGCGGACGGACGAGGAGGGAGTGGAAGGAGCGCTCGCGGGCGCCGACGCCGTGTACGTCGCGTTCGACGTGGACGTCCTCGACCCGGACGACGAGGTCGTGTCGTTCATGCCCGAGCCGGGCGGCCTCACCGTCGTCGAGGCCGCGGCCGCGCTCAGGCGCGTGGCCGACGAGACGCCGCTCGCCGGCGCGGGGCTCACGGGGCTGACTCCCGCCCCGGACAACGCGGCTCCCCTCCTGCGGCTCACCCAGGCTCTGGGCCTCTAGGACCGCGTCCTGCCGGTCGAGGGGAAGCCCGTAAGATAGGCGCGGTCATGGAGAGCCGCATCGACGTCACCGTCGCGGGCCGCGACTCGCAGGGCCCCGAGGGGGACGGGAAGCGGCATCCGAACACCTGCCCGCGGTGCCATTCGCACTACCGGGACGACGAGCTCGAGCCGACGATGCGCGTCTGTCCCCACTGCGGCCACCACTTCCCCGTGCGCGCGCGCGAGCGGATCGCGCAGCTCGCCGATCGCGGCACGTTCGTCGAGGCGGATGCCGACCTGCGCTCGGCCGACCCACTCGGCTTCTTCGACCTCAGGGCTTACACGGACCGGCTTGCGGAGGCCGAGGTGGCGACCGGCCTCGGCGACGCGCTCATCGCGGGCGCGGCGGCGATCGAGCGGCGGTCGTGCGAGCTCGCCGTCATGGACTTCGCGTTCATGGGCGGCTCGATGGGGAGCACCGTCGGCGAGAAGTTCGCGCGCGCGTGCGAGCGCGCCTGTGCGCGGGAGGTGCCGCTCGTCTGCGTCACCGCCTCCGGCGGCGCCCGGATGCAGGAGGGCATCCTCTCCCTCATGCAGCTTCCCAAGACCGTGTGCGCGGTCGACGAGCTGCACGAGGCCCGCTGCGCCTTCATCTCGATCATGACCCACCCGACCACCGCCGGCGTCCTCGCGAGCTTCGCGAGCCTCGGCGACGTCGTCGTCGCCGAGCCCGGAGCGCTCCTGGCGTTCACGGGCCCGCGCGTCGTTCAGCAGACGACCCGCGAGAAGCTGCCCGACGACTTCGGGCTCGCCGAGTCGAACGCGCGCTTCGGCCACGTCGACGCGATCGTCCCGCGGGCCGAGCTTCGACCGTACGTCGGCCGCGTGCTCGCGATGTTCGCGAAGAGCTGAGTGGGCGCCGGATGAGCGAGTCTCCCGCGAGCCAGGCCGAGCAGCTGCGGCTGAGGGAGCGCCTGGCGAAGCTGCGCGACCTGCCGCTCCTTCGCGGCGTCGGCGTCTCCGGCGAGATGTCCCGCCTCAAGCGCCAGCTCGAGCGCGTGACCGCGGAGGCGAGCGAGGACGACGTCTGGCGCGCCGTCGAGCTCGCGCGGCATCAGGACAGGCCCTACACGCTCGACTACATCGAGCGGATCTGCGAGGACTTCGTCGAGCTCCACGGCGACCGGGCGCTCGCGGACGACCCGGCGATCGTCGCCGGCCTCGCGAAGCTCGACGGTCGCACCGTCGTGATCGTCGGCCACCAGAAGGGTCGGGACATCCGCGAGCGGACGCACCGCAACTTCGGCATGACCTACCCGGAGGGGTACCGGAAGGCCATGCGCGCGATGGAGCTGGCCGACCGGCACCGCTTCCCGGTCGTCACGCTCGTCGACACGCCGGGTGCCTACCCTGGCGTCACCGCGGAGCAGCACGGCCAGGGCGGCTGGATCGCGCGCTGCCAGCTCCTCATGGTCAGGCTCAACGTCCCCACCGTCGCGTGCGTCATCGGCGAGGGCGGCTCGGGGGGCGCCGTGGCGATCGCGCTGGCCGACCGGGTTCTCATGCAGGAAAACGCCGTCTACTCGGTGATCTCCCCAGAGGGGTGCGCGGCGATCCTCTGGCGCGACGCGGGCGAGGCGAAGAAGGCCGCGGCCGCATTCAAGCCCGACGCGGTCCACTGCCTCGAGCTCGGCGTCGTGGACGGGATCGTGCCGGAGCCCCCCGGCGGCGCCCACGCCGACCACGACGAGGCCGCCCGCCTGCTCGCGGAGTCCGTCCAGGCCGCTCTCGCCGAGGTCGACCCGCTCGATCCCGGGGAGCGCCGATCCCTGCGCCGGCGCAAGTTCCGGGCGATGGGCGTCTACCTCGAGTAGAGGTCGAGACTCGGAGAATCCACAGCGTCCACAGGGTTATCCCCGCGCGCCGGAGGGCATCCTTCACGCGTGAGCCGGCTCCGCGAATACGAGCGAAAACGGACGAAGGGCAAGACTCCCGAGCCCTTCGGCGGCGGCGCGGAGCGGGGTGAGAGGCCCCTCTTCGTCGTCCAGCGCCACGACGCACGGCGGCTCCACTACGACTTCCGTCTCGAGCGCCACGGCGCCCTGGCGAGCTGGGCCGTCCCCAAGGGCATCCCCCTCGACCCGGGCGACCGCCGGCTCGCCGTGCACGTCGAGGACCACCCGCTCGACTACGCGAGCTTCGAGGGCGAGATCCCGGCGGGCCAGTACGGCGCCGGGACGGTGGAGATCTGGGACCGGGGGACGTACGAGCTTCTCGAGGAGAAGCCCGACGGTGGCCTCACCGTGCGGCTCGAGGGCGAGCGGCTCCGCGGAACCTGGACGCTCGTCCCGGCCCATCTCGACGGGGACGAGAAGAACTGGCTCATCCTGCGCAAGCAGGACGACGAGTCAAAGCCGCGGCGGGAGCGCCGCGAGTACGAGCCGATGCTGGCGACGCTCGCCGACGACGTTCCCCGCGGCGAGGGCTGGCTGTTCGAGGTCAAGTGGGACGGCTACCGGGCGATCGCGCGCCTGTCCGGCGGCGAGGTGACCCTCGTGAGCCGCCGCGGCAACGACCTCACGGAGCGCTTCGCGCCGGTCGCGCGGGCGCTCGAGCGGGGCGTCCGGACGTCCGACTGCGTCCTCGACGGGGAGGTCTGCGCGCTCGACGAGGGGGGCCGCTCGAGCTTCTCGGTCATGCAGCAGGGATCCGGCCCGCTCGTCTACTACGTCTTCGACGTGCTCGAGGTGGAGGGGACGCCGCTCCTCGATCTCCCGCTCGCCGAGCGGCGAAAGCGTCTGGCCGCTCTCCTCCCGCCCCGCGCGGACACCGTGAGGCTGTCGGAGGTCTTCGAGGACGGCGCGGCGCTGTACGCCGCCGCGCGGGAGCAGGGCCTGGAGGGCATCGTCGCCAAGAAGGCGGACTCCCACTACCTGCCGGGCCGGCGGACGCGAGACTGGCTCAAGGTGAAGACGCACCAGGAGCAGGAGTTCGTCATCGCCGGGTACACGAGAGGCCGGGGCAAGCGGGCCGGCCGGCTCGGGCTCGCTCGTCCTGGGGGTCAACCGCGCCGGCGAGCTCCACTACGTCGGCAACTGCGGCACCGGCTTCTCCGACGACGAGATCGACAAGCTCATGGCGCTGCTTCGGCCCCTCGAGCGCAAGACCGCTCCATTCGCCGACGTCCCGAAGCTGCCGAAGGTCCGCCGGGACGAGATCGTCTGGGTCGAGCCGACGCTGGTCTGCGAGGTCGAGTTCGCGGAGTGGACCCACGACGGCCGCCTCCGCGCCCCCGTGTACAAGGGCCTGCGCGAGGACAAGCCCGCCGCCGACGTCAGGCGCGAGCAGCCGCTCGAGACCGAGATCAGGCGAGGACGGCGCGTGCTGCGGCTCTCGAACCTCGACAAGCCCTTCTGGCCGGAGGAGGGGATCACCAAGGGCGACCTGATCGCGTACTACCGCGAGATCGCGCCCGTCGTCCTCCCGCACCTCCACGACCGGCCGTTCACGATGAAGCGCTACCCCGACGGCTGGCAGGGGAAGCACTTCTTCCAGAAGGACGCGCCGTCGCACATGCCCAAGTGGATCCCCACGCGCGCGTACCGCTCGACCTCGCGCGAGACGCGTCAGAAGCGGACGATCCGCTACCCGCTCGTGAACGACGAGCTCGCCCTCCTCTGGATGGCGAACATGGGCTGCATCGACCTGAACACGTGGTACTCGCGCGTGGACAGGCCGGAGCGGCCCGACTGGGTCCTCTTCGACCTCGATCCCTCCCCGGACGTCGGCTTCGCGGAGGTCGTGCAGGTGGCCCTGCTGATCAAGGACGTGCTCGACGCCCTCGGTCTCGTGGGGTTCCCGAAGACGAGCGGCGCGGACGGCATCCACGTCCTCGTGCCCGTCGCCCGCCGGTACACCTACGCCCAGACGCGCGAGTTCGCCGAGATCGTGGCCGGAACCCTGGCGCGGCTGCACCGCGGGCTCGTGACGACGGAATGGGCCAAGGCGAAGCGTCGCGGCGTCCTGATCGACGCGAACCAGAACGGCGAGGGGAAGACGATCGCGAGTGTCTACTCCGTGCGTCCACACCCGGGCGCCCCGGTGTCGACACCGCTCCGCTGGGAGGAAGTGGTGGACGGCCTCGAGCCCGGCCGGTTCACCATAGAGGTCGTGCTCGGCCGGGTCGCGCGCGAGGGCGACCTGTTCGCCGGGGTCCTCGAGACGCGGCAGTCCCTGGGCCGGGCGCTCCGCGAGCTCCGGTGAGGCTCGACGACGTCGTCGCGGCCCTCGACGCGTACTTCCGCGTCCCCGACGTGCGCGGCGACGACTGGGGTGGGAGCTACGACCTCCTCTACCCGGATCCCTACTGGCGCGAGTTTGCGGAACCGGGCTACGAGGGGCGCTGGAACGGGCTCGTCGTCCGCGGAGGCGCCGAGGTCGAGAGGGCGGTGACGTGCGTCTTCCCGAGCGACGGGATCGTCGCGTCCCTCGAGCCCCGGACGCTCCTCTTCTCGGAGCACCCCATCGCCTTCGAGGACGACGTCGAGGGGTTCGAGCCCCTCGCGCGCGAGACGTACGAGCGCCTGCTCGAGCAGGGGAGCAGCTTCTACCACGTGCACGCCCCGCTGGACCAGCACCCGGTCGTCTCGCCGTCGCGCCTCGTGGCCGACGGCGTCGGGCTCGCACAGGCTCGAGGAGTACTTCCCGATCGCCGAGGGGATCCCGGGGGGCGCGGCGGTCGTCGGGGAGAGCGACCTGACCCTGGACGGGCTGGCGGTAGCCCTGCGGGCGTTCCTCGGCCCGGAGATCCCGGTCGACGTGCTCTCGCGCCCGCGCGAGCGCGCGGGGCGGGTCGCGGTCGTCGCCGGCGGCGGCGCCGAGCGCGACATCCTCGAGGCGTCGCTCGAGCGGGGCTGCGAGACGTACGTGACCGGGAACGCGGCGTCCCGCTGCCGGCTCGACTTCGTGCAGGAGGCGGTGAACGCCTTTCGGTCGCTCGCCGACGAGGAGGACGTCGCCGTCGTGGACGCGACGCACTACGGCCTCGAGAAGCCTCCCCAGCTCGCGATGGTGCCGTGGTTCGAGGAGCTCGGCCTGCCCGCGGCGTTCAGGCCGGGCCGGCCGGAGCGGGCTTCCTGAGGAACGCCCACCCCTCGCCGATCGGCTCGAACCCGAGCCGCGCGTAGAGCTCCTTCGGCCAGTCCTCGGCGTCCGCGACGAGGAAGACGAAGTCGTGGCCGGCGGCGAGCGGCCTCCTCGACGGCGCGCAGGGTGACGGCGCTTCCGTAGCCGCGACCGCGCTCGGATCCCAGCGTGGCGACGTCTTCCACCTGCGCGGTCCGGCCGTCCTCGTAGAGATCCGCTGCGCTGGCGACCTCCCCTCCCTTGCGGACGGCGAAGTGCCGCGCGCCTGCGACGCGAGCCTGGAAGGCGTTCCCGGCGACGACCATGCGGACAGCCTCCCGGCTCGTCGCCCAGGGCTCCATCCCCGTAGACCACTTCGCGGAACGGCACGAGCTCATCGCCGGCGACCTCCTCGACCGCGGCGGTGTCGACGACACGCTCCCCCGGGCCCCGGTAGGCCATGAAGACGAAATGGTCGACGTCCCAGCCGAGTTCCGCGAAGCCGGGCGCGAGCGCAGCGCCGGCGACCTCGTCCGGGACGGCGATCGACCGGTGCTCGTGGCCGGCCTCTGTGTGCAGTCGCTCCGCTTCGGCGGCGAGCAGCGGGGCGGTAACGCCCTCGGTCTCGTCGACTCGGAGGGAGTTCAGGTACCACATCAAAGGGAAGGTGTCGTTGAAGAGCGCGACGCCGAACCTGAACGGGACGATGCGCTCCGTGCAGCGCTCTCTGACCCGCTCCTCGAAGGCGACCGCGCGCTCGAGCTCCGAGGGCACGCCCCCTAGACTGCCACGCCCAGGGAGTCCGCGGCCTCGCGGTCGAGGACGCGCTCGAGCGCGTGCACGCAGCCGGCGTCGAACTGGCTTCCGGCCTGCTCGCGGAGGAGCGAGACCGCGCGCTCGTGCGTCCACGCGTCCCGGTAGACCCGGACCGAGATGAGCGCGTCGTAGACGTCGCACACGGCGAGGATCCGCGTCTCGAGGTCGAGCTCGGCCGCGCTGCGCCCGTTGGGGTAGCCGCTGCCGTCGAGCCGCTCGTGGTGGTCGAGCACGAGCCTCCGCACGGCGTCGGGGAACCCGCCGAGCTCGCCGAGGAGCCGGTGGCCGAGCTCGGGGTGGAGCTTGATGACCTCGAACTCGTCCTTCTCGAGGGAGCCGGGCTTCTTCAGGATCGCGTCGGGGATCGAGAGCTTGCCGATGTCGTGCAGAAGCCCGCCCGTGGCGAGCATTCGCAGTCGGCTGGGCGCGAGGCCGAGCTCCTCGCCCACCTGGACGGCCCGCAGGGCGACCCGCCGCGTGTGCTCCTCCGTGTACTCGTCCTTCTCGGCCAGGCGGAGCGTCAGGGCGCGGACGCGGGCGCCGAGGAAGACCTCCTCGGCCGCGACGAGCTCCCCCGCCTCGGGGCCGCCCGCGAGCGAGCGGGAGGGGGTGCCGCGGCGGAGGTCGACGGCGACGGTGACGCCGACGAGGACGATCCCCAGGAGCTCGAAGCCGTGGCCGAGCCACCAGCCGAGCTCGTGGAAGCTGAGGAGGAGCGATGCCACGAGGGCGGAGCCGAGAAGCGCGAGGCCGAGGACGACGAGGAGGTCGGCGCGCCTTCGCGTGAGCAGGAACGTGTTGACGGCGCGCACCGCGAGGAAGACGAAGAGGGCGAGGCCGATGACGAGGACGAGGATCGCCGCCGGGCTCGCGGGCTCGGGGACAGACGGGACGATGCTCGGGACGAGGATCCCGATGACGCCGAGCGATGTGATGGTCGCGAGCAGGAGGACCTGGAGCCCCAGGAGGAGCACGGACGCTTCCGGGTCGTTGCAGGGCCGGCAGGGCGGTCAGCGCGAGGACGGCGGCGCCCACCGGGAGCGTCGCCCCGCCCGTGAACGAGATGAGGCCGTTCCATCCGACCAGGTAGCCCGGCGTCGCGATGCCGTGGAGCGCGAGCAGCGCCGCCATGGCGGAGAAGGCGGTCCCGACGAGGACCGTGCGGGCGTCGCCGCGCCTGGCGCCGGCGAGCGTGAGCGCGACGGCTGCCGCAGTGGCGATCACCGCGCCGAGCCCGACGCCCCAGATGTGGACGGCGCCGGAGACGTGCACCTGCTCGCTGGCCGACGCGAGGAGCGTCGCGGCGGGCACGATCACCCCGACGGCGCAGAGCGCCGACGCGGCGGCAGTTCGCATCCACATGGTCGTGGGCATGCCTGTAGGTATCGGCTCGAACTGCGCCGGTGCTTACGGCTGGTCGTCGCCCTCGATCTCGCTCGCGAAGGGCCGCGGCCGGCCGAGCATGGAGAGCTCGGCGATGTCGCGGCGGAAGAAGAGGGCGACCGTCCAGTCGACCGTGACGCGCGTCTTGCGCGAGAGGAGCGGCAGCTGGTGCAGGTGGTACGTGCGGCTGACGAACCAGCCGGGGAAGCCGCGCAGGCGGAGGCCGAGGACGTCGGCGATCCCCTTGTAGCGCCCGAGGGTCGCCACCTGGCCGAGCATGCGGTAGCGGTACGGTTGCTGGTCGCCGCGCAGGTTCCGGACGAGCCGCCGCGCCTGGCGGAGCGCGTGCTGGCAGGTGGGCGGATCGGGATGCTCCGGGGTGGCCTCGTTCGGGACCCGGGCGCAGTCGCCGAGAGACCAGACGTTGTCGCGGCCCTCGACCCGGAGGGTCGGCCCGACGACGATCCGCCCGCGGTCGTCGAGGGGAAGCCCGAACCGCGCTCAGCAGCGGGTGCGCCTTGACACCCGCCGTCCAGACGAGCGTGCGGGTCTCGATCCGCGTCCCGTCGGAGAGGGTCGCCGCGCCGTCCTCCGCCGTCGTGAGCGTCGTCGACACGCGGATGTCGACGCCGCGCTCGACGAGGCGGTCGGCTGCGTACTCGCCCAGGCGCGTGGGGATCTCCGGGAGGATCTTCGGCGCCGCGTCCACGAGCACCCAGCGCTGCGGCGTGTCGCGCACGGTCGGGTAGTAGCGCAGGGCGTCGCGAACGAGGTCGGACAGCTCGGCGAGCGCTTCGACACCCGCGTACCCCGCGCCGATGAAGACGAACGCGAGCTGGCGCTCGGCCTCGCGCGGGTCGGTCGCGGCCGCGGCGGCCTCGAGCCTGCGGAGGACGTGGTTGCGCAGGTGGATGGCGTCCGCGAGGCTCTTGAACCCGAGCGCGTGCTCGGACAGGCCGGGGATCGGAAGCGCCCGCGGCACCGCCCCGAGCGCGACCACGAGGTCGTCGTACTCGACGTCCTCCTCCCCGGTGTCCGTGACGACGTGCACCCGCCGAGCGTCCTCGTCGACCGTCGTCGCGCGGCCGAGGAGCAGCTCCGCGTGCGGGCACATCATCCGCAGGGGGACGACGACGTGGCGCGGCTCGAGCGTCCCCGAGGCGGCCTCGGGCAACATCGGCGTGTAGAGCATGAAGTTCTCGGGGCTGACGATCGTCGCGCCCGCCCGCCCGAGCAGCCGCCCGACGTAGCCGCCGGCGAAGCCGCCCCCGACGATGAGCGTTCCGCCACGCGCGGCGCGGGTCGGGGTCGTCATGCCGCCAGTCATATCATCGGTTCGTGCGGAGGAGCCCGTGGCCCTGGAGATGAGAGCGTCGTGCGAGCGCTGCGGCGCCGCGCTTCGCGTCGAAGTGGACGCGCGAATCTGCAGCTTCGAGTGCACGTTCTGCCCCGCATGCACCGCGGCGATGGGCTCGATCTGCCCGAACTGCGGCGGCGGGCTCGTCCCGCGGCCGCGGCGCGCGGCCGGCCTGGTCCCTAAAGGGAACCGCCCCATCCTGCCGAAACCTTCTGCGGTTACATGGGCCGCTCGCTCCGCATCGCTCTCGTGCTGGTCATCGCCGCGCTCGGCGCGGCCGCGCCCGCGCATGCCGCCGTCAGCTGCGCGTTCGGCGCCGGGACGGCGACCGTGAGCATGACCGCCGCGGGAGACTCGGGCTCGATCGCGTGGGCACCGGGGCGAACGCCGGTCAGAGTGATGGTCGGCGTCACCGCGTGCGGCGCGGCGACGGTGACGAACACCGACACCATCGTCGTCAACGGGACGACCGGCGCCGAGATCGATCACCATCGACCTGAGCGGCGGTCCCTTCGGGCCCGGCGTCGCCGTCGAGGGCTCGGGCACGTCGGAGATCGAGTTCGTGGTCGACCTCTCGACGGGTGTCCAGGACCGCGTCATCGTGACGGGCAGCACGGGTGCCGACTCGATCGTCTTCGGCGTAGCCGGGGCGAACCTGAACGGCGACAACGACGCCGACGTCACCCTGACCGGCGTCGAGCTGGCGACCGTGAACGCGAGCGACGGGGACGATGCCGTCTCCGGCGCCGGCGACGCGAGCACGGGCGCCGCGACCACGGTCGACCTGACCGTCAACGGCGACGCGGACGACGACGTCCTCTCGGGCGGCTCCGCGGACGACGCCGTCACCGGGGGAACGGGCGACGACACGCTGGCCGGCGGGGACGGATCCGACACGCTGACCGGCGGTCTCGGGAACGATGTCGTCGACGAAGGAACGGCGCCCAACGGGCCCGACACCATCGCCGGTAGCGGCGGCAACGACCTCGTCACGTACGGCGGACGTCCCGCCGGCGTCGTCGTGACGATGGACGGCGTCGCCGACGACGGTGAGCCGGGCGAGGCCGACAGCGTCGGTGCGGACGTGGAGAACGCGGTCGGCGGCGGCGGCGACAACACGATGGTCGGAAGCGGCAGCGCCAACGACCTCACGGGTGGGCCCGGAGACGACGTCTTCGACGGTGGCGCCGGCAACGACACCCTGAACGGCGGCCCCGGCGCGGACCGTCTCACCGGCGGCGCCGGCAACGACTCGGTCTTCGGGGACGACGACGACGACCTCATCCTCGAAGGCGCCGGCAACGACACCCTCGTCGGCGGGACGGGAGCGGACACCGACACGCTCGACTACGCGGGCGTCACCGGCGCCGTCACGCTGACGCTCGCCGACACGGCGGCCCAGGTCGACGGGTGGCGCGGGAACGGACACGGTCTCCGGCTTCGAGAACCTTATCGGTGGCAGCGGCGCCGACACGCTCGGCGGCGACGCGGGTGCGAACACCGTCGCGGGCGGCGCGGGCAACGACGTCCTCCTCGCCGACGACGGAGACGACACCCTCGACGGCGACGCCGGCACCGACACGATCGACTACTCCGCCGACACGGCCGGAGTGACGGTCGTCCTCGGCCCCGCCGCGGGACCGGCGGCAGGCGTCGGGACGGCCGCGGGCGGCACCGATTCCCTCCTGCGCCTCGAGAACGTCACCGGCGGCGAGGGGAGCGACTCGCTCACCGGCGAGGCCGGCGCCAACGTCCTGACCGGGAACGGCGGCGACGACCTGCTCGCGGGCCTCCGCGGCAACGACACGCTCGACGGGGGCACCGGCACCGACACCCTCGACTACTCGGCGGCAGACGGCGGCATCACGATCAACCTCGCCTCGTTCGCAGCCCAGAACACGGGCGGCGCCGGCACCGACACGGTGCTCACGGCGGAGAACATCGTCGGGTCGCCCTTCGCCGACGCCCTCACCGGCACGGTGGGCGCGAACGCGCTCTCCGGCGGCGCGGGCGACGACGGTCTCGCCGGCGCGGCGGGCGACGACTCGCTCGACGGCGGCGCCGGGGACCGACACTGCCGACTACTCCTCCGCCGCGCTCAAGGTGACGGTCGACCTCGCCCTGGCCACGGCGCAGGACACGGGCGGTGCCGGGATCGACACGCTCACGGCGCTCGAGAACGTGACCGGCGGCGCCGGTCGCGACGATCTCGCCGGAACCGCTGCGTCCAACACGCTGACGGGGGGCGCCGGCAACGACGTCCTGCGGGCGACCGCGGGAGACGACGTCCTCGACGGCGGCGCCGGACTCGACACTGCCGACTACTCCGCGCGGCCACCGGGCGTCGTCGTCAACCTCACCGCCGGCAGCGCGACGAGCTCGGGCGCGAGCGACCTGCTCGTGGCCGTCGAGAACATCGTCGGCGGCGCCGGCAACGACGTGCTCACGGGCGACGGCAACGTCAACGTCCTCACGGGCGGCGGGCGGCAACGACCGGCTGCGGGGCTTCGCGGGCGCGGACGTCGCTCGACGGCGGCGCCGGCACCGACACGGTCGACTACGCGAGCTTCTTCTCCCCGAACCACGACGTCGGGGTGGTCGTCAACCTGGCGGCCGGCGAGGCGACCGGCGACGGCGCCGACACGCTGACCGCGATCGAGGACGTGCGCGGGTCGAGCTTCGACGACAAGATCGTCGGCGACGGCCAGGTGAACCGACTGAGCGGCGGCGACGGGGCCGACAGGATCACCGGCGGCGGCGGCAAGGACGTCCTCCTGGGCGAGAACGACCCCGACATCATCTTCGCGAGGGACGGCCTGCGCGACCGCGTCGACGGGCGGCGACGGCCGTGACCGCGCGCGTGTCGACCGCGGCCGGGACGTGGTCCGCAGCATCGCGGTCCGGCTGCGCTGAGTTCAGCCGGCGGCGAGCATCCGCCGGAGCAGGGTGAGCGCGCCGTCCTTGTCGAGGAACTCGTTGAGGTTCCCGCACTTCGGCGACTGCACGCACGAGGGGCACCCCTCGGCGCACGGGCACCCCGCCAGCAGCGCCTCCGTGTCGCCGACCCAGCCCTCGAGCTCGTCGAAGCCGCGCCGCGCGATGCCGACCCCGCCGGCGTGCCCGTCGTAGACGAAGACGGTCGGCCGCCCCGTCTGGAAGTGGAGGTTGGTGGACAGGCCGCCGATGTCCCAGCGGTCGCACATGGCCCAGAGGGGGAGCACGGCGATCATCGCGTGCTCGGCGGCGTGCAGGGATCCGAGGAGCCGCGGCAGGGGCTCGAGGCCCTCCAGCTGCTCGGGATCGGGCAGGTACCAGACCGCCTCGGTCTCGAAGGTCGACGGGGGCAGCTCGAGGGCGACGAGGTCGAGGGCGGCCTGGTCGCGGATCGACCGCTTCTGGTAGGCGACGACCTGCTCGGTCACGCTGACCCGTCCGAAGAAGACGTCCATGCCCAGCCGGCGCCCCGCGAGGTCATCCTCCTCGATCGCCGTGGTCGTCTCCTTCTTCGCCTGCGTGTAGTAGTCGCCGGCGAACGGCTCGACGAGCGCGGTCCGCGCCGGGAGGTCGAGCGCCAGGACCCGGAACGACTCGCCGAGGTGGAGATAGACGGCGCCCTCGTGGACCGTCGAGGGAGCGCGCTCGCGCTCGACCACGCCGAGAATCGAGCCGCTCGCCGCGTCGACGACGGCGACGGACTCCGGGCTCGCCGAGCGCAGGCCGACCCTGGCCGCCGGATAGTCCCGGCCTGCCCAGACGATGCCCGCCCTCGTGCTCTTGAGCTCTCCGCCCTCGACGAGGGCCTCGGCGCGGGCGAGCGCCGCGTCGCCGAGTGTCTCGCGGTCGCGCTCGTCGATCGGGGCCTCGAAGGCGGCCGCGAGCACGTGGCCGTCGAGGATTCGCGGGTTGGCGTGGTCGAGGATGGCCGCCTCGACCCTCCGGCCGAGGAGCGCCTCGGGCTCGCGCATGAAGAACTGGTCGAGCGCGTCCTCGCTGGCGACGAGGACGGCGAGGCCGTGTGAGCGTCGCCCGGCGCGGCCCCACTGCTGGCGCAGGCTCGCGACCGTCCCCGGAAAGCCGACCGAGATCGCGCAGTCGAGGAGCCCGATGTCGATCCCGAGCTCGAGCGCGTCCGTCGCGGTCACGCCGAGGAGCTCGCCGTCGACGAGGCGCCGCTCGATGTCACGTCGCTGTGCCGGGGTGTAGCCGGCGCGGTACGGCGAGAGCCGCGCCGCGGTCTCCCCGTCGAGCCGGTCGGACGCGAACCGGTGGATGAGCTCGGCGGCCTTGCGGCTCTTCGCGAAGCAGATCGTGCGGAGGTTCCTCGAGACGAGCTCGGCCAGGAGCCGCGACCCTTCCCCCAGCGCGCTCGCCCGGAGCTGGAGCGGCTCGTCGAGCACCGGCGGGTTCCAGAAGGCGATCGTCCTCGCCGCCCGCGGCGCCCCGTCCACCGTCACGACGGTCGCGTCCAGCCCGAGGAGGGAATGCGCGAGCTCGCCCGGGTTGGCGATCGTCGCGGAGGCGAGGAGGAACTGCGGCTCGGCTCCGTAGATCGCGGCCGCCCGGCGCAGCCGCCGCAGGACGTTCCCCACGTGCGAGCCGAACACGCCCCGGTAGACGTGCGCCTCGTCGACCACCACGAAGCGGAGGTTCGCGAGCACGTCGGCCCAGCGGTCGTGGTGGGGGAGGACGCCGACGTGGAGCATGTCGGGGTTCGTGAGGATGAGGTTCGCCCACCTTCGGATGTCCCGGCGGCGCTCGGGCTCCGTGTCGCCGTCGTAGATCGCCGCGCGCAGACGCGGCAGCCGCAGCTCGCCGAGCGCGCGGGCCTGGTCCTGCGCCAGCGCCTTCGTCGGGTAGAGGTAGAGCGCCCGCACCTTCGGGTCGGCGGCGATGGCGTCCAGCACGGGGAGGTTGAAGGCGAGCGTCTTCCCGCTCGCCGTGCCGGTGGCGACGACGAGGTGCTCGCCCCGGCGGGCGGCGGCCAGGGAGTCCGCCTGGTGCGTGTAGAGGCTCTCGACGCCGCGCGCCGTGAGCGCGGCCTCGAGGCGCGGGTGGAGCGAGGGGAGGGAGACCGTCTGCGCCTCGGTTCCCGGCACCTCCTCGACGTGCGCGAGCTCCTCGCCCGCGAGGAGCCCTTCCCAGGTGACGGCGGTCACGTGCCCGATGCTAGCGTTGGCTCCCCGTGGTTCCCCGCTGCCTGACCATCGCCACCTCGGACTCCGGCGGCGCCGCCGGGATCCAGGCCGACCTGAAGGCGTTCGCGGCCCTGGGCTGTCACGGCATGAGCGCCGTCGTGGCGCTCACGGCGCAGTCGACGACCGCCGTCACCGCCGTCCACGAGGCGCCGCCCGAGTTCGTCCGCGCCGAGCTCGAGGCGGTCTTCGACGACATCGGCGTCGACGCCGCGAAGACGGGGATGCTCGTCAGCGCCCGCATCATCGAGACCGTCGCCGGCTTCCTCTCGGAGCGGCCCGTGCCCCTGGTCGTCGACCCGGTGATGGTGGCGGCCTCGGGAGCGTCGCTGCTCCAGGACGACGCCGTCGGCGTCCTCGTCTCCGATCTTCTTCCGCTCGCGACCGTGGTCACGCCCAACCTCCACGAGGCGTGCGTGCTCGCCGGCCTTCCGTACGCGGAGGACGCCGACCGGCGGGCGCTCGCCGAGGCGATCCACGGACTCGGAGCGCCCGCCGTGATCGTGACCGGGGGCCACGGCGAGGAGCCGGTCGACTGGCTCTTCGACGGCGAGCAGCACGTCCCCATCCCCGTCGAGCGCTACGCGGACGACGCGACGCACGGCGCCGGCTGCACCCACTCTGCGAGCCTCGCCGCGCTTCTCGCGCACGGGGAGAGCCTCGAGGAGGCCGCCCGCGGCGCGGCTGCGATCGCCTCCGAGGCGGTCCGGCACGGGCTCGCGGGTCTCGGCGCCGGCTCGGGGCCCGTCGACGTTCTGCACCTTGAGGCTCGGGCAGTCGGGAGAGTTCGGGCTCCTCGCTGAGCTCGAGCGGCGCGGGCTCGCCCGTGGCCTGGACGCCGAGGGCGCGCTCCTCGCGCGGCGGGGTCGTGCTCACGCAGGACGTGCTCGTCGAGGGCGTCCATTTCAGGCTCGACTGGACATCGTTCCGCGATCTCGGCTACAAGGCCGCGGCGGTCAACCTCAGCGACCTCGCCGCCATGGGAGCCGAGCCGGAGGCCTTGCTGGTCGGCCTGGCCCTTTCGCCCGCGACCGAGGTCGACGATGTCGTCCGGCTCTACGAGGGCCTTGCCGAGCCGGGCGTCCCCATCGCCGGCGGCGACACGACGGCGGCGCCGACCCTCGTCCTCTCCGTCGCCGCGGTCGGCCGGAGCGAGCGGGTGCCCGGCCGGGCGGGCGCGCGGCCCGGGGACAGGCTCGTCGTCACCGGACCTCTCGGCGGAGCCGCCGCCGGCCTCCATGCGCTGAGGGAAGGCCGCGAGGGGTTCGAGGAGCTCGTCGAGCTTCACCGCAGGCCGCCGCTTCGTCTCGAGGAGGGCCGGCGCCTCGCGCGCGTGGCGCACGCGATGGTCGATCTCTCGGACGGGATCGCGGGCGACGCCGCCCGCATCGCCGAGCGCTCGGGCTGCCGGATCGTGCTCGAGGCCGAGCGGATCCCGCGCGCGCCGCGGAGCGACGAGGTTGGCGACCTGCCCTTCTGGACGATGGGAGAGGACTACGAGCTCCTCGCCGCCGTCGCACCCGACGACGCCGACGCGCTCGGCCTCCCGGTCGTCGGATCCTGCGAGGAGGGCTCGGGGGTCGAGGTCCTCCTCGAAGGACGAGCCGCTCGACGTGTCCGGCTGGGACGCGCTCCGCGGCTACGAGGCCGCGGGGGAGAGCCAGGGCTCCAGCGCGCCCTCGTAGGCGCTCCGGGGCTTGGCCCCCATCACGATCTCCTTCGCCTCGCCGCCGTCGAAGAGGATGACCGTCGGGATCGAGAGCACCTGGTAGCGGATCTGCGGTCTTCGGGTTGTCGTCGACGTTCAAGGCGACGAAGCGCACGCGGTCCCCGTGCTCCGCCGCCATGTCGGCGAGGATCGGGCCGACGACCCGGCAGGGGCCGCACCAGGGAGCCCAGAAGTCGACGACGACGGGGCGCTCCGACTGGAGCACCTCCTGCTCGAAGTCGGCGTCCCCGACCTGCGCGAGCTCGGTCACGGCGCCACTATAGCCACGCTCACAGACGCCCCCGCGCCGCGTCGAGCCGCAGGCGCGGCACGCTCACGGCTGCCTCGAGCACGATCCCGGGCCCCATCTTCGAGCCGCCCTCGACCCGGTCGCTGAAGCGGATCGGCACCTCCTCCACCGCGAACCCGGCGCGCAGCGCGCGGTACACCGTCTCGATCTGGAACGCGTAGCCCCGCGCGACGACGCGCGCCGGATCGATCGCTTCGATCGCCTCCCGGCGGTAGACCCTGAAGCCCGACGTCGGGTCGCGAACGGGGATCCCCAGCCAGAGCACGGGCGTAGAGCGAGCCGCCCCGGCTGACCGCCCGGCGGACGGCTCCCCAGTCGGCGACCTCCCCGCCGCGGACGTAGCGCGAGCCGAGCGCGACGCCGGCTCGCGAGGTCGCCTCCACGAGGCGCGGCAGGTCGGCGGGATCGTGGGAGAAGTCGCAGTCGATCGTCGCCACGAGGTCGGCCCCGGCGGCGAGCGCCCGCTCGAACCCCGCCACGTAGGCCGGCCCGAGACCGTCCTTGCCGCTCGCGGTGGAGGACGTCGAGGAAGCCGAGCTCGGCCGTCGAGGCGGTCGGCGAGCTCGCCGGTGCCGTCCGGCGAGGCGTCGTCGATGACGAGGACGCGTCCGTCGATCCCCGTCTCGGCGAGGACGGTGCCGAGCGCCCGGGCCATCGGCTCGAGGTTCCCCAGCTCGTCGTAGGTCGGGAGGCAGACGACCAGCCGCACGCGCGTATCATCGCCGCGTGCCTGCCGCGCTGCCCTCGAACGCCGAGCTCGCCGAGCAGTTCGACCTCCTCGCCGACATGCTCGAGCTCGACGGCGCCGACGCGTTCCGTCTCGCCGCGTACCGGCGGGCTGCCCTCCGGATCCGCGAGTCCGCCGTTCCGGTCGCCCAGCTCGCGCTCGATCAGAAGGCGACGAGGCTCTCGGGCATCGGCTCGACGATCGAGGGGAAGATCGTCGAGTTCACGGAAACCGGAGACCTGAAGGCGCTCGCCAAGCTGCGCGCGAAGCTGCCGCCGGGGCTCGTCGACGTGATGCACGTCCCGGGGCTGGGCCCGAAGACGGCGCGCAAGCTCTGGGCCGAGCTGGGCGTCGAGTCGCTCGACGACCTTCGCGTCGCCGCCGAGCAGGAGCGCCTGCGGGCGCTGCCGGGGCTCGGCGCCAAGACCGAGGAGAAGATCCTCAAGGAGCTGACCGCGCCGGCGCGCGCCTCGGCGGCGACCGGGCGCGTTCTGCTCGGGCGGGTGCTGCCGGCCGTCCGCAGGGCGGTGGCCGAGATCGAGACGAGCGGGCTCGCCGAGCGCGGGTCTCGGAGGCTGGGAGCGCCAGGCGGCGGGCCGAGACCGTGCGCGACCTCGACATCATCGCCACCGCGGAGCGATCCGCCTGCGCTGACGGCGTTCTTCGTCGAGCGCCCCTGGGTCGCCGAGATCGCGGCCCACGGCCCCACGAAGGCGACGGTCGTCTCCCACGACGGGCTTCGCTTCGACCTCCGCGTCGTCCCGCCGGAGAGCTACGGCAGCCTGCTCCAGCACTTCACGGGCTCGAAGGACCACAACGTCGCGCTGCGGGAGGACGCGGTCAAGCGAGGGCTCTCGGTCTCCGAGTACGGCGTGCTCGACGTCGAGAGCGACGAGACGTTTCACGCCGCGGACGAGGAGGCGGTGTACGCCCACCTCGGCTACGCCTGGATCCCGCCGGAGCTGCGCGAGAACCGCGGCGAGCTCGAGGCCGCGCGCGACGGGCACGCTGCCTCGGCTCGTCGAGCTCGGGGACATCGCGGGAGACCTGCACATGCACACCGACTGGTCGGACGGTCGCGCCACGCTCGAGGAGATGGCGACGGCGGCCCGCGACCTGGGCCACCGCTACGTGGCCATCTGCGACCACGCGCGTCGCCTCAGGGACGGGCGCATGGAGCGGCAGACCGAGGAGATCGCGGAGCTGAACGAGCGCCTGTCCAAGATCAGAGTCCTCGCGGGCGTCGAGGTGGACATCCGCGCCGACGGCAGCCTCGACATGCCCGACGAGGTCCTCGCCGAGCGCGACTGGGTCATGGCCTCGATCCACTCCGGCTTCGACCAGCCGCGCGAGCGCCTGACCGAGCGGCTGCTCGCGGCGATGGCCAACCCGCACGTGGACTGCATCGGGCACCCGACCGGGCGGAAGATCAACCGCCGCGTCCCGTACGAGCTCGACTTCGAGCGCGTGCTCGAAGCGGCGCTCGAGACGGGCACCTTCCTGGAGATCAACGCCCAGCCGGACCGGCTCGACCTCTCGGACACGCACGCGCGTGCCGCCGCCGAGGCGGGCGTGCCCCTCGTCGTCTCGACCGACGCGCACCGCCTGCACGAGCTCGAGAACCTCGAGCTCGGTGTCGCCCAGGCCCGCCGTGGCTGGGTTCGCCCCGAGCAGGTCGTGAACACGCGCACGTGGGCGCAGGTGCGGAAGCTGATGAAGTCGTGAGCGAGCAGTTTCGCGAGGACGCCGCGGCCGCGGCGGAGTGGGTCGCGCGCTACCTGGAGGGAGTGCGCGAGCTGCCGGTCCTCTCCCGGGTCGAGCCCGGGGAGGTGCGCGCAGGTCTTCCTGCAGCGCCGCCCGAAGCCGCCGAGCCCTTCTCCGCCGTCCTCCGCGACCTCGACGAGATCCTCCTGCCCGGCATCACGCACTGGAACCATCCGCGCTTCTTCGCGTACTTCTCCATCACCGGGAGCGAGCCTGGGATCCTCGCCGAGCTCCTCATCGCGGCGCTCAACGTCAACGCGATGCTCTGGCGGACCTCCCCCGCGGCGACGGAGCTGGAGGAGCTGGCCGTCGACTGGCTGCGCCAGCTGATCGGGCTTCCCGAGGGGCTCCACGGCCACATCGAGGACACCGCCTCGACCTCGACGCTCGCGGCGCTCGCGGCCGCCCGTCACCTGCGGCCGGGTGGCGACCGTCATCTGCTCCGAGCACGCGCACTCGTCGGTGGACAAGGCGGCGCGGCTCCTCGAGCTGCCACTCCGCAAGGTGCTGGCCGACGAGGAGTTCCGGATGCGGCCGGACGCGCTGGCCGCGGCGCTCGCCGAGGCGGAGACCGCTGCCGTGGTCGCCACCGTGGGGACGACGTCCAGCACGTCCGTGGACCCCGTTCCGGCAGTCGCGGATCTCTGCGCCGAGTCCGGCGCGTGGCTCCACGTCGACGCCGCCTACGCCGGGCCGGCCGCCGTCTGCGAGGAGCACCGGTGGGCGCTCGCGGGCGTCGAGCGCGCGGACTCCCTCGTCGTCAACCCACACAAATGGCTCTTCACGCCGGTGGACTGCTCCGTGCTCTACACGCGCCAGCCCGACGTGCTCCGCGCGGCGTTCAGCCTCGTGCCCGAGTACCTGCGGACGAGCGACGAGGACGTGACGAACCTCATGGACTACGGCCCGGCGCTGGGCCGCCGGTTCCGCGCGCTCAAGCTGTGGGCGGTCATCCGCTGCTTCGGCCGCGAGGGGCTGCAAGAGCGCATCCGCGAGCACGTCCGCCTGGCGCGGCTCTTCGCCTCCTGGGTCGAGGAGACCCCGGGCTGGGAGGTTGTCGCCCCGGTGCCGTTCTCCGTCGTCTGCTTCCGCCGCGAGGGGTCCGACGAGGACAACGAGGCGCTCCTCGATCGCGTGAACGCGAGCGGGGAGATCTACATCTCGCACACGGTCCTGGACGGGCGCTACGTCCTCCGCCTCGCGATCGGCAACGCGCGCACGACCGAGGACGACGTGCGGCTCGCCTGGGACGTCCTCCACCGCGAGGCCGGCTGAGCTCTAGAGAAGCGCGAGGAGGCCGGCGAGCTCGGCGGGGCTCGGGACGACGAGATCGGCGGCGGCGAGGAGCTCCGCGGGCCCCTCGTCGGATGCGACCGCGACGCGGATGGCGTGCTCGAGCCCCGCCGTCGCGAGGCCGGCGAACGCGTCCAGGTCGGTCGTGTCGTCCCCGGCGTAGAGACCGAGGCTCGCCCCGGCGCGGTCGAGCAGGGTGCGAACGGCGGTTCCCTTGTCGGCCGCGACCGGCGGGCGGATCTCCAGCACCTTGCGCCCCCAGCGGGCATCGAGGCCCTCCTCGCGGGCGCGCTCTGCGACCTCCTCGAGCCCCGCACGGGCCGCCGCCTCGTCCGCGGCCTCGCGGTAGTGGTAGGAGAGCGAGAGCCCCTTGTCCTCGACGGGCAGGGCGACCGTGTCCCGGAACGCCGCGATGCGCTCGGCGTAGGCGAGTGCCCGCGGGTCGAGCTCGAGCCCGTGGTTGCCGACGACGGTGATCCCCGGAACGTCGACGAGCCGCTCGGCGTCCTCGCCGCTGCGGCCGCTCACGCAGGCCACGAGCAGGTATCGGGCCACGAGGCGGCGGAGCTCGCTGCGTGTCGCCGCGGGCACGTCGGCCAGCTCGGGCCGGGCGACGATCGGGGCGAGGGTCCCGTCGACGTCGAGGACGATCGCGCTCCGCCCGGGCTCGCGGGCGAGCGGTGCGAGCAGGTCGGCGGCCTCCAGCACGCCGCTTAACATACGGCCGTGCCGATGCCCAAACCGTCGTACTGGGTTCTTGGCGGCATCGGCGTCGCGTCGGGATTCATGAGCGCCATCTTCGGCGTCGGAGGAGGGATCGTCGTCGTGCCGCTCCTCGTCCTCCTCGCCGGCTTCGACTCCCGCGTCGCCACCGGGACATCGCTCGTAGCGATCTTCATCACCGCGCTCTCGGGGGCGACGTCGTTCTCGCTCCTCGACCACGTCCACTGGCGCGACGCCGCCCTGGTCGGGCTCCCCGCCGTCGCGGGGACGTTCGCCGGCGTCCGCCTGCAGAGCCGGGTCACGTCCGGGTCGCTCACCCTTCTCTTCGCGGGGCTCCTCGTCGCCGTGGCCATCGTCCTCTTCGTCGAGTGAGCGTCGAGACGGTCCTGCTGGCGGTCGCGCTCGGCTTCCTGGCCGGGGCGCTGTCAGGGATGTTCGGCGTGGGCGGCGGCGTGCTCTTCGTGCCGACCCTCGCCTTCGTCGTCGGGCTCGGGCAGCTCGCCGCGCAGGCGACGTCGCTCGCGGCCATCATCCCTGTCGTCGCCGTCGGCGCCTGGCAGCAGCACCGGGCCGGCAACGTGCGCCTGCGGGAGGGCGTGATCATCGGCGTGACGGCCGTCGCCGGCGTGATCGGGGGCGCCAAGCTGGCGACCTCCCTCCCCGAGGGTCTCCTGCGGGACCTCTTCGCCGTGCTCCTGCTCGTCGTCGCCGCGCAGCTCGCCTGGTCGGCAAGAGCCTCGCTGCGCAGCCAGGGCTCACCGACGGGCCGTCCCGGCCGATAATGTCCGGGATGGTGGCCAACCGCGCCGTTTCCGCGACGCTCGTCGCGCTCGTGGTCCTCGCTCTCGGGGCGTCCGCGCAGGCTGCGAGCGGGCCGGACGCCTCGTCCCGGGCGACCGGGGTCAGCGTCAGGGTTCCCGGCGGGCCCTCGGCGTCGGTGGCCGGTGTCTCCGCGCCTCCCCGCAGGAGCGCGAGCGCGGGCGGCTGGTCGTACGCGGACGGCGCCGTCGTGATCGGCTCGGTGACCTCTGCGGCCAGGGCCGCAGGCGGGGAGTCCACCGCCAGCGCGTCGATCCAGTCCGTGTCGCTCTTCGGAGGCGAGATCACCGCCGACGCCGTCTTCTCGAAGGCGAGCGCGCGGGCGTCGGGCAAGGCCGCGGACGGCTCGCTGGGCGCATCGTCCGTCTCCAACCTCGTCGTCCTCGGCCAGCCGGTCTCCGCCTCTGCCGAACAAGCGCGTCGTCCTTGGGGACTGGGGCTACGCCGTCCTGCTCGAGCAGGCGGTGGTGCGGCAGAAGAGCGCCCGTCTCGGCTATCGCGGCTTCGTCTCCGGCCTCCACGTCGTCCTCACCTCCGCCCACGGCGGCCTCCCGGCCGGCACCGAGATCGTCGTCGGCTATGCCGAGGCGGCCGCGAGCGCGCCGAAGGCCGCTCCGCCCCCGCCCGCTCCGCCGCCGACCACGAAGCCTCCACATGAGCCCGTGTCTCCGCCCGCCGGTCTCCCGCAGTCACCCCCCGAGGTCAGGAGCCCGCCCGACGTCGACGCGCAGCTGACGGCGGGGGGCTACGTCTTCCCCGTCTACGGGCCCTCGTCGTTCTCGGACGACTTCGGCGCCCCGCGGGCGACGACGGGCTGGCATCACGGCAACGACATCTTCGCCACCCTCGGCGCCCCCGTTCTCGCCGTCGCCGACGGGACGCTCTTCAGCGTCGGCTGGAACGACGTGGGCGGGAACCGGCTCTGGGTGCGCGACCAGGCCGGGAACGAGTTCTACTACGCCCACCTCTCCGCCTACTCGTCGCTCGCCCGTGAGGGCGCGCAGGTGAAGGCCGGCGACGTGGTCGGCTTCGTCGGGACGACGGGAGACGCGGCGGGGACGCCGCCGCATCTCCATTTCGAGATCCACCCGCGCCCGCTCCTCTGGATGGGCTACGACGGCGCCGTCGACCCGTATCCCTACCTCCTCGCCTGGCAGCGTCTCGACGACCTCGCCTTCGGCGGCTGGCAGCCGAGCCCCGGGAAGGCGCCACAGGCCGGCGCCGTCCTGCTCGAGGCCGACGACATCTCCACGCTGTCGGGCCTCGGGGACGAGACGTTCTCGTCCTATCTCGTCATGCCGGAGATGTTCGGCGAGGGCGGGCCCGGCCCGGTCATCGTCGGCGCCGAGCCCGGCTTCGGCGACTAGCGCGCCGTCTCGAACGTGCAGCCCTCGCCGGGCCGCACTCTGATCGTCACAGGCGCATTGTCCCCGGGCTGGACGACGATCTCTCGTGAGCACCGGCCGGTCGGCGGGTCGAGATAGCCGCAGTTGCCCTCGCACGGCCGCTGGTAGCTGACGAGGCTGTACGTCCCCGGGTCGAGGCTTAGCACGGTCGTCGAGACGAACGTCCAGTCGTCGCGCTGCGTCGGGTCGTCGAGCTTCTTCTCGACCAGGGCGTCGCCGTCCAGGTCGTCCACGCGCACGTACGAGTAGGCACCCTCGACGTAGACGCCCTTCGGAGATGTCGTAGAGCTGGCGCACGCGGACGTTCGCCGCCTCCTGCTCCGTCTCCACAGGCTCGGTCGCCGCGCCGGAACTGCCGTTCTCGGTCCCGCCGCACGCCGCCACTGCCAGGCTCGCGAGCGCGATGACGATCAACGTCCTCATACTCCCTCTGACGGGAGAAGCCGGCGCGGTGTTCCCGAACGCCGGAGTCGAGCTAGCGGCTCGAGCGCAGCCGCCTGACCTCGCGGTCGACCTCCGCCTCCGTGGTCGGCCTGTCGAAGTACGTCTTCAGCGCGAGGATTGCGACGACCAGGCCCCAGACGAGGGCGACGTAGAGGATCCAAGGCTCCCAGTCACCCGGCTGGCTGTGGTCGGTGCTCCAGCGCTCGAAGGCGCCGCTGGTCTGCCACTGCGTGAGCGCCCAGATGGGCGTCAGCACGATCATCCCGACCACGAACGTCGCGACGTGCAGCTTGAGCCGGTGAACGCGCTCGACATGCCTGCGCGCCCACTCGCGAAGCTCGGTCTCCGGCACGCTCGTCGGCGGACTCGGCTGCGACACCGACCGCTCGTTCTTCGTGAGCATCTCGGTAGGCACGATGTCACCTCCTTTCGAGCCGCCTGAAGCCTCCCTTGTCGGCTTCAGCAAGGCATCGGGGGGAACGCTGATCACTCCTCGGGGTTAACGCGCACCTTCGCCAGCGTCCCCCCATCGGGGGATGAGAGGCACGTGCAGAGCGCCGATCTGGACGACATCGAGGGGTATCGACCGGGGAGGCTGCTGGTGCGCGTTGCAGGGATCGCTCTGGGTGTGGCGCTCGCCGCGCTCGCCCTCGTGCCGGCGGCGTCTGCGGCGGTCAGACCTCCCAGGCACGTTCACGTCGTCTCGGCGACGGCGAGCTCGATCGAGTACGCGTGGAGCGGGGCGCGCAGCGCGCGGTTCGTGACGTTCAGGGACGGCGTCAGGACAGGGTCGACGGCGGCCCGCAGCCGGACCTACGGCGACCTCTTCTGCGGCACGAGCTACCGGCTCGGAGTCGAGGCGTCCACGCGCCGCGGCCACTCGCGCCGGCGCGTCATCGTCGGGTCGACGGCGCCGTGCCCACCGCCCGTCTTCGACGGATCAGGCGACCTGTTCGTCGCCCCGGGGGGCAGCAACTCGAGCCCGTGCACGCAGGCGGCGCCGTGCAGGAGCTTCAACCGCGCCTACCAGCTCGCCGCACCCGGAGACGTCGTCGAGGTCGCCGGCGGCCGCTACCGCTCGCAGATCTTCGGGCCCAAGGCGGGCGCCGCCGCTCCGGACGTGCGTATCGTCGAGTCGACCGGGCAGCGCGCCGTCGTCGGCGATCTGGGGGCCGAGGACGGCTGCCTCGGCTTCGAGGGCGCCACGTACGTGAGCGTGGAGGGCGTGGAGACGAGCTACACGAGAGTCGCCGGCCGGCTCCACCAGTGCGGCGTCTCCGTCGGGCGGGAGCACTCCCACCACGTGACCCTGAAGGACGTCGACGCGGGGATGATCTGGGTCGGCGCCGACGACGTCACCGTGCTCGGCGGCGACTTCGGCCCCGCGATCGACGAGAACACGAAGATCGAGTGGGGCACCGGCCATGCGCCCCGCAACATCCTCATCGACGGCGCCGTGATCCACGACGCCCGGATGTACCGGCAGCACCAGGAGTGCCTGGCGCTCTGGGGCGGCCTGAACGTCACCGTCCGCAACACGCACTTCTACAACTGCGCCGTCTTCCACGTCTGGATCAACGGTGGCGCTGGGGACGTCCTCGAGAACATCACCCTGGAGAACAACCTCTTCACCCAGCCAGGCCCGCATCCGCCTCCCATCGCCTCGACGATCAAGGTCGGCGACCACGGCGAGACGCTCAAGAACATCGTCATCCGCGGCAACCGCGTGCTGGTCGACGACATCTACGTCCCGATCGGCTACGGCGGCGGCAAGGGGGACGTGCACCTCTTCGACAACGAGGTCACCCAGGGGATCTCGCTCGGCAGCGGCCAGAACTGCATGCACGACGCGACGTACACGCCGAAGCCGGGCGTGCTCTACGAGTGCAGCGGCAACCGCCTCGTCAGCGGCTGAGCCGGCTTGGAGGATCAGACCGGCGCTGAGCGTGTCGACGACGCGCCGTTAGATGTCGCAGTCGACCTTCGAGACCTGGAGATCTGAGTCGAAGGCGACCACGGCGAGAACCACCCACGGCTCGGCACGGGACTCGGGGCGGCTGTGCTGGTCGTCGCGCGGGCGTCGCCGTCGATAGCGACGCGGGAAGCTTCGTCAGGAGCTTGACGGCGAAGCTCTCACGCGTTCGGCTGTACTCGACGGAGTCGCCAACAGGGACGGGACGAGTAGCGCACTCCGCATAGCGGATGGCGAGGTAGAGGGTCTGTTCGGATGACCGCTTCTTGCGGACCCGCCTGCGTTCACGACCGTCAGGTTGTGGGCAGGGCGACACGGCGTTGCCGTCGTCGTCCTCGCTGTGGAGGTCGACCGGCACCGGGTCCGCGACGACGATCTCATCGCCGCAGGGGTCGAGCGCGTAGCCGGGTTCGATCGTGAGCTCCCCCGCTTCTGGGCCTTGCCGGACGCCCAGGCCGGTGACAACCCCCCAGCCATGAAGCATGCGGTTGTGGCGACGAGCCTTCTCGCGAAGGTAGAGCTGCTCCTGCGTCAGATCGGCCGCATCGAGCAGTTGCCCGGCGAAGTAGCGGGTCCGCTCGATCGTCACGACAAGCGCAACCTACAACCGCCGAGCGGTCAGGGGGCGAACTCACGTAGGCGGCCGCTTCCCGAGCGGCCTCGCGCCTAGTTCTCGTTCGACTGGTACTCGAACGGCTGCTCGGGACCGAGGACCTTGTCCTTCAGCCACTTGCGGGTGTCGGGGCCCGTCTTCGGGTTGAAGAGCACGCCGAGCGTGATGCCCGTGAGCAGGAGCAAGCACGTTCCGCTTCGTGTGGGACGTCTCTCCCTGGACGCGCCCGCCGGCCTTGCGCAGCTCCTCCACGGCGTTCCGGAGCTCGTCCTGGATGTCCTTGTCGCGCGCGACCTCATCGCGGCGCCGGTCGCCCCGCGGCCGCCGAGCAGCTGGTCGTAGATGCTCCTCGCGGACGCGTAGGCGTTCTTGACGTGGTCGTGGAGCTCCTCGTCCTGCGCGATCCGCTCCACGTAGGGCCGGGCGGTGTCCACGGCGTAGGTGACCTTCTCTCTCATCTCGTCGTCCTTTCGTCGGCGTCGTCCGGCGTAATCTACCCGCCCGCGGCCCGCGAGAACTCGAGCACCGTCCCGCCCGGGAACGCGGCTTCGAGAACCTCCGTCACGAAGTCGGCCAGGACGAAGGTCATCGAGTCGCGGACCTCGGCCGGCAGATCGTCCAGATCCGGCTCGTTCTCGCGGGGGAGGATGACCGTCGAGATGCCCGCGCGCTCGGCGGCGAGCACCTTCTCCTTCACGCCGCCGATCGGCAGCACCTGCCCCGTCAGCGTGATCTCCCCGGTCATGGCGACGTCCTCCGAGACGGGCTTCCCCGTCGCCAGCGAGGCGAGCGCGGTCGCCATCGCGGTCCCGGCCGAGGGGCCGTCCTTGGGCACGGCGCCCGCAGGCACGTGGATGTGGACGTCGCGCTCCTCGAACCAGTCGGACTCGAGCCCGAGGTCGGCGGAGTGCCCGCGCACCCAGGAGAGCGCCGCCTGCGCCGACTCCTTCATGACGTCGCCGATCTGGCCCGTGACGGTCGAGCCGGCCGCGGCCTGGCATCGCCGTCGCCTCGACGAAGAGAACGTCGCCGCCGAAGGGCGTGACGGCGAGGCCGGTGGCCACGCCCGGCTCGGACGTGCGCTTCCGGACCTCGCCCGAGAAGCGGCGCTTGCCGAGCCACGTGCGGACGCGCTTCTCGTCGACGCGGGCGCCGGTGCGCCTGCCCTCGGCGACCTCGCGGGCGGCCTTGCGGCAGAGCGAGGCGATCTCGCGGTCGAGGTTGCGGACGCCCGCCTCGCGCGTGTACTCGCGGACGATCAGGCGCAGCGCCTTCTCGGTGAACGTGACCTTCTTGGGATCGAGGCCGTGCGCCGTCGACCTGCTTGGGGACGAGGTAGCGGCGGGCGATGGCGACCTTCTCGTCCTCGGTGTAGCCGGAGAGCGGGATGATCTCCATGCGGTCGCGGAGCGGCGGCGGGATGGTCTCGAGCTGATTGCCGGTGCAGATGAAGAGGATCTGCGAGAGGTCGAACGGAAGGTCGAGGTAGTGGTCGCGGAAGGTGGAGTTCTGCGCCGGGTCGAGCACCTCGAGCATCGCGCTCGAGGGGTCGCCGCGCCAGTCGGAGCCCATCTTGTCGATCTCGTCGATCATGAAGACCGGGTTCTTCGACTCCACGTCGCGGAGCGCGCGGATGATCGTGCCCGGCAGCGCGCCGATGTAGGTGCGCCGGTGGCCGCGGATCTCCGCCTCGTCGCGCACGCCCCCGACCGAGATGCGCACGAACTTGCGGCCGAGCGCCCGCGCGATCGACTGGCCGAGGGACGTCTTGCCGACGCCGGGCGGGCCGACGAAGCAGAGGATCGGGCCGGCGAGGTCGTGCTTGAGCTTCTGCACGGCGAGGTGCTCGATGATCCGGTCCTTGACCTTCTCGAGGTCGTAGTGGTCCTCGTCGAGGATCGCCCGGGCCCGCTTGAGGTCGAGGTCGTCCTCGGTCGTCTGCGACCAGGGGAGCGACAGGATCCACTCGAGGTACGTGCGGATGACGCCGTACTCGGCGGCGGCAGACGGGAGCTTCGACAGCCGGTCGAGCTCGCGTCGTGCCTGCTTCTCGGCGTCCTCGGGGAGGTCGGCCTCGTCGATCTGCGAGCGCAGCTCGGCCAGCTCGGCCTGCTGCTCGTCTCCCTCGCCCAGCTCCTCCTGGATCGCCTTCAGCTGCTGGCGCAGGAAGTACTCTCGTTGCGACGAGTCGATCTCGGACTGGACCTGGGACTGGATCTTCGTCCCCAGCTCGAAGACCTCGAGCTCGCGCGAGAGGATGACCGTCAGCAGGCGCAGGCGCTCCTCGACGTCCGCCGCCGCGAGGAGCTGCTGCTTCTCCTCGGTCTTGAGGCGGATCGTCGACGCGATCAGGTTGGCGAGCGCGCCCGGCGACTCGGCGTTGGCGGCGGCGAACTCGAGCTCCTCGGGTAGGTACGGGGCGATGGCGATGATGCGGCCGAAGAGCGACTCGATCGACCTCCCCAGGGCCTCGACCTCGCGCTCGCGCACGACGACGTCGGGGAGCGCGGTGAACCGGCCGGCGAGGTAGGGCTCGGTCTGCTCGACCTCCTCGAGCTTGACCCGCTCCTGTCCCTGGACGAGCACGCGCAGCGTCCCGTCGGGGACGCGGATCATCTTGTGGACGATCGCGGAGGTGCCGACGTCGTAGAGGTCGTCGGGGCCCGGAGCCTCCTCCTCGGACGAGCGGCTCGTGACGAGCGCGATCGTCCGGTCGGCGGCCACCGCCTCGTCGACGAGCTTGATCGACCGCTCCTGGCCGATCGCGAGCGGGGTCATCGACCCGGGGAAGACGACGCTCTCGCGGAGCGGCAGGATCGGAAGCAGCTCGCCCGTCAGCTCGGGCGCCTCCGCCGGTCTCTCCTCGATCGCGCTCACGCGTCCGCCTCCCTGGTCACCTCTACACGCACGGGCTGCGACCGCTGCCGCAGGGGGAAGACGATCGTAAGGAGCCCGTGCTCGTACCGGGCCTCCGCCTCGCCTTCGGCAACCTCGGCTCCGAGCGCGATGTGCCGCTCGAAGGGCCCGTAGTCGATCTCGATGTGCTCGTAGTGGCGCCCGTCGCCGGAGCGGCGGGGCCGCTTTCCGGAGATGGACAGCACGCCGTCGACGACGGCGACGTCGACCTCGGACGGGTCGACGCCGGCGAGCTCGACGACGACGTGGATCGCGGGCGGGTCGTCGGTCCGGTAGGCGTCCACGCGCGGACGGAAGCCGCGGCGCTGCGGGGCCAGCCTGTGCTGGCAGAGGTCGGCGAAGAGCTCCTCCATCTCGGCCTTGAGCCGGTCGACGTCCCTGCGCGGAGTCATGCGACAATCGTAGCCGTGCGCCGCAGTCCTCACCGTCGCCGGCGTCGTGGCCGCGTTCCTCGCCTACGTCTGGGTCGCCGCCGTCCGGCTCGCCCCGGCCATCCGGGCCCGGAAGGCCGCAAGGCGGGCGACCCGCAAGGCGTAGCTTCTCCCTGCTCTCAGGTCGGTTTTGACAGGCCGGGAGGCCGGCGCTAGCGTGGGCGCGTGGTCATGCTAGTGATCACTAACTCTTCACATCTGGGACGGTGAGCTCATGGAGGGCTGGACACGGCGGATGATCCGCTACCGCTGGGCCGTCGTCGCGGTCTGGGCGGTCGTCTTCGTCGCCTCGGCCATCGCCATGTCGGGGCTCGCCGACCTGCTTACCAACCGCTTCACGCTCCCGGGCACCGACACCGCCCGGGCCGAGAAGATCCTCCATGACCACTTCGGCCAGCGGTCGGACGGCTCGTTCACGATCGTCGTCAAGGGCGCGCCCGGGTCGGCGGAGACGCTGCTTCCGCCAGGTGCAGACGCGCGGCGGAGCGAGCCTCCGAGGTGCTCCCCACGTCCGAGGTCGCCGGCGTTCAGCCCGTCTCGGACTCCGTCGTCAGCGCGCGGATCGTCTCGAGGCTTCAGCCGGCCGACGCGAAGGGCTACACGGACGACATGCGCGCCGCGGTCGGGCACGATCCCCGGCGCCCAGGTCTACGTCTCTGGACAGGCCGCCATCGAGCACGATCTCGACCCGGTCTTCGCCCACGACCTCACGGTGGGCGAGCTCTTCATCGCCATCCCGATCGCGCTCCTGATCCTCGTCTTCGTCTTCGGGACGCTCGCGTTCCTGATCCCGTTCGTCTTCGCCGCGGCCGCGATCCCGACCACGCTGGGGATCATCTGGATCTTCGCCAACTTCGTGGAGCTGACCACCTACCTCCAGAACCTGGTCATGCTCATCGGGCTCGGGATCGCCATCGACTACTCGCTCCTCGTCGTGTACCGCTACCGCGAGGAGCTGGCCAATGCCGACTCGAAGGAGGACGCCGTCGTCAGGACGATGGCCACGGCAGGTCGCGCGGTCGTCTTCTCCGGGACGGCGGTGGCGATCGGGCTCGCTCTCATGCTCTTCATGCCGCTGCCGTTCATGCGCGGCTTCGGGATCGGCGGCCTCGTCATCCCGCTCGTGTCGGTCGTCTGCGCGGTGACGCTCCTGCCCGTGCTCGCTCTACTTCCTCGCCGCGAAGCTCGACCGCGTGCGGCTCATCCCCAAGCGCGTTGTCGAGCGGCGCGAGGATCAGGAGTCGAACTTCTGGATCAAGCTCTCGCGCCAGATCATGCGCCGCCCCGCGCTCTTCGCCGCCGGCACCGCGACCTTCCTCGTGATCCTCGCCCTCCCGGTGCTGACGATGGAGGTGGGGCCGGGCTCGAACAAGGGGATCCCGCAGGACCTCGAGGGCGTCCAGGGCCTCAACATCATCTCCGACGCGGTCGGCGAGGGCGCGCTCGCCCCGACGCAGATCGCGATCGACACCGGCCAGGACGGCGGCGCCGCACGATCCCGGCGTCCAGGCGGCGCTCGGACGGCTCGAGCAGGGGCTGAAGGCGGACCCGGAGGTCGCCGCGATCACGTTCGACCCCCAGAGCCCCCAGTCCATCGACCCGACCGGGCCGCTACCTCCAGGTGCAGGTGACGGGGAGGAGCGAGTACGGCTCGCCGGCGGCGCTCCACTTCGTCGACCGCCTGCGGGACGACGATCGTCCCGGCGGCGGGCTTCCCGCAGGGCGTCGCCGTCTACGCCGGCGGCGGGCCGCCGGGCGGCGTGGACTTCCTCGACCTCACCTACGGGGCCTTCCCCTGGCTCATCCTCGGCGTGCTCGTGCTCACGTACATCGTGCTCCTGCGCGCTTTCCGGTCGGTGCTGATCCCGCTCAAGGCGATCATCCTCAACCTGCTCTCGATCGGGGCGGCCTACGGCCTCAGCGTCGTCTTCTTCAAGTGGGGCGTCGCGGACTGGTTCGGGCTCATCTCCTTCGACCAGATCGAGGGCTGGATCCCGGTCTTCGTCTTCGCGATGGTGTTCGGCCTCTCGATGGACTACGAGGTGTTCCTCGTCAGCCGGATGCGCGAGGAGTGGGACGCGACGCACGACAACGTCCACGCCGTCTCGCAGGGGCTCGCGAAGACCGGGCGCATCGTGACCGCCGCCGGGCTGGTCATGTTCGCCGCGTTCATGGGCTTCGTGGCCGGCTCGCTCGTCGGCCTGCAGCAGTTCGGCTTCACCCTCGCGATGGCCATCCTCATCGACGTCACCATCGTCCGGGCGCTGCTCGTCCCGAGCGCGATGGCGCTCTTCGGACGCTGGAACTGGTGGCTGCCCGCCGGCGTCGCGAAGGTCTTCCGGGTGAAGCCGTCTCCGCTCGCGCCGAAGGCGACGCGGACGCCGGCACCCAGCCCGACCGGCCGCTAGTAAGCTGCGCCGCGTGCAGGTCGAGGTTGTCGAGGGCGACATCGCCTCGCTCGACGTCGACGCGATCGCCAACGCGGCCAACAACCATCTCTGGATGGGAGCGGGCGTCGCCGGCGCGATCAAGCGGGCGGGGGGCGAGGAGATCGAGCGGGAGGCGATGGCGAAAGGGCCGATCGAGATCGGCGACGCCGTCGCCACGACCGGTGGCCGCCTTCGCGCCCGTCACGTGATCCACGGCGCGGTCATGGGACAGGACCTGCAGACGGACGCCGACCTCGTCAGAGTGACGACGCGCCGCTGCCTCGAGGTCGCCGACGAGCTCGAGTGCCGCTCGCTCGCCCTCCCCGCCTTCGGGACCGGCGTGGGGGGCTTTCCGCTCGCCGAATGCGCGGAGATCATGGTCGCCGCCGTTCGCGACTACGACCCGCGATCGCTCGAGCACGTGGTCTTCGCCGTCTACGGCGACGACGCCGAGACCGCGTTTCGTACCGCCCTCGACGAGTGACATAGCATCCCGCCGAGCATGGAGGGCGAACCGATACGTGCCCGCGGGCTGATCTGCGCCGGCGGGGAGGCCACCCGCCTCCAGGAGCTGACGCGGATCACCAACAAGCACCTGCTCCCGGTCGGGCGGTGGCCGATGGTCTACTACCCGCTCCAGCTGATGCAGCTCCTCGGCATCCGGGACGTGCTCATCGTCACAGGGCAGGCCCACGCGGGAGACTTCATCGACCTCCTCGGCGACGGCCGCGTCAAGGAGCGGCACGGCGAGGAGCCCCTGTTCGACCTCGACCTCACGTACAAGGTGCAGACCGAGTCCGGTGGCATCGCGCAGGTCGTCGGCATGGCCGAGTCCTTCGCCGCCGGGGAAGGCCTCGTCGTCTGCCTCGGGGACAACATCTTCGAGTACGCCGAGGCGGACGCCGTCCGGGCCTGGGCCGACGAGCCGAGCGGCGCGCTCATCTTCGTGAAGGAGGTCCCCGACCCGGAGCGCTTCGGCGTCGTCGTGTACGGCGACGACGGTGGCGCCGTCGTGGACGTCGTCGAGAAGGCGGGCGTCGTCGACACCCGCTACGAGGCCCCGCCCTCGCAGGATGCGGTCGTCGGCCTCTACTGCTTCCCGCAGGATGTCTTCGACATCATCCGCGGGCTGGCGCCGTCCTCGCGGGGAGAGCTGGAGATCACGGACGTCAATCGGAGCTACGCCGAGCAGGGCCGGCTGACCTGCGCGCGGGTGCGCGGGTGGTGGCGCGACGCGGGCACGCACGAGGCGCTGGCGCGGATCGGGAACCTCGTCGACGAGACCGGGGCGAACAGGCTCTCGTGATCCCTGGTCTCGAGATCCTGCCGCTGCGGCCCTTCCGGGACGAGCGTGGCTGGCTGATGGAGATCCGGCGCGAGAGCCTGCTTCCAAACCGCACGGTGCAGACGAACGTGTCCTTTTCCCGCCAGGGCGTGATCCGCGGGCTCCACTACCACGAGCGCGGCCAGGACGACCTCTTCGTCTGCCTCACCGGGACCGCGCGGGTCGTGGTCCTCGACCGCGAGACCGACGAGGTCTTCACCGCGGACATCGGGGACGAGAACCCCGTGGCGATCTACGTGCCCGGCCATCACGCCCACGGCTTCGAGGCGCTCACCGATCTCATCTTCTGCTACCACGTCACCCGCGAGTTCGACCCGGCCGACCCGGACGAGCACGGGATCCCGTGGGACGACCCCAGGATCAAGCACCTCTGGAGCACGCAGTCCCCGATCCTGTCGAAGCGGGACGCGTCCTCCTAACCGGGGCCGGCGGCCAGCTCGGGACGGCGCTCCGCGAGGCCTTCCCCGACGCCGACGCGCGCACGCGCGCCGAGCTCGACGTGACCGAGCCGATCACGCTCGGCTACGCGCCCTCGCTCGTGCTCCACGCCGCCGCGTGGACGGATGTGGACGGGGCCGAGGAGGAGGAGGCGGCCGCGCGCCGCGTGAACGCCGAGGGCACCGCGCGCGTCGCCGCGCTCGGGGCTCCGGTCGTCTACTACTCGACCGACTACGTCTTCGACGGGCGCAAGGTGGAGCCGTACGTGGAGTCGGACGCGCCGGGCCCGCTCTCTGCCTACGGGCGCACGAAGCTCCTCGGGGAGCGGGAGGTGCGGGAGGGCTGGATCGTCCGCAGCTCGTGGCTCTTCGGCTGGACCGGCACGAACTTCGTCCGCACGATGCTGCGGCTCGGCGAGGAGCGCGACGAGGTCCGGGTCGTCGACGACCAGCGCGGCTGCCCCACCTACGTCGGTCACCTCGCCGCCGCGACGCGCGACCTGGTCGCGCTTCCGCACGGCGTCTGGCACGTCGCGGCGGACGGGGACTGCACCTGGGCCGAGTTCGCGGAGGCGATCTTCGCCGAGGCGGGACTCGACTGCCGCGTCGTGCCGATCTCGAGCCAGGAGCTGGGCCGTCCCGCGCCGAGGCCGGCGTACTCGGTCCTTCGCAGCGAGCGCGACGGCGCGCCGCGGCTTCCCCACTGGCGGGAAGGCCTGCGCGAATGCCTCGCCCGCCTCGGACGCATCTAGGATCAGAACGTGCGGATCCTCGTCACCGGCGGCTGCGGGTTCATCGGCAGCCATCTCGTCAAGCGCCTCGTCGGCGTCGGCGAGGAGGTCGTCGTGCTCGACAAGCTCACGTACTCGGGACGTCGGGAGAACCTCGACGGGGTCGACTGCGACCTCCGGGTCGGGGACATCGCCGATCCCGAGGCCGTCGCCCGCGCGGCGGAGGGCTGCAAGGCGATCGTCAACCTGGCGGCCGAGACGCACGTCGACCGCTCGATCCTGGGCGCCACCGACTTCGGGCGCACCGAGTTCTTCGGGACGCAGGTGCTCCTCGAGGAGGTCCGCCGGACGGGGGCCAGGTTCGTCCAGGTCTCCACCGACGAGGTCTACGGCGACCTCGAGCGGGGCGGGTCGGCGAAGGAGACGGATCCCGTCAGCCCGTCGAGCCCGTACAGCGTCGCCAAGGCGGCGGGCGACCTGCACATCCCCGCCTACGTGCGGACGTTCGGGTTGAACGCCTCGATCACGCGGGGCTCGAACTCGTACGGGCCGAACCAGTACCCGGAGAAGCTCGTCCCGCTCTTCGTCACGAACGCGCTCGACGGCGAGCTGCTGCCCGTCTACGGCGACGGCCGCCAGGTGCGCGACTGGCTCCACGTCGAGGACCACTGCGCGGGCATCGAGTTCGTGCTGCGCGAGGGGGCGCCCGGCGAGATCTACAACGTCGGCGCGGGGAACGAGCGCGAGAACATCGAGATCACGCGGCGGATCGTCGAGCTCACCGGCGCCGACGCGGTCGCTCGTCCGCCACGTCACCGACCGCCCGGGGCACGACCGCCGCTACTCCCTCGACACCTCCAAGCTCCGTGGTCTCGGGTGGGAGCCGAGGCAGGGCTTCGACGAGGGGCTGGCCGACACCGTCGCCTGGTACCGGGACAACCGCTCCTGGTGGGAGCCGATCAAGTCCGGCGAGTACCTGGAGTACTACCGCCGCCAGTACGCCGAGCGGCTCGCCTAGGAGCCGGGTCCTTCACGCATTCCTTACTGCGCTTCCGTACCCTGGATGCCGATAGGGGTCCAATGCTGCGGCTGACTCGTCGACTCGTCGTCCTCGCGACCGTTCTCGCCGGCGCGCTCGTGCTCGCGGCGCCGGCGCAGCCTTCCCTGACGTTCGTCGTCAAGGGCCGTGGCTGGGGCCACGGCATCGGCATGTCGCAGTACGGCGCGCAGGGCCTCGCCACCAAGGACGGCAAGACCTACCGGGAGATCCTGTTCCACTACTACCCGGGGACGACCTTCGACGCGAGGTCGTCGACGACGATGAGGGTACTGCTCGCCCCGGGCCGCTCCTCGGTCAGGATCGGATCGGCCGCGCCGTTCACGCCGGCCGGCGGTCAGAACCTCGCCGCCGGCACGTGGAGGGCGACCGCAACCGCGGGCGGGAAGCTGAAGCTCGTGATGGGCGGCTCGACCCGGATGTTCGCGGCCTCGAAGACGTTCGTGCCGGACGGCGCCTTCCTCGAGCTCAACGGCGCTCCCTACCGCGGCAAGATCCTCCTTCGCGTCTCGGGCTCTCGGGTCTGGACGCTCAACATCCTCGGCATCGACAACTACGTGCGTGGTGTCATCCCCAGGGAGATGCCGAGCTCGTGGGCGCAGCCCGCGCTTCGCGCCCAGGCCGTGGCGGCCCGCTCCTACGCGCTGGCCGGCGGCGGCAAGTGCTCCTTCCCGGGCACGGGGACGGTCTTCTGCCCCGACACGCGTGACCAGGTCTACGGCGGCGTCAACGCCGAGACGCCGCCGACCAACGACGCGGTCGCGGGCACAGCCGGCGAGGTGCTCGTCTCGAACGGGGCGGTCGCCTCGACGTTCTTCTTCTCCACCTCGGGCGGCAAGACGGCGTCCGTGTCCGACGAGTGGGGCTCCCCCCAGACCTCGTTCCCGTACCTCAAGAGCGTCCCCGACCCCTTCGACTCGATCTCGCCGCACCACCGCTGGGGACCGACGGACGCCGAGGACGACTGCTCGAACGCAGGACGTGACTGCGTCTGGCGCGGGTCGGCGATGCGGCGCGCGCTCGGACTCGCCGCCCTCAACGACCTCAACGTCTCGCGCAACTCGTCGAGCCGCGTCTCCGAGGTGCACGTGAACCCCGGGCCGGTCGACTTCACCGGCGCTCAGTTCCGCTCGACGCTCGGGCTCCGCTCGACCTGGTTCACGATCGGCGTCCTCCGCCTCACGGGCGGCACGACGATCGGCAAGGGTCAGAAGGCGACGCTCGCGGCGCTCGCCCGGAACGTCGGCTCGGCGACCCTCCAGCGGAAGAGGAGCGGCGAGTCGGCCTGGACGAACGTCCGCAGCGTCAACGGGAGCGCGAACGTCTCGGTCCGCCCGCAGGTGACGACCTTCTTCCGCCTCTCTTCGCCGTCGGCGACGGCCCCGGTTCGCGTGCGCGTCCGCGGGACGAACCGCGCGGTGCTCAGAACCCCTTTCGAAATGAAGCACTGAGTCGCCGGGCTGCCCTGGACGGCGCCATGCTGCGTCCTCGGTCGCGCCCGTATTCTCGAATACGAGCGCTCCCTGCGTCCTTGCCTCGCACTCGCCCAGGACACCCCGGCGACGAGGCCCCCATTCCGACATGAGTTCTAGGCGCCGAGCAGCTCTTCCGGCGGCACCTCGCGGATCACGCGCGCCGGGTTGCCCACGACCACGGTCCGGGGAGGCACGTCGCGGATGACGACGGCCCCGGCACCGACGAAGGCCTCCTCCCCGATCTCGACCCCGGGCACGAGCACTGCGCCGCCGCCGACGCGGGCGCCGCGGCGGACGGTGGGGCCGCGCATGACCTCGAGGCGCGCCTCGGTGCGTCCCATGAAGTTGTCGTTCGTCGTCACGACGCCCGGCGCGATGAAGACGTCCTCCTCGAGCGTCGAGTAGGAGGTGACGTAGGCGTTCGCCTGGATGCGCGTCCGGGCGCCGACGGTGACGTCGTTCTCGACGAGCGAGCCTCGCCCGACCACGACGTTGTCGCCCAGATCGCAGCGCTCGCGCACGCACGCCTGGTCGCCGATGATGACGTCGCGGCCGAGCCTGCTCCCGGCGAAGACGACGGCGCAGGCGAGAATGCGCACGCCGTCCCCGACGACGAGCGGCGGCGGCGCCTCCCTGCTCGTGGTCGACTGCGACCCGAGCGTCGGCGGCTTCCCGACGACGGCGTTGTCCCCGATCACGACGCCGTCGCCCAGGACCGTGCCCGGGTAGACGACCGCGCTCTCGGCGATCGTGGCGCTCAGACCCGCTCCCGCTCGAGAGAGAGCCTGGAGCTGCTCGAGCGCGCGCACGACGGCCAGCCCTGCCCGGGCTGCGGCGAGCGGCTCGCCCTCGCCCGCGACGAGCCCGAGGAAGTGCCGGCACTCGAGGCGCAGCGGCTCGTCGTTCGGCACCCGTGGGCTGTGGATGTCGCCGGTGCGGGTGCTCCACTCCCCGTACGTGCCGAGCGACTGCTCGGCGGCGCTGTCGTACACGGTCACCTTGCGGTCGAGCTCCATGTCGTCGAAGACGGCCATCTTGTCGGTGCCCACGACGGTCATCCGCCGCATCTTGTGCGGGTCGAGCCACGAGAGGTGCATGTGCGCGATGACGCCGGACGGGAAGCGGAGGTAGCAGAAGACGACGTCCTCGACACCCTCCTTGAGGAAGGATCCGCCGCGGGCCGAGACCTCGGCCGGCTCCTCGTCGAGGAGGTGGAGGATGACCGAGAGGTCGTGGACGCCCAGGCTCCACAGGGCGTTCTCGTCGCGCCGGATCGTCCCCAGGTTCTGGCGGTTGCCGTAGACGTAGAGCACCTCGCCGAGGGAGCCCGAGGCGATGATGTCCTTCAGCTTCGCCACGCCCGGGTGGTAGAGGAGCAGGTGGCCGGGCATCAGCACGAGGCCGCGCTCCTCGGCGAGCGCGACGAGCCCCTCCGCCTCGTCCGCCGAGAGCGCCATCGGCTTCTCCACGAAGACGTGCTTGCCGGCCGCGAGCGCCTCGCGGGCGAGCGCCGCGTGCGTCGGCACCGGCGTCGCGACGACGACGGCGTCGACCTCGTCGTCTGCGAGCAGATCGGCGAGGCTCGTGGTCGGGCGCGCGGCCGGGTACCTGGTGGCCGCGACCTCCAGCCGCTCCTCGCTCTCGTCGCAGACCCACGCCACGCGCGCCAGCTCGTTGAAGTTGCGGAGCAGGTTCGCGCCCCACGGGCCGAGGCCCGCGACCCCGATCGTGAGGGGCTCGCGCTCTAGAGCTTCCATACGTTGCCGTTCCTCGTCCCGTTGGAGCCGGTGGCGTTGCGGAAGTCGACGACGAGCTTGGCGCGCTCGGCGACCGCGTCGTAGTCGATGCCCGAGTGCGCCGTGACGATGGCGACGCAGTCGGCCTGCTCGATCTCGCTGTCGACCGGGACCGAGCTGAGGCCGTGCTCGGGAAGCTCGGGGACGTGCGGGTCGTGGTAGGAGACGTTCGCGCCCTCCTCGCTCAGAAGCTCGATGAGCTTGAGGGCGGGCGACTCGCGCAGGTCGCCCACGTCCGGCTTGTAGGCGACGCCGATGACGTGGATCCTGCTCCCCTTCACGGAGCGCTCCTGCGAGTTGAGGGCGCGCATGATCTTCTCGAAGCAGAAGTACGGCATGTTCTCGTTGACCTTCCCGGCCAGCTCGATGAACTCCGTGTAGAAATCGTACTCGCGGGCCTTCCAGGCCAGGTAGAACGGGTCGACCGGGAGGCAGTGTCCCCCCAGACCGGGGCCCGGCTTGAAGCTCATGAACCCGAACGGCTTCGTCGCCGCGGCGTCGACAACCTCCCAGACGTCGACCTGCATGCGGTCGCAGAGCTGTGCCAGCTCGTTCACGAGCGCGATGTTGACCGAGCGGAAGATGTTCTCGAGGAGCTTGGTGAGCTCCGCGGCCTCCGGGGAGGACACGGGGATGACCGTGTCCAGGGCGCGCTCGTAGAGCGCGACGGCCCTGGCGGTGCAGGCCTCCGTGACCCCGCCGACGATCTTCGGCGTCGTCTTCGTCGTCCAGTCGGTGCGGCCCGGGTCGACCCGCTCCGGGCGAGAAGGCGAGGAAGAAGTCCTTGCCCACCTCGAGGCCGGACTCGGCGAGGATCGGCAGGATCTCGTCGCGGGTCGTCCGCGGGTAGGTGGTGGACTCGAGCACGACGAGATGGCCCGGGCGCAGGCGCTTGGCGATCGCGCGCGTGGCGTCGAGGACGATCGAGAGGTCGGGCTCCCGGTTGACCGAGAGCGGGGTCGGGAGCGCGATGAGGATCGCGTCCAGCTCCCGGAGGGCGTTGTAGTTCGTGGTCGCGGTCAACGTGCCGGCGCGGACCACGGTCGCGAGCTCGTCCGAGGAGACGTCCTCGATGTAGCTCTCGCCCCGGTGGATCGCCGCGACCCGCTCCTGGTCCGTGTCGAGCAGGACCGCGCCGACGCCGGCGTCGGCGAAGACGTGACCGAGCGGGATGCCGACGTAGCCGGCGCCGACGATCGCGACTTCAGCGCTCACTCGCACCCATCCCATAAAGGTGGTCGACGATCTTCTCGGACGCAAGGCCGTCGCCGTACAGACCATCCTCCGGAGCCCCAGGACCGGCCTTTCGGACGGCTTCGACGACGCGATCCGGGTCGGTTCCGACCAGGCGGTTCCAGCCGGCCTCGACCGTCTCGACCCATTCCGTGTTGCTCCGGAGCGTCACGCACGGCACCTGGTACCAGTACGCCTCCTTCTGGACGCCGCCCGAGTCGGTGAGGATGACGCGCGACTGGGACGCGAGCGCGGCGAAGTCGAGGTAGCCCACGGGCGGCAGGATCAGGACATTGTCGCTCAGCCGGATGCCGGTCTTCGCCAGCATCGCGGTCGTGCGCGGGATGGACGGGGAAGACGACCGGCTCGTCGAGCCGCGCGAGGGCCTCGGCGACGGCTGCCAGGGGCTCCGGCGCCACGTTCGCCTCGCGGTGGAGCGTGAGGACGAGGTAGGCGCCCGGCTCGACCCCCGCGCGCGCGAGCGCGTCCGACCGCTCCCTGGCGATCGGGGCGAGCCGGAGGCTCGCGTCGTACATGACGTCGCCGACGACGTGGACGCCTTCCGTGACGCCCTCGGCGGCCAGATTCGCGACCGCGACCTCGGTCGGGCAGAAGAGCAGGCTCGAGATCTGGTCGACGAGCCTCCGGTTCAGCTCCTCCGGCATCGTGTCGTCGAAGGAGCGGAGGCCCGCCTCGACGTGCGCGACCGGGACGTGGAGCTTCGCGGCCACGAGGCCTCCCGCGAGCGTCGAGTTCGTGTCGCCGTAGACGAGGACCGCGTCGGGCCGCTCCTCCAGCACGGCGGCCTCGATCCCCGGGAGCATGCGCGCGGTCTGCTCCGCATGGGTCCCCGAGCCCGCCTCGAGCCGGTACGTGGGGGGCGCGAGCTCGAGCTCCTCGAAGAACACGGCGGACAGCTCGTCGTCGTAGTGCTGGCCCGTGTGGACCACGGCCTCGTCGACCCCGCGCTCGCGGAGCGCGAGGGAGAGCGGGGCCGACTTGATGAACTGCGGCCTGTTGCCGACGACGGAAAGGATTCGCACGCCGCCGGCGAATGTAGCTGACTCATGGCCCTGAGGATCGTCTACGGCAGCCTCGTCCTCCTCGCCCGGCCCATCGCCAGGGGGCGCACGCTCGCCTGGTACGCGCAGCGCCGCCTCGAGCGTGACTGAGGCTTTTCGAGCCTCTCGCTAGACTTAGCCGCCCGCGGGGCCGTTAGCTCAGCTGGTAGAGCAGGGGACTCTTAATCCCAAGGTCGCAGGTTCGATCCCTGCACGGCCCATTACGGAAACCCCCGCTCAGGCGGGGTTTCGCGTTTCGGGGGGGAGGCGCGGAGGCGGGGGTGACAACGAAAGTGACAACGCGCCGCGGGCGAGCGCTCGAAAGACGGGCCGGACCGTCTCTCGCGCCGCCCCGGCGACGCTTCGGCACTCGCGCCGACCCGAGTCCAGAGGCCCGCCGAGCCGCCTCCACGCACGACCTCGATCACCGCGCCGGAGCGGTGATCCGACCAGCGCCCGATTCCGTCCCGCGAAGCCATGTCCGGGGTCAGACCCCGGCCATGGCCGTTTCGGGCGGTTCCTGGCGTTGCTGCCGAGCCCCGCTTTGAAGACACCGAGCCTCAGGGCTCCTGTCCCTGGCCTGCCGCCGTCTAGACGCTGCTCTGGAGCTCGAGGCTCTTGTGGCCCTTCCCCGGACCTGGCGGCGAGTAGAGCTCGCAGTCGCGCGGCGCGGGAACTGGACAGCCGGTGGTTCGGCGTCTGCTGCGCCGAGACAGTGACGCGTCCGTGCGCTGCGCGATGGCGGACGCCTCCGCGACGTCGGCGCAGTCGAGTATCGACGCTCGTAGTCACGAGCCAGGCGACTGAGTCGCAAGCCTGACCCGGCCAGCCCCGGGGTCGCGTTGCGGCTCGGCCTGCGGGCGGCGATACGTCGTGCATCCGCAAGAACCGTGGGTCCGGGCTGTGGCGCTTCCCGGCTCGCGTCGCCCTCCTTCGCTGCGCCCGTACGCCGGAGCCGGCACACCAACACACCGGTTGTCCAATCGAGACATGACAGGGGTCAGACCCCGGACGTGGTCAGGGCGGACGGTGCTCGAAGGTGGTCGGAAAGCCTCTCGCTAGACTTAGCCGCCCGCGGGGCCGTTAGCTCAGCTGGTAGAGCAGGGGACTCTTAATCCCAAGGTCGAAGGTTCGAATCCTTCACGGCCCACTTCCGGCCGCCGTCTAGAACACGGGGTTCTGGAGCTCGAGGGTCAGGTGGCCCTTCCCGGACCTGGCGGCGACGTAGAGCTCGCAGTCGCGCGGCGAGCAGGAACCGGACGAGCCGGCGGTTCGGCGTCTCCTCAGATCGCACCCCGCCATCGGCGGGGCCGCAGTGGGCCTCGAGGGCCCACGTCCGGGGAAGACTGTAGCGAGCCGGCCGAGCCGCCGGCGCAGTTCGCGTCTAGTCGAGAAGCCGCTTGATCGCGAGCAGGGCGAGGGATGTGGCCGCGACGAAGGCCACGAGGTCCATCGGGCTCTGGATCCGCTTGAACTCGGCGCCCTCGCCCCGCACCTCGATGTAGCCGACCGGGCTCACGTAGGCGCCTCCGCCTCCGCCTCCGCCCGATCCGCCCTGCCCCTCGTGCTCGCCGGATCCGCCTCCGCCGCCGAAGCCGAACCGGGTCTTCGCGACCGGGATCACCGTCACGTTCTCGCGCTCCACCGGCTCGCCGAACACCGTGGAGACATTCGCCTTCTCGCCGACCGTCTGGCCGATCCGCTCGAGCAGCTCGTCCACGAGCTGGGATCGCTCCTGCGCCTGCGTCGTCATCGCGACCTCCTTCGTTTCGTCTGCCGCCATTCTTGCCAGACGCTCGCCCCGCGCGTGTCGGTCCCGAGCGTTCGGGCAGAGCTCCGGTGCGCTCTAGGTCTTCGCGGGAACCTCGGTCCCGCGGACGATGAGGACCGGACGCTTGGCATGCGTCATCACCCCGTGAGAGACGCTGCCGAGCAGGGTCGACGCGAGCGCGCCGCGTCCGCGCGAGCCGACCACGATCAGGTCGGCGTCCTTCGCGTCGGCGATCGCGGTGATGAGCGGGGCGGTCTCGCCGGACACGCGCTCGAGCTCGTACGTGACCCCGGCCTCGTCGGCCGCGGCTGCGGCCTCCTTGAGCGCGGTCTCCGACTCGTCGATCTCGACCGTGTGCGGGTGGACCACGTGACCTCCTCGCGCCGCGCGAACCTCATCCGGCGGCGTTACGTGGACGAAGACGACGTCCGCGCCCTGCTCCTTCGCGAGCTCGAGGCCGACGTCTACGGCCTCCTTGGCCGAGTCGGACCCGTCCGTTGCGATCACGATCGACTTCATCATCAAGCCACCTCCTTGGGTGTTGCCGCCACCCTAAACCCGCCGGAGGCGTCGCCACAATCCGTGAATCCGCTGCTTTCCCGGTGCGGGTTTCCCGCGATTACAGTGCGCTCGTGGTGAGCGACCGCGACCGGCTCCAGGAGCTCGTCGAAGCAGGCATCGCACTCAGCTCGGAGCTCTCGCTCGACGCGCTCCTCCAGCGCCTCGTCGAGACGGCGGCGAGCCTCACCGGCGCGCGGTACGCGGCCCTCGGCGTCATCGACCCCAGCGGTCAGGTCGCTCGAGCGGTTCATCACGACCGGGCTCGACGAGGAGACGCATGCGGCGATCGGCGACCTTCCGCGCGGCCGCGGCATCCTCGGCGTCCTCATCCGCGACGCGGAGCCTCTCCGCCTGCACGACCTCGGGGACGATCCCCGGTCGGTCGGCTTTCCACCGCACCACCCGCCCATGCGGACGTTCCTCGGCGCGCCGGTGCTCCTGCGCGGTACGGCCTACGGCAACCTCTACCTGACCGAGAAGGAGGGCGGCGGCGACTTCGGCGACGAGGACGAGGAGCTCGTCGTGCTCCTCGCGTCGCAGGCGGCCGTCGCGATCGAGAACGCGCGCCTCTACGAGTCGGCCACGCACTGGTCGAACCAGCTCCAGGCGCTCATCCAGGTCGGGAACGCCCTCGCGCTCGAGATCGAGCCGTCTCGCCTGCTCCAGCTCGTCGCCCGCCAGCTGCGCGAGCTCGTCTCCGCGCGCATGGCGGTCGTCTGGCTGCCCGACGGCCTGGAGCTCGAGGCCCGCGGCGGTCGACGGCGGGCCCGGGGAGGACGTTCGTCGGCGTCCGGGCTCGGGCTGGAGAGCTCGAAGGCCGGGCAGGGTCTTCCGGGAGGGGCGATTGCACCGTGTGGACTCCGCGCTCGACGATCCGGAGATCGACCAGGAGGTCGCCCGCCGGCTCGGGATCCGCGCCGTCCTCTACGTCCCGCTCGATGTCCGGGACGCACGACGCTCGGCGTGCTCGTCGCGGTCGACAAGGAGGGGCCGGACGTCCGCTTCAGCGACGACGACTGCCGCGTCGCCGAGCTCTTCGCCGGCCGCGCCGCCGTCGCCCTCGACCTCTCCGGCCGCGTCGCGCGCGACGCGCTCAGGCGGGTCGTCGAGGGACAGGAGCTGGAACGGCGGCGCCTTGCCCGCGAGCTGCACGACGAGACCGGGCAGGCCCTGACGTCCATCCTCCTCGGCCTCAAGTCGGTCGAGACGGCCAGGGGCGAGGACGAGGTCCGGGCGGCCGTGGCCGAGCTGCGCGAGCTCGTCGCGGGGACGCTCGAGGACGTCCGCCGCCTGGCGATCGAGCTGCGGCCGAAGGCGCTCGACGACTTCGGGCTCGAGCCTGCGCTCGAGCGCCTCGCACAGGGCTTCGCCGAGCAGACGGGCATCGCCGTCGACGTCGAGGCGCGCCTGGAGGCCCGGCTCCCGGGCGAGGTGGAGACGGTGCTCTACCGGATCGTGCAGGAGGCGCTCACGAACGTCGTCAAGCACGCCCAGGCGGAGCGCGTCTCGATCGTCGTCCGGAAACGAGGGGATAAGGTGGCCGCCGTGATCGAGGACGACGGCCGCGGGTTCGACCCCGGGGAGGCGCGAGCGGAGGGTCTCGGGCTCCTGGGGATGCGAGAGCGGCTCGCGCTCGTCGACGGGACGATCGTGATCGAGTCCCGGCCCGGCGCGGGGACGACGCTCGTCGCCGAGGTCCCGGCCGAATGAGCGCCGTCCGGGTCCTCATCGTCGACGACCACGCCGTCGTTCGCTCGGGCCTTCGGCTCCTGCTCGGCAAGGAGTCCGACCTCGAGGTGGTCGGCGAGGCCGGCGACGCACGCGAGGCCGTCTTCGAGGCCCGATCGGCGAAGCCGGACGTCATCCTGCTCGACGTGACCATGCCGGGGAAGAGCGGCATCGAGGCGATTCCCGAGCTGCTCAAGGAGGCGCCGGAGGCGAAGGTGCTCGTCCTCTCGATGCAGGACGACCCCAGCTACGTCCGGGAGGCGTTCGGCGCGGGAGCATCAGGCTACGTCCTCAAGGAGGCCGTCGACGCCGAGGTGGTCGAGGCCGTCCGCCAGGTCGCGTCCGGCGAGCCCTACGTCCACCCGGCCCTCGGGGCACGGCTCGCCGCGGCCGATGCCCAGGCCGCGCGGGCGGCCGAGGAAGACCCGCTCTCGGAGCGCGAGACCGAGGTGCTCAGGCTCCTGGCGCTCGGCCACACGAACCAGGAGATCGCACAGATGCTCTTCATCTCGGTTCGGACCGCCGAGACGCACCGGGCGCACATCATGCAGAAGCTCCGGCTCGCGACTCGCGCCGAGCTCGTCCGCTACGCGCTCGCGGCGGGCCTCCTCAAGGAGGAGCCGTAGCCGCTCCCTGGCCGATCGCGAGTCCCGCGCGCTCGGCGAGGTACGGCGCGAGATAGCGGGCTGCGATCTTCCCGGGCGGCCACCAGAGCGCCTCGTCGGCCGCCTCCGAGGCGTCGCCGCGCCCGCCGCCGATCTCCGCCCGCAGGAACGTCGGGCCGTCTCCCGTGAGGACGAGCCCGCGCAGGACGGGGTCGAACGGAGTCGGAAGGACGGGAGCGCCGGCCGCCTGCGCGATCGTCTCCGCGACCGTGTCGGCCTGCTGGGCCGCGATGCCGCCCTGCTTGACCGGGAAGGTGGTGATGTCCCCTGCGGCGTAGACGTCCTCGACGTCCCCGATTCGCCCGTACGGGTCGACCGAGACGAAGCCGTCGGGATCCTGGGGGAGGCCGGGGACGAAGCTCCCGGCCAGCCTGGGGAGGGCGACGACCCGGTCGGCAGGCTGGGGAGCTCCCGGCACGACCGTGAGCTGTCCATTCGCGAAGGAGTCCGGGTACGTGCGCGGGCGGAGGCGGATCCCGCGCTCGGCGAGCAGCGCCTCCAGTCGCCTGCTCGCCTCGGTGCCGAACACCCTCAGCGGCGCCTCCTCCGGCGTCACGAGCGTGAGCTCCGCGTCCACGCCGGCCGCTGCGAGGCGGGACGCGGTGAGGAGGGCGAGCTCGTAGAGCGGGAGCGCCCAGGCGATGCCGCCCGGGACCGCGAACACGAGCCGCCGAGCCTCGCCCTGCAACGCCTCGTCCAGGCAGGCGCGGAAGGCGCTCACGTCCTCGGGGCCGCGGAAGGTGAGCGCGCCGCGAACGCCGATCCGCGGGCCAGCTCCGAGGGCGATCACGAGCGCGTCGTAGGGGAGCCGGACGCCTCGGTTGGTGTGGATCTCGTGTCGTCCGGGGTCCACCGCCTGCAGCGACCCGAGCCGGTGCCGTGCGCCGGAGCCTTCTGCGAGCATCCCGAGGTCGAAGCGCAGCGCCTCCCCCGCGCCGAACGGCTCCGCGACGGCGAGTGCGCGGTAGACGAACTCGCGGCCCGGCGCGAGAATCTCGACGTCGACGCGATCCTCGGCGAGCGAGCGCAGGGCCACCATCGTCTCGAGACCGGCGACCCCGCCGCCGACGACGATCACGCGATACGGGTGGCGTCCGGCCATGCTCGCCATGCCCCGAAGCCTCCCCGCCCGGAGCGCGCTCCGCATCGGTCGTCACCCCGAGCCCGGTTGCGGGAAACCCGCACCTCCTCGGCGGTGCCGACCGGATGCGACGGCGCTCGCGAGCGTGGAGAGTGCGGAGCGTGACCGGTCGGGAGAGCTATGCGGTCGTCTGGCGGGGCGTGGACGGGATCGCCCGGCCGGGTCGGCTGACCCTCGACCTGGTCGCCCTTCGATTCGAGGGCGGGCGGGGCGCGCTGAGCGCCCTGATCCTTCCCTACGACGACGTGCGGCTCGTGCGCCTCGCCTCGCCCGGCGAGCGCATCGGCGGCCGCCCGACGCTCGTCCTCCAGCGCGAGCCGGCCTCGCGCTCGGTCCACCTCGCGAGCGTCGGCAGCTCGGGCGCGCTCTCCGAGCTCGTCGACCTGCTCAACGCGCGCGTGCCCCGGAGGCCCGCCGCGTGAGCCGCCTCGTCGTCGTCGCGCCCCTCCAGCCCGGGATGCGCGGCAGGGTCGAGGAGCTGCTCGCGGCCGGCCCTCCGTTCGCGCTCGAGGAGACCGAGTTCGACCGGCACCTCGTCTACCTCACCGACGACGAGGCGGTGTTCGTCTTCGAAGGCGTGAGAGAGGGGGCGACACTCCGCCTGGCCGCCGAGGACCCCGGTGTCCTCGTCGCCGCCCGCGAGTGGCAGGCGTGCCTCGCCGCCCGCCCGCGGGTCGCGGTGACCGCGTTCTCCTGGGAGCGCTCGGGGTAGGAGCTCGGGGGCTACTCGCCCCAACCCTCGGGCCACTCGTCTCCCCGCTCCCACGAGTACGCCTCCTGCGCCACGCGCGGCATTCCCACGAGGAGGTCTTCCCAGCGCTTGAACGCCTCCGAGCCGCCCGCGTCCTGGACGACCGTTCGCAGCAGCCGGTCGAGGTTTCCTCCCTCGAAGACGAAGACGACCTGGTCTCCCGAGAGGAAGACGAAGTGCCGCTCGAAGCCGATCTCGCGCGGGTCGAACGGCGGGCCCTGGGCGACCAGCTCGGCGGCGCGCTCCTGCATGTCGGGCCTGAGCTGGGCGATGATCGCGAGGCGCTTCACGGCGTCTCCTTTCTGCCTGGCTTCTCGGCGCCATCGTCGTCGGCGACCTCGTCACGGGCATCGGGAGCGCGCGCCGATTCGGCGTGCGGAGAACTACGCAACCGCCGTCAGGCCCGCAGCGCACGGAGCGCGTTCAGGATGACCGCGACGTCGATCACCTCCTGCAGGAGCGCGCCCGCGACGGGCGCGATGAAGCCGAACGCGGCGAAGCCCATCGCCACGAGGCTGAGGCCGATCCCAGCGAGAACGCTCTCCTTCGCGATGCCGAGCGAGCGCCGGCCGATGCGGAGCGCCTCCGCCACGCGTTCGACGCGTCGACGACGATGACCGCGTCGGCCGTCTCGGACGAGACCGTCGCGCCCGCCGCGCCCATGGCGATGCCCACGTCCGCGAGCGCCAGGGCGGGCGCGTCGTTGATCCCGTCTCCGACCATGACCATCGGCCTCAGGTCGGGGTTCGCCCTGGAGCGAGCGGACGACCTCCAGCTTGTCCTCGGGCGACTGCTCTCGCGTACACGCGATCGACGCCGACCCGACGCCCCACGTCCTCGGCGATGCTCTCCCGGTCGCCCGTGACGAGGGCGACGTGCCGGATCCCGGTCTCGCGCAGGCCCGTGATGAGCTCGTCGGCGTCCTCCCGCAGCCGGTCGCTCATCACGAGCATCGCGACCAGTCGGCCGTCCACGCCCACGAGGATCTCCGACTGTCCCGCGGCCACGGTGTGGTCGGCGGACGGCCGAGCCGTCGTAGCCGCTGTCCTCGAGCCAGGAGGCGCTGCCGACCGACACGCGGTGTCCGTCCACGTCGCCCTCGATTCCCCGGCCGGGATCCTCGGCAACCCGCTCGGGGAAGACGAGCTCGAGCCCGCGCGACCGCGCGTCCCTGACGAGCGACTCGGCGAGGGTGTGGCTCGAGAGCTGATCCACGGAGGCGGCGAGACGCAGGATCTCCTCGGTCGAGAAACCGTCGAGCGAGACGACCTGCTCGACCTCGGGCGAGCCGACGGTCACCGTCCCCGTCTTGTCGAGCAGCACGGTCCGGGCGAGCCCGAGCTGCTCGATCGTCGCGGCCCCCTTCACGATCACGCCTGCCCGGGCCGCGCGCGAGACGCCGGAGATGAGCGCGATGGGCGCCGCGAGGATCAGTGGGCACGGCGTCGCGACGACGAGGACCGCCAGCGCACGAACCGGATCGCCGGAGAGCGCCCACGCGGCGCCCGCCGTCACGAGCGTGATCGGGAGGAAATAGACGGCGTACCGGTCGGCGAGCCTGACGAAGGGCGCCTTCTGGGTCTCGGCCTGGCGCACCAGGCGCACGAGCGCCGCGTAGGCGCTCTCCGACGCCGGGCGGGTCGCGCGCAGCTCGAACGCATCGCCCGCGTTGGCCGTGCCGCTGCGAACCGGGCTTCCGTGCGGGTGCGAGACCGGGAGCGCCTCTCCCGTGAGCGCGGACTCGTCGAGGACGGCGCCCGCGCTCTGGACGACGCCGTCGACCGGAACGACCTCTCCGGCGGGAACGATCACCACGTCGCCGACTGCGAGCTCCTCGACGGGGACGACCTCGATCGTGTCCCCCCGCACGCGTCGGGCCGAGCGCGGTGCCCGCTCGACCAGCTTCGTCAGCTCGCGCCGCGCGCGCCGCCCCGCCGAGGCCTCCAGGGCGTTCCCGCCGGCGAGCATGAGGGCCACGACCGCGCCGGCCAGGTACTCGCCGAGGGCGAGGGCCGTCGCGATGGCGATCAGAGCGATCGCGTCCACGCCGACGTCGCCGTGTCGGAGCGAGCTCACGACCGACCAGGTCAGGGGCACGAGGATGACCGCGGTCGACGCCGCCCAGACCGCGTCGCCGCCGCTCGGGGCGTCGAGAAGGTGCAGCAGCGCCCCGATCCAGATCGCGGCGAAGACGGCGAGGGCGAGCAGTCGCTGGACCATCGCCCGAAGTCTGCGTCATCCCGCGCCGCGCGGCATCGGCGGGCACTCGCACCCGCGACGCGGAAAAGCCGCAGCTACCGCCTCGCGAAGGCCTCGAGCTCCGTCGAGATGGAGGGCAGCCGCGGAAGCACGAGGAGCGCGGGGATGGTCGGGAGCCAGTAGCTGAAGAGCCGGTAGGTGACGACCGCGAGGAGCGCCGGCGAGAGGTCCACGCCCACGGCGACGAGCGCGAAGGTCATCGCCGCCTCGACGCTGCCGACGCCGCCGGTCGGAAGCGGCACGAGCGTCGCCACGTAGCCCGTCGAGTAGGCGAGCACCACGGCGACGACGGTCGTCTGCACGTGGAACGCCTGCAGGGCCGCCCAGAGGCAGAACATGTCGCCGCCCCAGTAGGCCGCGCCGCCGCCGACGCACACGCGCCCGGCGCGGTCCGCCAGGAGGCCGCGCACGAGGACGACGCCTCCCACCGCGTCCGCGAAAAGTGCCCGGGCGCGTCCGCCGGATCGCCGCGTGAGGCGAGCTGCGCGACTCGGTCCGCTGACCCAGACGCCCGCGGCGAAGCAGGCGGGGATCACGAAGAGCCACGGAGCGACGAGCGCGATGGGCGCCTCTCCGCGGACGAGGAGGACGAGCGCGGCCGACCAGGCCACCAGGCCGAAGATGCCGTAGAGGAGCGTGTTGAGCGCGAGCACGCGCAGGAACGACCCGTGCCGGGTCAACCCGGTCCGGTGGAGGGCCCAGTAGTCGAGCGCGAGACCACCTGCTCCACCGACTGCGAGAAGCCGCGTGGCCCCGAGGCTCAGGAAGACGATCTCCGTGCTCAGTCGGAGACCGAGCGCTGGCCCGTGATCCGCCTCGGCGATCGCGCGGAAGACGATGACGTAGCCGACGTAGGCGACGACCTCACCGGCGAGACAGGCCGGGAGCCAGCGGGGATCCGCTCGCCGCAGCGCGTCGAGAACCTCGGCGTAGCCGGCGGCCTTGCCGACGAGGAGCGCGACCCCGATCGCCAGGAGGACGGTCAGGCCGAGCGTGATGACGACCCGACGCGGGGTCGCCCCGCCGATCCCGGTGCCCGCCGGTTCCGGCGTCACCAGGTCTTCAACGGGGTGCCCGGTCGGACGCGACGGAGCCGCACCCGTGCGTCCACCGCGACGCAGCGGTCTGGGAGCGCGATGACCGGGTTGAGGTCGAGCTCGGCCACCTCCGGCCGATCCTCCGCGAGGAGGGCGAGACGGTGGACGAGGTCGACCAGCGACCGCCTGTCCGCCGGCTGGCCGCCGCGGTAGCCGCGGACGAGGGCTCCCGCCTTTCCTCCGAGAACGAGCTCCTCCGCGTCGACATCGGTGAGCGGGGCGAGACGAAAGGAGGCCTCGCCCACGAGCTCCGCGAGCACGCCTCCGGGGCCGAAGGCGACGACCGGGCCGAAGACGGGGTCCTGCACGACGCCCGCGAGGAGCTCGACGCCACCCCCCACCATCGGTTGGACGACGAGTGGGCCGCCGATCCGCTCGGCCGCCTCGCGGACGGCGTCCTCGGAGACGAGATCGAGCGCGACGCCTCCGTGCTCCGTCTTGTGGGCACCGGGGGCGGCCGTCTTCACCACGACGGGCAGGCCCAGCTCGCGGGCGGCGGCGACCGCGGTCGTCGCATCCGCGGCGACGCGCTCCGGGACGACCGGGAGGCCGTAGGCGCAGAGGAGCGCGCGGACCTGCTCCGGCCCGAGCCAGAGGTCGTCGCTCGTGGCGAGCGCGGAGGCCACGAGGCCGGAGGCTGCATCGGCGTCCACGGCCGGCCGCGGCGGAACCGACCCGGCCGGCCGCCGAAGCCACGCGGCGCGCTCGACGGCGCGCGCGAGGGCCCGGGCGGCGGACTCCGGATAGGCGAACGTGCCCGCGGGCCGGTCCTCGGCGACGACGACCGGGATCACCGGCTTGCCGTCGTCCGGCACGCGCTCGATCGCGGCCAGGACGTCGGCGGTCCGCGTCGTCCCGGCGGGAACGAAGAGGACGAGAACCGCGTCGACGGCCGGATCGGCGACGAGCGGGCCGAGCGAGTCCGCGTAGCTCTCGGCGCCGGCCGAGCCCAGGACGTCGACCGGGTTCCCGACGCTCGCCGCCGCCGGGAGCGCCGTCCGGAGCGCGGCGATCGTGTCGTCGCCGAGGGACGCGAGCTCCAGCCCGGCCGCATCGCACGCGTCGGCGCAGAGGATTCCCAGGCCGCCGGCATTCGTGAGGACGGCGACCCGGGGGCCCCGGGGCAGCGGGAACCGGGAGAGGAGCATCGCCGCGTCCGCGAGCTCTTCCAGGCTGGACGCCCGGATGACGCCCGCCTGGCGGAAGAGCGCGGCGACGGCGCCCTCCGAGCCGGCGAGAGCGGCCGTGTGGGAGGAGGCGGCGCGTGCCCCGGCCCGGCTGACGCCGCTCTTCATGGCGAGGACGGGCTTGCGGCGCGCGACCCTCCTGGCGATGCGGGCGAACTTCCGCGGGTTGCCGAACGACTCGACGTAGAGGAGAACGACCTCGGTCTCGGGATCGTCCTCCCAGTACTCGACGAGGTCGTTCGAGGAGACGTCCATCTTGTTGCCGATGGAGACGAAGGCCGAGAACCCGAGCCGGCGGGAGGCGGCCTCCTCGAGCAGCGCGAGGCCGAGGGCGCCGCTCTGGGAGGAGAAGCCGATCGGCCCCGACGGGAAGGGGTGAGGCGCGAACGTCGCGTTCAGGCGCGCGTCGGCGACGGCGATCCCGAGGCAGTTCGGGCCGATGGCGCGGGCGCCGTGCGCCCGGACGAGCTCGAGCAGCCGGGCCTCCCGCTCGCGGCCCTCGGGCCCGACCTCGGCGAAGCCGGCGGAGATGACGCAGAGGGCGCGGACGCCGGCGCTCAGCGCCTCCTCCGCGGCCGCGAGCACCTGTTCGGCCGGGAGGCACACGACCGCGAGGTCGATGGGCTCGGAGGCCTCGGAGAGCGAGCGAACGCCCGGAATTCCTGCCACCGTGTCTCCCCGGCGGTTCACCGGGACGACGGTGCCCGGGAACCCGGCCGCGACGATGTTGGCGACGACCGTCCCGCCGATGGCGCCCGTCCTCGCCGACGCGCCGAGCACGGCGACCGATCGCGGCGCGAAGAACGGCCTGAGCGACGCGACGACGGCCTCGTGGTCGCGCAGGTCGACGGCGAGGCGGTACTCCTCCGTCGCCGCGATCGGGAAGCGGATCTCGATCTCCCCGGCCTCCAGGGTTCGACCGACGGCGAAGCCGGCGTCCCGGAACACCGCGAGCATCGCGGCGTTCTCGGGGAGGACTTCCGCGACGAACTCGGCCACGCCCGCCTCCGCCGCGGTCTCCGCCAGCTGCTCGAGAAGGCGCGTCGCCACGCCCCGCCCCCGCAGGTCGTCGGCAACGGCGAAGGCGACCTCGGCGCGCTTGGAGTCGCGGAGCCTGGCCCAGCCCGCGTGCGCGACGATGCGCTCCCGTTCTCCGAGCAGGAGCGTCGCCACGAGATCGCCGTGCTCCACCCAGTCGGGCGCCAGGAACGGCTCGACGAGCTTCGCGTCGACCGCGGGGAGGGCGTGGAAACGCGCGTGCAGGCTCTCCGGCCCGAGGCCGGAGAAGAACGCCACGAGCTCGTCGCGGTCTCCCTCCCCCGGGGCGCGGAGGCGGAGCGTGGTGCCGTCGCGCAGGATGACGTCTCGGACGACCTTCATCGTGGACGGTGGTCGAGCCTCCGGCCGGGAGTCTCGCCCGGCGTCGGTGACCGCCCCGATTCTGCACGCGGCAAAGCCGCAAGAGCGCTCGGGCGGGGCGCGGATGGCGAGGCGGCGAGGCCGGGCGAGAATGTGCTGGCCATGACCGAAAGGTGCAGATGAGCTCTGATCGCCGGATCCTCGCCGATGTCCGGCGCGCGGCCGAGCTGGAACCGACCGCGCACGTGCGGGACGAGGCGGATCGCTACTGCGTCGAGATCGACGCGCCCGGGCTGGCCGAGCACGACTTCCTCGTCGAGGTGACCGACCGCCTGCTGAAGGTGAGCGGGCCGGACCTCCGAAAGGCGGCGCCGGAGGCGCGGTTCGACTTCCTGTTCCGTCTCCCGGAGTCGGCGGATGCTGACGGGCTCTCGGCCTCGTTCGTCGACGGGCTGCTCGTCGTCTGCGCGCCGAAGACGCACGCGCCGACGCGGCACGTGGAGATCGAGCACGGGGGAGCGTGACCCATGAGCACGGTCCTGGTCGGCGTGGACGGCTCGCCCGGCGCAGAGACGGCGCTTCGGTGGGCGCTCGGGGAAGCGCGACTCCGCGGCGCGACGCTGCACGTGGTCTACGTCTGGCGTCTCCCGCTGTACGCCACGGCGCCAGAGCCCGCGTTCGCCGGCGCCCCGCCGTTTCACGGCGCCCTCGACGAGGAGTTCGAGGAGGCCATGGCCAGGGAGGCGCAGGGGGTCCTGAACCGATGCACCGCCGTGATCGAGCGCGAGGCGGAAGAGCTCGGGGTCGATGTCCGAGCCGAGGCGATTCGCGGGAATCCTTCGCACGTGCTCGTCGGGCTGGCCGGAGATGCGGATCTTCTCGTCGTCGGCTCCCGCGGCCGCGGGGGGTTCAAAGGGCTTCTTCTCGGCTCGGTGAGCCAGCAATGCGTCCAGCATTCGCCCTGTCCGACCGTCGTCGTCCGCATCCCGCGCCAGGGCTAGCCTACGGTCCATGGCGGGGCCTGCGATCCAGGCCGAGGGCCTGACGAAGAGCTACGGCCGGGCGCGGGGCGTCGTCGACCTCACCTTCGAGGTCGAGCGCGGCGAGGTCTTCGGCTACCTGGGGCCGAACGGAGCCGGCAAGACGACCACGCTCCGGCTCCTCCTCGACCTCATCCGTCCGACGGCGGGCCGGGCCGTCGTGCTCGGGCTGGACGCGCGCCGGGAGAGCGTCGAGGTCCGCCGGCACGTCGGCTACGTCCCCGGCGAGCTCGCCCTCTACCCGCGTCTGACAGGCCGCCAGCATCTCTCGTTCTTCGCGAGCCTGCGCGGCGGCGTCGATCCGCGCCACGTGGACGAGCTGGTCGAGCGGCTCGACCTCGACCTCGACCGTCCCGTGGCCGACCTCTCGAAGGGCAACCGGCAGAAGGTCGGCCTCGTCCAGGCGCTGATGCACCGGCCGGAACTCCTCGTCCTCGACGAGCCGACGAGCGGTCTCGACCCCCTCGTCCAGCAGGAGTTCTACCGCCTCGTGCGCGAGCGCACGTCGGCGGGCGGCACGGTGCTTCTCTCCTCGCACGTCCTCTCCGAGGTGGAGCATGTCGCCGATCGCGTCGCGATCATCCGCGAGGGGCGGCTGGTCGTCGTCGAGGACGTGGCCGGGCTGAAGACGCGGGCCGTTCGTCGCCTCGTCGTCCACTTCGCGGCTCCCGTCGCCGCCGCTCCATTCGCGTCCCTCGCGGGCGTGCGCTCGGTCGAGGCCGATGGGAACGCCCTTCGCTTCGAGGTCGAAGGCTCGCTGGACACGCTCGTGAAGGCGATCGCCGCCCACGAGGTGATCGACGTCGTCAGCCACGAGCCCGACCTCGAGGAGATCTTCCTCTCCTATTACCGGGAGGCAGAGCGCGGTGCTGCGTAGCGTGTCGGCGAAGACCGTCCGTGACCACGGGCGGGCGTTCCTCTGGTGGGCGCTCGGCCTCGTCGCCACGGTGTGGCTCACGGTCGCGATCTATCCGACCGTGCGTGGCCGTCCCGAGCTCAACCGCCTCGTCCAGGACTACCCCGAGGCCATTCGCGCGTTCCTGGGCGAGGGCAGCATCGACTTCGTGTCGGCGGCCGGGTACCTGAGCGCCGAGCTCTTCTCCCTGGTCGTGCCGCTCGTCTTCCTCGTCTACGCGATCGGGCTGGGCGCCGGCGCGCTCGCTCGCGAGGAGGAGGACGGCACGCTCGACCTGCTCCTCGCGCACCCGATCTCCCGGCGGCGGCTGGTCGCCGAGAAGGCGGCCGGCGCCGGGGCCCTCGTCGTGGCGCTCGGCGTCGTCCTCTGGGCGTCCCTCTGGGCCAGCGCGGCCGTCGTCGGCATGGACGTTGGACCGGGCCGTCTCGCCGCGGCGACCGCCGCCGGCGTCCTGCTCGCGCTCGCATTCGGCGCTCTCGCGCTTCTCCTCGGGTGCGCGACCGGGAAGCGGGCCCTGGCGACCGGGGTGAGCGCTGCGGCGGCGGTCGCCGCGTACCTCGTCTACGGCCTGGCGCCGCTCGTCGACGCCCTCGAGCCGGCGCAGAAGATCTCGCCGTACTACCTCTACGCGGGCGGCGACCCGATCCGGAGCGGCCTCGACCCGGCGCACGCCCTGATCCTGCTGGGCCTCGCGCTGGTCGCCGGCGCGCTCGCCGTCGTGCTCTTCGAGCGGCGCGACCTGCGCGTGTAGCCTCCCGGCGTGAGGATTCTCGTGGGCTACGACGGCTCCGAGGCAGCGAAACGGGCGCTCGGAGTGGCCGCCCGCCTCGCCGGGGACGAAGGGCAGGTCGTGGTCGCGAACGTGTCTCCCGCGTTGCAATTCGGGCTGCCGAACCCCGTGTGGATCGACGAGCGGGAGCCGCTCCTCGTCGAGGCGACGGCGGTCCTCGCGGACGCGGGCGTCGCCGAAGCGACGACCATGAGCCCGCTCGGAGACCCGGTGGACGGGCTCGTCGCGGCGGCGAAGGAGGTGGAGGCGGACCTCCTCGTCGTCGGGACGCACGGACGCGGCGCTGCGGGGCGCTTCATCGCCGGCTCGGTCTCCGTCGGCGTCGCGCGGAAGGCTCCGTGCGACGTCCTCGTCGTTCCGTGAGCGCGTCCGGGCAGCGCCCGGCGGCCGGGCTCAGCCGCGAGGAGGCCGCGCGGCGCCTCGCGGAGCGTGGGCCCCTGGAGGCGCCGGCGACGAGCCGCTCCTACGGGAGCATCGTCCGGGCCAACGTCTTCACGGTCTTCAACCTGATCCTCGCGGTCTTCGGCGCGCTCACGCTCGTGTTCGCCGACTGGCGGGACGCTCTGTTCCTCGGGATCCTGGTCGCGAACTCGGCGATCGGGATCACGCAGGAGGTGCGAGCGAAGCGGGCGCTCGACCGCCTCGCCGCGCTCGTGGCGCCCACGGCGACGGTGATCCGCGACGGGGAGGCGAGCCGGCTGGGGGTGGCGAGCGTCGTCGTCGGCGACCTCGTCCACGTCGAGGCCGGCGACCAGCTCGTCGCCGACGGCCGGCTCGAGGAGGCCGCCGGGCTCCGGGTCGACGAGTCCATCCTCACCGGCGAGTCCGACTCGGTGGCGCGGCACGCCGGCGACGAGGTGCGCTCGGGCTCCTTCGCCGTCGAGGGCTCCGGCGCCTACGTCGTCAGCGCGGTCGGGCCGGAGAGCTACGCGGAGCGGATCGCCGGCCAGGCGCGGGCGTTCCGGCATCCCCGCTCGCCGCTCGAGCGCGACCTCAACCGCCTCCTCATCATCCTCGTCGGCGTGATGATCCCGCTGGGGCTGCTTCTCGGCTTCGCCCTCTGGGAGCTCGCGGTGCCGCTGGACGAAGCGGTTCCGCGGTCCGTGGCGGCCGTCGTCAGCCTCGTCCCGGAGGGCCTGATCCTCCTCACGAGCCTCACCTACGCCGTGGCGGCGCTGCGGATGGCGCGCAAGGGAGCGCTGGCGCAGCAGCTGAACGCCATCGAGTCGCTCGCCGCCGTGGACGTCGTCTGCCTCGACAAGACGGGGACGCTCACCGAGGGAGGCCTGCGGGTCGTCGCTCTCGTCCCCTCGAGCGGAGAGCCGGAGGAGGAGCTCGCGGACGCGCTCGCGCGCTACGCGGCCAGCTCTCCGAGCCGCAACGCGACGCTCGAGGCGATCGCCGAGGCCCGGGCCGCCGAGCCCGAGGCCGTCTCCGCACATGTGCCCTTCGCCTCGCGGCGAGGCTGGAGCGCCGTGCAGCTGAACGGCTCGGCGTACGTCCTCGGCTCGCCGGAGCACTTCCCGCTCGGGAGCCTCGCGACGCGGGCCGAGTCGGAGGCCAGGAACGGCCGGCGGGTACTCGCCTTCGGCAGGACCGACGCTCCGCTCGCCGATCCCGACCCGGTCGAGCCGCCGGAGCGCCTCGAGCCGCTCGGACTCGTCGTCCTCGCCGAGCAGCTTCGGCGGGACGCCCGCGAGACGGTGGAGTTCTTCCGCGCGCAGGGGATCACGCTGAAGGTGATCTCCGGCGACGCGCCCGACACGGTCGCCGCGATCGCCGACGACGCGGGGATTCCGAACGCCGACGCGCCGCTCGACGGGCGCAACCTCCCCGACGACGACGCCGAGCTGGAGCGCGTGGCCGTGGCGGCCTCGGTCGTCGGTCGCATCTCCCCCGAGGGCAAGAAGCGGGTCGTCGAGGCGCTCGCGCGCTCGGGGAGCTACGTGGCGATGGTGGGCGACGGCGTCAACGACGTCCCGGCACTCAAGGCGGCGCGTCTCGCCATCGCCCAGGGCACGGGCGCCCAGATCGCGAAGAGCGTCGCCGACCTCGTCCTCGTCCGCGGCGACTTCTCCGCGGTGCCGTCGATGGTCGACGAGGGCCGCAAGATCCTCCGCAACCTCCAGCGGGTCGCCAAGCTCTTCGTCACGAAGTCGGCCTTCGCCGCCTTCCTGATCCTCTCGATCGGGATGACGCCGATCGCCTATCCGGTCCTCCCGCGCCACCTCACCCTGGCCGCCACGATCGCGGTCGGGGTCCCGGGCTTCTTCCTCGCCCTCGCCCCCAGCTCGGGCCGCCTGCCGCGAACGGGCTTCCTGCGGGACGTGGGCAACTTCGCCGTGCCCGCGGGCACCGCTGCCGGCCTGGGCGTGCTCTCGAGCTACCTGTTCTCGTACTACGTGCTCGACCTCGGCCTGCTCGAGGCGAGGACGGTGGCGACGTCGGTCCTCATCCTCGTCGGGCTGTACCTCATCCTCGTGCTCGAGGCGTCGAGCCGTTTCCGCGGCGCCGCGGTGACGACCCTGTGCCTCGCGCTCCTGGGCGCCTACGCGGCCGTGCTGGCGGTTCCCGGGCTGCGGGACTTCTTCGAGCTCGTCCCCCTCGGCGTCACCGGGTCGCTGACCGTGCTCGGGGGCACGGGCCTGGCCGTCGCCGGCCTCTGGCTCACCGACGAGCGGTTCACGCCCGGCGGGGAGGCGCGGCTGCAGTCAGGCGCGGAGCCCCGCCCGGTCGGGACGGAGGTAGACGAACCAGTAGAGGGCGGCGACCATCACGGTCCCGCCGATGAGGTTGCCGATCGTGACGGGCAGGAGGTTGTCGACGAGGAACGCGCTCCAGGTCAGCCCTGAGACGTCGGGAGCGCTCGTCAGGCTCGCCAGCCAGCCGTCGTTCGAGGCGATGAAGAGCGCCTCGGGGATGAAGTACATGTTGGCGACGCTGTGCTCGAACCCCGCGGCCACGAAGGCGGCGATCGGCGGAATGATCGCCAGGATCTTGTCGGCGGTCGTGCGGGCGCTGTAGCAGAGCCACACCGCCATGCAGACGAGCGCGTTGCAGAACGCGCCGAGGATGACGGCCTGCCCGAAGCCGAGGCTCGTCTTGGCGATCCCGATCGCGAGCGCCTGCTCGCCCACCGCGCCTCCGCCGAGCTCGTACTGGCGGGACAGGTACATCAGGACGGCGGTCGCGATCGCGCCGACGAAGTTGCCGACGTAGACCACGAGCCAGGTCCAGAGGAGGCGCTGGGTGGTGACGCGCCGGTCCGCCCACGCCATGACGACGAGGTTGTTCCCGGTGAAGAGCTCGGCGCCGGCGACGACGACGAGGATGAGCCCGAGGGTGAAGGCCAGGCCGCCGAGCAGACGGACGACGCCGAAGGCGAGATCGCCGGAGCCGGCCGTCACCGTGGTGGCGAAGACCGCGCCCATGGCGATGAAGGCGCCCGCGAGGACGGCGAGGACGAAGATCTTCTCCGTCGAGAGCGCGGCCTTGGCCACGCCGACCTCCTCCGCCTTTCGGGCCATCGCGGGCGGCGGGAGCGCGTCGAAGCCGGCGGCGGGGAAGGCCGCGCCGTCAGGTGCGGGCGTGCTCATGTCCGTCCTTTCGCCGCGCCGGGCGGGTCGCCTGCCGCCGGTCGGCAAACCTGATTGGATTTGCGGCGGTGTGGTTCCTCGCCGCGTTCACCTTCCGGTGGCTGTCGAGCGTCGTCGCGCTCTTCGTGGCGGCCTGGATCGTGCCGGGCGTCGGCTACGGGGACGACTTCTGGGTGCTCTTCCTCGCCGGCCTCGTCTTCACCACGGTGAGCATCTTCATCCGCCCGCTCGTGATCCTGCTCGCCATCCCGGCGCTGATCCTCACGCTCGGGCTCGCGCTCATCCTCGTGAACACGTTCATGCTCTACCTCACCGACTGGACCGTCCCGAGCTTCGAGACGGGGAGCTTCTGGTCGACGATGGGCGCGGCGCTCATCGTCTCGATCGTCAACCTGATCATCGACGCCGTGCTGAAGCCCGATCAGCAGGTGCGATCCGCGCGCGCCTGACGGCATGACCGAGCCCACCACCCCAGCGGCACCGGCCCCGGCTCCCCGGCGCAGCGGGATGAGCGGCGGGCGGATCGTCCTCGTCGTCCTCGGCGCGCTCGCTCGTCCTCATCGCCCTCGCGCTCCTTGCGGCCGGCGGGTTCTTCCTCTGGGCGGATCAGACGCAGCGGGACGAGGACGGCTTCTTCACCTCGCCGACCGAGCTCTTCGAGACCGACGCCAACGCGCTCGTCTCGGACGGCTTCGACATCACGTCGTCGGACGCCTCCCACGAGGACGTTCCCGACTTCCTCCTCTCCGAGGGCCGTCTCGGCACGGTGCGCGTCCGCGCGACCGCGACCGATCCCGGTGAGTCGATCTTCATCGGGATCGGCCCCGAGGACGACGTCCGCGCCTACCTCGACGGCGTCGCCTACGACGTCGTCGAGGACTTCGACGTCGACCCCTTCCGGGTCGACTACCGGCGGGTCGCGGGGACGCAGGAGCCGGCGGTCCCGTCCCAGCAGCCCTTCTGGGCCGCGTCCGCCTCGGGCTCGGGCAGGCAGGCGATCGAGTGGCCGATCGAGAAGGGGACCTGGGCCATCGTCGTCATGAACGCCGACGGGTCGGCGGGCGTCTCGGTCGACCTCGACCTCGGGGCGAAGGTGTCGTTCATCCTCTGGCTGGCGATCGGCCTGCTGGTCGCCGGCGGCTTGCTGCTCCTGGCGGGCGCGCTGATGATGGCGTTCGCGCTGCGCGGCCGCGAGCCGCCGCAGGAGGCGGTCCCGGCAGCCGCCGCGGCGCCCGCGCCCGTCGGAGACGAGGCTGGCGAGACGCCGTACCCCGTGGAGGTCGAAGGAACGCAGGATGCCGAGCTGAGCCGCTTCCTCCCCCTCGTCAAGTGGCTCCTCATCCTGCCCCACGTGCTCGTGCTGGCCGTCCTCTGGATCGTCTTCTTCGTCCTGACGGTCGTCGCCGGCGTGGCGATCCTCTTCACCGAGCGCTACCCGCGGGCGATCTTCGACTTCAACGTCGGCGTGCTCCGCTGGACGTGGCGCGTCGCGTTCTACTCGTACGGCGCGCTCGGCACCGACCGCTATCCGCCCTTTGCGCTCGGGCAGGCCGACTACCCGGCGACGCTCGACGTTCCCTACCCCGAGAGGCTCTCGCGCTGGCTCGTACTCGTGAAGTGGTGGCTCCTCGCCATCCCGCAGTACATCGTGGTGGCCGTGCTCGTCGGCGGTGGGCCCTGGTCGGGTGGCTGGTGGTGGTGGGGCCAGCAGGCCTCGTGGCTCGGGCTCATCGGCGTGCTGGCCCTGATCGTGGTCGGCGGCCTCCTGCTCTTCGACCGCTACCCGCGCGACGTCTTCGAGATCCTCGTCGGGGCCAACCGCTGGGTCTACCGCGTCGTCGCCTACGCCGCGCTCATGCGCGACGAGTACCCGCCGTTCCGCTTCCGGCGCTGAGAGCCGGCGCTCGGAACGCATCGAGTCTCAAGCGACATCCCCGCCCAGCCGATTCAGTACCGGATGGCCGAAGCCACTCGTCTGCGCGCGCTGCTCGACCTCTCGAGGACGCTGTCCTCGAGCCTCGACCTGCGCGAGGTCCTCCACGAGTTCACCACGCGCGCGGCCGAGCTCACGGGCGCGACCGCCGCCGAGCTCTCCACCTACGACCGCGTCCGGGGCGTCCTCGTCATGCTCACCGAGTACGTCCAGGGGACGGACGAGATCACCGTCACCGGCGGCCGCGTCTACGACCTCGCCGAGTTCCCGGCGACGCAGCTCGTCCTCGACACGCAGAAGCCGCTGCAGATCCGCGCCGCGAACCCGGACGACGACGCCGCGGAACGGGCGATCCTCGACGAGCAGGGCCAGGCCTCGCTGCTCATGCTCCCGCTCGTGGCCCGCGGCGAGACGATCGGCCTCATGGAGGTCGTCGACGCCCAGGACCGCGTCTGGGACGACGACGACGTCGAGTTCTGCCGCGCGCTCTGCGACATCGTCGCGATCGCCATCCGGAACGCGCTGCTCTTCGAGGAGCTGCACGAGACCGCCGCGCGCGACAAGCTGACCGGCCTCTACAACCGCCGGCTCTTCGAGGAGCAGTTCGACGCCGCCGTGGCGCGCAGCCTGCGCGCGGGCGAGGAGCTGACCCTCCTCGTCGTCGACCTCGACGGGCTCAAGCGGATCAACGACCTCGGCGGCCACGGCGCGGGCGACCTCGCTCTCCGCACCCTCGCGGACGCGCTGCGGGCCTCGATCAGGGCGAGCGACGTCGCCTGCCGGCTCGGGGGCGACGAGTTCGCCGTCATCCTCCCGTCCTCCGGGCCCGAGGACGCGACGAAGGTGGCCGAGCGCGCGCAGGACACGCTCGCCGAGATCGGGCGCGGCCAGTACAGCTTCTCCGGCGGCATCGCCCGCATGACCCCCGCGCAGTCCTCGGCGGAGGACGTCTATCGGCTCGCCGACCTCGCCGCCTACCGGGCGAAGGCGGCCGGCGGCGCGCGCACGCTGCTCGCGATCGAGTCGAAGCCGGCCGTCCGGCGCGTGTCCTAGGAACCGCGCTCGACCGCGGGAGCGGACTTCCGAGGCGAGCCGGCGGTGCTCGAGGTCGAGCCGGTCGTCCGCGTGCTCGATCAGGAGGGGGTCGTGGGTCGCGCAGACGACGGCGGCGCCGGTCGTGCGCGCGAGGTCGAGCAGCAGCCGCGAGACGGCCAGCGCGTTCGCCTGGTCGAGCCGGGCCGTCGGCTCGTCGGCGAGGAGGAGCGCCGGCCGGGCCGCGACCGCCCGCGCGACCGCCGCCCGCTCCTGCTGGCCGCTCGACAGGTCCGACGCCCGCCGTCCTGACGCCCCCGCCAGCCCGACGGCCGCCAGGGACTCGGCGGCCCGCTCCCGGGCCTCGGTGCCCTCGATGCCGCGGAGGGAGAGGCCGAGCTCCACGTTCTCGGTCGCGGTGAGGAAGGGCACGAGCCCCGTGGCCTGGCTGACGAGCGCGACGTGCTCGGCCCGGAAGCGCGCTCGCGCGTCGCGGTCGAGCGCCGAGACCGCCGTGCCGAGAACGTGCACCTCACCTGCCGTCGGGACGTCCATGCCGGCCAGGAGGTGGAGGAGAGTCGTCTTCCCCGAGCCCGACGGGCCCGTGACCACGCTCAGGCGGCCGGAGGAGAAGCCGGCGTCGAGCCCGCTGAGCGCGGTGGCCGCGGACCGGCCCTCGCCGTAGGTCCTGGTGACTCCGCGCGCCTCCGCCGTCACCTCCGCGGCCGCGAGGGCGGCCGCCGGCGGGGCGTCCTCCTCCGGGTCCGCCACGGGCGCTTCGCCGCCCGGCGCGGCTGCGAGCAGGATCCCCTTCTCGTGGAGCCGAGCCGTCGCGCGCGCGTGGATTCCCGTTCGCCGCAGGAGCTCCTCGGAGAGGCGGAGCCACCCTCCTCGGCCGACGACGATCGCCTCGTCCCTCCCGTCGGGCAGCGCGGCCTCCTCGCTGACGCGGCCGTCCCGTACGCGGACGATCCGGTCGGCGATGGACGCCGACTCCGGGTCGTGGCTGACGATGACCGTCGTCGTCCCGTTGTCGCGCGCGAGCGAGGCGATCGCCTCGTAGACGGTGCGCGCGTTGGCGGCGTCCAGCTCCCCCGTCGGCTCGTCGGCGAGGAGAAGGCGCGGGCGGTGCGCGAGCGCGGCGCAGACCGCCACCCGCTGCTGCTCGCCGCCGGAGAGCTCGCGCGGGTGCGCGCCCGCGCGGTCGCTGAGGCCGACCCGTTCGAGGAGCTCGCTCGCGCGCGCCATCCGCTCCGGCCGGGGCGCCCCCGCGAGGCCGAGCTGGAGCGAGACGAGCTCCCGGACCTCGAGCTCCGCCGCGAGCGCGCGCCAGTAGTGCTGGTCGGCATAGCCGAGCAGCTCCGCCCGGTAGCCGGCGCGAGCGCGCCTCGAGAGGCGGGCGAGGTCGCGGCCGAGGACGCGAACGCTCCCGGCGGTGGGCCGGTCGAGCGCCGCGAGCATGCGAAGCACCGTCGTCTTCCCCGATCCGCTCGGACCGAGCACGACGCAGATCTCGCCCTCCTGGACGTCCAGCGTCAGCCCCTGCAGGGCGACGACGCCGCCCTCCGGCGCCGGGTAGACGCGGAAGAGGTCGCGGATCTCGACGGCGGGGCTCATATCCGGCGTGAGGCTGCGGTGACGAGCGCGGCGGCGGCGAGGGCTCCCGCGGCCAGCGCGCCGGCCAGGACCGGCCAGTCGACCGCCGTGCGGAGCGGCAGGCCGGTGGTCGCCGCGTCGGCGGTGACGGTGACGAGGTCGACGACGATGGCCGCGAGTGCCGCCGCGGTGAGCAGTCCGCCCAGGAGCCCGGCCGTGACGACCACGAGGCTCCGCAGCCTCACCACCCGGCGGAGGAGCGCCGGCCGCGCCCCCTGCGCCTCGAGGTCGTCGAGCTCGCCACGCTCGTCCCGGACGTCGGAGACGACGCCGAGGAGGATGCCCACGAGCGCGAGCCCGAGGGCCACCAGCGCCCCGGCGAGGAGCGTGAGAAGCGTCCCGCGCGCGAGGGGATCGTGGCGCAGCGACGCCTCGACCTGCTCGCGCGACTCGACGCTGAGAACGTGGAAGGGCGGCCGGGAGAGGATGCGGTCGAGCTCGGGCCGTCCCTGGGCGTCGGAGCCGAGCCAGAGCTCGTTCGGCACCGCGATCCCGGGACGCTGCGCGTTCAGCGCCGTGCCGAGCAGCGCGCGGTCCGCGACCACGAAGTCGTCCGCTGCGGCTCCCGGGAAGCGGGACGCCACGGCGGCGACGCGGACGACGACCTGCTCGCCCCCGATCCGGAGGGGGAGCTCACCTCCGGGCCCGGCGGCCGCGGCCACCGCCGGGGAGGCGATCACCCGCACCGGCTCGTCGTCGCTCGGCTGGCGGGGACGGAAGCGGCTGGCGAGCTGCTCGGTGATCGTCCCGCCCAGGGCGGCGCCTCCCGGCCGGACCGTCGCCTCGATCCCGTTGACCGCCACCCAGCCGTCGTAGTTGCCCAGCGAGACCTCTCCCGACCCCGTCTCGGCGGCCAGCTCGCCGAGGCGGAGGTCGAGATCGAGTGGCCGGCCTTCGCCTCCGCGCTCCTGGACTCTCGTCCGCGGCGAGATCGTCAGCGAGACGATGCGGCCGCCGCGGGCCTCGGCCGGCACCGGCGCGCGGAGCGTCTTCGTCGTCCCGAGGCCGGGCTGTCCGAGGAGGATCTGGGCGAAGTCTCCCCGCCGTCGTCAGGACGCTCGCGGTGACGAGCACGGGCGAGCCCTCTCGCGTCGAGCTCGAGGGCGGTGGCGTCGGCCGGGACGAGCGGGCCCCGCGGCGACCCGTCCTCGGCCGGCTCGATCCGTCGGGCGAGCGCCGCCGGCGAGAGAGCGGCGAAGTCGCCGCGCCAGCCCCGCAGCTCGGGAATGACGCCCGGGTCGAGCCCGAGGACGGCGATCCCCGTCGTCCCCCCGACGCGGCTGACGTTCCCCGCGAGCCGCAGCACGGGCTCGCTGCGGACCCCCTGCGGGAGCTCGGCCAGCCGCTCCGGGGGAACCGCCTCCGAAACGCGGATCAGCCGCGTGAGGTCCTCCTTGACGGTGAAGTCCAGCGGCACGGCGTACGCGGCCTCCTGCTCCTGCCCGCGGGAGAGCGTCGTCCGGTAGCTCTCCGCGAACACCGCGAGCCCGACGCTGACGAGGAGGAAGGCCGCCGCGACGGCCGCGTGGCCCGGGTGGCGCGCCAGCGACAGCGCCGCGAGCCGCAGGGAGACCGAGCGGTCGCGAGAGACCCGCTCCAGCAGCACGAGCGCGGGACGGAGGAGCCGCGCGCAGAGGACTGCCGCCGCGAAGGTGACGAGCCCGGGCAGCAGGACGAGCGCGGTGGCCGTCCCGCCGTTGCCGGCGAGCGCCGCCTGGTCGAGGTCGCCGCGCAGGAGCGTCAGCGCGACGACGCCGAGGGCTGCGAGGGCCAGGGCGTCGAGCGCCGAGAACGAGCGCGCGCCGAACGTGAGCGGCCGAGCGAGCAGCGCTGCCATGAGGACGAGCGCGAGCGCCGCGGCGACGATCACGGCGACCACGAGGCCGGTGCTCGAGAGCGTGGAGTGCGCGAGGACGTCGCCGACCGGCGCGCCGGCCTTCGAGGCCACGACGGCTCCGGCGCCCGTGCCGAGAGCCCAGCCGACGGCGGTGCCCACGAGCGCGATCACGAGTGCCTCGGCGCCGGTGAAGAGCGAGAGCTGCCAGCGACGTGCCCCGAACCACGTCAGCCGCCGGCGCGCGGCCCCCACGTCGCGTCGCATGCTCACCGCCACCAGGACGGCGAACGCGAAGAGGAGCGCGGCAGACTCGCCGCCGACGAGCAGGAGCCGTCGAGCCGCGACGTCGCTCGCCTCGGCGCTCGTCCGCAGCGGCTCGACCGGGGCCGTCACGTCGAACGAGATGGAGGAGCTCTGGAGGTCGGAGCGGGCTCGCGCGACGTCGCCGGTGAAACGGTCGACATCCCAGGAACGCACCGCGCCCGGCTCGAGCGGGACGACCCACGAGTAGCTGCGGTAGACGCCCTGGACCTCCGGCGAGCGCACGAGGCCGTCGACGCCGTCTGCGAGGACGAGCGGCGCGGGCGGCGGCCGGTGGTAGCCGAACGCGTGCCGGAAGACTGGGCTCTGGGACGCCCGGTCCTGCTCGTTCTCGGCGGGTGCGATGAAGTCGCCGAAGAGCACGGGCGACCGCAGCACGGCGGTTCCGACCTGGACGAGGCGGAGGCCCTCGACGTTGGGGATCCGGCCGGCCCCGCGCAGCCGGACGACCTCGCAGTGCTCCGGTACGCACGTGCTCGGAAGGCGCCCCGAGCGGAGCGTCACCCAGTCGGCCAGGTCGTCGACGGCGCCCAGCCCGAAGTACGTCCCCGCGATCGTGCTCTCGCGGAAGAGCACCAGGCTCGCCGGATCGCCGCCCACGACGCCCGCGAGTGTTCGTCGGGCACGGCGGTCGAGCTGAGCGTGGTCATCGGTCTGGTCGGCGACGCCGAACCAGTCGGCGCGCACCGAACGCTGCGCTGCGGGGATGTCGTCGAGGGCCTGGCCGACGCGCTGGTCCCTGGCGACGACCGCGCCCGCGAGGACGGTGGCGAGCATCGCCGCCCCCGCCGCCACGCCCGCGGCGGCCAGCAGGGTGGTGGGCGCGCGGCGCGCGAGCCGCACCCCGGCGAGGCGGAGCGGGTAGGCGAGCCTGCGAACCGTGCGCACGTCTCAATGCTGCCCGCCCCGGCGCTCCTCGACCACGCGGGTCCCTTCAGCCGTGGGTAAGCTGTGCTTATGCTCGATGTCAGGCGTCTGCGTCTTCTGCGCGAGGTCGCGCTCCGCGGCTCGATCGCCGCCGCGGCCGAGTCGCTCGACTTCACGCCGTCTGCCGTGTCCCAGCAGCTGGCGAAGCTCGAGGTCGAGGCGGGCGTCCCGCTGCTCGATCGCGGCCCGAAGAGCGTTCGCCTCACCCCGGCCGGCTGGCGGCTGGTGGAGCACGCCGAAGCCGTGCTCGAGCGCCTCGCCGAGGCCGAGGCCGATCTCCGCGAGCTCTCCGGCGCCCGGCCGGTCCTGCGGGTCGGGTCGGTGACGACGGTGGCCGTCAGCCTCTTGCCCGAGGCGCTGGGCCGGTTCGCGGCCGCGTGCCCGGAGGTGGAGGTCACGGTCGCCGAGGCCGATCCGCGCGGAAGCCTCGCGCGGGTTCGCTCACGAGAGCTCGATCTCGCGCTCGTCTTCGAGTACGACGGCGTCCCGCTCGCGGTCGAGCCCCGGCTCGAGCTCGAGCTCTTGCTCGAGGAGCCGATGCGGATCGTGCTCCCGGCAGGCCATCCGGCCTCCGCACGGCGCGCGGTCCGGCTGGGGGACCTGGCCGAGGAGACCTGGATCCGGAGCACGCCCCGCTCCTCATGCCACGAGTTCACGGCGCGGGCGTGCCGGTCCGCCGGGTTCGAGCCGCGCATCCGCTTCGAGTTCGACGACTACGCCGCCATGCAGAACCTCGTCGCGTCGGGAGCCGGCGTCGCCTTCGCTCCCGACCTCGGCCTCACGCGGCTGAACCCCGGCGTCGCGGTACGGCCGATCGCCTTCGGGCCCAAGCGCCGCATCCTCGCGGCCTACCGGACGGGCGAGCGCGGCTCGCCCGGCATCCCGGAGATGCTCGGCGCCGTCGCGGACACGATCGCGACGCGCGAGCCGCTCTTCCCGGCGCGAGCCGGCGCGGCACGGGCTGCCCGTCCGTAACCTGAAGCGGGTGCTTCGCCGCCCGCTCACGCTCTCGCTCGCCTGCCTCCTCGTTCTCGCCGGCTGCGACACGGGCGGCTCGAACGAGGGGGCCGAGCCGAGCTCGCCACCGCCCCCTCCGTCCTCGACGTCGGTCGAGACGACCCCGAGCGCGGCCGGCGGCCGATCGCTCGCGCTGGTCGAGGTCGCGCGCGGGCTCGACGCCCCGGTCCACGCCGCGTCCGCCCCCGGGGAGCCCGACCGTCTCTACGTGGTCGAGCGCGTCGGGCGCATCCGGGTGCTCGAGAACGGCCGCGTGCTTCCCCGACCCTTTCTGGACATCTCGGCGGACGTGACGAGCGGGGGCGAGCAGGGGCTCCTCTCGGTGGCGTTCCACCCGGACTACGCCGAGAACGGCCTCTTCTACGTCGACTACACCGACCTGAAGGGCGACACGCGGGTCGTGGAGCTCCGTGCGTCGGAAGCGAGCGAGCCGACGAAGGTCCGCGAGCTCCTGCACGTCCCCCAGCCGTACGCGAACCACAACGGCGGCCAGCTCGCGTTCGACAGGGACGGCCTTCTCTACGTCGGGATGGGCGACGGCGGCGCGGGGGGCGACCCCGAGAACGTCGCCCAGGATCTCGGGAGCCGTCTGGGCAAGCTCCTCCGGATCGACGTCGACAAGCCGGGCTCCGACTGGGAGATCGTCGCCTACGGGCTGCGCAACCCGTGGCGGTTCTCCTTCGACCGCGAGACCGGCGACCTCTGGATCGGCGACGTCGGCCAGGGTGCGGTCGAGGAGGTGGACTACATTCCCGCCCGGGACCTCGGCTCGCTCGTGAACCTCGGGTGGGACGTCTTCGAGGGCACGCACGTCTACGAGGACAAGGAGCCGAACGACGCCGGCCGCCTCGTCGGGCCGATCGCCGAGTACTCGCACGACGAGGGGTGCTCGATCACCGGCGGCTTCGTCTACCGCGGCGAGGACATCCCCTGGGCGCGCGGGCGGTATTTCTACGGCGACTACTGCTCGGGCCGCGTCTGGAGCCTGAGCCGGACCGAAGGCGGCGCGACCGTGCGCCGCCTCCGCTTCGAGGCGCCCGAGCTCAGCTCGTTCGCCGAGGACGGCTCCGGCGAGCTCTACCTCCTCACGCTGGACGGGACCGTCTTCCGCCTCGCTTCCGGCTAGCGGCGGAACCCCGGAGCCCCGCTCGGTGTAGAACGGTCGCAGTGGAGGACCGGCCACTGGAAGACGACGAGCTCGTCGCGCAGGCGAAGCGGGGTGACACCCGGGCCTTCGGCACCCTCGTGGAGGAGCATCAGACGATCGCGTTTCGCACCGCGTACCTGCTCACGGGCTCGGCGGCCGACGCCGAGGATGCCGTGCAGGAGGGGTTCGTGAAGGCCTACGCGTCCCTGGGTCGCTTCCGCGCGGGTGCGCCCTTCCGGCCCTGGCTCCTCACCATCGTCGCCAACGAGGCCCGGAACCGCCGCAGGTCGGCCGGCCGCCGCGACCGTCTCGCGCTGCGCGCGGCCGAGGATCCGCTCTCGGGGGGCGCGGTCCCGTCCCCCGAGGCGGCACTTCTCGACGCCGAGCGGCGCGAGGAGCTGCTCCGGGCCGTGAACGACCTGCGCGAGGACGACCGGATGGCGATCGGCTGCCGCTACTTCCTCGGGCTGTCGGAGGAGGAGACGGCGGCCGCGCTCGGGTGGCGGCGCGGAACCGTGAAGTCGAGGACGTCGCGGGCGCTCGACCGGCTGCGCGACCGCCTGGGGGTGACGGCATGACCGAGCTGGAGCGCGCGCTCGTGGGTCTCGGCGCCGAGCTCGACCTGCCCGAGGCTCCCGACGTCACCGCCGCGGTGCTCCGCCGGATCTCCGAAGCACCAGCGCGACGCCGCGTCCCGGGCCGGCGGGCCCTCGTGCTTGCGTTCGTCGTCCTCGCGGTCGCGATCGGGGCCGTCATGGCGGTGCCTTCGGCGCGAACCGCCATCCTCGAGTTCTTCGGGCTGCAGGGAGCGACCGTCCAGCGGGTGGAGACGCTCCCGGCCGTCCCGCGGTCGACCGCGACCGCGCTCGAGCTGGGCAAGCCGGTCTCCGGCGCGTCGCTCGCCGGCTTCGTCGTGCCGGAAGCGCTGGGCGCACCGGATGCCGTCTACCGGTCGTCCGCGGTCCCGGGCGGCAAGGTCTCGCTCGTCTACGCGCCGGGGCCGGATGTCCCCCGCTCCCTCTACACCCGAGTCGGGATCCTCGTGACCGAGTTCCGCGGCGACCTCGACCCGGAGTTCGTGGAGAAGTTCGCCGCGGGCGGCACGGGCGTCGAGCGGCTTACCGTCGCCGGGAGCCCGGCGCTCTGGCTCGAAGGGGAGGCGCATGTGGTCGTCTTCCGCACGGCGGGCGGGAGTCGGCTCGAGGACATCGTTCGCCTGGCGGGGAACACCCTGCTCGTGCAGCGGGGCGACCTCCTCGTTCGCATCGAGGGCGAGATCGACCGCGACCGCGCGGTCGAGATCGCCGAGTCGCTCGGCCCTCCCTAGCGGGCGGCGTCAGTCGTGGAGGACGCGCCCCTCCATGCCGCCCGCGACGAGGACGACCTGGCCCGTCACGTGGCCCGAGAGGGCGTCCGAGGCGAGCACGACGATCTGGCGCGCGACATCCTCGGGCTGGGCGACCTTCCGCAGCGCCATCGTGCGTGTGGCCCGGTCGGTCACGTCCGGGTCGGCCAGGGTCGAGCGCGTCATCGGCGAGAGCGTCCAGCCCGGGCAGACGGCGTTCACGCGCGCGCCCGGCGCGATCCGGACGATCTCGTTCTTGAGGCTGAGGAGGAGCCCGCGGACGATCGCCGATTTCGCGGAGGCGTAGTCGGCGTGCCCGGCCTCGCCGAACACGCCGGCCGTCGACCCGACGAGCACGAGGCTTCCGTGCCCGGAGCGCTCGACCTCCCGGAGAAAGCCGCGAGCCGTCAGGAAGGTCGCCGTCAGGTTCGCCGCGAGCGTCTGGTTCCAGCGCTCGAGGGACAGCCGCCAGAGCGGGACATCCTCCTCGGGCCAGACGCCGGCCACCGCCGCACAGGCGTCGAGCCCGCCCAGCTCGGCGCGCGCCGCGGTGAAGAGCGCGTCGGCCTCGTCCTCCCGGCGCAGGTCGGCCTGGAGGATGAGCCCCCCGCCGCACTCGGCCGCGACCGCGTCCGCCCGGTCCCGCCCGGCGTGATAGTGGAGCGCGAGCCGGCAGCCCTCCTCGGCGAACGCGCGAGCGCACGCGGCGCCGATCCCGCCGGACGCGCCGGTGACGAGCACGCGCTTGCCAGAGAGCCCAGTCTCCATGTGGCGGCTCTCATGTTCGCACCTGGACGCGCGAGTCTCGACCCCGCGTTCGCGTGCACGCCGCGCCCCGGCCCGGCCCACGGGAATCGGGCAGGATGACCGTGGGCAGAGCCGCTGCGCGGCTTCGTACGTCCTCTAGAGCCGCCGCCAGTCAAGGCGGCGAGCCTCGTCGATGCGCGAGTCGGCGCCGACGAGGACCGCAAGGGGCCCGACGAGGAGGATGAAGGCGATGACCACGTACCCCATGGTCAAATGGTCGGCCTTCTTCTCCATAAGCTCAAGTCGAGTTATTATTCATTTCGATCATGAAAGCTGATGGTTGGCTGGGCGTCGAGCTGCGGCATCTCGCGGCCCTCCAGGCGGTCGCCGAGGAGGGGTCGTTCGGGCGTGCCGCCGAGAGGCTCGGATACACCCAGTCCGCCGTCAGCCAGCAGATCCAGGCGCTCGAGCGGATCGTCGGCCAGCGACTCGTGGAACGGCCCGGAGGCCCTCGCCGCGTCTCCCTCACGGAGGCGGGCGAGTTGCTCCTCCGGCACGCTGCGGGGATCGTGGCGCGGCTTCAGGCCGCCCAGGCCGACCTCGCCGCCTTCGCCGAGGGCTCCGCCGGGACGCTCCGCATCGGGACGTTCCAGAGCGTCGGCGCGCGTGTCCTCCCGCTCCTCCTGCGCGAGTTCACCGACGCGTGGCCGGATGTCTCCGTCCAGCTCACAGAGGGATCGGACGACGGCCACCTGCTGGAGCTCGTCGAGCGCGGAGAGCTCGACCTAGCCTTCGTCATGCTCCCGGTCGAGGAGGGGCCGTTCGAGACGCGCGAGGCGATGGTCGACCCGCACGTCCTCGTCGTCCAGAGCGACTCGCCCCTCGCGCTTCGGAACCGCCGTCCGTCGTTGCGGGAAGTCGCCGAGCTGCCGCTGATCGGTTTCCGCCAGTGCCGCAGCATCCACCAGGTCGAGACCCGCTTCCGCGACGCCGGGCTCGAGCCGCGGATCGTCTTCCGCTCGGACGACAACGGCACCATCCAGGGGCTCGTCGCCGCGGGGGTCGGCGCGGCGCTCGTCCCGCTCCTCTCCGTGGACGTCGCCCACGAGGGGACGGCGGTCTTCGGCCTCGCCGACGTTCCCCCGCGCCTCATCGGGATCGCCTGGCACCGCGACCGCTACCGCTCGCCCGCCGCGCGCGCCTTCGCCGATCTGGCGATCGACGTCTGCGCCCGCGTCCAGGCGGAGCAGGTCGGCGCGGAGACGGTCGCCGCCTAGCCGGTCTGCGCGGCCGTGGGGCCGAGGCGGCGCTCGATCCAGCGCGCGCCGACCGTGTCGGTGAGGCCGTGGGCCAGGATCGAGGCGAGGATGACGAACGAGGCGACGTCGAAGACGAGCGTCCGGTCGCTGACCGTCGAGTTGAGGACCAGCAGGGCGAAGAGCATCGAGGCGACCCCCTTCGGGCCGAACCAGGCGATGAAGATCTTGTAGGGCCGGGGGAGCGCGACGCCGACGAAGCTCAGGAGCACGGCTGCCGGTCGCGCGACGAGGAGGGCGAACGCGATGAACGCGAGCAGCGGCCAGACGGACTGGTCCCAGCCGGTGGCGACGATGAGCGCGCCGAAGACGAAGAACGTGGCGATCTGGAAGATCGCGCTGACGCTCTCGTTGAACTCGAGGAAGGTGGCAGGGATGTCCTGGCGCGTGGCGGCGAGCGCGATGCCGGCGACGAACGCGGCGATGAGCCCGTTCCCGTGCGTGACGTCGGCGAGCCCGAACGCCGCGAAGCCCACGCCGAGCGCGTAGGCGCCCTGGTACTTCGGCCTGATGCCACCGCCGGGGAGATGGGGAAGAAGGCGGCCGGCCGCCAACGCGAGCGCGACGCCGAGGGCGGCGCCCACCAGCGCCTCGCCCGCGAGCTCGCCCGTCTCGCGGGCCGGGTTGCCGCCCGGCGCGGCGAGGACGAGGAAGAAGAGCACGAATGGGAGCGCGAGGCCGTCGTTGAGCCCCGACTCGACGTTGAGCGTGTGCCGGACGACGCGGGGGACGCGCTCGGACGTGACCACAGCCGAGGTGACGACCGGGTCGGTGGGAGAGAGCACCGCCCCGAGCAGGAACGCCTCCGCCCACGAGAGCTCCGGGAAGAGGACCCTCGCGGCGAGGGCGAGGAGGGCCATGGTCATCGGCATCGCGATCACGAGGGCGCGGGTCGCCGGGCCCCAGTGCCGCCGCAGGAGCTCCGACTCGACGAGGAGCCCGTCGGAGAAGAGCGTCAGGATGAGCGCGAGCTCGATCAGGAAGAGGAGGACCTTCGACTCGGGGCTGACCGCGACGACGTCGACGAGGGCCAGGGCGACGCCGGCGCCGACCGACAAGACCGAGATGGAGAGCACGGTGCCGTGGAACCACCCCGAGAGCGCGGCCGCGACGAGCAGGAGGAGGCCGAGGATGAGGAGCGCCTCGGCGAAGGTGATCTCCATGAGCGGGACCCTAGAGCGGGCGACGGTCGAGGCAATGCCCGGGGGGCGCTTGAGTTAGGGTTCTGCGCGGGCCGCCAGAGCCCACAGACTCTCCGTGCGGAAGCGCTCGATCATCCAGATGATGCTCGTCGGAGTGGCCGTCGGCGCTGCCCTGGCGGTCGTCGCGGTGTCCATTCCCTGGCTGCCCGAGGAAGCCTCGGACGAGGCGGGCATCGTCGACTCGGTGTACTGGATGGTGACGATCATCTGCGTCGTCATCTTCGCAGTCGTGGCCGGCGTGTCCGTCTACGCGATCTGGAAGTTCCGGGCGCCCCCCGGCGACACGGACGACGGCAGCCCGATCCACGGGCACACGGGCCTGGAGATCGTCTGGACGATCATCCCGACGGCCCTCGTCACCGCGATCGCGATCTACTCGAGCGTGGCGCTCGCCCAGATCACCGACCTCCCCGCCGACCACCGGACGGTCGAGGTGCAGGGCGAGCAGTTCACCTGGACCTTCACGTACCCGGACATCAAGCTCCAGAACGGCCAGCCGCTGACCACGGGCGAGCTCGTCGTCCCGATCGGTCAGGCGATCGGGTTCGACATCACCGCCAAGGACGTCATCCACTCGTTCTGGGTGCCCGAGTGGCGCATGAAGCAGGACGCGGTCCCCGGCATCGTCACGCGGATCACGGTGACGCCCACCCGGACGGGGACGTTCCCGGTCATCTGCACCGAGCTCTGCGGCCTCGGACACGCCCTCATGCGCTCGCAGGCGCGCGTCGTCTCGGCATCGGAGTTCGACGCGTGGGTGAAGGAGCAGCGCCGTCTCGCGGCCGCGGGCGGCGCGGTGCAGGGCAAGGAGCTCTTCACGCAGCAGTGCGGCAGCTGCCACGTCCTCGCCGACGCCGGCACGCAGGGACAGGTCGGCCCGAACCTGGACGACGTGCTCCCGGGGATGAGCGCGGAGCAGATCCACACCTCGATCGTCGACCCCAACGCTAGTATCGCCGAGGGGTTCCAGCCTGACGTGATGCCGAAGAACTACGGGGAGACGTTCACCGATCCCCAGCTCAACGGGCTCGTCGAGTACCTGCAACAGGTGACTGGAGGACGCTAGGTGCTCCACCAGACAATGCCCACCACGCTGCTGCCGGCTGCAAAGCCGCGTCATGCCGCGTCCTCAGTCGCCCCCGTATTGGCCAATACGGGGGCTCCCTGCGTCCTTGCCTGCCGCGCTTTTCGCTCGGCAGAAGCGGGGCAGCATTGCCAGGAGGAGCACTAGTGGCGGTCGAGACCCACGAGGCCGAGCACGCCGTCGCGCACGCGCCGCCCCCGCCGCGGACGGGGCTCCGCCGGCTGACCGGGCCCGGCTGGCTCCGGGTCCTCTGGGTCATGCCGCTCTCGTGGTGCCTCGCCACGCTCCTCGTCATCGGTTGGCGGGCGGGCATGGGGTTCGAGCCGCTCTGGAGCCTCCAGGTCCTCATCGTCGCGTGGACGGTGATCGTGCCGCTCGCGTTCCTGGGCGCGCTCGGCGGCTTCGACTATTGGCTCTACTGGATCTCCGGGAGGCCGACGCGGCCGGAGGATCACTCGGGCCACGGCGCGCGCTCTTGGAAGGACTACTTCCGCGTCAACACCGACCACAAGGTGATCGGGATCCAGTATCTGGTGACGACGGTGTTCTTCTTCGTCGCCGCGGGTCTCATGGCGATGTTCATGCGGGCCGAGCTGGCGCGGCCCGGGATGCAGTACGTCGACACGAACGCCTTCAACGGGCTCTTCTCGATGCACGCCTCGCTGATGATCTTCCTCTTCATCATCCCGGCGTTCGCCGGCCTGGGGAACTACGTCATCCCGCTGATGATCGGCGCGCCGGACATGGCGTTCCCGCGCCTGAACGCCCTCTCGTACTGGCTGCTGCCCATCGCGGGCCTGATCATGCTCTCGAGCTTCCTCGTCCCCAACGGGGGAGCGTTCGCCGCCGGCTGGACGAACTACGTCCCCCTGGCCGAGTCGCAGGCGGACGGGAACCTCATGTTCCAGATGGGCGTCCAGTGGGCGGGCGCGTCGTCGATCATGACCGCCCTCAACTTCCTGGTCACCATCATCACGATGCGTGCGCCGGGGATGTCGTTCTGGCGCCTGCCGCTGCTCGTCTGGGCGAACTTCGCCACCTCGACGCTCGTCGTGCTCGCCACGCCGTTCGTGGCCGGGTCCCAGTTCTTCATCATGTTCGACCGGGTCCTGCACACGAACTTCTTCCGGCCGGAACTGGGCGGCGACGTCATCGCCTACCAGCACATCTTCTGGTTCTACTCCCACCCGGCCGTCTACATCATGATGCTGCCCGGCTTCGGGATCGCCTCGGAGGTGATCTCCGTCTTCGCGCGGAAGCCGATCTTCGGCTACCGGCTGATGGCGCTCTCGCTGATGGCGATCCTCATCCTGGGCTTCTCCGTCTGGGCGCACCACATGTTCGTCTCGGGCATGCAGAACTGGATCCGCATCCCGATGATGATCACGACCCTCGTGATCGCGGTGCCCACCGGCATCAAGGTGTTCAGCTGGCTGGCGACGCTGTGGGAGGGCCGGATCCACTTCGCGACCCCCATGCTCTTCGCGTCGGGGTTCGTGTCCATGTTCGTGATCGGGGGCCTCTCGGGGATCTACCTCGGCTCGGTGCCGGTCGACATCCACGCGAGCGACACGTACTTCGTCGTCGCGCACATCCACTACGTGCTCTTCGGGGGCTCGCTCTTCACCATCTTCGCCGGCATCTACTACTGGTTCCCGAAGATGACCGGCCGGATGTACAACGAGCGGCTGGGGAAGCTTCACTTCTGGCTGACGTTCGTCGGCTTCAACCTCACGTTCTTCCCCATGCACTGGATCGGGCTCCAGGGGATGCCGCGGCGGGTCGCCGACTACGCCGACCAGTTCGCCGACTGGAACATGGTCATCTCGATCGCCTCGTTCGGCCTGGGCGCCTCGACGGTCGTCTTCCTCTACAACATGGCCGTCAGCTGGCGCCGCGGGCCCAAGGCGCCCGGGAACCCCTGGCGCGCCCTCACCCTCGAGTGGCAGGTCTCCTCGCCGCCGCCGATCTTCAACTTCGACGAGATCCCGCAGGTGGTCGGGAGCCCCTACGAGTACGGCGTCCGCGGCGCCCGTCACGCCGTCATGAACGGCGACCGCGCCGCGGTCGAGGAGCGCGAGAAGGTGGAGGCGTGAGCGACCCGTACGCGGCCGAGTCTCCGGTGTCGCAGGCGAGGCCGCGCCACGTCCTCGTGCTCGCCAACGAGACCGTCGCGGGGAAGACGTTGATCGACGCGATCGAGGAGCGCGCCAAGGACGGCCCCATCCGCGTCACGGTCATCTCGCCGCAGAACGACCCGCGCGCGGGGTACGTCGTCTACGAGGACAGCCGCCGCTCGAGCGCGGAGCGGCGGTTGCGGCAGACGCTCGACCTCCTCCACGAGGCCGGGATCGCCGCGCGCGGCGCGGTGGTCGACCCCGACCCGCTCCAGGCGCTCAAGGACGCGCTGCACCAGTACGCGCCGGTCGACGAGATCATCATCTCCACACACCCCGGCGCGGTGCGCTCGAGCTGGCTCCGCGCAGGGCTGGTCGACCGCGCGCGCAAGGCCGCCGCGGGCATTCCGGTAACCCATGTCGAGGTCGACCTCGCGTCCCCGCGCGAGCGCGCCCACGTGCTCGTCATCGCCAACCAGACGATCGTCGGCGGCCCGCTGCTCGAGGAGATCCGCGCCCGCGCCCAGGCCTCTCCCGCGGAGTTCACGCTCGTCGCGCCCGCCGACCAGCCCGGCGTGCAGCACCGGCTCGACCGAGCGCTCGCCGAGCTTCGCGAGGCGGGGGTCGAGGCGACCGGGCACATCGGCGACCCGGACCCCGTGACCGCCGCCCTCAACGCCGTGCACGACGAGCAGGTGGACGAGATCGTCGTCTCGACCTTCCCGGAGGCGAGCTCCGGCTGGCTTCGCCGCGACGTCGTCGGACGGATCGAGAAGGGAGCGGAGCTGCCGGTCCGGCACGTCGTGGTCGACGAGTCCGAGGCGGAGGTTGCGCCCTGATGGCGACGCAGGCCCACGCCCACGAGCATCCTCCCGTCGCGAACCAGAGCTCGCGCATCGACGCGCGCCTTCTCGGCATCTACTTCTTCATCGCCTCCGAGGTGATGCTGTTCGGCTCGTTCTTCAGCATCTACTTCTTCGACCGCGTCGTCGTCGCCGGCGGCGAGGCGTGGCCGCCGGACGGCTTCGAGCTCCCTGTCTACGTCGCCCTGCTCAACACGATCATCCTCGTGACCTCGAGCTTCTCGATGCACTGGGCGCTTCAGTCCGTCAAGCGGAGCAACCGCTCCGGGCTCATCGCCGGCCTCGCGCTCACGTTCATGCTCGGGCTGACGTTCCTGCTCATCCAGATCACCGAGTACCTGCGACTCGACTTCGGGCCCTCGACCAACGCGTTCGGCTCGACCTTCTACGGGCTCACCGGGCTGCACGGGGCCCACGTCTTCGTCGGGCTCAATCTGCTCCTCTACGCGCTGATCCGGTCGGTCCGCGGGCACTACGGGCCGGAGCCCGAGAAGCACCTGGGCGTCGAGATCCCCGGGATCTACTGGCACTTCGTCGACGTAATGTGGATTGTCGTCTACACGACGGTCTACGTGATCTAGGCCGCGGACTCAGGAGGGCGCGTGCGCAACCCCATCCGGAGCGAAGCTGTGGCCTTCAGCTTCGTCCTCGTGTGCGTGGTCCTGTTCACAATCGTCGCCTTCGCGGGGGTCTTCTTCGGAGGCTGGGTTGCGCTCGGCGTCTTCCTCGTCCTGGTGATCGCGCTCGCCGTCTACATCAAGGCGGAGCCGAAGGAACAGGAGCGCCCCGCATGGCCGCGCAGGCCGCACGAACGCCGGCAGATCCTGGTGGTGGCGAACGAGACGGTCGCGGGGAGGGCGCTGCGGGCGGAGGTCCTCGCTCGCGCCCAGGGCGGCGCGCGCGTCCTCGTCGTCTGTCCCGCGCTCAACTCCCCCATCCGCCACTGGACCTCCGACGAGGACCAGGCTCACGCGCTGGCGCAGGAGCGCCTCGACGAGTCGCTCGCTGCCCTCGGCGGCGAGGGGGTGGACGCGACCGGGGAGGTCGGGGACGCCGACCCGATCCAGGCGATCGACGATGCGCTGCGCACCTTCGACCCCGACGAGATCGTCATCTCCACGCACCCGCCCGGCCGCTCGAACTGGCTCGAGAAGGAGGTCGTCACGCGCGCGCGCGAGCGGTATCCGCTGCCGATCACGCACGTGGTCGTCGATCTCGAGCAGGAGCGCCGAGGGCCTCCGGCGGCCGGCGCCGCCTCCCGGTAGCCGGCTAGGGCGCCCGCTGGAGCTCGAACCCTACGAGGGCGAGCATCCGCGGGAGCTCCCGGACGGGCTCGCGGTCCTTGTCGCGCTCGTCCTCGCTGAGCCCCTCCCACGGGACGAGGCTCGGGTGCAGCCGCCGCTCGGGGTCGTTCGTCTCTCCCCAGCGCCAGCCCTCGCGCCGGAGGTCGCTCGTCCAGCGCTCGTGCTCGCCGCGGGCGAGCTCCTCGATCTCGGCCTCTGAGAACGTCACGACGTCGTCCGGGTCGGCGAGCGGGGCGGGAACCAGCGCGTAGCCTGCGCTCGCGAGCTTCTCGCCGATGCCGTCGGCGAAGAGTCGGTTCGACTCCTTGAGGCCTTCCGCGAGCCGGTCCCATGGGACGTAGGAGGGGTTGCCGTCGGCGCTCCCGCGGCGCCGCTCGCTCTCGAGGTAGTACGCGTGCTTCGCCCGCGCGAGGATCTCGTTCGTCCCCCGCTCGAGCAGCTCGGGGGTCAGCGTGCTGTCGAGCACCGAGAAGAGCTCCACCCGGTCGGCTGCGACGGGCGTCACGTCGTCGGCGGCGAGGACGATGCGCGCCGACCCCTCGAGCTGCTCGCCGAGCGCGCGGGCGGCGAGGAGGCCGGCTGCGCCGTCGCCCTCGCAGACGTACGCGGCCGCGACCGACGGCGGTTGCCCAGCGGGGAGCGACCACGCCTCGAGCCGGCAACGCCGCTCCAGGCCGGGGTTGACGGCGAGGAGCGACGCCCGGACGTCGACCGCGTCGGTCCCGGCGAGCCAGGTCGAGGGCCGTGTGCCGCCGCCGTCGTCCTCCGGCCAGGAGCGGGCGAGGGCGACCACGAGCGCGCGTGCCAGCGCCCCTGTCCCCACGATCAGCACCGAGCTCTCCGGCGTCGGCAGAGCCGGGGGATGCCGTTCGACGAGGAGCCGCGCGGCTGCCTCGTGGACGTTGAAGAACGCGAGTCGAATCGGCGGCGGCGCGGGCGTCGCGAGAATCCGGGCCTGGAGCCGGCGCCAGCGCTCGAGGTCGTCGAGATGGACGAACGCGGTCGCGGCGCCGGTCGTGCGCTCGCCCACGACCGACGACGCCGCGAAGGCGATGTCCACGTTCGTGTCGTCGTCGCCCGTCGTGACCACGAGCGTGCGGCTGCGGTCGAGGTCCGACTTCCGCAGCACGTCCGGATCGGATGCGTCGCCGACGAGAACCTCGATCCCGTCCCGGCGGGCGTCTGCAACGCCCGGCGACGATCCGTCCCGATCGATGGCGACGACTTGCCGTCCCCGGCGGTGGAAGGCGGCCGCGAGGCGGGAGCCCTTCGCTCCCAGCCCGGCGACGACGACTTGACATTTGCAGGTCACGCGAGTTTTCTACCGAAGCTCCTACCACTGCGAAAAGCGGGCCCAGCATGAGCACGCCGTCCATCCAGCTCGAGGGTGACGCTACGGGGACCGCACGGCCGGCCGGCCAGGAAGCGACCGCCGTGAACTCCGAGTTCGACCGCGCCGTCGCCGCGATCTCGCTGCCGGCCGCCGAGCGTGAGTTCCTCGAGGCGCGCTGGCTCGGGCAGGTGAACTGGATGGAGGCGGCGGCCGCACGCGCGCGACGGCCCTACTACATCCTCCGCCTGACGACCGTCGTCGGGGCGGTCGTGGTGCCGGCGCTCGTGGGGCTCCAGGTCTCCGGCGGCTTCGGTGTCGCGCTCAAGTGGATCACCTTCGGGCTCAGCCTGCTCGTAGCGACCTCGGCGGCGGTCGAGGAGTTTCTCCGCTTCGGAGAGCGGTGGCGCCACTACCGCGACACGGCGGAGCAGCTCAAGCGCGAGGGGTGGCTCTACCTCCAGCTCAGCGGCCGGTACCGGCGGTTCAACGGCGATCATGCCGCCGCGTACCCGACGTTCGCCAGCCACGTCGAGACGATCCTCCAGGCCGAGGTGAAGGGGTACTTCGAGGATGTCGTCGCGCACCAGGAGAGCGAGGAGAAGGAGAAGGACGAGGACTGAGCGCGGGCGCGGGGAAGGATCGCGGGTGCGGCCGCGTCACGTGAGCATCATCGCTGAAGCCAGGAGGCGACGATGAACCGCATCTTCATCAGCTACCGGCGCGAGGACACGCTCGTCTACGCCGACCGCCTCCAGGAGGACATCGCCGGCCACTTCGGCCCCGACGAGGTCTTCCGCGACATGGACGCCATCGAGCCCGGCTCGGACTTCGTGGCGGCGATCGACGGCGCGCTCAGCGAGACGGAGGTGATGCTGGTCGTCATCGGCCCGAAGTGGCTCGGCCCGGAGGGGCGCCGGCGGTTGCACGAGGCGGGCGACTACGTGCGGGCGGAGGTCGCCGCGGGCCTGCGGAGCCCGCGCGTCCGTGTCATCCCGGTGCTCGTCGGTGGGGCGAGGATGCCCGCCGGGGAGGAGCTCCCGGGGGACATCAGCTCGCTGACGCGGCGCAACGCCTTCGAGATGATCGACACGCGCTGGCGGGCCGATCGCTCCGAGCTCTTCCGTCGCCTCGACGCGATGCTCGCCGAGGACGAGGCCGCGCGGACGACGAGGCCGGCGAAGGCGCCCGGGCCGGGGCGAAGGGAGACGGGCGACGAAGCCTGCGCACGCCGGCGATCGTGGTGGCGATCCTCCTCGCCGTCGCAGCGGTCGGGCTTCTCCTCGCGCTCCTCCTCAGGGATTCAGGCTCGAGCTCGGAGACGCCGACCGAGCCGGGGACGGGCACGTCGGCGGCTTCGAACCCACCGGCGGAGGGCGTGCTCGTCTGGCAGCTCGCGGACACCGCGGGCCTCGGCGGGCCGGATGACCAGCAGATGACCGACGTCGTGAACCCGCTCCAGGGCACGTCGCCTCCGTTCGTCGCCGTCGGCTCCCGGCATGACTCCGAGGGCCAGGACGTCGCGGTCTGGACCTCGCCGGACGGAAACGTGTGGAAGGCCGTGGCGATGAGGGACCTGGCTGCGAGCGGCGACCAGCAGATGTTCGGCCTCGCGTTCTGGACGAAGTTCGGACGTCTGGTGGCGGGGGGCTACGACGCCTCCGGCGGCGACGCCGACGCGGCTCTGTGGATCTCGCGCGATGCGTCGCGCTGGGACCGCGTCGCCGTTCCGGCGGCGCGTGGGGTGAACGAGCTGATCAACCGGGTCAACGGGACGAAGGTCGGGCTCGTCGGAGCGGGGTGGCGGACCGGCGGCTCGACCGACGGCGAGGACGGGGCGATCTGGATCCTCGGCGCTCCGGACGCCTCCGCGGAGCTCGTCTCCGATCCCGACCTCGGCGGTCCCGGGGACCAGCGGGTGAACCGGGTCGTCCAGATCGGGGACGACCGCTTCGTGGCCGTCGGGCTCGACGAAGGTCGCGCGGGCGTGTGGTTCTCCACCGATGCTCGAAACTGGGACCGGGTCCCGTCCCCCGCGCTGCGCGGCGAGGATCAGGAGATCCTGGACGCGGTCGCCTTCGGCAAGTCGGGCGTCGTCGCCGTCGGACGGGCCGGGCAGAAGGGAGCCGTCTGGTACTCGCGGACCGGCCAGGTCTGGCGCCGCGCCACCGACACCGCCGGCGCCCTCGTGGGATCCGATGGCTCGGTGCTCCTGACCTCCGTCGTCGTCCCGGAGCCCACCGCGTCGGCGGCGGGGGCCCCTCCGTTGCTCGCGGGTGGGATCGCGGGGAGCGACGCGGCCGTGTGGACGTCGAGGAACGGCAGGACCTGGACGCGGGAGCCTGACACCGAAGGCGGGCTGCACGGCCAGGATGCGCGCGCGATCGAGGACCTCACGGCCAAAGGGCTGCCCGTGGTCGCCGTCGGGTCGATCGGCAGCAGCAGCGTCGGCCTCGACGCCGCGGTCTGGCTCGGAGAGCGCCCCTAGCCGCCCGTCGTCTGGGTCGTCGTGCCGGTGGTCGTCGCGCCGCCCCCGGCGCCGCTGGGCTGGCAGCCAGGGACGTCCTTGCCGGCGACGCTCGCGACGTAGGCCGCCACGTCGACGGCGTCCTGGCCCGTGACGAGGTCCTGGGGCATCTCTCCCTGGGCGAGGTCGATCTGGCCGAGGACGACCGAGTAGACCGTGTCCTCCGCGAAACCCTGCTCGCAGACGTAGCCGAATGCGTGGTCGAGGTTGGGCCCCACCGTCCCGACCGTGCCCGCGTCGGCGAGCGTGTGGCAGGAGCCGCAGCTGGCCTTGCCGTTCGCGCCCGAGACGAAGAGCTCCTTGCCCGCCGTCCGGTTCGCCCCGTCGAAGCCCGTCGTCGCCTCCTCCCCGCCGCAGCCCGTCGCCGTGAAGACGACCGCTGCGAGCATGAGGGCGAGGAGGCTGCGGGTCACCGCGGCTGCCGGCTCGTCGCCTCGTCGACCCCGACGCTCTCGAGGGCCTCGCCCCTCGTCGCGTGGAGCGGAAAGACCCGATTCAGCCCCGTGATCTCGAAGATCTTGGTGATGTTGCGGTCGCTGGAGACGATGGAGAGCTGGCCTCCGGTCTCGCGCAGGCGCTTGACGCCGCCGACGAGCACGCCGAGCGTCGTGGAGTCGATGAAGGTCGTCTCCGTCAGGTCGACGACGACGCTCTTCGCGCCCTGGCCGACGACGTCGAGGAGCTGCTGCTTGAACTCCGGAGCGGTGTAGAGGTCGATCTCGCCCGTGAGAGCGATGACGTAGACGTCGTCGGCGACCTTCTCCGTCTGGATGTCGAAGTTCATCGGGTCCCTCGTCGGCTGCGGTTGCGTAGGTTAACCGCCGGGGGTTCTAGCCGTCGTCGGATCCCGCCCCGCTCGTCTGGCCTGTCAGCGCCTTGAGCTGGTCGATGCGCTGCTGCACCTGCTTCGCGCTCGCGTTGTTCGGCGCCAGCTGGAGGAACTGCTCGTAGGCGGCGATCGCCGACGCGTAGTCGACCGCGCCCTCGGCCGCCTGCGCGAGCTGGAGGTAGACGAGCGGATCGTCCTTCACGATCAGCGTGAGGTCCTGGTAGACGTCGAGCTGGAGGCGGGAGAGACGCTGCGCTTCGGCCGACGCGGTCTGCGCCCGCCCCTGGGCCTCGCCGCTGAGAGAGTCGGTCGCCGCCGAGCTCAGGAGCTCCTGCAGGAACGGGCTGTCGCTGGGAGCGAGCGTCTGCTGGAGGGACGCCTCGGCCGCCTGGCCCGAGGCGATCTCGGCCTCCCGGCGCGCGAGCACGACCTGCTGACCGTAGAGCGCCGCGAGCGAGCGAAGGGCGGTGGCGTCCTTCGGCTTCATCTGGCGGTAGGCCTCGTAGGCGGCGATCGCCTCGTCGACCTGGCCGTCCTGCTGCGCGGCTCGGGCGAGGTCGAGGCGCGCCGCGGCGTCGTCCGGGTTGTCCTCCACGGCCTTACGGGCGCTGTCGAGAGAGGGCGTGCCCGTGTCGGGCGAGTTGTTGATGAAGTCGGAGATGTAGTCCCCGATGCCCGAGCCGCCGGCGCCGACGCCGAAGAAGACGAAGCTGCCCGCGAAGACGATCGCCAGGAGGAGGAAGACCCACTTCGCCCGACGGCGAAGCTTGGGGAAGAACATCAGGTCTTCGACGCTGGCGGCGCTTCGTTGAGCAGGCGGGCGCGTGCGGCGCTTCCGCTGCGTCGAAGATCGTGCCACTCGAAACCTCCCTTCTCGTACCGCGTCTCGCCGTCGACGAGGGTGAGGAGCACCCGCTCGGGCGAGCCGCCGAAGACCACCGCGGCGGCCGGATCCTCCCATGGGAGGAACGGCGAATCGGCGAGCGAGACGACCGCGAGATCGGCCCGCTTTCCGACGGCGAGCGAGCCCGTTTCGGCCTCGAGCCCGAGCGCGCGCGCCGAGCCAAGAGTAGCGAGTTCCAGCGCGCCGCTCCCCGAGAGCGCGTCGGCCCGGCGCTCGCGGACGCGGGCAGTGAAGACGGCTGTCCGCATCTCCTCGAAGAGATCGAACGACGGGGTCGACGCGGGGCTGTCGGTCCCCAGGCCCACGCGCGCACCGGAGGCGATCAGGTCGACCAGGGGGGCGGCGCCGCAGCCGAGGATCGCGTTGGAGCGCGGGCAGTGGGCGACGCCGACGTCGTGGCCCGCCAGGAGCTCGATCTCCTCCGCGTCCACGCGAACGCAGTGCGCCGCGAGGAGCTCGGGGCCGAGGAGGCCCCGCTCGGCGAGGGCCCGGATCCCGGTCTTTCCCGCCGGGGCGACGAGAAGGTCGGCGGCCTCGGCCATCGGCCCGCCGCCCTCGAGCAGCCACTCCTGCTCCGCGTCGCTCTCCGCCAGGTGTGTGGCGATCGGGAGCCCGAGCCTGGCGGAGGCCTCGTACACGTCGGCCGACGTCGTGTACGGCGCGTGCGGCGAGACGCCCAGCCGGACGGCCTCGGAGAGTGAGCCGTCGACCGCTCCGCGCAGCTCCTCGAAGCGGGCGAGCGCCGCGGCGGGATCGTCGCCGAAGACCTCGAGGTAGACGATCGCGCGCAGGCCGAGGTCGGCGCAGGCGGCGGCCGCGGCGCCGGTGAAGCTCGCGTCGCCGACGGTCGTGATCCCCGAGCGCAGGCACTCGGCCGCCCCGAGCCGAGCGATCGCGGCAGCGTCCCCGTCGAGGAGCCGCCGCTTGCGCGTCACGTGCAGGCCGATCCAGGGGGCGAACGAGCAGCCGTCGCCGAAGCCCGCGTAGACCGCGTACTCGAGGTGGGAATGGGCGTTGACGAAGCCAGGGAGGATCGCCGCCTCCGGGAAGCGCCGGCGCTCGCCCTCGAGCTCGTCCGCCGGCCCCACGGCGACCACCCGCCCGTCGGCGACCGCGACGCCGCCGTCGCGCACGGGCTCTCCCTCGACCGGAACGACCCAGTCCGCCTCGTAGACCGTCGTGGTCACGTGAGGATGCTCAGGTGTCGGTGCCCGCGTAGGCCTCGCGGCGCGCCTGGATCTTGGCGGCCCAGCGCTTCTCGAGGAGCACGGAGGCCCAGATGGATGCCTCGAAGAGGATGAGCAGGGGAATCGTCTCGAAGGCGAGCGAGACGGGGTCGACCGTCGGGAGGAGGACGGCGACGACGATCACCGCCGCGTACCCGATGCGCCGGTTCCTGCGCAGGCTGCCCGAGGTGAGGACGCCGAGCCGAACGAGCGCGAGGATGAAGATGGGGAGCTCGAACACGAGCCCGATCCCGAGGATGCCGAGCGAGATGAAGGAGAAGTAGTAGCTCGCCCTGATCTCGATCGAGAAGAACTCGTCGTTGTAGTTCGTGAGGAAGTCCAGGGCCTTGGGGAAGACGATCCAGTAGGCGAAGGCGACGCCGACGCAGAAGAGGGCCGTCGCGATGGCGACGAAGACGGCGACGATGCGCTGGGCGTGCTCCTCGAAGGCCGGCGCCAGGAAGCTCCAGATCTGCCAGAGGACGACCGGGAGCGCGAACGCGAGCCCGGCGTAGAAGCTCACCTTCACGGAGGTGAAGAACGGCTCCGTGACGCCGAACGTGACGAGCTGCCTGTCGTCGGGGAGCGGTCCCTTGAGCCAGCGGAGGACGTCGTCCTGGAAGACGAACGCGATCGCGAACCCGACCCCCACCGCGATGAGGACGATGATCAGGCGCGAGCGAAGCTCGTCGAGGTGCTCGACGAGGGTGACGCGATCGCCGTGCGCGAGGCGACGCGGCATGCGCGCCATCGGTCTAGCTCGAGACGCGCTCGGTCTCGGACGGCTCGGCGGCGGGCTGCGTCGGGCCGGGGGTCGCGCTCGAGGTGTCGGTGGGAGGAGGCGTCAGCTCGGTCTTCGGGACCTCGTCGTCCTTTCCGGTCACCGCGTCCTTGAACTCCCGCATGCCGTGACCGATCGAGCGACCCATCTCGGGAAGTCGCTTGGCCCCGAAGATGAGGAGCAGGACGACCATGAGGATGACCAGCTCCCAGATGCCGATTCCGAAGGGCATGGACTCAGGATACCACCGGGCTCGGTACGGGTCCGCCGTACCCAAGCCGCTACACTGATCACTGTTGTGAGGCGGCCTTCCGAGGCCGTTTTCGCCCGTCGACCGGACTGTCACAGAGGTATGCCGCTACTCGAGATCAGAAACCTGCACGTCGCCACCGAGGACGGGACCGAGATCGTCCGCGGGCTCGACCTGACCGTCGACACCGGCGAGGTGCACGCGATCATGGGGCCCAACGGGTCCGGCAAGTCGACGCTCGCCTACGCGCTCATGGGCCACCCCGCCTACGAGATCACCGAGGGGGACATCCTCGTCGACGGCGAGTCGATCCTCGAGCTCGAGGCCGACGAGCGCGCGCAGCGCGGGCTCTTCCTCGCCTTCCAGTACCCGCACGCGGTGCCGGGCGTGACCGTGGCGAGCTTCCTCCGCTCGGCGATCAACGCGAACCGGAAGGCGCAAAACGACGGTGAGGACGACCCGATCAAGATTCCCGAGTTCCGCAAGCAGCTGACCGCTGCGATGGAGGAGCTCAAGGTGCCGAAGGAGATGGCCGGGCGCTACCTGAACGACGGCTTCTCCGGCGGCGAGAAGAAGCGCGTCGAGATCCTGCAGATGGCGATGCTCTCCCCGCGGATCGCGGTGCTCGACGAGACCGACTCCGGGCTCGACATCGACGCGCTGCGGATCGTCGCGAAGGGCGTGCGCAGCCTCGTCGGCCCCGCGATGGGCGCGCTCGTGATCACGCACTATCAGCGAATCCTGAGCTACGTGAAGCCGGACTTCGTGCACGTCTTCGTCGACGGGCGTATCGTGAAGGAAGGCGGGCCGGAGCTCGCAGAGCAGCTCGAGGCCGAAGGCTACGAGGCCTTCGGCGTCAAGGAGGAGGCAGCAGCCTGATGGCCACTGCGGAAACCCAGGTCGTAGCGGAGATCGGCAACGACTACAAGTTCGGCTTCCACGATCCGGAGGAGTACTTCTTCAAGTCCGGCCGCGGGCTCAACCCCGAGGTCGTCGCGATGATCTCGGAGCACAAGAACGAGCCCGAGTGGATGCGCAAGTTCCGCCTGAAGTCTCTCGAGTACTTCCGCGCTCGGCCCCTTCCGCAGTGGGGCGGCAACCTGAACGAGATCGACTTCGAGAACATGTACTACTACATTCGCCCGACCGAGAAGCAGGCAGCGAGTTGGGAAGACCTGCCGGCCGACATCAAGAACACGTGGGACCGGCTCGGGATTCCGGAGGCCGAGAAGAAGTACCTGGCGGGCGTCGGCGCGCAGTACGAGTCGGAGGTCGTCTACCACAAGCTCCAGGCCGACCTCGAGGCGAAGGGCGTGCTCTTCCTCGACATGGACTCGGGCCTGCGCGAGCACGAGGAGCTCGTGCGCCAGTACTTCGGCACGATCATCCCGCAGAACGACAACAAGTTCGCGGCGCTCAACTCGGCCGTCTGGTCGGGCGGCTCCTTCATCTACGTGCCGCCGGGCGTCTCGATCGACATGCCGCTCCAGGCCTACTTCCGCATCAACGCCGAGAACATGGGCCAGTTCGAGCGCACGCTGATCATCGTCGACGAGGGCGCGTACGTGCACTACGTCGAGGGCTGCACGGCGCCGATCTACTCGTCCGACTCGCTGCACTCGGCGGTCGTCGAGATCATCGTCAAGCCGGGCGGGCGCTGCCGGTACACGACGATCCAGAACTGGTCGAACAACGTCTACAACCTCGTCACCAAGCGTGCGGTCGCCTACGAGAACGCGACCATGGAGTGGGTGGACGGGAACCTCGGCTCGAAGCTGACCATGAAGTACCCGGCCATCTGGCTGATGGGCGAGGGCGCCCACGGCGAGGTGCTCTCGATCGCCTTCGCCGGCGACGGCCAGCACCAGGATGCGGGCGGCAAGGCCGTCCACGTCGCGCCGAACACGTCCTCCGTGATCACGTCGAAGTCGATCTCGAAGAACGGCGGCCGCGCGAGCTACCGCGGCCTCCTCGAGGTCGCCAAGGGTGCGCACGGCGCGCGCTCGAAGGTCGTCTGCGACGCGCTCATCCTCGACGAGGACTCGCGCACCGACACGTACCCGTACATCCGCATCGACGAGAACGACGTGGACATCGGGCACGAGGCCACCGTCTCGAAGATCGGCGAGGAGCAGCTCTTCTACCTGATGAGCCGCGGGCTCTCCGAGGCCGAGGCGGCCGCGATGATCGTCTCCGGGTTCGTGGAGCCGATCACGAAGGAGCTGCCGCTCGAGTACGCAGTGGAGATGAACCGCCTGATCCAGCTCCAGATGGAGGGATCCGTCGGTTGATCGAAGTCGAGCGGGTCGACTTCGTCCCCATTCCCACGCGCGACCCGGCCAGGGCACGAAGGTTCTACGGGGAGCTGCTCGGGCTCGAGGAGTCCTCGTCGTCGGCTGACTCCGTCTGGTTCGAGTTCGAGACGTCGAACGTCACGCTCGGCCTCTGGCAGCCCGAGAAGCTCGGTCGCGAGTTCGTGCCGGCGACCGGCATCGCCATCCGCGTGCCGGACGTCGCGGAGGCCAGGAGCAGGCTCGAGGCGGAGGGCGTCGAGTTCGGCGGCGAGACGATCGACTCGGGCGTCTGCCACATGGCCTTCTGCACGGACTTCGACGGGAACGCGATCATCGTCCACCGGCGGTACGCGCCGCATGAGTAGGGCGCAGGCGCGCGAGCGCTACGACGCGCTGCCGCTCCCGTCCACCTCGGACGAGCACTGGCGCTTCACGGACCTCCGGGGCTTCGATCCCGAGGCGTACGCGAGCGACGGCACGGAGGCGCAGTCGGTCGCGGACAGCATGCTCGAGATCGACGCGGCGGGGATCGCCGACGCCACCGAGGGCGGAATCGAGATCGTGACGGCGCCGGACGGCATCACGTTCGAGCCGCTCGGCGACCACGAGCTCCTGGGGACGCTCGTCGGCGCCGAGGACAAGCTGACCGCCCACAACGCCGCCGTCTGGCAGCACGGCCTCCTCGTGCGCGTGCCCGCCGGGGTCGAGCTCGAGAAGCCGCTGTACGTGCGCGTCGGGAACTCGACTCCGGGCGGCTCCCTCTTCTGGCGCCTCCTCGTCGTCGCCGAGGAGGGCGCGCGGTTCACGCTCATCGAGGAGTCGGCCTCTGCCTCCTCCGAGCTCGAGTCCTACTCGAACGCCGTCGCCGAGGTCTTCGTCGAGCGGGGCGCGAAGCTCGAGTACGTCTCCATCCAGAACCTCTCCCGGAACACGTGGCACTTCGCCACGCACCGCGCGCGGGTCGCCGAGGACGCGGAGCTGGACTGGGTCGCCGGGGGCTTCGGCTCGCGCAAGGGGAAGATCACCATCGAGAACCGCCTCGCGGGGAGGGGCGCGACGTCGCGGGTCACCGGCGCCTACTTCGCGGACGGCGACCAGCATCTCGACTACGACACGCTCCAGGAGCACCAGGCGCCGAACACGACCTCCGACTTCGCGTTCAAGGGCGTCCTGCGTGACAAGGCGACCTCGGTGTGGCGCGGCATGATCAAGGTCGAGCGCGACGCGCAGCGGACGAACGCCTACCAGGAGAACCGCAACCTCCTGCTCTCCCCGCAGGCGCACGCGGACTCGATCCCCGGCCTCGAGATCCTGGCGAACGACGTTCGCTGCACCCACGGCGCGACGGTCTCGCAGGTGAACCGCGACGAGCTCTTCTACTGCATGGCGCGAGGGCTCTCGCGTGAAGAGGCCCAGCTCCTGATCGTGCGCGGCTTCTACCAGGAGATCTTCGACCGCATCGAGCTCGCCCCCGTGCGCGACGCGCTCCAGAGCGTCCTCGAGGCGCGCCTGCTGGCCTAGTGCCCCATCACGCACGGCATTACCTGACGGGGCACTAGCGTGAGCTGCTGCCCGCCGCCGCGCGGGTACGAGAAGCTGTTCGGCGCGCGGTCGGCCCGGCGTGACGCGAAGCGCTACCGGCGTGACGGGCTCGACGAGACGGCCGAGGAGATGGTCGGGTTCCTGCGGGAGCGCGGCGTCGACGGAGCCTCCGTGCTCGAGATCGGTGGCGGCGTCGGCGCGATCGAGGTCGAGCTCCTCAGGGCCGGAGCGGCGCGCGCGGTCGACGTCGAGCTCTCTCCCTACTACGAGGAGACCGCCCGCGAGCTCTGGGACGAGGCCGGGGTCGCCGACCGGGCCGAGTACGTCGTGGCGAACGTCGCCGCCGACGGGAAGGAGATCGGCCCGGTCGACGTGGTCGTCATGCACCGCGTCGTCTGCTGCTATCCGGACTACGACGCGCTCGTCGGCGCTGCCGCCGAGAGGGCGGGCCGCTACCTCGTCATGAGCTTCCCGCGTCCGCGCCTGCTGACCCGCGCCGGACTCGGCCTCATGAACGTCGGAGCCTGGATCCTTCGCTGGGAGTACCGCAGTTGGGTGCACCCGCCGCGCGCCCTGATCGCGGCGGCCGAGCGCCGCGGCCTCGCGCTCGCGTTCGCGTGGCACGGCCGCGTCTGGCAGGTCGCCGCGCTCGAGCGCAAGTAACAGACTGTTACTTGCCGTGGCTTCGCAAGGGGCTCCGCGTGCCCGTCGCTACGATAGGTCCATGGCGGTCACGGCCCAGCCGAGGCTCGACGCGGAGCGGCTTCGCGCCGATTTCCCCATTTTCGAGCGGCTCGTGCACGGGAAGCCGCTCGCCTACCTCGACTCGGCCGCGTCCGCGCAGAAGCCGCGGCGGGTGCTGGAGGCGATGACGTCGTTCTACGAGACGTCGTACGCGAACATCCACCGCGGCGTCTACGAGCTCGCCGAGCGCTCCACCGAAGCGTACGAGGCCGCTCGCGAGACGGTGCGCGCCTTCGTCAACGCGGAGTCCGCACGCGAGATCGTCTTCACGCGGAACGTGACCGCGGCGCTGAACGCGGTTGCCTACGGCTGGGGGCTCGACAACCTCGGCCCGGGCGATCTCGTCCTCGCCACGGAGCTCGAGCACCACTCGAACTTCGTCCCGTGGCAGTACATCGCCGGGAGAACGGGCGCCGAGTTCGGGGTCGTGCCGGTCGACGCCGAGGGCGAGCTGCAGCTCGACGACCTCGACGCGCTCGCCTCCCGCGGGCGGCCGAAGGTGCTCGCCTGCACCGCCGTCTCCAACTCGCTCGGCACCATCACGCCGCTCGCCCGGCTCGTCGGCTGGGCGCACGACCACGGTGCGATCGCGGTCGTGGACGCCGCGCAGGCGGCGCCGCACACGACCGTGGACGTCCAGGCGGCGGGCGCCGACTTCGTCGCCTTCACCGGGCACAAGGTCTGCGGGCCGACGGGGATCGGCGCTCTCTGGGGTCGGGCCGAGCTGCTCGAGTCCATGTCGCCGTTCGAGCTCGGCGGGCACATGATCCGCAAGGTCACGGTCGAGAAGACGACCTGGAACGAGATTCCGCACAAGTTCGAGGCGGGGACGGCGCCGATCGCCGAGGCCGTGGGCCTCGCAGCAGCGCTCGACTACGTCACGGAGGTCGGGCTGCCGGCGATCGAGCGCCACGAGCACGAGCTGACCGAGTATGCGCTCGGCCGTCTCGGCGAGGTCCCGGGCCTGCGCCTCTACGGGCCCGCCGCCGACCGCCGCGTGGGCATCGTCTCGTTCAGCCTCGAGGGCATCCACCCGCACGACGTCGCGCAGATCGTCGACTCCGAGGGTGTGGCCGTCCGCGCCGGCCACCACTGCAACCAGCCCCTGATGGCCAAGCTGGGCGTCAACGCGACGACGCGGGCGAGCTTCTACCTCTACACGCTGCCCGGAGAGATCGACCGCCTCGTCGACGGGCTGCACAAAGCCCGTAAGCTTTTCTCCTAGTGCCCATTCAGGTAATCCAGCCTCGACTCTGCAACGCGAGCACCAAGCCAGGGGCCACGCTCGCGTGCGGCCGAGGCTGGTTGCCTTGGCAAGGGCGAGGGTGGACCCTGGCGCAGCGTGATCGCGGGGTAGAGGCAGGCCTGTATTGCCTGGAGGGGCACTAAATGTCCGAGCTCGACAGCCTCTACCGCGAGGTCATCCTCGACCACTACAAGAACCCGAGAGGCCACGGGGTGATCGACGACGCCGACGTCGAGGCCGAGGGCCAGAACCCGCTCTGCGGCGACGAGGTCTCGATCGCCGTCTCCTTCGAGGGCGACACGATCGCCGACGTCAAGTTCCAGGGCCGCGGCTGCGCCATCAGCCAGGCGGCGACCTCGATGCTGATGGACATGGTCAAGGGCCGCACCGCCCAGGAGGTGGCGGCCATGTCCCGGGACGAGCTCCTCGACGAGGTCGGCATCCCCCTGACGCCCGTGCGCCTGAAGTGCGCGCTCCTGGGCCTCGGCGTCCTCAAGCTCGCCCTCCACAAGGGCCGCGGCACGGCCCTGCCCGAGGAGTGGGCGGGCCTCGACGAGCTCGAGCTCAAGTAGTGGGGGAGATCCTCGTCGGCCCGGTCGAGGAGCTTCCGCCGGGCGAGATGACGATCGTCCGCGACGGCCAGCTCGTGATCGGCGTCTACAACGTCGACGGCGAGCTCTACGCGATCGAGGACCGCTGCTCGCACGACGACGGGCCGCTCTGCGAGGGCGACTTCGAGCCCGGCGACGCCGTCGTCATCTGTCCGCGCCACGGGTCCCGCTTCGACATCCGCACCGGCCGCGCGCTGACCCTGCCCGCGTACCTGCCGGTCGACACCTTCGAGGTGAGGGTCGAGGACGGGATCGCGCGCGTCGTGGTGCCGTAGTGCTCGACGACCGCGTCCGCGCCGTGCTCGCCCGCCTCGAGGCCGAGGGCGACGTGCCGCCGGCCTATCCGGTCGCGCCCGCCACGGGACGGTTCCTCTTCACCCTCGTCGCCCCGCAGAACGGCTGCCTCGTGCTCGAGGTCGGGGCCGGCCGGGGCTACTCGACGATCTGGCTCGCGGCGGGCGTCCGCTACCTCGGTGGCCACGTCGTCTCGCTCGAGCGGCACGGCGAGACGGTCGCGGCCTGGCGCGAGAACGTGGCCGACGCGGGGCTCGAGGAGTGGGCGGAGCTGGTCGAGGGGGACGCGCTCGAGACGCTCGAGCAGATCGAGGACGTCTTCGACGTGGTGTTCCTCGACGCGCAGAAGGATCAGTACGAGCGCCACTTCGAGCTCGCGCGGCGGCTCGTCGAGCCGGGCGCCGTGATCGTCGCGGACAACGTGCTCTCGCACGAGGAGATCCTCGGGCCCTACTCCGCGGCGCGGCAGGACGACCCGACGCTCGTCAGCGTCACGGTGCCGCTCGACCGCGGCCTGGAGCTGACGGCCGTGCTCGAGCCCTAGGCGGTCGTCCTCACCGAGGGCGTATCATGGCGCTACCACGGAAAGGAGGTGGTCCGATCTTGAGTAACGATTCTTCGGGCAGTGGAGGTAGTCGCAGGTAGGGGCGTGTTCCCGAGACCTACGGGGAATCGCCTAGCCAGCGTGGGGGACACCCAGCGCCCCTGCCACTCCAGGCGATGTACCGGCGGGGGGCCTTCGGGCCCCCCGTTCCTATGGACCGGGTCGCCCTAGTGCGCGGCCATGACGCGATAGCGCGTCCGGCCGCCGAGATGACCCGAGTGGACGATGCGAAGAAGCTCCTCGCGCGAGACGAGCTTGTCGATCGGCTCGTCGCCCCAGAGCACCTCGAACGTGAACTCGGTCGGGATCTCCTCGAAGAGCCACTCGAACGTCCGCGCGAGGCGCTCGACCCCGTCCGGCGTCAGGTTCCACGAGACGGCGTCCTCCCAGGAGGTCGTCCTCGAGCAGCGCCTGGACGTCGGGCATCTCGAGGAGCCACGGCCCCTTGCGGCCTGCCTGCTCGGCGTCGAGCAGCAGCCCTTCGTGCTGCCGGCTCTCACGGGCGATGCGCTCCGCCTCGTCCTGTTCGAGCGTGTCTCCGACGGCGATGACCGCGTAGAGCTCGTCGGTCATGACCCGTAGGTTAGGCGATGGCCCGGCGGACCTGCTCGCGCACGCCGATCGGCTGGATCCCGAACCGCTCGATCGCGGGCGCGGGGTCGCCGACGTTGTCGCCCATGTCGAGCATCTCGACGGCGGCCCGGGCGCCGTGGAACGGCGGCAGCACCTGTCCGACCGTCGCGCCTGCCCTGAGGAGGCCGGGCGGCACCTGGAACGCCGCGCGACGCTTGCCGAGCGTCTTGCGGATCAGGTCGTGGAGCTCCGCCCAGGTGAGACGGTCGGGGCCGCCGAGGTCGAACGTCTGGTTGGGCGCGTCCGGCACCGAGACGGCCTGCGTGAAGAAGGCGGCGACGTCGTCCACCCAGATCGGCTGCATCCGATGGGCGCTGAGCACGGGCGTCACGGGCGAGTACCGGACCAGCCTGACCTGCCGGGGCAGGATGCCCCCGTCCCGGCCGAAGACGAAGCTCGGGCGGAAGATGACGTGCTCGATCCCCGAGTACTTCACCGCCTGCTCCTCCTCCCACTTCGCGTGGTAGTACGGCGTCAGCTCCCGTCCTTCCTCCGTCCCGAGCGCGCTCATGAGCACGAGGCGCGAGACGCCGGCCTCCTTCGCGGCCGCGACGAGGTCGCGCGTCCCCTGCACCATCACCTGCTCGAACGTCTCGGGACGACCGAGGAGGATCGCGATCAGGTGGACGACAACGTCGCACCCCTCGACGGCCCGCTGCAGGCTCGCCGCCCGGGTCATGTCCCCCTGGACGACCTCGCAGCCCCAGTCGCGCAGGTGGTCGTGCTTCTGCGGCTTGCGCGCCATGACCCGCACGGGGAGGTCGGCGGCCCGCAGGGCGTGGACGACGGTCGTGCCGACGAAGCCGGTTCCCCCGGCGACCAGGATCACGCGTCGAAATTCCTTCGTCCCGGGCGGCCTTCGGCGGCGCGGCCCTCGGGACCATCAGGCTCCGTCTGGAAGTTTTTCCAGTAACGGCTCGGCGTCGGGCCGGCCTGCCCCTGGTACTTCGATCCGAGCGCTCCGGTCCCGTAGGGCTGCTCGGCCGGCTCCGTCAGCTGCACGAAGCTGAGCTGGCCGATCTTCATGCCGTAGTAGATGGTGATCGGGAGGTTGGCGACGTTCGAGAGCTCGAGCGTGACATGGCCGTCCCAGCCCGGGTCGATGAACCCGGCCGTCGAGTGGATGAGGAGCCCGAGGCGGCCTAGCGAGCTCTTGCCCTCGAGTCGGGCGACGAGGTCGTCGGGGAGCGTGATCCGCTCCAGGGTCGAGCCCAGCACGAACTCGCCCGGGTGGAGGATGAACGGATCCTCCGCGCTCGATCTCGACGAGCGCGGTCAGGTCCTCCATCTCCTGCTTGACGTCGATGAAGGGGTAACGGGCGTTGACGAACACGCGGAAGAAGCGGTCCACGCGGACGTCGACGCTCGACGGCTGGAGCAGCTCCTCCTCGTAGGGATCGATGCCGATGCGGCCCTCTTCGAGGAGGCGCCTGATCGTGCGGTCTGAGAGGACCATCGGAATGCCAATCTATAAGCTCCTGGCGTGGCCACGACCAGGACGATCGAGATCAGAACCGAGATCCCGGGCCCCCGCAGCCGCGAGATCCTCGCCCGCAAGGAGCGGGTCGTGGCGGAGCCCCTCTCGATCTACCTCCCGCTCGTCATCGCGGAGGGACGGGGCGCGACGCTCACCGACGTCGACGGCAACACGTTCATCGATTTCGCCGGCGGCGTGGGCTGCCTGAACGTCGGCCATTCGCACCCACGGGTGGTCGACGCGATCCGCGAGCAGGCCGAGCGCTTCACGCATACCGACTTCACGGTCGTCGCGTACGAGAACTACGTCCATCTCGCCGAGCGGCTGCTCGAGCTCGCGCCGATCTCGGGCGAGACGCGGGCCGCGTTCTTCAACTCGGGGGCGGAAGCGATCGAGAACTCCGTCAAGTTCGCGCGCGCGGCCACGGGGCGCCCGGCGGTGATCGCCTTCGACGGCGGCTTCCACGGGCGAACGCTTCTCGCGCTGAGCCTCACCTCGAAGACGCATCCGTACAAGGCGGGGCTGGGCCCCTTCGCACCCGAGGTCTACCGGGTGGCGTTCGACGATCTCGACGCGATCGACCTCGCGTTCAGGACGCGCGTCGCTGCGGAAGAGGTCGCCGCGGTCGTCCTCGAGCCCGTTCAGGGCGAGAGCGGGTTCATCGTTCCCTCCGCCGAGTTCGTGCAGGGGCTGCGGGCGATCTGCGACGAGCACGGGATCGTGTTCGTCGCGGACGAGGTGCAGACCGGGTTCGGCAGGACCGGGAGGATGTTCGCCGTCGAGCACTTCGGCGTCGAGCCCGACCTCATCGTGGTCGCCAAGTCGATCGCCGCGGGCCTCCCGCTCTCGGGCGTGCTCGGGCGCGCCTCGATCATGGACGCGCCAGGGGACAGCGCCGTCGGTGGCACCTACGTCGGCAACCCGGTCGCCATCGCGGCCGCCCACGCCGTCCTCGACGTCATGGCCGAGGAGCGGCTCACCGAGCGGGCGGAGACGATCGGGGAGACGCTCCGCGAGCGGATGGAGGCCTGGCGCGACCGCTTCGACGCGGTCGCGGAGGTCCGCGGGCTGGGCGCGATGCAGGCCGTCGAGCTCGCGCGCGGCGGCGAGCCGCAGCCCGAGCTGGCGACGGCGGTGGCCGAGGCTGCCTCGCGCAGGGGCCTGCTCCTGCTCAAGGCCGGCATCTACGGGAACTGCCTGCGCGTCCTCGTGCCGCTCGTCATCTCCGACGCGGAGCTCGACGAGGCGCTCGACGCGTGGGAGAGCGCGCTGGAGGAGGCCCTCGCGTAGGGACCCCGGTTCGCGGCTTGGCGCGGTAGGGGAGACAGGGTGGCGGTGAAGGTCGGAGAGCTGGTCGGCGGACGCTTCGAGCTCGAGGAGCTCGTGGGCGAGGGCGGCATGTCGAGCGTGTACCGGGCGTACGACTCGGTGCTCGAGCGTCGCGTCGCCGTCAAGATCCTGCACGAGCACTACTCGAGCGACCCCGAGTACGTCGAGCGCTTCCGCCGTGAGGCGCGCGCGATCGCGCGCCTCTCCCACCCGAACGTCGTCACGGTCATCGACCGCGGCGAGTGGCGCGGCCGCCAGTACATCGTCTTCGAGCACGTCGCCGGCGAGAACCTGAAGGCGATCGTCGCGCGCGAGGGCCCCCTGAAGGTCCACGACGCGCTCGAGCTCTCGATCCAGATCGGGCGGGCGCTCGCCTTCGCGCACGAGCTCGGGATCGTCCACCGGGACGTCAAGCCCCACAACGTCCTCGTCGACGCGGGCGGGACCGCGAAGGTGACCGACTTCGGGATCGCCCGCGCGCTCGACGTGGACGACGCGCTGACGCAGACCGGGACCGTGCTCGGCACCGGCCTCTACATCTCCCCCGAGCAGGCGAGGGGGGAGCGTGGCGACGAGCGGTCGGACCAGTACTCGTTCGGCGTCGTCATGTACGAGCTCCTCACGGGCGACGTCCCGTACCGGGGCGACACCCTGATGGCCGTGGCGATGCGCCACGCCCGCGACCCCGTCCCGCACGTGCGCGAGAAGCGCCCGGAGGTCCCGGCCCGCGTCGACGCCGTCGTCGCGCGCACGATGGCGAAGCAGCCCTCCGACCGCTATCCGTCGCTCGAGGCGGTCGTGGAGGCGCTCGAGCGCTGTCGCCTGCCCGGTCCGGAGGACACGTGGCCGGGCGAGGACGGGGAGGCGCAGACGCGCGTGGTCGCTCCCGCTCCCGAGCGGCCGGCGTCGCGAAGGCGCCGCTCGCGGGCGGCGATCGTCCTGGCGGTCGTTGCTGCCCTCGGCATCGCCGCCGCGCTCGTGCTGCTCTTCGGCAACGGGCTCTTCGGCCTGGGGGGCGAGACGGCCGAGGCCGCCGTGCGAGCGACCGCGGTCGCCGACTTCGACCCGCAGGGGGGCGACGGGGAGCACCCCGAGGCGGTCGGCCGCGCGACCGACGGGAGCGTCGAGACGTTCTGGTCGACCGAGACCTACCGCAGCTTCGTGAAGGACGGCGTCGGCATCGTGATCGAGGTTCCCAAGCGTGTCCGGCTCTCGCGCCTCGTCGTCGAGAGCGACACGCCGGGCTTCACGGCCATGGTCCTCGCCGGGCCGGAGCTCGTCGGGCGCTTCGGCGGCGTGAGCGACGAGACGGAGATGGGGCAGCGCACCGAGATCGACGTCGACACGGGCGGAGAGGCGTACCGCTACTACGTGCTCTGGATCACCTCGCTCGACGGCAGCGCCCACGTGAACGAGGTGCGCGCCTTCAGGGCCGTCTGATCGTGGCCGCCGCTCAGTAGCGGAGGCGGGCGCGCCGGTCGTGGCGCTCGAGCGCGAGCTCGACGAGGCGGTCGAGGAGGTCGGGATAGGGGATGCCCGATGCTTCGAAGAGCTTCGCGTAGACGCTCGTGGCGGTGAACCCGGGGATCGTGTTCAGCTCGTTCACGACGACCTCGCCGTCGGGGCGCACGAAGCAGTCGGCGCGGGCCATGCCCTCGCAGTCCGACGCCACGAACGCCGCGACCGCGAGCTCCTGGACGCGCCCCGCCGACTCCGCGGGGACCCGGGGCGGGATCACGAGCTCCATTCCTCCCTCCGCGTACTTCGCCTCGTAGTCGTACCAGTCGCTCGCCAGCGGGACGATCTCGCCCGGGACGGACGCGACCGGGTCCGCGTTGCCGAGGACGCTGCACTCGACCTCCACCCCGTCGAGGAACTCCTCGACGAGGATCTTCTCGTCGTGGGCGAAGGCGAGCTCGACCGCGGCCGGGAGGTCCTCCTCCCAGTGGACGACGCTGATGCCGACGCTCGACCCGAGACGGGCCGGCTTCACGACGCACGGGAAGCCGAAGGGGCTCTCGACGGCCTCGCCCGTGCGCGCCGTCGCGCTCCGTGCGACGGGGACGCCCTTGTCGCGCATGACCGACTTGAAGAGGTCCTTGTCCATGCAGAGGGCGGAGGCCGTCACGCCCGCGCCGACGTAGGCGACCCCGGCCAGCTCGAGGAGGCCCTGCACGGTGCCGTCCTCCCCGAAGGGCCCGTGGAGGACGGGCAGGACGACGTCGAGCCCGGCGGCCTCGACCGGGTTGAGCGGCCAGGGCCCGTCCCTGGGGATCTCGACCGCGACGACGTCGTACCGGTCCGGGTCGAGCGCTTCGATCACCGAGCGCCCCGACTCGAGCGAGACCTCGTGCTCGCTCGAGCGCCCGCCCATGAGCACCGCTACGCGCAGCTTCGCGATCGCCGCTCCCCGCTACGTGCCGTCGCCGACGAGGATCGTGATGCGGGAGCCCTCGTCCACCTGCGTGCCGGCGGCGGGGTTCTGGCTCTGGACGACCCCGTCCTCACCCGAGGTCGTCTGGACGCGCACCGTGAAGCCCTGGCCCTCGAGCGTGTTCGTCGCGGTCGCCTCGTCGTCGCCGACGACATTCGGGACGTTCACCTGGGACGGCCCCGTGGAGACGGTGATCGTGACGGTCGAGCCCTTGTCGACGTCCGCGCCGGCCGCTGGGCTCTGCTGGAAGACGACGCCGTCGGGCGCCGAGCTCGACGGCTGCTCGACGACGGAGACGACGAAGTCGGCTGCCTCGAGCTCGCGCGGTCGCCTCCGCCTGCGAGAGGCCGACCACGTCCGGTACCCCGATCTGCTCGGGCCCCTGGGAGACGCTGACGACGACCTCCGTGCCCTCGTCCACGACCTCGCCGGCCTTCGGGGTCTGCCCGGCGACACGGCCTTGTGGCCGATCCGAGAAGACGTTCTTCCGTCTGGCCTCGAGGTTGACCGCGTTGAGCAGGTCGACGGCCTGCTCGTACGTCTTGCCGACGAGCTTGGGCACCTCGACCTGCTTCGGCCCGCTCGAGACCGTGATCGTCACCGTGGACTCCTTGGCGACCTGCGTGCCGGCATCCGGGGACTGGTCGATGACGAAGCCGGCCTCCACCTCGGTGCTCGACTCTTTCTCCACCTTCGCCACGAGCCCGGCGTTCTCGATCTGCTGGACGGCGGGATCCTGCCGCAGGCCTTCGACGTTGGGCACGCCGACTGGCTCCGACGCCTCGAGCTGGTCCTGGATCGCGTTGTAGGCCCACCAGCCCGCGAGGGCGGCGCCCGCGATCAGGAGCGCGACCAGCACCCACGGCACCCAGCGCTTTCGCTTCTTCGGCGGCTCGTCGTACGGCCCCCCGGGCGGATACTCCGGCGGCCGCCGGGGCGGCACCGGAGCCGGCTGGGAGACCACGCGCGTCGCCTCCTCGCCCGTGAGCACCTGCGGTGGCCTCGCCGATCGCCGCCCCGGCGAGCAGCGCGGTCGCTGCCGTGGCCGTCGCGCGCGAGATGGGCAGGCCGGACTCGACCCGCTCGAGGTCCTCGATGAACTCATCGGCCGTCTGGTAGCGGTCGGCTGGGTCCTTGGCGAGCGAGCGGAGGACGACCTGGTCGAGCTCGGGCGGGATCTCGGGGCGCAGCTTGGACGGCGGCTTGGGCAGCTCGTTGACGTGCTTCATGGCGATCTCGATCGCCGAGTCGCCCGTGAAGGGCACCTTGCCCGTCAGCATCTCGTAGAGCACGACGCCCGCCGAGTAGAGGTCGGACGCCGCCGTCACGGGCGCGCCGCGCGCCTGCTCCGGCGAGAGGTACTGCGCCGTCCCCATGATCGACCCGGCCTCGGTCATCTGGGACGCGCCGTGGCGCGCGATCCCGAAGTCGGTCACCTTCAGGCGCGGCGCCGTCGCCTTCACCTGTGGGCCGGTGGAGACGAGGACGTTGTGCGGCTTGATGTCCCGGTGGATGATCCCGTGGTGGTGGGCGAAGCGGAGCGCCTCCAGGAGCTGCTTCGCGTACGCGATCGCAGTGTCGATCGGGAGCGCGCCGTGCGTGAGGATGAGCTCCTTGAGGCTCCGGCCCTCGATCACCTCCATGGCGATGTAGTAGGTGCCCTCGGCCTCCCCGCGGTCGTAGATCGAGACGATATTGGGGTGGGAGAGCCCGGCCGCGGACTTCGCCTCGCGCCTGAAGCGCTCGATGAAGAGGTCGTCGTTCGCGTAGCGCTCGTTGAGGATCTTGATCGCGACCCGCCGGCCGAGCTCCTCGTCCTCGGCGAGATAGACGTTCGCCATGCCGCCCGCCCCCAGCTTCCGGAGGATCCGGTAGCGGCCGTCGAACAGCGTGTTGATGAGGGTGTCGGAGGCGCCGGCCATTGCTGCGAGCTTCAACCTAGACTAGGTGTTTCCCCCCAGGAGCGCCTCCATGATCGAGCGCGCGATCGGGGCGGCGGTGATGCCGCCCGTGCCCGACTGGTCGGAGAGCGCGACGGCGACGGCAACCTGCGGGTCCTCGGCCGGGGCGAACGCGACAAGCCAGGTGTTGTTCCGGCCCGCCACGCCGGTCTCGGCGGTCCCGGTCTTCCCGGCGACCGTGACACCGGGGATCTGGGCCGCCGTTGCGGTGCCCGACTGCACCACCCGCACCATCATGGCGGTGAGCTCGGCTGCCGTGGAGGGCTTCACCGCCTTCTTCCATTCCTCCGGCTGGACGCGCTCGATCACCTTCCCGTCGGGCGCGACGATACGCTCGACGAGCTTCGGCTCCATGACGATGCCCCGGTTCGCGACGCCGGCGACGACGAGCGCCATCTGGAGCGGGGTCGCGATCAGGCGCTCCTGGCCGAACGCGAGGCGCCCCGGGTCGACGTCGTTCGGGTCGCTCGGGAAGTAGAGGCGTCCGTTTCGGTACAGGCCGCTGATCAGCACCTCCTCGGAGGGGAGCTCGATCGGCGGGCGGTCGTAGAAGCCGAAGCGCCGCGCGTAGTCGAGGACCGTCTCCGCTCCGATGTCCTTGCCGATGTTGCAGAAGACCGAGTTGACCGAGTTCTGGAACGCTTCCGCCAGGGTGAGCCTGCCGAAGACTTCCGGGCCGCTCTGGTCGGCGAAGTTCGAGACCCGCCTGCCGTAGATCGTGCAGTAGCCGGGGTCGTCGAACTCGCTCTCGGGCGTGAACGCGCCCGTGTCGAGGGCAGCCGCCGCCGTCACGATCTTGAACGTCGAGCCGGGGACGAAGCGGCCCGCGCTCGCGCGGTCGAGGAGCGGGGCCGCGGGCGTGCACGCGCCGCGGATCGCCTCGATCTGGCCGAAGTGGCCCTCGACCAGATTCGGGTTGTACGACGGCGACGAGGCGAGGACGAGCACGCGACCTGTCTTGGGCTCGATGGCCACGGCGGCGCCGCACTTGTCGGCCAGGCCCGCCATCGCGGCCCGCTGGCCGTCGAGGTCGAGCGTCGTGACGACGTCGTTCCCCTGCCGCGGGATCCCGCGGATCTTGTCCAGGGTGGTGTCGATCACGGTGCTCAGGTTCGCGTTCGAGGCCGTCAGGAAGTCGTTCATGGACTTCTCGATGCCCGTCCGGGCCCGGGTGATCGTCGAGTAGCCGACCGGGTGGGCGGTGAGCCGGCCCTCCGGGTAGCGGCGAACCCACCACACCCGTCCGTCCGCCAGCTCCCGGCGTCGGTTCGTGGCGAGCACGCTCCTGCCGTCCGCCGCATAGATGAGCCCCCGCTCGATCTCCAGCTGGCGCACGATGAGCGTCGGGTTGCCCTGCCGGGCCTCCAGGTCGGGCGCGCGCCAGAGCCAGTACGTCGCCATCGCGATCAGCGCCACGAAGAGGAACGCGAAGACGGTGAAGAGGCGACGGATCTGCGGGTTCACGCCCGCTGGCTCCTGTTCACCCGGTCGGAGACCATGAGGAGAAGCGCGAGCACGATGAAGTTGGCGACGATGCTCGACCCGCCGTACGAGACGAACGGGAGCGTGATCCCCGTCAGCGGGATGAGGCCGCTGACGCCGCCGATGATGATGAACGCCTGGATCGAGAGGGCGGCCGTCAGGCCCGCGGCCAGGAGCTTCGAGAAGCTGTCGTCCGCGAGCATCGAGATCCGGAACCCGCGGAAGGCGAACGCAAGGTAGAGGAGGATGACGCCGGCGGCGCCCGCCAGTCCGAGCTCCTGCGCGATCGCCGAGTAGATGAAGTCCGTCTGCAGGTCGGGGATGTAGGCGTGTCCCTCGGGGGTGAGGAGAACTCCTCGCCCCAGGCCCGAGCCGAACACGCCCCCGCTCGAGATCGCGTAGATCGACTGCACGAGCTGGTACGTGTCGCCCTGCGGGTCACCCCAGGGGTCGAGCCAGCCGCTGACTCGGTCCTGGACGTGCGGGATCACCTGGTAGAGGGCGAACGCGCCGACCCCGAAGAGGGCCAGTCCCACCGCCGCGAACGACCACCGGGCCGTGGCCGTGTAGAGCATGACGAGGAAGATGGCGAAGTAGAGGAGCGCGCCGCCGAGGTCCCGCGTCTGGAAGAGGACGAGCATCGCGCCGCCCCAGATGAGCAGGAGCGGGCCGAGGTGCTTCGGCGAGGGCAGGCGGCTGCGCCCGGCGCCGTAGGAGAGCATCTCCCGGTTGTCGCGCAGGTACCCGGCGAGGAAGACGACGATGAGCACCTTCGCGAGCTCGCCGGGCTGGAAGACGATGGGGCCGACCTCCACCCAGAGTGTGGCGCCCCTGATCGTCCGGCCGATCAGCGGCAGCGCCGGCAGCACGAGGAGCACGATCGCCGAGAGCCCGAGGAGGTACTTCACGTGGTCGAGGGAGCGGTAGTCTCGCAGGAAGAGCACGACCGCGGCGAAGACGACCACGCCGACGACGATCCAGAGCCCCTGGCGGAACGCAAGGTTCGGATCGATGCGGTAGATCTCCGTCACCCCGAGCGCGCAGAGGAGCCCGCAGAGCGGCAGGAGGAATGGGTCGGCCAGGGGCAGGCGCACGCGGACGACGAGGTGCGCGACCACGAAGAGCGAGACGAAGAAGGCCGCGTAGGAGAGCGACCCCGTCGAGACGACGTCCTGGCGGGCCATGTAGACGGAGGCGAAGCCCGCCGCCGTGAGGATGCCGACGAGGAGGAGGTTCGCGAGCTCTCGGTTGCGCAGGCTCATCCCGGCCGTCATCGGGTCAGGGCAGAGCTTCGGCCTCGTAGACGGCGACCTGGGCCCGCGCGCGATCGTACGAGACCAGGGCGTGGTCGAAGAGGTCGGCGCGCTCATCCTCGGAGAGCTGGGACGCCTGCAACTGGCTGACGTAGCGCTCCCGGTAGAAGCCGACCCCGTCGCGGATGTCGAACGGGACGCCCTGGTAGACGACGACGTTGCCGTCCGCGTCGGCGCCGACGAAGTAGGCCCGCGCGAGGCCGAAGAGCGCCCCGCCGAGGACGAGCGCGACGAACGCCACCCCCGTCAGGCCCCAGAACACCCGCCTGCCCCACCGCCGCCGCTTCTTGCGCGGCCGCGAAGCCTGCTCGTCGACCTGTGCGACGACGGGGGTCACCGGAGGAAGGTCGGTGAGCGTGTCCTCGAGCTCCGACTCGTCGGCGGTGCCCACCGGCGGCGCCGCCGCCAGGGTCTCCTCGATCGCCTCGTCGCCGGCCACCTCGAAGGCGACGACCGTGATGTTGTCCTCGCCGCCGCCTCGATTGGCGCCGCGCACCAGCTCGCGCACGGCCTCGTCGACCGACGCCGCGGCCTCGACCGTCCCCGCGATCACCTCGTCCGGGAGCATCGTCGTGAGGCCGTCCGAGCAGAGGAGGAAGACGTCTCCGGGAGCCGCCTCGACGACGATCGTGTCGACGTCGACCTGCGGGTCCGTGCCGAGCGCCCGCGTGATGACCGACCGCTGCGGGTGGGCTTCGGCCTCCTCCGGCGTGAGCCGCCCGCTGCGCATGAGGTCGCCGACGAGCGAGTGGTCCTCGGTGAGCTGCTCCAGCCGACCGCCGCGCAGCCGGTAGGCACGCGAGTCGCCGACGTGGCCGATGATGACCCGGCCTCCGGTGAGGAGCGCGGCGGTGACCGTCGTCCCCATCCCCGAGACCTCCGCGTCGGCCTGCGCCCGCTCGTAGATGCGGCGGTTCGCCTCCTGGATGATCGCCTGGAGCCGCTCCTCCGGCTCGAGGGCGTCGGCATCCCGGTACTCGCGGAACGCGCCGGCCGCGAGCCGCGAGGCGACCTCCCCCGCCTGCGCGCCGCCCATGCCGTCCGCGACGGCGAACAGCGGCGGGTCGAGGACGAACGCGTCCTCGTTTCGGCGGCGCACCCGGCCCGCGTCGCTCCTGCCGGCGCTCTCGCCCAGCCTCATCGTTCGAACGCCAGCTCCGTGTCGCCGACCTGGAGGACGTCGCCCTCGTGGAGCCGCCGCCGGCCGTCGACGCGCTCGCCGTTCACGTAGGTCCCGTTCGTCGAGCCCAGGTCGATCACCCAGGTGCCGTCGAGGCCGGCTTCGACCCGGGCGTGGTGGCCGGACGCGTAGTCGTCCCCGGAGATGACGATGAGGTTGTCCTCGGCCCGCCCGATCGTCGCCGGCACGGGGCCCGCGTCGAACGCCCGGCCGACGGGGACGGCGCGCGAGCGGCGGACGACGAGGCGGCCGGGGAGGATCCCCGCGTCGGCCCGGGCTTGCGCGGCCTGGGCCGGGGCCATCACGAAGCTCTCCTGCGGCGTCGCCGGGAGGCCGCGCTCGGCCGAGCGGACGACACGCCAGACGAAGACGTAGAGGAGGACGACGAAGGCGGCCTGGAGCGCGATGAGGACAGGCTCGACGGACACTCGCCCTCCGGCACTCCCTAGTAGCCGCGCTCGAGGCGCAGCTCGGTCGTCCCGAGGAGGACGGCGATGCCGGGCTCGAGCCGCGCCCGGTCGACCCGCTTGCCGTCGATCACGACGCCGTTCGTCGAGCCGAGGTCGACGATCGCGTACCCGTCGTCCTCGTGGCGGATCTCGGCGTGGCGGCGCGAGACGTTGGGGTCGTCGACCCTGATGTCGCACTCGCGGGAGCGCCCGAGGGTGAGAGTCCTGTCGGTCAGCTCGTGGCGCTCCCCGTCGACGACGAGCGTGACGGGCGCGTGCGCCAGGTCGAGCTCCGCCGCGTCCTCTTCCGAGACGGCCTCGGTGTCCGCCGGCTCGGGCCGGTAGATCCTGGTGTGCCCGGGGACGGGCTGCGGCGTCACGCCCGGCGGGACGGGCGCCTCCCGGCGCGCCGGCTCGACCATTCGCGTGGCGATCCCGAACTCGCCGATCGAGAGGTCCTCGTCCTCCTCGATCAGCACCTTCGGGGTGGAGAGGAGCGCGTAGCCCTCCCGGCGGGCGTGCTCGGACAGGTAGTCGGAGAGCTCGGTGAGGAGGGAGTCCTCGTAGCTCGCGAACTGGTCGCGGTCGCCCGGCGCGAGGTAGAGCGAGTACTCGTTGGGCACGTACACGCGCGAGACGGACATCGTCTTGGCATCGTCCATCTCCTTGGCGAGCTTGCGGGCGAGCTCGACGGGCTGCACGTGGGTGCGGAAGGCGCGCCCGAAGACGCCTTCGACGATCGACTCGATCCGGTGCTCGATGCTCCGCAGGACGCTCATGGGGCGAGGGACACCATTGTGCCCGCCGCCACTCTAACGACGCGTCGGCGCCAGCCCACGCACCCACGGGACGGGATTGGCGCGCTCGCCCAGCAGGGGGTACGCGAGCGCGCCCGTCGCGAGGGACGCCGCGGCCACGGCCCACAGGGCGTCGACCGGCGCGCCGTCCACCGCGAGCGGGACGAGCAGGAGCGCGGCGAGGAGCCCGGCGCCCCAGGCGGCGACCGCCCAGAGGCCGGCCTGCCGGGCGATCGGCGCCGCGACGGACGCGGCCGCGAGGACGACCGCCGCCGCGAGGATCGTCGGCCGGCCCGCGAGGACCGCGAGCGCGTCGCCGATGACCTCGTCCGGGCGGGTCGCTCGGCCGAGGCCCGCCGTTTCCGGCGAGCCCCCGCCCGTGAGCGGGAGGCCGATGCCGGTGACGATCGCGGTCACTGCCGCCGCGAGGACGGCCGCCGCACCCGTCGCCGCGCGCCGGACGGGGCCGCGGGCGTGGAGAGCGACGAGGGGGACGAGCGGGAGGAGGTGGACGGCGCCGAGCAGCGGGCCGACCGCGAAGAGGAGCCCCGAGCGGGGGTCGCGCCAGAAGAGTACGAGCCACGCGAGGGCGAGGCAGGCGTACGCGAGGGCGAGCCCGAGCGAGACGTTGCCGAGCGGCAGGATCGGGACCGCGAGGGCGAAGGCGAGCCCGGCGGTCGGCACCACGAGCGCGAGCAGCGCGGCCAGGGCGCCGAGGAGCAGCGGCCAGCCGGTCGGGAAGAAGGGAAGGATGAGCGACGTCCCGGCGGCCGTTGCGGCGGCGAGCAGCGCGTGGGGCGCGCGCTCGCGGAGCATCGTCGGGGAGGTGGTCGCCCGCGTGCGCTTGCCGCGATCCTCCTCGGCCGACCGCAGGAGGTGGACCGCCTGCTTCGCGCTCGGACGCTTGCCGGGCTCGACCGCCAGCATGCGGTCGACTGCGCGGCAGAGCCCGCGCGGGAGGTCGGGTCGGAGCTCGGCGAGCGGCTGCGCGCCCTGCTCGACGCGGCGTGCGGTCTCGAGCGGCGAGACGGACCAGAACGGATGGCGGCCCGCGAGTGCCTCCCAGAGCATCACGCCGGTGGACCAGACGTCGGCGGCGCCGGTTGCCTCTCCCCGCGCGAGCCGCTCCGGCGCGATGTAGGCGAGCGTGCCCGGGACGTCGCCGACCGCGGTCAGCGTGTCCGCCTCGTCGATCTGGGCGAGCCCGAAGTCGAGCAGGCGGACCGCGATCTCCGTCCCCCTCCTCCAGCATCACGTTCGCGGGCTTCACGTCGCGGTGGACGACGCCGTGCGCGTGCGCGTGGGCCAGGCCCTCGAGCACCTGCGCCGCGGCCTCGACCGCGCTCCAGTCGTCGAGCCCTCCGCCGCGGAGCGCCTCCCGCAGCGTGCTCCCGGCGACGTAGGGGTAGGCCACGTAGACGTGGCGCTCGTCGCGCGCGAGCGCGAGCGCGCGCAGGCAGCGCGGGTGTCGGAGGCGCGTGGCGGCGTCCACCTCCCGCTCGGCGCGCGAGCCGGCCTTCCCCTCCCTGGGGACGATCTTGAGCGCGACGTCGCGGCCGGCCTCCTCGTCGCGCGCCAGCCACACCGAGCCGGAGCCACCGCTTCCGAGGGGGCGGAGAGGGCGATAGCGACCGAGGACGAGATCGCGCTCGCTGAGGGCGACCGCAGGCTCCATCTGGCAGGCCACTTGGCTCTCGCGCAAGAAAGTCCTGCAAAGTCCGGACCGGGTGGTAGACTCGGCCACTTCTTCGACCCCCGAGGGCCGTGTTCGACCGCGAGAAAACCGAGCCTCAGAGCGACATCGAGTTCGACTTCTTCGACGAGTCGCCGACGGAGGAGGCCAGCTCCGCGAAGGACGGGCCGCGGAGGCGCCGCCGCCTGCCGACACGGCCGCCCTCCCCGCCCGGCGGACCGCGCCTCTACCGGCTCGGCGTCCTCATCGCGGGCGCGATCGTCCTCGCCGTCATCCTCATCCTCGTCGTCAACAGCTGCCGCTCCAACCAGAAGCAGTCCGAGTACGAGGGCTACATCGACGACGTGAACGGCGTCGTCTCCGACTCCGACGCGCTCGGCAAGACCCTCAACACGCAGCTGACGACGCCCGGGATCAAGCTCGAGGACCTGCGCGGAGACCTCGAGGGCCTGCGCGACCAGCAGGAGCAGATCCTCACGCGGACGCAGGACCTCCAGCCTCCCGGCCCGCTCGTCGACCAGCAGGAGGCACTGATCGAGACGATGCAGTTCCGGGTGAACGGGCTCGCCGGGCTGGCCACCGCGCTCGCGCAGGTCGCCCAGACGAGCGATCCGGACGAGTCGGGGCGTCTCCTCTCGGCGCAGGCGCAGCGCCTCTTCGCGAGCGACGTCATCTACGCGGACTCGTTCAGGGCCCCGGCCCAGGAGGTGCTCTCCGACGAGGACATCACCGACGTCTCCGTGCCCGAGTCGGCCTTCATGTCCAACCCCGAGCTGGCGGCACCGACGGCGTGGAAGCTCCTCGTCCAGCGCCTGACGCAGAGCCCCGAGTCGGGCGGCCTGCACGGCAACGGGATCCAGGCCGTGCGCGTGCAGCCCGGCGGCCAGCAGCTCTCGCCGTCCGAGGACAACACCGTCAAGGCGGTCGAGAACCTCGCGTTCCAGGTGCTCATCCAGAACTCCGGCGACAGCCAGGAGACACAGGTGCCGGTGCGGCTCGTGATCCAGCAGGATCCGGTCATCCGCAAGGAGCAGATCATCGACCTCATCAACCCGGGCGACACGAAGACGGTGACGTTCAGCGGGTTCGGCCAGCTCTCGTTCTCGACCCGCACGACGCTCAAGGTGACGGTCGAGCCTGTTTCCGGCGAGCAGAACACCGGGAACAACAGCGCGCAGTACAACGTGATCTTCACGCTCCAGTAGCCGTCGGGAGGACGGTAGGCTAGGCCTCCATGTCGGACCTCTCCGACGCCGCTTTCTGGATCGCCATCGGCGCCGCGGCGGCGGCGGTCGTCGCGCTCGCCCTCTCGCTCGCCTTCTATCTCAAGCTCCGCGCGGTCCGGCGGGCGCAGCAGGTGCTGCTCGGCTCGGAGAAGGACGACCTCGTCAACTTCGCCGTCTCGCTGCAGACGCGGATCGACGACCTGCACCGGGCCGTCGACGAGGTGGCGGCCGGGCTCGCGCGGCTCGACCGGCGCATCGACGGCTGCCTCTCGCACACGGCGCTCGTCCGTTACGACGCCTACGAGGACGCCGGCGGCCACCAGTCCGCCTCGCTCGCGTTCCTCGACGCGGCGCGGTCGGGCGTCGTCATGAGCGCCATCCAGGGGCGCGACTACGCGCGCATCTACGTGAAGCTGCTCGACCGGGGCCGGGCGCCCATCGCGCTCTCGCCCGAGGAGCAGGAAGCGGTCGAGCGGGCTATGGCACAGTAAGGGTCGAGCCGTGTCGTACCGGAAGGCAGCGATCAGACCCCTCGGTCCCGAGGACGAGGCGCTCCTCTTCGGCCTCGCGAGCCTCGACCGGGGAGCCGATGCCCGCACGCTCACCGTCCTCGAGCGCGAGACGGTCTTCGTCGCCGAGGTCGAGGGCTCGCCCGCGGGCTACGTCGCGGTCGCGCGGGCCGGCGAGGCCGTTCGGGTCGACCAGCTCTTCGTCAGCCCCGAGCACGAGGCCGAGGGCGTCGGACGCCAGCTGATCGAGTTCGCGGAGGGCTATGCGATCGCCGAGGGCGCGCCGACGCTCCAGGTCGTGGTCGCCGGCGGCGACCGCCGGGCCGTCGCCTTCTACCGCGGCCGCGGGTTCGTCGCCGCGGGGGAGGATCTGCTCGAGCTCGTGCTTCCGCGCCGATAGACGCATCTCGCTCATCTACGATTTGCACCGATGCAGCAGGTTCTCGTCCTGAACGCCAGCTTCGAGCCGCTCAACGTGTGCACGGTGCGGCGTGCCCACGTGCTCGTCTTCAAGGGCAAGGCGGAGGTGCTCGAGGACCTCGGGCAGCCGCTGCGCTCCGCCTCGGACACGTTTCCCTGGCCCCACGTCATCCGCCTGCTCCACTACGTGCGCGTCCCGCGCGCGGTGAAGCGAAAGATCTCGCGCAAGGCGCTGTTCGCCCGCGACGGGCACCGCTGCGTCTACTGCGGGTCGGCCGGCCGGCTGACCCTCGACCACGTCGTGCCGCGCTCGCGCGGCGGCGACTCGGTGTGGGAGAACGTCGTCACCTCGTGCGCGCCGTGCAACCTGCGCAAGGGAAACCGCCTCCCGGAGGAGGTGGAGATGCGCCTGCTCGTCGCGCCGCGGACGCCGACGCCGACCCTCTTCGTCACCCTCGCGTCGCCGCGGATCCCCGACCGCTGGCAGCCCTACCTCTCCGCGTTCGCCTAGCTCGCCGGCCTACGCGTCGAAGTAGAGGGCGAACTCGGCCGGGTGCGGCCTGAGCGCGACCGCGTCGACCTCGGTCTCCCGCTTGTAGTCGATCCAGGCGCGGATCAGCTCCTCGCTGAAGACCTCGCCGCGGAGCAGGAACTCGTGGTCGTGCTCGAGGGCGTCGAGCGCCTCGGCCAGCGATCCCGGAACCTGCGGGATCCCGTCGCGCTCCTCCTCGAAGAGGTCGAAGTCCGCGGGCTCGCCCGGGTCGAGGCCGTTCTCGATCCCGTCGATCCCGGCCATCAGCATGGCCGCGAAAGCGACGTAGGGGTTCGCAGCGGCGTCGGGGCAGCGGAACTCGATCCGCTTCGCCGAGGCGGAGTCCGAGTACATCGGGACACGGATCGCCGCCGACCGGTTCCGCTTCGAGTAGACGAGGTTGACCGGCGCCTCGTAGCCGGGCACGAGCCGCCGGTAGGAGTTCGTCGTCGGAGCGCAGAAGGCGAGCAGCGCGGGCGCGTGCATGAGGATGCCGGCCGCGTACGCGCGGGCGAGATGGGAGAGCCCGGCGTAGCCCGACTTGTCCGAGAAGAGCGGCGTGCCCTCCTTCCAGAGGGACTGGTGGGTGTGCATGCCCGAGCCGTTGTCGCCGAAGATCGGCTTCGGCATGAACGTCGCGCTCTTGCCCGCCGCGCGGGCGACGTTGCGGACGACGTACTTGTACGTCATGACCTGGTCGGCCATCCGCGTGAGGGGCTGGTAGCGGAGGTCGACCTCGCACTGGCCGCCCGAGGCGACCTCGTGGTGGTGGAACTCGCAGGGGATCCCCAGCCGCTCGAGCGTGAGGACGATCTCGGTGCGGAGGTCGTGGAGCGTGTCGTGCGGTGCCGGCGGGAAGTAGCCGCCCTTCTCCCTCACCGTGTACCCGAGGCCGGGGAGGCCCGAGTTCCAGTGCCCCTCGACGGAGTCGACGGCGTAGTGGGCGCGGTTGGCGGCGAGCTCGAAGGAGACCGCGTCGAAGACGAAGAACTCGCACTCCGGCCCGAAGTTGGCGGTGTCGGCGATCCCGGTCTCGCGCAGGATACTCCTCCGCCCGCCGCGCGATGCGCCTCGGGTCGCGCCCGTAGGGCTCGCCGGTCGTCGGGTCGGCGACCTCGCAGACGAGCGAGAGCGTCGGAGCCGACGTGAAGGGGTCGATGACCGCGCTCGCCGGGTCGGGCATGAGCAGCAGGTCGCTCTCGGCGATCCCCTGCCAGCCGCGGATCGAGGACCCGTCGAAGCCGAGCCCCTCCGTGAACGCCGACGTCCCGAACGCGCTCACCGGAAGCGTCATGTGCTGCCACGCCCCGAAGAGGTCGCAGAACTTGAGGTCGACCATCTGCGCCTTCTGCTGGAAGGCCCAGGCCACCGCCTCGTCCGGCTCCGGCCGGGCGCCGTTCGCCAGGTACGCCTTCGTCTCCGTCTGCTGCTCCATGCCGTCTCCTCTCGGTCCACGAAAAAAGCCCCGGCGACGTCAGAGTCTCCGAGGCTTCTTCGCCTGATTCGAGAGCGCCGCCGTCGGCGCCTCACCTGGAGAGTAGCGCGGGGGCTGGACGGATCTCAAGTCCCGGGGTATCCTCGCCGGTCGGGATGCAGTCCTACCGAGTCTGAGACACCAGGTGCCGCGGCCCCCTTCGCGGGGTGCCGTCCTCTTGCCCTGCCGTTCGACTCGACTCGTGAAGGAGCATGCCCATGTCCGCCGTCCACGTATCCGACCTCCGCAAGGACTTCCTCCGCAGGAAGGGGCGCCGCCTGCGCCGCGAGCGCGTGCCCGCCCTCCACGCGGTGTCGTTCACGATCGAGCGAGGCGAGTGCGTCGCCATCCTCGGCCAGAACGGGTCGGGGAAGTCGACGCTCGTCCGTCTGCTCTCGACGCTCCTCCTCGCGGACGGAGGCACGGCCCTCGTCTTCGGGCACGAGATCTCGCGTGACCCACGCGCCGTCCGCCGGCTCGTCAACCGCGTGTCGGTCGAGGCCTCCTTCTTCAAGAAGATGTCCTCGGCCGAGAACCTCTCCTACGCCGCCCGCTTCTACGGGCTGACGCCGGGGGAGACCGGGCGGCGGATCCCCGAGATCCTCGCTCGGGTCGGGTTCCCCATCGAGCGCCGGGGCGAGCCGATGGAGAACCTCTCGCGCGGGATGCAGCAGAAGGTCGCGCTCGCCCGCGCGCTCCTGACCTCGCCGGTCCTGCTCCTCCTCGACGAGCCGACCACCGGCCTCGACCCGCGGTCGCGGCTCGAGGTCCGGGCGTTCATCCGCGAGGTGCGCGAGCAGCACGACGCCACCGTGCTCCTCTGTACGCACGACCTCGAGGAGGCGGAGATGCTCGCCGACCGCGTCGGGATCCTCGCCCACGGCAGGCTCCTCTGCCTCGAGCCGCCCCGTGACCTCGCCCGGCGGCTTGGCGTCGCGACGCTCGAGGAGGCGTTCTTCGCGCTCACCGGGCGCGCGCTCGAGGACGAGGACGACGGAGGTGAGGGCTCATGAGGGCGACGACGCAGACGTTCCGCGCCGAGCTCGTCGGCCTCGCCGGCGTCGTCGAGCGGAATGCCTACCTCGTCAGGCGGTACATCTGGTGGGACCTCGCGTTCTTCGTCTGGACCGTGGCGAACACGCTGACGATCGTCTTCATCGCCGAGGGCGTGGAGGCGGCGGGCGGGGACATCGACGTCGAGAGGATGACCACCGTCCTCCTCATCGGCGCCGTCATCTGGGCCTACCTGGGGATCATCTTCGAGATCCTCACCGAGACGGTCGCCTGGGAACGCTGGGAGGGGACGATCGAGTACACCTTCATGGCGCCCCTGTCGCGACAGGCCCACCTCGCCGGGATGGGCTTCTTCGCGATCGCCTACGGGCTCGTGCGCGCGATCCTCCTCTTCGGCGTGGTCGCGTTCTTCTTCGACCTGTCGATGCCGCAGGCGAACTTCGCGGCCGCGCTCGTCGTGCTCGTGATCGCCTCCGTCTCCTTCGTCGGGATCGGGATGATGACGGCCGTCCTCCCGCTCATCTCGCCCGAGAAGGGAATGCAGCTCGGCTTCGTCGCGCAGGGCATCCTGCTCGTCGTCTCGGGCGTCTACTACCCGGTGACCGTGCTGCCCGAGTGGATGCAGTGGCTCGCCGTCATCTCGCCGGCGACGTACGCGCTCGACGGCGTGCGCGAGGCGATCCTCGAGGGCGCAGGCGTTCAGGCGCTCGGGGACGACCTCTGGCCCCTCGTCGTCATCGGGGCCGTCTCGGTGCCCCTCGGCCTCCAGGTCTTCAGCCTGGGAGAGCGCCACGCCAAGCGCCACGGGAAGCTGAAGAGGTCGGGATGATCCGGATCCGCCGTGCAGAGTCCGACGCCGATCTGCGGGCGTGGATCGACGTACGCCGGAAGCTCCTTCCCAACGAGTCGGCTGGGACGGTCGGCGAGCTCCGCGCCCGGGCGACACCGGCCAGGCTCCTCCTCGTCGCCGAGCTCGACGGCGCGCTCGCGGGTTCTGGGCTGGCCGATCGCTCTGCCCTCGCGGGGCGCGCGTCGGTTGCGCCCCGCGTGCTCCCCGAGGCCCGACGGCGAGGCGTGGGAACGGCGCTCCTTGGCGATCTCGCCACGCACGCCCTCCGCCTCGGAGTCGGGGAGGCGGTCGCCCTCGTCGACGGCTACGACGAGCCCTCGATCGCGTTCGCCCGTCGCTTCGGGTTCATCGAAGTCGATCGGCAGGTCGAGCAGGTGCGGGTCCTCGGCGACGAGCCGGATCCGCCGCCGCCGCCGGCCGGGGTCGAGCTCGTCGCGATCGGCGACCGGCCCGAGCTCCTCCGCGCCTCCGTACGAGCTCGCCCGGCAGGGGTACGCGGACATGGCCACCGACCGGGAGGCGAGCGTCTCGCTCGCCGAGTGGCTCCGCGAAGAGGCGACTCTGCCGCACGGATCGTTTCGCGTGCGCTCGCCGGAGGAGGAGAGGTCGTCGGCTACTCCGGCCTGTGCCGGCACGACAGCCCCGGCGTCGCCGAGGACGGGCTGACGGTCGTGCGCCGCGACTGGCGCGGCCGCGGCGTCGCAACCGCGCTGAAGCGGCGGGAGCTCGCGTGGGCGGCCGTGAACGGGGTTCGCGAGGTGGTGACCTGGACGCAGCAGGGGAACGAAGGGATGCGGCGAGTCAACGAGTCGCTCGGTTTCACCACGCGCGACCTGACGCTCACGATGGCGGCGTCCCTCCCGCTCGACGTCTGACCCGATGACGGCGCGCGCCGTCCTCGACGTGCTCGACGCGCTCGGGTCGGCCGGCCTGGACGTCTGGGTCGACGGCGGCTGGGGCGTCGACGCGCTCGTCGGCGAGCAGACGCGCCCCCACGAGGATCTCGACCTCGTCGTCGCGCGCTCCGACCTCCCGCGGGCCGAGGCCGCGTTGAGGCCGTTGGGCTTCGCGCATGCGGCCGGCGAGGAGCCGGGCCTTCCCGCCCGCCTGGTGCTCCGAGCCCCCGACGGTCGCCAGGTGGACCTGCACCCGGTCGTCTTCGACGAGGAGGGCCACGGGCGCCAGGACCTGGGCGACGGGACCTCGGGCGTCTACCCCGCCGCCGGTCTCGCCGGGCGCGGGCGGATTGCGGGACGCGCCGTCCCCTGCCTGACCCCGGAGCTCCAGCTGCGGTTCCATCTCGGCTACGAGCCCGGCCCCACCGAACGGCACGACGTCGCCCTGCTCAGGGTGATGTAGACTGGGAGGGCTTGCGAGGCGACGAGGCCTCGGGCCGGAGCCGGCCCGAGGCGTTTTGCGTTTAAAGGAGGTTCACGTGGTGGAGGTCGAGCGGCGAGACAGGGCGACCAGCGATCCCGAGGTGCGGACGAAGGTCCTCGAGAAGGCGAAGAAGAAGGACGTCGAGTTCGTCCATCTCTGGTTCACGGACATCGAGGGCCACCTGAAGAGCTTCGCGATCACGAAGGCCGAGCTCGAGGGGGCGCTCAACGACGGAATGGGGTTCGACGGATCCTCGATCACCGGCTTCAACGCGATCGAGGAGTCGGACATGGTCGCCATCCCCGACCCGACGACCTTCCAGCTCATGCCCAACGGCGGGCACAAGGTCGCGCGCATGATCTGCGACGTCGTCAGGCCCGACGGCGAGCCGTACGAGGGTGACCCCCGGCACGTCCTCCGCCTCGCCCTCGAGCGCATGCGGGGCATGGGCTTCGACACCTTCAACGTCGGCCCGGAGCTCGAGTACTTCCTCTTCAAGAACGACGAGGGGACGGAGACGCTCGACGAGGGCGGCTACTTCGCCATGACGACCATGGACGCCGCCAGCGACCTCCGGCACGACACGGTCCAGGCGCTCGAGTCGATGGGCATCCCCATCGAGTACGTCCACCACGAGGTCGGGCCGTCCCAGCACGAGATCGACATGCGCTTCGCGGACGCCCTCGAGATGGCCGACCACACGATCACGTACCGCCTCATCGTCAAGGAGATCGCCAAGAAGGCCGGTTACCACGCCACGTTCATGCCGAAGCCGATCTTCGGCGAGAACGGCTCGGGGATGCACACCCACCAGTCCCTCTTCGCCGGCGGGAAGAACGCGTTCTTCGACGCCGAGGACGAGTGGCACCTCTCCGCCGTCGGCAAGGCGTTCATCGCGGGCCAGCTGAAGCACGCCCGTGAGATCGCGGCGGTCTTCGCGCAGTGGGTGAACTCCTACAAGCGGCTCGTCCCGGGCTACGAGGCCCCGGTGTACTCGGCCTGGTCGCAGCGCAACCGCTCGGCGCTCATCCGCATCCCGCTCTACAAGCCCGGGAACGAGCAGGCGACGCGGGCGGAGATCCGCTGCCCCGACCCCGCGTGCAACCCGTACCTGACCTTCGCGGCGCTCCTGCACGCGGGCCTCGAGGGGATCGAGAAGGGCTACGAGCTGCCGCCTCCGATGGAGAGCAACCTCTACAAGCTGTCGGCGGAGGAGCGGAAGGAGCGGGGCATCGTCGCCCTCCCGGAGACGCTCGGCGAGGCGATCGACGAGCTCGCCGGCTCCGACCTCGTGCGCCGGGCGTTCGGCGACCACATCTTCTCGAACTACGTCAAGCTCAAGCGCCGGGAGTGGGACGACTACCGCGTCCAGCTGACGCCCTGGGAGCTCGAGAAGTACCTCGCCGTGCTGTAGACGCTTCCCGCTTGTGGGCCCGCCCGTCGAGGCGTAAGATGGCTGGCGGTGTCGCCGCTTCTCCGAGAAGCGGGGGACTGACTGACGGCCGACCGCGAGCTGCTTCTCTGAGCAGCTCGTGGTCGTTCTGGAGCCGGGCGGCTTCGCCGGGATCGTCCGGGCGGATCCCGGGCGGATCTGGTAAGCAGGGAGCATGAACCGGGGTCATGTGCTCGTCGTCGACGACGACGCCGACATCCGCGGCCTCCTGCGGGAGCTGCTCGAGCGTCAGGGCTACCAGGTCACCGAGGCGGCCAACGGGCGCGACGGGCTGCGGGCGCTGTACGCGTCTCCGCCCGACGTCGTGCTCCTCGACATCTCCATGCCCGAGCTGGACGGCTGGGAGACGCTGGAGCGCATCCGGGACGTGTCCGAGGTGCCCGTGGCGATGCTGACGGCCCGCGCGGCGGAGCTGGAGAAGGTCCGCGGCCTCAAGGCCGGCGCGGACGACTACATCACGAAGCCGTTCGGCCGGCAGGAGCTCCTCGCCCGCATCGAGGCGATGCTCCGCCGGGGCGGCGCGCGTGGGCCCTCGCAGGACACGTACGCGGACGACCTCCTCAGCGTCGACTTCGCCCAGCGCCGCGTCGCGGTCAGGGGCAACGACGTCCAGCTGACCCCGCTCGAGTTCCGGCTGCTCGCCGCGTTCGTCCGCCACCCGGGGCAGCTCCTCTCGCACGACCAGCTGCTGGAGCTCGTCTGGGGCGACTCCTTCGCGTCCTCCCGCGACCAGGTGAAGCTCTACGTCGGCTACCTCCGCCGCAAGCTCAAGGACGCCGACGCGAGCGCGGAGCCGATCGAGACGGTGCGGGGCTTCGGCTACCGCTACCGGCCGACCCCGGCCTGACCGGGCCGGCGTCCCGGCTCAGAGGGCCACCTGCGCGGGCTCGGCGAGCTCGGCCTCGTCGTGCGCCGGGAGCTCGACGCGGAACGTCGTGCCGGCGCCCTCCTCGCTGGCGACCGTGATGCGGCCGGCGTGGGCGTCAACGATCGCCTTCGAGATCGCCAGCCCGAGCCCGGTGCCCTGGATCGCCCGCTCGGTCGCCGTCGACGTGCGGAAGAAGCGCTGGAAGAGGAACGGCTGCTCGTCCTCGGGGATGCCGATCCCGCTGTCGCGCACCTCGACGAGCGACACGCTCCTGCTTCTGGTGCACGCGGACGTCGACGCGGCCTCCGTCCCCGGTGAACTTGATCGCGTTCGAGACGAGGTTGTCGAGCAGCTGGGCGATCCGGGCGTAGTCGCCGTTGATCGGCCGCACCGGGCCCGTGGCCAGGGTGAGGGTGATGCCCTTGGCCTCGGCCTGCGGCCGCGCCGTCTCGACGCTCTCCGAGGCGACGGCGCCGAGGTCGAGCGGCCCGAGCTCGAGCGTCAGCTTTCCCGCCTCGACCTGCGCGAGGAACAGGAGGTCGCCGACGAGGTGGAGCAGGCGGTTCGTGTTGCGCTCGACGACGCCGAGGAACTGGAGCTGGTCCTCGGTCAGCTCGCCCGCCTCGCCGTCCAGGAGCAGCTCGGTGTAGCCGCGGATCGAGGTGAGCGGCGTGCGGAGCTCGTGCGAGACGAGCGCGAGGAACTCGTCCTTGAGCCGGTCGAGCTCGCGCAGGCGCTCGTTCTGCGCCGCGAGGTCGCGCTGGGCGGCCTCGGCCGCGGCGCGGGCGTCCTTCTCGGCCGCGAGCAGCCGCTCGCGCTCGGCCTCTGCCTGGATCCGGCCGGTGACGTCCCGGTCGGTGCCCCGCCAGCCGACGAGCTGACCGGCCTCGTCGACGACGGGGGTCGCGGTGCTCTCGAGGTGGTGGATGGTCCCGTCGGCTGCTCGGCAGCGCCACACGATCCCCGTCCAGCCCCGACCTTTCCTCGCACGTTGGGTGGTCTGCCAGCGCATTTCGGCGCGGTCCTCCTCGACGACCAGGTCAAACCAGGTCCGCCCGACCGTCTGCTCCGCCGTGTAGCCGACGATCCGCTCGACGGCGGGGTTCGAGTAGGTCCTGACGCCGTCGACGTCCATCGCCCACACCCACTCGTCAGTCGTCTCGACGAAGGCGCGGAACTTCGCCTCGCTCTCGCGCATCGCTCGCTCGGCCGCGCGGCGCTCCGTGATGTCCATCATGAAGCCCTGCGCGTAGGCGCTGCCGTCGCCGTCCTCGGCGATCACGACCTCGTCGTGCACCCAGACGACGCGCCCGTCCTTCGCCACGAGGCGGTACTCGGTGACGAACGGCGTCGCCTCCGTGTAGCTGGTCCGGTGGAGCTCGAGGACGCGGTCGCGGTCCTCCGGATGGAGGACGCGGCCGAAGAGGTCGCGGTCGCTCATCCAGGCGAGGGCCGGATACCCGAGGAGGTCCTCGATCTGCGGGCTCATGTAGACGGACGGGCTCAGCTCCTCGAGCCGGTCGATGTAGGTGACGAGGGGGAGCTGCTCGACGAGATTGCGGTAGTTGCGCTGGGCGGTGTCGAGCCGCGCCTCCGCCGCCCGGCGCTCCTCGAGCGCCCGCGCGAGGGCGTCGGCGTGCTCCTCGAGGCGCTTGTGGCGGTTCTCGAGGACCTTGGTGACCTGACGGAGGATGGGGAAGAGCGCCGCGTAGAGGAACAGGAGCGCGAGCCCGAACGCGATGGCGATCGGCGTGACCGTCTCGCGGACCTCGGCCGCCACGGGCGCGTAGTCCTCGTACACCTCGAGGACGCCTGCCGGGCGGCTCGAGTTGCCGACGAAGATGGGGACGTAGGACTCGATCGCCTTGACGTCCTCGCCGGTGCCTCCCTGGTCGTTGAGGCTCGTGACCCGCTGGACGGTGCGGCCCGAGAGCACGCCGGCGAGCTCCCTCCGGTCGGCCGCGCGCTGGCCGATGATCGAGGGGTCGTTCGAGTACGTGACGACCCCCTCCGGGCTCCAGAGCTTCATGCGCATCAGGTTCCCGACGAGCTCGGGCGTGAACGCCGCGTCGAGCTCCCTGCGCCGGGCCAGCTCCACCGGCGTGGCGAAGTCGGAGTTCTCGAGCGAGGGGGCGAGGCGGGCAGCGACCTCCGTCGCCCGCATGGCGATCTCGTGGCGGGCGCGCTCCTCGCCCTTCCCCTGGACGACCCAGAAGACGGAGAGCCAGGCCAGCGTCAGCGCGATCGCGCTGTAGACGGCGAAACGAAGGACGAGGCGAGGCGACCCCGCGGGAGTCGGGGACGAAGAGGTCACGAAACTCGTTATCGGAGCGTCGAAAGGCTTGCTTGAATGTCCTCATGGACAGGTCCGCGCGCCATCTGCGCCTGCTCACGGAGACGATCGCCGCGGTCAACTCGACCCTCGACCTGGACGAGGTGTTCGACCTGATCGCGCGCAAGGTCGCCGAGGCGCTCGAGACGGACGCCTGCTTCGTCTACCTCTACGACGAGGCGGCCGACGAGCTCGTGCTCCGGGCGTCGTTCGGCACCCGCGTCGAGGACATGACCCGCGTCCCGAAGATGCGTCCGGGCGAGGGCATCACCGGCACGGCCGCGGCTGAGCGGGCGCCCGTGATGATCGCGCGCGACGCCCACCTCGACCCGCGCTTCAAGCGCTTCCCGAACCTCCGCGAGGAGCAGTACCAGTCGATCCTCGCCGTCCCCATCCTCGCGCGCGACCGGCTCGAGGGCGCCCTCAACGTGCGCACCGAGACGCCGCGTGAGTTCGGCCGGGAAGAGGTCGACCTCCTCATGGCCATCGCGGGACAGGTGGCGCAGGCGATCGAGAACGCGAAGCTCTACGACCACGCCCAGCGGCGCGTCGCCGAGCTCGAGGCGCTCGCGGCCATCTCCGAGGCCGTCTCGGAGTCGCTCTACCTGGAGGAGTCGCTCGAGGCGATCGTGAAGACGACGATGGCGGCCGTCGAGGCCACCGGCGCCGCCCTCGTCCTCGAGGACGGGAGGATCGCCTGGCCGGAAGGGAGGCCGGGAGCGCACGCCGTCCGCTTTCCGCTCCGCTGGAAGGGGCGGCAGGTGGGCGAGCTCGTGTGCGACCGCGACACGCCCTTCACCGAGGAGGAACGGCGACTCCTGGCCTCGATCGCGCGCCAGGCCGCGGTCGCGCTCGAGCATGGGCGCGCGGTCATGCGCGGCGTGCTCGCCCAGGAGATCCACCACCGGGTCAAGAACAACCTCCAGACGGTGGCTTCGCTCCTGCGGCTCCAGGCCGCGACGGCGGATCAGATCGACCCGCGCAAGGCGCTCGACGACTCCGTGAACCGCATCCTCGCGATCGCGGCCGTCCACGAGGTGCTGACGGAGCAGCGGGACGAGGACGTCGACCTCGGCGAGCTCGTCGAGCGGCTGCGGGCGATGCTCGTCCAGGGCCTCGGCGGCGGCAAGCTCGTGACGTCGAGCGTCGAGCCCGTCGCCCTCCACGGCGACCGGGCGACGGCCCTCGCCCTCGTCTTCAGCGAGCTCTTCGTGAACGCGCTCGAGCACGGCGGCGACGAGGTCGTCGTCCAGCTCGCGCGGGCGAACGGGCGCGTGCTCCTGACCGTGGCCGACAACGGCGAATGGCAGGACGACGCGCGGGACGGCACGGGGCTCTCGATCGTGCGCGCGCTCGTCCGGGACGAGCTCAAGGGCGAGCTTTCGCTGGTCTCGGACGGCGGCCTGCGCGCCGAGGTCGCGTTCCCGGCCGCGTGACGGCGCCTCCGATGCGGATCCTCGTCGCCGAGGACGAGACGATCATCCGGCTCGATCTCAGGGAGATCCTCGAGCGGGCCGGTTTCGACGTCTGCGCCGAGGCCCGCGACGGCGAGGAGGCCGTCGAGCTCGCCGCCCGCGACAAGCCCGACCTGGCGATCCTCGACGTGAAGATGCCGCGGCTCGACGGGATCGAGGCCGCGCGCCGGATCCTCGCCGAGCGGCCGATCCCGATCGTCATGCTCACGGCCTACGGGCAGGAGGAGCTCGTGTCGCGCGCGGTCGAGGCGGGCGTCTTCGGCTATCTCGTCAAGCCCTTCCGGGAGTCGGACCTCCTCCCGGCCATCCACGCGGCGCGCGCGCGGTTCGAGGAGCTCCAGGCTCTCCGCGAGGAGGCGGAGTCGCTGGCGGAGGCGCTGGACACCCGCAAGGTCGTCGAGCGGGCGAAGGGCCTCCTCATGGAGCGGGAGGGGCTGTCCGAGCAGGACGCCTTCGCGCGCCTCAGGCGCGCCAGCCAGGTGTCCGGGCGGCCGATGAAGGTCGTCGCGGAGGCCCTCATCGCCACGTTCGGCGAGTAGCGGCCGCCTCTCCTACGGCCAGTTGCCCCGGTCGGGATGGAGGTCGAGCGGGCCGCCGTCGTGACAGTCCGACGACTGGTAGTGCGAGGGAAGCGCCGGCTGGACGTCCCGGAGGACGAACGAGGCCACCGCCTCCGCGTCCTCGGGTGTCGCCCCGAGCCGGACGGCCGTCGCCGCGTTGGTCTGGAGGGCGTAGCACTGCGCGATCGCCTCCTCGCGCACGCCGGCGAGGTGCCAGGCCTCGTGGGAGAGCACGTTCACGGCGATCGCCGTCTGCTCGACCTCGCGCGAACAGTGCGGCGCCACGCCCAGGCAGTCGAGCTCCGTCTTGCCGTGCATGAGCGCCCGCAGGCGCGCGCACGTGTCGTTCGAGAGCCTCGTCTCGTCCGCAGGACGCCCGTCTGCATCAAACGCGACGGTGCCGTCCTCGGCCGCGATCTCCGTGATGGCGGCGAGCGTCCCGGGACAGGAGACCGTGACCTCGCGCCCGGCGATCACGCCGGCGATCCTCGCCAACGCCGCCTCGTCGCCCTTGCGGTCGCGGTAGGGCCCCAGGTACAGGCCCATGGCCACGAGCAGGAGAACGGCGAGGAGAACGCGCGACGTCGTCACTACGACGACGTCGGCAACCTCCAGCGGGCGCTTGAGCTCAGGACGAGGGCTCGGGCACCTCGCCGAGGAGCCCCTCCCAGCGGGCGAAAAGGCCCTGGAGCTCCTCGCGGGCCCGCCTGTGCTCCGCGACGGCGTCCGCGTCGGCCCAGTCGTCTGCGAGCCTCGTCTCGAGCTCGGCGATCTCGCGCTCCTTCCGCTCGATCTCGGCCTCGACGGCGGCGACGCGGTCGGGCTCCGCCTTCGCGGCCGGGGCCGGGCGCGGCCGCTCCGTCGGCCGGGGCGGCTCGTCGTCCTGCGCCCCGTCGGCCTGCTCCGCGCGGGCGCGTACGAGATCCGCCCAGCCGCCGTCGTACACGCGAATCGTGTGGTCCTCGATTGCGGCCGTCCGCTGGGCGACCGCGTCGACGAGAGCCCGGTCGTGGGAGACGAGGAGCACGGTGCCCGGGAAGGACTCGAGCGCCTCCTCGAGCGCCTCGCGGGAGGCGAGGTCGAGATGGTTCGTCGGCTCGTCGAGGACGAGGAAGTTCGACCCGGAGGCGACGAGGACAGCCAGCCCCAACCGCCGCCGCTCGCCTCCGGAGAGCTCGCGCACCTGCTTCATGTGCGCCTCCCAGCCGGAGAAGAGGAAGCGGCCGAGGAGCGTCTGGGCCTTCGGGCGCGGGAGGCCCGTCATCACCTGCACGCAGTCGAGCACGCTCCCTCGCTCGTCGAGCTCGGTGCCGTGCTGGGAGAAGTAGCCCACCTCGACGCCGTAGCCGAGCTTGTAGTCGCCGGCGACGGCCCGCTTCAGGAGCGTCGTCTTTCCGCTGCCGTTCGGGCCGACCAGGGCGACATGCTCGCCGCGCTCGATCGCCAGGCTCACGTCGCGGAGGAGGACGAGGTCGCCGATCGCCACCTTCTCGTGCTCGAGGACGAGGACGTCACGGCCGCTGCGCTTCGGCTCGCCGAACTCGAAGCCGAGCCCGCGGCTGCGCCGGGTCAGGAGCGCCGCCTCGCCCGCGGCCTGCGCACGCTCCTTCTCCAGGCGCCCGATCTGCGTGAGCTTCGCCTGCGCCTGCTTGGCCTTCGACTTCTTGTAGCGGAACCGCGCGACGAAGCGCTCGAGGCGCTCGATGTCGGTGCCGACCCGGTCGGCCGTCTTCTGCGCGTGCTCTGCCCGCTGGGCCTTCTCGAGCCGCCAGACGTGCCAGGGCCCGGGGAAGTAGGTCGAGCGACCGGCCTCGAGCTCGAGCGTCGCGTTCGTCACCGCTTCGAGGAACCAGCGGTCGTGTGCGACGACGATGACCGCGGCGTCGAGGGAGGCGAGCTCGCGCTCGAGCCATTCGAGGCTGGCGACGTCGAGGTGGTTCGTCGGCTCGTCGAGGAGGAGGAGGTCGGGGTCGCCCGCGAGGGCGCGGGCGAGCGACGCGCGCGTGAGCTCGCCGCCGGAGAAGGTCGAGAGCTCCCGGTCGAGGTCGTCGTCGCGGAACCCGAGGCCGCGCACCGCGCTCGCCGCCCGGTCGCGCCAGGCGTAGCCGCCCGCGTGCTCGAGGCGGGCCTGCGCGCGCGCGTACTCGGCGAGGGTCGTCTCGTCGGCCGCGCCCTCGGCCATCGCGCGCTCGAGCCGCTCCAGCTCCCGCTCGGTCGTCACGAGGTCGGTCGCGCCCGAGAGGACGTACTCGCGGAGGCTGAGGTCGCGGTCGAGCGGAGGTCGCTGGTCGTGGAGCGCGACCCGGGTGCCCTTCTCGAGGACGAGATCCCCGCCGTCGACGGACGTCTCGCCGGTGATCATTCGCAGGAGCGTGGTCTTGCCCGCGCCGTTCGGGCCGGCGAGGGCGAGCCGGTCACGCCGCTCGAGCGTCAGCGACACGCCGTCGAAGAGAACGTCTCCGGCGAGCTCCTTCCTGAGGTTGGAGGCGATGACGACGGCCATACGCCAATGGTCGCACGAAGCGCCGCCCGGCCAGCGGGCGCGCTGTGCTCAGACGGTCGACGTGTGAATGGCGCTCGTCCGGCTCGCGCATGCTCTCGGCCCCGAGGGCGACGCTCGCCGTCGCCGTGAAGAGGTGGTAGAGGATCAGCAGCTGGATCAGCGCGAGCGACTCCGAGCGGTGCAGCTCGGTGCCGATCGTGAACTCGCCGAGCCGCTCGGAGCGGAGGTGGCTCGCGAAGTGCATGCCGCTCCCAGATCGTCTCCTCGATCTCGGCGCCGGCTGCGGTCGATCTTGCCCGGGATGAGCATGTGCATCTCGCCGCCGCGCTCCGTCGAGCCTGATGCCGCCGGCCGAGCCGTCGATCGAACGCCGAGCAGGTCGGGGTGCTTGAGCGTCGGGCGGAGCACGAGCTCGGCGTCGAGGATGCTCCTGGTCGACGGTCGCCGTTCGGCAGGAACGAGACGACGATGTCGGCGTACGCCTGCTGCGGGCGGATGAACGCCTCCGAGTCGGGCTCGCGGCGGTCGAGCTCGGTCAGCACCTGGTCGGTCGTGTAGCCGCGGCGCGAGCAGTCGCGCTGCACCTTCCACTTGCGGCGGAGCTCCTCGGGCGGAGCGAGGTAGACGCGCACGTCGTAGAGTGCGCCGGAGCTCCTCGGTGTAGTAGCCGAGCAGGCCCTCGATGACGGAGAACTGCGTCGGGATCGACGTCGGCACGGGCGGCCCGAACGTGCCGTCGTGTGCCGGTAGACCGGCTTCAGGAACGGCTCGCCGGCGCGGATGTGCGCCAGGTGCTGGGCCATGATGTCCATGTAGTTGCACTCGGGATGGAGCGGCGTGATGTTCCGCTCCGCCCGCTGCTTGCGGTCGTAGCGGTGGTAGTCGTCGACGCAGACGTGCGTGACGTTCTCGTCGCCGAGCACGCGCACGAGGCCGCGCGTGAGGGTCGTCTTCCCCGCCGCCGAGTCGCCGACGACGCCGAGGATGATCGGCCGCGCCATGCACCCTTCACTGCCCCGAGCGGGCGTCGTCCTCGGGCTCGCGATCCTCGGCGAAGACGCTGGCTCTTGAGGATGTCGTCGGGCTTGATCGTCATCAGCTCGCTCGCGCGTCAGCGTCCCGCCCTCGGCGAACAGCCGGTTCGCCTGGCGCAGCCGCGCGCGGTCGATCGAGTTGCGCACGCTGCGCGCCGTGCGCGAAGCGCGGCCGCTGCACGCGCCGCTCGAGGTACTCGCGGAACGCCTCCTCCGCCTCCGGGGTCGAACACGTAGTTCTGCTGCTCGAGCATCAGGTGGGCGATCGCCATCAGCTCGTCGACGTCGTAGTCCGGGAAGTCGATGTGGTGCGCGACGCGCGACGACAGCCCCGGGTTCGAGCGGAAGAAGTCGTCCATCCGGTCCTTGTAGCCGGCGAAGATCACGACGAGCTTGTCGCGCTCGGCCTCCATCACCTGGAGCAGGATCTCGATCGCCTCCCGCCGTAGTCGCGCTCGTTCTCGGGCTTGTAGAGGTAGTACGCCTCGTCGATGAAGAGCACGCCGCCGTAGGCGCGGCGGAGCACCTCCTTCGTCTTCGGCGCCGTGTGGCCGACGTACTGGCCGACGAGGTCGTCGCGCGTGCACGCGACGACGCGCGGCTCCTCGATGTAGCCGAGCCGGTGGAGGATCTGGGCCATCTTCATCGCGACCGTCGTCTTCCCCGTGCCCGGGTTGCCGGTGAAGCGACATGTGCAGCGACGGCCGCTCGGAGGCGAGCCCGACCTCGGCGCGGAGCCGGTCGATCAGCGAGCAGCGCCGCGATCTCGCGGATCCGCGTCTTGACCGGGCGAGCGCGATCAGCTCGCGGTCGAGCTGGTCGAGCACCTCGAGGACGTTCGTCGCGGCGAGCGCCGCCTGGACGTTCGACGTCGTCCGAGACGGACGGCCTCGGCCTCGTCCAGCGTCGCCGGCGGTACTCCTCGGGCTCCGCCGACCGTGATGCGCCCTGCGGGGCTCTCGCCGCTCGAGCTCGTCGCGGCAGGCCGCTACCGGCGTCGCCGTTCGGGCGCGCCGGTCGCGTCACGCCGGCATGAGGCGGTAGCGGATCTGGCGGTCGGCCCGGGTCCTGGATGCGGTCGAGGAGGAAGCCGCTGCTCGACCGGCGGGCGGTTGACGATGAAGCGAGCGCCGTCGTCTGCCGGCCGTAGGTCGGGTCGTAGGCGATCACCTTGATGTAGTGCTCGGGAAGGCCTCGCGGCGGCGCGAACCTCGCGCAGGACGTTCTCGATCCTCGTCGCTTCGTGTCGAAGAGCGGCAGGCCCCACATCTCCCAGTAGGCGTTCCGCGGGTGCGGGTCGTCGGTGTACTCGATCGAGATCGCCCAGCCGTGCTCGGAGCGAGTACCGGATCTGCGCCTCGATCTGCTCGTCGGTGAAGTCCGGCAGGAAGGAGAACGTGCCCTGGGTGACTCTCATCGATCGTCCCTCCTGCCTAGTAGCCGACGGACGGGGCGACGACTGGACGTCGGGCATGTCGGTCGACTCGAAGTCGAACGTGATGTCCTTCCAGACCTGGAGCGCGGCGTCGAGCTCGGGGCAGCCCTTGGCGGCCTTCTCGAGGATGTCCGGGCCCTCCTGGAAGTAGTCCTTGCCCTCGTTGCGGGCCTGGATCATCGCCTCGACGGCGACGCGGTTCGCGGTCGCGCCGGCGGCGATCCCCATCGGGTGGCCGATCGTGCCGCCGCCGAACTGGAGCACGACGTCCTCGCCGAGGTAGTGCAGGAGCTGGTGCATCTGGCCGGCGTGGATGCCGCCCGAGGCGACCGGCATGACGCCGGGCATCGAGCGCCCAGTCCTGGTCGAAGAAGATGCCCGTCTCGCGGGTCCTCGGGGATGAAGTCGTCGCGCAGCGTGTCGTAGAAGCCCTTCGTCGTCGAGCGGGTCGCCCTCGAGCTTGCCGACGACCGTGCCCGCGTGGATGTGGTCGACGCCCGATCAGGCGGCACCACTTCGCGATCACGCGGAAGCTGACGCCGTGGGTCTTCTGGCGCGTGTAGGTGCCGTGGCCGGCGCGGTGGAGGTGCAGGATCATCCCGTTCGCGCGCGCCCACTTCGCCATCGACTGGCATCGCGGTGTAGCCGATCGTGAGGTCGATCATGATGATGACGAGCCGAGCTCCTTCGCGAACTCGGCGCGCTCGTACATCTCCTCCATCGTCCCGGCGGTCACGTTCATGTAGTTGCCCTTGACCTCGCCGGTCGCGGCCTCGGCGCGCGTCGACGGCCTCCATCACGTAGAGGAAGCGGTCGCGCCAGCGCATGAACGGCTGCGAGTTGATGTTCTCGTCGTCCTTCGTGAAGTCGAGGCCGCCGCGGAGCGCCTCGTAGACGACGCGGCCGTAGTTCTTGGCCGAGAGGCCGAGCTTCGGCTTGACGGTCGCGCCGAGGATCGGCCGGCCGAACTTGTCGAGGTACTCGCGCTCCATCACGATCCCGTGCGGCGGGCCCTGGAACGTCTTGACGTAGTGCGGCGGGATGCGCATGTCCTCGAGGCGCAGCGACTTGAGCGCCTTGAAGCCGAAGACGTTGCCGATGATCGACGAGGTCAGGTTCGCGATCGAGCCTTCCTCGAAGAGGTCGATGTCGTAGGCGATCCGCGCGATGAACTGGTCGGTGCCGGGGACGGGGTCGACCTGGTACGCCTTCGCCTGGTAGTGCTTGTGGTCGGTCAGGCGGTCGGTCCAGACGACCGTCCAGGTCGCGGTGGACGACTCGCCCGCTACGGCAGCCGCCGCCTCGATCGCGTCGACGCCCGGCTGCGGGATGATCCGGAACGCGCACAGGATGTCGGTGTCCTTCGGGACGTAGTCCGCGTCGTAGTACCCCATCTCGGCGTACGGCGTGACGCCGGCCGACCAGCGGCTCTTCTTGGCAGACCCTGAAGCTGTCGGCGTCACTGCGACCCTTTCCTCGACGACCCGTCGTTCGAGGGTAGAACGCGAAACCAGGGGAGACAAATGAATCTTTCCGTCATACACATAGAGCAAGCTCTATATTTGGCGCATGGCGATCACCCTGAACCAGCTGGCCGGCTTCCTCGCGGTCGCCGAGACGGGGTCGGTGTCGGCGGCCGCCGACAAGCTCGTTGTCACCCAGCCCTCGGTCTCCGCCTCGCTGCTCGCGCTCTCACGGGAGCTCGGCGTCCAGCTGACGGAGCGTGCGGGCCGGGGCATCCGCCTGACGCCGGCCGGGCGGGCCTTCGAGCCCTACGCGAGGGACGTGCTCGGCCTCCTCGCCCAGGGCGAGCTGACGGCGCGCGAGGCCGCCGACCCGTCCCTCCGGCAGCTCCGCATCGCCGCGGTCACGACCGCCGGCGAGTACATCGTCCCTCCGCTCCTCCGCGCGTTCTCGGCAGTCAACCCGGACATCGCCCTGACGCTCGAGGTCGGCAACCGCCGGCGCGTGTTCCAGCGGGTGCTCGACCGCGAGGCGGACGTGGCCGTCGGAGGCCGGCCCCCGGCCGACGGGCGCCTGACCGGGTACGCGTTCCTCGAGAACGAGGTCGTCGTCATCGCCGCCTCCGACGACCCCCTCGTCCGGCGCCGCTCGGTCCGCGTGGACGAGCTGGCGGCCAGGACCTGGCTCCTCCGCGAGGAGGACTCCGGGACGCGGATGCTCGTGGAGGACTTCCTCGCCCACCACGACCTGCAACCGCGGACGGTCACGCTCGGGTCGAACGGCGCGATCAAGCAGGCCGTCCGCGCCGGCCTCGGGGTCTCGATGCAGTCCCGCGTCGCGGTCGAGCTCGAGCTCGAGTCGGGCGTCGTCGGGACGATCCACGTCCAGGGCGGCCTTCCCGAGCTGCGCTGGTACGTCCTCCACTCGGCGACGGGGCCGGTGCGGCCGCCGGCCGAGGCCCTCATCGCCTTCGTGCGGACCGCGGCGGCCGGCGCCGTCGTCGAGGACGCCCAGCGCGCCCTTCGCGGCACCTCTGACGCCGCTTCCGCGCCCGGCTAAGGTTTGCCCAGCGCCGAGGGCGGCAAAGGCCACAAAGGGAGGCTTGTGAGCACGGACATCGAGCGGCTCTCGATCGACACCATCCGCACGCTCGCCATGGACTCGGTCCAGAAGGCGAACGCGGGCCATCCCGGCACCGCGATGGCGCTGGCGCCGGTCGCCTACGTCCTCTACCGGGAGGTGCTGCGCGTCAACCCGGTCGACCCCGAGTGGCCCGACCGCGACCGGTTCGTCCTCTCGGCCGGCCACGCGTGCATCCTCCAGTACGCCGCGCTCCACCTGACCGGCTACGACCTCCCGCTCGAGCAGCTCGAGCAGTTCCGCCAGTGGGGGTCGATCACGCCGGGGCACCCGGAGCACTTCCTCACGCCCGGCGTCGAGACGACCACCGGCCCGCTGGGCCAGGGGGTCGGCAACGCGGTGGGGATGGCGATGGCCGAGCGGTTCCTCGCCCAGCGCTACAACCGCCCGGGCCAGGAGATCGTCGACCACCACGTGTACGCGATCGCCTCGGACGGCGACCTGATGGAGGGCGTGAGCCAGGAGGCCGCGTCGCTCGCCGGCGCCTTCGGGCTCGGGAAGATCGTCCTCTTCTACGACGACAACCGGATCACGATCGACGGCACGACGGCCCTCTCGTTCGACTACGAGGACAAGGGCGCGAGGTTCGAGGCCTACGGCTGGCACGTCCAGCACGTCGCCGACGTCAACGACCTGGCGGCGCTCCGGCTCGCGGTGACCAACGCGCCGGAGCGAGACGGAGCGCCCGTCGCTCATCGTCGTCCGGAGCCACATCGCGTTCCCGGCTCCCAACGCGCAGGACACGGCCAAGGCCCACGGCGCGCCGCTGGGCGAGGACGAGGTGCGCGCGACGAAGGAGGTCCTCGGCTGGGACCCCGACGCGCACTTCGTCGTCCCGGACGAGGTCTCCCGGCACATGGACCGCCGCGCCGAGGGCGAGGAGCTGACCGCCGAGTGGCGCGGCCGCTTCGAGCGCTGGCGCGCGGCGTTCCCGGAGCTCGCGGAGGACTGGGAGCGGGCCTGGGCGGGGAAGCCGACGCCCGGGTGGGCCGAGGCGCTGCCGCGCTTCGACCCGAAGGAGACGCCGAAGATGGCGACGCGGGCAGCGGGCGCCAAGGTGATGGCCGCCTTCGCGCCGCACTTCCCGACGATGCTGGGCGGCGCCGCCGACCTCGTCGAGTCCACGAAGACCACCTTCGACGGCGCTGGCGTCTACGGTCGGTTCTTCGCCGGCCGCAACATCCCCTTCGGCGTCCGCGAGCACGGCATGGGGGCGATCGTCAACGGCCTCGCCGTGCACGGCGCCATCGTCAAGCCCTACGGCTCGACGTTCCTCATCTTCAGCGACTACATGCGACCCTCGGTCCGCCTCTCGGCGCTCATGGGGCTGCCGGTCGTGTGGGTGTGGACGCACGACTCGATCGGCCTGGGCGAGGACGGCCCCACGCACCAGCCGGTCGAGCACGCGACCGCGCTGCGCGCGATCCCGAACCTCTGGGTCGTCCGCCCCGCGGACGCGAACGAGACGTCAATGGCCTGGAAGGTCGCCCTGGAGCGCGAGGACGGGCCGGTCGCCATGCTCCTCTCGCGCCAGGACCTCCCCGTGCTCGACACCGACGAGGTGGCCGACGCGGGCGGCGTGGAGCGCGGCGCCTACGTGCTCTGGGAGGCGAACGGGAACGGCGAGCCGGACCTCGTCCTCATGGCGACCGGCTCCGAGGTCTGGATCACCCTCGAGGCGGCGAAGACGCTCGCCGGGGAGGGCGTGGCGACGCGGGTGGTCTCGATGCCCTGCTGGGAGCTCTTCGAGGAGCAGCCGGCGGACTACCGCCAGTCGGTGCTCCCGCCCGAGGTCGACGCGAGGCTTTCCGTCGAGGCCGGCTCCGGGCTCGGCTGGTGGCGCTGGGTCGGCGAGCGCGGCGACGTCGTCTCCCTCGAGCGCTTCGGCGCCTCGGCGCCCGGGGCGACCGTGCTCGAGAAGCTCGGCTTCAGCGCGGAGAACGTCGCCGGGCGTGCCCGCGCGCTCCTCGAGAAGCGCCAGCGTGTCTGACCCGCGCTACGGTAGAACCTGAGAAACCACGGAAGGACACGACATGGCCGATTCCCGACTCCACCAGCTCTCGAAGCTCGGACAGAGCGTCTGGATCGACTACCTGTCGCGCGACATGCTCCGCTCGGGCGAGCTCGCCCGGCTGATGCAGGAGGACGCCGTCGTCGGCGTGACCTCGAACCCGACCATCTTCCAGAAGGCGCTGTCCGCGGGAGACGCCTACGACGAGCAGCTCCGCGAGGCCCTCGAGGAGGAGCGCGACCCGAAGGAGCTCTTCATCCGGCTCGCGGCTCAGGACGTGGGCGACGCCTGCGACGTCCTGCGTCCGGTCTGGGACGCCGGCGCCGGGCGGGACGGCTACGTCTCGATCGAGGTCGACCCGACGCTCGCCTACGACACCGAGGCGACCACCGCGCAGGCGGCCCGCCTCCACGCGCTCATCGACCGCCCGAACCTCCTCGTCAAGATCCCCGCCACGAAGCCGGGGCTCCCGGCCATCGAGGACATGATCGCGAAGGGCAAGTCGATCAACGTCACGCTGATCTTCTCCCTCGAGCGCTACGTCGAGGTGGCCGAGGCCTACATCCGCGGGCTCGAGCGGCTCGTGGCGGCGGGCGGCCATCCGACGAAGGTCGCGTCGGTGGCGAGCTTCTTCGTCTCGCGGGTCGACACCGAGGCCGACCGGCGGCTCGACGAGGTCGGCGGCCACGACGAGCTCGAGGGCAAGCTCGCGGTGGCGAACGCCAAGCTCGCGTACCAGCGCTACAAGCGACTCTTCGCCGGCGAGCGCTGGGAGTTCCTGGCCGGCAAGGGCGCGACGCCCCAGCGCTGCCTCTGGGCCTCGACCTCGACGAAGAACCCCGAGTACCCGGACACCCTCTACGTCGACGAGCTCATCGGCCCGGAGACGGTCAACACGATGCCGGAGGAGACGATCCGCGCGTTCCAGGACCACGGGACCGTGGCGCCGACGCTCGAGGAGGGGATCGACGAGGCGGAGGCGGTCTTCGAGCAGATGGCCGCGGCGGGCGTCGACTACGACGACGTGAGCGAGACTCTCGAGCGCGAGGGCGTCGACAAGTTCGCGGACTCGTTCGCGGAGCTCCTCGACGGCATCCGCGCGAAGTCCGGCGAGGTCGTGGCCGCCTAGCGGCGCCGGCGCGTGGCGGGAGCCGAGACCGCCGAGCTGGTCGAGCGTCTCTGGGCGCGGGACTCCTCCCTCTGGACGGGCGGCGACGAGGGCCGCTGGCTGGGCTGGCTGGACGAGCCCTCGCGCATGCTCCAGCGCGTCCCCGAGCTCGAGTCGTTCGCGGAGGGAGCATCCGAGTTCGAGAGCGCCGTCCTCCTCGGGATGGGCGGCTCGAGCCTCGCGCCCGAGGTGCTGCGCCGCTGGTCGGGCACCTCGACCTTCCACGTCCTCGACACGACGCACCCGGAAGCCGTCCGGCGCCTGACGACCTCGCTCGATCTCGACCGGACGCTCTTCCTGGTCGCGTCGAAATCGGGGACGACGATGGAGACGCGTTGCCATCTCGACCACTTCTGGGGCCTGACCGGCAAGCGGGGCGCCTCGTTCGTCGCCATCACCGACCCTGGCTCCGGGCTCGAGGCGCTGGCCGGCGAGCGGCAGTTCCGCGGCGTCTTCCACGGCGAGCCCACGATCGGGGGGCGCTACTCGGCCCTCTCGGCCTTCGGCATGGTGCCCGCGGGCCTGATGGGAGAGGGCGTCGCGGAGATCCTCGAGAGCGCGACACGCATGGCCGAGCAGTGCCGGCGGGCCGACAGCCCCGGCGTCGAGCTCGGCCTCCGGCTCGGCTCGAGGTGGCTGGAAGGCCGCGACAAGATCGTCTTCGAGAACCCGCACGGGTTCGGCCTCTGGCTCGAGCAGCTCCTCGCCGAGTCCACCGGGAAGCAGGGGAAGGGCCTCGTCCCGGCGCCGGGCGAGTCACCGGAGGGGGGCGACCGCGAGCCGGTGGAGCTGCGGCTCGACGACGACGGGCTGGGCGCCGAGTTCTACCGCTGGGAGTTCGCGACCGCCGTCGCCGGCACGGTGCTCGAGATCAACCCCTTCGACCAGCCGAACGTCCAGGAGGCGAAAGACCGCACCCTCGAGGTCCTTTCCGGGACCTGACCGGGGTCTGACCCCGGACATGGCCGAAGGGGGCCTGGAGGCGGTGGTGAAGCTCTTGGAGGGCACGCGCGAGGGCGACTACGTCGCGGTGCAGGCGTTCATCGACCCGGAGCGGGAGGGAGCGCTCGCGCCGCTCGTCGAGCGCGCGCGCGCCACGGGCCGCGTCGTCACCGTCGGCCTCGGCCCCCGCTACCTCCACTCGACGGGGCAGCTGCACAAGGGCGGCCCGCCGACGGGGCACTTCGTCCAGGTCCTGGACGATCCGGGCGAGGAGCTTCCGATCCCCGGCCGGCCGTTCGGCTTCCGGCGGCTCATCCACGCGCAGGCGGACGGCGACCTCGCGTCCCTCCGTGAGCGCGGCCGCCCTATCGTTCGCGTCACACTCGACGACCTGGAGGCACTGTGAAGCTCGGGATGGTGGGTCTCGGACGCATGGGCGGCAACATGACGGAGCGCCTGCGCCGCGGCGGCCACGAGGTCGAGACGTACGCGCGGACAGCGCCCGACCGCACCGCCGACTCGCTCGTCGAGCTCGCCACGCGCCTGGAGCAGCCCCGCGTCGTCTGGCTGATGATCCCCGCCGGCGACCCGACCGAGAAGGCCTTCCAGAACCTCCTGCCGCTCCTCGAGGACGGCGATGTCCTCGTGGACGGCGGCAACTCGAACTTCCGCGACTCGATGCGCCGATCGGTCGAGGCGAAGGAGAAGGGCGTCTGCTTCCTCGACGCGGGCGTCTCGGGCGGCATCTGGGGCCTCGCGGAGGGGTACTGCCTCATGGTCGGCGGCGAGGAAGGCGCCTACGCGACCGTCGAGCCGGCGCTCGCCACGCTCGCGCCGGAGGGGGGCTACGCCCACGTGGGCCCGTCGGGCGCCGGACACTTCGTGAAGATGGTGCACAACGGCATCGAGTACGGCCTCATGCAGGCCTACGCCGAGGGCTTCGAGCTCATGAAGGAGATCCCGGACTTCGACCTCGACCTCCGCGAGGTCGCCGCGCTCTGGCAGCACGGCTCGGTGGTGCGCGGCTGGCTCCTCGAGCTGCTCGAGCGCGCGTTCGCCGCCGACCCCGGCCTGGAGCTCATCCGGGGCTACGTCGAGGACTCCGGGGAGGGGCGCTGGACGGTGCACGAGGCGATCGACGCGGCGGTGCCGCTGCCGGCCATCTCGCTCGCCCTCTTCGCCCGCTTCGCCTCCCGGCAGGACGAGTCGTTCGCGGCGAAGGTCGAGGCTGCCCTTCGCAACCAGTTCGGCGGCCACGCCGTCCAGTCGGCCGAGCCGGGGGTCGCGCCGTGACCGAGGTCGCGACCGCGGCCAACCCGCTGCTCGAGGGCCTGACCATGCGCCGGCCTCCCGAGCCCTGCGCGATAACCGTGTTCGGGGCCTCGGGCGACCTCACCCAGCGGAAGATCATGCCCGCGCTCTACGCCCTCGCCCTGCGCGGCCTTCTCCCCGCCCGCTTCGGGATCGTCGGCGTCTCCCGTACGGAGATGAGCACCGAGGACTTCGTCGAGCGCATGCGCCAGGCGGTCATGGTCAACTGTCGTGACGAGTTCCGGCCGGACGTCTGGGAGCGTCTGGCCGAGGGCCTCAGCTACGTCAGCGCCGACTTCGGCGTCGAGGGGGGCGAGAACGCCCTCGTCGAGTGCCTGAACGAGCTCGACGAGACGCGGGGCACGGCCGGCAACCGCGTGTACTACCTCGCCGTGCCGCCGCCGGCGTTCGCCGACATCGTCACGGCGCTGGGACGCAGGCGGGCCGCGTCGGGCTGGACGCGCGTGATCGTCGAGAAGCCGTTCGGCCACGACCTCGCCAGCGCAGAGGCTCTGAACGAGCTGATCACGACCTACTTCCACGAGGACGAGATCTTCCGGATCGACCACTACCTGGGCAAGGAGACGGTCCAGAACATGCTCGTGCTGCGCTTCGCGAACGGCATCTTCGAGCCCATCTGGAACCGGCAGTTCATCGACCACGTCCAGATCACGGTCGCCGAGTCGCTCGGCATCGAGGGCAGGGCGGACTTCTACGAGCACGCCGGGGCCATCCGCGACGTCGTCCAGAACCACATGCTCCAGCTCGTGGCGCTGACGGCCATGGAGCCCCCGATCGACTTCGCCGCCGAGTCGGTGCGGAACGAGAAGGTCAAGGTGCTGAAGGCCATCCACACGCCCGGCCCGAAACACGTCGTGCGCGGCCAGTACGGCTCCGGCTACATCGAGGGCGAGGAGGTCTCCGGCTACCGCGAGGAGCACGGCGTCGCGGCCGACTCGGAGACGGAGACCTACGTGGCGGCGAAGCTCTTCGTCGACAACTGGCGCTGGGCCGACACGCCCGTTCTACCTCCGCACCGGCAAGCGCCTGCCGCGGCGGGAGACGACGATCGCGATCCAGTTCAAGCGGGCACCGCACCCGCCCTTCGAGGTCGACCGGGAGTCACTCCGGCCCAATGTCCTCCTCATCCACATCCAGCCCGACGAGGGCGTGTCGCTCGCGATCGGGGCGAAGGTTCCCGGACAGGGGACGTCCATCCGCACGGTCCACATGGACTTCCTCTACGGCGGTGCGTTCCGGATGGGCATCCCCGAGGCGTACGAGCGGCTCATCCTCGACTGCCTGCTCGGCGACGCGACGCTGTTCACGCGCGCCGACGAGGTCGAGGAGCAGTGGGCCATCGTCGACGCCATGGTGGCGCCCTGGAAGCGCGACCGGCCGCGCTTCCCGAACTACGCCGCCGGGAGCTGGGGGCCGCCGGCGGCCGACGACCTCCTCCATCGCGACGGCCGTTCCTGGCGGCGGCATTGACGACCGTCCGCGAGCTCGAGCGTGACCTGGCCCGCCTCCGGGAGGCCTCGACCGACCCGGGCGCGCCGCCACGGCTGCGGACGAGCGTGATGACCCACATCGCGTGGGTGCCGGAGCGCTGGGTCGAGGCTGCGACGGGGACGCTGGCGGGCCTCGCCGAGCGGCATCCGTCGCGGGCGATCCTGCTCCTCCCACAGCCCGACGACCCGACGGACTCCCTCGAGGGCGAGGTCGACCTCCGCTGCTTCGTGCGCCAGGGCGTGCGGAAGGAGGTCTGCGCCGAGGTCATCACGCTCCGGCTGCGCGGAGCGCGCGCCTCCACCCCCGCGAGCGTCGTCATGCCGCTCCTCGTCTCCGACCTCCCGGTCTTCCTGCGCTGGCGTGGGCCGCTCCCGTACGGGTCGACCGAGCTCGAGCAGCTCGTCGCCCTCGCCGACCGGCTCGTCGTCGACGCGGTCGAATGGGACGAGCCAGCGCGCGACTGCCGCGAGCTCTCGAAGCTCTTCGACAAGATCGCCGTCTCCGACATCGCCTGGGCGCGCACGCTGCCGTGGCGGGCGGCCGTCGCCGAGATGTGGCCGGACGTCGCCGCCGCGGAGCAGGTCACCGTCGCGGGGCCACTGGCCGACGCGCTCCTGCTCTCCGCCTGGCTCGAGACGCGGCTCGGCCGCGAGGTCGAGCTCGACCACGAGCAGGCCGACAGCATCGAGCGGGTCGAGGTCGACGGCCAGGAGGCGCAGCAGGTCGCGGCCGACGTGATGACGTCGAGCGACTTCCTCTCCGACCAGCTCGAGATGTTCGGTCGCGACCGGATCTACGAGGAAGCCGCCCGCCGCGTGGCCTCCTGGACGACCACCGGCAAGTAACAGACTGTTACGTGCCGGTCAGGGCGCGCTCGACCTGGTCCCCGACGGCGAGGACGAGCGCGTCGTCGCCCTGGCGGGCGGCGATCGAGAGCGAGGCGGGGAGCCCGTCCTCCGCGGGCCCGCAGGGGAGGGCGAGCGCCGGCCAGCCGAGGCCGTTGAACGGGCGCGTGAGCGAGATCATCCGCTCGCGCAGGACGAGGTCGCCGGGGCCGACCGGAGGCGCGACCATCGGCATCGTCGGCGTGAGGAGCACGTCGAACCCGTCGAGCACCGCGTCCGCACGCTCGCGGTAGGCCTCCCGCTCGGCGCGGGAGGCGTCCGCCTGCTCGTCGGTGACGGCGAACGCCGCCTCGAGCTTCCTGCGGACGTTCTCCCCGTAGAGATCGGCGTGCTCGGCGAACAGCTCGCGGTGCGCGTCCGCGGCCTCGGCCTGAAAGGCCGGGTTGAGGTCGCCCGGGAGCGGGAGGTCGACCCGCTCCGTGCCCGGTAGGCGGGATGCCGCCTCCTCGACCCGGGCGCGGACGAGCGGGTCGGCGTGCTCCGTCCAGGCGAGCGCGGCGCGGACGTCGCCCAGGTCCGCGGGGCTCTCGGGGAGGGCCGCCGGCGCGAGCGCGCTCATCATGGCGACGCAGCCGGCCACCGACCGGGCCATCGGCCCCACCGTGTCGAAGCTGGGCGCGAGCGGGAAGACGCCGTCGGCCGGCACGAGCCCCCACGTGGGCTTGAAGCCGACGACGCCGCAACACGCCGCGGGCAGCCGGATCGAGCCGGCGCTGTCCGTCCCCAGCGCCGCCTCGCAGAGGCCGGCGGCCAGCGCGGCGCCGCTGCCGCCGCTCGAGCCGCCCGGGATCCGGCCGGGCGTCAGCGGGTTGACCACGGCGCCGTAGTGCGGGTTGTCCGACGTGATCCCGTAGGCGAACTCGTGGAGGTTGGTCTTGCCGACGACTCCGTAGCCGGCATGCTCGAGGGCGGTCACGCAGCTCGCCGACCGGTCGGGAACGTGCTCGCGGAAGATCGCCGAACCGTAGGTCGTGACGAGCCCGGCGGTGTCGATCAGGTCCTTGACGCCGAGCGCGATCCCCTCCGGCGGCTCCGGCGGGCGGGCGAGGAACGCCCGGTACGGATCAGGAGGCGGCGTTGTAGATCACGGCCACGACGACCGAGCCGGCGGCCAGGAGGAGCGCGATCCCGAAGAGGATCAGCCCGAGGCGGACGTTCTTGCGCGCGAGCTCCGGGTCCATCAGCCTCAGGCACGCACGCGCGGTCGATGGCCATCGCGACGAAGAGCAGGTGCGACGGTACGGCGAGCGAGTAGCTGAAGAGGCGGCGCGGGCGCGCGTGTCGGGGTCGTCCGGCGCTGGAGGGCGAGCGCGAGGGCGAGGAACGCGACGCCGAGGACGGCGGCCGAGGCGAGGTAGACCACCCCGAGCGTCCTCCCGAGCACGGGCAGCAGGGTGACGGCGACGAGGACGATCGAGTAGCGGACGATCGAGCGCGCCGTCTCCCGCTCGCCGCGGACGACGGGCAGCATCGGGATCCCTGCCTCCGCGTAGTCGCGCTTGATGAGCAGCGCGAGCGCCCAGAAGTGCGGGGGCGTCCAGAAGAAGACGATGAGGAAGAGCGCCAGGGCGGTGAGGGTCAGGTCGCCCGTCGCCGCGGCGTAGCCGACGAGCGGGGGCACGGCCCCGGCCGCCCCGCCGATGACGATGTTCTGGGGCGTCGAGCGCTTGAGCCAGCGCGTGTAGACGAGGACGTAGAAGAGGTTCCCGGCCAGGGCCAGCAGCGCGGCGAGGACGTTGACGAAGCTCGTGAGGACGACGTAGGAGAGTGCCGAGAGGGCGAGCCCGAACTCGAGCGCCCGCTCCGGCGGCACGCGCCCGGCGGCGACGGGCCGCCGTGCGGTCCGCGCCATGTGCGTGTCGATGTCGCGGTCGAGGACGTGGTTGAGCGCGCTCGCGCCCCCGCAGGCGAGGGCGAGGCCGCCGAGCGTCGCCAGCGCGAGGCCCGCGGAGGGGAGACCGCCCGCGCCGACGATCATGCCGCCCGCTCCGGTGATGAGCAGCAACACCATGATCCGCGGCTTCGTGAGGGTGACGTAGTCGCGCCACGATCCTGCCGGGACGGGCACGCCGCCCCTGAACGCGACGGCGGCGGACACCGCCGCGGCGGCGAGCGCGGCCGCGCCGAGCGCGATGTGGACGCCGACGGGCGCGCCGGCGAGCGCCGCGAGGCCGGCCAGGGCGAAGAGCAGGAAGGCGGCGGCCGAGGAGGCGAGGAGGTCGCGTCGGTCCGGGTGAGCGAGCCGCGCTCCCAGCACCGTCGCCGCGAGGAGGGCGAGGGTCACGTTCGCCGTCACGTCGTGCGCGAGCCCCCACTCGCCGGTCGCCACCACTGCCGCGACCCCCGCGGTGGCTGCGATGGCGGTCAGGCGGAGCCAGGGGCCGGGCCGCGCGCTCACGCCCGCTGTCCCTTCAGCCGGAGCTTCAGGTCGCGAAGCGGACGCGGGCTCGACACGTACGGGACCTGGTCGAAGTTGTGCGCCGGGGGCGGCGACGTCGTGTACCACTCGAGCGTGTCCGCCCCCCACGGGTCGTTGCCCACGCGCGTCCCCTTCCGCCAGCTCTTCACCGCGTTCCACACGAAGACGAGGATCGCGACGCCCATGATGAAGGCGCCGATGCTCGAGATGAGGTTGTACCACTCGAAGAGCCCGTGCCGGTCGTACGTGTACACGCGCCGCGGCATGCCCATGAGGCCGAGCATGTGCTGCGGGAGGAACGCGGCGTTGAAGCCGATGAAGAGGAGCCAGAAGTGGATCTTCCCCAGCCGCTCGTCGTACATCCGCCCCGTGATCTTCGGGAACCAGTAGTAGGTGCCGGCGAAGATCCCGAACACCGTGCCGCCGAAGAGGACGTAGTGCATATGGGCGACGACGTAGTAGCTGTCCTGGGCCTGGTAGTCCACCGGATACGTGGCGAGCAGGATCCCCGACAGTCCGCCCATGGTGAAGAGGCCGAGGAAGCCGAGGCAGAAGAGGAGCGGCGTGGCGAACCAGAGGTGGCCGCGCCAGAGCGTCGCCAGCCAGTTGAAGATCTTGATCGCCGTCGGGACGGCCACCGAGAAGGACGCGACCATGAACCAGGCCTGGAGCGGCATCGCCATCCCGATCGTGAACATGTGGTGGGCCCAGACGAGCATGCTCGCGAAGGCGATGCCGATCGTCGAGAAGACGATCGCCTTGTAGCCGAAGATCGGCTTCCGCGAGAACACGGGGATCACCTCGGAGATGATCCCCATCGCGGGCAGCACCATGATGTAGACCTCCGGGTGGCCGAAGAACCAGAACATGTGCTGCCAGAGCACCGGCCCTCCGTTCTCCGGCGCGAAGAACGACGTGCCCGCCTGCCGGTCGAGGAGGAGGAGCGTTACGGCCGCGGAGATCGTCGGGAGCACGAGCAGGAGCAGGACGGCGTAGGCCTCGATGGTCCAGACGAAGAGCGGGATGCGCATCCAGGTCATCCCCGGGGTGCGCATGTTGTGGATCGTGACGATGAAGTTGATCGCGCCGGCGAGCGACGAGAGCGACGTGAGGTGGAGCCCAAGGATCCAGAGGTCCTGCCCCGACCCGGGGCTGAACTCCTCGCTCGAGAGCGGCGGGTACGACGTCCAGCCCGCGCTGGCCGCGCCGCCGCCCGACTTGAAGCTCGCGAGGATGACGAGCCCGCCGAGGAGGAAGAGCCAGTACGAGAGCGCGTTCAGCCTCGGGAAGGCCATGTCCTTCGCGCCGATCATGAGCGGGACGAGGTAGTTCCCGAAGCCCGCGAGGATGGGGACGACGAAGAGGAAGACCATCGCCGTCCCGTGGATCGTGAAGAGCTGGTTGTAGTCGTCCTTCGTGAAGATGTCGTTGTCGGCCTGCGAGAGCTGGACGCGCATGAGGAGCGCCATCAGGCCGGCCGCGAAGAAGAAGAAGAACGCGGTGACGAGGTAGAGGATCCCGATCCGCTTGTGGTCGACGGTCGTCAGCCAGCTGGTGACGCGGCCGTCCTTCCAGCCGGGGGCGATCGTCTCGGAGCGGACGGCCACGCCTACCCGGCCCCTCCGGTCGCGGCCGGCGCCAGCGTCTCGTTCGACTTGATGTACTCGATGAGCGCCTGCACCTGGTAGGCGGGCCAGCCCAGGCCGACCGGGGGCATGGCCCCCGGGGTGCCGGGGCGGTCCTGCCCCTCCGTGAGGAGCGTCGTGAGGGCGTCGACGTTCGCGAGCGTTCCGTTGTGGGCGATCGGCGGCCCGATGTCGCCTTCGCCGGCGAGCCCGTGGCACTTGGCGCAGACGCCGTCCCAGGTCGCCATTCCCAACGCGAGCTGCGTCGCTCCCGGCTGGTCCTGGCCGGTGAGGAGCGCGAGCGAGCTGTCGTACTCGGCCTGGGAGACGACCTTCACCGTCGTCGGCATCACCGCGTGGAGGATCCCGCACAGCTCGGCGCAGTGGCCCTCGAACGTCCCCTCCCGCACCGGACGGAAGTGGAGCTCGTTCACCCGCCCCGGGATCGCGTCCTTCTTGCCGGTCAGCTCGGGCACCCACCAGCTGTGGTTGACGTCGAACGACGTGAGCTCGAGCCGCACCTTCCGGTCGATGGGGAGGGTGAGGGTGTTGATCGCGATCTGGCCCTCCGGGTACACGTACTGCCAGTAGAACTGGTGCGCCTCGACGCGGATCACGAGCTCGTCGGAGCGATCGCCCCCGGTCGCCTGCACCGCGGGCGTCCGCGCGAAGACGACGAAGGCGATCCCGACGAGGATGACCGCCGGGATGATCGTCCAGATGATCTCGAGCCGCGTGTTGCCGTGGATCTGCGGCCCCTCGGCGTCCTCGGCGCCTGGCCGGCGGCGAAAGCGGATGATGAAGACGATGAGCGCCGTCTCCACCGCGACGAAGACGACGGCGCAGATGGCGAACACGAACCAGTAGAGGCCGGAGATGGCATCGCCGCTGGGTGTCGCCGGCGACGGTGGGCCGACCCCGCCGGGAGCCGCCAGTGCGGCCGGTACGGCCATGACCGCCAGCGCCCAGAGCGCCGCGGCGACGACGGCGAGCCTCCTCCTCCCCATGAGCCGCTGCGATTCTACGCGGCTGGACGGGCGCGAGCCTCGCGAGGAAAGTCACTCGTTCGGGGGAGTGTCGATTCCCCCGAAATGTGGTTCAGTGGGATCCAACGAGGTACCTCCTCTGAGCGGCCAGACGGAGGCACCCGTATCGGCAACGCCGGAAGCTGGGAGAGGTTTTCGCGCGCCGAGGGGAGTTGAGCATGGGGGACCCTGATTCCCCCATGTGCTCCCCGTCCTCCGACCTCTAGGCTGTCTCGCATGGACGAGGCGTGGATCGTCCCGCTTCCACCCGGCGCGACGGAGCCGATCGAGGTCTTCGTCAACGGCGTCCGCCAGGATCCCGGCGTCGACTACACCGTCGAGCCGGGCGCGCTCCGGTTCACGAAGCCGCTGGCCCGCGAGGGCCGGCTCGGGCTCATGCGCTGGGCGAGCATGTTCTTCGGCGTCGCCGGGACCTACCGCAAGAACGACTCGGTGGACGTCGTCTACGAGGTCGGCGGGACGCGCACCGTCGCCGCCGGGCTCCCCATCATCACGCCAGGCGCGTCAGAACTGCCCCCGCCCCGTTGACCTCGACCGCGGTCGGGACGAGCGCGACGCCGTACTTGCGTGCCAGGGTCGGATGGGCCGAGACGTCCACCGTCACGACGCGGCGGCCCTCGTCGCGGAGGCGCCGCTCCAGCGTCTTGCAGTCGCTGCAGAGCGGGTGCGTGAACTGGACGACCACCTCTCCGTCGGGCGAGAGCCCGAAGTCGTCGAGGTCGACCCGGTCCAGCCGGTGCGAGCGGACGCCGCGCAGGCGGGCGCCGATCCGGTAGAGCTCGCAGCCGACGCAGAGGCCCGTGACCGCCGCCAGCAGCGCGAGCCCGGCGACGAGCAGGCCGAGCGCCCAGCCGAGGACGTCGAGCCCGGCCGCGAGCGCGACGGACGCGGCGCCGAGGACGACGACCCCGACCATGTTGGCGAACCGCGGCGGCCGGGAGTCCTCGATCGGCCCCTCGCCCAGGCGGGGCTGGATCAGCTCGAAGTAGGCGAGGCAGGGAAGGCAGGCGCGCCTCCCCACCGTGAGCCCGATCGCGAGCTGGGCGGCGAGGAGCGCCAGGAGGGGCCACCAGCCGGTCAGGAAGGCCACGAGTGCCAGGGAGCCGATGACGAGCTGGTTGAAGCGCGGCGCGCGGGCGTCGATGACGTCCAGGTCGCGGTACGGGTCGGCGGTACGGGCACGCTTCACTTTCTGAAGTTTATAGCCGTCGTCGGGACGATCGCTATCCTCAAGGCAAGGCGTGGAAACCGAGCAGTTCGACGATCTCAACAGCGGCTTCGTCCAGGAGCTGCTCGCGCAGTACCTGGCGGCTCCCGAGACTGTCGATCCTGAGTGGCGCAGGCTGTTCGAGTCGAGCCCGGAGGTCCTCGAGAGCCATCCGGTCGTCAAGCGGTGGCTGGAGCTCCATCCGGACGGCGTCCCCGACGGGAACGGCGCGCAGGCGCTCGCCCCGCCGCCCGCGGAGGCTCCGCCCGACCTCACCCTCCTGGGTGGCGTCGCCGCGGCGATGTCCCTGGTAAAGGCGCACAGGACGCACGGCCACCTGGCCGCGAGGCTCGACCCTCTCGGGACCGAGCCGCTCGGCGATCCCGCGCTCGACCCCGACCGACTCGAGCCACCGTTGACGCCGGAGCTCCAGGCGCAGATCCCGGCGCCGCTTCTTCGGCTGCACGTTCCCGGCGAGACCCTGGCCGAGGCGCTTCCGCATCTGCGCGAGACGTACTGCGGGACGATCGCCTACGGGATCGAGCACATCTCGAGCCACGAGCAGCGCGTCTGGCTCCGCGCAGCGATCGAGTCGGGCCGCTACCGGCAACCCCTCCCCCCGGACGAGCGCAAGAGCCTCCTGCGGCGGCTGTCCGAGGTCGAGGGCTTCGAGCGCTACCTGCGCAGGGCGTTCCTCGGGCAGAAGCAGTTCTCCATCGAGGGTCTCGACGTCATGGTCCCGATGCTCGACGAGGCGATCGAGCTCGCCGCGGCGGACGGGGCCCACGCCGTCGTCATCGGCATGGCCCATCGGGGGCGGCTCAGCGTCGTCGCCCACACGGTCGGGCGGCCGGTGGACGTCATCCTGCGCGAGTTCGAGGGCGAGCGCCTGCTCGAGGCCGTCACCGCGGACATCGAGAGCGGCTCTGGCGACGTCAAGTATCACCTAGGCGCCCACGGCACGCGGACGACCGAGCACGGCGAAGTCACCGTCTCGCTCGTCTCCAACCCGAGCCACCTCGAGTACGTCGACCCCGTCGTCGAGGGCGAGACCCGGGCGGTGCAGACGAACCACGACACGCCCGCCGGTGACCACGATCCGACCTCGGCGCTCGCCGTCCTCATCCACGGCGACGCGGCGTTCCCGGGTCAGGGCGTCGTCGCCGAGACGCTCAACCTCCAGGCGCTCGACGGCTACACGACGGGCGGGACGCTCCATCTGATCGCCAACAACCAGGTCGGCTTCACGACCGACCCCGAGGAGGGCCGCTCGACCCGGTACTCGAGCGACCTCGCCAAGGGCTTCGACATGCCGATCGTCCACGTGAACGCCGACGACGCGGAGGCCGCGCTCTCGGCGATCCGGCTCGCCATGGCCTTCCGCGAGCGGTTCCGCCACGACGTCGTCGTCGACCTCATCGGCTACCGCCGTTTCGGCCACAACGAGGGCGACGAGCCGAGCTACACCCAGCCGCTCATGTACAAGCGCATCGAGAACCACCCCTCGGTGCGCGAGCTGTATGCCGAGACGCTGATCGAGGCGGGGGTCGTCACGCCCGCCGAGGCCGACGAGGCGCTCCTCGAGGTGCGCGAGCGGATGCGGGCGGCGCACGAGGCGCTGCGCGAGAGCCTCGGTGCGGGCCCGCGGCGCAAGGAGCGGCTGATCGGCCGCGGCGCCGACGCCCAGATCGACACGGCGGTTCCTGCCGGCACGCTCCGCGAGCTCAACGACCAGCTCCTGGCGCTCCCGCCCGGGTTCACCTTGCACCCCAAGCTGGAGGGAGTGCTCGGCCGCCGGCGCGAGGCCATGGGCGACGAGGGCGGGATCGACTGGGGGCAGGCCGAGAGTCTCGCCTTCGCGAGCCTCCTGAGCGACGGGACGCCGGTCCGCCTCACCGGTCAGGACACCGAGCGCGGCACCTTCTCGCACCGCCACCTCGTCCTGCACGACTACGAGACGGGCGGCACGTACACGCCGATGCGGCACCTCCCCGCCGCGGCGGCACCTTTTCAGGTCTACAACTCGCCGCTCTCGGAGACGGCGGCCCTCGGCTTCGAGTACGGCTACTCGGTCGCCGTGCCCAGGGCGCTCGTCCTCTGGGAGGCGCAGTACGGCGACTTCGTCAACGCGGCCCAGGTGATCGTCGACCAGTTCATCGTCTCCGGCCTCTCGAAGTGGGGTCAGAGCTCCCGGCTGTCGCTCCTTCTCCCGCACGGCTACGAAGGGAGCGGGCCCGAGCATTCGAGCGCGCGGCTCGAGCGGTTCATGCAGCTCGCCGCGCAGGAGAACGTTCGTATCGTCAATCCCTCCACGGCGGCGCAGTACTTCCACGCGCTGCGACGCCAGGCGCTGCACTCGAAGGCGCGGCCGATCATCTTCCTGACGCCGAAGGGGCTCCTGCGCCACAAGGAGGCCGTGTCCAGCCTCGAGGAGCTCGCCCTGGGCGGCTTCCGCGCGGTCATCGACGACACGCGGCTCGACGCCGACGAGAAGCGCGAGATCGGGCGCCTCGTTCTCTGCTCCGGCAAGGTCTACTACGACATCGTCGGCCACGAGGAGTTCGGGGAGATGGAGGACGTCGCCGTCGCCCGCCTCGAGCAGCTCTACCCGTTCCCCGTGGCGGCCTACGACGAGCTGCTCTCTCGCTATCCCAACGTGAGCGAGGTGGTCTGGACGCAGGAGGAGCCCCAGAACATGGGCGCCTGGCGGGCGATCCGCCACCGGCTGGAGGAAGGGCTCCCGGCCGAGGTCGACCTTCGCTACGTGGGGCGTCCGTGGCGCGCGAGCACGAGCGAGGGCTACCCGACGGCGCATTCGCTCGAGCAGGACCGGATCGCCCGCGAGGCCCTGGGCGCCTTCTAAAGAACTCGATCCTGAACCGAGTTCTAGGCCTCGGCCTGGGTTCGGAGCCTGTCCAGGAGTCGCCGCGCCTGTGAGGCCGCGGCGACGTTCTCCTTCGCCTCGGAGAGCTCGAGCGATCTCTCGGCTGCCTCTTCCGCCTCGTGCGACCGGCCGGCGCTCAGTCGGACCTCCGCGAGGACGCGGTAGGCGTCGGCGCAATACACGATGAGGTCCGTTCGGTCGGCGAGCTTGACGGCTTGCTCGGCCTCGGACACCGCGTGCTCGGCTTCGCCCCGGGCCGCTGCGAGCTTTCCCCGTGCGGTGTGGCGCTTGACCAGCCACTCCACGTCGCTCGGCGCGGGGGCGGTTTCGATGGCCTCGACGGCCGCCACTGCCTCGTCGAGGCGCTCCTGGGCGAGAACCGCGTGCGCATAGTCGACGAGGGCCGCCGAGAGGAACCACCGGTCGCCGATCGCCTCCGTGATCCGCTGGGTATCGTTGGCGGCCCTCGCCGCGGCCACCGGATTCCCGGCGAGCATCTCGGCCTGCGCGTCCATGAGGGCCATCCAGGCCGAGGCCTCGTGGAGACCGAGTTCCTCAAGACCTGCTCGCGACCGCGCCATGCCCTCGCGCGCCTCGCTGACGCGCCCCGCCATCGCCGCGAGCACGGAACGGCAGCCGAGAAAGCTCAGCTCAGCTGCGCGGTGACCCACCACCTCTCGCTCCAGGTCGACGCAGCGCGAGAGCGCCTCGGAGACGGGCGTTCGGCCCTCGACGAGCGAGGCGATGAAGTTGAGGGCGGCGGCCACTTCGAAGCCGATACCGGCGCGGCGGGCGTGCTCGACCGCCCGCTCGGCGTGCTCGCCGGTTACCTCAGTCCGGCCGGTCGTCCAGGCGAGATCGCACATCAGGTACGACGCGCGGGAAAGCCCGAGGTCGTCGCCCAGCTCCCGAAGCGCGTTCGCGGCCGCCTCGGCGACGGCGATCGTCGCGCCGACGTCGACCGACTCCGGATGACGATAAAGCCGCAGGCGCTCGCTCTCGACCATCGCGCGCCAGCGTACGAGCGGCAGGCCGAGCCGCTCGCCGAGCTCGACCGCCCGCGCCGCCACGTCGGCTGCGTGGTCGAACGTTCCTGCTTCCGAGAGGGCTGATCCGAGCGCCGGTAGGAGCTCCGCCGCTGCGGGCTCGCTCGACCCCAGCAGCTCGACGGCGCGCTCGAGGAAGCCGATCTCGCCCGACAGGTCGCCGCGGGCATGAGCCTGACGGGCGGCCTCGGCCAGCCGCTCCCCGGCGTGGACCGCGAGGTCGTGTACCTCCTCGTCCTCGACCCCGGCCTCGCGGGCCAGGAGAGAAGCACGCTCGAGGTGGAAGCCGATGCGGGCGTCCTGCTCGGGCGCCGGCGGACCGAGGCTCTGGAGCCAAGAGGCGTGGCGCTCGTGGAGTCTCGCCCGCGAGGCCTTCGGCAAGGCGTCGTAGGCCGCGTCGCGGATGAGCTCGTGGCGGAACCTCACGGCGTCCTCTCCGGTGAGTGCGGACGTCTCCGGGCGGAGGAGATCCCGTCGCAGGAGCTCGCGCAGAACGCCCTCCGCGTCGGCGCGAGACAGATCCTCGGAGACGGCGAGCACCGACCCGATGTGGAAGACCTCGCCCTCGATCGCCCCGTGCTCGAGGAAGGATCGCTCCGGCGGGTCGAGCAGGTCGAGTCGAGCGGCCAGCAGCCCCTGGAGGACGGGTGGCAGGCCCGGCTCTGCGCCCTCCGTGCCGCGCTCGCCGACGTGAGCAAGAAGCTGCTCGAGGAAGAGGGGGTTCCCGCCCGCCGTTTCCGCGATGCGCTCGAGCCGGGCTTCCTCGAGCGGTCGGCCGGCGAGCGCGACGAGGAGCTCGCGGCTCTCCTCGGCCGTGAGCGGGCCGAGGGTGAGCGAGGCGGCGTTCCTCAGCCCCCCTGCCCAGGCGGGGCGCGAATCGAGCAGCTCCGGTCGCGCAAGGCAGAGGAGGAGGACGGGAGCGTCGCGGATCCAGCTCGCCAGATGGTCGACGACCTCCACGAGTGCGGGCTCCCCGTAGTGGACGTCTTCGAAGACGAGCACCAGCGGCCGCCCGGTGGCGATCGCCGCGAAGAGGCGTCGGAGCGCCCAGAGCGTCTCCTCGCCCGCGACCCCTTCTTCGAGGCCCAGAGCCGCGGCCACTCGGCGGGCGACGACTGGTCCATCGTCGAGCTCGCGAACGAGCTCGTCGATCGTGCCTCGTCCCGCCGCCTGGAGGACCATCTCGCGGACGGGCCAGTACGTGATCCCCTCTCCGTACGCTGGACAACGGCCCACGAGTACCATCGCCTCCGGCCCGAGGAGTGGCCGCAGCTCGTGCATGAGCCTCGACTTCCCGATCCCGGGCTCTCCCAGCACGGTCACGAGGTGGCAGGCCGAGTCGGCGACTGACCGATCGAACGCGTCCCGAAGAAGGCGGAGCTCGGGCTCGCGGCCGAAGAAGGGGGTTTCGAGGCGCGGCTCGATCGGAGCGGTCGCGGCCACTACTTCGACGAGGCGAAAGGCGCGAATCGGCGTCGGCTCGACCGAGACGACCACCGGGGCGCGTTCCAGTCGGACCGAATCGCGGACGAGCGAGCGCGTCGCCTCGCCGAGCAGGATCTCGCCGGGGCCTGCCGCCTGCTCCAGGCGTGCGGCGACACTGCCCGCGCGGCCGAGGACGAGCGTTCGGGCCTCTCCCTCGCCCGGGGTCACCACCTCACCCGTGTTCACGCCCGTGCGCGCAACGAGCTGGATACCGACAGAGGGCTCGAGCTCGGCGCCGAGCTCGGCCAGTCTCGCGCGCATCTCGACGGCCGCCCGAACGGCGCGCAGGGCGTCGTCCTCGTGCGCAACGGGCATCCCGAAGACTGCAACGACGCCTTCGCCGATGGAGTCGTGCACGGCGCCTCCGTACTTCTCGCAGACCATTTGCATCGCTTCGTGGCAGCGGACGAGGAGGGGCCTGAGGATCTCAGGGTCGAGCAGTTCGCCCAGCTCAGCCGAGCCGGAGAGATCCGCCACGAGGCACGTGACCCTCCGCCGGAGCGCCCTTGCCGGGGCCGCGGGCGACTCGGGCAGGACTGCCGGGAGGCCCGCTTCCTGCCGGAGGATCGACTGTTCGAGCTCCCTTAGCTCCGGGGACGGGTCGATCCCGAGCTCTCCGACGAGCATGCGTCGAGCCTCGCTGTACGCAGCGAGTGCCTCCGCCTGGCGACCGGATCGGTAGAGCGCGAGCATGAGCTGCCCGCGTAAGTGCTCGCTCAGGGGGTGCTCGGCCACGAGCGCCTCGAGCTCGCCGAGGACGTCCCCATGGCGGCCCAGCGCCAGGTCCGCATCGATCCGCGCCTCGGAGCAAGCGAGCCGGAGCTCCTCCAGGCGAGCGACCTCCGCCTGCGCGAACATCTCGAAGCGGACGTCGGCGAGCGCGGGGCCACGCCAGAGCGCCAGCGCCGTCCGGAGAGTCCCGGCAGCGTTGGCAGCGTCCCGGCGCTCGAGCTCGCCTCTCCCCTTCGCCAGCAGCTCCTCGAAACGGTCCGAATCGCGGTCCCCGGGCGCGAGCCGGAGCCCGTAGCCGCCCGCCTCGGAGAGGACGACATCGCTCCCGATGGCCTTGCGAAGCCTGGAAGCGACGACCTGAAGGGCGTTGTGCGGATTTGCCGGAAGCTTGTCGCTCCAGAGCTCCTCGATCACCCGATCGGTGGGCACGACCTCCCCGCTGTGAATGAGGAGCAGGGCGAGCAGCGTCCGGGGCCGGCCACGAGGCAGCTCGAGCGTGCGGCCCTCATGGTCGAGCGCCTCGACCGGCCCGAGGATCCGAAACTCCAAGTCCCCCCTCCGCGACAGTGGCGTGCAAGCGCCGTGACAGCGCTGCCGCCCATTGTCTCCGGTGCAACGAGGAAAGGGAAGCGTTGGTTAGTGTGGCGCAGCAAGTCCGCCCGGAGAGCTCGAAGCTCCGGCGTGAGCTCGGCCGCCTCGACACGGTATGCCTTCTCATCGCGGCCGTCGTCGTCATCGACACGCTCGGGGCTGTTGCGAACGGGGGCGCGCAGGCGCTGACCTGGCTCCTTGTCGTCTCTCTGACCTTCTTCGTCCCGGCCGGGCTCGTCATCTCCGAGCTGGGAGCCGCGTTCCCGCAAGAGGGCGGTTCGTACATCTGGACGCGCCTCGCATTCGGGCGTCTCTGCGGCGCCCTGACGGCCTTTCTCTACTGGATCGAGTCTCCGATCTGGCTTGGCGGCTCCCTCACTATCACCGCCCTGACCGTGTTCGGTGAGTTCTTCGTGCCGCTCGAGGGGATCTGGCGCTACCTCTTTGCGCTCGGCTTCATCTGGACGGCGATCGCGGTGGCGATCGTGCCGCTCGCGAAGGGGAAGCGAGTGCCAGTGAGCGGAGCCGCCGTGCAGGTCATCCTTCTTGCCTTCTTCACGGCGACCGTGGGCCTGTACGCGCTCGAGCACGGCGCACACGGCTTTGGCCTCGGCCACTTCTCGCCCACCTGGGCTGCGTTTATCGCAGTCGCTCCGGTGCTCTTCTACAACCTGGTCGGCTTCGAGCTTCCGTCCGCCGCGGCCGGAGAGATGCGCAACCCGCAGCGGGACGTCCCGGCTTCCATCGCCCGCGCGGGGCTGCTCACCGTGGTGCTCTACACCGTCCCCATCGTCGCGATCCTCGCCGTCGTGCCCGCTGATCGCATCACGAGCCTGACAGGCTTCATCGACGCCATGAAGAGCGTCTTCACCGTCTACGGTGGCCATGTCACGCCCGACGGCGCCGTGGTTCTCGCGGGCGCTGGGCAGGTTCTCGGTGGGCTGGCCGCTGCCGGCTTCATCTGGATCCTGCTTGCGAACGGGCTCACCTGGGTCATGGGCACGGGCCGGAGCCAGGCCGTCGCCTGTCTCGACGGCGCCGGCCCCCGTTGCCTGGGAGGCTTCTCTGGCCGTTTAGGCACCCCCGTGCTCATGTGTCTCGTCTCGGGTGCGGTCGCGACCGTGACGATGGGCGCCGCCTTCGCCGTGTCCGGAAGCAACGGCGAGCGGTACTTCAGCGTCGTTCTGTCGCTCTCGATCGTCCTTCTTGCCCTCTCGAACCTGGCCGTGTTTCCGGCTCTGGTCAAGCTCCGCCGCTCGCACCCGGACGTCGCGCGGCCCTTCCGGGTGCCGGGTGGGGCAGCGGGCGCCTGGCTATGCAGCGCCCTCGCTACCGCCTGGGCGGTCTTCGCCATCCTGGCCGTGCTCTGGCCGGGACTGGGAACTCCCGACCCTGACGCCGGGCTTCCAGACGGCTTCGCCGGAGACCGCCTCGGCTTCGTGCTCGCCGAGCTCGTGCCCCTGGCGGTGCTCCTGGCGGTCGCCCTCGTCTTCGTCAGCTTCGGTCGTCGCTCGAAGCGCCCGCCGGAGGTCGCCTAGCGAGACAGCGCAGGCCCTGTGCGCGTAAACTCCCGCGCCGTGATCGACCCCACCGAGCGCTGGCCGCGCGGGCACGAGGAGAAGCCGGACTACGCAGGTCTCCTCACCTTCGCGTCGGTTCCCTACACCCAGGATCCCGTCGAACTCGATGGAGTCGACGTCGCAATCGTCGGCGCCCCGACAGACGATCTCGTCTCCGACCGCTCGGGAACGCGGTTCGGCCCGCGCGCGATCCGGGCCGCGAGCGGCCCGCAAGGGCCTCATCTGGAGGCCCAGGTCGATGCCTTCGGCGAGCTCTCCATCGTCGACTTCGGCGACGCGCCGGTGATCCCGGCCGATCCCGTCCGCACGCACGCGGCCATCGAGACGATCGTCGGGCAGGTGCTGGCGGCCGGAGCGGTCCCGATCGTCCTCGGAGGCGACCATGCGATCTCGGAGCCGGACATCCGCGCGGTCGCGGCCGCACACGGCCCGGTCGGGCTCGTCCACTTCGACACGCACACCGACACCGGCACCGAGGTCTACGGCGTCGAGATCTCCCACGGGACGCCCTTCTACCGTCTGGTCGAGCAGGGCAACGTCGATGCGCGCCGGTATGTCCAGATCGGCCTGCGGGGCTACTGGCCGGGCGCTGTCGAGTTCGCGTGGCAGGCCGAGAACGGCATCACGAGCTTCTTCATGCACGACGTGCGCGAGCTGGGAATCGGCGAGGTGGTGAAGCGCTCGGTCGAGATCGTCGGCGCCGGCCCGGTCTTCCTCACGATCGACGTGGACGTCCTCGACCCGGCGTTCGCGCCTGGGACGGGGACGCCCGAGCCGGGCGGGATGACGACCGCCGACCTCCTCTGGGCGGCGCGCACGCTCGCGGCGGAGCTCGAGATCGTGGGCGCCGACGTCGTGGAGGTGATTCCGACCGCGGTCGGCTCCGCCGACATCACCGCGCTCGCGGCCGACCGGATCGTGCGCGAGATCCTGACCGGGATCGCCCTCAGGCGCCGCGGCTGAGGACGCTGCGCGCCGCGCGCGCGGCGACGACGTCCTCCCGGGCGCGGATCACGGCGACGCGCACGGGGCCGCCCCCCGCAGAGATGTCGGCATCGGGCTCAGCCGAGTCGTTCAGGCCGCGGTCGAGCTCGACGCCGAGGAACGCGAGGCGGCTGCAGACGAGCTGCCGAACCAGGGCGGAGCCCTCGCCGATCCCCGCCGTGAAGACGAGCGCGTCGAGGCCGCCCGCGGCGACCGCCATCGCGGCCACCGACTGCGCGACTCGGTGCGAGAACACGCCGAGCGCGAGCGCGGCGTCCTCGTCCCCTCGGGCGGAACGGGCCCCGAGCTCCCGCACATGCGTCGTGCCCGCGAGGCCGGCGAGGCCGGACTCGTGGTTCAGCGCGTGATCGAGCCCACCCGGGTCGAGGGCCCCGGTATGGAGGAGGTGCAGCAGCGCTCCGGGGTCGACCGAGCCCGAGCGCGTCGCCATGGGCACACCCTCCAGCGGGCTGAAGCCCATCGTCGTGTCGACGGAGCGGCCGTCGCGAACCGCGGTCACCGAGCAGCCGCCGCCCAGATGGCAGACGACGAGCCGGGACGCCGGGACGCGCTCCGCGGCCCACTCCACGGAAAGGCCGTGGAAGCCGTACCGCCGGATGCCCCACTCCTCGCGCCACCGCCGCGGGACGGCGTAGGTGGCCGCCTCGGCCGGGATGCTCGCGTGGAAGGCCGTGTCGAAGACGGCGACGTGCGGGACGGCGCCGAGCGCCTTGGTCGCCTCGTCGATCCCGCGGATCGCCGGCGCGTTGTGGAGCGGCGCAACCTCCTCGAGCCCGCGGACGGCGGCGCGAACCACGCCGTCGATCACGACGGGGTCGTGGAAGCTCGGGCCGCCGTGGACGACGCGGTGCGCGACTCCGTCGAGCGCGGCGGGGTCGACCGCGGCCAGCGAGCCGACCGGCTCGCTCGTCTCGTCCTCCGCCACCAGCGACAGCTTCAGGCTCGTCGAGCCGGCGTTGACGACGAGGATCCTCCCCACTAGGAGGGCCATGTCCAACCACTGACGTCCGGGTGGTCCTCCCCGTGCTCGCGCGTCCATGCGCGGGCGACGAGCCTCCGCTCCTCCATGTGCTCACGCAGGTGGGCGGCGGACGAGGCGAGGCCCGGCACCCGGTCGATCACGTCGACGACGAGGTGAAAGCGGTCGAGGTCGTTGAGCATGACGAGGTCGAATGGTGTCGTCGTCGTGCCCTCCTCCTTGTAGCCGCGCACGTGGAGGTTCGCGTGGTTCGTCCGCCGGTACGTGAGCCGGTGGATCAGCCAGGGGTACCCGTGGTAGGCGAAGATCACGGGCCGGCTCGTCGTGAAGAGCGAGTCGAACTCGGCGTTGGAGAGCCCGTGGGGGTGCTCCGACTCCGGCTGCAGGCGCATCAGGTCGACGACGTTCACCACGCGCACGCGCAGGTCCGGCAAATGCTCCCGCAGGATGGCGGCGGCCGCGAGCGTCTCCAGCGTCGGCACGTCGCCGCAGCAGGCGAGGACGACGTCGGGCTCGCCGCCTTCGTCGTTCGAGGCCCAGTCCCAGATGCCGATCCCTCGCGTGCAGTGGATGACCGCCTCGTCCATCGTCAGGTAGTCGAGTGCCGGCTGCTTCCCGGCGACGATGACGTTGACGTAGTGGCGGCTCCGCAGGCAGTGGTCGGCCACCGAGAGGAGGCAGTTCGCGTCGGGTGGCAGGTACACGCGGATGATCTCGGCCTTCTTGTTCACGACGTGGTCGATGAAGCCGGGATCCTGATGCGAGAAGCCGTTGTGGTCCTGGCGCCAGACGTGGGAGCTGAGCAGGTAGTTGAGGGAGGCGATCGGCCGCCGCCACGGAATCCCTCGTGTCACCTTCAGCCACTTCGCGTGCTGGTTGAACATCGAGTCGACGATGTGGATGAACGCCTCGTAGCAGTTGAAGAGCCCGTGCCGGCCGGTGAGCAGGTAGCCCTCGAGCCAGCCCTGGCACTGGTGCTCGGACAGCATCTCGACGACGCGCCCGGTGGGCGCGAGCGACTCGTCCACCGGCACCGTCTCGGCCACCCAGGCCTTGTCGGTCACCTCGAAGACCGCGTCGAGGCGGTTCGAGGCGGTCTCGTCGGGCCCGAAGATGCGGAAGGTGTCCGGGTTCGCCGCGATCACGTCCCGGAGGAAGCGGCCGAGGACGCGCGTCGCCTCGCTCGACCTCGTGCCCGGCTCGGGGACGGCGACGGCGTAGTCGCGGAAGTCGGGCAGCCGCAGGGCGCGGAGGACGAGCCCGCCGTTGGCGTGCGGGTTCGCCCCCATGCGGCGCTCGCCGTCCGGCGCGAGCGCCCCCAGCTCCGTGACGAGCGCGCCGCGCTCGTCGAAGAGCTCCTCGGGGCGGTAGCTCCGGAGCCACGTCTCGAGGAGGCGCAGGTGCTCCGGATCGTCGCGGGCGGCGGACAGCGGCACCTGGTGCGAGCGCCAGGTTCCCTCCACCTGCTTCCCGTCCACCTCGTGCGGGCCGGTCCAGCCCTTCGGCGTGCGCAGGACGAGCATGGGCCAGCGAGGGCGCGTCGTCTCGCCGTTCTCCCGCGCGGCCGCCTGGATCGCGGCGATGTCGTCGAGCGCCAGGTCGAGGGCGGCCGCGAGCTGCTGGTGGACCCGCTCCGGCTCGTCTCCCGAGACGACCCGCGGGGCCCAGCCGTACCCTTCGAAGAGCGCGAGCAGCTCCCGCTCGGGAATGCGGGCGAGCACGGTCGGGTTCGCGATCTTCCAGCCGTTCAGGTGCAGGATCGGCAGGACGGCGCCGTCCCGCGCCGGGTCGAGGAACTTGTTCGAGTGCCAGCTCGTCGCCATCGGCCCGGTCTCGGCCTCGCCGTCGCCGACGACGCATGCGACGAGGAGGTCAGGGTTGTCGAAGGCCGCGCCGAAGGCGTGCGAGAGCGCGTATCCGAGCTCGCCGCCCTCGTGGATCGACCCCGGCGTCTCGGGCGCGACGTGGCTGGGGACCCCGCCGGGGAAGGAGAACTGGCGGAACAGCCTCCGCATGCCCTCCTCGTCCTCGGTGATGCCTTGGTAGAGCTCGCTGTAGGAGCCCTCGAGGTACGTGTTCGCGATCAGGCCCGGCCCGCCGTGCCCCGGCCCGGTGACGAAGAGGACGCCGAGATCGCGCGCCCGGATGGCCCGGTTCAGGTGGGCGTAGAGCAGGTTCAGCCCCGGCGTCGTGCCGAAGTGCCCGATCAGCCGTGGCTTCACGTGCTCGGGCCGGAGCGGCTCCCTGAGGAGCGGGTTGTCGAGCAGGTAGATCTGCCCGACGGACAGGTAGTTCGCCGCGCGCCAGTAGGCGTCGAGGAGGCGGAGCTCCTCGACGGCAAGGGGGCCCGTGGTCGCCGGACTCGCGGTCACCGCCGAACGTCTATCAGTCCCCGTGCCCGGGCGCTCCGCGCGGACCTCAGTAAGCTCGCGGCATGCTGGTCTGTCCGAGCTGCGGCGAGGAGAACCCGGACCGATTCCGGCTCTGCGGCTTCTGCGGCGCCGAGCTCGTGCCGTCCGCTCCGGCCCGCGAGGTGCGCAAGACGGTGACCATCGTCTTCTCCGACCTCAAGGGCTCGACGAGCCTCGCGGAGCGGATCGACTCCGAGACCGTGCGCGAGGTCATGTCCCTGTACTTCGCCGAGATGAAGGAGGTGCTCGAGCGGCACGGCGGCACCGTGGAGAAGTACATCGGCGACGCGGTCATGGCCGTCTTCGGCATGCCCGTGGTGCGCGAGGACGACGCCCTGCGCGCCGTCCGGGCGGCGGCCGAGATGCAGCGCGCCCTCGGGTACCTGAACGAGGAGCTCGAAGAGCGCTGGGGCGTCAGCCTCATCAGCCGGACCGGGGTGAACACCGGCGAGGTCGTCGCGGGCGATCCCAGTGCCGGGCAGCACCTTGTGGTCGGCGACCCCGTCAACGTCGCCGCGCGTCTCGAGCAATCGGCGGGAGAGATGGAGACGCTGCTCGGGGAGCTGACGTATCGGCTCGTCAAGGACGACGTCCACGCGGAGGCGCTCGCGTCGCCGATCGAGCTGAAGGGCAAGGCCGACCCGGTCCCGGCCTACCGCCTCGTCGCGGTGCCCGAGGCGGACGAGGCCGGACGCCGTCCCGACTTGCCACTGGTCGGCCGCGAGCGCGAGCAGGGTCTCCTCAGCGCCGCGCTCGACGAGGCCGTCGCCGAGGGCGGAAGCCGGCTGGTCACCGTCCTCGGCGAGCCCGGCGTCGGCAAGTCGCGCCTCGCGCGCGAGTTCGCGGCGTCCGTCGCGGGCTCGGCGCTCGTCCTCCGCGGCCGCTGCCTGCCGTACGGCCGTGGCATCACCTTCTGGCCGCTCAGGGAAGCGGTCGGCCAGGCTGCCTCGATCGCGGATCAGGATCCGCCGCAGGTCGCCCGGGCGAAGATCGCGGCCGCCGCAGCCGGCGACCGGGAGATCGCGGACCGCGTCGCCGCCGCCGTCGGCCTCTCGGACGCGCAGTTCCCGGTGAGCGAGCTCGTGTGGGGGGCGAGACGGCTCTTCGAGTCCCTCGCCCGGGAGCGCCCGGTCGTCCTCGTCTTCGAAGACGTCCACTGGGCGGAGGCGACGTTCCTCGACCTGATCGAGCACCTGAACGAGTCGGTGCACGAGGCTCCGATCCTCGTCGTCTGCCTCGCGCGGCACTCGCTCCTGGAGGTCCGGGACGAGTGGGCCTCGCTCGACGGCGCGGTCCTCGTCCACCTCGAGGCGCTCTCGGAGGACGACGCGAGCCGGATCGTCGACAACCTGCTCGGCTCCGTCGGGATCGCGACCGAGGCCCGCGGGAGGATCGTCGAGGCTGCCGACGGGAACCCGCTCTTCGTCGAGCAGATGCTCTCCATGCTCATCGACGAGGGCAGGCTGCGGCGCGACAACGGAACCTGGGTGCCCGTGGGCGATCTCGAGAGCGTCTCCGTCCCGCCCTCGCTCGAGGCGCTCCTCGCCGCCCGCATCGACGTCCTCGAGCCGACCGAGACGTCCGTGCTCGAGGCCGCCGCCGTCGTCGGCCAGCTCTTCCAGGTGAGAGCGGTCGAGGCCGTCGTCGCGGACGACCTGCGCGACCGGGTCGACGCCGGCCTCGGACGGCCTCGTCGGCAAGCGTCTCGTGCGGGCCGAGCCGCCGGGGCCCGAGGGCCACGCCAGCTTCCGCTTCCAGCACATCCTCATCCGCGACGCCGCCTACAGACGCCTCCTGAAGCGCTCGCGGGCGACGCTGCACGAGCGCTTCGTCGCCTGGGCCGACGACGTCAACCGCGATCGCGACCGCGCCGCCGAGTACGAGGAGATCCTCGGCTACCACCTCGAGCAGGCCCACACCTGCCTCGCCGAGCTCGGGCCGCTGGACGACCACGGACGCGAGCTCGGTGTCCGCGCGTCGGCTCGCCTCTCGTCGGCGGGCGAGCGCGCGTTCGCCCGCGGTGACATGCCGGCGGCCGCGAACCTGCTGCGCCGGGCCGCCGCGCTCTTGCCGGCCGAGAGCCGCGACCGGCTCGCGCTGCTGCCCGACCTGGCGGAGGCGATGATGTCGATCGGCGAGTTCGCCTGGGCGGAGACGTTCCTCGACGAGGCGATCGAGACCGCCGAAACCATGGGGGACGACGGGCTGGCGACGAGCGCCCGACTCCTCCGGATTCGCGTGCGGGGCCACTCGGCCGACCCCGAGGACTGGACGGGGCAGCTGGTCGATGAGGCGGACCGTGGCCTGCCGCTCCTCGAGGCCGCAGGAGACCACGTGGAGCTGGCGCGGGCGCTGCGCATGCTCGCCTGGGCGCAGGGGACGGCGTGCCGGTACGGCGAGGTGGCAGCGGCGGCCCGCCGGGCGATGGAGCACGCGTCGTCAGCCGGGGACAAGCGGCAGCGCCATCACGCGGCCACGCAGTACGCGCTCGCGGCGCTCTACGGCCCGACGCCGGTCCCGGAAGCGATCGAGCGCTGCGAGGCGATCGTCGCCGAGGCGGCCGAGGACCGGCGGACGCAGGGCCTCGTCATGAGCCTGCTCAGCGAGCTCCGGGCGATGCGAGGGGACTTCGCCGTCGCGCGTGACCTCTACACGCACGCACGGCTCATGCTCGCCGATCTCGGGCGAAGCGTCGCAGCCGCCTCGACGTCGCAGCAGTCGTGCGGGGTCGAGATGCTCGCAGGGGACCCGGCGGCCGCAGAGCGTGAGCTCCGCCGCGACTACGCCGAGCTCGAGGAGATGGGCGAGAAGTACTTCCTCTCCACGGCTGCGGGCGAGCTTGCCCGGGCCGTGTACGCACAGGGCCGCTACGCCGAGGCCGAGGAGCTCACGCGCACGGCCGAGGAGCTCTCGGCGGCGGACGACCTCACGTCCCAGGCCCTGTGGCGCTCGGTCCGCGCGAAGGCGCTTGCGCAGAGAGGTCTCGGTCAGGAGGCCGAGCAGCTCGCACAGGCACGCCGTCGTGCTCCTGCGTGGCACCGACGCTCTGGTGCTCCAGGCCGATGCCCTCGAGGACCTCGCCGAGGTCCTCGCGCTCCAGGGCCGGCGATGCCCGCCCCGTGCTCGAGGAGGCGCTGGGCCTCCTCGAGCAGAAGGAGAACGTCGTCTCGGCCGAGCGCGTGCGGGCGTCGATCCTGGCGCTCGACCCGACCGCCGCCTAGTGCATCTTCCCGTTGTCGGCCCGAACCACCGTGGCGGCGAAGCTCCCCTTCAGCGGTCCCCACCAGAACTTCTTCACGTCCTTGAGACACGGGATGACGGTGAGGTACTTGTCGCACCGCTTCTTGATGATCTCGAGCGGTGCCCCGGCCTCCTTGACGTAGAAGACCGCGAAGTTGTCGACCGTCTGCTACGGGTGACACGAACTCGGCCGGCCAGAAGAGGCGGAACTCGGCAGGCGGATCGAAGGTCCCCGGAATGGTGACCGAGAACCAGTCGCCGGTCCGGCAGACGAACCACTTCGGGCACGTGAACGGGATCTCGTCGGTGGTGTTGAACGCGAGCTCGGCCGTCGTCGAGAAGCCCTGAGCCGGGAGCGAGAGCGTCTGCTCCTGGCCGCTCTTGTCGGCCTCGAGCGTGAGCGGCGTCCCTTCGGGGACGAAGGACGTCGCCGTCTCGCCGCCCGGCTCGGTGATCGTGATCACCTTCGTCACCGACACGGGACGGCTGTTGCCCCTCGGCTTGGGGGACACGGCGAAGTCGAGCGCAGCGTCACCGACAGCCTGCGGCGTCTCCAGCACGAGGTCGACCGTCGCGACCTGTCGCCGCTTGCGAGCTTCCCGAGGGAGCACGTGAGCGTGGTCGAGGCGTCGTCGAGGGCGCACGTGCCGACGCTCGGCGTCGCGGAGAAGAGCACGAATCCGGCAGCCGTGTCGGCCGCGAGCGGCGAGACGGTCGAGCTCGACCTCCTCGCCGCCCTTCTTCTTCGACGTGCCGGTGACCGTGGCGGTGACGTTGGCGTAGGCAGGAGCGTTCGGCTGCGATGCCGTCACCGTCTCCAGGGTGGCGGCGACCTCCAGGCACGCCGGTGAGCGTTTGCAGCCCGAGTCGCTTCCGCTCGGCGCCGCGCTCCCGACCGATCCGAGCGCGACCGCCACGAGAAGCCCAAAAAGCAGGGCCTTCCGTCCCAAGCGTCCCGTCATGTCTCCTCCCCCTGCATCGCCGCCGTGAGAGGACGATCGTAAGCGAAACCCTCGCGCCGTGCGCACGGCGTTACCGTGAGGGCTCGGTGTTCCATTTCAGACCGATGACGCAGGAGGACGCGGAGGCAGTCGCAGGCTGGCACTACCCGGCGCCCTTCTCCTTCTACGACTGGGACTCGGATCCGGACGACCTCGCCGAGCTGCTCGACCCGAAGCTGCGCGCAGAGGACTACGTGGCGGTCGACGACGACGACGGCCGCCTTGTCGGCTACTTCCAGTACAAGCGTCCACACCGTCCGAGCCTCGAGATCGGCCTCGGCCTGCATCCCGACTGGACAGGGCGCGGCCTCGGGCAGAGCTTCGTCGAAGCGGGTCTCGAGATGCGCGCGGGCGCTACGCGCCCGATGAGTTCTTGCTCTCGGTCGCGGCCTTCAACAGTCGGGCGATCACCGTCTACGAGCGGGTCGGCTTCGTACGAAGCCGCGCCTACATGCACCGGACGGGCGGACGAGAGTGGGAGTTCATCGAGATGCGTCGTCCTGCGTCCAGGCCGACACGTGGAGGAGACCTGGGGAGTGCCCCCGGCACGAATCGAACGTGCGCGCGCGGTTTACGGAAACCGCTGCTCTATCCACTGAGCTACGGGGGCCAGGTTGCGCGCAACCGCCCTACTCATACGGTTTCGCGCGCTTCGAGGGTACCACGGTATTCCTCTACTCTTGCGGCCCTGTTTCCCAGCGGCAGCGATGCCGCGCTCGGCGTGCGGATCCGCTCCCGGTCACCGAGCATCTCCACCGCGAAGTCGACGGGGTGCATGTTCAGCGCCCGTGGTGAGACGCCCAGCGTGCGGTCGATGGCGATGACGCCTCCGCGCTAGGCTGCCGCTTTCCATCCAGCCACCGGCCCCACCGCGTGCTCAGTCACGCCGAGCGCCCTTACGGCTGCGCGGTTTGAGCGGAAGTGGAACGCCAGTCAGGCGTCGGAGGTTTCGGGTGCGGCGTCTGGCTTCTCGGTGGCCACGTGCACAAGCTGAAAGCGCACCGTGCAAAGTCAAGCGGCCAAGGTCGTCCTTGCTTGGACCTGGTGTGAGGACGCGGTAGGTCGGCAGGATCTCCGAAGAGGCCGCTCCGGTGCGCTTGAGCGGCCTCTTCGTAATCTCCGTGCCGCGCCCGTTCATCCGGGCCGGCCGGGCTCAGCTCGACCGGTGAGTCACGGGTAGTCGACGATGTAGACAGGCACGCCGATGTTGCTCGTATCGGCGGGGCCGCCGACGCCGTTGACCACGTGGTCGATCGTGCCCGCGCCCAGGTTGACCGTCATGATGTGATGCAGCTGGACGCCCGGGGTCACCGGAACCTCGAAGCCGTTCTCGGTGTGGATCGACGGGTTGTTCTGGTTGAAGACGTAGACGCCGCCGCCGTAGAGCCTGTGCGTCGTCACTTCGTCTCCGACCTTGTAGCCGGCCCAGCCCTCGATGCCGTCGTGCATCCAATCCGCCTGGGTCGGCGGGTCGTAGGGCAGCTCGTTCTGGTACAGGATCGTCGTCCCGTCTTGGCCGTTCCAGATCGTGTTGTACTGCTGGAAGTGCTCGACGAACAGGCCCGTCCCCGTCACGCCGTCACCGTTGACGACGACGCCGTTGCGGCCGATGTTGGTGTTCCACCGCTCCGTGTCGCCGGTGAAGCCCTCGACGCCGTGGTCGGCACGCCACACCCAGGTGTGATCGATCAAGACGTTGTCGCTGTTGACCTCGAGTGCCACGTCGACCTTGCCGATGTCGGTCCGCCAACGCGGAAGTACACGTCCGAGAGCGTGGTCGGGTCGGACGGGTGGCTCTTCGCGTTCTTCTTGGGCTTCTTGCCGACCTGTAGGAGGATCGGCGACTCGACGGAACCCGCGTCGATCGTGACGCCGGCGATGATGACGCCGGGGACATCGTTGACCGTCAGCGGGACCACGCCGTGGACCACGGTGAGCGTCGCATGCCCGATGCCGAGGACGACCGTGTTGGCTCGCTTCGCGGGATGCTCTTCCCCACTTCGTAGACACCCGGGTGAGCAGCGGATTCATGCCGCGGGCCAGTTGGTTGTTGATCGTCTTCACCGAGTCCGACGGGGTCGCGATGAAGAAGTCGCGGAGCGGGATCGTGTGCCCCGGCGTCATGCCGCCGGCCACGTGGTACCGCGGGTGTTCGTCTGCGCAGAGGGGACGCGGATTTTGTACTTGCCCTTCCCGTCGATGAACAGGTACGGCTTCTCACGGCTGACGGGCGTCGTATCGAGGGTCGTGTACGGCGGATTGGGGAAAGCCGCTTCCGACGGCGCGCCCTCGACACCCTGCGGAAGACCTGGTTCCACACGCCGTTCGACCAGCCGGCGATCTGGCTGTTGCGGATCGGCCACTGCTGCTGGGAGCCGTTGATCACGAACGGCAGGCGATCGGCGATGAAGCCTCCCGCTGGCGTACTGTGGCCCGCCGAGCAGTAGTCCATGAGCGAGAGGTTGCCGCCGCTGACGTTGAGGCGGCGCATCGACACGGCCTGGGAGACGGCCCAGAAGTTTGCCAAGGCGAGGCAGCCGTCCTGACCGAGGGCGTTGATGTTCGAGCGTCAGGTTGGACAGCGTGCGCCAGAAATTGTTCAGGGCAACGCAGTAGCTCGTGCCCCCATTCTCGAGGCAGCGGTTGTAGACCTCGATCTTGCCGTTGATGGTCACGTCCGTCGGCGACGCGCCGAGTCCCGCGACCTCGGTGTAGTAGCCGACCTTCATCTGCCAGCGGCTCGGTGGCTGTTCCGTACACGCCCGGCTTGAACACGGAACGCGTCGCGGTTCGTGCTCATCTCGGCGTCGACCTGCTCGGCGTAGACCGCGTCGACGGTTGCCTGGATCTCGCTGACCGGCATGCTCGGGTCGAAGATGGTCACGTTCGGGCCGAAGCCGGGCTGGTTCTTCGCCGGCGCGCCGGCCAGAGAGGCGGCGCTCGCAGATCCGGCGCCTGCAGCACCCAGCGCGAGCGCCAGCCAGAGTACCGAGCAGAAGCCGGGCACGAGACGGAAGTCTTGTCGATGCGACGATGCACGCGATCCTCCTCGATTCCTCTGCAGGAGCGCCGACTGCAGCGATTGCCGACCAGGGCGAAGGCCGGCACCGCACCACGCGGAACGTGACCGTTTCCGATCTCGTCATGCTCCGCCGACGGCCTCGATCTGGTGGTCGAGCCTACTCGACCGAGCGGCATCTCTGCGACGCTGGGCAGGCCCAGCGAACTCGAGGAGACGTGACCACCTCGGGCGGCTTCGCGGACGAGCAGTATACTGCTACCTGACGACGAGCGGTCGGGTGACCGGGCGGCCGCACCGAATCGAGATCTGGTTCGCGCTCGAGGGCGATACCGTCTACCTGCTCTCCGGCGGCCGCGATCGTTCCGACTGGGTCAAGAATCTGCACAAGACGCCCCGAGGTGACGGTCGAGCTCGGCAGCAGCGTCTTCTCCGGCCGTGCGCCGGGTCGTCGAGGACGCCGCCGAGGACGAGCGCGCGCGGGCGCTCGTCCACGACAAGTACGCGGCGGGCTACGGAGGCGACCTCGCCGACTGGCGGAGTTCGGCCCTGCTGGTCGCGGTCGACCTCCTGCACGAGGTCACCCCGGCGGCTCCGGGGCCCGACGATCGTCAGTGGTCCACGAACTAATAGTGAAGGAAACCGCTATCGAGGCTCGGCAGAAGCAGCGGCCGGGGCTGGATCAGAACGCCGAGACGACGCCGAACGACCGCCGCGAGCCTCTCCCGGCGCGACGTAAAGAAGTCCTCGAAGTTATCGAGGTCGTCGTCGACGTCGCCGAGATGGTGTAGCGCGCGAATAGCCGCGCAGTCGTTCTCGTCCGGGAAGCTGCTGGCGAGCCACGCGGCCGGGAAGCGGTCACCCTTCGATTCGTTCTCCGCCGGCGTCATCAGCTGCAGGTTCGGATCTCTTGCGCCATTGGAATCACGGTCGCCGCGCGCTCCGACGAGAAGCCGAGCCGCTCCAGCTTGGCCTTCGTAAACGCTGTCTGCGGATAGACGTAGTCGACGTGCCGCCGGCTTGTGTCGCCGCTCGGGTAGATCAGAGAGAGTCGGGCGTAGCAGTTCCGGTCGACGTAGCGGAGCTTCAGGAGACCTTGGACTGCGTCCTCATCAAAGGCCAGGCTTCTTGCCGACCTCGCCCATCGTCTGCTCGATTTCGGCGACCGGAAAACCACTGTCCCCGTGATCCTTGATCGCCGCCCGTAGGCGCGTGAGGAGCGTGTCGAGGCCGCTGCCCCAGATCCCTTGCCGAAGCAGGCTGCGGAGCACCCAGAAGCGCACCTGCTCGCGGTCGCTACGGGGGCCCGCTGACCAGATTAGCGGCGCTCTCGAGCCCCGCCCGCTCGGGCCTCGTTGACCCACGGCCCCGCAGCAGTTGGCGGGCTCAGGAGGCCGGCGGCGCCGGCGCAAGCAGCTCGAGCCGACCTCCCGCCTCGACCTCGGTCACGGTTCCCCCGATCCCGACGAAGATCGGCGCGCCCGTCGCCGTCTGCGAAGCAATTGTGACGACCTCGTCTGCGAAGTCGAGTTGGAGCAGCTGCCCGCGGTAGAGGACGGTGAAGGCGAGCCGCCTCAGCGTCCTCGGCAACTGGGGGTCGAGCCACAGGACGTCGTTGCGGACCTCGAGCCCCGTGTAGGAGCGCTGGAGAAGGTCGAGCGTCCCGCCCATCGCTCCCAGATGGATCCCCTCGGCCGTCGTGCCGCCCTGCGTGTCGGAGATGTCGCTCTCGAGGGCCTCGAGGAAGAGCTCCCAGGAGCGGCTTCGGTCAGAGCGTGCGAGTACCCAGGCGTGCACGACGCGACTGAGCGTGGAGCCGTTCGAGGTCCGGTCGAGGTAGTACTCGACCGTCTGTGCGATTGTCTCCTCGTCGAGGTCGTAGCCGAGCCGCGCGAAGATCTCGCGGAGCTCGTCGGTCGACAGCAGGTAGAGGAGCATGAGGACGTCGGCCTGCTTCGAGACCTTGTAGCGATTCGGCGTGTCGCCCTCGCTCTCCAGGATGCGGTCGAGCCGGCTGATGTCCCCGTAGCGGGAGCGGTAGCCCTCCCAGTCGAACTCTTCCAGCTGCTCGTACCCCTCGAACTGACTGAGGACGCCGTCCTCGTGGAAGACGAGGCGCATCTTCCGGCTGACGTCCTCCCAGCGCTCGAGCTCCTCAGGGGTGACGGAGAGACGCTCCCGGATCTCGTCGCTCCGGTCGGACGGGAAGAAGCTCGAGCAGGTCGAGGGCCCGGCAGAGCACCCACACCGCCATCACGTTCGTGTAGGCGTTGTTGTCGATCCCGGCGGCGGATGCGCCCGGATAGCCGTCGTGGTACTCGTCGGGGCCTATCACGCCGCAGATCTCGTAGCGGTCGAGTGCCCGGTTGTAGCTGGCGATCGAGCTCCAGAAGCGCGCGATCTCGATGATCAGCTCCGCACCGAATCCTGCCGAGGAAGCCGACATCGCCGGTGACCTGGTAGTAGTGCCAGACGTTGTAGGCGATCGCGGCGTTGACGTGCCGCTGAAGCGAGGAGTTGTCGGGGTTCCAACGACCTGAGTGCGGGTTCAGGTGGTAGCGCGGAGTCTCCTCGCGCCCGTCGCTGCCACTCTGCCACGGGAACATCGCGCCCGAGTAGCCCGCCTCCTGCGCCGCCCAGCGCGCTTCGCGCAGCCGCCGGTACCGGTAGCGAAGCAATGCGCGGGCTAGCCGCGGCAGCCGGAGCGTGATGAACGGGATCACGAAGAGCTCGTCCCAGAAGACATGGCCGCGGTATGCCTCGCCGTGGAGGCCGCGGGCCGGCACGCCCGCGTCGAGCGCGGCCGTGTGAGGAGAGAGGGTCTGCAGGAGATGGAACAGGTGGAGGTTGACGATGCGGCCGGTTCGCTCCTCGCCTTCCTCGAGAGAGATCCCGAACCGACGCCAGAGGACGTGCCAGGCGACCTCGTGCTTCTCCAGGAGTCCGTCGAAGCCGGGCGCCCTGCCGACCATGCGGCAGGCCGCGTGGCGAGGCTCGGACAGGGCTGGGTCGCGCGACGTGGTCAGGGCGACGACCTTCTCGATCGTCACCGGCTCCTCCGTACGAACCTCGACGGAGAGCTCGTGCCCGACCCCTCGGGGCTCCTGGACGCAGCGTTCGCTCGACCGCGAGCGCGGCGCCGTCCCGCGTGACGCGCGTCCGGGCCGCCTCCGCGACGAGGATGCGCGAGCTCGTCGTCTGCGCCCGGAGGACGACCGTCTCGCCGTCTGCTTCCCCCGCTTCGATCGCCGTCAGATGCTCCCCGGCGAGGGCGCGATAGCGCGCGACGCCGGCGTTGCGGACCGTGCCGTCCAGGCTCGAGCGAACCTGCAGCAGGCCCGACCAGTTCTCGGGGACGAGCGTGGTCTCGAGCGCGACCAGGTGCGGATCGTCCATGGAGACGATGCGCCGTTGCGTCACGGTCGTCGCACGGCCCGCACCGTCGCGAACCCGCGCGAACCGGGTCAGCACTCCCCGACGCATGTCGAGCTCGAGGCGCTGCTCGAGGAGCTCCGCGTCGTCCAGCCAGCACCCGCCCTCGGCCCGAAACGTGAGCGGGAGCCAGTTGGGAAGGTTGACGATGCTCTCGTCTTCGAGCGTCCGGCCCGCGACCGTGCTCGACAGTCGGTTGAAGACACCCGCGGCGTAGGTGGCGGGGTAGTGGACGCCGTCGGCCCGTGCCTCCGGGGCTGCGCCGCGGGTGGCGACGTAGCCGTTCCCGAGCGTGCAGAGCGCCTCGCGCAGGCCCTCGCTCGCCGGCTCGAAGCCCCGGTGCGCCAGGACCCAGGCGCTCATGCGGCGACCTCGCCCAGATCGCCGACCACGACATGGGCGCCGCCCGCGGTGAGCGCGTCGCGACCCGCGCCCCGGTCGACGCCGATCACGAGCCCGAAGCCGCCCCGGCGACCTGCCTCGACCCCGGGGATCGCATCCTCGACAACCGCTGTCCGGCGCGGATCGACGCCCAGACGGCGCGCGGCCTCGAGGAAGAGCGCCGGATCGGGCTTGCCCGGCGAGTCCCAGCTCCGCAAGGTCGACGCCGTCCACCTCGACGTCGAACAGCCTGCGAATCCCGGCTGCATCCAGGACCGCCTTGGAGTTCCGGCTCGACGAGGCGATCGCGGTGGAGATTCCCTTCGCGCGCAGCTTCTCGATCAGGCTTACTGCGGTCGGGAAAGGGCTCGACCCCGGTCCGCTCGAGCGCTTCCCCGAAGTACCGGTTCTTGCGGTTTCCGAGGCCGCAGACGGTCTCGCGGTCATCGGGGTCGTCCGGCGAGCCAAGCGGCAGCTGGACGTCTCTCGACGCCAGGAAGCTGACGACTCCGTCGTACCGGGGCTTGCCGTCGACGTGCCGGCGGTAGTCCGACTCCCGGTCGAACGCCCGGAATGGCTCGCCGAGGCGTCGAGCCCGCTCTGCGAGGTACTCGTCGAAGAGCTGCTTCCAGGCCTCGGCGTGGATGTCCGCGGTTCGGGTGACCACGCCGTCGAGGTCGAAGATCACCGCTTCCATCCCGCTCAGATCGGCAGCCGGAGCCACGGTCACCGACGCGCCGTGACGAGGTCGATGTGGGCGGCGAGGAACGGCGCGAGGTGGAGACCTGCCACCTTGGCCGGAGGCCACCAGAGCGGCTCCCAGTCGACGACCCCCGGGTCTCCGTGGTGGCCGCCGAGCGCGGCGCGTACGTAGGCCGGCCGGTCGCCGGTGAGCAAGAGCGCGCGCACGACCGGGTCGAGCGGCGTCGGCTGCACCAGGGCGCCTGCCTCCGAGGCGATCGTTTCCGCGACGACGTCCGCCTGCTGCGTCGCGATGCCTCCCTGTTTCACCGGAAAGGCCGTTGCATCGCCCGCGGCGAAGACGCCTGGCGCGCCCGTCACCCGGCCGCGGTCATCGACCTCGAGGAAGCCGTCGCGATCGTGCGGGAGACCCGCGAGCGACGGACCGCGGAGGCGCGGCAGCGAGACCACCGCGTCGACGGCCATCGTCTCTCCACCGAGGAGCTCGAGGTTGCCGTCCGCGAAGCGCACCGGGTGCCGCTCGAGCGCCAGCCGCACCCCTTGATCCTCGAGGAGTCCGCGCGCGAGGTTGCTCGCGCTCGTTCCGAAGAGGGTGAGCGGCCCCCGCTCCGGCGTGACGAACGTGATCTCCGCGCGCGCCGACGGCGAGAGGGCGGCGCACCGGGCGGTCAGAAGCGTCAGCTCGTAGAGCGGCAGAGGCCAGGAAACGCCCGCGGGGACGGCGAACGCCACTCGCTCCAGCGCCCCCGACTCCACCTGCTTGACGAGCTCGCCGAAGCGACCCACGTCCTCCGGCCCCTGAAAGGTCAGGGCGCCCGGGACGACCTCCTCCGACTGCGCCCCGCTGGCGACGACAAGCGCGTCGTAGGAGAGCGAATCCCCCTCCGATGTCTCCACCCGCCGCGCGGGCGCATCGACGGCGGCCAGGGAGCCCTGCCGGTAGCCCGCACCTGCGCGTTCGGCGAGAACCTCGAGCGGAACCCGGTGAACCTCACCGAGGCCGAACGGCTCGGCGACTGCAAGGGGCCGATAGACGAAATCCGGGCCGGGCGCCAGGACCTCGACGGCAACGCGCTCCTCCGCCAGCTCGCGCAGCGCGAGCATCACCTCCAGGCCCGCGAAGCCTGCCCCGGCGACAAGGACGCTCCGGCTCATGCGGGCTCGACCATCGCTCGCCCTAGAACAGCTCGTTCATCCCGGCGAAGACGGCCGATACCGACCGGCCGGATGCCACGTTCCGGATCGTCTCGGCGAGGACGTTGGCCACCCCCAGGATCGTGAGCTCATGCTGGTTGCCGGCGGGGAGTGCCACGGAATCGGTGACCGCGATCTCCGCGATCTCGGAGGCGAGCAGGCGGTCGAGAGCCCCGTCGGAGAAGAGGCCGTGCGTGGCGAAGGCCCGGATCTCGACGGCGCCTGCGGCGAGCAGCGCATCGGTCGCCGTGACGAGCGTCCCGCCCGTCACGATCATGTCATCGCCGAGCAGCACGGTCTTGCCGCGAACGTCGCCAACGACCTCGGCCGCGGCCGCGACGTCGTGGGCCGGGCGGGTCTTGGTCACGAGCGCGAAGTCGGCGTCCAGCATCGCACTCAGCCGGCGGGCGAGCCTGACACGGCCGAGGTCGGGCGATACGGCGACGAGAGGCGCGTCCGCCCTTCGCGTGCGCCGGAAGTAGTCCGCGAAGAGCGGCAACGCAGTCATGTGGTCGACAGGGATCCGGAAGAACCCCTGGATCTGGCCCGCGTGCAAGTCCATCGTGAGCACGCGGTCGACGCCCGCGTCCTCCAGCATGTCCGCGACGAGACGAGCTGAGATCGGCTCTCGCGGCGCCGACTTCTTCTCCTGGCGCGAGTAGGGAAACCAGGGCATGACGGCCGTGATGCGGCCCGCCGAGGCCAGACGCGCGGCATCGGCCATGAGCAGCAGCTCGACCAGGTGGTCGTTCACCGGCGGCGAGCACGACTGCACGAGGAAGACGTCCGTCCCGCGAACCGACTCCGCGAAACGGCAGAACGTCTCCCCGTTCGCGAAGGTCTCGAGTTCGACCGCGCCGAGCTGCATGCCGAGCCTCTCCGCGATCGCGGCGGCGAGGAGGGGGTTCGAGCGCCCCGCGAAGAGGCGCACCTCGGGAAGAGACCGGCGGTGCGAACGCCGACGACGCCGTCTGCTGACGATCGAGGCCATCCGCATCAGTCTCGATCGGCGAGGGCCGCGGGGGATCGGTGGCGACGCCGATCCACGGTTCGGAGAACTACCGATCTGGGACGGCATCGGGGATCCCCGCGCGGGTGCGGGTCGGGAAACTACGGAAGCCCGGCCCGGGAGGTGCTAGACGCTCGCGACGCCCTCTCGCGGCTCCCAGCGAAACCGCCGGAGCGCCACGATCAGGCCGGCGAGACCCCAGAGGGACACCGCGACGAGGGCGGAGGGCGCGAACCCCTCGCCCGGGAGGAACGCAGCGCGGATCAGCTCGAGCAGGTACGTGAGCGGCAGCACTTCCGAGATCGCCTCGAGGAAGGCGGGCATCTCGGCCGTCGAGAAGAAGACGCCCGAGATGAAGGCCATGGGCAGGAAGATCGCGTTCACGACGGCCGAGGAGCCCTCAGCCGTCTTGACCGCGGTCGTCACCGCGATGCCGAGGGCGGCGAAGGCCGCCGTCCCGACGAGGATCGCGGCCGCGAAGACCATCGGCTGGTCCGGCCACTCGGCGCCGAGGACGTAGACCCCGAGGAGGAGCTGGGCGACGACCTCGAGGCCGATCACGACGAGCGTCGAGCCGATGACGGCGGCGAGGTACGTCCCGGGGCGGAGCGGCGTTCCCCGCACGCGCTTGAGCACGCCGGCTTCCCGGCGGACGACGAGCGTGATGGCGAGGCCGGCGAAGGCGTTCGCGGCGACGCCGTAGCCGAGGAGGCCGACGAGCAGGAAGGTGGGAGCGTCGACGCCCTCGATCGGCTCGTCGCCGTACACCGACCCGATGAGCACGAGGAGCAGGATCGGGAAGAGGAACGTGAAGAACGCCGCTTCCCGGTTGCGCCAGAAGATCAGCTGCTGCGCCCGGAGCTCGTGGAGGAAGACCCTCACTCGCGCTCCTCCTCTCCCGTGAGCTGGAGGTAGACGTCCTCGAGCGTGCGCCGGTGCACCTCGAGCCCCTCGAGCTCCTCGCCGTCCGCGAGGGCCTGCGCGGTGAGCTCGTTGAGGACGCGCGTCGGCTCCTCGGTCGCGATCACGACCTCGCTCCCGTTCCGCCGGTAGCGGATCTCGACCGACGCGTGGTCGGAGAGCAGGTCCTGCGGCGACCCGGTGCCGACGATCTCGCCCTCGCTCAGGATGGCGACGCGGTCGGCGAGTTGCTGCGCCTCCTCCATGTAGTGCGTCGTGAGCAGGATGCTCCTCCCGAGGGACCGGAGGTCGCGGATCGTTCCCCAGGCGTGCCGCCGGGCGGCAGGGTCGAATCCGGTGGTCGGCTCGTCGAGGAACACGAGCTCCGGATCGCCGACGAGCGCGAGCGCGAGGTCGAGCCGCCGGAGCTGGCCGCCGGAGAGCGTCCGCACGCGGGCGTCGCTCTGGCCGGCGAGCCCGACCAGCTCGATCACCTCCTCCGGGTGCCGCGGGGCCGGGTAGTAGCCGGCGAAGAGCGAGACGATCTCGCGGACGCTCAGGAGCGGGTACACGGCGGAGGACTGGAGGACGATCCCGATGCGCGCCCGGAAGGCGCTGCCTGCCCGCCCCGGGTCGACGTCGAGGACGCGCACGTCGCCGTCGTCGCGCTTCCGGTAGCCCTCGAGGATCTCGACGGTCGTCGTCTTTCCGGCGCCGTTGGGGCCGAGGAGCGCGAAGACCTCTCCCTGCTCGACCGCGAACGAGATCCCGTGCAGGACCTCGCGTCCCCCGTACGCCTTGCGCAGGCCCGAGACCGTGATCGCGCTCACCGACGGACGAGGATATCGGCGCACCTGTCCGCTACCGTCGCCCCGTGGACGTCCCGACCATTCACGGGGAGCGACTCGATCTCGTGTCGATGTCGCCAGCATTCATGGAGGCGCTGATCGAGGGCCGCCGGCAGGACGCGGAGGCGGCGCTCGGCGCCGCGATCCCCGAGGCGTGGCCGACCGAGGAGGACGTGGCCTTCCTCGGCCGGCGCCTCGAGCAGATGCGGAGCGATCCCGAGGTGCAGCGCTGGCTCGTGCGCGCCCTCGTCCTCCGGCTCGACGGGACGATGATCGGGCACGCGGGCTTCCACGGCTCGCCGGGGACGCAGGGGCTCGCCGCCGGGAAGGCCGAGCTCGGCTACACGGTCTTCCCGGAGCACCGCGGCCGCGGCTATGCCACCGAGGTCGCCGAGGCGCTCATGGGCTGGGCGGAGAGCCAGGGCATCCACGACTTCGTCGCGTCGGTCTCGCCCGACAACGAGCCCTCGCTCGCGATCGTCCACAAGCTCGGGTTCGTCCAGACCGGCGACCAGTGGGACGAGGAGGACGGGCTCGAGCTCGTCTTCGAGCTCAGCCGGCGAGCCACGGTCTAGAGTCCCGGCGTGGCCGCCTTCCGCTTCGTCGTCGCCGACGTCTTCACGGACGCCCCGCTCGAGGGCAACCAGCTGGCGGTCTTCACGGATGCGCGCGAGATCCCGGCGGCGCAGCTCCAGCCGCTGGCGCGGGAGATGAACTTCTCGGAGACCGTGTTCGTCTACCCGCCGGAGGCCGACGGCCACGCGCGGATCCGGATCTTCACTCCGGTGTCCGAGCTCCCCTTCGCCGGCCATCCCGTGCTGGGGACGGCATTCGTGCTCGCCGGCCCTCTCCAGTTGCCGGAGATCCGACTCGAGACGGGCAAGGGCGTCGTTCCGGTCGCTCTGGAGCGCGACGGCCCGCGCATCGTCTTCGGCCGCATGCAGCAGCCGATCCCTTCGGTCCATCCCTTCGACGCCGGAGCGGAGCTTCTCGCCGCTCTGGGGGTCGAGTCGTCCGAGCTTCCGCTCGAGCTGTACGAGTCCGGCGTCGGGAACGTCTACGTGCTCCTCCCCGACGAGGAGGCGGTGGCGGCCGTCGAGCCCGACCTCGCCGCCGTCGCGCGCGTCATGGGCGGGGTGCACGCCAACTGCACGGCCGGCTCGGGGACGCGCTGGAAGACGCGGATGTTCGCGCCGGGAGACGGCGTCCCCGAGGACCCGGCCACGGGGTCGGCGGCGGGGCCTCTCGCGCTGCACCTCGCCCGGCACGGGCGGATCTCGTTCGGCGAGGAGATCGAGATCAGCCAGGGTGCCGAGATCGGCCGCCCGAGCACCCTCTTCGCGCGCGTCGAGGGGTCCGCGGACAGTGTCGAGTCGGTCGAGGTCGGCGGCGCGGCGGTCGTCGTCGCGCGCGGCGAGTTCCGGCTCTAGGCTCGAAGGGACCTGTCCGGGGTCAGACCCCGGCCAGGTCCAAAGGGGACGGCATTCCGGGGCTCGGCAGGGTGCAGAGAGCTGCGCGGAAGCGGAGAGCTCCGGCCGGTCAGGGTCGAAGCCGGCACGTCCGCGCAGCCCCGAAAACGAGGCGAAAAGCGCATGTCCGGGGTCAGACCCCGGCCGTGGCCGAAAGGGCCGCGGTGGCTAGCCCCACGCGACGTCGTGGATCTCCGGGAGCTCGAGGCCGAGCGCCCGCCAGAACCGGCCGCCGTCGCCCGATACGTGGAGGCGATTGCGCGCGCCGTAGAGGACGTGGTCGGGGTTCTCCCCGAGCGCGACGGCGCGGCCGGGCGGGAGACCGGCGCCCCGCTCGCTCCAGGTGACGCCGCCGTCGTGGGAGACGAGGAGCGGCGGTCGGCGGTCGAGCAGCAGGACGATGGTCGGCCCCTGGGCGTCGACGTCGAGGACCTGGCCGGCGGCCCACGGAGGCGCGAGGTCGAGCGGTCGCTCGCGCTCGATCGCCGCTCCGGGTTGCCGACCGGCGAGCTGGTCCTCCTCGGCAGTGGCGCCGATCTCGACGAAGTACGTCCCGTCGTCGCAGCCGGCGAGGACGATCGGCGGCCTCATCGGCCGCCCAGGATCGCGCTCAGCGCTGCGTTCGCGAGCCGCGCCGCCGAGACGGGCGAGTGGCGCCGGCGGCGGTAGCCGAGGTAGGCGGTCGTCCAGGAGTCTCCGGCGCCCGTGGGATCCACGCCCTCGAGCGGGATCGTGGGCACGTGCTCCGCCAACCCGTCGGCGTAGACGACGACGCCTCCCGCCCCGAGGGTGACGACGACCTCCCGCACGCCCAGCGACGCGAGCGAGCCCTCGACCAGCTCGAGCCCTAGCGCGTCGAGCTCCTCGCGGGCGAGCTTGAGCACGTCCACGTGGCGGAGGAGCTCGGGGTCGTAGTCGTCGTCCAGGACGAGCTCGCCGACCTGTGCCCGCCGCACGAGCGCCTGGCCGTCGAGGCAGAGGACATGGCCGCGGGCGAGGGCCGCCAGCGTGTCCGGCGGGAAGTCGGCCCGCGTCAGGGCGCCGGCGTGGACCCAGTCGACCCCGGCGAGCGCCGCGGCGAGCCAGTCGCGGACGTCCGCGGGCGTCCACGGCTCGCCGAGCGGGTCGATCTCCATGTGGCGGTGATCGCCGTCGTTCTCGATCCGGAAGCCGATCGTCCGCTCGGCGGGATGGGCGACGACCGGCACCCCGAGCGCGGCGAGCCGCGAGCGGTCCTCGTCGGCCACCTTCGTGGCGACGATCGCCGCCTGGCCGAGCAGGCGGACGACGCGGGCGGCGTACACGGGCGCGCCGCCGAGCCGGGGGATCCCCCCGTCAACGCGATCCAGCGAGACGAGCCCGACGACGCCCAAGCGGCGCATGCGCGGAGCGTACGCCCGCGTAGAGGGCGAAGGCGAGGGCGAACGCCGGCAGCGAGGCACCGACGGTCAGGTCGCCCGCTCCGGGCGCGTCGGCGACCCGCTCGGTCCACCACTCCGGCCCCGTCGGCTGGATCCACTGGTAGAGGACGAAGCCGGCAGCCCAGGCCGCGAGACCGCTCCAGCGCACGAAGACGGGTCGAGCGGACCCGAGCAGGAAGTCCGCGGCCAGGACTCCGAAGAGCGGGACGAAGAAGGACCCGAGGAGGAGCAGGAAGGTCTCGTAGGCGACGATGTCCACGAAGAGCGCCCCGAGCGTGGCCGTCCCGGCGACGAGGACGACGAGCAGCCGCTGCGAGGCTCCCGGGACGACGTTCTGAAGCGAGACGGCGGCCGAGTAGACGTTGGCGAAGGGCTCGTCCGACTCGTCGACGGTGAGCGCGAGGAGCGCGACGGCGCTCCCGACGCCGCCGGCCGCGATGGCGGTGAAGATCGCACCGGGCTCCGCGAGCCCGCGCGAGAGGGCGAGCAGGGCGCCCAGTCCGTAGAGCAGCACGAGCGGGACGAGATACCCGGCGGCCGTTCCCCAGAACGCGGCGCGGCGGTCGCGCGAGAAGCGCGTGTAGTCGGCCGCGAGCGGCAGCCACGAGGCCGCCATCGCCACGGTCAGGTCGACGCCCTGCCAGAAGGTGATCCCTCCCTCGCCCCCGGCGGACCAGAGGCCGCCGTCCGCTCCGCGGATCGCCCACCAGACGAGGTAGCCGACCGAGGCCCCCACGACCCACACGGCGAAGCGCCGCACGTATCGACGCACGAAGGAGATCGGTCCCGAGAGGGCGAGCCACGTGGTCAGCGCGGCGAATGCGAGCACCCAGGGCCAGCGCTGCGAGACGCCGAACGCCTCGGCGGCGAGCGCGCTGGCCGCCAGTGACATGACGTAGAGCTCGAAGACCGCCCAGCCCAGGTTCTGGGCGACGTTGAGCGCGGTCGGCAGGTACGAGCCCCCGTGGCCGAGCGGGTCGCGGAGGAGCACCATGCCCGGGACGCGCCGCTCGAAGCCGATGAGCCCGGCGAGGCCGAGCAGCGCCGTCCCGAGCACGGCGCCGACGAGCGTCGCGAGGAGAGCGCGCTGGAGGCCCAGGCCGGCGAGGAAGGTCCCCGTGAAGAGGACGAGCAGGCTGATCCCGAGGTTGCCCCACAGGAGCCCGACGTCGAGGAGCGAGAGGGTGCGCAGCCGGTCCGGCACTGGGGTGACGCCCCACGTGCGCTCCGACGGTTCCATCTCGCCTCCCTTCGCTGGCATGACCCAGATCAGGTTCGGCGGGTCGGGGCTCCGTAGCCCCCTCTCAGCCGCTAGGAAGCGACTCCCCGGTCTCTATGCAGGGATCCTACCCACGACGCGCTCGATGCCCCGGACGGCTCGGTCGAGGGCCTCCTCGTCGAAGAGGTAGGGCACGGCGTTCCCGATCTCGTGGGCCGGCCCGTCGAGCGAGTCCGAGCCGGAGGCGCCGTTCAGGGCGTAGCGCACGGGGATCTCGTGGCAAATGACGAGGACGCTCCGGTGTGGGCCGGCGACGAGCCGCCGGAACGCCTCCGCGTAGCGCCGCGCGGCGTCGTCGAGGCTCTCCCCGCCCGGGAACGGCACGTCGCGGGGGCGCCCGTGCTTCCACTCGCGGTAGCGCTCGACCGGTTCTCCCTCCAGGGATCCGACGTCGATGTCGTCGAGCAGCGGCTCCTCGACGAGCGGGACGTCGACCCGCTCGCCGAGCGCGAGCTCCGCCGTGATCCTGCTGCGCGGGAAGCGCGTGTGCACGCAGGCGTCGAAGGGCACCTCGGCGACCTGTCCGCCGAGCGCTCGCGCCTCCTCCTCGCCGCGCTCGGTGAGGGGCACGTCCACGGTCGGGTCGCCGTTCACCCGCCGCTCGGCGTTGAGCGCCGACTCGCCGTGGCGCGCGAGCACGAAGAGCCGCACTAGACCACGAACGTCTCGCGCCGCGCCGCTCCTCCCTCGGCGAAGCGGTCGAGCGAGAGCGGCGAGAGGTCGAGGGTCGGCTCCCGGCCGGCGATGAGCTCGGCGAGGTGCTCGCCGACGGCGGGCGCCTGCTGGAAGCCGTGGCCCGAGAAGCCGGTCGCGTAGAGGAAGCGGCGGGGCTGCTCGGCCTCGCCGACGATCGCGTTGTGGTCGGGGCTCATCTCGTAGTAGCCCCACCAGGACGACTGGATGGGAAGCTCGGCGAGCAGGGGCAGCCGGTGCGTCGCCGGCGTCGCCACGCCCTCGATCGTCGGCTCGCGGCCGCCGAAGACGAGCCCCTTGCCCTCACGGTGGAAGTAGAAGCCCGTGGAGAAGTCGATGGTCAGGGGCAGCGGGTCCGGCAGCCCCCAGACCTCGGGCGCGAAGTGGATCCAGCGCGCCTCGCCGCGCACGGGGATGTCGAGGCCCGCCAGGTTCCCCACGTCGCGCGACCAGACGCCCGCGGCGCAGACGACCGTCCCGGCCCGGATCCGCCCCGCCGACGTCTCGATCCTGACGATCTTGTCGCCCAGGACGGCCATGCGCTCGAGGGACGTGTTCGTGAGGATCTTGATGCCCTGCGCCGTCGCGGCGCCCGCGTAGGCCTGGACGACGTCCTCGGGCGAGGCGTACCCGTCGATGGGGCAGTACGTCGCCGCGAGGAGGTCGGCGGTCTCGATCGCCGGGATGAGCTCCTTGATCTCCGCGGGCGAGATGAACCGCGTGGGGACGCCCAGCGCCTGCTGGCGGGCGACAGCGTTCTTGAACCCCTCGACGTCCTCCTCGCGGTCGAGGAGGAAGAGGTAGCCGTGGCGCTTGTAGCCGATCCCGCTCACACGCTCGAGCGCCTGGAACTCGGCCATCGAGCGCAGCGCGATCTTGATGTTCAGGTCGTCCGCGAACTGGGCGCGGATGCCGCCCGCAGACTTGCTCGTGGAGCCGCTCGCGAGCGCCTCGCGCTCGAGGAGCACCACGTCGGTGATCCCCAGCTTCGCCAGGTGGTACGCGACGCTCGTCCCCATCGCGCCCCCGCCGACGATCACGACCTCGGCCGTCTCGGGCAGCATGGGGGCGAGGCTATCTCGTCACGCGGATGCGCGGCGTGGTTCGATAGGGCATGGAGTCCGGCGAGTGAGCGGCGCCCGCGTCGAGAGCGCGATCTCGGCCGAGTACCTCCACGGGGTCGTCGAGCAGATCGGCCGCTTCCGCTCGCACCCGCTCGGGTTCCGGGTCGCGGGGACGCCCGAGGAGCGAAAGGCGACGGCGTGGATCGCCCGCGAGATGCGGTCGCTCGGCCTGCAGGACGTCGTCGAGGAGCCGGTGCCCGTCGACTCCTGGCGCTTCCGGGGCGCGTTCCTCGAGGTCGAGGGCAGGCGCTACGAGTGCGCGTCCATGGGCGGCGCGCGCGAGACCGGCCCGCGCGGCGTGCGCGGCCCGCTCGTCTTCGTGCGCCGGGGCGGGCGCCGGGAGCTCGACGGGCTCGACGTGGCGGGCAAGGTCGTCCTCGTCGACTGGAGCGACGACGGGCTCTGGCCGTACGCCTTCGGGCTCGAGCTCGGGCTGCGCGGCGCGGCCGCGGTCGTGGTCACCTGTCTACCGGGCGGCCCCTACTACCAGGAGCCGGGAGCCCTGGGCGCCTTCGACGGCATGTTCCACGCCGGCACGCCGCCCGTCGTCACGATCCGCAAGGAGGACGCCGCCGAGGTCCTTCCGCGGGCCGGGAGCCCGGCCCGCGTCGTCCTCCGGGCTCCGATGGAGCGGCGGGAGGGGGCGAACGTCGTCGGCTACCTCCCGGGCAAGCGGCCGGGGCCGATCGTCGTCGCCGGGCATCACGACGGGTGGATGGGCGGTGCTGCCTTCGACGACCTCACCGGCGTCGCGTCGACGCTCGGGCTCGCCCGGGCGCTCGTCGAGGCGGGCGTGCGTCCGCGGCACACGATCGCCTTCGTCACCCACACCGCCGAGGAGTACGGGGTCGCCGGCTCGCGCTTCGACTGGTGCATCGGGGCGTGGTGGCAGATCGTCGAGGAGCACAGGGAGTGGGCATCGCGCGTCGCCCTTCTACCTCAACGTCGAAGGTTCCGGCCTGCCGGCGTTGTTCGAGCCGGACCCGCCCCCGGAGCTCGCGGCCTGGACACGGCGGATCTGCCGCCGCGGGGAACGGGACGGGCTGCTCCCGCACGGGTGGCGGCTCGGGCCGCCGAGCCCGCTCACCGAGGTGTGGACCTTCCTCGCCGCCGGCGTGCCCGCGATCAACGTCTCGACCTTCGCCGACGACTACAAGCTCACCGCCTACCACACCCAGTACGACACGATCGACCGGGTCGACTTCGACTACCTGGCCGGGCTCGTCAGGCTGTACTCCCGCTTCCTCCTCGAGGCCGACGCCGATCCCGACGGGATCCTCGACTACGCGGCGCGGGCGCGTGACCTTCGCCGGGCGGGCTTCGACCGCCGCCTCGAGCGCCTCGAGCGCATGCGCGGCCGCGCCGCGTTCACCGCCCTCGGGCGCGGCCTCTCCGGGCTCGACGTCCACGGGTCCGAGGCCTACCCGCACGTCCAGCCGGCGCAGGACGTCGCCGGTCTCGAGGCCGGCCTCGCGGCACTGCGGGCGGGGAAGCGCGCGCTCGCCGCGCGCAGGCTCGCCGGCGTCGGGCTCAACGCGGCCTGCGCGGATCTTTCGGAAGAGGCGTTCGCGCGCGAGCACGCGCGCTACGGAGCGCGTGCGCCGGGCGCGTCGTGGGCCGCGCAGGGGGATCCCGGCGTCGGGCCGAACCTCTGGCGGGAGCTGGCCTCCCTGCGGGGCGAGCCGGGAGCGCGAGCGCCGGGGCCGTGGATCGAGCGGAGCGTCGTCCGCCACCTCGTGCGCGCCCGCCGGGGCCTCGAGCGGGCGCACGGGCGGATGGACGCCGCGCTGGACGGGAAGGTGCGCGCGCTGCCGAGGGCGACCGGATGAAGGGCCGCACCGCGATCGTCACGGGAGCGGGCCGCGGGATCGGCCGCGCGGCGGCGCTCGCGCTGGCCGCAGGTGGAGCGCGCGTGCTCGGAGTCTCGCGCACGGCGTCCGAGCTGGAGTCGCTGGCGCGGGAGGCCGACGTCGAGATCCTGGCGGAGACCGTCGCGACCGTCGAGGGGTGCGAGCGGATCGTCGCGGAGGCAAGGCGCCGGCTCGGCCCGGTCGAGATCCTCGTCGCGAACGCAGGCATCGGCTCGGCGCGCGAGCGGCCCATCTGGGAGCAGGACCCGGAGGTCTGGCGGGAGACGATGGCCGTCAACCTCGACGGTCCGTTCCACCTCATGCGGCTCGCCGTGCCCGACATGGTCGAGCGGGGCTGGGGCCGCATCGTCACCGTGAGCTCGACCGCGGGCCAGATCGGCGGCGCGTCCGAGTCCGCCTACGACGCGTCGAAGCACGGTCTCCTCGGCCTCACGCGCGCCGTCGCCCAGGACGTTGCTCCGCACGGGATCACCTGCAACGCGGTCTGCCCCGGCTGGGTGCGGACGGCGATGGCGGAGCGCTCGGCCGCCGAGACCGCCCGGGCAAGGGGCATCACGGTCGACGACGTCTGGGCCGAGCGGGCGGCCGCCTATCCCGCCGGGCGGGTCGTCACCGCCGAGGAGGTGGCCGCCGTGATCGCTTTTCTCGCCGGCGAGGAGGTCAAGCGGCGTGAGCGGGGAGGCGATCACGGTCACGCTCGGGGGCATCTGGTAGCCACCGCCGTCGTCGGGGCGGGGCTCTCGGGCCTGACGGCCGCCCACCGGTTGGTGCGCGCGGGGGAGGACGTCGTCGTCCTCGAGGCCCGGGACCGGGTCGGCGGCCGCGCATGGCGGATCGACGTCGGCGGGCTCCCGTTCGACGCGGGCTGCGAGGCCGTGGACGAGGCGCACGCGCGCCTGCTCGCGCTCGCCGGGGAGCTCGGCGTCCCCACGTGGCAGGCTCGGCCGTGGGCCGCCCACGACCTCGGCGAGCCGCCGCCGCTCGTCAAGGCGCTCGACGACGAGGTCGAGGCGCTCGCGGCGCGGATCGACCCCGCTCGCCCCGAGGAGACCGAGGGCGCCGAGCGGCTGGACGCGGAGAGCCTGGGCGGCTGGCTGGCGGAGCGAGGCGCATCGGAGGACGATCTGGCGACGGCCGAGCTCCGCTACGCGATCGCCTCCTCGACCGTCCCGATCGGCAGGATGTCGCTCCTCGCCTTCGCTGCCAAGGTGGCCGCCGGGGCGGCGCCGACAGGCCTGACGGTTCGTCTCGAGGGCGGCCCGAGCGCGCTCGCGGAGGCGCTCGCAGCGGCGCTCGGCCGCCGAGTGCGGCTCGGGGCGCAGGCGGTCGGGCTCGAGCAGGACGAGGACGGCGTCCGCGTCCATCTGGCCGACGGCGGCGAGGTGCGCGCGACCCGGGTCGTCCTCGCCCTCCCGCTGACGCTCCAGCGAGGCCTCGTCTTCGACCCGCCGCTCCCGTCGCACCGGCTGCTCGCGCTCGAGCGGGCCCGGTACGGGGAGGCCGTCAAGGTCGGCTTCGCCTACGACGAGGTGCCGCCGGGGCACCTGCCGGAGCTCTCGTCGGCGGGCGTGCTCTTCCAGCCCGACCCGCGGGTTCCCCTCCTCGGCCTCTTCGCCGCCGCCGGTGCCGCCCGGGGAGCGTCGGCCTTCGCGCCGCCCGGCAGCCCGCGGGCGACGGCCGCCGTCGACTGGACCGCCGAGCGCTTCTCCCGCGGGAGCTACCTCATCTTCGGCCCGGGCGACCTCACCGACTGGGGCCGCCGGCTCGCCGAGCCGCACGGCCGCGTCCACTTCGCCGGGTCGGAGGCCTCGGCGCTCCCGAGCTACATGGAGGGCGCCGTCGAGGCGGGGGAGCGCGCCGCCGACGAGGTTCTCGCCGCGGGGTAGAGTCGAACGGTGCGCCGGCTCCTCACTCTCGTCAGCGCGATCGTGCTCCTCGAGTCGACGTTCTTTGCCGTTCTGGCGCCGCTCCTCCCCTACTACGAGGACGAGTTCGGCCTCTCGGCCGCCGCTCTCGGGATGCTGTCCGGCGTCTACGCGGCCGGCGCGCTGGTCGGCGCGGTGCCGAGTGGCCTCCTCGCCGTTCATGCGGGGGTCAAGCCGACCGTGCTGGGCGGCCTGGCGCTCATCGGCGCGGCGAGCATCGCGTTCGGGTTCGCCGACACGACCTGGCTCCTCTACGTCGCCCGGTTCGCGCAGGGCGTGGGCAGCTCGTTCGCCTGGACCGGCGGGCTCGCCTGGCTGATCGCGATCGCGCCCCCCGAGCGGCGCGGCGAGCTGATCGGAGTCACCATGGGCGCCGCCGTCGCGGGCGCCCTCCTCGGGCCCGTGCTCGGCGGGGCCGCCTCGCTCACGAGCCCCGCCGCCGCCTTCACCGCCGTCGCCGGCGCGGGAGTCCTGCTCGCCGCCTGGGCGTGGGCGACGCCCGCCGGCCGGCCCGCGGAGGAGCCGCAACCGCTGCGGGAGCTCTTCCGCGCGTTTCTCGACCGCCGCGTGGTCTCGGGCTTCTGGTTCGTCTCGCTGGCGGCGTTCCTCCTGGGCGTGTTCTCGGTCGCCGGGCCGCTCCAGCTCGACGACCTCGGCTGGGGCGCCCTCGGGATCAGCGCCGCGTTCTTCGTCTCGGCCGGGGTCGAGGCGGCGCTCAACCCCTACCTCGGCCGCTGGTCGGACCGCAGCGGGCGGCTGGCGCCGGTGCGGGCCGGGCTGGTCGCGGCCATCGGGGTCTCGGTGATCGTCCCGTGGGTCGGCCTGCGCTGGCCCGCGCTCCTGCTCGTGGTCGCGGCCGGGATCGCGTACGGGATCTACTGGGTGCCCGGAGCGGCGCTGCTCTCGGACGGCGCGGAGGCGGTCGGGCTCGAGCAGGGCTTCGGCTTCGCGCTCCTCAACGTCGCCTGGGCTCCGGCCAACGTCCTCGGGACGGGCCTCTCCGGAGCCCTGACAGAGGTCGTCGGCGTCGCGGGCGCCTACCTCCTGGCCGCCGGTCTCTGTCTCGCGACGCTGGCAGCCCTGCAGCGCGCCGTCTTCGACCGCGGCCCGGCGCCGGAGACGGAGTCGGCATGAGCGCTCAGCCCGCCATCGACGTCTTCTGGCACGACGACGCGCTCCTGCACGACACGGGGAGCGGGGTCTTCGAGCACGCGCCCTCGCCGCTCATGGCCGAGCCCGAGCTCCATCCCGAGAACGCCGTGCGCGTGCGCAACATGAAGTCGATCCTCGAGCGCGGCCCGCTCGCGGAGCACGTCCGCTGGCACGTCGGCCGCCATGCGTCGGTGGGCGAGCTCCTGCTCCTTCACGATCCCGACTACGTCGAGTCGATCCGCGAGTTCTGCGAGCAGGGCGGCGGCGTGCTCCTCTGGTCGACGACGGTGAGCGAGGGCTCCTGGCCGGCCGCGCTGGCCGCGGCCGGGACGACGCTCGCCGCGGCCGAGGCCGTGCTCGCCGGAGAGTCGCAGGTCGCCTACGCGCTCGTGCGCCCGCCGGGGCACCACGCCCAGCCCGCCCAGGCGGACGGCTACTGCCTCTTCTCCAACGTCGCCCTGGCCGCGGAGCACGTCCGCCGGAGCGGCGTCGAGCGGGTCGCGATCCTCGACTGGGACGTGCACCACGGGAACGGGACGCAGGAGTGCTTCTACGAGCGGGACGACGTGCTCAGCGTCTCGTTCCACATGCGCCACGGGGCCTGGGGGCCCTCGCACCTCCAGACCGGCGCGCCCGACGAGGTCGGCCGCGGTCCGGGCGAGGGCTTCAACGTCAACGTGGAGCTCCCGAGCGGGACGGGCGACGCCGGCTACCTCAAGGCCTTCGAGGAGATCGTCGTCCCGATCGTCGACCGGTTCGAGCCGGGCCTCCTCCTCGTCGCCTGCGGCCAGGACGCGAACCAGTTCGACCCCAACGGCCGCCAGAACGTGAGCATGGCGGGGTTCCACGCGCTCGGAGCAGCGACCCGGGAGCTCGCGGCGCGCCATGGGGACGGACGCCTCGTGCTCGCACAGGAAGGCGGCTACGCGCGCTCCTACTCGGCCTTCTGCCTGCACGCGACGCTCGCCGGCGTCCTCGGCGTCGACACCGGCCTCGAGGACCCGTGCGCCTACATCCCGGACGACCCGGGCCACGCGGACGAGGAGATCGCCGCCGTGCGCACCGCGCTCGCCCCATACTGGCAGCTGTGAAAGCGCTTCTCGCGCTTCTGGCCGTCGCGCTCGCGGCGGGCGTTGCGGCCTGCGGCTCGGACTCGAAGGGCTCCGAGCCTCCGACGCCGCCGGCGACGCTCTCGGCCGACGCGCTCTCCGAGCTCGCGAGCAGCGCGCGCACCCTCGACGCTGCCGCCCTCGCGGCGGACGCGCTCGAGCCCGCCGAGCTCGAGCGCGTGCTCGACGACGGCGGCTTTGCCACCGGTCGGGAGCGGGAGTTCACGGGGATGACCGACACCTTCGACCACGTCGTCGCGCGGACGCTCGTCTTCGAGGACGCGGCCGGAGCCGACGCCTACCTCGACTGGCTGGGGCGGCACGGCGAGGACTTCCTCGGGCGCGCGGACGCTGCCGGCATCACGCCCCCGGGGGATTCCGGGGTCGCCTTCGTCCTCGTCCCGTGCGGGATCTGCAAGAAGGAGCTCCCCACGTACCTGGCCGGTTGGCGCCGCGGTGACATCGTCCTCTCGCTCCTCGCAGCCGGCTCGGGCGCGAACCCCGAGACCTTCCTCGCGCTCGCGCGCCGGCTCGACGACACCGTACGATGAGCCGGTGAGCGTCCAGGCCCAGGCCTTCGAGCTGACCCCGGAGCAGCGCGAGATCCGCGAGGTCTGCCGGGAGTTCGCCGACCGGGAGATCCGGCCGATCGCGGCCGCCGTCGACGAGGCGGACGTCGAGACCCCCTGGGAGGTCTGGTACAAGGCTGCCTCGCTCGGCCTCACGTCCTTCATGCTCCCCGAGGAGGTCGGCGGCGGCGGGATGACCGACTGCCTCACGGGCTGCGTCGTCCAGGAGGAGCTCTGCCGCGGGTGCGCGGGCATCGGCAACCTCATCACCTCGGGCGGCTTCTTCGCGGAGCCGGTCGTGGAGCTCGGGAGCGAGGAGCAGCGCCGGCGCTGGCTCGAGCCGATCGCGGGCGACCGTCCGCCGTTGACGGCGCTCGCCACGACCGAGCCGGGCTCCGGCTCGGACGCGGCCTCGATCACGACGACGGCGACCCGCTCGGGCTCGGGCTACGTCCTGCGCGGACAGAAGACCTGGATCTCGAACGGCGGCGTCGCCGAGTACTACGTCGTCTTCGCCACCGTCGAGCCCGGCTCTCGCTCGCGCGGCATCACGGCGTTCGTCGTCGAGAAGGGCGATCAGGGGGTGACGTTCGGCGAGCCGATGCGGAAGATGGGGCAGCGCGCGATCGTCAACACGGAGATGTTCCTCGAGGACGCCGAGATCCCCGAGGACCGCCGCCTCGGCGACGAGGGACAGGGCTTCTACGGGCTCATGCGGACGTTCGACCGGTCGCGCATCACCCTCGGCGCCTCCGCGACGGGGATCGCGCGCGCCGCGCTCGAGTACGCGGTCGAGTACGCGAAGAGCCGCGAGCAGTTCGGAAAGCCGATCGCCCAGCACCAGGCCGTCTCCTTCCGCCTCGCCGACATGGCCGTGCGGGTCGACGCGGCACGGCTCCTCGTCCACCGGGCGGCGAGGAAGATCGACGCGGGCGAGGAGGTGCCGGCGGAGGCGGCGATGGCGAAGCTCTACGCCTCCGAGACGGCCATGTGGTGCACGTGGGCCGCCGTGCAGACCCTCGGCGGCTGGGGCTACTCCCGCGAGTACCCAGTGGAGAAGTGGATGCGGGACGCGAAGCTCGAGGAGATCGAGGAAGGCACGTCCGACATCCAGCGGCTGATCATCTCCCGGCGCCTGCTCTCTTGACGCGGGACCTCCGCCCGCTCTTCGACCCCCGGTCGGTCGCAATCCTGGGCGCCTCGGCGATCCCCGGCAAGTGGGGCTTCTGGCTCGCCCGCGGCGCGCTCAAGGGCGAGGCCCGCCGCTCCGTGTTCCTGATCAACCGCAGGGGCGGCGAGATCTTCGGCCACCAGGCCTACACGTCGCTCGAGGAGCTGCCCGAGTCGCCCGAGCTCGTGGTCATCACCGTGCCGGCGGCCGGGATCGAGCAGGCCGTCGAGGGCTCGCTCGCCGTCGGCGCGAAGGCGATCATCGCCATCAGCGCCGGGCTCGGCGAGATGGGCGAGGAGGGGGCGGCGCGCGAGCGGGCGATCGTCGAGCGCGTTCGCGCCGCCGGAGCGGTCCTCGTGGGGCCGAACTGCCTCGGCGTCTACGACGTGAGCACCCAGCTCGAGGTCTGCTCGGAGGAGCTCGAGCCGGGCTCGATCGGCCTCATCTCCCAGAGCGGGAACCTCGCGCTCGAGATCGGGATGGTCGGGGCCGAGTTCGGCCTCGGGTTCTCGCGCTTCGTCTCGCTCGGCAACCAGGCCGACGTCCAGACGCCCGAGCTGATCGCGTCGTTCGCCGACCACGAGCCGACCCGGCTGATCGCCCTCTACTGCGAGGACTTCCGCGACGGGCGGGAGTTCGCGCGCGCCGCGGCCGCGGCCGTCGAGTCGGGGACGCCCGTCGTGCTGCTCGCCGGCGGCGCCACGGAGGCGAGCGCCCGCGCGGCCCGCTCGCACACGGGCGCGCTCGCCAGCGACCTCGCCGCCGTCAAGGCCGCGAGCCTTGCCGCGGGAATCGAGCTCGTCTTCTCCCCGAAAGAGGTCGTCGACGTCGCCATGGGGCTGCTCTCCCACCGCCGCCCGGCCGGGCGGCGGATCGCGCTCGCCGCCGACGGGGGCGGGCACACTGTCGTCGCCTCCGACCTCGTCGTCGCGGAGGGCCTCGAGCTGCCGTCGCTCTCGGACGAGACGAAGGCGGAGCTGGCGACGGCTCTTCCCTCCACTGCGACCCTCACGAACCCCGTCGACTTCGCCGGCGGCGGGGAGCAGGACATCAGGAGCTTCGACCGCGTCGTGGGAGCGCTGCTGCGCTCGGGCGAGGTCGACACGGTCATCCTCACCGGCTACTTCGGCGGCTACTCGCAGTACTCGGAGAACTTCCGGCTGCAGGAGGTCGAGTCGGCCGAGGCGATGGCACGGGGCGCCGAGGAGACCGGCGTCCCCTTCCTCGCGCACACGATGTACTGGCGCTCGGCGGCGGCCGAGGCGCTGCGCGCGAGCGGCGTGCCCGTGTACCGGGAGATCGAGGCCGCCGTGGGCGTGGCGTCCCGGCTGGCGCGGACGACGGCCCCGGCGCTCCTGGGAATCCCCGGTCTCCCCGAGCCGGCGCCGCCGTATCGGGGCGACTCGGACTACTTCGGCGCCCGGGGCCTCCTCGCCGGCGCCGGGATCCCCTTCGCCGAGGCGCGGCAGGTGGCCGGCATGGACGAGGCTCGCGCGGCCGCCGAGGAGATCGGCTATCCGGTCGTCCTCAAGGCGCTCGGGCGGTTGCACAAGTCGGACTCCGGCGGCGTCGCCGTCGGCATCGGCGACGAGCGGAGGCTCCGCGAGGCGCTCGAGCGTATGGACAGGGCGCTCGCGCCACCCGCCTACTCGGTGGAGCAGATGGCCCCGCTTTCCGACGGCGTCGAGCTGATCGTGGGCGTGAAGCGAGACCCCCGCTTCGGGCCGATCCTGCTCGTCGGCGCGGGCGGGCTCTACGCCGAGATCGTCAAGGACGTCGCCGTCGCGCTCGCGCCGACGTCGGAGGAGGGGGCCGAGGCGCTCCTGCTCGCGCTCCGGGTCGCGCCGCTCCTGGACGGCGCCCGCGGGCGACAGCCGGTCGACGTGGCTGCGGCGGCGCGGGCGGCCGCTGCGCTCTCCAGCGTCGCCGCGGAGCACCCCGAGATCGCGGAGATCGAGATCAACCCGCTGCTCGTGACCCACGAGGGCGCGCTCGGCCTCGACGCGCGTATCGTGCTGGGCTGAGATGCTCGCCGAGGGGACGTTCGACGGCAAGGTGGCGATCGTCACGGGCGGCGGCAGCGGCCTGGGGAGGGCGATCGCGCTCGAGCTGGGGCGCCTCGGCGCCTCCGTCACGGTCGCGGGCCGTCGGCCCGAGCCGCTGGAGGAGACAGTGGCGCTTCTTCGGGGCGACGGCCTTGCCGTCCCGACGGACGTCCGCGACCCCGAGGCGGTGGACGCCCTGGTGGCCGCGGCCGTCGAGCGCTTCGGCCGGGTCGACGTCCTCGTCAACAACGCCGCGGGCAACTTCGTCGTCAAGGCGGAGGATCTCTCGCCGAACGGCTGGCGGGCAGTCGTCGCCATCGTGCTCGACGGAGGCTTCCTCTGCTCCCGCGCGGTCGGGCGGCGCATGATCGAGCAGGGAGACGGCGGCTCGATTCTCAGCGTGATCGCCAGCTATGCGTGGACGGGCGGTCCCGGCACGGTGCACTCCGCGGCCGCGAAGGCGGGGCTCCTGACCATGACGCGCACGCTCGCCGTCGAGTGGGCGCGGCACGGCATCAGGGTCAACTGCATCTGCCCCGGCCCGACGGACACCGAGGGCGCCGGCCAGGCGCTCTGGCCGACCGAGGCCGACCGCGAGCGTGTCGCCGCGACGGTGCCGCTCGGCCGCCTGGCGACGCCGGAGGAGGTCGCCGCCTGGGCCGCCGCGCTCTGCTCCCCGTATGCGGGCTACATCACCGGCGAGAACCTCGTCATCGACGGCGGCCACTGGCTCGAGCAGGAGTCCTACATGCCCGCCCTCCAGCCGCGCGAGTAGACCGGGCCAAGTAACAGACTGTTACTTGCTCGGTTCGCTCTGCCGGGAGCCTTGGGGCCAGACGAGGTGCCACCGACCTTCCAAGACGTCAGCCGGCGAGCGCCGACCGAGCGGGCTCGGCCGGTGGCGCACACCGGATGGTAGTGCCGGCAAGTAACAGACTGTTACTTGTGAGCTCAGCGCAGGTAGGGCTCGACGCCGCGCTTGGCGAGGCCGCGCGAGAGGATGAGCCGCTGGATCTCGCTCGTGCCCTCCCAGATGCGGTCGACGCGCACCTCCCGCCAGAAACGCGCGACCGGGTTCTCCGTCATGTAGCCGCGGCCGCCGAGGAGCTGGAGCGAGCGGTCGACGACACGGCCGGCCATCTCGGAGGCGTAGAGCTTCGCCATCGCCACCTTCCCGTGCACGATCCTGCGGTCCTCGGCGGTGTCGAACGCGTGCGCGGCGTGGTAGGTGAGGAGCCGGGCCGCGAGGAGCTCGGTGAGCGAGTCGGCGAGCTGGAAGGACACCCCCTGGTGGTCGACGATCGGGCTCCCGAACGCGACCCGCTCCAGCGCCCACTCGCGGGCGAGCTCGAGCGAGCGCTCGGCCGCGCCGCAGCAGCGCGCGGCGATGAAGAGCCGCTCGACGAGGAACCACTCGCGCGCCCCCTCGCCCCCGCCCGCGGGCACCCGGTTCGCCTCGGGCACCCGGCAGTCGCGGAAGACGATCTCGGGGTGGTGGTCGAGATACGGGTCGTGGAGGAACCCGGGCGTCCTCGCGATCTCGAGGCCCGGCGTCCCAGGCTCGACGAGGAAGAGCGTCTGCTCGCCGTCGACGAGGGCGAGGACGATGTAGAAGCCGGGGTCTCCCTCGCTCGTCACGAACCACTTCTCGCCGTTCAGGACCCAGTCGTCGCCGTCACGCACCGCGGACGCGGCCACGGCGTTGACGTCGGACCCGGCCCCGGGCTCCGTCACGGCCCAGGCCTCGCGGTACTCGCCGCGCAGGATCGGGGCGACCCACCGCTCGCGCTGCTCGGGCGTGACGATCTCCCAGAGCTCGGCCGGCCCGCGGTCGACGACGGCGAAGCCGAGCCCGTTGGTCGCCTTGCCCGACTCCTCCTCGAGCGCCACCTGCGCGAGCATCGTCAGGCCGGCGCCGCCGGCCTCCTCGGGCATGTTGAGCATCGAGAAGCCTTCTGCGCGGGCCTTTCGGCGCACCTCGTCGACCCACTCCACGTCGATCCGCCCGGCCTCGGCCACGCGCTGCTCGAGCGGGAAGACCTCCCGCTCCAGGAACGCCGCGACGCGCTCCTTCAGCGCGCGGACGTCGGCCGGCAGCTCGGGGACGGTCGGGACCACGACGAGGGATCTTGACGGTTGGGGGCCCCGGAGGTAAACCGACAACCGTGCCGAGCGTCCGCGTCGCCTGCCAGCAGATCGCCCCGAGGGTGGGCGATCCGGCCGGCAACAGCCGCCTCACGCGGGAGGCGGTCGCCGAGGCAGTCGCGGCCGGCGCGCGCCTCGTCCTGCTGCCCGAGCTCTCGACCTCCGGGTACGTCTTCGAGTCGGTCGACGAGGCGAGGGCGTGCGCCGAGCCGGCGGACGGCCCTGCCCTCCGCGGCTGGGCCGAGGAGGCGGCCCGCGGCGAGGCGGTCGTCGTCGGCGGCTTCTGCGAGCTCGGCGAGGACGGCAGGCTCTTCAACTCGGCGGCCGTCGTCGACTCGACCGGCGTCGTCGCCGTCTACCGGAAGATCCACCTCTGGGACCGCGAGCAGCTCTTCTTCGCGGCGGGGTCGGAGCCGGCGCCGGTCGTCGAGACGCGCGTCGGCAGGGTCGGCGTGTGCGTCTGCTACGACCTCAACTTCCCCGAGGTCGCGCGTGGGCTCGCCCTCGGCGGCGCGGACATCGTCGCGGTGCCGACGAACTGGCCTCGCTTTCCGCGGCCCGAGGGGGAGCGCCCGATCGAGGTCGCGATGGCGATGGCGACCGCGCACCTGAGCCACGTGTTCCTCGCCGCGTGCGACCGCTGTGGCCCCGAGCGCGGCGTCGAGTGGACGGGCGGGAGCGTCGTCTGCGACGAGTGGGGGTGGATCCTCGCCGGGCCGGTCGAGGGCTACGGTCCGGGGCCTCCTCCTCGCCGACTGCGACCTCGAGCGCGCCCGCGACAAGGCCTGGAACGAGCGGAACGACGTCTTCCGCGACCGGCGGCCCGAGCTCTACGGGCTCGGCGACGCGGCGCCCGTCGCCTGACGGGCAGCGAGCGTCCCCTCGAGCACGGCCTCCTCGGCGCTGCGGGGACTGAGGCAGTCGCCAGCCTCAACGGCGGCGATTCCGCGCGCCGCCAGGCGCTCGGCGAGCCCCCGCTCGGGCACCCGGCCGAGCGCAAGCACGAGGAGGTCGGCGGGAAGCGCGCTCACGAGCTCCGGCGCAAAGAGGTTCCGGAACCAGACGCGCCCCGCCTCGGCTGTCACCGGCTCGAGGTGGTGCTCGATCCGGATGCCTGCCCGGTACAGGCGCGCGGCGTAGAGGTTGCGCTGGTACTGGTGGATCGTCTCTCCGAACGCCGCCGAGCCGAGGGCCACGGTGACGTCGTTGCCCGCCGCGTTCAGCAGGTCGGCGCACGCCAGCCCGGACGCGTCGCCGCCCCAGTCGGCGATGACGATCTGGCGCCCACGGGGCCGGGCTCCGGCGAGGACGTCCCACGCCTGCACCGTTTCGAGCCCGCCGAGAGGTAGCTCGGGAACATACGGCCGCGCCCCCGTGGCGACCACGACAGCGTCGGGCGCGAGCGATGCGACGTCCTCCTCGCCTCCCTCGAGACCGAGCCGGACCTCGACGCCGCCGGCCTCGAGCAGGCGGACGTAGTTCGTGGCGAGCGAGCCCGCCATCTCGGCGTGCATGGGCGCCGCTCCAGCGAGCGCGAGCTGGCCGCCGATGCGCGCGCTCCGCTCGAGGAGGACGACGTCGTGGCCCGCCGCGCCCGCTTCCGCCGCGGCGGCCAGACCGGCCGGCCCGGCGCCGACGACGACGACCCGCAGGGCGGTCGTCGCGCGCTGGGGCCCGGGTAGCGTCCGCTCGCGGCCGGTGCGCGGGTTCTGCGTGCATGCGATCGGTGTCCCCGCGTGGTAGTGGGCGATGCACGCGTTGCAGCCGATGCACCGCAGCACGTCGGCGAGGCGCCCGCCACGAGCCTTCGCCGGCAGGTCGGGGTCGGTGATCAGGGCCCGCGTCATGCCGACGGCGTCGCAGCGGCCCTCCTCGATCAGCCTGTCCGCCTCCGCGGGGTCGACGATCCGCGACGTGGCGACGAGGGGCAGCCCGACCCGGAAGGCGTCGGCCAGGCTCGCGATGGCATTCTCGGCAATGGGAGGCGGGGGCACGATGCCGCTCGAGCCGCGGTACGTCGAGGACTCGCCGAGCGTGATGCTCGCGACGTCGATGCGGTCGACGAGCAGCGGAGCGATCTCGCGCGCCGCCTCTGAGTCGGCGGACAGGCGGACGCTCAGGGCGAGGCCGGGCGCCGCCGCCCGGACCGCGTCGAGCACCGCGAGGAGGAAGCGGGCCGGCTCGCCCCACTCGTCGTCGCGGCGGTTCAGCTCGGCGGTGAAGAACTGCGCGGCCAGGTAGTTGTGTGCAGCGGAGATCTCGATCCCGTCGAGGCCCGCCGCCGCGACGTTCGCGGCGGCCCGGGCGTAGCCGTCCACGATCGCCCCGATCTCCTCCGCCGAGAGCGCCCGCGGCTCGACGTGGAACCGCTGGCTCGGGATCGCCGACGGGGCGAGTGCCGGAGGGCGCGGGGGGCTCGCGATCTGCTCCCGCCCTCCGTGGAAGAGCTGGACGAAGAGGCGCGTGCCGTGCCGGCGGACCGCCTCGGCGACGCGGGCGAGCTCCGGGACGATCTCCTCCGGGTACCCGGCGAGGGTGTGCGGCGTGAGCAGGCCGGACGGGTCGACGGCCGTCGCCTCGAGGACGATCAGGCCCGTTCCGCCCCGGGCGCGTGCCTCGTGGTAGGCGACGAAGTCGTCCGTGGGGAGGTGGTCGTGGACGAGGGTGGTCTGGTGGGCGGTCGAGACGATGCGGTTGGGCAGCTCGGCCGGCCCGATGCGAAGCGGGCTGAGGAGTCGCTCAAGCACGTTCGAGCGCGGCCCGCTCGTCGTCCGTGAGCGGGCGCGAGCGTCGTGTCTCCGAATCGCGCGCGACGACCACGGCCTGCGCCTCCGCGGCGAGCTCGCCCCCTTCGGTGACGAGCTCCTCGCGCGTGCGCAGGCTGGACGTCCCCAGCGACTGGAGCTCGCACCGTGCGACGAGGCGGTCGTCCTCCTGGGTCAGCTCGCGCCGGAAGTCGACCTCGACCCGGGCGAGGACGTAGTCCCACGCGGCGCCGGGTCGTCCGAGGGCCCGTTCGAGCCACTCGTCGCGGGCCTCCTCGAGGTACGTGAGGAAGACGGCGTTGTTGACGTGACCGTACGCGTCCAGGTCGCGCCAGCGGATCTCGATCTGCTTCTCGTGCATGTTCGGGCTTGCTCGCGGAGTGGGGGCGGTGATAGTACCCCTCGCGCGTGGCGAGTCTGCAAGCGCACCCGCACCTGCGAGGGGGCATCCGCCCCCTTCTCTTTCCCCGCTCGCTCGTGATCGTGGGCGCTTCCGATCGGACGTACGGGCAGGTCGAGGCCGTGCACAACGTCCTCCGCGGCGGGATTCCCGCCTGGGGGGTCAACCCCGGTCGGGCCGAGGTCGCGGGCCTGCCGTGCGCGCCGAGCGTGGCCGACCTCCCGGAGGTCCCCGAGCTCGCGCTCCTGGTCGTCGGCCACGCCCGGGTCGAGGCGGCCTTCGAGGAGGCTGCCGACGCCGGCGTGCGCGCGTTCGTCCTCCCCGGGCTCGGCAGCGAGGCGGGGGCCGAGGGACGCCCCACCGCCGAGCGGATCGCCGCCCGCGCGACGGAGCTGGAGGCCTCCGTGATCGGCCCGAACTGCATGGGAGTGGCCGTCCCGCGCGGGACCTCGCCGTGGATCGGGACGCTGCCGAACACGTTCCTCCCGGGCGGGGTGTCGGTCGTCTCGCACTCGGGCTCGATCGCCGAGGCGCTCGTCTCCCTCGGGCCCCGCGTCGGCTTCCGGTGCGTCGTGTCGGCCGGCGCCGAGATCGCGCGCGACGCGGCCGACCTGTGCGCCTTCCTCGCGGCCGACGACGAGACGCGCGCGGTCGGCCTCTTCCTGGAGGCGGTGCGCCGGCCAGAGGCGCTCGCCGCCGCGTTCGACCTCCTCGCCGAGGCGGGCAAGCCGGTCGTGTGCCTCAAGGTCGGCCGCTCGCGAGCCGGGGCGGCGGCGGCGCTCACGCACACGGGGGCGCTCGTGGGCTCCGAGCGCGCCTTCTCCGCCTACCTGCGCGCGCACGGCGTCGATCGAGGTCGCCGACTACCCGGAGCTCGTCGAGACGCTCGAGGTGCTCGGCCGGAAGCGCCGGCCGCGTGGGCTCCGCGTCGCCGCGATCTCCGAGTCGGGCGGGGAGGGAGCGCTGCTCGCCGACCACGGCGAGGCGGCCGGGATGCCCTTCGAGCCGCTCCCGGACGAGCTCGCACGAGGCCTCAGCGCAGAGTTCCCCAACTACCTCGCCCCCGGCAACCCGCTCGACGCCTGGGCGATCGACGACGCGGACAAGGTCTATCCGCGCTCGCTCGAGCTCATGGCCGGCTCGGGCGCGTACGACGTCATCGTCGCTCAGGTCGACCTCTCCCAGTTCCGTGGCGCGGGCGAGGCGACGTGGTGCGCGATGATCGTCCGCTCGCTGGCCGCGGCGGTCGAGGGCACCGACGTCTTCCCGGCCGTGGCCTCGGTCCAGACCTCGGATCCGCCACCCGGGCCCGCGGACGTGGCCCGCGCGCACGACATCCCGCTGCTGCGCGGCTCGGGGAACGCGATGCGCGCGCTCGCGAACGTCGCGGGCTGGCGTCCGGTCGTGCGCGGAATGCTGTCGGACGACGACGCTGCGCCCGTCGACCTCTCCGACCTGCTCGCCGAAGGGGCGCTCGCGGAGTTCGAGTCGGCGCTCGTCCTCGAGCGCTACGGCGTCGAGGTCGCGCCGCGCCGGCGCGGCGCGACTCCGGGCGAGGCCGCGGCCGCGGCCGCGGAGCTCGGCTTCCCGGTCGTCGTCAAGGTCGACGGCCCCGCGCACAAGGAGGCGGCAGGAGGAGTCCTCCTCGGCCTCGAGGACGAGGCGGCCGTCGCCGGGGCCGCCGAGCGCCTGGGCGGGCCGGTTCTCGTCGCCCGCCAGGTCGGCCCCGGTCCCGAGGCGTTCTGCGGGATGACCCGCGACGAGCTCTACGGGCCCGTCCTCGCCGTCGGCCCCGGCGGGAGGAACGTCGAGGCGCTCTCGCTCGCGGCCGTGACGCTCGCGCCGGTCGGGCTCGACGAGGCGCTGGCGCTCGTCGCGGGCATCCCGGCGCTGGCCGGCGCGGCCGAGGCCGCGCGGGAGACGCTGGCCCGGACGCTCGTGGCGCTCGGCCGGCTCGCGGGCGAGCATCCGGAGGTGGCCGCCGTGGACGTCAACCCGTTGATCCTGGGCGCGGGCGGCGCGGTCGCGGTGGACGCCCTCGTCGTCGTCGACCGAGGAGGTGCCCCGTGAGCGTCGTCACGGAGGAGCGGCGCGGTCCCGCCGCGTGGATCACGCTGAACCGCCCCGAGAAGCTGAACGCGATCAACGCCGAGATGGTCGACGCGCTTCGCGCGGCGCTCACGCGGGCCGCCGAGGACGACGAGGTGAAGGTCGTCGTGCTCACCGGCGCCGGCCGTGCGTTCTCGGCGGGCTACGACATCGCGCAGGAGGTCGAGTCCGAGATCGAGGGGGCCGATCGCTGGCACGCGGTGCTCGAGCGCGACGTGGCCATGACCATGCAGATCTGGTCGCTGCCGAAGCCGACCATCGCGGCGGTGCGCGGGTGGTGCCTCGCCGGCGCGTGCGAGGTGGCGATGGCCTGCGACCTGATCGTGGCGACGGAGGACGCGCGCTTCGGAGAGCCGGAGATCCGCTACGGCTCGGGGCCCGTGACGCTGCTCATGCCCTTCGTCCTGGGCCAGAAGGTGACGAACGAGCTCCTCTTCACCGGCGAGGCGATCGACGCGGCGCGGGCCGAGCGGCTCGGGCTGGTCAACCGGGTCGTCCCCGCGGACGAGCTCGACGCCGCGGTCGCTGCCCTCGTCCGCACGATCGCCCCGACGCCGCTGCCCGTCCTCCGGCTGACGAAGGTCGCGCTCACCCGCGCCTACGAGGCGATGGGGCTGCGGGAGGCCGTGAACGCGAACCTCGATCTCTCGGCCGTGCTGAACGCCGCCGACACGCCCGAGCAGCGCGAGTTCGACCGCATCGCCGCCGCCGAGGGGCTGAAGGCGGCCCTCGCGTGGCGCGACGAGCGCTACGGGGAGGCCCTGGGCTGAGGACGGCGGGCCTTCTCGCGATCGGGCCGGCGGCCGTGTTTCTGGCGATCGCCGGGCTGGCTCTCGGCGCCGGAGACCGCTCCGGCCCGTCGGCGCCCTGCCGGGGCCCGGAGCCGCGCGACCTTCCCGGCGAGGTCGTCGAGCTCGCGGCGGGCGACCGTTTCTGGTCGGCCTGGATCACCTATCCGCCCGTCGCGGGCGAGGTGATCACGGTCCTCTGGCGCGCCGAGGGGTTCGTCCCCGGTGACGTCCGCGTGACCGGAGCCGACGCCGCCGGGCATCGGCTGGGGGTCGAGTTCGGCCCCTCGCCCGTCCTGCCGCAGCTGCGCGGCGGCGGGCTCCAGTGGCCGCGGCAGGGGCGCGAGTGGGGCACGCGGGTCTTCTTCTCCCACCCGGGCTGCTGGCGGCTCGAGGTCGACGCGGGCGGCCGGCCCGGAGAGCTGAACGTCTGGGTGCCGGAATGAGAGTGGTCGTGGGAGACAGGGGCTACTCGCTCGAGCGGGCCGTCGAGCTCCTGGACGGCCTCGGCGTCGAGGTCGTCGCCGGAGACGAGCCGTGGGAGGGGGACGACGTCGCGGCGCTCCTCATCGGGACCGAGACGCGCGTCGTCGAGGCCGACCTCGACCGCCTCCCGGCGCTCCGGGTCGTGGCCACGTGTAGCGTCGGCTTCGACCACGTCGCCTGGCCGGAGGCGGAGAGGCGCGGCGTCTGGGTCTGCAACGTGCCCGACTACTGCATCGAGGAGGTGGCCGACCACTCGCTCGCCCTCGTCCTCGCCCTGCTCCGGGGCGTCGTCGAGCTCGACCGGCACGTGCGCGCGGGGGGTTGGGACTCGGCCGCGGCCGGCCCGCTCCGGCGGCTGCGCGGGACGCGGCTCGGCGTCGTGGGGCTCGGACGTACCGGAAGCGCCCTGGCCGAGCGCGCCGCGGCGCTCGGCTTCGAGGTCTGGGGGACGGATCCGGCCCGCTCGCCCGAGGAGATCGCCGCGGCGGGCGTCCGCCCCGCGTCGCTCGACGAGCTCCTGGAGGCCTGCGACGCCGTCTCGCTGCACGTGGCGCTCACCCCGGAGTCGGAAGGGCTCATCGGCGAGCGCGAGCTCGCGCGCATGCCGCCCGGCTCGGTCCTCGTCGACACGGCCCGCGCCCAGCTCGTCGACCTGGAGGCCCTTCGCGGCGCGCTCGAGAGCGGCCGGCTCGGCGGGGCTGCGCTCGACGTCCTGCCGGTCGAGCCGCCCAGCGACGACGAGCCGGCACCGGCCTGGCCGCGCCTGATCGTCAACCCGCATGCGGCCTGGTACAGCGTCGAGGCGGAGGAGGCCGTGTACACGCGGCCCGTCCTCTCCGTGCGCGCCGTCCTCGAGGGACGAGAGCCGGACGGGGCGGTGAACCGCCCGTGACCGTCGCGCTCGTCACCGGCGGGGGGACGGGCATCGGGCGGGCGACTGCGCTCGCGCTGGCGCGGGACGGCGCCGCCGTGGCGATCTGTGGCCGTCGCCCCGAGCCGCTCGAGGAAGCGCGGGCCGAGCTCGGGGCCGCGGGCGCGGAGTGCCTCGTCCACCAGGCCGACGTGCGCGAGCCCGACCAGGTGGAGGCGCTGGTCGACGCCGTGCTCGCACGCTTCGGGCGGATCGACGTCCTCGTCAACAACGCCGGCGGACAGTTCATCGCGCCGGCGGAGGAGATCTCGCTCCGGGGCTGGCGCGCGGTGCACCGACTCGCGGTCGATGCCGTGTGGAGCCTGACGCAGACGGTGGCGACCCGCTCGCTCATCCCCAACCGGAGCGGGGTCGTGATCTTCGTCGGCTTCAGCCCCCGCCGGGGCATTCCCGGCTTCACCCACGCCTCGGCGGCCCGGGCGGCGGTCGAGAACATGGCCAGCTCGCTCGCGAACGAGTGGAGCCGCTACGGGATTCGCACCGTCTGCGTCGCGCTCGGGACGATCCTGACCGAGGGGCTCGAGGGCTACGGCGCCGAGCAGATCGCCGAATGGGAGACGACGGTGCCCCTCGGCCGCCTGGGCACGCCCGAGGAGGCAGCCTCGGTCATCGCGTTCCTCGCCTCGCCCGCCGCCTCCTACGTCACGGGCACGACCGTCGTCGTCGACGGCGGCGCGGATGCCTGGGGGCTCGCCGAGCCGCCGCCTCGCCCGGAGTAGTGTTGGGGCCGTGCCGACCGTCTCGCGGCTCGCGATCACGCCCGTCAAGAGCCTCGCCCTCCACTTCCCCGAGGAGATTCTTCTGGAGGGATGCGGCGTCGCGCGGAACCGCCGCTTCTACCTCGTCCGGGAGGACGGTCGGCTCCTCGCCGGCCTCCACCACGGCCCGCTCGTCCGCGTCCGGGCCGACTGGGACGAGGAGCCCGACGTCCTGACGCTCACGTTCCCGGACGGAGCCGTCGTCACCGGCGAGGTCCGCACCGGAGATCCCGTCCTCACCGACTTCTGGGGCCACCGGGTGGCCGGTCGCGTCGTCGAGGGCCCGTGGGCCGACGCCCTGTCGGAGTTCTCCGGCAAGTCCGTCCGGCTCGTGAAGGCGGACGAGCCGGGCGGCGGCGTGGACATCGAGCCGATCACGCTCGTGTCGGCGGAGTCCGTGGAGGAGCTCGGGCGCCGCTCCGGGAAGGACGAGGTCGACTCGCGGCGGTTCAGGATGCTCCTCGAGATCACCGGCTGCGAGCCGCACGAGGAGGACTCGTGGACGGGCCGGCAGGCTCGCCTCGGCGCGGCGCTCGTCGAGTTCGGCGGGCCGGTGCCCCGCTGCGCGACGACCACGCGCGACCCGTCGACGGGGACCCGGGACTTCGACGCGCTGCGCGCGATCGCCGACTACCGCGGCCTGCGGGACGGGAAGAAGATCGACTTCGGCGTCTACGCGAAGGCGCTCGAGCCGGGGCGCGTCCGCGTCGGCGACGCCGTCGAGCTGCTCTGAGGAACTCGAATCGAAATGGAAGCCTTGTGCCGCCGCGGCGCCCTGGGCGGCGCGATGCTGCGTCCTCGGTCGCGCCCGTATTCACGAATACGAGCGCTCCCTGCGTCCTTGCCTCGCACTCGTCCATGACGCCGCGTCGACGAAGCGTCATTCCGATTCGAGTTCAGCTCTCGGCGGGGTCGGCGGCGAAGGCGGCGACGTCGGTCAGGGTCGCGATGCCGTCGCCGAGGGCGGCGCAGAACACAACCTGCACCTCCGCGGCGGGCACGGTGCGTCCGTGGCGCTCGAGGTCGGGCGCGGCGCAGGCGTCCTCGATCAGGAGCGCGTCGAGGCCGTCGTCGGCCGCGGCGCGGACGGTCGCGTCCACGCACATCGAGGTCATCATCCCGCAGAAGGCGACGCGACTCGCGCCGACGGCCCGGAGGCGCTCGGCCAGGTCGGTCTCGAGGAGCGCGTTCGCGTGGTGCTTGACGATCACGGCCTCGCCCGGCTCGGGCGCGACCGAGGAGTGCGTCTCGGCGGTGGTCGTCCCGGGGACGAAGCCCCACTCCTCGCTCTCCAGCTCCTCGTGGCGGACGTGGAAGACCGGCACGCCCGCCGCGCGCGCGGCGCCGATCGCCTCGGCCGCTCGCGCGGCCGCCCCGGCTGCGTCCGGAAGCGGGTTGGCCCCGCCGGGGAAGTACTCGTTCTGGATGTCGATGACGACGAGCGCGTCGGCCACGTCTCTACCCCTTCTTTCGGTTGGCGAAGGCCTCGCCCGCCTCGCGCGCCTCGTCGGTCTGCGCGAGCGCGGCGTACGCGAGCCGCTCGAGCATGATCCCAGCCTCACGGCTCGACTCTGCGATCGCGTTCGCGGCCTGCTTGGCGGCCGAGGCGGCGAGGGGCGGAAGCTCGCTCACCTGCCGCGCCAGCTCCTGCGCGCGGCTCAGCGCCTGCCCGGCCGGGACGAGCTCGGTGACCACGCCCAGGCGGAAGGCCTCGGCGGCGTCCACGCGCGGCCGCAGGATCATCAGCTCCTTGGCGCGTGCCGGGCCGAGGGCTCGCACGAGGCGGTACGTCCCGCCCGAGCTGGGGAGGATGCCGAGCTCGACTTCCGGCAGCCCGAAGACCGCCGTCTCGTCGGCGATCCGGAAGTCCGTCGCCATGGCCAGCTCGAAGCCGGCGCCGAGGCACCAGCCGGAGATCGCGCTGAAGGTCGGCTGCGGGAGCGCCGCGATCCGCTCGTAGACGTCGCCCGTGTCCCGGTAGTAGGCGTCGATGCCGCCGGGGCTCTCGTCGCGCGCCTCCTTGAGGTCCGCGCCGGCCGAGAACGCGCGCTCGCCGCCAGCGAAGACGACGCAGCGGCTCTGCCGGACGTCGTCGTCCTCGAACGCTGCGAGGAGCTCGCGCTCGACCCCGGTCGAGATCGCGTTCAGCTTCTCCTCGCGCTGGAACGTGAGCACGCAGACGGCTCCGTCGCGGCGGACGTCGAGCAGGCCGTCAGGCAAGCGCGGTCACCGGGCGCTCGCGGAGGTAGGGAAGCGGGACCGCCGGGCTCTCCGCGTCGATCTCGCGCGCCAGCCGGTGGCCGTCGAAGATCGCGTCCGCGATGAGCTGGGGCGCGACGCAGTCGCCGATCCGGTAGACGGCCTCGATCCCCTCGGCCTCGAGTCGCTCCTCGTCCGCGCGCAGCTCGTGGTAGAGCGCGTCGTCGGAGAGGCGCTGGGTGACGAGGACGACCGCGTCGGCCTCGAGCTCGAACGCCTCGTCGAACTCGTCGTGCCCGGCGGCGAGCCCGGGCTCCACCCGCTCGAGGACGACGCTTCGGTGGAGCCGGACGCCGACCTCGTGCAGCCGCCGGCGGAGGAGGGCGTCCTCGAGCGTCTCGTAGGCGAACGGCGCGACGTCGTGGAACGATGTCACGAAGTCGACGGAGAAGCCGTCGAGCGCGAGTTTCTCGGCGAGGTCGGGCCCCATGAAGTAGCCGTCGCCGTCGTAGACGACCACCCGCTCGCCGGGCGGCACCTTCCCCTCGACCATGACCTGCTCGGGCGTGAGGACGTGCGCCAGCGAGGCGTCCGCGCCCGCGACGGGAGCGTGCGTCTCGCGGTGGAGGCCCGTCGGTGACCAGAACGCGCCCGTGGCGACGACGACCAGCTCGGCACCGTATTCGCGGACGCCGTCGGCGTCGAGTCGCAGGCCATTGATCGCCTGGACGTTCTTCAGCTTGTCGAGCTGGATCCGGCGCCAGTTGAGGACGCGGCCCCATTCCCCCCGTCCGGGCAGCTGCGGGATCCAGCGCATGATCCCGCCGATGTCGTCCCCGGCGTCGACGAGGTGGACGCGGCGGAAGCCGCGCTTGCCGAGGACGATCGCGCACTCCATTCCGGCGGGGCCCGCACCCACGACGAGCACGTCGCGGTCGCGGTTCTCGGCCGGCTCGAAGCGCTCCGGGTGCCAGCCGCGCCTGAACTCCTCGCCCGCGGTGGCGTTCTGCGTGCAGCCGATGTTCCCGCCCGGGTCCGACTTGGGGATGCAGATGTTGCAGCCGATGCACTCGCGGATCTCGTCGAGCCGTCCCTCGTCGATCTTCGTCGGGAGGAACGGGTCGGCGATCGACGGCCGGGCCGCCCCGATCACGTCCCAGACGCCGCTGCGCACGATCTCGGCCATGCGGTCGGGGTCGGTCAGCCGCGAGACGCCGACGATCGGCTTCGCGGTCGCCGAGCGCACGCGGCCCGTCCATTCGAGCTGGAACCCCTGGGGGAAGAACTTCGACGGACCCGAGTCCTTCGACCACTCCTCGGCCGAGCCGACGTTCACGTCCCAGAGGTCGACGAGGTGGTCGGCGGCCCGGATGAAGGCGAGCCCCTCCTCGATGTCGATCCCGTACGGCGCGAGGGCGTCGACGGCGATCCGCGAGACGACCGCGCAATCGCCCTCGACGGCCTCCCGCGTGACCTCCAGGAGCTCGAGCCAGAACCGGCATCGATTCTCGAACGGCCCGCCGTACTCGTCGGTGCGGTGGTTGTAGAACGACGACAGGAACTGCATCGGGAGGTAGCTGTGCGCGCCGTAGACGTAGACGATGTCGAAGCCGGCCTCGCGGGCGCGCCGCGCCGCCGCCGCCCAGTCAGCCTGGACGCGCCGGATGTCGTCGCGCTCCATCGCCTTCGGCGTCACGAGCAGGTACTCGCTCGCCAGCTGGGAGGGCGCGATTGCGGGGAGGCGGTACTCGCGCCGCGGGCAGTGCGCGCCGGAATGGTGGAGCTCGACGCCGGCCAGGCTGCCGCGCTCGTGGACCTCCTCGCACATGAGCGAGAGCGCGCGGAGGTCGTCGTCGTCCCACAGGCGCGCCGAGATGAACGGCGTCTCGTCTGAATCGGGGCTGACGGCGCAGTACTCCGTGCAGACTGCCGCCCAGCCGCCCTCGGCCTTCGTCGCCCGGTAGCGGGCCTGCGCCCCGGGCTTCTGGACGCCGAAGCCGGTGCAGTGGGGCACCTGGTAGAAGCGGTTGCGAAGCGTCTTCGGGCCGATCTGGAGCGGCTCGAAGAGCACGTCGTGCCTGGGGTCGCGTGCCACGCGCGGACGCTACCACCTGGCCTGCGACCTCCGGCCGGGCTCCGCGAGCCTGCCCCTTCCTAACCTTGACCGTCCGGCCCGAGTCTGACTCTAATACCCACCTGACTGACCCGTCAGTCAGGCTGCGTACCCAGGAGGTGGAGATGAGCACGGAGCATGACGGCGAGTCAAGAGACCGCACGCTCGGACGGGACACCTTCCTCAAGCTCGGCGCGGTGACGGTCGGATCGGGGCTCCTCGCGGCCTGCGGAGCCGAGGGCGCGCCGGAGCCGGCGGCGCAGGCGACGACCGAGAAGAAGGAGGCGCCGCCGATCGACACGGAGCCGGGCGACCTCGAGGTCTTCGAGTGGGCGGGGTACGAGTATCCGGCCTTCGGCGGCAAGGGCGGTCCGCTCCAGCCGTACGTCGACGAGTACGGCAAGCCGAAGTTCGTCTTCCTGACGAGCGACGACCAGGCGATCGGGAAGGTGCGCGCCGGCTACCGGCCGGACATCGTCCACCCGTGCGTCGACTACACCGGCAACTGGGTCGAGATGGGCGTCGTCCAGCCCTGGGACACGTCGCTCCTCACGAACTTCCCCGACCTCGAGCCCGCGCTCGTCAAGGGCGGGCAGATCGACGGCGCGCAGTACTTCATCCCCGCCGACTGGGGCTTCTCCGAGCCCGCTCTACCGCGCGGACAAGGTGGAGCCCGCGGACGGCGTCGAGTCGTGGTCCCTCTTCTACGACGACCGCTACGAGGGCAAGATCTCGTGGTGGGACAGCCCGCTCGAGAACTTCGTCATCTGGGGCTACGTGAACGGCGTCGACGACCCCTGGGACATGACCGACGACGAGCTCGACGAGGCGCGCGACTTCCTCAAGTCGAAGAAGCACCTCTGCCGCAACTTCTGGTCCTCGCAGACCGACCTCGACGCCGACGTCGCCGCGGGGAACATCTGGATCGCGTACGCGTGGGGCGGCTCGTACACCGCCGCCAAGAAGGCCGGGCTCGACGTCGTCTACAGCGACCCGAAGGAGGGGCGGCTCGCGTGGAACTGCGGCTTCGTGCTGATCGACGACACCGAGAACTACCGGCACGCGCACAAGTTCGTGGACGCGTGGAGCTCGAAGGAGGCCGCGGCCTGGATCATCCCCAACTACGCGTACGGGCACGCGAACACGACGGTCGACCTGAGCTCGGTGCCGCCCGACCTCGTCGAGGTCTTCCGGCTCGACAACCCCGAGGGCGTGAGGAGCCGAACGCGCACTACGCGCGGCCCGTCACGCGCGGCTCGCCGCGCCGCCTACGCGCAGCGCTGGGACGAGGTGAAGGCCGCCTAGGCGAGCGGGCGCACCCCATGGCGGTCGAGGCGCAGGAGGTCGCCAAGCCGGGAGCGGCGACGGGTCCGAAGCGCCGGTCTCACACCGGCCTGGCCACGGCGGGCCTGCTCGCGCTGCCGACCCTCTGGCTCGCGGTCTTCTTCCTCGTCCCGGTCGTCCTGATCTTCCTCTACAGCGTCAACATCTTCTCGCTCTATCCGGGCGGCCAGTACTTCACGCTCGACGCCTGGAAGGACTTCCTCGACGGCTCGCCCTACCTCGACCTCTTCTGGAAGAGCATCTGGATGTCGCTGATCGTCTCGGTCGTCGCCGTCGTCGCCGCGTACCCGATCGCCTACTACCTGGCGCTCCTCGCGGGGGACAGGAAGTACACGCTGCTCCTGCTCATCCTCGCCCCGTTCCTCGTCAGCTACTTCCTGCGCCTGCTCGCCTGGAAGGTCATCCTCGGCGACCAGGGGGTCATCAACTCGTTCCTCTTCTGGACGGGGCTGCGCGCGGAGGACGATCCGGTCTCGTGGCTCCTCTACAGCCAGTTCGCCGTCATCCTGACCCTGATCTACGTCTACATCCCGTTCGTCGCCCTGCCGATCTTCGCCTCCCTCGACTCGCTCGACCGGCGGCTCCTCGAGGCGTCCGCCGACCTCGGCGCGAGCCGCTGGCAGTCGTTCAGGAAGGTGACCCTGCCGCTCTCGATGCCCGGCGTCATCGCCGCCTTCATCTTCGTCTTCATCCCGACGATCGGCGAGTACTTCACGCCGCTCCTCGTCGGCGGCGTGAACGGGACGATGTTCGGGAACGCGATCGCCGACCAGTTCGGCCAGAGCCTCAACTGGCTCAACGGCTCGGTGCTCTCCTTCTTCCTCCTCCTGGTCGTCGCCCTGCTCATGGCGGTCTTCGCCCGCTTCCTCACGGTCCGCCGGGTGGCGACAGGCTGATGGCGCAGACGATGGACATCGCGGTCTCGAAGAACGGCAAGCGCTTCCTGACCTTCTGGTTCGGCGTCCTCGTGGTCTTCCTCTACGCCCCGCTCGGGCTCCTGCTCCTGTTCTCGTTCAACGACAACAACCTGCCGGTCTTTCCGCTCAAGGGCTTCACGACGTCCGCGTACGAGCAGTTCCTCGCCAACGACGAGCTCCGGGCCTCGGTGGTCACGAGCGCGAAGGTGGCGGCGCTCTCGAGCCTCATCGCCGTCTTCCTCGGGCTGCTCGCCGCCATCGTCTTCGTGCGGCGCCACGTCTTCGGCAAGTCGGTCGCCTCGGCGCTGCTCCTGAGCCCGCTCGTCGTCCCCTACATCGCGCTCGCGATCGGCCTGCTCGTCTTCTTCAGCCAGGCCCCGGAGACCTTCCCGCTCGGCATGCGGACCGTGGTGATGGGCCACGTGGTGGTCTCGATCCCGTACACGATCCTCATCCTCGTCCCGCGGTTCGAGCGGCTCGACGTGCGCATCGAGGAGGCGGCCCGCGACCTGGGCGCGGGTGCCTTCCAGACCTTCCGCCTCATCACGCTCCCGCTCATCCTCCCGGCCCTCCTCTCGGCCTTCATCGTCGCGTTCGTGCTCAGCTTCGACGAGATCATCATCGCGTCGTTCGTGGCCGGGGACGTGACGACGTTCCCGCTGTACCTCTTCTCGCAGCTCCGCTTCCCGACCCTCCTGCCGCAGGTGATCGCGGTCGCGTGCGTCGTCATGGCCGCCTCGGCCGTGATCCTCGTCGCCACCGAGGTCGGGCGGCGCGTGCTCGAGCGACGGCTCGGGACCGAGTAGGCGGGGCGCCCGCTAGGCCGGAGCCTCGACCGCGCCGGTGAGGACGGCGCCGTCGTCGACCGGCCACGTGAGCACGACGTTGCGGCCCGAGTCGATGCCCCGTCGGGCCGTCGCCCTCGTTCATGCGATGGCTGACCACGCGCCCCACCTTCGTGTCCACGTGGAACTGCGTCAGCGAGCCGAGGTAGACGACCTCGGAGACGACGCCCTCGAGGCGGGAGCCGTCCTCCGGGGCGGGCTCGCCGGCGAGGTCGATGCGGATCCGCTCGGGCCGCACGGCGAGCTTGAGGCTCTCGCCGCGCTCGTGGTCGTCGGAGGCCGGGACGACGAGGCGCTCGTGGTTGGAGACGTTCGAGACGAGCTGTCCGTCGAGGACGTCGTCCACGCGGAAGTCGAGGGCGTTCAGCGAGCCGATGAAGTCGGCGCAGAAGGCCGTCGCCGGGTGCTCGTACATCTCGCGCGGGGAGCCGACCTGCTCCACGACCCCCTCGTTCATGACCGCGATCCGGTCCGACATGGCGAGGGCCTCTTCCTGGTCGTGCGTCACGTACACGAACGTCGTCCCCAGCTCCGCCTGGATGCGCTTGAGCTCGAGCTGCATCTGCCGGCGGAGCTTCAGGTCGAGCGCGCCCAGCGGCTCGTCGAGAAGAAGCGCGGCCGGGCGGTTGACGAGCGCGCGCGCAAGTGCGACCCGCTGCTGCTGGCCGCCCGAGAGCTGCGCCGGCCTCCGCCGCTCGAGCCCTTCCAGGCGGACGATCTCGAGCATCTCGGCGACGCGCGTGCGCTGCTCGCCCTTGGGCACCTTCTTCAGGCGCATGCCGAAGGCGATGTTGTCCCCGATCGACATGTGCGGGAAGAGGGAGTAGCTCTGGAAGACCATGTTCACGTTCCGCCTGTTCGGGGCCTCGACCGTGACGTCCACGTTCCGCAGGAGGATGCGTCCCGCGTCCGGGAGCTCGAAGCCGCCGATCATGCGGAGCGTCGTCGTCTTGCCGCAGCCGCTCGGGCCGAGCAGCGAGAAGAACTCGCCCTCCCGGATCTCGAGCGAGACGGAGCGCACGGCCTCGACCTTGCCGAACCGCTTGCTGACGTTCTCGAGGCTGATCCCGACGTCGCTCACGTGAAGGGCGAGTGTAACGCAGGCTTTTCCCTGCTCGAAACCGTGTTCTGCCTTGATCGACGTGCGCGCGCGGGCCATCCTTTCCCAGCCGTGGCAGCGACTGCGTGGACACGCGGGGACATCCTTCTCGCCGGCGGCGGAGCGGTGATGCTCGCCGCGGCCGCCGAGGCGGCGTGGTCGCTCCGGGCCCGGTTCGCCCTCGACCTCGCGGGCCTCTCGGCATGGGAACGGGCCGGCGTCGCGCTCTGGGACTTCCGCCCGGTGCCGCTGGCGCTCTGCGCGGGCGGCGCCGTGCTCGCCTACCTCGGGCTGCGGGAGCCCGCCGGCCGCCTCGCCTCGCTGCACCATCCCGCGCGCCCGGTGCTCGCGGTCGTCGCGGCCGGAGGAGCGGCCCTCGCGTTCGTCGTCCTGCTCTTCGCGGTCTGGATCGCCGAGGAGGGCGCGGTCGGCAGCCCCGCCGAGCTCGGGTTCACGTACCCGGGCTCCGAGCGCCTCGTCACCCTCCTCACGCAGCTCGCCGCCTGCCTCCCGCTCGGGCTCGTCCTCGCGGTCATGGCCGGCCGCCTCGCCCGGGTCGAGCCCGAGCTCGAACGGGACGAGGGAGGAGGAGAGGGAGAGGCGCCGCCCCCGCGGCCGGGGTCGGCCTCCGTGGGCGACGAGATGGACGAGCTCTGGCGCGAGCGGCTCGCGCACGGCCCGCGGCGCGAGCGGGCGCGGGCCCTCCTCACGCGCATCCACGCGCTCGAGGAGGCGGGGGACGAGGAGTCCGCCCGCGAGCTCGCCGAGGAGATGCGCAGGCTCTGAGAACTCCTTTCGAAATGAAGCACTGAGTCGCCCGGCCGCCCTGGACGGCGCGATGCGGCGTCCTCGTCGCGCCCGTATCTCCTCCGATACGAGCGCTCCCTGCGTCCTTGCCTCGCACTCGCCCAGGACACCCCGGCGACGAGGCCCCATTTCGAAATGAGTTCTAGGTCGTCAGCGCCTCGTGCACGAGGCGCTGGAAGTGCTGGAGGAGGTGCTCGCTCGAGGGCAGGAGCCGGCCGTGCGGGATCATGCCCGACGAGAGCCCGAGCTGGACGGAGGCGACGAGCGACGCGTCCTCGGCGCCGACCTGGTTGGCGAAGGCCATCATCTCCGCCGCGGTCTCGTCGGAGACCTCCTCGTAGAAGAAGTACTCGGTCGAGCCCGCGCAGCGCCCCGGCCCCGCCGGCCGGGTCACGTCGACGGACATGTTCCCGGGCCCCGGGTCGATGTTGAGCGTGAAGTTGGGGAAGAGCATGTGGTACTGCGCCTGCTTCACGTCGGCGTTCGCCAGGTAGGCGACCTTGCCGTTCGCGGACTGGCGCACCTCGCCGAACTGGCACATCGCGAGCCCCTCGGCGCGCAGCAGGTACTCGTCGGGGCCGACGTCGATCACCTTCGAGAAGCCGGGGTGCGCGACCGCGCAGTGGTAGCACTCGAGGTAGTTCTCGATCGCGACCTTCCAGTCGCACTCGATCTCCCAGTCGTTGCGGACGCGGAAGCGGAGGCGGTCGAGATCGACCCCGCTCTCGGCGATGAGGCCGGGTAGCGGCCCGAGCGCGTCGGCGAGGGGGCCGGCCTCGGGGTCGGGGTTCACGAAGACGAGCGGGCCCCACTCTCGACGGCGACGGGGAGCATCGAGAAGCCCTCCTTGTCGAAGTCGGGCTCCCGCTCCGAGCGCGGCGCCTTCCGCAGCGTGCCGTCGAGGTCGTATGTCCAGGCGTGGTACGGGCACTGGAGCGCCTTGCGGTTCCCGTCCCCCTGCGCGATCAGATGCCCTCGGTGGCGGCAGACGTTCACGAACGCGCGGAGGACGCCCTCGGTGTCGCGGACGACCACGATCGGGATCTGGCCCGCGAAGCACGTGAAGTAGTCGCCGCGGATTCGCCACGCGATCGGCGCGGCCCGCGTACTGCCACGTGCGCGCGAAGATGCGCTCCTGCTCGAGCCGCTGGATCGCGGGATCCGCGTACCAGTCGGCCGGAAGCGTTGCTCCGGCCGCGAGCACGGCCCCCAAATCCGTCGCCATGACTGAATTCTAGATCCTCGGCCCGCAGCCCGAGCACTCACGGATGTCGCCTGCGACGCGGCGCCGGATCACCACGATCGACCTTGCGCGTACCGACCGGTACGCGACTGCGGCCGACCGCGGCGCCCGGCTTGGTCGCGGACGCCCCCGCGAGCACTCCGGCCACGGGCCGAGAATCATGCGGTCAGGTCGGCAGCCATCTCCTCGAAGGCCGCGACGAACGCGTCGCAGTCCTCGAAGGAATGGACGACGGAGAGCGTCCACTCCTCCTCCCGGCCGGGGGTCATGAACACCCCGCGGTTCATGTTGTAGAGCCAGGCGAGGTCGGCGAGCTCGCCGTCCTGGTTCTCCTTGTAGGTCTCGTAGTCGACGATCTTCGTCGGCGAGAAGGTCACGCATCCCTTCGCGCCGACCCCGACGGCGTAGCCGGGCAGGCCGTAGCGCTCGATGACGCCCTGGCAGCCGGCGAGGATGCGGTCGTTCAGCGCGTCGAGGTGCTCGTGCGCGTCGGGGGTCATGACGTCGAGGAGGCTCGCGCGCGCCGCCGCCATCGTCAGCGGGTTCCCGTTGTAGGTGCCGACCTGGTAGACAGTCCCGTCCTCGACGACCTCGAAGACCTCCTCGGTGCCGCCGATCGCCCCCGAGGGCAACCCCCCGCCGAGCGTCTTCGCGAGCGTGACCATGTCCGGCATGACGCCGAAGCGCTCGGTCGCCCCGCCCGGGGCGATGCAGAGGCCGGTCTTCACCTCGTCGAAGATGAGGATGATCCCATGCTTGCGCGTCAGCTCGCGGACGGCCTCGAGGTAGCCGGGCTCGGGAGCACGACCCCGAGGTTCATCATCGCCGCCTCCATGATCACGCAGGCGGGCTTGCGCCCTTCCTCCGTGAGGCGCTCGATCCGCCGCTCCATCGCGCCGGCGTCGTTGAACGGCACCGCGATGGTCAGGTCGGCGACCGACTGCGGGATGCCGCCCCCGTAGGGGAGCGACGCGTAGTTCTCGCGATCGCCGATGGCGTCGTAGGGGACGCCGATCGAGACCATGACGTAGTCGTGGTGGCCGTGGTAGGAGCCGAAGATCTTCATGATCGTGTCGCGGCCGGTGTACGCGCGCGCGATCCGGATCGCGTCCATGGTCGACTCCGAGCCGGAGTTCGTGTAGCGCCACCTGGGCAGGCCCCACCGGCGCTTGAGCTCCTCGGCGACGACGATCGCGTCCTCGGTCGGGGCCGCGAAGTGCGTGCCCAGCGGATAGCGCTCCGCGACCAGCCTTCGCGATCGCTGGGTGGGCGTGTCCCTGCACCATCGAGCCGTAGCCGTTGTGGAAGTCGAGCAGCTCGTTCCCGTCCACGTCCCAGACGCGCGGGCCGCTGCCGCGGGAGAGGTAGATCGGCCAGGGGTCGCGCACCTGGTACGACGATGCGACGCCGGCGGAGAGCGTCTTCCGGGCGCGGTCGTACATCGCCCGCGAGCCGTGCGTGCGCTCGTCGAGCTTCTTCTCCTCGCGCTCGGTCAGCTCCTGGATGCGCTCGCGGTCGATCTCGACGATGGTGCTCTCAGTCGCCATTCGGGGACTCCTCCTCGGGTCGGTCGTCGGGTGCGGCGCCGTCGGTCGGACGGGGCCAGGACGCGGAGCGCTTCCGGGGGGAAGTGAAGCGTCAGCGGCGTGCCTTCGTCGAAGGTGAGCGGGGTTCCGTCGTTGGGGAAGACGGCCTTGACCACGTCTCCGCCGGGGAGCCGGACGCGGAGCTCGCGGAAGCTGCCGAGGAAGACCGCGTGCTCGACCATGCCCGGCAGGCGGTTGTCGCCGGGAGTGCCCTGCGGCTCGACGCGCACGCGCTCGGGCCGGATCATCGCCTTCACGGTTCCCTGCGCGTCGATCGCCCCCTGCTCCGCGGTCAGCGAGCGCTCGCCGATCTGGACCCGGCAGCAGTTCCCGTCCTTCCCCCTGGCCTCGGCCCCGATGAGGTTCGAGACCCCGAGGAAGTCCGCGACGAAGAGGGTCTGCGGCTCCTCGTAGACGGCCTGCGGCGGCCCAGCCTGCTCGACGTGGCCGACGTTCATGACCGCGATCCGGTCGCTCATCGTCAGCGCCTCCTCCTGGTCGTGCGTGACGAAGACGAAGGTGACGCCGATCTCCGTCCTGGAGGGCCTTCAGCTCGACCTGGAGATCCTTGCGCAGGCGCGCGTCGAGGGCGCCCAGCGGCTCGTCGAGCAGGAGCACCCGCGGCCGCAGGACGAGCGCGCGGGCGAGCGCGACGCGCTGCTGCTGGCCGCCGGAGAGCTCGTCGGCATCCGCTTCTCGAACCCGGTCAGCTGCACGAGGTCGAGCATCTCCGCCGACCGCTGCGCGACGCTCCTGCCTTCGTCGTCTTCCGGTACTTGAGCCCGAAGGCGACGTTGTCGGCCACGTTCAGGTGCGGGAAGAGCGCGTAGCTCTGGAAGACGGTGTTGACGTTCCGCTTGTGCGGCGGCGTGTGGGCGACGTCGGTCGCCGTCGAGCAGGATGCGCCCGCTCGTCGGCCGCTCGAAGCCGGCGATCATGCGCAGCGTCGTCGTCTTGCCGCAGCCCGACGGGCCGACCATGGTGAAGAACTCGCCCGGCGGCATGTGCACGTCGATTCCGTCGACGGCGACGACGTCGCCGAAGGCCTTCGTCGAGCTCCTCGAGCCTGACTTCGCCGGTTCACCGCTCAATTGCGACCTCCCCGAGCGTGGCGGCCTCCGACGCCTGACCCGCGCCCGGCGAAGTGACGATAGACGAGGAACGCGAGCGCGACCGTCACGAGGGTGATCACGAGGGTGATCGAGGCGAGCGCGTTCAGCGCCGGCGTCGGCGCGCCACGAGCCGTCGCGTAGAGGAGCATCGAGACCGTGTTCGTGTCCGAGCCGGCCGCCAGGTACTGCGTGACGACGAAGTCGTCGATCGAGAGAGCGAAGACGACGCCGGCGCTCGCGATGATCGCCGGGGCGAGCAGCGGCAGGACGACTCGCATGAGACGCGACGGAAGCGGCGCGCCCAGGTCGGCGGCGGCCTCCTCGACGTCTCGTCCGATCGACACGAGGCGGCCCCGGACGATCACGACGACGTAGGAGACGGCGAACGTCACCTGTCCGATCGCCTGAGCGGTCGTGCCGAGGCCCCAGCCGTTGAAGATCTGGAGGAAGAGGAGGAGGAGCGCCACGCCCATGACGAGCTCGGGGGTGACGAGCGGCAGCAGCATGAGCGTGTTGACCGGAGCCGCTCCCGAACCCTCGCCAGCGCTGGAGGCCGAGCGCGAGCGCGACGCCGAGCGGCACGGCGACGACGACGCAGATCACGGCGAGAAGCAGGGTGTGCTGGAGGGCCGAGAAGAGCGCCGGATCCTCCCTGACGCTTCCGGCGTCGCCGCTGAACCAGCGGGTCGAGAAGCCTTGCCAGGTCGTGCGCGATCGGCCGTCGTTGAACGCGAAGAGCACGGCGATCGCCGACGGGGAGGATCGACCAGAGGATGTAGAGCCCGGTCATGACCGGGAGGAAGCGCGGCTGGCCCCAGGGGTTCCGGAGCCAGTTCACTCGCGGTCTCGCCGCCTCTCCGGCGCGCCGGGTGGCGCGCAGGTAGTAGAGCATCAGGACGAGCAGGAGCGCGGGCGAGGACGACCGTGAGCACCGCGCCCGACCGTCTTCTGCGATCCCTGTCGGGTGTACTGGTCGATCTGGTTCCCGATCATGGATGTCTCGGGCGAGGCGGAGACGAGGTCGGGCGTGTAGTAGTCGCCGAACATCGGCAGGGCGATGAGCACGACGCCGGCAAGGATCCCGGGCATCGAGAGCGGGAGCGTCACGCGCCTGAACGCCGAGAAGGGGCTGCCGCCGAGGTCACGCGCAGCCTCGATCTGCCGCTGGTCGATGCGGTCGAGAGCGGCGTACGAGCGGCAGGATGAGGAACGGGATGTAGCCGTAGACGAGCGCGATGATGACGGTCAGCGGCCGCCCCTCGAGCCAGCCGCCCTCGTTCTCGAGGAGCCCGAGCGAGATGAACAGCCGGTCGACCGACGTCCAGTGGAGGACCTTCGTGCCCCAGCCCGTCCGGCGAGAGCAGGTTGATCCACGCGAGCATCCGCATCAGGTAGTTGATCCACCACGGGAGCACGAGCAGGAGGAGGATGAGCCCGCGCCACTTGCCCGCATGTCGCGCCGCGTAGTAGGCGACTGGATAACCGACGAGGAGGCCAGAGCGCGATCGCGATTGCCACGAACCCGAACGTGCGCAGGAAGACCGTGAGGTACTGGCCGCCGTCGCGGATGTTGTCGAGCACCTGCGAGGACGTAGCCGACGTTCCAGTCGAGCGGGTTCCAGAACGGCACCGGCTCGCTGAGCGTGTTCTGGTTGCCGAACGCGACGCAGATCACCGCGTAGAAGGAGACGAGGAAGAAGAGCGTGAGCCAGGCGACTCCGGGAGCCGCCAGGAACCGCCATGTCCACCGAGACTCCATCGACCCTCTAGCCCGGCCCTGAACTGGGACCAGGCCTGGTCCCAGCACCGCTCGCCCTCGACCGTCAGCTGGAGGAGCTCCTGGTTGGCGAGGAACTGGTCGGGACGGACGACGGCCGTTGCGAGCGTCTCCGGGATCACGCCCTCGCCGACGAGCGCATCGGCGTCGATGCCCTTTCTGCGGCGGCACGTAGCCGTTGAAGTTGACGAAGTTGTCGTAGGCGACCGTCTCGTCCATGAGGTAGTCGAGGAAGAGGTGCGCGAGGACGGGGCTCTCGGCGACTCTGCGTCGACGCAGAGGAAGTCGTTCTGGACGACGCCGTTGGCCTCGGGCCACCAGTACGAGAGGACGTCGGGGCTGACGCCGGGCGGCATGTAGTAGAACGCGCGCCGGCGAGCAGGTCTCCTGACCAGGAGTGATGGAGGTACATTCGTCCCCTCGGGCAGCGTCTGGTAGTCGGTGATCGTCACCTTGATGTTGCAGATCTCCGTGAGCTGCTCGAGGTCCTTGCCGGCCTTCGCGACGACCGCCTCGTCCTCGGTGTTCAGGTCGGCGATCCGACTCCTCGGCGCAGCGCGTCTCGCTGCATCGGCATCGAGAGTCCGTCCCGCTTGTCGTCGAGGAGGCCGACCTTGCCTTACCACTCCTCGGAGTGCCAGAAGATGTCCCAGGGCACGTCCATGCCCGGGATGTCCACCGAGATCTTGTCGTTCCGCCAGCCGATCCCGTCCGCCAGGTGACGTACGGGACCGTGTAGTGCGAGCCGCGGTCGTAGAACGGGTCGGCGAGCTCGCGGCCAGATGTTCTTCGCGAGGTTCGGCAGGTAGGTGTGGTTGAGCGGCTGGAGGAGCTGCAGCGCCATCAGGTTGACGATGTTGGAGCCCGAGAGGCCGATGATGACGTCGTAGTCGACGACGCCTGACTGGAGCTTGGCGATCGCCTCGTCCGCCGAGTTGTAGGTCGCCGACGTCGACCGTGCAGTCGTAGCGATTCTCGAAGCGCCGCAGCAGGCCGGGCCAGATGTAGTCCGGGTAGTTGAAGAGGTGGAGCGTGCTCCCTGTCTCGGGCTGGAGGCCGTCCTTGATCCTGGGGTTGTCGTCGGTGATCGCCCACGTGACGCTGTTGTCCGTGCGGGGAAGCGGCAGGCCGCCCGGGCCGACGGGCTTCGCGACGACGAGCGGCGAGCCGCCGGCGGCGCTCGCGTCCTCGCACGCCCCGATCGGCGTCGTCGTGTTCTCGCAGGCCGCCAGGCCTCCGGCCACGCCGACGCCCGCTGCTGCCGCGGCGGCGCCGCGGAGAAGCTCGCCTCGGGTTAGTCCTGAACGATCCTTCGGGTGACCCATGCCGGACGGAGACAGCATTGAACGCTGCCCCGGCCGCGGCTGTCAAGCGATAGGCGCTCGCGTCTCGAAAAGTTTCTCCCGCAAATCGACCACTTCCACCGCGACCCGCTCCATGATCTCGACGGGGCCGGTCGTGATGCGGACGAAGCCCGCGAGCCCGAACTCGCTCCCGGCCCGGACGAGGAAGCCGCGCCGCGCGAGCGCCTCCGTCAGCGCCACGTCGTCGACGCCGACGTCGACGAGGAGGAAGTTCGCCTCGGACGGAACCGGCCGCGCGCCCGCCTCGGCGAGGATCTCGGCGAGGCGCTCGCGGCCGACCGCGTTCGCCTCCCTGCGCTCGTCGACGAGCTCGAGCCGCCGGAGGCTCGCCCGCCCGGCCGCCAGAGCCGCCCGGTTCACGTTGAAGGGCTCGAGGACGACGTCGAGCATGCCCACGAGCGGCTCGTCGACGATCGCGTACCCGAGCCGGAGGCCGGCGATCCCGAAGATCTTCGAGAACGTCCGCATGAGGATCACGGGCCGGCCGCCCTGGACGTCCCGCAGGCGGTCGAGGCGCAGCGCCGGATCGACGTACTCGGCGTAGGCCTCGTCCACGACGACGCAGCAGCCCTCGGGAAGCGCCGCCAGGAGCCCCTCCCACTCCTCGCGCGTGACGAGCGCACCGGTCGGGTTGTTGGGGTCGCAGAGCCAGACGAGCCGGGCGTCGGCCTCGGCCGCCGCCGCGGCGAGAGCCTCGGTGTCGTGGCGGAGGTCCCGCGCCTCGACCCGAACGATCCGCGCGCCGGCGGCGGCGCAGGTGGTCGCGTAGAGCCCGTAGGTCGGCGAGGTGAGGACGACTGCGTCGCCCGGTTGGAGGAACGCGTGGACGACGACGGCGACGAGCGCCTGGATCCCGTGCGCCGGGACGATCTGCTCCGGGGTCGTCCCGACCCAGGCCGCGACGTTCTCACGGAGCTCCGTGTACGCCTCGGCGGGGTAGATCCAGGCCCGCTCGAGCTCGGCGAGGACCTCGTCCCGGACGCCGGGGAAGGGGCCCTCGAGGCCCTCGTTCCAGTTCAGCTTCACGATCTCGTCGAGCCCGTAGTCGGCCTTCAGCTCCTCGATGCTCCGGCCGGGGCGGTACGGCTCGAGCCCGATCACCGAGGGGCGGACGAGGCGCTCCCAGTCGGTCACGTCCACATCTCCAGGAGCGCCGAGAGGTGCACGACCGCCGGGCCGTCCTCGGCGAGCGCGGCGGCCAGGGCCTCGGCGAGGCCGTCGGGCTCGACCGAGACGACCGGAAGCCCGTACGCCTCGACGACGGCGCGGAAGTCCGGCTCGACGAGGTCGACGTCCGTCGTCTCGCCGAACTGGTCCCGCTGGTACTCCCGCAGGATGCCGTAGCCGCCGTCGTCGACGAGCAGGAGCTTCGCGTCCAGCCCGTGCTGGCCGGCGGCGGCGAGCTCGGCGATGCCGTAGTTGAAGCCGCCGTCGCCGACGACCGCGAGCACCGGCCGGCCGGGCGCGGCGAGCGAGGCGCCGAGCGCCGCCGGCCACGCGTAGCCGAGCGTTCCCGAGCCGAGCGGGTAGTGGAACGTGCGCGGCTCGTACGCGGGGAAGTGGGCGGCGGCCCAGTACGCCAGGATGGTCATGTCCCACGCGTTCACGGCATCGCGGGGAAGCGCGTCGCGGATGGTTCGCAGGAGTGCGAGCTCGGGCTCCCTGCGCCGCTCGGCGATCCGCTGCCTCAGCGCGGCGACGCGGGCGGAACCGTCGTCACGCGGCGGCCCGGGCAGCCTCTCGGCGAGGGCCGCCAGAACGGCCTTCGCATCGCCGACGAGGCCGAGCGCCTCGTACGTGGCGCCGATCCGCGCCGGATCCGCGTCGACGTGGATCAGCCGCCCGGAGAGGCGCAGCGCGTACTGGCCGGTCGTCTCGGCGCCGAGCTCGGTGCCGACGGCGAGCATGACGTCGGCGTCCCCGAGCAGCTCCCGCATCGCCGGCTCGTCGAGCGCCGTCCCGAGCGCGAGCTGGTCGTCCTCGGGGAAGGCTCCCTTGCCCATGTACGTGGTCGCGACCGGCGCGCCGAGCCGTTCGGCGACGAGGCGAAGCTCGTCCCAGGCCCCGGCGCGGAGGACGCCGCCCCCGGCCCAGACCACGGGTCGCTCGGCCTTCGCGAGCAGGCCGGCCGCCTCGTCGAGGGCCTCTGACGATGGGAGCGGGAGAGCTGATGGGGTGGTGTCGAGGTCTGTCACGGCCGGCACGTCAGTGCCGGCCGTGAGTAGGTCTACCGGGATCTCGAGGAAGACCGGCCCGCTCGGCGGGGTCAGCGCCCGCCGCCAGGCCTCAGCGACCAGGCCCGGGATCTCCCCGGCCGCCTCGGCGCGAGCCGCCCACTTCACGACGGGCTCGAAGGAGGCCTTCTGGTCGGGGAGCTCGTGCAGGAAGCCCCGGCCGGCGCCGATCAGGTCGCGGGGGATCTGGCTCGCGATCGCGACGACGGGGACGTGCGCGCTCGCGGCCTCCATGAGCGCCGCGAGGGAGATGAGCGCGCCGGGGCCCGTGGAGAGGAGGAGCGGCGCCGGGCGGCCGCTCGTTCGCGCGTAGCCGTCGGCGGCGAACCCGGCGGAGAGCTCCGTTCGCAGGCCGACGGCGCGGACCGAGCTCGTCCGGAGACCCTCCCAGACGGCGAGCGCGTGGATGCCCGGGACGCCGAACGCGACGCGCGCGCCGACCGCCTCGAGGCTCTCCGCAACCAGGGTTCCCCCCGTACGCGCTTTGACCGACTGGGCCACAGGCGCGATCCTATCCAGGCACATGGCGCGCGATCCCCGCCACGACATCCTCTTCGAGCCCGTCCGCATCGGGCCGAAGACGCTGCGCAACCGCTTCTACCAGGTGCCCCACTGCACGGGCTTCGGCAGCGAGAAGCCGGCGTCCCAGGCCCGGTTCCGCGGCATGAAGGCCGAGGGCGGCTGGGCCGCGGTCTGCACGGAGGAGGCGCTCGTCAGCCCGGACTCCGACTACTGGCCGGTCGTCTCGCAGCGCGTCTGGGACGACGACGACGTGCGCAACCTCGCCCTCATGTGCGAGGAGGCCCACCGCTTCGACTCGCTCGCCGGGGTCGAGCTGACCCACGGAGGCGTCGCACGCGAACGGGACGGGAGTCCCGCTGGCCGGCGATCGCGCCCTCGCAGCTCGCGAGCGACTACTACACGCACGTCGTCGCCCAAGCGGATGGAGCGCGACGACATCCGCCGGGTGCAGTCGGACTGGGTCCGGGCAGCCAGGGCCGTCCGCGACGTCGGGCGCCGACATCGTCTACGTCTACGGCGGCCACAGCTACCTGCCCCTCCAGTTCCTCTCGCCCTTCTACAACAGGCGCACCGACGCGTACGGCGGCTCGCTCGAGAACCGCGCCCGCTTCTGGCTGGAGACGCTCGAGGTCGTGCGCGAGGCCGTCGGCGACGACTGCGCGATCGCCGTGCGGCTTCTGCGTGGACGCGCTCGGCCCGGCGGGCGTCGAGCTCGAGGAGGGGCTCGCCTTCGTCCGGCTCGCCGACCACCTCGTCGACCTCTGGGACGTGAACGTCGGCTCGATCACCGAGTGGTCGAAGGACTCGGGCGCGTCGCGCTTCTTCCCCGAGGGCTACCAGCTCGAGTGGACCGGCCGCGTGCGCGAGGCGACGGCGAAGCCGATCGTCGGCGTCGGCCGCCTCACGAGCCCCGATCGCATGGCGGAGATCATCCGCTCCGGCGCGTGGGACCTGATCGGCGCCGCCCGACCCTCCATCGCCGACCCGTTCCTCCCGAGCAAGGTCGAGGAGGGCCGCTACGGCGAGGTGCGGGAGTGCATCGGCTGCAACGTCTGCGTCCTGAAGGTCGGAGGGCGGCAACCACATCGGCTGCACGCAGAACGCGACCGCCGGCGAGGAGTACCGCCGCGGCTGGCACCCGGAGCGCTTCGAGCCGGCCGAGAACCGCGACCGCGACGTGCTCGTCGTCGGGGCCGGCCCGGCCGGGATGGAGTGCGCGATCGTCCTCGGCAAGCGCGGCTTCCGCCGCGTCCACCTCGTCGACGCCGCGAACGAGATCGGCGGGATCATGCGCTGGGTCCCGCGCCTGCCCGGCCTCGGCGAGTGGGGCCGCGTCCTCAACTGGCGGACCGTCCAGCTCCAGAAGCTCCGGAACGTCGAGATCCTCGCCGGCAGGCGCCTGGAGGCTCATGACGTCCGCGAGTACGGCGCCGAGCTCGTCGTCGTCGCGACCGGAGCACGCTGGGCCGGCGACGGCCTCAACTTCCTCACGCACGAGCCGATCCCGGGCGCCGATTCCTCGCTCCCGCACGTCCTCACGCCCGAGCAGGTGATGCTGGAGGGGAAGACCCCTCCCGGCGAGAAGGTCGTCGTCTTCGACGGCGAGGGCTACTTCGTCGCGGCCGGCCTGGCGGAGAAGCTCGCGGGCGAGGGCTTCTCGGTCGAGCTCGTCAGCGGCCTCGAGAAGGTCGCGCCGATCTGCGACGAGACGCTGGAGGGGCCCCTGCTGCGCCAGCACCTCCACGACGTCGGCGTCCGCCAGCGCGCGGGCATCGCGCTGACGGGAATCGAGCCGGGCCGCCTGACGGTCACCGACGAGTTCGGCGAGGGGCTCGAGCTCGACGCGGACGCCGTCGTGCTCGTCACGCAGCGCCTCTCGAACGAGGAGCTCTACCTCGAGCTGCGCTCGGACGAGGAGGCCCTGGCGGCGGAGGGCATCGAGGGCCTCTACCGGATCGGCGACTGCGTGTCGCCGCGGATCATCGCCGACGCGATCTTCGACGGACATCGCCTGGGCCGCGAGATCGACTCCGAGAACCCCGCGACGCCGCTCCCGTACAAGCGCGAGCGCATCCTCTTCGAGCCCGCCGCGCTGCGCGCGTGAGGGTCCGCGAGGAGTTTCCCCGCGAGGTGCGGGAGATCGAGCACCTCTGGATCCCCCTGAGCGACGGCACGCGCCTGGCCGCCCGCATCTGGCTGCCCGCGGACGCCGAGCAGGACCCGGTGCCGGCGATCCTCGAGTACCTCCCGTACCGCAAGTCGGACCAGACGGCAGCCAGGGACTCGAAGCGCCAGCCGTACCTGGCGGGTCACGGCTACGCCGCGGTCAGGGTGGACATGCGCGGGACGGGCGAGTCCGACGGGATCCTGACCGACGAGTACACGCAGGAGGAGCAGGACGACGCGCTCGAGGTGCTCGCCTGGATCGCCGCGCAGCCCTGGTGCGACGGCAGCCTCGGCATGTGGGGCATCTCCTGGGGCGGCTTCAACGCGCTCCAGATCGCCGCGCGGCGGCCGCCGGGGCTGGGGGCGATCATGACGCTCTGCTCGACGGACGACCGGTACGCGGACGACGTCCACTACCGCGGCGGCTGCGTCCTCGCCCTCGACATGCTCCACTGGGCCTCCTCGATGCTGACGTGGAACGCGCGGCCGCCCGATCCGGACGTCTTCGGCGACGGCTGGCGCGAGGCCTGGCTCGACCGCCTCGAGCGCACGCCGCCGTACATCGGGCACTGGCTCGCCCACCAGCGGCGGGACGCCTACTGGAAGCACGGCTCGGTCTGCCAGGACTACGCCGCGATCGAGTGCCCGGTGTACGCGGTCGGAGGCTTCGCGGACGGCTACACGAACGCCGTGCCGCGGCTCCTCGCCGGTCTCTCCGCGCCGCGGAAGGGTCTCATCGGCCCGTGGGCGCACGACTTCCCCGACCAGGGGCTCCCGGGGCCGAGCATCGGCTTCCTCCAGGAGTGCGTGCGCTGGTTCGACCACTGGCTCAAGGGCATCGACACGGGCGTGATGGACGAGCCGATGCTCCGCGTCTGGATGCAGGACTCGGTGGAGCCCCGGCCGATGTGGGACGTGCGGCCGGGCCGCTGGGTCGCCGAGGAGGAGTGGCCCTCGTCGCGCATCGAGACGCGACCCTGGGACCTACCGCTGACCGATCCGCGCGAGCTTCTGGGCGTCCAGTCGAACGGCGCCGAGGCCGGCGTCTGGACGGCGGAGGGCGCTCCGTCGGACCTCGCCGGCGACCAGCGGCCGGACGACGCGCTCTCGCTCACCTTCGACTCGGAGCCCCTCGCCGAGCCGCTGGAGATCCTGGGCCTGCCGGAGGTCCGGCTCGAGCTCGCGGTCGACCGCCCGAGCGCGCTCGTCGCCGTGCGCGTCTGCGACGTCTTCCCCGACGGGACGTCCGCCCTCGTCACGCGCGGGCTCCTGAACCTGACGCACCGCGAGGGCCACGAGACACCGAGCCCGCTCGAGCCCGGACGCCGCTACGAGGTCCGCGTCCCGCTCGACGTGATGGCCTACTCGTTCCCCGCGGGCCACCGCCTCCGGGTCGCCGTCTCGCCGACCTACTGGCCCTGGGCGTGGCCGTCGCCGGAGCCGGTCCATCTGACGCTCTTCGGCGGGACGCTCGTGCTCCCGGTGCGTCCGCCACGGCCGGAGGACGACGAGCTCAGGCCCTTCGGCGAGCCGGAGCAGTCCGCGCCGCTCGAGGTCGAGACGATCGCCCCCGGCGCGGGCGGACGAGTCGTCCGGCGCGATCTCGCATCGAGGCCTCGTCGAGCAGATCTTCGACTACGACCTCGGGGGCACCGTCCGCCTCGTGGCCGCCGACCTCGAGAGCTCGGACACGAGCCACACCGTCTACGCGATCCGCGAGGGCGACCCGCTCTCGGCCGAGGTGCGGTTCCACGCCACCTCGGGGATGGCCCGGGGCGACTGGCGCGCGCTCGCCGAGGTGACGAGCGCGATGACCTCGGACGCGGACGCCTTCCACGTGATCACCACGCTCGAGGTGTTCGAGAACGACGCGAGCGTCTTCGCGCGGACCTGGGAGCACGACTTCCCGCGCGACGGCGTCTAAGGCACGCGGTAGTAGGCCTCGCCGGTGAAGTCGACGCGCAGGGCCTCGCCGTCCACGACCGCGTCGAAGCGGATGCGCTCCGGTGACCATTCCTCTTCGCCGGCGCGGAAGCGGCCGTCCGGGAGCGGCGTCAGAGGGAGCTCCATGCCCCACGGGAAGATCAGCACTAGCTCGCCCGCGCGCAGGACGACGCGGAAGTTCGAGTACCACGGGTTGTAGGCGCGGTAGTGGCCGGGATAGGCGTTCCAGTCCTCGGAGGGAGTCGGAAACGCCGCGGTCGGGGCGCCGTCCCGCCGGTAGGCGTCTGCTCCGTGCGCCGCCGCCACGACCCGGTCGTCGTCGCGGAGGAAGCGTAGGTGGTAGAGGGCGAGGTCCGGGCGGTCGGCGAAGAAGCGATCGGTGCCCCTCGGCTCGAGCGGCTCGCCGTTCAGGAGGAGGCGGTCGCCCTCGGCGGTGACGACGAGGCGGCCGGCCGGGCCCTCGTACGCGCCCGCGTAGTCGGCCGCGTCGTCCACCGCGAGCGCATCGGGGGCCGGAGGCGCCGTTCCGTCCCGGAAGAGCGCGAGTAGCGACTGGGCGATCTCCTCGGTCAGGTCCTGCTCGTCGGTCGCGTTGACGGCCACCGCGACGCCGAAGCCCGAGTCGCAGGTCGCCGAGCATCGTCGCGCCGAACCCGGGCATGGAGCCGCCGTGGCGGATCTCCCGACCGCGCAGCTCGAGCCCGCAGCCGTACCACCAACCGTCGTCGGCCTCGATCGCCGGCGTGGTCATCAGCTCGTACGACTCCGGCGAGAGCATGTCCTCGTCGCGGTTCAGGACCACGCGGAGGAACGCGGCGAGATCCTCCACCGTGCCGGCCTGGGCGCCGTCCCCGGTGCCCGTCTCGAGCCACGTCGCGGGCACCCAGGGATCGTCGCGCCGCGCCGGGCGGTCGTCGAAGAGCCGCTCGTAGGCGACGGCGAGGCGCGGCCGGCCCTCGTTCGTGATCTCCGGGTCGGTGGCGGCGAGCCCGAGCGGGTCCAGGATGCGCGACCGGAGGACCTCCGCGTACCGCGCCCCGGTCACCTCCTCGACGACGAAGCCGAGGGCGCGGTAGCCGACGTTGGAGTAGAGGTAGCGGCTCCCTGGCGGAAAGCCGACCTCGGTCTCGCGCAGGGCCCAGACGTCGAAGCGCGAGTTCGCGCTCAGGTCGGCGCCCACCATCAGCCCGCTCGAATGCGTGAGCACGTGACGGATCGTGATCGGCGCGTGCTCGGAGCGCACCTCGAACCACGGCAGATAGCGCGTCAGGGGCGCGTCGAGGTCGATCAGGCCCTCCGCGCGCAGCTGCATGACCAGGACGGTCGTGAAGACCTTGCCGATGGAGCCGAACTCGAAGGCCGTCTCCCGGCTCACCGGAACGCCGGCGTCGAGGTTCGCCAGCCCGAACTGCTCGGATGCCGACGAGCCTCTCGCGGTCGGTGACCGCCACCGCGAGCCCCGGGAAGCGGTACGCGGCGAGGACGTCCTCGACGTAGGCACGGAGCGCGTCCACCGGCACGGCGGCCGATTGTAGGAGGGATACTGTGAGCGCGTGATCGACTGCGACATCCATCCGCAGATCGGCGACCCCGAGGAGCTCCTCGCCTACGTCGAGCCGGCGCAGCGGGAGTGGTTCCGCGCGCAGGGGCCGTCCCTCGGCCTTCCCGGCTACTCCTGGGCCCACCCGTCCTCGTGGTTCCGCCAGGACATCGAGCAGAACGGGCGTCCGCCGGGCTCCGACGTCGAAGCCGTCCGGCGCGAGGTGCTCGACACGAGCGGCACGGACATCGGCGTCCTCAACGGCGACGACGCCGTCCTCATCCCCCTCATGCCGAGCCCCTACCGCGCGGCCGAGCTCGCGCGGGCCCACAACGAGTGGCTGCGCGAGCGCTGGCTCGACGCCGAGCCCCGCCTGCGGGCCTCCATTCTCTGCCCGGCTCAGGACCCGGAAGCGGCCGCGGCCGAGATCAGGCGGGCCGCCGAGGACGAGCGCTTCGTCCAGGTGCTCCTCTGCGGCGGCGCGGACAGGCCGTACGGCGAGCCGCGCTATCTGCCCATCTTCGAGGCGGCAGCCGAGTGCGGGCTCCCGGTGGCGATCCACTCCGGAGGCGAGGGCATGGGGATCGCGGCGCCCCCCGGCGGCGCCGGCCCGGTGACCTTCTACATCGAGTGGCACACGCTCGGCTCGGCCTGCAGCACGATGTCGCACCTCGTCTCGCTCCTCTGCCACGGGACGTTCGAGCGCCTGCCGACGCTGAAGGTGCTCCTCATCGAAGGCGGGATCGCGTGGCTGCCCGGGATCCTCTGGCGCCTGGACACCAACTGGCGCGCGCTCCGCAGCGAGGTTCCCTGGCTCGAGCGGAAGCCGAGCGAGGTCGCGCGCGAGCACGTTCGCTTCTCCACGCAGCCGCTCGAGCACACCGACGGGCGCGACGACGTGCTCTTCGAGATGCTGGCCGCCGCGGGCGCCCCCGACAACCTCTGCTTCGCGTCGGACTACCCGCACTGGGACTTCGACGATCCGGGCTTCATGCTCAAGCGGCTTCCCGAGGACTGGCGGGCGAAGGTGCTCCACGAGAACGCCGCCGAGCTCTACGGCGCGCGTCTCGGGCTCACGGCCGCGTGACGGACGGCTGGCACGACGTGGGGGCGCTCGCCGACCTCGAGCGAGAGGGGCGCGTCGTCGCGCGGGTCGAGGGCCGTGAGCTCGGTGTCGTCACCGACGGCGCGGACGGGTCGCTCCACGGGATCCGCAACCGCTGCCCGCACCACGGCGGCCCGCTCTGCCTCGGCGTCGTGCGCGAGCGGCTGGAAGGCGACCCGGGCGAGTACGAGCTCGCGGGCCGGCGCGTCCTCCGTTGCCCCTGGCACGGTTGGGAGTTCGACCTCGAGACCGGCGAGTGCCTCGACGAGCCGTCCATGCGCGCCGCCGTCTATCCCGTGCGCGTCGAGAACGGCCGCGTGCTCGTTCGGGCCTAGCGGCCCCGGTATCCCGGTCCGGATCATGCCACAGAGCATACAGGTGAGTATGCTAGATTGCGTAACGCAGTGACGCATACCAACCCGTTCACCTTCGGCGCACTCGCGCTCGCCGACGCCTTCACCGATCGAGAGCCCGAGCTCCGGGAGCTCGTCGCCGACATGGGGAACGGGCAAGACGTCCTCCTCTACGCGCCGCGGCGGTACGGGAAGTCGTCGCTCGTCCTGCGGGCCGCGCAGCGTGCGATGAGGAAACGCATCCTGGTCGGCTACTGCGATCTCATGCGGACTCCGACGAAGGAGCGCCTCGCGGCCGCGCTGGCGAAGACGATCTACAGCGACCTCGAGAGCGCCGCGGGCCAGGCGATCGAGCGCGCCACGCGTCTCTTCCGCGGCCTTCGCATCACGCCGACCATGGAGGTCGACCCGGTCGACGGGAGCCTCCGGTTCGTCTTCCATGCCGGCAGGCGCCGCGCGGCCATCGACGAGACCATCGAGGCCCTCCTCGCGCTGCCCGGACGGATCGCCGCCGAGCGCGATCGCCGCACGGTCCTCGTCTTCGACGAGTTCCAGGAGATCGTCGCGCTCGACCGCCATTTCCCCAATCTCATGCGGGCGGTGTTCCAGGAGCAGCCGGAGGTCTCGCACGTCTACCTCGGGAGCAAGCGCCACGTCCTCGCCCGGATCTTCGACGACGAGAACGAGCCGTTCTGGCGCAGCGCGAAACGCCTCGAGATCGGGCCAATCGCACCCGCCGAGTTCGCTGGCTTCCTCCGGTCACGCTTCGAGGAGACCGAGCGAGGCATCGACGACGAAGCGCTCGCCCGCCTCCTCGAGGCGACCGGCGGCCATCCCTACGGGACGCAGGAGCTCGCGTACTTCCTCTGGGAGCTAGTTCCCACGGGCCACTTCGCGCGACTGAGGGACGTGGAAGCGGCCGTCGCCCAGGCTCTCCGCTCCGAGCACAACCACTTCGCGAAGCTGTGGGACGACGCCCCCCACGCCCAGCGGCTCCTGATGCTCGCCCTAGCCGAGGAGCCGACGCAGTCCCCCTACTCCGCCGGCTACGCCGAGCGGCACGAGCTCCCGGCGAAGCCCGCCCTGCAACGGGCGCTCGGCGCGCTCGTCGCCAAGGAGATCGCCGCCCGGGACGAGGGGCGCGCCTATCGGATCGTGGAGCCGTTCTTCGCCGAGTGGCTCTCGAGCGAGCAGGAAGCCCTCGGGCTCAAGGACGAGCTGCGCGCCTCGCGCTGACGCGGCTTGCCTTACTGGGTACGAGCTAGTACCTTGTCACGCATGATAGACGGGCGGCAGGAAGCACTGCTCGCCCAGATGCGACGAGGGACGCTCCAGTACTGCGTCTTGGCAATGCTTACCTCCGACGAACGGTACGGCTTCGACCTCGTCCGCGACTTGGCCGACCTGGACGGAATGGTGACGAGCGAGGGGACGATCTACCCGCTACTCAGCCGTCTGCGTCGTGACGGCCTCGTGGAGTCGACCTGGCGAGAGTCGCCCTCGGGCCCTCCTCGCCGCTACTACAGGCTCACGGACGCGGGGCGCGAGGCACTCGAGGGCTTCCGGCGCGAGTGGACCCGGTTCCGCGACGCAGTCGACGCGCTGGTCGAAGGAAGGGGCGGGCCGTGACGTTCGATGCCGATCGTCTCGTCGAGGACTACCTCGAGCGACTGAACCGCGAGCTTCGGGACATACCCCGGGCCCGGCGCAACGAGCTCACGCAGGAGATCGCCGACCACATCGCCGAGACGCGCGCGAGCGGTGTGGCCGACAATGAGGCCGAGATCCGCAATGTCCTCGACCGGCTGGGCGAGCCGAGCGAGATCGCGGCCGAGGAACGGGCGCGTTCAGGAGTCGTGCAGCGCCGCGCCGGCCCGGTGGAGATCCTCGCGCTCATCGGGCTGCTCGTCGGCGGCTTCGTCTTCGTCATCGGCTGGTTCGTCGGCCTCGTGCTTCTCTGGGTCTCGGACGCCTGGAGCACGCGCGAGAAGCTGGTCGGAACGCTTGTCGTGCCGGGAGGTCTTCTGCCCGCGGTCCTCATCCTCTCCGGCGCGTTCGGCGTCTACTACGAGAGCTGCGCCGGCGAAGTCGACCCGGCCACGGGAGCCGAGATCAACGTCGTCTGCACCGGCGGTCCCTCGCTCGCCGCGCGCGTCATCTGGATCGTGGTCCTTGCCGTCTGCGTCGTCGGCCCGTTCTTCACGACCGCCTTCCTCGCCCGCCGGATGAAGCGGCCGGCGGTCGCCGGCTACCAGCCGAGCCCGGGATCGGCGTAGACCGCCTCGCCCTCGACGAGGGTGAGGAGCACCCGGGCGTCGGCGATCGAGCCGGCGCCGGGGTCGAGGACGTCGCGGTCGAGGACGGCGAGGTCGGCCAGCTTGCCGGGCTCGAGCGAGCCCGTCACGTCGTCGAGGAAGTTCACGTACGCCGAGCCCATCGTGAACGTCGCGAGCGCCGTCGGGAGGTCGAGGGCCTCGGCCGGAAGGAGCGGGCCTTCCGCGCGCGTCTCGGGGTGGACGCGCGTCACCGCGACGTCGATCTGCGGGAGCGGGTTCGGCGTGGACACGGTCCAGTCGCTTCCGAACGCGAGCCGGGCGCCTGCGCGGTGGAGGGTCCCGAAGGGGTACATGCGGGCCGAGCGCTCCGGGCCGATGAACGGCTCGGTCAGCTCCGTGATGTAGGGGCTGCGGCACGCCCAGAGCGGGCTCACGTTGGCCACGACCCCGAGCTCCCTGAACCGCGGGACGTCGTCCGGGTGGACGAGCTGGACGTGGGCGAGGTGGTGGCGTGCGTCGCGCTCGCCGTTCGCCCGCCGGGCCGCCTCGATCGCGTCCAGGGCGTCGCGCACCGCGCGATCTCCGATCGCGTGCATGTGCACCTGGAACCCGCGCGCGTCGAGCAGCGTCACGATGTGCGCGAGCTCGTCGTGCTCGTACATCGAGATCCCGGTGTTGTCGGTGCCGACGTAGGGCTCGAGGAGCGTGCCCGTGAAGTTCTCGAGCACGCCGTCGACGAAGAGCTTCGCGCCGCGCATCCGGAGCCGGCCGCCGTCCTGCGCCACACGCAGCTCGACGAGCTCCTCGACGTGGTCCTCGGCGGAGCCGTCCGGTCTCCCAGCGGAGGTTGCCCTCGACGCGCATCGTCAGCTCTCCTCGCTCGGCGACCGCGCGGTAGGCGGCAAGGGTGTCCGGAGGGACGTCGGCGTCCTGCCAGGCCGTGATTCCGAGTGCGTGGAGCTCCTGCCTGGGCCCGGAGGATCCCCTCCTCCCACTCCCGCTGGGTCGTCGGCGGGAGGAGGCGCTCGACGACGTCGGCCGCGCCCTCGTGGAGGGTCCCCTGCGGCTCGCCGGATCCGTCGCGCTCGATGCGGCCATCGGGCGGGTCGGGAGTCTCTCGGGTGATGCCGGCGAGCTCGAGCGCCCGGCTGTTCACCCACGCGCTGTGGCCGTCGCTGTTGTCGAGGAAGGCGGGACGGTCGGGGCACACGGCGTCCAGGTCGGCTCTGCTCGGCGTCCCCCCCGGGAAGAGGTCGGTCCGCCAGCCGCCGCCGGCGATCCACTCCAGATCGGGGTGCTGGGCGGCGTACCGAGCGACGATCGCGAGGCACTCCTCGGCGGAGGCCACCTCGTAGAGGTAGCACTCCGTTCCCGGCCAGCCCGCCGTGGGGCGCGTGGACGTGGGCGTCCTGGAAGCCGGGGACGACCGTGCGGCCGTCGAGCTCGACCACGCGCGTCCCCGGGCCCGCCTCGGCCATGACCTCCCCCGCCGAGCCGACCGCGGCGATCCGGCCGCCCCGGATCCCCACCGCCTCGGCGACGCGCATGCTCCGGTCCGCGGTGAACACGGTGCCCCCCGTGAGAATGAGGTCCACTAGTGCCTCTTCAGGTGATGCTGCGTGGTGGGCATTGCCTGGAGAGGCACTTAGGCCCGGATGCAGGCCGCCTCGTGGCCGGCTCTCGCGCCCGCCGGCGACCGGAGCTCGGGGTCGGTCGCCCGGCACTCGGGAATCGCGATCGGGCAGCGCGGGTTGAACCGGCAGCCGGGCGGGATCGCGATCGGGTTCGGCGTCTCGCCCTTGAGGATCTGGGGAACGGTGGTCGCGCGCGGGTCGCGCTGGGGCACGACGGACAGGAGGGCCTTCGTGTACGGGTGCTTCGGGTCGCGGACGACGTCCCGCGCAGGGCCCTGCTCGACGATCCGGCCCAGGTACATGACCGCGATCCTGTCGGCGAAGTGCGCCGCCGTGGAGAGGTCGTGCGTGATCATGAGGATCCCGAGACCCGTGCGGCGCAGCTCGTCGAGGAGCGAGAGGATCCCGGCCCTCACCGACACGTCGAGCATCGAGACCGGCTCGTCCGCGACGAGCAGCTGCGGGTCGAGGACGAGGCTCGCGGCGATCGCCGTCCGCTGGCGCTGGCCGCCGGAGAGCTCGTGGGGATACCGGTCGAGGAAGAGCTCGGGCGGCGTCAGGCCGGCGCGGGTGAGCGCGTCGCGCACGCGCTCCTCGCGCTCCTTGTGCCCGCCTCCCTCGCCGTGGATCAGCAGCGGCTCCCCCACCGTGTCCCGCACGCGAAAGCGCGGGTCGAGCGACTCGTAGGGGTCCTGGAAGATGAGCTGGGCGTGCCGGCGGAGGGATCGCATCTTGCCGCTCCCGACCTTCGTGATGTCCTCGCCCAGGAAGCGGATCGTCCCCGACTCCGGCTCGACGAGCCGGAGGATGGACTGCGCCGTGGTCGTCTTGCCGCTGCCGGACTCGCCGACGAGCGCGAGCATCTCGCCCTTGCGGAGCGAGAAAGAGACGCCGTCGACGGCGCGGACGGCGAGCTTCGGCCGGCCCGTCGCGGCGCCGACGAGCCCGCGCGGGACGGGGAAGCGGGTGACGAGGTCCTCGACCTCGAGGAGCGGCGCCTGGCCGTTGCTCCGCGCCCGTGCTCACGACGCAGCCTTGAGCGCCGGATCGTTCAGATGGCATGCCGCGGTGTGATCCTGGGCCGTCGAGACCAGCTTGGGCTTGACCGTGGCGCAGGGCGCGAACGAGCTGTCGCAGCGCGGCGCGAACGGGCAGCCCGTGAGCTCGCGGTCGAGGCGGGGCGGCGTGCCGGCGATGGAGACGACCGCGTCCTCCCCGTAGAGGTCCGGGGTGGCCGCGAACAGGAGGCGCGTGTAGGGATGGCGGGGGTCGTGGTAGAGCGTGTCCGTGGGGCCGAGCTCGACGATCTCGCCGGCGTACATGACCGCGGCGCGCTCGCACACCTGCGCGACGACCGGGAGGTCGTGCGTGACGAGGATGAGCGCGAGGCCGAAGTCGTCCGCGAGCCCGACGAGGAGCTGCAGGATCTGCGCCTGCACCATCACGTCGAGCGCGGTCGTCGGCTCGTCGGCGAGGAGAACCTTGGGCTTGCAGGCGAGAGCCATCGCGATCGCGGCCCGCTGGCGCATGCCGCCCGAGAACTGGTGCGGGTAGCTGCTCGCCCGCGCGGCCGGGATCCCGACGCGCTCGAGCAGCTCTCCCGCCTGCTTCCGCGCCTGCCTTCCGCTCGCGGTCCCGTGGAGCTCCATCGGCTCGACGATCTGCTCGCCGACCGTCCTCACCGGGTTGAAGGCGTTCATCGCCCCCTGGAAGATCATGGCGATGTCCACCCAGCGGTGCGGGCTGATCGTGTCCTCGCCCTCCGCGAGGATGTCCTCGCCGTCGAGGTAGACGCGTCCGGCGACGCTCGCGGAGGGCGGCAGGAGGCCCATGACGGCGAGGATCGCCGTCGTCTTGCCGCATCCCGACTCGCCGACCAGGCCCAGTCGGTCGCCCTCGTCGAGCTCCAGGTCGATCCCCTGAACCGCGTGCAGCTCGCCTCCGCCCTCGAGGTCGAACCAGACGTGGAGGTCCTCGACCTGGAGCAGCGGCGTGGTCATGGGCGCACGCGCCCATAAGTGTGGGGAGGGCGCGCGAGGGAACCGGGAGGTTCCCTCACAGTCTCAAAGAAGGGGGCTCGTGGAGGAAACATGGTTTCCCCCACGGGCCGAAGCCGAAGGCGAAGGACGGTCATTCCGACTCCAGCGCTCCCTTCAGCGGCCGCAGCCGGAAGCGGCGCACCGACAGGTGCCCGACGCGGAGCCGCGGATTCAGCGCGTCCTCCATGGCCATCCCGATCATCGTGCAGGCGAGGATGACGAGCGTGACGCACACGCCCGGCGGGACGATCGCCCACCAGGCGTCGTTGAGGACGGCGTCGCCCGTGAACGCGTTCTCGATCAGCCTCCCCCAGCGAGATGAGGGCAGGGTCGCCGAGCCCCAGGAACGTGATGTACGTCTCGGCGAAGATCGCGATCGCGACCGTGAGGACGGTGTTGGCGATGAGGAGCGGCAGCACCTGCGGGAGCACGTGCTTGCCGATCAGCCGCTGGTTGCCCGCGCCGAGCGCGCGCGCGCGCGTGACGTAGGCCCGCTCGCGGACGCTCTTCGTCTGCGCGCGGATGAGCCGCGCCGTGCTCGTCCAGTAGATGATCCCGATGATGAGGATGATGTTCGTGAGGCTGCGGCCGAAGAGGGCGGCGACGATGATCATCAGCGGGATGTCCGGGATGACGAGGACGTAGTCGGTGATGCGCATGAGAATCGTGTCGCTCTTGCCCCCGTAGAAGCCCGGACCAGAGCCCGATCGTCCCGCCGATGAGCATCGCGACGAGCGCGGCCGCGAAGCCGACGATCAGCGACACCCGCGAGCCGGCGATGACGAGCGAGAGCATGTCGGCCCCGCCGTCGTCCGTGCCGAGCCAGTGGACGCTCGACGGCGGCTCGTAGACGGCCCCGGTCTTCTCCCGGGGGTCGTACGGCTCGAGGAGCGGCGCGAAGACCGCGACGAGGACGAAGAAGACGAGGACGCCGAGGCCGAAGAGCATCGACGGCTTCCGCAGGGCAGCGGAGCGGAGAAAGCCGAGCCGCCCTCGAGGCTCGATGCCTGCGATATCGGCGACCGCCGCCTGCTCGTCGAACGCGGTCGGGGGGAGGGAGGTCATGCCTCGACCACCCTCGGGTCGAGCTTCACGTAGAGGAGGTCGGCGACCAGGTTGAAGAAGATCACCGAGAAGGTGAGGAGCAGGAAGATCGCCTGGAGCAGCGGCCAGTCACGCTGGTCGATCGCCTCGACGGTCTCGAGCCCGAGGCCGGGGTAGGAGAAGACGTACTCGATCGTGATCGCGCCCCCGATGATGAATCCGAGCGAGAGGGCGATGAGCGTGACGATGGGCAGGAGCGCGTTCCGGAAGCCGTGCTTGCGGACGATCTCCCAGTTCGAGAGCCCCTTCGCCCTGGCGGTGAGCACGTAGTCCTCGCCGAGCGTCTCGAGCATCGCCGAGCGCACGATCAGCGCGTAGTCGCCGTAGAGGACGAGCCCGAGCGTCAGCGCGGGCAGGATCATGTGCCGGAAGCGGTCGACCCAGACGTCCCACGTCGAGGCGTCTCCGAGGATCCCGAGCGTCGGGGTCTCGATCCCCGAGGTGGGTAAGCCGACCGCTCCGGCGACGAAGAGCACCATGAGGAGGCCGAGCCACTGGGGCGGCATCGAGTAGAAGGCGAGCGATGTCCAGAGGCCGCCCTTGTCGACCGCGGTGTCCCGGCGCCAGGCCGAGATGACCCCCGTGAGCGTGCCGAAGACGATCGAGAACAGCGTTCCGAGCGCGACCATCGGGATGGTGTTCTTGAGCGGTTCCCAGAGCTCGCTCCTGACCGACTTCTGGGTGCGCAGCGAGTTGCCGAGGTCGCCCGTGACGAGCCCGGTGATGTAGAGCCGGTACTGCTCCCACTTCGACTTGTCGAGGCCGAGCTCGTGGCGCTGGAGCTCCTTGAAGTCGGCGCTGCACTGGCGGCAGCGGAGCGCGTCGACCGCGTCGCCCGGCACGGCGCGGAACAGCACGAAGTTGAGCGTGATCGCGACGAAGACGGTCACGATCGCGAAGAAGACGCGCTTGATGACGTAGTCGGCCGACCTCACGCCTCGTGCCCTCCGCCCGCCTCGGTTTTCGGTCCGGCTATTCCACCATGTAGGGCGACGTCCAGTACTTCTTCGAGTACGCGTTCAGGTCGGTCTCGATCCCCGCCCAGTTGTCGCGGTGCGCGTCGATGTACTCGTGGTTCGTGAGCTGGGTGTAGACCCAGTTGTCGTAGATGACCTGCTGCATCTCCCAGACGAGCTGCTTGCGCTCCTCCGGGTCGACGAGCGTGCCCTGCTTCTCGTACATCGCGTCGTAGTCGGGGTTGTCCCAGCCGGTGTCGCTCCACGAGCACCACTGGTCCTTCGTGACGACCGAGAGCATGAAGTCCGGGTCGACGTAGCCGACCCAGTCCCACATGGCGATGTCGAAGTTCGCGTAGCCGGTCGACTTCTCGGCGTCGCAGTCCTCGTCGGTCTCGAGCGCGTACGTCGCCGCGGTGTCGCCGCCGACCTTCTGCGTGACCTTGACGCCGGCGTCGGCGAACCCGTCCTGGACGATCTCGAACGAGCGGTTGACGTTGAAGTCGGTCGAGGTCGGCGTGACGATCTCGTACTCCATCGGGTGGGCTTCCTGCGCGTACTCGCCCGTCGTTGCGGGAGCGATGCGGATGCCGTCCGAGCCCTTCGTGTAGCCGAGGTCGTCGAGCATCTTGTTCGCCCGCGTCGCAGTCGTACTCGAGCGGCCCGAGGTTCGGGTTCTCCATCTCGCCCGTGATGTGCCCGGCAAGGCTCTCGACGAGGCTCGCGTAGCCGTTGAAGACGACCTCGATGATCCGCTCGCGGTCGACGCACATCGAGAGCGCCTTCTTCACCTCCGGGTCGAGGAGCTCGCGGTTCTTCGGCTTGCGCGGGTTCGAGTTCCACGTGATGTTGGTCGTCTCCGCGCCCGGGACCTTGTTGACGACGATGTTGTCGTCCTTCTCGAGGACGTTCACCGCGTTGAACGGGACCTGGTCGACCCAGTCGAGGTTCCCCTGCTGGAGCTCCGCGATCATCGAGTCGGCGTTCGTGAAGTACGTCAGCGCGACGGCCTCGGCGTTCGACGGCTCGCCGTAGTAGCCCTTCCAGGGGATGAACACGTTCGTGCCCTTCTTCTCGTACTGCTTGAGCGTGTAGGCGCCGGCCGAGACGATCGGCAGGTGCTGCTCGGGGTGGTAGGTCTTCAGTCCCTTCCCGTCCGGGCCCGCGAGCGGCTCCCAGACGTGCTGCGGGAGGATGAAGAACTGCTCCAGCTGGGCGAGGACGTTGCCGACCGGCGTCGCGTAGTGGATGACGAGCGTGTTGTCGTCGGTCGCCTCGGCGCTCTTCACGTGGGTGAGCGCCGCTGCGGCGACGGCCGTGGGGCCGTTCGCGTACTTGATCGTCGTGTTGATCGTCCAGGCGGCGTCCTCGGCGGTCAGCGGGGTGTCGTCGGACCACGTCCCGCCGGGCTTCAGGTGGAAGGTCCAGTCCTTGCCGTCGGCCGACGTCTCCCAGGACTCGGCCCAGTCGCCCTCGATCACGAGCCCGTCCGCCCCGGGCGCGTACTGCACGAGCTGCGGGAAGATCATGAGCATGCCCTGGTAGGCCTGGGACTCGATGTAGTTGAACGGGTTGAGCGAGTCGATGTAGTTGATCGTCCCGACCCTGAGGATCCCGCCTCTTCACCGGCGTGCCCTCGCTCGCCCCGGTTCCCTGCTCCGAGGCGCTGCTCGCCTCCGCCGCCGCAGCCGGCGAGACCGACGGCCATGGCCAGGACTGCGATCAGCACCAACGCCCGCTTCCTCATGCCCTCACTCCTTCTCCGTCGCCAGGCCGGATTGCTCGATGGTGAGCGTCCTCGCGTCTGCGTCGAGCGTCGCGGCGACGCCGAGCGGGATGGCTGCGAGGTGCTTTCCGTGTCCCAAGGGGAGTTTGTATAGCACGGGGACGCCCAGCGGCTCCAGGTGAACCTCGAGGACGTCCTCGACGGTCCGCGTCCGCGGCCACCCCGCGGGGTGGTCTCCCCAGTCGCTCTTCACCATCTCACCGACTACGACTCCGCGGACGCCGGCGAGTTTGCCGGCGTGCCCGAGCTGGGTCAGGGCGCCGTCGAGGTAGTAGGGCGGGAGGTGCGTATCCTCGAAGAAGAAGATCGCGCCGTCGAGGTCGATCTCCCAGGGCGTCCCCATCGTCTGCATCAGGAGCCAGAGGCAGCCGCCGGCGAGCGGGGCCGTCGCCTTCCCGCCGCGGATCGCGTGGACGAACGGGTCGTCCGGGCTCCTCGGGGACCTCCCCGGCGCCGTCGCCGCGGAGCACGGCGAGCAGCCGGTCCCGCGTGAACTCGCTCGTCTCCGGCGCGCCCACGCCCGAGGAAGCCGTTGGAGTAGAACGTCGCGAGCCCGGTCCGCTGGCGGATCGCGACGTGGAGCGCCGTGATGTCCGAGAACCCGAGGAGCGGCTTCGGGTTGGCGGCGATCGCGTCGAAGTCGAGGTGGGGGATGATGTGCGCCGAGCCGAAGCCGCCCTGGAGGCACTGGACGACGTCGACCTCGGGGTCGGCGAAGAGCGAGACGAGGTCGGCGGCGCGGCTCGCGCGGGCTGCCGGCGACGTAGTCGTCGCGCGCGTAGACGTGCCCGGCCAGCTTGACCCGGTAGCCCTTCGCCTCCCACCACTCGACGGAGCGAACGACGTCGGAGCGGCTCTCGTACGGGCTCGCCGGCGCCGCGACGCCGATCGTACCGCCCGCCGGGAGCGGCTTCCCGAAGAGCGAGGCCGCCTTCACCGGTCGGGCCGCTCGAAGCGGTAGACCTGGGCCTCCGAGTCGCACGGGTTGCCGCGGCCGTACGTGATCTCGCCGGCGGTCACGTCGGCGACGCACCAGAAGACGGTCTTCACCACCTTGGCCCCGTCGCCGTGGCGGCAGATGGCGTTCTCGCCGTTCTCGTGGTCGGAGAGGATCCGCGGAGGCCCTCGACCGTGAAGCCGTCGCCGACTCGCCAGCTCGCGCGCCCTGTCGAGGCGCGCACACGAGCTCTCGTAGTCGCCCTCGCGCTCGAAGGGCTTCATGTCCGTGTCCGTGTAGTGGTTCGTGTGCGTCAGGAAGCCGTCCCGGGTCTGGTCCGTCCGCGAGCTGGTCGCCGAGGCCTCGACGTTGGCCGCGCTCCCGTCGGCGTGGGCGAGCACCCAGTTGTAGGCGGACGACCGGGCCGGGTGGAGGCTGGCGTCGATCGCGTCTCGCAGCGTCCGGCGCGTGAGGACGTCGCGCACCTGGAGCAGGCGCGGGATGCCGACGCCCTCGTCGTTGGGCGAGACCTCGTTGCCCGTCACGGAGAGGCCGGCGTCGTTCCAGCCGACGCTGACCAGCGGGCCGGCTCCGAGGGAGAAGACGACCGGCTCGCCCGGCACCCGCCACTCGATCGCCACGATCCCGTCCTCTTCCTCGGCGTAGAGGTCGTTCGTGTGCGCGACGAGCAGGTGTCCGTCGGCGGTATGCGCGCCGGTGACGACGAGGTCGCTGCAGCCGGTCGGAGCCTCGACCGGCGCGAGCTCCTCGATCGCGGCGGCGAAGAATGCCTGCGGATCGACGCCTGCTCCCTCTGCAGCGGCGTCGAGCTCCTCCACGATCCAGGGGACGTGCTCGAGGGTCACCGCCCGGTAGCGGGAGACGAGCGCGGGATCCGGAAGGGGCTCGCCGACCATCCGCCGCATCTCGTCGGCGGTCGCGGCGCCGATCTGGCGGCCGACCTCGGCGTGCGAGCCCGCGGCCTTGACGAGCGGGATCGGCGGGGGCGTCACGGGCCGGTCTCCGGCCCGTGACCGTGGGGAGGGTGTGTGAGGGAACCGGGAGGTTCCCTCACAGGATCGACGAAGGGGGCTCGTGGGGGAAGCCTGGTTTCCCCCACGGGAGCGAGCCGGAGGCGAGCGACGGTCACGGCGTCTCCGCGGGCTCGCGGCGGCTGGGCAGCGGCATGGCCAGGAGCTCGCGGACGAAACCGGCGCACTCCTCCACGGCGGCGTCGAGGAGGGCGGCGCCCTTCTCGGCGGTCGCCTTCGTCGCGTCACCCTGGACGCCCGTGCGCGAGAACGACGACCACCACGGCATGACGGCGAGTGGGCCGTCGGACCAGTCCATGAAGGCGTACTCGCCCGACGGGTAGCCGCGCTCGTCCACCGCCTTGTCCATGTCCACGGCATCCGGATCGATGGCGAGGTAGATCGACGTCTCGAGCTCGCAGGCGTGCGCCATTCCCCCGCGCTCCGACTCGCGCAGCGTGTCGATCAGCGCGAGCGAGCGGGCGCCGGAGAGGTAGAACGCGGCCGCGGCGAGGACGTTCGGATGCTCGACGCCGACGAGACGCGCCGCCGCCTCGACGAAGTTCTGGTTCGAGCCGTGGCCGTTGAGGAAGAGCATGCGCCGGAAGCCGTGGCGCGCGAGCGAGGTGCCGACGTCCTTGCAGTAGCGGGTGAAGGTGTCCCAGCCGATCGTGATCGGGCCGGGGAAGTCCATGTGATGCGGCGAGTAGCCGTGGGGGATGGGCGGGAGGAGGATCGTCTCGTCGGGCGCCGCCTCGGCCGTGCGCCTGCAGACCTCGGCGGTGATGCGGAGGTCCGTGTCGATCGGGAGGTGGGGCCCGTGATCCTCCAGCGTCGCCACCGGGATCACGCAGACGCGCTCCTCCGCCGCCGCGCGGCGCACCTCGGGCCAGGTCAGGCGCTCGTAGAGGAGCGGGCTACTCCACACCCCGGCGATCGTAAAGGGTTTCTAGCCCTCGAGGGTCGCCTGCACCGACACGTCGCCCACACCGGCGAGAGCCGTGGACACGGGACAGCTCTCCTTGGCCGTCTCGGCGGCCTGGGCGAAGGCGCCGGCGTCGAGGCCGGGGACGATCCCGCGGACGGTGAGCGCGATTCTCGTGATCCCCACGCCCGGCTCGAAGGTGACGACCGCCCCCGTGTCGAGCCTCTCGGGCGGGCTCCCCGCTTCCGAGAGCCCGTGCGAGAGCGCCATCGAGAAGCAGGCGGCGTGGGCGGCCGCGATCAGCTCCTCCGGGCTGGTCCGGCCCTCCGGCTGCTCGGCGCGGGAGGCCCACGTGACCTCGAGCGGCCCGAACGCCCCGCTCCCGACGCTCTCGATCATCCCACTCCCCTCGAGCAGACTGCCCCGCCACGTGACCTCTGCGTGTCGATCGGTGGCCATGCGATCCCCTCCCTCGGCGTGAGCCGGCGACTCTAGTCAAAGCCGGCCGGAGGGCGCCGGCGCATCGACGCTCGCTGGCGGAGATCGAGAGTAGGCTTGCGGCCGTGGATCGATTCGTCCTCGTTGCCCGCCTGAAGCCCGACGGTCGTCAGCGAGCAGAGGAGTTGCTCGCCGAACACTCGGCTCTCGGCGGCGCGCAACTCGAGGCAGCGTTCGACCGGCACGCCATCTTCTTGTCGGAGACCGAGGTTGTATTCCTGTTCGAGGGCGAGAGCCCGCACGAGTCGGTCAGAGCGCTCTTCAACGATCCAGTCCGGTCGACGCTCATAGGCCACTGGCTCCCGCTCTTCGACGGGCCCCTTCATCGGGCAGCGCAGGCGTACTTCTGGGAACGCCAAGCAGCTGTCTGAGCGGCCGCGCTCGACGTTCGCTCCCGCCCATTCTCGACCTCCGGAGAAAGGCCATTTGCCAGCCGGATGGGCCGTCTCTAATCTGGGTGGTGGCCTATGCCGAGTGGTGATTTCGGGCCTGCGGGGCTGCGTGATCGGCGTAGCGAGTGTGAGGCGCTGGTTCGCCGTATGGCGATGTGGCGTCATGCCGCCGGCACCGGCTCGAGAGACGACTGACCGAAAGGGGTCCTCATGAAGATCGTCGTCGTCGGCGGAACCGGGCTCATCGGCTCGAAGCTCGTCGACAAGCTTCAGGAGCACGGCCATGAAGCAGTGCCGGCGTCGCCCGACTCGGGCGTCAACACCCTCACCGGCGAGGGCTTGGCCGAAGTCCTCGCGGGCGCCGCTGTCGTCGTCGACGTCTCGAACTCTCCGTCCTTCGATGACGAAGCAGTGCTGACGTTCTTCGAGACGTCGACGCGCAACCTCCTCGAGGCGGAAGCGGCAGCGGGCGTCGGCCATCACGTCGCCCTGTCGGTCGTGGGCACCGACCGCCTCTCCGAAAGCGGCTACTTCCGCGGCAAGATCGCCCAAGAGAGGCTGATCGAAGGTTCGCCGATCGCCTACTCGATCGTCCACGCGACGCAGTTCTTCGAGTTCGTCAAGAGCATCGCGGACGGCGCCACCGACGGCGCCACCGTGCGCCTCGCGCCGGTTCTGATCCAGCCCATGGCCGCCGAGGACGTCGCGGCCGCGGTTGCCAGAACAGCTGTCGGGCCGCCTGTGAACGGAATCGTCGAGGTCGCAGGGCCAGAGCAATTCCGTCTCGACGAGCTCATCCGGAGGGGCCTCGAGGAGCGCGGCGATCCGCGCGAGGTGATCGCGGATCCAGATGCGCGCTACTTCGGAGCCAGGCTGAGCGACCGCACCCTCGTTCCCGGCGATGACGCCATTCTTGCCGAGACCCGCTTCGAGGACTGGCTCGGCCAATCCGCGGCTCGGCATGCACGAACCCTGAGCGGGAAAGGAGCCTGACAATGATAGGAGCTCTTTTCATCGTGATGTTCCCGATCACCCTGGCCTGGCTGATGTGGGCACTCCTTTTCCTGGCCGAGGACCCGGCCGAAGAGATCGAAGAGACGAAGGTTCACCAGTTTCTCGGGCGCGGCGGTCCGGATGACCCACGTGCCGGCGAGCCACTCGACGAGTAGCGGCGACCCGCGCGAGGCTGGTGCGATGCAGACCGGTGAGGTCGGAATCGAGATCACGCCGATCCTCGCTGCCTCCTCGCTCGAATCGAAACTCGCCGCTCAGCTCGACGCGCTCCTGCGCCGCACCTGCCAGATCGCCCGCGCTGACCGGCGCCGAGCAGGCAGCCCTCAAGCTCTGGGTCGGCGAGGACTCGTCGCAGGCGCGCAAGTACTTCAGCCTGAGCGAGAAGTACGCCGCGTTCCGTGAGTTCCGAGTCGACCCGAAGGGCCACGGCCTGCACGGGATGACGATCCCGCCCGGCGAGGTCGTCCGCCTGACCGAAGCCGAGGTGCTGTCGCATCCGCTCTACCACCGCTTCGGCCCGCTCGCGGACGCGCACCCGCCGATGCGGGGATGGCTGGCTACGAGCGTCTGCGCGACGACGGTCGGGTCTACGGTCTGCTGCAGCTGAGCGACAAGAGCGGTGGGCGCGACTTCGACGAATCCGACGAAGCGAACATCCACGAGCTCGCCGCTCTGATCGGCGAGACGCTCGACGCGCTACGACTGGCCGCGCGGTGACCGTTTCGTCGGTGCGGCGGTAGCGCTTAACCCCGCCTTAACCTCGCGCAACAGGGACTTCACGACCACCGGGCTATAACGAGGCAATGCCTCCCGGCCAGCACTGGTGGACCCGTATCGGCGGGCTCCTTCTCGCAGCCGTGCTCGGCGGCGCTGCCGCCGTCGGCATCGGCGCGGCCGTGGGTGCCGGCGACGACACGACGACGGTCGTGAGCGCCGTCTCCGGCGATGCGACGGCCGCCAAGGCCGCGCGGGTCCAGGTCGACGCCGCGCAGAGCGACGGGAAGTCGGTGCAGCAGATCTACCGGGAGACCGGCCCGGGCGTCGTCCAGGTGACGTCCACCACCTCCGGAGGCGACTCGCTCTTCGGACCGCTCGGCGGTGGCGGCGGCACGGCCCTCGGCTCCGGCTTCGTCGTCGACAAGGCCGGCCATGTGGTCACCAACTACCACGTGATCGAGGGCGCCGACCAGGTCATGGTCAACTTCTCCGGAGAGGACAACATCCCCGCCACGGTCGTGGGCAGCGATCCCTCGACGGACCTGGCCGTTCTCAAGATCGACGCCCAGGCGCGCGCTCTCACCCCGCTTCCGCTCGGGAGCTCGGACGCGATCCGCGTCGGCGACCCGGTCGTTGCGATCGGGAACCCCTTCGGGCTCGAGCGGACGGTCACGGCCGGCATCGTCAGCGCGCTCCAGCGCCAGATCCAGGCGCCCAACGGGTACACGATCGACGAGGTCATCCAGACGGACGCCCCGATCAACCAGGGCAACTCGGGCGGCCCGCTCCTGAACGCGAAGGGCGAGGTCATCGGCGTGAACTCGCAGATCGAGAGCGAGAGCGGCGGCAACGTCGGCATCGGCTTCGCCATCCCGATCAACACGGTGAAGGAGGTCGTCTCCCAGGTCCTCCAGAACGGCAAGGTCGAGCACGCGTTCCTGGGCGTGTCGATGGCCGAGATCACGGACTCGCTCCGTGAGACCTACCCCCTTCCCGTCGACAACGGGGCCCTCATCGTGGAGGTCGTCCCCGGCAGCCCCGCGGACCAGGCGGGCCTGCGAAGCGGCGACCAGGACGTCGTCATCGACGGCACCAGTTATTCCCTCGGCGGCGACATCGTGACGTCCGCCGACGGCGAGCCTGTCACCTCCCCGGACGACCTTCGCAGGATCGTCCAGTCGAAGGACCCGGGCGACTCACTCACGCTCGAGATCCAGCGAGACGACTCCCAGGAGACGGTGACTGTCACGCTCGGGCGCCTGCCAAGCCAGTCCGGCTAGTGCGCCCGAAGGCCCCTCCCCCCGGGGCCTGACCAGTCGGGGGCCCGTACAGCCTGCCCGGGCCTCCGACACTTTCCTTCGTAGACTTCGCGGCCCCGTGGTCCCGCACCGCTTCGGACGCTCGCAGCCGTTCTCCGTCGGGCTCGAGGAGGAGCTGTTCGTCCTCGACGCCGCGACCCTCGAGCCGTCGCCGTGTCCCCCCGAGCTCCTGGACGGGACGCGCTTCAAGGCCGAGCTCTTCACGTCGATGTTCGAGCTGAACACCTCGATCTGCGGCACCGTCGAGGAGGCGGTTGCCGAGCTCGGGCAGCTTCGTCTCGAGGCGAGGCGGCGCGCTGCCTCGGCGGGGCTCGAGCTCGCGGCCGCGGGCACGTGGCCGACGGCCGTGGCTGAGGAGCAGGAGATCACCCCGAGGGCGGGGCTGAGGGCGTTCGCGACGTACGCCGGCCCGTCTGCGCGGCGCCAGTACTGCTCCGGGCTCCACGTCCACGTCGGCGTCGCGAGCCCGGAGGAGTGCATGGGCCGGCTCGAGGCCGTGCTTCCCTGGCTGCCCGTTCTCCTGGCGGTGTCCGCGAACTCGCCCTACGAGCGGGGGGCGGAGACGGGCCTCGGGTCCACGCGCGCCGAGCTCCTCGCGCTTCTCCCGCGCAGCGGCGCTCCGCCGGCTTTCGGCTCGTACGAGGCGTGGGCGACCTTCGCCGAGCGGCTCGTGAGCCTGGGCCTCGCCGACGACCTCATGCGCCTCTGGTGGGACGTGCGGCCGCATCCCCGCCTGGGGACCCTCGAGGTGAGGGTTCCCGACCAGCCGACGACGCTCGCCGTCACGGCGGCCTTCGCCGCCCTCGTCCAGGCGCTCGTCGTCGCGTCCGAGCCGGCCGCGGGCCCCGCCGACCGTGGGCTCTACGCCCAGAACCGCTGGGCGGCGGCCCGCTTCGGGCCCGGCGCGATCCTCGTCCACCCCGACGGCGAGCGGGCGTGCCCGGCCGTCGACCTCCTCCGCGAGGTCGTCGAGCTGGTCGGCCCGACCGCCCGGCGCCTGGGGAGCGACGGGCTCCTCGGAGCGCTCGACGGGCTCGACCAGGCCGGCAGCCAGGTCGCTCTCGGCCGGGCCGAGGGCCTCCGCGCGCTCTGCGAGAGCCTCGTCGCGCTCACATACGATGGGCTGTGATAGTGCCCCGCCCACCGAAACCCGCCGAACTTCTGCCGGCTGCAAAGCTGAACCAGGCGGCGTCCTCGGTCGCCCCCGTATTCATCAATACGGGGGCTCCCTGCGTCCTTGCCTTCCTCGCTTTTCGCTCGGCAGAAGTCGGGCAGTCTCGGCAGGCGGTGCACTGAGGCATGCCGGTCCGGTCCGAGACGATCGCAGTGAGCGGGATCCGCTGTGAGCGGTGCGTCCTCCGGCTGGGCACGGCGCTCGGTGCGCTCGAAGGGCTCGAGTCGGCGCGGGCGAGCCTCATGGGCGAGGTGACCGTGTCCTGGGACGACGAGCGGGTCGAACGCGAGGCCATCGTCGCGGCTCTCGGCCGCGCGGGCTTCCATCCCGTCGCCGGATGAGGGCGAAAGGCCCGGAATAGCCGGGGGTTTCCGGACGTTTGCTTGTTAGTGTCCGGCGGATGGAAGGCCCCGAAGGTGATGCCCGCCGGCTGGCGACCGAGGCGCGCGACCGCGTCAGGTTCGAGGAGGAGGCGCTTGAGCTCTCCGATCAGGTCTATCGCGTGGCGCGGCGCCTCGTCCCGAGTCGCGAGGAGGCCGAGGACCTCGTCCAGGAGACGTACGCCCGCGCGTTTCGGAGCTGGCGCTCCTATACGCCGGGGACGAACCTCCGTGCCTGGCTGATGCGGATCCTGACCAACCTCAACATCGATCGCGGGCGCCGTGAGCAGCGGGCGCCGGACATGCGCCCGATGGAGGAGGGCGACTACTTCCTCTACAACCGCCTCGAGGAGACGAGCGGGAACGACGCGGAGGATCGCATCGACGAGCGGCTCTCCCAGGACTCGATCGTCCAGGCGCTCGCCGAGGTCCCCCACGACTTCCGGGACGTCATCGTTCTCGTCGACATCGGCGACTTCTCCTACCAGGAGGCGGCGCAGATCCTCGACATCCCCATCGGGACCGTGATGTCGCGCCTCCACCGGGGCCGGAGGATCCTGAAGAGCGAGCTCGCCGAGACCGCGGTCGGGGAGGAGTCGTGACGGAGTTCGAGTCCATCTGCGAGAAGTGCGAGCAGCTCCTCCAGCCGTACCTCGACCGCGAGCTCGACGAGATCGAGCGCCTCGAGGCGGAGTCGCACCTCGGCAACTGCGACTACTGCCGCACGCGCTACCACTTCGAAGAGAGCCTGCGGCGCTACGTGCGGAGAGCCTGCTCGGAGACGATGTCGCCCGAGCTGAAGGCGAAGCTCGCCACGCTGCGGACCCCGCTCGACCCGCTCGAAGGCGCCTAGCTGCTCGGGGCCTACCCGCCGACGACGACGACGAGCCGGTTCGGGTCGCCGCCGCCGGGCAGCGCGGTCGTCCCCACGCCCAGCTCTCCGGCCAGGCGCTCGGCGATCGCCTCGGCGCCCGGCGGGTAGTAGACGCGGGTCTCGCTGTAGTTCTTCCGGTCGGCATTGCGCACATCGCCGATCCGGTAGGCGAGCCCGGCGATGTCGTTCGCGAGGCCCGAGGCGGCGTTCCCGCGCCTGGTTCCGTTGTAGACGTCGACCTGGATCTCCCAGCGGTTGGGCAGCGGCGCGGCGGCGTGCTTGGCGGCGTGAGCGGGCGCGACGGCCGGCTCCGGGGGGAAGAACTGGGGGCGGAGGACGAAGATCAGGAGCGCCGCGAGGGCGGCGACGAAGCCGAGGACGACGCCCCACCGCCTGAGCGACCAGCGCTCGACGACCGACTCGACGGGCAGGCCGGCGAGCTCGCGCGCCTCCCGCTCGGTGATCCCCAGGGCCGACGCGTACACGACCGCCGCCGCGAGGGCGTCGGCCGCGGAGGGGAAGACGTAGGTCCGGGCTTCCTCCAGCGATCTGACCGCGTCGACGTCGAGGTGCGCGGACGCCGCCGCCTCCTCGAGCGAGAGTCGGCGCCGCAGGCGTGCAGCCATGAGCGGCGAGTGTGCGGCGTGGGCCTCCATCGGAGGACCTCAGTGTTCGGCGAGCGACGCTTCCACCCTGCCTCTCTCATCGGCAGGGACGAGCGTCCCTTGAGGGGTGCTAGCCGGCCTCGCAGGCGCCCTGGCCGCTCTCCGCGGAGAGGGCGAACGTGCGCTCGCCCAGGTGGCCGGGCGCCATGCCGAAGGTCAGGAGCGTGACGCAGTCGTCCCCGCGCGAGAAGTCCACCCGGAACGCCGTCGAGCGGGTCGCGCCGGTCTCGTCGGCGCCGACCGGCACGCTCTCCGTCCGAGCCTCCCACTCCGGCGTCAGCTCGGAGACGAAGAAGTCGACGACGTCGGCCTGCTCGGCGGACGGTGGCGGCGCGTAGAGGGCGCTCGTCACGACCTGGTCGGGAACCGGGAGCGCGCTGTCGGCCGATGTCCTCGTGATGCGATCGATCTCCTCGGCGCCGGGGTAGACGGGCAGGGACGCCAGGAGCTTCTCGTTCGCGTCGGCCCGCCCGGGATCGAGCTGCGTCCACGCCGCGTAGGCGATCCCGGCGCCGAGCGAGAGCAGGACGAGCGCGGGCAGGAGGATCGCCGGCCGGAGCAGTCGCCGTCGCGTCACGGCAGGTCGTCCCTCGTGTCGACGTCCCCGGGCGGGCCGAGGTCGTCGCAGGGGACGAGGGCCGGCTCGACTCCCCGGAGGCCCTCGTCGGGGACCGCGTCCCAGAGCTCCCGGCCCACGAGCAGCGGATGGCCGCGGCTCCCGCCGTAGCTCGCGGCGACGAGCGGCCCGTTCCCGGCCTGCCAGGCGGCGACGACCCGCTCGACCGCGGCCGGGGAGAGGCGCGGCCCGTCGGCGAGGACGACGACCGCCGCCTCGGTGTCGGGCGCCAGCGCCGCGAGCCCGCAGCGCAGGGAGGCTCCCGGCCCGCGTTCCCACTCGGGGCACTCGACGACTCGGGCGTCCTCGGCCTCGAGCGGGTAGGCGCCAGCGACGACGACGATCTCCGCGACCGGTGCCCGGCGCAGCCGGTCGAGCACCTGCGGGAGAAGCAGCCGCTGCTTGGGCGCCCCGAAGCGGGTGGCCGCGCCGGCCGCGAGCACGACGGCTCCTACGGACACGGCTGGGGTCTGACCCCTGACATGGCTGCTACGGACATGGCCGACCCCCTACCTCACACACGGCTGCGCCGGGGTTTCCGCCTCCTGACATGGCTGCTACGGACACGGCCGGGGTCTGACCCCTGACATGGCCCTAGGGGACAGCGTCGCGGACCTCAGCCGGCATCCGCCTCCGGCGTGAGCGTGAGGATGTCGGCGATGTGGATGAGCCGGAACGTCGCGCGCGACAGCCGTCGGCGCTCGATCTCGTCCTCCGTCTCCGGCAGCGTCCGCCAGAGGTCACTGGCCGTGTCGAGGAGCTCCGCGATCCGCTCGCGCTCCGCCGCGTAGCCGTCGCGCTCGGCGCAGGCATTGACCGCGAGCCCGAGGACGCCGATCGTGTCCGCCTGCCGCGTCCAGAGGAGAGGCGTCGCCATCGCCAGGTAGTGGTGGATGCGGGCGAAGGCGATCGGCTGGTCGAACGACCGCAGGCCGTTCGGCGGCGAGAGCTCGGGGGGAGCCTCCCCGTCGGCGATCCTCGCGGCCGATCGTCCCAGGATGTCGCGGACCTCGTCCTCGGCGAGCCCGGCGAGCCTCGCCGTCCGCAGCGCGAGCAGGAGCGCGCCCGGCTGCTGCCCGTACGGGAAGTCCGACGCGTAGAGCACCTGCCCGGGCGAGACGCGGGAGAACGTGTCGAGGAGGTCGATGGCGCTCCACACGGACGTGTCGAAGTAGACGCCCGGCCGGCAGGCGAAGCACTCGGAGAGTGCCGCCAGGTCGGCGATCCCCGCATGGGCGATGATGAGGGCGGCCTCGGGGTAGGCATCGTGCAGCCGCCGCAGGTGGTCGGCGATGGGCGGGAGCCCGCGGCCGCCGTGGATGAGGATGGGAACCCGGCGCTCCGCCGCCAGGGCGAAGACGGGCGCCAGGCGCTCGTCGTTCAGGAGGAAGCCCTGTGCGCGCGGGTGCAGCTTGATGCCGCGGGCGCCGCGCTCGAGGGAGCGGGTCAGCTCCTCGATCGGGCCTTCGGCCAGGTCGACCCGCGCGAAGGGCACGAGGAGGCCGTCCGATTGTTCCGCCGCCTCGAGCGTGCGGTCGTTGGCGGCCCGGAACGCCGGCTCGCGGTCGGGCTCGTCGAGGCAGAACGCGAACGCACGCTCGACCCCTGTCCGGCGCAGGAAGGCGACGAGCTCCTCGAGCGGCGCCACCATCCCGTCGATGTCCCGGCCGACATGGACGTGGGCGTCGAAGAGGCTCGCCTCGTCCGGGAGAAGCTCGCGCGCCTCCTCCTCGTACGTCTCCACCAGGCGACGGGTGCGCTCGAGCACGGCTTCCACGAGGATGAATCTAGCCGAGCGGCTACCATCCCGGGGCCGTGCCGGACGTCCTCATCTTCGGTGACACCGTGCGCTCTCCCGAGCTGCGGCACGAGGTGCCCGTGTCGGTGCCCGACCCGTTCGTCTACCTGGAGCAGAACGGCACGCGGACGGTGTTCGTGGGCTCGCTCGAGCTCCCCCGGCTCGAGACGCTGGACGGGCTCGAGACGGTCCCGCTCGAGGAGCTCGGCGTCGACGAGCTCGTCGAGCGGGGGTTCGCCTGGCACGAGATGACGCGTGAGCTCGTGCTCCGCGCCTGTCTCGCGGCGCAGGTGACCTCCGCGGTCACGCCGCGCGACTTCCCGCTCGGGCTCGCCGACTACCTGCGGGCGAACGCGATCGAGATCGAGGCGAGAGGCGAGCTCTTCGACGAGCGCCGTCGTGTGAAGTCGCCCGCGGAGCTCGAGGGCATCGCCCGCGCGCAGCGCGCCGCCGAGAACGCGATGGACGCCGTCCGCGCCAGGCTCCGGGACCCCGAGGGCCTCACGTGCGAGGACCTCCAGGCGGAGGTGATGCGGTCCTTCAGCGACGACGGCGTCATCGTCCCGGACATCATCCTCATCTCGTCGGGCCCGCAGACCACCGTCGGCCACGAGCCGGGCAGCGGACCGGTTCGCGAGGGCGAGCCGGTCATCGTCGACCTCTTCCCGCGCGACCCCGCCTCGGGCTGCTACGCGGACATGACCCGGACGTTCTGCATCGGCGAGCCGCCCGAGGAGCTCGCCCGCTTCCACGCGCTCGTGAAGCAGGGCCTCGAGCTCGCCTGCGCCACGATCCGACCGGGTATCAACGGCGCCGACGCCCACCGGGTCGTGTGCGAGCTCTTCGAGGAGCACGGCTACCGCACGCAGATCACGAAGCCGGCCGGGGAGGTGCTCGAGGACGGCTTCTTCCACAGCCTCGGGCACGGCGTGGGCCTCGAGGTGCACGAGCTCCCGAGCCTCGGGCGCACCGGCGAGGAGCTCGTCGCCGGGGACGTGCTGGCGGTCGAGCCGGGCCTCTACAGAACAGGCTTCGGCGGGTGCCGCCTCGAGGACCTCGTCCTCGTCACGGACGACGGCTGCGAGGTCATTACGCGGTACCCGTACGAGCTCGCGCCCTAGGCGGACAGGGCGAGGAGCTTCTCGAAGCGCTCGGGGTCGTCGAAGGGGCCGACGAGCGCGAGGTTCAGGCGCTCGTCGCGGACGACGTCCTGGGCCACGCGGCTCACGTCGTCGAGCGTGACGCGGTCGAGCGCGGCGAGGACCTCGTCGGGCTCGCGCAGCTTCCCCTCGAGCACCTCGTCGCGGAGCCCGAAGGAGATCATCCCCTTGGGGTCCTCGAGCGAGAGCACGAGCCGGCCCTTGGCGAAGTTGCGCGCCTTCTCCAGCTCGTCCGGCTCGATCGGCTCGCGCGCGATCCGGCCGAACTCGCCCACGATCGTGGCGACCGCGTCGTCGATCCGCTGGATGTCGACGCCGCCCTGCGCGTAGAGCGTCCCCGTGTCCGTGTAGCCCTGGTTGAAGCCGTAGATGTAGTAGGCGAGCCCGCGCCGCTCCCGCACCTCGGTGAAGAGCCGTGACGACATCCCGCCTCCGAGCACCGTGGCGAGGAGCATGAGCGCGTAGCGGTCGGGGTGTCCCAGCGGGTAGCTGTGGACGCCGATGCGCAGGTGGGCCTGGTCGGAGGTCTTCGTGTGGAGCCTGACCCGGGGCTGGTCCTGCGTCCAGCTCGCCGGCTCGGGCGACCCGGTCGAGCCGTCGCGGACGTCCCCCAGGAGCGATTCGAGGCGGGCGAGCGCGTCACCGCCGACGTCCCCGGCGAGGCCGGCCACCATGCGTGGCGACCGGTACCAGCGGTCGAGGTAGCCCATGAAGGTCTCCCGGTTCGCCGCCCGCACCGTCTCCTTCGTCCCGATGATGTCCCAGCCGAGCGGCTGGTCGCCGTAGAGGAGGTCGTCGTAGACGCCGTCCACGTAGTCCCTGGGCGTGTCGTAGTACATGTTCATCTCCTCGACGATCACGCCCTTCTCGCGCTCGATCTCCTCGGGATCGAACTTCGAGTGGCGCAGCATGTCGACGAGGACGTCGAGCGCGGTGTCGCGGTACTCCGCCGCGCACTTGACGTAGTAGCCCGTGTACTCCTTGCCGGTGAACGCGTTGAACTCGCCGCCGATCGCGTCGATCTCGCCCGCGATCTGGCGCGCCGTCGGCCGGTTTTCCGTCCCCTTGAAGAACATGTGCTCGGCGAAGTGGGCGATCCCGTTGGTCTCGCGCGTCTCGTAGCGCGACCCGGCGGCGATCATGACGAAGCAGGCGACCGACTTCGCGGCGGGCATGTTCGCGGTCACGACGCGAAGTCCGTTCGGCAGCGTGGTCCTCTCGAACGCGTTCGGCATCAGCTCGGAACAGAGCTCCTCTCTTCGTAGGCTTCCAGGCGGCTCCGCCAGTCCTCGGAGACGTGGTATCGGCTCGTTCGCCGCGTAGTCGTATGCGACCAGCACGGACGAGGCCTCGAGCACGAGCCGGCCGTCCTCCCCCCGGATCTCGTGCTCCATGTCGAAGCTCTTCGTCCCCACGCGTGGGACGCGCGCGGTCACCGCGAGCGTCTCCGGGAAGCGCGCGGGCGAGCGGAAGTCGACCGAGATGTGGGCGAGGATCAGCGAGATCTCGTACGCGAAGCCGGCGCCCAGCACCTCGCAGAGGTAGGCGATGCGGGCCGTCTCGAGGTAGGTCAGATAGACCGCGTTGTTGACGTGGCCGGCGACGTCGATGTCCCGGAACTCGACGCTACGCGGCCGGCTGAAGCGGTAGCCCTCCATCTTCGGCATGGTACTTTCGCCGCTCTCGTGTCCGGCGACCTCACCCGCGCAGCCGTGCTCGCCCAGCCCGAGTGGCTTCGCGGCGTGCCGGACCGGGTCGGCGGCCGGCGCGTCCCGGACGGCCGGGTGGTCTACACCGGGTGCGGCACCTCGTTCCACGCAGCCCAGACCGGCGGCGAGGCCCTCCAGGCGCTCGAGGCCGTCCTCGCTCCACCCGAGGCGGACCTCCTCGTCGTCATCAGCCACGAGGGCGAGACGACGCTCGCGCTCGAGGCCGCGCGGGCGTTCTCGGGGCCGGTCTGGCTCGTGACCGGGAAGGCGGAGAGCCCGCTCGCCGACGTCGTGGACGACGTGCTCGTCGTCACGCCCGAGGTCGAGAAGTCGTACTGCCACACCGCGAGCTACACGTGCGCGGTCGCTGCCCTCGCCGCGCTGCGGGGCGAGGACGTCTCGCAGCTTCCCGACGCGGTCGCCGCCGTGCTCGCCGAGGAGCGCCTTCCGGTGACCGACCACGAGCGGATCGTGGTCGTCGGCGCCGGGCGCGACTGGCCGACCGCGCAGGAGGCCGTCCTCAAGCTCCGCGAGGGCGTCCACCTCCCCGCCGAGGCGTACGAGACCGAGCAGATCCTCCACGGCCACCTGGCCGCGATCGACGAGACCGTGTGCGTCTTCGTGCTCGAGGGCGAGGGGCGGGCGGCCGAGCGCGCTGCCGACGTCGTGCGCGCCCTCGGCGAGATCGGCGCCGAGACGACCCTCGTGCCCACGCGGCATCCGGCCGCGGACATCGTCCGCTTCCAGCTCCTCACGCTCGACCTGGCCGACCGCCGCGGCGTCAACCCGGACACGATCCGCTGGGACGAGCCCCGCTGGGACGCGGCCCGCCGGTCCCACTCGTAGCCCTAGCCGGACAGCACCCGCAGGCCGGTGACGGTGTAGACCACCATGAGCACGAGCATCGGGTACTGGCTGAGGACGGCCTTCCGCGGCGACTCGAAGAGCTCGACCGCCCGGTCGTGCGCGACCGCGAGGCCGGCCACGTGCCCGATGACGAGCGCGGCCACCTGCGCGTACCAGATCACGTTCGGCTTCAGGAAGGTCAGGTTCGGGGTCACGTCGGCGGTGCCGAAGAGGTTCCAGCCGAAGCCGAAGGGGTCGGAGAGCAGCGGTGCCATGTACTGGCCCTGGAGCAGGACGAGCGAGAAGTAGTGTGCGATGACGTAGGCGAGGGCGATGGGGACGAGGCTGCCGATGAAGGCCCCGCGCAGGTCGCCGTCGTAGCCGACGGCGGCTCCCGAGGCCCAGACGGCTGCCAGGTAGGCGAGGGCGAGCCCGCCGACGAACACCGCGAGCCCGGCCACGCTGGTGAGGATGCCGACGACGCGCGCCAGCTCCAGGGAGCTCTCGCCCACGGGGCGGATGAGGCTCGCTTTGAAGTCGACCCAGACGATCCTCCGGCTGAACCCGTCGAACGCGGTCGACCCGAGCATCACGGCCACGAACGCCACCGTGCCGGGGCGGGCGTCGAGGTTGGCGAGGTCGGCGAAGGGCCACCGGACGACGACGCGCCCCTCGCGTAGGCCGAACGGCGCGATCCGGGAGAGGAGCCCGAAGTAGACGCTGAACGCCTCGCCGTTCTGCGTCCACGGATCGCGGCCGTACGCCAGCATTCCCAGCCAGGAGACCGCGCTGTAGATGTAGATGGCGAGCGCGAGCATCCGCGGGTCCGACGGGTCCGAGTACGCGAGCTCGAGCGACGCGAACGCGAAGAGGAGCACGGCCCCCGGCCAGCGGCCGAGCCGCTCCGGGTACCGGAAAGGCGCCTCCCAGGTGCCGCCGGTCCGGTCCCAGGCCCAGGCGACGGCGTCCGCCGCCGCCCGCCACGGGTTGAGCGCCTTCCAGACGTTCCCGAGCACCGCGACGAGGACGACCATGCCGACCCAGAACGTCACGTAGACGAACGTGGGCGCGAGGTTGTCGTTGGGCGAGGTGTCGCCGACGAGGGCGGTGGCCGAGACGACGACGAGCAGGCCGACCCCGATCGCCCCCAGCACGACTCTGACCGCCCGCGAGAGGACGAGCCGCTGGAGCGCGTCGGGAAGCTGCCGGCCCCGGCTCGCGCGGGCGAGGACGGGCTGCTTCCAGAGCGCCCACAGGGCGAGGAAGGAGAGGAGCAGGACGAGGGCGGCTCCGTAGTAGAAGAGCCAGAGCGGGATCGGCAGGTCCTTGACCCCGCCGATCCCGTGCGCGAGCGGGGCCATCTACGGGCTGACGGTCAGCTCGGCGATCTCGATGTCGAGCTCGTGCAGCTCGACCTCGAAGACCCCGGCGATGTCGGCGCGGAACTGGATGCGCGCCGGCGCTCCGGGCGCGACCGCCGCCTCGAGGTCGTAACCGTGGACGTGCACCTGGTCGTCCGAGTCGCTCCGGACGACGAGGAGGACCAGGGTGCCCTGCTTGATGTCGACCTGCTTGATGCCGCCGACCGGCTGCCCGTCCTGCACCTCCAGGGTGACCCGCTGCGTCTCGTCGTTGGGCTCCGTGGTCGTCGTCGGGGCCGTCTCGGTGGTCGTCTCGACGGTCGTCGTCACCTCGGTCGTGGTCTCCTGGGTCGTCGTCGTGGCGGTCGTCGTCTGGGCAGCGCCGGTCTGGACGGCCGGCGTCGACTCGTCGTCCGGTCGCAGGACGAGGAAGAGCACGATCGCCAGCACGGCGATGCCGACGACGGCGCCGCCCAGGATCCAGCGGTTGCGCGATCCCTCCTGCGGGGGCCCGCCCGGGGGCTGTCCGGTCGGGTCGGTCGGATCGGTCGGGGACTGCTCGGGTGTTGCGTTCATCGCATGCCTCCGCGTTCAGGGATGGACGGCCGCGCACGGCGCGGCCCTGTCGGAACGTCAGCGGAGAGCAGGTGGCGCCCGGCCCGCATGGGGACGCGCGAGCGCCGACACGGGCGCCAGGTCGGCGGCGCGGGGCACGAGCACGAGCCGGGGCGCCGGGCGTCGCGGCCGCGGCTGCTCGCGGCTTCCCGAGACGACGTCGGCTGCCCTCAGCAGGGCGCGCGCCGCGAGCGCGGCCGCGAGGCCGAACGGGAGCTGGAGCAGGATGCCGACCAGGAAGACCGGGTGCGCGGCCGTCGCCCACGCGTCCGGGGTGCCGTGGAGCACCCGTTCGAGGTGCTCCTGCACCGCGAACGCGAGGATGGGAACCGTGCCGAAGAGCCAGGCCGGGAGCGCGTGTGACCCCGGCCTCCGCTCGGCCATCCTGGCGAGGAAGCCGGCGGCAGCGAGCGCGACGAGCGCGCCGAGGAGGAAGGGGACGTGCTCGAGGTACCCGTGGCCCGTCGCGGCGAGCGCGGCGGCCGGGTCGTCGCCCCCGGGCGGGACGAGCTGGTAGGCGAGCTGGTGGGCCAGGATCCAGCCCGCCGCGAGGAGCGGCAGACCGGCGAGCCAGGCCGCGCGCGAGCGCCTCGTGTCGACCATGGTCGCGGACGAGACTAGCGGACGAGGATGCCGCCGTTGACCGCGGCGCCCTCCAGGAAGGCGAGCCAGTCGGACCAGAGCTTCCCGTCCTCGAGGACCTGCGGCTCCGGCGAGGCCTGCGAGAGCGCGAAGTCGACGGCGCCGGGCGGCACGTGCGTTCCCGGCTCGAGGCGCTCGAGGGCCAGCCACCCGGTCATGCCCTGCGCGTCCATCTCCGCCGAGAGCAGGTCCAGGTCACGGAGCGCCAGGAAGACGTGCCCGCCGATCCCGTCGTTCTTCGCCCAGTAGAGCCGGACCATCAGGCGAGCGCCTCCAGCTCTCCGAGGAGGCGGTCGACCTCCTCGGCGGTGTTGTAGTGGACGATCCCGACCCTGAGCGCGCCGTCGGGCAGCCCGAGCCGGCGCATGACCTCGATCGCGTAGTGGTCGCCCCAGTAGACGGCGATGTCCCGTTCCGCGAGCCGCGTCGCCGCTCCCTCCGGGGAGAGGCGGTCGAACGTGAGCGCGAACGTCGCGACGCGCCCCTCCATCGTCGGCGGCCCGTGCAGGCGGACGCGCTCGGGGAGGCCCGCGAGGAAGCGAACGCCGAGCTCGCGCTCGTGCGCCACCATCGCGTCCCGCCCGATCGACTCGACGTACTCCACGGCCGCGCAGAACCCGGCGAGAGCCTCGTGGGGAAGCGTCCCGGTCTCGAAGCGGCCGGCGGGCGGCTCCAGCGGCGCCGGGCGCACGCGGTAGGGGCGCCAGCGCTCGATCACCTCCCGGCGGCCGAAGAAGAGGCCGAGGTGCGGCCCGAAGAACTTGTACGGGGAGCAGAGGAGCACGTCGACGCCGGCGGCCTCGACGTCGATCGGCCCGTGCGGCGCGTAGTGGACGGCGTCGACCCACGCGAGGGCCCCGGCCTCGTGGGCCAGGTCCGCGATCCGGCGGACGTCGGTGATCGTCCCGACGGCGTTCGAGGCCCACGGGAACGCGACGACCCGCGTGCGGTCGCCGAGCTGGCGCTCGAGATCCTCCAGGTCGAGCGTCGCGTCCTCGTCCCGGAGGTCGGCGAAGCGCACGACGAGGTCGAGGTCGGCCGCGAGCTCGAGCCACGGCGAGACGTTCCCGTCGTGGTCGAGCCGGGTGACGACGATCTCGTCGCCGGCGCGCAGCTCGCGGCCGACCGTGCGTGAGAGCGCGAAGTTCAGGGTGGTCATGTTCAGGCCGAAGCCCACCTCGTCGGGCGAGCAGCCGAGGAACCGGGCCGCGGCCTCGTGGGCCTCGATCACGAGCGCGTTGCTGCGGCGCGCGGTCTCGAAGGGCGCGCCGCCCAGGTTCGCGTTCGACTCGCGCAGGTAGGACGCCATCGCCTCGATCACCGAGTCGGGCACCTGCGTGCCTCCGGGGCCGTCGAAGAACGCCGTGGGGCGCCGAAGCGCCGAGAAGCGGGCGCGCACGGCGGTGACGTCGAGGGCGACCGCGCTCATGTCCCCTGCCCTACGCCTTCGGCCAGCGGGTGATCACGACCTTCTTCTCCGTGTAGAAGTCGATCGCGTCGCGGCCGTGCGCGTGCAGGTCGCCGAAGAACGAGTCCTTCCAGCCTGTGAAGGGGAAGAAGGACATCGGCGCGGCCACGCCGATGTTGACGCCGAGCATGCCCGCCTGCGCCTCGTAGCGGAACTTCCGCATCGCGCCGCCGCTCGTCGTGAAGATCGAGGCGGCGTTCCCCTTCGTCGAGGAGTTGAGGATCTCGAGGGCGTGGTCGAGCGTGTCGGCGCGGAGGAGCGTGAGGACCGGGCCGAAGATCTCCTCGCGGGCGATCTCCGTCCCCGACTCGGACGCGATGATCGTCGGGCCGATGAAGTTGCCGTCCTCCGGGCCGCGCCCGCGCCCGTCGAGGACGATCTCGCCGCCGTCCTCGATTCCCTTCTCGATCCACCCGAGGATGCGCTCCTGCGACGCCGTCGAGATGACCGGGCCGACCTCGGTCTCCGGGTCGGAGCCGTCGCCGACGACCATCTCCCCGCCCTTCTGGGCGAGCGCGTCCCGCAGCGGCTCGTACGCGTCGCCGACGGCGATGCAGACGGAGTTGGCGAGACACCGCTGGCCCGCCGCGTGGAACGCGGAGGAGAGCACCCCGTCCACGGCGCTCGCGAGCTCGGCGTCCGGCATCACGATGACATGGTTCTTCGCCCCGCCGAGGGCCTGGACACGCTTCCCGTGCTTCGCGGCCGTCTCGTAGATGTAGTGCGCGACGGCCGTCGACCCGACGAACGAGACCCCGTCGATCCCCGGGTGCTCGAGGACGGCGTTGACGGCGTCCTTGCCGCCCTGCACGAGGTTGGCGACGCCGGCGGGCAGGCCGATCCCGTCGAGGATCTCGAACGTGCGCTCCGCCGCGAGCGGGTCCTGCTCCGAGGGCTTGAGCACGAACGTGTTCCCGCACGCGATGGCGAACGGCAGGAACCACATCGGGACCATGAAGGGGAAGTTGAACGGCGTGATGCCCGCGAACACGCCGATCGGCTGCCGGATCATGTCGGAGTCGATCCCGCGCGAGACGTCCTCGAGGTTCGAGCCCTGCATGAGCGAGGGGATACCGGTGGCCACCTCGACGCACTCGATGCCGCGGCCGATCTCGCCGGCGGCGTCCTTGGCCGCCTTGCCGTTGTCGCGGGTGACCAGCACGGCGAGCTCGTCCTTCGCCTCGTCGAGGCGATACTTGAGCTCGAAACAGGCGCGGGCGCGCTCGAGCGGAGGCGTGGCGCGCCAGGCGGGGAAGGCCTCGCGCGCAGCGCGAACGGCCTCGTCGACCTGGGCTGCGCTCGACAGGGGCACCTGGGCGAGGGCCTCGCCGCTCGCCGGGTTCGTGACCTCGAGCGTCTCGACGCCGTCGGCCTCGACCCAGCGCCCGCCGATGTAGTTCTTCAGGGTCCTGGTCGCCACCCCTTGCCTCTCCTCGACCTGCGCCATGAAAGCCTCCTGGTTGCTCGGGCGTAGAGTACCGCCGTGGCTGCGCCGAGGGCTTCCGCGGTTCCGGACATCCTCGCGCCCGGCCTCCGCTGCGTCTTCTGCGGGATCAACCCCGGGCGGCGCTCGGCCGCGGCCGGCTGTCACTTCGCGAACCCGCGGAACGACTTCTGGCGCCTCCTCGCCGACTCGGGCCTGACGCCGCGCCTCCTCGACCCCGGCGACCAGCGCGAGCTGCCCTCGCTCGGCTACGGGCTCACGAACGCCGCGTACCGGACGACGAAGGGGAGCGGCGACCTCCGGCGGGCCGACTTCGCCGGCGCGCCCGAGCGGCTCCTGCGGATTGCCGAGGAGCTGCGCCCCGGCGTGATCGCGTTCGTCGGGAAGGCCGCCTACCAGGGCGCGTTCGGGCTCGCCCGGTGCGAGCTCGGCCGGCAGGAGCGGTCGCTCGCGTCGACGAGGCTCTTCGTGCTCCCGTCGACCTCGCCGGCGAACGCCGCGGTGCCGTACGCGGAGCGGCTCCGCTGGTTCCGCGAGCTCGCGGCTAGTCTCGCCAGCGGTTCGTGATCGGGAGCCGCCGGTCGCGGCCGAACGCCTTGGGGCGGAGCTTCACGCCGGGCGGCGCCTGGCGGCGCTTGAACTCGGCCCGGTCGATCATCGCCACGGCTCGCTCGACGACATCCGGGTCGAAGCCGTCGGAGGTGAGCTCCTCCCGCGAGCTGTCGAGCTCGACGTAGGCCTCGAGAACCTCGTCCAGCTGCGCGTAGGGGGGCAGCGAGTCCTCGTCGCGCTGGTCGGGCCGAAGCTCGGCGCTCGGCGCCCGCTCGATCACGGTGGCCGGGATGAGCTCGCGTCCCGCGCGCGCGTTCAGGTGGCGGGCGAGCCGGAAGACGTCCGTCTTGTAGACGTCCTTGAGGAGGGCGAAGCCGCCCGCCATGTCGCCGTAGAGCGTCGCGTAGCCGACCGACAGCTCGCTCTTGTTGCCGGTGGCGAGCGGCAGCCAGCCGAACTTGTTGGACAGCGCCATGACGATGAGGCCGCGAAGGCGCGCCTGGATGTTCTCCTCCGCCACCCCGGGCTCCGTCCCTGCGAAGGCCCCGGCCAGGGCGGAGCCGACCGCCTCGACGACCGCCTCGATCGGGATCTCGAGGTAGCGGGCGCCGAGGGACTCCGCCACCCGGCGGGCGTCGGCCTTCGTCTCGGGCGAGGAGAAGCGCGACGCCATCGAGACGCAGACGACGTGCTCGGCGCCCAGCGCCTCGGCCGCGAGCGCGGCCGTCAACGCCGAGTCGACGCCGCCGGAGAGCCCGAGCACGACGTCCGTGAAGCCGTTCTTGCCGGCGAAGTCGCGCAGGCCAAGCTCGATCGCCAGCCGCATCTGCTCGAGCTCGTCGAGGAGCGGCGCGACGACCGGCACCACCGGGGGGCGCCGCCCGGGATCGGCGAGCGGGACGTCCACGACCGGCGGGTCCTGGAGGTCGCGGCGCGAGCGGGCGAGCGCGCGCCGCCGTGCGTCGCGGAGGCGCCTGGCCACGGCCGTCGTCGCGTCGACGTCGGCGAGGACGAGTGCCTCTTCGAACGCGGGCCCGCGAGCCACGACGTCTCCGTTCTCGTCGAGGACGAGGCTGTGCCCGTCGAAGATCAGCTCGTCCTGGGCGCCGACGGCGTTGACGAAGGCGATCCAGCAGGCGTTGTCCCGGGCCCTCGTGGCCAGCATCTCCTCGCGCTCGGCCCCCTTCCCGAGATGGAAGGGCGAGGCCGAGATGTTGGCGACCACGTGCGCGCCCGCGAGCGCCAGGTCCGTCGCCGGCGGCCCGGGCTGCCAGATGTCCTCGCAGACCGTGGGGCCGACGAGCGTCTCGCCGCAGCGCAGCAGCACGAGGCCGCGGCCGGGCTGGAAGTAGCGGTCCTCGTCGAAGACGCCGTAGTTGGGGAGGAACTGCTTGCGGTAGAGCGCCTTCACCTCGCCGTCCACGCACACCGCGCACGCGTTGAAGAGGTCGCGATCGAGGTGCGGGACGCCCACGAGCGCGCCGATCCCCCGCGTCGCCCTCGCGATCTCGTCGAGCGTTCCTGCCGCCGCCTGGAGGAAGCTCGGCCGGAGGAGGAGATCCTCTGGCGGGTAGCCGGTGACGGCCAGCTCGGGGAAGAGCACGAGGTCGGCCTTCGCCTCCCGAGCCTCCTCGAGCCGGGCGAGGATGCGGTCGCGGTTGCCGTCGAGGTCGCCGACGACCGTGTTGATCTGGGCGAGGGCGAGTCGCATCGCCCTCAGTCTAGCGGTTTGCGACTAGTGATCGAAAACGCGGAGAGGGCGTCTAGCCGCGGTTTTCCTCGAGGTACTTCTTGAGACCGAGATAGGGAAGCAGGAACGCCGCGATGAGCCCTCCGGCCCAGACGATCACCGTCGCGGCGATCCACGTTCCGATCCCGCTGATCGAGAGCCCGTCCGAGAGCAGGTCGGTGATGATGAGGGACGCGAGCGTCGCTATCAGCGACACGCCTCCGAGCGCCGCGGACCCTCGCCGTCGGAGCTGGCTGGCGAGGAACGGCACCATCAACGCGTAGACGACGGTGAAGATGATCACCGCGAGGACGAAGGCGGCTCCGTCGAGGTGGACGCCGTCGAGGAGGGCCGCCGCGATAAGGAGGCCGACGGCGTTCGCCGCGACCGCGATCCCGACCCTGACGATGAGACGGATCACTGGCGCAACACCCTAGCGCGGATGTCGGCTAGGGGACAGGACGCGCCCCGACCGGGCGAAGCGCGGTCGCCGCCAGCGCGACGTCCTCCTCGTCGTTGTAGAGGTGGAACGAGAGCCGGACCGATCCGCCGCGGACGGAGCAGGCGACCCCGGCGTCGCGCAGCCGCTCGGCGGCGCCCTCGGCATCGTCGACCCGGATGCAGACGATGGGCGAGGCGGCCTCGGGGAGGTCGAGCTCGGCCGTCAGCGCCCGCGCCAGGTCGAGGTTGTGCGCGGCGATCCTCTCGATCCCGAGCGACGCGAAGAGCTCGAGGCTCGGGCGCCCGCCCGCCGCCGAGAACCAGGGAACCGAGACGTCGAGCCTCCGTGCCTCGTCGGTCAGCTCCGGGAGGCCGTAGTAGTCCTCGTACGGGTCCGGGCGCGACTTCCATCCCGCCGTCCAGGGCGCGATCTCGGCCCGGCGCTCGGGGCTGACGTAGAGGAACGCGAGCCCGCGCGGGCAGAGCAGCCACTTGTAGCCGTGCGCGACGAGGTAGTCGACCCCCGCGAGGTCGATCGGATAGGTGCCCACGGCCTGGGTGGCGTCCAGGAAGATCCGCGCTCCGGTGGCCCGGAGCGCATCGAGGTCGACGACGCGGCCCTCGGCCGACTGGACGAGGCTGACCGACACGGCCGCGGTCCGCTCGTCCACCGCCTGCGCGATCCGCTCGAGCGGGACGAGGCGCAGCTCGACCCCGCGACCGGCCAGGCTCCGCCACGGGAGCATTGCCGAGGTGAAGTCGCGCTCGTAGAGCACGACGTTCGACCCCTGCGCGGCCGGCAGGCTCGCGGCCGCCAGGCCGGCGCCGACGGACGCGGCCGCGACGAGCGCGACGTCCTCGGGCCGGGCGCCGATGAGGCCCGCGAAGAGCGCGCGGCAGGCCTCGCCGTCCTCCTCCCAGTCGCGCCACCGCCTGCCGGTCCGCCAGCCGGCGAGCGCCTCCTCCATCGCCCGAAGCGTCGAGCGCGGCGGGAGGCCGTACGTGGCCGAGTCAAGGTAGCCGCGCGTCGGCGTGCCCTCGTACTCAGACGGCGCGAGCAATGTCCTCCAGGGCCTCGGGGTTCTCGACCGACGAGAGGTCGCCGGGGTCGGCGCCCAGCGCCCTCGCCCGGACGGCGCGGCGCACGATCTTGGCGCTCCGTGTCTTCGGGAGCGCGGGAACGAAGAGGACACGCTCCGGCCGGAACGCCTTCCCGAGCTGGGCCGCCGCACGCTCCGCCACCTCCCCGGCCAACTCGGGGCTCGCGTCGTGGCCCGGCGCGACGACGCAGAAGACCCACGCGACCTCGCCCTTGACCTCGTGCGGGACGCCGATCGCCGCCGCCTCCGTCACGGCGGGGTGCCCGACCGCTGCCGACTCGATCTCCGCGGGCCCGATGCGCTTGCCGGCGATGTTGAGCGTGTCGTCGGAGCGGCCGTGGAGGTACCAGTAGCCGTCCTCGTCGACGGACGCCCAGTCGCCGTGCACCCAGACTCCCGGCAACCGCCGCCAGTACGCGTCGAGGTAGCGCTCCGGATCGCGCCAGAAGCCGCGCGTCATCCCGGGGAAGGGCCTCCTGCAGACGAGCTCGCCGACCTCGCCGGCGGCGACGAGCGACCGGCCCTCGGCGTCGACGACGTCCATCGCCATCCCGAGCGCGGGGCCGCCCAGCGAGCACGCCTTGATCGGAAGCGCGTGGGTGCAGGACAGGAAGCAGGCCGCCACCTCCGTCCCCCCGGAGCAGTTGATGATCGGGCAGCGGCGCCCGCCGACGTTCTCGAAGAGCCACATGTACGGGTCGGGGTTCCACGGCTCCCCGGTGGTCACGATCGTGCGGAGCGACGACAGGTCGGCCGTCGGCTCCCCGTGCGGGACGAGCGCCCGGACGAGCGTCGGCGAGATCCCCAGGATCGAGACGCCCTCGCCCTCGACGAGCTCCCAGAGCCGCGACGGCGGCCAGTCGGGAGCGCCCTCCGCGAAGACGAGCGTGCAGCCGAGCGCGCCGCCGCCCACCACCGTCCACGGCCCCATGATCCAGCCCATGTCGGTGGCGAAGTGGAGAACGTCGCCGGGATGCGCGTCCGCCTGGTAGGCGACCTCCCGGGTGATCGAGACGAGGAACCCGCCCTGGACGTGGAGGACGCCTTTCGGCGCCCCGGTCGTCCCCGAGGTGTAGGTGAGGAGATAGGGATGCTCGGAGTCGACCGCGAGCGCTGGTAGCTCGCCGGGGTTCGCCTCGACGTCCGCGCCCCAACCCTCGTCCCGCGACCAGGTGAGGACGTGCTCCACGGACGGGGCCTCCCGCCGGGCCGACTCGACGATCTCGCGCAGCGGCAGGCGTACACCGCGCCGCAGCGACTCCTCGGCCGTGAGGACGACCTTCGCCTCGGCGTCCCGGAGGCGACGCGCGACGGCCGGAGCGGCGAAGCCCGAGAAGATCGGCACCTGGACTGCCCCCACGTGGGCGCAGGCGTGGGACGCGACCGCGACGTCGGGGCACATCGGCATGTAGATCGCCACCCGGTCGCCCGGCTCGACGCCGAGGCCGACGAGCTCCTCCGCGAGCTTCGTGACCTGCGTCGAGAGCTCGGCGAACGTGTACGAGGAGCGGCTGCCGTCCTCGCCCAGCCCGACGGCCGCGACGGCATCGGCGCGCTCGCCGCGGGCGTGGCGGTGGACGCAGTTGTCCGCGATCGAGACCGTCGCGCCGGTGAACCAGGTCGTCCACTCGGGGCCGCGCGAGTCGTCGAGGACCCGCTCCCACGGCCGGGCGAAGTCGAGGCCGAGGTCCTCGATCGCTGCGGGCCAGAACCACTCGGGCTCCTCCTGCGAGCGGCGGAGGAGCTCCCGGTAGCCCTCGATCCCGTGCCGGCGCATGAGGCGGACGACGTTCGCGCGCGCGAGCACGTGCTCGTCGGGCGTCCAGACGACGTCGGGCATGCCCTTCGAAGTCTACGAGGGCGGCGTGGCGGCGCCTCTCGCTTGACAGTGAGTGAACGCTCACCCATAATGAACGGGCGCTCACTCATGATCGACTCGATCGAGACCAAGCCCACCCTTCGCCGCCGCATCATCGAGGCGGCCGACGCGCTCATCCGCGCCGAGGGGCTCAGCGGCGCCACCACCCGTCAGATCGCGCGTGCGGCCGGGTGCGCCGAGGGGTCGATCTACGTCCACTTCGAGGACAAGATCGACCTCGTCATCGCCGTGATCGTCGAGCGCGAGCCCTCGTTCCCGGAGCTCCTCGAGCTCCCGACCAAGGCCGGCGAGAGCACGGTGGAGGAGAACCTCGTGCCGTGGGCCGGGGAGCTGCTCAAGCTCATGCGCGACAACCAGCCCATCTTCTTCGCGCTCATGAGCGACCGGGCCCTCTTCGCCCGCTTCAAGGAGCGCCTGCGCGAGCGTGAGGCCGGGCCGGTCGCGCTCTTCCGCGCCGCCGAGGCCTACGTGCGCGCGGAGCAGGAGCTCGGCCGAATCACGAGCCGGGTGAGCCCGCAGGTGGTGGCCACCATCCTCATCGGCGCGTGTCGCGACCAGGTCGTCACGCACGCCTTGGCCGGCAAGAAGCCGATCCCGCCCGAGCGCTTCGCGCGGGAGCTCGTCCAGACCCTCGTGTACGGGCTCCGGGACGCCCCGGGGCCGCCGACATCGACCCTCCAGGAGGAACCGTCGTGAGAGCTCGCATCCTGGCCGAGGAGAACCGCAAGTGGTGGACGCTCGGCGCCGTCGCCTTCGGCCTCTTCATGATCATGCTCGACAACACGATCGTGAACGTCGCGCTCCCGTCCATCCAGCGCGACCTGGGGATCGGGATCTCCGAGCTCGAATGGGTCGTCAACGGCTACGCGCTGACGTTCGCCGTGGTCATGCTCACCGGCGGCAAGCTCGCGGACATGTTCGGCCGGCGGCTGCTCTTCATCATCGGCCTGGCCGTGTTCACCGTCGCCTCGTTCGCCTGCGGCATGGCCCCGAGCGCGGACTGGCTGATCGGCGCGAGGATCCTCCAGGGAGTGGGCGCCGCGCTCATGAACCCGGCGACCCTCTCGATCATCACGGCCACCTTCCCGCCGCGTCAGCGCGGCATGGCGATCGGGATCTGGGCTGGCGTCGCCGCCCTCGCGCTCGCCATCGGCCCGCTCCTCGGGGGCGTCATCACCCAGAACCTCGCCTGGGGCTGGATCTTCTTCATCAACGTCCCCGTCGGGATCGTCGCCATCGTCGTGGCGAGGCTCGTGATCCAGGAGTCGAAGGACACCTCGGAGGAGCAACGGCTCGACATCCCCGGGCTCGCGACCTCCGCGGTCGGGCTCTTCGCGCTGACCTACGCGCTCATCGAGGCGAACACGTACGGCTGGACCTCGACGCGCATCCTCGCGCTCTTCGCGCTGGCGGCCGTGTCCCTCGTCGCCTTCGTCCTCCTCGAGCTGCACCAGCGGGTGCCGATGCTCGACATCCGCCTCTTCAAGAACTCGACGTTCGCAGGGGCGAACGCGACGATGATGCTCGTGGCCCTGGCCATGTTCGGCGTCTTCTTCTTCGTCTCGCTCTTCGTCCAGAACATCCTCGGCTACTCGGCGACCCAGGCCGGCGCGACCTTCCTGCCGATGACGATCCTCATCATCCTCATCGCGCCCGCGGCCGGGAAGTTCTCCGACCGCATCGGGTCACGCTGGCTCATGGGAGCCGGGATGGTGTGCGTCGGCATCTCGCTCCTCGTCTTCTCCCGGCTCGACGCGAGCTCGGACTTCTGGAACCTCCTGCCCGGGCTGCTCATCGGCGGCCTCGGGATGGCGCTCGCCATGACGCCGACGACCTCCGCCGCGATGGGCGCCGTCCCGGTCGACAAGGCCGGCGTCGGGTCCGCGGTGCTCAACAGCATGCGTCAGGTCGGCGGCTCCCTCGGGATCGCGATCATGGGAGCCATCGTCGCGTCGCATGTCAGCGCGCCCCCGGGAAGCCCCCAGAGCGTTCCGCAGTTCATCTCGGGCTTCCAGGCCGCCCTCATCGTCGCGGCCGGCATCGCCTTCGTGGCAGCGATCGTCGCCGTCACGACGGTGCGGACGCACCGCCACGCCGAGGCCGGAGCGGTCGCCGAGGTCGCGCCCTCCGCCGCGTCGTCGCGGTAGGAGCGAAGTAGGCGCCGCGTATGACCGCTTCACGAGCGGTCAACGACACCGCTTCGGGGGATGGCGGAAACGTCGCGGACGGCCGACGCTTCGAGCATGTTCCGTCCCCTGACAGGCGACAACCCGGAGACGTCGGCTCTGCGGCCCAGCCGAGGTCTCCGGGTTGATGTCGCCGGGATTTGGCGCGCCTCCCGCACCCCTCTTGCCTGGCGTCTGGCAGAGATGCGGAACGGTCTGACTATAGCCCAGGAAGAATGGAAGTCAAGTAGCCTTGTGAAGTGAACTTCTATCCCTATAGTTCACTGTAGGGAAGCCTTATGTCCGAGTACGCCGCACTCGTCCGCCCAGCCGCAGCCCCCCGCCCCTCCCTCGGAGAGCGCGTCCGCCAGCTCCGGATCGCCCGGAACCTGACGCAGACCGATCTCGCCGGCGACCGGTTCTCGAAGGAGTACCTGAGCCAGATCGAGCGGGGCAAGACGCGGCCCACCGCCGACACGATCGAGTGGTTGGCCGAGCGGCTCGGCGTCGACGCGTCCTTCCTGGAGACCGGCGTCTCCTCGAGCGAGCGCGAGCGGGTCGAGGGTGTGGTCGCCCGGGCGGAGGCCGCGATCGAGTCGAGCGACTACGGCCTCGCCGTCGAGGAGCTCGACAAGCTCGCCTCCGCGCTCCGGACGATCGCCGTCCCGGAGCTCGACGTCCGCGCCTGCCTCGCCGAGGCCTGGGCACGGATGTACCTGGGCGAGGTCCGCAAGTCCATCGAGATCCTGGAGCGCGCCCGCGGAATCGCCGAGTCGCAGGCGTTCACCGACGTCGACCGCGCCGAGATCCTCTACCGGCTCGGGTGCTGCCGCTACAAGCTGAACTCGATCTCGACCGCCGTAGCGCTCTACTCGCAGGCCCTCGAGCTCGTCGAGCGCTCCGGTCTTCCCGCCGACCGCCTCCGCTCGCACGTGTACGAGTGGCGCTCCCGCTGCTACCGGCGGCAGCGCGACTGGGAGGCGGCGCGTGAGGACGTCGACCGCGCACTCGAGCTCGCGGAAGGCCTGAACGACCGGCACACCATGGGTCACGTGTACTTCCAGGCCTCGCTCGTCGCCGAGCGGACCGGGCACTGGGTGCTCGCGCGCTCCTACGCCGAGAAGGCCAGGACCATCTACGAGGAGCTCCACGACCAGTCCAACGTCGGGAAGCTCCTGAACGAGATCGGAGCGCTGAACTTCCAGCTCGGCAAGCCCGACGAGGCGGTCACGTACCTGAAGGAAGCCTTCAAGGTGCTGATCGACGCCGGCGAGGACACCGACGCCGCCCGCGTCATCTCGTCGCTCGCGCAGGTCCACCTGCGCACCGGGAAGGTGCAGCTGGCCGAGGAGCAGGCGCAGAAGGCGCTCGAGATGCTCCACGGCCGCGTCGACCACCTCGACGAGATCGGCAACGCGCAGCTCGTCCTCGGGCGGGCGCTGCTCGAGCAGGACAAGCTCGCCGAGGCGGAGGAGCTCTTCGACGCCGCCGAGGCGAGCTTCGACCAGCTGTCGTCTGCAAGCCATCGGGCTGCGGCCTGGATCGCCCAGGGCGATCTTGCCGGACGCCGCGGCGACCACCATCGCGCGTCCAGGCTCTACCGGCGCGCGGCCGAAGCGCTGCAGGACTTCCACTTCTAAGGGAGGAGGTGACGCAACGGTGAGGATTCGTGCTCTTCTCGCGCTGACCACCCTGGCGCTGCTCGTGGCGCCGTTCGTCGGCGGTCACTTCGACGGCCGCTTCTAGGCCGCCGATCGCCCAGGAACCGCCAGGGGTCGAGGAAGGAGTGCTCGGGTCGCCGTCGAACTCCGGCGCGCGTCCCGAGAACTTCGTCGACCAGTGAACGAGCGCCCTTCCCTTCGCCCCCTGGCTCCCCTCCTGGCCGTTCTGGCCGGGATGTGGCTCGCAGCCGCCGGCCTGCTCGCCCAGCAGCTCCTCTAGCCCGGCAGCCGCCGGTCGCGGGACGGGCGGGGCCGCGGACCCTCTATACTTGCGCTTCACTTTCTGAAGCGATCGTGGAGGTTCCGAATGGCCGAGAACGGATACGCGAACGCCGTGCTCGTGACGACGGGCTGGCTCGCCGACCACCTGGGCGAGGACGACCTCGTCGTCGCCGAGGTGGACGAGAACCCCGACCTCTACGACGAGGGGCACATCCCCGCGGCGGTGAAGCTGCACTGGCGCGACGACCTCCAGGATCCCCTCGAGCGCGACATCGTCGAGAAGGAGGCCTTCGAGTCCGTCCTGGGCGAGCGCGGGATCGCAAACGACACGACCGTCGTCCTCTACGGGGACAAGAACAACTGGTTTGCCGCCTATGCCTACTGGTACCTGAAGGTGTACGGCCACCGTGACGTGCGCATCCTCGACGGCGGGCGCCAGAAGTGGATCGACGAGGGGCGCGAGCTGACGCAGGAGCTCCCCGCGCCCGCTCCCGCCTCCTATGTGGCGCGCGAGCGCGACGAGTCGATCCGCGCCTACCGCGACCAGGTGCGCGAGTGGCTGGAAGGCGCCTCGCATGCCCTCGTCGACGTGCGCTCCCCCGGGGAGTACGCGGGCGACCTCGTCGCGCCCCCCGGCTACGAGCAGGAGGGCGCCCAGCGGGCGGGGCACATCCCCTCGGCCGTCTCCATCCCCTGGGCGAGCGCCGTTCGCGACGACGGCACCTTCAAGTCGGCCGCGGAGCTGCGCGAGCTCTACGGCGGCAAGGGCATCACCCCCGAGCGCCCCGTCACCGCCTACTGCCGCATCGGCGAGAGAAGCGCCCACACCTGGTTCGTCCTCTCCGAGCTCCTCGGCTACGGGGACGTGCGCAACTACGACGGCTCCTGGACGGAGTGGGGCAACCTCGTCGACGTGCCGATCGAGAAGGGCTCGTAGCGCGGTCGTGTGAACGCCGTCACGACCGTCGACTACCACACGGCCGGAGAGCCCTTCCGCATCGTCACCGGCGGTGTGGCACCGCTCGAGGGGACCTCCATCCTCGACAAGCGGCGGTTCGCCGCCGAGCGGCTCGACCACGTCCGCAGGCTCCTCGTCCACGAGCCGCGGGGCCACGCGGACATGTACGGGTGCTTCGTGACCGAGCCCGAGGACGACGGCGCGGATCTCGGCGTCGTCTTCTTTCACAACGCGGGCTACTCGACGGCGTGCGGGCACGGGACGATCGCGCTCGTCACCTGGGCCCTCGAGACCGGTCTCGTGCCGGCGACCGAGCCGGAGGCCCGCGTCGTCGTGGACGTCCCCTCGGGCCGCCTCGAGACCGTCTCGCGCCTCGAGGACGGCGCCGTCACCTCCGTGCGCTTCCGGAACGTCCCGGCCTACGTCGAGGCGGAGGGACTCCTCGCAGAGGGGTTGCGCGCCGACGTCGCCTTCGGCGGCGCGTTCTACGCCTCCGTGGCCTCGCCGCTCCCCGTCGAGCCGCGCAACGTCACCGAGCTGATCGCCCTGGGCCGCGCGGTGAAGGCGGAGCTCGAGGGGAAGCGGCAGTTCGTCCATCCCGAGGAGCCCGAGCTCCGGGACGTCTACGGCGTCATCTTCTGGGAGCGTCTCGACTTCGGGCCGCCGTTGCGGCAGCGCAACGTGACCGTGTTCGCGGACGGCGAGGTCGACCGTTCGCCGTGCGGGAGCGGGACGTCGGCCCGGCTGGCGCTCCTCGAGTGGGCTGGGGAGCTCGAGCGGGGTGCCGAGCTCGTCCACGAGAGCGTCATCGGGACGACCTTCGTGGCGCGGGTGGTCGGGGACGCGACCGTGGCAGGCCGCCCTGCCGTCGTCACCGAGGTGGAGGGCAGCGCCGCGCGCACCGGGACGCACGAGTTCGTGCTCGAGCCCCGCGACACGCTCGGCGAGGGCTTCCTCCTGCGCTAGCGACGCTCAGTCGCGGAGGATCGGGCGCGTGAGGCAGGTCGGGCCGCCGTCGCCGAGGCGCGAGATCTGGTCGCCCTTGTACACGCGGACGTCCACGCCCGCGCGCTCGAGTCGGCGGCGCGTCTCGTCGTTCCCCTCGAGGGCGAGCGCCACGCGGGGCGCGAGCGCGAGCACGTTCGGCCCCATCGACTCGAACTCCTCGTCGGGGACCTCGACGAGCTCGATCTCCCGCTCCCGGAGGAGCTCGACGAGCCGCACCGGCACGAGCGGAAGGTAGACGACCGCGAGGTCGGCCGCGAGCGGCGAGAGGAACGACATGAGGTGCATGACCTCGCCGGGGCCGTGGTAGTGGGGGAGATCGAACCGGACGACCTCCACGCCCGGCAGGAGCTCCTCGAGCGCCTCGATCCCCGCCTCGTTCGTGCGGTAGCCGCGGCCGATCAGGAGCGTCCGCTCGTCGAGCCAGACCGTGTCGCCGCCCTCGGCGAGCGCCGGCGCCTCGAGACGGCCGGCGATCGGGACTCCCGCCTCGACGAAGTCGGCCGCCATCGCGTCGGGCTCGCCCCGGCGGCCCTCCTTCCCGGGCCGGAGCAGGATCGCTCCGGCGTCCGCGACGATGGCGGGGTCGTAGGCGTAGATCGCGTCGGGGTCGGGGCCGTGCGGCGTCTCCGCGAGGACGACCTCGGCGCCGGCCTCCGCGAGCCGGGCGCGGAAGGCCTCGTGCTCCTCGCCCATCGCGACCGGGTCCGGCTCCCCGCGCCAGCCGTAGGCGCGCCAGAGTGCCGCGTCATCGACCCTGGGCGCCCGTACGAGGACGCGGCGGAGCCGCCCGGTCATGCTCTGACAGCCGTAGTGCCTGGCGCTAACCTCCATCGCGTGGAGACTACAACCGGGCTGGCGGGTCTCGAAGCCGGCGGCGGGTGCGCCGCGAAGTACTCCGCGGCCCGCCTGGAGGAGCTCCTCGCCGGCTTCGCGCCCGCGTCGTCGGAGGACCTCCTCGTCGGGCTCGCGCCCGCGGACGACGCCGCCGTCTACCGACTCGACGACCAGCGGGCCCTCATCTTCACGACGGACTTCTTCCCGCCCATGGTCGACGACCCGGGTCTCTACGGCGCCGTCGCCGCTGTGAACGCGCTCAACGACGTCTTCGCCATGGGCGGCAAGCCGCTGCTGGCGCTCTCGATCGCGGCGTTCCCGGAGGAGCTCGCGGTCGAGACGGTCCGGGCCATCTTCGACGCCGCCGCCGCGAAGGTCGAGGAGGCCGGCGCGATCCTCGCCGGCGGCCACACGATCCGCGACGCCGAGCCGAAGTACGGCCTCGCCGTCGTCGGCACCGTGCACCCCGAAGCGCTGTGGCGGAAGAGCGGTGCGCGTCCCGGCGACGCGCTCTTCCTCACGAAGCCGCTCGGAACGGGGCTCGTGCTCGCCGGAGTCGCGAAGGGTGTTCTCGGGGAGCGCGAGGCAGCGGCGGCCGCCGAGCGGATGACCGAGCTGAACGACCGCGCCGCCGACGCTCTCCGCGGGTTCGAGCCCGGAGCCGTCACCGACGTCACCGGCTTCGGCCTCCTCGGCCACGCCCGCGAGGTGGCCGAGCCGGAGCGGCGTGCGCCTCGCCCTCGACGCGGCACGCCTGCCTGCTCTCCCCGGCGCGCTCGAGGCGGCCGCGCAGGGCGTGCGGACGGGCGGCGACGGCCGCAACCGCGACTTCGCCGCGCACGTCGTCGAGCTCGACGGGACGCCGGAAGAGGTGGCGGCGCTCGGATACGACCCTCAGACCGCGGGCGGGCTGCTCGTCTCCCTCCCGGCGGACAAGGGCACGGTCGTCGAGGCGCGCTTCCGCGACCTGGGGCTCTTCCTCGCCCGCATCGGCAGGGTCGAGGCGGGGAGCGGGGTGGCGCTCTCCTGATGGAGGCCGGCGCCCGCTCGGCGCGCCTCCGCTCGCTCACGGTCTCCCCGACGACCTTCGCGTGGCTCGCCTACGCCGCCCTGGCGGCCCTCTTCCTCATCGTCGTCTCCGGCGCGACCGTCCGCCTGACCGGCTCCGGGCTCGGCTGCGAGAACTGGCCGCGCTGCGGCGACACCTTCCTCCCGCCCAAGGACTACCACGCGTACGTCGAGTTCGGGAACCGCGTCGTCGGCTTCGCCGTCGGGCTGACGACGCTGGTCGCCGCGGCGGCGGCCTTCCGCGTGCCCGGCATGCCCCGCTGGCTGCTCTGGAGCGCGGTCGCGCTTCCCTTCACCGTCCTCGCGCAGGGCATCCTCGGCGGCATCACGGTGGTCTTCGAGCTCCACCCGCTGATCGTCATGGGCCACTTCCTCCTCTCCCTCGCCGCCCTCGCCCTCGTCGTCGTCGTCGCGCTCGGGGCTCACGGCCTCGTCCGCGGGAGGACGGCCGAGGCTCCGCTCGCGTCTTCGTGGCTTGCCCTCGCGCTCGTCCCGGCCGCGCTTGCCCTCGTCGTCTCGGGCACGCTCGTGACCGCCGCCGGGCCGCACTCGGGGGCGAGGAGATCCCGCGCTTCGGCAACCTCCTCGACGCCGTGCACATCCACATCGGGGCGACGGCGGTCTTCGGCGTCGCCTTCCTGGCGCTCGTCGCCCTGCTCCTCGTCGAGCGGGGCCGCGCCCGCGTGGAGCTGCTCCTCGCCGGCTCCATCCTCGGGCTCCTCCTCGCGCAGATGGCCGTGGGGGAGATCCAGTGGCGGGAGGGCCTTCCGTGGGGGCTCGTGCTCCTCCACGTCACGATCGCGACCGCGGTCTGGGTGTGCGTCGTCGCCCTCGCCGCTCGGATCGTCCTCGGACGGCGCGCGCGGCTTCCCGCGTAGACTGGACCGATCCCAGGGCATCTCCGTATCGAGCGCCGGCCGTCGCTGCGACGGCCCGTCCTCGTCGCCGCGTTCCGGGGCTGGAACGACGGGGCGCAGGGGGCGTCGCTCGCGGCGGGGTTCCTGGCGCAGAGCTGGGGCGGGGAGCGCTTCGCCGACGTCGACCCCGAGGAGTTCTACGACTTCCAGGCCGTCCGTCCGCACGTCCGCCTCGAGGAGGGGTTGACGCGGCGGGTCGAGTGGCCGGAGAACGTCTTCTACGACGCATCCGTCCCGGGCATCGACCGCGATGCCGTCGTGCTCCTGGGCGTCGAGCCCAACACACGCTGGCGGACCTTCTCGGAGGAGATCGCCGACCTCGCGAGCGACCTCGGGGTCGAGCTGGTCGTCACCCTCGGGGCCCTGCTCGCGGACGTCCCGCACACCCGCCCCGCCCCGGTCACCGGGTCGGCCAGCGACCCGAAGCTCGTCGCCGAGCTCGGGCTGACGTCCTCCCGCTACGAGGGGCCCACTGGGATCGTCGGCATCCTCCACGACGCCTGCAAGAGCGCGGCGCTCCCGTCGGCGAGCCTCTGGGCCGCCGTCCCCCACTACGTCTCTCTCGCCTCGAGCCCGAAGGCAGCTCTCGCCCTCTGCGAGCGGCTCGCCGGGCTCCTCGGCACCTCACTCGACCTGTCCGATCTCGAGCGGGCCGCCGAGGCTTACGAGCTCCAGGTGAGCGCCGCGGTCGCCCAGGACGAGGAGACCGAGGCCTACGTACGCGACCTCGAGGCGCGGCGCGACGCGCTCGGCGACGAGCTCGAGGTCCCCTCGGGCGAGACGCTGGCCGCGGAGCTCACGCGCTTCCTGCGCGAGCACGAGGAGCGAACCCGCCCCGAGCAGGGCGACGAGGGCCCGACGCCCTAGGGCTCGGCGCTACGACGCGGGCTTGACGCCCTCGGGCGGCGCCTCGGCCCGGGGCGGCTCGGCCGGCACGCGGCCTTCCTGAGGGCGTCCGTTCCGGGACGCCTGGCTCGCGGCCTGCGCCTCCTCGGTCTTCCGCTTCTTCTTTCGCCGCCGCCGGCGCGACTTGCTCGAGGGGGCCTTCGGGGCCGGGAGGTTGTCGGCGAGGGCGTTCGCGACGTCCTCGAGCGAGCCGATCCGCTCGCGGACGCCGTCGAGGAGCTTCTGCGCCGTGGGCGTGTACGCCTCGGCCGAGGCGAGGAGGGCCGCAGCGACGTGGACGGGCTGCTCGAGCGCGACGTTCACGAGCCGGGCCGCGTTCTCCTCGTGCCGGTGGCCGCGCGAGTTCGTGAGGGCGCCGAGGAGGCGCTTCGCCTCGGGCAGGTCGGCGCTCGCGCGCCGGTCCTGGATCTTGCGCGTCGCCCGCGCGAGCCGCCAGGTCCAACGGGCGATGATGTCCGGCGGGGCTTCCACCTTCCCCTCGCCGATGGCCCGCAGGAGGATGCGGACGCCCTGGACCCGGTCCTTCTCCCAGGTCGGCGCCGAGGTCACCATGGTGACGAGGTCGTCGAAGTCGGCGCGGTCGACCGAGACCGCGACCCGGTCGCCGAGCGCGGAGAGGCGAAGGCGCCGGTTCGGGTTCTCCGCCGCGCAGCTCATGAGGAACGCTCCACGGCACTCGCGGCTCGCGTGCGCGAGCTTCTCCGCGAACTGCTGCCGCTCCTCGAAGCGGACCTGGCGGCCGGCGATGCGGGCCCAGAGGAGCTGCTCGTCGTCCGCGAGGCGGCCCGGGTGGACGCGCTCCCACTCGCGCGTGATGACGGTGACGCGCCGGCGCGCGTCCGGCGTGACCGGCACGAGCCAGGGCGCGGGCGAGAGCTTCCGCCTCGCGCGCCGCTGGATACGGCGGCGGGGCGCCGGCGTCACGCGCGCGCCCGGCCGGTAGAAGTCCGCGTCGAGGAGGCTGTGGATGGTGATCGTCCGCTCGTTGTGCGTGGCCGCGTCGTCCACGAAGTCGACGACGATCCCCGCCTCCTTCCGCGGTGCGAGGCGCATGATCCGCCCGATCCGTTGCTGGTAGACGCGGCGGCTGGCCGTGGGGGCGAGGTGCATGCAGACCGTCGCCCGCGGCGAGTTCCAGCCCTCGGCGAGGAGCTGCGCGTTGACGAGGACGTTGATGTCGCCGCGCTCGTAGGCGGCGAGCGTCTCGGCAAGCCTCACGGGCGGCGTGCGGCCGCTCACGGCCTCCGCCTTGAGCCCGGCGGCGCGAAGCTCGCGGGCGAGGTTGTACGCGTGGTCGACGCCCGCCGCGTAGACGATCCCGGGCGTGGCGTCGAAGCGGTCCCGGTAGAGGCTGGCGGCGGCCTGGTTGAAGATCTCCTGGTCGAGGACCTTCGCCAGGATCTCCTGGTCGTAGTCGCCGCCGACGATCGGCACGGAGGAGATGGCGGCCGCCGGCCGCACGCGGAGGCTCCTGAGCGGGGCGATCAGGCCGCGGCGGGCGGCGTCGCCGAGCGGGAGGTCGTCCACGGAGGCCGGGAAGACGTCCGAGACCTGCTTCGCGATCAGCTGCTCGGTCGCGGTCATGCCGATGTAGATCGGCTCGGTCAGGCTACGGATCGCCGCGCTCGTCTTCTCGCCGAGGGCCGTGTGCGCCTCGTCGCAGATGACGAGCTGGTACGCGGTCCGCGAGACCGAGTCGACATGCCGCGCGAACCACGCGTAGGTCTGGATCGTGATCGGGTTCCCACGCAGAGGCTCTTGCCCCGCCAGGACCGCCTCGCGCAGCCGGTCGCCGTAGCCCTCGGTGGTGAGGTCGCGCGTGAACTGGTTCACGAGGAGCCGGCGGTGCGTGAGGATCAGGACGCCCATCGTGCGGGCCGCCTCGACGAAGCCGGCGGCCGCGATCGTCTTGCCGGAGGCGGTCGGGTGGCGGAAGCGGTAGCGGCGGACTGCGCCAGGGTCGTCCCCGACGACGGGCGTGTCACTCTCGTCCTCCGCGGCGATCTCCTCGTCGACGTCCTCGTCGTCCTCCTCGACCCGAACCTCGGCCGGCGAGCCGTTCCCGTTTCCCGTTCTCGGCCTCTTCCTCGTGGCGCGCGATCAGCTCCGCGAGCATCCCGGCGAGCGCGTCGATCTGATGACGCCGGAGCTCCGTGCCGGAGGCGAGGCGCGGGGGATGGTCGGTGAGGACGCGCTCGAGCCCGAGCATGAGCGCGTACTCGACTTTCCACTCGTGGGAAGGAGACTTCCGGCCTGCATCCATCTCGGCGAGTGCGGCGTCGAGCGCGCGTCGTCTCGCGCGGCCTTCGGCGAGGGCCTCGGCCGGGTCCTCGTCCGGCGTGGAGGAAGACCTCCCCTGCCCACGCTCCCGCTCGGAGGGCGGCCGCCGCCAAGGCGTCCGTTTCCTCCGACGGTACGGTCGGATGGTCTATCGCTTCTTGCATGGAGGCAGCAGAGATCTGCTGCGACGAACCCAAGAGTGTGTGCGCGAGCGAGTGTCGCGCCAGCTCCTCGAATAATAGCCGATCCCGCCGGGCGGCGAGGCCTCCAGGCCCGATCAGGAGCCGAGCCGCGACGCGACGGCCTGCCGCATGCCGACCGCCTTCTTCATGTACTCGTACGCCTCGTCTGCGCGCCCGTCCGCCTCGTGGAGCTCGGCCATTCGCGCGTAGACCGCCACGAGGTAGCGGTTCGGCGTCTCCTGCTGGAGCAGCTCGGCGGCGAGCTCGAAGAGCTCGAGGGCCCGCGCGCGGTCGCCCAGGTCCTCGTACACCTCCGCGAGGATCGCGTAGCTGCGCGCCGCATCCTCGGGGTGGGCTTCCGCGATGACGCCCGACACTCCCATGGCGAGCGTCGCCGCCTCCTCCCTGCGGCCGAGCTTCGCCAGCGCCCGTGCCTCCTCGAGCTTGTACTGGGCGCGCTCGACCGGGTTCGCGCTCCGGTCGAGCAGGGGCCAGCCCTCCTCGAGGACCCGGAGCGCCTCGTCGGCCCGGTCGCGGTCCAGCTCGATGTGGGCCAGCAGCTGGTGGGCGCGGGCCGTGCGGTACGTGTCCTCGGTCATGCGCAGGAGCTCGAGCGCCCGCCGCGCGTAGCGGGCGGCCGGCTCCGGCTCGTTGCGCTCCGCGTGCAGGCGGGACTGGGTCCAGTAGAGCTGGGCCCGGACGCTGGGGCTGTCGGAGTCCTTGCCGATGGCGAGCGCGCGACCGAGCAGCTCCTCGGCCCGCCCGAAGTTGCCCGCGTCGATCAGGGCGTGCCCGAGCAGCACGAGGAACCTCATCTCGCCGAGGAGGTCGCCGTCGGCGGTCGCGCTCTCGAGGCAGCGCTCGAAGATGCCGATCGCCGACTCGAGCTCGCCCACCATCGCGTATGACCGTCCGAGGGAGTCGGCCAGGTCCGGGTGGCTTGCCTCCGGGGTGCCGTACAGCGCGAGGGCCTGCTCGAACCGCTCGATGGCCGCCTGCGGCCGGCCGCGGCGGTGGTCCACCTGGCCAAGGCCCTCGTAGGCCCGCCCCCGCGTCTCGTCGGCGCCGGTCTGCTCGAGGATCTCCGCGTAGAGCTCCTCGGCGCGGCCGAGATCGTCGAGCCGGAGCGCGACCTCCGCCTCCAGCAGCCGGCCTCCCGTCTCCGAGGGGCCGTGCTCGGACCCGGTGGCGAGCCAGTCCTCGGTCACGCCGAGGCGGTGGCCGAGCTCCCGGAGCAGCTGAAGCGAGGGGATCCGGTCGCCGGACTCGATGCGGGAGATGTACGCGGGCGAGCACCCGGGGAAGGCGAGCTGGCGCTGGCTCAGTCCGGCCCGCTCGCGGGCGGCGCGGAGGCGCCGGCCCACCGCCGTTGGGTCATCGACGTGCGTTGACTTCTGTCTCGGCATCTGGATTCATTGTGTGGTCACGCCGTACCCCAGGGACCTGCGGCACCGTTCGACCGAGAGAAAGGATGGTTCCCATGAAGATCCGCGTGGCGCTCGGGTGTCTCGCGTTGGGGATCGCCGCCGCGTTCGTCGGCGGAACGCCCTGGTGGTAGGCGTGAGCGATCGTACAGACGCGGGAGGGCGTTTGCACCCCGCCTCTGCGCGCGCGCCCGGAGCGGGCGATCTCCGCCCGGGCAGGGCTTCGGGCGGCGGTGGGATCCGCCGCCGAAGCTGAGGGGTGGGGCGCAGGACATCGAGTCGAGAGCGGCGCCGTCGAAAGCCGGGGAGCCCGCCTGCGGCAACGGGCTCCCCGAGTATCAACGGCAATGACAATTGTCGTTGGGAACGGGCCGCCGCGCGTCCCCCCGTCGGGGGAACCTCCGCCTTCGGGCCTCGGCCGCCGCCGGCGCTAGCCTCGTCGGGTGGACTGGGAGGCGCACGCGGATCGGGAGGAGCGCCGCTACGCGGACGCGGTCTCCCGGGTGCCGCCGGAGCCGGACGCCCGCCAGAAGCAGCTCGTCCGCGCGGCGATGGCGGCAACGGGCGCGGGCCTGGCCCGCCTGATGCAGGGTCGCCGGGGCGAGGCAGCCGGGTGGTTCTCGCGCTCGGCCGAGCGCTTCCGCGAGAGCTTTCCGGACGCACCCGCCGGAAGCTGGGGCAGGCTCATAGGCGCGGTGAAGGCACGGCTCCTCGCCGGCGACGTCCGCGGCGCGGAGGGGGACGCCGAGTGGGCGCTCGCACAGGGCCCCGCCGAGTCCGGCTCCACGATCGGCCGGTACGCGGCCGTGCTCGCCCTGCTCGTCCTCGGCCGGGACGCCGAGGCCGGTGAGCTGGCCGGGGAGCTCGGTCTCGAGCCGGAGGATGCGTTCCCGCGCCCGGTCGGCGAGGCCCTCGTCGCGCTCGCGAACGGGGACGGGGGCGCGTACCGAGCAGCAGCAGCCGGCGTCCTCGAGTCCTTCGAGGAGCGCGACGCCTACCTCGAGGACATTCCAGTGGCCGACACGGTCATCGTCCTCGAGGAGCTCGCGGCCCGCCGCGGGATCGCCGCCGGGCTGCGCTCGGCCGTCCTCCCGGCCGGCTGAGGGCGGGTTACTCCGCGGCCTGGTCGTCGCCCGTCTGCTCGACGATGTCGACGGAGACGATCGTGTCCGGCTTGAGGAAGCGGCCGCTCACGTACGGCCAGTCATCCTGATCGGCCTCGGCGACGGTCGTGACGAGCGCCTTGGCCTGCTGCTTCGCGCCGGCGAGGTCGGCGAACTCGCCCGCCTCGACGCGCTCGCCGTTCGAGAGGCGGACCGTCACACGGAAGACCATGCCGTCGGCGGCGGGCTCGTCGGCCGGCTCGACCGGGGGCTCGGGGTGAGCCGCAGCGGGCGGGTACGGCATCGGAGCGGGCGGGGCGGGCTCCGGCGTCGGAACGGGCTCGAGCGTCGCGGGCTCGGCGCCTGCGACCGGCTCGACGGGGCGCTCGGGCTCGGGCATCGCGGGGGCTTCGGCTGTGGGGACGGGCTCCGGCGCGGGCGCCTCGGCAGGCTGGACGACGGGCTCCTCGGCAGGCTGGACGACCGGATCCTCGGAGGGCTGGACGACCGCGTCGGTGGCCGCGGGCTCACTGGTCTCCGCCGGGGTCTCGAGCGGCTGGGGGGCGGCTTCGACGACGTCGGGGACGACCGGAGTCTCGGCCGCGGCGACGGGCTCGGGGGCCGGCTCCGGTGCGGGGACGGGCTCCGGCGCGACGACGGGCTCGGGCGCTGCCGGCACCGGATCGACGGGAGCGGCCTCCGCTGCGGGCTCTACGTGGAGCGGGGCGGGCTGGACGGGCTCCTGCGTGGCGGCCGGCTCGGGCGCGGGTTCAGCCTCGAGCGTCTGGCCGCCGAGCCCGTTGCCCGAGTGCTCGGGCTGATCGACCGGGGCGGCGGGAGGGACGGTGCTGTCGGCCCACGCCGGCTCGACGGCGCTCTCGGGTGCAGGGGCCTCCGGCTCGACTTCGAGCGTGGGGAGCGGGGCGGGAAGCTGCTTCGAGTAGACGTCCTCGGCGATGTCCGCCAGCTCACCGCGGGTCGAGACCACGAACCGCACGTCCTCGCGGCCGAGGGCCTCGCGGATGTTGCGGCTGAGGACGTCGTCGGTGGGATCGGCGATCGCGACGACGGGGACGCCCTCCTCGAACGTGTACGGCAGTGCGCGGAAGAGGCGGGCCTGCTCCTCGGTGAAGAGGGCGGCGGCGGCGGGATCGACGATCTGCTCACGGAGCGTCACGTAGTCGAGGCCCCGCTGGCCCGCGAGGAGGCGCGCGAGGTCGACCTCCTTGATGAGGCCGCGCTCGGTGAGGATCTCGCCCAGGCGCTTGCCGGTCTTGACGCCCTCCTCGAGCGCGCTCTCGATCGTCTCCGCGGGGAGGAGCCCGGCGCGGAAAATGAGGGTGCCGAGCGGGGCGTCAGGGCGCTCGCGGAGGGGCGTGCTCATGGGCACGTCCTCCCGATGCGGACCTGCACCGGGCTCGTCGCCAGGGGGTTGAATTCGTTCCACGTCATCTGCCGCAGGTCGGACTCTGTCGCCCGTCCTACGTCGGAGTATCGTCCGATCGCAGGGGGCGGTTATCACCCTCCTGAGTGATACGGGCCCGTCATACGGCGTTCCTACCGCCGTCGGGCGGAAATGACGCGCCGCAGGCCCTAGCCGACCAGGAGGCCGGTCGCGTACATGAGCGCGATCCCGGCCAGGAAGCCCCCGACGGCATGGCCCGACGTCAGCCCGCCCGGAGCGCGCCGCGCGACGAACCGGCCCACCTCGACCACGACCTGGAGCGCGGCACCGGCGGCCAGGGCGAAGAAGAGGACGCCGAGCACGTCGTTGGTCAGGTACCCGCCCAGCCACGCGCCCACGATCGTCGGCGCGCCGGCAGCGAGCGTGAGCGCCGCGAGCCGCGCGAAGCTCGCGCGCCTTCCTTCCGCGAGGGGAGCCGCGATGCCGAGCCCCTCGGTGACGTTGTGGAGCATGAAGCCGACGACGAGGAACGTCCCCAGCGTGAGCTCCCCGAGCGCGAACGACGTCCCGACGGCGAGCCCTTCGCCCAGGTTGTGGACGCCGATGCCGATCGCGACGAGGGTCGCGAGGGCGAGCCCGCCGAGCACGCCGCCCTTCTCGGCCGCGCCTCTGCCCAGGCGCCGCGACAGGAACGTGAGCGCCAGGTAGCTCGTCGCGACCCCGAGCAGCACGAGGCCGGTGCCTCCCAGCGCGCCGGGGAGCGCCGCCTGGAGCTCGAGCGCCTCGGCGAGCGCCTCCAGGGCGAGAAAGGTGAGCAGGCCCGCGGTCAGGGCCATGAAGGCGGCGAGCCACTGCGGCGAGGCCCTGCGCAGTGAGGGGAGCCAGAGGAGCCCGAGGGCGATGGGGACGATGCCGACCAGCGTCCCGAGGATCGCGTAGCCGAGGAAGCCCTCGCCGCTCGGGCCGGGCGTCTCCACCGCGGCCGCGATCTCCTCGGTGGTCTGGATCCCGGTCGAGCTTGTGACCCCGACGGCGATCGGCTCGTCCTCCACCCAGTCGTACGGGATCACGATCGTGGCGGAGCGCAGGCGCCCGAGGGTCGAGGGGCCGTCGACCTCGTAGGGGACGATCGCGTCGTCCACGGTGACCGTGGCGATGGTGAGGTCGTCGCGCTGCGGGTTCGTCACCCGGACGCGGATCTCGCCGGGGGAGAACTCGACGCGGCGGACGTCGAACTCGTCGGGAGGCGGCGGGTTGCGGCCGACGAGGTCCAGGAGCGACCCTCCGCGTGCCGAGAAGAGCGAGACGACGGCGACGAGGAGCAGGATCGGGACGAGCGCCCAGAGCCGCCGCCGCGCCGGCTCTCCTCGGCCCTGTCCGTTCTCGGCGACCGAGCGGGCTTCCACCTAGTGCTCCCTCAGGTGGTGCTGCGCGGCGGGTGCTGCCTGGAGGGGCACCTAGTCCACCACCTCGAAGAAGCCCATCCAGCCGAGCTCGGCGAACTCGGACTGGTGGGCATGGAACATGAAGTGGCCGGTGTTGGCGAAGTCGATCTCGATGATCCCGCGCTCGCCCTGGCAGAGCATGACCGTGTCCGTGTACTCGACGTGCTCGTTGCGCCCGGTCGCGTGGTAGCGGAAGAAGTCGCCGTGGAGGTGGAAGGAGTTGATGAGGTCGAACTCGGTGAGGTTGGCGATGTAGATACGGACGGTCTGCGAGCGCCGGACGCGGATCGGGTAGCGCGCGTAGTAGAACGCCGGCCCGTTGACGGCGTAGAAGTTGTTCTCGCCGTCGCCGTCCGTGTCGAAGGCGTTCATCACCATCACGATCTCCTGCGCGGGCGGGCGCGGCTCGGGCGGGTCGATGATGAAGGCCCCGTAGAGCCCTTTGTGGATGTGCTTCTTCAGCGGCGTCGCGTGGCAGTGGTAGAGGTGCATCCCGTAGGGGCGAGCCGGGAACTCGTAGGTGAAGGTCTCGCCCGGGCTCACGATCTCGAAGACGCCGTCCATGTTCGCGGGGTGGATGCCGTGGAAGTGGATGGTGTGCGGGTGCGAGCCGCCGTTCGCGAAGTGGACGCGGAGCAGGTCGTCCTCGGTCGCCCGGATGACCGGCCCGGGGACGGTGCCGTTGTACGTCCACGCCGGGAACATCACGCCCTTGGCGACCTCGATGTCGAGGTCGTGCGCGGTGAGCGTGTACTCGCGCACACGGTCTGGCTGATGCGGCAGCGCCGGGGGCGGGTACGTGAGGTCGTCGAGGTCCGTCGGCCCGCCCGGAGCCGGCACCTGGTCGCCGATCATCGCCGCGTGGCCGGTGTGGGTCTCGCCGTGGACGTGGGTCGCCTCGGTCTGCGTCCGGCCCGCGAACGCGAGCCCGGCGAAGGGGGCGGCCGCCACGACGGGCGCCGCCCCCACGATCAGCTGTCGCCGGGTGACCGTGCGAGAGTTAGACACGTCTAAAATATAGTTTTAGACACATGCCTTGGCAAGCTCATCCCCCCGAAGTCTCCCTGCCGCGCCCGCCGGGGCCCACGGTCGGCGACGTCCTCCCGGGCGAGGAGGCGACCCTGCGCGCCGCGCACGCGAGCCTCGCCGGCGAGCGACGCGGCCTACGGGCGCTCTGGCCCTTCCTCGGCCCTGCCTTCGTCGCCGCGGTCGCCTACATCGACCCCGGCAACTTCGCCACGAACGTCGCCGCCGGCGCCGAGTTCGGCTACCTGCTCCTCTGGGTCGTCCTCGCCGCGAACCTGATGGCGATGGTGGTGCAGACCCTCTCGGCGAAGCTGGGGATCGCCACGGGCAAGAACCTGCCGGAGATGTGTCGGGACACCTTCCGACGCCCGGTCTCGTTCGCTCTCTGGATCCAGGCCGAGCTGATCGCCATGGCCACCGACCTGGCCGAGGTGCTCGGCGCCGCCCTCGGGCTGCACCTCCTCTTCGGCATCCCCCTCCTCCCCGCCGGCCTGCTGGCGGGAGGCGGGGCGTTCGCAATCCTCGCGCTCCAGCGCCATGGGTTCCGCCGCCTCGAGGCGGTGATCGCAGCCCTCGTCGGCGTCGTCGTGGTCGCCTTCGCGCTCGAGGCGCTGATGGCGCGCCCGGACGCGGGCCAGGTCGCGCGCCATCTCGTCGTCCCCGGCTTCGACGGAGCCGAGTCCCTGCTTCTCGCCGCCGGGATCCTCGGCGCGACCGTCATGCCGCACGTGGTCTACCTGCACTCCGCGCTCACCCAGAACCGGATCCAGGGCCGCTCCGCGGCCGAGCGGAAGCGCATCCAGCGCTACGAGCGTCTCGACGTCGTCATCGCCATGTCGATCGCCGGCGTCGTGAACATCACCATGCTGGCGATCGCCGCCGCGGTCTTCTTCGGGATCGGGATCGACAGCATCGAGGGCGCCTACGCGGCCTTCGACAGCGAGCTCGGAGGCAACGCGGCCGCTCTCTTCGGCGTCGCCCTTCTCGCCTCGGGGTTCTCCTCCTCGTCGGTGGGCACGATGGCGGGGCAGGTCGTGATGCAGGGCTTCGTGAACAGGCGCATCCCGCTCTTCCTCCGCCGCGCCGTCACGCTCCTCCCCGCGCTCGTCGTCCTCGCGCTCGGCGTCGACCCGACCCGCGCGCTCGTCCTCAGCCAGGTCGTGCTCTCGTTCGGGATCCCGTTCGCGCTCGTCCCGCTCGTCATGTTCACCCGTCGCCGCGACCTCATGGGCGAGCTCGCCAACACGACGCCGACGACCGCGGTCGCCATCGCGATCGCCGCGCTGATCGTCAGCCTCAACCTCTTCCTGCTCTACGAGATCCTGCTCGCGGGATGACCGTCCGCTTCAGCGAGGTGGGCGGCGTCGGCCTCGGGTGGATCGCGTCCGAGCCGCCGCTCCTCGAGCGCGCGTCGCACGCGCTCGCGGCCGGCGGCCGTGTGTGGCTCGTCGACCCCGTCGACGCGCCGGGGGTCGAGGAGCGCGTCCGCAGGCTGGGCGAGCCGGCCGGCGTCGTCCAGCTGGTCGACCGCCACCGGCGCGACTGCGTCGGGCTCGCGCGCCGCCTCGAAGTCCCCTACCTGAGGCTCCCGTTCGCAGGCGTGCCGGGGTCGCCGTTCACCGTCGTCCCGATCCTCGACGTGCCCGGCTGGCGCGAGGTCGCGCTCTGGTGGCCGGCGCGGGACGTCCTCGTCTGCGCGGAGGCGCTCGGAACGGCGGCGTACTTCACGGCGCCGGGCGAGCGGCTCGGCGTGCACCCGCTCCTCCGCCTCTACCCGCCCCGAGGGCTCCGCGACCTGGCCACGAGCCTGAGCCCGGACCACGTACTCGTCGGACACGGGGAGGGCGTGCACGGGCCGGAGGCCGCCCCGGCGCTCGCCGAGGCAGTCCGCGGGGCGCGCCGTCGCGGCCCGAGCTGGCTCCATTACCAGCTTCTGGGGAGGCGCCGAGGCCGCCGCGGATAGCCCGGCCCCCCCGCATGTCGGAGCCCACACCCGGACCCACACGGTTGTCCCCAGGACCAGCCAGTCGAGAAGTGGTGGAAACTCCGTGAAACTCGGTCGTTTTCCACACTTAAGTCTAGGTCCAGGGCCTTTACTTCTTTCGGGGGATCCTGTAAACCCATCTCAGCGGCAAATCCTCGAATTCGAAAGGCGGCCCTTTCGATGAGTATCTCTCTAGACCGACGGACGGCTGTCCTCGTGGACCAGCACCCACTGTGGCTGGAGACGGTGGAGCAGGTCGTCTCGCGCGTCGGCGTCGACGTCGTTTCCAAGGCGTCGTCGGCGACCGAGGCCCTCGACCTCCTCGACGAGGTCAGGCCTGATCTCCTGATCACGGGGATCAAGATGAACGACGGAGAGGTGGACGGGATCACGCTCCTCCGCCAGGCGCGCGAACGCAACCCCGGCCTGCGCGTGATCGTCCTCTCCATGTACGACGACCCCCAGCACATCGAGGCGGCCTTCGCCGCCGGCGCGGTCGCGTACGTCCTCAAGACGGCGCACCCGGATGACCTCACGTCGGCCATCCGGCAGGCTTTCGACCACTCGATCTACCTCGCGGGCGCCCACGCCACGGCGGCGCCGCCGCCCGCGCAGGTCGACGACTCGCCGGGCCTGACGCGGCGGGAGCTGGAGATCCTCCAGCTCGTCGCCGAGGGCCACTCGAACGCGGAGCTCGCTCGGATGCTGTGGGTGACCGAGCAGACGGTGAAGTTCCACCTCTCGAACATCTACCGGAAGCTCGGCGTGTCCAACCGGACGGAGGCGAGCAGGTGGGCGCAGCTCAGGGGACTCCTGCCTACCCCGACACCGGTGCGGGCAACCGCCTAGGGCGCCCACCGCGGCAGGGCGCACAGGGAGGGGGGCGCTCGCGGCGGCGCCCCCTCCCGACCGAGGCATCGTGACCAGCCATTCGGCGGAGAAGGTGGAGACCGGGGTGCTCGCCCGCCCGACGGGCGGCGCCTCGCCTCTGGCCGCGGTCCCGTCCTCCGCGCACAGCGGGCCGGCCGCGATCGCGCTCGACGGCGTCCGCATGAGCTTCGGCTCGCACCTCGCCGTCGCCGACGTCTCCCTGAGCGTCGGCCAGGGCGAGATCCACGCCCTCCTGGGCCCGAACGGCGCCGGCAAGACGACCCTCCTGCGGATCCTCGCCGGCCTCGTCGTCCCATCGGCAGGCACAGTGACCGTGCTCGGCCGGGACGGCACGAAGGGCGACCGCGCTCTGCGTCAGTCGATCGGCCTCGTCCCCTCCGGCGACCGCTCGTTCTACCTGCGGATCACCGGCCTCGAGAACCTCGTCTTCTTCGGGCGCCTGCACGGGTTCCGCAAGCGGCGGGCGACGCAGCGGGCCCACGAGGTCCTCGAGCTCGTCGGCCTTCGCGAGGCGGCGCGAAAGCGGGTGGGGGAGTACTCGCACGGGATGCAGAAGCGGCTGTCGGTCGCGCGGGCCCTCCTCACGCATCCGGCTGTGCTGCTCGTCGACGAGGCGACGCACGACCTCGACCCCCAGGGAGCGCGCGCGGCCCGCGGGCTCGTCCAGGAGATCGCGGCGCGGGGGACGGCGGTCGTCTGGGCGACGCAGCGGCTCGACGAGATCCGCGGCTTCGCGGACCGTGTCCTGCTCCTCGACCGCGGCGAGTCCCGCTTCCAGGGAAGCGTCCCCGAGCTCATGGCGCAGACGGCCCGCCGCCGGTACCTCCTTCATCTTCGGAACGGGGGCGACGAGGGCCCGACCGACCTCGAGCGCGTCCTCGCCGGCATGGCCACCGTCCGGCCGTCCCCGCACGGCGAGCCCGGCCATTACGTCCTCACGCTCGCAGACGACGCCGTCCTCGGGGAGGCGATCTCCTCCCTGACGGCCGCGCACGTCCAGGTGCTCTCGTGTCATGAGGAGCGCTCGCTCGTGGAGGAGGCGTTCATGCGGCTCACGACGGGGGAGGCCGGGCAGTGAGCGTCCTCGCTCCGGCCCGGCCCGGCCGCGTGACGGCCCTCTTCGGCGAGATGCAGAAGCTCCCGGCGTTCTTTCGGCGGGACTTTCTCGTCGCCTGGAGCTACCGACTGTCGTTCGTCTCCGAGTGGGCCTCGCTGGTCCTCCAGGCCTTCATGTTCTACTTCGTCGGCCTCATGGTGAACCCGAGCGTCCTGCCGACCTACGGCGGCTCCCAGGTCACCTACATGGAGTTCGTCGCCGTGGGCATCGCGCTCAGCGGGTTCATGCAGCTGGCGCTCGGCCGCGTCGCGGCCGGGATCAGGAACGAGCAGATGGCCGGCACGCTCGAGTCCCTGCTGATGACGCCGACGACGAGCGCGACGATCCAGGTGGGCACGGTCTTCTACGACCTGCTCTACATCCCCGTGCGCACGGCGCTCTTCCTCGTCGTGATCGCCCTCTTCTTCGGGCTCCACTTCGAGCCCGACGGCTTCCTCCCGGCCGCCGTCGTCCTCGTCGCGTTCATCCCCTTCGTCTGGGGCATCGGGATCGCCACGGCGGGGACCATCCTCACCTTCAAGCGCGGGGCCGCGATCACCGGCTTCGGCATCGCGGCGCTCACGATTTTCTCCGGGGCGTTCTTCCCGCTCGACCTGCTTCCGAGCTGGGCGCTCCAGCTGGCCGAGCTGAACCCGGTCGCGATCGTCGTCGAACGGCATGCGGCAACCCCTCCTCGGCGGCACGGGCTGGTCCGACACGGCGAAGGACGTGGCCATCTTGCTCCCGATCTCGGCCGCCTCGCTCACTGCCGGGATCCTCGTGTTCCGGCGCGCGCTTCGCCGCGAGCGCCGGCGTGGCTCCCTCGGCCTCTACTGACGCGATGGCCACCCGACCCGAGCCGGCCCGAGTCGTCCGCCTGGTTCCGAGGGACGCGCAGCCCGCCCAGGCCGACGTCGATCTCCTCCTGTGGGCGGGCGTCGACCGGGTCATCGACCGGGCGCCCGAGCTCTCCGACCTCACGAGCCACCGGGTCGAGTCCCTCGCCGCGCGCCGGTTCCGGGCGCTCGGCCAGCCCGTTCCGGCGGAGTTCCGCGCGCAGGAGCGCGTCGCCGCGATCTCCTCGCTCGTCGCTCCGAGGCTTCTGGCGCGCGTGCGCGAGGCCTGCGACGGGCCGATCCTCGTCATCAAGGGCCCCGAGGTCGCCGCCCGCTACCCGGATCCCGCATTGCGCCCGTTCAAGGACCTCGACCTGCTCGTACCGAGGCCCGAGGAGGTCCAGGAGGCGCTGCTCGCCGTCGGCTTCGAGCCGATCGGCGACCCGGCCCTCTACGTCGACATCCACCACCTCAGGCCGCTCGCCCTCCGTGGGCTTCCGATCAGCGTGGAGATCCACTCGCAGCCCAAGTGGCTCGAGCAGCGACGGCCGCCGTCGACGGCCGAGCTCTTCGCCTCGGCTGTTCCCTCCACCACCGGCGTCGAGGGCGTCTTCGCCCCCGACCCGGTCCACCACGCCCTGCTGCTCGCGGCGCACTCGTGGGCGCACGAGCCGCTCCGGCGGCTTCGCGACCTCGTCGACGTGGCCGCCATGATTCAGGGCCTCGACCGGGCCGGGGTCGGCCGGGTCGCGCGCGCCTGGCAGGTTGGCCGGCTCTGGGAGACGACGACGGCGACCCTCGACGCCCTGTTCTTCGGCGAGCGGGTCCCCTGGGCGCTCCGCTTCTGGGCTCGCAACCTGCTCAAGGTGCGCGAGAGGACCGTGCTCGAGAACCACCTGGAGCGGGTGCTGAGCAACTTCTGGGCGCTCTCGGCCCGGGAGTCCGCGGCGGCCCTCGCGCCGCTCGTGGCGGAGGAGGTCCGGCCGAAGGAGGGCGAGACCTGGGGCGAGAAGCTGGCCCGCAGCGGCCAGGCCGTCCGGGACGCCCTGCGGCGGCGGTCGGAGCACGACGCCGCCCTCGAGCGCCGGGCCTCGCGGCCCCGCTAGACGCGGACGGCGCGGATCGGCTCGAGGGCCCACGTGTCGAGGGCCCGCTGCGGGAGCTCCGGATCGCCCTGCGCCCGGAGCCAGCACTCCGCGGTCGCCAATCGCCACAAGGCCCAGGCCCAGGCGCCTCCGCGCCGCTCGCGCGGCGCGTCGAGAAGCCGCTCACGCACGACGTCGGCGCGGACGTAGGAGCGCACCTCCGCGTCGGGCGCGGTCAGGAGCCGGGTGAGGTGCGGCCGGTCGGTCGTGTCGAGCGTCTGCACGAAGAGCGCGTCGAAGGTGCTCTTCCGGGGCAGCAGCCGGACCGAGTCCGGCAGCGCCCCCTCCATGCTCGCCCGCAGCAGCGGCCGGTCGAGCGAGGGGTCGAACGAGAGCTCCGGGGGAAGAGCGAGGAGGAGCTCGACCAGCTCGAGGTCGTCGAGGAGCGGATGGGCGCCCTCGAGCCCGAAGGAGGCGTTTCGCCGCCTCAGGAGGTCGTGCGCCCCGAGCTGCTCGCGCTGTTCCGTCAGCTCGTACGAGCGTTCAGCCCACCAGAGCGGCGCGTCGACGCGTTTCCAGGCCCACGGGTCGCGCGTCGAGTGCTCGAGCGCGGCGGCCCGGCCCGTGAGCCATGCGGGCGCGTAGTGCGAGGCGCCTCGCACGCGCCGCGTCAACGAGTGGAGCGCGTGCGGCGCCGCGCCCTTGAGCCCGAACTCGCGGAAGATCCGGCGCACACGTCGAGGGTCTGGGCGATCTCCCAGGCCGGGGAGGCGCGAGGCGAGGCTCCAGGCGGAGCGGGGCCGCCCCCTCCGGACGAGGTCGCCGAGGAGGTAGGCCGGGCAGCCGAAGAGCTCGTCGCCGCCCTCGCCGTCGAAGAGCACCTCGACGCTCGCCGCCGCGGCGTCCTCGAGCAGCGGAGCGTGGAACGCGAGGTTGGGCGAGATGGTGGGGGCGCCCCATCGCTCCTGGTACGCGAGCGCGCCGCCGAGCATGCTTCCGCCGGAAAGCGCGATCCGTCGCCCCTCCAGGCCGAGGCGGGCCGTCACCTCCATGACGAGCTCGCCCTCGTCCACCGAGGGATGATCCGGGAAGAGCGCCGAGAACGACCTCGTCGGCCTCTCTCCGCTGCCCCCATCGCGGAGCAGCGCGGCGATCGAGGACGAGTCGAGGCCTCCGCTCAGGAGCACGCCGGTGGGCGCCTCGCGAGCCATGCGGCGTCCGACCGCCCGACGGAGCCCGGCGCCGACGGCTTCGACAGCCTGCCCGCGGTCGACGTCCGAGGGCGGCGCGTAGCGCGGGGCCCAGTAGCGCGTCTCCTGCCAGCCCCGGGTGTCCAGCTCGAGGGCGTGCCCCCCGGCCAGCCTGCGGACGCCCTCGTGGAGCGTCTGGCCCCGCTCGAGGAAGCCGTCGGCGAGCCAGTGGACGATCGCCGCGGCCTCCGGCGCGGGCCGGCGCGGGAGCAGCCGAAGGAGATCGTCGAGTTCCGTCGCGAAATGGAGAACGCCGCCCGTCTCGGCCAGGAAGAGCGCCCCGGCGCCGAGCTGGTCGACCGCCAGGAGCCCGCGGCCTGCGCTCTCGTCCCAAAGGGCGAGGGCGAACGACCCGCGGAGACCGCCGAGGGCGGCGGTCCCGTCGCGTGCGAACGCCGCGGGGACGAGAACCTCCGGGCCGGCCTCCTCCGGCTCGCCGAGGTCCTGCGCGAGCGGGTCCGGTGGCAGCAGGCGCCCCGCGAGGGCGCAACGGACCGAGCCGTGGATAGGAAACCGCGCGATGCGCGGGCCGCCCGGGTCGCCGGGCGCGAACGAGCCCTCGAACCCGGCTAGCAGCCGGAGAAGGTCAGGCTGCCCTTCTTGGTCCCGACCGGGAAGGTCGCGTCCAGGCAGTCGCCGTGCCCGCTCGCCGCGGTGAGCTCCACGAGGTCGCCGTAGTCCACGATCGCCGGGGGCTCGTACACGACTGTCTTGGTCTGGGATTCCTTGCGTTCCACGGGGAACTCCTCGTTCGTGGCTGGTGTTTCAAGGCTACGGCTGCGACCGGGGCGGGTCAAGGTGGAAAAAGGTAGGAGGCCGGCGCGCGTACCGAGGCGCCGTCACATGCGAACGAGCCGCGCGTAGGCCGACCCGTTCGTGGGCAGGAGCGGCACGTCGTCGCTCTCGACCCATGCGTGCGCGGCGAACTCGGGCTCGACCGCGACGCCGATGACGAGCGCCGACTCGATGCCGCGCCCGGCCAGGAGGCGCGTGAGGACGAGCGATTGCATGAGGCAGCGGGAGTCCGTGGGCAGGACGCGCAGCGTGCGCCCCACGGCCTGGCCCAGCCGCGTCCCGAGCACGAGGCTCTCCCGGCCGTCGGCTACGGGCTCGCCTCGCCCGGCGCGGGCAGCTGCGAGCGTCCGCGGGAGGTCGGTGCGCCAGAGCCACCAGCGGACGTGGACGTACGCGCCGACGATCTCGGCCACGAGCGCCGCCTTTCGCACGGGCGAGAACGCGCGGGGGCGGGGGCTCGCGAGTGCCTCCGAGGCGCCGGCGGCCTTCACGCGGCCTCCGCGTGCTCGCGCACGGTCGCGGCGACCAGCGCCGCCGGGACGCCCCTCGGGACGACGACCTCGAACGCGGGGACCGTCGCGCCGATGCGGGCGCACACGTCGAGATGCACGAGGAGGCGCTCGGGAGAGCGGAGGTACCGCAGGAACGTGCTCGCGAGCAGCCGACGCGCTGCGGGCGGGCGCTCCGACTCGACGCGGCTACGGTCGCCCTCGCCTCCGGCCCGGAGGAAGTAGACGGCCGCCAAGGGAACCGGCGCGTCCGCCGTGACCACGGCCACCTGGATCTTCTCGCCGCCGGCCGTGGGCATGTTGAGAAGGCCGACTCCCGGATGCGCCAGCAGCTCGTCGCCGAGTGGCTCGACCGCCAGCACGTCGTCCGCGACGAAGGTGGCGCCCTCCGAGACGAGGTGCGCGGCGATCGACGTCTTCCCGACGCCGGACGGCGCGACGAAGGCGACCGCGCGGTCGCCGAGCGAGACGGCGCTCGCGTGGAGCGGCTCGAGGCCCTGGAGCGCCGCCGCGAGCGGCAGCACCTGGGCGGCGAGGAGCCGCTCCCAGCGGCGCGAGCCGTCGCCGGGCAGGGCCGAGCGGACGAGCGATCCGTCCGCCGAGACGAGGTGCCGGCCGTGGCGGGGCGCGTGGATCTCGAATCCGGCGCCGCCGCGGCCGTCGATCCTCATCATCGGATCCCCGTCCGCGAAGCGGAAGTCCACCAGCCTCTCGGCCGGGGCGCCCTCGCACAGGGCGTCGAGCGAGGCGGCGTCGACGCCCTCTAGCGACACCCGCCTCGGCGCTGCCGCCGGAGCCGTGGGCGCGATCCCGCGCAACGGAGCGGGCCCGGAGATCTCGAGCCCGAAGGCGCGACCGTGCCAGCGGCCCTCGGGCCCCAGCTCTCCGGGGAGGGGCCGCGGAGCCTCAGCCGTCGTCATTCGAGTCGAGCTCGATCAAGCCTCGCAGGACGAGGTCGGCGCAGAAGGCGCGGACGTCCCGCTCGATGTCGTCGGCGGAGACCTCGCCGAACTCGTCCGCCAGACGGCGCACCGCGTCCCGCACCGTCCGCTCGCGCTCGAGGGCCTCGAGCATGCGGCCGCCCACCGGGTTGAGGCCGTGGTACAGGCCCGTCTGCAGGTTGAGGACGACCGTCTCGTTGACGAAGGCGCGATGCACGACGTGGTCGGGAACGCGCACCGCCGCCTCGAGCAGGCCGTCGTCGGCCGGAGGAGCCTGGGGGCTGGGCTGGGCGCTCAGCGGGGCCCCTCGAGGATGGCGAGGACGCCGGTCCCGAGGCCGCTCTGGGGGTCGAGCACGAGCGCCGCGGCCTCGCTCCGCCCGCGCACGCCGAGCTTCGAGAAGATCGAGGTGAGGTGGCTCTTGACCGTGCTCTCGGCCACGCACAGCCTGTTCGCGATCTCCTGGTTCGTGAAGCCCATGACGACCAGGCCGAGCACCTGCTTCTCGCGCGGTGAGAGCACCGGCCGGCCGACGCGCTCGCGCCACTCGCCCGGGACGACGAGCTGCCCCGCGCAGACCGCCTGGATCGTCTGGCCGAGCGTCGCGTCCACCCGCTGCTCGAGGACGAAGCCGTCGGCGCCCTCGCTCAGCGCCTCGCGCACCTCGCGGTTGCCCGCCTGGCCCGCGACGACAACGATCGTTGCCTCGGGCAGGTGCTCCCTGAGCGCGCGAATCGCCGCCAGCGCCTCGGCGTCGAGAGTCTTGCAGGCGAGGACAGAGATGTCGGCGTGGGCTCCGGTCGCGGACGTGGGGGCGTCTTCCGGGTCGATGGACGCGACGACGCCGACGCCTGCGCGCTCCAGCGCGACCGCGAGCCGGCGGGCGCTCACATCGGCCTGGGCGGCGAGCACCGCCGAGAGGCCCCGGGCGAGGCCGGGAGCCGGTTCAGCGCGCATCCCCGGCGGCCTCCAGGATCCCGACGCGGGCTCCCCCCTGCTCGAGCGACAGCTCGACCGCCTCGACCATGCGCACGACCTCGAGCCCGAGCTCGCCGGCGAGCGGGGAACGCTGCCCGTCCGGATCGCCGCGCAGAAGTCGGCCAGCTCGAGGTAGAGCGGCTCGGCGACGTCGACCCGCGGCGAGACGATGTCGCCGGTGCGGTAGCTCAGGTGGTACTCGCCGAACGTCTCCGGGTTCGGGCAGGTCGACGCCCGAGTCGAAGACGCGCACCGGCTCGTTGCTCGTGTCGTCGTAGACGACCATCTTGTCGCGAGCCGACGATCGTCGTCCGGCGCAGCTTGCTCGGGCGCGAGCCAGGAGAGCTCGACGTGGGCGATCGTCCCGGACGGGAACTCGAGGTTGATGAACGCGACGTCGGGCGTCGCCCGGGATGACGCAGCCGCGGCTGAGCGCGCTCACGTACGTCGGGCGTCTCGCTCGAGCCAGTAGCGGAGGATCGAGAAGTCGTGCGGGCCGAGGTCCCAGGCGACGCTGACGTCCGGCTGGTGGAGGCCGAGGTTGACCCGGCTCGTGGAGACGAAGTAGATGTCGCCGAGCTCGCCGGCCTCGATCAGGTCGCGGATCATGGTCACCGGCGGGCTGTAGAGGAACGTGTGCCCGGGCATGAGGACGCAGGCCGTGCAGGTCGGCCGCGCGCGACGAGGTCCTGGGCCTCCGCCGACGAGGCCGCCAGCGGCTTCTCGACGAAGACGTGCTTGCCGGCCTCGAGCGCCGCCAGCGCGAGCGGATGGTGGGTCGAGACCGGGGTCGCGATCGACGACGGCCTCGACGCTCGGGGTCGGCGAGGAGCGTCTCGTACGACCGTCGTCACGGGGACGGCCGGGTAGCGCGCGCGACATCGCGTCGAGCGCGTCCTGCCTGAGGTCGCAGATCCAGGCCAGCTCGGCCTCGGGCAGCTCGTGGAGGTTGCGGACGAGGTTCGGGCCCCAGTAGCCGAGCCCGACGACGCGCTGTGCGGACGGGAGCGCTCACGCGTCGTCGCTCCGCCGGCGGAGCACGTGCGAACGGCGTCCGGAGCATGAGCCAGAGGTCGAGGCCGAGCGACCAGCCGCGGGCGTAGGCGACGTCCATGTCGAGCGCCTCGCCGAAGGTCGCGTGCGCCCGGGCCGTGACCTGCCAGAGCCCGGTCATGCCGGCCGGGACGAGGAAGCGCTCGAAGTGGTGCGGCGCGAACTCCTCGACCTCGTAGGCGAGGCACGGCCGCGGGCCCGACGAGCGACATGTCGCCCCGGAGGACGTTCAGGAGCTGCGGGCAGCTCGTCCAGGCTCGTCCGGCGCAGCCAGCGCCCGAACGGCGTCACCGCGTCGTCGCGGTCGAGCTTGTAGAGGCCGTTCCCGCCCGCCGTCGCGGACGAGCTCATCGTCTGCTTGATGTACTCGCGGTGGACGCTCGTGTCCACGTCCGTGCGCATCGTCCGGAACTTGAGGAAGGTGAACGGGCGCATGCCCTCGCCGAGCCGCTCCTGGCGGAAGAAGACCGGCCCGGGCGACTCGCGGCTGGATGCGCCAGGCGGCGTAGGCGAAGAGCGGGGAGGCGAGGACGAGGCCGACCGACGCGCCGACGATGTCGACGCCGCGCTTGATGGCCGCGAGAGCCGGGGAAGCGCTTCGCGGTCGGGAGCCCGAGGAGAGGCAGGCCCTCGAGCGGCGTGCATCTTGACGTGCGGGCCGACGGCCTCGAAGAGGCGCGGGACGATGTCGACCTGGACGTCGAGGGCCTTGAGCGAGCGGACGAGCTCCACGAGCTCCTCGTGCGAGTCGCGGCTGAGAAGGCGACGACGACGCGGTCGACGTTCAGGTCGTCGCACGAGCCCGGGGAGGTCCTCCGGGCGTGCCGAGCACCGGCACGTCGCTCAGCTCGCTACGGCGCTCCCGCGGCTCGGCGTCGACGAAGCCGACGAGGTTGATCCCGTACTCGCGGTGCGAAGCGGAGCTTGCGGGCGACGAGCTGGCCGACGTCCCCCGCGCCGACGACGACCGTGTTCTGGAGGTAGGCCGGACTGCGGCGGCAGAGCGCGCGGGCCCAGGCCCGCCCCAGCGTGACGCACGCGATCGCGACCGCCCAGTACGTGACGACCTTCGCCAGGTCGGGCTCCGCAAGGTCGGCGAGCACCATGAACGACGAACACGAGCCAGGTGCCGGTCGTGACCAGGTGGAAGACGCCGAGGAGGTCCTCGACGGTCGTGTGGTCGGCGCGCTCCTCGTCGTGGTCGTAGAGGCGGTAGAGCTTCGCGCCCACGATCCAGAACGGCAGGGAGACGACGAAGAGCAGGTACTCGTTGCGGACGTCGATGCGCTCGACCGCGCCGCTCGAGCCGAAGATGAGCTGCGTGATGAGGAACGCGGCCGTGAAGCCGGCCAGGTCGGCCGCCAGGAGCGCGCGGCGGATGAGCGAGCCGCGGCTCCGCCGACGCTCCGCTGCCGCCGGAACGGCGGCGGGAAGGGTCGCCCGGGCACCTTCGGTCGCGCTCATCGTCGCTGAGTTCGTTGCATGGCCGCGGGTCGCTCGCCTCCCTCGCTAGGAGACTAAAAAGGTCGGAGTCGCTCGGATAGGCCAGAAAACACAAACCCTCCGGGCGACGAGGCAGCTAGCCGTTCGGGTGGGTCTGCCGTGTGGTCAGAGGCGCGCGCGCAGACGCCGGCGCGCGACCTTCAGCTCGCCCATGAAGTCGCCCGCGATCCTCGGCATGATCACGAAGAGCCACTGGGAGGCGTACAGGAGCCCGATCTCGACGCGCGTGGGCTCGTGGCCGAGCTCCCGGATCCGGCCGAGCTCGATGCGCCGGGGCGGGAGGTAGGGCGTGGGCCGCAGGAAGAGCGGCGGCATGTCCTTGATGGCGCCGTCGGGGAGGCGGCGGTACGGCGCGAGGCCGAAGCCGTGCCGGTACGCCTTGCTGCGCACCTCCCTCATGCGGGCGCGCGGAGGGTGCGAGACGTGGACGTCCGGCGCGTAGACGAGGCGGGCGCCGCCCCTCGTGGCCCGCTGGCCCCACTCGACGTCCTCGTGCCCGTGCGTCTCGATCGTCTCGTTGAAGAAGCCCCACTCGTCGAAGGCCCCCCGCCGCGCCCAGACGTTCGCCGTGAGCGCGAACCCCTGCTCGACGCACCGCTCCTGGTTCAGCCAGTTCATCGCGTCGACCAGGGCGGCGATCGAGGGCTCGTCGCCGAGGTCGATCGAGACGCCGCCGCCGATGATGTCGGCGCCGGTCTCGCCCATGCGCGAGACGCCGAGCTCGAGCCAGGTCGGGTCGGGCACGGTGTCCGCGTCGGTGACCGCGATGAGGTCGCCCCGGGCGGCGCGGATGCCCATGTTCCGGGCCCGCCGCACGCCGACCGGCCTGTCGCAGCGGATGACCCGCGCGAGCCCGCTCGCCTCCACGACGGCCGCCGTCCGGTCGCTCGAGCCGTCGTCGACCACGATCACCTCGAACCGGTCTCGCGGGAGAGTCTGCCGCTCGAGCGCCGCGAAGAGCGTGGGGAGCTGGTGGGCGCCGTTGCGGGCGGCGACGACGACCGAGACGGCCGGGCCTTCGCCGCGTGGGCCGTGTGCGACGGCCGGGGCGCTCTCAGTCATGGTCATCGTTGGCTGTGCCTCGCCTGGACGCGGTCGATCGCTCCCTCGTACTCAGAGTAGAAGCTCAGGGCCGCCAAGGCAGCTGGCCGTTCGGATGGTCGGCCGGCTACTGGTACGTCGCCGCGTACGTGCCGGCCGTCGCCGTGAAGACGGCGTACGAGATGCCCTTGATCGTCTGCGTCGTGAAGACGACGTTGGTCCCGCCTCGGGTGATCGAGCTGAGCGTCCTCGTGCCCGACTGCGTCGGGAGCATCGCCTGGAGCCCGTTCGCCCCGGCGCCGACCGCGATCGTGAACCCGAGGTTGTTCCCGCTCCAACCGATGTTCGAGAAGGAGGAGTTGTTGCGCCCGTCCGTCCAGTCGAGCATCTGCTTCGTGGAGATCACCGGCACGCCGCGGGCGAGCGCCGCATCGACGATGGCCCGCGAGCCCTCGTGGTCCGAGTAGTCGGTGTGGTCGTTCGTGGTGACGACGCCGTAGTAGCCCTGGGAGCCGAGCGCCCGGTCGAGGATCAGGGCGATCCAGTCCGCGGCGTGGATGTCCTCGTCGCGGTCGCCGGTCGTCTCGTCCGGCATCTGCGTCGCCAGCTGGTAGACGTCGACCTTCGTCCCGTCGGTGTCGGCGAAGGGCATGGGGAAGCCGGAGCCGGTCCACCAGCCGGGGCGGTCGCCCGTCCAGTCGAACGGGTAGTAGTAGTAGTTCGTGTCCATGCGGATGCCGTGGGCGGCCTCGATCTTCGCGTGCGACACCCAGTCGCCCCATGAGATGCAGTGGAAGCGGGACGTCTTCGGCGCGGGCAGGCTCGGGTAGTTGGCGGCGAAGTCGGCGAGCTCGGCCGGTGTAGTTGGCGTCGAGCGTGGCGGGATCCGGGTCGCTGCAGCCGAAGCCGTCGTTGGGATGGAGCGCGAGCTCGAAGCCGTCCGCGTTGTAGCCGGCCGGCGTTCGCGATCGGGGTGTCCGGGTACATGTACGAGGTGGCGCGCACGCACGTCCAGTTGGCGACGGAGCAGCCCGCCGGGCTCACGGCCTTGTACTCGTCGAAGCGCGGGGCGGTCTCGCCGTGGCCGTGGTCGTCGCCGGTCATGACGACCGCCGCCTTGAGGCCGCGCGGCAGGTACCAGAAGCGCGGCGTCGGCGTGCGGTCGCGGCTCATGAGCTCGATCATGTTCGCGAGCAGCCGCTGCTGCTCGTCGGCCTGCGGGATCGCGACCTTGTCGAGGTTGACCCAGTCGGGCTGGACGTCGCCGGGAGCGGCGCCGAAGAAGAGGTCCGTGCTCATGATGCTGGCCGCGCCCTCGACGCCGTCGCGGTCCTGGCCGGCCCAGGCGGGGTTGCCCTGGCGCGTGTAGACGACGGAGCGCGAGAGGTCGTAGGTGAACGCGGCCGCCTGGCCTCCGTTCGAGCCCACGTTCCTGATCGTCACGGCCGGGCTCGTGGTCGAGGCGGTGGCGCTCGAGTAGAGCGTGGCGACCGTCGTCGCCCCGGTCACCGAGTAGCGGTCGGCCGGGCCGTGGTACTGGATGGTCTGCCCGACGATCCCCGCGCCCGGGCCGCTCGCGGTGTTCACGAGCAGGTAGCCGTTCGTGAGCGTCGTGCCCTGGGAGGTGATCCCCAGGAGGCTCTGGAGCTGCGTGTCCGGCCGGAGGGTGATGAGCCGCCCGCCGCTGTTGACCCAGCTCGTCAGCGTGGTCACGTCCGTCGGCGTCAGCGGCATCTCGCCGACCACCGCGACCGAGAACGCGTTGAGGAGCGAGATCGAGAGCCGCGAGATGTCGAGGGTCGTGTAGCTGTTCAGGCCCTCGGCCTTGAGGATCTCGCCGACGTACGAGCTGAAGGGCCGCGAGCTCGACGTGAGGAGCAGGATCGGCGACGCGCTCGTCTGCGTCGTGAACGTCCACGTGGTGTCGGCCGCGAGGGCGTTGCCCGCGACGTCCTTCGCGCGCGGGTCGGTCGGGCCGCCCTCGATCGTCACGCGGTACTGCGTCCCGAACGCGAGGGCCGCCGCCGGCGTGAGCGTCGCCGTCCGCGTGGGCGCGTCGTAGGTCACGGTCGCGGGCACGGCCGTGCCCGAGGTGGTGGCGAGGCCGATCGTCGACGTGGTGATGGTCGCCGGGTCCATCGGCTCGCTGAACCTGGCGGTGACGGTGGCGCCGACGCTGACGCCCGCTGCGCCGCTCGCCGGCGTGACGCTCGCGATCGTCGGCGGCTGGTTGTCCCGCGGGACGGGCGCGCTCATGTCGCCCTCGATCTCGGTCTGGGTGAGCGCGCGGTTGTAGATCCGCACCTCGTCGATCGTGCCGTCGAAGAAGCCCATCGCCGTGGACCCGTAGGCGCCGATGCGCCACGTGTTCGAGTCGCCCACGTTGCCGGTGAAGGACCGGTTCGCCACCTCGGTGCCGTTCACGTAGAACCGGGCGGTCGAGCCGTTGTAGCTGAAGGCCACGTGCTGCCACTGACCGGCCACGGGTGCCACGCCGGAGGTGAGGTAGTTCGCGAGCCCGGTGGCGAGCGTGCCGGTCCAGATCTCGTTGCTGCTGACCCAGACCATCGGCCCGCCGCCCTGGGTTCCCCCGACCCACGTGCCGACGACGCCCTTGTCCTCCGTGAGCGCGCTCTGCTTCCTCACCCACGCCTCGAGCGTGAAGCCCGTCTTGTAGAAGCTCCCCAGCCCCGGGAGGTCGACGCTGTCGTTGACCCCGTCGAAGGCCAGCGCGGAGCCGTAGCGGCCGTCGGTCGTCCGCGTGGCGCCGTTGACCGTCCCGCCGTTGCCGTTGCCCGACCCGTCGGCGGCCAGGGTGCCGGTGGGCTCCTCGAACCCGTAGGCGGCGACGAGCCCCGGAGGCGCGAAGCTGCTGTTGACGGTGACGTTGACGGGCGCCGACGCGCGCGTGTTGCCCGCCGGGTCGCGCGCGACCGCCGTCAGCGTGTAGGCGCCGTCGGGGACGGAGCCCGTGTTCCAGGCGACCGAGTACGGAGAGGCGGTGTCCTCGGCGCCGAGCGGCGCTCCGTTGAGCATGAACTGCACGCCCGCGACCCTGTTGTTGTCCGACGCGGTCGCGATGACGGAGACCGTGCCCCAGACGCTCGCCCCGCCCGCCGGCGTGGTGATGGAGACCGTGGGGGGCGTGGTGTCGACGGGCACGACGGCGGTCGCCTGGTTCGACGGCGAGCTCATGTTCCCGGAGCTGTCCTCGGCGATGACCCGGTAGTAGTAGGTGCCGGGCGTGAGGTCGGGATCGGTGTACGAGTTCGTGCGTCGTCTGCGCGATCTGGTTGGCGCTCGACGGGGTGAACCCGGCCGTCGTGCTCCGGAAGACGTCGTAGCGGACGATGCCGAAGTTGTCGCTCGACGCGCCCCAGTTCAGGGTGACGCCGTTGACGGCCCCGTTCGCGGTCAGGGTGCCCGGCGTGGTCGGCGGGACGGTGTCGCGCGGGACAGGGGCGTTCATGTCCGTCTGGATCTCGGCGGCGGAGAGGGCGCGGCTGTAGATCCGCACCTCGTCGATCGCGCCGTCGAAGAACCCGATCGGCCCGGGGCCGTAGGCGCCGACGCGCCAGGTGTTCGAGTCGCCGACGTTGCCGGTGTAGGCCCGGTTGGCGGTCTCCACGCCGTCGACGTAGAAGCGGGCGGTCGCGCCGTCGAAGGTGGCCGCGATGTACTGCCACTGACCGGCCGTGGGGCTTCGCCCGGAGTCGAGGTAGGTCGACTGCGTCCTGTTCAGGGTCAGGTGGTAGCGGCCGACGGAGCTGTGCACCCAGAGCATCGGGCCGCCGGCCTGAGAACCGCCGACCCAGGAGCCGACGACGGCGGCGTCCGTCTTCGTGCCCTGCTTCTTCACCCACGCGGAGAGCGTGAACCGGGTGTCGTAGAAGGTGCCGAGCGCCGGCAGGTCGACGCGGTCGTTGACGCCGTCGAACGAGAGGGCCTCGCCGAAGCGGCCGACGGTCCACGTCGGGCCGACGACCGTGGCCGTCTTGCCGTTCCCCGACTTGTCGGCCGTCGTCGTCCCCGTCCCCTCGTCGAAGCCGTAGGCGGCGACGAGGCCACCCGGCGGGGTGGGCGCGCCGCACGCGAGGGTCGAGGCGGTCACGGTCGTCCGGCCGGAGACGTTGTTCCCGCCGTCGACGGCCTCGACGCCGAACGTGTACTGCGTGCCGCAGATCAGCCCTGTGAAGGTGTAGCTCGTGGAGGTCGGCGAGGCGACCTTCGTGCTGCCGCGGTAGACGTTGTAGTAGGCGACGCCCCGGTCGTCGTTCGAGGCGGTCCACGACGTCGCGATCGAGGTGTCGGTCGCGGTCCCGGCGGCGAAGTTCGTCGGGGCGGACGGGGGCGACACGTCGGGCGGGCCGACCCCTGTGGCCATGTCCGACTGGACCTCGGCCGGCGTGATGGCGCGGTTGTAGATCCGCACCTCGTCGATGATGCCGTCGAAGAAGCCGCCGGCCGTCGGCCCGTAGGCGCCGATCCGCCAGACGTTCGAGTCGCCGACGTTGCCCGTGAACGCCCGGTTCGCCGTCTCGACCCCGTTCACGTAGAAGCGGGCGGTCGTGCCGTCGTAGGTGGCCGCGAGGTGCTGCCACTGGCCCACCGCCGGGGCCTGTCCGGAGTCGAGGTAGTTGGACCCGGTCCTGGTCAGCGTCAGGTGGTAGCGGCCGACCTGGTGGTGGACCCAGACCATCGGGCCGCCGTTCGCGCTGCCGCCGGCCCAGCGAGCCGACAGCTGCGACGTCGACCTTCGTCCCCTGCTTCTGGACCCACGCCTCGAGCGTGAAGCCCGAGTCGTAGAAGGTGCCGAGCGCGGGCAGGTAAACGCTGTCGTTGACGCCGTCGAACGAGAGCCCGCTGCCGTACCGCCCTGTCACCCAGGTGGCGCCGGAGACCGTCCCGGTCCTGCTGTTACCGGACGAGTCGCCCGCCTGCGTCCCCGAGCCCTCGTCGAACGCGTACGACGCGACGAGGCCGGTCGAGGCGGCGCCGCCGGGCCCCGCCGCCGTGAACATGAGCGGGAACGCGACGACCGCCAGGGCGATGACCACGCGAAGCCGCCGCGACCCCAAGGAGGCGGGAATGCGTGGATGTCGATTTGTGCGCACGAAGCTGAAGGCCACGGCGTACGCCACCAGCGCCGTGGGCTGACACGATTCTGCTGTTCGGCCGCCTCCGTTCCTATGGTCGATCGTCTAGGGTTCGCGCGGCCGGGTCGAGTTGCCAGTTGTTACCGTCGGCGTGGAAGAACGAGGTCGATCCGAGCCGGCCCGGGTCAGCGCCGCCCTAGGCGACCGTCGAGGATCCTCGCTCGAGCCCTGAAACCGTCTGGTGAAGGGCCATTTTCGCTTGTAGGCTCAGAACGTGCCCCCGGAGTCCGTGCTCGCCCCTGCCCGCGGTCCCGTTCCTCGACCTGCGTCCGTCGAACGGCCCGCTCGCGCCCGCGCTCCTCGAGGAGATCGCGGAGCTCGTCGACTCCGGGGCGTTCACGAACGGCCCCCAGGTCGCCGCCTTCGAGGAGGCCTTCGCCTCCTACTGCGGGATCCCGTTCTGCGTCGGCATGGGGAGCGGGCTCGACGCCCTCCGCCTCGCGCTCGTCGGCGCCGGTCTCGAGCGCGGCGACGAGGTCGTCGTCCCGGCGCAGACCTTCGTGGCCACCTACGAGGCCGTCACGCAGGCCGGAGGGGTGCCCGTCGTCGCCGACGTGAGCGACGACGACTACGGCCTCGACCCCGACGCGGCCGACGCCGCGGTCGGGCCGCGCACGCGGTTCCTGCTCCCCGTGCACCTCTACGGGCAGATGGCCGACATGCGGGCGCTCGGAGCGGTCGCCGAGCGGCACGGGCTCGCGATCGTCGAGGACGCCTGCCAGGCGCACGGCGCGCAGCGCGACGGGGCTCGGGCCGGGCACCGCCGGTCGCGCCGCCGCCTTCAGCTTCTACCCGGGGAAGAACCTGGGCGCGTTCGGCGACGCCGGAGCGCTCGTGACCGCGGACGCCGAGCTCGCGCGCCAGGCGGCCGCGCTCCGCGAGCACGGTCAGAGCCGGAAGTACGAGCACGACGTCGAGGGCTACACGGCCCGGCTCGACTCGATCCAGGCGCTCGTGCTCTTGCGCAAGCTGGCGCTGCTCGACGCCTGGAACGACGCGCGGCGGGCCGCGGCGGCCTACTACAGCGCCGAGCTCGAGGGCGTCGGCGACCTCTGCCTTCCCCCGGTCGCGTCCGGCTGCGACCCGGTCTGGCACCTCTACGTCGTCCGGACCGCCGAGCCGGCGGCACTCGCCGAGACCCTGCGCGCCCGTGGGGTCGGCAGCGGGCGCCACTATCCAGAGCCGCCTCATCTCTCGCGCGCGTACGCCTACCTGGGGCACCGGGCCGGCGCATTCCCGACGGCGGAGGCGCTGGCGCGCGAGTGCCTCTCGCTTCCGCTCTTCCCCGGCATCGGCGAGGATCAGCTCGCGGCGGTGGTCGCCGCGATCGCCGAGCACTTCGACCGCGGCGGCCGGGCCGGGCGCGAGTCCGTTGTTCACTAGCAGCCGCTCGTCGCTCCTCCTCGACTACTTCCGCATCCCGTACCGGGTCAGCGACGCCGTCGGCGCCCCGGCAGGGTGGGTGTGCCTGCGCCCCGACCGGGCCCCCCACGAAGGACCGGCCCTCTACTGGCCCACGCCGGCCGGTCGGGGCGCGGCCGTGTACCGGCTGGACGACATCCCGATCTTCGGTCACGTCGCGCCGGAGGGGCAGTCGCTCGCGCTGCGCGCCCAGCTCGGAAGCCAGTGGTGGCCGATCGGGACGGTGCAGAGCGAGCGCGGCCGCCCGGCCGCCTCGATCTGGCGGGAGGACGGCGGGAGCATCCTCCTGCCCTTCGATCCCGACGAGGTCATCCGGATGTACTGGAGCGAGGGCTACCAGCAGCTCGGCCGGCCCTCGGCTGGCGGGCGCGCGAAACGGCGGGCAGTCAGGTCGTACTACCGCGTCCGCCCCCTGCTCCCACGCTCCACGCAGATCGCCATGAGGCGCGCGTTCAGCCGCGTGCAGGCGCGCACCGCCTTTCCGCGCTGGCCCGTCGAAGGAGCGCTGCACGATCTCTACGACCGCCTCCTAGCCCTTCTCGCATCGGTGGCGGGGGAGCCGGTGCCGACGATCGCGCCCTGGCCGGCCGGCCGCTCGTGGGCGCTCGTCCTCACCCACGACGTCGAGACGGAGACCGGCTACGAGAGCATCCGGATCCTCCGCGACGCCGAGGTGGAGGCCGGCTGCCGCTCGTCCTGGAACCTCGTCCCCAAGCGTTACGAGGTCGCCGACGCCACCGTCTCCGACCTGCGGGCCCGCGGCTTCGAGGTCGGCGTCCACGGCCTCTACCACGACGGGCGCGATCTCGAGTCGCGCGAGATCCTCGAGGAGCGCCTGCCCGAGATGCGCCAATGGGCGGACCGCTGGCGGGCGACCGGCTTCCGGTCGCCGGCCACGCACCGCCGGTGGGAGTGGATGCCGCTGCTCGGCTTCGACCACGACTCCTCGTACCCGGACACGGACCCGTTCGAGCCCCAGAGCGGTGGGTGCTGCAGCTGGCTGCCGTTCTTCAACGGCGACCTCGTGGAGCTTCCGATCACCCTGCCGCAGGACCACACCCTCTTCGTCATCCTCCGGCGCGACGAGTCGGCCTGGCTCGAGAAGGCGGAGGTCATCCGCGACCGCGGCGGCATGGCGCTCCTGATCACCCACCCGGACTACATGCTGGAGCCGGAGCGGGTGGAGGCCTACCGGCGCTTTCTCGCCGAGACGACGACCGCCCCCGGGACCTGGTGCGCGCTGCCCAGCGAGGTGAGCGCGTGGTGGCGCCGCCGGGCCGCCTCGCGGATCGAGCGGGAGGGAGATCGCTGGCGAGTGGCCGGCCCGGCGGCCGGGGAGGCCGCGGTGGCCCTCGCGGGCGCGGCGGGCGCGGGCGGCAATGCTGGCCGTCCGGAGGGTTGACCCTTGTCGGCGCCGTGGGGACCATCGGAGTGATGCGGAGAGCCGGGATCGTGCTCGCAGTCGCGGCCGCCCTCGCCGCGCTGGCGCTCTGGACCGTCTCGCCGTGGTTCGGGTCCACCGTCCGCTGGACGCCCGACGGCCTCTATTACCAGGCTCGCCTGCTCGAGCTCCGCGGCGCCGACCACGATGCGGCGATCGCCGAGGTGTTCCAGGGGCCGCTCGCGGAGCGGCTGCGCGTCGTGGACCCCGAGAAGGTCGGGGACCCGGCCTGGGTCGCGCTACAACGAGCGGTTCTACGAGCGCCGCCAGGCGATCCCGCTGGCGGGGGCGGCCGTCTACCCGCTCGCGGGCGACAGCTCGCTCCTGTACGTGTCGCTGGCCGGCTACGTGGCGACCATCCTCGCCCTCTTCGGGCTCCTGCTCCTGCGCTTCCGCCTCGTCGTGGCCGCGGCGGTCGCGCTGGCGACGATCTTCCTCCCGGCGCTCGTCTTCCACTCCCACTACCCGCTGACCGACAGCTGGGGCCTCGCGCTCCTGACGACGGCATTCGCCGCCGCGATCCTCGCGCTCGAGCGGAGCCCTCGCTGGCTCGCCCTCTGGATCGGAGCCCTCTTCGTCCTGTCCTTCACGCGCGACAGCGCCCTGATCGCCGTCCTCGCGGCGGCCTGGATCGCCTATCGGGCCCGCACGCGGGTGTCCCTCGCGCTGGTCGGCACCGGGCTGGCCGCGGCGCTGCCCGCGGTCCTGCTCTACCCCGTCTCCTACCGCGAGCTGCTCGCCCTGGCGGTCAACGACTCGCAACCGGACCCGGACGCCTCCTGGTGGTCGATCGCCGGGGACTACCCCTCCGCCGTCGTCGAGCTCGTCCGTTCGAACGGCGGCTTCGTCCGCGACGGCGCCTGGTACACGGCCGCGTACCTCATCGTCGGCTTCCTGCTGCTCTTCCTCCTCGCCCGGGGGTCCCACGGAGGCACGGCGTCGAGCCTCATGAAGGCGGCCGCGGCCGTCTCCGTCGTCTTCGTCCTCGCGGGGCCCGTCTTCAGCGCGTTCAGGCTCGAGCTCGTCGGCGTGCCGATGGCCGCGTTCGGCCTCGCGCTCGGGCTCGAGCGGGTCGTCGAGCGGGTCGAGGCGTCGAGGAAGCTCCGGCGGCCCGCAGGAGCCGGCGGAGACCGGTCCGAGGGCTCACCAGGGACGACCGCGCGCTCGACTCAGGCCGCGTAGCGGTAGAGCGCCGCGCCCAGCCGCTCGCACACCCAGGGCGGCGAGCGGCGGATCACCTCTCCCAGCGCCCGGGCGGCGAGACCCTCCGTCAGGTCGCGCGCGCCGCCGGAGAGCGACGTGTACCGGAGTGGGCGCTCCTCGGTGCCCCAGCGCGACTTGAAGTCGCGCAGGCTCGAGTGGCCGACGTCGGAGCGGCCGAAGTCGAAGCGCTTGTAGCCCTGCTCGCAGCTCCAGCGGATGGCGTCCCAGAAGAGCAGGTGGTTCGGGCGCACGCCGAGGTAGCGCGGGTCGGAGGCGCCGTACTTGTAGATGACCGTCTCGTTCCAGACGAGGAACACCGCCCCGGCGACCGGGACGTCGCCGACGCGCGCAAGCGTGAGGAAGCCCAGGCCGGGCTCGAGCACCCGCTTCCAGAGCAGGCCGAAGAACCGGTACGGCTGGATCGGCGTGCCCTGGCGCCGCCGCGTCTCCAGATGGAGGCGGTAGAAGTCGTCCGTCAGCTCCGACTCGCGCTCGGCTCGGCGGAGCTCGACGCCCTCCCGCTCGGCCTTGCGGACGCTGCGCTGGACCTGCGAGCGGTGGAAGGTGGCGAAGACCGCGCCGGGGTCGGGCTGGAGATCGAGCGAGTGGGTGACGGCGGAGACCCACGTCCCGGCCCCGGGCCCGCGGAGCTCGGCGTGGATGACGACGTCCTCGGCGCCGGCCGAGGCCCGTGCCTCGTCGAGCGCTCGGGGCAGGCGCGGGAGGACGGTGGGGTCCGACGCGAGCGGCGGGCAGTTGTCGGTGAAGGGGAGCGAGACCCAGCGCCGCCCTCCGAGGTGTCCGCGCACCTCGAGCACGGGGAGCCCGGCACGGAGCTCGCCCTCCTCCTCCAGCACGAGTGCAAACGGGTCGAAGCCGTAGCACTCCGCCAGGAGCCGCGCCCAGGCGGGGTTGTGGAAGAGCGACGCCTCCGTGCGGGACGCGGCGAAGTCGCGCCAGCGCGGATCGTCGATCTCGACCCTGCGAAGCGCGCTCATCCGGCGATCGCCGCGTCGATCCGGGAGCGGGCCAGCTTCCCGGCCGACGACCCCGTCGAAGACCTCTGCGAGCCGGGCCGTGAGCGCTCGGCGCTCGTAGCGGGCGAGGACGTCCGCGCGCGGCGCCGGCATGGGCTCCCCGCGTTCCGCCCGGTCCACCTGCGCGACCACGAGCCGGGCCATCCCGTCCACGTCCCCGGGGCGGCAGAGCACTGCATTGCCCGCCTCGACGAGCAGGTCGCGGGCGTCACCGTCGGGGAGCGCGCCGAGGATGGGCCGACCGGCGCCGAGGTACTCGTATGTCTTCCCGGGGACGATGCGCGAGCGCACGCCGTCGGGAAGGTCGTGCATGGGGAGGAAGAGGAGGTCGGCCGAGCGGAGGAGCGCAATCGTCTGCGCGTGGGGCAGGTAGCCGTGCGCGTGGACGACGTCCTCGGGAAGCAGCGCGCGGTCGGCGTCGCTGATCACGCCGGCGAGGTGCACCTCGAGCTTCGTGCGGAGCTTCGGGCGAGCCGCCAGCGCGGCGGCCACAGCCTGGAGGAGGACGAGGTGGGAGCGCGTGGAGATGTCGAGTCCGCGCGCCTCGCCGCCGAGGAGCCGGCGCACCGCCCTCGTCGACTTCGGGTCGACGTCGGTGTGCACGGCGCCGGCGTGGACGATTCTGAACGCGCCGTCCGCGCGGTCCGGAGCCGGGCCGGCGAAGTCGGACGCGTCGAAGCCGTTCGGGATCGTCACGACCTGCTTGCGGGCGAGCTCCGGGAACCGCGCCACGAGGGCGCGGGCCGCCTCGCGCGTGTTCATGACGATCGCGTCGGCCGAGGAGAGTGCTCGGCCCATGCGCCGGAGCTCCAGGCGCCGGTGGAGGGCGCTCGGGTAGACGCGCCACTCGTCCAGGGCCCACGGGTCGCGCAGGTCGGCGACCCAGGGCTTGCCGGTCTCGCCGGCGAGCCGCGCGGCCGCCTCGCCGCTCTCGAACGGCGACATCGTCGCGAAGATCAGGTCGCACTCCTCGGCGGCGGCGCGGCCCGCGGAGACGACGCTCTCGGGCCACCAGCGGTCGCAGCGCGTCGGGTCGGCGGAACCACCGCTGTGCCCTGCCGGTCCAGCCGCCGCTCCCGCGTCGGCTCTGGGCCCGGGACGCGCACGACGCCGGTCTCCTCGGGGACGCTCGCCTGAAGGCTGCCGTCCGGCGGCGCGTGCAGCACCGAGGCGTTCAGCCGGGCGGGTGAGCACCACGGGCCGGTACCCGAGGTCGGGCAGGTAGCGCACGAACTTGATCGAGCGCTGGACGCCGCCGCCCCCGTAGGGCGGGAAGAAGTACGCGACGAAGAGAACCTGCTTCATCGCGCGTCCGGAAGTCGCTTCAATCGCACATCCGCAAGGAGCCTCCACTCATCGTAGGAGGCACCCCGCGGGATGCGCACCCTCGTTCGTCTAGTCTCGCCCGGAGGGGCTCCGGTCCTGTTTGCCCGCGTCAGGCGGGCCCGCCAGTCGGCCTTGATCCTCCGGCCGACGCCGGTGCCGGAGACGACGCGTTTTCCCATCCCGTGCGCCCAAAGGACGCCTGTGCGGATCGCGTTCACGCTCGCTCCGCGGAAGGTGGGGGCGTAGAGGAAGACGTCCCCTTCCTTCCAGCTGCTCGACCCGAAGCGACGCTTGTAGTCCGCGTACATCGAGCCGTAGTCGAGGACGTCGATCCCCTCGTCGGCGCAGAGGTGCTCGATCACCTGCACGAGGAGCGAGCTCCCCGGCCGGTACTCGGAGATCTCGGGGTCGTAGCCGGGGCTGCCGATGAAGAACGTCCGGTCGTAGACGTACCCCTGCCAGAACGCGATCGGCCGGCCGGCGACGTACAGGACGTACGCGCGGAACCACCGGCGCTCGAGCGCGAGGCGCACGAGACGCTGCCGCTCCTCGTCCGCGCCGAACGCCACCCCGAGCTCGTGCTGGTACGTCCTCGTGGCCAGCCCGCCGACGTCCGCGAACACGCGGTCGGCGTCGTCCGGGGTCGAGAGGACTTCCATGGTGAGGGACTCGCCGAAGTCCCTGCGGAGCCGGTTGGCACGGGTGCGCATCTGACCGCGGGCGTTCTTCGACAGCGAGGCCATGAACTCGTCGAACGACGCGGGGAGGTCGAGCTTCCAGTGGTCCGTGCGCGGCGCGCAGTGGCCGTGGCGGAGGAACGGGGTCGCCGCAACGGCGCGCCAGAGCTCGGAGTCCGTTCGCACGCCGGGGAGGATCGCGACGTCGGCGACGCCGCTCCGAAGTGCTCCGAGCAGCGCGCCGAGCAGTGCCTCGCAGGCTTCTGGCGTCGTGGCTCCCGCGATGCCCCCGGGCACGATCGTCACCGAGCGGAGTCGTGGGTTGTGAACGGTGCGGTAGCCGATCCGCCCCTCGAGGTTGATGATCTCGAGCCGGCCCATCACCATCGCCCGAGGTTCGTCGTTTCCCTCGAGCACGCAGCACGTGCGGACGGACGACCTCGGGGCGCACGCCGACGACCGTCAGAAAGAAGTCGAGGTCCGCATCCACCCGCGGCCAGCGGAACGCGCGCCCAGGCGCCCCGCATGCTCTCGACCTCGACCTCCGAGCAAGCGAGCGCTGCGCGATCATGAGCGTCTCTTCCATCGACAGCGCCTCCGCGACACGGCCGGACAGACGTGGAGAATAGTCCTCGCCGTGACCCCGATCAACCTCACGGAGGAAGGTGGGATCCGCGGCCTCGTCGAGCTCGCGTGCGAGGGGCTGCGGCCGATGGTCCTCCCGTCCGGGCTCGTCTGCGAGGAGCTCGTCGCGGGCGACCCGGTGCCCCGCGGGCGCTCGCTTCGCTACACGGTGATGACCTGGCTCGGGCTGGCCCGCGCTGGGGCGGCAGGCTACGAGCACGGCTTCGACCTCGACCGGATGCGCGGCGCGTTCCTCGAGGAGGTCGACTCCCCCGAGCTCGCGCCGGGCGACCTCGGCCTCTACCTGTGGGCCGAGGCCCGGGCCGGGGGGAGCGGTGCGGCCGACCTCGAGGCGCGGCTCGGCCCGGCGCTCGCCGCGGCCGGCGGCCTCGAGGCGCGGGAGGGGATGGAGCTGGCCTGGATCGTCCAGGGCCTCGCGCTCCAGGACGGCGGCGGAGACGAGCGCCGTGTTCGAGGAGGCGCTCGCCGCCCTCCTCGCGCATCAGGCGTCCTCCGGGCTCTTCCACCACTCGGGTCGCGGGCCCCGCCGGCGCTTTCCGAACTTCGCCACGCAGATCTACAGCGTCCTCGCCCTGGCGACCGTGGCCCGGGCCGGGCCTCGACGAGCGCGCGCTGCCGGCGGCCCTGAAGGCGGCCGACCGCCTGCTCGCCCTCCAGCTTCCGGACGGCGGCTGGCCCTGGCTCTACGACGCGCACACGGGCCGGGTCGTCGAGCGCTACGAGGTCTACTCGGTGCACCAGCATGGCATGGCGCCCATGGGGCTCCTCGAGCTCGCGGAGGTCTCGGGCGAGCCTCGCTACGCGGCCGCGGCCGGCCGGGGCCTCAGGTGGGTCTACGGTCGGAACGAGCTCGGCCGGCCGATGATCGACGAGCGGGAGCCGATGATCTACCGCTCGCTCAGGCGCCGGCGGCCGTGGGACCGGCTCGTGCTCTACGGGAACACGGCGGCCTCGAGAGCCCTGCGTCGACCCCTCGTCCCGGGAAGCCGGAAGCCGGAGCTGAACGCGACCTGCCGGCCCTACGAGCTCGGCTGGCTCTGCGAGGCCTGGGCGGGGCGGGAGGACGCGCTCGCGGGCATCTAGGCCGCGGCGCGGTCGGGCGGCTCGAACCAGCCGTAGCGCGCGTTCAGCGGCTTGACGAACGGGATGGCGAGGAGCGCCCGCTTGACGGTTGCTCTGCGGGCCCGCTGCTTGCGACGACGGTCGTAGTAGGCGCGCTTCTCCGGCGTGATCTCCGAGTAGTGCGGGCCGCCGTGGTGGACGACGGTGACGGTGTCGAGGATCGCCTTGCCGTAACCGAGCTTCTCGATGTCCTCGATGTAGGCGGCGTCCTCGTGCCAGAAGACGTTCTTCTTGTCCTGGCGGAAGCCGCCGACCTGCTCGTACAGCGCCCGCGAGCTGATGGTGCAGCCGCCCCCGACCGGCCCGCCGACGAGGATCGTGACCCCGTTGACCTCCTCGGCCTGGTAGAGGCCGGACTTTCGGCGGTAGAAGAGGTCGGCTCCCGGGCTGTGCCCGTCGTCGGCGAGCTTCGCCTGGAGGAACCCGATCTCGGGGAGGCGGCGGAAGGCGTCCAGCAGGTCGGCGTCCCAGTCCTGCGGCGCGTCGACGATGTCGTCGTCCAGCTCGATGAAGTGGTCGGCGCTCGTCATCGGCACGGCGCGGGCGTAGGCGTTCTGCCCGATGTTCTCGGGATGGTGGACGACCCGGATCCTCGGGTCGGAGAGCGCGTCGAGGTACGCCGCCGTCCCGTCGGTGGAGGCGTTGTCCCAGATGAGGATCTCGCTCGTCGCGTCGGAGGTGCGCGCGAGGACGTTCTCGACGCACTGCCGGAGCAGGTGCAGCCGGTTGTACGTGAGGACGACGATCGCGATCATCTAGAGCGGAGCCTTCAGAACGAGTCTAGTGCCCGTTCGAGGCCCGGCCCTCGCCCGAAAGGCGAGGAAAAGTGCAGTTCGACGCGCGTTCTAGGGGCCGACGAGCCGGTTTCCGCGGCAGGTGTAGACGAGGCCGGGCTTGGGCGTGTACGTCGCATCGACCATGCAGTCGTCGCCGCTCTCCAGCGAGATCGGGCTCGCCACCTCGTTGTCCTCGATGGTGATGCTCCCCGTGCTGTCGCGCTCGCCGTAGCCCTGGTAGACGTAGAGGTCGTCCACGAGGATCCGGTTGCTCCGGAGCACGACGTTCCGAAGCTCGCCGCCGTGGTCGCCGAGCTTGATCGTCGAGGCGATCCCGAGCGAGGGGTCCGGCTGCGTGAACGTGTTCCCCTCGATGAGGACGTCGGAGATGACGCCGCCGGCGGCCTCGAGCCAGATGTGGAAGGTCTCGCAGTTCGCAAAGAGCGAGTTGCGGATCGTGATCCGCCGCCCGCCCCAGAGCGCCAGGCACTCCTGGTGCTGCTCGTAGGAGCGGGCGTCGTGGACGACCGCGCCGTCGATGAGGATGTTGCGGGGCGCGTGCCTCGTGCCGTACTCGATCTTCATGTTCTCGTCGACGGAGGGCCCGAAGTCCCCGCCGCGCACGGTGACGTCGTCGGCGCCGAACCAGATCATCCCGGCGTCGATGTCGACGAGCGTGACGTCGTGCGCCCCGCCGCGCCCGACGGAGATCCCGCACTGGTGGCGCCGGCCCCCGACGGTCGTGTACGCGGTCTCCATGCCCTCGACGGTCACGTACGTGGCGCCCTCGAAGCCCATGCAGCCGACCGTGGCGCCCTCGTCGCCGACGACGACCCGGGCTCCTTCCTCGGGGCGGATGACGACGTGGGGCGGCTGCGCGTCCGCCTTCCGGTAGAGGATCTGCGACGGATACGAGCCGGCGGCGACGTCGACGACGTCCCCGGGCGCGGCGACCTGGTAGGCGCGGTTGAAGCTCCGGCACGGCGCGTCCTCGGTGCAGAGCCCCGCGTTGGAGCCGTCCGGCGACACGAAGAGATCCGCGGGCGCCCGGGGCTCGGCCGCCTGCTCTGCAGGCGCCGCCTGCTCCGGAGGCCCGGCTTCGGGCCCGGAGGACGACTGGGTCGCGCCATGGATCGCGAGCGCGAGAAGGACGAGGGCGAGGATGAACGTCCATTGACGATAACGGCGGGCCGGAGGCACGAACCGCCCGTCGCCGAAAACCTGTCCGGACGGCGAGTCTCGGCCGGGAAACCTCGGTGTACGCTCGGAGAGTGGCACTCGTCGACGTCGTCGTCGTCTCCTACAACTCGCGCGCGCACCTGCGCGCGTGCGTGGAGCCGCTCGCGGCGGCCGACGACCTCGCGGTCGTGGTCGCCGACAACGCCTCGACCGACGACAGCCTCGCGACCCTCGCCGGCCTGGACGTGACGACGATCGAGCTGCCGGAGAACGGCGGCTTCGCCTACGGGTGCAACGCAGGCTGGCGCGCCGGCACGGCCGCCGTACGTCCTGTTCCTCAACCCGGACGCGGTCATCGAGCCGGACGCCGTCCGCCGCCTCGCGCGCGTGCTCGAGGAGGATCACCGGGTCGGCGCGGCCGGGCCGAAGATCCTCGAGGACGGGGGCGTCGCGCTCTCGCAGCGCCGCTTCCCGCGCCTCAGCTCGACGTACGCCAACGCGCTGTTCCTGCACCGCGTCCTCCCGCACGCGGCGTGGACGAGCGAGCTGGTCGCCGACGAGGCGGCCTACGAGCACCCGGGGTCGCCCGACTGGATCTCGGGCGCCGGGCTGATGGTCCGCCGCGACCTTCTCCAGGAGCTGCGCGGGTTCGACGAGGGCTTCTTCATGTACTGCGAGGACAAGGATCTGTGCCGGCGGATCCGCGCCGCCGGGTACGACGTCCGCTTCGAGCCGGAGGCGGTCGCCCGGCACGAGGGCGGCGCGTCTGCGCCCCGCACCTCGCTCCTGCCCGTGCTCGCCGAGAGCCGCGTCCGCTACGCGAGCAAGCACAGCGGCCGGGTCGTGGCCGCGGCGGAGCGGGCCGGCGTCGGCCTCGGGGCCCTGACGCACATGGTCGTCTCGAAGGGCGGGCGGGCGGCACGGGCCGGCCACGGCTCAGCGCTCCTCGTGGCCACGGGGCTCCGGCCTCACGCGCGGTAGCGGTCGAGCTTCGCACGCGAGCATGCGGATCTGGATCGACATCGAGAACCCGCCGCAGGTGCAGTACCTCTTCCCGTTCAGGGGCTCGTTCGAGCGGGCAGGCGCCGAGACCGTCGTCACGGCCCGGGACTACGGCATCGCCCTCGACCTCCTCGCGCGCGAGGGAGCCGAGTTCCACCCGGTGGGGGCGAGCTACGGAAAGGGGAAGGCCCGGAAGGTCGCGGGCCTGCTCGGGCGGGCGCGGGCACTGAACGGCTTCTTCCGCGGCCGGCCACGCCCCGACGCCCTCATGCACGCCGGGCGGGCATCGGTGCTGGTCGCCGCCCGCCTGCGCGTCCCGAACTTCAGCGTCTCGGACTTCGAGCACGCCGACTTCACGCTCGAGCGCTTCACGCGGCTCCTACGTCATCCATCCGGACGTGATCGACCCGGAGGCGTACACGCGCCAGGGCGTCAGGCCGGAGCGGCTGATCCCGTACCACGGGCTGAAGGAGGACATCTCGTTCTCCGGGCTCGACGTGGGCGCCGTCGAGCCCTACCCGCTCCCCGGGATCGAGGACGACGGGCTCGTCCGCGTGCTCTTCCGTCCGGCCGCCGAGGAGAGCCACTACTACCGGGAGGCCTCGGGTGAGCTCACGCTCGAGCTCCTCGGCCACCTCGCCGCGCAGGAGGCCGCCGTCGTCGTCTTCTCGCCCCGCGACCCCCGGCAGGTCTCCTACCTCGACCGGTTCCGCTGGGCGAACCCGCCGGTCGTGCTCCGGGAGGCGGTTCCCTTCGTCCCGCTCCTGAAGGCAGCCGACGTCGTCGTCAGCTCCGGCGGGACGATGATCCGCGAGGCCGCCTATGTCGGGATCCCCGCGTACAGCATCTACCGCGGGGAGATGGGAGGGGTCGACCGCCATCTCGAGAAGGTCGGCCGTCTCACGCTCCTCTCCTCGCCCGCCGACTTCGACGCGCTCGCGCTCGAGAAGCGCGGCGAGATCGACGTGCTCGCCGGAAGCCCCCGGATCCTCGAGGACCTCTCGGAGGCGGTTCTCGCCCGCGTCAGCCAGAGAGCCCCTTCCGGAGTGAAGCACTGAGTCGCCGGGCCGCCCTGGACGGCGCGATGCTGCGTCCTCGGTCGCGCCCGTATCTCCTCGATACGAGCGCTCCCTGCGTCCTTGCCTCGCACTCGCCCAGGACACCCCGGCGACGAGGCCTCACTCCGGAATGAGCTCTAGCCGCCGGCGGCGACCCGGCCCCGCCACGCCTTCTTGAGGCGCGCCGTCCGCTCGCCGCCGAGCACGCGCTTCGCGAGTCGGGTGGACGAGTCGACCGCCGCGCGCACGCTCCGCACGCGGACGCCCTTGAAGCTCGGGGCGAAGAACACGACGTCGGCCTCCTCCCAGCTCTCGTTGCCGAAGCGGCGCTTGTACTCCGAGTCGCCGAAGCCGTAGTCGAGGTAGTCGATCCCCTCGTCCCGGCAGAGGTCGTCGATCATCTCGGCGTGGAGGTACTGGCCCACGCGGTAGCGCGCGTAGTCCGGATCGTAGCCGGGCGTCCCGATGAAGAAGGTGCGAGCGTAGGCGTACCCCGGCCAGAAGGCGACCGGGGCTCCGGCGAGGTAGAGGACGTACGCGCGGAACCATCCGCGCTCGAGCCCGAGCGTCGTGAGCGCGCGCTGCTCCTCTGTGTCGGCGAAGGAGACGCCGAGGCCGCGCTGGTAGGTCAGGGCCGCCACCCGGTCGAGGTCGCGGAACAGCCGGTCGGCGTCCGCGGGCTCGCGCAGGATCTCGACCGTCAGCTCGTCCCCGTGGTCCTTGCGCAGGCGCTTCGCATACCGGGTCACGCTCTCGCGGGTCTTGCCCGACTTCGACTGCAGGAGCTCGTCGAGCGAAGCGGGGAGGTGGACGCGCCGGTGCGTCGCCTCGCTCGAGCGCTCGCGGAGCATCCCGGCGGGCTCCGTCGCCGCCGCCGCGTAGAGCGGGCGGTCGGCCCGCAGCGCCGGGAGCTGGACGAGGTCGGCCTCGCCGCGCCGGAGCGCCGCCCGGAGCTCGCCGACGAGGCGGTGGGCGACGGCGGGGGAGTCGGCCCCGACGACGCCGCCGTGGACGAGCGTGATCGAGCGGACGGTCGGCCGGTAGACCGGCCGGTAGCCGATCGAGCTCGTGAGCCGGACGTCCTCCACACGGGCGACGGCGGCCGCCTCGACGGACCCGTTCTCGTCCTCGAGGACGACGACGTGGGGGCGGGCCGCACTCGGTCGCGCCTCGATGACGGCGAGGAAGAAGTCGAGATCGGCGTCGACGCGCCCGAAGGGCAGCTCGCGGAGCGCCGGGCGGAGCCGTTCGACCTCCGCGACCGTGCGAGCGACCGAGATCCGCCCCGCCTCGGCCGTCAGACGTCTCCGGTGCGGCCGGCCAGCGTCGCCGGCGGCCCCGAGCGCTTCCCGAACGCCTCCCGCGCCCTCGCGGGCAGGTGGCGGAGGCGCTGCTGCTCCCGCAGGTGGGCCCTTGCCGCCTCGTCGGGGAAGCGGGGCTCGCGGCGCAGCGCGGCCCCCGCGTAGGCCGGGACCATCGCGAGCGCCGCCGGCTCCCGGAGCGAGCGGTAGAGGCTCCTCACCAGGAGGTAGCCGAAGCGGTAGCCCATGTAGTGGGCGAGCCTGCCCTCGGCCTGCCACGCGGCGCGGCGGGAGGCGTCCCGCTCCCCGACCTGCCGGTGGTGGCGGAAGGGCACGTCCGTGATCGTGCCCGTCTTCCAGCCGCGCACGTTGGCCTTCAGCTCGTCGATGCCGTCCCAGCCCATCGCCTCCTCGAGCGGCGAGACGGCCTCGAGGCACTCCCAGCGGTATGCGCGCGCGGCGCCGCGGGCGCTCGCCCGCGTCGTGAACTGCTGGCGCCAGACGCCGTCCTCGAGCTCCCACAGGCTCCCGCTGGCGATGCCGAGCTTCGGGTCGGCGGCGAAGGCCTCCAGCAGCCGCTCGAAGTGGGTCGGCTCGAACGAGACGTCGGCGTCGAGCTTCACGACGACGTCCGGATGCTCGGGCAAGGCGGCGACCCCGGCGTTGAACGCGCGGATGACCGGCCCGCCGCGAACGGCCCCGTCGGCTCCCGGGATCGCCGTCGCGTGGATCCAGTCGTGCTCCCGTCCGAGCTCGGTCGCCAGCTCGAAGGTCCCGTCGGAGGAGCCGTTGTCGACGATCACCCAGGCGCTCGGCAGGACGGTCTGCGCGGCGAGGCACGGCGCCAGACGCCGCAGGTTCGTCGGCCTCGTCGCGCGCGGGCGTGACGACCGCGTAGCTCAGTCGTCGGTCCACGGCTCGAGCGCGGGTCGCTGCTCCTGCTCGGGTCGCGGCGTCAGGAGCGTCGCCGCGCCGAGCGCGAGGAGGATGAAGAGCACGAACGTGACCTGGATGAACGAGAAGGCGTCGAAGAAGAACATGCCGACCGCGTACGCCGTGACGGACGCGGTCAGGCCGACGAGGAGGAGGCCCCGGTCCGAGTGATCGTGTTTCGCCTCCCCTCCTGCCCGCCGGATGAAGCGCAGGTAGAGCCAGGCCCACGCGAGGGCGCCGACGATCCCGGTCTCGAGCAGCGTCTTCAGCCACTGGTTGTCGAGGATCAAGGCCGTGCGGTTCTCACGACCCGTCTGGCGGGTCGAGTAGCCCTGTCCGAAGACGGGCCGCTGCGACCACTCCGCGAGGGCGGGGTCGAGGTCGGCGATGCGGCCGCTCCCCACGGACCCCGGGTGGTTCTGCTGCTCCGCGATGAGGCCACCGGTAGGGAGGAACGCGCCCCTGAGCGTCCCGAGCGTGCCCGGTAGGGCGAAGTAGACGAGGCAGAGGAGCGGGAGCGCGGCCCACCAGAGGCGCTTGACCTCCTGCCAGCGCAGGAAGACGAAGACCAGGCCGAGCGGCAGGAGCATGACGACGCCGGTGCGCGTGAGCGTGGCGAGTGTCGAGAGGCCGAGCACGACCCCGGCCGCCCACCACAGGCGGTTCTCGGTGCGCCGCGCCAGGTACACGACGAGCGGGACCAGCATGGCGAAGGCGGCGCCCATGGCGATCGGGCTCTGGGAGGAGCCGTACACGCGGACGTTGCCGCCGCGCGTGTCGAGCTCGCCGGTCCGCCCGCCCGCGTCGACGAGGAACGGGAGCGCCCCGCCCAGGTGGTCGAAGGCGTTGTAGGCCGTCCGTGACTCGATCAGCGCGAAGACGCCGACGATGGCGCCGGCGACGACCAGGGCCTTCGCGACGAAGTCGATGTGCTCCCGTGTCCGGACGACGCTGACGATCAGGTAGTAGACGAGGAAGAAGCTGGCCAGGTACATGAGGCCCTTGATCACTTCCGACTGGACCTCGGTCACGCGCCCGGGATTGGCGAGGACGGAGCCGACCGTGGCGACGCCGATGAGGAGCATCGGCCCCTCGAAACCGCTCGTGCGAAGCGCCACGCGCGGGTCGGCGAGGAGCGAAATCAGCCACCCCGCCAGGATCAGCATGATGACGAGCCGGTACGGCTCGAGGTCGAAGGGCATGTTCCCCGTCAACGCGTAGCGCTTGATGGGGATCAGGAAGATGACGAGGATCGCGAAGGCCAGCAGCACGTGCCACTGGAGCAGCGTCCGGTGGGCGAGCGCCCCCACGACGACGACCGCCGCCAGCGCGGAGAGCTCGAAGATCGGCAGCCCGAGCGGGACCGCCAGGACGAGGATCGCGGTCGCCGACAGGGCGATCGCGGCGGGGAGGATCGGCCCGCGCTCGGTCTCGACTGTGACGAGCTTCATCGGCCGGAACGCTCCCGGCGCGGCCACCTAGGCCGAGCGCCGCTTCTGTTGGGGCGGCTCTTCTTCCTCGATCTGCGCAACCGTGCCGCCCGGCCCGCGAGGCCGGAGGTTCTCGAGGACGAAGGCCAGTCCCAGCACCGCGACGAGCCCGGTGAGGAAGATGAGGATCGGGCGGGTCTTCTTGCGGGCTTCGAGCAGCGTGGCCGACTGCGGCGCGTTGAGCGTGTTCACGACGACGCGCTCGTCCTGGGGGATGCCGCTCTTGTTCTGCTCGTCCGTGACGTAATCCTTGAAGGCCGCCACGTGCCGCCTCGCGAGCGAGACCGCGGCCCCGGGGGTCGGCGCGATCGCGTCGAAGATGATCATCGGCACCGGGGTCTCGCCGCCCGCGAGCACCGGGAACGTCTGGACCGTGCCGCCCAGCGGGCCCTCGCCGTCCGCGAGGATGCGCTTGATCACGTCGTCACTCGTCGCGAGCTTCAGGTAGATGATCGCCGTCGAGGTCAGGCTGCCCGCGTCAGCGAACTCGGCCGGGTCCAGGTTCTTGTAGACTCCTGAGCGCCTCCGGTACTCCCCGCCCGCGCCTGACTCGAGCGCCTGCGCGGTCTCCGGCGAGATGGAGCGTCCGTAGAGGAAGTAGTTCTTCGGGTCGACCGAGATCGTCGCGGAGCTCTCCCACGTCTGGCCCTCGCGGTGCGTGAGGCCGTTGCGCCCGATCGTGTAGTACGAGGAGAGCGCGAGCAGGGCCGCCAGCGCGATGCCGACGATGACGACGACGCGGAATCGCTTGAGGACGCTCAGGTAGACGTGGAGATCCATGCGTGCCTCCTAGGCGACCAGGTCGGTGGTGTCGGCTGCCGCCCCGCCGGCGAGGCCCCCGGCGCGGAGCCGGAGCACGACGGCCTCGGTTCGGTTGGAGACGCCCAGCTTGCGGTAGACGGCCGCGAGGTGGAACTTGACGGCGTGGACCGTCACGTGCAGCCGCGTCGCGATCTGCAGGTTCGTGAGGCCGAGCGCGGCCAGATCGAGCACCTCCAGCTCCCGGGGGGAGAGGACGGTGCTGGGATCGGGCAACTCGGTCTCGGCGACGGCGCCGGTGGTCATGGCCGTGATCGTAGAGCCGCACGTCGCGCGCGCCTACGCGACGTTGGGCCAGCGTTTGCGGCCGCAGCCTAGCCCAACGGCTAGTCAGGATCTGGCAGTCCGTCCATAGGAAGACTGACGGCGGCGACCTACCTTCAGGACAGGTGTCCCCGGCATCGTCCTCGAAGCACGCGCTGATCGCCGAGTCTCTTCGCGGAGGGGACCGGTGAGCCGTCGGCCGCTCGTCGTCCACGTCGTCGGCGCGCGCCCGAACTACATCAAGGTCGCGCCCGTCTACGCGGAGCTCGAGCGCCGCGGCGCGGTCGACCAGCGCCTCGTCCACACGGGCCAGCACTACGACGCGGCTGTCAGGGACGTCTTCTTCGCCGAGCTGCCGCTCCCGCTCCCGCACGTCCAGCTCGAGGTCGGCTCGGGCTCCCACGGCGAGCAGACGGCGGCGGCGCTCGCGGGCCTGGAGCGCGCCTTCCTCGACCTGCGCCCCGACCTCGTCGTCGTCCCCGGCGACGTCAACTCGACCCTGGCGGCGGCACTCGCGGCGGTCAAGCTCCACATCCCCGTCTGCCATCTCGAGGCCGGCCTGCGCAGCTTCGACTGGACGATGCCGGAGGAGCACAACCGGCGCCTCACCGATCACATGTCCTCGCTTCTCCTCACCCACTCGCTCGTGGCCAACGAGAACCTCGCCCGCGAGGGGATCGACGGCGACGGCGTCCGGCTCGTCGGCAACACGATGATCGACACGCTGTTCGCCAACGTCGCACAGGCGAGGAAGGCAGCCGTCTGGAAGGGCTTCGGGCTGCGCTCGGGCGGCTACGTCCTGGCGACGCTTCACCGGCCCGCGCTCGTCGACGTCCCGGAGCTCCTCGCCGAGACGATGAGCGCGCTGGCATCCGTCGCCCGCGAGCTGCCGGTCGTCTTCCCCGTCCATCCCCGCACCCGCGCCCGGCTCGAGGCGATCGGCTTCGACCAAGAGGGCGCGGTGGTGCTCGTCGAGCCCCTCTCCTACCGGCCCTTCCTCTCGCTCGAGGCCGGCGCCGCTGCGGTGGTCACCGACTCCGGAGGCGTCCAGGAGGAGACGACGGCGCTCGGCGTCCCCTGCTTCACGCTGCGCGACAACACCGACCGACCCGTCACCGTGACCGAGGGGACGAACGTCGTCATCGGCCTCGACCCGGGCCGGATCACCGAGATTCCCGCGCTCCTCGCGCAGCGGCCCGCCGAGCGGCGGGTGCCACCGCTCTGGGACGGGGCCGCGGGAGGTCGCGCCGCGGAGGCGATCGAGGCCTTCCTCGGCCTCGCGCGCCCGGCCGCGGCGGGGCGGCGCGCCGGCGCGGCCGCGCCGGTGGCCAGCCGGCCGATGCCCTAGGGACGGTGGCGGGCACGGGCGTCACCACCATGAGGACCCGGGTCCTTCGCGGGCTCGCCTGGAAGGTCATCTCGCAGGTCTTCAGCCAGACGTGGCAAACCGTCGTCGCGATCGTCCTCGCCCGGCTGCTCTTCCCGGCCGACTACGGCCTGGCGGCGATGGTGCTCGTGTTCGCGGCGATCGTTCCGATCTTCTCGGACGTCGCCCTCGGAGCAGCCCTCGTCCAGCGGCGCACGCTCACCGAGTCCGACCGCTCGACGGTCTTCTGGACGAGCGCCGGTGTCGGGGCGTTGTTCACGGTCCTCGGAATCGCCCTCTCGTGGCCGATCGCGGCGTTCTACGGGGAGCCAGAGGTCCAGCCGCTCTTCGCCGTCCTCTCCCTCAGCTTCGTCATCACGGCGCTGGGGACGACGCAGAAGGCCCTCCTCACCCGCGACATGGACTTCAAGAGCCTCGAGCTGCGGCTGATGGCGGGCTCGTTCGCCGCCGGCGTCGTGGGCATCGTGCTCGCGGCCGGCGGCTACGGGGCCTGGGCGATCATCGGCCAGCAGGTCGTTCTCGCCTGCGTGTCGACCGCGCTCCTCTGGGGCTTCACGCGCTGGCGCCCCCGATTCCACTTCTCGCTCGAGAGCCTCCGCGGCCTCTTCGGGTTCAGCCTCAACGTCTTCGGCACGCGCCTGCTCTTCTACGGGAACCGCAACGCCGACAACCTCCTCATCGGGCGCTTCGTCGGCGCGGCGGGCCTCGGCGTCTACGGCCTCGCCTACAACGTCATGCTGGCGCCGATGAGCCGCCTCGGTTGGCCCATCGCCGAGGTCCTCTTCCCGGCCTTCTCGAAGATGCAGGACGAGCCGGGGCGGATGGCCTCCGCCTGGGTGCGCGTGAACCGTCTCGTGGGCTCGTTGACCATCCCGGCCTCGCTGGGGCTCATCCTCGTCGCGCCCGAGTTCGTCACCGCCGTGCTCGGCGACCGCTGGCACGAGGCGATCCCGATCATCCGGCTCCTCGGCTGGGTCAGCCTGCTGCAGTCGCTCGGGACGCTCAACTCGGCGGTCCTCCTGGCGCGAGACCGGTCGGGCACGCTCCTTCGCTACGCGGTCGTCGCCTTCGTCGCGAGCGTGATCGCGTTCGTCGTCGGCCTCGAGTGGGGCATCGTCGGCGTCGCCGCCGGCTACGCGCTGGTGAGCACCTTCCTCGAGCCCTACTACGCGTGGCTCACCGCGCGGTCGCTCGGCGTCTCCGTCCTCGTGCTCCCGCGGGCCCTCGCCGGCGTCGCGCAGGCCACGGTGGTCATGGCCTGCGCCGTCCTCGCGGCGAAGCTCTTCCTGCTCCCCGCCGATCTCGCGGCCGGCTGGAGCCTCGTCCTCCTGATCGCCGTTGGGATCGTGGTGTACGTGCCGCTCTGCGCCTGGCGCGCGCCGGAAGTGGTCGAGGAGGTTCGCGACGTCGTGCGCTCGCGGTCTGCGCCTCCGGCGCCGCGCCCCGAGGCGCAGCCGACGAGCTCGTAGCTACGGGCTCTGGGCTCCCTTGCGGACCCAGATGTCGACGGTCCGTGGATCCTCGCCGTTCGCGGTCAGCGTCCGCACGCGGTCGAAGTGGCCGCGGATCCATGCGAGGACAACCGGGTCGAAGGACGCGTCGCCGAACACCGTGTGACCGTATCCCGGCGGCTCTCGCCGGTCGGTCACGATCGACGCGCACGCCCGCCCTGTCGAGCTGGTCGATCGCCTCGAGCTGGTCGCCCACGTTCGGAAGCGTCCCCGGCATGATCGAGATGGCGTCGACCGGGCTCAGGTGGCCCGAGAGCGGGTAGAGGCCGGTCATCATCGGCGCGACGAAGATCGGGTCGCCCGGGGCGGTGCGGGCATCGATCTCGTCGAGGATCGACTGGTAGAGGCCGCCCTCGGCCGGCGCTGCGGTCAGCGCGCCGCCCGGGCCGCGGACGGTCGAGGACTCCGCACGCGCCTCGTTGAGCGTGAGCCCGGCGCTCGCGGCGACGATGAAGGAGACCCAGAGGACGCCGAGGACGTAGGCGGTCCGCTGCCGGCCGAGCTCGAAGAGGTGCAGGCGCGTGATCAGGAGCGCCGCGAACGGGACGTAGTACACGGCCAGCACTGGTGTCCACCCGTTCGCCACGAAGCCGTTGTAGGTCGTCGCCGCGAGCACGGCGAGCGCGACCGCGGCCGCCAGCTCGAGCTGCGCCATCGCGGTCCAGCCGCCCGAGCGCCGGCGGTGGCGGACGAGGAGGACGACGACGGCCACGAGCGCGCCGAGCGGGATCCAGCCCCAGATGTAGTAGATGCCGTCGCGGAGGCCGTCGGGCTTGGCGATGCAGGCGGCGACGAAGAGGACGGCGGCGATGCTCCCGGCCACGATCAGCGGGCGCCGCCAGCGCGGCAGGTCGAGCCCTCGGGCCAGCACGACGAGCAGCGCGCACCCGATCGCGTAGAGGACCGTGTACTTGAGGAGCTCGACGCCGCTCGCGAGCGTGAACGGCGTCCGCGCCTCGAGGAGCGCCGAGCGCCCGGCGGAGAACTCGTCCCGCGGCCACAGGTTCTCGAAGAGGAGCACCTGAGGCGAGACGAACGCGAGGAGAATGCCGTAGGCGAGGAGGGGGATGGCGGCCGCCGGCACGGCGACGAGCGCCGCGACGTGGCGGACGGGCAGGCCCGCGCGGCCGCGGAGCGCCAGCCACACGGCGACCGCGAGGAGCCCGGCGAGCGTCGGCTCGGGCTTCGTGAGCGTGAGGAGGCCGAGGCACGCGCCGGCGCCGACGGCCCAGCGCGAGTGGTCGGTTGCCGCGTACCGCCAGGCGCAGAACACGAGCCCGAGCAGGAGGAGCGTGCCCAGGGTCGCGGCGTTCGTGTGCGGGAGGACGTAGCTGTAGTTCGAGGGGATGAACGCCACCGCGGCCGTCAGGGCGGCGGCGAGGAACGCCCCGACCGGGGCCACGAGCGGCCGCGCGACCGCGTAGGTCATGCCGATGATGGCCAGGGTGATGACGAAGCCGACGCCGACGGCCGGCCAGAAGCCCGTGCCCCCGACGAGCGAGACCAGGCCCATGAGGTACGGCGTCAGCGGCCCGTAGTAGTAGGTGAAGTCGCGGTACGGCATGTCGCCGTCCGCCACGCGCGCGCCCGCGACGACGTCGTAGCCGGTGTCGCGGTCGAGGTCGCCCCACGTTCCCCACGTCACGGCCGCGAGCGCCACGACGAACAGTGCGAGGCCCGCGACCGCCGTCGCGTCGGCGTGGAGGCCGACGCGGGCCCGTGCCGCTCTCAGCGCGACGGGGGCGGTCGTCATGCCGACACCGCCGTCGGCGAGTGACCTCGATCGGATGTGGCGCTGCTGTCGACACGTGGGTTGGGCTCGAGCGCGAAGCGCTCGGCCTCGAGGAGAGCCTAGGAGCGCTCAAGCCCGCATTCCAGGCCAGAAAGCCAAAACTCTCCCCCCGGCGAGGCAGCTAGCCGTTCGGGGAGTCGCGCTCTCAGGCGCCGACCGCCGGCGCCTCTGCCCCCACCCCCGCCGTGCGCATGTGCTTGATGACGTCGGCGAGGATGACGTCGAGGTCGAAGCTCGCCTGCCAGCCGATGGCGGCGGCGATCTTCTCGGTGGCGGGGACGCGGTGGACCATGTCCTCGATGCCGATGCCGTAGACCTCGTCGTAGGGGACGAAGGCGAGCTCGGAGCTGCGAGCGGGTCATCTCGAGGACGCGCGCGGCGAGGTCGAGGATGCGGATCTGCTGGCCGGAGCCGACGTTGTAGATCTCCCCCGAGGCCTCGGGGGAGGCCATGAGGCCGGTGAGCGCGCGCACGGTGTCGGAGACGTGGCAGAAACAGCGCGTCTGCTGCCCGTCGCCGTGGATCTCGAGCGCCGTACCGGCGAGGGCGCGCTCGACGAAGCGGGGGATGACCATCCCGTACTGGCCGCTCTGGCGCGGGCCGACGGTGTTGAAGAGGCGGGCGACCACGCAGTCGAGGCCGCGCTCCTGGTGGTAGGCGAGCGCGAGCAGCTCGTCCATCGCCTTCGAGTCGGCATAGGCCCAGCGCCGGGCGGTGGTGGGCCCGTAGATGCGGCGGGCATCCTCGGCCAGGGGCTCGGGCGAGCGGTGGTCGCCGTAGACCTCCGAGGTGGAGGCGAGCAGGACGCGCTTTTGGAAGCGGTGGCAGTGCTCGAGGACGATCTCGGTGCCCTTGACGTTGGTGACGAGCGTGCGCACGGGCTCCTCGACGATCAGGCGCACGCCCACGGCCGCGGCCAGGTGGAAGACGACGTCGCAGCGGTGCACGAGCTCGTTGACGACGGCGGGGTTCAAGACGGAGTCGACGACGAGGTGGAAGTCCCAGCGCTCCTTCAGCTGGGCGACGTTTGCCAGCGAGGAGGTGGAGAGGTCGTCGAGGCAGAAGACCTCGTAGCCCTCGGCGAGCAGGGCCTCGCACAGGTGGCTGCCGATGAAGCCGGCGCCTCCGGTGACCAGGGCCTTGGGTCGGCCCGCATGGCCGTTCGCGCTGCTCATTGTTGCTTCCCCCTCGTGTCGACCGTCTGTCCGAGTCGAATACAAGACGGCGGACCGGCACCGCGTCAAGGCCTCCGGAGGCTGGTCTGAACGGCCCCTCGTACCTCCTCGATCGGCTAGCTCCTCGCCGGTCGGAGGGTTTTCGTTTTCTGGCCTACAACAACGGTTCCAGGCCTCCTAGGGTCGGGTCTAGCAACTAGGCGACAAGCCTCGCTCGACAGCGGGGCGGGACCAGGGGGAACGAGCGGCGTGGATGCGGCAATCTGCGGGGTGTCTTGCGGGGTGGGATCCCTGTGAGCACGGTTGCGCTTCGCGGCGAGCGCACCGAGGTCGGCCAGGTCGGGCGCCCAGCGCTGCCCTTCCTCGAGACCGAGACGCCGATCGTCTTCGTCGTTCCCGCCTACAACGAGGCGGAGAACCTGCCGCGCCTCATCACTGATCTCGAGAAGCGCCCGGAGCTCCTGCCCCCCGAGAGCCGCGTCATCATCGTCGACGACGGCTCGGCGGACGGGACGCCGGAGATCGTGGAGCGCTACGAGGGGCCTCTGCCGCTCGAGCTGATCAGGCTCCCGGAGAACAAGGGGCCGGGAGCGGCGTTCCGCGCCGGCTTCGCGGCGGCGCTCGATTCGAGCCCGCCCGACGCGCTCGTCGTCACGCTCGAGGCCGACACCACGAGCGACCTCGACGCCCTGCCGACGATGCTCGAGCGGGCATCCGCCGGCGCCGAGCTCGTCCTCGCGTCCGTCCACGGCGGCGGTGAGATGGTGAACGTGAGCCGGTTCCGCCGCGTGCTCAGCTCCGGCGCCGGCTTCACCGTCCGGCACGGCCTCGGCCTCGAGGCGAACACGGTGTCCTGCTTCTTCCGCGTCTACCGCTCGTCGGTGCTGCGGCGGGGCCTCAAGCAGTACGGCGACCGCCTCATCGAGGAGCCCGGCTTCGCGTGCAAGGCGGAGATCCTTGCCAAGCTCAACCGACTCGGGGCCCGCATCGAAGAGGTCCCCGTCGACCTCGACGGCTCGCGCCGGAACGGCGAGAGCAAGATGCGCATCCTTCCCACGGTTATCGGGTACTGGCGTCTGATGATCCGCGAGCGGGTCGCCCGCGGATCGCTTCCGACGTGACCAGGCCGTCTATCGGGATCGTGGGCGGCGGCATCCTCGGCCTGACCGCCGCATATCGCCTGGCGCAGGCCGGCGCGCGGCCGGTCGTCTACGAGCGGGCCCAGGACCTGGGCGGTCTCGTCGGGTCGTTCGACTTCGACGGCCGGCCCGCGGACCGCTTCTACCACGTGATCCTTCCGACGGACGATCGGGTCATCGGGCTCGCCACGGAGCTCGGTCTGGGGGAGCGGTTCAGGTTCCGCCCCGTGGGCGTCGGCTTCTACGACGACGGGCGCCTGTTCTCGATGAACTCGCTGCGCGAGTTCCTGACGTTCCCCCTCCTCCCGTTCCACGACCGCCTCCGTCTCGGGGCGTTCGTGGCTCGCTGCCAGATGAAGACGACGTACGAGGATCTCGACGAGATCGTCCTCGAGGACTGGCTGCGGCGGCTGTGCGGGAAGCGCATCGTCGAGCGCCTGTGGCGCCCGCTGCTCGACTCGAAGTTCGACGGGCGGTTCGACGACCTGCCCGCCACGTATCTGTGGGCCCGCACGCGGCGCATGTCCAAGACGAGGGACTCGGCCGGGCGCGAGGTGATGGGGTGGCTCGAGGGCGGCTACCAGGCCCTCATCGACGCGCTCGAGCGGGCGGTTCTCGACCTCGGCGGCGAGGTCCACGCAGGCACGGCGGTCGAGCGGATCGTGGGCGGTCGCAACAGCGTCAGCGGGATCGTTCTCGACGGCGCCCTGCGGCCCTTCGACCAGGTCCTCTGCACGCTCGCCCCGCCGCAGGCGCGGCGCCTGCTCGACGGCGAGCTCGCGGAGGCCGTGGGCGAGGACCACTGCCGCTACCTCGGCGTCATCTGCGTCCTCCTCCGCACCCGTCGCAGCGTGAGCCCGTACTACACGCTCAACATCACCGATCGGCGTGTGCCCCTGACCACGGTCGTCGAGACGACGCACGTGGTCGACCCGGAGTACGCGGGGGGCTCGCTCCTCTACGCGGCGAAGTACGTCGATCCCTCGCATCCCGACCTGGACGCCCCGCCCGACGAGCTCGAGCGGCGCTACCTCGGCCACGTCCGGACGATGTTCCCCGACCTGCGGGACGAGGAGATCCTCGCCACGCGCGTCCAGCGGGCCCGCGTCGTCGAGCCCGTCCACCTGCTCGGCGGCGCCCGACGGCTGCCCGACCTCGTTCCCGTTCCCGGGCTGGCGCTCGCGTCGACGGCGCACGTCTACCCGGAGACCGTCAACGGCCAGGCAGTGATCGGCGTCGCGGACAGCGTCGTCTCGGCGCTCCTCGACAGCCTGCCGACCGAGACGAGGCACGCCGCATGAGAGGAGCGCAACGCGCCATCGACATCACGATCAGGAGGTCCACGTGAATCGCGTAGGTGTGACCGGAGCGGCCGGCTTCATCGGCTCGCACCTCACTGACAGACTGCTGTACGAGGGAGTCGAGGTCGTCGGAGTCGACGATCTCTCGCGCGGCTCCCTCGCCAATCTCGACCGGGCGATCTCGCACCCCGGGTTCCGCTTCGAGAAGATGGACTGCACCCGGCGCCGGGAGCTCCGCGCGGCTTTCGACGGCTGTGACGCGATCGTCCACCTCGCGGCGCAGAAGATCCCGCGCTACGGCGGGGCGCTGATGACGCTCGAGGCCAACGTCGCCGGCGTGAACGCCGCGGCGAGCGTCGCCCTCGGCCTCGACGCCGACCTCGTGGTCGCCTCGACGTCGGACGTCTACGGGAACGCGACACCGCCGTTCGCCGAGGAGGACAACCTCGTCATCGGCCCGTCGACCTCGCGCCGGTGGGCGTACGCGGTCTCGAAGCTCTACGACGAGCACGTCTGCCTCGCGCTCGCCGAGGAGCGGGGCCTGAAGGTCTCGATCCTGCGCCTGTTCGGCTCCTACGGCCCCCGCAACCACCCGAGCTGGTGGGGCGGGCCGCAGTCCGCGTTCATCGAGGTCCTGCTCGACGGCGGGACCATGGAGATCCACGGGGACGGTCAGCAGATCCGCACGTTCACGTACATCGAGGACACGGTCGAGGGCTTCGTCCGCGTGCTCGCCACGCCGGAGGCGCGTGGCGAGATCCTCAACATCGGCGGGAACCGTCCGACGACGATCCTCGAGCTGGCCGGCCTCGTCCAGTCGGCCATGGGCCTGCCCCAGCCGCTTCGCGCCCGCTTCGTCCCGTACGAGTCCCTTCCGGGCAAGTACCAGGACGTGCGCGAGCGGATTCCGGACACGCGCAAGGCGGAGGCGCTGGTCGGCTTCAGGGCGAGCGTCTCGCTGGAGGACGGGCTCGAGGAGACCGTCTCATGGCACCGCGAGCGCAGAGAGGCGGAGGTCGCTCACGCGTGAGACGACCCGGCCCGGTTCCCGCGGCGCCCGCCGCGAGCTGGACCGGCCCGCGGTCCCGCGGCGGCCTCGTCGACCCGATCGTCCCATGAGCGCCAACGTCGCAGCTGTCGAGCGGTCCTCGCTGGCCGCTCGGCGGCGCCTCCTCGGACCGCTCGCCGGGGCGCCGCTCCTCTCCCTGGCGATGGTCGCCTCGGGGGTGCTCACGTATGCCTACCACTTTCTGGTCGCGCGCACGCTCGGGCCCCACGGGTACGGCCAGATCGCGATTCTCTGGGCGGCGATGTTCGTCGCGGCCATCGTCATCTTCCGGCCGCTGGAGCAGACGGCGTCGCGGGCGGTCGCCGACCGGCTCGCCCGCGGCCTCGAGATCCGGAGCGTCCTTCGTTCGGTGACGCTGATCGGCGCGGGGGCTCTCGCTCTCACGTGCGCCGTGTTCGCGCTCGCGTGGAGCGAGATCAGCCAGCGAATCTTCCTGGGTGACTCGGGCCTGACGGCCGCGCTGCTCCTGGGCATCGCCGCCTACGGGCTCGCCTACGTGGTGCGCGGCCTCCTCGGGGGCGCCCGCTGGTTCGGCGGCTACGCCATCGCCCTCCTCGCCGACGCGATCTGTCGGTTGCTCGTCGCCGCCCCGCTCGTCCTCTACGCGTCGCAGAGCGCCGCCGCCGCGGCGCTCGTGGCCGCGGGGCTCGGCGGCATGATCTTCCCCATCGTGTTCGGACGGCGCCTGCTCCGGCGGATCCTCGCCAACCAGGGCGGCGGCGCGTTCCACGCCGGGAGCGCCGTCGCGTTCGCGGTCCCGGCGAGCGTGATCGCCGCGGCCGACCAGCTTCTGACGAACGGGGCGCCGCTCCTCGTCATCGCCGGCAACGGATCGGACGGGACCGCCGCGGCGGGCCTCGTCATGGCCGCGACCCTGCTCGTGCGCGCGCCGGTGTACGTCTTCCAGGGGCTGGCGGCCGCCCTGCTCCCGAACTTCACGCACCTGCACGCCACGGAGGACGCCGCTCGCTTCCGCCGCGCGGTCGTGCGGGTCGCGGCCTTCCTCCTCCTCGCCGGCGGGGCGATCGTCGCGTTCGCGGGAACGGTCGGCCCGGAGGCGATGTCCCTGTACGGCCCGGGCTTCGAGGCGGGCCGCGGCGAGCTCATCCTCCTCGGTGCCGGCGTCGCCTTCTACCTGGCGGCGTCGACGTTCTCGCAGGCGCTGCTCGCCGTCGACCGCGGCGCCAGGGCCGCCGTCGCGTGGGTGGTGGCCTCGGCGGCGTTCATCGCCTTCTACGCGGCGCTCCCCGGCAGCGAGCTCGAGCGCATCAGCCTCGCCTTCGCCATCGCCACGTTCGTCGACCTGATCCTGCTGGCAGCCTTCCTGGTCGGCAGGACGAGGCGCTGATGCGGACCCCCGTCTCGGCGGGGGTCGTCGGCCTCGGCCCCTGGGGCCTGCGGCTCGCGCGGACGTTCCAGGGGCTTCCCGGCGCCGAGCTCCGCTGGGTCTGCGACGTGGACCCGTCCGCAGTGGTCGAGGCCCGGCAGCGCCTCCACCACGTGGGGATCGCGGCCGACGTCGACGACCTCCTTCACGACGAGAGCCTCGACGCCCTGGTCGTGGCCACGCCTCCGAGCACGCACTACGAGCTCGCACGGCGGGCGCTCGAGGCGGGCAAGCACGTCTTCGTCGAGACGCCGCTGGCGCTCACCGGCGTGGAGGCGGACGACCTCGTGACGGGCTCCGAGCGCAGCGGCCGCTTCGTCATGGTCGGCCACGTCCTCCTCTTCCACCCCGCAGTGCGACGCCTCAAGGAGCTCGTCGACCGCGGCTCGCTCGGCGAGGTCTACTACCTCACGAGCCAGCGGGTGGGCCCGCCGAACGTGCAGCGCCAGGAGAGCGTCCTCTGGGATCTCGGCGTCCACGACGTGGCGGTCGCGCTCTTCCTCCTCGGCGACCAGCCGGTCGAGGCGGGGGCGCGGGGCGACAGCTACGTGAAGGCCGGCGTCGCCGACGTGGTCGTCGCGTCTCTCGCCTTCGCCACCGGCATCCGCGCTCACATCCAGCTCTCGCGGCTGGAGGGCGTGCCGACGCGCCGCCTCACCGCGGTGGGCTCGCGGAGCACGGCCGTGTTCGAGGAGCTGGAGCGGGAGCGCTCCCTCACCGTGTTCGACCACGACCCGCTGGGCGAGATCTCGAGCCCGCGTCTCGCGTGGGACGAGCCGCTGCGGGCGGAGTGCGCCCACTTCGTCGAGGCGGTCCGCTCCTCGGTCGAGCCGGTCGCGAGCGTCCGGGAGGGGGCGGCGGTCGTGAACGTGCTGGAGGCTCTCGCGCGCTCGGCCGAGCACGGCGGCGTCGGCGAGGCAGTCGGGGGAACCGAGCCCCGGCCGGGCGTCATCCGCCTGCCGGCGCGGACGAGTTGACCGTTCGAGACCGCCGCGGCCTCCCCCCGACCAATCGGGGGCGGCCGCAGCGGAGCGCCCCGAGGGGCGCCCTGGAACCTTCGCCGCTCGCGACCCCGAGCGTCTATCCCTCGAAAGGGGTAAGCGGACAGCCCCGCTTGGTCTCCGGGGCCGCCCGCCTACCGTGCGCGAGGCTGCGGAGAGGGAAGGCTCCTGACGCTCCTCGCGCCGAGTTGCGACCTCGGCTGCGACCAACCGTCGCCGCTTCCCGAGTGTACTCCGCGCCTTCGGCTGCGACTACTAGCCACGTTGCTAGAGCTTCTTCGGGTGGTGTTGCCCCGGTTCTGGCGAGCGAAAAGCGAGCAAGACCAGGACGCAGGGAGTCCTCGTGCTCGTGAGCACGGGAACGACTGAGGACGAGGTCTGGCGCCGCTTTGCAGCCGCCAGAAGCGTGGCGGGCACCGCCTGGAGAGGCTCTGGACGTGGGGCGAGCGATGCGTCAGGCTGAGCCCGACGCGATGAGCGAGCAGCGCGAGGACGAGGTCGTCTACCGCCTCCGGACCGAGGATCTCTCCTGGCGCCTGCTGAACGACGAGATGATCGGCCTCGACCTTCAGCGTTCCGAGTACCTGGCCACGAACTCGTCCGGCGCGCTCCTCTGGGAGGCCCTCGCCGAGGGCGCCACCTCCGCCGGGCTCGCGTCGCTCCTGGTCGAGAGGTACGCGATCGAGCCGGAGCAGGCGCGTGACGACGTCGAGCGCTTCCTCGTGGACGCCCGCGAGCGCGGCCTGATCGCCTAGGGGCGATGCCGCCGCCCCGGCTCTCCCGGCTGGAGGTCGCCGCCGGGGTCGTCCTCGGAACGGAGAGCCCGCCACACGCGCGCGCCCGGTCGGAACCGTCGCTCGAGACGCCCCGCGCGGCGCTCGAGCGCGCGATCCTCCCCGAGCTGGAGCGCGGCCGCTGCCTCGTCAGCTTCTCGGGCGGCCGCGACTCGTCCGCCGTCCTCGCGGTCGCGACCCGCCTGGCGGAACGGGTCGGCCTGCCTCAGCCCGTTCCCGCGACGATCCGCTTCCCGGGCGTGGCGCGCGCCGGCGAGACGGCGTGGCAGGAACGGGTGGTCGGTCACCTCGGACTGGCCGACTGGGTTCGGCTCGACGCGGGCGACGAGCTCGACTGCGTCGGCCCGGTCGCGGCCTCGGTGCTCCGGCGGCACGGCCTGCTCTGGCCGCCCAACGCCCACTTCCACGTGCCCCTGCTGGCCGAGGCGGCGGGAGGCACACTCCTCACGGGCGTCGGCGGCGACGACGTCTTCGGGCCGACCCGCTGGAGCCGCGCGGCGTCCGTCGTCGCCCGGCAGACCCGCCCCGAGCCGCGCGACGCCCTCCGGATCGGTCTCGGGTGGGCGCCGGGGCCCCTGCGCCGAGCGGTCCTGCGCCGGCGGATCTTCGTGCCGTTCCCCTGGCTCCGGCCCGCCGCGGAGCGCGCGGTCAACGACGCGCTCGCCGCCGACGCGGCGCGGGAGCCGCTCCGCTGGCGAGCCCGCTTCCCCTGGCGGCTGAGCCTCCGGTACGTCCACGTCGGGACGGCGAGCCTCGAGCTCCTCGCCGAGGACGCGGGCGCCAGGATCGCGCACCCGCTCGCGGACCCGGGCTTTGTCGACGCCCTCGCCCGGCTCCCGCGGGACAGCCGTTACCGGAACCGGGACGAGGCGATGCGGACGCTCTTCCCCGAGCTTCTCCCTCCCGATCTTCTCGCGCGCCCCGACAAGGCCGCCTTCGGCCAGGTCGCGTGGGGCCGGCACAGCCGCGCGTTCGCAGCCGCCTGGGACGGCGGCGGCCTCGACCCGGAGCTGGTCGACCCCGATGCCCTGCGGCGCGCGTGGCCCGAGGCCGAGCGCGACGGCCGGCTCCTCACCGTTCTCCAGGCGGCCTGGCTCGCCGCGGACCGGGGCTCACCCGGCCAGGTCGAGGAGACGCTCGAGCGCGGCCGGGAGTGAGCCCCAGTCGGGCGGGCGCCGGAGCTCCCAGCCGGGGAGGGCGGCGAGCGAGAGGCGAGAGGCCGGGTCCTCCGGCGGCACGCGGAGGGCCTGGGAGCCGACGACGGCCTCGAGGACGCGGCCGGGGCCGACGCGGGCGAGCTCGACGCTGTCGCCCCACGCGAGCAGGATCAGCCCGGCGAGCTCCGTCCCGACCGGCGCCGGGCCGATGCGAAGCCGCCACCGCTCACGCGTGCCGACGACCCCGAGAGGCTCTCCCGCGCCGAGCCGCTCGGCGGCGTCCTGCCTGAGGTCGATCCCCCGCGGGCCGGCGAGCGCGACGGGTCCGTCGAGCACGAGGAGGTCGTCGGCGAGCACGGGGTGGCCCGCGAGGGCGAGCCCGGCCAGCAGGGAGCTCTTCCCGGACTCGCGGTCGCCGAGGACGGCCCAGGCGCGGCCGCCGGCGACGAATGCGCCCGCGTGGAGGCTCTCGCGGCCGAGCCAGCGGGAGACGACGGCCGCGGCCGACGCGAGGTGAGGGTGCACGAGGGCGTCCTCCCGGATCGGCTCCGGGGCGGTGAACACCGCCCGGAGCGGCTCGCGATCGACCTCGAGCCTGGCTCCCGACCGCGTCGCCAGCACGGCGCGGTCGTCGCCGACGAGCTGGTGGACGGGGGCCGCGGGGCCGACGTGGGCGGCGAGCTCGAGCGTCGGCCAGTCGGGATCGGCGGGAACCAGGAGCGCGGCGGAGCCGTCGACCCCTTCGAGGCGAAGACCGTACGCTCCGGCCTCGGATCCTGGACTTCCGACTAGTAGTGCGTCGATCCGCCGCCGGAGCTATCTTCTGAATCTGTGAATCCAGATCGAGACATTTACGAATCTCCCCAGCTGCGCACAGTCGGCTCACTGTACGACCTGACGCAAGGGGACATCATCCGGCAGAACGGGAACGGCCAGTGGTGCATCTTCGACAAGCGCCTCGGCTCGCCCGACTACTGGTCGATGATCCCGATCGCCGACTGCTCGTAGCCGAGCGGATCGCGTCCTAGAGCTCCGGCGCCCCACGAGGGCGCCGTTGCACGGTCCGGTCCGGGAATCCGCCGACCTCCGCAGCCGTTCGCCCTCCCAGAGCCACCTCAAGGAGGCGACGACGATGCGACAGGACCTCAGGACCGGTCAGCCGTTTCCGGACCTCACGCTGCCCGAGACAACCGGCAAGGAGCTCGCCCTCAGCGAGATCGCCCGCGGCCAGCCTCTCGTGCTGGCGTTCGTTCGCGGGTGGTGGTGCCCCAAGGAGCAGGTCCGCGTGCGAAACCTCGTGGTGATCCAGGACGAGCTCCAGCGCGAGTTCGGGCGGCTGGCGGCGGTCACCGTCGATACGCCCTACGTCAACGGCGCCTTCCGCGCGGGGATCGGCGCCGACTTCCCGTTCCTCTCCGACGTCGGTCGCGACGTCGCCGAGGAGCTCGACCTGCTCGAGTTGACGGACGAGACGCACCGCCCGTTCCTCCCCTACACGTTCGTCCTCGACTCGTTGCTCGTGATCCGCGGGATCTGGTGCGGGTTCTGGTACTGGGGCAACCCCACGCAGGACGAGCTCCGCCTCGCGCTCCGCGAGATCAACCGGGCGGAGCAGCCGAGCTACGACCCGCAGGGCGTCTGGGCGGCCGGCGGCGCGGCTCCGCCGGATGCCGGGATCGACGCACCCATGGTCTGGATCCGCGAGGACTCGGAGGGCCACGAGCTCTGGCGAGGCGTCCACCGGGGCGAGATCCCCGCCGTGGGCGCCGAGCTGGGCCGCTCTCCGGTCGACGGACGGCCGTGGGTCGTCCGGCGGGTGGAAGAGGCGAACGGGAGGACGGCGATCCACCTCGGCAAGGAGGGGCCGACCGGCGACCCGCATCTCGTCGGCCACCACATCACCGCCGGCCCGCGCGTGCCGTAGACTCGCCCGCCGATGGTGCTCCGTCCGCTCGCCGCTGCCTGGCCGCGGGGCTCCTCGTCGGAGTCGTGGTCGCGCGGCCTCGGCTCTCGTCTCGGCGATGCGCGTCGTCGGCCCGAGCTCGCGCGATCCTGCACGCGAGCGCCGGCCAGCTTCACCTCGGCGGGACGGTGATCGGCGCGGACAGCATCGACTTCCGGCTGCTCGAGCCCGCCGGCCTCGCGGTCGGCCTCTTCGGTGCCCTCTTCCTCGTCGCGGGGCTCGCGCTCGCGCCGCTCGCGGATCGCCTCGGGCCCGGCGTGCCGCGCCTGCTCCACCGCCGGGACGTCACCGTCGCGGGCGGGATCGTCGTCGCGGCCCTGGTCGCCTTCAACCTGGTCCGGCTGGGCCGGGAAGTCGCCGAGCTCGTCTAGCCGTCGGCCGCCGCGAGCCGCGCGATCGTCGCCGATGCCAGGCGGTCGAGGGCCTGCACGGCGAGCTCGAGGTGCTCGGGCTTCGTGTCCTCGAGCTTCGTGTGCGAGAGCCCGCGCAGGCTCTGGACGAAGAGCATCACGGTTGGGATGCCGGCGCGGGCGACCTCGGCAGCGTCGTGGAGGGGGCCGCTCGGCAGCCGGTGCGAGCTGCCCGCAACCTGGGTCACGGCCTCGTCGGCGAGCTCGATGAGCGCCTCGTCGAAGAGGATCGGGTCGATGCGCCAGACGCGCTCCCACTCGACGTCGACGTCCTCCTCGCGCGCGAAGCGCTCGCTCGCCTCTTTCGCGTCGGCGAGCATCGCCGCGAGCTTCTCGCCGTCGAGGTGGCGCTGGTCGAGGAGCACGACGCACGTCTCGACGACGGACGTGACGATGCCGGGCCGCGTGACGCAGCTCCCCATCGTGCACACGGCCCCGCCGCCCGTTCGCCCGGCGATCTCACGGATCTCGAGCGCGAGCTTTGCGGCGGCGGCGAGGGCGTCGCGCCGCTGGTCCATCGGCGTGGAGCCGGCGTGCGCGGCCTGCCCGCGGAACGTGATCTGGTGTCGCTCGACCCCGAAGGTCCCGAGGACCACCCCGAGCGGCAGGCCGAGGGACTCGAGCACGGGCCCCTGCTCGATGTGGAGCTCGAGATAGGCGCCGGCGGTCTCGAGCTCCTTCCGGGCGTCGAGCGCCCGGTCGAGGTCGACGCCGTGCGCGGAGAGCGCGTCCTCCCAGCGGATGCCGTCGGCGTCGGTGCGTTCGCGGATCTCGTCCTGGTCGGTCATCGTCCCCGAGGCGGCGCTCGAGCCGAAGAGCGAGCGGCCGAAGCGGGCTCCCTCCTCGTCCGCCCAGCTGACGAGGCGCACGGTCACCGGCGGCGTCCCTTCCTCGGCGATCCGGCGTAGCACCTCGACCCCGGCGACGACGTTGAGGGCGCCGTCGAGCCACCCGCCGTTCGGCACCGAGTCGATGTGGCCGCCGATGAGGACGGCCCGCTCGGAGGCGCCGCGAAGCGTGAACCACTGGTTGCCCGCCGCGTCGATCGTCTCCTCGGCGCCGGTCTCGGCGACGAGGCGCGACAGCCACTCCTTGGCCGTCACCCAGGTGTCGGTCCACGCGACCCGCTGCGCCCCGTCCTCGTCGCCCGTCAGGGCCCGGAGCTCGCCGAGGTCGGCGACTGCGCGTGCGGGCTGAAGCGGCACGGCCCGGGACCTTATAGGGTCCCCGGCCCACCCCATGGGACGCGGATCGAGACCCACGAGGCGCTGGCGCAGCGATCGCCAGCGCAAGAAGAAGGAGCGCGAGAAGCGCCTCGCAAGCGAGGCCGGGGCGGCGCGTGGAAAGGCGAAGCCCTCGTGAGCATCGTCACCGCCGTGCACCTGTACGTGACCGACCTCGATCGCTCGATCGACTGGTACACGCGGCTCCTCGGCCGCGGGCCGGCCGCCGCGTACGACGAGGGCGAGAACGCCCAGAGCGCCTTCTTCGTCCTCGAGGAGCAGACGTTCCTCGTCCTCACGTGGGATCCCGAGCGCGGACGCGAGATCGGAGGCAGCGTTCGCCTCGAGCTGGCGGCCGAAGACCTCCCCTCCGAGGTCGAGCGGCTCGAGCGCCAGCGCATCCAGGGCGGCAGGGTCACCCGCACGCGGTTCGGCACCGAGGTCTACGACCTCGCCGACCCGGACGGCCACCTCGTGCGCGTCGGCCCGGCGTGGACGCTCCACGCCATCGAAGGCGCGGTCTAGGGCGAAGGCCTAGGCGCTCGCGACGACGACGCGGTCGCCGGGCGCGAGCCCGACGCGGTCGCACTCCCCGGCGCGGAGCTCGATCACGGCCTTGGCGCCGCGGCACCCCGCGACCCGCCACGGGCGCAGGTGCGAGGCGATCCTGAGGACGCGGTTCTCCCGATCGAGGAAGACGGCGTCGATCGGGAAGCGCATGAACCACATGTGGATCGAAGACGCGGGGCGGAGGAGGATCCCTTCGCCCTGCTCCAGCCCGGCTCGGCCGAGCAGGCCCCGGAGGCGGGTGAGCGGCGCCTCCGCGAGGAGGCACCGCTCACACACCGTGTTTCCGTCCTGACGCTCCAGCGTGACGAGCGTCTCCGGCATCTAGTAGCCGATGTGGATGTGGTCGTCGTGGTTGGCCAGCGGGAACGAGGGGCCGCCGAGGCCGAGCAGTGAGATGACCTGCTTGGCCTGCAGCTCGGCCGGCAGGAGGAGGATCTCCCGCACGGCCCGCTCGGTGAGCCCACCGGGCTCCTGGTTGCCGTAGATCGACTTGTTCCCGAGCCCCGAGATGTCGACCGCGAGCCCGTAGATGTGGGCCGAGACGACACCGGGCCGGGCGTACAGGCCGTGTCCGCTGAACAGGCACGACACCGTCACCTGGCCGTGGGCGTTCGCCAGGTACTCGAGGACGGTGAGGACGCGGACGTCGATCCGGCCCAGGCCGATGTCGACGCGCCCGCCCTCGTAGATGTCCAGCCGCTTGTCGGCGAGCACCTTCTTCTGCAGCGCCGGCTTGGCGGCCTCGAGCCCCGTCACGAGCGCCCTGAGGCCGACCGCGCGGTTGTAGCGCGCGAGCGCGGTGACCTTGTCGGCGTAGGTGGCCCGGCCGCGGTACGCGAGGAGCGCGCGCCACGGCGTGCGGCCCGCGCCGAGCGTCGCAAGGCGCTCGGCGACGCCGCGGACGGGAGCGAGGTTCATCGACCCGCCCTTGAACCCGTTGGCCCGCAGGGCCGCGAGCAGGAGCGCCCAGTGGACGCCGCCCGCTCGGCCTCCTGGGCCAGCGAGCGCGCGAAGGCGCCGTCGAGCCGCTTCGCCGGAGGCGTGGGATCGGGGAGCGTGCGATGGAGCCAGATCGTGGCGAGGAAGCCGTCGGCGGCCGCCTCGGGATCCAGCGCCGGCGAGCTCTCGCTCGTCTTGTGGATGACCGGCAGGTCGGAGTTGGCGGGAGCCGGATGGCCCTCGTCGAGACCGGTCGGCGGGGACGGCGCCGGGTCGGAGCCCTGGTCGTCCTGCGGGGCCGAGCCGCCCGAGCCGGCGTCGCCGCCGGAGTTCGGGGGCTGGTCGCCCGGGTTGCCGCCGGAGCCGCCGCCCGCGGGGGCGTCGGGGTCGTCAGCCTGGCCGCCGCCGTTGCCGGCGGAATCCCTGGCCGTCGTCCGAGGCGCCGCCGTCGGCGGGCTGGTCGTCGGCCGGATCCTCGGCTGCGGGATCCTCGGCCGCGGGATCCTCGGCCGCGGGATCCTCGGCCGCCGGGATCCTCGGCGTTCTGGTCGTCGCTCTCGCCGGTCGTCGTCTCGTCGGTCGTGGCGAGCGCGGCCGTCGGATCACCCTCGATGGCCTCCACGAGGTTGTCGCCGGCGCCGGCCGAGAACGCCGCGCCGCCGAAGAACAGGGTGGCGAACGCGAGGCTCGTGGCGAGCCGGCGCTTGCTCCACGTCGCGCGCGCGGGCGCGCGGTGCGCCTCGGGCTCGCGAGCGGCAGAATCGAGGCTCTCGGCCTGGTCGGCGGTCGGTGCGTTGCGCCCGAGCGCCCAGAGGGCCCAGCCCGCGAGGGTGAAGAGCACGAGTGGCGTGATGAGGCGCCGCGGAGTCTTCTTCTGTGGCATTGCCTACTGCTCCCGTTGTCGGGCGCCGAGGCCGCCACTTCGGCGCGAAGTCGTTCTCGTCTCGAACCGATCCGCTTCCTCGCGGACCTGTTGGGACTATCGGGCGCCCCCGCGAAGGTGGTCTTCCCCCGAATGGGTCATCTGCCCCGGAAAACCCCCCTGGCGGGGGATTCTCCAACCGCCTCCTGCCCCCGATGCTGCGGGCAGTTGGAGCCAAACGGCGGAGCGGTCGCGCCGAGCAGCTCGAAGGACTCGGGAGGTCTTTACCAACGTGACCACGCTAACCGCCCGATCGACGAACCGGATCTCCCGGCACACAGATGTTTCAGCTTCGCGTCCGGTTTGCTCGACGTACAGCGCGCCGGAGTGCGTGCCCGTAACAGGGAAGGGAGGTGAATCGAGAATGTTCAAGCCCCTCGTTGAACTGAGCAAGCGGGAGGACGGACAGACCATGGCCGAGTACGGCGTGGTCCTCGCCGTCATCACGCTCGGGATCCTGGTCGCCCTCACTGCCCTGTCGGGCGGGATCTCCGCTGCGCTCGACGCCGTCACCGCGATCCTCTAACGCAGAGGCAAGGTCACGAGAGCGAGGTGGGCCCCTCTCCGCGCCCCCGCAGAAAGGGGCCCGCCTCTCTCGAAGGAGCCACCAACCGAACAACCAGTCACATGCTTACGAACCTTTCGCCGTCCAGAATCAATCAGAGAAGAAGAGAGAAGGGCCAGACCCTCACGGAGTTCGCGCTCTGTCTGCCCCTCCTCTGCATGCTCCTGTTCGGCGTCATCCAGTTCGGGATCGTGTTCCACCACTACGTGACGCTCACCGACGCCGTGCGCGCCGGCGGGCGCCAGGGAGCGGTCAGCCGCGACATGCCGAACCCCACGGCCGTCGTCGACGACCGCGTCCGCAGGTCGTCGCCCAGCCTCGACCAGAGCAAGCTCGGGGTCTCGGTGTCCTCGAGCTGGGTGCGCGGCTCCGACGTGACCGTGACGGCGACGTATCCCTACGCCGTGGACCTGCTCGGCGTGATCGTGAAGTCGGGCACGCTCAGCGCGTCGACGACGGAGCGCGTGGAATGAACGAGCCCTGCGCGGAGGTGGCCTGGGCCGGGACCTCGTAGACGAGAGACCGACCTCGGCGACCTCCGGGAGCGCGCCGCCCGGCTTCGGGAAACAGGCGCTCATCTCATGGGCCGAGTCCGCCGATAAGGCACGTAATCGAGATCAGAAAGACGTGGTGCAATGACGTATCGACTCCGTAACCTCGGGCTCGCGATCGCGCTCGCCGCCGTCGCGGTGCTCCTCGTTTTCTATTACGTCTCCCAAGAGCGGGGTCGGCTCCAGGAGAACCAGGAGCTCGTCCCGGTTTGGGTTGCGGCGAAGGATGTCCCCGTCGGCACGTCCGGCGCGGATCTCCAGGCAGGCGGCTACATCGTCGGCCGCCGAGATCGAGCGGTCCCAGGTCGCGCCGGGGGCGCTCCTCGAGCCCGACGACGTGGCCACCAAGATCGTCTCGGCTCAGATCTACAAGGGCGAGCAGGTCAGCCAGCTCCGCTTCAAGTCAGAGGCAGAGCGCGGCATCCGCGCCCAGCTCACGGGCAACCTCCGCGCCGTGCAGGTCCCCGGGGACGAGCACCAGCTCCTCGCCGGCACGCTCCTGGCCGGCGACAAGGTGGACGTCGTCGGGACCTGGAATATTCCCGAGAACGCCACCAACCACGTGAGCCGCATCTTCCTGCGTGACATCCTCGTGCTCGAGCCCGCGCAGAAGGCCGACGCGACGAGCAAGCTGGCCGATGCGAACGCCAAGGGCCTCGCGGTGAAGCTCGCGCTCACCGACGCGCAGGAGCAGAAGCTGTTCTGGGTCGCCACGAACGCGGCGTGGACGCTCGTCCTGCGCCCGCCGACCGACGCCTCCGACAGCCCCGAGAGCGGCGAGACGACGTGACGCTCCTGTCCGACGGTCTCAAGGCCGGCCAGATCGCCGAGCTGTGGAAGGGAGGCGGCCAGAATGTCGACCAGTGAGACGATCGCCAGCCGGGAGAAGGTACGGATCTTCGTCACCGGATCCTGTGACGGCCTCGATCAGCTGCGCGAGGCGCTCGAGCGCCACGGGGAGATCGAGCTCGTCGGCGCCAGCCTCGGCGCCTCCGAGTCGGCCTCGATCCTGACGGGCGGCCACCTCGAGGTCGTCCTGCACGGGACGAGGAGCCCGTCCCTCCCGGTCGACGAGATCGCCACGATCCGCGAGCACACGCGGGCCCCGATCATCCTGCTCGCCTCGGGCGAGGCCTCGGTCCTGCTCGAGGAGGCGCTCGAGTCCGACGTGTCGGACGTGCTCCTCCTGCCGCAGATGACCGAGAACGTCGTCTTCGCCATCCGCAAGGCGAGCCGGTCGACCCTGCGTCCGCCGGTGAGCGTCTCGGCGCCCACGCGTCGCGGGCGCGTCGTGACCGTGTTCTCGCCGAAGGGCGGCACGGGCAAGACCGTGATGTCGTCCAACCTCGCCGCCGCCTTCGCGAAGTTCGAGGGCAAGAGGACGCTTCTCCTCGACCTCGACCTCCAGTTCGGCGACGCGGCGATCATGCTCGGGCTCGAGCCCGAGAAGACCATCTACGACCTCGTCGTGGCACCCGGCGAGCTCGACTCGGAGAAGCTGGCCGGCTACACGACCAGGCACCCGTGCGGGCTCGACATCCTTCCCGCCCCCGTGCGCCCGGAGGACGCCGAGCTCGTGACCGAGACGAAGCTCTCGCGGCTCCTGGAGGTCGCGCGCGAGTCGTACGACGTCATCGTCGTCGACACCTCGCCGTTCTTCCACGGGCCCATGCTCGCGACCCTCGATCGCACCGACGAGCTGCTGCTCGTCTGCGGTCTCGACGTCCCGACCCTCAAGAACGTCAGGCTCGCGCTCCAGACGCTGGAGCTCCTGGCCTTCCCCAGCAACCGGATTCGCATCGTCCTGAACCGTGCGAACTCGAAGGTGGGGATGAAGCGCAACGAGGTCGAGGGCGCCCTCGAGATCAAGGTGCGGTTCGAGGTGCCGAGCGACCGAGCGGTGCCCATTGCCGTCAACCGCGGGAACCCGGCCGTCCTCGCCGAGTCCGGAGCCGACTTCTCCAAGGCGATCCGCGACATGGCGAAGGGGCTCCAGCCAGTCGAGGCCGCGAAGGCGCAGAAGCGCGGCCTCTTCAAGCGAGGCTAGCGATGGGTCTCCACGATCGCCTCAGAACCTCGAACGGCTCGGAAGGGCAGGAAGACAGCGTCTCGCGCATCGACACCCCTCGCGAGGCCCAGCCCGATGCCGCCCGCACGGTCGACCCGTACGCGGAGCTCAAGACCCGCGTCCACCACTCGTGCATCGCGAAGCTCGGCCCCGAGCTCTTCAGCGCCCGCACGAACGAAGACCTCTCCGAGCGCGTCCTCCGCGCCGTCACCGAGCAGCTCGCGCTCGACCAGACGCCGCTGACGCGTGAGGAGCGCCGGCAGGTCGTCCGCGAGATCACCGACGACATTCTCGGCTACGGGCCGCTCGAGCCGTTGCTCCGCGACGACTCCGTGACCGAGGTCATGGTCAACGGGCCCGACCGGATCTACGTCGAGCGGGCCGGCAAGATCGAGCGGACGAAGTCGAGCTTCGTCGACGACGCGCACCTCCTGCGCATCATCGACAAGATCGTCTCCCAGGTCGGCCGTCGCATCGACGAGTCGTCGCCGATGGTCGACGCCCGCCTGCCCGACGGCAGCCGTGTGAACGCCATCATCCCGCCGCTCTCGCTGCGGGGCCCGGTCCTCACCATCCGGAAGTTCGCCCGCGACCCCTACACGATGGACGACCTGATCACCTTCGGGTCGGTCAGCGCCAAGGCCGCGCACTTCCTCGCCGCCTGCGTCCAGGGCAAGCTCAACGTCCTGATCTCCGGCGGTACGGGTACCGGTAAGACGACGACCCTGAACGCCCTCTCGGCCTTCGTGCCCGGTGACGAGCGCATCGTCACGATCGAGGACGCGGCCGAGCTCCAGCTCCAGCAGGACCACGTCCTCACGCTCGAGTCCCGGCCGGCGAACATCGAGGGCCAGGGCGAGGTGAAGATCCGCGAGCTCGTGCGGAACGCCCTGCGCATGCGCCCCGACCGCATCATCGTCGGCGAGGTCCGCGGTGCCGAGACCCTGGACATGCTCCAGGCGATGAACACGGGCCACGAGGGCTCGCTGACGACGATCCACGCGAACTCGCCCCGGGACGCGCTCGCCCGCCTCGAGACGCTCGTTCTCACGGCCGGCGTCGAGCTTCCTCACCGGGCGATCCGGGAGCAGATCTCGAGCGCGTTCGACCTGCTCGTGCAGATCACCCGTCTCGTGGACGGCTCGCGTCGCCTCTCGCACGTCACCGAGGTGCTGCGCATGGAGTCGGACGTGATCACGCTCCAGGACATCTTCCTCGCCAAGCCGCCCGACGAGGACGCCGCCACGCCGGGCACCGCCCGGCTCCTGACCTCACTGCAGTGCACGGGCCTCAAGCCGCACTTCCTCGAGAAGATGGCCGCGCAGGGCGTCGTGCTCCCGCCGAACTTCTTCCAGCAGGACACCGACGAGACCGTCCGGACCACCTTCCAGGCGGCGAGCTTCGGCGGATTCCAGTGATGCGACGGCTCAGCGTCGCCGGTCTCCTCGTTCTCGCCCTGCTTCTCCTGCCGGCGAGTGCCATCGCCGCGACGGTCGAGGCGGACGCAAGCGACTACCCGATGGTCCGGGCGATCTACGTCACGGACAGCCCGACCTACACGCCGCCGACGGTCACGGAGAACGGCCAGTCCGTCACCGGCCTCGTCGCCACCAACCTCGGCAGCGCGAAGAGCATCGTCCTCGCCGTCGACCGCTCGCGCTCGATGAACGGCAAGCCGCTGGCCGACGCCGTCGGGGCCGCGCGGGCCTTCGTGGCGGCCAAGCCGGCCGAGGACCGCGTCGCGGTCGTCACCTACGGCACCGAGCCGGTGCTCCTCACCGGCTTCCAGACCTCGACGAGCGACGCCGACTCGGCGCTGCGCTCGATCTCCACCGACCCCGTCGCCGGCACCAAGCTGTACGACGCCCTCGTCATGTCGGCGAACGCGCTGGCGGGCGAGTCCTACCTCGGCCGCGTCATCGTCATCGTCACGGACGGGAACGAGACCGCGAGCGAGGCGAGCCTCGGCGACGCCGTCGCCGCGGCGCAGCGGGCCGGCGCGGCGATCTACGTCGTCGGCATCGAGAGCGCCGGCTTCAACCCGGCGCCGCTCCAGCGGCTCGCGAAGGAGACGGGCGGCAACTACTACCCGGCCGCCTCGAGCGACGCGCTCGCCGACGTCTACTCGACGATCGCGAGCGAGCTCGCGCGGACGTGGCGTATCGAGTACGTGACGACCACGCTGCCGAGCGAGAAGATCAACCTCGCCGTCAAGTCCGCCGGGGAGACCGCGTCCGTGAAGCTCGTCGCGCCCGGCGCGCCGGTCGTGACCCACACGGCTCCCGACGAGGGCAGGCTGCCGGAGCAGTTCTTCGGCACGTTCTGGGGCCAGGCCTCGTTCGCCTTCGTCGTCGGGATCGTCGTCCTGCTCGCGTTCCTCTTTGCCTTTGCCTCTCCCCGGTCGGCATGGCTCAAGGGCCGGCTGGAGCCGCATATCACCGAGCGGCGGCGGCGGGCGAAGAGCGGCGGCCGCGAGCGGCTGAAGATCGCCGCCGGGCTCTTCCACGCGACCGAGAACGCTCTGGGCAACTTCAAGCCCTGGCTGCGCCTCCAGCGCGTGCTGGAGCGGGCCGACCTCCCCCTCCGGACGGTCGAGTTCGTCTACATCATGCTCGGCGCCGGCCTCCTGGGCGCGATCGTCACCGGTGGCGCGACGCAGTCCGCCCCGATCGTCCTCGTCGGATTGGTCGTCGGCGCGGCCCTGCCGTACGTCTTCGTCTCCTTCAAGGCCCGCCAGCGCGCGAAGGCGTTCGAGAACCAGCTTCCGGACATCCTCGTGACCATGGCGGCCGGCCTCAAGGCCGGGCACAGCTTCCGTCAGGCTCTCCAGAGCGTCGTCGACGAGAACCAGCCCCCGGCCTCCAAGGAGCTCGGGCGGGTCCTCACCGAGACGCGCCTCGGGCGCCCGATGGACGAGGCGCTCGCGGACATGGCCCAGCGCATCGGCTCCCGGAACTTCGAGTTCGTGATCACCGCCGTGACCATCCAGCGCCAGGTCGGCGGCAGCCTCGCCGGGCTCTTCGACATGGTCGCCGACACGGTCCGGAACCGTCAGCAGTTCGCGAAGAAGATCAAGGGTCTGACGGCGATGGGGCGGGCCTCAGCCTACGTCCTGGTGGCGCTGCCCTTCTTCATCGGGGTGATGCTCACGCTCATCAACCCCGAGTACATGAAGCCGCTCTGGCACACGAGCACCGGCAACAAGCTCGTCGTCGGCATGATCGTGATGATCGGGATCGGCTCGCTCATGCTCCGCAAGATCGTCAACTTCAGGTACTGACATGACTTGGATTCTCATAATCGCAGGCGCGGCCGCGGCCTTCGCCGTCTTCATCCTCATGGATCTCGTCACGCTTCCCACGCGGGAGCGGGTCGGCTCCATCCGGCGGGCCGCCACGTACGGCAAGACGCGGGTCCCGACCGGGACCGTGCTCGACGACGGCAGCTTCAAGGACCGCGCGGTCATGCCCGCGAAGACCGCACTGGCGCGGGCGGTGCTCCGCATCACGCCGCGGGCCAACATCGAGTCCGTCACCACCAAGCTCCTCAAGGCAGGGCTCAACCGCAAGGTCTCCCCGACCGGGTACCTCGCCTCGAAGGGCGTCCTCGGCTTCGTCGGCTTCATCGGCGGCCAGGTCTTCGCCGGCCTCACGGGGGCGCTTGCCTCCAGGGGGCTCCTGCTCGGGCTCGCCTTCGCGTTCGTCGGGTTCATGCTCCCGGACGTCTTCGTCACGTTCAGGATGCGCGGCCGCAAGGAGGTCCTGCGGGCGGAGCTGCCGGACGCCCTCGACATCCTGGCCGTGTCCGTCGAGGCCGGCCTCGGGTTCGACGGCGCCATCTCGAAGCTGACCGAGCACATGGAGGGGCCCCTCGCGGACGAGTTCGCCCTCGCCCTCGGCGAGATGCGGATCGGCGAGAGCCGGCAGAACGCCCTCACGAAGATGATGCAGCGTGTCGAGACGCCCGAGTTCTCCGCGTTCGTCCGGGCGATCATCCAGGCCGACCAGCTGGGCATCTCGCTCGGCCGCATCCTCAAGGTGCAGGCCTCCGACACCCGCAACCGCCGCCAGCTCGCCGCCGAGGAACGGGCGATGAAGGCGCCGATCAAGATGCTCTTCCCCACGGTCCTCTTCATCTTCCCGGCCATGTTCATCGTCATCCTGGGGCCGGCGTTCCTCAATCTCTCGGAGCTCTTCTAGCCCCAGGCGCCGCGAACGGAGCGTGAGGCAGTGAGCGACGAAACCGTCAACGAGACTCCCCAGGTCGACGCCGAGACCGGCTTCGGCACAGGCCTGCGCGGCAAGCTCAAGAACCGGCGCGAGCCGGAGACGACCAACGGCGCCGAGGCGGCCTCGGAGCCCACCCCGAGCGGCGAGCCGAGCGAGAACGGTGCTTCGAGCCCCGCCTCCTCGGCCGAGGTCGACGCCCTCAGGGCCGAGCTGGCCGAGTCGCTCGACCGCGAGCGCGACCTCAGGGTCGAGCTGGCCGCGTCCCGGGAGACGCGGAGCGAGAACGCCGCCATCGACACCGACTTCGCCGCTCGCGCCGCCGAGCTCGACGTCAGGGCCGCCCGCGTCGCCTCCGCCGACCAGGAGCTCGAGCTTCGCGAGGCGCGGATCAACGAGCAGCTCCAGCACGTTCGCGAGGAGCGCGAGCGCCTCTCCGAGCTGGAGACGCGCGTCGCCGGCGAGGACGCGCTCACCTCCGAGCGGTCCGCCCAGGTCGAGGCGAAGCTGCGCGAGGCGAAGGAGGCCGACCGGAACGCGAGAAGCTCGCCGCCGACATCGCGAAGCGCGAGCAGGCCCTCGTCTCACGGGAGACGAAGCTCGTCCGGCGCGAGCAGGCGGTGGACGGCAAGGAGACCGAGCTGAAGGCGCGCCATGACACGCGCGAGCGGGCCCTGTCCGAGCGCGAGACCGCGGTGCGCGAGGCGGAGAAGCGCGCGACGGCTCTCGACGACACGCTGTCCGCCCGGGAGCGCCAGCTGGCCAAGGACGTCTCGCGGGTCGAGGCGAAGGAGGAGGCGCTCGAGGAGCGCGAGGCGGAGGTGCGGGCGAAGCATGACCGACTGCGCGTGGACGCCGAGCGGCTCGAACGCGACCTGGCCGGCCGCGACAAGAGCTCCGGCGACGTGGCGGCGCTCCAGGCCGAGCTCGACCGGCGCGAGGCCGAGATGGCCGCCCGCGAGGCCGAGCTCCACCACCGCGAGGCCCACATCGCCCACGCGGAGGAGCGGACGCAGCAGATCCTCGACGTCGAGGCCCTCCAGGAACGGCTCAAGGAGCGAGAGCGGGAGATCGCCGAGCGCGAGGCCGAGCTCTCCAACTCCGAGGACGTCCTCGAGTCGCAGCGGAAGCGCCTCGAGCGCCGCGAGAAGCGCATGTCGGAGACCGAGGGATCGGTACGCGAGCGCCTGCACGAGCTCGACTCACGCGAGATGGAGATCGAGGGCCGTGAGGCACGGTTCCAGGCCGACCTCGAGATCCGCGAGGACAAGCTGGAGCGCCGCGAGCAGGAGCTCTCGACCCTCGAGGACAAGCTCGGGCAGAAGGAGAGCGAGCTCGCGGAGTACGTCGCCCAGGTCCAGGGCGAGCTGAAGCGCCGCGAAGAGGGCTGGTGGGACAAGGTCACCGGCGGCGACCCGCCCGCCGAGGACTAGCTCTCCTTCCGCTCCTCCCGCCAGGCCTGGAGCGCGCTCCAGCAGGCGACGGTGTCGGCCGAGACCTGCGCGCCGAGCTCCGACGGCGATCGCGCCCAGAAGAGCTCCGCCACCTTGGCGTCGTTGGGCTCCGGCTCGACGCCGTCCGCGAGAACGGCGTGGTAGACGACCAGCGCCGACCCTGTGTCGTCGTTCAGGACGACGGCGACGGGGCCGAAGTCGAGCAGGTCGTTCTCGCCGAGCCCCATCTCCTCCGCCGCGTCGGCGAGCACGGCGTCCCGGGGCTTCTCGGCCGGGCTGAGGCCGCCGGAGGCCGAGGCCGTCCAGAGGAGGGGATCGCGCCCGATCGAGGGGCCGCGTAGCTGGAAGAGCGTGAGGCCCTCGGGCCGCTCGACGAAGAGCTGCACGCCGAGCGCGAACCCGATCCGGTAGGCCTGCGTTGGCTCGGCGAAGACCACCATCGCCTCCGCGTAGCGCCCCTTGCGGCGCAGGATCGCCCCGTCGCGCGAGACGCCGTGGCAGAAGGCGATCGGCCCGTCGAAGCGACCCCGCGTGCGCGCGAGCACGCCGGCGGCGTCGTCCACGGCGCGGCGGAGGGGCCCGTCGAGCGGCGGCGCGAAGGGAAACGGGCGGAACCGCGGCTCGCCCTCGAGGGAAACGACGGCTCTCATGGCCGGAAGTGTGGCGGACGGGCGGGACATGTGGGGCTGGGACGCCCGGCGCTCAGCCGAGGCGGAGCGACTCTGGCGGCCTGGGGGCCGGCTCCTCCAGGCCGGGCGGGAACGCCGGCACCGCCGGCGCGACCCGGGCGCCGGACTGGAGGAGGTTGCGGACCTCGCGGAGGGCGACGGAGAGCGTCTCCAGGCTGGCGAGGCCGCCCGCGCGGATGTCGGCGAGCACCTGGAGCGCCCGCTCGACGCCGAGCGTGCTCCGCGCCTGCCACGCCTCGAGACGGGCCTGCGGGTCGGCGTCGGGCCCTCCCTCCTGCAGCGCCTCGCGGGTGAGCGCGCTGTGGACCGTGTAGAGCTCGTCGCGGAGGGCCGCCCGCGCGAGTGTCTGCCAGCGGTTGTCGCGGGGGAGGGCGGTGATCGCGTCACGGAGCCAGTGGAGCTGGAGACGACCGCCCAGCCCGAAGTAGACGGCGGCGACGTCCTCGATCGAGTATCCGACTGCCGCCACCTCGACGATGTCGAGCGCGGAGAACATCGCCGCGAGCCCGGCGACGCGAGTGGCCAGCTCCTCGGGCACGCCGCTGCGAACGTACTCCGCGGACGTGCGCTCCAGCGCCTCCTTGTCCGCGTCGAGGAGGAGGCGCGGCAGGGTCGCGCCCAGGAGGGCGGTCCCCGGCGCGAAGTACTCGATCTCGGCCGCGATGTCGAGGGGCCGTGGACGGCTGCGGACGAGCCAGCGCGTGGCCCGCTCGACGAGCTTCCTGCCCTCGAGGAGCAGCGACAGCTGCACCGTGGCCGGGATCGCGCCGTCGAGCGCCTCGATCGCGGTCCAGAGCGCCCGCAGGTCGTAGACCTCGCGCGCGACCATGTACGCCCGCGCGATGTCGGTGGCGGGCGCCCCGGTCTCCTCGGAGAGGCGGAAGGCGAACGTGATGCCGGCCCGGTTCACGAGGCTGTTGGTCACGTACGTCGCGATCAGCTCGCGGCGAAGTCGGTGGCCGCCCATGCGGTCGGCGAACCGCTCCGAGAGCACGCGCGGGAAGTAGCGGGCGAGCTCGCTCTCCGTGTACGGGTCGTCGGGGAGATCGCCGGAGAGGAGGGCCTCGTGCAGCTCGATCTTGGCGTAGGCGAGGAGGACCGCGAGCTCCGGCGCGACGAGCCCGCCCCCGGCGGTCCGCCGCTCGGCGATCACCTCCTCGGTCGGCAGGAACTCGAGCCCGCGGTCGCAGCGGCCGCTGCCCTCCAGCTCCTGGAGGAGGCGCTGGTGCACGCCGAGCATCGACGGGGCCTGGAGCGCTGCCAGGCTGAGCGCCTGGGTCTGCCGGTAGTTGTTCCGGAGGACGAGCCGGGCGACGTCGTCGGTCATCTCGACGAGGAGCTCGTTGCGCTGCTTCTCGGTCATGTCGCCGGTGGACACGACGTCTCCGAGCAGGATCTTGATGTTCACCTCGTGGTCGGAGCAGTCGACCCCGGCCGAGTTGTCGATCGCGTCGGTGTAGATCCGTCGGCCGGCGAGCGCGTACTCGACCCGGGCGCCCTGCGTGAGCCCGAGGTTGCCGCCCTCGCCGACCACGCGGCACCGGAGGTCGCGGGCGTCGGCGCGGCTCGGGTCGTTCGCCTTGTCGCCGACGTCGAGGTGGGATTCCCACGAGGCCTTGACGAAGGTGCCGATCCCTCCGTTCCAGAGCAGGTCGACCGGGGCGGTGATGATCGCGTGGACGACCTCGTTCGGCGTCAGGGCCTCCGCGTCGACGCCGAGCCGGGCGCGGGCCTCCGCCGAGAGCGGGATCTTCTTCGCGGTCCTCGGGAAGACGCCGCCGCCGGGCGAGATTGCCGCGGGCGTCGTAGTCCGCCCAGCTCGACCGGGGCAGGTGGAAGAGGCGCTCGCGCTCGGCGTAGCTCCGCTCCGGGTCGGGATCGGGGTCGAGGAAGACGTGCTCGTGGTTGAAGGCGGCGACGAGCTTCAGGTGGCGGGAGAGGAGCATGCCGTTGCCGAAGACGTCGCCGCTCATGTCGCCGATGCCGACGGCCGTGATCTCCGCCGTCTCGACGTCGACGTCGAGCTCGCGGAAGTGGCGCTTGACCGACTCCCACGCCCCCCGCGCGGTGATGCCCATGCCCTTGTGGTCGTACCCGGCCGAGCCGCCCGAGGCGAAGGCGTCGCCGAGCCAGAACCCGTACTCCGCCGCGATCCCGTTGGCGAGGTCCGAGAAGGTCGCGGTGCCCTTGTCGGCGGCGACGACGAGGTAGGGATCGTCCTCGTCGTAGCGGACGACGTCCGGCGGCGGCACCGTCTCCCCGGCGACGATGTTGTCGGTCAGGTCGAGCAGCCCGCGGACGAAGGTCTGGTAGCAGGCGACGACCTCCTCGCGGAGCGCCTCCCGGTCGGCGGGCGGGCGCTTGACGACGAAGCCGCCCTTCGCGCCCACGGGGACGATGACGGCGTTCTTGACCATCTGCGCCTTCATCAGCCCGAGGACCTCCGTGCGGAAGTCCTCTCGGCGGTCGGACCAGCGGATGCCACCGCGCGCCACCTTCCCCCCGCGCAGGTGGACGCCCTCCGTGCGCGGCGAGTAGACCCAGATCTCGTACATCGGGCGCGGGAGCGGGAGATCCGGGAGCCGGGCGGGGTCGAGCTTGAAGGAGAGGTACGGCTTCGGGCCGCCGTCGGCGCCGCGCTGGAAGTAGTTCGTGCGGAGCGTGGCCTGGACGAGCCTGAGGAAGCCCCGGAGGATGCGGTCGTCGTCGAGGCTCGCGACGCCGTCGATCTGCTCCTCGATCCGAGCGGCGAGGCTCTCGGCCTCGTCCCGTCCCTCGGCGCCCGCGGGGTCGAAGCGGACCTTGAACAGCTCCACGAGCCCGCGCGCGATCTCCGCGTTCGCCGTCAGGGTCTCCTCCATGTACGCCTGGCTGAAGGTGCTGCCGGTCTGGCGCAGGTACTTGGCGAGCGCCCGGAGCACCGCGATCTCGCGCCACGTGAGCCCGGCCATGAGGACGAGCCGGTTGAAGCCGTCGATCTCGACGTCCCCGCGCCACGCGCCCGCGACCGTGTCCTTGAAGGCCTCGCCGACCCGGTCGAGGTCGATCGCCCCGTCGTCCGACGTGAGCCCGAAGTCGTAGATCCACGCGTCGATGGGCCCGGGGAGGTCGATCTCGTACGGGCGCTCGTCGTAGACCTTCACCCCCATGTCCTCGAGGAGCGGCAGGACGTCGGAGAGCAGGATCGGCCGGCCGGAGCGCAGGAGCTTGAGGCAGAAGAAGTCCTCCTTCGGCCTCGAGTGGCCGGTAGAGCGTCATCGCGAGGTCCCCGTCGGGATCGAGGCGCTCGATGCGCTCCACGTCGAGCACGGCCGCCGGAGCCGTGAAGTCCTCCCGGTAGGCGGCCGGGAAGGCGTCGCCGTAGCGGGCGAAGAGCTGCGTGCCGCGCTCCTCGCCGCACTGCTCGACGAGCGCGCCGGCGAGGTCGTCGGCCCAGGAGCGCGTCGCCTCGAACAGCCGCGCCTCGATCTCGCGGACGTCCACGTCGTGGGTGCCTCCGGGCCGCGTGTACACGACGTAGTGGAGCCGCGCGAGGACGGACTCCGACAGGCGCACGTTGTAGTCGACGCTGACGCCGCCGAACTCGTCCATGAGGATGCGCTCGATGGTCTGGCGCACGCGCGTGTTGAAGCGATCGCGCGGGACGAAGACGAGGCACGAGAGGAAGCGCCCGTAGGTGTCACGGCGCAGGAAGAGCCGGACGCGCGGGCGCTCGCCGAGGTGGAGGATGCCCATGGCGATCTCGAAGAGGTCGTCGTCGGAGATCTGGAAGAGCTCGTCGCGGGGGTACGTCTCCAGGACCTGGACCAGCGCCTTGTCGTCGTGGCTCCCCGGGGGAAGGCCCGAGCGCTCCCGCACCTTGCTCGCCTTCCTCCGCAGCAGCGGGATCTCGTCGGGCCGCGCGCTGTACGCGGACGAGGTGTAGAGGCCGAGGAAGCGCCGCTCGCCGACGACCTCCCCGTCCTCGCCGAACCGCTTCACGCCCACGTAGTCGAGGTACGAGGGCCGATGGACCGTCGCCCGCGAGTTCGCCTTCGTGAGGATGAGGGGGTCGTGCGCGCGCGCCCGGTCGCGCGCCTCGCGGGGGAGCTTGACGGTGCCCTGGTCGTCGTCGCTGTCGCGCATGATCCCGAGCCCCGTCCCGGGAACGCGGCGAAGCGCGTCTTGGCCGTCCTCGGTGACCAGGTCGTACTCGTGGAAGCCGAGGAACGTGAAGTGGTTGTCCACGATCCACTCGAGGAGGGCCCTGGTCTCGGCCAGGTCCTCGGGGTCGATCGGAGGCGGGTGCGCGTCCAGGTCGGCGATGACCTCGTGCGCGCGCGCGACCATCGGCTTCCAGTCGTCGACGGCTGCCCGCACGTCCCCGAGGACGCGCCCGATTCCGGCCTTCAGCTCGGCGAGATGGTCGGGATCGGTCTCGCGCACGACCTCCGCGTGGATGAAGGACTCGAGCCCGCAGTCGGCCGCGTGCGCGTCGTGCGGGAGCACGTCGAGGAGCTGCCCGTCCCCGTCCCGCCGGACGCGCGCCACCGGGTGGATGATCAGGTGCACGCCGCTCCCGAGCCGGTTGAGCTCCATGCTCACCGAGTCGACGAGGAAGGGCATGTCGTCGTTGACGATCTCGACGACGGTGTGCGTCGACTGCCAGCCGTGCTCCTCGAGCTGCGGGGTGTAGACGTGGACCTTGGCCGCGCCCGGCGCGCGCTTCGCGGCCAGGTTGAGGTGGGCGAGCGCCGCGCCGTAGAGGTCGGAGGCGCTGCGCTCGAGCAGGTCGTCCGCTGCGACGGCGCCGTAGTAGAGGCGGACGAAGACGTCGAGGCGCGCGGCGTGCTCCGGGGAGAGCCGTCCGCGGGCGTGCTCGACCGCCTTCTCGATCAGCGCCGCCTTTGCTTCCTCGGGCTTCACCTCGTCGCTTCCCGCCTTCCTCCTCCGAGTTGTAGACCACCCGCCGCGGGCTGTCGACCATGATGCCCGGCACGACGAACGGCCGGTGGCATTCTCGCCCACCGGCCGCGTCGTGAGCGTGATCTGCGTCTCAGTCGTCGTCCGAGCCGTGCCCGCTCGAGTCGTCCGACCCCGAGCCGTGCCCGGAGTCGTCCGAGCCGTGCCCGGAGTCGTCGTCGCCGTGGTCGTCCTCGGCGTGACTCCTCCCGGAGCTCGCCGAGCCCGGGCCGGAGCTCGAGCCCTCATCCCGGCCATCGTCATCGGCGGCGGCTCCCGTGCAGCGAGGATCGTTCGCGTGCTCGGCCTCGTCGCAGGGGCCGCTCACATCTTCGACGGCGTCGTCGCGGGCGTCGTCGTCCTCGACGATCCCCGTCCCGGTTCCCGTGCAGCGAGGATCGTTCGCGTGCTCGGCCTCGTCGCAGGGGCCGCTCACGTCGACGCCGCCACTGTCGACGGTCGTCGTCGCGTCACCGGCCGGCAGCGGATCCGGCGTGCTCGTGCCTCCGCCGCTCGCCGCGATGGCGACGCCGACGCCGAGGGCGACGACGAGCGCGGGGACGAGCAGCAGCTTGGTAATGGTGGACATCGAACCCTCCTTGGGCGGTCGTGATTGCCTGCTTCGAGGCTACGGAGGGCCGGGAAAAGCGCGCCCCCGCGGAGCGGTGAAGAGTCCCTCCGGCGACGGTAAAGACTCGGTAGCGGCCGGCCGGGCTAGTCGTCGCCGCCGGAGCCGTGCCCGCTCGACGAGTCGTCGTGCCGAGCCGTGCCCGCTCGAGTCGTCCGATCCCGAGCCGTGCCCGGAGTCGTCCGAGCCCGAGCCGCTGCCTCCGTTGTCGTCGCTCGACCCGGAGCCGGTCGCACGTGACCCCGATCCGGATGTGCCGCGAGGGTCGCACTCGGGATCGAGCTCGTGCTCTTCCTCGTCGCATTTGCCCGGCCGATCGTCCTTGCCGCCGCGGTCGTCGGTCGTGGTCGTCGTGTCCGGAAGCCGGCGGAATCGGAGCGGCCACCTTGTTCGCGGGGACCGCGACCACCTGGGGCACATCGGCGAGCGGTCCCGCCGACGCGAGGTACACGCCGGCGACGAGCGCCGCGGGGACGGCGATGCCGAGGATGACGAGGAGAAGCGTGCGAAGGCGCGTCACGCGACCGACGCTAGCACCGGCAGTCTTCAGGAACGGTTAGGCGAAGGTGAGGAGTCGGTAGCCAGCGCGGGAAAGCTGGCCCTGACGCGCGTCCCGGGGCCGTCGAGCAGCTCCACCTCACCCTGCCAGCGGTCGGCGAGCTCCGCGACGATGGCGAGCCCGAGGCCCGTGCCCGCCGTCGACCGCCGGCCGCCCGCGCCGCGGAAGAACCGCTCGAAGACGCGCTCCCGCTCCTCCGGCGGGATTCCGGGGCCGGTGTCGGCCACGACGACCGCGGGCCGTCCAGGGCTCTCGGTCGTGACGGTGATGCGGGTGCCGGGCGGGCTGTAGCGGATCGCGTTCTCGATGAGGTTGTCGAGGATCTGCGCGAGGTCGTCCGCGGCGGCCCACACGCGCGCCCGGGCGTCGTCCTGGATCTGCAGCTCGTGGCCCGCGCTTGCGGCCGGGCCGGCCCACCGCCGGCCCGCGGCCCGGGCGGCCTCGCCCAGGTCCACGATCTCGCCCGTGGTCTCGAGCGACGAGGCCCGCGCGAGCGCGAGGAGGTCGTCGACGAGCGCGCTCAGCCGGTCGAGCTCGCCCTCCGCCTTCTGCGCCTCGCTCTGCCGCCGGGCCGCCCTGCGCCCGGATCGCCTCGAGCCTGAGCTTGATCCCCGTGAGCGGCGTCCGGAGCTGGTGCGACGCGTTCGCGACGAAGTCGCGCTGGGCCGAGAGGTTCGCCGAGAGCGCGTCCGCCATCCGGTTGAACGATCGCCCGACGGCGTCGATCTCCCGCGGCCCCTCGGGCTCGACGCGGGCGTCGAGGTCGCCGCGCCCGAGACGCGCCGCCGCCGCGCCGAGCTTCTCGAGCGGGCGGGCGACCGAGCCGGCGAGGATCCAGGCGAGCCCGAGGCCGACCAGCACCACGGCGAGCCCGATGAGGGCGACGCGGAGCCAGCTCGAGCGGACGCTCGCGTCCACGGCCCCCATCGGGGCGGAGACCCGGAGAGCGCCCACCACCTGGCCGCCGTCCGCGACGGGAACGGTGACGAGAAGGAGGTCCTCGCCGAGCGTCTCGCTTCGGCGCTGGCGCACGTCGACGCGCCCCTGCGAGAGCGCGGCGACGAGCTCGGGGCGCTCGTCGGTCGCGTACGCCTCGCCCGGCGCGGCGGTGCCGGCGCTGTCGGCGAGGACCCGTCCGCGTGCGTCGACCACGAGCGTCCGCCCGCGGTCGGCGACCGTCACGCCGGAGACGATCTGCCCCAACCGGTCGACGACCTGTGCCGGGGGGTTGCCGGAGACGTTGCCCCGCGCGACGAGGTCGGAGACCCGCGCGGAGAGGACGGCGGCGTTCGCGACCACGTCCGACTCGAGCTCGGACCGCGCGCGCCGGTCGACGTTGAGCGCGAGCGGGACGGTGAGCGCGATGAGGACCGCGAGGAGGAGGTACGCCGCCGCGAGGACGAGGCGCGTCCTGAAGCTCACGGCGCGGCATCGTCGGCGGCGTCGAACCGAAAGCCGACCCCGCGGACTGTGTGGATGTAGCGAGGGGCGGCAGGATCGTCCCCGAGCTTCTTCCGCAGCGCGCTCACGTGCACGTCGAGCGTCTTCGTCGAGCCGAACCAGGCCGGGTCCCAGACCTCGTGCACGAGGGTGTCCCGCCTCACGACCTTGCCTGAGTGCTCGAGGAGGACACGAAGGAGGTCGAACTCCTTGACCGTCAGGTCGAGAGCCTCCCCGGCGCGCGTCGCCTCGTGCGTGTCGAGGTTGACCCGGACGTCGCCTGCCTCGAGCACCGCTCCTCCGAGACCCGCCGGCCTCGCCTGCCCGGCGGAGGACGGCCCGGATGCGCGCCGCGAGCTCCGCCGCGCTGAAGGGCTTCGTGACGTAGTCGTCCGCGCCCAGCTCGAGGCCGAGCACGCGGTCCATCTCCTCTCCGCGCGCCGTCAGCATGACGACCGGCGTGCGCGAGGTCTCCCGGATGCGGCGGAGGACGTCGCGCCCGTCGCCGTCCGGCAGCATGACGTCGAGGAGCACCAGGTCGGGATCGCGGGCCAGGAAGAGCTCCATGCCCTCGGCAGCCGTGCCCGCCACGACCGGCTCGAAGCTCTCGCGGGCAAGGGCGGCCGCGAGCGGCTCGGCGATTGCCTCCTCGTCCTCGATCACGAGAATCGTCCGCTTCGTCACGACGAGAAAGCGTACGCGGCACGAGCTGCGCCGGTTGCCCCTCGTCGGATGGAGGGGAGGCCGCGCTCGGCGCGCGGGCCTCCCCTCCGGAACGCTCAGGGAGCCTGCGTGGCGACGTTCGCGGCGCCTCGCGTGAGGGTCGTCGTGAAGACCCAGTCGGCCGCGGCGTCGTTCGCGTCGTGTCCGTCGGGGATCCGGCTGAGAGAGCCGGCGACGGTGTTCGAGTCGGCCACGGACGCGGCGAGTGCCGTGCCCTCGACGAGACTGTAGGTCGTCCCGTCGATGACGGCCGCGGTGATGGCGCCCTCGTAGGAGAGAGCATCGAGCAGCCTCCCGTCCGCCGTGTCCACGAGCGCGAGCCCGTCGGGCGCCCCGTTCTGGGCGTCGACGGCGACGACGAGGTACCCGCCCGCGGCGAGCGATCCGCTCAGGGCCTCGCGGTCGTACTCCTGCGAGTCCGAGCCGTCGACGAAGACCAGCGCGATCCCGCTGAGGTCGGCCGCGGTGTCGCCGGTGTTGGCGATCTCGACGAACCCGTCTCCGTCCGCGCCCACCTGGTCGTAGTCGACCTCGTTGATGACGAGGTCCGCGTCGCCGGGCGGGGGCGGCGGAGTGGCGGGGCGGCGGCGCCGAGCCGGCGATGCAGCGGATGAGCACCGTGTCGTCTCCGGCGAAGTCGAGCTCGACCTCTCCGCTCCCACCTCCGTCGGGAGTGCAGGCGATGCCGTCGAGGTCGCCGAGCTTCGTGAGCCCCTGCCCGGCGTCGCCCTTCGGCCCGGCCGGCCCTGCGGGACCGGCAGGTCCTGCGGGGCCCGCCGACCCCTGGACGTTCCACTGGAGCGCCTGCTCCCGCGGCAGGCAGGCGTTCTCGGACGGGACGATGCGCACCCAGCCCCCGTGGGGGTGGCGGCACGCGTGGATGACGGCCTCGTCCGCCGCCGCCACGCTGCCCACGGCGAGCGCTCCGGCCACGATTCCCGCGGCGGTCCCGGCCGCCGCCAGGGCCGCCAGCCCGCGCATGCGTGTGATCTTCATGGGCCTCCTTCCGGTCGACATGACCCACGGGAGATAGCGCGGGCGAGGAGCTCCGCCCCGCCGGCCGCGGCTTTCGGCACCGTCTCGACTCGCTCGGGTCACGTTCGGTGCGGCGGTCGCCTCGCCGTCGGCCCTGCTCGCCGAGCGGTGTCACACTGTCGGCGGTGGACCTCTTCCGCTTCGTCCCCGGGTACGAGACGTCGATCTACGAGGCCGGGCGTGAGCCGATCTTCGTCACGCTGCTGGCCTTCCTCATCACTTTCGTGCTCACGCGGGCGTACACGCGGTTGGCGCGTTCCCGCGGGTGGGGGAGCGGCCACGTCGGCGACGTCCACATCCACCACATGGTGGTCGGGATCCTCCTCGTCCTCGGCTCGGGGATCCTCCTCATCGGCTTCTTCCCCGACGAGGGCTTCTGGCAGCTCCTCCTCTGCGCCGCCTTCGGCTCGGGCGCCGCGTTCGTCCTCGACGAGTTCGCCCTCGTGTTCCGGCTGAAGGACGTCTACTGGTCGGAGGAGGGACGGTCGTCGGTCGACGCCGTCGTCATCGCCCTCGTGGTCGGAGCCCTGGTGCTTCTCCATGCGGTGCCGTTCAGCGACGACACCGCGGAGGACGCGAGCAGGTGGACCATCGTCGCGATCGTGTCGATCCACGTGTCCCTCGTGCGTCGTGGCGCTCCTCAAGGGGAAGCTCATGCTCGGGCTGATCGGCGTCTTCGTGCCGTTCGTCGCGCTCGTCGCCGCGGCACGGCTCGCGAAGCCGTCGTCCCCGTGGGCGCACAAGTTCTATCCGCACGGGAGCCACAGGGATCTGCGGTCCCGGAAGCGCTACGAGCGCTACGACCGTTGGGTCGTGTCCCGCCGCAAGGAGGTCGAAGACCTGATCGCCGGCGCGCCGAGCGCGCCCGAGACCGACTAGGCTCGCGGGCGTGCGCATCCTCTACGGGGCGGTCGGCGAGGGGCTTGGGCATGCCACTCGCTCCCGGGTCGTGGCGAAGCACCTGCTCGAGCAGGGCCATCAGGTCAAGATGGCCACGTCCGGGCGCGCGCTGCCCTACCTGCGCGAGCAGCTGCCGGACGTCGAGGAGATCTGGGGCCTCTCCTTCGTCCTCGAGCACGGCACGGTGGACACCTGGAAGACGCTGACCGAGAACGTCCGCGGCGGCGTCCACGGCATCCCCCAGGACTGGCACCGCGGCGCGAAGGTCGCGCGCGAGTTCGATCCGGACGTCGTCATCACGGACTTCGACGGCTTCACCTACCTCTTCGGGAAGCTCCACCGGAAGCCGGTCGTGAGCGTCGACAACATCCAGATGGTCGATCGGTGCGAGCACGACGCGGCCATCCTCGACGGCGTCCAGCGCGACTACCGGGAGGCGCGGGCGTTCGTCCACGCCAAGCTCGGCCGGGCGACCCACTACGTCATCACGACCTTCTTCCGCCCGCCGCTTCGCAAGCAGCAGACGACCCTCGTCCCCTCGATCCTCCGCGCCGAGATCCTCGCCGCGCGTCCGGAGCAGGGCGACCACCTGCTCGTCTACGGGCGGATCTCCGAAGACGCCATCCGCGCCCTCGAGGGAAGCGGCGTCCCCTGTCGCGTCTACGGCGCCCGCGACGGCCTGGAGGCCGAGGTGCGCGAGGGCAACCTGAGCTACCGGCCGTTCGCGAACGAGGCGTTCGTGGACGATCTCCGCACCAGTCGCGGCGTCGTCGCGTCGGCCGGGTACTCGCTGATGAGCGAGGCCGTCTACCTGCGCAAGCCGATGCTCGCGCTGCCGCTCGCGGGCCAGTTCGAGCAGGAGATGAACGCGCGCTACCTGGAGCGGCTCCGGTTCGGGACCGCGGCGGCCGCGCTGGACGAGCCCGCGCTCGAGCGCTTCCTCGACCGCGAGCCCGAGCACGCCGCCGCGCTCGCCGCCTACTCGCAGGACGGCAACGGCGAGGCGCTGGCCGAGGTCGACGGCCTCGTCGCGGGGCTCGCAGGAGGCCGGCGCCGGTGAACGAGCTCGACATCGGCCGCACGCTCCTCCTCTACGCGTGGGCCTTCGGGCTGGCCGGGATCGAGATCGAGGTCGAGGGCGGCTACGGCTGGGCCGAGCGGCTTCCGACCTGGTTCCTGAAGCGCGGCACGGTGGGCCGGGTCTACGGCGTGGCCATGGGCCGGCGGCCATTGACCGGCTACCACGTCTACGCCTTCACGATCCCGCTCCTCTTGCTCCACTTCCCCTACGTCGACGGGGTCGGCTGGACGCTCGCCGGGGAGCTGCGCACGTTGGCGACCTTCTTCGCGCTCGCCGTCGTCTGGGACTACCTGTGGTTCGTGCTCAACCCGGCCTACACCGTCCGCCGCTTCGAGCGGGGGAAGGTCTGGTGGTTCGAGGTGCCATGGCTCTGGCGCCTCCCGCTCGACTACTACGTCGGGATCGGGCTCTCGATCGCGCTCGCGGGGCTCTCGGCCTGGGCTGCGGGCGGGGCGGAGCCGCTCCGCCGTCACCTGTGGATGCTGGCGGGGCTCGCGATCCTCGTCGGCCTCACCGTGCTGGCGGCCCCGCTCTTCCATCGCTGGTACAGGCACATGCGCCGCGCGGGCGCCGACGACCGCGCCGGCACACGGACGTATCCGCCCCCGGCCCCGGAGGCGGCCTGGGCGGGCGGCGTTCCCGACCTGCGGCCGCTCGAGGCCGCGCAAGCCGACGAGGAGGGGAGGACGCAGTGAGGAAGTGGCCGCTCGCGCTCGGTGCCGCGGCAGGCGCCACGGGCTGGACGCTCTACAACGCCCTCACGCCGAAGGCACAGGGGTTCGGCAGGGCCTTCGTGGGCACGCCCGGCGAGGGCAAGCTCATGGCCCTCACCTTCGACGACGGGCCGAACACCGCCTGGACCCCGACGCTCCTCGAAGTGCTGGACCGGTTCGGCGTGAAGGCGACGTTCTTCAGCATCGGCCACTACGCCCGCGAGCAGCCCGAGCTGCTGCGGGAGGTCGCCGCCGCCGGCCACGCGATCGGAAACCACACCTACACGCACGTGACGATGCCGCTGCACACCGACGAGACGATCCGGCGCGAGCTCCGGCAGACGACCGAGGCGATCGAGGAGGCCGGCGTCGAGATGGCCCGCGTCCACGGCCGGCGGCTCATGCGCCCGCCCTACGGACGGCGCCGGCCCGGGACGCTCCGCGTCCTCCGCGAGGAGGGCTACGTCCCGATCCTCTGGTCGGTGACGCTCTGGGACTGGAGCAAGGGCGTCACGACCGAGAAGATCATGCACAAGGCCGAGAAGCAGATCCGCGGCGGCGACGTCGTCCTCCTCCATGACGGCTGCGACGTGGCCATGGGCTGGGACCGGAGCCACTCGGTGCGCTCGGCGGAGCTGATCCTCACGCAGTGGAAGGAGCAGGAGGGCTTCGAGTTCGTGACGATCCCCGAGATGATCGAGCGGACCGGGTTCCAGCCCGCCTGATGCGCATCTTCGTCTGGCACGGCTACCTCCTCGCGGGGACGGGCTCGAACATCTACGCGCGCCAGCTCGCCCGCGAGTGGCGCCGCGAGGGCCACGAGGTGGTCGTCTTCTCGCAGGAGCCCCATCCGGAGCGCTACGACCTCGGCGGAGCGGAGACCGTCCGGCCCGACGTCGGCGGCCTCCTGCCCGTGTTCGTCATCGACGAGTACGAGGGCTACGAGGTGAAGCGCGTCCAGGACTGCACGCGGGCGGAGCTCGACGCGTGGGTCGAGGCGAACGCCGCCGCGATGCGCGAGCGCCTGCCGGCCGACTTCGTCTTCGTCAACCACGTGCTCCTCGGCGGGCCGGTCGGGGCCGCGACCGGGGCGCCGTACGTCGTCAAGGCGCACGGGTCCGAGCTCGAGTACTCGATGCGCGGAAACGCGGAGCTTTCCGCATGGGGCGGGGAGGTGCTGGGCGGCGCCGCGGCGGTCATCGTCGGCTCGGAGCACATCCGCGAGGTCCTCGACGAGGTGTGCGGCCACGTCGAGCGGGTCCACGAGATCCCGCCCGGCGTCGACATCGAGCTCTGGCAGCCCCAGCCGAGGGACGAGGCGCTCCGCCAGCTCGTCGAGGAGGCCCGCCGCGACCGTCCCAACCCGGGGAACGAGAACGAGCGCCTGCCCGACGAGGGCAACGCCGACCGCCTCGAGAGCTTCCTCGCCGGCGAGCGCTCGACCGTCGTGTACTTCGGCAAGCTGATCGAGAACAAGGGCGTCCAGGTGCTCCTCGAGGCCCTGCGCGGAATCGACGCCCGGGTCGTGATCGTCGGCTTCGGCGACTACCGCGCCGAGCTCGAGCGACTGGCCGAGGGCCTCGACGCCCTCTTCACGGGCCCGCTCGAGCACCGCCACCTGGTGCACCTGCTCGCGCTCGCCGACGCGGCGGTCGTCCCCTCGATCTTCCCGGAGGCCTTCGGGATGGTGGCGGCCGAGGCCGCGGCGGCCGGCTGCCCGCCCATCGTCGCCAACCACTCCGGGCTCGCGGAGATCGCCCAGGGGCTGGACGAGGACTACCCGCCCGGGCTCGGCCGGCTCGCGAGCTTCCCCAGCGGCGACGCGGACGAGCTGCGGGCGCGGCTGCGCGACCTCCTGGCGCTGAGCCCGTCGGACCGCGCAGCGGTGAGGGCGGCCGCGCGCCGCGCGGCCGAGGAGCGGTGGAGCTGGACGAGCGTCGCCCGGCGGATCCTCGCCGCCGTCACACCGGCCCGCTGAACGTGTCGCAGGCGTTGGCGTTGCCGCCCTCGATCCCGCGCACGAGCCAGCTCTGCCGCTGCTCGTCCGAGCCGTGCGTCCACGACTCCGGCGTCACGCGGCCCTGACGCGCTCGTGCGGCGCCCCGCCTCCCGTGCCGCGGAGGTCGTGGACTACGTCGACGCGCTGACGCCCGCAACCGCCGCCTGGTACCGCTCCGCAACGGCCGGCCAGTGGACGACGTTCCACCACGCCTCGAGGTACTCGGGCCTGCGGTTCTGGTAGCGGAGGTAGTAGGCGTGCTCCCACACGTCGATCCCGAGCAGCGGCGTGTCCGTCGTCATGAGCGGCGAGTCCTGGTTCGGCGTCGACACGACCGCGAGCCCCGTGCCGTCGTGGATCAGCCACGCCCAACCGCTGCCGAAGCGCTTGACGCCCGCGTCGATCAGCTGCGCCTTGAGCTGGTCGAGGCCGTCGAAGGTGTCGTCGATCGCCTGCGCGAGGTCCCCCGTCGGAGCTCCGCCGCCCTCGGGGCTCATGATCTCCCAGAAGAGCGAGTGGTTCGCGTGGCCGCCGCCGTTGTTGCGCACGGCCGCGCGCTTCTCCTCGGGGATGAGGTCGAGGTTCGCGAGGACCTGCTCGAGAGGGCGGCCGTCCCACTCGGAGCCCTGCAGCGCGGCGTTGAGGTTCGAGACGTAGGTCGCGTGGTGCTTCTCGTGGTGGAGATGCATCGTCTGCTCGTCGATCGTGGGCTCGAGCGCGTCGTAGTCGTACGGCAGCTTGGGTAGCTCGTAGGGCATCTCGCCTCCCGGGTTTCGACTCGTGCGTTCAAGACTAGACGAGTTAGCATGATTCGCTCGATGAGCGCGCCCGCCGTAGCCGGCGTCGCGGGACCGACGCTGCGAATCCGGGGCACGCCGTACCCGGTCCTCCTGCCACGGCTCCGCGATCCGCGCCTCCACCTCGCCGCGGTGATCGTGTCGCTGCAGGTGCTCGGGCAGGTCGCGTTCGACTTCGACCTCTCGATCGCCCAGATCCTCGTCGCCCTGCTCACGTGCGCGGTGCTCGAGGTCGGGATCGCGTTCGTCCGCCAGCACGTGATTCTGTGGCCGGCGAGCGCGATGCTGACCGGGAACGGGGTCGCCTTCGTGCTCCGCGTCCCCGGGACCGAGCACGGCGACTGGTGGAGCATGCGGGGCTGGTGGATCTTCGCCGCGACCGCCGCCGTCGCGCTGCTGTCGAAGTACGTCATCCGCTTCCGCGGCCGGCACATCTTCAACCCGTCGAACATCGGGCTCGTCCTCTGCTTCCTCCTGCTCGGGCCGGAGCTCGCCGAGCCGCTGGACTTCTGGTGGGGCCCCATGTCGCCGTGGCTCGCGCTCGCGCTCGCGATCATCGTCGCAGGCGGCTTCCTGATCCTCCGCCGCATCCACCTCCTGGGGATCGCCCTGGGCTTCTGGGTCGCCTTCGCGGCCGGGATGGCGGTGCTCGTTGCGAGCGGTCACGCGATGACCGCGCGCTGGTACCTCGGGCCGGTCGAGGGCTGGACCTTCTGGCGGATCCTCGTGTTCTCGCCCGAGGTCCTCGTCTTCCTCTTCTTCATGATCACCGACCCGAAGACGATGCCCGAGAGCCGCGCGGCGCGGCGCGTCTACGGGGTCACGATCGGGCTCCTGGCGACGCTTCTGATCGCGCCTCAGACGACCGAGTACGCGAGCAAGGTCGCGCTGCTCGGGGCATTGGCCCTCGTCTGCGCGGTGCGCCCGCTGCTCGAGTGGCTCCTCCCCGAGCGCGCGACATCCGGATCCCGCCTTCCACGCCTGGGAGGCCGCGGGCTCGGCGCGGCGGCGTTGACCGGGGCGGCGGCGTTCGCCGGCCTCGTCGTCCTCGCGGGGATCCCGGCGCGCTCCGGCGCAGAGACGGCCGGCGCAGCCGTTTCGGGGCAGCTCCCGCAGGTGACCGTCGTCCCCTCGAGCACTGTGGCCTCGGAGATCGACGACGCGACGGCGACGCGGATCGCCGGCGACGTCGTCGCCGACCTCCAGATCGCGGCCGATGCCCTCCGCCGGCGCGACGGGGCGCTCGCGGCGACCGGCGCGGGGGGCGAGTGGCTCGCCGAGCTGCGGCGGCAGATCCGCGCCTCGCCGGGCGGCACCGTCGTCGTCCCCGAGTACGACGTCGACGAGATGCGCCTCACCCTCGAGCCCGGCGAGGGGCAAGGCCCGCCGGTCGTGGTCGCGACGCTCGACGGCTCGCTCGTGAGCTCACGGTACGAGGGATCGTCGGCGACGGCCGTGTCGCAGAGCGATCGCACGCCCTTTCAGCGGACGTTCGAGCTCGTGCTCGACGGGGACCGCTTCCTGATCGTCGCCGCGCGCGCCGGGGCGGTCGACGCGGCTCCGACGCCGGTGGCGGCCCCGGCCGCCCCGGTCGCGCTGGCCGGCTACGTCGCTCCGCACCTGAGGCCCGTCTCGGACGCGGTCGGCCTCGACTTCCGCCAGTCCTCGTTCGCCTACACGGTCACCCCCGCCGATCCGGTGGCGATGATGGGCGCCGGGGTCTGCTGGCTCGACTACGACCGCGACGGCTGGATGGACCTCTTCGCCGTGAACTCCTACTCGGAGCTCGACGTCGCCAGGTGGAAGCGGGAGGGCGGCCTGCCGCGGAGCGCGCTCTTCCACAACGAGAAGGGCAGGTTCGTCGACGTCGGCAGGGCCTCGCGCGCCGACGTCTCGCTGCGCGGGAACGGCTGCGTCGCCGCCGACTTCGACCTCGACGGGCACACCGACCTCTACGTCACGTCGTCGACCTACGACGCGCTCCTCTGGAACGACGGCGACGGCACGTTCACGGAGGGCGCCCGCGCTGCGGGGATCGACGACTACGGCTGGCACGCAGGCGCGGCCGCGGGCGACGTGAACGGCGACGGGCGTCCTGATCTCTACGTGGCCGGCTACACGAACACGAATGCGCCCGCCGAGGATTCCCTGGGAGGCTTCCCCAGCCGCTACCAGGGCGTTCGCGACCTCCTCTACCTGAACGAGGGACCCGGCGCGAACGGGCGGCCGCGGTTCCGCGAGGTCGGCGCCCAGGCGGGGCTCGACCGGGGCGACGTTCGACCACAGCCTCGGCGCAGTGCTCTCCGACCTCGACGGCGACGGCCGCCTCGATCTCTACGTCGCCAACGACGAGGATCCGAACCGTCTCTACCGGAACGTCCCCTGGCCGGGCGGCGCCGGCGCGGATCCGACCGGGCTCGGCTTCCGCCTGAAGGACGTCGCGCCGGCCGCCGGCGTCGCCGACGCCCACGCGGGCATGGGCATCGCCGCGGCGGACTACAGCGGCGACGGCCGCACCGACCTCGTCGTCACCAACTCCCGCCACCAGAAGCACGCCGTGTACCGCAGCCGGAGCTCGACCGCGGGCAGCCCGTTCGCCGACGTGCGCTCGTCGTTCGACTCCGCATTCCGCGGCAACTACACCGGCTGGGGCGTGTCGTGGGTCGACCTCGACCTCGACGGCGACCTCGACCTCGTCGTCGGCAACGGCGCCATCCCGGTCACCGACCTCGCGAAGGACGCCCAGCCGATCCAGGTGCTCCGGAAGGGCCCCGGCGGGTTCGAGGACGCCACTCGGAACGCCGGCTCGCGGGAGAAGCTGGCGCTCAACGGACGAGGCCTCGCCGCCGCCGACTACGACAACGACGGCGACCTCGACATCGCCGTCAACACGATCGGCGGGCAACTCGCCCTGCTCGAGAACACGACTCCTCGCGGGCGCTGGCTCGAGGTCGCGCTCGACGGGTTCCACCCGGGCGCCACGGTGACCGCCGTCCTGCCGGGCGGGCAGAGGCTCGTCCGCGAGGTGCACGCGGGGAGCAGCTACCTGTCCTCGGAGGACCCGCGCGTCCACTTCGGCCTCGGGGACGCGACGCGAGTCAGCCGCCTGATCGTCCGCTACCCGGGCGGCGAGACGACCGTCCTTCGCGGTGTCGCCGCGAACCGGGTCGTGCGCGTCGGGTCGTAGCGGCCGACATGGCGGGCGGTGAGGTCCTCAGCCTGCGGGCTCTGAACCGGGCGACGCTCGAGCGCCAGCTGCTCCTTCGCCGCTCGGCCATGTCGCCCCTCGAGGCGGTCGAGCACCTCGTCGGCCTCCAGGCCCAGGTTCCCCTCAACCCGTACACGGCTCTCTGGTCGCGCCTCGAGCGGTTCCGGCCCGAGGCGCTCGCCGAGCTCCTCGTGGAGCGGCGGGTCGTGCGGACCGTCGTCATGCGGGCGACGATCCACCTCGTCAGCGCCGACGACTGCCTCCTCCTCCGCCCGCTCGTCCAGCCCGTGCTCGACGGGGAGCTGGCCCGTCATCCGGAGCATGCGCCGACGCTGCGCGGCGTCGACCTCGGCCCCGTCCTCGCCGACGCTGCCGCTCTCCTCGCCGAGCGGCCGCGCACCGGGCCCGAGCTCCGGAGCGCGCTGGCCGAGCTGTATCCGCAGCACTCGGCCGCGGCCCTCGCCTACGCGTGCCGGAACCTGCTCGCGCTCGTCCAGGTCCCGCCTCGCGGCGTCTGGGGGCGAACGGCCCAGGTCACGCTCGACCACGGCCGAAGCCTGGCTCGGCCGGCCGCTCGCGGCGAAGCCGTCCATCGACGACGTCGTCCTCCGCTACCTCGCCGCCTTCGGGCCGGCTGCCGCCGCCGACGTGACCGCCTGGTCCCGTCTCACGGGGCTGCGGGAGGTGGTCGACCGCCTCCGGCCGAAGCTGCGCCTGTTCCGCGACGAGCGCGGCCGCGAGCTCGTCGACCTCCCCGATGCGCCGCGCCCCGATCCGGCGACGCCCGCGCCGCCGCGTTTCCTGCCCGAGTACGACAACCTCCTCCTCTCGCACGCCGATCGCAGCAGGTTCCTCTCCGACGACCGCCGCCGGGCGCTCGCGCGGACGGCCGGTCCCGTCCACGGCTCCGTGCTCCACGACGGGCTCGTCTGCGGCCTCTGGCGCCTCGAGCGGGCTGCCGGCGACGCCACGCTCGTCGTCAGCCACGTCGAGCGGCTCCCGAAGAAGGCAATCGCCGCGATCGGCGCCGAGGGCCGGCGCCTTCTGCGCCTGATCGCCGGGGACGCGGAGACGCGCGAGGTCCGCTTCGTCCGCCCTGGCTAGCCCGTAGGCTTCCGGGGCAGCAGTGGCGGTGCCGCAGACAATCCTCGTCGCCTACGACGACCCGACGACCGAGACACTCGGACGCGCCGCCGACCTCGCCGAGGCGCTCGGCGCGGCCCTGATCGTGACCACGGTCGCCGCGTCGGCCGACGCCCAGGAGGTCGACGAGGAGTCGCGCTTCGCCGGCGAGCGGCTGGGTCAGGCGGAGAGCTACCTGACGGAGCGGGGGCTGTCGGCCGAGTACGTCCCCTCGAGCGGCCACCCGGCCGAGGCGATCGTGAAGCTCGCCCGCGAGCGCGGCGTCGGCCTCATCGTGGTGGGGACCCGGAAGAAGGGGTTCCTCGAGCGCCTCGTCGAGGGCAGCGTGAACCAGGACGTCCTGCGGCACTCGCCGTGCGACGTGCTCGTCGTCTACTCATGAACGACCCGCGCCTCGCCCTCGCGGGCCTGCTCATCGGCATCCTCGTCGGGATGACGGGGATGGGCGGCGGCTCGCTGATGACGCCGATCCTGATCTTCCTCTTCAACTTCAACCCTTCGGTCGCGATCGGCACCGACATCCTCCACGGCGCCGTCTTCAAGTCGGTCGGCGCCGCCCGTCACCGTCGGCTGGGCACCGTGCGGGTGCGGCTCGGCATCTGGATGCTCGCCGGGAGCGCGCCGATGTCTCTGGTCGGCGTCTGGGTCGCCACCTACCTGACCGACCGCTACGGGGACAACGTCGACTCGGTGCAGGGGAAGATCCTGGGCGTGATGCTCGTCGTCGGCGGCGCCGCCTTCGTCGTCAAGGCGCTGGTGCACCCGGGCGGCTCGGCGTCGCAGCTGGGAACGCTGACGACCAGGGACAAGGTCGTCGCCGTCTGCATCGGCGCCGTCGGGGGGTTCGTCGTCGGGCTCACCTCGGTCGGAAGCGGGACGCTCTTCGCGCTCGCGATGCTGGTCGCCTTCCCGCTCGCAGCCAGGTTCGTCGTCGGCACCGACATCTTCCACGCGGCTGCGCTCCTCTGGGTCGCCGGCCTGGGCCACCTCGTCGCCGGAAACGTCGAGCTCACGGCGGTCGGGTGGCTGCTCGTCGGCTCGATCCCGGGCGTGCTCATCGGGAGCCAGATCAGCGTCGGCATGCCCGAGCGCGTCCTCAGGCTCGCGCTCGCGGCCGCGCTCATCCTCAGCGGAGTGAAGCTCCTCGACGTCCCCTACGCGAACATGATCGTGGTCGTCGGGCTCGCAGTCGGCTTCGCGGCGCTCGGTGTCTGGGGCCTGACGCGCCTTCTCCGGGACGCCGAATCCGTGGCAGCTGCGTCCGCCGGCCAGCCTTCCCAGCGCCCCGGCGGCCGAGCGAGCGACCCCGTCCGAGAGCCGTGATCGCCCCGCGAGCGCTGCTCGGCGTCGTCGCCGTCGTCGCCGCGCTCGGATGGCCGCCCATCGCCTCCGCCGACCTCGAGGACGAGACCGGCGCTCGCCGAGCGCTTCGCGCCGGTCGTGCGCCTCGTCCAGCAGTCCGAGGAGTGCGGGCCGGGGGAGCCGTTCATGCCCACGGACATCGACGACCTCCTCGGCGACGACACGGTCGCGCTCCGGGGCCCCTGGAACCCGACCGACCTGATCGAGGTCGGCCCGACGGCCGACGACCTCGTCGGCAAGTTCGAGTACCACCTCGACTTCCCCGGCGACCCGCTCGACGCGGGCTGCGACTACCAGCGCTGGGCGCGCCGGCTCACCGAGGGCAGCGAGCCGGTCGTCTACGCGCACGTCGCGACCGAGCCCGCGTACCCGGACAAGCTCGCGCTCCAGTACTGGTTCTTCTACCCCTTCAACGACTTCAACAACAAGCACGAGGGCGACTGGGAGATGATCCAGCTCGTCTTCGACACGGGCGACGCGGCGGAGGCGCTCGATCGAGAGCCGGTCGACGTCGGCTACAGCGCGCACGAGGGGGCGGAGCGCTCCGACTGGGACGACGAGCGTCTCGAGGTCGTCGACGGCACGCACCCGGTCGTCTACCCCGCGTCCGGGTCGCACGCGAACAAGTACGGCGCAGCGCTCTGGCTCGGGAGCTCGGCCGAGGCGGGCGTCGGCTGCGACGACACCACCGGCCCCCACGTGGAGCTCACGCCCCAGGGTCGCGACGATCCCGAGCGATCCCGCGGCCGCCGAGGAGGCCTTCCCGTGGATCGCGTTCGAGGGCCGGTGGGGCGAGTTGCAGAAGGCGTTCTTCAACGGCCCGACCGGCCCGAACCTGAAGCAGCAGTGGACGGAGCCGATCACGTGGTCGGAGGGCTGGCGCGACCGGAGCTACGCCGTGCCGTCGGGAGGGACGTTCGGGACGGGCGCGACCGACTTCTTCTGCACGGCCGTCGCCGCCGGCTCGAAGGGGCTCATCCTGCTCCTGCGCAGCCCCGTGGCCGTCGCCCTCCTCGTCGCCTCCATCCTCGCGCTGATCGTCTTCGCCGCCGTCCGCGCGACCTGGCTCCCCACGGCGCCCCTCCGGCTCGCGAGGACGCGTTCGTGGGGTCAGATCCTCTCGGCGTCGGGGCGCATGTACCTCTCGAAGGCTGCGGCTCTTCCTCGGGCTCGGCCTGCTCCTGATCCCGATCACGGTCGTCATCACCGGGCTCCAGTGGCTCCTGCTCGCGGTCGTCGACCTCCTCGGCGGCGGCACGGGGGAGGGTGCCGGCCTGTGGGCGTTCGTCGCAGCCGTGATCGGGACCGACGCTCGCGCTCCTCGGGCTCGCGCTCGTGCAGGCTGCGACCGCCTGCGCGCTCGTCGAGATGGACGCCGGCCGGCGGGTCGGCCCCGTCGACGCCTACCGGCTCGCGTTGCGGCGCATCCGGGAGCTCCTCGGCAGCGTCGGGATCTTCGTCCTCATGTGGGTCGCCCTCGCGACGACCGTCGTCCTGATCCCCGTGGCGATCTTCCTCGCCATCCGCTGGTCGCTGCTCGCGCCCGTCGTCGAGCTCGAGGGGCGATCGTCGTGGCAGTCGCTGCGCCGCAGCCGGGAGCTCGTGTATCGCCGCTGGTTCAAGGTCGCCTCGCTCGTCGGCGTCAGCGCGGCGTCCGCGTTCCTCCTCGGCCCGCTACTCGGGGCGATCCTGATCTTCCTCACGGCGACGCCGCTCGCGACCCTCAACGTCATCGCGGGCGTCGTCTACGCGCTCGCCCTTCCCTTCGTCGCGCTCGTGACCGCGTACATGTACTTCGACGCCCGCGCCCGCGTCGAGCTCGAGGCCGGGCCCGACGTCGACGAGCTGCCCGCGGAGATCGAGGTCTCGGCCTGAGCTGATCATTCCACTCGCGTCCTCGGCGCGAGTGAACTCCATCACCCAGTTGGTCTCCCAGGTCTCGCCGCCGTCGTCCGAGAAGGCCTGTTCCCACCGCGGCGTCGAGGTCGTCACGCCCGTCCAGGTGAAACGCACGCGGACGGGTCTGCCGTCGAGGCGGTCCGTCGCCCTCGAAGATGCCCACGTCGCCCGAGAACGACCCGACCACCGGCGGGTCGAGGAAGCCCGGGCGCCGGCTGTCGGCCCAGTAGATCGACCACAGCTCGGTCGTCGGGTCGAAGAACCGAAACGACAGGCCGGTGAAGCCGCCCTCGTGGTCGGTGCGGAACACGTCTTCGTTCCCGAGCCCGTCCGGGAGCGGCCGGGCGACGCTCGTCGCGTCGAACTCGACCCAGTCCGGCCGAGCCCCGCAGACGCTCGCGGAGGTACCGGTTGTGCACCTTCCAGCTTCCCATCCAGAAGTCGAAATCGTGCGCTCCGTCGGCCATCACTGCTCCCTTCGACTCGTGTCCGGACCCTATCGGCCAAATAGGGCCGTTCTTGCCCTCTATCTCTGCTTGACTAGCGGTGTGCCCTCGCCCACGTCGCGGCTCCTCGCTCTCCTCGAGACCCTCCAGACGCAGCCCGTCGCCACAGGCAGGGAGCTCGCCGACCGGCTCGGCGTCGACGTGCGGACGCTCCGCCGCTACATCGCCGCGCTACAGGAGCTCGGCATCCCGATCGAGGGCCAGCGGGGCGCCGGCGGCGGCTACCGGATGCGCCCCGGCTACCGGCTGCCGCCGCTGATGCTGAGCGACGACGAGGCCGTCGTCGTCGCGCTCGGGCTCGTCGCGGCGCAGCGGCTCGGGCTGGACACCGAGAGCGCCGCGGCCGGCGGTGCGCTCGCGAAGATCCACCGCGTCCTCCCGACGCGCCTTCGTGGCCGGGTCGAGGCGCTCGAAGCCGCCACCGGCTTCACCGGCGTCCGCCTCGGCGGGAGCCCCCGTGCCGGGCGAGATCGTGCTCCTCCTGGCGGACGCGATTCGGCGCAAGCGCCGGGTCCGCACGCGCTACCGGGCCTTCGCGGGCGAGCTCTCCCGCCGCGAGCTCAGCCCTCTCGGTCTCGTCGTGCACGCGGGCCGCTGGTACCTCGCCGCGCACGATCACGGCCGCGGCGAGCTGCGCACCTTCCGCGTCGACCGCATGAGCGGCCCCACGATGGAGGACGAGGCCGCGGTCGCGCCTCCCGAGGGCTTCGACGCGGTCGCCTACGTCAGCAGCTCCCTCGCCAACGTCCCGTGGGCGTGGGAGGTCGAGGTGACGCTCGACCTTCCACTGGCGGAGGCCGCCGAGCGGATCCCTGCGACGCTCGGCGAGCTTGCCGACGAGGAGGGCGAGACGGTCCTCCGCCTGCGGGTCGAGTCGCTGGAGTGGACGGCGAGCCTCCTGGCCGGCCTCGGATGTGGCTTCACGATCCGCCGGCCCGACGAGCTCCGGGCGAGCGTCGCGGCGCTAGCCGCGAGCCTCGCCGCGGCCGCCGGCTGAGCCGGCGTCGTCCGCGCGTCAGCGGTCGCGTGGGGGGTGTGGAACGTGCGGATCGCCCGTGGGAACCCGGGGCTCCTCGAGCTTCCAGCGTCAGCTCGGCCCGCACGGCGACGACGCCGGCCACGGCGGCCACGTGCTTCTCGAGCAGCTCCGCGTCGGCGCGCTGCTCGAGCTCGCCGGCCAGCGGCGAGACCGTGATGACGTCCTTCGTCATGGCGTCCGAGACCTTCATCGCGGCTCAAAAGCGCCGTTCTGGTGGCTGCAGCCTGCCCCTGTCACCTCGAAGCGCCGACGGGTCCGGCGTGGGAGTATCGGTGGCATGCAGTCGCCGGCGGCGAGGGGTAGCGGGTGACCGCACCGCACGCGCTCGCTGCGGACGAGGTCGCCCGGCAGCTCGGCAGCGACGTCGAGTTGGGCCTGAGCGAGGACGAGGCGGCGGCGCGCCTGGCCCGCGTCGGCCCGAACCGGCTCGAGCGTGCTGCCCGACCCGCGTACGCGAGGATCGCGCTGCGCCAGTTCACCGACCCCCTCGTCGGGCTGCTGATCGCAGCCGCCGTGCTCTCGGCGGCGCTCGGGGAGGGGATCGAGGCGGCGGTGATCGGCGCCATCGTCGTCCTGAACGCCGTGCTCGGCTTCGCGCAGGAGGCGGGTGCGGAGCGGGCGGTCCTGGCGCTCCGCGGGGTCTTGGAACTCCGCGCGAGCGTCGTCCGCTCCGGCCGCGAGCGCGAGCTGCCGGCGGAAGAGCTCGTGCCGGGCGACCTCGTCGTCGTGCGCGAGGGTGACCGGGTGCCCGCCGACGGCCGCCTGGCGGCCGCAGCCGGGCTGGCGGCCGACGAGTCGGAGCTGACCGGCGAGTCCGTCCCTGCAGACAAGGCCCTCGATCCGGTGCCCGAGGAGGCGCCGCTCGCCGACCGCTCGTCCATGGTCTACGCGGGCACGGCCGTGACCCGAGGCCGCGCCAGCTTCCTCACGACCGCGACCGGGCCGGCCTCCGAGGTCGGGCGGATCGCCGAGCTGACCGGGCGTGCGAGGCGGCCGACGACGCCCCTCCAGCGCCGAGGTGGGAGCGCTGACGCGGGTGATGGTCGCGATCGGGATCCTCGTGACCCTCGGGCTGGGGGCGGCGATGCTCGCCCGCGGCTCGTCGCTCCACGAGGCGTTCCTCGTGGGCGTGTCGGTCGCGGTCGCCGCCGTGCCGGAAGGCCTCGCGGCGACGGTGACGATCGCGCTCGCGCTCGGCGCGCGAACGATGGCGGAACGGGGTGCCATCGCGCGGCGGCTCACCGCGGTCGAGACCCTGGGGAGCACGACCGTGATCGCCTCGGACAAGACGGGGACGCTGACCGAGAACCGGCTGCGGCTCGCGGCGGCCGAGCCGGCGCCGGGCCGGGACGAGCGGGAGCTTCTCGCGGCTGCGGCCCTCGCCTCGACGGCGCGGCTCCTCGACGAGGGGCCGGAGCCGCGAGCGGTGGGCGATCCGGTCGACGCCGCCCTCGTCCTCGCGGCGCACGACGCGGGCCTGACCCGGTCCCGGCTGCTCGAGGGGCGGAGCCTCGTGCACGAGCGGCCCTTCGATCCGGCCCGGAAGCGGATGACCCTGGTCTACGCCGAGCCGGACGGGCGGCGCGCCTACGTGAAGGGGGCGCCCGAGACGATCCTCGCGGGTACCGCGGGCGCGGGGCGGGACGAGCTCGAGCAGCTCGCCGAGACGTGGGCAGCGCAGGGACTGCGTGTCCTCGCCGTTGCCGAGCGGCCGCTCTCCGATTCCGAGACCCACCAGGCGGAGCTCGACCGCGACCTTCGCCCGGTAGGGCTCGTCGCGCTCCACGACCCGCTCCGTCCGGCGGCGCGCCAGGCGGTTGCCGAGGCTCGAGCGGCGGGTGTCCGGGTGACGATGGTTACCGGCGACCATCCGGCCACGGCGCGTGCAGTCGGCCGCGAGCTCGGCTTGGACGAGCGGGACGTCCATGCCCGGGTCGCGCCGGCGGAGAAGCTCGAGCTCGTCGAGCAGCTCCAGGCCGCGGGAGAGGTGGTAGCGGTGACGGGCGACGGGGTCAACGACGCGCCGGCCCTCCGTCGGGCGGACGTCGGCGTGGCGATGGGCCTGGCCGGCACCGAGGCCGCGCGCGAGGCCGCCGATCTCGTGCTGACCGACGACGACTTCGCGACGATCGTCGCCGCCATTCGGGAGGGAAGGGCGATCACCGACAACATCCGCAAGTTCGTCGCGTTCCTCCTCTCGGCCAACCTCGGAGAGGTGGCGCTCTTCGCGGTCGCGATCACCGCAGGGTTCGGCGTCCCGATGACGGTCGTCCAGGTGCTCCTGATCAACGTGCTCACCGACGGGCTGCCGGCGGTCGCCCTGGCCCGCGATCCCGCCTCTCCGGCCACCATGCGCCGCCCGCCGGAGCGAGGCTCCCGACTGTTTCCGCCCCGGGCGTGGGCAGCCCTCTGCGGCATCGGCGCCGTGATCGGCCTCGCGGCGTGGACGGCGTTCCTCGTGGGCGACGGCGCCGAGGAGGCGAGGACGATGGCGTTTGCGACCGTCGCGCTCGCAGAGCTCGCGCTCGTCTTCTCCGTGCGCTCGCCGATCCGGCCGGCCTGGCACGCGCCGCGCAATCCCTACCTCGTCGGCAGCGTCGTCCTCTCTGCGGCCGTCGTGGCTGCGTGTCTCTACGGATCGGCGCTGAACGACCTCTTCGGCACGGTGCCCCTGAGCGGGCCGGAGCTCGGTGTCGTCTGCGCGCTCGCCCTCGTTCCCTTCGCGGCCGTGGAGGCCGGCAAGGCCCTCTTGCGGCGTCTCGGCTGGACGCTCGCTCCCGGGGCCTGAGACACCCCGGTGCCTATGCTTCGACCCGTGCAGGTTCCCCGCCCGATCACGCCCGGGGTCGAGATGCAGGAGCTCGCGCGCTTCTACCGCGACGTCACCTGGACGGGAACGATCGTCGAAGGCGGGATGGGGCCCGGCACCCCCGAGATGACCGGCACCGGCAGCGGCGTCCACGAGCTGATCCAGGACGGGCGCTGGATCGTCGGCACGTACGAGCAGGACCAGTTCCTGCTCGACGGCACGTTCGTCCTCAGATGGCAGCTCCACTGGGTCGTCGGCTGGGATCAAGACGGCCGGGAGTACCGCGCCACGCTCGCCGACAACTACGGCCACGCGGACGTGATGCGCGGGACGATCGACGGCGACCGCCTGACGTTCGAGACCATCGGGGAGGGGGCGGTGCGCCTCCGGCTCGTCTGGGACGTCACCGACCCGGACGCTTTGACCTGGCGGAACGAGGTGTCCGTCGGCGGCGGCCCGTTCACGCTCGTCGAGGAGTACCGCTGCGCGTACGTCTAGAGCGAGGCGGCCTGCCGTGGCCTCACGGGCGGCCGCTCGCTTCCCCCGGCTCTGGTCGAGCGAGGCCAGCGAGGACGAGGTCCCGCACGCCCGCGTAGGCGGCGTCGACAGAGGGGTCGGACCACTCCGCCGCGTGGGCAGGGTTGTGGAAACGCCCGGTCGCGTCGAAGACGGCGCGCGCTGCAACCTTCGGGTCCGAGGCTTGGAAGGTGCCTTTGGCGACTCCGTCGGCGACGATGCGAGCGAGCTGGTCGACGAGGGTCTCGACGTGCGCCTTGACGACGCCGCGCGCTTCCGCCGCCAGGCCGACGTAGGTGGCGAAGAGCTCCGGGTCGGCGAGGGCCCTGGAGCGTTTCGACTCGACGAGCAGGTCGAGCCAGCGCCCCAAACGGTCAGGGGCCGGGGTGCTTTCGGCCACGATGGCTTCGAGAGGCACCGAGATTCCGGCGAGCCAGCGCTCGGCGACGGCGTCGCGGAGCGCCGCCTTGCTCCCGAAGTGCCGGTAGACGCTCCCGTGACTCACCTGGAGCGCTCGCGCGACGTCGACGACGTTGGCCTTGGCGGGCCCGTAGCGACGGAGGACGTCCTCCGCCGCTTCGAGGATGCGCGTGGCGGTCAGCGTCTCCGCAGGCATGACGCAAGTGGACCCTAGCGTCGCTCGCTGTCGAGAACGGCCATCTGCTCTGCCTGGTACCGCTCCCCGGAGACGGAGTCGGCAGGGATCGCCTGCTCGATGCGGTCGAGCTCGTCGGCGCCGAGCTCGAGCTCGAGCGCGCCGAGCGCCTCGGTGAGACGCTCTCGGCTGCGCGCGCCGACGAGGGGGACGATGTCGTCCCCGCGCGAGAGCGCCCAGGCGATCGCACACCTGCGCGACGGTCGCGCCGGCGTCCTCGGCCACCGAGCGCAATGCCTTCGACGCAGAGCGAGGTTGCGCTCGAAGATTCTCGCCCGTGAACCGTGGCGCGGAGGCGCGGAAGTCGTACGGGGCGAGCGTCTCGGCTCGATGCCTTCGACCAGTGCCCGCTCAGGAGGCCGCGCGACAACACGCCGTAAGCGGTCACCCCGATCCCGAGCTCGCGGCAGGTGGGCAGGATCTCGTCTCTCGATCCCGCGCGAGATCAGCGAGTACTCGATCTGCAGATCGGAGATCGGATGGACGGCGTGCGCCCGCCGGATTCGTCTCGGCGCCGACCTCGGACAGCCCGACGTGACGGACGTAGCCGGCCGCGACCATCTCGGCGATCGCCCCGACCGTCTCCTCGATTGGCAGGTCGGGGAAGACCCGCCCGGGGCGGTAGATGTCGACGTGGTCCGTTCCCGAGCCGGCGGAGGGAGTAGGCGAGGAAGTTCTTGACGGCCTGCGGACGGAGGTCGTTGCCGACGATGCTCCCCCGGGTTCTCGCATGAGCCCGAACTTGACGCTCACGACGACCTCGTCTCGATCGCGTCCTCGGAGCGCGTCGCGGATCAGGAGCTCGTTGAGCCCCATCGCGTAGTAGTCGGCCGTGTCCACCAACGTGATGCCGGCGTCGAGTGCGGCCCGAGATCGTGGCGATGCCCTCGGACTCGTCGGCGGGGCCGTAGAAGTCGGACATGCCCATGCAGCCCAGTCCGAGCGCCGAGACGTGGGGCCCATGAGTTCCGAGTGCGCGCGTGGTCACGAAGTCCTCCTAAGCTCGCGGGTGCGATGCGAGCACTCTAACGATGGAATGACAACTTTCAAGTTTTGTCATCCATCTGCGGTGCCGTTCCGAGCTGCCACCGAGAAGTGTGGCAAGGTCATCAAAGCCAATGAGCGACAAGAGCGGAAGGCGGAGGCGTTCCGGGCGTTGCACGCCGGCGAGGCGTTCGTCATCCCCAACCCGTGGGACGCCGGCTCCGCCCGGGTGCTCGAGGCGCTCGGCTTCCAGGCGCTGGCGACCACCAGCTCCGGCTTCGCGTTCACGCTCGGCCGGCTCGACGGTGACGTGACGCTGGACGAGGTGGCCGAGCACGCCGCCGCCGTCGACCGCGTCACGGAGCTGCCGCTGTCGGTTGACCTCGAGAACGGCTACGGGGCCGACCCCGAGAGCGCCGCGCGCGCGATCACCCGCATCGCGGCGACCGGGTCGGTCGGCGGCTCCGTCGAGGACTACGACCTGGAGGGTTCGTCTACGGGCCGGCGCAGGCCGTCGAGCGGGTCACGGCGGCCGTCGAGGCTGCCCGCGCGCTCGGGTTCCCGTTCACCCTCACCGCCCGGGCCGAGAACCACATCCACGGAAACCCCGACCTCGACGACACGATCGCGCGCCTCCAGGCCTTCGAGCAGGCCGGGGCCGACGTCCTCTACGCGCCCGGGCTCCGCACGCAGGGAGAGATCGCGGCCGTCTGCGAGGCCGTGTCCCGGCCGGTCAACGTGCTCGCGCTGCCGGGGCTGTCGGTGGCCGAGATCGTCGACGCCGGCGCGCAACGCGTGAGCGTCGGCGGAGCGCTCACCTGGGTGGCCGTCGGCGCGATGGTCGACTGCCGCCCAGGCCCTCCGCGAGGGGGATCTCGCCCGCTGGCAGCGAGGCTGCCGCTCGCCGAGTGGTTCGCCTAGGGCTGGGCCCGACGCTCAGTCCACGTCGGCGCGGCGGTAGCGGAAGGTCGCGGCCAGCCAGCCCGCGACCGCGATCGCGGGGAGGACGACGAAGGCCGCCCCGGCCGGGACGTCGTCGAGAGTGACGTCCACCCCGGGGACGGCCGACACGATCGCCCGCGCCCAGCTCGTCACGGCGAAGCGCTCCGTGCCGTCCGAGGCGGCCGCGCCCGCGTTCTCCCAGAGGAGCACGAACGCCAGCCCCCACCACACCGCCCGCTTGAACCACAGCCCGGCCGCCACGAACAGGCCGGCGTAGGCGCACGCCGCGAGGGTCGCGCCGACCAGGGCTCTCAGCGCGAGCTCGCCGCCGGCGCCGGCGGCGAGCGCCGAGACGGCGAGCGGCAGCGCGGTCAGCGGGACGACGAGGGTAACGGTCGCGAGGACGGCGGCCGCGGGCAGGTGCCAGCGCGGCACCGGCTTCAGCCAGACGTAGACGAGGAGGCGGTCCTCGACGAGGTCGCCGAGCGCGGACGTCCCGAGCCAGAGCGCCGCGAGCGGCACGACGATGCCCAGCCCGTATGCCGCGACGATGTCGGCCGCCGCCTGGACGGGGTCGTCGTCCCAGCGCGCGAGGACGCCGAGCACGATCGCCAGGCCGCCGAGCGCCGCGATCCCGAGCACGCGCGGGATCGAGATCTGCGTGCGCAGGAGCAGCCGGTACAGCGCGCCGAGGGCGGCCATCGTCTGCGGCCGCGACGACCCGGCGGTCCGGGAGGCGTCGACCGCGCTCATCGCTGCACCAGGTAGCGGAAGACGCCCTCGAGGTCGGCGTCGAGGGGGACGACCTCGAAGAGGCTCGCATCGCGCTCCCTGGCCAGCGGGGCGAGCGCGCGGGCCAGCGCCCGGGCGTCGCTCGTGTCGAGCTCGAGCGCCCCGTCGCCCTCGAGGCGGGCGCCGACGACCGACCCCGACTCGAGGAGCGCCCCCGCCAGCTCGCGCGGACGGTCGGTCCGGACGCGCACCCGTAGGGGACGGTCGTCCATCATCGCGCGCAGCTCGTGGAAGTCCCCGGCCGCCGCGAGCCGTCCCTGCGACATGACGAGGATGCGCGAGCCGAGCCGCTGCACCTCCTCGAGGACGTGGCTCGACACGAGGACGCAGCGCCCCTCGGCGCCGAGGCGGCGGAAGAGCGCGACCATGTCCACCCGCTGACGCGGTCCAAGCCCGGTGAGCGGCTCGTCGAGGACGACCACGGGCGGTCGTGGACGAGCCCCTGCGCCACTTGACCCGCTGGCGCATCCCCTTCGAGTAGGCGGGAGCCGCCGGCCGTCGGCCGGGTCGAGCCCGACCGTCGCGAGCGCCGCCTCGGCGGCGGCGTCGGGATCGGGAAGGCCGTGCAGCACGGCGGCGAGCCGTACGAACCGATGCGCCGTCAGCGACTCGAAGACGACCTGCTGCGGGACGAGGCCGATGGAGCGGCGACGCCGATGTCGCTACGGGGATCATCCGAGCGCGGATCGTGCCCCGTGACGGTCGCGCGAGCCCGCAGAGCATGCGCAGCATCGTCGACTTTCCGGCGCCGTTCGGGCCGAGGAGCGCGGTGACGCCGGCCGACCTCGAAGCTCACGTCGGAGACGGCGACGAGCGCCCCGAACCACTTGGAGACGCCGTCCGCGACTACACGCGGTCGTCGTGGACGGGCTCTCGCTCATCGGCCTTCCTCGATCCGGCGGTAGCGAGCCGCGCTGGGCCGCGGCGAGCGTCCGGCGGCCGGCCGGCGGCGACGAGCCAGGTCGAGAGCCCCCGATGGGCTCTCCGTCCGGTCTCGTCTCGCCGAAGATCCGGTACGAGAGCTCGGAGGCGACGAAGGGGACGCTGAGCAGGTCGAGCGCGTCCGGCGCGCCGGCGCTCTCGATCGCGCTGCGGGCGACGATGACCGGCACGAGCAGGAAAAGCACGACCGCGACCGCCGCCACTGCCCGGCGCGTCGTGGAGCTCGCGACGGCCATCGAGACCGATGCGTAGAGGAGGGCCGTCGCGAGGCCGGACGCGAGGATGCGCAGCAGGAGGGCGGGCGTCTCGCCGAGGGTCGGACGTACCCGGCGATCACGAAGGCGGCGAGCATCTGGAACAGCAGCAGCAGAGCGTGATCGTGAGCGTCACGGCAGGCACAGCCCGCCCTTGGCGACGAGGTAGCGGTTGCGGTCGATGGGCCCGGCGAGGTAGAGGCCGAGCGTCCGAGCGCCGGTCGGGGCAGAGCGCCTCGGGCGCGACCAGCGCCGCGAAGAGCGCGAGGGCGCTGCCCAGATGAAGCGTGTCTTCGCCGTAGGTGATCAGGTCGTCGACCGGCAGCGGGTCGACGAGGGCGGCGAACCCGACCGAGACGAGGCAGGGGCGAAGGCGATCGCCGCGGGTCGCCCAGCAGCGTGGCGCGCCCCGCGCCCGATCCCGAGCACGCGTCGGACCGTGAAGGCGCCCAGTTGGCAGGATCGCGGAGGCGGGACGGCGTCAGGAGACCGTCGTAGCGCCACGGTATCCGAGGTCGAAGAGGCGCGCGCCCTGCTCCGAGCTCACGTCTCCGTCCCCAGGTCAACGTCCTCGAGGGTACAGGCCGCGAGGCGCGAGCCGACGGAGGCCGACGCCGAGCTCGGCGACCGCGTCGCGCACGGCGTCGTGGCATTCCGCGCCGCCGGCGACGAGGACGACGCCGGCGTCGACCGAGACGTCGAGGCCGCGCTCGGCCAGCAGCGCGGCGGGCTTCGTCAGCCAGGCCGTCGACCTCGACCACGAGCCCTTCCGGCCCGCGGCGCAGGTCGGCGAGCGACCCGGCACCCGGCGTCGCTGCTCCACGATCACGACCGCGTCGCAGATCCGCTCGACCTCCTCGAGGTGATCGGAGCGAGGATGACGATGTGCATGCAGAACTCCGAGCCGACGCGACGGATCGCCGAGCGTCTCCGTCCGCTGGACCGGGTCGAGGCCGTCCGTGGGCTCGTCGAGGAGCACGAGCTCGGGGTCGTGGGCGATCGCCGCCGCGAGCTTGAGCACGTCGCTGGCCGGTCGACATCGTCCCACCAGCGAGGAAGCGCTCCTCCCCGAGTCCGACGAGCCGCGGCACCGTCCTTCGCGCGCTGGACCGCAGCCCGTGGAGGAGATGCCAGCTCCAGAGATGGCGAGCGAAGTCCGCCGCGGCGACCCCATCGGAAGCTCGTGGTGCTCCGGTGCGTAGCCGATGCGCGCCCGCACGTCGATCCCGGAAGACGCCGGATCCTCGCCAAGGACGGCCAGCGCCCCTCGTCCCGCGAGCCGAGGGCGCCCGAGCGCGAGGAAGGTCGTCTTCCCCGCCCCGTTGGAGCCGAGCAGCCCCGTGATGCCGGTTCTTGGCATCCAGACGGTCCAGGGCGACGGTGCGCCCGTAGCGCTTCACGACGCCGCGCGCCGAGACGACGCTGGGCAGGGGCGGGTGCTGGTCCACGGTCGTCATAACTTACTGGCTCGACCCTAGCGGCCGAGCTCGGACAGCCTGCGC
>CAWGSF010000008.1:0-221813 GCA_963825255.1 uncultured Actinomycetes bacterium | reverse complement strand
GCGACGGCTGGCGTATTGGTCGGTGTCGCGGTGGGTGCGGGCGTGTTGGTAGGCGGCGCACCTATCAGCGTCAAACCAAGCGTCCCGCCGATACTCCCGCCGATGCTGCCCGAGGCCAGGGCGATACCCGGCAGACAGCAGACGGCGGCGAGCGCGAGCCAGTTCACTGAAAGACCCGCCTGACGGCCGGCCCCGGATCTTCGTTCGCGCATCAGGTTCTCCACGCGATCGCGAGCCGCACCGCGTCGAGGCTGTAGTCCGTCGTACTCGCGCTATCGTTGGTGTCTTGGTTTTGGATCTCCACCCGGAGATTATCCAGTTCGCTGTAAACAAACGTGCGGCCGCTGGCGGCCTGGGAGACGGTTTGACAACAGGTGGTATTCGTCATCGCAGCCGGGCCAACGACGGTGGTGAAGTTGGTGCCGTCGTTCCACGACACCCGCGAGCAGACGCCGGGCGTGTTGGTGGTCGTGTTATCGACGAACAGCAGTTGCTCGACCGTCACCGATACGATGACCGCGCCGGGCGGAATCGCTGAGATATCGAAGCCCCACCAGCGGTGCTTATCCGCCCCCGCATCGTCGCGGCCGCTATTCGAGTTGACGCCGGAATTGGTGTCGACCGCACTGCCACCGGCGGCGGCATAGGCATTGGTGGGGGTGGTGCCGTAGCCTTCACCGTGGTCGCCGCGACGAAGTACGTCTCCGCGGACGAGCTCGGGATCCTCGCCGACGCGGGCGTGGAGGTGGTCGGCGAGAACCGGCTCCAGGACCTGGCCGCCAAGCACGCGCGCTACGGCGAGCGCTTCCGCTGGCACTTCATCGGCCACCTCCAGTCGCGCAAGGCGCCCGACGTCTCCGACCTCTGCGAGCTGTGCCACTCGCTCGCGAGCCTGTCGGCCGCGCGACGGCTCACGATTCCGACGCTCGTCGAGGTCAACCTCTCCGGCGAGGAGTCGAAGTCGGGGGTCGCTCCCGGCGAGCTGGCGTCCTTCCTGGCGGAGGCGAGGGGGCTCGGGGCCGATGTCCGCGGGCTGATGACGATGCCGCCCCTTGCCCCGGATCCGGAGGCGTCGCGACCCTATTTCCGCGCCCTCCGCGAGCTCGCCGCCGAGCACGATCTGCCCGAGCTCTCCATGGGCACGTCCCAGGACTACCGCGTCGCCGCCGAGGAGGGAGCGACGCTCGTCCGGGTCGGCTCCGTTCTGTACGGCCGGTAGTATCGTTCGGCGTCAATGGGAGTGGGGAACGTCTGGAGCCGCGCCCTCGTCTACTTCGGGATCGTCGAGGAAGACGAGTACTGGGACGAGGAGGCCTACGCCGCCGAGGAGGACCTCGAGCGGACGTACAGCGACCGCCCGAACGTCCGCCGTCTGAACCCGCGCGGCCGGAAGCGGGACGAGTTCGAGGACTGGTCCGAGCCCGACGTCCAGGCGGAGACGGCGATCGCCACCGCGCCGCCACCTCGCAGCAACCGGGGCCGCGTCCCGCTGGAAGCCGTGGCGTCGGCCTCCGTGCGCGTCCACCTCGTCGTCCCGCGGAGCTTCAACGACGCGCAGTCGATCGCCGACAAGTTCAAGGACTCCGTGCCCGTCATCGTCAACCTCCAGGGCACCGACGCGGAGCTCTCGAAGCGCCTCATCGACTTTTCGAGCGGTCTCACCTACGCTCTCGGCGGGAGCATGCAGCGCGTGGCGGACAAGGTTTTCCTTCTGACCCCGCGCAACGTCGAGGTCTCCGCCGAAGAGCGCGCGCGGCTCATCGACCGCGGATTCTTCAACCAGTCATAGGCATCGGCCGCACGGAGCGGTAGGTTTCTGCCGATGCTGATGGCAGACATCGTCGAGACGGCACGCAGCTTCGTCAACGTGCTGTTTCTCGTCTACATCATCTGCATCATCGCCTACATCATCGCGTCGTGGGTCCCGATCCCCTACAACACGACGCTCAACCGGATCCAGAAGTTCCTCTACGACGTCGTCGACCCGTATCTCCGCCTCTTCCGCAGGTTCATCCCCCAGGTCAGCCTCGGCGGGCTCGGGCTCGACCTCTCGCCCATCCTCGCCATCCTCACCCTCTACATCCTCCAGCGGCTGGTGAACGCGGGCCTCGACTACCTCTGAGCGTCCCTCGGCGGGGAGGGGACCGCCGGCGGGCGGCGAAGAACGGGACCCCATGTCGATCACCCCTGTCGAGATTCGGCACGCCAAGCTCGGCCGCAGGCCGCTCGGGTACGACCGCGATGCGGCCGACCAGCTGCTCGCCGACGTCGCCACGAGCTTCGAGGACGTGTGGCGGGAGCGCGCGGACCTGCGCGACGAGATCGAGCGCCTCGAGAGCGAGCTGCATCGCCAGCGCGAGATCGAGGAGGCGCTCCGGAACACCCTCCTCTCCGCCGAGCGGATGGCCGACGAGCTACGGGCGCGCGCCCACCAGGAGGCCGACCTGATCGTCGAGGAGGCCCGCGCGAAGGCGCGCGACATCGCGTCCTCGGCCGAGTCCGAGCAGGAGCGCCTGCGGGCCGAGATCCGGCGCCTGCGCGGCGTCGAGACCGACGTCCGGGCCGAGTTCCGCGCCTTCCTCGTGTCCGCTCTCGAGCGCCTCGGGACCGACCCGGCAGAGACGCGCGACGAGCCCGGACGAGGGCGTCACCAGGCCGCCTGATCACCGTCTGAGGCCCGCGGTCCGGCGGATATACTCGGTCCGTGGACACCGAGCGCTTCCGGAGGATCCTGCTCGACGAGCGCGAGCGCCTGAACGTCACCGTCGAGCACCTGCACGAGGCCAACTCGGGGTCGCTCGAGGAGGAGACGGAGGAGGAGACGTACGACAACCACCTCGCCGACTCCGCGACCGCGACGCTCAACCGGGAGATCGACTACACGCTCGAGGAGAACTCGGAGAACGTGCTCCACTCGATCGACGACGCGCTCGGCAGGATCGACCAGGGGACGTTCGGGACGTGTGCCCGCTGCGGGCTCCCGATCTCCGCCGACCGGCTCGAGGCCATTCCCTACGCGACGAGGTGTATCGACTGCCAGCGTCTCGCCGAGAGGGGTTAGTCAACCCGTCGGCGAGGCTGATCGACGTTCGCGTCGGATCGGCCACGGACGGACGCGTACCGATCTCGATGGTCGAGCGGTCGCTCTCGGCCACGCCGTTTCACTGGTTCGCGCTGCTCGCCGTTGCGTTCTGCGCGGTCGTGGCCGATCAGGTCACGAAGCAGATCGTCGTCAGCCAGCTCGCGCTCGGCGAGTCCGTCCACGTCGTCGGGCCACTCGAGGTCCGGCACGTCACGAACCCCGGCATCGCGTTCGGGCTCTTCTCCAGCTGGGCCTCGATCGTCACGATCCTGACCGCGGTCGCCGTCGGGTGGATGCTCGTCTACTTCGCACGGGCGGGCGCCCGCCACCCCGTGCTTCCGGTCGCGCTCGGGCTTCTCGTCGGCGGCAGCCTCTCGAACCTCATCGACCGGATCCGTCTCGGCCACGTCACGGACTTCCTCGACCTCCGCTTCTGGCCCGCCTTCAACCTCGCCGACACCTTCATCGTCATCGGCGTGGCCATCCTGCTCGCGGCCCTCGTGCTCGCCGAGCGCCAACCTCGTCTCCGCCGCTCGGCTCCCAAGACCAGCGGATGAGGCTCGTCGTGCCGCCGGAGGCGGCCGGCGAGCGGCTCGACCGCTTCCTCGCGAGCTGTGAGGCCGTGGGGTCGCGCGCCGCGGCGGAGCGGCTCCTGCGGAGCGGCGCCGTGCTCGTGGACGGGGCGGCGGAGCCCAAGAGCCACCGGCTCGCGGGCGGGGAGGAGCTCGAGTTCGAGCTCCCCGAGCGGCGCGAGGCGACGATCGAGCCCGAGCCGGTGGAGGATCTCCGCGTGGCTTTCGAGGACGAGCAGTTCCTCGTCGTCGACAAGCCGGCCGGAGTCGTGGTGCACCCGGCGTCGGGACACCGGAGCGGGACGCTCGTGCACGGGCTGCTCGCACACTCGATCCGGGGAGGAGAGGCGGCGGAGCGGCCCGGGATCGTGCACAGGCTCGACCGCGACACCTCGGGCCTCCTGGTCGTCGCGCGCTCCGACGAGGCTCACCGGCGGCTGCAGCTGCTGCTACGGCGGCGCGAGCTGACGCGCGAGTATCTCGCCCTCGTGCTGGGTAGGCCGCGGTCGCGCGCGGGGCGGATCGAGGCGCCCATCGGCCGGGACCGACGCGACCCGACGCGCGTCTCGCTCGACACCGCGACTCCGCGCGAGGCGGTCACGACCTTCGAGCTCGCCGAGCTCCTGCCGGAGCACGCCCTGCTCCGCGTCCGGCTCGAGACGGGCAGGACCCACCAGATACGCGTCCATCTCGGTGCGATCGGGCTTCCCGTCGCGGGCGATCCCGTCTACGGCGCCGCGGGCGATCTCGGTCTCGAGCGGCAGTTCCTCCACGCCGCCCGGCTTGCGTTTCCCCATCCGTTCAGCGGAGCGGACGTGGACGTCGAATCGGCCCTTCCGGCCGACCTCGCGCGCGCGCTCGACCTCGCTCGAACGGGGGACGCCCGGACGACAGACCGGGACTAGCGTGAGACGCGGGGGTTCCCCGACGTGCCCAGTCCTCTCCCGCCCTCCCGCTTTCGGCTGCCGGCAGCGATCCTGTCGTCGCTCCTGCTCGTGGGCGTTTCCGCCGCCACGGCAGCGAGCCCGGGATCCGAGAACCTTCGCGCTCCGGCCGTGGGCCGTGCGGCCACGCCCAGCTCGGGCCAGGCGGCGCTCCGCGCCTCGCTCGGCGCGGTGGGCGCCGTCGGCATCGACCCCGTCACCGGCACGCCGCGCTTCGTCGCCCGCCTCGACGGCTTCCTCACCGAGCCGTCGACGGAGGGCCCCGCGGACGTGGTGCTCGGCTACGTGCGGGAGCACCCCGACGTGTTCGGGCTCGACGAGGACGACCTCGCCGGGCTCCGGCTCGTCCGCGACGACACGGATGCCGCGGGCGCGCACCATCTTCTCTGGGCGCAGACGGCCGGCGGAATCCCGGCCTTCGCGAACGACCTCCGCGCGACGGTCACCTCGGACGGACGGCTCCTGACCGTCGGCGGCTCGCCGGTCCCGGATCTCGACCTTCCGGCTGACGCCTCGGTCGGCCCCGCCACGGCCGTCGTGACCGCGCTCCGCGCAGCCGGGCGCACGGTCTCCGCTCCGCCGCGGGCGACCGTTGCTCCACGCGGCCTCGCGCAGGCCACCCGGTTCGCCGGTGGCCACGATGCGGCGCTCGTGCTCGTCACCGACGGGGACGGCACTCACCTCGCGTGGCGCGTGACGGCGACCGCCGACTCGGACGAGGTGTACACGACGCTCGTCGACGCGGAAAGCGGCGACGTCCTCGCCAGCGCGAACAAGGTGAGCGAGGTCGGCGGGCTGGCGTGGGACTACTACCCTGGCGCCGCCTCGGGCGGGTCACAGACCTGGCGCGACTTCACGGCGCTCGGGTGGCTTTCCGCGAGTGCGGTGACGCTGAACGGCACATATGCACGGGTGTTCTCGGACTGGAACGACGACAACGCCGCGCAGAACTCGGGCCGGTGGGGCAGCGAGGAGACCGATCCCACGGACTCGCCCACGGGCTTCCCCTTCCAGACCTTCACCCATGCGAACGGCTTCTGCACGCCGACGGCTCCGTACCTGAGCACGTGCTCCTGGGACAGCTTCGACAACGGCCCGTACCCGCAGCAGACGGGGTGGTATGCCAACCGGCGCCAGAACGCCGTCCAGGTCTTCTACTTCGTCAACGCCTTCCACGACCACCTCGAGGACGATCCCGACATCGCCTGGACGAGCCGCACTTTCTCCGGCGCAGACAGGGTCGTCGCGCACGCGTCGGACGGGGCGATGGCGGGGCAGGCGGGGCAGTTCCTCGGCGTGGACATGCCGAACGTCGACCACGTGAACAACGCCAACATGTTCACGCCTCCGGACGGCTCTGCGCCGCGGATGCAGATGTACCTCTTCACGTCGCTGACGGGAAGCTTCGCCACCGACCCCACGCCCGACGTGAACGGCGGTGACGACGCGGCGGTCGTCTACCACGAGTACACGCACGGGCTCTCGAGCCGGCTGATCACGTACGCGGACGGCTGGGGCGCGCTCGACGCGTTCCAGTCCGCCGCCATGGGCGAGGGCTGGAGCGACTGGTACGCGATGGATTACCTCGTCGCGAAGGGCTACGCGCAGAACACGGCCGCGAACGGCGAGGTCACGCTCGACCGCTACGTCGGCAACGGCAAGCACACGCTCCGCACCGAGGGGCTCGACTGCCCGCTCACGCCGAAGAACACCGCATGCCCCGGCGGGAGCGCGACGGGCTCGGCCGGCGGGTACACGCTCGGGGACATGGGGAAGGTCTGCTCGTGCGGCCCCGAGGTGCACGCCGACGGCGAGATCTGGGCGCAGACGCTCTGGGACCTCCGCACCGCGGTCGGCGTCTCGGATACCCGCTTCCTCGTCACCGAGGCGATGCGGCTCTCGCCGACGAACCCGTCCTTCCTGGAGATGCGGGACGCCATCCTCGCGGCCAACCAGGTCGGAGTCCTCGGCGGCCGCACGAACCGCGAGAGCCAGATCTGGCAGGTCTTCGCAGCGCGCGGGATGGGCTACTTCGCCACGACCAACGGCCCGAACGACATGGCGCCGGTCGAGAGCTTTGCCCTGCCGCCGGACCCGAGCGACGGCGTTGGATCGGTCGCCGGCACCGTGACCGACTCGGACAGCGGCCTCCCGCTGGCAGGCGTCCACGTCGAGTTCGACGGGCCCGGCTTCTCCGCGACCAGCGACGCCGCCGGCCACTACTCGCTCGCGAACGTCCCCGTGACGACCTACCCGACCCTGACGGCCTCGAAGGCGGGCTTCCACTGGGAGACGGACGAGGACATCACCGTGGTCGCGGACACCGAGTCGCCGGTCGACTTCCAGACCCGCCGCGACTGGGCCGCCTACGACGGCGGCGGGCGCGTGTCCTCGTTCACGGGACCGGACTACAGCGCGCTCGGGTGCGGGCCGGGACAGGCGATCGACCACTTCCTCGGCGTCGGCTGGTCGTCCCAGATCGGGGCGGCGCGCTCGCTGACCGTCAAGCTCCCGTCGTTCGTCGACGTGACCGAGTTCGGGGTCGATCCGGGCGCCATCTGCGGCGACCCGGACGACGCCTCGACGAGGGACTACCGGATCGAGGTCTCGAAGACGGGGGCGAGCGGGTCGTGGACGACGGTGCATACCGGCTCCTTCACCCTGGGCCAGGCGCACCACCTCAATTCGATCCCGATCACGCCGCGCACCGGCGTCGGCTTCGTTCGCTTCACGATGCTCTCGAATCAGGGCAACGCGAGCTGGATCGACCTGGCCGAGCTCGAGGTCTACGGGCTCGCCCGGCCGGGCTGCCTGGGCCAGCCCGCGACAAGGATCGGAACGAACGGCGCCAACACGATCACCGGCACGAACGGCGCCGACGTCATCGTCGGCCTGGGCGGAAACGACAAGATCAAGGGCGGCGGCGGCAACGACCTCATCTGCGGCGGCGACGGCAACGACACGCTCACGGGCGGCAAGGGCGTGGACCGCTTCGACGCGGGCGGCGGCAACGACGCGCTCGTCACGCGCGACGGGAAGAAGGAGACGACCATCAAGGGCGGCTCCGGGACCGACCGCGCGCGCCGGGACGCCTCCGACAAGGTCAGCTCGGTCGAGAAGCGGTTCTAGGCGCTAGGCCGCGCGGACGGCCTTGTCCGCGTAGAGCCGCCGGTCGGCCGCCGCGACGAGCTGCTCCGAGGTCGACGACTCGTCCGGCAGGAACGCGGCGCCGGCGCTGAACACGAGAGCGTCGGGGACGGATTCCCTGAGCCGGTCGAGGAACACGCTCACGTCGTCGGGCTCGGCCTCGAGCAGGAGGGCGGCGAACTCGTCGCCGCCTGTCCGACCCGCGAAGTCCGTCGCGCGAACGGTCCCCTGGAGCGCGGCGGCGAAGGCCCGAAGCAGCCGGTCGCCCTCCTGGTGCCCCTCCCTGTCGTTCGTCTCCTTGAAGCGGTCGAGGTCGAAGGCGACGAGAGCGATCCGACCGCGGTAGCGGCGGGCACGCGCGGCCTCCGCGGAGAGCTGGGCGTGGAAGGCGCGGTGGTTGAGGAGCCCCGTGAGGGGATCGCGGCGCGCCCGCTCGGCCAGCTCCCCGGTGACGCGGTCCACGTAGGCGAGCAGGCAGCGGTCGACGATCCCGCGGGCATCCGTCTCGCCGTGGCGCTCGAGCACGCTCCCGAGCGTGAGGAGCTCGGCGGCGATCTCGGCCGGGGCGAAGCCCAGGCTTTCGCGCTCGCGGGCGAAGTCTGCCGTGAGCGCCGCGGGCTCCTCGTCGTCGCCGAGCGCCGCGATGAAGGAGGGGAGGGAGCCCAGCTGCCCGAGACGGCCGAGGCGCTCGAGCGAGGGAACGGCTCCGCCGGCGAGCTCCTCCTCGACGCACTCGACGGCAAGATCCCATGCGGACTGCCTCACGACCCCGTGCACGCTCTCAGCCTACGGACGGCATCGGCTAGAATGCGGCGGTTTTGCACCCGACCCGGCGGAGCGCTCGGGTGGCGGTGCCGGGCACTGGCCCGGTTCCACCCGTTCCCGCCGGCCGATACGACAACCAACCGAGGAGGAATCCGTGTCCGTCGTCTCCATGCGCGAGCTTCTGGAGGCCGGAGTGCACTTCGGCCACCAGACCCGCCGCTGGAACCCGAAGATGCGCCGCTTCATCTTCACGGAGCGGGGCGGCATCTACATCATCGACCTCCAGCAGACGCTGGAGCTCGTCGAGCAGGCGTACGCCTTCGCGCGCAATGTCGCGGAGCGGGGCGGCGCGATCCTGTTCGTCGGCACGAAGAAGCAGTGCCAGGACTCGATCGAGGAGGAGGCCATCCGGGTCGGCATGCCGTACGTGAACCACCGCTGGCTGGGCGGCCTTCTGACGAACTGGCGCACGATCTCGGAGCGCATCTCCCGCCTGCACGAGCTTCGGCGACTGCGCGACGAGGGCCAGCTCGAGCTCCTGCCCCCGAAGGAACGGATCGCCATGGTCGCCGAGCTCGAGAAGCTCGAGATCAACCTGGGCGGCGTCGCCGACATGAAGTCTGTGCCCGACGCGGTGTTCGTCATCGACCTCCGCAAGGAGCAGCTCGCCGTCCGGGAGGCGCGCCGGCTCGGCCTGCCGGTGATCGCCCTCGTCGACACGAACTGCGACCCGGACGACGCTGACTTCGTCATTCCCGGGAACGACGACGCCATCCGCTCCTGCAGCCTCGTCGTCCGCGTGATCGCCGATGCGATCGAGGCCGGGAAGAGCAAGGTCACCGCCGAGGAGATGGCCGCCCCCGCCCCGGAGCCCGAGAGCGCGCCCGATGCGGAGGCCGAGGCCGAGACCGAGGCGGAGCCGGAGAAGGCCGCGGTCGCCGTCGCCGAGGCGCCGGAGCCCGAGGCTGCGGAAGGCGGGGAGGCGGCCGAGTGAGCACCACCGAGATCTCCGCGGCGCTCGTCAAGGAGCTCCGCGACCTGACCGGCGCTGGGATGATGGACTGCAAGCGTGCGCTCGTCGAGACGGGCGGCGACCTCGAGGAGGCGAGGAAGCTCCTCCGCGAGAAGGGCCTCGCCGACGCTGCCAAGCGCGAGGGCAAGGAGACGACCGAGGGCGCCGTGCTCGCGCGCGTCGACGGCTCGGTCGGCGCGATCGTCGCCGTCGGCTGCGAGACCGAGCCGGTGTCCGGCAACGAGGAGTTCCGCGACTTCGCGCAGCACCTCCTCGACGTGGTCTTCGTCGAGGGGCCGGAGGCCGTCTCGGCCTTCGAGGAGGAGCGCGTCGCGCTCGTGGCCAAGCTCGGCGAGAACGTCGTTCTCGCCGGAGCCGAGCGCTACGTCGCGGCGGAGGGGGAGGTCGTCTCGTCGTACATCCACCCGCCCGCCCAGAAGATCGGCGTCCTCGTCCTCGCCCGGGCGACCCCCGAGCTCGCCCGGATGGTCGCGATGCACATCGCCGCCGCGCGACCGAGGTACGTGAGCCGGGAGGACGTGTCGCCGGCGGACGTCGAGAACGAGCGGGCGATCTACGAGAAGCTCCCCGAGGTGACGGCGAAGCCGGAGGAGGCCCGCGGGAAGATCGTCGAGGGGATGCTCGCCAAGCGCTTCTTCGCGGCGACCGTGCTCGTCGACCAGGACTGGATCCACGACCCGAGCCTGACCGTCGGCCGCGCGCTCGCCGAGCACGACGCCGAGGTCCGGGCGTTCGCGCTCTACAACGTCGGCCGGTGAGCGCACGGGCCGAACGGGAGGCGGTCGCTCCGGCGCCGGAGGGCGCCGTCTTCCGCCGCATCCTCCTCAAGCTCTCCGGGGAGGCGCTGATGGGCGACGAGCCGTACGGCATCAGCCCCGAGCGTGTCGAGGCGCTCGCCGCCGAGGTGAAGCGCGTCCACGATCTCGGCGTCGAGACGGCGATCGTGATCGGGGCCGGGAACATCTACCGGGGGATGCGTGCGGCGGCCGAGGGCATGGACCGGGCGACCGCCGACTACGCCGGGATGCTCGCGACCGTGCTCAACTGCCTCACGATGCAGGACGCTCTCGAGCGCATCGGCGCCCACACCCGGGTGCTCTCGGCGATCACGGTGAGCGAGGTCGCCGAGCCGTACATCCGCCGACGCGCGATCCGCCACTTCGAGAAGGGCAGGATCGTGATCTTCGCGGCGGGGACGGGCAACCCGTTCTTCACCACGGACACGGCCGCGGCTCTCCGCGCCCTCGAAGTGGGGGCGGATGCCATCCTGATGGGCAAGAACGGCGTGGACGGCGTCTACGACGGGGACCCGGCCGTCAACCCCGAGGCGCGCTTCCTCCCCGAGCTGACGCACCTCGAGGCCATCGAGCGCGGCCTCAAGGTGATGGACACGACCGCGCTCACGCTCTGCATGGACAACGGGCTGCCGATCTACGTCTTCGGCCTCGACGACGCGGGCACGATCGAGCGCGTCGTCGCCGGCGAGCGGGTCGGCACGATCATCTCGACGCCTCGGAGGGACGCATGATCGACGATCTGCTCGACGACGCGAAGCGGCGCATGGACAAGTCGGTAGAGGCCACCGCCCACGGCTTCAACAGCGTGCGCACGGGGCGCGCCTCGGCGGCGCTGCTCGACCGGGTCAAGGTCGACTACTACGGGCAGGAGACGCCGCTGAACCAGCTGGCGACGATCAACGTCCCCGAGCCGAGACTTCTCACGATCCAGCCGTACGACCCCAGCTCCATCAAGACGATCGAGCGGGCGCTCCTCGAGTCGGAGCTCGACCTCACGCCCTCGAACGACGGCAAGATCGTCCGCCTCCCGATCCCGCAGCTCACCGAGGAGCGGCGGAAGGACCTCGTCAAGGTCGTGCGGAACCTCGCCGAGGAGGGGCGGGTCGCGGTGCGCAACGTCCGGCGTGACGTCATGCACCACCTGAAGGAGCTCGTGCGCGACGGCGACGTGGGCGACGACGAGGAGCGGCGAGCCGAGGAGCGGGCCCAGAAGCTCACGGACGAGCACGTCACGAAGATCGACGACCTTCTGAAGAAGAAGGAAGAGGAGATCATGGAGGTCTGAGGCGGCCGCCTTCAGACTTAGGAACGTGAACCTGCTCACGAGACTGCGGACACTGCGGGGCTTCAGGCCCGCGGGCGAGCGCGAGCTTCCGGACGTCGTGCGCTCGGTCGCGATCATCATGGACGGGAACGGGCGCTGGGCCCGCCGCCGCCGGCTCCCGGTCGCCGCGGGGCACCGCGCCGGGACGCAGGCGCTGCGGCGGTCGGTGGAGGCCGCGATCGACCTCGGTGTCGAGTCGCTCTGCGTCTACGCGTTCTCGACCGAGAACTGGTCGCGCCCCTCGGACGAGATCGACGCGCTCATGGGGATCTTCGTCGAGACGATCGAGCGCGAGCTCCCCGCCCTCGCCCGCGAGGGCGTCCGCACACGCTTCATCGGCCGGCGCGACCGGGCGACGCCCGAGCTGCTCGCGAAGATCGAGCGGCTCGAGGGCGAGACGGCCGCCAACGAGCGGCTCCAGCTCTGGATCGCCTTCGACTACGGCGGCCGGGCCGAGATCGTCGAGGCGGCGCGGAGGCTCGTCGAGGAGGGCGTCGACCCACGGGACATCGACGAGAACGCCATCGCCGCGCGGCTCTACGCGCCGGAGATGCCCGAGCCCGACCTTCTCATCCGGACGTCGGGCGAGCTGCGGATCTCGAACTTCCTCCTCTGGCAGCTCGCCTACACGGAGCTCGTCTTCGTCGACACCCTGTGGCCCGACTTCGGAGAGCGCCAGCTCCGAGAGGCGCTCGCCCAGTACTCGAGCCGCCGCCGGCGCTTCGGCGGTCGATGAGCTCACTCCTCAGTCGCGTCGCGGTCGCCGCGGCGGGGCTCCCGATCGTCCTCTTTGCCGCCTACTACGGGAGCTGGGCGCTCCTCGTGGTCGTCGCGGTCGTCGCCGTGCTCGCGCTCCACGAGCTGTACCAGATGGCCCGCGCGCTGCGCCCGCTCGTCCTCGCGGGCTACGCCGGCGCGGTCGGCGCCGTGGTGGGGGCGAGTATGGGCGGCGCGGAGTGGATGCTCGGCGGGGTCTCGCTCGCCCTCCTCCTCTCCTTCGTCTTCGCCGCCGTCTCCCAGACCCGGCAGTCGACGACGGTGGCCGTCGCGACCACGGTCCTCGGCGCCGTCTGGGTGGGCCTCGGCCTCGGCTTCCTGGTCCTCCTGCGCGACCTCGAGCCGGAGGGCCGCCTGGCGCTCATCACGGTCCTCCTGACCGTCTTCGTCGCCGACACGTTCGCGTACTTCGGCGGCCGCCTCGCCGGTCGCCACAAGCTCGCCCCGGTCATCTCGCCGGGCAAGACGTGGGAAGGCCTCGTGGCGGGCCTCGTCGGCGGCATCCTCACGACCTGGATCGCCGTCTACGAGCAGCCGCTCCTGACCGACGGCTGGGAGCCGTTCGTCCTCGGCGCCGCGATCGTGCTCGCCGCTGTCTGCGGCGACCTCTTCGAGTCGATGGTGAAGCGTGACCTCGGCGTCAAGGACTCCGGCCGCGTGCTCCTCGGCCACGGCGGCATCCTCGACCGCATCGACTCGCTGGTCTTCGCCGGCCCCGCCGCGTACTTCACGCTCCTCGCGCTGGGCCAGGTGTAGGAGACCGGCCGCCTACACTGGCCCCGGTGAAGCGTGTCGCCCTCCTCGGCGCGACCGGCTCGATCGGTCGCCAGGCGCTCGAGATCATCGAGAGCCATCCCGACCTCCAGCTCGTCGCGGCCGCCTCGGGCTCCGCGCCGATCGACGGGCTCGCGCCGCTCACCCAGGTGGGAGGGGACCTCACCGACCTGCTCGAACGGTCCGAGCCGGACGTCGTCCTCAACGCCGTCGTCGGGTTCGCCGGGCTTCCCGCCACGCTGTGGACGCTCGAGAACGGGATCGACCTCGCCCTCGCCAACAAGGAGAGCCTCGTGGCGGGCGGGCCTCTCGCCGTCGCCGTCTGGGAGCGGGGCGGAGGGCGGCTGCTCCCCGTCGACTCGGAGCACTCCGCCGCCTTCCAGCTCCTCGACGGGCGAGCGCCGGAGTCCGTCGACTCGCTCGTCCTCACCGCGTCCGGCGGGCCCTTCCGCGGGCGAACGCGGGCCGAGCTCTCGCAGGTGACCGCCGAGCAGGCGCTCGCGCACCCGACGTGGAGCATGGGGCCGAAGATCACCGTCGACTCCGCGACGCTGATGAACAAGGGCCTGGAGCTCATCGAGGCGCACTTCCTCTTCGCGCTCCCGTACGAGCGGATCGAGGTGGTCGTGCACCCGACGTCGGTCGTGCACGCGCTCGTGCGGCTGCGCGACGGCGCCTCGCTCGCTCACCTCGGCTACCCCGACATGCGCGTGCCGATCTCGTACGCGCTCACCTATCCCGAGCGCGCGGCGACCCCGATCGAGCCGCTCGACCTCGCGGGTGGGCTCGTCCTCGAGTTCGCCTCGCCCGACGAGGACGCGTTCCCCTGCCTCCGCCTCGCGCGAGCCGCCGGTGAAGCCGGGGGGACGGCGCCCTGCATCCTCAACGCCGCCAACGAGGTCGCGGTCGCGGCCTTCCTCGAGGGGGCGCTGCCGTTCCTCGGCATCCCGGACGTCGTCGAGCTGGACCCTCGCCCTGGTCGATCCTGCCCCGGCCGGATCGCTCGACGAGCTCGTCGCCGCCGACGCCGAGGCGCGACGGATTGCCTCGGGGCTCACCCGCGAGCTGGTTCACTAAGGAGCACATGCATCTCGTCGTCGCCATCGCGGGCCTGGCCTTCCTGATCCTCATCCACGAGGCCGGGCACTTCGTCACCGCGCTGGCGGTGCACATGCGCCCGCGGCGCTTCTACATCTTCTTCCCGCCCGCGCTCGTGAAGTGGAAGCGGAACGGGATCGAGTACGGCATCGGCTCGATCCCGCTCGGCGGCTACGTGAAGATCCCGGGGATGCACCGGCCCGCGGCGGGCGATCTCGACGCCTACCTCGATCCGGCTCGCAACGAGAGCCCCGCGGTCGCGCAGGCTTCGGCGCCCGTCGAGCAGGCGCTGGCGGAGAGCCGCCTGGACGACGCTGCCGCGGCGATGCCAGCGCTCCGGCAGGCCGTGACCTCGGCCGAGCTGTCGGACCGGGCGCGCCGTGCGGCCGAGCGCGGGCTCGACGACGTCGAGGACGCGCTGTCGCGCGACGCGTACTGGCGCGCGCCGACGTCCAAGCGCATCGCCGTCATCCTCGCCGGCCCGGCGACGAACTTCGTCTTCGCGATCGTCGCCCTCGCGATCGTCTTCATGCTCGGCGTCCCGTCGGAGGTCTCCCGGTCGGTGGAGGAGGTCCAGCCGGGGTCCCCGGCAGCGGCGATGGGCCTCGCGCCAGGCGACCGGATCGTCGCGGTCGACGGGAAGCGGGCGGAGCCCGAGGACCTGGCCGCGGCGATCCGCGCCAGCGGCGGCGAACCCGTCACGCTCACGGTCGTGCGCGACGGCTCCGAGGTGCAGCTCGAGGGCACGCCGCAGCTCCGGGAAGGCGCGTACCGCCTGGGCTTCGCCTTCGGGCTCGTCTACCAGAGCTACGGGCCGGTCGAGGCGACCGGCCTCGCGTTCGACAGGACCTGGGAGGTGACGAAGGCGATCGGGACGTCGCTCGGCCGCATCGTGACCGGCTCGGGGCGGGACGAGGTGGCGAGCGTCGTCGGCATCACCGCGGTGTCCAGCGAGTCGCTCGAGGAGGGGTTCCGCTACTTCCTCTCGGTCCTCGCGTTCATCAGCCTGTCGCTGGCCCTGCTCAACCTCCTGCCGCTCCTGCCCCTCGACGGCGGCCACATCGCCTTCTCCATCGTCGAGCGGATCAGGGGCCGTGCGATCCCCCGCGTCGCCTACGAGCGCTTCTCGGCGATCGGGATCGCGCTCGTCCTCCTCCTCTTCGTCATCGGCCTCTCGAACGACATCCAGCGCCTGCGTGGTGGCTAGGCAGGCAACGGCGTCCGGTTAGACTCTTCGGCGATGGCGAGCGAGCGGCAGATCAGGGTCGGAAACGTTCCGATCGGAGGCGGCGCGCCCGTCGTCGTGCAGTCGATGACGCTGACGAAGACGCACGACGTCGACGCGACGATGGCCCAGATCGGCGAGCTCGTCTCGGCAGGGTGCGAGATCGTGCGCGTCGCGGTCCCGAAGAACGAGGACGCGGAGGCGCTCGCCAAGCTCGTGTACCTCTCGCCGATCCCGGTGATCGCCGACATCCACTTCAACGCCTCGCTCGCGCTGAAGGCCGTCGACGCCGGGGTCGCCGCCGTCCGCATCAACCCGGGGAACATCGGCGGCCCGGACAAGGTCGCCGCGGTCGTCGAGGCGGCGAAGGCGCGAGGCATCCCGATGCGGATCGGCGCGAACTCGGGCTCGCTGCCCAAGCACCTCGTCGAGCTGGCGCAGGAGGACACGGCGGCGGCGCTCGTCGAGGAGGCTCTCGAGCAGGTGCGCCTCCTCGAGAGCATGGACTTCTCCGACTTCAAGATCTCCGTGAAGTCGAGCTCCGTGCCGACGATGATCCGCGCCTACCGGATGCTCGCCGACCGCGTTCCCTACCCGCTCCACCTCGGCGTCACCGAGGCCGGCCCCCCGTCCACGGGGTCGATCAAGAGCGCGATCGGGGTCGGGAGCCTGCTCATGGACGGGATCGGGGACACGATCCGCATCTCGCTCACCGCCGACCCGGTGGAGGAGGTCAAGGTCGCCTGGGAGATCCTCAAGGCGCTCGGGCTCCGCGAGCGGGGGCCGATCATGATCGCCTGCCCCTCCTGCGGGCGCGACAACGTGGGGGTCTGGAACCTCGCCGAGGCGGTGGAGGAGCGGCTGCAGGGCTACCCGCAGGCCTTCGAGGTGGCGGTCATGGGCTGCGCCGTGAACGGTCCCGGCGAGGCGGGCGACGCCGACTTCGGCATCGCGGGCGGGCGCGAGACCGGATTCATCTACGCCCACGGCAGCGTGCTCAGGAAGGTCGAGTCGGCCGAGCTCGTCGAGGAGCTCTTCCGGGAGATCGACCTCTGGATCGAGGGCGGGATGGTGCGGCCGAAGCGCCTCAAGCTGGCCAAGCCCGCGGCCCTCATGATGGCCGAAGCGGCCCAGCGGCCGTCATAGCGCGGTGAGGGCGTCCCAGCTCTTCATCCCGACGCTGCGGGAGGATCCCGGCGATGCCGAGGCGGTCAGCCACCGCCTGCTCGTGCGCGGCGGGTTCATCCGGCAGTTGAGCGCCGGGCTCTGGACGTTCCTGCCGCTCGGCTGGCGCGTCCACCGGAAGATCGAGCAGATCATCCGCGAGGAGATGGACGCGATCGGCGGCCAGGAGATGCTGATGCCCGTCCTCACTCCACCCGAGCTCTGGGAGGCGACTGGCCGCATCGCGATTCCGGAGATCTTCCACCTCAGGGATCGGACGGGTCGTGAGTTCATCCTGCCGCTCACGCACGAGGAGACGGTCACGTTCCACGCGCGCGAGATCCAGAGCTACCGGGAGCTGCCGCAGCTCTGGTACCACTTTCAGACGAAGGATCGCGACGAGCCGCGTCCGCGCGGTGGCCTCCTGCGCGTGCGTGAGTTCATCATGAAGGACGCCTACTCGTTCGACCGTGACGAGGAGGGAGTGCGCTCCAGCTTCGAGGCGAACCGTGAGGCGTACAAGCGGATCTTTGACCGCTGCGGGCTCGACACGTACGACGTCCAGGCCGAGAGCGGGATCATGGGGGGCAAGTTCAGCATCGACTTCCTGGCGCCCTCCGGCTCGGGCGAGAACACGCTGGTCCGTTGCGAGAACGGCGATTACGCTGGCGACCTCGAGGTGGCGCAGGCGGTTCCGAGCGCCGCCGTGCTGCCCGAGCCGCTCGACGCGGCCGAGGAGATCGAGACGCCAGGAGTGACGACGATCGAAGGACTGGCCGACCTTCTCGGGATCGATCGATCTGCGACCTCGAAGGCGATGCCGGTCGTCAAGCCGGACGACACACTCGTGCTCGCGCTCGTCCGCGGCGACGACCGGCTCAGCGAGACCAAGCTCTACGACGCATTGCCCGGCTCATCCCGTCCGGCGACGGATGACGAGATCAGGGCCGCGTTCGGGGCGGGCGGCGGCTCGCTCGGGCCCGTCGGCTTCTCGGGCGAGGTGATCGCTGACCAGGCGCTGCGTGAGGGGCAGTTCGTCGCGGGCGCAAACCGCGACGGCTGGCACCTGCGCGGGGTCGAGGCCGGCCGCGACTACGAGCCGCGCTTCGCCGACTTGCGCGAGCCGCGTGAGGGCGACCGCTGTCCGGTGTGCGGCGGCGTGCTCATCTTCCGGACGGCGATCGAGGTCGGTCACATCTTCAACTTCGGCAGCTTCTATTCAGCGCCGCTCGGCGCGACCTTCGTCGACGAGGACGGCCACGAGAAACCGCTGCTCGGCGGCAGCTACGGCATCGGGCCAGGTCGTGTCATGGCCGCGATCGTCGAGCAGCACAACGACGAGTACGGGATCACGTGGCCGCTCTCGGTGGCGCCGTACGACGTACACGTGGTCGCGCTCGCTTCCGGCAACCCCGAAGTCGCGAACATCGCCGACCGGATCTGCGCGGAGCTCGACGAGGGCGGCCTCGAGATCCTCCTCGACGACCGCGACCTGCGACCCGGGGAGAAGTTCGCCGACGCTGACCTGATCGGCTGTCCCCGTGAGGATCACGGTGGGCAAGAAGACCCTCGAGGACGGCCGCGCCGACGTCCTCGTCCGCGCCGGCCGCGACGAGGACCGCGTGCCCGTCGACGACTGTCGCAGCCCGCGTGAGAGAGTTGCTCTGATGGCGAGGAAGCGGCGGTTCTCGACGGAGCCCTTCGGCGAGACCGTCCAGGCGCTCATGGCCGAGCGGGGGGTGACCTACCGCGGGCTCGCCGCGAAGACCGGGCTCTCGGCCGGCTACCTCAACCACATCGTGCACGGGAACCGGCCGGTGCCCTCGAACGAGATCATCGAGACGCTGGCCAAGGCGCTCAAGGTCGAGCCGGCGCACTTCCAGGAGTACCGGATCCGCACGATCACGGAGCGGCTCGAGGAGATGCCCGAGCTCGTCGACCGGCTCTACCGGCGGCTCGAGAGCTAGGCGACCGGAGGCCCGTCGCGGCGCTCGCCAGCGCGGCGGACGTAGTGGCCGATGAGAACTCCGATCACGGTCACCAGGTAGAGCTGGCCGACGAGCATCTCGAGGACCGCTAGCGCGTGACCGCCGGAGGTTGACGCCGTGTAGTCGCCGAAGCCCGTCGTCGTCAGGACCGTGAACGAGTAGTAGACGCGGTCACCGTTCGACACGTCGCCTTGTGCGAAATACGGCTGCTCCTGGACCTCGGCGATGAACGCGATGACGGACGCGAAGAGCAGGCCGAGCATCAGGTAGATCGAGAGGGCTCCCGCGATTGCCTGCAGAGTGGCGCCCCGTTCTCCGACGAGTCGCACCAGTCCTCTGACGAGCGTCGTCGGAATGGCGATGAGGAGCAGCGTGATCGCCGCGGCCTCGAAGGCGGCGGAGAAGACCCCGGTGCCGACGCCGACGACCAGGACGACGATCCCTGCGCTCACGAGGAGGGTGAGCTGGCCCTGCCTGTGGCTGTGTGTGCGCCAGGTCGCGACCGCCACGATGAGCGCGCCTCCGGCCAGAGCAACCGCGACTGCGCGTTCCCAGTCGCCGGCGGGCGCCACGATCTCGAACACGACGAGCGTGAGGACGATGAGGAGGACCGCTCCGTAGCGGAACTGCGCACCGGCTCTCACGTCAGGTCACCTGCCGAGACATCGCGCTCGAGCTCGTGCTCGAGCTCGCGAAGCCGCCCGCGGAGCGGCATCTTCGACGCCTTGTCGGTGTGCAGCGTGTCGAGCGCGCAGGCGAGGAAGCACGCCGCGCCCAGCGACGTGTTCCAGTTGGCCGCGGCCTGATCGAGCATCGAGCCGGTCGAGGGGACGACGTAGCCGGCGACGGCCGAGATTCCGAAGAAGACGCAGCCGAGGAGGTTGACCGCCGGCTGCCACCAGCCGACCTCGCCTCGCGCCGGCAGCCATCCGCGCCAGCGGTCGCGCGACGAGGCGTGGTAGGCGATCGCGCCCGAGACGAGGAAGCAGATCGACCCGCGCCAGTCGGGCCGCCAGACGAGCCTGTCGTACTCGGAGCTCGTCAGGGCGTGTGCAGCGCCTGGTAGGTCGTCACGTTGAAGAAGAGCGTGCCTGCGGACTGGACGATGGCGGCCCACCACGCCGCGCGGCCGCCGCTGGCGGAATGCCGTTCGGGCCAGGCGAGCCAGCTCTGCAGCGCACCGCCGAGCGTGAACAGGATCGAGCCGACGAAGAAGGTGACGGCGTCGGCCGAGTCGCCGACGAGCTGTGCGTAACCGGGAAACGGGCCGATGAGGAAGCAGGCCGACCCGAGCGCGAAGGAGAGGGCCATCCAGCGTCGGCGGGTCACGGCGGGATCCTACGACCCGCGGCGCGGGCAGCTCTGTGATCTCAACCTCAGGTCGAGACTTAGACTCCGGCGCCGGTGAGTCGGAGCAACACGAGGACGAGTGTCACGGCGACGACGGCGAGCGCGAGCGAGCTCAGGATCGGCTGCCGCAGGCTCCGACCCTGCCGCGGAGAGCCCTGGTCTGCGGAGCGCATGATCTCGCTATCGGCGGAGCCGGGAGGCGGCTTGATCGCCCTAGCGGCGATCGGAGGAGAGCCACTCCGTGACCGCCACGAGGGTCCACGCAATCCCCATGGCGACTGCGATCGCCGGGATCGAGAGCTCGGCCTGCCAGGCGATGACGGCGACCGCGACGATGAAGGCGGCCTCGAAGGCGAAACGGGTGGTTCTCGAGAGGCGCGGAGCGCGGCGGGCGGGGGCCGGGGGGCGGGCCGCCTGCCCAGCGGGAGCAGGCCTGGGCGCCGTTCGAGGCGCCGATTGCGGGGTCGGCTGGGCGGCCGCTTGGTGGGGGAGCCAGATCTCCCGCTTGGAGAGCTCCTCCACCTGCTGGCTGAGCTCCGTCATTCGGCGCCCCAGGTCGCCGACGACCTGCTGCGCCGGAGGGCTCTGGCCGGGCTGCTCGGGCTGGCGCTCGAGCTCGGCGATCCGCACCCGGAGGTCCGCCAGCTCGTTCGTGAGGCGCAGGCTCTCGGCCTGGACGGTGAGCGCCCGGAACTGAGCGATCTCCTGCGACTGCCGCTCGAAGCGGTCGAGGACCTCCCTGAAGAGCGCCGCGAGCATGTCCTCGCTCCCGCCGGCTGCTTCCAGCTGCCCTCCGTCCACGGGGCGGGGGAGGAACGGGGCGGAGGGGTCGCTCCGCGGGGAGCCTCCAGCCTCCTCGAGAAGGCCCGTGCGGACGAGCTCCGAGCGCGGGATCCGGCGTCGCCCGTTCCGCACGACCGAGCGGAGCGATCCGCGCTCGACTCGCCGGGCGATTGCCTTTCGGCTCAGCCCGGTGATCTCGGCAGCCTCGGTGATCGTGTAGGTGCGCATTCGATAGGTCGCCAGGTCCCGACCGTCGGATTGTGCCGGATCCCTGTCGGAAGCGACAACCCCGGGGCTGTGGAAACGGGGCCACCACGCGGGGCGGATGGGGCCGTTCCGGGTACCCCGGCGTCGGACCGGGCCCCGAGCTCCATCAGGCGTCCGTGCCGGCTCCGCGGGAGCCCGGACGCGGCGCTAGGATGGATCCGTCGCGGGGCGTGGCGCAGCCTGGTTAGCGCGCTAGTCTGGGGGACTAGAGGTCCCGAGTTCAAATCTCGGCGCCCCGACTGGAATAGAGCGGGATCGGTCCTAGACGGCGGCCCCCAATCCGCCCCTAAACGCGAAGGGAGATCCGATGCAGGCGCTCGACGAACAGATCGACCTCCTCCGCGTTCGCCTGGGCATTTCAGACATCGTGGAGGGTTCGGAGATCCACAGTTTCAGGAAGCTCATGGACGATCGGTCCGACGACCTTCCTGATCGGTGGTATCGGAGGCGTTCGAGGAGCTCCAGGCCCAGGGGCATCTTGATGCCGTGTCGCATAAGGAGTTCGGCGGTGACGCCTGCGGGAGGCTCTCCGCGGACGGTCGCTTCTACTTGCGCGAACCTCTCGACGAGTCCTAACGCGATTCCTCTTGGACGTCGCCCAAGGGCGACAGGAATGCATCCAGCGCTGCCCGCGTCCGCACGAGCGCGTCCGGCAGCAGGTGGCCATAGGTGTTGTCGATCTGCTCGACGCTTGTCCCCATGAAGCGGGCGAGCTCGAAGAGCGAGACGCCGGCCGCGATGGCGAAGCTCGCGTAGGTGTGGCGGAGGGCATACGGCGTCCGGTGCTCGAGCCCCGCCGCGCGCACCGCTGGCGTCCAGACGTTCCCGACGCCAGTCGTGCAGGCTCAGATGCCCGCCACGCTCCGCGGGGAAGAGGAGCGGCGTGTCGACCCGCGGCGGGAGCTCCGCGAGCGCGAGCGCGGCCCTGGCGGGCAGGGGGACGGTCCTCAGCGAGCGCGTCTGCTTCCCGTAGAGCTTCACCTGTCCGTCTGTGAACACGCGGCGGACGTGCAGGAGGCCGGCCGTCCGGTCGACGTCGCGCCGCTCGAGGGCGAGCCACTCCTCGGGCCGAAGGCCGGTCAGGGCGCCGACGATCGGGACGGCCCCGAACGTCGGGCCGAGCTCCGTCGCCACGGCCTCGTCGCTGAGCGAGTCGGCAGCGCGGGAGATCGCCGACACCACGGAGCGGATACTGGTTGCGGCCGAGGTGGACATGGGCACGGTCGCCGAGACGTTGATGCGCGAGGTGCTCGGCGATGCGGGCTGGGAGGGATTGCCCGGGGAGGTCAAGGAGATCCTCACCGCCAACGGCCCGGCGCTCGTCGCCGAAGTCCGCGGCGGCTTTCCGGCCGTGACCGCGGCGCAGCTTGCCACGATCGACCAGCCGACGTTGTTCGTCGGCGCCAAGGACTCCGCCTTCGACTACGCGGAGACGGCTGAGGCGGTGGTCGCAGCCATCCCCTCGGCCAGGGTCGAGTGGGTCGAGGGCGGTCACGCCATCAACCCCGCGCATCCGGTCGTGCTCGGCTTCGTCGATGATGTCCTGGCTCGCCGTGCCGGGGCGGTGTCCTGAGAAGCTATCTAGCGATGCCGCTCGACGAGTCGTCGCCTGACCTCGCCGGGGCGCGGGCAGGGTTGTCCTAGGGAGTCCTTGCAGCCCGCGTCCCGGTGCGGAGATCGAAGGTCTCGTTCGCCAGCGTAATCGCCTACAGCCGCGCCGCGAGGGCGCCGGCCACGAGGCGGCGTTCGCCCTCGCGTAACCCGTCCGCGTACCACTTCCGTACCAGAAAGCCTGAGAACGGCCTCACGGAGCCGGCCCGCAACCCTAGGAGTCAAGCCACTTCCCGCCAGGTCGGTCCACGTGCCGCCCGACCGCTGGAAAAGTCTGGGGACTAGAGGTCCCGATTTCAATCTCGGCGCCCCGACTGGAATAGAGCCGAATGCGGCCGCAGTTCGTGGCCCCAATCTGGACCCGAACGTTCTCATGAGCACCGGTTCGACCAGGCGTCCAGACCAACGACGCGCTCGAGGCAGCCTTGGAAGGTTCATTTGCCGAGTGAGCTCGCGAGCCTTCCGTTTCGGACGCGGCGCGGTTCCGGGCTCCGCTCGCATTTACGGCCCGTGCCTCGGCCCCGTGTGAAGCGTGGAAGTCAACCCGCGAAGGGTGAGGCAGTCAACTCCGATCGAGGGGGGTGAGCACAGCCCCCGGTGTCGACATTTCTCGTACGTAGCGAAAAGGCGAATCGCGGGGCCCCGATGCGGCGGGGGCACACCGGACTCGCTTTCCACCAAAGCGGAACGGGGCCTCGGCGGGCCCCGTTTCTCGTGGATCTTGCCTGGAGCTGTGGCGGAGGCCCGGCGTCCACTGCGGCGAGAACGCCGGACCCCCCGGTGCGCCGCAAGAGAGGGCTTGCAGCGCACGCCTCCTATTAGCCGAAGGATCACCTTCTCCTCGTCCAGAAGAGCGATCTAGGCCAGCTCGCCGGCACGTCGTAGGCTCGGGGATCGCCGGGGAGCGGCGGGCAGGTAGTCCTTGCGGAGTCCTTGCGGCCCGCGCCTCGGCCTCAGGTAGCGGGTAGACGGAACCGACGGCGACCTGCCGTGGCAGCCTTGCCGGGCCCCTCCTGGTAGGAGTACTGTCGCGCCAATGGCTGAGGAGTACGACGACGACGCGTACGAGTTCGCTGACGACGACCCCGAGTACGCAGACGAGCCCGAGCTCGAAGACGACCCTGAGATCGTCGACCTGCCGCGAACCGATCCGAAGGACATGCCGCCCGACCAGGGAGACACACCCGGCGGGAACGAGCTACCGGAGGAGGAGGGCTAGTGCCGTCGGTATCGGGCCTCTCGCGACACCAGCGCATCCGTGCCCGCGACCGCGCCGTCCAGGCCGCGGAGCTCGCGCTGGCACACACGGAGAGCATGGACTACACGCAGGACCTGGTGAAGCGGTGGGTGGGGATCACGAAAGACCGCCGGGCTCGCCGGGGGGAGTTTCCGAAGCACGCCGACTGCTCCTCGTTCGTGACCTGGTGCCTCTGGAACGGCCTCTTCCTGCGATTCGGGCTCGACGACATCGTCAACGGCCTCGACTGGAGGGCGGGGAACACGACGTCGATGCTCGAGCACGGCAAGCGTGTGCGGAAACTGGACAGACTCGTCCCTGGCGACTGCGTCCACTACGGAAGCGGCGAGACCGCGCACGTGACGATGGTCATCGGGCGTTTGAACGGGGTTCCGCAGGTGGCGAGCTTCGGCAGCGACGACTGCCCCTGCTCCACGGACTACAACTACCGCGACGACGTCCGCGAGTTCCGGCGCTACATCTAGCGCGCGGTGTCTCCCCCGTCGAGCGGACATCCGACGGCGGTCGGGGTATCGAGGTGGGTCCTTGACGAAGGACATGGCGATGCTGCGGGCGCCGTTGGCAACCAAGTCGTAGTACTGACCGCCGAGCTGAAATCTGACAGCTGGCCCGGTGGGCCGGGGTAAGGCTTGTAGTGACCGCTCGGGTTATCGTCCCCGGTTCGAATCCGGGCGCCCCGATCGGTCGGAAGCCCCGCCCAGGCGGGACTCACGCCAGGCCCGTCAGCGTCCCTCGCGCGCGCGTTCCTCGTCGGTGGTCAGCTCGGCCGCCGGGAGGGCCTCGAGCCGTTCGTCGGGGATCGGCTCTCCGCTCTCGATCGAGAGGCCGTACGTTCCTTCGGCAAGACGCTGCTCGGCGCGCTCGACGGCGGCGAGCTGATCGCGGAGATCCTCCGCCAGACCTTCGTCGAACTCGTCCTGGTAGAGATCGGAGGCCAGGTTCGCCGGGTCGTACTCGTCGGAGGGCTCGCCGTCGTCCTCGTGCCGGCGCTGGGTGAGCGCGCTCTCGATCCGCGAGCGTTCGGCTGCCAGCAACTGACGTGCTCTCTCGGCCTCCATCGGGCCAGCTTACGCATACTCGGCGAAGTGAGACGGGCGAGCTCGAATCCGCCATAGACTCGTCCCGTGCGAGCCGTGCTCGAGCCGCTCGGGTTCCTCGTCGCCGGCGTGGCGATCGGCTCCGCGCTCGGGAGGCGTCTGCGTCCCGGCCGGGACGCAGAGCAGGTCTGGCGCGAGGCCCTCGCGGGCCTCCAGGGCACGTCGCCTCTTGCGCTCTGAGGGAGAGGCCCGAGGGGGACGCAGGATGCGGCCTCACCGCGTCACCCCTCGGGCACCCTCTAGGTAAGCGAAGGCGTCGGCTATCCGCAATGGAGCCTGCACGAGCACCGGGGTGCGGCGGGCCGCCCGACGGGGCGTCGATGCGCGATGCTGTCGGAATGAGAACGGTCCTCAGCATCATCTGGCTCGTTCTGGCCGGCGCCGCACTCGTGCCGTTCGGCAACGAGATCGTGAGCACGACCGACCTGGCCGAGCCGCCCCCGGGCACGATCTCGGTCTCTGGAGGACACTAGCTCAGGAGCAACGGTGCAACTCGACATTCGCTATGCCCGGAGCGGCGGGGTCTCGATCGCCTACCAGCTCGTCGGAAGCGGACCGGTCGACCTCGTGTTCGTTCCCGAGTTCATGTCGAACCTCGTCTACGGGTGGGAGTGGCCGCGCTGGCGGGAGTTCTACCAGCGACTCGCGTCCTTCTCGCGTCTCATCCTGTTCGACAAGCGCGGAACCGGCCTCTCCGACCACGGGGGCGGCTTCCCGACGCTCGAGACGCGAATGGAAGACGTCCGCGCGGTTCTCGACGCAGTCGGCTCGCGCAAGACAGTTCTCCTCGGGGCGCAGGAGGGATGCGCGATGGCGTGCATGTTCGCCGCGAGCTATCCAGAGCGAACGACAGCGCTCGTGCTGTTCCAGCCGGCGTCGAAGGGCGAAGCCACTTGGCCCGAAGGAGAGTGGGAGCGTGAGCTTGCCGTCATGCGGGACCGTTGGGGAACGCAGGAGTTCAGCGACGAGGTGCTCGCGGAGATTGCCCCCTCGCTGGCCGGGAGCGAGGAGGATCGCGCCTGGTTCGCGAACTCGTTGCGCGTCGGCGCGAGCCCCGCCGCAGCCTACGCGCTGAACCGCATCTACGCCGAGACGGATCTGCGCGACGTCTTGCCGGCGATCCGCGTCCCCACGCTTCTGCTCTATCGCGGTGATTTCATGGAGGGCCCAGCACGGGATGTGCAAGAACGGATTCCGGACGCCCGGCTCGTCCGGATTCCTGGCGACGATGACTGGGGCATCTTCCTCTCGCCGGAGATCCCGGCGGAGATCGAGCGCTTCCTGAGCGGGGCCGCGGGCGCGGCTGAGCCGGACCGCGTGCTGATCACGGTGCTGTTCACCGACCTGGTCGGGGCGACCGAACGAGCGGCCGAGCTCGGCGACCGCGGCTGGCGTGACCTCCTCTCGCGGCATCACGCCGTCATCCGCCGTGAGATCGCCGGCTACCGCGGGCGCGAGGTCGACACGGCGGGCGACGGCTTCTTCGCGACCTTCGACGGGCCCGCCCGCGCGATCCGTTGCGCGGACGCGATTCGCACCGGCCTGCGCGCCCTCGGCCTCGACGTTCGGGTGGGCGTCCACACGGGCGAGTGTGAACTCGTTGGAGACAAGCCGGCCGGAATCGCCGTCCACACGGGCGCGCGCATCGCCGGTACGGCCGGGGCCGGCGAGATCCTCGTCTCGAGCACCGTCAAGGATCTCGTCGCCGGCTCCGGGATCTCCTTTGACGATCGCGGCACGCACGCGCTCAAGGGCGTGCCGGACGAGCGGCACCTGTACGCGGTGACGGGCTTGTAGGCCTCGGCCCCCGCGGACCAGTTGAGCCGATTTTGAGCGCTCCTTCGTAGCCTCGCGGTCGCTGATTCACGCGACAGCTCGACGAGAGGAGCTGAACATGTTCCGGAGGCTAATCCCCATTGTGATGGCGGGCGTTCTGGCGGCGCTCGTCGTCGGAGGCGTCTCGGCGGCCTCGGGCTCCGATCGGAGCCCGGGCCTGCACGACTTCACCGTGCTCGACACGACTGTCGTGTTCACGGACGTCGACGTCGACAACTCCGACAGCCTGACGATCGGAGACCAGTTCATCGAGCACGACGTCCTCAAGAACCGGGCACAGACGAAGGAGCTCGGCTCGCTCGACGCCGTCTGTACCTACGTCGACGTCTCGGAGGAGAGCACGGCCGTGCACTGCGTGGCAACGGTCGAGCTGCGAGGCGGAAGCATCGAGCTCGCGGGGCTCCTCCACTTCGCCGACGACACGTCGAACATCGCGATCACCGGCGGCACCGGACGCTTCGAGGAGGTGCAGGGACAGGTCTTCCTGCGTGCGGTGAACGAGACCGACGTCCTCATTCGGTTCGACCTCGAGTAGACCGCGCGTACTCCGGCGGGCGAGCGCACCCCCGTCGCTATCCTCAAGGGGCGGTGCGCGATTCTGCCGCAGGTCGCGCGTCGTGGGGGCGCGGTCATGCGCCCCAGCCGGGTAGGCGGGCCCCCTGAGACCAAGAGGGGCGGCCCGCTTACCCTTTCGACCCCTACGAGGCCTGCCAGCTCTCGCGGGCGAGCTTGAAGCCGTGGCCGGTGCCGCTGAAGCAGGTGAGGCCGTCCTCGCCCGAGTGGCAGGTGAACCCCGCGCGCCGCCACGTCCCTCCGTAGGCCAGCGTCGGAGCCTCCTTCGCGTAGACGGTGTCGCTGCCGCAGTTCGGCTCGGCGCTCTCCTTCGAGAGGACGACGCCGACCCAGTCGAAGTCGCACGCCGTCGTGGGCTCGGGTTGGAGCCCGCTGAGGATGTCGCAGCGGAGGACGCCCGCGGCGAAGAGGCAGCCGATGTTCCTCGACGGCATCTGGAACTCGCGGCCGGCCAGATCCGGGTAGCCGAGCCCGCGGCAGATCCGGAGGACGAGGGCGTCCGTCTCGATCCCTTCGCCGCAGGCGATCCCCGTCCCGGACGTGAGGATGCGCCAGTGGTCGCCCTTCCAGCCGAGGAAGACCTGCTCGGTCTCGTAGCAGAAGCCGACCCCCGGGTCGCAGACCGACCTGTCGGGGACGGCGAACACCTGCGCGTAGCCGTTGCGGCACCGCTCCACGCGCGCCTCGACGATCCGCAGCTTGGGCGCCTGGCCGTCGAAGGCCTCGCTTGAGGATCAGGGAGGAACTCCTCCGGCGCGCAGGGCGGTTCCGGCGCAGTCGTCGTCTCCTCGTCGGTCGCGGTCGTCGCGGCCGTGTCGATCTCGGTCGGGACGGTGGTCGTCTGGACGGACCCGGTGTCAGCGGGGGCGCTCGACTCGTCGCCGCAGGCTGCCGCGAGCCCCAGCGTGAGGGCGAGCAGCACGGTCGCGGCGATCCGCATCCGGTCACTGTGGCACATCCGCCGGACCGGCAGGAGAACGCCGGCCGGGGGCAAATGGGGACCGCCCATGCGAACCGCAAGGCTCGCCGTCTTGGCGTCGCTCCTGGCGACGCTCGTCCTCGCCGCGCCGGCGCACGCCGTCGTGCCGCAGGCCTGTGCCCTGCAGGTCGCGCTGCGAGCCCACGGCTTCTACAAGGGCCCGATCGACGGCATCGCTGGCCCGCAGACGAAGCGCGGCCTGCGGAAGTTCCAGCACCGGAAGGGTCTCGTCGTCGACGGGGTCGCAGGGCCGCACACGAGGGCGAAGCTCGGCCGGCTCGGCCGCCCGACGCTCGGCAAGCGCGTGATCCACCGCGGCATGGTCGGCTGGGACGTCTCCGTCGTCCAGGCTCTCCTCTCCACCAAGGGTGTGCGGACGGGCGGTCTCGACGGCGTCTTCGGCGCACGCACGCGCCGCGCCGTCCTCGCCTTCCAGCACCGCAGGAGGCTCACGGTGGACGGCGTCGTCGGCCCGGCGACGATCAGGGCCCTCCGGACCAAGGGGGGCCGCGCACGCCACCGGCTCCCGCACGCCTCGCCGGAGTCGATCAGCCGGAGCCTCAACTACTGGTCGCGCCGGTACGGCGTCAGCAGGAGCCTCGTCAGGGCCGTCGCCTGGATGGAGTCCGGCTTCCAGAACGACGTCGTCTCCTCGACCGGCGCGTTCGGAGTCATGCAGATCATGCCGGACACCTGGACGTTCGTGGAACAGGTGTTGCTCGGCCGCCAGGTTCCGCGAACGGCGCACCAGAACGTCCGCGTGGGCGTCCTCTATCTGCGGCACCTCCTGCGCCACTTCGGCTGGAACAGGCGTCTTGCCCTCGCCGGGTGGTACCAGGGGCCGGCCGCGGTCGAGCGCTACGGTCTCTACCGCGAGACGCGGTCGTTCGTCCGGGTCGTTCTCGCGCTCGAGCGACGGATGTAACAGAGGGAACTCCCCGCGTGAGGGATTGTGACGAACGGTGCGACGGTCGATGCTGAGACCGTGCGCGTTCGCGTCCTCGTCCTCGGTCTGACCTTCTTCGCCGCGGCCATCACCGTGGCCGTCGCGCCCCATCTCGCGTCAGGCCACAGCCCAAACCTCTCGAAGCCCTGCACGATCAAGGGCACGGCCGGCGACGATCTCCTCGCGGGCACGCAGGGGCCCGATGTCATCTGTGGGCTCGGCGGCGACGACATCATCGGCGGCCGGAACGGCAACGACATCATCCGCGGGGGCGGGGGCGCCGACCGGATCCAGGGCGACTCGGGCATGGACGTCCTCATGGGCGGCAACGGGAACGACTGGCTCTGGGCGCGCGACGGCACGCACGACCACCTGAACGGCGGCGGCGGCTTCGACCACTACCGGATCGACAAGCCGCTCGACAAGAAGACCAAGGTCGAAGCCGTGATGTAGCCCCGCTGCCGCGGTAGGGTTCCCCTTCCGATGGCAGCAGGACGCACACTCGCCGTGCTCGGCGCCGGCAAGGCCGGCGAGGCGCTGATCGCGGGCGTCCTCTCGTCCGGCTGGCGCGAGCCGGACGAGCTCGTGGCCACGGCGCGCCACCAGGAGCGCCTCGACGACCTCGCGGACCGCTACTCGATCCGCACCACGCTCTCGAACATCGAGGCCGTCCAGGGAGCTTCCGTCGTCGTCATCGCCGTGAAGCCGCAGGACATCGACGGGCTCCTCGCCGAGATCGGCGGGACGATCGGCGCCGACCAGACCGTCGTCTCCATCGCCGCCGCCATCCCGACCGCGCGCATCGAGGGGCACCTGAGCGCGCACGTCCCGGTGGTCCGTGCCATGCCGAACACGCCCATGACGGTGCACGAGGGCATGGCCGGCCTCGCGCCGGGAAGCCACGCCGAGGAGGAGCACCTGGCGCAGGCTGAGGAAGTCCTCCGGAGCGTCGGCCGGAGCGTTCGGGTCGACGAGGACTACATGGACGCCATCACGGCAGTCTCCGGGTCTGGGCCCGCCTACTTCGCGCTGCTCGCCGAGTCGATGATCGAGGCCGGCATCCTCCTGGGGCTCTCGCGGGAGGTGTCCACCGACCTGGTCGTCCAGACGATGCTGGGGACGGCGAAGCTCCTCCGCGACGAGAAGATGCACCCGGTCGAGCTGCGGGAGGCCGTGACCTCACCGGGTGGGACGACGATCGCTGCCATCCGCGAGCTCGAGCAGGCGGGCGTGCGCGCGGCGTTCCTCAACGCCATCCAGGCGGCCATGCAGCGCTCGAAGGAGCTAGCCCACGAGGGGTGAGAGGACGTCCGCGGCGCAGCCGTGGACGAGCGCTGCGGGGGCGTCCGCGGCGGCGATGCCGCGCAACGAGACATGGGCCAGGTCGACCTCGACCGACGGCCACTCGTCGATGCCGATCGCCGCGGCTCCGCCGGCGCTCCCGATCTCGAGCAGGCGCTCGGGCGCGATCACGTTGCGACGGAGGGTCTGACGCCGCGCGGTGCCCTCGAGCTCGCGGAGCTCCTCCAGCGGGTCGATCCGCACGTTCGAGTCGGAGCCGATGCAGAGCGGGATCCCGCGGTCGAGGAGGGCCTGAAGCGGGGGAAACCCGTCCCCGAGGTTCGCCTCGGTCGTCGGGCAGAGGCAGACGCGCGCGCCGCTCTCGGCCAGGAGGTCGAGCTCGTGCTCGTCCGCGTGCGTCGCGTGGACGATCGTCGTCCGGGGGCCGAGGCACCCCGTCCGGGCCAGGAGCTCGATCGGCCGGACGCCGTGCTCCGCAAGGCACTCCTCGATCTCCCGGGGCTGCTCGTCCGCGTGGACGTGGAGGACGAGCCCCTCGCGGTCGGCGTGGCGCCCGATCTCCTCCAGCCAGTCGGCCGGGCACGCGCGGACGGAGTGGGGGGCGGTGCCGACACGCGCCCCGGCCGCGCGCAGGGCCTCCACCTGCTCGAGGTAGGCGGTCACCGACTCCTGGCGGAACCGGTCGAGGCCGCCGCGGGCGTACGCGGCGAGGAGGAGGACGAGCTCGATCCCGGCCTCGCGCGCCGCCTCGATCGCCGCCTCGGCCTCGGCGAGCCCGACGTAGTGGAACTCGCCGACGGCCGTGTAACCGGCCGCCCGCATCTCCCGGTACGTCTCGGCGTAGTCCTTTCCGACCGTGTCCGGGGTGAGGCTCCGGGCATGGTCGATCATGGCGTCACGCCAGGCCCAGAAGTCGCCGCCCTCGACCTGCCCGCGCATGGCGCGCTGGAACGCGTGGCTGTGAGCGTTGACGAACCCGGGAAGCGCGAGCCGGTCGGGCATCGCGGCGACGTTACCATTGAGCCACCGATGGCCACACGCGTCGTTTCTGCTCCGCTGGCGCAGCTGCCGAACGCGCTCACCGTCCTGCGGCTCGTCGCCGTCCCCGTGTTCGTCGTCCTCATGCTGGCGAGCGACGGGGAGGGGAGCTGGGGCCTGGCCGCGCTCTTCGCGGCGGCTGCGCTGACCGACCAGGTCGACGGCTACCTGGCGCGCCGGTGGCACGTCGAGTCCGAGTTCGGGAAGTTCGCCGACCCGCTCGCGGACCGCCTGATGATCGACTCGGCGGTCGTGCTCCTCTGGCTCGACGGCAGGCTGCCGTGGGCCGCGCTCCTGATCGTCCTCGTCCGCGACGGCCTCCTGATCGGGGGCTACCGGCTCGTGCGGGACCGCGGCTACGAGTTCGAGGTCTCGACGCTCGGGAAGACCGCAACCTGGGTCCTCTACGCCGGGATCATCGGCGTGATCGCCTCCGACCCGGGAACGGACTGGCCGCTCGCGCTCTTCTGGACGGGCGTCGCGCTCGCCGTCCTCGCGGCGGTCGAGTACATCGTCGGAGCCGTCCGGACGGTGGAGCGATGAAGGCCGTCGTCATGGCCGGCGGCGAGGGGACGCGGCTCCGCCCGCTGACGTCGAACCAGCCGAAGCCGATGGTCCCGATCGTCGGCAAGCCGTGCATGGAGCACATCGTCGAGCTCCTGAAGCAGCACGGCTTCGACGACATCGTGGTCACGCTCGCCTTCATGCCCCAGGCAATCCGGGGCTACTTCGGCGACGGGGAGCCCTACGGGGTCTCCATCCGCTACTCGGTCGAGGAGTCGCCGGCGGGGACGGCCGGCTCCGTCAAGCTCGCGGAGGAGGCGCTCGTCGAGACGTTCCTCGTCATCTCGGGAGACGCCCTCTGCGACATCGACCTCGCCGACCTCGTTCGCTTCCACCGCGAGCGGGATGCGCTTGTCACGATCGGGCTGAAGAGCGTCCCCAACCCGCTCGAGTTCGGCATCGTCGTCACCGACGAGGACGGGCGCGTCGAGCGCTTCCTCGAGAAGCCCTCCTGGGGCCAGGTCTTCACCGACACGATCAACACGGGCATCTACGTGCTCGAGCCCGAGGTGCTCCGCCACGTCCCCACCGACCGCCCGTACGACTTCTCGAAGGAGCTCTTCCCGCTCCTGCTCGAGATGGGGAGGCCCCTGTACGGCTACGTCGCCGAGGGCTACTGGCAGGACATCGGCAACCTCGACCAGTACCGGCAGGCGAACTTCGACGCCCTCGACGAGAGCGTGCGCCTGAACGTCTCCGGGATCCGGCTGCGCGGCAACGTCTGGGTCGGCGACGGCGTCGACCTCGACGACCTCGAGGCCGTCGAGGGCCCGACGTTCATCGGCAACTACTGCCGGATCGCCCCGCGCGCCTCGGTCGGCCCCTACTCGGTGCTCATGAACAGCGTCACGCTCGGCGACCACGCCCGCACGTCCCGCTCGGTCGTCGACGCGTCGACGTCGGTGGGCCGGAGCGTCCTCGTCGAGGGGGCGATCGTCGGCCGCGCCTGTGACCTCCGCCCGCACGCGCGGCTGAACGAGGGGGCGGCGGTGGGCGACAACTGCACGATCGGCGAAGAGAGCGTCGTCATGCCCGGCGTTCGCATCTACCCGTTCAAGGAGGTCGAGTCCGGGACCGTCGTCGACCGAAACCTCATCTGGGAGTCGCGGCTCTCCTCGCGGCTCGTCGGCGTCTCCGGGATCTCGGGCCGCATCGACGTCGACCTGACGCCCGAGACCGCCCTCCGGCTCGGCACCGCCCTCGGGACCGCGCTGGAGCGCGGCGCGCGGGTCGTCACGAGCCGCGCGGCGTCGGCCTCGTGCCGCCTCATCCGCCGCGCGCTGCTGGCGGGCGTCAACTCGACGGGCGTGCACGCGGCGGACATCCAGGTGATGCCGGCCGCCGTCAACCGGCATCTTCTCAAGGCCGAGGGGTACGAGGCCGGGATCCACGTGCAGCCGAGCGCGAGCGAGCCGGAGGTCGTCGAGATCCGGATCTACGAGCCTCCCGGGACGCCGGCCGGGCCCGAGCTGATGAAGGAGATCGACAAGCACTTCTCGCGCCAGGAGTTCAGGCGCGCCGCCTGGAACGAGGTGGGCGCGATCATCTTCCCGGCCCGCGCGGCGGAGACGTACGCGCAGGACCTCCTCGCCACCCTGGACGTGGCCGCGATCCGGGCGCGCGGGTTCCGCGTGGTCGTCGACTACTCCTTCTCGGCCGCCTCGCTCGTGCTGCCGCAGGTGCTGGGGTCCCTCGACGTCGAGGTCGTCTCCGGGCACGCCTACGTGAGCGAGCGGCGAACCGGGCCGGAGGGCGCGAGCGTTGCCGAGTCCCTCGGCCAGACGAAGCGCCTCGTGGAGGCGGTGGGCGCCGACCTCGGGGCGGTGCTCGATCCCGCCGCCGAGCGGATCTTCCTCGTGGACGACCGGGCGCGCGAGGTGCCGGTCGAGCAGGAGCTCCTCCTCTTCCTGCGCCTTCTCGCCTCCGACGGGCGCAGCGGCCGCCTCGCCTTCCCGACGACCGTCACGAGCCTCGTCGAGCAGCTGGTCGACGGGACGGGCCTCGAGGTGGTGCGGACGCCGCACTCCCTCTCCGGGCTCACGCGCGCGGCCGCGGGCGACGGCGTCATCTTCGCCGGCTCGGTGGGCGGCGGCTTCGTCTTCCCGGACTTCGTTCCGGCCTACGACGGGATGGCCAGCCTCTGCAAGCTCCTCGCGCTCCTCGCTCCCGTCCGGCGTCCGCTCTCGGAGATCGTCGGCGAGCTTCCCGAGTCCGCCGTCATCCACCGCCAGGTGCGCTGCCCGTGGGCCCGCAAGGGCGCGGTCATGCGCATCCTCACCGAGCGGACGAAGGGCCTGGAAGTCGACGTCACCGACGGGATCAAGGTCTTCGACGACCGCGGGTGGGCGCAGGTCCTGCCCGACCCGGACGAGCCGCTGGTGCACGTCTACGCGGAGGGCAGGACGCCGGACGACGGGCGGGCTCTCGAGGCCGAGTTCGTCGGGCTCGTCGAGGACGTCGTCGCCCGCGACGACGTCGAGGACGCGGGCTAGAGGCTCGACGAACCCTCAAGTCGAGGTTGATGGATGGTCGCGGGGATGGTTTACTGTTTCCTGCCCTCCGTCCCCGACACTGGAGCGTTGCGTGGAAGCACTTCCTGATCTAGCGACCCTGTCCGACCAGGAGCTCCGCGATCTCATCCGCGGGCTCATGGAGGAGGAGCACGAGGTCTCGTACCGCCGCCGGATCCTCCACGGCAAGATCGACATCCTGCGCGCCGAGCTCCAGGCGCGGCTGCAGAAGCAGATGGGGGAGGGGGAGAGCCCGCTGAAGGAGATCGACGTCGACAAGCTCGCGGCGATCCTCGCCTCGAAGGCCGCGCCCCCGACGGACGAGGAGCTGGACACGGCAGGGCAGTGACCTATCTCCACTGCCCCGAATGCGGCTTCCAGAACCCCGAGGCCGCTAACTACTGCTCGAAGTGCGGCGCCCTGCTCATCCATGACGAGCCCGGAGACCACACGACGATGACCTTCACGCCCGCCGAAGAGGTCGCAGAGGACGACGCGCTCTCGCTCGCGGACCTCCGCATCGAGGGCCCCGCGCTCGTCGTGCGCTCCGGTGGCGGCCGCGCGGGCGAGACGTTCGCGCTGGTCGAGGACCGCGTCTCGCTCGGCCGGGCACCGGAGTGCGAGATCTTCCTCGACGACGTCACGGTCTCTCGCCGCCACGCGGTCGTCACGCGCGGCGCGGACGGCTTCACGCTCCACGACGAGGGGAGCCTGAACGGGACGTACGTCAACCGCCGCCGGGTCGAGAGCGCCAAGCTGGAGGACGGGGACGAGGTGCAGATCGGCAAGTACAAGCTGACCTTCCTGGAGAGCTGAGTGCTCCGCCAGGCAATGCCCACCACGCTTCTGACGGCTGCAAAGCCGCGTCAAGCGGGGCAGCATCACCTGGAGGAGCAGTGATGGCCACGGCGCCGGTTGCCGACATCGGACAGGGGCGGCCGCTCACGATCGGGGCGGTGTGCGCTCAGCTGCGCGACGAGTTCCCGGACATCTCGATCTCGAAGATCCGGTACCTCGAGGACCAGGGCCTCCTCGCGCTGCGGCGCACGCAGGGCGGTTACAGGCTCTTCACCGAGGAGGACGTGGAGCGGCTCGAGACCATCCTCAGGCTCCAGCGCGACGAGTTCCTCCCCCTCCGGGTGATCCGCCAGGAGCTCGCCGCGGGAACGCGGCGCCAGGAGCGAGCGCGTCGCGCCGGGCTGCGGGCGCCGGAGGACGACGTCGACTTCGCCACCCTGTGCGAGCGCGCCGGCGTCGATGCCGCCTTCGTGCGCGAGCTGGAGGAGTACGGGCTCCTCGAGCCCCGCTCCGCGGACGGCGACACGCGCTTCCCCGAGCGGGACGTCGACGTCGCGGCCGCGTGCGCGCGCCTCGCCCGCTACGGCGTCGAGCCCCGGAACCTCGCCACCTTCCGGCGCTGGGCCGACAACGAGGCCGACCTCCTCGAGCGGATCGTCGCGCCCGAGCTGCGGTCGCCGAACCCGGAGAAGCGCCACGCGGGCGTCGAGAGCCTCGAGACGCTCGCGGCGCTGTCGCAGGAGCTCTCGAACCTGCTGTTCTGGCGGGCGCTCCGGGGTATCGTTCCCCGGTCGTGACCGTCGACCTCGCGGCCAAGATCCGCGACATCCCCGACTTTCCGAAGCGGGGGATCGTCTTCCGGGACATCATGCCGCTCCTCGCCGACCCCGAGGCGTTGCACGAGACCGTCGAGCGGCTCGCCGAGTTCGCCGAGCCGCGAAAGCCGGACGTCGTCCTCGGCGCCGAGGCGCGCGGCTTCATCCTCGGGGCCGCGCTCGCCTACCGGCTCGAGTGCGGGTTCGTCGCGGCGCGCAAGCCCGGCAAGCTCCCGTGGCGGACGATCAGCGCGAAGTACGCGCTCGAGTACGGCTTCGACGCGCTCGAGCTCCACGCGGACGCGATCTCGAGCGGCGCGCGGGTCCTCGTCCACGACGACCTCCTGGCGACGGGAGGCACGGCCCGGGCGAAGGTGGACCTCGTCGAGCAGCTCGGAGGGATCGTCGTCGGCGTCGCGTTCGTGATCGAGCTCGAGTTCCTGAACGGGCGGGAGAAGCTCTCCGGCTACGACGTGTTCTCGCTCATCCAGTACGCGAGCTGAGCCGGGGCCCCGCGCGGGGATGCGGGGTCGCGTCCTCCCTGCCGATACATAATCGGAGCCACATGTACGACCAGCTCACCGGGCGCTACACGTTTCCCTGCCCCCGGGGCGGCGAGGTCGGCGTGCGGCTCTCGGGGTTCAGGGCCGTCGAGCGGCTGCCCGGGGCGGCCCATCCCGCCGTCTACCGGATCACGTTCGTCTGCGACTGCGGCGACGAGCACGACGGGCTCCTGACGCACGACGAGCTCGACTGGGCCCCCCTCGCCGGATCGGACTCGGCCTTCCTCAACCTCATGACGGCCCGCCTCGAGTCGGCGGCCGTCAGAGCTGCTCGACCTCGCCGCGGGACGGATCCGCGGCGGCGACTGGCCGTGGAGCTTCTTCTGCTACCCCGAGGAGCGCTCGCGCCCCGTCTACCCGTCGGCGTTCCGCCTGCTCGGCGGAGGCGGAGAGGAGCTGGGCCTCGCGGTCGAGTGCCCCTCGTGCTCGTACACGTCGGTGAACGTGGTCAGCCGCGAGCACGTCGACGTCCCCTTCTACAACGACCGCCACGTCGGAGTGGTCGAGCACGTCTTCCCGCAGGACCGGGCCCTTGCGGTCGCGGCGTTCCGCGAGGAGCTCGACTCCTGCCTCTTCGACGCCCGCCGGCGCGATCTCGCCGCCTGACGCCCCTCTCGGGCGATACCGGGCAGGGATCCACCTCCCGGGTTAGAACCCCCTCGTGTTGGGGAACACTCGGGAAACGACCGCAGCGGGGTGAGATGAGCCATGACGACGATCGAGAACGACCACGAAGTTCGCACGGAGCCACAGACCCATGCCTGGGGCGGACCGCCCGTCGTCCGCGGCGTCGTCACCCTGCTCGGAGTCGCCGGGGCGGGGTTCCTCGTCTGGCTGGCGACGACCTTCGACCTGGCCTCGACCCGTGAGTACTGGGCCGCGATGGCGATCCTCGCCGGCGCCGGCGTCGTCCTCGGCCTCTCCCAGCTGATCGGCGGCTGGACGAAGTGGGGCGCCCCGACGATCAGCCCGGGCGTCCTCCTCATCGGCTTCCTCCCGACGTTCGTCGCGGTGGGCGCGATCCTCGTCGCCACTCGTCCCACGGGGACGGGCGAGGGCGATCAGGTCGCCGGCTGGATCGGGGACATCGGCCTCGACGGAGTGGCGGGGGACCTCATCGTCTTCCAGGGCGTCCTCGCGTTCGGGCTCGGGATCGTCTTCACGTTCGTCTTCGACACCCGCGGCCCGCGGATTCGCTCGGCCGAGCGCGAGCTCGAGGTCTCCGACGAGGAGGTCCACGACTTCCGCCCGGAGGACCCGCGCGAGGACACGGTGGCGCGGAGCGAGGAGGAGGACGCGGTCACGGTCGCTGCCGCGTCGTCCGAGGCTCCGACGGTCGTCGAGCACCGCGCCGACGACTGACGGCCCGACTGCTTCACTCGCGCCAGGGATCGCGCCCGGTCGGCGTCGCAGCCGATATCAGGGAGGCATGAACGCCGCAGCGGCCCAACCCTTCCAGGCCCGGGGGGTCCGCGGGATCCTGGACGATCTCGCCGTGCTCGAACGCGTCACCACCGGCGACGGCCCCAGTGCGCGCGAGCGCCTGGAGGACGAGCTCGGCGACGAGCTCGCCGCTTTCCTCGTCGTCGCGCTCACGAGCGCACGAGAGCGGCGACCCTGCCTGGCGAGCGCGTAGGTCGCAGCAGCGGCCGCTCAGCGGCGGAGCGTGTCCGCGCCGCAGAGCCGGACGAAGAAGAAGATGAGGACGGCGGCGACGAGGCCGAAGATGAACGCGGACCCGTTCCCGGTGCCGATCGCCAGCAGCCCGATCCAGACGTAGGCGCCGAGCACGAGGCCCCAGAGGAAGGCCGACGCTCCCGGGCTGATCGCTGGAACACGGGGGTGGCTCATCGGGGCGGGAGTCTACCGGCCGAAGGGCCGTGAGCTTCTCGGACCAAAAAAAACTCGCCGAGCCGGTGACGCTTTCGTCCACCTCTCCGACCAACTTTCGGCTTCCGCCTACGATTGCCCGGTGGGGCTTCAACCTACTCGCGCTCCGTGCTCGGCGCAGGAGGGAATCTAGAGGGCCTCGACGGACCATGCAAGCGCCCGTTCACCATGATCCATGCAATTTGCGCAAAGTTTAGTTTTCCACATGTTCCACAAGTCGCCAGAGCCCCTGTGGGCGAACGTGTGGAAGACCCGCGCTACGGCGCCGCGAGCGCCGCGCGCGTGTAGACGCCGCTCGGGTTCCAGAGCAGGAATCCGCCCGCGTGCGCGTCGCGCGCGGCGAGGATCTGCGCCCTCACGTCGTCCGGTCGGTACTTCCGGCCGAGCGAGAAGTCCTGGAGCCACGGGACGAGGAGGGTGTCCTGGCCTCGAAGCGCTCGGCGGAAGTCGTGGAGCGAGCGGGCGACCGTGATCCCGGGCACTGCGTTCGGGTCCTCGAGGTCGTACTCGCCCGGGCCGTAGTGGGACGGGTAGACCATCGGATAGATCGAGTCGAGGTACTGGGCGAGCCGGCGCGGACGCTGGCCGATTCCCATCTCGCGCGTCGCCGAGAGCCCGAAGACCGCCGCAGACACGCGCGCGCCCATCGGCTCGAGCCGCGAGCGGGCGTACGCGAGGAACTTTCCGATCGTGGTGCTCTTGCGCTCCTTCGCTTCGCGCGGGAACACGGCGCTCGAGAGGTCGCCGTCGGTGGGGAAGCGGACGTAGTCGAACATGATCTCGTCGAAGCCGGCGCGGACCGCGGCCGCTGCGATGTCGACGTTGTACTTCCAGACGCGCCGGTCGTACGGGTTCGTCCAGCCGAGCCCGGCGGCGTTCGTCCAGACTCCTCCGCCGCGGCGCTGGATGGCGAGCTTCGGCCGGCCCTGGGCGAGGACCGGGTCCTCGAAGGTGACCACGCGCCCGATCAGGTAGATGCCGCGCGACTCGGCGTCGAGAGCGGCCTTCCGCGGGTCGTAGTACCGGCGGGCGGACCCGACCTCCCGGGCGAGCGGCACGGCCGGCCGGCGGAACGCGACCTCGCCGTTCTCGTCCTTCACGTCGAGCTCGAGGGCGGTGAGCCCGGCGTCGGTGAGGGCGTAGTACTCGTCGAGCTTGCCCTCGAGCGAGGCGAGCATCATCGTCACGTGGACGCCCCTGATCTCGTCGGGCCGGGCAGCGGGGTCCGGCTCGGCGGCCTGCGTCCCGGTCGTCGCCGCGGCCGGCGCGCCGGCGCCGGTCGTGCCCGTCTGCGCCCGGCGCCCGTGCCCGCTGAGAAAGCTCATGCCGAGCGCCACGACCGCGGCGGCGACCGCAACGAGCGCGAGCAGGGCGACGCGCCGTATCGCCCGTCGTCTGCGGGACTGCCGGCGCCTCGCTCGGAACGTCTCGTTGGGGTCGACGGGCTCGAGCAGCATGGCTGGCACGGGGACGCTACGTCCTCGGAACGCCTGCCGCAAGCGGCTCCGGCCGTCTAACGCAACACTTTTCGTTGCGCTACGATGGGAGCATGCCGGTCGAACCCGCGCTCAAGGTCGAGGCGCTCACCCGTGACTTCCACTCGCAGCGGCGCCTCGCGCGGGCGCTCGGCGTCAGCCCGGCGCAGGTGAGCCGCTGGAAGCGCGGCCAGGGGATCGACCCGGACAACGCCGAGCGCCTCGACCTGCTCGAGCTCACGATGTCGTTCCTCCTCCGGCTGTACGAGCCGGAAACGGCGGAGAAGTGGCTCTTCGGGCTCAACCCGAACCTGCGGCACCGGCGTCCGATCGACGTCATCCGGGTGGGGGAGACGGAGGAGCTGCTCTCGGCCCTGCGCCAGGAGCGGGCCGGCTCCTACGCGTGATCCTCTTCCGCTGCTTCCCCTGGGATCGGAGCGTCGAGGCGACCGCCCGCGGGGGCGCCGTCTGGTTCCCGCGCATGCTGCAGGGCCGAGGGCGTCACGACGCGCCGGAGCGGTACGGGTGCCTGTACGTCTCGGAGGAGGCGGTCTCGGCGGTCGTCGAGCGCCTCGCAGCGCTCGCGGGGACGGATCTCGCCCCGCCGGACCTCCTCCGCGGAGGGCTTCCGCTCGCGCTCGCGTCCCTCAGACTCCTCGACGAAGGGCTCGTCCTCGACCTGGACGAGCCGCGCGTGCTCTCGCAGGAGGGCCTGCGCCCGTCCCTCGTCGCCACGCACGAGCGGTCCCGCACCCAGGCCGACGCGGAGGCGCTCTTCGACCGTCATCCCGACGCGGCCGGAATCCGCTGGTGGTCGACGTTCGAGTCCCAGTGGGCAAACGTCACGCTCTTCGACCGGGCCGTCGGCCGGTTGGACGTGGAAGACGTGCGGAGCCTGACGGTCGGCGATCCCGTCGTGGGGGAGGCCGCGCACTTCCTCGGCCTCGAGGTCGCCGCGTGAGCGTCGACACCCTCCTTGCCGGCCGCCTGCCGGGCCGCATGCGGGACGTCATCGAGCTCATGGAGGAGCTCGAAGCCGCGCTGCCGCGGGAGGACGGCGTGCGGGCGTTCCTGCGCCTCTACCGTGCGGTCACCGAGGCCGTCGACGGCGCCGTGGGCGCGGGAAGCGCGTACCGCGACCTCCGGTTCGTCCGCTGGCTCGACGTGGTCTTCGCCAACCGCTTCTTCCGCGCGCTTCGGGACGATGCAGCCCGGTCGAAATCGGTGCCGAGGGCCTGGGCGCCGCTTTTCGCGGTGCGCGCTCGGCCCGGAATCGCGCGGATCCAGTTCGCGCTCGCCGGGATGAACGCCCACATCAACCGCGACCTGCCGCTCGCCCTCGTCGAGACGTGGAGCGCCCTCGGGCTCGAGCCACGGCGCGACGGCCCGCAGCATTCGGACTTCGTGCGGCTGAACGCCGTCCTCGAGGACGCCGAGGAGCGCGTCAAGGGCGAGTACGCGACGGGTGCCCTCGGACACCTCGACCGGTCGCTCGGTCAGCTCGACGACGTCGTGGCGATGTGGAACGTCGCACGGGCCCGCGAGGCCGCGTGGGTGAACGGGGAGACGCTCTGGGCGCTGCGCGGGGACCCGCAGCTGCGTGGGGAGTACGAGCTGATGCTCGACCGGCTCGTCGGCTTCGCGAGCCGGGGGCTCCTGCGTCCCCTGTCATGAGGCATGTCCCGACTTGACATAACGTCGGTTATCGTGCGTCGGGGTCGGTCATCGTGAATCCGGCATTGACTTGGCCGCTACGACGGGTAGGGTAATCCGGGCACGCGTGGCGGCAGGCCGCGCCCACCGATCGAGACATCCCCGCCCGTGACAGCCGCGAATGCCTGACGAGGCCTCGAACGCCAGCAACCACGAGGAGCTCCAGCCGCTGCTCGAGCGCGCCGACGCCTCGGGCCTGGTCGAGGCTTCCGAGCTCCAGGAGGCACTCGAGCTCCTCGATCTCGACCCGGGCGAGGTCGAGCAGCTGCACAAGGAGCTGGAGGAGCGGGGCATCGAGGTCGTCGACCGGCGCAACAAGGAGCCAGCTCCCCCTCTCCCGGGAACGGAGTCGCTGGAGACCACCACCGACGCCCTGCAGCTCTTCCTGCGCGAGATCGGCCGGCATCCGCTCCTGACCGCCGCGGACGAGGTCGAGCTGTCCAAGCGGATCGAGCGCGGCGACATGGAGGCGAAGAAGCGCATGATCGAGTGCAACCTGCGCCTCGTCGTCTCGATCGCCAAGAACTACCGGAACCAGGGCCTGCCGTTCCTCGACCTGATCCAGGAGGGCATGTTCGGGCTCATCCGCGCGGTGGAGAAGTTCGAGTGGCAGCGTGGCCTGAAGTTCTCGACGTACGCGACGTGGTGGATCCGCCAGGCGGTCGCCCGCGCGATTGCCGACAAGGCGAGGACGATCCGGGTGCCGGTGCACGTCGTCGAGCGGATGCAGAAGATGCATCGCGCCGAGCGCCACCTGTGGACGCAGCTGGCCCGTGAGCCGACGCTCGAGGAGATCGCCGACGAGGCGGGCCTTCCGTTCCAGCAGGCGATCGAGGTGCGGGCCGCCGCGCGCGCCTCGACGAGCCTCGACCAGCCGATCGGCGAGCAGGAGGACGCGGTCTTCGGCGACCTCGTGGCCGGGAGCGAGCCGCTCCCCGACGAGGTGACGGAGAAGCGGCTGCAGAAGGAGGCCCTCGACCGCGCACTCGAGGCGCTCCCCGAGCGCGACCGGCGCGTCCTCGAGCTTCGCTACGGGCTGCGCGGCGAGGAGCCACACACCCTCGAGCACATCGGCCGGCGGCTCGGGATCACGCGCGAGCGCGTCCGGCAGATCGAGATCGAGTCGCTCTCGCGGCTAGCGTCGCTGCGCGAGATCGACGCGGTCGGCATCCGCTAGGCCGGCGAGCGCGCTCCCGTCGAAGAGGGCGTCGGCCCTCTCCCCCACGCGCGTGCGAGCCTGCTCGTGCGCCGCGTCGAGGAACGGCGGTCGCGAGGTGCGATGGCCGTCCGAGCCCACCAGGGCGGCGTGGCCCTCCTCGACGAGACTCCAGGCGACGGCCTCCTGCTCGTGCCCGTGGTACCCCAGGAGGCTCGTTGCGTTCACCTGGAGGAGCCAGCCGCGCGCGGCCATGTCGGCGGCCGCCTCCGGTGCGATGCGGACGCTCTCGGCGCGCTCTGGATGCGCGATGACCGGAGTCAGCCCCGACCCCTCGATGTGCTCTCCGAGGCGCTCAGCGAGCGTCAGAGAGCCGCGGAAGGGCACCTCCATGAGCACCGCGGGGAGCGCGCCGAGCCGGTAGCGCCCGGGGTCCTCCCCGAGGAGTCGTTCCTGCGGTGTCAGCTCCCAGCCGAGCAGGAGCTCCAGGCCGTGCTCGGCCGCGGCAGGCGCCATCCGGGCATGCGCCGCCCGGACCTCCCGCTCGCGCTCAGAGGTGAGGGGCAACGAGGGCCAGACGTGCGGCGTCCCGTAGAGGATGCCGGTCCCGTGACGCCGCGCCTCGACGCAGAGCGCCAGGCCTACCTCGACGGAGCGGGCCCCGTCGTCACCGGACGGGACCACGTGGGAATGGACGTCGACGAACACGTGTCCAGCCTACCCGTGGCGCGGGCCGCTACTCGGCGCGCAGGTAGAGCCTGAGGTCCGGCGCGACCGCCTGGAGCTCGCGGAGCGCCCGGGACTCGAGCTGGCGGACGCGCTCGCGGGTGACCCCGAGCTCCGTCCCGACCTCTTCGAGCGTCTTCGGCGGCGCCCCGCTCATGCCGAAGCGCAGCTCGAGCACGTGCCGCATCCGGTCGTTCAGCGACTGGAGCGCCACCTGGAGCTCGACCCCGCGAAGGAGCTCGGCGAGGACGGCGTCGGGCTGCTCGGAGTTCGTGTCCTCGATCATGTCCCCGTACATCGAGTCGCCGTCGCCGACGGGGGTCTCGAGGCTGACGGGGTCCTCGACGAGGTCGAGGAGCTCGTTGACGCGCTTGACCTCCAAGCCGCTCTCCTGCGCGAGCTCGGCCGGCAGAGGATCGCGGTTGAGCTTCTGCGTGAGGACGCGGCGGGCGCGCATGACCCGGCGAACCTGGTCGACGACGTGCACGGGGAGCCTGATCGTCCGCCCCTGGTCGGCGATGGCCCGCGTGACCGCCTGCCGGATCCACCAGGTCGCGTACGTCGAGAGCTTGTAGCCCATCCGGTAATCGAACTTCTCGACCGCGCGGATGAGGCCGAGGTTGCCCTCCTGGATGAGGTCGAGCAGGGGGACGCCGGAGTTGACGTAGTTCCGGGTGATCGACATGACGAGCCGGAGGTTGCACTCGATGAGCCGGCGCTTCGCCCACTCGTCGCCCTCGTCCTTGCGCCGGGCGAGCTCGCGCTCCTCGGCCGGGGTGAGGAGCGGCCCGTCGCCGATCTGGCGGACGTAGAGCTTCAGCGGGTCCTGCGTCGGGGCAGGGGCGTCGAGCTCGAGCACGGGCTCGTCGTCGTCCTCCGCCTCGGCGGCGTCGGGCACGAGCTCGAGCTTCGGCTCGTCCGCGTCGACCCGCTCCGGCTCCTGAGGGAGTTCCGCAGAAGAGTGCTCCACGCCCACCCGTATCGGCGGTGCCGGACCCCGCCTTGAGGACGACCCACCGTTTCGGGGGATGGGCGACGAGAACCGGGAAGCCGAGGCTGGTACTGTCAAGGTCGGAAGGTGGCCTCTGCGGCCTCTTCGGGCCACTCCCCGTCCGAGGATCGTCCTAGGATCGGGGCCGAGAATCACGTGTGTGGGATCGCCGGATACAGCCTCAGCGACGGGTCGCGAGTCGACCAGACTCTGGCGACCCAGTGCCTCCTGGCCGCGATCTCCGAGCGCGGCTCGGACGCGGTCGGGTACGCCTATCGCGGGCCCGCCGTTTCGCTCGCCGTGCACAAGCAGCGCGGCGGAGCGAGCGCGCTCCTCGACCGCCTCGAGGTTCCCACGGGAGCGCGGCAGGTCCTCGTCCACGTCCGGGACTACACGAAGGGCCACCCCAGCCTCGTCGCCAACAACCATCCGATCCGGCACGGGTCGGTGGTCGGCATCCACAACGGGATCATCGTCAACGACGAGGAGATCCTCGCCGGCCACGGCTTCGACCGCGCCGAGCCGGGCATGACGGTCGACTCCGAGGCGATCTTCGCCCTCGTCGAGGAGGCGGCGAGCGCCCCCGGTGCCCTCGAGGAGCTCCACGGCTCCATGGCGGCGGCGTGGCTCGACGAGCGCGAGCCCGACCTCCTCTTCGTCGCCCGCGGCATCGGGCGGCCGCTCTGGATCGGCGAGGGCAGCCACGAGCTCGTCTTCGCCTCGACGCGCGACGCCCTCGAGCTCGCCGAGCGCTACGCGCGGCTCGAGCTCGCGAAGCGCGAGCTCGGAGAGGGAACGCTGCTCGCCGTGTCCGGCGGCCGTGCCGTGCGCACGGAGTCGTTCGAGCCAGACCGCACGTTCGTGGAGAGCTCGATCCTCCCTCCGGTCCGCGCCCCCGAGGAGGCGCGGCTCTCGCTGGCGCGGCTCGCCGCGATCGCGCCGTCGCCCGCCGTGGGCCGCTAGCCCGCGCGGGCGATTCGTCCCTTCTCGTCCACCTCGACCCCAGCGCGCGCGAGCCGCTCGCGCAGGACGAAGAGGAACGTCGTCCACCCTCCCCTGTCCCCGGCGAAGAGCCGGTAGACCTGCCACTCCGAGAGCATCGTCGGTCGCCGGCGCCGCGCCCGGGACCAGTCCGCGAGGCGAGGCAGCCGTCCGAGCCGGCGGGCGAGGCGCTCGCCCTGCACGAGCGCCCGCTCGCGGCGCTCGTCCCGGCCGGGGACGTCGAAGCCCGCGGCCCGCAGCGCGCTCGACAGGGAGCCGAAGCTGTGCCAGTAGAGCGACTTCGAGGGCAGTCGAGCCCGGTGGTCGTCGAGATCCCTGCCCGTCGGGGTGCGCCCGAGCTCGTCTCCGAGGGCGCGGAGCTGGAGGAGGAGCTCCTCCTTCGTCGCGAAGCGGCGGGCGACGAGGCCCGCTCGGCGCTTGGCGCGGTTCCACGTGCCGAAGTGCTCGACGACGGTCTGCGGGTGGACTCGCGCCCGCGGGTCGGCCGTGAACTCCCGCATCGTCGGCGAGCGGCCCAGCCGCTCGGCCGAGGCGCTCAGCTCGGCGAGGATCTGCTCGTCGGTGTAGCGCCGCCGCAGGCCCGAGCGAACGGCCTGGATCTCCTTGCGGGCCGCCCTGCGGTGCGTCTGCGGGCGCGGGTCTCCTGGCACGTGCGACCTCCCCGCACAGTGTAGGCGAGCAGGTTAGAGCTTTCGCAAGTCGCCGAACGAGGCGCTACGACGCCGCGGCGAGCGGCGCCCGGGCGAGCTGTGCCGCGTCCTCGCTCGTGAGCTTGCGCTCGAGGGCGCTCACGCACCGGGGGCAGAACTGGCTGCCTGCGCCCCGCCTGAGCTCGTCGAGGGCCTCCTCGGCAGGCCGTGCCGGCTTGTAGATCCGGTTCGTCAGCATCGAGTCGAGCGCGTCCGCGACGTGGATGATCCGCGCGCCGAGCGGGATGTCCTCGCCGCCGAGCCGGTCGGGATAGCCGGCTCCGTCCCAGCGCTCGTGGTGGTGGCGGATCGCCGGCACGGCGTCCCCGAGGAAGCCGAGACGGTCGATGATGCGTGCCCCCTCCTCCGCGTGCCGCTGCATGAGGTCCCACTCATCGCCCGAGAGCGGCGCCGGCTTGAGCAGCACGGCGTCGGGAATGGCGAGCTTGCCGATGTCGTGGAAGAGCGCCGCGTGGCCGAGCAGGTCGAGCTCGGCCTGGGAGAGGCCCAGCTCGCTGCCGATGGCGAGCGCGATCGTCTGCACTCGACGCGAGTGGCCCGCCGTGTAGGCGTCGCGCGCGTCGACGGTCGCCGAGAGACTCTCCATGGCCGCCGTCGAGCGCTCCTTGAGGAGGTGGTTCGCCTGCTCGAGGGAGATGTTCTGGCTCCGGATGGTCTCCGCGGCCTGGCGGAGCTTCTTCGTCGACCGCTCGGTGTAGCCGAGGTAGGCGGCCATCGTCTTGCGCATGAGGACGAGCGGCAAGACGAAGACCGCGAGGCCGTAGAGCCCGATCGCGTCGTACGCGAGCGCGATGGCCCCGGCGACGGCGCCGAATGCGACGTAGTGCGGCAGGAGCCAGGCGAATCGCTCGGTCCAGACGCGGCGCCACCGGTCGTGGCCCTCGACGGCGAGAGCGCCGGCGATCAGCCCCGTGTTGACGGCGAAGTAGGCGCCGCCGGCGACGAGGCCCGCGGCGGCGGTGACGACGGTCTTCATGCCGAGGTCGTCCTGCGCCACGCTGAAGACCGCCGCGGCTGCGAGGGACGCGAAGGTCAGGGCGCCGATGTTGAAGATGAGCTGGTAGACCGGCGTCCGCCGCGAGCTCCACTCGACCGAGGCGATGGCGATCGCGAGCGGCAGGGCGGCCTGCGGCCCGAAGAGCGCCGCCCCTGCGAGGGCGCCGACCGCGCTCACGGAGATCGAGCCGCCGTCCAGCTCGAGCGCGAGGGCCTGGCCCCCGGCGACGAGCGCGATGATCGCGAGGAGCCCGATGAGGTCGTCCGTCGTGCCCGACGCGATCCCGAAAGCCCCCGCGGCGATGCCGCCGAGGCTGACCGCCGTCACGAGCAGGGCCAGAGGCGGCGAGAAGGAGATGAACCGCGGCCCCGCGGGCGCATGCCGTCGCTGTGGAGGGCTGCTCTCGACGACCTGCGCGCGCTGCGGGTCGATGGGGACGGGCTCCACCGTCAGCGGCATGGCCGGAGGCACGTAGCCACCCTCGTCCGGCACGGCGGCCAGGCGGGGCGTTCGCTCGGGCGGGAGGAGCAGCGGCTCCGAGCTCGCGCTGAGCACGCGGTTCCGTCCCTGCAGCTTCGCGCGGTAGACGGCGAGGTCGGCCTGATGGATGAGCTCGTTCGCATCGGCGGCGTCCTTCGGGAAGCAGGCGATGCCCATGGAGATGGTCGCCCGGATGGGCTCGCTGGAGGTCTCGATGTCGAACGGCTGGTCGGCGACCGCGCGGCGGATGCGCTCGGCGACCTCGAAGGCCTGCTGCGGGGGCGTCTCCGGCAGCAGGATGGCGAACTCCTCGCCGCCGAAGCGCGCCGGGATGTCGGAGTGCCGGAGGTGCGCCTGGAAGACGTCCGCGATGCCTCTGAGGACGGTGTCGCCGGCGAGGTGGCCGTAGGCGTTGTTGATGTCTCGGAGAAGGTCGAGGTCGGCCATGACCACCGAGAGCGGCAGCCCGGACCGCTGCGAGCGGTCGAGCTCCTCGCGGAGGGCGTCGGCGAAGAAGCGCGCGTTGAAGAGGCCGGTCTTCGGGTCGACCCTCGCCTCCTGCTGGAGGGCCGGCACGCTCAGCGAGCGGTGGACGAGGATGAGGGGCGCGACCGCAGTCGGCAGCAGCCAGGGGTTCCAGTCCCAGAGGCCCGCGAAGGCGACGCCGAGCAGCGCGAGGACGAAATCGGTCGAGAGGCTCTCGGTCGAGAAGAGGCCCGTCTCGCGCAGCGAGTGACCGCGCGCCAGGTGGAGCATCGTCGCGAGGAGGACGTGGTTCAGGGCGACGAACACGATGGCCGCCGCGAGGCCCGAGAGCGCGAACTCGACCTCGGGCGAGAGCCCGGCCTCGCGAACGAGCTCCACCGCCACCCACGCCGCCAGGCCGTTCAGCATGTGGTTGGCGATGTTGAAGCCCTGGATGTACCACGGGTAGCGCACCTTCAGCCACTCGGGGATGCCGTAGACGATGCCGAGGAGGGCGATCAGCTCGGGCGGCAGGAGGAGCACCGCCGGGATCAGGAAGACGATGGTCGTGTGGTAGCTCTGGTCGCGCGGCGTCCGCACGACGAACAGCTGCGCCACGGAGGCGCACGCTGCGAGGGCGAAGAAGGTCGGCCAGCCCGGGGTGTCCGGCGAGAGGTGCGAGAACGGGACCGCGGCCGCGATGGCGGCCGACAGCGCGATGGCGTAGAGGTAGAGCCGGGCCAGCGGCGGGATCTGCTCGTCGTCGCCGCCGACGTCGGGAGGCGCGCGCCCCTCGCCCCAGAGCTCGCGCGATGGTGCTCATTCCGCCGGAGCCCGGCCTGGAATCGCCGCTTCGCATTTCGTCCACGCGGACGCAGAGTCCGGCCGCAGAGCCATAGCCTGAACGTACGGTCTCCCGATGGCGGGAGCCTCCCCCGTTCGAGGGATGCCCGGAAGATCACCCAAAGGGGTGAGCCCCCGGTATGCGGCCCGGGGGCTCGGAGACCACGCGCTGCCGGTTAGGGAAGCTCGGTCTCGAGCTCGGAGAGCTCTTCCGCGCTCAGCTCTTCGCCCGCGGCGCTGACCTCCGCCTCCGCGTTGTCCGCGTAGGCCTGCGAGGCCCAGGACGCGTTCGCCCAGGAGGCGTTCGCCCAGGAGGCGTTCGCCCAGGACGCGTTCGCCCAGGAGGCCGAGGCCCAGGAGGCGTTCGCCCAGGAGGCCGAGGCCCAGGACGCGCTCGCCCAGGAGGCGTTCGCCCACGAGGCGCCGGCCCACGAGGCCGATGCCCACGAGGCGTTCGCCCAGGACGCGTTCGCCCAGGAGGCCGAGGCCCAGGAGGCGTTCGCCCAGGAGGCGTCCGCCATCGCGACGTTCGCCCAGCTGGCGGCGTCGAAGACCGGGCCGGAGCCGTCGGCCGCCGCGACCACGAACTGGTTCAGGGCCAGGTTCGGGTTCGGCGGGTCGCTCACCGCCACGGCCGCGGCCGCGTTGACGATGCCGACGCCGAGGGAGCCGGGGGTCGCGGCGGGAACGGGCTTCGTCGTCAGCATGAGGGCGCCCTTGACCTGGTCGGGCGTCCAGTCGGGGTGGGCGGCCAGGAGCTGCGCGGCCGCCGCGGCCACGACCGGGGCCGCGAACGAGGTCCCCGAGAGCTGCATGTGGTCGTCGTAGCGGACGTTCTCGGGCCGCTCGCTCACGAGCGTCGAGGTCGCCGGCACGGCGCTGATCATGAAGCGGCCCGGGGCGCTGAGCTCGGGCTTCGCGAAGCCGTCCAGGGTGTAGCCGTAGACCGACCACGGCGCCGCGAAGTCGTTGTAGGTCGAGATGGAGCCGTTGACGTCGTCGGCGCCGACCGTGATCACGAACGGGTCGTTGCCGGGCGCGTAGAGGACGTCGCTGGGAGCGCCGTCGACGCCGTAGTTGCCGGCGGCCGCGACGACGACGACGCCGCCGAACCAGAGACGCTCCACCGCCGCGTCGAGGGGATCGAAGAAGACGCTCGCCGGCGCTGCGCTGTGCAGCGAGAAGTTGGCGACGCGGATGTTGTACTCGTTCTTGTGCGCGAGGATCCAGTCCGCGGCCGCGATCACGTCGCGCGTCATCGCCATACCGCTGTCGTCCATGACGTCGATCGAGACGATGTTCGAGTGCTGGGAGCCCCCGCCGTAGCCGGACGCGGAGCCCGCGGCGATGGCGGCGACGAACGTCCCGTGCCCGCGACCGTCGCCGGGGGAGTTGTTCGGCAGCGACGTCATGGTCACGTCGGCGAGGATGCGGGACCCGAAGTCGGACCGCCCGGCTTCGATGCCGGAGTCGACGACCGCGATCGTGGGGGCGTTGACCGAGGCCGGGGCGTCCCAGAGTGAGCTCAGGCCCGCCACGTGCGGCCAGCGCTGCGAGTTGAACGCCGAGAGCATGACCGGGGCGTCGCTCGTGATCGCACGGATGTCGCGCCGATGGGCGAGCTTGACGATCTGGCGTCCCGTCAGCTGCGCGGCGACGCCGGTGACGGAGCGGAAGCGCTTGCGAAGCCCCACGCCCTTGCCGGGGCTGGACTTCCGCGCGTTCGCGACGTCGGTCGCGACCGCGGAGCTCGTCGCGCCGCTCGCGCCCTGGACGATGACGTTGAACGTGGCGTTCGGGCTCTTGCTCGCGGCCTCGTAGAGACCGGGCGAGAGGTATGCGCGAACATCCTTGTCGACGAGGCGCGACGGGCCGGGGCCCGCCATCGCGGCCATCGGGCTGGCCATGAGCACGCCGACGACCAGCGCGGTGATGAAGCCTCGCCCGCCCTTGCCCCACAGGGCGCTCGAGCGGGACTCGCCCTTGGACGGCTTGCCCCACAGGGCACTCGAACGGGTGCCACCCTTCGAAAAGCCGTTTCGCCGCATGTGCCTCTCTCCGATCTCTTCCCGCGCCAGGACGGGGTAGCCGCAGTTGTTCCTCACCCGACGCTAGGTGCCCGGGCCGGGTTTCTCCTCCCCCGTTTGCGGGAGGCGGGCGAGATTCACCCTTTCGAGTGATCCGAGGCGGCCCGGCCGTAAATCGCCCCACTACACTGGCCGCGTGCGCCTGGGCCTCGAGATCGCGTTCGCGCGAGCCGCCGGACGCCTTTCGCGGCTCGCGGGGCGCGGCGGGGGCACGACGCTGCCCGGCAAGATCCTCGCGACCGTCGATCCGGAGGCGGTCGGGACGCTGGCCGCCCGCCTTCCTCTGGGCTCTGCCCTCGTCTCTGCGACGAACGGCAAGACGACCACCGCGGCGATGGTCGCGGAGATCCTGGGGCCGCGCGCGAGCCTCGCGCACAACGGTGCCGGCGCGAACCTCGTCTCGGGGGTCGCCTCCGCGCTCCTCGCACGGCCCGGCGCCGACCTCGGGCTGTTCGAGGTGGATGAGGCGGCCTTTCCCGAGGTGGCGCGTCGCGTCCGCCCTCGTGCGGTCTGCCTGGGGAACCTCTTCCGCGACCAGCTCGACCGCTACGGGGAGCTGGAGCTCATCGCCGAGCGCTGGCGGGGCGCCGTGGCCGCTCTCGCTGGAGATGCCTGGGTGGTGGCGAACGCGGACGATCCGCTCGTCGCGGACATCGCGGGCGGACGGGACCGCATCGTCCGCTTCGGCCTCGATGACCCGGCCGTCGCGAGAGAGGGCCTCCCCCACGCCGCCGACTCGAAGTACTGCGTGGCCTGCGGGACGCCGTACGAGTACGCGGCGACGTACGTCGGGCACCTGGGCGACTGGCGCTGCCCGGCGTGCGGCCTCTCCCGCCCCCGGCTCGACGTCGCCGCGACGGCCATCGAGCTCGACGGCCTGACCGCCGCGTCGTTCGACCTCGTGACGCGGAGGGGCACACGCCGCGCGGAGCTGGCGCTTCCGGGCCTCTACAACGTCTACAACGCGGTCGCTGCGGCGTCCCTGGCGCTCGTCCTCGGGGCGAGCCTCGAGGAGGCCTGCGCGGGGATCGCGCGGTTCCGGGCGGCGTTCGGCCGCTTCGAGCGGATCCAGGCCGGCAACCGCGGCGTCCTGCTCCTCCTCGTGAAGAACCCCGCCGGCGCGAACGAGGTCGTGCGGACCCTCGTCGCGGGCGGGCCGCCGCGGGTCGTCGTCGCCGCCCTGAACGACGACATCGCGGACGGGCGCGACGTCTCGTGGATCTGGGACGTCGACTTCGAGCCGCTGTTCGCCGGGCTGGAGCGGGTGGTCGTCACGGGCTCGCGCGCGGAGGAGCTCGCGCTCCGGTGCAAGTACGGCGGCCTGAGCCTCGAGGCCATCGAGGTCGTGCCGTCGCTCGCGCGCGCGCTCGATCGCGGGCTCGAGCTGACGCCGCCGGGAGCCGAGCTCGTCGTCCTCCCCACGTATACCGCCATGCTCGCCCTGCGCAGGACCGTCGCCGATCGCGGTCTCGTTCGCCAGTACTGGGAGGAAGCGGCATGAGCGCGGGGACGATCGTCGTCGGCCATCTCTACCCCGACTACCTCAACATCTACGCCGACCGGGGGAACATCGCCGTGCTCGAGCGCCGCGCGGCCTGGCGCGGGATCGAGTTCGACTACCGGTCGATCGGGACGGGCGATCGCGTCGTCCCGGGCGAGCACGACCTCCTGTACGTCGGCGGCGGCCAGGATCGCGAGCAGGCCCTGATCGCCGGCGACCTGACCGACAAGGGCGCCGGGATCCGCGAGTCCGCGGCCGGCGGCGCGGTCGTGCTCGCGGTGTGCGGCGGCTACCAGCTCCTCGGCCGCTTCTACCGCGACCGCCAGGGCGTCGAGCTGCCGGGCATCGGCCTCTTCCCCCTCCGCACGGTTGCGGGCGAGCGGCGGATGATCGGCGACGTCCTGCTCGAGTGTGAGCTCGTGCCCGGCCGGCGAGAGGCCCTCGCGGGCTTCGAGAACCACGCCGGCCGCACGGTGCTCGACGAGGAGGCGGAGCCCCTCGGCCGCGTGGTGGCCGGCTTCGGAAACGACGGCCTGAGCGGGCACGAGGGCTGCCGGGTCGGTCGCGCGGTCGGCACGTACCTGCACGGGCCGCTCCTGCCCCGGAACCCGTGGTTCGCGGACTGGCTCATCGCCCAGGCGCTCGCGCACGCCTCGGGCGGCGAGCCGCCGGAGCTCGAGCCGCTCGAGGACGCACTCGAGGACGCAGCGCAGGAGGTCTCCGCGGGTCGGGCCCGTGCGCGCGGCGGGCGTAAGTAACAGACTGTTACTTGTGGGCTAGGGGGCCCAGAGCGGGCCGAGGTAGACCGTCGGGTCGCCGGGCTGCCAGCGAGCCAGGAAGCGCTGGAGCGGAGGGTGCACCGCGAGGCCGGCGAGCTCCTCGACGTCGAACAGCCGGTGGTTCCTGACGGCCTCGTCCCCCGACGTCACCCGCTCGAGCGAGCGGTCGCCCAGGTACCCCGCGAAGATGACGTGGACGACGTGCTTCGCCGGCCAGCCGGGCGGCGCGATCGACTCCGCGAGCGCGACCGGGCCCTCGAAGGGCACGTCCTCGTCGATGCCGACCTCCTCCGCCAGCTCGCGCTTGAGCGCGCTCAGGAGGCTCTCGCCGGCGTCGACGCCGCCGCCGGGAAGGAGCCAGTACTCCCGTCCCTCCTTCTCGTGGCGCACGAGCAGGATCCGGCCTTCGCGCTGGAGGATCGCGGAGACGCGGATGCGCGGGTGCACGTCAGCGGCTCACGTGGCCCGGGACGAGCCGAAGCCCCGCACGCCGCGCTCGGTGGGCGGCAGCTCGTCCACCTCGACGAGGTCGAGCTCGGGGACCGGGACGACGACGAGCTGGGCGATCCGGTCGCCCGCCTCGGCGACAAAGGCGCGTTCGGGGTCGGTGTTGAGGAGCACGACGCGGATCTCGCCCCGGTAGCCGGAGTCGATCAGCCCCGGCGAGTTGACGACCGCGATGCCGTGCCGGGCCGCGAGGCCGGACCGAGGCTGGACGAACCCGGCGAATCCTTCCGGGATCGCCACCGCGATCCCCGTCGGGACGACGGCGCGCTCGCCGGGGGCGAGGTCGACGCGCTCGCACGCAGCGAGGTCGAGCCCCGCGTCGCCGGCATAGGCCCGCTCCGGGAGGCGCGCGTCGTCGCGCAGGCGGGCGACCGCGAGCTCGATCACGCCTCACCGCTCCGGGCCGCCGGCTCGTCTGCGAGGAGGTACGGCGCGAACCGCGCCAGCTCGCGCTCGGGGAGGCGGGCGTGGACGAGGACGCCGTCCTCGCGGTCGACCCGCTCTTCGATCGGCGCTCCCAGCTCGTAGAGCTCGGTCAGGACCCGACCGTGGTCGAAGGGGACGAGCAGCCGGACCGGTCGGAAGCGGTTCGCGAAGCGCTCGGCAATGCGAGCTCGGAGCTCGTCGAGCCCCTCCCCGCTCCGCGCCGAGATCGGGAGCGCGCCCGGGAAGCGGTTCGCGAGCCGCCGCCGTCGCAACGGGTCGACGAGGTCGGTCTTGTTGAGGACGATCTCGAGCGGGAGCTCGTCCGCGCCGATCTCGGCGAGCACCGCGTCCACGGCCCGGACCGTGTCGTCGAGGCGCTCGTCCGGCTCCGACGCGTCCACGACGTGCAGGACGAGGTCGGCCATGAGGGTCTCCTCGAGCGTCGCCGCGAAGCCTTCGACCAGCTGGTGCGGAAGGCGGCGGATGAATCCGACGGTGTCCGTGACGAGGTAGCGGCGACCGTCGTGCTCGAAACCGCGCGTCGTCGGGTCGAGGGTTTCGAAGAGGCGGTCGTTCACCGAGACGTCAGCGTCCGTGAGCGCGTTCAGGAGGGTGGACTTGCCGGCGTTCGTGTACCCCGCGAGCGCGACCACGGGGGCGGCGCTCCGCTCGCGCGCCTTCCGCTGGACCGCCCGCCGCTTCTCGAGGCCGCGAAGCCTGCGCTTGAGGAGGCCGATTCGCCGCCGGGCGATACGGCGGTCGCTCTCGAGCTGGGACTCCCCCGGCCCGCGCGTGCCGATGCCGCCGCCGAGCCGCTCGAGGTGCTGCCACATGCCCCGCATGCGCGGGAGGTTGTACTCGAGCTGCGCCAGCTCCACCTGGAGCTTCCCCTCGGCGCTCGAGGCGTGCTGCGCGAAGATGTCGAGGATGAGCTGCGTGCGGTCGACGACGCGGGCGGTGAGCGTGTCCTCGAGCCGCCGCTGCTGCCCGGGGTCGAGGTCGCCGTCGACGACGACCGACTCGGCGCCGGAGTCCGCGAGGGTCGCCTTCAGCTCTTCGAGCTTCCCCTTGCCGACGTAGGTCCGCGGATCCGGCGATGCGCGGCGCTGGACGAGCTCGCCGACGGGCGCGACCCCCGCGGTGCGGAGGAGCTCGCGGAGCTCCCCCAGCTCCTCGTCCTCGTCCACCCCGGGCGCCAGCACGGCGACGACGAATCCGCGCTCTGGCTCAGCCCCTGGCGCGGGGTCGGGCTGGTGCTGGCTCACACGGCGATTATGCCCGCGATCCGACCCGAAGCGAAGAGGCGATTCGGCCGGCCGCCTCGGTCAGGCGCTCATCCGCGACCGTGAGGGAGATCCGCACGAAGCCCTCCCCCGCCCGGCCGAACGACGATCCGGGCGAGACGACGACAGCGGCCTGCTCGAGGATGAGCTCCGCGAAGCTCGCGGAGTCGTGTCCCTCGGGCACGCAGGTCCAGATGTAGGGCGTCGCCCCGGGCGGCCGGGAGGGGAGGCCGGCCTCGGCCAGCGCGTCGACCATCAGGTCGCGGCGACGGCGGTAGACGTCGGACATCTCGCGCGGGAAGTCGCGTGCCCTGGTCAGGGCGGCGACTCCCGCGAGCTGGAGCGCGTCGAACATCCCCGAGTCGAGGTTCGTCTTCAGCCTGCGGTAGCGCTCGACGACCTCAGCGTTGCCGGCGATCCAGCCGACCCGCCAGCCGGTCATGTTCCAGCCCTTGGACAGCGAGAAGATCTCGGCGCCGACGTCCATCGCTCCCGGCGCGCCGAGGAAGCTCGGAGGGCGGGCGTCGTCGAAGGCGATCTCGGTGTAGGAGGCGTCATGGATCGCGATGAGGTCGTTCGCCCGGGCGAACGCGGCCGCTTCCGCGAAGAAGCCCTCGTCCGCGACCGCGCCTGTCGGGTTGTTGGGGTAGTTGAAGAAGAGGAGGTTCGCCCGTGCCGCCGTGTCGGGCGGAATCTCGGCGAGATCGGGGAGAAAGCCGTTCTCCTCGCGCAGGGGCAGGTCGTGGACGTCGGCGCCGGCGAAGACCGGCCCCGAGATGTACGGCGGATACCCGGGGTCGGGAGAGAGGCAGGTGTCGCCCGGGTCGAGGCAGGCGAGCGCGACGTGCGCGACGCCCTCCTTGCCGCCGAGCACCGGGATGACTTCGGTCTCCGGGTCGATCGTCACGCCGAACCGCTCGGCGTAGAAGGCGGCCACCGCCTCCCGGAAGGCGCCCAGCCCGCGGTTCGACGGGTACTGGTGGGTCGCCGGCTGCGCGACGGCCTGCTGCATCGCCTCCACGACCGCCGGCGGCGTCGGGAGGTCGGGATCGCCGATGCCGAGCGAGATGACGTCGACGCCTTCGGCCCGCATGACCTCGATCCTCCGCTCGAGCTCGGCGAAGAGGTACGGCGGCACCTGGTCGAGCCTCCGCGCGAACCTCACTCCGCCGCCAACTCCCCGAGGAGCTCCTCCGCCACTTCGCCGTGGCAGATCTCCTGGGCTGTCCCGGTGAGCCGCGCACGGAAGCCGTCGTCGAGGTCGACGCGCATGTCTCCGCCTCCGAGATGGACGGTCATCGGGCTCTCGCACCACCCGTTCGCCACGGAGGCGCCCGCCACGGCGACGGCGCTCGTTCCGGAGGAGAGGGTCTCCCCCGCTCCGCGCTCCCAGACGCGAACCGTTGCCTCGTTCCGCGAGTCGACGCGCACGAGCTGGACGTTCGTCCGCTCGGGGAACCGGGAGTGGTTCTCGACGAGCGGCCCGAGCCGGAGGAGATCGGCGCGGTCGGGGTCGCGACGGATGACCGCATGGGGATTGCCCACCGAGACCGGCGTGAACTCCAGCTGGGCCCCGTCGACGTCCAGCTGCTCGGGCGGCCCGACCTCGACGTGACCCATCACGGTCTCGACCTCGAGGCCGTCCCGCATCCTGGCGACGACTTCTCGCGCGCCCACGGCGACGACGACCTCGTTCGCGCCGGCGCGCCGCGCGAGCCAGCGGGCGGCGATGCGCGTCCCGTTGCCCGAGAGCTCGGCCGTCGATCCGTCCGGGTTCCAGATCACGATCTCGGCTCGCGGGCCGTCGGCGGCGAGGACTTCGAGGATCCCGTCCGACCCGATGCCGAGGTGGTAGTCGCAGAGGCGGCGCACGAGCGCCGGCGTGAGCGGCGTGCCGGCCTCAGCCCGCTCGATCAGCAGGTAGTCGTTGCCGAGCCCGTGCCATTTGGAGAATCTCATCGGCGACCGCGTCCGGCGCGCGATCGGCGCGAACGCTAACAGCGGCCGGAAGGCGGCGAAGCCACTTGCGCTGGTAGGCCGCGTACCGGCGTGTCCTCAGCGCGACCGCGGCGATCGCCTCGTCCTTCGGCAGCGTGGCGATCTCGGTGAGCCCGAGAATCCTCCGCGCCGTGGGCGAGACCGGCCCCGCGAGGGCGCGCCGGACCTCGTCCTCCACCCCACGCTCGAACATCGCCTGCGTGCGCTCGTCGATCCGGCGCGTGAGGACGTCGACTGGAACATCCAGGCCGACGACGAGGCTCGGCCGGCGTGTCTCCTCGCTCCAGAGGCGATCACGGCCCGGCCGGAGAGAGCTCCCGGTCTCCACCAGCTCGAGCGCGCGGACGACGCGCCGGCGGTCGTTGGGATGAACGGCGGCGGCCGCGGCGGGGTCTCGATCCGCGAGGGCGGCGTGCGCGGCCTCGGGCCCGGTGTCGTCGTAGAAACGCTCCCATCGCTCTCGCGCGCCGGGGCCTGGCGCGGGCGGCAGATCGAGGTCGGCGAGCGCGGCCCGGAGGTAGAGGCCGGTGCCGCCGACGACGATCGGCACCCGGTCGGCGGCGAGGATCTCGTCGACGGCCGCATGGGCGAGCGCCTGGTACTCGCCGACCGAGCCCTCGTGATCCAGCGCCCAGATGCCCACGAGGCGCGTCGGGCGCTCGGGCTGGTTCGTCAGGATCGGGAGCCCACGGTATGCCTGCATGGCGTCGGCGGAGATGAGCTCCGCCGGCAGGCAGTCGGCGAGCGCCTCCGCGACGGCGGTCTTGCCGGAGGCGGTCGGCCCGAAGACAGCGATGACGAGCCGGGTTTCGCGCGGACCGGTCACGGCCCGGGGCCGCCGCGGGCCTCCCTCCGCTTCGAGCGTATCTTCGGAAGGCGCACGCATGGCGCGGGGAACGTCACGAAAGAGAGCTAGGCAACGACGGGGGTGACGTCGGTCCCGCGCAGCGTCGTCGACGTCGCGCCGTCGATGTGCACGTGGACCAGCGTCCCCGGCTCCGCGGGCCCGTCGAAGTTCACCGTCGTGTTGCGACGGGTTCGTCCGCGGTTGCGAGACGGATCGGTGCGGCTCGGGCCCTCGACGAGGATCTCCTCCACCCGCCCCACGCGCTCCTCGTTTCGCTCGTGCGCGATCTCCTGGACGCGCTCGATCAGGCGCTCGATGCGTTCGCGCTTGACGTCCTCGGCCACCTGGTCCGGGAGCGTTGCCGCCTCGGTCCCCTGACGCGGGCTGAAGACGAACGTGAACGCGCCGTCGTAGCGCACGACCTCGACGGTCTCGAGGGTCTCCGCGAAGTCCTCCTCCGTCTCGCCGGGGAAGCCGACGATGAGGTCGGTCGTCAGCGCGAGGTCGGGGATGGCCGCCCGCATGCGCTCGACGAGGTCGAGGTAGCGATCGCGAGTGTACGTCCGCCGCATCCGCTTGAGAACCCGAGTGGAGCCCGACTGGAGCGGCAGGTGGGCGTGCTCGCAGACGGCCTCGCATTCGGCCATGGCCCTGATGACCGGCTCGCGGAAGTCCTTCGGGTGGGGGCTCGTGAAGCGGATGCGCGCGATCCCGGGAACGGCGTCGACCGCGCGCAGGAGCTCGCCGAACTCCGTCCGGATGTCCGGCAGGAGGTCGCGGCCCCAGGAGTTGACATTCTGGCCGAGGAGCGTCACCTCGCGCACGCCGTCCTCGGCCAGGCGCGTCACCTCCGCGACGATATCTCCCGGCCGGCGGCTCTGCTCGCGTCCGCGGACGGCCGGGACGATGCAGTACGAGCAGACCGAGTTGCAGCCCATCGAGATCTGCACCCACGCCTGAAACGCGCGCTCTCGTCGCGCGGGGAGCTCCCCGGCGAAGTGCCGCCACTCGGCGAAGCGGCCTCGCGGGACACCCTGTCCTCCGGCGCCGATCCAGTCGGCGAGGTGCGGGATGGAGCCCGGGCCGAAGGCGACGTCGACGTACGGGTAGAGAGAGAAGATCCGCTCCCGCTGCGCCTCCGCGTAGCAGCCGCCCACGGCGATGATGCGCTCGGGGTCGGCCCTCTTCAGCGCCGCCGCCTGCGCGAGGTGGGCGGCGAAGCGCTGATCGGGCTTCTCGCGAACCGTGCACGTGTTGAAGACGATGACGTCCGCCTCGTCCTGCGAGACCGCCTCGCCGAGGCCGAGCGACTCGAGCATGCCCTTGATCCGCTCCGAGTCGTGAGCGTTCATCTGACAGCCGAACGTCGTGACGTGGTAGCGCTTCACCGGTCGGAAACTGTACCGGGCTACTTGGCGAACTCGATCGCGCGGCTCTCCCGGATGACGGTGACCTTGATCTGACCCGGATACTCGAGCTGCTCCTCGATCTCGCGCGCGATCTCGTGCGACAGGAGCACCGCCGTGTCGTCGTCGATCTCGGACGGCTTCACGATCACGCGAATCTCCCGTCCGGCCTGGAGCGCGTAGACCCGCTCGACCCCCTCCTTCTCCGAGGCGATCTTCTCGAGGGTCTCGAGCCGCTTGATGTAGTTCTCGAGGCTCTCCCCGCGCGCGCCGGGCCGCGAGGCGGAGATCGCGTCGGCCGTGATCACGAGCACGGCCTCCACGGTCTGCGGCTGTACCTCGTAGTGATGCGCCTCGACCGCGTGCACGACGTGGTGGGACTCGCCGTAGCGCCTTGCCAGCTGGGCGGAGATGGCGGCGTGCGAGCCCTCGACCTCGTGGGTCATCGCCTTCCCGATGTCGTGGAGGAGCGCCGCGCGCTTCGCCGTCTTGACGCTCGCCCCGAGCTCGGCGGCCATGATGCCGGCCAGATGCGAGCACTCGAGCGAGTGCTTGAGGATGTTCTGGCCGTAGCTCGTCCGGTAGCGGAGACGGCCCAGGATCCTGACGAGCTCCTCGTGCATCTTGCCGCAGTTCGCCTCGAACACGGCCTGCTCGCCCGCCTGGCGGATGTGATCCTCGATCTCCGCCTTCGAGGTGTAGTACATCTCCTCGATCCGGGACGGATGGATGCGCCCGTCCTCGACGAGCTTCGCGAGGGTCAGCTTGGCCACCTCGCGACGAACCCCGTCGAAGGACGAGAGGACGACCGCCTGCGGCGTGTCGTCGATGATGAAGTCGACGCCCGTCAGGTTCTCGAGGGCGCGGATGTTGCGCCCTTCCCTGCCGATGATCCGGCCCTTCATGTCGTCGGAGGGGAGCTCGACCAGGGAGACCGTCGTCTCGGCCGCATGGCTCGCGGCGACACGCTGGAGCGCGTCGGCGACGAGGTTGCGGGCGCGCCGCTTCGCGTCGGTGCGGGCCTCCTCCTCCAACTGGCGCACCATGCGCCCGAGGTCGTGGCGGACGAGCTCCTCCGACTGGGTGAGGATCTGCCGCTTCGCCTCCTCGACCGTGAGCCCCGACGTCCGCTCGAGCTCCTGGAGCTGGGCGTCCTTCGCCGCCTTGAGCTCCTCCTGGAGGAGCTTCAGGTGCGTCTCGCGGTCGGTGAGGCCCTGCTCGCGCCGCTCGAGCTCCGTGAGCTTGCGGTCGATGTCCTCCTCCTTGCCGAGGACCCGCTCCTCGATCTTGAGGACCTCCGCGTTCCTGTCCTTGAGCTCCTGCTCGACGTCGGCGCGCAGCTTGAGCGCCTGCTCGCGGGCCTCCACCTGAGCCTCGCGGCGGATGGCCTCCGCCGCTCGCTCGGCGTCCGCCGTCAGGCGCTCGCGCTCTTCCTCCGACGCAGCCGCTCGTCGCGAGAGGTGCGTCCGCGTGCCGACGATCGCGCCACCGACCAGTCCAAGGACGACGCCGAGGATCAGCAGCCCGATCGATAGTCCCATTGCTCGCTCCTACGTGGTCGAGCCCGTAGGAACGGCCGTTCGGTGAATCGGCGCGCGCAGCCGCGCCTCGTCAGCGGGTCAGCTATCCGCCCGAGGTCGCCTCCTCGTGATGGTGCTGCGCGTCAGGTGTCTGGTCATTGGGGTGAGCGCCGTTCTGTCGAGTCCGATTCGGCCTGAGCCGTTCCAGTTGCAGGCATTTCTTGCGGAATGTGACGGTATGGTAGCCGCGGTCACGTGCCCTCGTCCAGAGGGCCGAGCGCGTCCTCGATCGCGTCGGGCGAGAAGCCGCGCCGGGCGAGCAGTCGCCAGGCCGCGCGGCGGTCGGGCGCGCGCGCCGCGATCCCGGCCGCCCGACGGCTCTCCGGAGAAAGCCCGGCCAGCGCGCCGCTCACGAGCTCGGCCGAGAGCCCTTCCCGCTCGAGACGGGCGCCGATCGCCGCATCGCCCCAGCCCCGGTCGGAGAGGGACGCCGCGCGCGCGTGCGCGAGCCGGGCATCGTCGACGGCGCCGGCCGACGCGAGCGCCGCTCACGACGCTCTCCGCGGCGTCCGAGCGGACGCCGCGGGACGCCAGGCGCTCGCGGAGCCGCCGCTCGGACAGGTCGCGGCGGGAGAGGGCGCGCACGGCGGCCCCGAGGGCCTCCGCCCGCAGAAGCTCACGTCGGATCTCCCGGAGGCGCGGCCGGTCGAGCGCGGTGTCCGGGGCGAGGCGGCACCGGACGAGCACGTCGTCCGGGACGACGCGCCAGGGCTTCCCGTCGACCTCGAGCGCCACGCGGCCGGGGCGAACGCGGCGGACGGCCGTGAGTCTCGGCTCGGCGCCCGTCCCCGTCCTCCGACCCGATTACCCGGCCGTCGCGGCGGCCTCGGCGGGCGCGCCCTCGTCCGCGTCCGCGTCGGCGTCCGCGTCGACTGGCGGGCCGCCGTCACCCACCGGCAGAAGCCTGGAGGAGACGACCACCTCGTCGCCGAGCTGGGTCTGGATGCCTCGGACGATCTGGTCGGCGACGTCGGGATGCTCGCGGAGGAAGGCGGTCGCGTTCTGGCGTCCCTGGCCGAGCCGCTCGTCGCCGAAGCTGAAGTACGACCCCGATTTCTGGACGATCTTCCGCTCGAGCGCGACGTCGATGACGGTGCCGTCCCAGGAGATGCCCTCCCCGTAGATGACGTCGAACTCGGCCTGCTTGAACGGCGGGGCGACCTTGTTCTTGACGACCTTGACGCGCACGCGGTTCCCGAAGGCCTCGACGCCCTCCTTGAGGGTCTCGATGCGCCGGATGTCGAGCCGCACGGACGAGTAGAACTTGAGCGCGCGGCCGCCGGGCGTCGTCTCCGGGTTGCCGAACATGACGCCGATCTTCTCGCGAAGCTGGTTCGTGAAGAGCGCGACGGTGCCGGTGCGGTTGAGCGTGCCGGCGAGCTTCCGCAGCGCCTGGCTCATGAGCCGCGCCTGGAGGCCGACGTGGCTGTCGCCCATCTCCCCCTCGATCTCCGCCTTGGGCGTGAGTGCCGCGACGGAGTCGACGGCGACGACGTCGAGCGCGCCGCTGCGGATGAGGAGCTCCGCGATCTCGAGCGCCTGCTCGCCGTGGTCGGGCTGGGAGACGAGGAGATCGTCGATGGAGACGCCGATGCGCCGTGCGTAGGCGGGGTCCATCGAGTGCTCGGCGTCGATGAAGGCGCAGATGCCGCCGCGACGCTGCGCCTCCGCGAGGACGTGGTAGACGAGCGTCGTCTTGCCCGAGGACTCGGGGCCGAAGATCTCGACGATGCGGCCGCGCGGCAACCCGCCGATCCCGAGGGCGAGGTCGAGCGAGAGCGCGCCCGTGGAGATGGACGGGATGGCGATCTGCGCCTGATCGTTCATCTTCATGACCGAGCCCTTGCCGTACTGCCGCTCGATCTGGCTGAGCGCGGCGTCCAGCGCCTGGTCGCGTTGGGAGTCGGTCACGACGTCAACCTCCTGGTCTCATGCCCGCAGAGCAACCGATTCGACGATCTCGTGCTGCGCCCCGTTCGGTCGGAGCACCGAATGATAGAGAGCCACTTCGGACGGACTCACCCGCCCGAGATCGGGGAGCGAGGGGTCGAGCCGCGGGGCCCGGCGGAAGCGGAGCACGGTCACGTGCGGGAGCCACGGCCGTCGCTCGCGCCGGTAGACGCCGAGACGCTCGAGGCCCGCGCCGAGCTCGCCCGCGAGCGTCGTCGCCCGCCCGCCCTCGTCGTCGAGCACCACCATGCCGACGCTCCTGGTCTCCCGGTAGCGCGTCGGCGAGAGGACCGGACGGGAAGCGACCCCGGCCACGTCGCGGAGCACGCCGGCGATCCTCCCGATCTCGGCGCGCGGCGTCGAGCCGAGGAAGGCGAGGGTGACGTGGAGGTTCTCCGTCGGCACCGGGCGGGCATCCCGGACGCCCGCCAGCTCCTCGCGCTGCCAGGCGGCGAGACGCTCGGCCGCGTCCCGCGGCAGGGGAAAGGCGGTGAAGAGGCGGAGGCGCTCATCGGGAGCGACGCTATCCGGATCGCTCATGCGCGTGTGTGCCCGGCTGTGCCAGAAGGCGCCGCAGAGTGTGGAGAGCCCACGCGGTTGCCCGGGCCCTGACCGCCTCGCGGTCTCCCGGGAGCACGAACCGCTCGGTCGTCGCGGCCGTCGGCGTGCGCACGGAGAGGAAGACGAGCCCGACGGGCTTCTCCTCCGTCCCGCCGTCCGGGCCGGCGATGCCCGTCACGGAGACGCCGACGTCCGCGCCCAGCTCGGACCGGACGCCGTCCGCCATCGCGTCGGCCACCTCGGCCGAGACGGCCCCGTGCTCGTCGAGCAGCGCGCGCGGGACTCCGACCAGCGCCTCCTTCGTCCCGTTGGCGTACGCGACCGCGCCGCCGAGGTAGACGTCGCTCGAGCCGGGGACGTCCGTCAGCCGCGCGCCGACGAGCCCGCCCGTGCACGACTCGGCGGTCGCGAGCATCCATCCGCGAGCCCGGCAGAGCTCGAGGACGAGCTCCGCCACCGGTCGGTCGTCCTCGGAGAAGAGGTCGTCGGCGAAGTGGGCGGCGAGCGCTGCTCCGAGCGCCTCCGCGCGCTCCCCACCGCCTCCCCGCGCATACAGGTCGACGCGGATCTCGAGGTCGTGCGCGCACACCGTGACCTCGACGTCTTCGCTCTCTCCACCGGCGTCGTCGAGCGCCCGCGCGACCGCGGACTCGCTCGGCCCGAAGAAGCGCAGGACGCGATGCTGCGGCACCTCGGCCCGCGCGAGGACCTGTCGGAACGCGTCGGACTCGAGCACGCGCGGCCAGAGGCGGCGGAGCTCGTTCGGCGGCCCCGGGAGCGCGACCGCGACGCGGCCGTCCAGGGCGAGGACGACCGCTGGGGCGGTGCCGGCGAGGCCGACCGCGACCCCGCCGTCGGGTAGGGATGCCTGCTTCCGGACGCCGTGGGCGAAGTCGGCGTAGGGACGCTGCAGGCGCTCGGCGACGCCGCGCGAGACGGCCTCGATCTCCGCCGCGAGCCCCTCGTCGACCCGAAGGGGGCGCCCCGCCACGCGCGCGAGCGTCTCCACGGTGCGGTCGTCGTGGGTCGGGCCCAGCCCGCCGGAGAGGACACACACGTCGGCCGCGACGCCCTCGGCGATCGCGCGCTCGAGCTCGACCGGGTCGTCGCCGACGAGCAGGATCCGCACCGGCTCGAGCCCGAGCCGCGTCAGCTCGCGGGCGAGGAACGCGCCGTTGCGGTCGTTCCTGTCCCCGCGCACGAGCTCGCTGCCCGTGAGGACGACGAGCGCGCGCGGACGCATTCAGCCGGCGCTTGAGACCGTGCGAACGCCGCGGGCCGAGACGAGGACGATCGCGGGCTTCTGGGGGAAGTCGACGCGCCGACCGTTCAGCTTCGCGTTGAGGTTGCCGGGAGCGCCGAGCTCGAGCCAGAGCCGCTCGTACTTGACGAAGCGCTGGGTCTGGCCCTGTTCGAGCGTCCCCTCGTAGACGAGCTTGCCGTTTACGCCGCCGGCGCGCACCTGCATCCAGCAGCCGCCACCGACGGCGGTGAGCAGGAGGCGGACGGGGCGCGCCTCCCGTGGTCCCGCCGAGCCCGTCCCTGACGGAGTCGTCTGCGCCGGGGCCGTCGTCGTGTCCTCCGTCGTCGTCCCGACGAGCGGCGTCTGCTCCGGCGAGTCGGAGCCGATGCCCGCGAGCCCGATGACGACGAGAACCGTCACGGCGACGATGCCCGCGAGCGCGACGACGACGAAGTTCGACTCGACGGGTCGCCGCTGCCTCGGCTGTCGCGACGCCGACGGAGCGGTGGCGACCTCCTCCAGGGTCGTGAAGCGGGAGTTGTACTCGTCGACGTAGAGCTGGCCGTCGAGGCCGAGATGCTCCGCGTACGTGCGCAGGAAGCCCTTGACGTAGGTGTCTCCGGGAAGGGCGTCGAACTGCTCGTCCTCGAGCGCCCTCAGGTACTTCCCGCGGATCTTGGTCTCTTCCTCGATCCGGGTGAAGTCGAGACCCTGCCGCAAACGAGCCTCTCGCAGGCTGTTGCCGATCTCGAACACGAACCCCCGATTCTAGCGGCCGTCTCCGGGAGACTACTCCAGGACGAGCACGAGCACCGCGAACACGGCGAGGGCGAGCGCCGCGGTGACCGCGAGCACGAGCGCGAACGTCCCGAGGAAGCGGGCGAGGGCGACGAACCCGCGCCGGCCGCGCCTCCCGAGCGTGCGCACGTGCTCGGCCTTGGCGCGGCGGCCGAGGACGACGGAGGCGATGGCCGAGACGAGCGCGATCGGGACCGCCACGAGGGCGTCGGAGAGGCGGATCTCGCCGTAGTAGCGGGCCGCGACGACGGCGCCGCCCAGGGCAGCGAGGGCGAGCAGCGCGAGGAGGAAGGCCCAGACGGCCTTCGTGTTGGTCTCGCCCCCGTTCACTGCTTGACGTACGGGCGGCCAACGGCGGCAGGCGGGATGGAGCGGCCGATGACCCCGACCAGCGCGATGAGCGTGAGCACGTAGGGCACCGTCGAGATGAGGTTCTCGGAGATGTCCGCCTCTCGCTGGAGCGGAATGGAGAGCGCAAAGCCGAAGCCGAAGAGCAACGTCGCGGCGAACGCCCAGCCCGGCCGCCACTTCCCGAAGATGACCGCTGCGAGGGCGATGAAGCCGCGTCCCGCCGTCATATTCTCGGCGAACGTGCCCACGAAGCCGATCGAGAGGAATGCCCCCCCGAGGGACGCGAGCACTCCGGAGGTGACCACGGCGGCGTACCGGACGCCGTAGACGGAGATACCGACGGTGTCGGCCGCGCGGGGGTGCTCGCCGACGGCGCGGATTCGCAGGCCGATGGGCGTCTTGAAGAGCACGACGTACGAGAGGATGACGGTGGCGAACATGAGCCAGATCATCAGGTTGAGGTCTCCGAAGACGTTCCCGAGGAAGTCACCGAAGACCGGGACGTCGTAGAGGAAGTCCAGCGAGACCTGCGGAACCCGGGACACCCCGCTCGGGATGCCCCCGGGCCAGAGTGAGCTGAAGAGAAACCCGGTGAGGCCCAGGGCGAGGAAGTTGACCGCGAACCCGCTCACGATCTGATCCGCTCGGAGATGGATGCAGAAGACCGCGTGCACGAGCGCGAGGGCCCCGCCGAAGAGCATCGCCATGAGGAGCCCGACGACCCACGTGCCGCTCCAGAGCGCGCCCCAGAGCCCGAAGAAGGCGCCCATCAGCATCATCCCCTCGAGCCCGATGTTCACGACGCCGGAGCGCTCGGAGAAGATGCCGCCCATGGCCGCGAACGCGAGTGGCGTCGCGAAGCGGATCGTCGAGGCGACGAGCCCTGCCGTGACGATGCTGGCGAGCGTGTCGGCATCCTTGCTCTGGAGCCAGATCCCAGCGAGGGTGCCCGCGAGGCCGACACCGATCGACCACCACCCCAGCTTCGTCTCGCCGCGGGGGACGGCCGCGATGCCGCAGGCGAGAGCGACGAAGCCCGCGGCGATCGGCGCTCCTGCGGTCTCGAGGGTCCAGGGCGGAAGCGCGACCCAGAGCGCGAACACCCCGGCGGAGATGCCAACGATCGCGATCGTGCGCGCCTCGGTGGCGCGCCGGAGGAGCTCGACCCCCGCCGCCGTTCTGGCCTCGGCGCTCATGCGCCGGCCTCCGGCTCCGTCGTCGCCGATCTTCCGGGCAGATAGCGCCTCGCCTCCCAGATGTAGACGATGAGCAGCTCCGCGCCGACGAAGAAGATGACGAGGGCCTGGATCATCGTCGCGAGGTCCGTGGCGAGCTCGGGGTCGAAGACCTCGGGATCGAGCTGACGGGTGGACGTTCCCACCTGGAGCGCGGCGAACAGGAGCGCCGCCAGGAGGATGCCGACCGCCTTGTTGCGTCCCAGGAGGGCGACGGCGATTCCCGTGAACGCGAGGAGGTTCGTGCGGAAGTCGCTCGTCGAGACCGCGAACTTGAAGCCGAGTACGTCGACGGCTCCGGCGAGGCCCGCGAAGGAGCCGGCGATGGCCAGGGCGAGGAAGTAGTTCCGGGCGACGGAAATGCCGCTGTAGCGCGCTGCTTCGGGGTTGAAGCCCACGGCGCGCACCTCGAAGCCGAGCGTCGTCCTGTTCAGCAGGAGGTGGTAGACGACGAGCGCGAAGAGGGCGATGAAGATGCCGCTGTGCAAGGCGGGCAGGGATCCCCAGATCGGCCAGAGCCTCGCGGAGTCGGCAACCTCGGCCGAGCGAGGGAGGAAGTCCTCGGGGCCCTGGAGGTGGCCACCGATCTCGAAGAGGTACGTCCCGCCCCAGATCGCGATCCAGTTGAGCATGATCGTCGTGATCACCTCGTGGGCCCCGACGGCCGCCTTCAGCGCGCCGGCGATCCCGCCCCAGAGCGCCCCACCCAGGATGCCTGCGGCGATCGCGAGCAGGATGTGGAGCGGCCGCGCCATCCCTTCGAAGTGAGTTCCGACCCAGACCGCCGCGATGAAGCCGATCCAGTACTGGCCCTGCCCGCCGATGTTGAAGAGCCCGCAGCGGAACGCGAACGCGACCGCGATCCCGGTGAGCACGAGCGGCGTCATGAGGATGAGCGTTTGTTGCAGGTCGTTGGCGGCGTCCTCGCGCGCCTCTCCCGTGACCCAGGGGAAGAACCAGTTGAGGCCGGAGCCCTCGAAGATGGCCTTGTAGGCGCTCACCGGGTTGCTGCCGGTGATCAGCACGACGAGCCCGCCGATCAGAAACGCGAGGAGGGCAGCGGCGAAGGGGATGACGATGCCGCCGAGCCGCGTCGAGAACCACTCGCTCACGGCGGCCGTGGTGTCGGCGTCCGTGGCTCGTACGCCATCAGGCCGCCTCGTCGTGGCGCCCGCCCGTCATGGCAAAGCCGAGCTCCTCCTCGGAGACGGTCGGGGGATACTCGCCGACGATCCGGCCCTCGAAGATGACGAGGATGCGGTCGGCAAGGGAGAGGATCTCCTCGAGCTCGAAGGAGACGAGGAGGATCGCGCGGCCCTCGTCGCGTTCCGCGACGAGCCGACGATGGACGAACTCGATCGCGCCGACGTCGAGCCCGCGGGTCGGCTGGGCGGCGACGAGGATCCGGGGGTCGCGGGAGACCTCGCGAGCGACGACAACCTTCTGCTGGTTGCCGCCCGACAGGGACGCGGCGACCGTCTCGGGCCCGCCGCCGCGGACGTCGAACTCGGCGAGGAGCCTACGGGCCCGCTCGACCAGCCGCCGCGGATAGAGCCAGCCGAAGCGAGAGTCGGGCGGGTTCCTGAAGTCGTGGAGGGCGAGGTTCTCGGCAAGCGTGAAGTCGAGGACGAGCCCGCGGCGCTGGCGGTCCTCCGGGATGTGCCCGACGCCGTTGTCGAGGACCTCGCGCGCGGTCGCCCCGGTGACGTCTTGCCCTGCGACGACGATCTTGCCCGAGGCGGGGTGCAGCAGCCCGGTGAGCGCGTCGATCAGCTCGGTCTGGCCGTTGCCGTCGACACCGGCGAGGCCCACGATCTCCCCAGCCCGCACCTCGAAGGAGACGCCCCGGCAGGCCTCGAGTCCACGGTCGTCCAAGACGACGAGGTTCTCGGCCACGAGCAGGGGCTCGCCCGGCTGGGCCGGCGGCTTCTCCACCCGCAGGACGACCTCGCGCCCGACCATCATGCGGGCCAGCCCCTCCTGGGTCGCCCCTTCTCTCGGCACCGTGTCCACCTGCCTCCCCTGGCGGAGCACGGTGATCCGGTCGGCGATCTCGAGCACCTCGTTCAGTTTGTGGGTGATGAAGATGACCGACTTCCCTTCCTCGGTGAGGGAGCGGATGATGGCGAAGAGCTCGCGCGCCTCCTGCGGCGTCAGCACGGCCGTCGGCTCGTCGAGGATGAGGATCTCCGCACCCCGGTAGAGGGCCTTCAGGATCTCGACTCGCTGCTGCTGGCCGACGCTGATTCGCTCGACCCGGGCCGTCGGGTCGACCATGAGCCCGTAGCGCCGGGAGATGTCGCGAACGCGTTCCTCGGCCGTCGTGAGGTCGAGGAACGGTCCTGTGTGGGGCTCGACGGCGAGCACGATGTTCTCCGCGACCGTCATCACCGGGATGAGCATGAAGTGCTGGTGCACCATGCCGATGCCGGCCTCGATCGCGTCGCGCGTCGAGCCCATGCGCACGGGCTTTCCCCCGATCAGGATCTCGCCTTCGTCCGCGTGGTAGAGCCCGTAGAGGATGTTCATGAGCGTCGACTTCCCGGCGCCGTTCTCCCCCAGGAGGGCGTGGACCTCCCCCTTGGTCAGATCGAGGTCGACGTGATCGTTGGCGACGACGCCCGGAAAACGCTTCGTGATCCCGCGTAGCTCGAGAAGAGGCGCGTCGGCCATCGTCGGAAAGGAATGCGGGGCGACCGAAGCCGCCCCGCATGCGGATCCGTTACTGCTTCTGGACGTCCTTGAGTGTCGCCGGGGGATCGATCTCCCCGCTGATCAGTTGCTCCTGGGCGGCCGCGACGGCGTCCTGGACGTCCTGCGGGACGGCGTCGGTGAACGGTGCGAGCAGCTCGGCGTCCGGGTAGTCCTGGATGCCGAAGAACAGGTTCTGGCCTCCCTCGAGGGTCCCTTCCTGCGCGGCCTTGATCGTCTGGAAGACGGCCACCTGGAGCGGCTTGAGCGCGCTCGTGATGACGCAGTCGCCTGCGAACGACTGGTCGGCGTCCACGCCGATCCCGTAGGCGCCCTCCTGGCACGCGGCGTCGAGCGCCCCGAGGCCGCACTTGCCGGCCACCTGGAAGACGACGTCCGAGCCCTGGTTGATCTGGTCGAGCGCGATCTCCTTGCACTTCGCCTGGTCCTCGAAGTCCTGCGAGTAGGCGTTGAGCACCTTCACGTCGGGATTCGTGTCGATCACGCCCTGCTGGAAGCCGGAGATCCAGTTGTCGACCGGAGGAATGCTGACGCCGCCCACCGTCGACACGGTGCCGCTCTTCGTCGTCATGGCCGCGACGATGCCGGCGAGGTAGCCCGCCTCTTCCGAGGGGAACTGCAGCCCGACGACGTTCGGCAGGGAGCACGTCACGCCGGTGTCCCCTCCGCAGTCGGGCTCCTCGCCGTAGAACTGGTCGACGCCCGCGAAGGTGACGTCGGTCGCCTGCGCTGCCACTTCGGCCACGGCCGGCTGGATGAGGAACCCGATGCCGATCACGAGGTCGTGTCCGTCGTCGACCGCCGCGGTCAGGTTCGGCAGGTAGTCGTCGCCCGAGTTGGAGACGTACACGCGACCTGTGACCCCGAGCTCTGCCTCCGCCTGCTCGAAGCCGGCAATCGAGAACTCGTTGAAGCCGCGGTCGTCGAGACCGCCGGTGTCGCTCACCATTCCGACACTGATGCCTTCGGCCGCGGTCGTGTCTTCCCCGCCCGTGGCGGCCGGAGTCCCCTCATCGTCGTCGTCGCCGCCGCAGCTGGCTGCGCCGAGCGCGAAGATCAGGACTGCGAGCACCGCGAGGAACCACGGCAGCTTGCGCGTTACGTTCACGGAACCTCCTCTATCGCCCATGCGTCAAACGGACTCGCAGGATGCTAACCCTCCCGCGTCCCCATTTCTAGGACGCTCCGCAACGCCTGTTCGTTAGCGGGACCCGCTACGAGGCGATGTCAGCGAGGACCCGGTCGAGGTCGCCTTCGCCGACGAGGACGCGGCGTGGCTTCGAGCCCTCGTATCCCGAGATGATCCCGCGCCGCTCGAGCATGTCGATGAGGCGCCCGGCCCGCGTGTAGCCGACCCGCAGCCGACGCTGGAGGAGGGACACCGACGCCGTCTGCGTCTGGACGACGACCTCGATGGCCTTGTCGAGGAGCGGGTCCTCGTCGGGGTCGAAGTCCTCGTCGGCGTCGTCTCCCGCGTGCACCGGCTCGGGCGCGGCGAGCAGCGACTCGTCGAGCTCTTGGGCCCGCTGGCTCCGGCACTGCTCGACGATGAGGGCGATCTCCTCCTCGCTCACGTAGGCACCCTGCACGCGCTGGAGGCGGGAGGTGCCCAGCGGCTTGAAGAGCATGTCGCCCTGGCCCAGGAGGCTCTCCGCGCCGGACGTGTCGAGGATGACGCGGCTGTCCGTCTGGCTCGAGACGGCGAAGGCGATGCGCGAGGGGACGTTGGCCTTGATCATCCCCGTGATCACGTCGACCGAGGGGCGCTGCGTGGCCAGGACGAGGTGGATCCCGACGGCGCGCGACTTCTGGGCGAGGCGGATGACCGCATCCTCGACCTCCTGCGGGGAGACCATCATCAGGTCGGCGAGCTCGTCGATGACGACGAGGAGGTAGGGCAGCGTCTGGTCGCCGCGCTTGCGGAGCGCGCGGTTGAGCTCGGGGAGGTTGCGGGCGCGGGCAACGCTCATCTGCTCGTAGCGGCGGTCCATCTCGGTGAGGACGTTCGCGAGCACGGCGGAGGCGACCTTGGGGCTCGACACGACCGGCGTCAGCAGGTGCGGGATCGACTCGTACAGGCCCAGCTCGACGCGCTTGGGGTCGACGAGGATCATGCGCACCTCGTCCGGCGTGGCGCGCAGGAGCACCGAGCAGAGCATGGTGTTGATACAGCCGGACTTCCCGGAGCCCGTCGTGCCCGCGATGAGGATGTGCGGCATGCGGGCGAGGTCGGCCGAGACCGACGTGCCCGAGATGTCCTTCCCGAGCCAGATCGAGAGCGGGCTCGCCGACGAGGGCAGCTCGTCGAAGATGTCGCCGAGCGTGACGATGTTCGGGGCCAGGTTGGGAACCTCGACGCCGACGGCCTGCTTGCCGGGGATCGGCGCCAGAATGCGGATCTCCGTCGTCGCCAGCGCGTAGGCGAGGTCGTCCTTGAGGGCGGAGACCTTCCCGACCTTCGTTCCGGGCGCGAGCTGGAGCTCGTAGCGGGTCACCCGCGGGCCGACGACCTGGCCCACGAGGGTCGCGTCGATGCCGAAGTTCTGGAGCGCCTGGAGGAGCGCCTCGGCCGTCCGCTCGGCAGCCTTCGCGGGCTGCCCGTCGTGGGGGCGCGACCGCCTGAGCACCCCGGGGTCGGGGAGCCGGTAGCCGGCGTGCTCGCTGGTCGGAGGGTCGAACATCGACGGGACCGAGCCCGGCTCGGTCTGCGGTTCCGTCTCCAGCGGCTCGGCGAGCTGGTCGACGAGCACCGGCTGCTGTGGCGGCGCGTCGCCGACGACGTCGGGATAGGCCTGCTCGCCGTCCACCGGCGGGGTCGCCGAGACGTGGCCGTTCGACGCGGTGTCCGGCAGTCGACGCCTGGAGGGAGGTCGGTCGGCGGACGGGCGGACGAGGTCGACCTTGCGCCGCGCCGCGACGGCGGTGTCGCGCGCGACGCGGGCGGAGCGGCGCAGGAGGGCCCCCAGCGACGCGCCCGTGAGGAGCAGGGCGCCGGCCCAGCAGAGGAAGAGCCCGAGGATGAACGTCCCCGTGTCGCCGAGGAGGCGGCCGAAGACGGACTCGAGGGCGGTCCCGATCGCCCCGCCGCGCTCTTCCCCGAGGAGCGTCATGGCGCCGACGCAGAGGAGCACGAGGCCGGTCCGGAACGGCTTCACGTCCACGAGGGACGCGCGCGCGACGAACAGCGCGCCGAGGACGATGAGGACGACGGGCACGCCGATCCGCGCCATGCCGAGGACCGTGTCGAGCCAGTCCGCGACCGTCGTCCCGATCACGCCCCCGTTTCCCTCCAGCCAGGTGACGAACGCGAGGAAGAGCCCGGCGCACAGCAGCCCGAGCCCGAGGAGCTCGTGGTGCTGGTGGCCCTGCTGCCGGCGCGCGCGCTTGGCCTTTCGCACGCGCGCAGGCGACTTCGGGCGAACGCGAGCTGGACGCTTCCGCTGCGCCATGCCAAGGCAGTTCGGGGGCCGCGGCGCCCCTCCTCCCCGCCGGCAAGTAACAGACTGTTACTTGGAAGAGCGCGCGGGCGCGCTTCTGCTCCCTCAGAGCGAGGCGATCCGGCCGCAGAGGAGCTCGAGGAAGGCGTCCCCGTCGATCCCGACGCCGACGTCCGCGTTCGGCTCCCGGTCGGTGCGCCGCCAGAGGTCCACCACGGTCCGCCCGCGGCAGAGCTCCGACCCGCAGTCGATGTCGACCCGGCGGTGCACCGTCTCGACGAGGCCCGGCCGGAGGACGTGGGCGACCGCCACGGCGTCGTGGATGGGCGCCCCTTCGAAGCCGTACGTCTCGCGGTGGAAGCCGACGAAGAAGTCGTAGAGCTCGGCGACCATGCGGCCGGCTGGCCCCGCCGACCTGAGCTGCCCGGCGTGCGCCTCGGTCATGAGTGCCTTGTGCGTCACGTCGAGGCCGATCATCGTCACGTGGCACGCCGCTCGAGAACACGCGCCGCGCCGCCTCGGGGTCGGCCCAGATGTTGAACTCCGCCGCGGGCGTCGTGTTGCCCTCTGCGATGGCGCCTCCCATGAGGACGATCCGCTCCACCGCCTCGACCGCCTCGGGGTGGCGCGCGAGGAAGAGCGCGATGTTCGTCAGCGGGCCGACCGGGACGAGCGTGACGGCCCGCCCGGCGCCGAGCGCCGACCGGGCGAGGAAGTCGACGGCGTGCTCGTCGACGGGCGCCCCTCGCGGAGGCGGAAGCGCCGGGCCGTCGAGCCCCGACTCGCCGTGCACGTGCGCGGCGACGGTGAGCTCCCGGGAGAGCGGACGGTCCGCGCCGGCCGCGACCGGGACGTCCGACCGTCCGACGAACTCGAGCACCCGCAGCGCGTTCGCGGTCGTCTTCGCGAGCGTCTGGTTCCCGGCGACCGTCGTGACGCCGAGGAGCTCGACCTCCGGGCTCGCGAGGGCGAGCAGGAGCGCGATCGCGTCGTCGTGGCCGGGGTCGCAGTCGATCAGGATCGGCGTGCGCTCGCTCACGCGCGCAGTATCGCGTCGACCTCGTCCGCGGTAGGGAGCGAGGGTTGCGCCCCGGGCCGCGAGGCGGCGATCGCGCCGGCGGCGCAGGCGCGCCGGAGCGCCTCCTCGCGGTCGCGGCCCTCGAGCAGGGAGACGACGAGGCAGGCGGTGAAGGCGTCGCCTGCGGCCGTGCCGTCGACCGCCTCCACGCGAGGCGGCGCCGCGCGGACGACCTCCTCCCCGTCCTCGAGGACGGCTGCGCCCTCGGCGCCGAGCGTGAGCGCGACGACCCGGGGCATCTCGGCGAGCGCGTCGAGCTCGTAGCGGTTGACGACGACGAGGTCGGCGCGTCCGAGGACCTCGGCGGGCACCGGGGTCGCCGGGGCGGCGTTCAGGCAGAAGAAGCCGGACGTCTCCCGGGCCGCTGCCGCGACGGTTTCGAGCGGGATCTCGAGCTGGCAGAGGACGGCGTCCGGCGCTCCCAGGTCGGTCCCCTCCAGGGTGACCGACGCATTCGCGCCGGGCGCGACCACGATCTGGTTCTCGCCGTGGCGGTCGACGAGGATCGCGGCGACCCCGGTGGGCGCCGGGGCCCGCGCGAGCCCCGAGAGGTCGACCCCTTCGCGACGGAGGTCCGCGAGCGCGAGGTCGGCGAAGGGGTCATCGCCGACGGCTCCCACGAGCCGGACCGTGGCGCCGAGGCGGGCGGCGGCGACCGCCTGGTTCGCACCCTTCCCGCCGGGAACCATCCGGAACTCGCCGCCGGTGACGCGTCTCGCCGGGGCGCGGCAGGCGGTCGCAGGTCGTGACGAGGTCGAGGTTGACCGACCCGACGACCGCGATGCTAGGCGGCAAGCGCTCGCAGGTCGTCGAGGGCGCCGTCGAGGAGGTTCTCGCGCAGGTCGAAGAGCCCCGCCCACAGCGAATCGCGATCGGGCGCGGACTGCAGCCGCGCGGAGTCGGTCAGGCCCTCGAGCGCCCGGACGAGGACCGCGAGCTCGAGATAGGCGTGCGCGACGCGATGGGGCGCGGCCGCGACGCCTGCCCGCTTCAGCACGGCGTCCCACTCGAGGACCTCCCCCGCTCCGGGCTCGCCGTACCACGAACGGCCCTCGGCGCCCTGCGGCTCGAGCTCGAGGAGAAACCGGCCCAGCGGTGCCTCGAGGCCGGTGAGAGCCGTCTCGGCCCGCTCGGCCGCGCGGCGGAAGGCCGCCTGACGGCGCTCGGGCGTGCACGGATCGGGCTCGCCGCGCGCCCACCGCTCGAGGAGCCGGCAGAAGGCGAGGCCGGCCGCCTCGCTCGCCGTCAGCGAGCGGACAAGGCGTGTCGTCGTCCCCGCGGAGACGCCGTAGGAGGCCATGAGCCCCGCCCAGCCGGTCGCCGTCATCTCGGTCATGTTGCTCTAACTAGTACACCAAGTCGGCGGGAACACGTACCGTTCTCGAGGGATGGCGCTCTACGACCGCGTCCGCGACCTGCCGCTCGAGATCGACGCCTACCGGCTCGAGGGGCTCGAAGTGCAGGCCTCGCACGATTTCACGCGGCTCACGACGGTCATCCACCTCGAGGGCGGCGGCCACGAGGGTGTGGGCGAGGACGTCACCTACGACGGCGAGGCCCAGCGGGCGCTCCAGGAGGACGGCCCGACGCTCCCGCTCGCCGGCAGCCATACGCTCGACTCGTTCTCACAGCTCCTCGAGGGGCTCTCGCTCTTCCGGTCGGCACCCGGCATGGCGGCGTTCCTCGACTACCGCCGCTGGGCGTACGAGAGCGCGGGGCTCGACCTCGCGCTGCGACAGGCGGGCATGTCCCTTGCGGACGCGGTGGGCCGCGAGGCGCAGGCCGTGACGTTCGTCATGTCCCTTCGGATCGAGAGCCCGCCGGCGCCGGACCCGGTGCCACTGCTCCTCGAGCGGTATCCGAGTCTCCGCTTCAAGCTCGACCCGACGAGCGAGTGGGACGAGGCGCTCGTGGCCGCGCTGGGCGCGACCGGGGCAGTCGACACGGTCGATCTGAAGGGCGCGTACAAGGGCACCGTCGTCGACCAGCCGGGCGATACGGACCTCTACCGCATGGTCGCCGAGGGGTTCCCCGAGGCCTGGATCGAGGACCCCGACCTGAACGACGAGACCGACGCCGTCCTCGCGCCATACCGCGACCGCATCACCTGGGACGCGCCCATCCACTCCGTCGCCGACATCGAGGGCCTGCCCTTCCCGCCGCGGACGATCAACTTCAAGCCGTCGCGTTTCGGCAGCATCCGGCGGCTCTTCGACGGCTACGACTACTGCGCCGAGCGCGGGATCGCCGTCTACGGCGGCGGGCAGTGGGAGCTCGGGCCGGGCCGCGGCCAGATCCAGCATCTCGCCTCGCTCTTCCACCCGTCGACGCCGAACGACGTCGCGCCTGCCGCGTACAACATCAACCGTCTCGACCCGCCTCCCGGGCTCCCGGAGAGCCCGCTCGCGCCGCAGCCGAGCGCCACCGGGTTCCGCTGGGACAGCGCGTAGGTGCAACGCGGAGCAGCGCTCCTGGCCACCCCTGGTCGTGAGCCGGGTGTGTGGGTGGCGATCGTCGACCTTCCCGACCCTCGCGATGCCGCGCGACTGCGTCGCGTTCACGAAGGAGGCGAGCTGCAGACGCCGGCGAGCCGTCCAGGACCGTCCTCGCGCCGGGAACGCCGCCGACGGTGGCGGTGGACGCCTACTGGTTCGGGCCGACACTCGGCTCCTCGGCGCGCGATCGTGGCCACCGAGCGGGACGTACGCGGGTCCGCTCCCGGAGGATCCCAGTCCCTTCCGGTCTACGTCGTCTTCCACCAGCTTCCCGAGGACGGGTGTCAGAGCGGCCTGTTGCCCGGATACGAGCTGGCTCCTGACTACTGGGGCGCTGGGAGGGAGCTCCAGGTCCTCAGCGAGCCGCGTCGGCACGCATGAGGCGCAGCGGTGGATCCGCGACGCCTTCGGCGGGCTCGCCGGTAAGCCGACGATCGCGCTCGAGGGCGGCGAGGAGGCGATCGTCCTGGCGGGCGAGGCCGAGACGGGCATCGTCGTCGGGGAGACGCTCGTCACGGTGACCGGCGCGGGTACGAGTCGCGTGAGAGCAGTTCCTCGCCACGCTGCGGCCGGTGGAGGGTTCGAGCTAGACCTCGACGACGACGGGGAGGATCATCGGCCGGCGGCCGGTGCGGTCCGAGACGAGCTTCCCGACGTTGTCGTGGATGTGCGCCTGCAGGAGCTTGAGCTCGGTCACGTTCTGCTCCATGCACTCGAGAATCGTCCGCTCGGCCTCGCGCCGGGCCTCCTCGAGGAGCGAGTCGGTCTCGGCGAAGCCGCGCGAGATGACCTCGGGCGCGGCGATCTCGCGGCCGTTCTGCGAGCCCACCGTCGCGACGACGATGAGGACGCCGTCCTCCGAGAGGTGACGGCGGTCGCGGAGCGCGACGTCGCGCACGTCCCCCACGCCGAGGCCGTCGACGAAGGTGCTCCCCACCTCGACGCGGTCGACCTGCCGCGCGATCCCGCTTCGCAGCTCGACGACCGAGCCGTTCTCGGCGAGGAGGATCCTGTCGGCGGGGATGCCCGCGTCGCGGGCCAGCCGGGCCTGCGCCGCGAGCATGCGGAACTCGCCGTGAACGGGCATGACGCTCGTGGGGCGCAGGAGCGCCAGGATCGTGCGGATCTCCTCCGCGTTGCCATGGCCGGAGACGTGCACCTGGGCGATCTCCTGATGGAGCACCTCGGCACCCGACTTGGCGAGCCGGTTGATCGTATCGTGGACGCGCAGCTCGTTTCCGGGGACGGGCTTGGCCGAGATGATGACCGTGTCGCCCTCCTCGACGGAGATGTGGGGATGGTCGTGGTAGGCCATGCGCGTCAGCGCCGACATCGGCTCCCCCTGGCTCCCCGTGCAGAGGATCATCGTCTCCTCGGGGCGGAGCCCCTCGAGCTCCTCCGGCTTCACGATGAGCTCGTCCCGGACCTCGAGGTAGCCCAGGTTCCGGGCGATGTTGACGTTCTTGCGCAGGGATCGCCCCACGAGACACACCTTGCGACCGGACTCCGCGGCCACGTCCATCGCCTGCTGCACGCGGTGGATGTTGGACGCGAACGAGGCGATGAGGACACGGCCCTCGCGCTGCGGGATCAGGTGCCGGAAGACCTCGCCGACGGTGCGCTCCGACTCGGTCACCCCCACGCGCTCGGCGTTCGTCGAGTCACCGAGGAGGAGGTCGACGCCTCGGTTCCCGAGCTCGGCGAGCTTCCCGAGGTCGGTCCGGAACCCGTCCACCGGCGTGTGGTCGATCTTGTAGTCGCCCGTGACGACGACGAGGCCGCCCGGCGTCTCGAACGCGAGTGCGACGGCGTCGGGGATCGAGTGCGCCATCCGCACGAACTCGGTGCGGTACGGGCCGATCTCCGCGGCTCCCTGTTCGGGGTCGATCTCGACGAGGTCGGCCGCCCGCAGGAGGCCGTGCTCGTCGAGCTTCGACTGCACGAGCCCGAGCGTGAGCCGGGTCGCCCAGACCTGGGGGACCTCGACCTCGCGCATGAGGTACGGGAGGGCGCCCACGTGGTCCTCGTGCCCGTGGGTGAGGACGACGGCGCGGATCTCGCCCGCGCGCTCACGCAGGTAGTTGAAGTCCGGGAGGACGAGGTCGACGCCGAGGTGCTCGTCGCGCGGGAAGGAGAGGCCGGCGTCGACGACGACGATGCCGTCGTCGGACTCGACCACGGTCATGTTCTTGCCGACCTCGCCCAGCCCCCCGAGCGGGACGATCCGTGTGCTTCCGGGCATCCGGGCAAGTCTACGTCGGCGGGTCGGGTAGCGTAGGCGCCGTGAACGGCGACGCGAGGCCGGGGCTGCTGGGCGCGATCGGGAAGACGCCGGTCGTGCGCCTCGAGCGGCTGGCGGGCCCGGACCGGGCGGAGGTCTGGCTCAAGCTCGAGTCCTCGAACCCGACCGGGTCCTACAAGGACCGCATGGCGCTGGCCATGATCGAGGGCGCCGAGCGCTCGGGCCGGCTCCGGCCGGGCCAGACGGTCGTCGAGTACACGGGCGGGAGCACGGGCTCCTCGCTCGCGTTCGTGTGCGCGCTGAAGGGCTACCCGCTCCGGATCGTCACCTCTGATGCCTTCGCGCCGGAGAAGCTCGCGACCATGCGGGCGTTCGGCGCCGAGCTCGAGATCCTCCCCAGCCCCGAGGGCATCACCCCCGACCTGATCCCGCGCCTGATGGAGCGCACCGCCGAGATCGCGGACGAGGACGGCGCCTTCGCCACCGACCAGTTTCGAAACACGGACATGATCGACGGCTACGCCGAGATGGGCGCCGAGCTCGCCGAGCAGCTCGACGGGCGGATCGACGCCTACTGCGGCTACATCGGGACGGCCGGCTGCTTCCTCGGCGTGACGCGCGCGCTGCGGGAGGTCGTGCCAGACCTCCACCGGACGCTGATCGAGCCTGCCGAGTCGCCTGCCATCTCGGCGGGACGAGCCGGGACGCACCACATCGAGGGTGGCGGCGTCGGCTTCCGGCCGCCCCTCCTCGAGGACGAGGACTTCGACGAGGTCGTCGCGCTCCCCGAGGCGGACGCGTTCGCGATGGCCCGCCGGGCGGCGAGCGTCGAAGGGCTCCTCTGCGGGCCGTCGGCCGGCGCGAACATCGCCGTGGCGCTCGAGCTCGCGTCGCGGCTCGGGCCCGGAGCCCGGGTGGCGACGACGAACGTCGACTCCGGCCTGAAGTACCTGGTCCGGGGCCTCGACCTGGCCTGAGGGCGCATTTATCTGAGCGCGTTCACCGCGCCGACGTGGCACGCCGGAGCCCGCGCAGCGACAGCGATTCTCGCGCCAGCGTCCAGTAGCGGCAGTCCGAGTAGGACCACGCGTAGATCGGGCTCCCGTCGCGAACGAGCTCACGCAACTCCGGGCGGCCGAGCTCGCGCGCCGACCAGTCGTACAGAGCCTGGAGCCGGGGTGAGATCACGCCGTAGTCCACGATTCGCCCGAGGCTGTTCTCGTCGACGAGGTACGTCTCCAGCTCGTCGAGTAGCGGATACCGATCCGGAAGCACACGGCCGAGGGAGAGGTACGCGCCGACCGTCCCGAGACGGGGATCTCCCAGGGCCGGGCCGACGACGGCGAAGCGACCGAGGGCGAGACGGGGGGCCGCGACGAGCGCGTGCACATAGAGAACGCGCAGCAGGGCGACGTTGAGAAAGAAGCGTTCCGGCTTCGATTCCGCCTCGGCGAGGTCGCGGCTCTCGAGGTAGGCGGAAACGATGGTGGCGTTGTGCGCGCGGTACCAGGTGCGTGCCGTCGGCGCGCTGATGAACGACATCCAAAGCTCGATCGCCCGCGACGAAGGCTCGCCCCCGAGACCGGTCGAACGTGCCACGGCCTCACACCCGTCTCGGAGCAGCCGATCGTTGACGGCTCGCCACCAGGGACTTCCGGGAGGGTCTGCTGCAGGACGACGCAGAACGCCGCGCACGGCCTGCCAACGCATGAACGACAACGCCGCGCGTCTGAACGAGACAGAGCGTGGCGCCGTGCCGCACAGCCGCCCGTACGTCCGCGACAGGAGCGCCATGCGCGCCAGTGGATCGTCCCGCACCCGCTCGACCTGCGCCGCCGCCCACGCAGCAGCCGTGTCGTACGTCATGCGACCACAGGATGCCACTGACGGAATCTGCGTTCTGGTCGCAGGTATGGGGGCCTACGCGGGCGCGCCGGCGAGCACGCCGGCCCGCTCGAGCGCGTCGCGGATCGCCGCCCTTTCGTCGTCCGTGGCCTCGACCAGCGGCAGCCGGAGCCCGCCGGCGTCGTGGCCCACCATGGCGAGGGCGGCCTTCACCGGGATGGGGTTCGTCGTGACGGCGAGCGCGTCGATGACGGGGCGTAGCTCGGCGTCGATCGCGCGCGCGCCCTCGACGTCACCCTCCCGGAAGCGGCGCACGAGCTCGCGGACGCGCGGGCCGACGAGGTGCGTGTAGACGAGGATCCCGCCCGCTGCTCCGAGCTCGAGGAACGGCATCAGGAGGTCGTCGTTTCCGGCGTAGAGCGCGAGGTCGGTCTCAGCGAGGATCCGCCGCGCCTGGTCGAGGTCGGTCGTCGCCTGCTTCACCGCGACGACGTTGGGGATCTCCGCGAGCTCGGCGAGCGTCTCGGGCTCGATGTTGACGACGACGCGCTGCGGGATGTTGTAGACGATCACGGGACGGTCGGTGGCGGCCGCAATTGCCCGGAAGTGCTCGACGATCCCACGCGCCGGCGGCTTGTTGTAGTAGGGCGTCACGACGAGGACGGCGTCCACGCCGAGCTCGTGCGCCTGGCCGGTCAGGTGGACCGAGTGCGCGGTCGAGTACGTCCCCGTTCCGGCGACGACGGTCGCCCGGTCGCCGACAGCCTCGACCGCCGAGGCGAAGAGCGCGAGGCGCTCCTCGTCCGTGAGCGTCGGCGCCTCGCCCGTGGTCCCCGCGACGACGACGCCGTCGGAGCCCGTGTCCACGACGTGCGCGCACAGACGGCGGAAGGCCGCCGTGTCGACGGCTCCATCGGCGCGAAAGGGCGTGACGACGGCTGTGAGAACCTCGCCCAGCACTGAACCGGATTGTAAACGCACTCCTAGACGAGGCTCCAGAACGGCCCGGTCAGGCCGACGGAGGCGAAGATCCTCTCCGCCTCCTCCGGTGTGCGCCTGCGCCATGCGGGGTCCAGGCGGCCCGCGTACCAGGCCCGGGCGAGCGCCCAGGCCTGCTCGGCGGTGAAGACGGCGCCCCGGGAGACGCCGCGCTCGCGGCACCAGCTGTCGACGTGGGCCTCCGACCGGAAGGCGAGCATCGTCGCTCAGGTGTGGCCGATGTCGTCCCACCACCGCGCCGCCGGGACGGCGAAGTGGGCCACCCAGTCGAGCGGCTCGAGGTCGCCGTCCCGCACGCGGAGCTCGAGCGGCTCGCGGCAGTCGGGGCAGGTCGTCTCGATGCGCGCGTCGGCGGCGAGCATGGCCGGGATGCCGAGTGCGTCCCAGATGCAGTTGCCGTAGGACGATCCCCGCTCGGTGACGACGCGGAAGCCGGTCGGCACGGCCGAGAAAGGGTGAGCCATCCGGATCGCCCGCGTGCCGGGCCGGAGCACGAGGACGTGGTCGCCGGCGAGGCGGGAGTAGGCCCGCGCGACGGTGTCCTCGTCCTCGCCGATCGCCGTCGCCACGTCGGCGGCCGAGGGGGCCTCCCCGCGTTCCGCGAAGCGCTCGAGGATCACCAGGCGGACGCGGCTCTCGACGCCGGTCACAGGAGCGTTTCGAGCCCGACCGTGAGTCCGGGAGGAAGCTCCTGGAGCCGCTCCAGCGCGAGCATGACGCCCGGGACGAACGCCTCGCGCGAGAACGTGTCGTGGCGGATGGTCAGGAGCTGGCCCTCGCCGCCGAAGAGCACCTCCTGGTGCGCGACGAGGCCGGGCAGGCGCACGCTGTGGATCGGAGCCTCGCCGGGCAGCGCTCGCGCGGTCGCCTTGGCCGTGCCGGAGGGCGCATCGCGCTTCGCCTCGTCGTGGAGCTCGACGATCTCCGCGCGGGGAAAGTGGCGTGACGCCTCCGCCGCGAACCGCATCATCAGCACGGCCCCGAGAGCGAAGTTCGGCGCGACGAAGCAGGCCACGCCCTGCTCGTGGGCGAGCGCGTCGAGTGCTGTGAGATCGTCGTCGCCGAGCCCGGTCGTCCCGACGACGCACGGCACGCCCGCGGACAGGCAGCGCTCGACGTTCCCCCGGACGGCGTCCGGAGTCGTGAAGTCGATGGCCACGTCGTGCCCGTCCGGGTCCCAGTCCGCGCCGCGTCCGACGCCCGTGACCTCGTGGCCGGCTCTCTCGAGGCGCGGGACGAGCGCCGACCCGACCCGGCCGTCCGCGCCGAGGACGAGGATCTTCACGCCGCCGCGCGCTCCACGAGCGCCGGGCAGACCGGCTGCACGGCGTCGAGGAAGCGCTCCTCGCTCGGGCCGATGGCGGCGACCGAGAAGGAGTCGAGGTCGAGGAGCGCGCCGGCGAGCTCGGCCACTGAGCCCGCGTCGACCGCGTCGATCTCGGCCAGCAGGTGGTCGAAGTCGAGGAGCTCGCTGTCCGTGATCAACGACTTGCCGAGCCTGCTCATGCGGTTCGACGTGAGCTCCATCGAGAGCATGATGCGGCCCTTGAGGTTCTCCTTCGCGCGCGCCAGCTCGTCCTCGCCGGGCCCCTCGTGCGCGATCGCGTCGATCTGCTCGGCGACGATGGCGAGGCACTCGGCGAGGTTCTCCTCGCGCGTGCCCAGGTAGACGCCGACCAGCCCGGTGTCGGCGTACTGGGACGCGAACGTGTAGACGGCGTAGGCGAGCCCGCGCTGCTCCCTGATCTCCTGGAAGAGGCGGGAGGACGCCGAGCCGCCGAGGACGCCGTCGAGGATGGAGGCGACGAAGCGGCGCAGGTCGGAGCGGGCGATGCCGGGCGCCCCGAGGCAGACGTGGTACTGCTCGGTCGCCTTCTGCTGGAACACGAGCGAGGGCGCGGGCGGCGCCACGAGCAGCCGCCGCGCGGCGGGCTTGCGGGACGGCGGGGCCGGCGCTTTCCCGGAGAGCTTCCCGACAAGCTCGACGAGGCGCTCGTGGTCGGCGCTGCCGGCCGCGGCCACGACGACGTTGCTCGCCTGGTACCGGCTCCGGTGGAAGGCTCCGAGCGACCGTCGCGAGATCGACGAGATCACCTCGGCCGACCCGATGACCGGCCGCCCGAGGGGATGGCTCCCGAAGACCGCCTGCGTGACGACGTCGAAGATGAGCTCCTGGGGCGAGTCCTCGACCATGGCGATCTCCTCGAGCACGACCTCCCGCTCGGCGTCCAGGTCGGCGAGGCTGGGGACGAAGACCATGTCGGTCATGATGTCCAGCGCCGTCTCGACGTGTTCGTCGAGGACGCGGGCGTAGACGACCGTGTAGTCGCGGGCCGTGGCGGCGTTCAGCTCGCCGCCGTAGGTGTCGAAGACCTCGGCGATCTCGAGGGCCGAGTAGGACGCCGTGCCCTTGAACAGCAGGTGCTCGAGGAAGTGGCTGACGCCCGCGTGCGAGTCGCTCTCGTCGCGCGAGCCCGTCCCGATCCAGACGCCGATCGAGACCGAGCGCACCGTCTTCAGCGGCTCTGTGACGACGCGGGTCCCGCCGTCGAGCGTCGTCAGGAGGTAGTTCTGCACGCTCGCATGCTAGGGATCAGGCGCTCCGATACGCCCCGCCGGGGTCGCCGGCGGCCCGGGCGAGCGCCTCGAGAGCCTTGAGCGGCGGCCGCGCGAGGCCGCGCGCTCCCGCGACGTCCTCGAGCTCGCCGCGGACGAGCTTCTCGACCGTGCGCCAGACGACGCGCGACCGCGCGATCCGGAACGTCGTTCGCGGAAAGCGGTCGAGCGCTGCCTTCACGCCCCAGGACGCCCAGAGGTGCGTCCCGAGGAGGCCCGTGAGCCGCCGGCCGTACGGCTCGAGGCCCTGCGCGCTCCCTGAAAGCACGTCGACGGCGGCTTCCGACGCGAGCTTCCCCGAGAGGAACGCTTCGTACATGCCGTCGCCGGAGATGGGATCGACGAGGCCGGCGGCGTCGCCGACGATGAGCGCTCGGCCGCGGGCCACGATCGAGCGGGGCGAGCGGAGTGGAAGCCGGAACCCCCGCAGCCCCTCGAGGTCGTCCTTCCCGATCCCATGGGCCTCGCACAGGCGCTGGAGGTGCCCGCGCAGGCGGGGTCCCTCCCGCTCCCAGCCGCCGAGCCCGATGTTCGCGTGGTCGCCCTTGGGGAAGACCCAGCCGTAGCCGCCCGGCACGATGCCCAGCTCGAGGACGGCACGGCCGCGGTAGCTGTCCGTCGGCAGGCGCTCGTACGGCACGTTCCCCTCGAGCGCGACGCCGACCGCTTGGTTGCCGCCCAGCCCGAGCGCGCGGGCGCAGATGCCGTTCACGCCGTCCGCGCCGACGAGGAGGTCCGCCTGCAAGCGCTCGCCGCCCGCCGTGACGGTGACCCCGTCCGCGTCCGCGTCGACGGCGTCGACCTTGACCCCGTCGCGGAAGTCGGCGCCCGCGGCGGCCGCCTGCTCGGTGAGGTGGGCATCGAGCCGCGAGCGCTGCGTCATGAGGACGAGGGGCTCGCCGCCGCCCCGCTCCACCCAGCCGCCGAAACGCAGGCGCATCCGGACAGAGGTGACGACGTCCTCGACCACGGGGTCGAGCGAGACCGGCAGCAGGCGGGCGGCGCGGCCCGTGACGCCCCCGCCGCAGGGCTTGTCCCGCGGGAAGCGCGCCCGGTCGAGGAGGAGCACGCTCGCGCCGGCCGAGGCGAGCCGGTACGCGCACGTGGAGCCGGCGGGCCCGGCGCCGACGACGATCACGTCCGAGCGCGGCATCGCCGCATTATCCCTGTGCGTCGCCGATCTCACAGGATGCGGCCAGGCGTCGTTTCACCCGGAGAAGTGGACACCACCCTCGCCCTCGAGCGACGGCAGGCCTCAGCGCACCTGGCGCTGGCCTCCGTGGTGGTCGTCTGGGCCGGGGCCTTCTCGGCCATCAAGGCGCTCACCGACCACGAACTGGCGCCGGCCGACATCGCGATCCTCCGCTACGCGGTCGCGGCGCCGGGGTTCGTCGTTCTGCTCGCGCACGCGGGCGGGCTCCCGGGACTCACGCGGCGCGATGCGGCCCGGCTGGCCGCCGCCGGGCTGCTCGTCGTCGTCGGCTACCACGTCTCGCTCAACGTGGGGACGCAATACACGACCGCGGGGACGGCGGCGCTCATCGTCACGCTCGCGCCCGCCATGACCCTCGCGGTCACCGTCGCACTCGGGCTCGAGCGGGCGGGGACGAGGCTGATCGCGGGCCTCGGGCTCGCGTTTGCCGGCGTGGTCGTGGTCGTCCTCCTCGGCGCCGGGGGCGAGCTGTCGCTCGCGAACGCGAAGGGCCCGCTGATCGTCCTCGGCGCGCCGCTCTCGTTCGCGCTCTACAACATCCTCCTCCAGCCGCTCCTCGGCCGGTACGACCTCCTCGCTCTCACCGCGGCGCTGAGCCTCCTCGGCACGCTCGGCCTGCTCCCCTTCGTCCGCCCGGCGACGCTCGAGTCAGTCAAGGAGATCTCCGCCGGCGACGCGGCGCTCGTGCTCTACCTCGGAGTCGTCTGCACGCTCCTCGGCTACGCGGTCTGGAACGTCGGCCTGCGCGCGCTCGGGCCGACCCGCTCGGTCGCCTACACGTACGCGATCCCGCCGGTCGCCGTGGCGATCGGGGCGATCGTGCTCGACGAGCCTGTGACCCTCTGGCTGGCGGTCGGGGGAGCGCTCGTGCTGGGCGGCGTCGCCGCCGCCCAGCGCTCGCGTTGAGGCTCTAGCTTTCGTCGCGGCGGCCGCGGCCGCCGCCGCCGCCACTACCACCGCGCCGCCTGCCGCCGCGCCGGTCGCTGCCCGCGCCCTCGCGCTCCCGCCGCTCGCGCGGAGGGGCGTCCTTGGCGCGCTCGATCAACTCCTCCGGCTGGACGAGGCCGCCGTTCTCGTGCTTGGCCACGAGCTTCAGGCCGATCCGGCCGCGCATCTTGTCGACCTCCTGGACGATGACGTCCAGGACGTCGCCGCGGCTGATCACGTCCTCGATGTGGCCGACGCGGCCGGGGCCGACGTTCGAGACGTGGAGCAGGCCGTCCGTCCCCTTCTTCAGCTCCACGAAGGCGCCGAAGTCGGTCGTCTTCACGACCTTGCCCGTGTAGGTGTCCCCCACCTCGGGCTCCTTGGTCAGGGACTGGATCGCCGCGATGGCGGCGTCGGCCTTCTCGCCCTCGGTGGCGTAGATGAGGATCGTCCCGTCCTCCTCGATGTCGATCTGCACCTCGTAGTCGGCCTCGAGTCCGCGGATGGTCTCGCCGCCCTTGCCGATGACGAGCCCGATCTGCTCGGGATCGATCGAGATGCTCGTGATCCGCGGGGCGTGCGCTGCGAGCTCGGAACGCGACTCGGGAATCGCCTCGGCCATGCGGTCGAGGATGAACTCACGGGCCTGCTTCGCCTGCTCGAGCGCGGCGCGCATGATCTCCTGCGTGACGCCGGTGATCTTGATGTCCATCTGGAGGGCGGTGATGCCCTCGCGCGACCCGGCGACCTTGAAGTCCATGTCGCCGAGATGGTCCTCGGCGCCCTGGATGTCCGTCAGGATGGCGTAGTCGTCGCCCTCCTTGACGAGCCCCATGGCGATGCCGCCGACGGGGCGCCGGATCGGCACGCCCGCATCCATGAGGGCGAGCGTCGACCCGCAGACCGACCCCATGGACGAGGAGCCGTTCGACTCGAGCGTCTCGGAGACGAGCCGGATCGTGTACGGGAACTCCTCGAGCGGCGGGATCATGGGCTCGAGCGCCCGCTGCGCGAGCGCGCCGTGGCCGATGTCGCGGCGCTTCGGCCCGCGCATGAAGCCGGTCTCCCCCACCGAGTAGGGCGGGAAGTTGTAGTGGTGCAGGTACCGGCGCTCCTGCTCGAGCGAGAGGTCGTCGATCCGCTGGCCCTCCTTGGCGGTCCCCAGCGTGAGGAGCGTCATGATCTGCGTCTGGCCGCGCGTGAAGAGCGCGGAGCCGTGGGTCCGCGGGGAGACGCCCACCTCGCACGAGACCGGGCGGATCTCCTCGCTCCGGCGCCCGTCGGGGCGGCGCTTCTCGACCGCGATCTTGCGGCGGATGAGCTCCTTGTAGATCGACTCGGCCGCCTTCTTGACCGTCTGGCGGGTGAGGCTGTCCTTGACCGGAGCCTCGCCCTCCGTCGAGGGAGACCCGACCGGGAAGGGAAGCTCGACCGTCTCGACGATGCGCTCGAAGAGGAGCTGGCGCTTGGCCGACCGGAGCTGCTTCGAGTCCTGCTCGGCGTCGGTGAGAGCCCGCAGGTCGTCCTCGAACTGGTCCCTGACGGGGCGGGTGACCGCCTCGAGGCGCCGGCGCTCGAGAATGGAGTCGAGGCTCGATCGCACCTGCGTCCGGCGGACGACGTCGTCCTCGGTGGAGTCCATCGTGATCGCTGGCGCCAGCTCCTCGCGGATCTCCTCGACGACTGCGGCGGCCTCGCGGAGGCCGTGCGTCGAGATGGCATCCGAGATGCGGGCGCCGTGGCTCCGGTCGATCTCCTCGGTGAGCTCGAGGTCGACCCACTTCGGCTTGCCCGCCAGGCGGCGGAGCTCCTCCTGCGCCTCGCAGAGCTTGCGAATCTCCGTGTGCGCGAGCTCGAAGGCCTCGAGCAGCGTCTGCTCGGGGACCTCGTTCGCGCCCGCCTCGACCATCGTCAGGCCCTCGCTCGTGCCGACGACGATGAGGTCGAGCTCGGAGCCCTCCTCCATCTCGGGGAGCGTCGGGTTGACGACGAGTTCGCCGTCGACCATCCCGACGCGCACGCCTCCCACCGGGCCCAGGAAGGGCAGCGGCGAGATCTCGAGCGCCGCCGAGGCGCCGTTGATGGCGAGGATGTCGTGCGGCGTGACGAGGTCCGCCGAGAGCGTCGTGCAGATGACCTGCACCTCGTTCCTGAAGCCCTGGGGCCAGAGCGGCCGGATCGGGCGGTCGATCATGCGCGCCGTGAGGATCGCACGCTCCGTCGGCCGCCCCTCGCGCTTGAAGAACCCGCCGGGGATCTTGCCGGCGGCGTACATCCGCTCCTCGACGTCGACCGTGAGCGGGAAGAAATCGGCGCCTTCTCGCGCCTCGAGGCGGCCCTGCGCCGTGGCCAGGATCATGGTCTCGCCGCTCCTGACGACGACTGCCCCGTCGGCCTGCTTGGCTAGGTGGCCCGTCTCGAGAACGATCTCGTCGCGCCCGACGCTAACGGCGACCGAGGCCTTCGATGGTGCAATGGTGCTCATGTGTCTCCTTCTCCTTGTGGGAGACGGAGGCGGAGGTTTGAGGCAGGCCCGGCGGGGACGGCCGTCCCCGGGTCTCCCTCAAACTTCCACCAGGGTCTCCCGAACGGTGGTGGTGGCCCGTGGTGGTGGGCGGTCGCTGGGGTCTGCGCCTACCTCCTGAGGCCGAGTTCTTTGATGAGGGCGCGGTAGCCCTCGAGGTCACGCTTCTGCAGGTAGTCGAGGAGCCTCCGCCTGCGGCCGACGAGCTTCAGGAGCCCGCGGCGCGAGTGGTGGTCCTTCCTGTGAGTCCGTAGATGCTCGGTCAGCGTCTCGATACGCCTCGTCAGGAGCGCGATCTGGACCTGCGGTGAGCCGGTGTCGGTGCCCGACCGGCCATGGCGGTCGAAAATCTCTCTCTTAGCGTCCTTCGTGAGGGTCATGCCGAGCCGTAGGCTAGCAAAGGTGTCCGTGCCCCCCGGCGTAGCAGCGGGTCATCCGGCGACGGCCGAGGCCGGCCTCGAAATCCTCGCGGATGGCGGCACCGCGGCCGATTCCGCGGTCGCGGCCGTCCTCGCCTCGTGCGTCGCCGAGACCGTCATGACGGGCATCGCCGGCGGCGGCTACGCCCTCTGGTTCGACGGTGCGAGCGGCCGCACCGAGCTCCTCGACTTCTTCGTCGCCGTCCCGGGGCTGGGCCGCCCTCGGCGGGCTCCGGTGGTCGAGGAGCTGGCCGTCCCGTTCGGCGACGAGCTCGTCCACTACTTCGTCGGCGCCGCGACCTGCGCGGTCCCGGGGGTCCCCGCGGGCCTCGACGAGCTCTGGCGTCGCGCGGGCGGCCTTCCGTGGGAGCGGCTCGTCGAGCCGGCCCTCCGCCTCGCGCGCACCGGCGTCGAGATGCCGCCCGCCCATGCCCGCTGCCTCGCCATGCTCGCCGCCGTCATGACCATGCGCGAGGGAGGCCGCATCTACTCTCCGGGCGGGAAGCTGCTCGACGCCGGAGATGTCCTGGAGCAGCCGGGGCTCGTGCAGACGCTCGAGGCCGTCGCCGACGAGGGCTCGCGGACGTTCTACGAGGGGACGCTCGCCGACGCGCTGCTCGCCCTCGTCGAGGAGCGGGACGGGCTGATCACGCCCGCCGACCTCGCCGCGTACGGCGCGTCCTGGGTCGCCCCGGTGGAGGCGCCCTACGCGGGCGTCCGCGTCCGGACGCGCGGAGGCCTCTCTCGGCTCGTCGACACGCTGGGAGCGCTTCCGCCGCTCGCGGGCGTCGATCCCGGCGAGCGCGCGCTCCTGCTCGCCCGCATCCTTGCGGCGCCGCCCTTCAGCGGGCGGACGTACGAGCACACCACGAACCTCTGCGTGGTCGACGGCGCCGGGAACGCCTGCGTCGTGACCACCAGTCTCGGCCTCGGCTCCGGGGACTTCCTCCCAGGCTACGACGTTCACCTGAACAGCATGCTGGGCGAGTCCGACCTCCTCATCGCGCCGCTCGAGCCCGGCGGGCGGATGGAGAGCATGATGTCGCCGACGGTGGCGGTCGACGACCACGGCCTCGCGCTCGCGGCCGGCGCCGCCGGGGGCACGCGCCTGCGGCCGGCGCTCGCGCAGGTGCTCTCGGGGATCCTCGACGAGGGCCTCGCGCCCCAGAACGCCGTCGACCGCCCGCGGCTTCACTCGACGGGCCACGTCGTCCACGCCGAGCCGGGCTTCGAGGACGGCGCGATCGACGCGCTCCTCGAGGCCGGATACGACGTGCGCCTCTGGAGCGGGCTCCACCACTACTTCGGCGGCGTCAGCGTCGTCGCGCGGACGGGCGCAGCCGGGGACCCGCGCCGGAGCGGCGCCGCGCTCGCGCTCGGCTGACGTCAGGTGCCCGGTCGCCGGGCTGCCCGCGTGGCGTCGACGTCCCGCGCGATCTGCGCGACGAGCTCCTCCTCGCTTCCGAACGAGCGCTCGTCGCGCAGGCGCTCCCAGAGCTCGAGCCGGAGGCGGCGGCCGTAGAGGTCGCCCTCGAAGTCGAGGAGGAACGCCTCGATCCGGCGCTCGCTTCCCCCGTAGTGCGGGTTGACGCCGACGGACGCTGCGGCGCGGTGGCCGAGCGCCTCTCCCGCGTAGATGCCGTACGCGGGCGCGATCAGGTACGGGTCGAGCGCGAGGTTCGCCGTCGGGAAGCCGAGGGTCCCCCCTCGCTGGTCGCCGGCGACGACCACGCCCTCGAGCTCGAACGGGCGGCCGAGGAGAGCGGCCGCGCCTCCGACATCCCCCGCGGCGAGGAGCTCCCGGATCCGGCTGGAAGAGACGCCCCCGAGGATGGGCACGGGCCGGACCTCGAGCCCGAGATGCCGCAGGAGCTCCACGTCGCCGCGGCGCCCCGCGCCGAAGCGAAAACCCTCCCCGGCGAGCACGATCCGCGCCCCCACGGGCGCGAGCACGTCGGCGACGAACTGCTCCGGCTCGGTGCGGGAGAGCGCATGCGTGAACTCGACGACCAGGAGCTCGTCGGGGCCGATCTCCTCGATGAGCTCGATCCGGCGCTCGAGCGTCGTCAGCAGCTGCACCCCGTATCCGAGCACGAGGCGTGGATGCGGATCGAAGGTGAGCACCGTCGAGCGGAGCCCGGTCGCCGCGGCAGCCTCGATCACGGCCCGGTGGCCGCGGTGGACGCCGTCGAAGGTCCCGACGGCGACGGCGCGGTCTCCCGGCGGAAGCTCGGCCGGAGAGCGCGCGACGATCACGCGGCCTCCTCGGGCAGCTCGCGGAGCCCGAGCACCGGCGACGGGAGCAGCCAGAGCGAGCCGAGGAGCGCCCCGACCGTCGCCACCCAGAGCGTCGGCCGGACGCCGATCCACGCCCCGAGCGCGCCGCCGGCGAGCGCGCCGAGGGGCCGGATGCCCCAGTTGACGACGTTGAAGGCGCCGGTGGCCCGCGAGCGAAGCCGGTCGGGGGTCAGGGCGAACATGATCGAGCCGGCGTTGACGTCGAGGATCATGACGCCGAGCCCGGAGAGGAACTCGGCCGCGAAGAGGAAGACGAGGACGAGCGCCTCCGGCCCCTGCGCGAGCGGGACGAGGACGAGCGGGGCCGTGAAGAGCACGCACCCGAGGGCGAAGGCGCGCCCCACGCCCAGCCGGCGCCCCACGCGCCCGGCGACGACCGCGCCGCAGATACCCCCGAGCGCGGCCACGCCGAGGACGAGCCCGAGGGCGCCCGCGCTCACCCCGAGCGTGCGGGTCGCGTAGAGGATGAAGAGCGCCTGGAACGCGTAGTTGAAGAAGTTGAGCGTCGCCACGGCGGTCAGCGTCGGTCGGAAGATCGGGTTCCCGCCGATGAAGCGGAGGCCCTCGGCCGCCTGGGCGCGGATGCCGGCCCCCGCCGCCCGATCGACCGGGGGCTCCTCCGCCCGCACGCGGCCGAGGAAGAGCGCCGAGCCGAGGAAGGAGACGGCGTCGGCGAGGAGCGCGAACGGGGCGCTGAAGAGCTGTACGAGGAGGCCGCCGAGGCTCGGCCCGGCCACGAAGGAGAAGGATCGGCTCCCGTGGACGAGCGAGTTCCCCTCGAGGAAGCGCTCGCGCGGCGTCACGGAGACGAACAGCGTCGGATACGAGAGGTCGAAGAAGACGGCGAGGCAGCCCGTGAGGAACGCGACCGCGTACAGCTGGGCGAACGAGAGCGCGTCGAGCGCGTAGGCGAGGGGGATGGTCGCCAGCAGGACGGCGCGGGCGAGGTCGGTCGCGATCATCACGCGCCGCCTGCTCGCCACCCGGTCGAGCCAGACGCCTGCGGGGAGCGACAGGAGGAGGTGCGGGGCGAGCGCCGCCGCGCCGAGCAAGCCCATCTGCCCCGGCCCCGCATCGAGCACGAGGACGGCCGCGAGCGGGAGAGCGATGAAGCTGATCTGGTCGCCGACGAGCGAGACCGACTGCCCGAGCCAGAGGTTCCGGAAGCCGGGAAGGCGCAGCAGGCTCATCCGAGCACCGTCTCGGGCCGGATGACGCCGGCGCCGGCGATCCCGACGGCGACGAGGTCGCCCTCCCCGGTCCAGAGCGCGGTCGGGCCCTTGCCCGCCCCGGGGACGGCGCGGCCCGCCCTGATCGCGGCGAGCTCCTCGTCGCTTTCGAGCCGGCGCTCGGGAAGGTGCACGAGCGCGGCGAGGAGGGGCAGCACGCGCTCCTCGTCCGCGTCCTCGACGCGGAACGGGCCGACGGCCGTCCGCCGGAGCCAGCGGCAGTGCCCACCGACCGCGTCGGCGATCGCCCGGACGTAGGTCCCGCTCGAGACGTGGAGGTCGACCTCGACGAGCGGCGGCGCGTAGCGGCGGATGCGGATTTCGTGCACGGTCGAGCGCCGAACCGGCATCTCGACGGCGACGCCCCGGCGGTGCAGGCGGTAGGCGCGCTCGCCCTCGATCTTGACCGCGGATGCCTGCGGGACCGGCAGCTCGACCTCGCCCGTCAGCGCCTCGATCTCGGCCGCGGCCGCCACCGCGGTCTCCTCGACGACGTCCCCCTCCCCGTCCCCTGTGGACGTCCGCAGGCCCAGCCGGATCTCGGTCTCGGTAGCGCTTGTCGAGGCCCACGAGATAGCGCGAGAGCCGTGTGCCTCTGCCGAGGAGCACGAGCAGGAGCCCGGTCGCGAGCGGGTCGAGCGTCCCGGCGTGCCCCGCCTTCGTGCGGTAGTGCTCGCGCAGGCGCTTCACGACCGCGAACGACGACGGCCCCGAGGGCTTGTCGACCAGCACGAGCCCGGTTGTCGGGTGCTCCGCCACGGCGCCCCAGTCTAGGGCCGCGCGCATGCGGCTCGGGAGCGCGGGCCTAGGAGCTCGGGGCCTGGACGAGGAACTCGCGGCGGATGAAGTCCGTGATCTCGTCCACGGAGGCCTCGCTCGAGAAGCCCGCCGCCTGCCGGTGGCCCCCTCCCCCGCTCTTGCGCGCGATCGCCGAGACGTCGACGTCCTCCGCGCTCGTCCGCAGGCTGACCCGCCGCGTCGGCCCGTTCTGCGTGGGCGGCTCGCGGATGAGGGCGACGATCTCGGAGCCCTCGACCGCCCGGAGGAAATCGATGAGCCCCTCGGCGAAGGGCTCCTCGGCGCCCGCGTCCTCGAAGTCGGAGCGCTCGAGGTCGGCGACGATGACGCGCCCGCCCTCGAACACCCGCGCCCGCTCGAGCGCCCGCGCGAGGAGCTTGATCTTGGCGAAGGCGACGTTCTCGTAGACGTCCTGGAACACGCGGTGGACGTCCGCGCCCGCCTCGACGAGCTCGGCGGCGAGCCGGAGGGCCTTCGGCGTCGTGTTCGCGTACTGGAAGCGGCCCGTGTCAGTGACGACGGCGATGTAGAGCGCCTCGGCGATCTCGGGCGTGAGCTCGACGTCCAGCTCCGCGAGGATGTCGCGGAGGATCTCCCCGGTCGAGGAGGCGTCGGCGACGATGAGGTTGACCTGCCCGAAGCGGGTGTTGTCGTGGTGGTGGTCGATGTCGACCACGAGCGGTGCCGGCTCCAGCAGATCGGGCGGCGGGCCGAGCCGGTGCTCGTTCGCGCAGTCGAGCGCGAGCACCACCCGCTCCGCTGCGTCCTCGGGCGGGGTCTCCCGGAGGAGATCGTCGAGCGGCATGAACGCGTACTCCTGCGGCAGCGGGACGCTCCCGGCGAGGTACATGACGGCGTCCTTGCCCAACTGCTCCAGGGCAAGCTTCATGGCGACGATCGAGCCGAGGGCGTCACCGTCCGGGTTCTCGTGCGTCGTGACGAGGAAGCGGTCGTGCGAACGGATCGCGTCCGCGACCGCCTCGAGGTCAGCTGTCGGTGTCGTCGTCGTCCGGGGCAAGCTCGTCGATGAGCCGTGAAAGCCGTACTCCCGTCTCTATCGTCGGATCGTACTCAAAGCTCAACTGGGGGGTCCTCTTCAGGCGCAGCTCCCGATTCACTGCCGCCTGGAGCACGCCGTGGGAGGACTCGAGGCCGGCCAGTGTCCGCTCGCGCTTGCGCTTCGAGCCGAGGACGCTGACGTAGACGGTCGCGTGGCGGAGGTCGGGGCTCGTCCTCACGCCGGTGACGGTGACGAAGCCGATGCGCGGATCCTTGAGGGCGCCGATCGACTCGGACAGCACCTCGCGCAGCGCCTCGTTCACCCGGCGCATGCGATCAGAGGTCATCCGGCGTCACCACCTGCCGCTCGACGCGCGTGAGCTCGAAGCTCTGCGAGGCGAGGTAGCGCTCGGCGCCGTCGAGGAGACCGACGAGCTCCGCATGCTCCCGGGCGACGCACGAGACCGTGAGCCGGGCCCGCTGCCAGACGTCGTGGTGGTCGACCTCGGCCACGGAGGCCCCGAAGCGCCGTTGCAGCTGCGCCTTGACGGAGAGAAGCTCCTTCCGCTTCCCCTTCAGCGAGTGGTTGTCCGGGAAGTGGAGCTCCGCGGAGAGGATCCCGACGTAGCCGGAGCCCATCGGACCGGCTACTCGGAGTCGTCCGCCTCCGACTCGTCGGGGGCGCCGCCGTTGCCCGCGACGGAGAGGTCGGTGCGCTCGATCTCCTGGGTCTCGAAGGCCTCGAGCACGTCCCCCTCCTTCACGTCGTTGAAGCCCTCGAGCAGGATCCCGCACTCGAAGCCCTCCTGCACCTCGCGGACGTCGTCCTTGAAGCGCTTGAGGCTCGCGATCGTCGTCTCGTAGATCACCGTGCCGTCCCGGACGACGCGCACCTGCGCATTGCGGCGGATGACGCCGCTCGTGACGTAGCAGCCCGCGATGACCCCCAGCCGCGACGCCCGGAAGAGCGCGCGGACCTCGACCTCGCCGAGGACCTCCTCGCGGCGCTCGGGGGCGAGCATGCCGACGAGCGCCTGCCGGATGTCGTCCGTCAGCTGGTAGATGACGCGGTAGGTGCGGATGTCGACGCCCTCGCGCTCGGCCAGCGCGCGCGCCTCCGCGTTCGGCCGCACGTTGAAGCCGATGACGACGGCGTTCGAGGCCGACGCGAGCATCACGTCGCCCTCGGTGATCGCCCCGATGCCGGTGTGGATGACGTTGACGCCGACCTCGGGGTGCTCGATCTTCGCGAGCTCCCCGGCCACGGCCTCGATGGAGCCCTGGACGTCGGCCTTGACGATGATGTTGAGCTCGCGCAGGGCACCCGCCTCCATCTGCGTGAAGAGGTCCTCGAGGGAGACGCCCTTCGTCGCGGTGCGGGCGAGCTGCTCGGCTCGAACGCGCTGGCCGCGGAGCTGCGCGAGGTGGCGCGCCTGCCGCTCGTTCTCGACGACGCGCGCGTGCTCGCCGGCGGCGGGAGGCTTGTCGAAGCCGAGGATCTCGACCGGGGTGCCCGGCGTCGCGTCCTTCGCCTTCTCGCCGCGGAAGTCGAGGAGGGCTCGCACCTTGCCCCAGGCGTCCCCGGCGACGATCGCGTCGCCCACCCGCAGGGTCCCGCGGGTGACGAGCATCGTCGCGACGGGCCCGCGGCCGACGTCGAGGCGGCTCTCGATGATCGGCCCGGACGCCTCGGCCTTCGGGTTCGCGGTCAGCTCGAGCTCGGCGTCGGCGACGAGGAGGATCCGCTCGAGCAGGTCGTCCAGGCCCTCGCCCGTCTTCGCGGAGACGTCGGCGAACTGCGTCGTGCCGCCCCAGTCCTCGGGCTGGAGGCCCTGCGCGACGAGCTCCTGGCGCGCGCGCTGCGCGTTCGCGTCCGGCTTGTCGATCTTGTTCACGGCGACGACGATCGGGACCTCCGCGGCGCGCGCGTGGTTGATGGACTCGAGGGTCTGCGGCATGACGCCGTCGTCGGCCGCCACGACGAGGACGGCGATGTCGGTGACCTTCGCGCCGCGGGCGCGGAGGGCCGTGAACGCCTCGTGGCCCGGCGTGTCGAGGAAGGTCACGCGCCGGCCGTTGTGGTCGACCTGGTACGCGCCGATGTGCTGCGTGATGCCACCGGCCTCGGTCTCGACGACCGCCGAGCTGCGGATGGCGTCGAGGAGCGTCGTCTTCCCGTGGTCGACGTGGCCCATGATCGTGACGACGGGAGGCCTGTCCGTGAGGTCGTCCGGATCGTCCTCGTAGGACTCGGGCTCGAGCTCCTCCTCGTCGGCGTGCTTGATCTCGATCTCGCGCGGAGGCTTCAGCTCGTTGGCGACGAGCTCGATCGCGTCGTCGGGGAGCGACTGGGTGATGGTGACCATCTCGCCGACGCCCATCATGATCTTGATGATCTCGGGGACGGGGACGCCGAGCGCGGCCGAGAGCTCCTTCACCGTCGCGCCGGAGTTGACCTTGACGGGACCGGTCGGCTGCGGCGGGGCCTCGCGGACCTCGCGCTCCTGCTTCGCCCCGTCGCGCGGCTGGCGCTCCGCGGGACGCGGGCGCGCGGCCTGGGTGTCGATGACCACGCGTCGCTTGCGGCGCCCTCCGGGGGCCCCTCCGCGCGGTCTGAGTGGTCGCTGCCGGTCAGCCATTGGTCGAGCCTAGTCCTCCTGTACAGACGCTTTCAAACCGGATGGGATGGTGACGGTCCGCCGCAGCGCTCGCGCGAAGGCGCGGCGTGACTCCGCCCGCTCGAAGCAGGAGAGCCTCGGGCACGTGTACGCCCCGCGTCCCGGGAGCCTCCGCTCGGGATCCAGCACGAGGACCCCGCTCGGCGCGGCGAAGCGCACGAGCTCTCGCTGCGGCGCCTTCCGCCCGCAGCCGATGCACGTTCTCGTGGGCTCGCTCACGCAGGCTGCTCGCCCTCCTCGGGTCCCGGCTCCGCTGTAGCCGCCTCGGCGACGGGCTCCTCGGCACCCTCCTCCGCTGCCTCCCCGGCTGTCTCTTCCGGCTCGGCCGGCTCCTCGAGGCCGCCGATCGGGACGGCCTCCGAGGAGTCGAGCTCCTCGCCGGCCTCCTCGCGGGCGGCAAGCTCCCGATGAGCCGGGATGCCGCAGTAGCGCGAGCCCGGGACAGAGGTGTTCGGGCAGCGTTTGCCGTTCGAGAGAATCGCGGCGCAGCGGCCGGAGAACTCCTCGTCCACTCCCCCGCCGAAGGCCGCCTCGGCCTCGCTGCGTGCGAACTCGGTCTCCGACACGATGTCGACCTTCCAGCCGGTCAGCCGGGCGGCGAGACGGGCGTTCAGGCCCTCCTTGCCGATGGCGAGGGAGAGCTGGTCGTCGGGGACGACGACCGTCGCCTCCATCGTCTCGTCGTCGACGAGCACCTCCCGGACGCGCGCCGGCGAGAGCGCCTTGGCGACGAAGCGTGCGGGCTCCGGGTTCCACGGGATGATGTCGATCTTCTCGCCGCGGAGCTCGGACACGACCATGCGGACGCGCGAGCCGCGCGGGCCGACGCAGGCGCCGACGGGATCCACGCCCTGGGCGTGGGACTCGACGGCGATCTTCGAGCGGTAGCCCGGCTCGCGGGCGACGCCGCGGATCTCGACGAGGCCGTCGGCGATCTCGGGCACCTCGAGCTCGAACAGGGTCTTGATCAGCTCCGGGTCGCGGCGCGACAGGATGACCTGCGGGCCCTTCGTCCCGGAGCGAACCTCCGTGATGACCGCCTTGATGCGGCTTCCCTGCTCGTAGCGCTCGCCGTCGACCTGCTCGGAGCGGGGCAGCAGCGCCTCGACCTTGCCGAGGTCGACGAGGACGTTGTTGCGGTCGCCGGCCTGCTGGACGATGCCGGTCACGACCTCCGTGACCCGGTCGACGTACTCGTCGTACATCATCTCGCGCTCCGCCTCGCGGATCCGCTGGAGGATCACCTGCTTCGCCGTCTGCGCGGCGATGCGGCCGAAGTTCTCGGGGGTGACGTCCGCCTTCTTGACCTGCTCCGCCGGGACGTCCGACCAGTCGATCGTCAGGTCGTCGTCGGAGATGAGCGTGTGCGACCGCTCGCCGTTCTCCACCTCGGCGGCCTCCAGCTCGGTGATCGCGCGCTCGCGCGCCTCGTCGAGGAGGAGCTCCTCGACGTCGGGGGGCAGCTCGATCGACCAGACGCGGAAGTCGCCGCTGACGCGGTCGAGCTCGACCTGGGCGTGCCGGGCCGCGCCCGGCGTCTTCTTGTAGGCGGCGAGGAGAGCGTCCTCGAGAGCGCGGACGAGGGTCTCGTCCTCGATGCCCTTCTCCTTCTCGATCTGCCTGACCGCCTCGAGGATCTCGCGGCTCATGCTTCCTTCCCTTGCTTCTCGTCGATGAGGTTGCCCCGCGCGATCGCCTCGTACGGGATCCGCACGCGTCCGTTGGCCGTGGCCAGAGTGACGTCGGCCTCTGATGCGGCCACGACCTCGCCGCGGAACCGCTTGCGCCCGTCGATCTCCTCGGCCGTCCGGATCGTCACGCGCCGCCCGACGACGCCGGCGAAGTGCCGGGGCGTCCGCAGCGGGCGCTCGAGCCCGGGCGACGAGACGTCGAGCGCATAGCGGTCGAGGTAGTCGCGGAGGACGTCGGTGACCTGCGCGCAGAGCTCGTGGTCGACCCCGCCGGGGCTGTCGATGTAGACGGTCAGTCGCTCCGGCCCGCCGAGCTCGACGGCGAGCACCTCGACGTCCGGCAGACGGCTCTCGACCGTCTCCGCGACCTCGCGATGGAGCTGTCGTTCCTTGACGTAGACCTGCATCCGACCCTTCTCGCAAAAAATGGGCGCCGCGCGCCCATTTCTCCGTGTGCCTGGGGAAATGTCCAGCCGTCAGGATAGCAGCGACGGGCCCGCCTTCGCCGGAATCGCGGCCCTTGCTCTCACGCTTCGATCGATGGGCCTGGGTGCCCTGCCTGATGGCCGTCACGCGAGCGCATCGCTGTACGGCGGAAGGTCCATCCGGCCGCCACGCCTGTCCACCAGCCGAGGAGGTTGAGGCCGGCGAAGAGCCAAAGATACGGGCTCACATGGCGCCCGAAAGCCTGGACGGACTCGTGCACCGGCTCCGTTGGAGAGAGCGCGACGATGACGATGCAGCCGACCCCGACTACGAGGACGCCGATTCCAGCGACGACGGACGCTCCCGACACGGAGGCACCGAAGAAAACCGTCAACAGGAATCCGACCAGAAACGCGATGAGGCCGAACCAAACGCCGAACCACAAAAGGCCCATGTCTCCACCGTAGACACCCGCTCGGCGCCCGCAAGCCCTGCGCTCGGGAAGGAAAGGCGCACGCTACGCGTCGAGGACGATCGTCACGGGGCCGTCGTTGGCGATCTCGACGGTCATCCGGGCGCCGAACCGGCCTCTCGCCACGTCGAGCCCGTGGCCCTGGAGCGCCTCGCAGAAGCCCTCGTAGAGGCGCTCGGCCTGCTCGGGCGGGGCTGCTGCCGCGAAGCTCGGCCGGTTGCCCTTCGCCGTGTCGGCGATGAGCGTGAACTGGCTGACGACGAGCGCGCCCCCGTGGACGTCGACGACGCTGCGGTCGAACCGTCCCTCCTCGTTCTCGAAGATCCGCAGGCGCGCGACCTTTCCGGCCAGGCGCTCGGCGATCGCCTCGTCGTCGTCTCGGGCGAACCCGACAAGGACGCAGAGCCCGTCGCCGACCTCGCCCACGACCCGACCGTCCACGAGGACACGCGCTCCGCTCACCCGCTGCACGACCGCACGCACACACGCGATCTTCACACGAGGCGGCCTCGGACGAGCGCTTGTGTTCCACGCCCGCCGCCGCGAAGGGACGTGTCCGTCCGCTCACGCAGCCGCAGGGAGCGGACGGGAGAGACTTCGTGCGGTGGAACACAAGCTCATCGCGCGGCCGGAACCGACAGCCGGCGGGCCCCCCAGGCCCGGCGCGGCCTAGCTCTCGAGCTTGGCGAGGGCCCGCCGGTAGTCCCTGCTCTGCGGGCGGAAGAAGCTGGCCAGACGGTAGTGGCCGACGGCCTCTTCCGGCTTGCCCTGCTTCTCGAGGCAGCGGCCGAGGGCGAAGTGGGCGTAGTGGTCGACGGGGGCGAGCTCGAGGATCTCGCGGAACTCGGCCTCGGCCTCGGAGAACCGCCGGATGCGGTAGTAGGCGATTCCGAGCGCCTCGCGGATCGAGGCCTTGCGCGGCTCGCGGCGCTTCGCCTTCTCGAGCGCGACCGTCGCCTGGGCCGCCTGGCCCGCCGCGAGGTGGTCGCGGCCCTGCTGGTAGAGGTCGTACGTCTCGCTCATCGTCCTCATCCAACGATACGGGAAGCGCGGCGGTCCGCCACGCGGCGCTACAGGCCGAGCGAGCGGAGGCTGGCCGAGCCCCGGAGGCGGCTCCCGAAGCCCAGGTTCTGGCGCAGGCCCCGCCGCACCTCACGGAGCTGCTGGCGGGCGGCGCCGAGCGCCGCGGAGGCCACCGCCGGCGGGCCGAAGCGCGCCTGCGTCAGGGTGTGGACGAAGGGCTGCGCGTTCACCGCGTAGTAGCGCTCGAGCGTGTCGCCGATGTCCTCGAGCGTGGCGCTCGGAGGCACCTCGACGCCCTGGTCGGCGAGGTAGCCGACGACGTCGCGTCGGCAGGCCGAGGCGAGGGCGCGCGGGTCGCGCGTCGCGAAGCGCAGGCTCCGCCTCACGGCCTTCAGGATCAGGACCGCCGCGTAGGCGCCTGCGAGGACGAGCAGGACGAGCATGAACAGGCTGGGGCCGCGATCCCGGACGGTCGCGACCGCGCCGCTGCCTGAGCCGCCGTTGCCGAGGCCGGACGCGCTCTCGAGCCCGGGCCGGCCGGCCTGGAAGCGGATCCGCTCCGCCAAGGCCGGGGAGATGCCCTCGAGCGTCGCGTCGAGGCCGATGTCGGCCGCGTCGCCCGAGTTGAAGCCGCCCGCGTACGGAGAGTACGAGGCCCCGAGCTGGCCCCGGCCCGGGGTCGGGTCGAACGGGATCCAGCCGTAGCGCGGGAACCAGACCTCGACCCACGCGTGCGCGTTCGTGTCCTTGACCGTCCACTCGTTCTTGTCGGCGTCGTAGGTGCCGCTCGTGAACCCGACGGCGACGCGCGCCGGGACGCCGAGGAGCCGGAGCATGAGTCCCATCGCCCCGGCGTAGTGCTGGCAGTAGCCCCGCTTCGTCGAGAGCACGAAGTCGACGAGAGGGGGCGTGCCTCCGAACGGCGCCGGCGGCTGTTCGTCGTACGTGAAGCCGCCCGCCTGGCGGAACCAGGTCTCGAGGAGGACCGCCGCCTCGTACGGGGTGTCGGCGGCGCTGGTGACCCGGCGGGCCTCCTCGTACAGCGGCCGGAGGGCGGTGACCTCGAACTCGTCGGCGTGCTCGGCCCCGAAGAAGACGGCCATGAGCGTGTCCCGGCTCGGCGCGTCCCAGGCGGGCACCGGCGCGTACACGACCTGCAGGTAGCGGGCCACGCGGTCGTCGTAGGTGCCCCGGAAGGCCTCGAGCTGGCTCGGGTTCGGCCGCGGCACGTAACTCCAGACCGTGTAGCGCTGGTCGCGCCTCAGCGTGTCCGGGAGGACGACGATGTCACCCGCGTCGTCGGCGACGGGCGCCTCGGTGCCGGGCCTCCAGCGGACCGGCTGGGCCGACCCCAGGAGATGGGTGTCCCGAAGCGCGCCGATCGTGAAGTCCTGGCGCACCCAGTTGTCCTCGTCGGCCGCCGCCTGCGGGAGGAGCGGGTTCCTGCCGACGGCGTCGATCTGCTCCCGAGGCTCGGGGTCCCCCAGCTGGAGGTCCTCGTCCCAGGCATCTCCGGTGTAGTCGTCGAGCGTGGTCGCCCGCCAGTAGAGCGACCGCTTCGATCCGGAGACCTTCACCTTGAGGACCGTCGTCGGCTTCTCGGGGAAGGTGATGCCGCTGTAGTTCGCCTTCCACACGTAGTCGACGGAGACCGGCGGCGTCGGACGGTCGTACGGATCCCACGTCTGCCAGGGGACGAACGCGGTCTTCGCCACCGCGGACGAGCTCGAGGCCACGCCCGCGAGGACCACGAGCGCGAGCCCGAGGCCGACCGCCTGGGGAACCCCGCGCAGCGGCTCGTCCCGGCGCAGGAGGAAGAGGACGGCGAGGACGCCCGCGAGCGCGAGGATGCCGGCCCGGAGCGGGTAGTCCGCCGGGAAGAGGGTCGCCGGCCAGCCGATCGCGGCGACGAGGGCGAGCGACGCGCCGATCGGCCTCCGCGCCATGACGAGCATGCCGACGAGCGCGGTGAACCCGAAGATGGCGAGCAGGACGAGCGCGTGCATCATCGGGTAGTCGATGCGGTCGAAGGGCAGCTGCGCGTCGTAGAAGTCGAGGAAGCCGCGGCGCACGCCGCCGAGCGCCGGACCGAGGAAGTCGCGCTGCGGGTCGCGTGGCCGGGCCTCGGAGAGTGGGATCGATACCGCCTGGCTCAGGGCGATGAGCGAGGCGCCGGCGAGCACGACGGCGGTCACGTACCAGCGGCGCCCGAGCCCGACCGAGGCGATGGGCAGGAGCGCGAGCAGGAGCATGGGAAGCCAGTCGCGCCCGGAGACGGAGAGGTCCTCGAGCCGGAGCCAGGAGACCGTGACGAGGAGCGCCACGATCGCGACGAGGATGATCCGCCTAGCCAACGGCCCTCAGCTCCCCCGCTCCGAGGACGACGGCGAGGTCGTCTCCGCGGCGGAGAACGGCGACGGGGACGCCCGCCCGTTGCAGTCGCAGCACCAGGGCGCCTGCGTCGACCGGTAGGCGCTCGCCGGATCCCGATCCGAAGCTCGCTGCGTCGACGTAGACGAGGCTGACCCCGTGGTTGGCGAGCGCCCGGTGCGCCAGGCGCTCGGCGAGGCGCGGCGTGAGCGTCGACGTGACGACCGTCAGCTGGACCGCCCGGGCGGCCGGGCCCGCCTCGTCCGCGACCATGTTCGCGAGCGGCGCATGGCCGTCGGGCTCCACGCCCGCGAGGATCTCGAGGGCGCGATGCCAGTCGCCGTCGTAGGAATGGACGCGCTGGTAGATAGTCCGGGCGCCGTTCACGACCAGCGCGGCCCGTCTTCCCCGGCTCGCGTGCGACTTCACGATCGACCCCGCGGCGCGGACGGCGAGCTCGAAGCTCGACTCGGGAGGCGTGCCCACGACCGAGGCGGCGTCGGCGTCGAGGAGGACGGCGGCCTCGTCGCGCGGGGAGTCCTCGAGCTCCTTCACCATCAGCTGCCCGCGCTTGGCGGTCGACGCCCAGTGGACCCGCCGCAGGGACTCGCCCTGCTCGTACTCGCGGACGCTGTGGAGGTCGAAGCCGGAGGGGCGGCGCAGGAGGAGCCGGCGGCCCTCGGGCGTCCGCGCGCCGGACTCCGAGAAGAGGCGGTCGACGTCGACGAGGCGCGGGTAGACGACGATCGAGGCGCTCGCGGGCAGCTCGACCTCCACGCGCTCGAGCGCGAACGGGTCCTCGATGACGACGTGGGCGGCCTCGATCGGGTAGCGACCGCGAGGCACGCTCCGCAGGACATAGCGTCCGCGCAGGCGGCCGTGGCGGTAGACGAGCGGCGTCTCCCGCTCGCCGAGGCGGGCGATGCGCTCCCGCAGGACGAGCGCGCCCGACGGGATCCGGCTGTCGGTATCGAGCTCGACCTGCACCGGGATGTCGTCACCCGCGAGGCGGTCGCCGCGGCCGAGATTGCGTCTGAGCGTCATCGGGCGCCGCAGGTAGCGAACCCAGAGGGCCGCCGCGAGGACGGCGAGCACGAGCCCGAGCGCGACCGGGTAGAGCATCCTGGAGCCGAACGCCCAGGCGACGAGGTAGATCCCGCCTCCGAGGGCGAGAATCCAGCGGCCGCGGTCGGTCAGCACCGCGCCGGCCCTCAGACGGGGACGGGCGTCCGCTCGATGACGTCCCGCACGAGATCTTCCGCGTCCAGGCCGCTGGAGCGGGCCTCGGGAGCGAGGATCAGGCGGTGGGCGAGGACGACCGGCGCGACCACCTTGACGTCGTCGGGCTCGACGAAGTCGCGTCCCGCGACGAGCGCTCGCGCCTTCGCGACGCGGAGCAGCGCCAGGCCGGCGCGGGGGCTCGCGCCCAGGTAGAGCCGCGAGTCCGAGCGCGTGTGCCGCAGGACGGCGACGACGTAGCGGTTGAGGCTGTCCTCGACGTAGATGCGGCGTGCGTCGTCGATGGCGGCGAGGACCTCTTGCGAGGTGGCGACGGGCTCGAGGGCGTCGAGCGGCGTCTCGGAGGCGTTCTCGGTGAGCATCTTCGCCTCGTCGGCGAGCGGCGGGTAGCCGATCGCGATGCGCATGGTGAAGCGGTCGAGCTCGGCCTCGGGGAGCGGGTACGTGCCCTCGTACTCGATCGGGTTCTGCGTCGCCATGACCATGAACGGTGGCGCAAGCTGGTACGAGACGCCGTCGATCGTCACCTGGCACTCCTGCATGCACTCGAGCAGGGCGGCCTGGGTCTTCGGCGACGCGCGGTTGATCTCGTCGACGAGGAGGATGTTCGCGAACACCGGCCCGGGCCGGAACTCGAACTCGTTCGACCGCTGGTTGAAGACGTTCACGCCCGTCACGTCCGAGGGCAGCAGGTCGGGTGTGAACTGGAGGCGCGAGAACGAGCAGTCGACCGAGCGGGCGAGCGTCTTCGCGAGGGTCGTCTTCCCCACGCCGGGGAAGTCCTCGATGATGAGGTGGCCCTCGGAGAGCAGGCAGAGAACGGAGAACTCCAGGGTCTCGTCCGGGGCGTGGATCACGCGTCGGAGGTTCTCGATGATCCGTTCGGCGAGCGCGGCGGCTTGCGACGCCTCGACGCCCTGCTGCTTCGCTTCGACGGCCTGCTCGTCCATCTAATCCCCTCCCAGCAGGGTCTCGACCTCGTCGAGGATAGCCACAGCGCATTCCTCCTTGCTCCGTCTGCTCACGGCCCGCTCCCCCGCGGGCGTGAGGAGCACGAGCTCGTTGAAGTCCGACTCGAAACCGATGTCGGAACGAGATACGTCGTTGTAGACGAAGAGGTTCCCTCGCTTGTTGGCGAGCTTCTCCCGCGCGCGCTCGAGCCCGCGCCCGCCCTCGTCCGCCGCGAAGCCGACGAGGACCTGGCCGTTGGTCGTGCGGCGCCCGAGCTCGGCGAGGACGTCGTCGGTCGGCTCGAGCTCGACGATCCAGTGGGCGCCGTCCTTCGGGCGCTTGCCCTCGGCCGGCGCGGCGGGCCGGTAGTCGGAGACCGCGGCCGCCATGACGACGACGTCCGCCTCGCCGCGGGCGAGCACCTCGCGGGCGAGGTCGGCGGCCGTCGGCGCCTGGACGAGCTCGACGCCCTCCGGCGGCGGCGCGGCGAGGTTCGCGGCGACGAGGGTGACGTCTGCGCCGCGTCTCCGCGCCTCGCGGGCGACGGCGACGCCCATCTTCCCCGACGAGCGGTTGCCGACGAACCGCACCGAGTCGAGCGGCTCGCGCGTCCCTCCCGCGCTCACCACGACCCGCTTGCCGCGCAACGGTCCCGCTCCCCCGAGGAGCTCGACGCAGCGGGCGAAGATTGCCTCCGGCTCGCTCATCCGCCCGACGCCGTGCTCGCCCTCGGCCAGCTCGCCTTCCTCCGGGCCGATCAGCTCGACGCCCCGCTCACGGAGCAGGGCGACGTTGGCCCGGGTCGCCGGGTGCTCCCACATGCGGACGTTCATCGCAGGCGCGACGAGCGCCGGGCAGCGCACGGCCAGTGCCGCCTGCGTGAGCACGTTGTCAGCGAGCCCGTGCGCGAGCTTCGCGAGCGTGTTCGCCGAGAGCGGCGCGACGACGAGGAGGTCGGCCGCGGTGAGGTGCGGATAGAGGTCGCGTGCGGCCTCCCTCCGGGCGAGCGCCTCGAACGTGTGCGCGGTCACGAAGCGCTCTGCGTCCCGCGTGAGGAGCGGCGTCACCTCGTGCCCCTCCTTGACGAGCAGGCGCAGCAGCTCGCAGGCCTTGTAGGCCGCGATGCCGCCGGTCACGCCGAGGAGAACCCGAGCCACCGTGGGCCTCGTGCTTCGAGGCTACGTGTAGGAGATGGTGATCTTGCCCTCGGCGATCTCCTCGAGGGCCATGGTCAGGTAGTTCTTCGAGCGGGACTCGACGAGCGGCGGAGCGAAGTCGTCGAACGTGCCTTCGCCGAGCTGGTGGTGGTAGTTGTTGATCTGACGGGCGCGCTTGGCCGCGGCGATGACGAGGCCGTACCGCGAGCCGCCTGCGCTCTCGAGCAGATCGTCGATCCGTGGATACATCATGACCAGAATCTTACCTACGCGCGGCGCTCGCCTCCGACAGCGCCCGGTCGACGATCCCCTCGAGCTCGGAAACGGCCCGCTCGACGTCGTCGTTCGTGACCACGAAATCGAAGTCGCCCGCCTCCTCGGCCTGGCGGCGCGCCAGCTCGAGCCGCTCGCCGATCTCCCCCGCGCTCTCGGTCGCCCGCTCGCGCAGGCGGCGCTCGAGCTCGGCGAAGCTCGGAGCCTGCACGAAGATCGTCACGGCGTCGGGGGCGCTCGCCTGCACCTCCTTGGCTCCCTGGGTCTCGAGCTCGAGGATGCAGCTCCTGCCGGAGCCGAGGATCCGCTCGACTTCCTCTCTGAGCGTCCCGTAGCGGTGCCCGGAGACGTACGTCACGTGCTCGAGGAAGTCGCCGGCCTCGACGCGGCGCTCGAACTCCTCGTCCGTCAGGAAGGTGTAGTCCCTCCCCTGCTCCTCACCGGGCCGCCGTGCCCGGGTCGTCGCCGACACCGCCACCGCGAGGTCGGGCCTCCGCTCGACGAGCGCCCGGATCAGTGTCCCCTTGCCGGCGCCGGAGGGCCCGGTGACGACGAAGAGGCGTGGCCGCACGTCAGCGGCGGAGGAGCGCGACGAGCTCGGCCCGCTGCCGGTCCGAGAGCCCGCCGACGGTCTTCGACTGGCTGATCCGGCACTGGTTCAGGAAGCGGGCCGCCTTCACCCGCCCGAACTTGGGGACGGCCATGAGGATGTCGAAGACCTTCGCCGTCTCGACGTATTCGGGCGGCTTCCTCAGGATCATCTCGATCTGAACCGACCCCGACTTGAGGTCCTTCTTCAGCTTGGCTCGCTTGACGCGGATCTCGTTGGCCCGCCGGAGAGCGTCCATTCGCTGATCCAATGAGCGCAGCGGCGCCTGGACCTGCGTCTTCGTGCCCTGCATGGCGCGGCATTCTAACAGCGCCCCTCAGAGCTTCAAGCGGACCTGTACAGACCTCTCGCGGGCTGAGTTGTCAGGAGAGCCAACGGCGTCGGCGACGTCCGTCCCGGCCGGCTCGTGCGCGACGCCGCGCGCCGACGAGGGATGGCCGAAGCCACAGCGCCCGGCCTCCGCGTCGAGCTCCCGGCGGACCCGAGCCGGTGCGCCGGGGTCGGCGAAGAGCACCGTCCCGAGGGCGACCGCGGAGGCTCCCACGGCGATGAGCTCGAGCGCGTGGCGACCGGTCTCGACGCCTCCCATGCCCACGATCGGGAGCCCGGTCTCCCGGTAGCAGGCGTGCACGGCGGCGAGGGCGATCGGGCGAAGGGCGGGCCCTGAGAGGCCGCCGGTCGCGGTGCTGAGCCGCGGGTTGAGGGCTGCCGGATCGAGCGCGAGCCCGCGGATCGTGTTGACGAGCGAGAGGCCGTCCGCCCCGGCCTCGGCCGCCCGGAGCGCGACGGCCGCGACGTCGGGGAGCGCGGGCGAGAGCTTCGCGTAGAGCAGCTTCCCGGTCGCGGCACGGGCGGCGGCGACGATCTCGGCCGCCTCCCCCTCGGGCGCTGCGACGTTCGGGCAGGAGAGGTTCAGCTCGATCGCGGCGGCGGCCGTCTCGTCGAGGCGCGCGCAGAGCTGCGCGTACTCGTCTGGCGCGAAGCCGCCGACGGAGACCCACACCGGCGGGCCGAGCTCGAGGAGGCGCGGGAGGACGTCGGCGATGAACCCGTCGATCCCAGGATTCGCGAGCCCGATCGAGTTCAGCATGCCGGTGTCGGCCTCGGCGATCCGGACGGGCGCGTTGCCCCCGCGGGGGAGCGGCGTCACCGTCTTCGTCACGACCGCGTCGAGCTCCCGCGCCACCTCCGGCGCGGTGAGGGCGTCCAGGCAGCCGGAGGCGTTGAGGATCACGCTGCCGCCGCTCCGGGGGCCACGGCCGGGGTCCGGCTCCCGACATGGCCGGAGAGGACGGGGCCCTCGACGCAGAGGCGGGCGAGGCGCCCCTCGATCTCGACGACGCAGCCGTAGCACGCTCCGTAGCCGCAGGCCATCGGGGCCTCCCACGCGAGCTGGGCGCCCGGCGCCAGCCGCCCGATTGCTTCGAGCATCGGCTCGGGGCCGCAGGCGAGCACGTCGAAGCCAGGCTCGAGGGCGTCGGTCACGAGGGTGGGCTCGACCACGACCTCGGCGTCGGGAAGGAGAGCGGCTGCCTGGGAGTGGAGCTCCGTGCGGAAGCCGAGGATCGCCGGAGGGGCGCCGAGGCGCTCCGAGAGGTACGGCAAGGGCGCGAGGCCGATCCCGCCCCCGACGAGAAGCGGGCGCTCGACGTCGAGCCGGAACCCGTTCCCCAGCGGCCCGAGGACATCGACGGACTCTCCTGGCCCGAGCGCGACGAGCGCTCGCGTCCCGGGGCCGATCGGGTCGACGAGGAACCCGAGCTCCCCTCCGGGCGCGAGGCAGAGGCTCATCGGCCGCGGCAGCAGCTGCCCCGGCGCGCGCAGCATGAAGAACTGCCCGGGGATGCCCGGCTCGAGCTGCCCGCGCGCGAGGCGCAGGAGCGTGTACGGGCCGATCGGCTCGGCCCCGACGACCCTAAGCCGAGCGGGCGACACGTTCCTGGAGGGAGAGGGTCTCGCCCGAGCTCGCCCGCGCGATCGCCTCGACCGCGGCGGCCGCGCCGGCCATGGTGGTGACGCACGGAACGCGGGCGAGCAGCGCCGCCTCGCGGATGAGGTAGCCGTCCGAGCGGGCGCCGCGTCCATCCGGCGTGTTGACGACGAGCTCGACGCGGTGGCGCCTGATCAGGTCGACGACGGTCGGCCCCTCCCCAGGCTCGGTCACCTTGCGCACGTGCTTGACGGCGAGCCCGGCTCCGGCAAGCGCGGCCGCCGTCCCGCCCGTGGCGCACAGCGCGAAGCCGAGGGCGGCGAGTCGGCGGCCCAGGCCGACTGCGCCGGGCTTGTCCGCGTCGCGGACGGAGAGGAAGACCGTGCCGGCGTCCGGCAGGGGCCGGCCGGCGGCGCGCTCGGCGCGCGCGAAGGCGGTGGGGAAGTCCGCCGCGCTCGCCATCACTTCCCCGGTCGAGCGCATCTCGGGGCCGAGCACCGCGTCGGCGCCGGGGAAGCGCGCGAAGGGGAAGACGGACGCCTTCACGGAGACATGGCCCGGGGTCTGCCCCTTGGACGTGTCCAGCTCGGACAGCGACGCGCCCGCGACGAGGCGGCAGGCGCCCTCGACGAGGTTGACGCCGAGCGCCTTGGAGACGAACGGAACGGTGCGCGAGGCGCGCGGGTTCGCCTCGAGGACGAAGAGCTGCGCGTCGTGGAGCGCCAGCTGGACGTTGATCAGCCCGACCACGCCGAGCGCGGGAGCGAGCCGGCGGACGACGTCCTCGCACTCGGCGAGGACGTTCGCGGAGAGGCCGACTGGCGGGAGGGCGCAGGACGAGTCTCCCGAGTGCACGCCCGCCTCCTCGACATGCTCCATCAGGGCGGCGACCCACGTGTCCCGGCCGTCGCAGAGGGCGTCCACGTCGAGCTCGACGGCACCCTCGAGGAAGCGGTCGACGAGGACGCGGCCCGCACCCTCGGCGGCGCCGGCCACGTCCTCGGGGCCGTAGCAGACACGCATCCGCCGGCCGCCGAGCACGTACGACGGGCGCACGAGGACCGGGTAGCCGACCTCCTCGGCGACGGCGACGGCGCCGCTCGGGTCGTCGGCGACGCCCCAGGCGGGCACGGCGATACCGAGGCGGTCGCAGAGGCCGGCGAAGCGCTCGCGGTCCTCGGCGAGATCGACGGCCTCGTACGGCGTGCCCAGGATGCGGTGGCCGGCGTCCTCGAGCGCGCGCGCCAGCCGGAGCGGGGTCTGCCCGCCGAACTGGATGATCACGCCCGCCGGTTGCTCGCGGTCGCAGATCTCGAGGACCTCCTCCGCGCGGAGGGGCTCGAAGTAGAGCCGATCGGACGTGTCGTAGTCCGTCGAGACGGTCTCCGGGTTGCAGTTGACCATCACGGTCTCGAAGCCGAGCGCCTTGAACGTCTTCGCGGCGTGCACGCAGCAGTAGTCGAACTCGATCCCCTGGCCGATCCGGTTCGGGCCGGAGCCGAGGATGACGACCCTGGGCGCCCCCCCGTCCGGCCTCGACTCGTCCTCCTCTCCCCAGGTCGAGTAGAGGTAGTTCGAGCGGGCCTCGACCTCCGCCGCGCACGAGTCGACGACGCGGTAGCAGGGGCGGATGCCCCACGACCGCCGGGCCCGCCGAACCCCGGGCTCGCTTGTGTTCCACGCGGCGGCGAGGTCGGAGTCGGACCAGCCGGCCCGTTTCAGCTCCAGCCAGTCCTCGGCGACGAGGTCCGACATTGTGCGCGTGGAACACAAGCTCGACTTCGTGCGGTCGAGCTCCGCGCGGAACCACGGGTGGAGGCCGGCGGGGAGGTCGTCGAGCGTGGCCCACGGGGTGGCGGCGCCGGCGTCGAGCTCGCGCGAGCGCATCGCCTTGAGAAACGCCTCCGAGAACGTGCGCCCGATCCCCATCGCCTCCCCCACCGACTTCATCTGCGTGCCGAGCGCCTGGTCGGCGCCCGGGAACTTCTCGAACGCGAAGCGCGGGAACTTCACGACCACGTAGTCGAGCGTCGGCTCGAAGCTCGCCGGAGTCGTCCCGGTCAGGTCGTTCGGGATCTCGTCCAGCGTGTACCCGACCGCGAGCCGTGCGGCGACCTTCGCGATCGGATAGCCGGTCGCCTTGCTCGCGAGGGCCGACGAGCGCGACACGCGCGGGTTCATCTCGATGACGCGGAGCTCGCCGGTCTCGCGCTCGCGGGCGAACTGGATGTTCGAGCCGCCGGTCTCGACGCCGACGGCGCGGATGACCAGCGCCGCCGCGTCGCGGAGCTCCTGGAACGCCTCGTCGGACAGCGTCATCTGCGGCGCGACCGTGACCGAGTCTCCCGTGTGCACGCCCATCGGGTCGAGGTTCTCGATCGAGCACACGACGACGACGTTGTCGCGGGCGTCGCGCATGACCTCGAGCTCGAACTCGTCCCAGCCGATCAGCGACTCCTCGACGAGCACCTGGTGCACGGGGCTCTCGTGGAGCCCGCGGTCGAGGAGCCGGTGGAGCTCGTCCTCCGAGGAGGCGATGCCACCGCCGTGGCCGCCGAGCGTGAACGCCGGGCGCAGGATGAGCGGGAACGAGAGCGCCTCGGGCAGCTCGTCCGGAGAGGTGACCACGACCGATTCGGGCACCCGCAGGCCGACCGCGCCCATCGTCTCGCGGAAGAGGCCGCGGTCCTCGGCGCGGCAGATCGCGTCGAAGCTCGCGCCGACGAGCTCGATCCCGAGCTCGTCGAGCATCCCCTCCTCGGCGAGGCGACGCGCGATGTTCAGCGCGGTCTGGCCGCCCAGCGTCGGCAGGAGCGCGCTCGGCCGCTCGCGCTCGAGCACGCCCGCCACACCCTCGAGGTCGAGCGGCTCGAGGTACGTCCGGTCGGCGAAGCCGGGGTCGGTCATGATCGTCGCCGGGTTCGAGTTGACGACGACGGTGCGGTACCCCTCTGCGCGCAGCACCTTCAGCGCCTGGCTCCCCGCGTAGTCGAACTCGCAGGCCTGGCCGATCACGATCGGCCCCGAGCCGATCAGGCAGATCGTGTCGAGATCAGGCCGCCGCGGCATACCGGAGCTCCTCGACCCAGGCTTCGATCTCGGGCCAGGCATCGTGCGGCCCTGGGCCCGCCTCGGGATGGAACTGGAGCGAGCGGGCGCGCTCGTCGGCGAGCGCGATCCCCTCGACGGTCCCGTCGTAGAGCGAGACGTGGGTCACCTCGGGCCCGTCGCCGCGCACGGCGAACCCGTGGTTCTGGCTGGTGACGAGCACGCGGCTCGAGGAGAGCTCCAGCACCGGGTGGTTCGCGCCCCGGTGGCCGAACGGGAGCTTGAACGTCTCGTAGCCCGCCGCGAGCGCGAGGAGCTGGTGCCCCAGGCAGATCCCGAGGATCGGGACGCGCCCGAGGAGGTCGCGGACGATCGCCACCTCGCCGGGGAGCGCCGCCGGGTCGCCGGGCCCGTTCGAGAGAAGCACCCCGGCCGGCTGCGTCCCGAGGATGGTGTCGGCGTCCGCCGAGTGCGGCCACACGGTCGCCTCCGCCCCGGCACGCTCCAGCCGCGCGAGGATGGAGCTCTTGCAGCCGTAGTCGAGGACGGCGATCGGCGTACCGCCGCGGCCGACCGTGTAGGGCTCGCCTGCCGACACGCCCGCGACGAGGGCGCGACCCTCCATGGAGGCCTGGTCGCGCACGGCGGCGAGCACCTCCTCGACGGAGGCGGCGCCCGGCGACGGCGGCAGCCCGCATCGCGCCGTGCTCGCGGAGGCGGAGGACGAGCGCGCGGGTGTCGATCTCGTCGAGTGCGACGACCCCGCGGCCCTGCGAGCCAGCGTGGCCACTCCTCCCCGGTCGCCCGCCGCATGACGACGGCGCGGGCGTGGACGTCTCGGGACTCGGAGCGCCCCGGGGAGACCCCGTAGTTCCCGACCATCGGGGCGGTGAACGCGACGAGCTGCTCGGCGAAGCTCGGGTCGGTGACGACCTCCTGGTACCCGGTCATGGCGGTCGTGAAGACCGCCTCACCGTGGGCGACGCCGAGCGCCCCGACCGACCGGCCCCGGAAGACCGTCCCGTCCTCGAGGACGAGGAAGCCGCTCATGCGGCGAACACCAGCTTGCCGGCCGCGACCGTCTGCACGACCTTCCCGTGCAGCTTGGAGCCGATGAGCCAGGAGTTCGTCGAGCGGGAGCGGAACGAGCCCTCGTCCACGTGCCAGACCGCGTCGAGGTCGAGGAGCACGAGGTTCGCCGGGGCTCCGACCGCGATCGTCGGCGGCTCGATCCCGTAGATGCGGGCCGGCCCCGCGCTCATGCGCTCGAGGATCGTGGCCAGCGGGATCACGCCGGGCTCGACGAGCTGCGTGTACAGCGCCGGGAAGGCCGTCTCGAGCCCGGTCACCCCGAAGGGCGCCTCCTCGAACGGGACTTCCTTCTCGTGCCGGGCATGGGGCGCGTGATCGGTGGCGATCGCCTCGATCGTGCCGTCCCGAACCGCCGCCACGAGCGCGGCGCGGTCCTCCTCCGCCCGCAGCGGCGGGTTCATCTTCACGTTGGGATCGAGGCTCCGGACGGCCTCGTCGGTGAGGCAGAGGTGATGCGGGGTCGCCTCGGCGCTCGCGCGGACGCCCGCGTCGCGGGCCCGGCGCACCTGCGTCGACCGACTCCCTGGCCGAGAGGTGCAGGAGGTGCAGCGGCCGCTCCTCGTAGGCCGCGAGCGACAGGTCGCGGCCGACCATGACGCTCTCGGCCACGGAGGGGTAGCCGCCGAACCCGATCTCGGCGGAGACGCGCCCCTCGTGGACGTGGCCGCCGCGCGAGAGCGTCGGCTCCTCGCAGTGGACGGCGACCGGGACCCCCGCCGCGGCGCTGTACTGGAGCGCGCGGCGGATCAGGCCCGGCGCGACGACGGGGCGCCCGTCGTCCGTGAACCCGGCGGCTCCGCGCTCGGCGAGCTCGACCATCTCGGTCAGCTCCGCGCCCTCCTGGCCCTTGGTGATCGCCGCGAGGAAGCCGATCGGCACGTCCGCCTCCGCCTGCGCGCGCTCGGCGAGCGCCCCGAGCACGGCCGCCGAGTCGACGACCGGGTCGGTGTTGGGCATGGCGAGGATCGCGCAGTACCCGCCCGCCGCGGCGGCGCGAGCGCCGGAGCCGAGGTCCTCCTCGTCCTCGCGGCCGGGCGTGCGGAGGTGGACGTGCGGGTCGACGAACGCCGGCGCGAGCACCTTGCCGTTGCCTCCCGACGCGGGCTCGACGCGGGCGATCACCCCCTGCTCGACGGTGACGGTCAGGGTCTCGTCGATCCCCTGCGTCGGGTCGACCACCCGCACCGCCTCGAAGGTGAGCGAGTCCTTCCGGCCGTTCCGCGCGTAGAGCATCACGCCACCTCCTCGATCTCGGCGACCTTGACCTCGACCGGGCCCTGGGTGAGGAGGTCGTAGAGGACGGCCATGCGCACGACGAGGCCGCTTCGCACCTGCCGCTCGACGAGCGACTCGGCGGCGTCGGCGACGGCCGCGTCGATCTCGACGCCCCGGTTCATCGGGCCGGGATGCATGACCTTCTGGCCCGGCCGCAGGCGCGCCGGCGTCACGCCCCAGCGCGCGCTGTACTCGCGCAGGCTGGGCACGTAGTTCGCGCCCTCCAGCATGCGCTCCCGCTGCATCCGGAGGACGTAGACGACGTCGGCCTCCTTGATGTCCGCGATGTCGTACGAGACCTCGCAGCCCATCGCCTCGATCCCGCGCGGGATCAGCGGCGGCGGGCCGACGAGCGTGACCCTCGCGCCCATGAGGACGAGCGCCTGGACGTTGGAGCGCGCCACGCGCGAGTGGAGCACGTCGCCCACGATGGCCACGTGGAGGCCCTCGATCCCGCCCAGCTCCTCGTCCAGCGTGTAGAGGTCGAGGAGCGCCTGGGTCGGGTGCTGGTGCTTGCCGTCGCCCGCGTTGACGACGTGCGCCTCGGTGAAGCGGGCGGCGAGGTGCGGCGCCCCGATCTGCGCGTGCCTGATGACGATCACGTCGGGGTCGTAGGCGCCGATCGTCAGGAGCGTGTCCTTGAGCGACTCGCCCTTGTCGACCGCCGAGCCCGACGACTTGATCGACATCACGTCCGCCGACAGCCGCTTGGCGGCGAGCTCGAAGCTCGAGGACGTCCGCGTCGACGACTCGAAGAAGAGGTTGACGACCGTGCGGCCGCGGAGCGTCGGCAGCTTCTTCACGTCGCGGTCGAGCGAGCGCGCGAAGGTGCGCGAGAGGGCGAGGAGCCGCTCGACGTCCTCGCGCTCCAGGTCTGCGATCGAGATCAGATGACGACGGGCCGGGGTCTTCGGCGGCAGCAGCTCGCTCCGGAGCAGGGGTCGGACGTCTGCCATGGGCTTCCTCACTTTCCGGGGACTGGGACGAGTAGGACACGGTCGACCTCGTCGACTTCGAGAAGCTGCACCTGCACCCGCTCGTCCGGAGCGGTCGGCAGGTTCTTGCCGACGTAGTCGGGGCGGATGGGGAGCTCGCGGTGGCCGCGGTCGACGAGCACGGCGAGCTGGACGCGCGCCGGGCGTCCGTAGTCGAAGAGAGCGTCGATGGCCGCGCGGATCGTGCGGCCGGTGTAGAGGACGTCGTCGCAGAGCACGCAGGTCATCCCCTCGAGGGGGAAGTCGAGGCGCGTCGCCCGGACGACGGGCTGGGGATGGAGCGGCGCGTCGCCTCCGCGCACGTGGACGTCGTCGCGGTGGAACGTGATGTCGAGCGTGCCGAGCGCGATCTCGCGGCCGGTGAACTCCTCGATCAGACGGCGGATCCGCTGCGCGACCGGGACGCCGCGCGTGTGGATCCCGACGAGGGCCGTGCGCTCGAGGTCGGGGTTGCGCTCGACGATCTCGTGCGCGATGCGGGCGATCGTGCGCCGAAGCGCTTCTCCGTCCAGCAACAGCCTGTCCGCCTGGGCGGGCGCAGCCACGATCCACTCCTTTCCGGCCTCACGGGACCGAGTTAAAGGTGCGGCGGGAAGGCTAGCTCTCCGGGCGGACGGCGTCCAGCGGCTCCGCGCGGGCCTCGGGAAGATCGGCGGTGACGATCGCCCACTCGAGCTGCGACTCGATCTCGTCCGGGAGCTCGCGCTCCGCCCGGGCGAGCCCGGCCGCGAACGTCTCGCCGTCGAGGAGCCGGAGCGTCGAGATGTAGCGGCCGCGGAGCGCGCTCCAGCGCCTCCTCGCGGGCGAGGCGGGTCTCGCTGCGTAGGCGTCTCGTCCTCACGGCGGTGAAGCCGGCGGCGACGAGCTCGGCGGCGAGCGGCTCCGGCGGCGGGAAGCGCTTCCGGTCGATCTCTGCGACCGTCGGGGAAGACGTGCGTGAGCCAGAACCACTCGAAGTGCTCGGGCGCGAAGGTGGCGATGACGGCCCGCCCGCCCGGGCGGAGGACCCGCGCGAGCTCCGCGAGGGCCGGCGGCGAGGTCGACGAGGTGCACGACGAGGCGCAGGACCGCTCGCTCGAACCATGCCGTCCTTGAAGGGAAGCGCCTCGGCGCGTCCGAGCTTGAAGCCGACCCGCTTCCCCGCGTGGGCGCGTGCCCGGGCAAGCATCTCGGGCGATGCGTCGACCCCCCACACCCGAGCGCCGCGTCTTGGCGAGCGCGTCCGCGAGGACGCCCGTCCCGCAGCCGACGTCGAGGACGCGCCGGCCCCGGCAGGTCGCCCTCGGCGACGAGGACGTCGACGACCTCCCACCAGTTGTCGTCGACCGGTCGGAGCCGGTCGTAGGTCTCGGCGAGCGGCCCGAAGTCGGGCGCCTCAGCGCCCGCCAATGAGCTCGTCGGGGTCCGTCATCGCCTCGATGGCGTGCTGCGCTGCCTCGAGCGAGTCCTCGGGGACGAGGACCCGCTGCGGCGCGTCATCGAGGGCCGCGGGATGCTGCTCGACCGCCGGGTGAAGCTCCGACGGGATCCCCGCCGAGTGCAGGATCGTCTGGATCTCCTCCGCCTCCGCGAGGTCGCCCGCCACCTTCACCTGAACCATGCCCGCCATGCGGCTCGGTCTCCTCCCGCGTCTGCCCGCGCTCCGGCCTTCAGAGACGCGGCCCGCCTCGCTCCGGAAAGCGGACGTCGATGATATCGAAGTCCCTGGGAACGACCGTCTCGGGGAAGACCTCCCTCGCCTCGCGCGCGATCTCAGGGCCGAAGTAGCGATTCGAGAGGTGCGTCAGGGCGAGCATCCGCACGCTCTGCGGCCTTCGCCAGGCGCGCGGCGCCGGCCGACGTCGAGTGGGCCGTCTCGTCCGCGCGCTCCCGCTCCTCCTCGGCGAACGTCGCCTCGTGGACGAGCAGGTCGGCGCCCGTGGCGACTTCGAGCACCGTCGCCGCCGGAGCGGTGTCGCCGGAGATGACGACGCTCCGGCCCGGTCGCGGCGGTCCGAGGACCTGCTCCGGTCGGACTCTCGCCGACTCCGCGGGACGTCGACGGGCTCTCCCGCCTGCAGGCGGCCGTAGAGCGGCCCCTCGGGGACGCCGAGGCCGGCGGCGGCGCCCACGTCGAAGCGGCCCGGCCGCGGGTCCTCGACGAACGCGTACCCGTTCGCGGTGACGCCGTGGTCGACCCGGAACACGACGATGCGGTAGTCGCCGCGATCGACGACGTCGCCGTCCCGCAGCTCGACGAGCTCGAGCTTGTAGGTCAGCTTCCCGAAGATGCGCCGCAGCGCCCCGAACAGATCGCGGAGGCCCGGTGGGCCGTAGACGGTGAGCGGCAGTCTCGCGGCCTCGCAGGGCGAACGTCTTCAGCATCCCGGGCAGCCCGAGGTAGTGGTCGGCGTGGTAGTGCGTGAGGAAGATCTCCGGGAGCTCGATCAGGCCGACCGACGAGCGCAGCAGCTGCCGCTGCGTCCCCTCGCCGCAGTCGACGAGGATCCGCTCTCCCCCACGCCGGAGCAGCGTCCCGGCGAGGCCGCGGCGCGCCGTCGGCACCGACCCCGAGGTGCCGAGGAAGACGAGGTCGAGGTCCACGGGCGAAGTCTACGGCCCGGACCGCTCAAGTACTCCTTCGCACGATCCGCTACCTCTCTGGCTGTGGCTCGCCCGACGATGCTCGCGCTCTCGACGTCGAGGAGGCGTTCGCCGAGATCCGCGAGGGTCGCGGCACGCAGTTCGTGCCCGAGGTGGTCGACGCGTTCTTCTCGGTTGTCCGGAAGCGGCCGGGCGACATCCACCTTCTCGGGCCGGCCGACGACGTCCGCGCCGCGGGCTGAAGCTCCCGCTAGGCACCACCCGCCCGCGCGGGCAAGTAGAGCACCGTTCCGGCCTCGAGGACGCCGCCGTCGAGGCCGTTCCGCGTGCGGATCTCCCAGACGCCCTTCCGCGGATCTCCGGCGTACCGGTCCGCGGCGAGCGCCCAGAGCGTGTCGCCTGCGTGCACGACGTAACGCTCCTCCTGCGCGGCTCCGTTCGACGGGCCGGGGGCGGCGAGGACTGCGGCGCAAAGGACGGCGGCCGCGAGGATCAACCAGCGTAGAGCGAACATACGTTCGCATGGTAGCCCAGCCGCCGGACGGATACCAGACCCGGACGCGCTCAGGCGGCGCCGTCGAGGAAGCGCCCGTCGCGGTAGACGAGCTCTCCGTCGGCGTAGACCTCGCTGCCGGAGCGAAGGTCGCAGACGAGATCCCAGTGCAGGGCGGACTGCACGGTCCCTCCCGTCTCGGGGTACGACGCTCCGAGCGCGAGGTGGACCGTCCCCCCGATCTTCTCGTCGAAGAGCGTCTGGCCGGTGAACTCGGTCACGGCCTCGTTGAGCCCGAACGCGAACTCGCCCACATGGCGGGCACCGTCGTCGAGCTCGAGCATCTCGTCGAGGTAGTCCTGGCCCTCGTCGGCGCGGGCGCACGTCACGACGCCGTCGCGGAATTCGAGCTCCAGGCCGCTCACGCGCCTCCCGTAGCGGGTGCTGGGGTACGTGAAGCGGATCGTCCCGGACACCTGCGTCTCCACGGGCCCGGTGAAGACCTCGCCGTCCGGGAAGTTGCCGCGCCCGTCGCTGGGAACCCAGGTCCGGCCCTCGACGCCCAGAAGGAGATCCGTGCCCTCGCCGACGACGCGGAGCTCGCGCTTCCCACCCAGCCAGTCGGCCAGGCGTGCGTACGTCTCGCCCCGGGCCGTCCACTCGGCCACCGGGTCGTCGCGGTCGAGGAATCCCGCCTGGTAGACGAAGTTCTCGTAGTCGCCAAGCGACATGCTCGCGTCCTGCGCGGCGGCCTCGGTCGGGTAGCGGGTCACGACCCACCGAAGCTCCCCCGTCGCCGCGCGATCGAAGAACCGGGACCGCAGCGGCTCGCGGGCGCGCGCGTGCCGGGCCTGACGGCCGGGGTCGATCCCGCTCAGGCTCCGCGTGTTCGAGTCGGCTTCGGCCGCGATCCGGACGTCGATCGTCTCGATCTCGGACAGGCGAGAAGGATTCATCCAGTCGAGCTGGTGGTCGGTCCCGCGGGCGAGCAGCGCTTCCGTCTCGCCGTCGATGGGATCCGTGCGGATGTGCGGGTGGCCGCCGGCGTCGAGGACCCGTCGATAGAGCGCGCGGATGAGCGGCGCGGCGTCGAGCGCCGAGTCGATCAGGACGACGTCGCCGGGAGTGACCGCCGTCGAGTACTCGACGAGGACGTTGGCCAGTCGCTCGACCCGCGGATCAGCCACCGACGCGGCTCTCGACGACCTCGAGGGCGGGCTCGGCCAGGAACCGGCCGTCCTTCCAGATCAGCTCCCCGTCGGCGTACACCTCGCTGTCGCGCCGGAGGTCGCAGATCATGTCCCAGTGGAGGCCCGACGTGTTCTGGCCTCCGGTCTGGGGGAAGCCGGAGCCCAGCGCGAGGTGCATCGTCCCGCCGATCTTCTCGTCGAAGAGGATGTTGCGGGTGAAGCGGTCGATCTCGTAGTTGAGCCCGAACGCGACCTCGCCGAGGACGCGGGCGCCCGCGTCCATGTCGAGCAGCGTCTGGAGGTACGCGTCCCCGCCCGCCGCCTCGGCTGCGACGACGCGCCCCTCCTCGAAGCGCAGGCGGATGTCCTCCACCTCGCGGCCGTGGTACACGGCGGGGAACGTGTAGCGGATCTCCCCTTCCGTCCCCGTCTCGACCGGGCTCGTGAAGATCTCGCCGTCGGGCATGTTGTAACGGCCGTCCGCGGCGAGCCACGAGCGCCCCGCGACCTCCACCCGGAGGTCGGTGTCGGGGCCCTGGATCCTCAGCTCGCGCGTCGCGGAGAGTGCCGCCGCACGCGCCCCGAGGTCGGCGGACACGGCGCGCCAGTGGGCCGCCGGATCCTCCTCGTGCACGTGGCACGCGGCGAACACGAAGTCCTCGTAGTCCGAGAGCGACATCTCGGCGTCCTGCGCGTGGGCGTTCGTCGGGAAGAGCGTGCCGCACCAGGCCAGCTCGCCCTTCGAGATCCGTTCCCAGCGGCGATTCGAGAGCGTGCGCTGCGCTCCGATGTAGGCCGCCTGTCGCCCCGGGTCGACCCGCGAGAGCGAGCGCGTGTTCACCTCGGACCAGATCGTGACGAGGGCGTCGATGCGCTCGATCTCCTCGCGCTGGAGCGGCGAGACGTAGAGCAGCTGCTCCTCCGACGCCTCCTCGAGCAACGTCTCGACGAGCCCGGGGATGCCGATGTTCGTGTACGGGTGTGCACCGGCGGCGAGCGCTTCCCGGTAGAGGCGACAGCGCGAGCGGCGACGCCACGTCCAGGCCGTCTATCCGGACGATCTGACCCTCGCGGAGCTCGAGCGAGTAGTCGATGAGGAGGTGCGCGAGACGGGCGACCCGGACGTCGATCATGGACGCGTTATACCCGACGGCAGGCGGCTCAACACGGCGTCCAGCAGGGGATCCGGGCCGAAACGGACAGGGTCGTCGGTCGGCAGTCCCGTCTCGCGGGCGACGGCGTCCACCGCCTCGCGGGCCTCGGTCTCGGTGAGCCGGCCGGTGTTGAGGGCGATCGCCGCGACGCGGGCGGGCCGTGCCGGGAGCGCCAGCTGCTCGTAGAGCTCGATGAGCTCGGGAAGAGGCGGGATCGGGTGCCCGGGGCTGCCCTCGATCTCGACGTCTCCGGCGCGATGGCAGAGGACGAGGAGGTGCGGCATCGTCCCGTGGTAGAGGCCCAGCGTCACGCCGGAGAACTGCGGGTGCACGATCGAGCCTTGACCCTCGACGAACAGCAGGTCGCCTCGCTGCGCGCCCTCGACGACCAGCCGCTCCCCCGCTCCGGCCAGGAAGTCGGAGACGACCGCGTCGACGGCGATCCCCCAGCCGGCGATCATGATCCCGGTCTGTCCGGTGGGGACGAAGACCGACCGGATGCCGCGCTCGCGGGCTGCGCGGTCGAGCTCGACCACCACGGTCTTCTTCCCGACCGCGCAGTCTGAGCCGACGGTCAGGACCACGGTGGCGCCGTGCTCGAGGTTGGCGCCCGTGGGAACGCTCAGGTCGGCGGGCGGTCGCCGGTAGTCGCGCAGCTCGACACCGTGCTGCGAGGCGAGCCCGGCGAGCTCGGGATCGTCCGCGAGGAACTCGTGCATGCCCGCCTCCACGTCGAGGCCGGCCTCGATGGCGTCGCGGAGGATCTGGCGCCACACCGGCGGGAGGCGCCCGCCGGCGACGGCGACCCCGACGACCGCCGTCGTCGGCTCGAGGGGGAGAGCGTCCGCGACGGAGCCGACGACCGGAATTCCCTCCACGGTCTCCCCGGGCCTCGTCGAGTCGAGCACGGCGACGACGGGGTCGGCCCCGTACCGGATGAGGCCGTACGTCGTCTTCCCGTAGTGGTCGTCGGCCGAGTAGCCCTCAGCGAGCGCCAGGTACCGCTTCACGGACTCCCAATCCAGGGGCAGCGGACGGCACCTGCACGCCCTCGGCGAACGTGACTCCGGGCCAAGGGTCCTCCGCCAGGAGGAGGTTGCCGTCGAGGTCGAGGTGATCGCACAGGCTCCCGATCTGCGCGGCGGCGGCGATCCCGAGCCCGGACTCGATCATGCAGCCGAGCATGACGCCGAGGCCGAGCGCCCGCGCGGCGTGCACGATCCGCACCGCCTCACGGATGCCGCCGCTCTTGGCCAGCTTGATGTTGATCCCGTGCGCCCGCTCGGCGGCGGCGCGGACGTCGGCAAGCGCGTGGACGTCCTCGTCGACGTAGATCGGGAGGGGCGATTCACGCAGCAGCTGCGGCCCGCCCGGGTCGCCGGCGGGCAGCGGCTGCTCGACGTACTGGACGCCGAGGGCGGCCAGCTCTCCCACCGCCCCGAGGGCCTCGTCGAGCCCCCAGTACTCGTTGACGTCGACCTGGAGGGGGAGGTCGGTGACCGCCCGCACGGCGCGAACACGGTCGACGTCGAGCCCGTCGCGGCCCCCGAGCTTGAGCTTGAGGCGTCGGAAGCCGCCGGCACGACCGACTCGGCCCGGCGGGCCATGTCGTCCGGATCGCCGAGCCAGATCGTCCACGAGGTCGGCGGGCCCGTCGGGTCGAGCCCGAGCAGCCGCCAGGCCGGCTGGCCCACGAGCTTCCCGCACAGGTCGTGGAGAGCCGCGTCGAGGCCGGCCTTCGCTGCCTGGTCTCCCGTGAAGCTCGGCCAGACGCCGGTCGATCGCCTCGAGCGCGAACGGGTCCGCGCCGAGCAGGGCCCCCGCGTCGTCGAGGAAGGCCTCCGCGCCCTCGATGCTCTCGCCGTAGTGCTCCTGGGGCTGGGCCTCGCCGAAGCCCGAGACGCCCTCGTGGGCGACCTCGATCCAGAGAACCTCCTCCTCGACGCTCGTCTCGCGGGAGATCCGGAAGGGCTCCGCGAGGCGGAGCGTGGCGCGGCGGTGGGTGATCCTCACGCCCGGTAGACTAAGCCTCTCCGCGCCTGTAGCTCAGGGGATAGAGCGCGCGCCTCCGGAGCGCGAGGTCGTAGGTTCGATTCCTACCAGGCGCACTCCGCGTCGGCCGCGCTAGACGAGCAGCGCGATCCCGACGACGATCAGCCACAGGGACCACGCGACGTAGACGTACGGCACGGTCGCGTCCGCCAGAGCCCAGCCGCGTCCCTCGTTCGGGCCGAGGAACTCGCCGGACGCGAGCACGAGAAGCGCGCCGATCGGCAGGGCCACCCAACCGAGCCAGGCGGGAACGGCGTCGCCCGTGACGACGGCGGCCCCGATGAGGATCGTCCACGCGCCGCTGAGGAGATAGCCGAGATGCTCGCCGACGCCGACGCCGAGGTAGTGATGGAAAGCGGCGAACGTGACCCTGGCCGCCTCGCGGCCCGCATCGCTCGCGTCCGGGTCGGCATGCAGTCGTGCCAGGAGCGGCACGAGGTACACCCATCGCAGGAGGCCGAGCACCTGCACGAGGCCGGCCAGGGCGCCGGTCACGATCGCGAGCGCCGACAGCGTGGGCGCATCGGGCTCGAGGACGAGGCCGAGGAGCGTCGAGGCCACGACGAACGCCAGCCCCGAGAGCATGAACGCCCACCAGACGAGGATGAGAGACGAGCCGCCCGAGCGGAAGCGCTCGAGGATCTCGGCGGTCGGTCTGCGCAGGATGTCCGGATATTCGAACCGGCGCGCGAGCGCGAAGAACCAGACGTTGAACCAGACGGGGACGAGGATCAGGACCATCCCCGCGGCGGTCTCCGTGCTCATCGCGCGATTCTAGGGGCGAGAGCCGGCCGGAATCTCGTCGCCGCAAGGGTTTGCGGGTACAATCCCGTACTCCGAGATGCAGCTGGACGAACCACTGAGTACCCATGGCACGGCCGACCCTCCCACGCCTCCGGCGAGGACGAGCCCGCGGTGCGGGCGACGTCGTCGAGCGGACCGAGCCGCGCATCTCGGAGCTCTCCGCTGAGGGCCTGACCTGGGTTCACGCTGACCGGCCCGGCGGACCTGGAGGTCGCTCACCTCGCCGAGCGCTTCGGGTTCCACGAGCTCGACATCGAGGACGTGCTGTCGAAGCGGCAGCGTCCGAAGATCGACGAGTATCCCGAGTACCTCTTCGTCGTCCTCCACTTCCCCGTCTACGACAAGGCCGTTCGCCGACTGAACGCGGCCGAGCTCGACGTCTTCCTCGGCCCCGATTTCGTCATCACGCTGCCGAACGTCGAGCTGCTCCCCGTCACGTACCTCTTCCGCCGGTGCGAGGACGACGCGGCCCTCCGCGAGGAAATCTTCTCCAAGGGCAGCGGCTACCTGCTCTACCACGTCCTCGACGACCTCTTCGACTACTGCTTCCCGATCCTCGACAAGATCGGCGCCAAGCTCGACTCGATCGAGCCGGCGATCTTCGAGGAGCGCTCCGAGGACGTCGTCCGCGACATCTCGAACGCGAAGCAGGAGATCATCGCCTACCGGAAGATCATCAAGCCGGAGCGTTCGACCCTGCGCCTGCTCGAGCGCTCGACGCAGCGCTTCCTTCCGGAGTACCTCGAGGTCTACTACGACGACATCGTCGACGCCTCGGAGCGCATCTGGGACCTCCTGGACAACTACAAGGAGGTCATCGACGGGCTCGAGTCGACGAACGAGTCGTTCATCTCGCACAAGCAGCAGTACCGGCTCCAGCTGCTGACCGTCGTCACGGTGATCCTCCTCCCGCTCACGCTCATCGCGAGCGTCTTCGGGATGAACGTCCGCGTCCCCGGCGAGGGCGAGATCGGCGCCTTCTGGGTGCTGCTCGGGATCATGGTCGTGCTCGGCCTCGGCCTGCTCGGGCTGTTCCGCTGGCGGCGCTGGCTGTGAAGCAGCTCTGGGCGCCCTGGCGCCTGGAGTACATCCAGGGCGCCGACGAGCAGGAGGGATGCGTCTTCTGCCGGGCCGCCGGGCTCGACGACGAGGAGGGTCTCGTCGTCCACCGCGGCGAGCGCGCCTTCGTGCTCGTGAACAGGTACCCGTACGCGGCCGGCCACCTGATGGTGGCGCCGTACCGTCACGAGGGCGACTTCGGGGCGCTCGAGGCCGAGGAGGCCCTCGAGATCCACCGGCTCGCCTCGATGTCCCTCGGCGCGATCGAGCAGACGATGCGGGCCCAGGGCTTCAACCTCGGCTGGAACCTGGGGCGGATCGCCGGCGCCGGCGTCGTCGACCACGTCCACCTCCACGTCGTGCCGCGCTGGGCCGGCGACACGAACTTCATGCCCGTGCTCGCCGACGTGAAGGTCATGCCCGAGGCGCTCGAGGCCACCCGGCGTAAACTCGCCGACGCATGGCCCTAGACCCCAAGGTCTTCAAGGCGTACGACGTCCGGGGCATCTACCCCTCCGAGCTCGACGAGGAGGGCGCCTACGCGATCGGCCGCGCCTACGCCGAGCAGTTCGAGCCGCGCGCGATCGTCGTCGGCCACGACATGCGCGTCTCGTCGCCCGCGATGGCGGGCGCGGCGATCCGCGGTGTCGCGGACGCGGGCGTCGACGTCCACGACATCGGGCTCGTGGGCACCGAGATGGTCTACTTCGCCGTCGGCGAGCTCGGGGTCGACGGCGGCATCGCCGTCACGGCCTCGCACAACCCGAAGGAGTACACGGGCCTGAAGATCGTCCGCCGGGGCGCGCTCCCCGTCGGGGGCGACTCGGGGCTCCTCGACGTGCGTGACCGCGCCCTCGCCCTCTCGGCCGGGGCAGCCGACACCGGCACACCTGGGTCAGTGGACGCCGTCGACGTCTATCCCGGCTTCGTGGAGAAGGTGCTCTCCTTCGTGGACGTGGGCGCCGTGCGCCCGCTGCGGGTCGTGATCGATGCGGCCAACGGGATGGCCGGCGCCATGCTTCCTCCCGTCCTCGAGCGTCTGCCGATCGAGCCGATCCGGTGCTTCTTCGAGCCCGACGGGACGTTCCCGAACCATCAGCCGAACCCGCTCCTGCCCGAGAACCGGGAGTTCATCGTCGCCAAGGTCGCGGCCGAGGGCGCCGACCTGGGCATCGCGTTCGACGGGGACGCCGACCGCTGCTTCTTCGTGGACGACAGGGGCGAGTTCGTCCCCGGGGACTTCGTCACGGCGCTCCTCGCGGCCTCGATTCTCGAGAAGGAGCCCGGCGGGACGATCATCTACGACGTCCGCGCGAGCTGGGCCGTGCGGGACACGGTCGAGCGGGCCGGCGGGACGGCGCTCGTCAACCGCGTGGGCCACGCGTTCATCAAGAAGCGGATGCGGGAGGTCGACGCCGTCTTCGCCGGCGAGGTCTCCGGCCACTACTACTTCCGGGACTTCAGCCAGGCCGACTCGGGCGTCATCCCCGCGCTCCTCATGCTCGAGCTCGTGTCGAAGCGCGGCGAGCCCCTGTCCGAGACGCTCCGCCCGTACCGCGAGCGCTACTTCCTCTCCGGCGAGATCAACGTCGAGGTCGGCCGACGTCGCGCTCGCGCTCCAGGAGCTGAAGGAGCACTTCGCCGCCCAGGGGGAGATCTCGCACCTGGACGGCATCTCCGTCACCGCCGAGGACTGGCACCTGAACGTGCGGCCGTCGAACACGGAGCCGCTCCTCCGTCTCAACCTCGAGGCACTCGACCCGGCGCTCATGGAGCGCAAGCGCGACGAGGCCCTCGAAGTCATCGCCGCCGCGGGCGGCTAACGGCTTCCGAACATGAAGGGGGGCGGGCCCGAAGGCCCGCCCCCTGCGCGTTCGATGTGTCTTGTCCTTCTAGCCGGCGCCGAGGTAGCCCATCGCGCGGCCCATGACCTCGGCCCGCGTGGCTGCGTCGGTGATCCCCTCGAAGCCGAAGCCGAAGTAGAGCGTGTCGGCCGTCGAGACGACCGCGCCCTCCTCGAAGCCGACGGACTGCGTCCGGAACCAGTCGTTCGCGTTCGCACCGCTGCCGGGCGGAGGACCGGCGACCGTCCAGCCGTCAAGGCCCGTCTCGAAGCTCGTCGACCCGTCCCCGCCGGGGACGCTGATCAGGTCGACGAAGGAGCCGAGACCCTGCACGGCCCAGTCGCTGGCGTAGGAGATGGACACCTCGATCTGCTTCCCGGCGTACGGGCTCAGGTCGATGCGCCACTCCTCCCAGCCCGCCGAGCGCCCCGAGGAAGCGTTCCAGTTCTCCCCGGCGCAGTCGGCTCCCTGGTACTGCTCGAGCCAGGGGTGCAGCACCTGCCAGCCGTCGGGACAGCTGTCGCCGGTCGAGTTCGTCGTGTGCCCGTTCTGATCGGGCTCCGTCGTCCACGTGTCCGTCTCGAGGTCGTGCACCTCGACGAAGACGAAGTCCCACGCAGGCTCCGTGTCGTACGAGAAGCGGAACGTCATCTCGGCCGGGCCAGTGTCGGGCACCGTGATCGTCCGCATCAGCCGCTTGTAGGTGACGTCGGCCTGATCGGAGTAGACGTACCAGCTGCCGTCGTACGGCTCGAAGCCTCCGCCCGCGCCCGTCGCCCAGGTCGCCGGAGCATCGCTCGTGAACTGCGGGTAGACGTCGGGCTTGAGCAGGCTGCTGGTCGTCAGGAACGACGCCGTGTGGAACTGGTTCTGGGCGCTGTCGGCGCCGTTGAACCCCCAGCTCAGGCCCGTGAACGGCTCCCCGACCCCGTCGACTCCGAACGGCTCGCCCGTCGCCGGGTCGGTTCCGGCGTCGGAGCCGTAGAGGTAGGCCCCGAGCCAGTACTGGAGGAAGTCGTTCTTGTCCGAGATCACCTGGCAGCGGGCGAGGACGACCGAGTCGCAGCGCGGGTCGACGTACGCACTGCTCGTTGGCGACCGGGTCGTAGAGCTGCGTGCCGGCGAGGCCGTTCTCGAGGCCGCCGGCCAGCTGCCCCGTGTAGAGGACCTTGCCGCCGTCGTTCAGGTACGCCCGCATCTCGAGCGTCATGTCGTTGGCGAGGCGGGAGGCGTTTCCGGCCGTCCAGCCGGGCTCGCGGGTGACGAAGTCGTTCGCCGTGTACCAGATGACTGCGTCGTAGTGGGAGAGGACGCCGAGCTCGTCCGGCGCCTGCCGGCCCATCGCGTCGACGTCGTAGACGTCGTAGCCGATGCCGTTCGCCGTCAGGGCGTCCTCGTACGAGGTGAGGTAGTTGGCGATCGCCGGGTCCGTGCTCGCGTACGGCACGAAGGTCGAGGCGCCGGTGCGGTCCTCGGCGGCGACGATGAGGACGTCCGCTCCCGCGTCGTCCTCGACGACCTCGAAGGTCGCGTGGTCGCTTGCGACCGTCTTGCGCTTCTCCTTGCCGACGAACCAGTACTCGACCGAGTCGCCGACCTCGAGCCCCCGGATGGTGCCGCGGAGGTAGTGGTAGTAGACGTTGGACGGCGTTGTTGCCGCCGAAGCGCTCGCCGTCGTGGGAATCCCTCACGTCGGCCTTTCGCTCGCGACCGCCGTTGATCGAGTAGCGCAGCTCGACGTCGTCGAGCTTCCGCTTCGCCAGCACCTCGACGGCCTGCGAGCTTCCGCCGTACGAGACGTCGACCGCGAGGTCGGAGGCAGGGTTGTTCGGCCTTCCACGGATCGATCGTGGACAGGTCGAGGTAGAAGGCCTGTGTGTCGAGCCCCGTGTGCGAGGCCGGATCGTCCGGGTCCTTCGCAGACCGCGCGACGTTCAGCGCGAACTGGAGGTTGTCCTCGAACTCCTGCTGGACGAGAGCCTCGTCGTCCGGGAAGACGAAGCCGCATCCCACGCAGCCCTCGTTCAGCTCGGGTGTCCAGGCGAGCGTGCCCCTCGTCGAGTGGGCCCAGTCGGTGAACTCCCCGTTCGTGATGTAGAGGTCGCCGCCGACGCCGGGATCGGTTCCCGGAATGGCCGGGTCGTCGTCCGTCCCGGAGAGGGCGACGTAGATCGGGTCGTCCGCCGAGGGCGTCTGCACCTGCCAGCCCTGCGTGTAGAGGAGCAGCGGGCCGTAGGAGTGGTAGCTGATCGCGAACGAGAAGTCGACCCGCGTCATCAGCCGCTGGATGATCCGCGTTTCCGGCTCGGACGCAGGCTCCGGCCCGCGATAGGTCTCGCTCGAGAACTGGCTGCTCGAGCCCTCCTCGTCGAAGCCCCAGTGCTCGGGGTGGTTCCGGTTCGGGTCGACGCCGTCGTTCGAGTCGATAACCCCGTTCCCGTCGTTGTCGCGGAGGTTCTTCCGCCAGAGACGCTCGACGTCGAAGGTGTACTGGTAGCCGTCGGTGTTGTGGACGAGGATGAACCAGAGCTCCGTCGTCTTGAGGAGGTCCTTGATCTCCTTGTTGTTCGCCTTCCACTGGTCGAGGTACCAGTGCAGGAGGCGGCGGTTGACCTCTGGCGCGACCCACTCGCGCGCGTGGTACGTGGACGCGTAGAGCACCGCCGGGCGCTTTCCGTCCTTGATGCCCCGGGCTCCCTGCGTGACCTTGAGCGCGATGTACTCGCGCCCCTGACGGCTCTTGCCGAGAACCTCGAGCTTGACGAGCTGCGGGTTCTCCTTGGCGATCTCGTAGAGCTCGTCGCGGAGCCCGCCCGGCTCGTCCCACGAGCGCCACACGTTGAACCCGTAGGCCGACTGGAGCGCGGCGCGCTGGGTCGTGGTGCGCCCGAACTCGTCTCGTTGCACTCGGATTGGAACGCCCTGGGCCACGAGCTTGGCGCGCTCGTTGGCCGAGAGCACGAGGTCGACGTGAATGCCCTGGAGCACCGCCTCGCTCGATGCGATGTCGTATCCATCCGCAACGAGCCCGGCGTAGGTCTCCTCGTCGACCGTCGCCTCGTAGACCTGAAGTTTGCCCGCCGCTCCCGCTGTCGCCGTCCCCCAGAGGAGGACCGCGACAACAGGGAGGGCGAGGCCCAAGAATCGGCGTCTCATGGACTCCCCTTTGTCAAATGACGGCTCCCGGGATTACGACGGGGAGGCTGTCACGAGTTAGGCGGAATTGCAACCTTCCCGCCGGGCTACGATGGCGCCGCCGATGACCGTCCGACTGGGCCAGCCGACCGATCGCATGCCGCCGTTCAAGTTCTCTGCGTACACGCGCGTCGGCTTCTCGGACACGGACGCGCAGGGCATCGTCTACTACGGGCGCTATCTCCCTTACTTCGACCAGGCCCGGGTCGAGTACGAGCGCCATCTCGGGCTCCTCGGGCGGGCGGCCGCGGGCGAGGAGCTCGTCATGCGCGCCTCGACGGTCGTCTACGAGGCCCCGGCGCGGTTCGACGACCTCCTCGAGGTCTTCGTCCGGACGAAGCGGATCGGGAGGAGCAGCCTGACGAACTCCTACTGCGCCTACCGCGTCGACGACGACGTCCTCATGTGCACGGCCGAGCAGACCCTCGTCCTCGTCGCCGCTCCCGAGCGGCGCCCGACGCCGATCCCCGACGCCTACCGGCGGACGGTCGCCGCGTTCGAGGGCGACGACCTCGAAGGAGGCGCCGCGGCGTGAGCGCGTCGCTCGACACCTACCGAGGAGCGCTCGAGGGCGTCGATCGCGTCGTCAACCGCGAGTCCGAGGCGGACGAGGTGCTACGGAAGACCGTCGAGATCCTCCACGACCGCTTCGACCATTACTCCTGGGTCGGCATCTACCTCGTCGAGAGCGACGACCTCGTGCTCGGCCCGTGGAAGGGGCCGCAGGCGACCGAGCACGTGCGCATCCCTATCGGCGAGGGCATCTGCGGCGCTGCCGCCGCGAGCGGATTCACAGAGGTCGTCGACGACGTCAACGCGGACGACCGGTACCTCGCCTGCTTCGTCTCGACCCGGAGCGAGATCGTCGTCCCGATCGCCTACGAGGGCCGCGTCGTCGGCGAGATCGACATCGACTCGGACACGCCGGCCGCCTTCGGGCCCGAGGACCGGAAGCTCCTCGAGCGCGTCGCCACGCTCATCTCTCCGCACTGCCTCGTCGGCTGGGACACCGGCGGGACTCCCTGGCGCCCCTAGCCGGCGAGCGAGGGCGCCCCCGCATCGAGCGCTTGTGTTTCACGGCACAAGGTTTCTGACCGCTTGATTTCTCGGATCCACCCGCCTCGGCGGGGAAAGACGCGGAGGTCGCGTGGAACACAAGCGGGTGTGGGAACGCGCTTCTAGCCGGCGAGCAGGCGCTCCGCCTCGCCCACCGGATCGCCCTCGGGCGGGACCGCGACGGCGTTCCGGCCGCTCCACTTGGCCCGGTAGGCCGCCCGGTCGGCGAGCGCGATGAGCTCGTCGGCGGTCCTCCCCGTCCCCTCGTGCGCGACGACGCCGATCGAGACCGTGACGGGAACGTCCGACCCGCGCGTCGACTCCTCGACGAGGGCCCGCACGCGCTCGGCGACCACGAGCGCGCCCTCGAGGTCGGTCTCCGGGAGGAGGACGCAGAACTCGTCGCCTCCGAAGCGCGCTGGGACGTCGTACTCCCTCGTCACGAGCCGGAGCGCCCCGGCGACGCCCTCGAGGGCCCGGTCGCCGGCGAGGTGGCCGTGCGCGGTGTTGATCTCCCGGAGATGGTCGACGTCGATCATGAGGAGCGCGATCGTACGGTCGAACCGCCCGGCGCGGCCGAGCTCCTGCGCGAGCGCCGCCCGGAAGTGGCGGAGGTTGTAGAGGCCCGTCTTCGGCTCGATGCGCGTCGCCTCGACGAGGGCCGGGATGGCGAGCGAGCGGTAGGCGAGCCCCATCGGCAGAAGGGTGAGCGCGACGAGGCCGGGATGACTCGCCCAGAGAGCCGCGGCGATCGCGCCGAGCGAGAGGAGCCCGGCGTCGATGACGAGGCAGTCCGGCCGGATCGTGTCGCGGACGCTGACGCCGCGCGCGAGGTGGAGGACCGCGGCGAGGAGCCCGTAGTGGAGCGTGAGGAAGACGGCGATCGCCAGGCCGGCGCCGAGCGCCCACTCCGCCGGGCCGCTCGGGCTCGCCGCGTCGAACACGACGCGGGCGGCGAGGCCCGGGGCGACGAAGTTGCAGACGTTGAAGAGGACGATGTACCAGTCCGCGCGCGTCCGCAGCCATTCGGGGAGGAACGCGAGGCCGATGGCGAGGGTCGCGAGGACGGGCGGCAGGATGAGGATGGCCGCGAAGAAGGGTGCGAGCGAGAGGTGGGAGCCCTGGTGCTTCGTCCGGTCGGCGCCGACCAGGTGCGCCAGGACGATGATCGGGAGCAGGACGGCGAACGCGATCCAGTCGTCCCGGTCGACCGAGACCGGCAGCGAGAGCGCCGCCACGAGCGCGACGGTCCCGACCAGGAGCCCGAGCTCGAGGCCGGCTGCCTCGCGCGCAAGCCGACGTGCGGGAGGAACGTGATCGCGGCGCATGTGGCGTCTCGCACAGATGGTCGGCTCACGGCGGCGGCCCCGAGTCCCCCGATCGAGTGACCGATCCCCCGGACGAGTGACCCGAACGGGTGACGGCGCCCCTCGAACGGGGGACGGCCCGCCCTGCGGCGCTAGGACTCGAGCTCGTGCGCGACGCGGCGGGCGACGTCGTGGGCGCTCGTCGCCGTCAGCGGCTCGCCGAGGACGAGCGTCCCGAGCTCGTTCGCCTGGCGTATGACCGCGTCGCGCTCGGACGCGAGCTGGCTGCGGGCGACGAGGAGCGCGGCCCTGGCCCGCGTGCCCCAGTCGGAGACGCCGGTCAGGCCCGGACCTGGGTCGACGCCGGCGTCGGCGGCCAGGCGCGGGCGCTCGCGGAGGACACCGGCAAGCTCGCGCGCGCGCCGTTCGAGGGCGTCTCGCTCGCGTTCTGCGGCCGCCGCGTCGGCCTCGAGGCGGGCGACCGCGTCCTCGGCTTCTCGCGCCCGCCGCTCCGCGACGGTCAGCGAGTCGCGGGCCCGCACGTCGAGCCGCCGCGCCGCTGCGAGCGCGTCGGCATTCCCGTCGGTCTCGGCCTCGCGCAGGGCCGTCGCGGCGGCCTCGGCCGCCTCTCGCGCCTCCTCCTCCGCGCGACGCGCGCGGTCGCGCTCGGAGTCGGCGGCGGCGCGCTCGGCCGGGAGCCTGACGAAGAACGCCTCGAGCTCGAGGGCGCGCTCGCGCACGGCCTCGGTCTCCGCGTAGAGCTCGTCGAGCTCCGCGAGCGTCGCGGCGACCTCCTCGTCGGCCCGCTCGAGCTCGGTGAGGAGAGCGAGCCGCGCGTCGTCCATCAGGACGGCGTCACGCGGTAGGCGTCGAAGACGGACTCGATGTTGCGGAGCGCCGTGAGCAGCGCCCGCAGGGCCTTGATGTCCCCCACCTCGGCCACGTACCAGTTCTTGGCCATCTGGTCCTCGACGTGGCCGCCGTACTCGACGATGTTGGTCCCGTGCTCGGCGAACGTCCGGGCGACGTCCTCGAGCAGGCGCGGGCGATCCCAGGAGACGACCGCGATGTGGACGCGGAAGCTCTGCGATGCCCCGCCGTCCCACTCCACCGGGGTGAACCGGTCGGGGTTCCGCATGAGCGCCTTGACGTTCGGGCAGTCGAGCCGGTGGATCGTGATGCCCTTGCCGAGCGAGATGTAGCCGGCGATCTCGTCGCCGGGAACGGGCGTGCAGCACTTGGCCATGCGCACGAGGACGTCCTCGACCCCGGGGACGAGGATCCCGAAGTTCTGCGAGGCGACCGTCTCCCGCGCCTTGGGCTTGCGCGGGAGCGCTTCCTCCTCGACGACCTGCTCGGTCTTCAGTCGGTGGAGGACCTTGTTCGCGACCTGGGAGACCTGGAGCTTCCCCGAGCCGAGGGCGAGGTAGAAGTCCTCGGCCTTCTTGAAGCCCATCTCCCGGATGATCTCGGCGAGGAGCGGCGAGCCCGCCAGCTTCCGGTAGGGGAGGTTGTGCTGCTTCAGCGCGTTCTCGAGCGACTCGCGGCCGCGCTGCTCGGCGACCTCGCGCGTCTCGCGGCTGTACCACTGGCGGATCTTGTTCCGCGCGCGCGAGGACACCGCGAGTGAGAGCCAGTCGCGGGACGGGCCGCGGCTCGGCTGCTTCGACGTGAGGATCTCGACGAAGTCGCCGCTCCGGAGCCGGTAGTGGAGCGGGACGATGCGCCCGTTCACCTTCGCGCCGACCGTGCGGTGGCCGACGTCCGTGTGCACCGAGTAGGCGAAGTCGATCGGGGTCGCGCCGGCCGGGAGGCTCTTCACCTCGCCCTTCGGCGTGAAGACGTAGACCTCGTCGGCCGCGAGCTCCGGGAACGCGCGCATGAGCTCGCGCGAGTCGGTCTCCTCCTCCTGCCAGTCGGCGAGCTGCTTCATCCAGGCCAGCTCGGCCTCCGCGGCCTTCTTCCCCTTCGCTCCCTTGTACAGCCAGTGGGCGGCGATCCCGTACTCGGCCGTCTCGTGCATCTCGCGGGTCCTGACCTGGATCTCGAGCGGCTCGCCCTCCGGCCCCATCACGGTCGTGTGCAGGGAGCGGTACATGTTGAACTTGGGCATGGCCACGTAGTCCTTGAAGCGCCCGGGGAGCGGCTTCCAGAGCGAGTGGATGACGCCCAGCGCCCCGTAGCAGTCCCGCTCGCCCTCCTTGCCGTCGCGCTCGACGAGCACGCGCATCGCGGTCAGGTCGTAGATCTCGTTGAACTCCTTCCCGCGCTTCGCCATCTTCTCGTAGATGGAGTAGAAGTGCTTCGCGCGCGCGGAGATCTCGGCGGGGATGTCGACCTTCTCGAGCTCGATCGCGAGCGTCTGCCCGGCCTCGTCGACGTAGCGCTCCCGGTCGGCCCGGCGCCGGTTCACCATCGCCTGGATCTCGCCGTACTTCCGCGGATGCAGCGTCTGGAAGGCGAGGTCCTCGAGCTCCCACTTGACCGTGTGGATACCGAGGCGGTGCGCGAGCGGCGCGTAGACCTCGAGTGTCTCGCGCGCCTTCTGAAGCTGCTTCTGCTTCCCGAGGTACTCGATCGTCCGCATGTTGTGCAGCCGGTCCGCGAGCTTGATGAGGATGACGCGGGGGTCCTGCGCCATCGCCACGATCATCCTGCGGTAGTTCTCCGCCTGGGCCTGCTCGCGGCTCTGGAAGTGCATCCGCGTCAGCTTGGTGACGCCCTCCACGAGGCGGGCGACCTCCTCGCCGAAATCGGCCCGGACCTGCTCGATGGTCGCCTCGGTGTCCTCGACGACGTCGTGAGCGAGGGCGGCGGCGATCGTGGCGTCGTCGCGGCGGAGGTCGGCCAGGATCTGCGCGACTCCGAGGGGATGCAGGATGAAGTCCTCCCCGCTGCGGCGCTGCTGGTGCTCGTGCGCCTCCGAGGCGAAGAGATACGCGCGCTCGAGGAGGTCCCGGTCGACCTCCGGGTTGTAGACCGCCACGTCGGCGAGGAGCTTGTCGAAGAGCTCGCGATGCCGTTCGGCGGACGCGGTGAGGACCTGAGCCGCCATGAGCTCATCTTAGCCCCGCCGTCGCCCGGCACCGCCCCCGATCGGGGCGTTGGCCTATGCGGCCTCGGCGATCGGCCCCTCGGCGAGGGCGGCCCGGAACGTCGGCGACTCGACGAGCGGGCGCCAGCCGTCGGCGTCGTCGGCGAGGCCGAGCTCCTCGAAGATCGCGCGCGCCCGCGGGCTCCAGCGGTCGGGGCCCGCCTTCCACTCTGCGAGGAGCGCGGTCCGAAGGTCGTCGTAGCCCTCGGGCGTCTCGAAGATCTCGCGCACGACGAGCTGCGGGGCGACCGTCCCGTTCCACCGGTTGGCCGCCAGGCGGAACGCCACGTCGTAGCTCCCCTGGCGCCGGTAGCGGTCGAGCGCCGAGCCGCGCCCGAAGGCGATCGCCCCGGAACGCGCCCCGCCGGCCGTCACGGCGAGCCGGAGATGCTTCCCCTCGCCGACCGCGCCGAGCTCGGAGAGCTCGCACCCGACGGCGAGGAGCGTGACGTTCGGGTTGCCGAGGCCGAACGGCGCCAGCCGCTCGAGCTCCTCGCAGAGGTCGAGGGTGAGCTCGCGGCCGCGGACGACGGCGTCCACGTGCGTCACCGGGCGGAGGTCGATGTCGGAGATGACGCTCCCGGCGTGCTCGGCGAACGCGTCGGCGAACGCCTCGATGTTCTCGGGCCGGATCGACAGGCCGGCCGCCGCCCTGTGCCCGCCCCATCGCCCAGGAGCTCGGAGCTCGCGCCCAGGCCCGCGTGGAGGTCGAAGGCGGGGACGGAGCGGCCGGAGCCGGTCCACTCCTCCTCGTCCTCGCCGCCCGCGATGAGGACGACGGGGCGATGGAAGCGCTCGACGAGCCGCGAGGCGACGATCCCGATCACACCCCGGTGCCAGTCCTCCCCGGCGATGACGTAGCCGAGACGCCGGCGTCTCGGCTCCGGCCAGGCTTCGACCTGGCGGATCGCGTCGCGGAGGATGCGCTCCTCGACGACCTGCCGGTCGCGGTTCAGCTCCTCGAGCTCGCCCGCGAGGCGCTCGGCCTCGTCCTTGTCGTCCGTGAGCAGGAGGTCGAGCGCGGTGCGCGGGTGCCCGAGCCGGCCCGCGGCGTTGATGCGCGGCGCGAGGCGGAAGGCGATCGCGCCCGTGTCGACGACGGCGGGGTCGACGCCTGCTCGGCGCATGAGCGTCTGGAGCCCCGGCTTGTCCGTGCGGGCGAGCCGGCGCATCCCGGCGGCCACGAGCGCGCGGTTCTCGTCGAGGAGCGGGACGACGTCGGCGACCGTTGCCAGGGCGACGAGGTCGAGCTGGCGGTCGAGGCCCTCGACGCCGAGCGCCTCCAGGAGCTTGAACGCCACACCGGTTCCGCAGAGCTCCGGGAACGGGTACTCCGACGGCCGGGTGGCGACCACCGGGCAGTCGGGGAGCGTCTCCCCGGGCCGGTGGTGGTCGGTCACGATCACCTCGAGGCCGGCGGCCCGCGCGGCGGCGACCTCGTCGACCGCAGTGATGCCGCAGTCCACGGTGAGGACGAGCCCGTAGCCCTCCTGCGCCAGCCGGGCCAGCGTCTCGTGGGAGAGGCCGTAGCCCTCCTCGAAGCGGCTGGGCAGGTGCCAGTCGACCTCGGCCCCGAGGGCGCGAAGGGATGAGACGGCGAGCGCGGTCGCGCAGATGCCGTCCACGTCGTAGTCCCCGTGGACGCAGATCCGCCGGCCGGCGGCGATCGCGTCGCGGATGCGCGCGCACGCGGCCTCGACGTCCCCGAGCAGGAACGGATCGTGCCCGGGCGGCTCCGCGGCGAGGAATGCTCGCGCGGTCTCCGGGTCGCCGTAGCCCCGCCGGGCGAGGACGCTCGCGGTCGTCTCGCTGAGATCGAGCGCCTGGGCGAGCGCCCTGATCTCGAGGCGGGGGCACGGACGCAGCGTCCAGGTGCCCTCGTACATTGCTCGTCCCACGCTACGACGAGGATCGGACGGACTCCGCCTCGACGGCGTTCTCCACGGGGCGCGGCTATGCTCAGAACTGGGGTGAGCGAGTCGAACTACACGTCGGGGGACGACTTCGTCGTCGAGTTCCTCGGGTACCGGTTCAGCTTCAACGGCCTCGACTTCGAGCAGCGCGTGAACGCTGCCGCGGTTCGCCTGGGGCTCATCGAGCCGGGCGAGCTCGGCGACGAGGAGACGGCCGATCTCGTCGAGCTGACCGCGCACGGACGCATCGACGAGCCGCGGAGCGGCCTCGGCGAGTACCTCGTGCGCCACTGGGAGCGCCTCGCGCTCGTCAACGAGGAATCCCTCGTCTACTGGCTCCGGAAGCTGATCTTCCGCGGCGCGTGGCTGGACCAGCGGGTGAAGGAGAATCTCCTCGAGGTCGACTGGGACGACACGACCGCCGAGTTCGGCTACCGCGACCCGGACGGCGGTCCCGCACTGCTCGAGCTCGCCCCGGTGCCCTCGTGGCACGAGCTCCAGTTCAGGCGCTAGCTCGACGGATCGAAGAGCACGTCCGCGGTGGGCGCCGCGCCGAGGTGGGCGCGGCCGAGGCGCGTGACGATGCGCCCCCGCGGCGTGCGCTGGATGAGGCCGAGCTGGAGGAGGTAGGGCTCGTAGACGTCCTCGATCGTGTCGGGCTCCTCGCCCAGCGCGACTGCCAGCGTCGAGAGGCCGACCGGGCCGCCGTCGAACTTCTCCACGATGGCCGCGAGGAGCGCACGGTCGACCCGCTCGAGGCCTTCGCCGTCCACCTCGAGGAGGGCGAGCGCCTCCCGGGCGACGTCGAGCGTCACGGCGCCGTCGTACCGCACCTCGGCGACGTCGCGCACCCGCCGCAGGATGCGGTTGGCGACACGCGGCGTCCCGCGTGCGCGGCGCGCGATCTCGGCTGCCGCCTCGTCCTCGATCTCGACCCCGAGGATCCGCGCCGAGCGGCGAACGATGCGCGCGAGGTCCTCCGACTCGTAGTGCTCGAGCCTGTACGTCATCCCGAAGCGGTCGCGGAGCGGCGTCGTCAGGAGCCCGGTGCGCGTCGTCGCTCCGACGAGCGTGAACCGCGGCAGGTCGAGCGTGAGCGTCCGCGCCGCCGGGCCCTGCCCGACGACGATGTCGAGCCGGAAGTCCTCGAGCGCCGGGTAGAGGATCTCCTCCACCGCCGGGCTGAGCCGGTGGATCTCGTCCACGAAGAGGACGTCGCGCTCCTCGAGCGCGGTCAGGATCGCGGCGAGGTCGCCCTTCCGCTCCAGAGCGGGCCCGGCGACCGACCGGAGGCCCGCGCCGAGCTCCTCGCGCACGATGTAGGCGAGGCTCGTCTTCCCGAGCCCGGGCGGCCCCGCGAGGAGGACGTGGTCGAGCGCCTCTCCCCTCGCCTTCGCCGCCTCGAGGGCGATGGCGAGCTGCTCCTTGACCTGCTCCTGCCCGACGAACTCCTCGAGCGTCCGCGGCCGGAGCGACCCGTCGAGGTCCTCCTCGTCGGGAGAGAGCTCCGGGACGGTGATGCGCTCGGGCGTCGCCATCAGGCGGCCCTCAGAGCCTGCCGGACGCGCTCGGCCGGCGAGAGATCGGGGTCGGTGGCCGCGAGCCGCTGCTCGGCCTCGGCCGGCGAGTAGCCGAGCTCGACGAGCGCGTCTCGGGCGACGACGTGGCCGTCGCCGGCGCCGAGATGGGGCCCGTCCACGGCGGCCAGCGGCGTGAGGCGCTCCTTGAGCTCGAGGACGACGCGCTCGGCGGTCTTCTTGCCGATGCCCGGAATCGTCTGGAAGAGCGCGGCGTCCTCGCGGACGATCGCGCGGGTCAGCTCTGCGGGCGAGTAGCCGGAGACGATGGCGAGGGCGACCTTCGGGCCGACGCCCGAGACCGAGAGGAGCTTCGCGAAGAGCTCGCGCTCGGCGGCGTCGGCGAAGCCGTAGAGCTGGAGCGCGTCCTCGCGGACGTGCAGGTGGGTCTCGACGACGACCTCGTCGGCTCCATCCGCCTTCTGGATCGCCGTGGGCGTCGCCAGGACGCGGTAGCCGACCCCGCCGACCTCGACGACGAGGCCCTCGGCGTCGCGGGCGACCGGCGTGCCGCGGAGCCTGCGCGATCACCGGCGCCCTCCGGCGACGGCGGCGAGCGGCGGCGCGAGCGCGTGGCAGATCGCGACCGCGAGCGCGTCGGCGGCGTGGTGCGGGCGCGGCGTCTCGGCGAGCCCGAGGATGGCGCGCACCATGCGCTGGATCTGCGCCTTGTCGGCCCGCCCGTACCCGCACACCGTGTGCTTCACCGTGGCGGGCGGGTACTCGGCGCAGGCGACGCCCGCGGCAGCGCAGGCGACGAGCGCCGCGCCGCGCGCCTGACCGACGGAGAGCGCGATGCGGGCGTCGGCGCCGACGTACGACTCCTCGATGGCGACCGCGTCGGGGTCGTGGGACTCGATGAGCTCGGCGATCTGGTCGTAGATCCGCTTGAGGCGAACCGCCGCCGCATCCCGCGGGGAGGTCTCCCACCAGCCGTACTCCACCGCCCTGACGCGGCCTCCGCTTGTTTGGACGATGCCGAATCCGCACGCTGCCGTGCCCGGGTCGATGCCGAGGACCTTCACGGGTCGAGGTTAGGCGCCGGCCCGGACGTTCCTGCCGACAGACCCGGGCTGCGCTAGGAGAGGAAGTTGGCCTTGACGCCCGGGTTGGCCGCGCACCACTCGCGCAGGTGGCCGAAGAGCTTCGCCCGCACCTCGCCGTCCGACAGCGGGGCCTCGGGAGACCAGAGCACGCGGACCTCGACGATCTCGTCGGTCCGCAGCTCGCTCGGGCAGCCCTGGCGCTGGAGGTAGGCGCGGAAGGACTCCATGTAGGCGGGATCGGTGATCTCGATCTCCATCGTTTCTCGCCGACAGACATCGGCCGCGTGCGGAGACGCCATGAGCGCTCCTTCCCTCTCGGGGGTGCGGGCCCGCTAGGCGGCGACAGCCTCGAGGATGCCCTCGGGGATGTCGAAGTTCGCGTAGACGGCCTGGACGTCGTCGTTGTCCTCGAGTGCGTCCATGAGCCGGACGAGCTTCCGGGCCGTCGACTCGTCCTCGATCGCCACCGTCGTCTTCGGCAGCATCGTCAGCTCTGCGGACTCGTAGGCAAGGCCCGCATCCTCGAGCGCTGCCCGGACTGCAGCCGAGGTCGTCCGGCGCCGAGATCACCTGGAAGCTCGAGCCGTCGAGCTCGACGTCCTCGGCGCCTCCCTCGGCCGCCGCGAGCACGAGCTCGTCCTCGTCGACCGAGTCGGCCGGCACGAGGAGGACGCCCTTCCGCTCGAAGAGCCAGGCGACCGTCCCGCTCGTTCCCAGGTTTCCGTCGTTCTTTGCGAAGACGTGACGGATCTCTGCGGCGGCCCGGTTCCGGTTGTCCGTCAAGACGTCGACGAACACCGCCACCCCGCCCGGGCCGTAGCCCTCGTACGCGACCGACTCGAATGCCTCGCCGTCGGCCGTCGCGCCCGAGCCGCGGGCAAGCGCCCGCTCGATGTTGTCCTTCGGCATGGAGTTGTCGCGAGCCTTCTGGATCGCCGTTGCGAGCGCGGCGTTCGCGTCCGGATCGGGGCCTCCCTCGCGGGCGGCGACGATGATCGCCCGGGAGAGCTTCGAGAAGAGCTTGCCCCGCTTCGCGTCGGCCGCGCCCTTGCGGTGCTTGATGCTCGACCACTTGCTATGCCCGGACACCCTGCATCTCCCGGACCATCGCGAGGAAGCGACCATGGACGCGCGTGTCGTCGGTGAGCTCGGGGTGGAACGAGGCCGCGAGCACGCGCCCGTCCCGCACGAGCACCGGATCGCCGTGGAGCCGTCCCAGCACCTCGACGCCGGGCCCGATCTCCCCCACGCTTGGTGCCCTGATGAAGACTCCACGCAGCGGCTCCTGCTCCCCTTCGAGCTCGACGTCGGCCTCGAAGCTCGCCACCTGGCGCCCGTACGCGTTCCGCTCGACGCTGAGGTCGAGCAGCCCCAGGTGGTCGCGGTCGAAGAGGATCATGCCGGCGCACGTCCCGAATAGCGGGCCCGCGAAGCTCGCGATGGGCTCCTCGAGCTCGTACACGCGGATCAGGCGCGAGATCGCCGTCGACTCACCGCCGGGGACGACGAGGCCGTCAAGACCCTCCAGCTGGATCGGAACGCGCACCTCGACGACCTCTGCGCCGAGGTCGCGGAGCATCGCCGCGTGCTCGCGGAAGTTCCCCTGAACGGCGAGAACGCCGATGCGCGCAGCATCCGTCATCTCCACTGAAACTCTACCCCCGGGGCCTTCGGCCCCTGTCCCCCGCTTTCGACGGTAGCGGCGAAATCGTGACGCGTGGGTGACGCACGCGCGCCGAAAGACGCAGTCCGGTGCGCAACCGCCCGGGGCGACCCGAACGAGCTACCAGCCGCGGGTCTCGAGCAGCTCTTCCGGCGCGAGCGCGGCGGCGTCGAGGCCCCGCATCGGCTCGCCGAGGTCGGTCGAGACCCGCGCGAGGATCTCCGGGTCGGAGAAGTGCGTCGTCGCCTCGACGATCGCCTTCGCGCGTGCCATCGGGTCGGCCGACTTGAAGATCCCCGAGCCGACGAAGACGCCGTCCGCGCCGAGCTGCATGCACAACGCGGCGTCGGCCGGGGTGGCGATGCCGCCCGCCGTGAACGTCACGACCGGAAGCCGCCCGTTCTCGGCAACCCAGCGCACGAGCTCGACCGGGGCCTGGAGCTCCTTGGCCTCGGAGTAGAGCTCCTCCTCGGCGAGGGTTCGTAGGCGCCGGATGTCCCCGAAGACCGCACGCATGTGCCGCACGGCGTTCACGATGTCGCCGGTGCCGGCCTCGCCCTTCGTGCGGATCATGGCCGCGCCCTCGCTGAGGCGCCGCAACGCCTCGCCGAGGTTCCGGCAGCCGCAGACGAAGGGGACGCGGAAGCTCCACTTGTCGATGTGGTTGTCCTCGTCGGCCGGCGTCAGGACCTCGCTCTCGTCGATGTAGTCGACCTCGAGCGCCTCGAGGATCTGCGCCTCGACGAAGTGCCCGATCCGCGCCTTGGCCATGACCGGAACGGTCACCGCCGCCTGGATCTCCTTGATCCTCGTCGGGTCGGCCATACGTGCCACGCCGCCCTCCGCGCGGATGTCCGCGGGGACTCGCTCGAGCGCCATCACGGCGACCGCGCCGGCCTCCTCTGCGATCTGCGCCTGCTCGGCGGTCGTGACGTCCATGATCACGCCGCCCTTCAGCATCTCGGCGAGGCCGCTCTTCACCCGCATGGTGCCCAGCTCTGCCATCACGCCAAGTCTATCTCGGCCGCCAGCAACTCAAGGGCCGCGTCGGGCTCCTTGAAGGGAGGGATGACGTAGACGCCGGCCGCACGGGCCCGCGCCTCCTCGATGAGCTCCCGAGCCAGCTCGAATCCGACGGCTCGCGCATCGGGGCCCGCGGCCACGAGCTTCTCCTGGATCCGGTCGGAGATCGTGATCCCGGGAACCTCGTTGTGGAGCCTGAAGGCGAGCTGGGCGCTCGTCAGCGGCCAGATGCCGACCAGCATTGGGATCGGCGAGCCGCCGAGCGCATCGAGCATCCGGTCGAGGTACCCGATGTCGAACAGCGCCTGTGTCATGGCGAAGCGCGCGCCCGCGTCGAGCTTCCGCCGGAAGCGCTCGAGCTCGGCCTCCAGGTCGTCGGCCGACGGGTTCACCGCCACGCCGACGTAGAAGGAGGTCGGCGCGTCGATCGCCTTCCCCGAGAAGTCCTCGCCCTCGTTCAGCCGCGAGAGGAGCGCCGCGAGGCCGATCGAGTCCACCTCGTAGACCCCGCTCGAGCCCGGATAGTCGCCGACGTGAGGCGGGTCGCCGGTGACCGCCAGGACGTTGCGGACGCCGGCAGCGTGGGCTCCGAGGAGCTGGGACTGGAGGCCCATGACGGACGCATCCCGCGGGGTCACGTGCGGAATCGTCTCGAGGCCCACCGTGGTCTCGATCACGACGGCGGCCATGAGCGCCGACAACCGAGCCCGCGCCATCGGGTTGTCGTTGATGTCGGTCTCGTGCACCCGGCCGGAGGCCTTCAGGCGCTCGGCGACCCGGAGCATGCTCTCCATGTTCGTGCCCTTGGGCGGGTCGAGCTCGACGGAGACGACCCACTCCCCCGCCTCGAGCCGCTGTTGGAGGAGCGTCTGCTCGCGGCGCTCCGCTGCCGGGGCCACGAGCTCCCGCTCGACGGCGACGAACGGCAGTCGCGGCTCGCGCTGCTCTTCGACCGCGGCGCAGACGGCCGCGATCTGCGCCGGAGTCGTCCCGCAGCACCCACCGACGATCCGGGCGCCGAGGCTGCGCGCCTGGGCGGCGAACTCCGCGAAGTAGTCCGGCGTCGCGTGGGGGTAGACGATCCGGCCGCCCGAGCGGCTCGGCAGGCCGACGTTGGGCTGCGCCGAGAGGGCGACCCCGTTCGCGTTCCCGCTCATCTCCGACAGCGCCGCGAGGGCGGCCGCCGGCCCCAGGCCGCAGTTCGCGCCGACCGCGACCACGCCGAGGACGCTGAGGCGCTCCACCGCCTCCCTCGCCGAGACGCCCGCGAGGGTCTGCGCGTCCTCGTCGAAGGTGAGCTGGGCGACGATCGGAAGCGTCGACACATCTCTGACGGCGGCTAGGGCTGTCTCGAGCTCGTCGAGCTCGAAGAACGTCTCGACCATGAACAGATCGACGCCCCGCCCCTCGAGGAGTCGGGCCTGCTCGTGGAAGACGTCGTAGGCATCCTCGGCCCCTGTCGTGCCCTCGAGGTCGCCGAGCGGGCCGATCGAGCCGGCCACCAGGGTTTCCGTGCCGGCGATCTCCCGCGCCTCGCGCGCCAGCTTCACGCCCCGCTCGACGATCTCCTCGAGCCGGTCGTCGAGGTACAGGGCCGAGAGCTTGCGCCGGTTGGCGCCGAACGTGTTCGTCTCGATGAGCTCCGCGCCCGCGCGGATGAAGCCGGTGTGGACGGCGATCACCGCCTCCGGGTCGCGGAGGTTCGCCTCCTCGGGACAGCGGAGCCGGGCCACGGTCCCGGTCAGGAGCGCGCCGGTCCCCCCGTCTGCAACGAGGACGCCGCCGTCCGCCAGGCGCTCGAGAAACCGGCTCACGGCGCTGAGACTACCGGCGGTCGGCGGGGCTACTCGACCGGCGCCGGCCGTCCGGCGACCCGCTGGTACTGGGCACCGGATCACGACGGGACTTCACGGCCGGCGCAGCCCGGCCGATAACACCCTTATGGACCAGGCCGACTTTCCCTGGCGCCCGCTCGGGGCACTCCTCGTCGACGAGGGTCTGCTGGCGCAGGCCGAGCTCGAGAGTGCCTTGGCCGAGCAGCAACGGCTGGGCGGGCTGCTGGGCCAGATCCTCGTCCGCCGCGGCGCTGTCAGCGGCGGAGCGCTGGCGCGCGTCCTTGCCAGGCAGCACGGCGTCGACCTGAGGTCGCCGAGCCCCGCCGCCGAGAGCCGGAGCGAGCAGGCTCCCGCGCCCGCCGAGGCTCCCGCGCCCGCCGCGACTTCACCGGCGAGCCCCTGGCGATCGCTGGGGCGGCTCCTCGTGGACGAGGGGCTCGTCAGCGACGACGTCTTGCGAGAGGCGCTCGACGAACAACAGGAGCAGCCGGGCCGGCGCCTGGGCGAGATCCTCGTCGAAGGCGGGCACCTCACGGGTGGCACGCTCGCCCTCGCGCTCGCCGAGCAGCACGGCCTCGACCTCGGAGCGGGCGACGGGCTCGACGACGCCGTCGAGACCGTCGTGGTCCCCTCGGTTCCGGGACAGCCGCTCTACGAGGTCCGTGAGGTCGCACACGGGTCGGCGCCGCAGGCGGCCGTGGTCCTCTACACGAGCGGGAACTTCCTCGAGGCCGCCGATTTCGCCTGTGACTACGTCGACCGCGAAAGGCCCGTCTGGGCTCGAGATCCACAGGCGCGACGGCACGGACTTCGAGACGGTCTGGACGTACAGCCAGGAACGAGCAGCGGCGGCCGCGTCCGAGAGCAAGAAGCTCGTGGAGACCTTCGGGTTCGACCCGACTCTCTTCGGCCCCCGCTGATTACCGAGTGCTGCTGACGGAGATGCCGCCGCTTCGCCGGTGGCGTGGGAATCCGCCGACGGACACCGCCCGTATCCCGGTTCGACGCATGTTCCCGCGGCACCCTGTCCTCGCGGTCATCACGCTAGTCGCCGTCTTGGCACTGCTCGCCCCGGCTGTCGCGAAGGCGAAGACCTTCTACGGGACGGTCGGACCGGGCTTCACGATCACGATCAAGCGGGCGAACGGGAACGTCGTTCGCCGCATCGGGCACGGTACGCACACCTTCGTCATCCGCGACCGCTGGAGCATCCACAACTTCCATCTCCTCGGGCCCGGCGTCAACCGGAAGACAGCTGTCCCGTTCACCGGCCGCCGCAGGTGGACCGTCACGCTGAGCGCCGGGACCTACAGGTACCGGTGCGACCCGCATCGGATGATGATGCGAGGGCGCTTCACGGTCCCGTCTCCCAGCGTGCGACAGGCCCGCGGGAACTCCCCTCGTTGCCCGCGTTTCATGCGACTTGAAAAGCGTAGGCGTATGGCCAGACAGTCATACCCCACGAGCACCTGCCTCCGCTGACTCGGTAGACTCGGGTCGTGCCCGAGGCGCGGCTCGACGACTCCGGCTCAGGCCTCGCGCCCGCCGGCGACGGCTGGTTCGTCGTCAACGTCCGGGACACGGAGTGGTGGACATCGGACGCGTTCGGTTCGGCGTGCAGGTTCGAGAGCCGGGAGTCCCCGTTCCCGCAGCTCGGCCTCAACCTCCGCGTCCTGGAGCCGGGCCAGTCGAACTGCCTCTACCACTCCGAGTCGGAGCAGGAGGCATTCCTCGTGCTGTCCGGGGAGTGCAGGCTCCTCGTCGACGGTGGGGAGCGGCTGCTCCAGCCGTGGGACTTCTTCCACTGTCCGGCCGGGACCGAGCATGTCTTTGTCGGTGCCGGCGACGAGCCGTGCGTGATCCTGATGGCCGGCGCACGGTCGGAGGACGAGGAACTGCTCTACCCGGTGTCGGAGCTCGCGGGCCGCTACGGCGCCAGCGTGGAGGAGGAGACGCCGGACCCGAAGCAGGCGTACGCGAGCTTTGAGCGGCCACAGCAGAGAACGGCCGCCGCACTGGGAACGCCTCCCCTGGGCCTAGCCGGGCATTTCGTCAGGCGCTCTTGGAACCGGCGGAGCCGGCCATGCGCCTGAAATGGGCCCGCCTGGATTCGAACCAGGGACCAACGGATTATGAGTCCGCTGCTCTGACCGCTGAGCTACGGGCCCGCGGTCGGCGACGATCGTAGCGCCGCCGTAGGAGGACGGTTGGGTCGCACGATTGTGCGCCTTGTTGGTAAGAATAGGCGGGCATGTCCCAGCGCATGGAGCAGTCCGCACGCTCGGCCGGGAGGTGGTCGCGGGCGTGAAGGTGTTCCAGGCAGAGCGGAGCCTGCGGACGAGCGGCGGGCTCGAGATCCGGGACATCACGGACGACGTGCGCGAGGCCGTCGAGGAGAGCGGCGTCACGGACGGGATCGCCTGCGTGTACTCCCCGCACACGACGTGCATGGTCCGCGTGAACGAGTTCGAGACCGGCTTCCTCGAGGACTTCATCCGCATGCTGCGGCGACTCGTCCCCAGTGAGAAGTACTACGCGCACGACGACTGGGACCGGCGCACCGAGAACATCTGCCCCGAGGACATGGACGCCGGCAACGGCCACTCGCACTGCATGGCCATGCTCCTCGGCCCGGCCGGCGAGTCGATCCCCGTCCGCGACGCCGAGCTCTGCCTCGGCACCTGGCAGCGCGTCCTCTTCATCGAGCTCGACCGCGAGCGCGACCGCCGCTGGCTCGTCCAGGTCGTCGGGGAATAGCCCTAGAACGAGAAACGGGGCCGCCGCAGGCCCCGTTCTCTTTTGGGTGGGAGTCGATCTTTGGATTGCCCCCGCCGCATCGGGGCCCCAAGAGACCGTTCCTTGTATGCCTAGAGTGTCGGCCCTCGGGGCTCTCTCCACCCCCCTCCGGTGGAGTTGACTGCCTCACCCTTCCGGGGTTGACCGCCGCGCTTCACTCGGTCCGGGGGCCGCTAGGGTGCGGCGCCGATGGCCGCCGTCTTCCTCGCGCTCGCGTCCGCCGTGCTCTTCGGGGCGATGGCGGTTGCGCTCCGCGTGGCCCTTCGCGCCCACCCCGAGCCGGACGTCGGCGCGGTCGCCAGCACGCTCGTCGCCGTGGTGGTCGCCCTCCTCGCGGTGCTCGTGGAGCCCGGGACGGGCGAGCTCGCCCACCCGGAGGAGCTCGCCGTCTTCGCGCTCGCGGGCCTCCTCGCCCCCGGGCTCTCGCAGATCATGCTCGTCCTCGCCATCCGGGACGCCGGCGCCTCGCGGGCATCGGTGGTCGTGGGAACCGCGCCGCTCGTCGCGGCGACCCTGGCGATCCTGCTCCTCGACGAGCCCTTCGAGTGGGCGCTCGCACTCGGCGCGGCCCTGATCGTCGGCGCGGGGTTCCTCCTTGTCGGCGAGACGACGAGGCCGGCCGACTTCCGGGTGCTGGGGATCGCCTTCGCGTGCGCGGCGACGGTCCTCTTCTCCACGCGCGACGTGATCGTCCGCTGGTACTCCTCGGAGTCGGCCCTCGGCCCGGAGGAGGCAGCCGCGGCGGCGCTCGTCGCGGGGGCGCTCGTGATGACCGGCTACGCGGCTCTTGTCCGGCGCGGCACTCTGGCCGAGGCGCTCGCCCGGCCGGCTCTCCTCCACTTCCTTCCCGCGGGCGTGCTCTTCGGCGTCTCGTACGTCCTCGCCTTCGAGGCCTACTACCGCGGCAAGGTGACCGTCGTCTCGCCGCTCATCGCGACGGAGTCGCTCTGGGCCGTGATCCTCGTCGGCGCTCGTCCTCCGCCGGAGCGAGGCCGTGGGACCGCGTCTCGTCTTCGCCGCCGTGCTCGTCGTGCTCGGCGGCGTGATCATCGGCGCCCACCGCTAGAGCGGTGGGCGCCGACAGGTCTAGGCGGCGTACGCGAGGTCGCCCGGCTCGATCTCCTCGGCGCCCAGGAGCGCGGCCAGCTTCGCAAGACCGTCGCCCTCGAGGTGGCGGATCCGCTCGCGGGAGAGACCGAGCTCCTTGCCGATGGCCTCGAGCGAGTAAGGCTCGCCGTCGAGGCCGAAGCGAAGCTCGAGCACGCGGCGCTCGCGGTCGGGGAGCTCGGTCAGCGCCCGGCGGAGCTCCCGCGTCCGCAGGGACGCATCGGCGAGCTCGCCCGGGTCGTCCGCGTACTCGTCGGCGAAGAGCTCGCCGAGCTCGGCGTTGTCGTCGTTCCCGACGCGCTGGTTGAGCGACACGCGGGCCTCGACGACGCCGAGGGCCTCCTCGACGTGCTTGAGCGCGATCCCGCTCACCTCGGCGAGCTCCTCGTTCGTGGGAGCGCGGCCGAGCTGCGGCGCAAGCCGGCGGGCGTGCCGGTCGAGCGTGTGACGCCGCTCGTGGACGTGCGTGGGAACGCGGATCGTGCGCGACTGTCCGGCGATCGAGCGCTGCACCGCCTGGCGGATCCACCAGGTGGCGTAGGTCGAGAACTTGTAGCCCTTCCGCCAGTCGAACTTCTCGACCGCACGGTTGAGGCCGATGACGCCGTCCTGGATGAGGTCGCCGAAGGGCACGCCGCGATTCCGGTATCGCTTGGCGATCGAGACGACCAGCCGCAGGTTGGCGGTGATCATCCGCTCCTTGGCCTCGGCGTCACCGCGCTCGACGCGCTTCGCGAGCGCGACCTCCTCGGAGGGGGTAAGCAGCGGGTGACGGCCGATCTCGCTCAGGAAGAGCTGCAGCGAGTCCACCGACCCGGGCGAATCGGGCTGGAGGAGCTCCTCGTCGAGCTCGAACGGCTCCTCGTCGGTGAGCTCGTCGGAGCGCTCCTCGTCTTCGAGCAGCGGATCGAGCTCATGGTTGTCCAGCATGATGGTGTCCAACGGTTCCTTTCGTGGCTTTGGCCGGAGCGGGCGACGGGTTCGCGCTCGAAGCGCGCCCGGGGACGCCCTGCTCCACTGTTTCTAACGCCGGGGGGCCCGCAAAGATTCCCGCCCCGAGGGCGGTGGATCTGGCTCTGCGGGTTGTGGAGCTCCCCGGGTTGGACTCGAACCAACAACCCTCCGGTTAACAGCCGGATGCTCTGCCAATTGAGCTACCGGGGATCGCTCGGGGCCGGAGAAGTCTAGCGGAGCGGTCTCGGGGGCCTCTACGTCTCGACCCGTTCGAGCGCGTCGTGGATCCGCGCCAGGACGCCCTGAAGCTCGACCGTCCTGGCCAGGTCGTCGCCGGACAGGTCCGCGAGCTCGCGGCGGACGAGCCGCTCCTCGAGGCGCAGGAAGAGCTCCTTCGCGCTGTCCTCGCCCAGGTGCTCGGCCTCGGCCGTCGCGCCGAGCTCCGCCAGAGCGGCGACGAGCTCCGGGTCGGCATCCTCGCCGCCCTCGACCAGGTGCGTCCGCAGGCGCCGGTGCAGGGGGTTGTCGAAGTGGCGGTCGTCGAGCGGCGCCAGGTAGCGCTCCGCGAGCTCCGGAGAGGTCGCGCAGGCGGCGAGAAGCCGGCGCTCGAGCCTCTCCCCCGCGTCCAGGAGCTTCGGCGAGACCGTGCCGGTACGGGCGAGCGTGCGCGGAGCGAGCCCCGCCGCCGTGTCGTGCGGGAGGTCGAGCCGGTCGGCCGCGAAGCGCACGGCCTCGGTCCGCTCGGGCGAGTCCTCGACGCCGCCCAGCACCTCGCGCACGCGCGCGAACGCCTCCTGCCGCGACGGCGCGCGCTCGATCTCGAGCCGGACGCGGTGGAGCAGGTAGCCGACCGCCTCCGAGATCCGCTCCTCGAACCCCTCCGCAGCCTCGGCCGGGTCGAGGCCCGCGGGCAGCGGGACGACGCGCACGTCGAACCCCGCCCGCACGGCGAGCTCCATCCCGCGCAACGTGGCCGCCTCGCCGGCCGCGTCGGCGTCGAAGCACAGGTAGAGGCGGCCCGTCAGCCGGCGAAGCTCCTTCAGCTGTGCCTCCGTGAGCGCCGTCCCCATCGAGGCGACCGTCGTGCCGAGGCCGGCCTGATGCAGGGCGAGCACGTCCGTGTACCCCTCCACCACGACGGCTCTGTCCTCCTTGGCGATCGCCGACCGCGCCCGGTCGAGCCCGTAGACGATCGCTCCCTTGCGGAAGAGCTCGCCCTCGGGCGAGTTGACGTACTTCGCAGGAATCGGGTCGTCGTCGTGCAGCCTGCGCGCGCCGAAGCCGACGACCCTCCCACGCGCGTCGGCGAGCGGGAAGACGAGCCGGCCCGCGAAGTAGTCGTTCCCGCGTCGGTTCACGAGCCCGGCGGCGACGAGCTCCTCCTGCGCGTAGCTCTTCGCGTGGGCCTTCGCGGCGAGGACGGTGCCGCCCGGCGAGAGCCCGAGCCGGAACTCGCGGCAGACCTCCTCGCCGAGCCCGCGCTCGGCGAGGTACGCGCGCACCGGCGCGCCCGCGTCGGTCTCCCACAGGTGGCGGACGTAGAACGTCGCCGCCTGCTCGAGGAGCGCGAGCAACCGCTCGCGCCGCTGGCGGACGGCCTCGACCTGCGGGGAGACCTCCTCGTACTCGAGCGGGATGCGGTAGCGGTCGGCCAGCCATTCGATCGCCCCGACGAAGTCGAGCCCTTCGGTCTCGCGGACGAACGTGATCAGGTCGCCACCCTTGTGGCACCCGTGGCAGTAGAAGAGCTTTCCCGCCGCGTCCACCGAGAAGCTCGGCGTCCGCTCCTCGTGGAAGGGACAGCGGCCCGTCCACCGCGCGCCGACGCGGCGCAGCGGGCGTGCGCGCCGACACGATCTCGACGATGTCGGCCGCCGCCTTCACCTGCTCGATCGAGGCGTGGGCGATTACCGCCATGCGAGCGCGAACCGGTCGGTCATCCCGGAGACGTAGTCGGTGACCTGCTGGGGAAGGTCGCCCGGGCGGTCGGGCGGAAGGTCTTCCGGGTGCTCGATGAGCCAGTCGAAGATGCCGCGCACGGTCCCGGTCGCGAGCTCGCGCTGCTCCGTGGCCTCGGGGCCCAGGTAGACGCGCTCGAACATGAACGCCCGCAGGTTGAGCATCGCGCGGCCGATCTCCTCGCTCTGGACGATCCCGTCCGCCTCGGCCGAGGACTCGACGATGTCGTGCACGAGCGTGTCGATCCGGCGTGAGCCCCGGGAGCCGAGGAGCGCGATCTCCTCGTGCGGCAGCTCCTCGGAGCGAAGGAGCCCGGCGCGGAGCGCGTCGTCGATGTCGTGGTTGATGTACGCGACCCGGTCGACGAGGCGCACGATCTTGCCCTCGCGGGTGGCGGGCTCGTTCGGGCCGGTGTGGTTGAGGATCCCGTCGCGGGTCTCCTCCGTGAGGTTGAGGCCGCGGCCGTCGCGCTCGAGCACCTCGACGACCCGGAGCGACTGCTCGTTGTGACGGAAGTGGCGCGCGAAGCGCTCGGAGAGCACCTCGTCGAGCGCCTCCTCGCCCGTGTGCCCGAACGGGGCGTGCCCGAGGTCGTGCCCGAGCGCGATCGCCTCGGTCAGATCCTCGTTCAGCCGCAGCGCCCGGGCGACGGTGCGCGAGATGCCCGCCGTCTCGAGCGTGTGCATGAGCCGGGTGCGGTAGTGGTCGCCCTTCGGGTCGATGAAGACCTGCGTCTTGTGCTTCAGCCGGCGGAACGCCTTGCAGTGGACGATGCGGTCGCGGTCGCGCTGGAACGGCGTCCGCAGGCGGCATTCCTCCTCTTCCTCGTGGGCGCGACCGCGCGTCTCGTACGAGCGCACGGCGAGCGGGGAGAGCGTGCTCTCCTCCTGCTCGCGGATCCGCGCCTCGAAGGTGTCCGCGACCCTCCCTGCGACATCGGGCATCGTCCCCGAAACCTACCCCTAGACGATGATGGCGACGGTGCCGCCGTCCGCGCTCCACGCGGCTCCGGTCACGTACGCCGCGCGCTCGGAGCAGAGGAAGACGATCACGGCGGCGATCTCGTCCGGATCCGCGTAGCGCCCGAGCGGACGGCCCTTGGCGACGCTCGCGAGCACCTCCTCGCGGGTCGTGCCCGCCCGCGCCGCGGCCTGGTCGGCGAGCCCGCCCTCGTCCAGCCACGCCTCGGACGAGGTCGGGCCGGGCGTGACCGCGTTCGAGCGGATCCCGTCCTTCCCGTACAGGTCGGCCACCAGCCGCGAGAGCGAGAGGACGGCGGCCTTCGTGACGCTGTAGTTCGGCATGTTGGCCGACGGCCGCTTCCCGGCGGAGGAGCTGACGTTGACGATGCAGCCCTCACCACGGGCGCGCATGCCGGGGAGCGCCGCGCGGATGGTGCGGAGGTAGCTCATGACGTTCAGCTGCCAGAGCGCGTCCCAGTCGGCGTCCTCGAGGTCGTCGAAGCCGACCTGCACCGCCAGGCCGACGTTGTTGACGAGGCAGTCGACGCGCCCGAGCTCCTCCTCGGCCCGCCTGACGAGCTCGCCCGGCGCATCGGGGTCGGAGAGGTCGCCGGCGACGCCGAGCGCGGCGCCCGTCTCTCCGCGGACGCTCTCGACCCGGTCGGGATCGCGGCCGGAGACGACGACCTGCGCCCCTTCCTCGACGAGCATCCGGGCGGTCGCCTTGCCGATGCCGGCGGTCGAGCCGGTGACGACGCAGACGCGACCCGAGAGCCCGAGATCCACGCCGCGGAGCCTATCGGGCGGTGCAGGCGCCTAGGGTGACGTGGTCACCGAGACGGTCGGGCTGACGCGCTGGTTTCCGTGGCCGTCGAGCGCGACGACACGGAAATCGTCGGTGTCGTCGAACATGGCGTCCGTGAAGAGAACGGGCGGTGTGCTCATGCGCGCTGTCTGCGATCGGGACCCAGTCCCCGCTCTCGAAGTGCTGCAGCTGCCACGAGGCGACTCCGGAACCCCCCAGATCGGAGATGGTGAAGTCGATGTTGTAGGTCGATCGACCCCTGAGTGGTCGTCGGCTGCGGGAAGTTGACGACCGGCGCGCGGATGTCGTGGAGGACTGCGACCGTTCGGCGCGCGGTCGGTACAGCCCCCGCCGCAGCCACGTCCGCGGAAGAAGCTCGCGGCGAGCCACGTGTAGCCGGGCTTGTTCCCGATCCGCGACGGCAGGAACGACACCTTCACCGTCTTGGCGTTCGGCTTTGACGCGGTGGCCGAACCGGCGATCCGTCCGTTGGGCCTCGTCACGACCGCGACCATGCGGCCGTTCGCGGTCGAGAAGATGAAGACGAACCGCTCGGGCCGTGGATCGCCGTCGAGGTTGACGTCGAGGACGAAGAAGTTCGGCGTGCTCGGGCCGAGAAGCGACTTCGGCCAGCGCCCGAAGGTGGTGATCGTGTGCACGAGCCGGCCACCCGCGCCGTGGTCCTGGGTGACCTGCTTGATGTCGAGGCGGCCGGGCTTGTCGTTCCCGTCGGAGAACGCCGTGAAGCTAGCCTGCGCGATCCCGGCGAACGCCAGTCCGACCGCGACGGCGACCGTTGCGACGATCGTGTGCCGTGGACGCATCGACCCCTAGCCCCCTTTCGTGCCGCGTGCTACGAGCACCGACTCTACGCCGCCGCGGGCAGCCGTTCAAGGTCTGCGCCTACCATCAGGGAGTGCCCTTCGCCTACGTGTCCATCCACGAGCTCGGCACGGGCGTCTTCAGGAAGGTCCGCAAGGAGCTCGGCGTCACCGCGTTCGGGGTCAACGCGATGGTGCTCCCGACGCGCACGGGGTGGTTCGAGCACTACCACGCCCACCAGGACGAGCTCTACTTCGTCCACCAGGGGCTCGCGGGGTTCGAGGTCGAAGGCGAGAGCTTCGAGCTCGGCCCGGGCGGCGTCTGCCACGTCGAGTCGACGACTCCGCGGCGCGTCTGGAACGCGGGCGACGAGGATCTGATCCTCCTCGTCGTCGGCGGTAAGGGCGGCTACGTGGGCCGCGACGGCCACATGGTCGATCCCGAGGACGAGGAGCGGCGCCGCGCCTTCAGCGACGGCGACGAAGCCGTCATCCGCCGCCTGCCCGAGTGACGATCCTCTACCTCGTCCGTCACGGTCAGAGCGACTGGAACGCCGCGAACCGTTTCCAGGGCCACGTCGACCGGCCGCTCACCGACCTGGGCCGGACGCAGGCGGAGGCGCTCGCGCGCGAGCTGGCCTCGATCGCGCTCGAGGCGATCTACTCGAGCCCGCTCCGGCGGGCGCTCGACACGGCGACGGCCGTCGCTGCCGGCCGCGATCTCGAGGTCGTCGCCGACGACGGCCTGCGCGAGGTCGACGTCGGCTCCTGGGCGGGCCTGACGCGCGCCGAGGTGGAGGAGCGCTTCCCGGCCGAGTTTCGCCGCTGGGTCGAGGGCGGCGACGGCTGGGAGGACGGCGAGACCTACGAGGAGATGTCCACGCGCGCTGCTCGCGACCGCCCTGAGCATCGCGGCGGACCACCCGGGCGCGGATGTCCTCGTCGTCTCCCACGGCGGCCCGATCCGGGCGATCCAGGCCGCCGCCGCGGGCATGACCGTCCACGAGTTCCGTCGCGTCTCCCCCGTCGAGCCCAACGCGGCGCCTGACCCGCGTGGCCGTCGAGGACGGGCGCATCGCCCGGCTCGACTGACCCCGACCTACGTCACTCCTTCCGCTCGTGACCGAAGCCGTGCTTCGCGACGACCCACGTCCCGAGGAACGCGAACAGGGCCACCGCCACCGCGGACGGAATAGTCGTGCTCGATCCCGTCCCCCCGGGCGTCCCGTTGATGCTGACGATGTCCGGGCCGTAGATCGCGTCGAAGAGGACCGCCAGCCACATCACGGCGATCGCCAGGGACGCCCACATCTCGGGAACGATTGCTCGCAGCCACAGACGCTGCTCCTGCTCCGCGATCCCCGAGGGCTCGTGTGGAACGGTTGTCATGTCACACCTCCTTCCGACGACTCAAATGTCGTGCAGACCGCGGTCGGGGGCATCGGGGACGGCCCGGATCGTCGCTCGGGGAATCCACGGTGGGTAGCCGCGTTCCTCTCCTCGCAGCTCGCCGGGGTCACGCCGAGGCCGGGCGATGAGCGGTACGCTGGGGCGGCGTGGAGGACTACACGAACAAGTACCGGGGCGAGCAGGTGGAGGTGGAGCTCTTCGGCGGCGAGTACCAGGACGGGACGCTCACCGCCTACTGCGCCGTCGAGGGCGTCCCCCACATCGAGCTGAACGGCCACATACTCATTCCCCTGCAGAACATCGCCTCGCTCCACTGCTCCAGCCGGTGCGACGCTCCCGAGCCCGACTGGCCGCCGCGCGGCCTCGCCGAGAGCGAAGGCGAGCCCTAGAGCTCGCGGTGCGCTCCCCCTTCTTCCTCGCGGCCCGCAACATCTTCAAGGCGACGGTCTTCTACGGCCTCCTCGCGGGCGGGCTCTTCGCGCTCGGCTGGTGGCTCGGCGGCCTGCGCCTCGGGAGTGTCTTCCTCGTCGTCGGCCTGCTCATGGCGGCGACGATCTACTGGTACGGCCCGCGCGTGCTCCTCGCCTCGCTCGGCGCCCGCGAGCTGCAGCTCGCACAGGGCCCCGCCCTCCATTCGACGGCCGAGCGCCTGGCGCTCGCCGCCGGCGTCGAGCGGCCGCGGCTCTACGTCATCCCCGACGGCCACCCGCGCGCCCTCTCGGTCGGCCGCGCAGGCGGGCCGCCGGGCATCGCGCTCACCAACGGCCTCGTCGGGCTGCTCTCGCCCGCGGAGCTCGAAGGCGTCATCGCCCACGAGCTCGCCAAGGCACGGCATCGCGATCTTCTCGTCCAGACGCCCGCCGTCCTCGTGGCCGGCTGGCTGGTCGAGGCGAGCCGCATCGGCGGGTTCCTCGAGCGCGCGCTCCTGTTCGTGCTGGGGCCGATCGCAGCGAGCATCGTCCAGGTGCTGCTCTCGCCGAAGCGCGAGCTGGCCGCCGACGCCCGCGCCGCGGCGATCTGCGGCTCGCCGCACCCGCTCGCCGACGCCCTCGTGCGCATCGAGCAGGCGATGGAGCTCGTCAGCTTCCAGGCGAGCCCGGTCACGGAGCCTCTCTACATCGTCAACCCGTTCGAGCCCGTCGGGCTCGCCGCGATGTTCTCCACGCATCCGCCGATCGGCGAGCGCGTCCAGGGCCTCCGCGCCCTCGACCCGGCCTGGCGCGAGAAGCTGCGGGCGGCGTAGCGCCGCTTCGGCGCGCGGCTCGTCCGGGCGTTTCCGTAGGCTTCCTCAGGATGCGGAGCCGGGGAAGGCACAACGTCGTGCTGCTCGCAGCACTGGTTTCCATGCTCGCGGGAGCCGGGAGCGCGGCGGCTGAGCCTGCGCTCTCGTGGACGGGCACCCGCGGCCCGTTCGCCTGGGAGGCGCAGAGCCTCGCGTGCGGCGTCGCCGGCGTGGCACAGAGCAGCCGTCTCAAGGCACACACGCGGTGGCGCACGAGCCCGGCCGACGGCTACCAGCGCCTGACGTTCATGCGCCAGGTGAGACTGGGCAGCGCATGGGTCACTGTCCAGCGGGACCGGCGGTCGACCCGCAACACGCTGCTCGAGGGCGCCCGCAACACCCTCGTCTGGAGCCAGTGGTTCGGGCCCCGGGCCGACGCGGCCGGCGTCGAGAGCCGCCACGCCGTGCTGTTCGAATGGCTTCGCGATCGCCCCGGGGCGGACCCGCGCCTGCTCCGCAAGGTGGTCAAGCTGCCTGCGTGCAGGATCGGCGCGCGCTAGACGCTCTTCCAATGCGAGAAAGGGCCGCCTCGCGGCGACCCTTTCGAGAAAAACCGGCGGCGACCTACTCTCCCGGGAGGTTACCCTCCGAGTACCATCGGCGCGGGCGGGCTTAACTTCTCTGTTCGGAATGGGAAGAGGTGTTTCCCCGCCGCTATCACCACCGGAGACTGTGAGTTGTCGGCGCCGGGCGAGCCCCGCGCACCCTCAAAACTCCATAGCGACTTCAACGGTGTTCAAATCAAGACCTCGGGTAATTAGTACGGGTCCGCTGAACACATTGCTGTGCGTACACGTCCCGCCTATCAACGTGGTGGTCTCCCACGACCCTTACTCCCTCGAGGGGATGGGAGGCCTCATCTCGAGGTGGGCTTCCCGCTTAGATGCTTTCAGCGGTTATCCCATCCAGACGTGGCTAATCAGCAGCGCCGTTGGCACGACGACTGATACACCAGAGGTCTGTTCGTCCCGGTCCTCTCGTACTAGGGACGACTCCTCTCAAGCCTCCAACGCCCATGGTGGATAGGGACCGAACTGTCTCACGACGTTCTGAACCCAGCTCGCGTACCGCTTTAATGGGCGAACAGCCCAACCCTTGGGACCTACTCCAGCCCCAGGATGCGACGAGCCGACATCGAGGTGCCAAACCCTTCCGTCGATGTGGACTCTTGGGAAGGATGAGCCTGTTATCCCCGGAGTACCTTTTATCCGTTGAGCGACGGCAATTCCACTCTCTACCGCCGGATCACTAAGGCCTGCTTTCGCACCTGCTCGACTTGTCAGTCTCGCAGTCAAGCTCCCTTCTGCCTTTACACTCTTTGCACGATTTCCAACCGTGCTGAGGGAACCTTTGCGCGCCTCCGTTACATTTTGGGAGGCGACCGCCCCAGTCAAACTGCCCACCTGACGCTGTTCCCGACCCGGATCACGGAATCGGGTTAGAAGCCCAGAACACGAAGGGTGGTATCCCAAGGTTGCCTCCACGAGAGCTAGCGCCCCCGCTTCAAAGGCTCCCACCTATCCTGGACAACGCATCCCAGACTCCAACATCAAGCTGCAGTAAAGGTTCACGGGGTCTTTCCGTCCAACCACGGGTACTCGGTATCTTCACCGAGACTACAGTTTCACCGGATCCCTCGTTGAGACAGCGCCCAAGTCGTTACGCCATTCGTGCAGGTCGGAACTTACCCGACAAGGAATTTCGCTACCTTAGGACCGTTATAGTTACGGCCGCCGTTTACCGGGGCTTGGCTTTGAGGCTTCGCCCGAAGGCTAACCTCTCCGCGTGACCTTCCGGCACCGGGCAGGCGTCAGCCCCTATACGTCGTCTTTCGACTTCGCAGAGACCTGTGTTTTTGGTAAACAGTCGCTTGGGCCGTTTCACTGCGGCCCCCTCAGGCTCGGATCCGCAGGGATCCTCACCCTACCGGGGCGCCCCTTCTCCCGAAGTTACGGGGCCATTTTGCCGAGTTCCTTAACGAGGGTTCTTCCGATCGCCTTAGTATTCTCTACTTGCCCACCTGTGTCGGTTTAGGTACGGGCACGCCTCACCTTCCTAGAGGATTTTCTCGGAGGCATGGCTTCAGGAACTTCGCCCGGTTAAGGGCTCGACATCCCGTCTCAGGCTTGATGGCCGGCGGATTTGCCTACCGGCCGCCCTACGCGGTTGCCCCAGGACGACCATCGCCTGGGTTTCCCTAGCCTACCTCGTCCCCCCTTCGGTCAAACGGTGGGTACGTGGTACCGGAATATCAACCGGTTGTCCATCGCCTACGCCTTTCGGCCTCGGCTTAGGTCCCGACTAACCCTGAGCAGATTAGCTTTACTCAGGAACCCTTGGGCATTCGGCGGAGGGGTTTCTCACCCCTCTTTCGTTACTCGTGCCAGCATTCTCACTTCCCACGCCTCCACGGCTGGCTCGCGCCGCCGCTTCGCAGGCGTGGGAACGCTCCCCTACCACTCCGAGCAGAGCTCGAAGTCCGTGGCTTCGGTTCCTGGCTTGAGCCCCGTTACATTGTCCGCGCCCGAACACTTGACCAGTGAGCTGTTACGCACTCTTTAAAGGGTGGCTGCTTCTAAGCCAACCTCCTGGTTGTCTCGGCACTCAGACATCGTTTCCCACTTAGCCAGAAATTAGGGACCTTAGCCGACGGTCTGGGCTGTTTCCCTTTTGAGCACGAAGCTTATCCCCCGCACTCTGACTGCCACGCTCTGGAACGCCGGTATTCGGAGTTTGCCTGAGTTCGGTAAGCTGGTAGGCCCCCTAGCCCAAGCAGTGCTCTACAGCCGACGCTGAACGCGTGACGCTATACCTAAATATATTTCGGGGAGAACCAGATATCTCTGAGTTTGATTAGCCTTTCACTCCGACCCACAGGTCATCCGCTCAGTTTTCAACCTAAGTCGGTTCGGTCCTCCACGGGGTCTTACCCCCGCTTCAACCTGCCCATGGGTAGATCACTCAGTTTCGGGTCTGCATCCGACGACTAAATCGCCCTATTCGGACTCGCTTTCGCTACGGCTCCGTTTCCTTAACCTTGCCGTCGAACAGCAACTCGCTGGCTCATTATGCAAAAGGCACGCCGTCACAGGACAAAGCCTGCTCCGACCGCTTGTAAGCACACGGTTTCAGGTACTATTTCACTCCCCTTCCGGGGTGCTTTTCACCTTTCCCTCACGGTACTAGTTCACTATCGGTCGCCAGGGAGTACTTAGCCTTGCGGGGTGGTCCCCGCAGGTTCCGACCGGGTTTCTCGTGCCCGGCCGTACTCAGGATCTCGTCGAGGAAGGCCAATTCGCTTTCGCCTACAGGGCTGTTACCTCCTATGGCGCGAGTTTCCACCCGCTTCGGCTAACGACTGGCTTTGTAACTTCCCGACCCGCCGGCAGACGGATCCAGACGAGCCCTACAACCCCCACGTGACAACGGCTGCCGCCTATCACGACACGCGGGTTTGGGCTCTTCCCCTTTCGCTCGCCACTACTCAGGGAGTCGAGGTTTCTTTCCTTTCCTCCGGTTACTAAGATGTTTCAGTTCACCGGCTTGCCATCCCTGCCCTATGTATTCAGGCAGGGACACGTACGCATTACCGTACGTAGGTTTCCCCATTCGGAAATCCCGGGGTCAATGGATGGTCAGCTCCTCACCCGGGCTTATCGCAGCCGCCCACGTCCTTCATCGGCTCCTGGCGCCAAGGCATCCACCGTGTGCCCTTTGTCTCTTGATCATGAAGAACACCGTGTCTGCCGCTATGGAGTTTTCAAGGTGCGCGCGGGCGATCCCGCCTCGAGAGGATGCCGGCCGAGGGCCGGTCTCTCAAAACTCAGCAGCGTGGAAACGTCGAGGTCGACGTTGGTTCTAGGCGAGCCCGGGCACCGGACGGCTCGGCCGAGGGCCGAGACATCGACGGGCCGGGCGCCCGCGGGAGTTGGAGCTCCCGCATTCCCTAGAAAGGAGGTGATCCAGCCGCAGCTTCCGCTACGGCTACCTTGTTACGACTTCACCCCAATCACCAACCCCACCTTCGACGGCTCCCTCCCTTGCGGGTTAGGACACCGGCTTCGGGTGTTGCCGGCTTTCGTGGTGTGACGGGCGGTGTGTACAAGGCCCGAGAACGTATTCACCGCGGCATTGCTGATCCGCGATTACTAGCAACTCCGCCTTCATGGAGGCGAGTTTCAGCCTCCAATCCGAACCGGGACCGGCTTTTTGGGATTCGCTCCCCCTCACGGGTTTGCAGCCCTTTGTACCGGCCAATGTAGCACGTGTGTAGCCCAGAACATAAGGGGCATGATGACTTGACGTCATCCCCACCTTCCTCCGGTTTGTCACCGGCAGTCTCCCTAGAGTCCCCGGCATTATCCGCTGGCAACTAAGGACAGGGGTTGCGCTCGTTGCGGGACTTAACCCAACATCTCACGACACGAGCTGACGACAGCCATGCACCACCTGTGCACCGGCCCCGAAGGGCTGCCGTATTTCTACGACATTCCGGTGCATGTCAAGCCCTGGTAAGGTTCTTCGCGTTGCGTCGAATTAAACCACATGCTCCGCTGCTTGTGCGGGCCCCCGTCAATTCCTTTGAGTTTTAGCCTTGCGGCCGTACTCCCCAGGCGGGGTGCTTAATGCGTTAGCTTCGGCACGGGCGGAGTCGACACCGCCCACACCTAGCACCCATCGTTTACGGCGTGGACTACCAGGGTATCTAATCCTGTTCGCTCCCCACGCTTTCGCGCCTCAGCGTCAGTACCGTCCCAGAGAGCTGCCTTCGCCATCGGTGTTCTTCCTGATATCTGCGCATTTCACCGCTACACCAGGAATTCCACTCTCCTCTTCCGGACTCTAGCCGAGTAGTTTCCAACGACCGCTGGAGGTTGAGCCTCCAGATTTCACGTCGGACTTACTCGGCCGCCTACGCGCTCTTTACGCCCAATAAATCCGGACAACGCTAGCCCCCTACGTATTACCGCGGCTGCTGGCACGTAGTTAGCCGGGGCTTCTTCTGGAGGTACCGTCACCCTCTAGGCTATTAACCCGAGTGGCTTCGTCCCTCCTGAAAGCGGTTTACAACCCGAAGGCCTTCTTCCCGCACGCGGCGTCGCTGCGTCAGGCTTTCGCCCATTGCGCAAGATTCCCCACTGCTGCCTCCCGTAGGAGTCTGGGCCGTGTCTCAGTCCCAGTGTGGCTGATCGTCCTCTCAGACCAGCTACCGATCGGAGCCTTGGTGAGCCGTTACCTCACCAACAAGCTAATCGGCCGCGGGCCCATCCTCAGCCGGAAGCCGAAGCCACCTTTTCTCACGGGCCCGAAGGTCCGCGAGGCTGTCCGGTATTAATCCGGGTTTCCCCGGGCTATCCCGGTGCCGAGGGCAGGTTACCCACGTGTTACTCACCCGTTCGCCGCTTTCCCCTGGGCCGAAGCCCAGGTTCTCGCTCGACTTGCATGTGTTAGGCGCGCCGCCAGCGTTCGTCCTGAGCCAGGATCAAACTCTCCGTGAAGACCTTTCGCAGTCAGGCCGAAGCCTGGTTGCTAACGGTTTCAGACGAGCTTGAGCTCAAAGTCCCCTCGAGAGAGGAGACGGGTTCATTGACCTCCCGCGCCGAAGCGCGCGAGGTTCTCGACGTTCACGCTGCTGAGTTTTCAAAGACCGGGCGCCTCGACGCCGGCACGAAAAAGGCCTCCGACTCGCGCGAAGGCCCCTCCTGGAAGTTGATACTCGGTCGTATCAGGCTTCGGTGAAGGGCTCTCCGTTTGCTCGTGGGTTTACCGTTTCCGTGCAGCCGAAGTGGCGGCCGAGGAATGATAGCAGCGGCCGTAGGGGTGTCAAGAACGGCCGTCCCGGCGACGGTCAGGCGGCGCCCAGCCGGGCGAACTGGCGCTTCCCCACCTGGAGAAGAGCCCCGCCGAGGGCCTCGCGGGGGACGTCGAGGTCGGTCGTCGGCGAGCCGTCGAGCTTCACGGCGCCCTGGGCGATGAGCCGACGCGCCTCGCTCGTGGAGAGGCCGAAGACCTCCCGGATGAGCGCCGGAAGATGCACGGGATCCCCGGGCGGCAGCGCCGCCTCCGCCACCTCCTCCGGCTCGCGACCCTCGCGGACGACGCGGGTAAAGTGCGCCTCCGCCGCCTTCGCAGCGTCCTCACCGTGCGAGCGGCGGACGATGAAGCGGGCGAGCTCGAGCTTCGCCTCGAGCGGGTCCGCATCCGGGTCGAGCTCGGTCTCGAGCACGAGGCGGTACCAGTCCGGGAGCAGCTCGTCCGGGACCCGCATCGTGCGGCCGAACTGCTCCTCCGGCGGCGCCGTGAGCGGGATGTTGTTCCCTACGGACGAGCTCATCTTCTCGCCGTCCCACGAGACGAGGAGCGGCGTCGTGAGCGCCACCTGCGGCTCGAGGCCGTAGGCCTGCATGACCTCGCGGCCGGCGAGGAGGTTGTAGAGCTGGTCGGTGCCGCCGAGCTCGACGTCGGCCTCGACGGCGACGGAGTCGTACGCCTGCATCAGCGGGTACAGGAGCTCCGAGATCGAGATCGGCTGTCCCGCCGTGTAGCGGTTGGCGAAGTCGTCGCGCTCGAGGAGGCGCGCGACCGTCGTCGTCCGCGTAAGTCGCAGGACGTCGGCGAAGGAGAGCCGGGAGAGCCACTCCCCGTTGAAGCGGACCTCGGTCCGGTCGGGGTCGACGATCTGGTACGCCTGGTCGACGTACGTCTGCGCGTTCGCGTCGATCTCCTCGTCGGACAGGATCGGGCGCTCGGTCGAGCGGCCCGACGGGTCGCCCACCCGCGTCGTGTAGTCCCCGACGATGAGGACGCCGAGGTGCCCCCGGTCCTGGAACGCGCGCATGCGCTGCAGGGGGATGGCGCGACCGACGTGGATGTCGGGCGAGGTGACATCGATCCCGAGCTTCACGCGGAGCGGCCGTCCGAGGGCGAGCTTGCGCTCGAGCTCACCGGCCGGGAGCACGTCGACCGCGTTTCGGGTCAGCTCGGAGACGAGATCGGACGTTGCCATCGACGTGCCGATCATACGAGGCGAACCGGGCCGCGGAGACGTGCGAATACCACGCGTGATCGCCGTGCTAGCGTTGCCCGGTTCGCGTCGCGACCACCCGCCCGTGGCCCGCAAGCTCGCCCATCTCTCGGACGAGGCGCTCGTCGCCCTGGTCGCGCGGGCCGACGAGGACGCGCTCGCCGAGCTGTACGACCGTTTCGGCAGGGCCGCGTACGGGCTTGCGCTCCGGATCGTGCGCGATCCCGCGCTCGCAGAGGACGCCGTGCAGGAGGGCTTCCTCGCCGTCTGGCGATCGTCGGCGCGCTTCGTCGCCGAGCGCGCGAAGGCGAGCACCTGGATCCTCACCCTGATCCACCGGCGCGCGGTCGACCTCGTCCGTCGTGAGCAGCCTCGCCGGGCCGAGCCGCTCGAGGCGGCCCCGCAGGCCGCGGGCGACGACACCGAGGACGAGGCTTGGCTGCGTTTGCGGCGCGCCCGCGTCCAGGAGGCCCTCCGCAAGCTGCCCGACAAGCAGCGCGAGGCGCTCGAGCTCGCGTACTTCGGAGGCTTCACCCAGTCCGAGCTCGCCGACCGACTCGGCGAGCCGCTGGGGACAATCAAGAGCCGGATGTTCGCCGGCCTCGCAACCCTCCGCGACCTGCTCGGCGATGACGGACTCGAGAAGGAGCCATGGAGAGAGCCGAGATCCACGACCTGAGCGCCGCATACGCACTCGACGCCCTCGACGCCGACGAGCGCGTGGCCTTCGAGGAGCACCTCGCGTACTGCGCCGAGTGCCGGTCCGCGGTCGCGTCCTTCCAGGACGTCGCCGCGGAGCTCGCCTACGACGCGGACGCGCCCGCGCCCGCGCCCGCGCTACGCGAGCGGATCCTCGCCGAGGCCGCGCGCGAGGGCCAGAACGTCGTGCCCCTTCGGCGCCGGCGGTGGGCGCTTCCCGTCGCCGCGACCGTCGCGGCGGCGGCCGCCGTCACCGCGGTCGCGCTCGGGATCTGGGCGGTCGACCTCTCGAACCAGCTCGACGACGAGCGCGCCGCCTCCCGCTCCTCCCAGGAGGCGGCGCAACTGCTGGCCGACCCGACCGCGCGGCACATCCCGCTGGACGGGGCGGACGGCGTCCTCGTGGTCGACGACGAGACGGGCAATGGCTGGCTCGTCGTGCGCGGCCTCGACGAAGCGCCGGCGGAGAAGACGTACGAGGCCTGGGTGATCCAGGACGACCAGGCGGTGGCGGCCGGCCTCTTCGCAGGCGGAGGCGCTCCTACGGTCGTCGCGCTCGCGGAGCCTGTCCCGGAGGGGGCGGTGGTCGCCGTGACGGTCGAGCGAGAGGGTGGCGTCGAGCAGTCGACGCAGGAGCCGGTCTTCGCCACCGGTGAACCGGCGTAGGCGCCGACACTCGTCGCTAGACTCAACGCTTCGTGGCATTCGGAAGACGTAGGCGGGGCGCGAAACCGCGCCGTCGCCGGGTTCGCAAGCTCCGGTCCCTCGCTCTCCTCCTCGTCGTCGTCTCAGCGGCGGCGGTGTCGTTTGCGTACGGGCTCGTGAGCTCGATCGCGAGCGAGCTCCCGCAGCTCGAGCCCGGCAACGAGCAGCGCGTCGAGCAGCTCGGATACATCTACGCGTCGGACGGGAAGACCGTCCTCGCGGTGCTCCGCGGCTCGGAGAGCCGGGTCGTCGTCGGCTCCGACCAGATCTCGCCGCTCATGAAGCAGGCGATCGTCGCCGTCGAGGACCGCCGGTTCTGGGAGCACCGCGGCGTCGACGCCCAGGGGATGCTCCGAGCCGTCTGGGCCGACCTCCGCTCCCAGAACTTCGTGCAGGGCGGGTCGACGATCACCCAGCAGTTCATCAAGAACCAGTACACGAAGCAGGAACGCACGATCAGTCGCAAGGTCAAGGAGGCGGCGCTCGCCTGGCAGCTCGAGCAGCGCTGGCCGAAGGAGCGGATCCTCACCGCCTACCTGAACACGATCTACTTCGGGAACGGGGCGTACGGCATCGAGATGGCCGCGCGCGTCTACTTCGGCAAGCACGCGAAGGACCTCACCCTGCCCGAGGCCGCCCTGCTCGCGGGCCTGCCGGCCAGCCCGGGCGCCTACGACCCCGTCGCGAACCCGGGCGCCGCCAGGGCGCGGCGGACGACCGTCCTCCAGCTCATGCTCGAGCAGGGCCTGATCACGCCGGACGACTACCGCGAGGCGGACAGCGCCCCGCTCCCGGACCCCGACGACGTCGGGCTCCCCGGGACCAAGCGGCGGCAGCAGTACTTCGCGGAGTACGTGAAGCAGCAGCTGCTGCCCTACTACGGGTCGGGCGAGGTCTTCGGCGGCGGCCTCAGGATCACCACCTCGATCGACCTCGCGCTCCAGAAGCTCGCGCGGGAAGCGATCGACAAGTGGCTGCCGGGGCCGAAGGGGCCGGCCGTGGCCCTCGTCGCCATCGATCCCCGCGACGGCCGCGTGCTCGCCATGGTCGGGGGCAGGAACTTCACGAAGAGCCAGTTCAACCTCGCCGTCCAGGGCGAGCGCCAGACCGGCTCGTCGTTCAAGCCCTTCGTCCTCACGGCCGCCCTCGAGCAGGGCATCTCGCCGCAGACCGTCTTCGTCTCGCAGCCCACCGTCATCAACCTGGGCGACAAGCTCTGGTCGGTCGCGAACTACGAGGGCTCGTACCTGGGGCCGATCAACCTCGAGGAGGCGACGATCCACTCGGACAACGCCGTCTACGCGCAGCTGACGGCGCAGGTGGGGCCGAAGAACGTCGCCGCCACGGCTCACCGTATGGGCATCACTCGCCCGCTCGACGACTACTTCGGCATCGGCCTCGGCGTCGAGGCGGTGAGCCCGCTCGAGATGGCGCGCGGCTTCGCCACGCTGGCGGACGGCGGCAAGCGCGTCGACGGCACGCTGCTCGGCAACACCCCGCGCGCCGTCCTGAAGGTGGACGACGGGACGCACGCGTACTCGAACGACCCCATACGCAAGCAGGTCGTGAGCGAGAACGACGCCGCCATGGTGACCTCGATCCTCCAGCAGGTCATCACCGAGGGCACGGGCCACCGGGCGGCGCTCTCGGACCGCACCGCCGCCGGGAAGACGGGCACGACGGAGAACTACGGCGACGCGTGGTTCGTGGGCTACACGCCACAGCTCGTGACCGCCGTCTGGGTCGGCTACCCGGACAAGCTCATTCCCATGGAGACCGAGTTCGAGGGCGACCCGGTCGCCGGCGGGACGTTCCCCGCGCTCATCTGGAAGAGCTTCATGGAGCGCGCGCTGCGCGCACGAGAACGAGCCGCCGGAGTCGTTCGCCCCGCCGGTCTACCCGTCCGTGGCGCCGCTTCAGGTCGTCTACCGGAACAACCAGTGGTACCGCGACAACGGCAACTGCCGCGACTCGCACCAGATCGTCTACTTCGTCGGGTCGGGGCCGAGCCAGCTCGCGCCTTGCAAGCCCAACGAGGTGGACGTCCCCAGCGTCGTGGGCGCCCGCCGGCACGCCGCCGAGGCACAGCTTCTCTCGATGCCGCTTGACGCCCGAGGTGATCTGGCGGCCGGCCGAGCCCGGAGAGCGCCTCGGCGTCGTCACGAAGCAGATCCCGGCCTCCGGGACCCTCTCGTCGTGGAGCACGGTCCGGATCGTTCTCCCGAAGGCCCGCAACGGCCGCATCCCGGACGTGGTCGGCCTCTCCGTGGAGAAGGCCCAGGCGCGGCTGGCCCGGCGGGGGCTCGCCGGGAGGATCCAGGCCTACGCGGACGGGGGCAAGGCGGGCACCGTGCTCACGCAGATCCCCCGCGCCGGCCTCGCCTCCGTCCGGAACATGACGATCCGCCTCGTCGTCGCGCGCGGCTGACGCGCAACCCGCCCCCGTCAGTAGAGTCAGGGCGACCCGAAAGGAAGGTGCAGATGGAACCATCCGCCGACGTCGCAGTCTCTCCCTCCGGAAACACCGGCCCACTCGGGCAGCCGCGGGGAATCGGCTTCGGGATCCTCATGTACATCATCACCCTCAACTTCTACAGCTACTACTGGGCCTACAAGACGCACGAGGAGATGAAGCAGCACACGAACGAGGGGATCGGCGGGGTTGTGGGCCTCGTCGTCTGGATCCTCCTTAGTCCCGTCAACGGGTTCGTCATCCCCTCGGAGATCGGGAAGATGTACGCGAAGGACGGCCGCGAGCCGCCGATGACCGGCTGGACAGGCCTCTGGTTCTTCCCGGGCGGGATCCTGATCATCCCGGCGATCGTCTGGTTCGTGAAGGTGCAGGGAGCGCTCAACCGCTACTGGGAGTCGAAAGGCGCGGTCGCCTAGGCAGGGGCCCGGAGCGCCCGGCTGAGGTACCGCGAGCCGGCCAGCCCGTAGCGCCAGGGAAGCTCCACCGCCCGGCTGATCCCGACGCGCGGCCCGCGGACGACGTCCGCGTCCGTCTCCCGCGCCCGGAGGTCGAAGGGCGCACGGTCGAGGGGCAGGCCGTCGTGATCGCCCGTGATCCCGAGCGCCTGGCAGAGGCGCCCCGGGCCCGAGCAGAGGAGGCGCTCCTCGTCGAGCTCCGCGCCGCTCGCGCATCTGCTCCAGGCCCGCCGTGGGCTCCAGCGCGCGGACGAGGACGGCCTCGGGGACTCCCTCGTCGCCGCAGACGAGGTTGAGGCACCAGTGGACGCCGTACGAGCGGTAGACGTAGGCGTGCCCGGGCGGGCCGAACATCGCGCGGTTGCGGGCCGTGGGCCCGCCGTAGCCGTGGCTCGCCGGATCGCCTGCGTCGTAGGCCTCGACCTCGACGATGCGCCCGCCGACCCCGCCGACGAGGAGTGTCGCCCCCACGAGCTCGGGCGCGACCTCGTGCACGCTGCGCGCGAAGAAGCCTCGCGCGAGCCCCGGCGGCACTAGAAGAGCTGCTCGTCCTCGGCCGGCCTCGCGCTCGCCTCGAGCAGCTTGCGCGCGCGGCGCCCGAGGTCCGTGAGGTCGACGCGCCCCTTCTCGGCGTCCTCCGCGATGCGCTCGGCGAACGCGAGCGCGTCGTCGAGGAGGTGCGAGCTCGCGCCCGCCGCTTCCTGCCCCATCTCGTGGAGGATGGTGCGCTCGGTCCGCGCGGCCACGATCGGCTCGGCGATGCCGTCCACCCAGACGAGCGTGCGCCTTCCCCCTCCCCGGTCATCGCCCCGGATCGGCTCGAGGGCGTAGATCTTGTCCGCGCGCGCGTACTTGCCGAAGCCGAGGAACACCATCCGGGGCGCGAGATCCGCCACGGGCTGATTATCGCAGGGCGCGGCCGAGCGCCTCGGCGACGCGCTCCTGGTCGTCCGCCGCGAGCCGCGCGTGGAACGGCAGGGCGAGCGAGCGGGCGCTCGCGTCCTCGGCGACGGGGAGCATCCCCTCGCGGTAGCCGAAGCGCTCGCGGTAGTACGGCTGGAGATGGATCGACGGCAGGTACGGCTTGCTGGCGACGCCCTCCTCCGCCAGCCGGGCGATGACGCCGTTCCGGTCCGTGCCGGGCGCGAGCCGCACGACGTACACGAACCACGAGCGGCGGTGATCGTCGTCGTCGGCGAGGGGCGTCTCGACGCCCTCGAGGCCGGCGAGGAGGTCCTCGTACCGGCGGGCGACCTCGGTCCGCGCCGCGAGGATCTCGTCGAGCCGCTCGAGCTGGGCGAGGCCGAGCGCGGCGGAGAGGTCGTCGAGCCGGTAGTTGTAGCCGAGCCGCGCGTGGGTGAGCCACTCGCCGGAGTCGCTTCGACCCTGGTTCGAGAGGCTCTTCAGGAGCCCCCACTCGTCCTCGGTCGCGACCGCGACCGCTCCCCCCTCCCCCGTCGTCATCTGCTTGTTGGGGTAGAAGGCGAAGACCGCCGGGTGGCCCGAGGAGCCGACCGGGTGCCCGCGGTACTCGGCCCCGAGCGCCTCGCACGCGTCCTCGACGAGCGCCAGCCCGTGGCGATCGGCGACCTCGTCGAGCTCGGCGAGCTCGGCGGGGTAGCCGAAGATGTGCACGGCCAGGATCGCCTTCGTCCGCGGCGTGATCGCCGCCTCCACTGCTGCCGGGTCGAGGTTGAGCGTGCGGGGATCGACGTCGGCGAAGACCGGCGTCGCGCCCTCGTAGAGCGCGCAGTTGGCCGAGGCGACGAACGAGAACGGCGTCGTGACGACCTCGTCGCCCGGGCCGACGCCCGCGAGGCGCATGCAGAGATGCAGGCCCGCCGTCCCGCTCGACACGGCCGCGACTCTGTGCGCACCCACTCGCTCGGCGAGGGCCTCCTCGAAGCGGTCGACCATCGGGCCCGAGCGAGAGCCGCCCCGAGCGGAGCGCCTCGAGCACCAGCTCCTCCTCGCGCCCGTCGATCCAGGGCGCGGAGAGGGGGATCTCCCGCGTCAAGCCGGGGTCTTCTCGGCGTACTCGAGCCAGCGCGAAAAGCGCTCGTCGCGGCCGCGGACCGCGTCGAAGAAGACGTCCTGGATCGCCTTGGTCACCGGGCCGGGCGCGCCGATATCGTGGTCGTCCGCCGAGCGGACGGGCGTGACCTCGGCGGCCGTCCCGCACATGAAGAGCTCGTCGGCGACGTAGAGGTCGGAGCGGATGAGCTGCTTCTCGTGCACCGCGTAGCCGAGCGTCTGCGCGATCTCGATGACGACCTGGCGCGTGATGCCCGGGAGGATCGAGGCCGAGAGGTCGGGCGTCGAGATGACCTCGTCCTTGACGACGAAGATGTTCTCGCCGGAGCCGTCCGCGACGTAGCCGTCGTCGGTGAGGAGGATCGCCTCGTCGTAGCCTGCGCGGGTGGCCTCGATGACCGCGAGCATCGAGTTGAGGTAGATGCCCGTCGCCTTCGAGACGTGCGGGATCGTGTTGGGCCCGACGCGCTTCCACGAGGAGACCTTCGCGCGGATGCCGTTCGTGATGGCTTCCTCGCCGAGGTAGGTCCCCCACGGCCAGCTCATGATGACGACCTCGACCGGGTTCGTGCCCGGGTGGACGCCGAGCTCGCCGAAGCCGTAGAAGGCGATCGGGCGCAGGTAGCACTCGCTGAGGCCGTTGGCGCCGATGAGCTCGTGGCTCGCGGCGCGGAGCTCCTCGACCGGAATACGGCAGCTCCATGTGGATGAGGCGCGCAGAGTTGTGCAGCCGCTCCAGGTGAGGCGTCAGCCGGAACACCGCCGGGCCCGCGTCGGTCTCGTAGCAGCGGATCCCCTCGAACACGCCGGAGCCGTAGTGGAGCCCGTGCGAGCCGACGTGGACCTTGGCGTCGCCCCAGTCGACGAGCTCGCCGTTCATCCAGATCTTGCGGGTTTCCTGCATCGATTCGAAGGTTACTCGACGATCACGCCGGTGGGGCGCGCCCTCGCCAGGCGCACGAGGTCGGCCGGCGCGAGGGCGGCCATGTGACGGCTCGAGCCCGCCCCGATCCACACGACCTCGTGCGCGAGCAGGGACCGCTCGATGAGAACGGTCGCGATGCCGGGGAGCGGGAACGGCGCGACGCCCCCGGCCGGGAAGCCAGTCAGGCGCTCGACCTCCTGCGGACGGACGCTCTTGACCGTGCCGCAGCCTGCCTCGCCACCGACCTTCGCGGTGTCGGCGCGGGCATCACCGGGCACCATGACGACGATCGCACGCCCGTCGCACGAGAAGACGAGCGACTTCACGATCTCCTGGATCGGCGCTCCGGTCGCCCGCGCGGCATCGGCGGCGGTCGGCGTCCCCTCCTTGAACTCCTCGATCCGCGCCTCGACCCGGCCCTCGCGCAGGACGCGGGCCACCCGCTCGACGGGCTCGGGCCACTCGGGGGTCACGGCTCGCCCGCGCGCTCGAGGCGGATCGCCCGCGGGTGGATGAGCCCCGGCTCCGCGTCGATCCGGGCGAGCAGGTCGTCCGAGATCGGGCTGTCGAGCGTCAGCACCATGAGGGCGCGGTCGCGCGGGCGGTTTCTCGACACGGCCATGTTGGCGATGTTGACGTCCGCCTCGCCGAGCAGGGTTCCCAGCCGCCCGATCCGGCCGGGCCGGTCGTCGTTGACGACGAAGAGCATGAGCGGCTCGAGCCCGATCTCGACGTCGTAGCCGAGGGCCTTCACGAGCCGCGGCTCGTGGTCGCGGCCGACGACCGTGCCACCCACGAGGAACTCGTCGTCGTCGACGACAGCCTTGACCGTCATAAGGTTGCGGTAGTCGCGCGATGCGCGCCGGTGCTCCTCGCTCACCTCGATGCCGCGCTCCTTGGCGACCAGGGGAGCGTTGACGTAGTTGACGTGCTGCTCGACGCGGCCCTGGAACGCGCCGTTCAGCGCGGCCACGGTCAGGAGCCGGGTGTCGTGCTCCGCCAGCTCGCCGAGGTAGCGGAAGTCGAGGCGGTCCGCGCTCCCGCCGGCGAGCTCGATCGCCAGCGCGCCGAGCTTGGCCGCGAGTGGAAGGTAGGGGCCGAGGACGTCGATGTCCTCGGCCGCGACTCCTGGGACGTTGACCGCGTTGGTGACCACGCGGCCCTCGAGGGCCGCCGCCACCTGCTCGGCGACGATCACCCCCGCCCGGTCCTGGGCCTCCTCGGTCGAGGCGGCGAGGTGCGGCGTGACGACGACGGTCTCGAGGTCGAGCAGCGGCCCCGTGTACGGCTCCTCGGAGAAGACGTCGAGCGCCGCCCCAGCGACCTTCCCGCTCTTCAGGGCCTCGACGAGCGCGGGCTCGTCGACCAGCTCGCCGCGGGAGACGTTGACGATGCGGACGCCGTCCCGCATCGCGGCGATCTCCTCCGCGCCGATCAGCCCCTGGGTCTCGGGCGTGAGCGTCGCGTGGAGCGAGACGAACTCCGCCGCGGCGAGAAGGTCGTTCAGCGTGGCGGCCCGCTCGGCGCCGAGCTCGCGGAAGCGATCGGTCGCCACGAACGGGTCGTGGGCGAGCACGCGCATCTCCAGCCCGCGCGCTCGACGCGCCACCTGCTGGCCGATACGACCGAAGCCGATGATGCCGAGCGTCTTGTCGGCGAGCTCGATCCCGGCGAAGCGCGAGCGCTCCCACCGGCGCTCCCGGAGGGCTGCGTCAGCCTGAGGAATCTGCCGCGTGAGGGCGAGGAGGAGGCCGATCGCGTGCTCGGCGGCCGAGATGACCGTCGACTGGGGCGCGTTGGCGACCACGATGCCCCGTCGGGACGCGGCGTCGAGGTCGACGTTGTCCACCCCGACGCCGGCCCGGCCGATGACCTTGAGCCGCTCGGCCCGCTCGATGAGATCCGCGGTGAGGTGTGTCCCGCTGCGGATGATGATCGCGTCGTAATCGCCGATCCGCTCTGCGAGGTCGCCGTCCGTCTCGACGTCGACGTCGAAGCGCTCGCGGAGCAACTCGATCCCGGCGTCCGCGATCGGCTCTCGAACCAGGACCCTGGAGCTCACGCTGCGACTGGCTCTGCGAAGGCCTCGAGCGCGGCGTCCACGGCGGTGCCGCGCTCGACGTCCGCGCCCGCCTCGACGAGGGCGCGCTCGAGCGCGGAGAGAGCCGCCGACACGTCGTGGACGTCCATGTAGCCGATGTGACCGATCCGGACGACCTTCCCGCGGAGCGGCCCCTGGCCGCCGATGACGGTGACCCCCGAGCGGTCGCGCATCGAGGCGACGATCGCCTGGCCGTCGACGTCGGGCCCCATCCGGATCGCGGTGACGACGACGGAGCGGTCCTCGTCGGGGGAGAAGAGCTCGAGGCCCATGGCCTTCACGCCGGCTCGGCAGGCGCGGCCGAGGCGGAGGTGGCGCTCGAAGGCGGCTTCGAGCCCCTCGTCGATGATCATGCCGAGGGCGACGTCGAGGCCCCGGACGAGCGAGATCGCGGTGGAGAAGGCGGTCTCGCCCTTCTCCTGCGCGGCGAGCGTCCGCTGCCAGTCCATGTAGTAGCGCGGGCACGTGGCGGATTCCGTGGCTTCGAGGGCGGCCGCCGACACAGAGGCGAAGGCGAGCCCCGCCGGGCACATGAGCGCCTTGTGCGAGCTCGTGAGGACGACGTCGAGGCCCCACTCATCGGTCTCGAGAGGCACGGCGGCGAGGCTCGAGATGGCGTCGACCGCGACGAGCGCGCCCGAGCCGGCGATCCGTGCCGCGGTCGCGTGGACGTCGGCGACGACGCCCGTGGAGGTGTCCGAGTGCGTGAGGTAGACGACCTTCGCCCCACCGAGCTCCTCCAGGCGGGCGCCGACCTCGTCGGCGTTCGGCGACTCGCCCCACTCGTAGCGGATCTGGTCGACGTCGAGACCGTAGCCCTGCGCGATCGACGCCCAGCGCTCGCCGAAGTACCCGTGGGAGACGACGACGACGCGGTCGCCCGGCGAGCAGAGGTTCGCGACGGCGGACTCCATGGCGGCGGTCCCCGCCGACGTGAAGAGGAGGACGTCGTTCCCGGTGCGGTACACGCCCTTGAGGCGCTCCAGGACCCGCGCGAGCGTGCCGCGGAAGTCCGCGGAGCGGTGGTGGATCATCGGCAGAGCGGTCGCCGCGAGCACCTCCGGCGGCACCGGGGTCGGGCCGGGAGTCACGAGATAGCGCTTCTCCGGCATGCGCACTGAGGTTAACTGACGGTAGACGCCGTGGAAGCCCTTCTCGCGTTCGCAGCCGCCCTCCTCGCGCTCAGGCTCGCGAGCCTGCTCGCGCGCCGCTTCCGCGAGCGCCGGTCACCCGAGCTCGCGGCCTGGGCCGCCTCGCTCGCCTGCTACGCGGTCGCGTCCGCCGCGCTTGCCTGGGGCGCCGCCTCCGGGTGGGGCGACGCCTCCTTCCGCGTCTACTACCTCTTCGGAGGGCTGCTGACCGCGGCGCTGCTCGGCGTCGGCTCGCTCCTCCTCGTCGGGCGCCGCTGGGCCGCGCCCGTCGGGCTCCTCTACGCGGGCCTCGCAGCCGGCGTGGCGATCGCCGTCCCGCTGACCTCGCCCGTCTCCGGGGACTCCATCCCGCAGGCCCAGGACCACCTCGACTTCGTCCCTGCCCGTCTTGTCGCGGTGCTCGGAAACGGCCTCGGCACCCTCGCGGTCGTGGCCGTCGCCCTCCTGACTATCCAGCGCCGGCCGGTGGGCAACGCGCTCATCCTCGCGGGAGTCGCGGTGGCGGCCGCAGGCAGCGGCCTCGCCGGGCTGGGTGTCGCGGAGACCGCGGCCTTCATCGCGGCGGCAGCGGCTCTTCTCTACGCGGGCTTCGTCCAGCCGGGGCGGCCACGGGCCGAGCGCGCTCGCGCCGGCGAAGCGCCGCTTTCCGCACCTCCTCGGCACCGAGGACGAGCGGAGGCCAGATGAGCAGAAACGCCCAGCACCAAGGCTCGAGCGGAGCCGTGTGGAACGCCTCCTGCAACCCGGGCGTCGACGCGAGCACCCCGATCATGGCGACCTCCACCGCGATCCCGACGAGCAGGAGCCGGTTCGAGAGGAGCCCCACCGACGCGAGCGAGCGCCGGTTCGTACGCCAGCCGAGCCCCGCCCCGACCTGCGCCATGATGATGCCGGCCATGGTCATCGTGGTCGCCTGCAGGTAGAGCTCGCCCGAGTCGGCGAGGGGCTCCCAGGGACGCCAGCCGGCGAGACCGTAGGCGAAGAAGAAGCTGGCCATCGCCGCCAGGCCCTCGAGCGGGCCGATCCAGGCGAAGACGCGTCCGAGGACGGACGCGTTGAGCAGTCGCTCGGTTCGAGGCCGCGGCGGGCGGTCCAGCGTCCCCGGCTCGGCCCGCTCCGTCCCGAGCGCGATCGCCGGCAGCATGTCCGTGCCGAGGTCGATGGCGAGCACCTGCATGACGACCAGCGGAAGCGGCACCGCTCCGCCGGTGATCCCCCAGACGAGGAAGGGGACGAGCTCGCCGGCGTTCGAGCAGAAGTGGTAGCCGGCGAACCGGCGGATGTCGTCGTAGACCGCCCGGCCCTCCTCGACGGCGGCGACGACCGACGCGAAGTTGTCGTCGAGCAGGATCATGTCGGCCGCCTCCCTGGCGACCTCGGTGCCCGTCCGCCCCATCGCCAGGCCGATGTCTGCCTCCTTCAGCGCGGGGGCGTCGTTCACGCCGTCCCCGGTCATGGCGACGATCTCGCCGTCGGCTCGCAGCACGCGCGCCAGCCGAAGCTTCTGCTCCGGGTCGATCCGGGCGAAGACGACGTCGCGCTCGCGAAGCCGACGCCGGAGCTCGTCGTCGTCGAGGGCGGCCAGGTCGGAGCCGAGGATGACGTGAACGTCTCCTGTCACGAGCCCGATCCGGCGCGCGATCGCCTCGGCCGTGCGGGCGGCGTCGCCCGTGACCATGATGACTCGGATGCCGGCCGCGCGACATCGGCGCACCGCCTCGGGTACCTCCGCCCGCGGCGGGTCGAGCATGCCCACGAGTCCCAGGAACTCGAGGTCGCGCTCGACCTCGTCGGACCGGTCGCCGACGCCTGTCGGCAGCACCCGGCGGGCGAGCGCGAGGACGCGAAGCGCGTCGCGCTCCATGTCGGCCGCCGCTGCCGCGGCCTCCGCGTGCTCCGCGAGAGAGAGCGTCGTGCGCGGGAGGACGATCTCCACTGCGCCCTTCACGTACGCGACCCGGTCTCCGCCGGCGAGGTGGACGGTGCTCATCCGCTTGCGCTCGGAGCTAAACGGCAGCTCCGTCAGGCGCGGGAGCCGGGCGGCTTCCTGCGCATGACGGAGGCCGCCCTTCTCGGCCACGACGACGAGCGCGCCCTCGGTCGGATCGCCGACGATCGTCCACGCGCCCTCCGCCTGCGCCAGCCGGGCGTCGTTGCAGAGGAGCCCGGCGCGCAGGAGCTCGCCGAGCGGCGCCGGGTCGACGACGCGCCCGTCGACCCGGAAACGGCCGAACGGCTCGTAGCCGACTCCTTCCACCTCCACCTCGTGCGGTCGGCGTCCAGAGGCGGACGACGGTCATCTCGTCCTCCGTGAGCGTGCCCGTCTTGTCGGTGCAGATGACGGTCGTCTCGCCGAGCGCCTCGACCGACGAGAGGCGTCGGACGAGGGCGTGCCTGCGCGCCATGCGCTGGGTGGCGAGAGCGAGCGAGAGCGTCACCGTCGGCAGGAGCCCTTCCGGCACGAGGGCGACCGTCACGCCGACCGCGAAGACGAAGCGGTCGGAGAGGCTCATGCCGAGGAAGCCCGCGACGACGAAGAACAGCGTCCCGATCCCGATCGACAGGACCGCGACGAGGCGCGTGACCCTGTCGAGCTCCCGCTCGAGCGGGCTGCGCTCCCGCCTCGTCCGCTGGGCGAGGTCGGCGATGCGGCCGAACCTCGTCGCCATCCCCGTCTCCGTGACGGCGGCCTCTCCCGACCCCGCGGTCACGTACGTCCCCGCGAAGACCCGCTTCGTCGGGCTCGACCGGGTACGCCTCGCCCGTCAGGGTCGCCTCGTCGACGCGGAGCTCGTGGGCGACGAGGAGGTCGGCGTCCGCCGCCACCCTGTCGCCGGGAGCGAGCAGGAGCACGTCGCCCGGAACGACGTGCTCGCTCGCGATCTCGGTCGCCACGCCGTCGCGGCGGACACGAACGCGGGCCGGGAGCATGCGGCGGAGCGCCTCGACGGCCCGCTCGGCCCGGTATTCCTGGACGAACGCGAAGACCGCGTTGACGAGGATGACGGCGACGATCGCCGCCGAGAGCTCGAGGCAGGCCCCCGACGAGCGCCAGGAGAGCTCCCGCCCAGAGAAGGAGCGCGAAGAGGTGGACGAGGTTCGCGCCGAACAGGCGGACGTGCGACGGCCGTTTCGCCTCGGCGATGGCGTTCGGCCCTACGGCGAGGAGGAGGTCCGCCGCCTCGGTCGAGCTCAGCCCGGACGCACTCGACTCCGCGTCCCCCGGAGGAGGCGCGGATCCGTGCTGCTCGGGTGGACGAGCGTCAGGATCCGTCCACGGCCGCACCGGCGCCGACCAGCTCCCTCTGGTGCTCTCGGATGAAGGGCGCGAGCGCCTGTGCGAGCGTCGGGTGGCCGTGGTCGGCGAGCCCGTAGGTCGCGTGGCGCACCGGATGGCAGATGTCGATCAGCCGGGCGAGGTTCATGGGCGTGCCGGTGACGACCGCGTCGCAGTCCGTCGCGTTGATCGTCTCCGCGAGCTCCGCCAGCTGCTTCTCGCCGTCGCCCATCGCCGGGAGCACCGAGCCGATGGCCGGATACTTGGCGAAGGTCTCGGCGATCGAGCCGACCGCGAAGGACCGGGGGTCGACGAGGTCCGTCGCGCCCGCCTGACGGGCGGCGACCGTACCGGCCCCGTGCGGCATGCCGCCGTGCGTGATGGTCGGTCCACCTGTCATGAAACACCTCCTTTCCATGGCACATCGATCCTGCGCCGACCCTTGCCAACGGGCATCGGTGCGGACGCCGATCCCGCGTACGGCCTACTACCGATGCGGGTTGCGGGCCGTGTCGAGATCCTCGTTCCGTGTCCTTCTGGGCACTCGTTCTGAAGAACCTCTTCCGCCAGCGGGTCCGGACGGCCCTGACCATCCTGGGCATCGCCGTCGGGATGACGATCATCGTCGCCCTCGGCGCGATCACGGAGGGATTACGGGCGTCGTCGACCGGCTTCATCCGTGCCGGCGGCGCCGACTTCCTCGTCGCCCAGGACGGCGCCTCCGACCTCTCCTTCAGCGCCGTCCCCGCGCAGGACGCCGGGCGGATCGCTGCTCTCCCCGGCGTCGAGCGCGCGATTGGCACACTGCTCGAGGTCGCCGAGCTGGGCGGAAACCCCTACTTCCTCGTCTTCGGCTACGACGCCGCAGGCGCTCTCCTCAGAGCCGCTCGAGCTGACGGCCGGGCGGCTCATCGCTCCGGACGCCGAGCGCGAGGCCATGCTCGGCTCGAGGGCCGCCGCCGACCTGGGTCTCGCCGCCGGCGACACCCTGCCGGTGGACGGCGAGCCGTTCGAGATCGTCGGGCTCTACCGTGTCGAGGACCAGTTCCGGGACGGGGGCGCGATCGTCCCGCTCCGACCGCTCCAAGAGCTGTCGGCCCGGCAGGACGTGGTCACGGCGATCCACGTCACCGTCGATCCCGGAGCCGACGCGGACGAGGTCGCCGCCACCGATGGAGCGCGAGTTCCCCCAGCTCGCGGCCATCAGCACCGTGGACGAGTACAGCAAGGTCGACCAGGGCTTCGAGATCCTCGACGCTGCCAACCTGGCGATCTCCGTCCTCGCCATCGGCATCGGCGCGATCGGCGTCATGAACACGATGATCATGTCCGTCTTCGAGCGCACGCGCGAGATCGGGATCCTGAGGGCGGTCGGCTGGCGAGGGTCCAGGATCCTCCGCTTGGTCGTCTACGAGTCGCTCCTTCTCTGCCTCATCGCGGCCGGCCTGGGAATCGCTCTTCGGCGTCCTGGCGAGTCGAGCTGTCTTCGCCATTCCCTCCGTCTCCGCGTTCCTGACGCTGTCCTATCCCCCCGAGGTGTTCGTCCGGGCGGTCGTGGTCGGGATCGTCGTCGCCCTCATCGGGGCCGTCTACCCGGCGATTCGCGCCGTGAGGCTCTCGCCCATGGAGGCCCTGCGGTATGAGTGAAGAGCTCGCGGTCGACGCGCGCGGCGTGTGGAAGGGCTTCGAGGGGGGCCGCATCACCGCGCTCACCGGGATGGACCTCACCGTTCGCCCTGGCGAGTTCGTGGCCATCGTCGGCCCGTCCGGATGCGGCAAGTCGACCCTTCTCCACCTCATCGCCGCCCTCGACCAGCCGGACGCCGGCGAGATCCGCGTCGGCGGGCACGACCTCCGCACGCGGCGCGACCTCAACCACTACCGCGCCCAGCACGTCGGGATGATCTTCCAGCTCCACAACCTCCTCCCCACGCTGTCCGCGCTCGAGAACGTCCAGGTGCCGATGTTCGAGGAAGGCATCTCCGCACGGGCGCGGGAGGAGCGCGCGCGGGCCCTGCTCGCAGCGGTGGGGCTCGAGGGCCGCGAGCGGAACCGGCCTCCCGAGCTCTCGGGCGGGGAGCGCCAGCGAGTGGCGATCGCCCGCGCGCTCGCCAACGAGCCGCCCATCCTCCTGGCGGACGAGCCGACCGGTAGCCTCGACTCGGAGGCCGGCGAGCACATCCTCAACCTTCTCGAGCGACTGCGCTGCGACCGCGGGCTCACCGTCGTCCTCGTCACCCACGACGCCGCGGTCGCCGCCCGGGCCGACAGGGTCGTCCGAATGCTCGACGGTCGGCTCGCGGACGGCGCCGTCGATTCGACTCAGAGGGCGCGCGAGAGGACGACCCTGTCCTCGCCCGGGCCGTCGTAGCCTGCCTGCGCCGGGCTCGGCTCGAAGCCGAGCGAGCGGTGGAAGGCGACGGAGCCCTCGTTGAGCGGGGAGGTCACGCACGTGACGCGCGTCCGCCCGTGATCCAGCGCGACCGCGAAGAACCGCTCGTAGAGCCGACGCCCGAGGCCGCTCCCACGCTCCCCAGGGCCGACGCCGACGAAGTGGACGTACGCCTCCTCCGGCTCAGACTGCGAGAGGAAGCCGACGAGGAAGCCGGCGAGCTCGCCGTTCCGCTCGGCCACGAACGACGTGTCGCGGAAGTGCACGAAGAAGAGCTTCGGGAGCATGTCCCGCATCCGTCGCCCGCCCCACCAGTCGTCGAGCACCGCGATCACCCGGGCGTGGTCCGCGGGCTCGGCGCGACGGATCTCGATCTCGCTCAGAGAGGCTCCGTCCACCGAGCGCGCCACTCGGGCGGCCGCTCCGGCTCGCCGTCCGACCAGTACTCGACCGCGCGCGCGATCCTCCCGTCTGCGATCTCGAAGAACGACGCCACGAAGAAGCGCTTGCCCTCGTGATCGAGGCGCACCTCCGAGACGACGGAGTCGCCGCCGTCGACGATCCGGAGCACGTGGACGTGCCAGCCCTCGGGGTACTCGCGCTGGACCGCGAGGTAGTTGTCCCGCCCGCGCATGCGTTCCCCGGTGTTCGGCCAGTCGACGACGACGTCCTCGTGGAGCTGCGCGGCGACAGCGTCCCAGTCGCGCGCCTCCATGCGCTCCCAGAGCAGGCGGACCGGCTCGGCGGTCACGCGGTGAGCTTCTCCCGGACGCGCTCGTTGACCACCCGCGGGTCGGCCTTCCCTTCCGTCTCCTTCATCACCTGGCCGACGAAGAAGCCGAGGAGCCCCTCCTTGCCGCCGCGATAGGCCTCGACCTGGCCCGGGTTGGCGGCGAGGATCGCGTCGATGACAGGGTCGAGAGCCGAGGCGTCGGTCACCGTCTCCTCGGTGAGGAAGCGCTCAGCCGCGAAGCCCGGGTCGGCGGCGGCGGCGAGCGCCTCGGTGAAGGCCGCGCGCGGGATCCGCTCGCGCGCCTCGATGAGCTTTCCGAGCTCGGCGCCGTCGACGGCGGCCGGGTCGACTCCCGCCGCCGCGAGCTGGTTCATGAGAACGTTGGCCACGGCGCGGCGGTCGTCGCCGGGCACCCGCGCGTAGAGCTCGTCGCGGCCGCCCGTCACGAGCCCGTAGGCGAGCTCGAAGCCGACCTCCTCCTCGAGCCGGCGGATGCGGGAACCCGGAAGCTCGGCGATCCCGGCGCGCGCCGCCTCGATCATCTCCGGCGGCGGCTCGACCGGGACGAGGTCGGGCTCCGGGAAGTAGCGATAGTCGTGCGCTTCCTCCTTCGAGCGGAGCGGAGCGATCGTCCCCTGCTGTGGGTCGAAGTGGAGCGTCTCCTGCACGACCTCCTCGCCTGCGTCGTAGCACGCGATCTGACGCTCGATCTCGGCCGCGATCCCGTCCGCGACGAACTTGAACGAGTTCATGTTCTTGAGCTCGGTCTTCGTCCGGTAGCCCTCCTCTCCGGAACGGCGCACGGAGACGTTGGCGTCGCAGCGCAACGAGCCCTTCTCCATCTCGGCGTCGGAGATCCCGAGCTCGACGACCGTCTGCCGGAGGAGCTGGAGGACCTGCCGCGCCTCCTCGCTGGAGCGGACGTCGGGCTCGGTCACGATCTCGACGAGCGGCGTTCCGCCGCGGTTGAAGTCGACGAGCGAGTACTCGGCGCCGTGGATGCGGCCTCCGGCGCCGCCGACGTGGACCGTCTTGGCGGCGTCCTCCTCGAGATGGGCGCGCACGATCCCGATGTCGCGGTCGCCCTCGGGGCCCGGGACGCGGAAGCGGCCTCCGGCGGCGAGCGGCACGTCGTACTGGGAGATCTGGTAGCCCTTGGGGAGGTCGGGGTAGAAGTAGTTCTTGCGGTGGAAGAGCGCCCGCCCCGCGATCTCGCAGCCGAGCGCCAGGCCGAGCTTCACGGTCCAGGCGATCGCCTGCTCGTTCGGGACCGGCAGCGTGCCGGGGTGCGCCAGGCACACGGGGCAGGTGCGCGTGTTCGGCTCCTCCCCCGAGACGTTCTCGCAGCGGCAGAACATCTTCGTCCGCGTCTTCAGCTGGACGTGGATCTCGAGCCCGATGACCGGCTCCCAGCCGCTCACCGAAGCCGCTCCGGGACGCAGTCGAACGCGAGCGCCCGCTCCAGCGCGTGCCCGACGCGGAAGAGGACGTTCTCGGAGAACTGCGGGCCGATGAGCTGGAGCCCGACCGGCAGCCCGTCCGACAGCCCGCACGGAATCGACAGGCCCGGCAGGCCGGCCATGTTCGCCGGGATCGTCAGCAGGTCGGAGAGGTACATGGCGAGCGGGTTCTCCGCCTTCTCCCCGATCCTGAAGGCGACTGTCGGCGACGTCGGGCTCACGAGGAGGTCGAACCGTTCGAAGGCCGCCGCGTGCTCCTGCGCGATGACCGTGCGCACCTTCTGGGCCTGGCCGTAGTAGGCGTCGTAGTAGCCCGCCGAGAGGGCGTACGTCCCCAGGAGGATGCGGCGCTTCGGCTCGGCCCCGAAGCCCTCCCAGCGCGTGCGCGCGTAGAGCGCCGTCAGGTCTCCGTCCGTGTCGGCGCGGTAGCCGTAGCGGATGCCGTCGTAGCGGGCGAGGTTCGAGCTCGCCTCGGCCGGCGCGACGAGGTAGTAGCAGGCCAGGCCGTAGTCGACCGAGCGCGGGAGGCTCGTCTCCTCGACGAGGGCGCCGAGCTCCTCGGCCAGCCGGATCGCCTCGTTCACCTTCTCGGCGACGCCGGGGTCGATGCCCTCGGCCTCGTTCATCTCCCGCGGGACGCCGATGCGGACGCCGGTCAGATCGTCACCGTCGGGAAGCTCGACCGCGCTCGGGAGGTCGACGGTCGTCGAGTCGCAGGCGTCCCGGCCGGCGATGATCGCGTAGAGTCGCGCGCAGTCCCGCACCGTCTTCGTGATCGGGCCCACCTGGTCGAGGCTCGACGCGAACGCGACGATGCCGTAGCGCGAGACGGTGCCGTAGGTCGGGCGCAGGCCGACGACGCCGCACAGGGACGCGGGCTGCTTGACCGAGCCGCCCGTGTCGGTGCCGAGCGCCCAGGGCGCGAGCCCGCCCGCGACCGCCGCGGCCGAGCCGCCGGAGGAGCCGCCGGGCACGCAGTCGGTGTCCCAGGGGTTGCGGGTCGGCCCGAACGCGGAGTTCTCGGTCGACGAGCCCATGGCGAACTCGTCGAGATTGGTCTTGCCGAGGAACGGGAGCCTGGCCTCCTTGCAGCGCGAGGCGACAGTCGAGTCGAACACCGGCGTGTAGCCCTCGAGGATCCGCGAGCCGGCCGTCGTCGGGATGCCCTTCGTCGTGATGACGTCCTTGAGCGCGATCGGGACGCCGTCCCCTTTCTCCCCGACGACATGGAGGAAGGCGTGGAGCTCCGGGTCGCGCTCCTCGATCGCGGCGAGGTAGGCGTCGGCGAGCTCCCCGCCGGAAGCCTCGCCGCGCTCGAGGAGCCCGAGCGCGTCCTCCGCCGTGAGCCGCAGGGTGTCGATCACCGCGGCGCCCTCCGGGGCCACCCCGTGCCTCCACCCGCTTCGAGCGTATCGACCCCGAGCGCGCGTGAGGCGCGCGCATCGTCACGAAAGCGCGACAACAGGTGCCGATACCGCAACGACGACACGGTCGCGGTCACACCCTCATGAGCCGACCGCCGGCACGCGAAAGCTCCCGTCCTCCGGGTCGGGGGCGTTCCGGAGCGCTTCCTCGCGCGGGAGCGAGGGCCGCGGCTCGTCCTCGGCCCACCGATTCACGAGATCGAGAGGGTGCGAGGTCGGCTCGACGTCGCTCAGATCGAGCTCCGACACCTTCCCGACCGCATCCAGGATGGCGCCGAGCTGCTCGCGGACCGCCTCGACCTCGTCCTCGGGGATCTCGAGCCGCGCGAGGCCCGCGACGTGGAGCACATCCTCTCTCGTGATCGCCATCGCAACCCCCAGTCTAGAAAGCCTCCGGATATGCGACGGGCCCCGCGAAGGGGCCCGTCACGCAAGCGGAACCGTCGCTGGCTAGAGCAGCGTAACGTTCTTTGCCTGCAGGCCCTTGTCGCCCTGATCCACGTCGAACTGGACGCGCTGGCCTTCAGTCAGGGTGCGGTAGCCGTCCATCTCGATCGCGCTGTGGTGAACGAAGACGTCGTCTCCCCCCTCGCGCTCGATGAACCCGTACCCCTTCTCGTTCGAGAACCACTTGACGGTGCCCTCAGCCAACGAACTTCCTCCTTCACACACAAACGACGGCCCGGCATCGAGCCGCCGAATCCCCAATGAACCACCGCACTTCGCGGCGCGAGCAGCGTAGCGTCAGCCGCTCGGGAAGGCAAGCACGCCAGCCTGGTAGCGCGCCGCGCGCACGGTGTTCCGAAGGAGGCTTGCGATCGTCATCGGCCCGACCCCGCCCGGGACGGGCGTCAGCTGCGCCGCCACCTCACGCACGTCCTCGGCCACGTCGCCGACGACCTTCCCGTCGACCCGGTTGATGCCGACGTCGACGACGGCCGCGCCCGGCTTGACCATGTCCTTCGTGATCATCCCGGCGCGCCCCACCGCCGCGACGACGACGTCGGCCTCCCGGACGACCGCCGGCAGGTCTCGCGTGCGGCTGTGGCAGACGGTCACCGTCGCGTTCTCGGCGAGGAGAAGAAGGGCGATCGGCTTGCCGACGATGTTCGAGCGCCCCACGACGACGGCGCGGGCGCCCTCGAGCGGGATCTCGTACGTGCGGAGGAGCTCCATGATCCCGGCCGGCGTCGCGGCGACGAAGGTCGGCTGCCCCTGGAGGAGGTGGCCTGCGCTCACCGGGTGGAACCCGTCGACGTCCTTGATCGGCGCGATCGACCTGATGACGCGACCCTCGTCCATGTGCTCCGGGAGCGGCAGCTGGACGAGGATCCCGGTCACCTTCTCGTCGGCGTTCAGGTCGCCGACGAGCCCGAGGAGCTCGTCCTCGGAGGTCTTGCTCGGGAGCTCGTGATGGATCGGGTCGATGCCGACCTCCCGGCAGGCGTTCTGCTTGCTCCTGACGTAGAGAGCCGACGCCTCGTCCTCGCCGACGAGCACGGTCGCGAGCCCGATCGGCCGTCCCAGCTCGCCGACCTCGTGCGTGAGCTCCGCCCGCACCCGGGCGGCCAGCGCCTTTCCGTCCATGAGAGTGACCGGCACGGGCGGGGAGGCTAACGGAACGCGAGGCACGAGCGGAGGATCTAGGCTGCCGCCGTGGAGCTGCGTCGCTGGCCCCGCAAGAACGACCCCGACTCGATCAAGGCCCGCCAGGAGGCGCTCGCCTCGCGGCTGGACGGCGGCCCCGAGGTCTTCGAGCACGACCTCGAGCCGTTCGCCCGCGCGACCGAGGCGCTCACGGGCGTCGCCGTCGTCCCCGTCGCCGTCGTCGGGCCGATCGACGTCGAGCTCGGCGAGTACGAGCTCGAGGAGCCCGAGGGCCGCCTCGTCGAGCGTGCGCGCGCCCGGGACGGCGTCTACGTCCCTCTCGCCAACACCGAGGGCGGTCTCTCGATCTCCCTCTACCGTGGCGCCCGGGCCGTCGGCGAGTCCGGCGGCTTCCGCACGTACGTCCTCCGCGACCGGATCACGCGGGCGTCCGCGTTCGTCTTCGAGGACACGGCCGACGCGGTGGCGTTCTCCCACTGGGTCGAGACACAGGTCGAGCCGATGCAGGAGTGGCTCGCCTCGAACCCGGTCGCCAACCTCTCGAGACACGCGCGGCTCCGAGAGATCGAGACGCATGTCGTCGGCCCGATGTGCCACGTCATGTACGCGTACACGACCGGCGACGCGTGCGGGATGAACATGATCACCCGCAACTCCTACGCCCTGAACCAGGGCTACGTGCTCGAGCGGGCGCCGGTGCGCCCGAGGCGCGCCATGCTCGAGGGGAACATGGGCGGCGACAAGAAGCCCTCGGCGCGCTACTTCGAGCGCGGCGGGCACGGGAAGACGGTCGTCGCCGAGTGCACGTTGACCGAGGACGCCGTCCGGCGGGTGCTGAAGACGACGATCGACGACCTCCTCGAGCTCGCCTTCGTCGGCACCCACGGTGCGGTCGCCTCGGGGATGCAGTCGGTCGCGTTCACGCCGGCCACGGCGATCGCCGCCGTCTTCACCGCCACGGGTCAGGACATCGGCATGGTCGGGACGAGCTCCATGGCCCACGGAACCGCGTACCGCGTCACCGGAGGGCTGCACTGCACGATGCGCGTCGCGAGCCTCGAGGTGGCCACCGTCGGCGGCGGCACAACTCTGCCCTACGCCCGCTCGTGGCTTCGGCTCATGGGCTGCGACGGCCCGGGCAAGGTCTACCGCCTCGCACAGATCGTCGCCGCCGCGACGCTCTCCCTCGAGATCTCCGCGTCCGCGGCGATGGCGACCGCCGGCTCGGAGAACTTCTACCGCGCGCACTTCGAGCGCGGCGGCCTCCGCTAGTGGACGACGTCTGATGGCGGCGATCCCGCCCCATCACGATCCGGCCTGCTGGGGCTGCGGCGACAACCCGGACGGCATTCACCTCCCCCAGCCCCGCGAGGTCGGGCTCGAGCGCTACGAGGCGGTGGTCGTCTTCGGCGAGCGGCACCAGGCCGGTCCCGGGATCGTCCACGGGGGCCTCGTGGCCGCCGCCCTCGACGAGGCCTGCGGCCTGCTCGCCACCTGGTACCGCTTCCCGGCCGTGACGGCCAGGATCTTCGTCCGCTACCGGCGCCCGGTCTTCATCAACCACGAGCTCACCGTCGCCTCCTGGGTGACGGACAGCCGCGGCCGACGCATCCACATCGACGCCGATCTCCGCGACGGCGACGAGATCGTCGCGGAAGCCCGAGGTGCCTTCGTGCACGTGCCGCTCGACCACTTCCTCGCAACGCCCGAGGGCCGTGCGGCCGGCGAGGCGTGGCGGCAGCGACTTCACGCGAACGAGGAATGAGGAAGACGGCGTGACGTGCCGAAGACACAACGCAGATGGAGCGCTGCGAGGGTTACTACCGCCTGGAGAATCGCCGCTGCGACCGTGAGGGCGCGACCACGGTCACCGCGACGGACGGCGACACCTACCTCGTGTGCGACTACCACGCCCGGCGCGCCTGGGTGGCGAGCGTCGCGCGCTGGCACGGGGACTCGGACGTCCGCTCCTCCGCGCCCGCCGATCTCCGCCACGGCACCGACGCGGCCGCCTAGACCGAGCGCATCTCCTCGAGAAGAGGAGGAGCGGCGACGAAGACGCCGCCGCTCCGGGCGTTACTGGGCGCGAAGGTGATTGCCGTCATCCCCGTGCCCGTGAGGAGAGGACCTCGCCGGCTGTATCGGCAGTCACGAGCGCAGGCTTGAGCCTGGCTCCGCCGCGCCACACCGTGGTAGAACGCGGCCGTGGCGATGTTCCTCGTCGTGCGCCTTCGCTCGGGCCCGCAGTGGGATCCGTCGCTGCCGCTCGAGGAGCAGTCCGGCTGGCCCGATCATGCGGCGTTCATGGACGCGCTCTTCGAGGACGGCTTCGTCGTCCTCGGCGGGCTGCTCGCCGACGAGTTTCGAGTCGTGCTCGCGGTCGAGGCCGACTCGGAGGATGCCGTCCGCACGACGCTCGCCGACGACCCGTGGAGCGACACCCACCTCGTGCTCGACGCGGTCGAGCAGTGGACGATCCGGCTCGATGCGCGGCGCCGCTAGCGGACCAGCGGCCTCTACCCGGTCACGTCGAGCTGCGTAGCCACGTAGCCGCGCCAGGTCGGCACACCGTCGTTGAAGCAGTACGCGCCCGAGGCGCGGACCGGCTCTCAGTCAACCACCCGATAGAGGCGCCAGCGGTCCGGGACGCCCTTCAGGTCATGCTCCCCGGTGTCCTCGAACACGAGCCCCGAGCCCGCGACGAGATCCCTGACGGTGGAGGAAACGAGGACCTCGGATCCGCTCGGCGAGGGCGCAGACGCGAGCGCCGATCACGACGGCGATGCCGCCGACCTTGTCGTCGACTCGCTCGACCTCGCCGGTGTGCACTCCTGCGCGCACTTCGACGCCCAGGGGTCGAACGGCCTCCACGATCGAGGTCGCGCACTTGACCGCGCGCGCCGGTCCATCGAAGGTCGCGAAGAACCCGTCGCCCGTGGTGTCGACCTCGACCCCGCGGTAGCGGGCAAGCGCCCCTCGAACGGTCGCATGGTGCTGCTCGACGAGCGCGCGCCACCCGCTGTCACCAAGCTCGGCCGCCCGCTCCGTCGACCCGACGATGTCGGTGAAAAGCACGGTTGCCAAGACGCGGTCGAGCTCGGCCTCCTCGGCTCGCAGCGCCTTGACGAACCGCTCGACATGGTCGAGGACCTGATCCTGGTCGGGGGACATGTACGCGTGGTTCGAGCCCGGCAGCTCCACCAGGACGGCTCCGGGAATCCTCTCTGCAAAGTAGCGCCCGTACTCGACCGGGAGCGCCTTGTCGTCTGTTCGCTGGATCACGAGCGTCGGCGCACGAACCGTGGGAAGAATCCCGCGCACATCGGTCTCGGAGTCGACGCCCAGGAACACGAGCGCGTCGCCGGGACTCACGGAGCGACGCATGAAGTCGGAGTACTGTCGGAACCACTCCGGATCGTCGCCCAGCTCCGGCCAGACCTCCCGTCCCTCCTCCTCCGCGAACGCGAGGGTGCCCCACCCTCGCCGGACACTGGCGAGGTACTCGGCCGCGTGCTCGTCGCTGAAAGCCCAGGGCCGCTCGGCGTCGGCCCGACCGATACCGGCCGGGGCGAGCGCGACGAGCGCGGCGACTCGGTCCGGGTAGGTGGCGGCGAACATCGCGCAGAGGGCGAACCCCTCCTCGAAGCCCAGGAGCGTCGCACGCTCCGATCCGGCCGCGTCCATGACCGCACCGATGTCCTCCATCCGCGCTTCGAGCGTGAGTTGTCGTTCGGTCGGGACGATGTGATCCGAGAGCCCTGTCCCGCGTCGGTCGAACATGACGAGGCGAGAGAAGCCGGCAAGCCGCCTGGCGAACCTGGCCAACTGGGGCCACTCCCAGCTCAGCTCGACGTTGAACACGAACCCCGGGACGAACACGAGATCGCCTGGCCCCTCACCGAGAACCTCGTAGGCGATGTGAACGCCGTCCGCGGTCGTCGCATAGCGGGTCTCGGGACGGTCCACGCTCGAATCCTTCCTTCCCGGAAGGGACGCCGCAACGCCGGCACGAGCTAGAGGCGCGGACCGGATTCGAACCGGTGTACGAGGCTTTGCAGGCCTCTGCCTAACCACTCGGCCACCGCGCCGACAGGAAATCATCGTACCGAGCGGCTTTTTGACTTGAGAGGATCCGGCAGATTTGCACAGAATATGGTCACGCCGACCGACGCGAACCTTGTCCCGGGGTTGATACCGCGTCGGCTGGTAGGAGCCCCGGCCCCCTACCGGGGCTCCACTCTTTCTCCGACTCGGCTTCTCAGTGCGACGTGACGGGCGTCGCCGCGTCGCGAGCGTTGCGCGCCTGGAGACGCGCGAAGAGCGAGCGGCGATCCTCACGGCGGCTCGCGGCCAGACGGGCGGCGAGCTCGCCGCTCCTGGCCTGCCGCAAGAGGTCGCTGTGGCGCGCGCGGACGTAATCCGAGTGGGCGTCAAGCTGCTGCATGGAGGCCTCCTTCCACTGACCACATGACGGACGAGAAGGCCGCGATCTTCCCTCCGGGCGCGGATTGAGGTTTCATACCCCTGCTGTGCAACTCGCCTCCCTGCCCGACGCGCAGATCGTCGCGCGGTGCCGACGGGGTGACCAGGATGCGTGGCGCGAGCTCGTCAGCCGCTTCTCGCGCTACGTCTTCGCGATCGCCACGCAGGCCTACCGCCTCCGGCGGGAGGACGCCGAGGAGGTCTTCCAGGAGGTCTTCACGCGCACGTACGAGCATCTCGACCGGCTGCGCGACGACGAGGCGATCAGGCCGTGGATCGGCCAGCTCGCGCGGCGGCTCTGCATCGACCGCCTGCGCGCCGGCTCGCGGGAGGAGCTCGCCGACCTCGAGTCCATGCCCGGCGGGTCCGACGAGACGATGGAGACGCTCGACGAGGCGTTCGCCGTCCACGAGGCGATGGCCGGGCTCTCCGAGAACTGCCAGGAGATCCTCGACCGCTTCTTCGCGCGCGACGAGAGCTACCAGACGATCGGCGACGAGCTCGGGATCCCGTCGGGCACGATCGCGAGCAGGATCTCGCGCTGCCTGGGCAAGCTTCGCGAGCTGATGGAGGGAAGAAACCCCGGCGCTTCTCCGTCAGGTTAGGCGGAGACCCTTATGACCGCTTACGACGAACATCGCCTGGCCGAACTGATCAAGGCCCTTCCGCCTGCCCCGCAGGCGTGGGTCGAGGCTGCCCAGGAGCTGCCGCTCGCGCGCGGCCAGCTCGACGACATCGTGGCGCGGGCGGAGGCGGATCATCGCGTTCCGCGACGCGCTCGTCGCGGATCTCGAGGAAGCGCTGCGGCTCGAGGGGTACGAGCCCGAGTCGCTCCCGCTCGACGAGCTCCGCCGCCGGCTCGACAGCTAGGTCCGGGCAAAGAAAGGGGCCGCCTCTGTGGGCGGCCCGATTCAGGGAGGTCCCGGCGTGTTGCGGCCTCACTCCGGGAACCACTCCCGGTTTTCGGCAGCTTCGCCGGAGAGCTTTAGCCCGAGAGCGCCTTCGCCTTGATGGCGTCGAACTCGGCCTGGCTGATCGCGCCGCTGTCGAGCAGCCCCTTCGCCCGCTCGATCTCCGCCGTCGGCCCGATTCGCTCGGCGACGGACCTGATGTAGGCATCCGTCTGGGCCTGCGTCTGTCTCATCTGCTTCTCGTTGCGCTCGGCCATCGAGTGGCTGTTGGCTATGAGATAGATGAGGACGCCGACGAACGGCACGAGGATCACGAAGATGATCCAGACCGCCTTCTTGCCACCGCCGATGTCGTGCCGCCGGAACAGATCGGCGAAGACGGTGATGAGAAGCCAGAACCAGATCACCCACGCAAAGATGACGATGAGCGTCCAGACGACCTCGAGGAACGGATAGTCGGCTCCGAATACCACGCAGTTCACCTCCGGTTTGGTTCGCGGCGAAAGAATACGCACTTCCCGCTCGCGAAGCGGGTTCGAGCCGAACGAGCCTCGCCTTCATCCTCTCCGAAAGTCGGGTGACACGACGCCCGCGGCTCGACCACGATTCGACTCAGCCCGTCTGGGGATCACTGCGGCTGAAGGGGGAGAGCATGCAGACGGCTGAGGAGTTCATGTGGGGCGGCCTGCGCCCGCGCCTCGAACGCTGGAGCACCGTGCATCCGCGCTCGCTTGCGCAGCACTTCGCGGTCGCGCCGCCGAACGCGGTCACGCGCCCGCCGCGCGGGGTTCGGTTTGCGCCCGTGAGCCCGGCGCTACGTCGCATCGAGCAGCGGCCGTACCCGGCGCGCGCCCGTTAGTCCTTCGCGGCCGGGAAGCGGCCCCGGGAAAGCCGAGAGAGGCGTCGCCCGCCCCTCTCGGCTTGCCGCATGTCCCGGGGTGGGCTAGAGGATCTGTCTGAGCGCTTCGAGGAGGGACTGGAGAGCGGCCAGGGCCTCGACGAGCGCCGGGTCGTCCTCGGAGATGACGCCCCCGTCCTCTGGCTCGTCCTCGGCCTCGCCAGGCTCATCGACCGGGCCCTCGTCGGGGACCGTGACGCCGTCGCGGTCATGCGCCTCGCGCGAGACGCACTTCCCGAAGGCGTTGGCGCCGTCGCCGTACTCGGCGGCGAAGCCTTCCGCTCCCATCGACTCGCGCTCGAACTTGCAGACCCACGCAGGGTTCTGGTGCTTGGGGCCGTCCTCGTCCGCCGTCGTGGCCTCTCGAGCGGCCTTCCGGTCGAGCTTCGCCTGAGCCTTCTCGGCCTTCTTCGCCTGGCCGTGGCCCTGGCCCGCCCAAGCGGGCTTGCCGTTGGTCCTCGCGCCGCCGCTGCCGCCCCCGGCCCAGGCAGGCGGTCCGTTGCCGTTTCCGTGGCCGTTCCCGTTCCCGGCCGTGGCCGCGGCTGCCGGAACGAGCAGCGCGGCCGCAAGCGTGGCCGCGAGGAGTGTCTTTCGTCCGAGCGTCATGAAGGGAGAGCCTCCGTGTCGGTCGTGCTGGGCGTCCGTCATGAGCACAGACGCGCGACCGGACGAAAACATGCGGACGCTTACCGAAGAATCAACATTTCGGGGGACTCGCCTTGACCTGGTGCCGTCCGTTCGCGACAATGGAGCTATGACCGTCGCCCATGAGGCGAGTGGAGCCGCTCCTCGGGCCGGCCGTGTCGGAGACCGCCGAGCGCCTCTTCCAGGAGCACTCCGGCTGGATCTACGGCTACTGCCTTCGGTTCCTCCGGTCGCCCGAGGAGGCCGAGGACGCCCTACAGGCCACGTACCTGAACGCATGCCGGAGTCTCAACGCAGGTGTCCGCCCGACGCGTGGGCTCGGCCTGGCTCCTGCGAATCGCCCAGAACGTCTGCCTCACCCGCCTCCGCTCCTCGGGGAGACGGGATCGCCTGGAGCACGTCCAAGACGTCACGATCCTCGAGGAGACCGTCCCCGCGCCCGACCGTCCTGCCGACGACCTCATCGGACTCACGGCCGCGCTCGGCCAGCCTGACGGAGCAGCAGCGGCGCGCCATCCTGCTGCGCGAATGGCAGGGGCTCTCCCACCGCGAGGTCGCCGATCGACTCGGCCTGACGCAGGCCGCGGCCGAGACGCTGATCTTCCGCGCGCGACGCTCGCTCGCCGCCGCGTTGGAGAACCCCGGAACGCGAGGGCGCCGCTCGGGGCTCCGCGCGCTCGACCTCGGCGGGCTCATCACGGCGATCAAGGGCTTCCTCGTCGGGAGCGCCGGCGTGAAGACCGTCGCCGCGGTCACCGTCGTGGCCGCCACGACCACGACGGTCGTGGCCACCGACCCGGCCGGCGTCTGGCGTGCCCAGGCCGACCCTGTCGGGGCGAAAGCGGCGAAGTCGGTCGTGCGTGCGACAACCACTCCGCCTGCGGCCTCGAGCGGCTCCATCCGGGTTTCCGCCGACGCGGCCCTTCGCTCGCCGGGCCCTCGGCCCGGGCGATCTCCCCGCGGCGAGCATGCCTCGGGACGAGGGCGGGCGTTCGGCCAGGCGACCGCAGCCGCAGCCAAGTCCAAGGACAAGGGCACCGGGAACGGCCTCGCCCTCGGACGGGAGAAGGCTGCCGCGGTCCCGAAGGCCACCAAGGCTCAGGGCCCGCAGAGGACGGCCGGAAGGCCGTCCACCCGGCCCGGGGGCCCGCCTGCTCATGCCCAGGCGCAGGGGCTCGGGAAAGACAAGGGCGCGCGCGTCTCCCACTCTCGCTAGCCTCGACGTGGCCCGGCTCGCCGGGCTGCGCCACATGAGGAAGGACGTCCGCGAGTTCATCCGCCGGCTCGAAGCGGCCGGTCTCACCGTCGAGCCGACTCCCGGGCACTACCGCGTCCTCCGCGACGGCAAGCCGCTGCGCAAGGCCAATGGGATGCCGTTCATGCTCCCCTTCTCGCCGGACACGACCCGCTGGCGGAGAACCGCGATCGTCGACCTGCGCAAGCTCGGGATCGACGTCTAGCCGAGCGGCACGGTCGCGATCACGGCCGGATCAACCGCCGGCGCCTCTCCTGGCGAGCTCGACCTCGAGCTGCTCGATCGTCTGCTCGATCCGGCCCAGCTCCTCTCGCAGGGCGCGCTGCTGCGCCCCCAGGTCCTGCAGGAGCTGGGCGAGCCACTCCTCGCTCGCCGCCTCCAGGCTCTCCCTCGCCAGCGACGGCGCATGTGTCTCCTCGGCCATGCTGCACCTCCTCGGGTCAGATCGTCTCGGGGACCATCTCGATGGCCCCGGAAGGGCACTCCGCGACGCAGAGGCCGCAGCCCTTGCAGAAGTCGTAGTCGATGGCGTAGCGCTCTCCCGGCTCGCCGAGCTTGATCACGGCGTTGTCGGGACAGACGCCGTAGCAGTTGTCGCACGAGAAGCAGTTGCCACAGGAGAGGCAGCGGCGCGCCTCGAAGAGCGCGTTCGACTCGTCGAGGCCTCCGAGCACCTCCTCGAACGTCGATTGCCGGCGCGCGAGCTCGAGCTGTGGCTGCACGGTGCGCGGCGCGTCCGAGTAGTACCAGGTGTTGAGCATGTCGAACGTGGCGATCTCGTGCTTCGGCGCCGGGCGATGGGCACTGTCCCTGCAGCCACGCGTCGACGTGGCGGGCGGCCTTCTTGCCATGGCCCGCGGCGACCGTGACCGTCCGCTCCGCCGGAACCATGTCGCCGCCGGCGAAGATGCCTGGGTAGCCCGTCATCATGTCCGGGCCGACCCTCACGACCCCGTCCTCGCGCTCGAGCCCGGGCACGCCGTCGAGCAGCGACAGGTCGGTCTCCTGGCCCAGCGCGAGCACGAGGGAGTCCGCCTCGAGCTCCTCGAGCTCGCCCGTGGGCTGCGGGAAGCCGGACTCGTCGAGCGCCATCCTCTCGACGACGAGCTTGCCCCCGTCCGCGCGCTTGATGGTCGAGAGCCACTTCATCAGGACTCCCTCCGTCTCCGCCTCCTCGACCTCGAAGTCGTGAGCGGGCATGCGCTCGCGCGTCCGTCGGTAGACGATGATCGCCTCCTCGGCGCCGAGCCGCTTCGCGGTCCGCGCCGCGTCGATCGCGGTGTTGCCGCCGCCGTAGACGACCACCCGGCGCCCCAGCATCGGCGCCTCTTCGCCCTCCATGCTGTGGAGCAGCGAGACCGCGTCGAGGACGTGGGCCGCCGATCCGGCGGGGATGTACGCGCGCTTGCCGAGGTGCGCCCCGACGGCGAGAAAGGCTGCGTCGAACCGACCCTCCTCCATCGCCTCGAGGATGCTCGTGACCTGCCGGTTCGAGCTCGAGGCCGACGCCGAGGTCGAGGATCCGCTGGATCTCGGCGTCGAGGACGTCCCGCGGCAGGCGGTACTTGGGTATCCCGAAGCGCATCATGCCGCCGGCCGTCGGCGCCGCGTCGTAGACGGTGACGCCGTGGCCGAGCCGGGCGAGGTGATAGGCGGCCGAGAGCCCCGACGGCCCGGCGCCGACCACCAGCACGCGCTTTCCTGTCGGCTTTGCCCGTCACGTCCGTCCGCCAGCCGCGCTCGATCGCCTCGTCGCCGAGGAAGCGCTCGACCGAGTTGATGCCGACGGCCTCGTCGAGCTGGGCGCGGTTGCAGGCCGTCTCGCACGGGTGGTAGCACACCCGACCCATGACGGCGGGAAACGGGTTGTCCTCCATGATCTGGCGCCAGGCGCGCTCGTAGCCGTCCCCGCCCTCCTCGGCCTCGTAGAGCCAGCGCTGGATGTTCTCGCCGGCCGGGCACGCGTTGTTGCAGGGAGGGAGCCGATCGACGTAGACGGCGCGCTCGGTGCGCCAGCTGCCGGTCTTGTTCGCGAGGCTGGAGCCGACGTCGAGCGTGATCGCGAAGGGCTTCCCGTTCACTGTGGCCCCCTGTCCGTGTCGGCGAGCAGCCGCATCAGGTCGCCGTCCTCCTCCGCGGGCTCGTCCGGCAAAAGGCCGAAGCGGCGGATGTTGCGGTCGGCGCCCGCCTGGATCCGCTCGATGACGTCGGTCTTCGGCGGGTCCGCGAAGAGATGGGCGAAGCGCTTCTGCGGCCGCAGGTACTCCTCGACGGGGATCGGCCGCCGGATCTTCGAGACGCTCACCACCTCGCCGTGCTCGGCCTCGAAGACGGGAAAGAGACCCGTCTCCTTCGCCAGCCGGGCGATCCTGATCGTGTCCTTCGAGGCCGAGCCCCACCCGAGCGGGCAGGGGACGAAGACGTGGACGTAGCGAGCGCCGCGGAACTCCATCGCGCGCTCGATCTTGGCCTCGAGGTCGCGCAGCTCGGCCACGGTCGCCGTGGCCACGTAGGAAATCTCGTGGGCCATGGCGATGAGCGGGGCGTTCTTACCCTGGCCGAACGTGTTCCCCGGCTCGGGGCCCACGGGCTTCGTGTTCGCCGTGCGCGCCGCGGCGGGCGTGGCGCTCGAGCGTTGCACGCCCGTGTTCATGTAGCCCTCGTTGTCGTAGCAGATGAAGAGCACGTCGTCGTTCCGCTCGAACATGCCGGAGAGGCAGGCGAAGCCGATGTCGAGCGTGCCGCCGTCGCCGCCCTGGCCGACGACCCTGACGTCCGTGCGGCCCTTGGCCTTCAGCGCCGCCGCGATCCCGGCCGCGACCGCGGGCGCGTTCCCGAACAGCGAGTGGATCCAGGGAAGCTGCCAGGACGACTCCGGGTACGGCGTCGAGAAGACCTCCAGGCACCCCGTCGCGTTGGCGGCCACGAGCTGTCCGCCGGTCGCGCGCATGGCGGCGTCGAGCGCGTAGCGCGCTCCGAGGACCTCCCCGCAGCCCTGGCACGCCCGGTGTCCGGACGTGATGCTGTTCGAGCGCTCCATCCGCGCCTGCACCGAGCGCTCGTCGGGCCGGAGCAGGCGGTTGCCGGCCACGAAGCTCCCCACTTGGTAGAACTTGATCTGCTGGTGCGGCACCGGCGCCCTCCTCAGTTGGGACCTGCGGCGACGACGCCGATGTCGCGGAGGATGTTCTCGGCGTGGGGCCCCGACCGGCGCTTCTCCTCCGTGCGCCGGAGCTCGCGCTCGACGAGCTCCCAGTTCATGTCGAGGAAGGTGAGCCGTCCGGGCTCGAGTCTGTCGCCGAGGACGTCCGCCACGAGCGCGTGGAGCGACTGCTTCGTGATCGGCCGGCCGCCGAGCCCTGCGACGACGTCGTAGACCGGCGCGGGCAGGCCCGCGAGCGCGAGCCGCACGTTCTGACCCACGATGCCGCCGAGGCCGACGGCGAACGCCTTCTCGAGCACGACGACCCGCCGCGCGTGGCCGAGGGCCTCGCGGATCTCCTCGACCGGGTAGGGGCGGAAGCACTTGATGCCGACGACTCCGATCCTCGTTCCCTGGTCGCGCAGCTCGTCGACGACGTCCTGAATCGTCCCGATGACCGACCCGAGCGCGACGATGACGGTGTCGGCGTCGGCGCTCCGGTACGACCGGATCAACCCGCCCGAGTCTCGGCCGAAGGCCTGAGCGAACTCCGCGGCGACCTCCGGGATCACGTCGAGCGCCTGCATCTGCTTCGCGTGCATGAGGTACTTGACCTCGGTGAAGGCCTCCGGCCCCACCATGGCCCCGATCGTCACGGGGTCGGCCGGGTCGAGAACCTGCCGTGGCTCGAACGGCGGCAGGAACGAGTCGACCTGCTCCTGGGTCGGGACGTCCACGCTCTCGTAGGCATGCGTGAGGATGAAGCCGTCCATGCACACCATCACCGGGAGCGAGACCTCCTCGGCGATCTTGAACGCCTGGATGTGGAGGTCGAGCGCCTCCTGGTTCGTCTCGGCGTAGAGCTGGAGCCACCCCGAGTCTCGCTGCGACATCGAGTCGCTGTGGTCGTTCCAGATGTTGATCGGCGCCCCGATCGCGCGATTCGCGACCGTCATCACGACCGGCAGGCCGAGCCCGGACGCGTTGTAGAGCGCCTCCGTCATGTAGAGGAGGCCCTGGCTGGCCGTGGCCGTGTACGTCCGCGCGCCGGCGGCGGACGCACCGATCGCGGCGGACAGCGCCGCGAACTCCGACTCGACCATGAGGTATTCGCAGGGGGCGAGCTCGCCCGTCCTGACGAGGTCCGAGAGCGCCTCGACGATGTGCGTCTGCGGCGAGATCGGGTACGCGGAGATCACCTCGGGGCGGCAGAGCGCGACCGAGGCCGCGACGGCGCTCGAGCCTTCGATCTGGCTACGCAACGGACAGCTCCCCGATCTCGCGCTCGACGAACTCGTACGCGGCCTCGGCCGCCGCGGCGTTGGCGTCGCCGACGGCTCCGGGGAACCGCTCCCGGATCGCGGCGGCGACGGATGCCAGCGAGACGACGCCGGTCAGCGCAGCGAAGCCGCCGAGCAGAGCGGCGTTCGGGAGCGGGCGGCCGAGGTGCTCGCGGGCGATCTCCGTTGCGGGCACGGTCCTCGTCCGCTCCCTGCGGAAGCGCTCCACGAACTCGCCCAACCCGAGCTCGTCGAAGCTCCGGACGGAGTTGATGAGCAGGTACCCGTCGGGCTCGAGGCCGGAGAAGAGATCGACCTGGTGCAGGAGCGTCGGGTCCTGGACGATCAGCGCGTCGGGCTCGCTGATCGGCTCCCGGACGCGGATCGGGACGTCGTCGATCCGGCAGAACGCGGTGACCGGAGCACCCGTCCGCTCCGAGCCGAAGCGTCGGGAACGCCTGCGCGTTTCGCCCCTCCGCGAACGCCGCGACGGAGAGCAGCTCCGCCGCCGTGACGACGCCCTGACCTCCTCGCCCGTGGATGCGTACCTGGAACACCGACGTTCATCGTGCGCCAGAGCGGCGTTCGGGCCGTCGGGGAGATCCCGGCCTTGCGTTCGGGTTTCCCGCAACGTTGCGATCGTCGAATGCCTGGGTCGGGTCGACAGAAGGGAGACGCTCGTGAAACCCCGACGAGAACGCGTCCACTCTTCGGACAGGCCGGTGCGCCGGCGAGCCGGCGCTGAGGTGGCCCAGGCGACGTAGTCGCCCGTCTGTCCCGAGTACTGTCGCCGCACGCGCCAGAGCGCGCGCTCGGCACCCACCGCACGTGCCCGCCGTCAGCGGTGCGGACGATGAGCTCGTCGGGCGCCGCTCTCGGCGAGCGGAGCTTCCACTCGACGAGCAGCCGACGGAGCGCGAGCAGAAGCGGGACGGTGCGGGTTCCGGCAGCGGTCTTCGGCGCCTTCGGCGTGCCGTCGGGCAGGAGCGAGCGCCGAACGGTGAGCGTCCCGACGTCGAGGTCGACGTCGCCCCACGTGAGCGCCCGGATCTCGCCAAGGCGGAGGCCGGCATAGCCGCCGAGCCCGAGTGCGGCCCGCCAGTATCCCGAAGATCCGCCGCCGATGAGCTTGTCCGTCGTCTCCGCGTCGAGAACGGCCACAGCGCGCGTTTCGCTGCTTCGGTCGCTCGGAGGGCGCCATCCCTCGATCGGTGAGCGGGTCACGAGCCCGCGCCGAAGCGCCGGCGAGAACGTTCCGGCCAGGATGCGAAAGACCGCGCGCAAGTCCACGGCGAGTACCGGCCCTTCATCTCGCGCACGAGGCGTTCGAGTTCGCTCGCCGTCGCGTCCTGAACGCGGCGAGGTTTCAACGGGACGTGCTTGACGGCGGGAACGGCCTCGATAGGTGTGAAGGTGGCGAGACGGTCATGAGCTGTGAGACGTTGGCGGCCCTCGCTGCATGACCGCCGTCGATGGTCTGGCGTCCGACCGCCGTTGTCTGGAACGGCCATCTAGGCGAGCCCGCGCGCAAGTCGTAGGCCCAGGTCGCCGAGGCTCGGTGCGGGCCCCTCGCTCGCATTTACGGCCCGCGCCTCGGCTGCCGACTGCACGGCTGGAACGAGCGGCTGGAGGAGGAAGGCTGGCGCTGAGACGACCCGGATGAGGGCCTTATTCAGTGATTCGACCTGTGAGGGCTCCAATGACGAAAACGACCATGGCCAAGATCAGCAACAGCCACAAGAGCCTGTCCAAGGCGAGGCCTCCGACAATCGCCGCCACGGCGAGGAGGACTCCGAGAATGATTGCGCCGAGTCTCAACGTGCCCGTCTCTCCGCCGCGCATTCTCGCGGCTTGCCGACCACTGACAAGGCCTCGTGTCCAGCGTTATCGCTGCTCTGCAGTTACTGAGCGCCGCAGCCCATGTCGACCCGGCCGGCCACTGGAAGGTGCGGAGGCTCAAGCAGAGTCGCAAGATCGACGGCCTCGTTGGCTCACACACGAGAAAACCCGCCGTTTCCAGCGGGTTTCTGAGAGCGGATGATGGGACTCGAACCCACGACCTTCTGCATGGCAAGCAGACGCTCTAGCCAACTGAGCTACATCCGCACTGCCGTCGGAGTATAGCCGCTCGTTTTCGGGCTTCTACCCCGCGTCGAGCGCCTCGTTGACGAGGCGGTCGGCGGTTTCGTTGTGCTCGCGGCGGACGGCCGTGTAGCGCACGTCGCCCAGCTCGCGGGCGAGCCGGGCGGCACGGAGGGACAGCTCTCGGAGCGCCTCGTTCTTCACCTTGTACTCCCCGCGCATCTGCTTGACGAGGAGCTCCGAGTCGGAGACGACCTCGATGTCCTCGAGGCCGAGCTCGCGCGCCCTCTCGAGCCCCGCGACGAGCGCGCGGTACTCGGCGACGTTGTTCGTCGCGACGCCGATCGCCTCGCCGTGGGCGGCGAGGACGGTGCCGTCCTCGGTCTCGATGACGTAGGCCGCCGCGGCCGGGCCCGGGTTCCCCCGCGCCCCGCCGTCGGTGAAGAGGCGGGCCGTCACGCGGGCGGATCCGCGAGCGCGTAGAGGTCGAAGGCAGGCTCCTCGTACGGATGCGCGGCGAGCAGGGCGGCGACGACGTCGGGCTCGCGCTCGACCGGGTAGACGGTCTCGAGCCGGAGCTCGGACACCCGCTCCTCACGCCCGCTCTCGCCGAGCGCCGGGGCCGTCTCCTCCCCGCCGAGGAACGTCCCCGTCCCCGCCGTGTACCACGAGCAGCGCTCGTAGCCGCCGATCCGCCCGGCGCCGGCCGAGAAGAGCGCGTCCCGGACGTCGTCGAGCGAGTCCTCGGGAACGAAGACGACGAGCTTCCGCTGCGCCACTACCAGAGCACTTAGTCGATCTGGGCCCGCTGGAGCTTGCCGGAGTAGTCGACGTAGATCGACTTCCACTCGGTGTAGAAGTCGAGCGCCGCCTGCCCGGCCTCGCGGTGGCCGTTGCCGGTTCCCTTCGTCCCCCCGAAGGGCAGATGCACCTCGGCCCCGGTCGTGCCGGCGTTGATGTACGTGATCCCGGCGTTCAGGTCGCGCATCGCCTTGAACGCCTTGTTCACGTCGCGGGTGAAGATCGACGAGGAGAGCCCGAACTCGATGCCGTTGGCGACGCGGATCGCCTCGTCCACGTCGTTGGCGCGGATGAGCGACACCGTGGGGCCGAAGATCTCCTCCTGGGCGATACGCATCCCCGGCTCGACGTCGCCGAAGACGGTCGGACGGTAGAAGGAGCCCTTGTCGAGCCCGTTCTCGGTCGCGACCTCCCCGCCCGTGAGGAGCTTTGCGCCCTCGTCGACCCCGATCCCGGTGTAGGAGTGGATCTTCTCGAGCGCGGAGCGGTTGACGACGGGGCCGACGTCCGTCGAGGCCTCGAGGCCGTCGCCGAGGCGAAGGGCCTCCGCCCGCGCGACGAGCTGCGACTGGACGGCGTCGTACACGCGGTTCGAGGCGATGACGCGGCTCGCCGCCGTGCACCGCTGGCCGGAGGTGCCGAACGCCGACCAGACGATCCCGTCGACGGCCAGGTCGACGTCGGCGTCGTCCATGACGATGATCGCGTTCTTGCCGCCGAGCTCGAGGTGGATGTGCTTCAGGAGCGGCGCCCCGTTCTCGGCCGTCTTGATCCCGACCTCGCGGGAGCCGGTGAGCGAGATGAGCGGCACGTCGGGGTGCTTGACGAGGCGCTCGCCGACCGACTCACCGCCGCCGTGCACGATGTTGAGGACCCCGGGGGCAGCCCGGCCTCCTCGAAGATCTCGACGAAGCGCTGTCCGAGCGTGGGGGTGTCGCGCGCCGGCTTGAAGACGACGGTGTCCCCGCACACGAGGGCGGGCGCGATCTTCCAGCTCGGGATGGCGATGGGGAAGTTCCAGGGCGTGATCGCGCCGACCACGCCGACCGGCATGCGCACGCTCATCTGGAACTTGTCCGGCATCTCCGACGGGGTCGTCTGCCCGAAGAGGCGGCGTCCCTCCCCGGCCATGTAGAAAGTCATGTCGATCGCTTCCTGGACGTCGCCGCCGGCCTCGGCGCGCACCTTGCCCATCTCGCGGACCATCAGCTCGGTGAGCTCGTCCTTGCGGTCGATGAACCGCTGGGCGACCCGGAAGAGGATCTCGGCGCGCTTCGGCGCCGGGACGAGGCGCCAGCTCTGGTACGCCTCCTTCGCTGCCTCGACGGCCCGGTCGACGTCTTCCACTGACGAGCGCGGGAACGTCCCCAGCACGTCGCCGGTCGCAGGGTTGACGCTGTCGAAGGACTCGTCGCCGCTCGCGTCGATCCACGCGCCCCCGATGTAGTTCTTCGCTCGCTCTCTCGCTGCGGTCGCCATCTCGCTCCTTGTCGTCGTCGGCCTGTCGATTCTAGGCTTGGTCTCGTGCCCACCGTCGGCGACACGGCCAGGCGCACGCGGCGCGTGCGGCCGGAGGACATCGCGCTCTTCACGGAGCTCACCGGCGACCGCAACCCTCTCCACTACGACGAGGCCGCGAGCGCGCGGACACGCTTCGGCGGGCTGATCGTCCAGGGCGGGATCACCTCGGGGCTCCTGAACGCCGTCGTCGCCGAGGACCTCCCCGGTCCCGGCAGCGTCTTCCTCCACGTGGACTGGAGCTTCACCGCCCCCGTGCGGCCCGGCGACGAGATCACTGCCGAGGTCGAGGTCCTCGAGGCACGCGAGGACAAGCCGATCACGAAGCTCCGGACGACGATCGTGAACCAGGAGGGAACCGTCGTCCTCGACGGAACCGCGCTCGTATGGACGGAGCCGATCTAGCGGCCGACGCCCGCGGCCGCACCCGGGCGCTCGCCCTCCTCGCGGCGGCGCTCGTCCTCGCCATGACGACGTGGTTCTCGGCGAGCGCGGTCGTGCCCCAGCTCCGCGACGAGTGGGCGCTCTCGGACACGGCGGCCGCGTGGCTCACGATCGCCGTCCAGCTCGGCTTCGTGGCCGGCGCGCTCGTCTCGAGCATCCTCAACGTCGCCGACGTGGTGCCGCCGCGGCTCGTCATCCTCGGCGGAGCCGGCGGCGCCGCCGCGGCGAACGCGCTCCTCGGCGCGGTCGCCGGCGCCGGGGCGGCGATCCCGCTCCGGTTCGCGACGGGGTTCTTCCTCGCCGGCGTCTACCCGCCCGCGCTCAAGCTCATGGCGACCTGGTTCCGACGAGGGCGCGGCACGGCCCTCGGCATCCTCGTCGGCGCGCTGACGCTCGGGTCGGCAACTCCGCACCTCGTCAACGCGCTCGGCGGGCTCGACTGGCAGACGGTCGTCTACGCGACGTCGGCGCTCACACTCGCCGGCGGCCTCGTGGCCCTCGCCGTCCGCGACGGGCCGTATCCGTTCCCGCCCGCGACGTTCGACCCGCACCAGGCGCGCGCGGGTCTTCGCCAACCGCGGCGTGCGGCTGTCGAGCCTCGGCTACTTCGGGCACATGTGGGAGCTCTATGCCATGTGGGCGTGGTTCGTCGTCTTCTTCTCGGAGGCGGTCGAGGACGGTGCAGGCGCCGCGTACGCGACGTTCGCGGTGATCGCAATCGGCGCGCTCGGCTGCTGGGCCGGCGGCGTCCTCGGTGACCGCATCGGCCGGCCCGAGACGACCGCCTGGATGATGACCGTCTCGGGAGCGTGCGCCCTGGGGATCGGCCTCTTCTTCGACGCCCCCGCCTGGGCCCTCCTTCTCGTCGGCCTGGTCTGGGGCTTCACGGTCGTCGGCGACTCGGCCCAGTTCTCGACGCTCGTCACCGAGCACGCCGACCAGGCCTACGTCGGCACGGCGCTGACGATGCAGCTCGCCCTCGGCTTCACGCTCACCGTCGTGACGATCTGGCTCGTCCCCCACTTCGCCGATCTCGTGGGCTGGCGCTGGGCGTTCCTGATCCTCGTCCCGGGCCCTGCGCTCGGGGTCGCCGCGATGCTGCGGCTCCGGGCCGCGGAGAGCTAGCGCCCCTGCGAGGCCGCTACGCCGCCTCGGGCGGCTCGACCTGCGGGAACGTCCCCGGGCGCGCGCGCCGGCGGTCGCGGATCGTGCGCTGCTCGCCGGCCGGAACGGCGCTGCCGTTCCGGCGCCGGTCGGGGCCGGTGCGGCGGTCCACGATCACCTCGACGTTCGGGTTGTCCCGGTAGTACGCGACGAGCTTCTCGAAGAGCTCGTCCTGCAGCTCGGGTGGGATGACGCAGTAGATCATCGCCCTGTCATTATCGGCATTGGTTCAGCCGGACTACAGCCGAGGGATGTCCGGCGAGACCCTGCCGTCCGCCTCGAGGTGGCCGTTCCAGTCGGAGAAACGAGGATCGAGCTCCTCGAGCTCGTAGCCCCGCTCGGCGAGCCGAACCGGCTGGCCCGACTCGAAGACGACGCGGTACTGGTACCAGGAGATGTCCCACGCGACCGTGATCACGACCTCGGGGTTGACCCCCGAGAGCGGCATGAGACTGACCCGCGCGTTCCCGAGGCTCTTGGCGATCCCGGCGATCGTCCGCCGATAGGCGCTCGCGTTGAACACCTCGGCGCCTTCCACGATCGCCTGCTCCTCGCCCGAGAGCCGCCGCAGCATGGGCTCCGGCATCCGGGGCTCGGGCTCGCTGCGCCGCGGCTCGAGCAGCGCGGCCAGCCCGCCGAAGCGGCGGCGGCGACGCGTCTCGGCGACGAGCGGCGTGGTCGGGCTCCCCTCCTTCACCCATCCGTTCTCGTCCGCGATCGGCGTGCAGAGGGCGCAGACGTCGACCCAGTCCTCGCCGCCGCGCGAGAAGCGGGTCGCCCGCTCGCCCATGAGGAGCGACCGGCTGCAGATCGCGCAGGTCCGCGCGACGTCCTGCGTCCGGACGACGGTCACGCCTTCGCCTCCTCGCGCTCGCGCTTCGTCTCCTCCACGAGCTTCTGGGCGATATGCGTCGGCACTTCCTCGTAGCGGAGGAACGAGAGCGTGTAGTCGCCCCGCCCGCCCGTGAGAGAGGTGAGGGATTGGGAGTACGTCAGGACCTCGCCCATGGGCACCTCGGCCCTGATCGCGGTCATGCCGGCGCCCGCCGGCTCCATTCCGAGGAGGCGGCCGCGGCGGGAGTTGAGGTCGCCGTTCACCGCGCCCACGGTGTCGTCCGGGACGCCCGCCTCGAGCGACATGATCGGCTCGAGCAGGACCGGGTTCGCCTTCTCGTAGGCGCTCTTGAAGGCGATCGAGCCGGCGATCTTGAACGCCATCTCCGAGGAGTCGACCGAGTGGTACGAGCCGTCGACGAGGAGGACGCGAACGCCGGTGACGGGCGCGCCGGCGAGCTCGCCGTGCGTCATCGCCTCCTGGATGCCCTTGTTCACGGCCGGCCGGAAGCTCTGTGGGATGACCCCGCCGACGATCTTGTCCACGAACTCGTAGCCCTCGTGGCCGGGGAGCGGCTCGAGCACGATGTGGCAGTCGCCGAACTGGCCGCGACCCCCGGTCTGCTTCTTGTAGCGGCCCTGCGCGCGTGACTCCTTGCGAATCGTCTCGAGGTACGGGACGCGCGGCTGGTGCAGGTCGACCTCGACCCCGAAGCGCCGCCTGAGACGGTCGACGGCCACCTCGACGTGGATCTGCGAGAGGCCTCCGAGAAGCTGCTCGCCCGTCTGCTCGTCGCGGCGCAGGGTCAGCGTCGGGTCCTCCTCGGCGAGCCGGCGCAGCGCGGTGGCCATCTTCTCCTCGTCGCCCTTGGCCTTCGGCGTGATCGCGAAGCTCATGACCGGTTGGGGGAAATCGAGCGGGGGCAGCTCGATCGGCTTGTCCTCGGCGAGGAGCACGTCGCCCGTGACCGTCTCCTTGAGCTTCGAGATGGCGCCGATGTCGCCCTCGCCGAACTCGGGAGCCTGCTCGTGATCCTTGCCCTGGAGCACGAGGAGCTGGCCGATCCGCTCCTTCCCGTGGGTCCGCGTGTTGACGAGCGTGGAATCCGAGGAGAGCGTGCCCGCGAGCACGCGGAAGATGTTGATCCGCCCGGCGAACGGGTCGGCGACCGTCTTGAAGATGAACGCCGCCGGGCCGTTCCCGTCCACGCCGGCCTCGAGCGGTTTCTTCGCCGGGGACGGGATGCCCTCGACGAGGAGGTCGAGGAGGCCCGTCGTGCCGAGGTTCCTCGTCGGGACGCCGCACGTGACCGGGAAGAGGTCGCCGGCGACGACGGCGTTCTTGAGCGCGCCCGCGAGCTCGTCGCCCGAGATCTCCTCGTCGGCCAGGTAGCGCTCCATGATCGCCTCGTCGGTCTCGACGACGGCCTCGACGAGCTTGACCCGGTACTCCTCCGCCTGGGCCGCGATCTCGTCGGGAATGTCCACGGGCTGGCCCTCGCGCTCCCCTTGGGGCGACATGTACGCGCGCATGTGGAAGAGGTCGACGATGCCCGTCAGCTCGTGCTCGTGGCCGATCGGGATCTGGACGGCGACGCAGCGGTCCGAGACCGACGCGCGTAGCTGGTCGAGCGCGACGAAGAAGTCGGCGCGCTCGCGGTCGAGCATCGTCACGAAGACGACGCGGCAGAGCCCGAGGCTGTCACACCGCTCCCAGAGGCGCGTCGTGTGCACCTCGACGCCGTTGACGCCGTTGACGGCGACGAGGGCGCCCTCGACCACGCGGAGGGACGCGAGCGTGTCCGCCTGGAAGCCCGGGTCGCCGGGCGTGTCGAGCAGGTTGATCTTGCGCCCCTGCCACTCGAGGTGGCAGATCGAGGCGGCAAGCGACATCTGTCGCCGGTGCTCGTCCTCGTCCCAGTCGGAGACGGTGGACGAGCTCTCGACCGACCCGAGGCGGTTGGTGGCGCCGGCCTGGAAGAGCATCGCCTCGACGAGCGATGTCTTGCCGGTCCCCCGATGCCCGATGACGGCGACGTTCCGGATCTTGCTCGGCTCGAACGGCGGCACGGAGCGCGAGTTTAGCGATTCACCGCTCGCAGCAGGCACGATGGCGCATGGCCTTCGTCGTACGCCCCGCGCGGCCGGCCGACGCCGACGCGGTGGCGGACGTCCACCTCGCGGCCCGGCGTGAGGCGATGCCGTACCTGCCCGAGCTCCACACCGACGAGCGAGACGCGGGACTGGGTGCGCGAGGTCGTGCTCGTCCGCGACGAGATCCACGTGGCGGAGGTCGACGGGCGAGTCGTCGGCTTCGTCGCGCTCGCGGGCTCGGTCCTCGAGCACCTCTACGTCGAGCCCGAAGCGCAGAGCCGAGGCATCGGCGGCGCGCTCCTCGCGCTCGCCAAGGAGCTTCGCCCGGAGGGCTTCGAGCTCTGGGTCTTCCAGCGGAACGAGCAGGCCCGCGCCTTCTACGAACGGCGCGGGCTGCTGCCTCGTCGAGCTCACGGACGGAGCCGGCAACGAGTACGCGAGCCGGACGCGCGCTACGAATGGCGGCCCTAGTCCTGGGTCGCGCGCGTGAGGGTCGAGGAGAGCCGGGCCTTGAGCCGGAGGATCGCCTTCGTGTGCAGCTGCGAGACCCGCGACTCCGTCACGCCGAGGACCTCACCGATCTCCCGGAGCGTCAGCTCCTCGTAGTAGTAGAGCGTCACGACGAGCTTCTCTCGCTCGGGGAGCCGGGCGATCGCCTCGCCCAGCGCCTCGCGGAGCTCCGTGTGGGCCATCGCCGATTGCGGCTCGGCGGCCCCCGTGTCCGGGATCGTGTCGATGAGGGCGACGGGGTCGCCGCCCGTCGACGAGCTCGCCCAGAGCTCGTCCAGGGCGGCGATGGACGTGCGCGAGATCTCGAGGAGCGAATCCTGGAACTCGTCCTCGGTGATGCCGAGCGCGGCAGCGATCTCCTCGTCGGTCGGGGCGCGGGTCAGCTTCGACTCGAGCTGGGCGATCGTCCGCTCGATGTCGCGTGCGCGGGCGCGCACGGAGCGTGGAACCCAGTCCATCGAGCGCAGCTCGTCGATGATCGAGCCCTTGATGCGCGCGATCGCGTACGTCTCGAACTTGATGTCGCGGTCGGGGTCGAACCGCTCGATCGCGCCGATCAGGCCCAGGAGCCCGTACGAGACGAGGTCGCCCTCCTCGACGTGGGCCGGAAGCCCGCTCCCGAGTCGCCCGGCGACGTACTTGACCAGAGGCGCGTAGGTGAGGATGAGGCGGTCCCGGAGCAGCCGCTCGCCTGTGCGCTTGTACTCGCGCCAGAGTGCCTGGGTGTCGTCTGTCCGCTCCACCATCGCCTGGGAGGATAAGGGGAAGGGCGGATTTCGCGAGAAACCGGGAGGTTTCCTACCGCAGCATCCTGAAAGCGAGCTCGCCCATCCAGACCGCGAGCGCCCCGGCCGCGACGGCGATCACCCACGAACGCCCGCCCGCGAGCGCCGCGAACACCGCGACGGCGGCGAAGCCGGCCGTCAGGACGGCGAAGAGCGCTCCCAGGGGCCTCCGGCGCACGCCGATACAATGCCTCTTCGCCGAGGGCCGTAGCTCAACTGGCAGAGCACCGGTCTCCAAAACCGGGGGTTGCAGGTTCGAGTCCTGCCGGCCCTGTCCCTCGTGGTGAGACGCAAACCCGCATGATTAGCGGGTTTGCGGCTTTCGTACTTGCAGAGGCCGTGGTCCGCTCGGCGTCCGCTGTATCCGCTGAAATCCGGTATCTGACTGTGGCGCGACTGTGGCGCGGACGTCCGATGCGCCTCGTTACGCGTCCCTCCGTGAGCCGCTCGACGCCGGCATCCGCGTCCGTCACGCGAAGCTCTGCCCGTCGCGCTCGGGCGGCGCCTGCAACTGCAAGCCGACCTACGAGGCGAACGTCTGGAGCGCGCGCGACGGCAAGCGCTCGTACAAGGCGTTCCCCACCCTCGCCGAGGCGCAAGGCGTGGCGCGCGGAGGCGCAGGTCGGCGCTCCGCCGCGGGACGATGCGCGTCGGGCCGTCGGTGACGCTGCGCGAAGCTGCCGAGGCGTGGCTCGAGGGCGTCGCAGAGCGGCGCGATCCGCAACCGCAGCGGGCACGCCTACAAGCCGTCGGCGATCCGCGGCTACGAGACGGCGCTCGTCGCGCGCGTCCTCCCCGAGCTCGGCGGCGCCCGGCTCTCGGAGATCCGCCGCGTCGACGTCCAGGACTTCGCCGACCGCCTGTGCGCCGACGGGCTCGACGCGAGCACGGTCCGGAACACGCTGATGCCCCTGCGAGTGATCTTCCGCCGCGCGGTCGCCCGCGGCGAGGTCGCCGTGAACCCGACGACGGGCCTCGAGCTCCCGGCCGTCGAGGGCACGGCGCGACCGCATCGCCTCGCCGGCGGAGGCGGAGGCGCTGCTCGCCGCGTTGCCCGAGCGAGACCGCGCGCATCTGGGCGACGGCGATGTACGCGGGCCTCCGCCGCGGCGAGCTGCTCGCGCTCCGTTGGGAGGACGTCGACCTGGCCGCGCGGCGTGATCCGCGTCGAGCGCTCGTGGGACGCCAAGGAGGGCGTCGTCGCGCCGAAGAGCCGGGCGGCGCGGCGGACCGTCCCGATCGCCGGCGTCCTCCGCGAGCACCTCGTCCAGCACACGCTCCGCTCGGGTCGTCGTGTCGGCCTCGTGTTCGGGACGAGCGCCGTCGCAGCCGTTCACGCCGTCGAACATCCGCAAGCGGGCGAACGCGGCCTGGGCGCGCGCGGGCCTCGAGCCGATCGGCCTCCACGAGTGCCGGCACACCTTCGCCTCGCTCATGATCGCCGCCGGCGTGAACGCGAAGGCGCTCAGCACGTACATGGGCCACTCGTCGGTGACGATCACCTACGACCGCTACGGCCACCTGATGCCCGGCAACGAGAGCGAGGCGGCGGAGCTGCTCGACGAGCTACCTCGCCCGCGCGGCGGCGAAGGCGTCCGCGCCGGCGTGAGCGAGCTGCCGACGCCGGGCCCGCTCGGCCTTCCGCCGGAGGCCGTCGATCGCCGTCCCGGCCGACGGCCTCACGGTCTACCGGCTCGTGCGGAGCGACCCGCCTACGATCCGAGACTTCCAGCCGCCGTCTCCGGAGCTCGCCGACCGGCGCGGCTGGCCCGAGCTGCACCGAGCCGGGCTCAGCCACTTCCTCCGGCCCGAGCAGGCCGAGCGCGTCCGCCGGAGTCCCGTCTCGCGGGTCGCGGCCGTCCAGCTGCGCCGAGGCCGAGGATCTACGTCGCCCGCACGGGCCGAACGCCGGGACACGTGACGGTCTGGGCGAGACCGGAGGCGCTGCTCGGCGCGCGCGCGTTGTCGAGCTGAGGCGGCGCGTCGCCTACCATGCGGTCATGACGTTCTTCTCGCTCTTCGCCGGCGCCGACCTGATCGGCGAGTTCGAGACCCGCGAAGACGCGGAGCGGGCGCTCGACGAGCTCATCGCCGCCGAGCCGTCGGCCGCGACGAGTTCGCCGTGTTCGAGTTCGACGAGAACGGCAAGCGCGTCGGCGAGCCGATCACGCGCGCCGCTGCCTAACTCGGCCGAGCCGCTGAATCCAGGGCTTTCCGAGCGCCGCCGGTTCCGTCTCTTGGTGAAACCGGCTATGCATGTCTGTTTGCGGCCTCTCGGTGACGTTGAACCGAGAGTCGAATCAAAGAGCGTCGACTACGTCGCTCTCCATGGCGACGATTCACCAAGGAGATCCCGCCCCGCGAGTCTGCGACGCGCAGACACGGCGGCGTGGTCGACGGCGTCGCGTGGGCCAGAGTTCGCGACTGTCCCCTGACGACTAGACGGTGACGCGGGCGACGGTAATGACCGCGGCACCGACCTGAAACTGACAGCAGCTTTCGTCCCGACTCTCCAGATCCAGCCCCCGAGCTGGAACGCGTCTGCGTAGCCGCGGTCGTTCGACATCGTCGAAGCCTGCTGGATCACCTTTCCGGCTAGAGAGGCAAGCGCGGCGTCGTTGCCGATCTCATCAACATCGCTCTCTGCTGAGACGTCTACGCGTACGACGATCTCGTCGGTGTCAGCATCAGCCGCAAGACGAAGCCTTCCTTGATCGAAGATCAGATCAAGGAGGACGTAGCCGCACGGTCGTCCGGCGCCCGGCGATGCGGCGTAGCACTCCCGAGTCGGCAGCTAACTTCCGTACGGCTTCGTCCACGTCGTCACGGTAACGCGAAGGGCGTCAGCAGCGCCGACTGAGCCAGTGCGCGGGAATGTCACCCGAGCGGGGAGCGCTCAGGAGTCGGCCCAGTCGAGAAACGCGGTCAGTAGCTCGCGGAGGTTCAGAGCCCCACCAGCCCCGTTCCACGAGCCGTCCTCTACCCAGGTCGGAGCCAGTCCGCCTCCGTTCGGTCGATCTCGATCCTCTTGAACGGCCGGGCTTCAAGGGCGGTGCCGGCGACGTTGATGGACACTCCCTCGCCGGGATTGTCGATCGTGCTTATGCGGATTCCCTCGTCGGCTCCCAGGCTCCGTCGCATTGGCTTTCGTACCAGAACTGGAGGCGGTTCAGAAGGTCTGTCTCGATCTCCATCGAGCCGAAGGCTAGTCGCGCGGGTCAACCTCGTCCTGTGGCCAGCGTACAATACGCCTGATAGCACCCGAAACAGAAATGCACTTTCGCGAAAGTGCCGTAACGAGCTGTCTGGCGAGGCCGCTCCTACAAGACGCCGTGGACGCATGAGGAGGCGCCGCATCGATGATGCATATGTGCCCTGCGCGCTATGTGGCCTCTGGACTGATGTACGGCTTGGGTTGAGGAGTCCCTCGAACGTCGCAGGCGGCGATATCCGATTCGACTCAGCTCTTGCCGGCTGGTGGTGGCGGATTTGAGGCTCGGGCCTACGATGAGCGCATGGCGATCGCTTCCGAGGCGGCGCACGCCGAAAGCGAGTCCGACCTTCATCCAGGCTGGGCGGCCCACGGGATCGCTGCGGGCGCCCTGCTCCTGACGGCATGGGAGTTCAGCAGTCCCGGCGCACGGCTCTGGATGTGGCTCATCCTGCTCGTGCTTTGGGGCGGGTTGGCTGCGTATTGGGCGCTCGGACTTCCCGCCGCCATCATCGAACGCCACGCGTTGCCGAGCAAGAGCGCATGGAGCCACTGGTTGGTACTGCCCGCACTCGCTGCCGTAACTGTCGCCTTCTGGTATTCGAGTGTCCCGTTGAACGCCCGCTTCGTCGTCAGCCGCCCAGCGATGAACGACCTTGCAGCCGAGCTCCTCGCCTCACCTGGCCGAACAACGGCGCCGAATCAGAGGCTCGGCCTGTACTGGGCGAAGGACATCGAGCAAGTTCGTGGCGCCGTGCGCTTCCATGTCGCGTCGAGTGGCTTCGGAAACAACGCTGGCTTCGCTTACAGCCCTGCCGGCGCCCCGCCTCAGCTTGGAGAGGACAGCTACTGGCACCTCGAAGGCCCGTGGTATCTGTGGGAGGAGAGCTGGTGAATCGGCAACGGGTCGACTTCGATCAGTGCCGGCCAGTGGCGCGCACTGTGGCGCGGCTGCCTGAAACCGTCTAGCTGAGCCGAAAACCGCCCGTCTCCAAAACCGGGGGTTGCAGGTTCGAGTCCTGCCGGCCCTGTCCCGGCCCTGGCGGCCGGGAGGAGCCCCGGCCCGACGACCGGGACTCCCGCTCCGACCCGAGACTCGTGCTCTCAGGCGGTGGAGCCGGCCTTGGTGCTGACCCCGAGAATGGTGCTGAAGAGAACCTCGCCGACGCGAACTTCCTCGAACGTGATCTCGCCGGACATGTTCTCGGCGATCCACTCGGCGGCGAGGGAGCTCGCCGCATCGGCGCTGGCCGCGGAGTCCTAGCTCGACGACCGAGATGACCTCGCCGTCGCTCTCGATGAGCGTGTACGCCTTGAATCCCGGCTGAGACTGGAAGACGGGCAGCATGCCCTCCTCCGCGCGACGAGCGAGATCCTGCGCGTCGCCCGCGTACCGGTATCGCGCGACACGAATGTGCATGCGCGCCTCCTCTCCGGCTGTCGCCCACGTCGCGGCCATCCACGGCGGTTTCGCAGCCTCGCGGCATCTCCCACATCTCGCGCGGGATGTCACGAGCTTCGCCCCGCCCTGGACGAGTCTTCACCGGCGAGTGGGGAATCTTTACCCGGCTAAGCCCACGCCATAGGGCTCCACCTACGGTCGAAGCATCGCCCGACCCAGGAGGCTTCCAATGGCCCGCAAGCACGTCTTCATCCTCGTCGTGATCCTCGGTGCAGCCGCCCTGTCCGGCCTCGTCGCCATGGCCCGGACGAGCGGTGTCGGTGCACCCGCCGCGGCCGCGCCGGCCGCCGCGACCCCGGCGCTCGACGCGAGACTCCGGCAACTCACGCGCTTCGAGAAGCGCCTCGAGAAGCAACTCGCGACGAAGCCCGCCAACCACGCGGCCACCGCTGCGACGCTCGGCTCGTCGGCGGGGCAGTCCACCGTCTTCGTTCCTGCTGCCTCGACCTCGGCTCAAGCCTCGCACTCGTCCTTCTCCGACGACGACCACGAGGAGCAAGAAGGCGGCGATGACTAACCACGTCGCCCGTCTCTACGCCGCCGTGGGGGCGCGATCCTCGCGCTCTTCCTCGCCTGGGCGGGTATCGCCGCCCACCCGTGGCAGAGCGACCAGAAGACCGCGGTCACGACGCGCGCCGACAGCGAGGCCCTTGCTGGCGGCCTACGAGAAGCGCCTCAACAAGGACGCACGACTCGTCCGCGAGGTCGTCCGGCGCCGAGCCGCCGAGGCGCGCGCGGCGAGGCAAGCTGCGGCCGCCCAGAGCGGCACCGCATCTCCGAGCTGGTCTCCCGCCTCATCCGTCCGGGTCGTGACCCTCCCGCCGGCCGCGGCCCCGGCCGCCTCGACCAAGACCTCGTGATGCTGCGGCACGCGTTCCACTGCATGGGGACGGAGGTCGAGCTCGTGCTGCGGGGCACCGCCGGCGCCGAGGTCCTCCCTCGCGCCGAGATGGAGTTCCACCGACTGGACGCGCTGCTCTCGCGGTTTCGCGCCGACTCGGAGCTCTCGCGCCTCAATCACCTCGGGTCGTGTCGGGTCGGTCCCGAGCTGATCGAGATCATGCAGGCGGCCCTCGAGGCCCGCGAGCGAACCGGCGGGCGCTTCGATCCCACGATCCACGACGCGCTCGTCGGCGCCGGGTACGACCGGACGTTCGAGCTCGTGTCGGCCGGGGTCGTCGCCCACTCGCCCATGCCCGCTTCGTGCGGGGGCGAGGTGTTCGTCGACGAGGGCGAGTCCCTGGTCGAGATCGAGCCCGGCTACAGACTCGATCTCGGCGGGATCGCGAAGGGGTACGCCGCCGACCGCGTCCTCGCGCTGCTCGCCGTGGCCGGCCCGGCTCTCGTCGACGCCGGCGGTGACATCGCGATGACAGGCGGCTCCTGGACGATCGGGGTCGAGACAAGCGACGGCTCGGTCGTCCTCGAGCTGGACGAGGGTGCCGTGGCGACGTCGGGCGCGATCGCCGTCGGTGGTCCGCCGGCGGAGAAGACGCCCACCACCTCATCGACCCCGCCACCGGCCGGCCCGCCGAGGGCGATCTGCTCCGCGTGACGACGGTCGCCGCGACCGGGATGGAGGCCGAGGTGCTCGCCACGGCGCTCTTCCTCGCCGGCGAGCTCGACGATGCGGCTGCGGAGGCGGACGTGCTCGCGGTCCCGGCGATCCTCGTCGCCGACGACGGGCGGACGGTGCTCACGGGAGGCCTTGCGTGAAGAACGACCTCGACGTTCTGGTTCCTCGCCCGCTCGAGCGGCCTCGTCGCATACGGGCTGCTCACCGCCTCCGTGCTCGTCGGCATCGTCCTCAAGGCTCGTCCTCTGGAGGACTCCGCCAAGCCGGCGGCGATCACCGACATCCACCGCTTTCTTGCGCTCCTGGGCCTGGGAGCCCTCGGGCTCCACGCGCTCGGGCTCGTCCTCGACAAGACGGTCGACATCGGGCTCGGCGCGCTCCTCGTGCCCGGCGCCGCGCCGTACCGTCCCTTCTGGACGGCGCTGGGCGTCCTGGCGGCCGAGCTCATGGTGCTCGTCTACATCTCGTTCTCCCTGCGCCGATTCATCGGGACGAAGAACTGGCGCCGGCTCCACTGGCTCACCTACCTCGTCTTCGGTCTCGCCACGTTCCACGGCCTGGGCGCCGGCACCGACAGCAGTCGCGGCTGGGCGCTCACGCTCTACGGCGCCGCCGCAGGCGCCGTCTTCGCCGCGGTGTGCTGGCGCGTGCTCATCCCCCCACGCAAAGGAGGCACCAACCGTGCCCGTCATCCAGATCGACCGGTCGCTCTGTAGCGGCTTCGGCTCCTGCGCCGACCTGGCGCCCTCGCTCTTCCAGGTCGGCGACGACGGCATCGCGGTCGTCCTCCGCGAGGTCGACGACCTCGCGGCTGCCATCGACGCCGCCGACTCGTGTCCGATGGGCGCGATCACCGTGATCGACGACGAGGACCGCGCGGCGGCATGACGCCCGGGCGCGTCCTCATCGTCGGGGCGGGGCTCGCCGGCAGCCGCTGCGCCGAGACGCTCCGCTCCGACGGCTTCGAGGGCGCGGTGCTGCTCGTCGGCGAGGAGCCGTACGCGCCGTACGAGCGGCCCGCGCTCTCGAAGGAGTTCCTCGCCGGTCGCCGCGAAGACCTCTGCCTCCGACCCGTAGCGTTCTGGCGCGACAAGGGGGTCGAGCTCCTGCTCGGCACGCGGGCTCATCGAGTGGACACGGCCGCCCGCATCGTCGAGACCGATGCCGGGCCGCTTCCGTGGGACGCGCTCGTCCTCGCGACAGGTGCGCGGCCGCGGCGGCTCGCCCCGTTCGACGGACGATCCGGCGTCCACGTCCTGCGGACGATCGCCGACGCCGAGAGCCTCCGCGCGGCGATCGTCCCTGGACGCCGGCTCGCCATCGTGGGAGCAGGGTTCGTCGGTGCCGAGGTCGCCTCGACCGCCCGGGAGCTCGGCGCCGAGGTGACCCTCCTCGAGGCCCTGAGCTCGCCGCTCGTACAGGGTGCTCGGTCCGGAGGTCGGCCATCTGCTGGCCGAGCGTTACCGTGAACACGGCGTCGACCTTCGCCTCGGAGCGCAGGTCGAGCGTCTCGTCGAGGGCGCCGACGGCGCGCTACGGGGGGTCGCCCTCGCCGACGGGAGCGAGGTGCACTGCGACGCGCTCCTCGTCGCGGTCGGGGCGGTCCCGGCCGGCGAGCTGGCCGGCTGCGACGCGATCCGCACGGATGCGTGCGGTCGCACGGAGCTCCCCGACGTCTACGCCTGCGGAGATGTGGCCGCGTCGCTGGCGGCCCTCGCTCGGCAGGTACGTCCGCATGGAGCACTGGACGAGCGCGGCCGCGCAGGGCGCGGCGGTCGCGCGGACCATCCTCGGGGAGCCGGATCCCTACGACGACGTCCCCTACTTCTGGTCCGATCAGTTCGGCCTCCGGCTCCAGCACGTCGGTCATCCGGACGGCTGGGCGCGGGTCGCGCTGGACGGACGAGCCGGGATCGTTCTCGGCCCGCTACTTCCGTGAGGACGGCTGCCTCGTCGCCGCGTTGTTCGTCAACCGCCGGGCCGAGGTCGGCGCCGCGCGCCGTGAGCTCGCGGAGCTCCGATCCGCCGCGTAGCCCAGGCGGCGGCCGTCAGCGCACCGAGAACTCGACCCAGAGCGGGTAGTGGTCCGAGACCTTCCACGAGAGCGTGGTCTTCGACATGCCGCCCTGGAGGATCGGGACGAAGTCGAAGCTCCCGGCCGCCGTCGACACCAGCGTGAGGACGGGCCCGCTCCCCTTCTCGACGAACCAGGCCACCTGGTCGTAGAACTTCGCTTCCTCGGGGTCGTCGAAGATCGTCCTCGGGACGTCGTTCAGCGCCGGCGCCGGGCGGAGCCCGGTGGACGTGAACGCGTCGTAGAGCGGATCGCCGCGGCGGTCGATGTTGAAGTCGCCGAGGGCGATGAGGTTCTGGTTCCACTCGCGCTCGTGCTTCGCCCAGCCCGCGAGCCAGGCTGCGATCTCCCTGAGCTCGGCGGCACGGGCCGTCTCCTGGCCGAAGAGGACGTGAAGCGTCACGAGGGTGAGCTGCGTCCGCTCGGCGGCGAAGCTGACCGCGTACGGCGTCCGCGCGAACTGGCGGTCGAGCGCCGAGGCGTCGAGCGGCGTCCCGGTCTCGAACGCGACGACGAGCTCGCCGGCGAGGCCCGAGGGCTTCACCCGGCGCAGGTCGAACGCGAAGACCATCCGCTCGTTGTTGCCCGCCCGCCCGCGGGTGACGTCGGTCATGATCGTCGCCCAGTTCGGGCCCAGGGCCGCGCCGAGGGTCTGCAGGGCCGTGAGGTTCCCGCGCACCTCCTGGATCGCCACGACGTCGAAGCGCGAGACGATCTCAGCGATGCAGCGGACGTCGAAGAGGTCGCGCAGCGGCTCGTCCCCGTCCTCGGCGCGCCACTTCTCGGTGAGGTCGCTGAACGCCCGGAGGTTCCACGTGCCGACGAGCAGGTTGCGGTCGAGCTGCTTGGCCGGAATCGCCGTGTCGAGCGCCGCCCGGAGCTGGAGGAACGTCGCCGCTAGCGGATCGGGAAGCCGGTCCGTGACGGCGGGCGTGACGCCCTCACGAACTGCGGCGAAGCAGGGCGAGCGCGACGGCGAAGCCCACGACCGCCGCGGCCAGCGGGACGGCGAAGAGGACGGCGGCGCCGGCGGCGCGGCGGTAGGTCGCCTCGACCGAGCTCCCGGCCGGGGGACGACGGCCGTGCTCCCCGTCTCCGAACCTCACCTCACCGGTCTCGTGGTCGAGGACGAAGTGGCGGTCGTCCGGGCCCGAGGCGAGGAAGCTCTCGACCTCGGTCCACTCCTCCTCCCTCCCCTCGGCGCGAATCGTCAGGACGATCGTCGTCCGCTTGCCGTGCAGGTAGTCCTGGTCGAGGCGGAAGTCCTCCGGGTCGAGAAGCGCGCCCGTGAAGAAGGTCTCCTCCCGCTCGCCGATCACGGCGAAAGCCTACACGCCCTCCTTTGACAGTAGGAGATTCCGTGTCTTAATCGAAGAAGGAGCTCTGCGGCCCGTCCGACCTCGGGTGCCAGAACCCGGTGTCCGGAGGGGAGTCCGGGATCGCCGTCAACCAGACCATCGCCGAGCCGTCGACCGCCGAGGCCTCCGCCGGAGGGCAGGGCGCCGTGCGCGTCTCGCGCGAGACGAGCCGTCTGCTCCCGGTCGTCGTCCCCGTCGTCTTCGCGGGCACCGTCGCAGTCGTCGTCGCGATCTCGGCCCTCGCGGCGCTGGAGCCGTCCCCATCCATGCTCGCCGGTCTGGCCGTGCTCCTCTTCGCGTCGGCCTTCGTCGAGGCCTTCCCCGTCCCCATCGAGAACGTCCCCGTCGGCGGCACGTCGCTCGCGACGGTCTTCATCGTCGGGACGGCGGTCATCTACGGCTGGGCGCCGGCGATCCTCGTCGCGGTCGTCACGCAGCTCCTCGTGGAGATCACGCGGCGCCAGCCGGCCATCCGCGTCCTCTACAACAGCGCGGTGCTACGCGCTCGCCGCAGCGGCCGCAGGCGGGGCGGCCGGCATCGTCCCCTCGGAGGGCTTCGGCTGGCTCGCCCTGGCGGTCGCCCTCGGGGCGACGGCGTTCTACGCGGTCAACCTCCCGCTCGTCGCGCTCGTCGTCAGCAGGTGGGCGCGGGACAGCTTCCTCTCGCTCCTCAGCCGCGCCGTCCGCTCCACGTTCATCGCCTTCGCGATCATGGCCTCGCTGACGCTCATGCTCGCGGTCCTCTGGGAGCGCTCGCCCTTCCTGTCGGCCGCCCTCGTCGGCCCGCTCGCCGCGATCGCGCTCTACCAGCGCTCGGTCTTCCGGGAGCTGGACGCGATGCGCCTCGCCCTCACCGACCCCCTTACCGGCCTCGGCAACCACCGGCATTTCCACGAGCGGCTGGGCGAGGCCCTGGTGGAGGCGGAGGAGAAGGGTCTTCCCCTGAGCGTCTGCATCCTCGACATCGACAACTTCAAGGAGGTGAACGACCGCCTCGGCCACCCGAAGGGTGACCACGTCCTTGCGCAGGTCGCCGCGCGACTACGCCAGGACGGGGAGGCCTTCCGGATCGGCGGTGACGAGTTCGCGGTCCTCCTCCCGGGCAAGGAGGAGCCGGAGGCGGTCGCCGTCGCGGACGGCGTGCTCGAGCGGGTGGCGCTGCTCGAAGCGGCGCCGGGTCTTGCGGTCCGCATCTCGGCGGGAATCGTCACCTACCCGCAGCCGGGCCTCGAACGCACCGACATCTTCTCCGTCGCCGACAAGGCGCTCTACCTGGCGAAGGCGCACGGGAAGGGCCAGGTGCGCGCGTACCACCCCGACCTCGGAGAGCTGCCGCCCCTCGCCGGGATCGTCGCGGCCCCGGAGCGCGAGGCGCGCCTCCACGCCGCCGCCAGCCTCGCTCACGCCGTCGACGCCCGCGACGCCTACACGGGCCGGCACTCCTACATGGTCAGCGAGCTCGCGGCGCGCATCGCCACGCTCCTCGGCCTAACGGCCGAGGAGATCGACCTCGTGCGACTTGCGGGCAGCCTCCACGACCTCGGCAAGCTGGCCGTCCCCGAGGAAATCCTCCGCAAGCCGGGCCCCCTGACGGAGGCGGAGCGGCTCGTCCTCGGGCGCCACCCCCAGATCGGCTACCGGATGCTCCGCTCGCTCGGCGTCGAGCCCGTGTCGACGTGGGTGCTGCACCATCACGAGCGCTGGGACGGACGCGGGTATCCCCAGGGGCTCGGGGGCGACTCGATCCCGCTCGGCTCGCGGATCCTCTTCGTGGCCGACGCGTACGACGCGATGACGAGCGAGCGCGTCTACGAGTCGCCGGTCGCCCACGAGGAAGCGGTCGCCGAGCTCGAGCGCTGCGCAGGCTCCCAGTTCGATCCGCAGATCGTCGCCGTCTTCGCCACCGGCGTGCGGCCGGCAGAGGTCGAGGCCCTCAAGAGCGCCTAGCGCCGCCCCGGGGGCGGCGCTAGGCCGAACGGAGAGAGCGAGAGGTGGGCTAGCCCCACTTCCAGCCGCCGAGCGGAAGGGCGGCGAGAGCAAGAGCGCCGGCCGCGGCGAGGCGTAGGAGAAAGTTCTGCATGCGGACAGTCCTTTCCAGGTGATGGGCGATACACCACTCGGGATCGGGCCCGGCAGGGTCGGCCTCGATCCCGCTGCGGAGTTAGGCCTATCCCGCGTCGGGGGTAGGACCTCCGCTACCCGTCGGTGGGCCCTAGTCGCGGAGACGCCGGAAGCCGACGACCGCCCCGGCCGCGGCCACGCCGACGGCGAAGGCCCCGGCGAGGACGACAGGGAGCTTCCGGCTGAGCCTGCGGACGCCGCCGCGGAGATCCTCGACGGCCGCGACGAGCTCCTCGCGCTCCGTCGCGATGTCGCGGGCGACGTCGTCGCTGGTCCGATCGCTACGCGCCACGGCTTCTCACCGCCTGCTTGGTCAGACGCGCCTCCTCGATCGCGCGCTCGGGCGCCAGCGGCGTGCCCTTGCTGAGCAGGCTCTTCGCAACGAGGCCGAGGATGATGGTCACCAGCAGGAGGATGCCGAACATGATCAGGAGCGCGGCCCACGTCGGCACGACGAGGGCGAGCGCCGCCGCCGCCGCGGCGAGGAGGAAGGCGACGGCGAAGAAGGCGACCACGCCCGCGGCGACTCCGACTCCGGCTCCCGCCCCGAGCGAGCCTGCTTTGCGCTTCATCTCGAGCTGGGCGAGCTCCCGCTCGAGCGCCGCGAGCGCCTTTCCGTGCGCGACGATCCGCTTGACCGCCCCGCGGATGCCTCTGGCCTTCGAGGACATCGTCGACAT
>CAWGSF010000007.1:0-86357 GCA_963825255.1 uncultured Actinomycetes bacterium | reverse complement strand
CTTTCGTCCTCCAGGAGGTGGACGACGGTCTCGAAGCGCCAGTCGCCGGCCCGCTGGTCACTCCAGCTCCTCGAGCACGGTCGCCTTGCCCCACGGTGTGGCCGTCGTCGTCATGCTCGCGACGCTACCGCCGAAGAACGCGTAGGTGTGTCACAGGACCGTGCGAACACCGTGCCGAACGCGGCAGAGCCGTCGTCGCAGGAGCGCGTCAGCCGTCCTGGATGCAGAGCCGGCCGATGTCGACGCCGGTGCGGGGGGGTGGCTGGATCGGCGTTCTGTGATCGGTCGCATGATCACTGTCGAGGCACGCCCGGAGCCGCTGCAGGTCGATCCCCGCCGTACTGCCGTCCTCGTGGTCGACATGACGGCACCCCGAGGAACGCGAGGTCGGCCTCCAGCCCGCCGAGGTCCTCGACGTAAGGCGCGGCCATGAACGTCACCAACGGTCGAACTCGTTCCACGTCGCCTCGCTTCGACTCGAGGGCCGCTTGAACGGGGCCGGGAGCGCCAGCCGCACCCTCCGGGATTAGGCTCTCGCCCCATGGCGGCTCGCGCGGGCATCGACGTGGGCGGGACGTTCACCGACGGCGTCCTTCTCGACGAGCAGGGGCGACTGGAGATCGCCAAGGTCGCGAGCACCCCCGCCGACCTCGCCGCCGGGTTCCTCGAGGCCCTGACGAGTCTCTCGCGGCGCTCGGGCGCGGCGCCGCACGGGATCGCCTACCTCGTCCACGGCTCGACTGTGGCGACGAACGCGATCGTCCAGCCAAAGACGGCCCGGGTCGGCCTGCTGACGACGGCGGGCTTCCGAGATGTCCTCGAGATCGGAGCCCAGCAGCGCGGCCGCCTCTACGACCTCCACGCGCCGAAGCCCGCGCCCCTCGTGCCCCGCGAGCTTCGGCTCGAAGTGCGCGAGCGAATCGGCGCCGAGGGCCAGGTGATCACTCCGCGCGAGCCGGCGGACGTCGAGTCGGCGGCCGAACCCTTCCGCGCGTCGGGATCGAGGCCGTCGCGGTCTGCTTCCTCTTCTCGTTCGCGAACCCGGCGCACGAGGAGGAGGCGGCGAGGCTCCTCTGCGAGAAGCTGCCGGCCGTTCCCGTGACAATTTCCTCCCGCGTCGCGCCCGAGTTCCGGGAGTACTTGCGCACGAGTACGACGGTCGTGAACGGCGGCCTCCTTCCGCTCGTGGGACGGTACGTCGAGGCGCTCGAGCGACAGCTCGCCGAGGCGGGCCTCCAGGCGCCTCTCCACCTCATACAGTCGAACGGGGGTGTCGCCGGGCGGTAGAGGCGAAGCGACTTCCGGTCGCGCTCATCGCCTCGGGGCCCGCGGCCGGGGTGATTGGCGCGGCCCAGATCGGCGCCGCCGCCGGACGCGAAAGCGTCCTCAGCTTCGACATGGGCGGCACGACCGCCGATGTGGGCCTCGTCGTCGACGGCCACCCGCAGATGCGGTTTCGTGGCCACGCGGCCGGACACCCCGTGAACCTCCCGCAGAGCGACGTCCTCTCGGTCGGCGCCGGCGGCGGCGGCATCGCCGGGTCGACCGGTTCGGCTCGCTCTCGGTCGGCCCGGAGAGCGCCGGCGCGGATCCCGGGCCCGCGGCCTGACGGACCGGGCGGCGAAGCCGCGACGGTGACGGACGCGCACCTCGTCCTCGGAACGCTCGATCCAGCGCGCTTCCTCGGCGGGCGCGTCGGGCTCGACGCGTCCGCCGCTCGACGGGCGATCGAGCTCCACGTCGCGAGGCCGCTCGGTTTCGGCGTCGAGGAGGCTGCAGCTGCGATCGTCAGGATCGCAGACGCGACGATGGTGCGCGCCTTGCGGGTCATCTCGGTCGCGCGCGGCCACGATCCGCGCCGCTTCACGCTCGTCTCCTTCGGCGGCGCGGGCCCGATGCACGCGTCCGATCGCGACCGAGCTCGGGATCGGGAGCATCGTTGGTGCCCCGCTACCCAGGGGTGGCCTCGGCCCTCGGGCTGCTCCTCAGCGACGTGCGCGACGACCTCCGGCAGACACTGGGTAAGCGCGGACGAACGCACTCATCTCGACGAGCTCGGAGAGCGGCTCGGGGGCCTCGAGCGCGAGGGACGCGAGCTCCTGGCGGGCGCCGGGTTCGGAAACGGGAGCGGCCGCGTCGACTTCGGCTCGACATACGCTATCGGGGCCAGGCCTACGAGCTCACCGTCCCGCTCGACGGGGCGACGATCGACGAGCGCGCGCTTCGCGGCGTCGAGGCGGCCTTCCACGCCGCTCACTCCCAGGCCGTACGGCGATGCCTCGCCGGTCGACGAGGTCGATCGTCACCCTCCGCGCCCACGCCACGGGGCCGCGTGGACCTGCCTCGCTGGGTGGTCCGGCCGCAAGCGGCCGCCCGGACGGTAGGGCGAGGAGCACGCGGGCCGTCCACCTCGGCCCGCGCGGAGCGCTCCTGCACCCCGTCTACGAGCGCTCCACGCTGGGCGAGGGGACGGTTCTCGAGGGCCCGGCCGTCGTCGAGCAGGACGACTCCACCGTCCTGGTCGAGGAAGGCTGGCACGCCGCGGTCGGCGCGGCCGAGAGCCTCGTGCTGGCGAGGAGACCCGCGTGACCGCCGTCGACCCGATCACGCAGGAGATCCTTCGCCACGCGTTCTCGGGAATCGCGGAGGAGATGGCGGTCGTCGAGTACCGCTCCTCCTTCTCCCCGATCATCCGGGAGATGCTCGACTTCTCGTGCGGGACGTTCGACGACCGCGGCCGCATGATCTCGCACGCGGAGCAGATCCCGGCCCAGCTCGGGCTCATGCAGTTCGCGCTCCGAGGCGATCGCGACCCTCGGCCCCCTGGAGCCCGGCGACGTCGCCCTTTGCAACCACCTATCGCGGCGGGACGACACCGGATACTCCAGCTCTTCATGCCCGCCCACGACGAGGACGGGAACCTTCGTCGCCTACACCGGCTCGATCGCACACCACGTCGACATCGGCGGGCGCGTGCCTGGAACAGAGAGCACCGAGAACACGCACCTCTTCCAGGAAGGCATACTCCTCCCGCCGGTCAAGCTCGCAGAGCGGGGCCGACGGAACGCCGCCCTCTACAACGTCATCGCGGCGAACGTCCCGCGACCCGGAGGCGACGCTCGGCGACCTCGCGGCGCAGGTCGCCGCGTGCAGGCGCGGGGGCGAGCGGATCGCTGAGCTCTGCGCGGAGTACTCGACCGAGATCGTCCGGGCGGCGATCGAGAGCCTCCTCGAGCAGACGTCGAAGCGCACCGTCGCGGAGCTCGCCTCGTGGCCGAGGAGGCCGTCGAGGCCGAAGGGTTCCTCGACGACGACGGGCTGACTCCGGAGACCCCGGTTCGTATCGCCGCGACCGTGCAGGTGCGCGGCGGCGAGCTGCACGTCGACCTGACCGGGTCAGCGCGGCAGGTACCGGGGGGTATCAACGTCCCCTGGGCGAGCACGCACGCGGGCGTCTACTTCGCCATGCGCTGCTTCTTCGGAAGCGAGATCCCGCAGAACGACGGCCTCACCCGCCACATCCTCGTGACCGCGCCCGAGGGGTCGGTCCTGCGGCCCCGCTTCCCGGCCGCCGTCGAGCGCTCGTCACCTGACCGTGCGAGCGCCTCGCGGACGTGCTCTGCGAGGCGCTCGGGAACCTCCTTCCCGACCGGGCCGTGGCGGCCGCCCATGTCTCCTTTCCCGCCTTCATCGTCCAGGCGACCGACCCGGCACCTGCCGCCTGACCTTCCTCACCGACATCCTCGGTGGGGGAGGCGGCGCCCGCCGAGGCTGTGACGGCGACCACGGATCGACACAGTCACTCGAGCTCGCGATCCTCCGGTCGAGGTCTGGAGAGTCGAGTACCCGTGGTTGATCGAGCGAAGCGAACTCATCGAGGGCTCAGGAGGCAGCGGGCGGGCGCAAGGCGGCTGGGCGATCCGGCGCGACTACCGCCTCCTTGCGGACGAGGCCGAGGGCCCTTACTACGTCGAGCAGACAAACCCGTCCTTCGCCGCGCGTGGTCGCGATGGCGGGGGCCGGGAACCCCGGCCGCCGCGTTCATGCGCCGCACCGACACCGAATCCGAGGAGCCGCTTCCCGGGCAAGGGCTACCTCCGCCTCAAGCACGGCGACGTCGTCTCCTTCGTCAGCTCGGCGGCGGCGGCTCGGCCGCCGATGAAGTCGGGTCAAGCCCGGCGGCTCGAGGCGACCTAACTGCTCTAGCGTGGCTCGGCTGGGGAGCTGCCCGACGCCGGGCGCGGCCTTGACTCATGTTTTGCAGAGTGATAGTAAGAGCCGCCTGCAACGAGGAGGCTCCCATGTCGAGCCTGGCGTATCAGTTCGTTGCTGCGGCGTATGGCTCCCTCGGCAGGGTGGTTTGCCGCACGCGTCGTTGCGGGGTCGGCGCCGCACCGCTTCTCACGGGTCTCCCGGAGTAGATGCGCGAGGCGTTCTGGCCGCATGTCACCGTACAGCCCCGCCTGACGGACCTGGCACGGATCGGTACGTCCGCTCGTACCTGGCCATGCGGGTCTTGGTCGGAGCTCTCGGTATCGCACTGCCACTCGTGCTCGTGTTCGGTGAGCCTCTTCTGTTCGACGGGCAGCCATTCCCCAGAGGCTCGCTCAGCGCGTACTACTACTCCGGGGTCCGCGAGCTGTTCGTGGGCGCGCTCTGCGCGATCGGAATCTTCCTCCTCACGTACAAGGTGGCCGAGCGCTCACGTGAGAACTGGCTGAGCATCTGCGCGGGAATCGCCGTCACCATCGTCGCGTTGTTCCCGACGGGGCGGCCCGGGATCGGCGTGACGCCGACGCCGCTCCAGAACCTGCTCGGCGAGACGACTGTCGAGCGAATCCACTTCACAGCCGCCGCCATCTTCATCGGCTCGCTGGCGGTGATCAGCTACTACTTCGCGAGGCCACCTCCCAGGACAGGCCGCCGGCCGCCTTCCTTCTGGCACCGCTACCACCTCACGTGTGCGGGCTTCATCGTTGCCGCGTTGATTCTCGCCGCCGTGGCGGGCATCACCAGCTGGCCGGACAAGGGGTTGCTGATCGCCGAGGCAGTTGCCATCTGGGCGTTCGGAGCGTCGTGGTTCATGAAGGGCTTCGAGATCGACACCCTGCTCGGGAGGCATGACGAGCGGTCAGCACCATCGACCGAACGGCAGAGCGGCACGCCAGCGTCGAGCGTTGACCCCGAAGGCTGATGTGTCTACGCCCCAAGCGAGCGCGGAGGGTTTATACCCCCGGGCCTACGAGGGGCGTCCTCCGTGGGATGAGTCCTCTCACCTGCAAACGAGCTTGCGGTCGACGTCCCGTCTCATGGGAAAGCTGCCGAGCCGCCTAACCGCGCTCGATGAGCTCGACCCTGTAGCCGTCCGGGAAGCGCCTGCGCGCAAACTCATCCGCGCTCGATGAGCTCGACCCTGTAGCCGTCTGGGAAGATGAAATTGTCGAGCTCTTGGACAGAACCGTCCCCGTCCAATGACCTTCCGGCTGATCCCGGAAGCGGCGTCCTCCAGCGGCGCTCGGAGCGACCCGTGGTCTGTTCTCGGAACGCGCTGGAAGCTGGGACGGACGAACGGGATAATGGCCGATGAAGTGACGAAGAACGGCCCGGAACGAGTCCTCCGCCTCGAACGCGTCCTGCCCGCTGCTCGCGACCGAGTCCGCTCAGCCTTCGTGGATCCGGCGCAACTCTCCAACTGGTGGGGTACCGGCGGGTTCACCGTCCCGAAAGCCGATCTTGACGTTCGCGAAGGAGGGCGGTATCGGATCGAGATGCAGCCCCCCGACGGGGAGCCGTTCTGGGCATACGGCGAGTATCGGGAGGTCGAGCCGCCCGGTCGGCTCGTGTACACGTTCGAGTGGGACCCGCCCACCCCGGACGATCAAACGACACTGGTGACACTGGCGTTGCAGCCCGTCGGGGAAGGGACGCGCCTCGTCGTCGAGCACGGGCCGTTCAAAACGGACGAGCGCTACGCACTACACGAGGCGGGCTGGAGGGACACCCTCGACCGGCTCGAAGCGTGGGTCGCCGCCGACCCTGGGCGTTCGCGCACTGACTAGGCAGATCGCCGCGATCATCGCGGTGCGCCCTCGGCGGCCCGCCAAGGACCCCAGACCCCACAATCAGCAGCCTAACCTGCTTCGATTAGTTCAATCCTGTAGCCGTCTGGGAAGACGAGTTTGTCGAGCTTGTCGAGCTAGCCGTTGTGGAGGCCGCTACCGTCTCGCGGCGACCAGCAAGGGCTGGCGGCGATCGCCGGCTGCTCCTCGATCGGTTGAGCGTGCTCCATTGGTCGTCGCTCGGCTGTTCGGCTGTTGGGAGATGTGAGATGGTTCGACCTCCGCCTCTTGAATCCTGAGACCCAGTACGTCAAGACACCAGATGGGGCGCACATTGCGTACCAGGTGTTCGGTTCGGGTCCCTTCGACCTCGTCTTTGCTCCCGGCTTTGCGTCGAACGTGGAGCACATGTGGGGCGTGGCGCCTTTTGCTAGCGCGTTTCGGCGCCTGGCGTCCTTCGCACGGGTGATCCTGTTTGACCGGCGCGGTACCGGACTGTCCGATCGCATCGACGGAGCTAATCTGCCGACACTCGAGGCGCGAATGGACGACATCCGCGCGGTCATGGACGCGGCCGGGGTCGAGCGAGCAGCCCTTTTCGGACACGAGGATGGGGCGGTGCTCTGTGCGGTCTTCGCGGCGACGTACCCCTCGCGGACCTTTGCAGTAGCGCTTCATGGCACAGCACCGCGAGGACTCTGGGCGCCAGACTTCCCGTGGGCGTGGACGGCCGAACAGTGGGACGAGTACCTGGCGCGCGTCGATCTCACTTGGGGTTCCGATCAGTTCACCGAGTACCTGATCGAGGAAGCCTGGCCATCCCACGTCGGCGACCGGGATTTTCGCCGAGAGTTCGCATCTCTTCTTCGCGTCTCTGCAAGCCCGGGAGCAGCACTCGTCTTCGAGGGCCTGCAGCGGGATACAGACATTCGCGACATCCTGGGGACGATCCAAGTGCCCGTGCTCGTCATGCACAGCGTCGGCTCGCGCGTCGAATCAATCGAGTGCGCCCGCTACCTAGCCGCACACATCCCCGGTGCCCGCCTCGTCGAGTTCCCGGGCGACGACCACTTCGTCTTTGCAGGAAATCAGGCACAGCAAGTGCTCGAAACGCTTGAACGCTTTCTCGTCTCCGTCCACGGAGACGAAGTGGAGATCGATCGCGTGCTGGCAACCGTCCTCTTTGCCGACCTCGTCGGCTCGACCGAGACTGCCGTGTCGATGGGCGATCGCCCCTGGCGAGATCTCGTTGCGGCGCACAACCAGCGCGTGCGGGCGCTCCTTGGACGGTTTCGGGGACGCGAGGTCGACAATGCTGGCGACGGCTTTCTGGCGATATTCGATGGCCCGGCTCGCGCCGTCCGGTGCGGACTCGCGATCGAGGAGGCGGTGCGGCCGCTTGGCCTCGAGGTGCGTGTCGGTGTGCATACGGGAGAGGTCGAACTCGATGGACCGGCTGTCCGCGGGGTCGCGGTCCACACAGGGGCTCGCATAATGGCGCAAGCAACTCCCGGCGAGGTCCTCGTGTCGTCCACCGTGCGAGACCTGGTGGCCGGATCCGGCCTCGAGTTCGAGGAGCGCGGTGAGCACGAGCTCAAGGGAATCCCCGGTTCGCAGCTACTCCACGCTGCCGTTAGGCCGTCTCCAGAGCCGCTCGGCTAACTTCGACATCAAGGGGCACTAGCGCTGCCGCCCGACGACTTCGCAGATGGGTCGAGCCTGGCTCAGCGCTCGACTAGTTCAACCCTGTAGCCGTCGGGGTCCTGCACGAAGCAGATGCGGGAGCCTCCCTCGCGCACCGTATAGGGAGGCCGCTCGGGCTCGATGCCCTTCTCGGCCAGGGCCGCGAGCGTCGCGTCCAGGTCGTCCACCGTGAGCGCGACGTGGCCGTAGCCGGTGCCGAGCTCGTAGCTGTCCACGCCGAAGTTGTAGGTCAGCTCGAGCCGGTCGCCGTCGCCGGGGAGGCCCATGAAGATGTTGACCGCCTCGTCGCGGATCGGTAGACGGCGGCGCTCCTCGAAGCCGAGCGCCTCGTAGAAGGCGACCGACCGCTCCGGGTCGGTGATGCGATAGCAGGTGTGGATCAGCTCCATCCGGGCTCCTCTCTCTCGGACCACGTCGACGCGGACGGCTCGGGCACGTGCGGGGCAAACCGGAGCAGCTCCCGCCCTCCCTCGTCGAAGAGGACGAGCGCCTCCGGAGAGACGACGAGCCGGGCCGTGGCGCCCAGCGCGGCGAGGAACGTGGCCTCGGCCTCCATCGCCTCGGCCTCGCAGGCCATCCGCGTCGTCGCGATCGGCCCGACCGTCAGGCGGTCGACGTCGAGCGTGTAGCCGCCGACGTAGCGGTTGCAGCCCGAGAACCCCGAGAGGTGCCCCGCGTCGAGCCGGAGCGTCTCTCCCCGCCCGTCGACGAGGATCCACTCGGTTGGCTCGGTCATCGGCCGGTCACCTCCCCGTCCAGGAGAAGTGCTGGTAGTCCTTCGGCGACGTCCAGAACCCGCCCCACTCCCAGCCGACCGAGGCGAACGCCCGGACGACGACGCCGCGCGGACGGATCATCCCCTCCACCCCTTTCTTCTTCCTGTTCACGTACGGCTGGCCCGAGGGCGGCGAGGCGACGCCGTTCGAGACGTAGGGGTTCTGGACCGGGTTGATGTCGATCGCGCGCCCGTACGCATGCTCCGACCAGCGGTTCGTGCCGGCGACGAAGCGGCAGTTGAAGGCCGACGTGTTGTTGGCCCGGAGCGAGCGCCTGTCGCTGCCGCCGTAGGCGTCGATGAGCCGCATCCGCCGGATCGGGAAGCGGGCGTCGAAGAGCTCCTTCATCACCAGGCGGATCTTCGGCGCGTGGTAGCCCTTGACGACCAGGCGCCCCGTGTGGACATCGCCGTCGTACCCCCAGAAGGAGACCTGGAGGAGGCGGAGCTTGCGGAGCGGCACGGGGCAGCCCCGGTGCCAGGAGACCCCGGTCATCCGCTCCCGGAGGCCCGGGCCGATCCGCGAGACGGTGCCCTGGAAGCTCGGCTCCGCCTGCGCCGCGGCGGGCGAGGGCGGGACGGCCAGCAGCGCGCCGGCGACTGCGATCACGGCGATGAGGGGCCTCACGTCCACATCATTCCCGACCCAGGTTAGAGAGATGTCAGCGGGTCAGCCGGGCCAGGGCTGGAACGCGTTCTCCACCCGTTGAAGCGCCGGGCCGAGCTCGGGGTGGTGGCGGAGGAGGATGCCCGACATCGTCGCGTCGTCGATCCAGCGCAGGCCCGTCGCGGTGTAGACCTCGGGCCGGTAGTCCACGGTGAAGAAGCGATCGCTCTTCAGCCGCCGGGAGGCCATGAGGAGGAACACGCGGAACGCCGTGTCGCTGAAGCCGAATCCGCGAGGGCGCGGCTCGGCGTACAGACCGACCATCGTGTCGACCCGGTCGACGTGGCCGTAGACGTCGCGGAGCTCCTCGGCGACGGCGGGGTCGCGGGCCAGGTCCTCGAAGGAGGCCGCGGGCTTCTTGTGGAGGAGCGCGCGAAACTCGTTGTAGCGGGGGACACCGCGCTCGCGGTCGCGGAGGACGTCGATGGTCGCCAGGTCGATCGGCGGCCCGTCCACGTCCGCGCGGAGAGAGCGAAAGCTCTTCGGGAAGTTGTGGAGCGCGATCGCGCCGGGCGGGCTCGTCCCGAACGAGTAGACCGCTTCGGGAACGCCGATCTCGAGGAGCGGGTCGCGCCACTTCCCGGGGCCGATCGCCGAGAACTCGTACTCGGTGAGGCCACCTCCGTTCCGCAGCGAGCGGAACGCGAACTCGTCCGGGATGAGCGCGTGCATCCGGTAGACGGCGACGAACTCCTCGGTCAGGGAGTACGGGGCCCCGTGGTGGTTCGTGGGAGAGCCGGGGATGCCGCTGAGCAGGTCGCCCCGGCCGAGACGCCCGAACCGCTTGCGCACGCGCTCGCCGGCGAGCCCGTACCAGTTGGCGTTCATGCCCCACTTCGTGGTCGGGTGGGCGATGATCGCCGGCGTCCACTCGACCGTGTGGATCTTCGCCATCACGGCCGCGTTGACGAGCCTGGCCGTGTCGTAGAGGGACTGGTCGGTCCAGCCGCCGCGTCGGGGCTCGTGCCGGAGCGCGTCGCAGATGGCGTTGTGCTCGCGCATGAAGAGCCCGTGGAGGAGGGCGAGGCCGAGCCAGAAGTTCCCGCGCGGCCCGGGAGGGTCGAGCATCGGGTCGAGGGCGGCCGGAGGGAGCCCGTGCTCGTCGACCACGAGCTTGCCGTCCTCCCCGGTGCGGACCTCGCCCTGGAACGCCTCGTCGAGGCCGTAGATCTGAGACCCGTCCCACCAGTGGCTGTCGGAGGTCCGGTAGACGGGCGGGAGGCCGTCCGCGACGCCGTCCGGGATCGTGGCCGGCACGGTCATCGGGTCGTGCGGCCACGTGTCGCCTTTCGCAAGCGGGACGGCGATCGGGTGCTCGGAGTCGGTGTTGTGGCTCAGCCAGTCGTGGACCTCGAACTGGATCCACGCCGCCGCGAGCAGGTTGAGCGTCGGCGCCGGGATGAACTCCGGGCGGTCGAGGAACCGCTCGGCGACGACGCGGGGGCTGGGGTCGAGGAAGTCGTCGCCGCCGTCGGGGTAGGCCCGCTCGAGCGGGACGTTGCGGCCGAAGCGCGTCCCGACGCTGCCCATCGCCGGCGAGGCGACGTCGTTCCAGCTTCCGTCGAGGGTCCGGACGGCCAGGTCGGGCGGCTGCGGCGGCGCCTCGCGCACCAGCCGCGTGTCGGTCAGGTTCTGGTCGCGCAGCTGCTCGCGGAGCCCGGCGACCGTGAGGAGGCCGAGCGGGCGCGGCAGCCGGTCCCACCCGACCCAGGTGTCGAGCGCCGAAGTGGCCTTGATGAGGAGACGCCGGGGAAGACGCATCAGGACGATGCTCGCGGCCGATGAAACACCCTTCCCACACGGGCGTCAAGCTGGAAGACTTGGAGTCGTGGAGCACGAGCTCGCTCCCGGGATCTTCGCCATCGGGGACACGACGCGGGGCTACGTCAGGGCCTTTCTCATCGAGGACGGGAAAGACCTCACCCTCGTGGACGCGCTCGCCGACGAGCACCCGTTCGCCGTCCTCGCGGCGATCCGCCGCCTGGGCCGATCCATCACCGACCTGAAGCGGATCTGGGTCACCCATGCGCACTTCTCCCACCTCTGCGGCCTGGCGGAGCTGAAGTCGCTCTCCGGCGCGACCGTGTGCGCGCACGCCTGGGAGGCGGACATCGTCGCCGGCGACCGCAAGGCCCAGCGGGTCTCCGTCGTCCCCGCGCGCCCCTACAAGGCATACATCCCGTTCCAGCTCGGGCTCGCGCTCGGCCTCGGCGACCACAAGCCCTGCCCCGTCGACGAGGCGCTCGAGGAGGGGCAGGAAGCCGGGGGCCTCACCGTCCTCCACACGCCCGGCCACACGCCGGGCCATCTCGCCTTCTGGTCGGAGAAGCACAAGGTCCTCCTCTCCGGCGACGCGATCGTCACCTGGCCGGAGCTGGCACCGGGCTGGGACTCCTTCACCCTCAACGAGCGGCAGCGGCGGGAGTCGCTCGAGCGCATGGCCGCACTCGCGCCGCGGGCGGTGGGCGTCGGCCACGGCGACCCGATCACCGAGAACGCGGCCGACACCGTGAGCTCGCTGCTCTAGCCGCCCGGTGCCACGGGACGTGGCTCGTGCGAACATGTCGCAGAGCCCCATTGCCTGGCCGATCGTCACGTGAGGCGCGGAAGACCGTGACCGTCGTCTTCTCGGATGTCGCGGAGTCGACCAAACTCGGCGCCGAGCTCGACCCCGAGACGGTCCGCCGCGTCATGTCGCGCTACTTCGAGACCGCCTCCCGCGCGCTCGAGCGCCACGGTGGGACGGTCGAGAAGTTCATCGGCGACGCCGTCATGGCCGTCTTCGGCATCCCGGCGGTCCACGAGGACGACGCGCTTCGCGCCGTCCGCGCCGTCGTCGAGATGCGCGCGGCGGTCGAGGCGCTGAACGCGGAGCTGGAGGCGGAGCGGGGCGTGCGGCTGACGCTGCGGACGGGGGTGAACACCGGCGAGGTCGTCGCCGGCGACCCCGAGGACGGCGAGACCCTCGTCACCGGCGACACGGTCAACGTCGCCGCGCGCCTCGAGCAGGCGGCCGAGCCGGGAGAGATCCTCATCGGCGAGGCGACCCTTTGGCTCGTGCGCGACGTGGTCACGGTCGAGCCGGTCGAGCCGCTCGTCGTGCGCGGAAAGGAGGACGGCGTCCTCTCGTGGCGCCTCCTCGAGGTGGTCGACGGCGCGCCCGCCTTCGAGCGTCGGCCGGACTCTCCGCTCGTCGGCCGCGACGGCGAGCTCGGGCAGCTGCGGCAGGCCTTCGAGCACGCGGTCCAGGAGCGGCGCGCATACCTCTTCACCGTGCTCGGCGGCGCGGGGATCGGCAAGTCGCGCCTCGCCCGCGAGCTGGGCGCTGCGCTTGACGGCGAGGCCCGCGTCGTCACCGGGCGCTGCCTCCCGTACGGCGAGGGGATCACCTTCTTCCCCCTCTTCGAGATCGTCCGCGACCTCGCCGGCGAGGAGGGCGACTCGGAGGAGACCATCGCGGCCCTGGTCGCAAACGAAGAGGCGGCGGGACAGATCGCCGAGCGCGTCGTCGGGGCGATCGGCAGCTCGGAGGCCGAGGCGTCGGCCGAGGAGACGTTCTGGGCCGTGCGCAAGCTCTTCGAGGCCCTGGCCTGCGATCGGCCCCTCGTCGTCGTCCTCGAGGACATCCACTGGGGCGAGCCGACCTTCCTCGACATGGTCGAGCACATCGTCGACTGGTCGCGGGACGCGGCGATCTTCATCCTCTGCAACGCTCGTCCCGAGCTGCTCGAGAAGCGTCCGCGCTGGAGCGGGGGCAAGCTCAACTCGACCTCGATCCTCCTCGGCCCCCTGACCGAGGACGAGTCGGCCGACCTCATCGACCGGCTGCTCGGCGAGGCCGACCTGACGGCGGCGACCCGCGCGCAGATCGCCGAGGCCGGCGCGGGCAACCCACTCTTCGTCGAGCAGCTCGTCGCGATGCTCGCCGAGGGCGGTCCCGACGGGGACCGGCTGGAGATCCCCCCGACCATCCAGGCGCTCCTCGCCGCGCGCCTCGATCGCCTGGGCGCCGAGGAGCGGGCGGTGATCGAGCGGGCCGCGATCGTCGGCAAGCGCTTCTGGGCGGCGGCCGTCCTCGGGCTCTCTCCCGAGGCGGAGCGAGCGACCGTCCAGAGCAGCCTCCAGGAGCTGGTGCGCAAGGACCTCATCGCCCCCGAGCGCTCGATCGTGCTGGGCGAGGAGGGCTACCGATTCCGGCATCTGCTCATCCGCGACGCGGCCTACAACGGGATCCCGAAGGCGGCGCGCGCCGAGCTGCACGAGCGGTTCGCCCTCCTCATCGAGGAGCGCGCTGGCGCGACGGTCGTCGAGATCGAGGAGATCCTCGGCTACCACCTCGAGCAGGCGTTCCGCTACCGGACGGAGCTTGGCCCGGCGGACGAGCACGCGCGCGAGCTCGCCGCGATGGCAGCCGGCCGGCTCGGGGCCGCCGGAAGCCGCGCGCTGACGCGCGGCGACGCGACCGCGGCGGCGAGCCTCCTGCGCCGGGCCGCCGACCTCCTCCCCGCCGGCTCGCCGTCCCGCGGCGGCATCCTCGCCGCGCTGGGGTCCGCGCTCGTCCCCGCCGGCGAGTTCCGCGAGGCCGACGCCGTCCTCACCGAGGCGATCGAGACGTCCGCCGTCTCGGGAGACCGCCGGCTCGAGCTCCACGCGCTGCTCGAGCGGGCCTTCCTGCGCGCCCTCACCGACCCGGGCGAGAGCGTCGAGGAGCTTCGTCGCGTCGCGGAGCAGGCGGTTCCCGAGCTCGAACGGCTCGGCGACGACCTCGGCCTCGCCAAGGCGTGGCGCCGGATCGCGGACGTCAACTGGATGCTCAACCACTGGACCGAGCAGGCCCGCGCCCTCGAGCGGGCGCTCGAGCACGCGCGCCGCGCCGGCGATCACCGCGAGGCCGCCGGCGCGCTGATGCGGATGCCCATGTCCCTCTACTACGGGCCCCTCCCGGTGCCGGAGGCGGCCGGCCGGGCCGAGGCCATCCTCGAGCAGGCGTCCGGCGCGCAGGTGGTGCAGTCGACCGCGCTCGTGTGCCTCGCCGGGCTTCGCGCCTTCTCGGGAAGGTTCGAAGAGGCGCGCGACCTCCTCGACCAGGGCCGTGCGATCTCGGACGAGCTCGGCTTCAGGGTCTGGGTGGCCGGGTTCTCGCTGGCCGCGGGCGACATCGAGATGCTCGCAGGCGAGCCGACGGCGGCCGAACGGGAGCTCCGCCGTGGCTACCAGGCGCTCGAGGCGATGGGGGAGCGCGGCCTGCTCGCGACGGTCGCGGCCGAGCTCGCCCGGGCGGTGTGCCTCCAGGGGCGCTACGGCGAGGCCGAGGAGCTGACGCGCGTGAGCGAGGGGCTGGCGCGGCCCGCCGACGTGTCGGCCCAGATCGCCTGGCGCGCCGTCCGCGCGCGCAGCGTGGCCGGCCGCGGCGACCTCCCCGCTGCGGAGGCACTCGCCCGCGAGGCGCTCGCGATGACCGAGAGGACCGACGATCTCAACCGGCAGGCACGCGTCCTCGTCGACCTGGCGGACATCGTCCGCGCGGCCGGCCGCGAGGACGAGGCGGCGCCGCTCCTCGAAGGTGCCCTCGAGCTCCTCGAGCGGAAGGGGAACGTCGTCGCAGCGGCCGACGTCCGCGGCCTCCTGGTCACGTCCGAAACGCGCTGATCCCCCGCGCCCACGCGGCGTCGAGGTCCGCGTCCGGCGGAAACCGCCCGTTGAGCTCGAGGATGACCATGCCGTGCGCGAAGGCCCAGACGGCGCGGGCGAGGTCCTCGTCGCCGCCGGCGGCCGCCACGAGAGGGGCTGCCGCTCGCTCCTCGACGCCGGGCGCCAGCCGCTCGCGCGGCAGCGGGCGCTCGGTCATGAGCCTGTAGAGATGGGGATGCTCTCGCGCGAAGCTCCGATACGCGGCGCCGAGGGCCGGCAACGGCTCACCCCCGCCGCCGACGGCCTCCTCGAACCGGGCGGCCGCCTCCTCGAACCCGGCGGACATCAGCGCCGCCTCGAGCGCCTGCTTGTCGGGCAGGTGCTTGTAGATCGACGGCGCGCGGATCCCGAGCCGCTCGGCGAGACGCCGCATCGAGAGCGCGTCGGCGCCCTCCTCCTCGAGGAGCCCGCGCGCCGCGGCGACGATCTCCGCGGCGCGCGGGCTCAGCGGCTCAACGGCGCTGGAAGCCATCGGGTGCCCTGAGCTCGTAGCCGACCGAGCGGTCGAGGGCGATGTGGAACGCCCAGGCGAGCGCCCCGACGAGGAAGGCCGGCGAGACCAGCCCCGCCGCCGCGACGGCTGCGAGGGCGACGGGCCCCCAGAAGCGATGGAGGGCGTTGTAGAGCGGGACCGCGCGAGGGTGGAGCTGGCCCTTCTCGAGGCCCGGGCCCGCACCGAGAAGCAGCGCAATGTCGGGGCCGAGGCCGAACGCGACCGCCATCCACCACTCGGCCTGACCCTTGGCGACGGCCGCCACGATCGCGGCGAGGAGCGACACCGCGAGCACCGCGTAGGCGGGGCGGCGCCAGCGGCGGATCGGATGAGCGAGTGTCGTCTGCATGTCTGCCTCTCGTCTAGCTAACAGTGTTAGCCATACTAGCTAACGCCGTTAGCCACGTCAAGAAGGAGGCGATGCGGAGGTCTGCGCCGCGGCTGCGGCCGCGGCCGCGGCTCGACGTCGGCGCAGCCGGAGCCCGGCACCCGACCCGAGCGCGACGCCGGCGAGGATGAGCACGAGGCCGAGCACCGCGTTCAGCGTCACGCTCTCGTCGAGGATCACTGCGCCGTAGACGAGCGCCGTGGGCGGGAGGAGGTAGGTCACGAGGGACGCCCGGGCGGCGCCGTAGCGGTTGAGCAGGCGGTAGAAGAAGAGGAGCGCGACCGCGGTGCCGAGGACGCCCAGCGCCGCGATCGACGCGACCGCCTCCCAGCTCGGCATCTCTGTGGGAAGCTGGAAGAGCGCGAAGGGGAGCAGGATGATCGCGCCTGTCGCCGCCGACGCCGTGGCGATGACGAGTGGCGACGTGCGCGAGTAGTTGTACTGGACGAAGTGGTTCGCCCCCGCGTAGCAGAGGGAGGCCAGGACGACCGCGAGCGTGCCCGCGACCGCCAGCCAGCCGCCCTCGGGGTGGAGGCCGGTGAGGACACCGACGCCGAGGAGCCCGACGAGGATGCCCACCAGGCGGACGCCCCGCACCCGCTCGCTCGGGTTGAACCGCAGGGCGAGGAGGATGACGAAGATCGGGACCGTCGCGTTCGCGATCGCGGCGATGCCCGAGTCGATGTACTGCTCGCCCCAGGCGATGAGCGTGAAGGGCAGCGCGGCGTTGAGGAAGCCGACCCCGAAGACGCGGCCGCCCGTCGCCCGCATCTCGGAGACCGCCTGCCGTGCGCCAGCCCGCCACATGAGCACGGGCACGAGGACGGCGACCGCCAGCACCAGGCGGAAGAACATCATCGCCGCGGGCTCGACCTCGTCGACCGCGACCTTGATGAAGAGGTACGACGCCCCCCAGATCGCGGCCACGATCGCGAGCAGAGGCACGTAACCGCGAACCACGGGACGGAGGCTACCTACCGTCCCCTCGCGCTCCGGTGCGGGCGGTAGAGTGGACATCTCGCTTGAGCTCCGTGGCGGAACAGCCGCTCCACCGCGTGCTCGGTCTCACAGACGGAGAGCTCGACCGTATCCGCGAGCTTCTGGAGCGCGACCCCAACGACTTCGAGCTCGGCGTCTTCTCGCTCCTCTGGTCGGAGCACTGCGGCTACAAGCACTCGGCCCTCCTGCTCGCCCGCTTCCCCACCGACGGCCCGCTCGTGCTCCAGGGCCCCGGCGAGAACGCCGGCGTGATCGACCTCGGAGAGGGCGAGGCGTGCGCGCTCAAGGTGGAGAGCCACAACCATCCCTCGGCCGTCGAGCCCTTCCAGGGAGCCGCCACCGGCGTCGGCGGGATCCTGAGGGACATCGTCGCCATGGGAGCGCGCCCGGTCGCGCTCCTCGACGGCCTCCGCTTCGGCGAGCCGGGCTTCGACTTCGACCGCGCCGTCGGCGGGATCGGCCACTACGGGAACTGCGTCGGCGTGCCGACGGTCGGCGGCGAGGCGGTCTTCGACGACGCGTACCGCGCCAACCCGCTCGTGAACGCGATGTGCGTCGGGCTCCTGCCCTCGGCCCGGGTCACGCGGGCGCGGGCGACGGGCCCCGGCAGGCTCGTCGTCCTCTTCGGCGCCACCACCGGCAGGGACGGGATCGGCGGCGCAAGCGTCCTCGCGAGCCAGGAGCTCTCCGACGAGGACGAGGACAAGCGGCCGAGCGTGCAGATCGGCGACCCGTTCACGGGCAAGAAGCTCATCGAGGCCAGCCTGGAGCTCGTCGAGCGGAACCTCGTCGAGTCCCTCCAGGACCTCGGCGCGGCCGGGCTCGCCTCCTCCCTCGCCGAGATGGCGGGCCGCGGCGGGACGGGGATCGACGTCCACCTCGACCGCGTCCCCCTGCGCGAGCCCGACCTCGAGCCGGTGGAGATCATGGTCTCGGAGAGCCAGGAGCGGATGGTGGCGGTCGTCGATCCGGAGCAGCTCGCCGCCGTCGAGGAGGTCTGCGCCCGGTGGGAGCTCCGTTGCGCCGACATCGGCGTCGTCACGGACTCGGGCCTCCTGCGCGCGTTCCACGCCGAGGAGGAGGTCGGGGCGATCCCCGTCGGCCACCTGACCGACGAGACGCCGCGCTACCGGCTCGAGACGGTGACCCGCGAGCTCGCGCCGCCGATCGAGCATCCGCCGATCCGCGCCGAGCGCGACGAGCTGCTGGCGCTCCTCTCCTCGCCGAACGTCGCGAGCCGCGTGCCCGTCTTCGAGCGCTACGACCAGCTCGTGGGCTCGCGCACCGTGCGCCGGCCCGGGCTGGACGCCGCCGTTCTCCGCCTTCGCCCCTCCCTGCGCGGCCTCGCCGTCTCCCTCGACGGCCCCGGCCGCGGTGCGCGGCTCGACCCGCGCACCGCGGGCGCGCGCGCGGTCTTCGAGGCGGCGCGGAACGTCGCCTGCACCGGTGCCCGACCGCTCGCGGTCACCGACTGCCTCAACTTCGGCAATCCCGAGAAGCCGGAGGTCGCCTGGGAGCTCGTCGAGGCGATCGAGGGGATGGCCCGCGCCTGCGAGCTTCTCGGCGTCCCGGTCGTCTCCGGCAACGTCTCCCTCTACAACGAGACCGACGGCCGCGCCATCCACCCGACCCCGGTCGTGGGCTGCGTCGGCGTCGTCGCCGACGTCCGCTCGGTGCCCGGCGCCTGGCGCGAGGGCGACGTCGTCCTCCTCGCCGGCGACGGAGAGGTCTCCCTCGACGGCTCCGAGTACCAGGCCCGGTTCCTCGGCGGGCCGGCCGGGAGGCCGCCGCCGCCCCTCTACGCCGACGAGGGCGCGCTCGTGCACTTCCTCTGGCGCTCGGCCCATCTCCTCTCGGCGGCCCACGACCTCTCCGACGGCGGCCTCGCGGTCGCCCTCGCCGAGCTGGCGCTCCACTCGGGCCTGGGCGCGGAGGTCGACATCGGCTCCGACGCGACCGCGTGGTTCGGCGAGGGCGCCGGCCGCGCGGTGGTCGCCTGCGCGCCCGAGGCGGCCGAGGAGCTCGGCGGCGTTCCGCTGAGGCGGATCGGCGTCGTCGGCGGCGGCCGCGTGCTCGGCGTGCCGCTCGAGAAGCTCCGGCGGGCCTACGAGGGGGCGACGGCCTAGATGTGCGGCATCTTCGGCATCCACGCTCCCGAGCGCGAGGTCGCCCGCCTCGCGTACTTCGGGCTCTTCGCCCTCCAGCACCGCGGCCAGGAGTCGGCGGGCATCGCCGTCTCCGACGCGGGGCGCCTCACGGCCCTCCGCGACATGGGCCTCGTGACGCAGGTCTTCTCGGAGGAGAAGCTGCGCGGCCTGCGCGGTCAGACTGCGATCGGCCACTGCCGCTACTCGACGACGGGCTCGACCCAGTGGACGAACGCGCAGCCGATCGTCCAGCACGGCCCGGCCCGCACGGTCGCGCTCGCGCACAACGGCAACCTCACGAACACGGGCGAGCTGCGCGAGGAGCTCCTGAGAGCGGGCGCTCGCCTGTCGTCGACGTCGGACACCGAGGTGATCGCCGCGCTCGTCGCCCGGGACGAGCGACCGCTCGAGGAGGCGGTCGCCGCGACCATGGCGCGGATCGAGGGCGCCTTCGCGGCGGTCCTCCTCTCGGAGGGGAAGCTCATCGGCTTCCGCGACCCCGACGGCATCCGCCCGCTGGCGCTCGGCAGGCTCGACGACGACTGGCTGCTCGCCTCCGAGACGTGCGCGTTCGACCTCATCGGCGCCGAGACCGTCCGGGAGCTCCAGCCGGGCGAGCTCGTCGTCGTCGACGCCGAGGGCATGCGCGAGGAGCAGGCGGCGGAGCCGCGGGACGGGGGCGCCCTCTGCATCTTCGAGTTCATCTACTTCGCCCGCCCGGACTCGAGCCTGCGCGGCATCGAGCTCCACGGCGCCCGGGTGCGGATGGGCGAGCGGCTTGCGGAGGAGGCGCCCGTCGAGGCCGACCTCGTCATGGCGGTTCCCGACTCGGGGACGCCAGCCGCCGTCGGCTTCGCCCGCGGCAGCGGGATCCCGTACCAGGAGGGCCTGATCAAGAACCGCTACGTCGGGCGTACGTTCATCCAGCCCGACCAGGCGCTCCGCGAGCACGGGATCCGCATGAAGTTCAACCCTCTCGGCGAGGTGCGGGGCAAGCGCGTGGTCGTCGTCGACGACTCCATCGTGCGCGGGTCGACGACCCGCCAGATCGTGGCCATGCTGTTCGAGGCGGGCGCGCTCGAGGTGCACGTGCGCGTCTCCTCGCCGCCGATCGTCTCGCCGTGCTTCTACGGGATCGACATGGCCGGCGAGGAGGAGCTGATCGCGGCCGACCGCTCGGTCGAGGAGGTCCGGGAGCAGATCGGCGCCACCTCGCTCGCCTACCTCTCCCTCGAGGGGCTCCAGGAGGCGACGAGGCGCCCGGCCGACTCGTTCTGCCGTGCGTGCCTGACGCGGAGCTACCCGACCCGGATCCCCGAGGACCTGCGCCTCGCGAAGCTCAGGTTCGAGCGGTCGACGGCCTAGAACTCGATTTTTCGATTCGAGTTCTTAGCGGGCCAGGTCCTTCTCGACCGCGCTGCTCAGCTCGGCGACCGAGACCGATCCCTCGAACTTCGAGCGGACGACGCCGTCGCCGTCGACCACGAAGACCCACGGCTCGGTCGGCAGGTTCCATTCCTTCACCCACTGGTTCACGCCCTTCTTCGGGTCGTTGTCCTTGTAGATCTCGACGTGGATGAAGCGCATGGGCGACGACGCGAACCTGCTCGCCACCCGCTCGACGGTCTGCACCGTCGGCCCGCACGTCCGGCTCGTGCAGTACTTCGGGGTGGCGAAGGCGAGGACGAAGGGGACGCCCTCCGCGAGCGAGTCGGCGACGGAGTACTGGAGGAGGCCGGTGTCGGGCGGATCCGCGGTCGTGATCTCGGCGGCAGGCGCGTCCGCCAGCGTCGGGTTGTCGGACGGAATCGCCTTCGATCCCACCGCGGGGGTCATGGCGGTCTCCCGCACGTCGATCGTCCCCACTCCCTGGATCGGGTCCGCGCCGGGCTCGGCAACGAGCCAGTAGCGCCCGGCCTCCGGGAGATCGACGTTCGCGACGTAGATGTCGGTCGGGTCGGCGTGCGGCGGGCTCCCCCCGGGAGGGTGCGTGTGCGGGATGATCGGCACGAGGGCCGCGCTCGTCTCGATCTCGTCGTCGGACCCGTCGCGCCGGAGGTACACCTCCGCCTGCGAGTCGTGGACGATCGAGTTGTCGCCCCGCACGACCAGGAAGGTGATCCGGTTGGCGCCCACGCCGTAGTCGGACGTCCCCATCACGAGCGAGACGTCCGGGCCGTCCCGCGCGATCAGCCGCGCCTCGACCCAGTCGGGGAGCGAGGCGCCCGTCGTCGAGGTCGACGCCGCTCCGAGCAGGGCCGCCTCGTCGTCTCCGCCGCCACATCCGGCGAGGGCGAGCGTGGGCACGAGCACGAGGATGGCCAGCGCCGGGCGCACCCGCCGAGGGTAGCTGCGGGCCGGCCGGCGGGCGGCACTACCCGCAGGCCGGAGAGCTAGTCGAGGCCGCCGACGTCCAGCACGACCGTCCTCAGGTCGGTCATGTCGAGCATCGTGTAGCGGCCGCCGATCCGGCCCCAGCCCGTCCGGGTGCCGGACGCGTCGTCGCCATCGCTGCTCCTCTCACACCTTGACGTTGATCCGGTCCCAGGCCTCGTCCAGGACCTGCCGGAGCACGCCGACCATCTCCTCGAACTCGTCCGGACCGGCGACGAGCGGCGGGGCGAACTGCGCGCACGTCTCGCCGCGGTCGTCGAAGCGCATGTAGACGCCGAGCTCGCGCGCCCGCGGCGTCAGGAACTTCTTGATCAGCTCGTCGCGCTCGGGCGGCGTGAAGGTCTCCTTCGTCTCCTTGTCCTTCACGAGCTCGAGCGAGTAGAAGTAGCCGTCCCCGCGCACCTCGCCCACCATCGGGTGGTCGGCGACGAGCTGCTCGCACCGGTCGCGGAACTCGCCCATGTACCGCTGGACGCGCCCGATCAGGTCCTCCCGCTCGAAGATCTCCAGGTTCGCGAGCGCGATCGCGCACGAGAGGGGGTGCCCGCCGAATGTGATCCCGTGCGTGAACGCTGTCGTCGTCTCGGAGAAGAAGGGCTCGACGACGTTCGGACGGGCGACGACCGCTCCCAGCGGCGCGTAGGCGGAGGTGATCCCCTTGGCGAGGGTCATCATGTCCGGCTCGATCCCGTAGCGCGTCGACCCGAACCAGTCCCCGACGCGGCCGAAGCCGCAGATGACCTCGTCGGCGACGAGGAGGAGGCCGTGCTCGTCGCAGATCTCGCGCACGCGCTCGAAGTAGCCGGGCGGCGGCGTGATCGAGCCCGCCGAGTTCTGCACCGGCTCGAGGATGACGGCCGCGACCGTCTCGGGGCCCTCGTTCACGACGATGTCGTCGATCTCGTCCGCGCAGCGGAGCGTGCAGGCGGGCTCCTCCGAGCAGTACGGGCAGCGGTAGCGGTACGGCATCGGCGCCCGCAGGCACCCGGGCACCAGGGGCTCGAAGTGCTGTCGCAGCGCCGGGCTGCCGTTGATCGACAGGGCGCCGAGCGTGGTCCCGTGGTAGGCGCTGCGGCGCGACACGAACTTGTAGCGCGTCGGCTGGCCGCGGAGACGGTGGTATTGCCGCGCGATCTTGAGCGCCGTCTCGATCGCCTCCGACCCGCCGCCGACGAAGAAGATACGACCGACGTCGATCGGCACGAGCTCGGTGACCTTGTCGGCGAGCTCGAGCGCGGGCGGCGTGGCGAACCCGACCCAGTTCGTGAAGAAGGGCAGCTGCTCGATCTGGCGCTTGGCGGCCTCGGCGATCTCGGGCCAGGGCCCGTAGCCGATGTTGACGCAGTAGAGGGCGGAGAGGGCGTCGAGGTACCGGTTGCCCTCGGTGTCCCAGATGTGACAGCCCTCGGCGCGCTCGATGACGATCCTGCCCGCGCCGGCGGGGGTGAAGTGCCGCCAGAGGTGATCCGTGGCGATCTCAGCCGTCAAGAGTGCTCCTTCCGTCCTGGCCGCGTGCGCCCGCCGTCCTAGCGGCCCTCGTAGACCTTCCCGGCCTTGGCGATGCCCCGGGAGATGATGTACGCGGCGGAGAGGACGACCGTCGCCGTGAGGAATTGCGGCCAGTCGACGGTGTCGGCCGCGACCGTCACGATCAGCGCCACCACCCAGGCGATCAGGAAGACGACGAGCTCGGCCGCCGGGGGCCGGGCCGGAGGCATCGGGTAGTACGGGCGGTCGTAGCCGTGCGCCGGGGGCGGTGGGGGCGGCGGCGTGCTCGACATCGACTCCTCCTTCATCGATCGGTCGGCGCCAATCGTACGCCAGATCAGATCACGGCAGGGCCGCCGGTTACGATGGTCAGCGCTCGGTGCAGCTCTTCCACTACCACCTCGTGACGAGCAGGGTGCGGCTGCTCGAGGCCCGCTACCTGGGCAAGCTCGGCTTCTCCCTCGTCGGCCGCTACGGCTGGAAGGGCGAGACCTCGGAGTGGTTCGAGGCGGGCACGTCCTGGGAGGAGCTCGACGCGATGGGCTTCCGGCTGCGCCTCGTCGAGCTGACCCACGGAGCCGTGAACGTCGTCCTCCAGCCGGGCCACTGGGAGCACCCCCGGGTCGACCACATCGGCATCGCGCTCGACGACGACGCCTTCACGGAGGCGCTCGAGCGGGCGGCCGACCTCGGCCTCAAGATCCAGGACCACCCGGGGAAGCGCACCTTCATCGCCACCGACGCCGGCTACCGGCTCGAGGTGCACCCGCCCCGCGACTGGATCGACGAGCAGCTGGCGAAGGTCGACGAGCTGCGCCTGGGCGAGCTGCACATGCGGGCGCAGGACCCGGAGGAGAAGGCCGTCGCGCTCTCGGAGATCCTCGGGCTCGACCGGGTCGAGTGCGACGTGCTCGTCGGCGACACGCTCGTGCGCTTCCAGCCCGGCGGCCCCGAGGGCAGGCCCGAGCTCGTCGCCGAGGTGCTGCTCTGACGCGGTACGGCGACGCGGGGGTGTCGCTGCGCAAGGCGGAGGACGTCGTCGAGCGGTTGCGCGCCGCCGTCGAGTCGACCCGCGGCGAGCGCGTGGTCGGAGGGCTCGGAGGGTTCGCCGGCCTCTTCGCGCTCGACGAGGACCGGCTCCTCGCCGCGACGACGGACGGCGTCGGCACGAAGCTGATCCTCTCCCGCCGGGCCGGCCGGCTCTTCGATGCCGGGATCGACCTCGTCGCGCACTGCGCCAACGACCTCCTCACGACCGGCGCCGAGCCACTCTTCTTCCTCGACTACGCGGCCGCCGGCTCCCTCGACCTCGACGAGATCGCCGATCTCGTCGCCGGCGCCGCCTCGGCGTGCCGTGCCGCCGGCTGCGCCATCCTCGGCGGCGAGACCGCGGAGCTGCCCGGCATCTACCGGGAGGGCGAGCTGGACTTCGCGGGCACGATGGTCGGGCTCGTGCGGCGGGACGAGGTCGTCGACGGCTCGCGCTGCCGGCCGGGCGACGCGGTGCTCGGCCTCCCCTCCGCGGGCCTGCACGCGAACGGCTTCACGCTCGTCCGCGGCCTTCTCGGCGACGCGCAGTTCGACCCCGACCTCCTGCTCCCGCCCACACGGCTCTATCTGGATGACGTGCGCGGCCTGCGCGCCCGCTGCGACGTGCGTGCGCTCGCTCACGTGACGGGCGGCGGCATCGCCGGCAACCTCGCCCGCGTCCTGCCCGACGGCCTCGGCGCCAGGATCGATCCCGGGAGCTGGGAGCGCCCGCCCGTCTACGCGTGGCTCGACGAGCAGGGCGTCCCCGAGGACGAGCAGCGACGCGTCTTCAACCTCGGCGTCGGCTACTGCGCGGTCGTGCCCGTGGGCGACGCCACGCGGGCCGGGTTCCCGGTCGTCGGCCGGCTCGAGGAGGGCGTCTCAGGGGTCGTCTGGGCCGACGAGCGGTGATCGGCGTCCTCGTCTCGGGGCGCGGCTCGAACCTGCAGGCGCTCATCGACGCCGGCCTCCCGATCGCGGCCGTCGCCTCGAACGTCGGTGGAGCCGGCGCGTTGGAGCGGGCCGCGAGGGCCGGCATCCCGACGGGGGTCTTCCCGCTCGCGGAGCACGCGTCCAGGGAGCAGCGCGACCTGGCCATGGCGGACTGGCTCGCCGGGCACGGCGTCGAGGTCGTCGTGTGCGCGGGCTACATGCAGCTGCTGACGCCGACGTTCCTCGAGCGGTACACGGCGATCAACGTCCATCCCTCGCTCCTCCCCGCCTTCCCCGGGACGACGCCGATCGAGGACGCCCTCGCGGCCGGGGTGGCCGAGACGGGGGTGACGGTCCACTTCGTGGACGAAGGCGTCGACTCGGGGCCGGTGATCGCGCAGGAGACGGTGTCGATCGAGCCCGGCGACACGCCGGAGCGCCTCCGCGAGCGCCTCCACGCCGTCGAGCACCGGCTGCTCCCGGAGTCAGTTCGCCGCTATCTGGCCGGCGCACTACGCTCCTAGGTCCGCGTGCATGGGGCGGGCGCTCATCTCCGTGTACGACAAGACGGGCCTCGACGTCCTCGCCCGCGGGCTGTCCGACCTCGGCATCGAGGTGGTGGCGAGCGGCGGCACGGCCGCGTACATCGCCGAGCTCGGCGTGGACGTCGTCCCGGTCGAGGAGATCACCGACGTCCCGGAGCTCCTCGGCGGACGCGTCAAGACGCTGCACCCGCGCATCCACGCGGGCATCCTCGCGCGGCGCGGCCAGGAGGCCGACCTCGACCAGCTGCGCGAGCAGGGCATCGGGACGTTCGACCTCGTCTGCGTCAACCTCTACCCGTTCCAGAGCGTCACGGCGCGCCGGAACGTCCGCGAGGAGGACGCGGTCGAGATGATCGACATCGGCGGGCCCGCGCTGCTGCGTGCCGCCGCGAAGAACTTCGTGGACGTCGTCCCGATCTGCGACCCGGCTCGCTACGAGGAGATCCTCGAGCTCCTCGGCGCGGGGACCATCGACGTCGCGATGCGGCGCCGGCTCGCCGCCGAGGCGTTCGCCCACACTGCCGCCTACGAGGCCTCGATCGCCTCGTGGTTCGCCGACGTCGAGACGTTCCCGCCCCGCCTCCTCCTCTCGCTCGAGCGCGTCAGCCCGCTCGCGTACGGCGAGAACCCGCACCAGCGCGGCGCCTACTACGCGGAGGCCGGCGTCCGCCGGCACCTCCTCTCGCGCGTCGAGCAGCTCGGCGGCCGCGAGCTCTCCTTCAACAACCTCAACGACCTCGACGCCGCGCAGGCGCTCGTCCGCGAGTTCACGCTGCCGACCTGCGCGATCGTGAAGCACGCGAACCCGTGCGGCTGCGCGGTCGCCGCCTCCGATCGACGAGGCGTACGAGAAGGCGCTCGCCTCCGACCCGGTGTCGGCCTACGGCGGCGTCGTCGCGCTCAACCGCGAGGTCACGCCCGAGCTCGCGGCGCGGCTCGCCGAGCAGTTCGTCGAGGTGCTGATCGCGCCCGGCTACGACGAGGCCGCGCTCGCCACCCTCGCGGCCAAGGACTCGCTGCGGATCCTCGCCGACACGGAACGGCGGGTGGCGTCGACCGGCGACCGCGACTACCGGCGCGTGCTCGGCGGGTTCCTCGTCCAGGACGCCGATGCGCAGGTCGACGACCGCGAGGGCATGGAGGTCGTCACGCAGCACCATCCCGACGAGGAGGCCTGGGGCGACCTGCTCTTCGCGTGGCGGGTTGTCAAGCACGTCGCCTCGAACGCCATCGTCATCGCGCACGACCTCCGGACCCTCGGGATCGGCAGTGGCCAGATGAGCCGCGTGGACGCCGTCCGGCTCGCCCTCGAGAAGGCCGCGGAGTACGGGCACGACCTCCACGGCGCCGCGCTCGCGTCGGACGCCTTCTTCCCCTTCCCCGACGGGCCGCAGCTCGCGCTCGACGCGGGCGTCGGCTCGATCATCCAGCCGGGGGGCTCGAAGCGCGACGCCGAGGTGACCGCCGCCGTGGAGGGCGCGGACGCGGTCATGGTGTTCGCCGGCCGGCGCCACTTCCGCCACTAGAAGCGCCGCGAATACGCTACCGGCGATGCCCCGCGACTATCCGACCGTCCTCGACCTCGTCGGCCGGACGCCGCTGGTGCGCCTGCAGCGGGTCGGCCGCGAGGTCGCGCCGACGCTCCTCGCCAAGCTCGAGTACCTGAATCCCGGCGGGAGCGTCAAGGACCGGATCGGCCTCCGGATGATCGAGGCGGCGGAGCGGGAGGGAAAGCTCCGCCCGGGCGGCACGATCGTCGAGCCGACGAGCGGCAACACGGGCGTCGGCCTCGCGATCGTGGCCGCGATCAAGGGCTACCGCTGCGTCTTCGTCATGCCGGACAAGATCGCCGAGGAGAAGCGGGCGCTCCTGCGCGGGTACGGCGCCGAGGTCGTCATCTGCCCGACCGCGGTCGCGCCGGAGTCGCCCGAGAGCTACTACTCCGTGTCCGACCGGCTCGCCGAGGAGATCCCGGGCGCGTTCAAGCCCGACCAGTACTCGAACCCGGCCAACCCGGCGGCGCACTACGAGACGACCGGGCCCGAGATCTGGGAGCAGACCGGCGGCGAGCTCGACGCGATCGTCCTCTCCGTCGGCACAGGCGGGACGATCTCCGGCATCTCGCGGTACCTCAAGGAGCGGAAGCCGGACCTCCTCGTCGTCGCCGCGGATCCGGAAGGCTCGATCTTCTCGAACCCCGACGACATCCACCCCTACCTCGTGGAGGGGATCGGCGAGGACTTCTGGCCGAGCGACGTTCGACCCGTCGCTCGTGGACGAGTACGTCACGGTGTCGGACGTGGATTCCTTCCGGACGGCGCGGAAGCTCGCCCGCGAGGAGGGCATGCTCGTGGGAGGCTCTGGCGGCACGGCCGTGTGGGCGTTGCTCCAGGTCGCCCGGCGGTTCGGGCCGGAGGCGACGCTCGTGACCCTGATCCCCGACTCGGGGCGCGGCTACCTCTCCAAGGTCTACGACGACAACTGGCTGATGGAGCACGGCGTGCTCGAGCGGGAGGCGCCCCCGCCCAGGATCGACGAGGTCCTCGCGTTCAAGCGGCACGACGCGCCCGATGTTCCCGAGCTCGTCACGGTCGAGTCGAACCAGAAGGTCGGCGAGGCGATCGACCTCATGCACCGCTACGCGATCTCGCAGATCCCCGTCGTGCGGCGAGACGGGGCCGACTCGCTGGCCGACGTGGTCGGGTCGATCCGCGAGCGGAGCCTCCTCGAGCGGGTCTTCCGGAACCGGGAGGCGCTCGAGGAGGAGGTGGCCTCGGCGATGGAGCCCCCGCTCCCGGCGGTCGAGATCGACGAGTCGGTGGACACGGTGTTCGCCGACCTCTCCGCGGGCAACCCGGCCGTCGTCGTCGCCCGCGACGGACGGCCCGTCGGCGTGCTCACCCGCGCCGATCTCCTCGAGTACCTCGCCCGCGGCCGCCCGGACGGCGCTGCGTAGCGCCGCGGTCGCGTCCTTCGGCCACGGCCGGGGTCTGACCCCTGACATGTCTAACGGCCAGCCAAGACCTCCGGGCGGGCGCCGAAACCTGACGAGGAACAGGGCGAGGCCCGAAAGGGACGCGGCCGGGGTCTGACCCCGGACATGCCCACCGGGGACGGGGTGCCTACACTGGGGCCGTGGACTTCGAGACGCGGGCGATCCACGACGGCCAGGAGCCGGACCCGGCGACCGGCGCGGTCGTCACGCCGATCTACCAGACGTCGACGTTCGTCCAGGACGAGGTCGGCGTCCACAGGGGTACGACTACTCGCGCGCGGGGAACCCGACGCGAACGGCGCTCGAGACGTGCCTCGCCTCGCTCGAGGGCGCCGCGCACGGCCTCGCCTACTCGTCCGGCCTCGGCGCGACCACGACGCTCGTGCACCTGCTCGAGCCGGGCGACCACGTCCTCTGCGTGAACGACGTGTACGGCGGCGTCTACCGCATGTTCTCCCAGATCTACGAGCCGAAGGGCTACCGGTTCAGCTTCGTCTCCGCGGACGAGATCGACGCCGGCCTCGAGCGGCACCTGAACGAGCGAACGCGGCTCGTCTGGCTCGAGACGCCCACGAACCCCCTCCTGAACGTGATCGACGTCGCGAAGGCGGCCGCGGCCGCGCACGCCGCCGGCGCCATGGTCGTCGTGGACAACACCTTCGCCACGCCGTACCTCCAGCGTCCCCTCGATCTGGGCGCAGACGTCGTCGTCCACTCGACGACGAAGTACCTCGGCGGGCACTCCGACGTGGTCGGAGGCTTCGTCGCGACGAACGACCCGACCGTCGCGGAGCGCCTGCAGTTCCTCCAGAAGGCGCTCGGAGCGATCCCCGGGCCCTTCGACTGCTGGCTCGTGCTCCGTGGCCTCAAGACGCTCGCCGTCCGGATGGAGCGCCACTGCGACAACGCCCGCGCGGTCGCCGCCTTCCTCACGAGCCACCCCGCGGTCGACCGCGTCCTCTACCCCGGTCTGCCCGATCATCCCGGCCACGAGATCGCGGCCCGTCAGATGCGCGACTTCGGCGGGATGATCTCCTTCCTCGCGGCCGACGCGGACGAGGCCGCCGCGCTCGTCACGCGGACGAGGGTCTGGACGCTCGCGGAGAGCCTCGGCGGGGTCGAGAGCCTGATCGAGGTCCCGGCCGACATGACCCACGCCTCGACGGCGGAATCGCCCTTCCCCACGCCCGCGAACCTCGTCCGCCTCTCCGTCGGGATCGAGTCGGCGGCCGACCTCGTCGCCGATCTCGAACAGGCGCTCGCGCCGGCCGGCGCCGCCGCGAAGCGCAGCGGCTGAGCCCCGCCAGCAAGTAACAGTCTGTTACTTGCTCCCTAGACCCGCGCGAGCACGGCCTCGTAGGCCGCCTCGTAGTCGCGCACCATCCGCCCCGCCGAGAATCGCTCCTCAGCGTAGCGCCGGCACTCCAGCGGCTCGAGCCGGTCGGCGTCGGCGAGCGCGCCCGCCATCTCGCGGTAGTCGTCGACGATGACGCCCGAGCGGCCGTCCTCGATCACCTCGGGGACCGCGCCCCAGCGCGTCGCGATCACCGGCGTGCCGCAGGCCATCGACTCGATCATGACGAGCCCGAACGGCTCCTCCCAGTCGATGGGGAACAGCGTCGCGCGCGCGTTCTGGAGCAGCGCGACCTTCTTCCCGTGGCTCGTCTCGCCGAGGTATTCGACCCCTTCGCCGAGGTGCGGGGCGACGTACGTCTCGAAGTACTCGCGCTCGGCCGGCTCGCGCATCTTGCCCGCGATCTTCAGCGGGACCCCGACCTCCGTGGCCACCTCGATGGCGCGGTGGCAGCCCTTGTCGGCGCTCATCCGCCCGAGGAAGAGGAGGTACTCGCCCCGCTCCGTGTGGACGGGGTACGCGTCCAGGTCGAGCGCGTTCGGGCACGTGGCGACCCAGGGCAGGTCGGGCTGCGGCTTCCGCTGGTTCGAGCGAGAGCGAGATCAGTCCCACCTCGGGCGCGAACTTCGCGAGCGTGACGTAGAGCTCGCCGGGCTCTCCCGTCAGGGGCCCGTGCACCGTGTGCACGACGGGCGTCGGCGAGGCCGCGCCGAGTGCGGCGCCGAGCGGCCCCGAATGGTCGTTGACGATGTCGAACTCGTCCGCGCGCTCGTAGCAGGCGAGCGCGTGGCGAAGCTCGGGCGTCGTCTTGCCGATCTCGCGCGAACGGCGCCTCGTCGTAGACGGACGCGAGCTCGGCCTTCGTGCAAGGAGTCGCCGGAGGCGAAGAGGGTGACGTCGTGCCCGGCCTCCGCGAGGCCGTCGGCGAGAAGCGAGACGACCCACTCGATCCCGCCGTACCCCACCGGCGGGACCGGGAACCAGACCGGGCTCAGGATCGCGATCCTCACGCCTGCTCGATCATGACCTCCCCGCCGTCGAGCTGCACGTCCCAGGCCTTGTCGAACGCGCGCACCCCGGTGAGGCGAACGTTCCCGGCCCACGAGGGGATGTCCCCCGGCGCGACGCTCTCCAGCACGTGGCGGCGCCTGTCGGGCACGAGGCCGAGGAGGAGCTGCAGCAGGAGGACGGGCGCGCCGGCGGCCCACGCCTGGGGCCGCGCGGCCGTCGGGTACGGGATCGGGAAGGGCGTCTCCGTGCGCGAGAAGCCGGCGAAGACCTCGGGGAGCTGGTGGTCGAAGAACGACGCCGCGTTGAGCAGGCGGCGAACGATGCGCTGCGCCTCCGGCCAGCGCCCGTAGCGGGCGAGGCCCCACGCGATCAGGGAGTTGTCGTGCGGCCACACGGTGCCGTCGTGGTATGCGAGCGGGTTGAAGCCCGCGTCCCCCGCCGACATCGTGCGCACGCCCCAGCCCGACCAGAGATCCTCGCCCATCAGCTGGTCGACGATGGCGTCGACGCGCTCCGGCGGCACGATCCCGCTCCAGAGCAGGTGCCCCATGTTGGACGTCGAGCGAGTCCACCCGCTCCTTCCGCGCGTCGAGGGCCAGCGCGTAGTAACCGCCCCTCGCCTCGCACCAGAACGCCTCGTCGAACCGCTGACGGAGCTCGGCGGCCTCGCGCTCGAGCCGGTCGGCGAGCTCGCGCTCGCGCCAGACCGCGCGCGCGAGCTCGGCCACCCGCAGCTTCGCGTCGTAGACGTACCCCTGCACCTCGCAGGGAGCGATCGGCGGCTCGGCGACCCGCCCGTCCCGGAAGAGCTGGGAGTCGCCCGAGTCCTTCCAGGACTGGTTCACGAGCCCCCGGCTCGAGCGCCGGAGGTACTCGACGAAGCCGTCGCCGTCCAGGTCGCCGTAGCGGTCGATCCACTCGAGGGCTCGCAGGGCCGGGCCACGCAGGTCCCGGACGAGGCCGGCGTCGTCCGTCCAGCGCCACACCTCGGAGAGGAGGATGAGGTAGAGCGGCGTCGCGTCCACCGTCCCGTAGTAGCGCGGGAACCACGCCTGCGCCGCCTTGCCGTGGCGCACCTCGTGGACGATCTTCCCCGGCTCGGCGTCGGACTCCGGATCGTCCTCGTCCGACTGCAGCTCGGCGAGCACGGCGAGCGCGTTCTGCGCCAGCTCCGGCCCGAAGAGGAGCGTCTGGAGGCAGGTGATGATCGTGTCCCGCCCGAAGACGGTCATGAACCACGGCATCCCTGCGGCGGGGAGCTGGCCCGAGCAGCCGCGGATCCTCGCCCATGCGAAGCGAGGAGAGGTCCGCGACCGACTGTCGGAAGCAGTGGGTGAGCTCGTCCCACGACGAGCGCAGCTGCGGGACCCGCAGGCGCCAGGCCGCGAGAGACGCGCGCACGCGCGCGAGCTCGTCGCCGAACCGCCGCTCGGCGCTGTGGACGGCCGTCCGGACGCCGTCGTCGGCCGGGATGACGTCGACGCGCAGGCGCCAGCTCTCGCGCGGCTCGAGCTCGACCCGGAACGTCACGGTCGAGTCGGTCGGCTCGCCGCGCTCGGAGAAGACGACCTGGGTGAGCCCGTGGAAGTCCGGGTCCTCGCGGGCGAGCACGAACTGGTTGTCGCCGGGCTCGTAGACGGGCTCGACCGGCGGCGGCAGCGGGCGCGCGTGCTCCGGGTCCCCGAGCGCGAAGTCGTACTCCTTGACGGCGAAGATGTCCGCGAAGTCGTTCCCGAGCTCCACCGCGAGGTCGAAGGCGATCAACCTGCGGGAGTGGTTCGAGACGACGATGTGCTCCTGCATCGCGTCGCCGATGAAGCGCTCGCGGCCGATCGAGAGCTCGTCCTGCACGAGCCCGCCCGCCACGGGGTTCCGGAGGAAGAACGCCGCCGAGTAGTACTCCACCTTGCGCGAGGCGAGCATGAGCGGCCGGGCGCCGTTGATCTTGAGCGCCCAGTGCGAGAGGAAGCGCGTGTCGTGGGCGAAGAGGCCCATCGTCGGGCTCGACGATGTCGCCGAGCTCGTCGGAGACGCAGAACGTCGAGCCCTCGAGGATGGTGAGCGGCATCGGCCGACTACTCGTCCCGGACGATCGCGTCCTGGCTCGCCTGCTGGAGGGGCTTGACGACGATCTCGTCGACGTTCATGCGCGCCGGCCGGGTGACGGCCCAGAGGATGCAGTCGGCGACGTCCTCGGGCGTGAGCCAGTCGACGCCCCGGTAGACCGCCGCCTTGCGCTCGGCGTCACCGCCGAAGCGGACGTCCGAGAACTCCGTGCCCCCGACCATGCCGGGATCCACCGTCGTCACGCGGATCCGCCCCACGAGCTCCTTCCTGAGGACGTACGTCAGCACGCGGACGGCGGTCTTCGAGCCGACGTACATGCCCCCGCCGCCGTATGCCTCGCGCCCGGCCCACGAGCCCAGGTTGACGATGTGTCCCCGCTTGTCCTCCATGTGCGGGAGCACGAGGCGCGTGATGCGGAGGAGGCCCTGGACGTTCGTCTCCCACATGATGCGGTCGTCCTCCTCCGAGCCCTCCGCGATAGTGGCCCGGCCGAGCGCCAGGCCCGCGTTGTTGATCAGGATGTCGATTCGCCCGAGGCTGCTCGCCGCCATGGAGACGAACTCCTCGCAACTCGCGGCGTCCGTGACGTCGAGAGGGCCGAAGGCGTGATCTCCGCCGAGCTCCTCGACGAAGGCCTCGAGGCGGTCGACGCGCCGCGCGCCGAGCGCGAGGCGGGCGCCCTCGGCCGCGAGCGCGCGGGCGGTGGCCATCCCGATGCCGCTCGAGGCTCCGGTGACGACCGCGGTCCTGTCCGCGAGCGCTGTTCCGGGCATCCGGGAACCCTACGACGTACCGACGGTCGCGTCGACGAGATCGCTCAGGTCGCCGCCGTGGCGCCCGTGGGCGAGACCGACGAGGTAGCAGAGGAGCGGCGCGCTCGTCCGCTCCCCGCTGTCGTGGGCGGCGATGCGCGCGAGGTCGAGAAGCTCGTCGGCCTGAGCCTGGGTCAGGTCGTAGGCGGCAGGGTCCTCGCCGACCACCCCTGCGAGCTTCGCGCGCGCGTCATCCAGCCATCCGTCCATACCCGGAGCTTAGACTCCGGCGACCATGAGGGTAGGCGTGGTGAAGGAGACGGCCCCCGGGGAAACCCGCGTGGCCGTCGTGCCGGACTCGGCACGGCGGCTCGCCGAGGACGGCGTCGAGGTTCTCGTCGAGCAGGGCGCAGGTGAGGCGGCCACCTTCTCCGACGCCGCGTACGCCGATGCCGGTGCCCGCATCGTCGGCGCGGGCGAGCTCTACGCGGAGGCCGACGTCGTCTGCCGCGTCGGCAAGCCGTCGCCAGGCGGAGATCGAGCCCCTCCGCGCCGGGCAGGCGCTGATCGGGCTCCTCCAGCCGCTCACCGACCCCGAGACGCTGGGAGAGCTCGCCGCCAAGGGGGTCACCGCGTTCTCGATGGATCGCATCCCGCGCGTGACGCGAGCGCAACCGATGGACGCGCTCTCGTCCCAGAGCACGGTCGCCGGGTACAAGGCCGCGCTCCTCGCGGCCGAGCACCTGGGGAAGTTCTTCCCGATGCTCACGACGGCCGCGGGGACGATCCCGCCCGCGAAGGTACTCGTGCTCGGGGCCGGCGTGGCCGGCCTCCAGGCGATCGCCACCGCCCGGCGACTGGGCGCCGTCGTCTCGGCCTTCGACGTCCGCCCGGTCGTGAAGGAGCAGGTCGAGAGCCTCGGCGCGACCTTCCTCGAGCTCGACGTGGAGGGCGCGGAGGGGATGGGCGGCTACGCCGTGGCGCTCGCCGAGGACCAGCACGAGCGGGAGCAGGAGCTCATCGCCCGGCACGCGCACGAGTCGGACGCCGTCATCACGACGGCCCTCGTCCCGGGTCGCCCTGCTCCGATCCTGATCACCGAGGACGCCGTGCGCGGGATGCGGCCGGGGTCGGTCGTCGTCGACCTCGCGGCCGAGGCGGGCGGGAACTGCGCCGACACCGAGCCGGGCGAGACGGTCGTCCGCGACGGCGTCACGATCGTGGGGCTCACGAACGTCCCGGCGACGATGCCCGTCCACGCGAGTCAGATGTACTCGCGCAACGTCCAGTCGTTCCTCGCGCTCCTCGTCCGCGACGGCAGCCTCCACCTCGACTTCGAGGACGAGATCGTGCAGGGGACGTGCGTGGCCCACGACGGCCGCGTGCTGGTGGAGGGCTCGTGAGCCAGACCCTGCTCAACGGCCTGACCGTCTTCGTCCTCACCGTGTTCCTCGGCTTCGAGCTCATCTCGCGTGTGCCGACCCTCCTGCACACGCCGCTCATGTCGGGGACGAACGCGATCCACGGCATCGTCCTCGTCGGCGCGATGCTCATCGCCGGCTCGGCCGACTCGACGCTCGAGCAGGCCCTCGCCTTCGTCGCCGTCGTCTTCGCGACGATCAACGTCGTCGGCGGCTTCCTCGTCACCGACCGCATGCTCGAGATGTTCAAGCGAAAGCCCGAGGACAGGGAGTGATCTTCGCGCTCTCGCAGACGACGATCGACGTCGCCTACCTCGTCGCCAGCGTCTTCCTCATCATCGGGATCAAGCGCCTCTCCTCGCCGGCCACGGCCCGCTCCGGAAACCTCGCGGCCGCAGTCGGGGATGGCCATCGCCCTCGGGTTCACGCTCGCGAGCCCGGAGATCGACTCCTACTGGCTCATCGTCGCCGGTGTCGCGGTCGGCACGGTGATCGGCGTCGCCTCGGCCCGCCTGGTGCGCATGACCGCCATGCCGCAGATGGTGGCGCTCTTCAACGGCGTCGGGGGCGGGGCCGCGGCGCTCATCGCCGCGGCGGAGTTCCACCGGCTCACCCCCGCGGCCGGTCACGTCGCGCCGGAGTCGATGGGAGCGATGCTCTTCTCGGCGCTGATCGGCTCGATCAGCTTCTCGGGGAGCCTGATCGCGTTCGGGAAGCTCCAGGAGATCCTCCCGGGGCGCCCGCTCCTCTTCACGGGCCAGCAGCTCGTGAACGCGGCGCTGTTCGTCGCCCTGATCGTGATCGGCGCCGTCGCAGGCTCGACCGAGTCGGGCGCGTGGGCGGTGGCCCTCGTCGTCGGCGCCCTCCTCTTCGGCGTCCTCCTCGTCCTCCCCATCGGCGGCGCCGACATGCCCGTCGTCATCTCGCTCCTCAACGCCTTCACGGGCCTGGCCGCCGCATCGACCGGCTTCGTCCTCGACAACGTCGCGCTCATCATCGGCGGCACGCTCGTCGGCGCCTCCGGGACGCTGCTCACGGTCCTCATGGGCCGCGCCATGAACCGCTCGCTCGCGAACGTCCTCTTCAGCGCGTTCGGCGCCGCGCCCGAGGCCGCTCCCGGCGCGCCCGAGCCCACCGAGGGGAAGAGCTACCGGGAGATCACGGCCGAGGACGCCGCGGTGATGCTCGCCTACGCCTCCCGCGTGGTCATCGTCCCCGGGTACGGGCTCGCAGTGGCCCAGGCCCAGCACAGCGTCCGGGAGCTCGCCGACCTGCTCGAGCGCCGCGGCGTCGACGTCAAGTACGGGATCCACCCGGTCGCCGGGCGGATGCCCGGCCACATGAACGTGCTCCTCGCCGAGGCGAACGTGCCCTACCCGCAGCTGCGCGACATGGAGGACATCAACCCGGACTTCCCGCGCACCGACGTCGTCCTCGTCATCGGCGCGAACGACGTCACGAACCCGGCCGCCCGCGACAACCCCGAGAGCCCGCTCTACGGCATGCCGATCCTCAACGTCGACCAGGCGGCCAACGTCGTCGTCCTCAAGCGCAGCATGAGCCCCGGCTTCGCCGGCATCGACAACGACCTCTTCTACCGCCCCAACACGGCGATGCTCTTCGGCGACGCGAAGGACTCCGTCGAGCGGCTCATCGCCGGCGTGAAGGCTGCCTGAGCGAGGGCTCAGACCGGCTCGAGCGCGCCATGGGGCGCGGGGGGCAGCTCGACGCGGATCGGGTCGCCCGGGCGCACCTCTCCTCCCGCCAGGACGACGCTCATCACGCCGGCCTTGCGCACCAGGCCGCCGTCCTCGTCGCGGTCGAGCGTGCCCGCCATCAGCCCGGGCCGCACGCCGTCGAGCTGCGCGCACGGGTTCCGGAGGCCCGTCACCTCCACGACGGCCGCGTCGCCGAGCCGGAGACGCGCGCCGACGGGGAGGTCGAGCAGGTCGACCCCGCGCGTTGTCACGTTCTCCCCCATCTCGCCGGGCCCGACGGCGAGGCCCGCGGCGGCCAGCTCGTCGTGGAGCTCGGCATGGATGAGGTGAACCTGCCGCAGGTTGGGCTCGGTCGGGTCGCGCGCCACCCGCGACCGGTGCTTGACCGTCTCGCCCAGGTGGGCGTCGCCCTCGACTCCCAGGCCGGCGAGGAGGCGAATGCCTTCCCGGCTCGGCTTCACCATCGTGTGGGCCGGGCTGCTGCTCACGGCCGTCACGACCCCGGGCGGGGCGTCAGTCATCTCAGGCGCGGCTCGACGGGACCTGGACGGCGACGACCTCGTCGCCGAGCCGGACGGCCCCCGTCCGGACGACCGAGGCGAGCATGCCCCGCCGCCCGTCGATCTCCGCCTGGAGGCCGGGCCGGATCTCCTCCATCAGGTGGCAGGGATCGCAGACCATGGAGATCTCGAACTCGGCCTCGCCGACCTGCACGCGCTGCCCGATCGGCCAGCGCATCACGTCGGCGCCGCTGACCGTGAAGTTCTCGCGGACGGCACCGGGCGCGACGTCGAGCGCCTCGAGATCCTCCGCCGACACGAAGAGGACGGACCGCTTCCCGGGCCTGCGATGGGCGCACCCGTCGAGCCCGTCGGCGAGCACCCGCGCTTCGTCGAGCGCCTCCATCGGGACGCGCCGCGCCGGCGCGCGCCAGAGTCCGACGATCTCCGCCATGGGCACGAGTCTAGCCCGGGCCACCGGGGTCGACCCGGCGCGGGCCTAGTCGCGGTCCGCGGCCTCGACGGCGGCGAGAGCGTCGACAAGGCCCCGCCCGTAGAAGCTCGTCGACTTCCCGACGGTGACGCAGCGGGCATCGCCCTCCGGGCACGCGAACGGCTCGGCGGTTCGCCGGACGATGCTCGCGACCCGGTCGGGGTCGACCTTCCTCCCCCAGCTCCACCAGCCCTTGTGCCTGCGGTCATCGGTGAGCTCGCCGACGACGAGGGCCGCCACGCCGCTCACCTGCGCCGCCGCCTGCGAGGTGCCGGCGAAGTACCGGTAGTAGCCCGGATTCGGCCCCGTGCACGGATCGCAGAGAAGGCGCGGCACCTGGAAGGCCGCCGGCCACGGCCCGAGAACGAGCCCCGAGGGCGGGACGCCCTGGAGGAAGTCCCCGCCCGGCGCGGTCACGTCCACGTACCCGAGCCCGAAGTTCGAGGGCGGTCCTACGGCGAGGCGATCGTCGAGGCCGATGGAGGAGACCGTGATCACGCCGGGCAGCTGGCTCGGCAGCCTCTTGCAGCCCGCGTTCGCCGGATCGTTGACGTCGAGCCCGTCGTTCCCCGCCGACGCGACGACCGAGACGCCGCGCCGCTGCGCGAACTCGACCGCGCGCCCGACCGCCCTGATGATCACGCGCTGCTCCTCGTCGTCCCTGCAGAACGCGGTCGTCCCGCCCGAGACGGCGCTGTCCGTCGAGTAGCTGTTGTTCGCGACGTCGACGTCGTGGTCGGCGGCCCACATGAGCGAGCAGATGACCGCGTCGGGCAGGAAGAAGTCGCTGTCGCCCGAGTGGACGCTCGCCTTGATGACCGCCAGCCTCACGTTCGGCGCGATGCCGACGATCCCGATGCCGTTGGCCTCGGCCGCGATCACGCCGGCGACGTTCGTGCCGTGGCCGGAATCGTCGTTCCAGGCGGCCGGGTCGCGGACCGCGGCCCCGCTCACGCACGAGGCGCTCCTCGACCAGTCGATGTTGTCGTCGAGGTCGGGATGGGTCGCGTCGACTCCCGTGTCGATGACGCCGACGACGACCTTCCGGCTCCCGCCGGTGATCGCGTGCGCGTCGGGCGCCTGGATCCGCTGCGACCACCACTGGAGCGGCGAGAACGTGTCGTCGTCGGAGACGGGTTGTCCGGACCCGCCCCGTCTCCGTCCCACCAGTGACCGGCGGCCGACGCGACCGCGCTCCCGGACGCGGCGACGCCCTCAACGCCCCGGACCCGGTCCATCTTCCCCGGGAACCCGGGGTCGGACGACTCGGCCACGACGACGTCGATCTCCGGGTAGGAGGCGACGAGCGAGCCCCCGGCGCGCTGCACGTCGGTCTTCGCACCCCAGACCGACCAGCCGCGCTCCTTGTACAGGACGACGTAGCGCTCGGCCGCCGCCGGGCCCGCGAGCGCGAGCGCAGCCGCAGCCGCGAGCGCCAGCACGCAAAGCCGCATGGACGAGAAAGGCCGCATCAGTTCTCCCTTGTACCTCTTCCCATGCAGCGGGCACGCCTGCCCGCTGCAAACCGGACTATACGACCGGACCCGAGCTTTGCAGTCCCTCTACCGGGGGACTGGCCGGGGAGAACGCCGCTAGTAGCGGGTTCGCAGGACGCTCGCGCCGCCGGTCTTCAGCCGCCAGCGCGTCGCGTAGACCCAGTCGGCGCCCATGGTGGTCGTCCAGTAGGTACGCCCACGGCCGGGGAGCCGCTCGAGCGTCCGAACCGCCCTGTTCCGGACCGAGCCGAGCCTGAGGTACGAGCTGCCGGAGCGCTGCTCGACCCAGACGATGCGCGACCCGCTGAGCGACGGGTTGGCGAGCAGCGAGATCCGGCTGCGGGCGACGACGCGCCGGCGAGTTGCTGGAGAGCGTCTTCACGACGATGCTCGACGAGCGCCGCGAGGCCGTGTGCCAGGCGAGACGGCCGCCGCGGAGCGACGGGCGCCCGAGGTCGACCGACCGCTTGACGCGGGCGCGCACCTGCTCGGTCTCGGCGTTCTCGAGATTGCGGACGACGATCACGCGCGAGCCGGAGTCGACCCTGACGTACGCGAGGAGCGGCCAGGCGAGCGCCGGGTGGGAGACGCCCGTGATGCTGTCGACCGGCGTATCGGCCTGCCAGTCCCAGACCGTGACGCCGCCGCCGTCGACGACCGCGACGTGGTTCCCGGAGAGCGAGGGCTCGCGCGCGTCGTCGATCACGGCGAGGTCCGCGCCGCCTCCCACGGGCCGGATGTGCACGTTCGCCGTCCACCTGGGACGCGAACGCGATGTTGGCGCCGTCGACCGACGGGTCGAGGGCGCCGGTCTGCACCATGACCGCTCCCCCCGCCGCGGGTGCGAGGGCGAGCAGGACGCCGCAGGCGACGAGCGCCGCGGCGTTCGCCCTCAGGAGCGCGCCGCGTCGGCCCGCGAGCCGCTCGACGGCCGCGGTCGGGTCGTCCCCGCGCCGGCGCGGCCAGACGACCATGGCCGCCCGTCCGACCCCGTAGAGCGAGAGGCAGAGCGCCGCGGGCAGCGGCCGGCCCAGCGCGAGGGCGGCCGCGCAGGCAACCCAGAACGTCGAGACCGGCTGGTAGGTGAAGAAGCCGGCGCCGAGCCCGGCGCCGTAGCCGGTCGCCCACACGGGAAGAGGCAGCTGGAAGCGCCACCGCTCGGGCACCTGGCGACGCGCCTGCGGCAGCGGAAAGCGGACGATGCCGGCCTCCCGCGCCGCGGCGACCAATGCGAGCGCGGCCGCGGCCAGCACCGCCTGCCGCGCGCCGAGCGCGCTGCCGACCGCCCCGAGGGCGAGCCCGAGGGCCGCCGACGTCGCGATCGCGGTCGCGGCGAAGAGGGCCTGGGCGACGATCTGGCGCTTGCGGCTCCCGCACACGGCGGGAGTGAAGGTCTCCAGCATGGACAGCCCTCAGGGCGACCAGGCGCCGGAGACCCCGGCCATGAGCGCGGCGAGCGCGACGCCGACCTCGATCAGCACGGGAGCTTCGTGTCGTAGTACATGACGCAGTAGACCCTGCGGCCGCCCCAGCAGTAGCCGACGAGCGACGCATCGCCGTTGATGCGGCGCCGGCTGTGGGAGCAGCAGTCGACGAGCTTGCGGATCTGGCCGCCGCAGCAGCGGAACCACGACCCCTGCATGCGGACGTCCTTGAGCCCGTGTCGCTCGCGCGTCCAGTCCTCGCAGATGCGGGTCCTGGGCGCCGCGGGCAACGGCTCGCCGTCGGGGCCGACCAGACGATCGCCGTTTCCGTCGACCGGGTCGCCGGCGGCGTCGACGAACCGACCGAGGTTGTCGATCGGCTTCCCGTTCTGCGGGTGGAGCGGAAAGCCCTTGCGGTCGATGCGCGAGAGGGGCGGATAGGGGCTCGGGCAGGACCCGGTCGTCCAGATGTGACCGCAGAAGTGAAACGCGTCCGCCTCGTCCGGCTTGACCGCCGCGGCGACCGCCGAGCCGCCCGCGACCGCGAGCGCGGCGGCGCCCAGCCTCCCCAGGAAAGAGCGGCGCGTCGTCGACTCTGCGAGCTTCGCCGAGAGGCGCTCGGCCGAGCGGTCGAGCGCGTCACGCGGCGGCATTGACCCTCGCCCGCCCCGCGTCGAGGAGCGTCTCGAGCTCCTCCAGCGTGTTGACCGTTCCCTTCGCGGCGACCACGCCGTCGATCGCGTGGACGACGAAGGGCGTCCCCGGCACGTTCCAGTCCTCGAAGACGTCGCCCTCCTGCTCCTCCTCGACGACACGCACCCTGAGCCCTTGCCGTGCGAGCGCGGCGACGCCGGGCGCGAGCTGGCGGCAGAGCCGGCAGGTCGCCGAGAAGAAGAAGACGACCTCGGCGCCCCGGCCGCGAAGACCGTCGAGCGGCGGCGCGGACGAGCCCACCTCGGGGCCTTCCTCGGCGAGCTCGAGGGGGACGCGCGGGCCGAGGCGGAGCGTGAGGACGCCGACCTGGCGGTAGAGCGCGAGGACGAGCAGCGAGAGGATGACGACCGCGGCCGTGAGGACGACGAGGGCGACGGCGACCAGCGTGTCGGAGGAGGCCGAGACGTCGATCCCGCCGCCGAAGGCGGCCAGGGCGGCGAGGGCGGTGAAGCCGACGGCGCGGAGGAGGAGGTGCGTCGTCCGGCCCTCGGAGGCGCCGAAGCACCCGCACCGGAGCCGCTCGACGCCCCGGAGGCGCGCCTGGGCGAGCGCCGCGACGAAGCCGACGCCGAGGAGGACCGCCGCGTACGCGCTCGCGGGCAGCGCCAGCCCGAAGAGCAGCAGGACGCCGACGACCGCCTCGGCCGCCATGACCGCCCAGGCGGCCGGGCGGGCGTAGCGACCCGGGAGGCCGTAGGCGGCAAGCCAGTCGGGAAGGTCCTCGCGCCGGCGCAGCTTGGCCGCTGCGGCCCAGAGCAGGAGCAGTCCGACGAGGATCCGGGCGACCGTCGACAACGGGACCACTGTAGGAGCTAATCGGCCCCCGCGGGATGCGGCGAGAGAGTTTTCATCAAATCCTCAAAAACAGTCAGCGTCTAGGGTTTCTCGTGCGGTGACCGCGTCCCTCCCAACGCTAGCCGAGCGAGCAAGTAACAGACTGTTACTTGCACCTCTCACGGCATGAGCCGGCGGGCGCGCCTCGTGGGCATGAACCACGTCGCCCTCGAGGTGGGCGACATCGACGAGGCGCTCGCCTTCTACGGGAGCGTCTTCGACTTCACGCTCCGGGGTCGCGGACGGCGAATGGCCTTCCTGGACATGGGCGACCAGTTCATCGCGCTGGGCGAGGGGCGGAGCCAGGGGCCCGACGGCCACCGGCACATCGGCCTGGTCGTCGACGACCTGGAGGCGGCCCGCCGCGCGCTCGAGGACGTCGGCGCGGAGATCCTTCCCGGGCGAGGGCTGGACTTCCGCGATCCCTGGGGGAACCACGTCCAGGTGGTCGAGTACGCCGACGTCCAGTTCTCGAAGACGCAAGAGATCCTCCAGGGCATGGGCCTCGGCTCGCTCGAGAAGAGCGAGGGCGCCCTCGAGGAGCTCCGCCGCAAGGGGCTTGCCCCCGAGGGACAGCCGTAGCCGACGCGACGCTGGGAGGTCGAGATGGAACAGACGCACACCCGCTTCTACCCGCACGCGCGGGACGCCCTCGTCCGGACGCTGCTCGTCGATCTCGTCGTGCTGGCCCTCCTCGCCTTCCTCGCCTGGCTGGGCCTGAAGGTGCACGACACCGTGCAGGAGCTCGGAGCCCTCGGCCGGGGCGTGACGGGCGCGGGAACCGCGGTCGAGGGAGGCTTCGGCCAGGTCGCCGACGCGGTCGGCGGCATCCCGGTGATCGGCGGCGAGCTGTCCGATGCCTTCTCCCAGGCCGGCTCGGGGACGGGCGGCAACGTCGCCGACCTGGGGCGCGAGGGCGAGGACGCCGTCAACGACCTCGCGAACCTCCTCGGGATCTCGACCTTCCTCGTGCCGGCGCTCCTCGTGCTCGCGATCTACGTCCCGCCCCGCCTCCGCCAGATCAGGAGGCTGACCGCGGTCGACCGGCTCCTCGCCGTCCCCGAAGGCGGCCTCACCGGAGAGCGCCGGCGCCTGCTCGCGATGCGCGCGGCGTTCTCCCTTCCGTACCCGACGCTCGCCCGTCACACCTCCGACCCGTTCGGAGACCTCGTCGCCGAGCGGTACGACCCGCTCGTGGCCGCCGCGCTCGAGGACGCCGGCCTCCGGCCGCTCGCCCGCTAGCCGGCGGACTCGGCGCTTCGCAGGCCCCGGAGCGCCCAGAGGGAGAAGACCGCGACCGCGGCGAGCGCGAGGGCGAACGCCGTGGCCACCTCCACCGGCTCGCCCGCCACGAAGCCGCGTCCCGCCTCGAGCAGAAACGTCGCCGGGTTCACCTGTGCGACCGCGTGGATCCAGCCCTTCAGCAGGCGAGCGGGACGTACACGGGCGCGAGGAAGAGCGTGAGGAAGATCGGGATCTGCATCAACGGCCCCGCCTGCAGCGTGCGGAAGCGCATGGCCACGCCGCTCGCCCAGAGGACGGCCGCGACGTTGACGAGGATTCCGAGAAGCACGAGCCCGAAGAGGTCGATTCCGTCGCCGAGGATGGTCATACCCGAGATCAGAGCGACGAGGGTCACGACCGACGCGGTCGCCGCCCAGCGCACGAGCGCCACGATCGCGTAGCCGGCGATGATCCCCGTCCGCCGGGGCGCCGCGAGGAGGAGCCGGCGGGCGAAACCGCTCTCGAAGTCGCGCGCGATCGAGAACCCGGTGAAGACGCCGCCGAAGGCCGCGGACTGGAGGAACACGAACACGAACTGGAAGGCCGTGTAGCCGGCGGGGTAGTCGAAGCCGGGCACGTCGGCGACGCGCGACAGCCCGCCGGCGAACGCCGTGAAGAAGAAGAGCGGGAAGAGCAGGCTGGGCAGGAGGATCGCCGGGGTCGTGAACGCGTTGCGGACGCCGCGCCACGCGACCGCCAGGGCGACCGAGACGAAGCTCTTCATGCGCGCGCCAGCCTTCCCCGGAGCGAGACGCTCGCCGCGGCGAGCGCGATCGCCGCCGATCCCGATGGCGACCCCGAAGCCCGAGCGCCAGCGCCTCGGCGTCCCAGCCCGTGATGATCAGGCTCCGGAGTGCCTCGATCAGGTAGGAGACCGGGTTGATCGTCGCCACCGTGCGGAACCACCCGATCTCGATCAGGTTCCGCGGCAGGTTCATGGACGACATGAAGAAGAGGACGAAGAGGAGCGGGAAGAAGGCCTGAACGGCCTCGCCCGAGCCCGTCCGCAGCCCGAGGAACGCGCCGATCGCCCCGAACCCGAGGGCGATGAGCACGCCCAGGAAGACGAGGACGATCACGCCGAGGACGCCGCTCTCGATCGTGACGCCCGCGATGAGGCCGACGGTGAGGTAGAGCGACGTCTGCAGGAGTGCGAGCACGACGACGCCCGCGAGCTGGCCGGCGAGGAGCGCCGAGCTCCGGATCGGGGTCAGCGCGAGCCTGTTCAGGAAGCCGGTCTGGATGTCGCGCGCGAGGTCGGTCCCGGCGTTCGTCGTCGCGAAGAGCGCGCCCTGCAGGAAGGTGAAGGCGAGCGCGAAGTCGAGATACGAGTCGGTCGGGAAAGCCCGGGATCCGAGCGGCCGCCCTGAGCCCGCCGGTGTTCACCGCGAGCAGGATGAGCGGGAAGACGAAGGAGGGGACGACGTTCACCGGCTGGCGCAGCGTCCGCAGGACCGAGCGCCTGCGCCAGGTACCCGACCTGCAGGAGGAGCGGGCTGCTCACGGGGGACCGGGCGCTCATGCCGGGAGCCGCTCGGGCTCGGGCTCCGGCTGCTCCTCGTCCTCGAGCTCGTCGCCGGCGCCCTCGAGCGAGCGCCCCGTCTTGGCGAGGAACACGTCGTCGAGCGTCGGCGCGTGCAGCTGGAGGTGCTCCAGGTGGAGGCCCTCGGCGTCGAGCGCCCGCACGACGTCCGCGAGCGCTTCCTCGCCGCCGTCCAGGCGGACGGCAACGCCCTTGGGCGAGCCGGGAACGTGCACCCCGAAGCGTTCGATCGTCCGCGCGACCGCGTCGAGGTCGGCGGGGTCCGCGGGGATCGCCTCGACGCTCGGGCGCCCGATCTCGGCCTTCAGGGCGGCCGGCGTCCCCTCGGCGACGATGCGGCCGTGGTCGATGATCCCGACCCTGTCGGCGAGGACGTCGGCCTCCTCGAGGTACTGCGTCGTGAGGAAGACGGTGACGTCTTCCTCACGCGCCAGGCGGGCGACCTCGGTCCAGAGCGCGTTCCGGCTCTGCGGATCGAGACCGGTGGTCGGCTCGTCGAGGAAGAGGATGCTCGGGTCGTGCACGAGCGCGAGCGCGAGGTCGAGGCGCCGCTTCATCCCGCCGGAGTACGTCTTCACCTTGCGGTCGGCCGCCTCGGACAGGCCGACCCGCTCGAGGAGGGCGTCGCTGCGCCGCGCTGCCGCTCTGCCCTCGGCATGCCGTGGAGCGCGGTCTGGAGCCGCAGGTGCTCGCGCCCGGACAGCAGGGGGTCGAGGGCGGCCTCCTGGAGCGCCGCGCCGATTGCGGCGCGCACCTGCGCCCCCTCCTTGACGACGTCGAACCCGGCGACGCGCGCGGTCCCGGCCGTGGGGGGCAGGAGCGTCGTCAGCATGTGCACGGTGGTCGACTTCCCGGCGCCGTTGGGGCCGAGGAAGCCGTAGATCTCGCCCGGCGCGATCAGCAGGTCGATCCCGTCGACGGCGAGGATGCCGCCCTTGAACTCCCGCACCAGCCGCTCGGCCTGGATGCCGTGCTCGTCTCGCATCAACCGTAGGCTACCTCTATCGTTGATCTTGTCAAGCATCTACCTCATCAACTATCATTCGAAGCAATGGCCACCGTGACCGAGCAGGCCGACCGTCGCCGAGGAAGCGTGGCGGCTCGTCTTCCAGCTCGCCAAGGCGAAGCACGCCGTCCTCTCGGCGCGACTCGTCGAGCTCGACCTCACTCACGTGCAGGCCCACGCCCTGCGGCTGCTCGAGCCCGAGCGCCCGCTGGCCATGAGCGAGCTCGCCGACGCCCTCTACTGCCACGCCTCCAACGTGACCGGCATCGTCGACCGGCTGGAGTCGCGGGGGCTCGTCGAGCGCCGGCCCGGGCTCGGCGACCGCCGGGTGAAGACCCTGGCGCTCACGGATGCGGGAAGCGCCGTCCGCGCCCGGGTCGTCGAGCTGATGAACGAGCCGCCGGCGGAGATCGCCGGCCTCTCAGCCGGCGACCAGCGCGCGCTCCGTGACGTCCTCCGCCGCGCCCTCGGCGGCTAGCGACCAGAGCAGGTCCCTGACGGCCTCGCGCACCTCGGGGGTCGTGAGACGGCCGTCCTCGTCGAAGTGCTCGTACGCGAGCGGGACGAGGACGCGCGGCTCGTCGAGGACGCTCGCGCGCGTGCAGGCGAGCGCCTGGAGCAGGTGTGCCTGCGCGTGGGTCGTCCCGCTCATCCCGGTCGAGGCCCCCATGACGCCGACGCGCTTGCCGGCGAGCGGGGAGCCGAGCGGCGGGCGGGACGCCCAGTCGATCGCGTTCTTGAGGACGCCCGGCACGCTCCGGTTGTACTCGGGCGTGGCGATCAGGACGGCGTCCGCCTCGGCGATCGCGCGCTTGAAGTCCGCGACCGGCCCGGGATCGCCGCCGGCCTCGAGGCCCGCGTCGTAGAAGGGGAGGTCGGCGATGTCGTACTCGACGATCTCCATCCCCTCCGGCGCGAGCTCGCGCGCGGCGGCGAGGAGGGCGCGGTTGTAGGAGCCCGCGCGGAGGCTGCCGGCGATCCCGAGCACGCGCATCGCTAGCGCCTCCTTCACGAAGGTCGCGCTGAGGTCGAGCGAGACCTTCTGCGTGCCCCAGTCGAGCTCGCCGTCCGAGGCGAGCACGAGCTTCTCCCGCCCCTGGACGTCGGTGCCCGCCCCGAGGGCCCTGGCCTTCAGCTCGACCGGGAAGGACGTGCCCCTGATGGCGATGCGCCCGGGAATGGTCAGCGCGTCGCCCTCGACGACGACGCTGTCGGCCGAGAACGTGATCTCGGGCGCGGCCTCGGCGTCGAGGAAGTCCGGCGAGCGCAGGTGCGCGTCGCGCGGCTCGTTGTCCGTGGTGACGCTGGCGGTGCGGACGACGGCCGTCGCGCTACCGGCTCCGTCGTCGTTCGGAAGGACGAGCGCGCCCTCGAAGTCGGTGAACCGACCCCGGATCGCCGCGACCAGCGACTCCGTGTCGACGACCTCGAACTCCACGGCCGAGTGGCTCGGATCGACGACCCACGTGCCTGCGAGCTCCGCCGCGTTCCCATTTACAGTGCCCATCGTGACCTCCGGTGATATAGTTGATTGCGCAAACATATACTAGAACGTAATTGAGTACGCAAGTATTTCCCGAACGAGGCCAGCTCGAAGGGTGGATCCGCTTCCTCCGCGCCCACGCCGCGCTGACGCGCGCGCTCTCCTCCGACCTCGTCGCGCAGCACGGGCTCACCCTCAACGAGTACGAGGTCCTGCTCCACCTCTCGCACGCGCCCGACCAGGCGCTGAAGCGAGTCGACCTCGCCGACCGGGTCCTCCTCACGGCATCCGGGATGACGCGGCTCCTCGACCGGCTCGAGCAGTCCGGCCTGGTCGAGCGGGCGTCCTGCCCGACCGATCGGCGCGTCGTCTACGCGAAGCTGACCACGGCCGGCGGCCGGCGCCTCCGCGAGGCGGCCCGGACGCACATCGCCGGCGTGGACGATCTCTTCCTCGCCCGCTTCACCGAGGAGGAGATGGCGACGCTCACCTCCCTCCTCGGCCGGCTCCCGGGCGTCGAGGGAGAGCCCGAGCCCGACTGCGGCCCCGAGTAGCGGCTAGCCGCGGACGGGCGGGGCCGTCGCGCCGACGAAGTGGCGCCGGGCCGGCTCTGCCAGCGCGGCATAGAGATCGTGGAAGAGGGCGACCGCCCGGGCGCGATGCCCGCCGGTCGGGACGAGCTCGTCCGGCAACCCCGGGTCGAGGGACGGGAACTGCCGGAAGGCGTGCACGAGCCGGGTGCGGACGAGGAAGGCCTCCCGATCGGCGACGCCGTTCCGTGCCGTGTGCCGGCCGAAGGCGAGCTCGAACGCGCGGTAGCGCTTCGCCAGCCCCTCCACGTCCCAGGCACGGGCGACGAGGGTCTCGAGGTCGGTGAGGCCCGCCGGCCGCCCGAGGACGACGGCGGCATGGCCGACGAGCCGCAGCTCCTCGAGGAGGGAGGCCACCTCCTCCGCGCGGTCGTGCGGCGAGATCCAGACGCCGTCCTGGAGCGAGCCGAAGCCGAGGAAGCGCAGGCGCCGGGCGAGCCGGCCGCGCTCGAGCCGCCGCTCGTCGGGAATGGCATGCGAGAGGATCGTCCACTCGCCGGCGGGACGGGCGTCGCGGCCGAGCGAGAAGATCCGGCGCTCGCCCTCGGCCAGCAGCGCGGTCGTCCGCGCTGTCGGCCGGTAGTGCACGAGCCGGCCGGTGCGGACGCGCGCGAGGAGGTCGCGGCGCGTCAGCCGCGCCAGGGCGACCCTGGCGGCACCGGCGGAGAAGCCGAGCTCGCCCAGGAGCCGCACGAGCCCGCCCGACCACACCAGCCGGTCGTCCGGGTAGACGTACGCGCCGAGCAGCGTGACGACGAGGCTCTGTGGCCGCTGCTCGAAGAGCGGCGGGGCCTCCTCGCTCACGGGCCCGGGCGGACCGCCACGGTCACCCGGCTGAGAGCGCAGAGCCGGCCCTCGTCGTCGGCGAGCTCCACGTCCCAGACCCACGTCGTCCGGCCGCGATGGCGCCGGCGCGCAGTCGCGTGGATCGTCCCGCCCGCCGACGGGCCGCAGGAACGACGACTCGTTGGACATGCCGAGGCCGACCTTGCCTTCGGCGGCGACGCCGTGGTTCGTCCCGAGCGAAGCGAGCCCCTCGGCGATCGCCGCGTGGACGCCGCCGTGGACGAGCCCCAGCGGCTGCTTCAGCTCCTCCCCCACCTCGACGCGCCCGCGCACGAGCTCGTCGCTGCACTCGACCACCTCGAGCCCGTAGTGGCGGTCGAACGCCGAGGGCTCGAGGAGCGGGTCGCGCGCCTCGCCCGAGTCCGTCATGCGCGCTCCCGGTCCGGGTTTTGTTGACACATCACCTCGGTCAAGTGTAAACCTTCCTGCACGCGACGGAAACGGACCCACGGTTGAACGTCGGCGTCGGGCTCCCGAACACGACGCCGGAGACGGACGGCGCGCAGGTGCTCGAGTGGGCGCGGCGCGCCGATGCCCGGCCGTTCTCGAGCGTGGCCGTCCTCGACCGCGTCGCCTACGTCGAGCCTCGAGCCCTTCGCCACGCTCGCCGCCGCGGCGGCCGCGACCAGCCGCGTGCGCCTGGCGACGATGATCGCGATCGCCCCGCTGCGCGCGACCGCCCTCCTCGCCAAGCAGGCCGCCTCGGTGCACGCCCTCTCGGGCGGGCGGCTGACCCTCGGCCTCGCCATCGGCGCGAGGGTCGAGGACTACGAGGTCGCCGGCGTCGACCACCGCGGCCGGGGGCGGACGTTCTCGGAGCAGCTCGCGTACCTGCGCGGCGGCGTCGACGAGGATCGCGTGGGCCCGCCGCGAGAGGGGATCGAGCTCCTCGTCGGCGGCGGCAGCGGCCCCGCCTTCGCCCGCATGGCCCGCTACGGCGACGGCTACGCGCACGGCGGCGGCCCGCCGCGGGCCTTCGCAAGCGCCGCGGCGCGCGCCCAGGCGGCCTGGCGCGACCTCGGGCGCCCCGGCCGCCCCCGCCTCTGGGGCCAGGGCTACTTCGCGCTCGGGGACGTCGAGCGCGGCAACGCCTACCTCCGTGACTACTACGCGTTCACCGGGCCGTTCGCCGAGCGCATCGTCGCCGCCAACCTCACGAGCGCCCGGGCGATCAAGGACTTCGTGCGCGGCTACGAGGAGGCCGGCTGCGACGAGCTCGTCCTCTTCCCGACCGTCGGAGACGTCGACGAGCTCGACCGGCTCGCGGAGGCGGTGTCCCGGTGAGGGTCTCGATCGTCGGCGCCGGCCCCGCCGGGCTCTACCTGGCGATCCTGCTCAAGAAGGTCGACCCCGGCATCGACGTGCGGGTGACGGAGCGGAACGCCCCCGACGCGACCTTCGGCTGGGGCGTCGTCTTCAGCGAGGAGACCCTCGGCGCGCTCCGCGACGCCGACCAGGAGACGTACCTGGCGATCACCGACACGTTCGCGCGCTGGGACCGCGTGGACATCCGCTACCGCGGGCGCGTCCTCCGGTCGCAGGGCCATTCCTTCTCGGCCATCGCGCGCAAGCGGCTCCTGGAGATCCTCCAGCGCCGCTGCTTCTCCCTCGGCGTCGACCTGGCGTTCGGCGTCGAGCTCGACGGCGCTCCGGACGACGCCGACCTCGTCGTCGGCGCCGACGGCGTCAACAGCGTCGTCCGGCGCGGGCTGGAGCGCGAGCTCGGCACGTCGGTCGCGCCGGAGGGCTGCAAGTACGTCTGGTTCGGCACCGACCTCGTCTTCGACGCCTTCACGTTCATCTTCAAGGACACCGAGCACGGGCTCTTCCAGGTGCACGCGTACCCCTTCGACGAGCGCACGAGCACGTTCATCGTCGAGTGCCCGGAGCCGACGTGGCGCCGCGCCGGGCCTCGACGAGCTGTCCGAGGACGAGAGCCTCGCCTTCTGCGAGCGGCTCTTCGCGCGCGACCTCGAGGGCCACGAGCTCCTCTCGAACCGCTCGCTCTGGCTCGACTTCCCGAAGGTCGTGAACAGGGTCTGGCACCACGGCCGCACGGTCGTGCTGGGAGACGCCGCCCACACGGCGCACTTCTCGATCGGCTCGGGGACGAAGCTCGCCATGGAGGACGCGATCGCTCTCCGCGACGCCCTCGAGCGCCGCGCCTGGAACGTCGAGGCGGCGCTCGTCGACTACGAGATGGAGCGCCAGCCCGTCGTCGAGCGGACGCAGCAGGCGGCAAGCGAGAGCGCCGCGTACTTCGCCCGCGTCGCGGGCTACCGCGACCTCGAGCCGATCCAGTTCGCCTTCAACCTGCTGACGCGCAGCGGCCGCATCAGCCACGCGAGCCTCACGGTCCGCGACCCGACGTTCACGCGGGTGCTCGACGCCTGGTTCACGGGCGCCGACACGGCCGTGGCCCCGCCGCCGGCGTTCGCCCCCCTCGAGCTCGGGAGGCGGACGACAACAAGTAACAGTCTGTTACTTGTCTCGCTCGAGAACCGCGTGGTCGCGCGGCCCGATGCCTCGCCGGCCGGGGCGGGGCTCGTCCTCAGCGGGTTCGTGGCGGTTTCCCCGGAGGGCAGGATCACGCCGGAGACGCCGACGATCCGCGAGTGGGAGCCCACGTTCCGCCCGGTCGCGCTCCAGCTCGGGCACGCGGGCAGACGGGGAGCGTGCCGCCCGCGCTCGTTCGGCGTCGACCTCCCGCTGCGCGAGGGGTGGGAGCTCGTGTCGGCGTCCCCTCTCCCCTACGGCCCCTTCAGCCCCGTTCCACGGGAGCTCGACGAGGACGGCATGGCGGCTGTCCGCGCGGACTTCGTGGCAGGTGCGCGGCGCGCGGCCGAGCTCGGCGTCGACATCCTCGAGCTCGACTACGCGCACGGGTACCTCCTCGCCAGCTTCCTCTCCCCGCTCACGAACCGCCGCGCCGACGCCTACGGCGAGGACCGGCTCCGCTTCCCGCTCGAGGTGCTCGACGCGGTGCGCGAGGCGTGGGACGGCGTCCTCGCCGTCCGCCTGTCCGTCACCGACTGGGCCCGCGGCGGCGTGTCCGTGGAGGAGGGCGTCGCGACCGCCCGCGCGCTCGTCGAGCACGGCTGCGACCTGATTCACGTGGTCGCCGGGCAGACCGTCGCCCACGACCGGCCCGAGTACCGCCGGGGCTTCCTCACCGGCCTCAGCGACCGCGTCAGGGCCGGGGCGGGCGTGCCGACGCTCGTCGCCGGCCACCTGACGACGCTCGACGACGCGAGCACGATCGTCGGCGCGGGCCGCGGCGACCTCTGCATCCTCGACCTCCCGCCCTCCGACCTCGAGCGCGAGCTCCGTCCGGCGCCCGAGCGCTCCGAGGGCGCCGCCGTCGCGTCGTGACGGAATTCGCCGAGCTCGCGTACCCCGACCTCGAGGAGCTGCTCGCGGATCCCAGGCCGACGGTCCTGCTCCTCCCGCTCGGCGCGGTCGAGCCCCACGGGCCGCACGCGCCGCTCGAGACGGACACCCTCATCTCGCTCGGCGTCTGCAGGCGCGCCGCCGAGAGGCTCGCGGACGACCCCGAGGTTCGCGCGCTCGTCCTCCCGCCGCCTCCCCTACGGCGTCACCCGCTACGGCGCCGCCTTCCCCGGCGCCGTCTCGATCGGCGAGGAGACCCTGCGCGCGCTCGTCGTCGACGTCGCCCGGTCGCTCGCCGCGCAGGGCTTCGGGCGGATCGTCCTCGTGAACAGCCACTTCGAGCCCGAGCAGGTGCGCACGCTCCGGGACGCGGTCGCGGAGCTGGGGCCGTCGGCCCGCCTCCTCGACCTGACCCGGCGTCGCAACGCGGAACGGCTGACCGAGGAGTTCCGCTCGGGCTCGTGCCACGCCGGCCGCTACGAGACGTCGCTCGTTCTCGCCGACCGGCCGGAGCTCGTCCGGCGGGAGCGCATGGCGGCCCTGGAATCGACGATGATCGACATGCCCGCGGCCATCGCCGACGGGCAGACGGATTTCATTGCCATGGGAATGGATCGCGCCTACTGCGGCGCCCCCGCCGAGGCGACCGCCGAGGAGGGCGAGCGGACGTTCGAGACGCTCGTCGACCTCGTCGTCGAGCTCGTCCGCGAGGTGGCCGCGTGCTGACGTACGACGACGTCCCGCGCCGGTTCAACCTCGCGACGCACTTCGTCGACCGCAACGTCGAGGAGGGGCGCGGGCCCCGCACCGCCCTGATCGGCCCCGACGGCCCGACCACGTACGCGGAGCTCGCAGCGCTCGTGAACCGGAGCGGCCACGTCCTCCGCGAGCTGGGCGTCCGCGCCGAGGAGCGCGTCCTGCTCGTCCTCGCCGACGGCGTCGAGCTCGTGGCGCTCTGGTACGGGGCGCAGAAGATCGGCGCCGTGACGGCCGAGGCGTACACGTTCCTCCAGGCGAAGGACTTCGCCTACTACCTCGACTACACGCGCGCGGGCGTCGTGGTCGCCGACCCGAGCACGCTGGAACGCGTCCGGGAGGCGGCGGCCTCGAGCAGCTGGCTCCGCCACGTGCTCGTCGTCGGCGACGCCGGCGAGCTCCGTCCCGGCGAGGTGTCCTTCGAGGCGCTCGCCGCGCAGGCGCCGGAGGAGCTCGAGCCGGCCCCGACCACCCGCGACGACATCGCCCTCTGGAAGTTCACGACCGGGAGCACCGGCCTCCCCAAGGCGGCGGTGCACCCGCAGCACAGCCCTCTGCTCAGCTTCGAGTGGTACGCACGAGGCGTGCTCGATCTGAGGGAGGACGACGTCGTGCTCCCGGTGCCGAAGCTCTTCTTCGGCTACGCGCGCGACCTGACGGCGCTCTTCCCGTTCGGCGTCGGCGGGGCCGGGATCGTCTTCCCCGAGCGGACGACGCCGGAGCGGATCTTCGAGCTCGTCGCGCTGCATCGCCCGAGCATCCTCGTCCAGGTTCCGACGATGATGGCGGCGATGGTCGCCCACTCCGACGCCCACCGGCAGGACCTCTCCTGCCTCCGGCTCTGCACCTCCGCGGGCGAGGCGCTCCCGCGCGAGCTCTACGAGCGCTGGCAGGAGGCGTTCGGCGTCGAGGTGCTCGACGGGATCGGCTCCTCCGAGGCCTACCACATCTACATCTCGAGCCGCCCCGGGCGCGTCCGGCCCGGCAGCGTCGGCGAGGTCGTGCCCGGCTATCGTGCCCGCGTGCTCGACGACGAGGGCCGCGAGGTGCCCGACGGCGAGGTCGGGACGCTCTGGATCGAGGGCGACACCGCCGCGCTCCTCTACTGGAACGAGCACGAGAAGTCGAAGCAGACGTTCCACGGCGACCTCGTGGACACGGGCGACCTCTTCGTCCGCGACGGCGACGGCTTCTTCTGGTACCGCGGGCGCAGCGACGAGCTGATCAAGGTGGGCGGCATCTGGGTGGCGCCGTCCGAGGTCGAGCACTGCCTCGTCTCGCACGCGGACGTCGTCGAGTGCGCCGTCGTCGGCTACGAGGAGGGCGGGCTGACGCTCACGCGCGCGCACGTCGTCCTCCGCGCCGGGGTCGCCGCCTCGGACGACCTGGCCGCTGCGCTCCAGGAGCACGTGCGCACGCACCTCTCCCCGCACAAGTACCCGCGCGACGTCCGCTTCGTGGCGGAGCTGCCCAAGACGCCGTCGGGCAAGATCGACCGCCGCGCGCTCCGCGCCGAGGTCGAGGTCGCCGCGTGACGCGCGTCGTCGTCGTCACGGGCGGCGGGAAGGGGATCGGGAGGGCGGTCGTCGAACGTTTCGCCGGCGCCGGCGACCGGGTCGTCGCGGTCGGGCGCGACCGCGAGGCGCTGGAGGCGACCGCGGCGGCCGAGACCGACGTCTGCGACGTGACCGACGAGGAGGCGGTGACGGCGCTCTTCGAGCGGCTCGGCAGGGTCGACGTCCTCGTCAACAACGCCGGCGCCGCTGCGAGCGCCCCGCTCGGGCGCACGACGCTCGACGACTGGCGCGCCGTCCTCGACGTCAACGCGACGGGCGCCTTCCTCTGCACGCGCGCCGTGCTCGGCGGCATGGTCGAGCGCGATGAGGGGCGCATCGTCACCGTCGCCTCCACCGCCGCCCTGGTCGGCGTCCGCTACACCGCCGCGTACACGGCGTCGAAGCACGCCGCCGTCGGCCTCATGCGCGCCGTCGCCGCCGAGGTGGCCGGCACGGGCGTGACCGCCAACGCCGTCTGCCCGACCTACGTGCGAACGGAGATGACCGAGAGGTCGATCGCGCGCATCGTCGTCCGCCACGGACCGCAGCGAGGAGGAGGCCGAGGCGGCGCTGATCGCGTCGTCGCCCCTCGGCCGCCTGCTCGAGCCCGACGAGGTCGCGTTCGCCGTCGCCTTCCTCGCCGCGCCGGAGGCGGCGGCGATCAACGGCCAGGCGCTCGTCCTCGACGGAGGCGGGATCCAGGCGTGACCAGGTTCCGGGCGTCGGCGGGCTTCACCGAGCAGTGGGAGACCTTCGACTTCGCCGTCGAGGACGGCGTGGCGACGCGTCACGCTGGCGCGGCCCGAGAAGCTGAACGCGCTCACCTTCGACGTCTACGCCGACCTGCGCGACCTGCTCGCCGAGCTGCCCCACCGCGGGGACGCGCGCGTGCTCGTCCTCACCGGACAGGGTCGCGGCTTCTGCTCGGGCGGCGACGTGGAGGAGATCATCGGCGAGCTCCAGGGCAAGCCCACCGCCGACCTGCTCGAGTTCACGCGGATGACCGGGGCCGTCGTCAAGGCGATGCGCGACTGCCCGCTCCCGATCGTCGCCGCGGTCAACGGCGTCGCCGCCGGCGCCGGGTCCGTCCTCGCCCTCGCGAGCGACTTCCGTCTGCTCGCGCGCTCGGCGACGTTCGCGTTCCTCTTCTCCCGGGTCGGGCTCGCCGGCGCGGACATGGGCTCCGCGTACCTCCTGCCACGCCTCGTCGGCGCGGGGCGGGCGCTGGAGCTCCTCATCCTCGGCGACGAGGTGACCGCGGAGCGGGCGCTCGAGATCGGGCTGGCGACGCAGGTCGTGGACGACGACGAGCTGCCGGCCGCGACGGAGGCGCTCGCCCGCCGGCTCGCCGACGGCCCGGCGCTCGCCTACTCGACGACGAAGGTCCTGCTCACGCGCGAGCTCGACCTCGACCTCGCCGGCGCGATCGAGCTGGAGGCGCTGGGACAGGCGCTGATGATGCAGAGCGAGGACCACCGGGAGTTCTACGCCGCCTGGTCGGAAGGGCGCCGACCCAGCTGGACGGGGCGATGAGCGCCAGGCACCGGATCGTCGCCCCGCCGGAGCTCCCCGAGCCGAGCGGCTACGCGCACGCGGTCGTCGCCGCCCCGGGCCGCACCGTGTACCTGGGCGGACAGACCGGAGCCGGGCGAGACGCTCGCCGAGCAGTTCGACGCCGCCGCGGGCGCGCTCGTCACGGCCCTGCGGGCCGCGGGCGGCGAGCCCGACGACCTCGTCTCGCTCGTCGTCTTCTCGACCGACATGGACGAGTACCGCGCCTCCCTGCGCGAGCTGGGCGAGGTCTGGCGGCGGCACTTCGGGCGCCGCTATCCGGCGATGGCCCTGATCGGAGCCTCCGCCCTCTTCGACCCCGAGGCGCGCGTCGAGCTGATGGGCGTCGCGGTCGTTCCCGAATGAGCGGGCACAGCGCGACTCTCGGAGGCCCAGGAGGCGCTCTTCGAACGGGCCCGCGCGCTCGGGCACGACGTGCTCGCGCCGCTGGCCGAGCGAGGGTGAGCCCGGGCGGATCAACCGGCCGCTCGTCCGCGCGCTCGGCGACGAGGGGCTGCTCGAGCACGTGCTCCCGCACGAGGGCGAGGGGTCGGCCGTCGAGCTGTGCCTGCTTCGCGAAGGGCTCGCCCACGGGTGCACCGAGGCCGAGACGGCGCTCGCGCTCCAGGGCCTCGGCGGCTACCCGATCCTGCGCAACGCCCGTCCCGAGGTCCGCGAGGCACTGGGTCCCACGCCTGGCCGCCGGGCGAGGCCGTGGCCGCCTTCGCGCTCAGCGAGCCCGACGCCGGGTCCGACGCGGCCGCGCTCGCCCTTCGCGCCGACCGTGACGGCGGCGCGTTTCGGCTCACCGGCGCGAAGACCTGGATCTCGAACGCGCCCGAGGCAGACGTGTACACCGTCTTCGCGCGGACGACGGAAGACGCGGGCGCGCGGGGCGTCACCGCCTTCGCCGTCCCGCGCGAGAGCGAGGGCGTGTCGGGCGAGGCGCTCCGACTCCTCTCGCCGCACCCGATCGGGCGGCTCGAGCTCGACGGCGTGCTCGTCGGGGAGGAGCAGGTCCTCGGCGAGGTGGACAAGGGCTTCCGCGTCGCGATGGAGACGCTCGACCTCTTCCGGCCCAGCGTCGGCGCGTTCGCGGTCGGGATGGCGCAGGCCGCGCTCGACGCGGCGGTCGCCTACGCGGCCGCGCGCGAGGCGTTCGGCAAGCCGCTCTCGGAGCTCCAGGCGGTCGGGCACCAGCTCGCCGAGGTGGCCACACGGGTGCAGGCGTCCCGCCTCCTCGTCTACGACGCCGCGGCCGCCTACGACGCCGGCGTGCGGCCCGTCCGGCAGGCCTCGGCGATGGCCAAGCTGTTCGCGACGGAGACCGCCCAGCGGGCGGTGGACGTGGCCGTCCAGGTGCACGGCGCGCGGGCGCTCGAGGAGGGGCACCTGCTCGAGCACCTCTACCGGGAGGTGCGGGCCCCGCGCATCTACGAGGGCGCCTCCGAGGTCCAGCGCGAGATCATCGCCCGCGAGCTCTTCAAGGAGACCGCGTGACCGTCGCTCGCCTTCGGCTCACTCCCGTGGGGGAAACCATGTTTCCCCCACGTGCCCCCTTCTTTGATGCAGTGAGGGAACCTCCCGGTTCCCTCACACACCCTCCCCTCGCTCACGGGCCAAGGATTGGCCCATGAGCGAGCAGTCGAAGGCGCTCACCTACACCTCCTACCTCGCGCTCGACGAGATCCTCGGCGCGCAGCGCCCGCGATCGGACGAGCACGACGAGATGCTCTTCATCGTCGTCCACCAGGTGTACGAGCTGTGGTTCAAGGAGCTGCTCCACGAGCTCGCCCACCTCCAGCGCCTCCTCGAAGAGGGCCGCGGCTCGCAGGCGCTCGGCACCTTCAAGCGGATCCTCACGATCCTGAAGCTCGTCGTCGCGCAGCTCGACGTGATCGAGACGCTCCAGCCGACGCAGTTCCTCAGCTTCCGCGACCGGCTCGAGTCGGCGAGCGGCTTCCAGTCGGCCCAGTTCAGGGAGCTCGAGGCGGTGCTCGGCCGGCGCGAGCGCTCGGTCCTCCGCGCGTACGACGAGGCGGGCGACGACTACCGCCGGATCGTCGGCCGCCCTCGAGCGGCCGTCGCTCTACGACTCCTTCCTCGCCTACCTCTCCCGGAGCGGCTACGACGTCCCCGCCGACCGGCTCGAGCGCGACGTGACCCTGCCGGTCGAGGAGTCCGCCGGCGTCCATGCGGCCGTCCTGGCCGCCTACCGAGAAGACGGCGAGGCCGCCATGGTCTGCGAGCGGATGGTCGACGTCGACGAGGGCTTCCAGGAGTGGCGCTACCGGCACGTGAAGATGGTCGAGCGCACGATCGGGAGCAAGCCCGGCACGGGCGGCTCGCCCGGCGCGCCCTACCTGCACACGACCCTGAACAAGCCCGCCTTCCCCGACCTCTGGTCGGTCCGCAGCGAGCTGTGATCGAGCTCGACGACCTGCGGCGGACGCCGAACGCGCTGGCGTCCGACTACTCCGCCTTCCGCGTCGCCGACCGGCTGCTCCTCACCGGCCACTCGCACCAGGCCTGGCCCGACGTGGCGCGCGAGGGCCAGCTGGAGGCGTTCGAGGACGCGGCGCTCTGCGTCGACGAGAAGTGGGACCGCGCCTTCGCGAAGGCCGACGCGGTCCGGGACGGCTTCAGGCTGCTCCTCGGCGAGCACGACGCAGAGATCGCCCTCGCGCAGAACACGCACGAGCTCGTCATCCGCTTCCTCTCGGCGCTCGACCTGCGCCGGCGGCCGAGACTCGTCACCTCCGACGGCGAGTTCCACACGCTCCGCCGGCAGCTCGCGCGACTGGGCGAGGCGGGGCTCGAGGTCGTTCGCCTGCCCGCCGCGCCGGCCGAGACCCTGGCCGAGCGGATGGCGGCCGAGGTCGACGAGCGAACGAGCGCCGTCCTCGTCTCCGCGGTCCTCTTCGAGACCGCCCGCATCGTGCCGCGGCTCGGCGAGCTCGCGGACGCATGCGCCGCTGCCGGCGCCGAGCTCCTCGTCGACGTCTACCACGCGCTGGGAGCGCTCCCCTTCCGGGTCGCGGAGGAGCGCCTGGAATCTGCGTGGATCGTCGGCGGCGGCTACAAGTACCTCCAGCTCGGGGAGGGGAACTGCTTCCTGCGCCTGCCCCCGCAGGCAGAGGACATGCGGCCCGTGCTCACCGGCTGGTTCGCCGAGTTCGAGCTGCTCGCGGCGGAGCGCGGCGACTCGGCGGTGGGCGTATCCGTCCGGAGGCGCGCGCTTCGCCGGCTCGACCTACGACCCGACGAGCCACTACCGGGCGGCCCGCGTCTTCGGGTTCTTCGCGGAGCGCGGCCTCACCCCCGAGCTCCTGCGTGCGTCCTACCTCCACCAGACCGGGCTGCTCGCCGACCGCTTCGACCGCCTCGGCGTCCGGGAGGAGCTGATGGCGCGCGACCGCTCGGCGCCGCTCGACGGCTTCGGCGGGTTCCTCGCCGTCGAGTGCCCGGAGGCGGGCGCGGTGGCGCGACGCCTGGCCGACGACGGCGTCCTGATCGACGCTCGCGGCCGCTATTTCCGCCTCGGGCCCGCGCCGTATCTCGCCGACGCACAGCTCGAGGCGGCGATGGACCGGCTCGAGAGCGCGGTCGCGGCGCTGGGTCTCCGATAGGAGTATCCTCGCGCCACCATGACCGAGACGAAGATCACCCTGCCCGAGAGCGCAATTCCCGAGCGCTGGTACAACATCCAGGCCGACATGCCGAACCCGCCGCAGCCGGTCCTGCACCCCGGCACCGGCGAGCCCGTCGGCCCCGACGACCTCGCGCCCCTCTTCCCGATGGACCTCATCCTCCAGGAGGTCTCGCAGGACGCCGAGATCCCGATCCCGGAGCCGATCCGGGGGGTCTACCGGCTCTGGCGCCCGACGCCCCTCTACCGCGCGCACCGGCTCGAGGCCGAGCTGGGGACGCGGTCGCGCATCTTCTACAAGTACGAGGGCGTCAGCCCGGCCGGGAGCCACAAGCCGAACACCGCCGTCGCCCAGGCCTACTACGTGAAGGAGTCGGGGCGGACACGGATCTCGACCGAGACGGGAGCGGGCCAGTGGGGAAGCGCGCTCGCGCTCGCCACGCAGCTCTACGGGCTCGAGTGCAAGGTCTACATGGTCAAGGTCTCCTACGAGCAGAAGCCGTACCGCCGCTCGATGATGGAGACGTGGGGCGCGAGCGTCGTCGCCAGCCCCTCCGAGGACACCCAGTCCGGTCGCGCGGTCCTCGAGGCCGACGCGGACTCTCCGGGCAGCCTCGGCATCGCCATCTCAGAGGCCGTCGAGGACGCGGCCCAGCGCGAGGACACCGCCTACTCCCTCGGGAGCGTCCTCAACCACGTCCTCATGCACCAGACCGTGATCGGCCAGGAGGCGATCGCGCAGATGGAGCTGGCCGGCGCCTTCCCCGATCTCATCGCCGGCTGCGTCGGCGGCGGCTCGAACTTCGCCGGCCTCGCCTTCCCGTTCCTCCGCGAGAAGATCGCCGGCCGCGACATCGACGTCCTCGCCTGCGAGCCCGCTGCCTGTCCCACCCTGACGCGCGGGCCCTTCGCGTACGACTTCGGCGACACGGGGCAGCTGACGCCGCTCGTGCCCATGCACACGCTCGGCCACGACTTCGTCCCGCCGGGGATCCACGCGGGCGGGCTTCGCTACCACGGGATGGCGCCACTCGTCTCCCAGCTCGTCCTCGACGGCCTCGTCCGCGCCGAGGCGTACGGGCAGACCGACGTCTTCGGCTCGGCCGTCCGCTTCGCTCGAAGCGAGGGGATCATCCCCGCGCCCGAGGCCGCGCACGTGATCCACGGCGTCGTCGAGGCGGCGGCCAGGGCCGACGAGGAGGGGCGCGAGCGCACGATCCTCTTCAACCTCTCGGGGCACGGGCACTTCGACCTGGGCGCCTACGACGCGTACCTGCACGGGCAGCTCGAGGACTTCGCGCTCCCCGAGGAGGAGATCGCTCGGGCCCTGAAGGCGATCGAGCCGCTGCCCAAGCCCGCCGGCGTCTCCGGCTAGGCCCGCCAACGCAGAAGACCCCCTCGGACCTCCCGTGGCCGCGGGGTCGGCGACGACCACGGGAGGGGAGAGGGAGCCTCCGTCGGAAACGTGATGGCGGCTTCGAGTCGCCGAGAGGTGTATACCGCGTTCTCCCTGTGGACAACAAGAGGGGAAAACTCTGTGGAAAGATGGGCCGGGGTGGATTCGAACCACCGACCTTGGGATTAAAAGTCCCCTGCTCTGCCAGCTGAGCTACCGGCCCCGCGACGAGTGTAGCCCCGGGCGGGCGCTATCCTTGCCTCGCCGCCCCCATCGACTAGCGGCCCAGGTCACGGCCCTTTCAAGGCCGTAGCGCGGGTTCGAATCCCGCTGGGGGCACCTGGGCGGTTAGCTCAGCTGGAAGAGCGCCTGCCTTACACGCAGGAGGTCGCTGGTTCGAGCCCAGCACCGCCCACTCGGCCCAATCCGCCGGGAGAAGCCGACTTCTTCCGTGAGTACCTAGCGGAGACTCAGCCGATGTGCTCGATCCCGACGGGCAGGCCGACCCACGGGTGCATGCGCTCTTCCCATACCGAGACGCGCGGCGCGGGGAAGTTCGGGTCGGCGAACGCGCCGACCGGCACCGCGATGTGCTCCGGGTCGGTCCAGTAGTAGACGGTCGCGCCGCAGCGCGGGCAGAAGAAGAGCGAGCGCTCCTCGCCCTCGTCGGAAATCCGCACGTACTCGGTCACCTCGCCCTCGATCCGCACCTGCTCGCGGGACCAGCGTGCCTGCATCCCGAACACGCTCCCTGTTCGCCGCTGGCAGGCGAGGCAGTGGCAGATCGAGACCCTGACAGGGTCGCCCTCGACTTCGACCGTTAGCTGCCCGCACGAGCAGGACGCGTGCCGCGTCGCCATATCGGGACGGTACCGCGCCGCTAGGAGTCCGGGCTAGGAAAGCGTCACATCGATATATGCCGTCGTCTGGTCGTCCGAGAACACGAGATTCACGGAGCTGACCGGAGTGCCCAGGACGGAGGACTGAAACTTCTGGTTTGCCTGGCCGCCCGACACGGGGAACCCACGGCCGCATTGTGGCCAGACCGCGGCGTCCAGGACGAACGTCCCCTTCTCCGTGGCCACTCGGGTCTTGACCTCGGGAACCTGAATGTCAGCCATGCGAACTCCTCTCGTGGGTCTGAAGTTCAGCCGAGCTTGAACGACCGCGAGCCTCTCCTCAAGTACTCGGGACGGCTCACGGCGTCGAAGATGCCGCAAGCTCGACCAGCGAGGCCAAGGCGATCGGCATCCATTCGGGCAGGAAGCTCGCCGCGTAGACGAGCTCGTACGTCTCCTTCTCGACCTCGAACGCCCGGAGCAGCGTCGGGTCGAGGGGGAGCGCGAGCTCCCCGTAGCCGTCGAGGAAGTCGGCACGCACTCGCGCGGCCCAAGCCTCGCCCACAAGGCGATCGTCCGCGTCCGCCACGTCCCGCAGAACCCAGCGGGGTACGTGATCGAACGAGCGCAGCATCGAGGCGACGTCCCGTACGGGAGACTGCAGCGCCCGCCGCTCGGCCGGCGGTCGGGTCGGCTCGCCCTCGAAGTCGATCACGTGCAGCCCGGCCGGCGAGAAGAGCACCTGGCCGACGTGGAGGTCGCCGTGGACCCGTGTGAGCGTCCCGATCCCCGCGAAGAGACCGAGATCTGCGCGGATCCGGCTCTCGACGCGTCGCACGGCCTTCGCGGTGTCGGCATCGACCGCTGCGAGCGCTCGCTCGAGCTGGGCGAGCGACTCGGCGTGCCAGCGACGGGCGTCGTCGACCGCGGCCGGACGGCCGCCCAACTGTGCAAGCGCCGCGTGGAGCTGCGCGATCGCCCGACCGAGCGGCCGCGCGAACGCGGTCGTCTCCTCGAACGGCGCGCCTGCGAGTGCACGGCCGAGCAGCTCCTGCGACCATTCCCAGCCGTCCCGCGCGCCGGCGATGTAGTCCTGGACGAGCGCGACCGGCCACACTGTGCCGTCCGGGTCCCGCAGCGAGAGCGACCCGCGGAAGGCGGGCACGACAGGCGTGCGTCGCGTGAGCTGCTCGACGAGCTCGGCCTCGGGGTGCGCTCCCGGCCAGAGGCGCCGGTAGCACTTCAGCACGAGGCGCTCGTCGAGCACGGATGAGGTGTTCGACTGGTCGCTCTCCAGCCCACGCTCGCTGCCAGGCATCTCGCCGCCGCGCCAGTCGAGCTCGAAACCGCCCTGCGGCCGCGCGCGCACCGCCGCCAGCAGGCTGGACCAGACCTGACCGGCCGGTATCGAGTATCGCTGCACCTCGTCGCCGACCTCGACCTCGACGACCGCGAGAAAGGGGGCGATCGCGGCCACCTGCTTGATCCTCCCGACCCGCCGCCCCTTGCCGGCGAACCAGCGCTGGGCGGCGAGCCACGAGGGGTCGAGCGACGCGGAGAGGCCCGTGAGCCGCGCCCCTCCGGTCACCGCGTGACGGGGCGCCCGGTCGTCGCCAGCTGCTCGATCAGGTCGGCGGCTCTCACCGTGCCGGGCTCTGAGCGCACCCTGGCCGAGACTGCCTCGAGCCGAGCCGCCAGAGCACGGTCGGCGAGCAGTGCGTCGATCGCACCGGTCAGCTCTTCCGCGGTGCACGTGTACGGGGCAAGCCGGCGTCCGAAGCCGAGCTCGTCGACCCGCTGGGCGTTGTCGTACTGATCCCAGAACAGCGGGAGGACGACCATCGGCTTGCCGAAGTAGAGGCTCTCCGTCGTCGTGTTGTTGCCGCCGTGCGTGATCACGAGCTCGACCTGCGGCAGCACCTTCGTCTGCGGGAGGAACTCCTCGCCGGCCATGTTGTCGGCGAGCCGCAGCAGCTCATGCTGCGGGCCCTTGCTGACGATCAGCCGGTGCGGCGTGGCGGCGAAGATGTCGACGAGCCGCTGCATCAGCTCGACGTCGGCCGAGCCCAGGCTCCCGAGGCTGAGGTAGAGGAGACGCCCCGGCCCGGCGGCGAGCTGCTCGGGCACCTCCCACTCGGCCTCGGTCTCCCTGACCGAGCACTCGAGCCGATGCCAGGTCGGTGCCAGCGGCACCGAGCGCGCGTAGTCGACCTCGCCCGGATAGACGTAGAGGTTGAGGTACGGCGATTCGTGGATGAACTCGAGCTCCGGGAGCCCCGGCGCTCCCCTCGTCCGCACGAACTCGTCGAAGTCCTCCCACATGGGGAGATGCGTCCGCCGGTGCTCGGCGCGGAACTCGTTCCAGCCGGAGCTGTCATCGGCGGGGTAACCCGAGAACACGGGAGGTAGCGCCGGATCCTTCAGCTCGAGCGGGTTGCACGACACGATCCGCACCCATGGCCTCCCCGACGCCTCGATCGCCGGGTACGCGACGACGTTGTCCTCCACGATGACGTCCGGCCGGAGCTCCTCGAAGATCTCGACGAGCTTCTCGTCCACGTACTTCGACCCGTCGATCAGCGCCTGCATGCCCGGCCGGAGGAACTCGTCGAGCTGCTCGATCGTCGGCTTGCGGAACACCGGCGCCATCTCGCGGACCAGCTCCTTCCAGAACTGGCCGGGTATCTCCTCGACCTCGGGCGGCGGCCCGAGCCGCATCAGCCGCTCCTCGAAGCCCTTCGCCTCGAGGCTGCCCGCGAACGACTCCTCGACGATGAAGACGACGCGGTAGCCGCGCCCGCGAAGCACGTCACCGATCCCGACGCAGTTGTTCGTCGGGCCGAAGGCGGCCTCCGGGAAGAAGACGACGGTCGGTTGTCTGTCACTCATGCGAAAGGGAGGGCATCGTACATCGCTCCCGGGAGCGATCTCCTACGCTCGCGGGCGCTTCTTCTCGGTGTCGTAGAGGGGCGTGGGGGCGACCGTGGCGGGGACGCTTCCGTTCTCCACGGCGACCTCCACGGTCTCACCGTCGCGGGCGACGTCGGCGCTCAGCACGGTCAGGCCGATGACCTTGCCGAGCGTGGGGCTTGCACAAGGGCTCGTCACCGTGCCGACCCGCTCACCGTTCTTCGTCACGGCGGCGCCGTATTCGGGGACCGGTCCGTCCACGACGAGGGTGACGAACCGGTTGGGCGGACTCGCGGCCTCGGCGGCGAGCGCCTTCTTGCCGTGGAACTCGGCCTTGTCGAGCCGGACGAGCTTGTCGAGGCCTACGTCGTACGGGCTCGTCTCGTGCTGGAAGTAGTCGCGCCCGATGAAGATCAGCCCGGACTCGATCCTGATCGTTTCGACTGCGGCCAGCCCATACGGCCTCGCGCCGGCGTCGACGACCGCGTCCCAGAGCTGCTCGGCCCCCTCGGGCGAGCAGAACAGCTCGTACCCGAGCTCGCCCGAGTAGCCGGTGCGTGACACCCAGCACGGAACGCCGCCGACCTTCACCTGCTCGGGCCAGAAGCGGAAGTAGCGGAGCCCCGCGACGTCGACGTCGGTGAGACTCTGGAGCAGCTCGCGTGAGCGGGGGCCGCTGATCCCGAGCTGCGGGATCGACCTCGTCATCGGCTCGATCTCGACCGAGAGCCCGTCGACCACGGTCTTGAAGTGGTCGAGGTCGGAGTCGAGCGCGGTGACCGCCATGCACCGGTCGTGGGCCATCCTCAGGACCGTGCATTCGCCGACCAGCTTCCCGTTCTCGTCGCAGAACGGCGTGTACCGCACCTGCCCGATCTCGAGGCTCTGCATGTCGTTCGCGAAGATCCGGTCGACCGCCTTCACGACGTCTGGGCCGCTCAACGCCAGCTTGCGCAGCGGCGAGACGTCCCAGACTCCGACGTCGTTGCGGATCGCGTGGTGCTCGGCCACGGGATCGCCGAAGTGCTTGGGCCAGTACCAGCCTTCACGGTCCAGGTGCTGGACGACCCCCAGCGCTCGCTGCCGGCGGTCGAATGCCGTCCGCTTGATCTCCTTGGTCATCCAGCTCCCCTCGTCCCGTTCGCAGTCGGTACGGGGTGCAAGACAGAGCGTAGTCCTCCCGGGCGCATTGACATGCCCTCGCCCACGGGACCGCGCGGCGCGTCGTCTGGGGAGTACGGATCCGGAGCGCGCTCGAGGGACGGCGAAGCCGGCCGTTCGGCCGGGCGGGCCCAGCCGCTCTGCCGCTCTCCGACGCGGTCGCTGTGCCTCGGAAAGCATGGCCGCCCACGCCGTCGACCGCGGAGCCGGGCCCGCAGTCAGCCCTTGTCGTGGACGAGGTCGATCGTGTCGCCGAGAACGATGCCGTCGGGGAGGATCCTGAACTCGCGGACGGTCGGCTCGAGCGCGCTCGCACGGGCTTTCAGGACCGTGAGAGCGCGCTTCACCTCGGACCCCGCCCAGACGTACTGGAGAAGGACCACGTTGTCGGCAAGGTGCGAGATGCTGAAATCGGACAGGTGCGTGACGCGGGAGATGTCCGGAACCTCGAGGGTCATCATGAGGCTGACGCGCGCTCGCGCGCAGCGCTGAACGAGTGAGTACATGTACTCGCGAAAGCGCACCTCGTCCTGAGTGGTAAAACCGAGATCGTCGAGGCTGTCGAGCAGGACCCGGCGGACGCCGCCGCTCTCGATCCTCTGAAAGAGCTCGTAGAACCACTCGTCGATGTAGATATCGACGGGCGACCGATACATGACCTCGACGCTGTCCTCGTCGAGCGACCAGCCGAAGCTCTGGACGACGCGCTCGAGCTGCGTGGGGTTCTCCTGAAGCGTGGCGATGAGGCCGGGCTCCCCATGCTGGGCGCCGCCGAAGACGAAGTGAAGGCCCAGGAGAGTCTTGCCACAGCCCGAGGGGCCCGCGATCAAGGTCGACGAACCGGGCCAATACCCGTCGGCCAGCATCTCGTCGAGCGCCTTGATCCCCGAGGAGATGCGACCGCGCCCCTCTCGAGTCATAGCGCGCTTCCTGCGCAGGATCGGCAAGACGGGGGAAGACGTCGACGCCCTCCTGCGAGAGCCGGTACGCATGCCTTCCCATGAGGAAGTCGGAGCCGCGGAGCTTGCGAACCTCGAACTCCCGGAGCTCGCGTTCCGAGATCCACTTCGCGGACAGATGCAGAATCGCGTCGGCAACCGTGAACTCAGGGCTCTGCGCAGCCTCTTCGCCGTCGTACTCCCCGATCCAGAAGGTCGTGGCCGGAAACACGGAGAGCCGGCCGGCGAGAGCGTGCAGGAACCTCCGAAACTCACCGTCGTCCGCCGCAAAGTCGCGAAACGCTGTGAAGCTGTCGATCACGATCATGCCCGGACGCCGCTCCTTCAGGAGCGCGTCGATTCGATCGAGGGCCGCAGTGAGCCCTCTCGACGCGAGCACGGTTCCGACGTCCTCGAAGAAGACCCTCTGTCCCACGGCCTGACGATCGAAGAATGTGAGGCCCTGGCCGTAGCGCAGGACCTTGTCGAAGGGCTCCGACGCCGTCGTGATGTAGAGGGCCGGCTTCTCGCTTGTCGCGTTCTGGAAGACGTACTGGTGGGCGAGAATCGTCTTGCCGCTCCCGGGGGCGCCTGCGACCAGCGCGATCGAGTGCTCGGGGAGCCCGCCCCCGAGCACCTGGTCGAGCTTGGGATCGCCGCTCGGAACGCGGTTGATCACACTCGGGCCCCGACGTCCGAATCGAGAGAGGCTTCCGAGCCGAGCAACTCGGTCACGACGGAAACGAGCTCAGGCGGCTCGAGCGGCTTCTGCATGAAGGCATCCGCACCCGCCACCGCAGCAGCCTCGCGAGCATCGAGACTCGACACTGCGAGCACCGGTACGAAGGAGCGCCGCTCCTTGAGGCGGCGGCAAAGATCCGCTCCGGCTCCTCCGGAGAGGAGAAGGTCGACGATCACGAGTTGCGGAGAGAGCTCGGCGAACTTCCTCTCGGCATCGGCCGGGTCGGATGCGACGCTCACCTCGTACCCCGCGCGGCGGAGGAAGTACTCGGAGAGGTCGGCCGAATGGACGTCGCGCTCCGCCAGCAGGATGAGCCGACCCGGCGCCTCACGCGCACCCTCGTTCGCCGTGCTGGAGCCCGCCTCGATCCGCTCCGCGAGCAAACGGTGCGCGTCCGCCGGCTGGATGCCCTCGTCGATCTTCGTCTTGACGAAGCGAAGCCGCTCGACCTCGTCGCGCGAGTAGAGCCTTCGCCCGCCTGCGCTTCGCTGCGGCGAGACGACGCCGTAGCGGTCCTCCCACGTCCGGATCGTCCCCGGGCTGGTGCCGAGCAGGCGCGCGACCACACCAATGCTGTAGATCGGACGTGAGTCTTGAGGCATTGTCGGGGAGAATACGGAACTCATGGGAAGGATGTCTTCGCTCTTTGCCATACTTTTCGGCGCAAGATATCAGCGAGAGCTACTCATTTTCTCATCACACCTGCTAGTCTCGACATGTTTGGGAGGGCGGCGCTCGTGAAGGGACCACGCGGCCGTGGAACCGGGATCGGAGCGCCGCCCCCCGACTCTTTCGCACCACGCCGAGGGGGGGTCGACCATGAACAGCGCTCAGACGGTGAGGTCTCGCTCTCGAGACGCCGAAGCCTCGTCCCTCGAGGGCCTTGCCCTCTGCGAGGGGTTCATGGTCGACTCGGCTGAGTGCCACGTCGGCCTCGTGGACACGTTGCGCTATGCGCCGAGCACGCGCTGGGATCGTCCGACCGCGCTGGCCGTGCACGCAGGGCGCTCGGGAGACGTACTGCTGATCGTCCCGGTGGCCGAGGTCGAGCGCGTCGTTCCCGAGGAACGCCGAGTGGTCCTGCGTCCCTCACCGCGGATCACCGGCACCGAACGAGCTACCGCATCCGGACGATAGAGCCCACCCGAGGCGGGATCGCCTCAAAGCCAAGGGCGCGACGTACCCCTCCAGGTACCCGGAAACCTGCATCGTTCTAGCAAAGCGAAAGCGGGTGGCACCTGAGTGCCACGCCGCCTTAGACGCAGGTGGTTTGCGCACCGCCCATGTCGGCTCCCGTTCTCGTCCTCGGCCTACTAGGGCGACGGCGGGATCCCGTCCGGCGGCAGGCCGACGAGATGCGTGCTCTCGGCCAGGGGCTCCTCGGGCACGTCGAGGAACGGGTTGGGGTTCGCCGGGCAGATCGTGCCGACGGGCGGCAGGCTGCCGTCGAGGAGGTACGCGTCGACGTACTCCTGCGTGCACACGTTGCGCGCGTAGGCGACGTGCCCCCAGCCCGCGTAGCTGAGCAGGCGGCTGTTCTTCAGCAGCTTGCTCGAGGCCTGCGCCCCGGCGTAGTCGGTCGCGGGATCGTGGAAGTTGCCGACGACGAGGACCGGAGCCGACGTGCGCGCCGTCCACGGCCCGACGTAGCGGTCCTTCGCGACCGGCCACTCGGCGCACGGGGCGTTGAACCACCACCAGTAGGGGCCGAAGCGCGAGCCGGCCCGCGCGTATCGGTCGATCACCCGGAACTCGAAGAAGCTGTCCGGGTACTCCGTGTCCGCGCACTGATTGCCGAAGTACGCGTCGAGCCCGTTGTCGTAGTCGTGCTCCGTCTGCGGCGGCGACAGCGCCTGGACGAGGTTGCGGCGCACTGCGCGCGCCTTCGCCTTCGCCGACTGGTCGCCCAGGGTCACGTCCGCGACGAAGTCGAGCAACGCCGCGTAGCCGTCGGGGCCGCCCCAGATCTCCGGCGAGTACATCGCGCCGGCGGCGTCGTTGATCAGGAAGTCGTAGGTGTAGAGGAAACCGTCGCCGAGGTCGACGGGCTCGTCCTCGATCGTCCGGGCGAGCTTCTCCCAGCGCTTCGCCGTCCGCTTTCCGTCCCAGAACGCGCAGGCGGCCGGGCCGGCTTCCTTGCACAGGCGCAGGAACTCGTCGAACACCTCCTGCGTGGCGACGCGGTCGGACTCGATCTGGCGCCCGCTCGACCAGAGAACCGGGTCGAGCACGCCGTCGATGACCAGCGCGCGCACGTTCTTCGGGAAGAGGTTGGCGTACGTGTTGCCGATGTAGCTGCCGTACGAGAACCCCAGGTAGTTCAGCTTGCGGTCGCCGACCGCCCGGCGCAGGAGGTCGAGATCGCGGACGACGTCCGCGGTGCTCATGTGCTCGGCGATCCGCTCGCCCCGGCCGAGGCACAGTCGGGCGAGCGAGGAGTACTGGCCGTAGAAGGGCCGGTACTGGTCGCGCTGGTACGGGAAGAGCGGCACCGCGTCGAAGAACGCGTTCAGGTCGTCCTCGCTGTCGAAGCAGTGCAGCGGATCCGACGCGCCGACGCCGCGGGGATCGAACCCGACGACGTCGAAGCGCCCTCCGAGGTTGTCATGCAGGAACTGGCCGAAGCCGAAGAGGACGAGGCCGACGCCGGACCCGCCCGGACCGCCGGGATTGATGAACAGGCTGCCGAGCCTGCCGGCGGAGTCGCTCGCCGGCACGCGGGCCAGCGCGAGCTCGGTGATCTTGCCCCGAGGCCTGTCGTAGTCGAGCGGCACCTCGGCCGTCGCGCACTCGAGGCCGGGGAAGTCGTCACCGCACGGCTGCCAGTCGATCGCCGGCACGCGCGGCGCACCGCCGCCGCCGCCCGCGACCGCCGGCCCCGCGGCGAGCGCCGCGAGCAGAACCACCATCGCGACGAGCACCGTCCTTCGGGCGAACATGGCCAAGATGCCCACGACGCACCTCCCGGGATGGGTCCTGTCCAGAGCGCGAACCTACCCGTGAGCGACGCCTGTTACAAGTCCCGGAGCTGCCGGAGACGGCCGGCTCACTGCTGGCGGGTGAGGCGCCAGGCCGCTCGGAGGCCGAGGCCCGAGCCGCCGTGGAGAAGGCCGCGGGCGTAGACGCGGCCGGCGAAGCGGACGAGCGCGTAGATCGAGCCGAGGACGAGGACGACCGCGAGTACGTGCTCCCAGAGCGGCACGCCGACGAGGGCGCTTCGTGCCGGGAGAACGAGCGGCGCGGTCAGCGGGAAGACGGTCAGCAGGTTGGCAAGAGTGCCGTTCGGATCGGCAGACACCGCGATGTAACCCGCGAAGTATGCGGCGGTGAGCGTGTAGGTCACCGGTTGTCCGGCCGTCTCCGCGTTCTGCTGCCGGGAGGCGAGCGCGCCGGCTGCGGCATAGGCGACCGCGTAGAGCGCGAACCCGAGCGCGAACCATGGCACGACCAGCGCGAGACTGGCACCGAGCGCCGCCGGGGCGTCGAACACGCCGGCGGCGAGCAGGGCGGCGGCGAGACCGGCGACGAGCGCGAGCTGCCCGAGTCCGAGCAGCCCGATCCCGATCACCTTCCCGGCGAGGAGATGGCGCGACCGCACTGCCGAGAGAATCAGCTCGACGACGCGATTGTTCCTCTCCTCGATGACACCGGTGACGACCCACTCTCCGTAGACGGCAAGGGACACGAACAGGAGCAGGGAGCCCACGACGGCCACGAGGGTCTCGGCGTCGGTCGCCTCGGCGTCCGAAGGCTCAAGCGTCGACACCGTCAGCTCCGGCGCGGGTGGCAGCTGTCGGCGGAGCGCGCGCACGGCGGTGTCGGCGACCGCCGCAAGCTCCGTGTCGACGTTCGCGCGGAAAACGAGCCGGTCGTCGTTCAGGAGCAGGAGCGCGTCGACGTCCTCGGCCGCAAGCGCCTGGCGTCCGGCTGCCGCCGACGCGAGCGGTTTCAGCTGCACGTGCGCGTCGAACGGCTCCGCGGCGCGCTTGAGGGCGGCTTCGAGCCCGGGCGGCGCTGGTGTCGTCACCGCAACGTCGTAGGTCGTCTCCCGCGAGAGGGCGCCGTTGAGCGCGGTCGACCCGCCGACGAGCAGGAGGAGGACGACCGTCGAAACGAGGAAGGCGCGGCTTCGCAGCCGCTCGTGGATCTCGCGCCGGGCGACGAGCCCGATCGCGCGCCAGCCGCTCATCGCCCGACCAGCTCCAGGAAGAGCTCGGCCAACGAGGGCGGCCCGTAGCCGAACTCGACGACCCGCCCGGTTCTCTCGGCGGCGGCCAGCACCTGCTTCGGGTCGACGGCGCGGGGCGCGAGCAGCCTCAGCCTGCCGTCTCGACGCTCGACGAGCTCGACGCCGGAGACCGGCGGCAGCCACTCCGGCGGCGCCCCCTCGAGCCGGAGGTCGATTCGCAGCCTGTGCGAAGCCCTCCTCAGATCGTCGATGTGCCCCGTGGCGACGACGCGGCCCCGATCGATGATCGCCACGTCCTCGCAGACGTCCTCGACGAGCTCGAGCTGGTGACTCGAGAAGAGAACCGCCGCCCCGCGAGCCGCCTCGCTGCGGAGCACGTCGGCGAGGGTGCGCACGGCGAGGGGGTCGAGCCCGGCGAAGGGCTCGTCGAGCACGAGCAGCTCCGGCGCGTGCAGCAGCGCCGCCGCAAGCTGGGCTCGCTGCTGGTTCCCGTGCGAGAGCTCCTCGACGTTCGCGCCGGCGCGGTCGGCGAGGGAAAGTCGCTCGAGCCACTCGGATGCCGCGGCACGAGCCGCGGCGGGGGTGAGCCCGTGCAGGGAGGCGAAGTAGGCGAGCTGGTCGGCGAGGCGCATGCGCGGGTAGAGGCCGCGCTCCTCGGGCATGTAGCCGAACCGCAGCCGCTCCTCGAATCCGACCGGGCTCCCGCCCCAAAGCAGCTCGCCGCCGTCAAGCTCGACGAGCCCGAAGACGGCGCGCATGGCCGTTGTCTTCCCCGCCCCGTTCGGGCCGAGGAAGCCCACCACCCGGCCCGGCCGAATTTCCAGGCTCACGTCGTCGAGGGCCACGATCGCGTCGAAGCGCTTCGTCGCACCGATCAACTCGAGCCCCAACCTTGCGGAGGAGCGATCGACAGCCGGCGTAGCCCCCGCCACGCTCCGACGCCGCCGCCGGGGCGAAGGGGCATCTCGAGGTCGTACGCTCACGCCAGATCTCCCTTCCACCGCCACCCTTCAGTGCCCGCGGCAGGCCGACATCGGGGAGCACGCCCATCTGCGCTGTGGTTAACCGCGTAGCCTCTGCGCGCTCGGTCGAGTCACCCCCGTCAGTGTGAAGGCGGTCATGGCGGTTCCCTTCACGGTCGACCCCCGGGCCTTCGGAGGGCCCGGGGGTCGACCATCTCTGTTCTAGGCGGAGACGGGAGTCGGCTTCGTGTCGGACGGCGTCTCGGCGGGCGCCTCGGACTCGCCGAGGTCGAACCGAGGCAGCCACTCGAGCCAGCTCGGCAGGTACCAGTTCCAGTCGCCGAGCAGCTTCATCGAGGCGGGCAGGAGCACCCCGCGGACGATCGTCGCGTCGAGCAGGATCGCGGTCGCGAGCCCGACGCCGAACTGCTTGAAGAACAGCATCGAGAGCGTGATGAAGACCGCGAAGACGAAGACCATGACGATCGCGGCGCTCGTGACGACGCCCGCGGTCGTCTTGATCCCCTGCGTGACCGCCTCGTCGGTGGACGCGCCCCGCTGGACCAGCTCGCGGATCCGGCTCAGGAGGAACACGTGGTAGTCCATCGAGAGGCCGAAGAGGATCACGAAGAGGAGCAGCGGGACGACCGGGTCGATCCCGGCCGTGGAGCTGAAGCCGAGGAGGCCCTTGCCGACGCCGTGCTGGAAGACGAGCACCAGCACGCCGTAGGCCGCGGCCACCGAGAGCAGGTTGAGCACGATGGCCTTGGCGGCGATGACGGGCGACCTGAAGGCCACCAGCATCAGGACGAACGCGAGCACCAGCACGAACGCGACGACGAGCGGCAGCTTCGACGTGATCTCGTCGGTGCTGTCCTTCCACTGGGCGGTGAGCCCGGTGACGCCGGCCTCGACGTCAGGAAGGGCGCCCACGGTAGTCGGCACGATCTCGTCGCGCAGGGTCGCCAGCGACTCGTTCGAGACCGAGTCGGTGCCCGTCCCGTCGATCGGGATCGTGATGTTCGCCACCGTGCCGGCGTCGTTGACATCGACGGTGATCGGCTCGTGCATGCGACCGCTCGCGAGCGCCTGCTGCTCGAGCTTCTGAATCGCCGCCTGCATGGCCGGCGCGTTCACGTCCGGTGCCTCGACGACGACGTTGGCCGGCAGGGCCGTGCCGGGGAATGCCTCCTGCATGCGGTTGTAGGTCTGGACGACGGGGAGCGACTGCGGGAACGTGTCCGGGCCCGGCTGCACCATCCGGAGCTGGAAGGCCGGAATCGCGAGCGCCACCAGCAACCCGCCGGCGAGCACCACCGAGACGACCGGGCGACGCAGGACGCGGTCGACGATCGCGCCCCAGACCCGGCCCTCACCGTCGCTGCGGCGCAGGCGGCCGACGAGCGGGACACGGCCGCGGTCGACCTTGTCCCCGAACCTCGCGAGGAGGGCGGGGAGTACCGTCAGCGAGCCGAGAACCGCGACGGCGACCACCGTGATCGTCGCCACGCCGAGCGAGGCGAAGATCTGATCGGCCGTCAGGAACATCCCGGCCATCGCAGTCATCACGGTCAGCCCGGAGACGAGGACGGCACGACCGGAAGTGGCAGCGGCGATCTCGACCGCGGCGCGCTCGCTGCGTCCTGCGGCCCGCTCCTCGCGTGCGCGTCGCAGGTAGAAGAGCGAGTAGTCGACGCCGACCGCGAGCCCGATGAGGAGCACGACCGCGCCGGCCTGGTTCGCCATCGGCACGATGTGGCTCGTGACGGCCACGAGGCCGAAGGTCGCGAAGACGGCCGTCAAGGCGAGCACGAGCGGAATGCCGGCGGCCACGAGTGCCCCGAAGGTGAGCACGAGGATGGCGAGCGTCACCGGAAGCGAGAGGACGCCGGCCTTCCCGAGGTCGTCACCGTACGCCGTCTCGATCGCGTTGACGGCGCTGGCATCGCCGAACTCTCCGATGAAGAACTGTGGGTGAGCCTCCTGCGCGGCCTCGACCTCGTCGATGACCGGGCCGATCTTGTCGGCGGCCTCGTCGGCTTCGCCGCGGATCTCGAACTCGACGAGCGCCGCGCGGCCGTTCTCGGAGATCTGGGCCGCGTTGGCCTCGTCGAGCGGCGAGCGAACGTTCTGGACGACGTCGAGCCCCGAGATCCTCGCGACGACGTCCTCGACCGCGGCCCTGAACGCGGGATCGGTCGCCGAGAGCGAGCCGCTCTGGACGAGGACGCTCTCGTCCGCGGGCCGCTTGAAGCCCGCGTCGAGGATCCTGTCCATGCGACCGGACTCACCGGGCCCGGCCGTGTTCGGGTCGATCGACTTCGTCCCGAAGGCGCCGCCGAGAGCGAAGGCGACGAGGACGAACGCCAGCCAGCCGAAGGTGGCGGTCTTCCAGTGGTCGGCGCTCCAGCGTCCCATGCGGGCCGCCAGGTTGTTGGACTTCGGTGCGGACATGACCTGCCTCCTTCGCATTCGAAACTTCCGAGCCCGACGCTAGGGCGGCGGCGGCGCAACCGCGTCGTCGGATGGCGTGATTCGCGCTCCGACCCACCGACGATCTCGACTCCGACTCAGGTAGGAGGCGACGAGCGAGAGCGTGGAGTACCTTCAGAACGTGAGCCGGGTCGGAAACATCGCGCGGGAGTACTGGTTCGAGCTGCTGATCGCAGCCCTGGCGATCACGGGCATGATCGAGCTGATCGTCGGACGCGAGTCGCCCGGCGCGCCGACCACGACGCTCTGGTTCACGGTCCCCGCGATGGCGCTTCTGGTGCTGCCGCTCTTCGCGCGCCGGCGGTTTCCCTTTGCCGCTCCGGCGACCTACTGGCTCCTGGCCGCGCTGTTCTCGTCTGTCGACGGCCTGCTCATCCCGTTCATCGACAGCCTCGAGCGTCGTCGGAATGGCGACCGCGTTCCTGCTCGGGAACCTGCGCGACAGCAGACAGGCCGGCATCGGGCTCGCGATCGTTCTCGGGTCGATCGTGATCGTGGTGGACAACATCCCCGGCGAACAGGCGGCCACCTGGCTCATCTTCATCCCCCTCCGGTTCGCGGCCGCCTGGGTCGCGGGCTACGCGCTGCGCGAGCGTTCCGAGCAGGCCGAGGCGGCCGAGCTCCGCGCCGCGCAGGCCGAGCGGGAGCGGGAAGCGGCCGCACGGATCGCCGTGGCCGAGGAGCGGGCGCGGATCGCCCGCGAGCTCCACGACATCGTCGCCCACGCGGTCAGCGTCATGGTGCTGCAGGTCGGCGCCGTGCGGCACAAGCTCCCCGACGCGCTGGCCGAGGACCGCGACGCCCTGAGCGGAGTCGAGCGGGCGGGCCGGACGGCGCTCGCCGAGATGCGGCGTCTCCTCGCCGCCATGCGCAGCGACGGCGAAGAGGCCGAGCTCGTCCCCCAGCCCGGTCTCGACGGCCTCGACTCGTTGCTGAGCGACGTCGGCCGTGCCGGACTCCCGGTCGAGCTCCACGTCGAGGGCGAGCCGTTCCCGCTCCCGCGAGGGATCGACCTCTCCGCGTATCGGATCGTCCAGGAGGGCCTGACGAACGCGCTGAAGCACGCGCGCGCGAGCAACGCGGACGTCACGCTCCGCTACCGGCAGGACGAGCTGGGGATCGAGGTCCGCGACGACGGCCGAGGGGCGGCCGCGCACGACGGGCTCGGCCACGGGCTCGTCGGCATCCGCGAGCGCGTCAAGATCTACGGCGGGGAGATGAACGCAGGAGCGGCGAACGGCGGCGGCTTCGTCCTCGACACGCGCCTACCGATTGCCGAGCGAGAGGTCATGACGATCCGGGTCCTCGTCGTCGACGACCAGTCGATGGTCCGCGCCGGCTTTCGCATGCTCCTCGCCGACGAGGAGGACATCGAGGTGGTCGCCGAGGCGAGCAACGGGCTCGAGGCCGTGGACAAGGCCGCCCGGTTCGATCCGGCCGTCGTCCTGATGGACATCCGCATGCCCGACCTCGACGGGCTCGAGGCGACCCGGCGGATCCTCGCGGCGAAGCGCGACGCGCGCGATCCTGATCCTCACGACCTTCGACCTCGACGAATACGTCTACGAGGCGCTCAGGGCCGGCGCGAGCGGCTTCGTCCTCAAGGACGACCCACCGGAGCAGCTGCTCGCGCGATCCGCACGGTCGCAGCCGGAGACGCGCTTCTCTCTCCGGCGATCACGAAGCGCGTGATCGAGCAGTTCACCCGCATTCCCCGGCTCACGCCGCCGAAGGAGCTCGACGAGCTCACGGGGCGCGAGCGGGAGATCCTCCGCCTGGTCGCCGGCGGCCTTTCCAACGCGGAGATCGCGGACGAGCTCACCATCAGCGAGACGACGGTCAAGACGCACGTCACCCACATCCTCCAGAAGCTCCACCTCCGCGACCGCGTCCAGGCGGTCGTGCTCGCCCACCAGACGGGCCTCTTCGAGGCGAGCGCACGCCCCGGGGCCTGAGCTCAGCCGAGCGTCCGGGCGGCGGCCTCGGCCGAGCCGACGACCGGGACGACCTCGAACTCGGCGAGGTCGGCCCAGCGCGCGATCCATTCCCCGAACAGGCTCGGATCGTCCGTCTCCATGAGCTGGAAGCAGCGGTCGAGGCTCCGCTCGTCGATCCAGCTCTCCACGTACTCGAGCCCGGGCGGGAGCATGCGGCCCCGCTCCGCGGCGCGGACGTACACGGGCGCCGGGCCCTGCGTGTACGTCTCGATCACCATGTAGCGCACCGATCAGGCCCCGACGGACTCGATCGCGAGGATGTTGCCGTCGGGATCCTTGCACCAGGCCGCGCGGACATCTCCGACCGTCGCGATCCCGTCCACGGTCTTCAGGTCGGGCAGGTCGTACTCCTCGAACGTCACGCCCCGGTCGCGCAAGGCCGGCACCGTGGCGTGGAGGTCGCCGACCCGGAAGCCCGCCACCGTGTGGCGGCTCTGTCCGGCGCCGACGCTCTCGTAGAGGAGGAGCTTGCCGTTCCCGCCGCGGAGCTCCGCCTCCCGGTTCGTCGGCAGGTCGTCCCGCCGCTCCTCGAGGCGCAGTCCCAGCGCCCCCTCGTAGAACTCGATCGAGGCTGCGATGTCCGAGACGGGCACGATCGCGACGATCTCTGCGTCTTCGAGCATTGTCCGCTCCTTCCAGCTCGCCTTGCCTAGCTCGCCGGCTCCTCCGCCGGCCTGTAGACGAGGATCATGACGCCGTCCCCGACCGTCTTCGAGTCGACGAGCTGCAGGCGCTTCATGCCGCTGTCGCCGAAGAGGCGCTTTCCGCTGCCGAGGACGACGGGGAAGACCATGAGCCGCAGCTCGTCGACGAGGTCGTTGTCGATCAGGGCCTGCGCGAGGCTGGCGCTCCCGTGGACGACGATGTCTCCGTCCTGCTCCCGCTTCAGCTTCGTGACCGCCTCGACGACGTCTCCTTCGAGGACGGTCGAGTTGGCCCACTCCGGGTCGCGAAGCGTCGAGGACACGACGTACTTGGGCATCGTGTTGAACTTGTCAGCGAACTCGCCCTCCCGCGACGGCCACGCGGCCGCGAAGCCCTCGTAGGTGACCCGCCCGAGCAGGAGCGCCTCGGAGCCCATGGTCTCGTCCAGCTTGAACGTGTCCCCCTCCTCGCCGCGCGAGAACTGGAACGTCCAGGCTCCATGCTTCGAGCCCTCCGATCCGCCGGGGTCCTCCATGACGCCGTCCAGGGAGACGAACTCGGTGACGACGATCCTCCCCATCTCGTTCCCTCCTTCTTCGCCGGTCTCTCCGAATTTCGACGCCGCGGCGTCCCCGAACTCATCGATTGGCTCCGTGCGCGGCTAGTATTGACCGGCGCCCGGGGGCGTAGTTCAGTTGGTTAGAACGCCGGCCTGTCACGCCGGAGGTCGCGGGTTCGAGTCCCGTCGCTCCCGCTTCACGTCTGCCCTGCTAACGAGGGAGTTTCGCCTCTCTTGGGCTCGGGGGGCACGTGCGCCGCGTGCCCCACAAGTGCCCTAAACGTCCGGGCGTAAGGACTCTCGCGCAGGCGACGAGGTCGTCTCCGGTTGGGCGGATGGACGATCCGTCGGGCGTCGTGTGCCGCTCTAACGCCCGGCTCTTCTGCCTCTCTAAAGTCTCGGAGGATGCTCTTCACGCCTGAGGCACATGAACGGCTAATCGAGGACAGATGGAACCCTGTATCGGGCTCCGCGCCGCGATCCGGGAGATTGTCGACGATGCGGAGGGGTCATTCGACGATGGCTGGCCGACCCACCCCCAGGACATTGAGGAAAAGGGTGACGAAGAGCGCCGCTTTCGCACGGTCTACCTTGGCGGCGCGGGCGTGGTTCAGGCGCTCGACTCGCTGCAGCATCGAGGGCTGGTGGAACTCCGCCGGGAATACGTCTCGTACCGATAGCGCGCAGTTACCAGCCCGACTTTCCCGACGACGATCATGAGCGGAGTCTCTGGATGGGCGATACGGGGATTCGCCTCGTGTTGCATCGGCTCTCCCCTTCGAAGGAGAACGCCGACCGGCTGGCCGAGTCTATCGCCGGGAACGCAGAAGACGAGCGCCGTGAATGGTGACGTGGGGCAGTCCCGGGAACAATCATTGCGGCCGCCACCATGCACGAACTGACGGGCGAGGCGAGGTGGCTCGATCTCTGGCGCGAAAGCGCAGCTTGGCTTCGCGATGAGTGGGATCCGGACACGGCCCTTTGGACACAGCATCTCTACGGGAGGGTGCAGCAGATCATTGGACCTGCTCACGTATTCGCGAGATGCATCCTCGCTCTTGCCCGCGATGCCGCGACGAGCTTCATCGCCGTGCAGCGCTGGCGACGGCCCGCTACGCGATCGAACAGGGCGAGCTCGCCAACTGGCCACCCACTTCGACGGAGGGCCTGCGACACAGGAGAGACGGGTCGATCCGCGTGCAGTGGTGTCACGGCGCGCCCGGTGTCGTGGCTTCGCTTGCTCGCTTCGCCCCTGACGACGCCGAGCATGGGCGTTTGCTGTGCGCGGGCGGCGAGCTCACCTGGCGAGCCGGCCCGCTATCGAAAGGAGCAAACCTCTGCCACGCACGTAGCAACGGCGATGGCTTCCTGGCGCTGATCGAGCGCACATGACGGTTCGCCGGAGGAGCGTGACGGCGCCTTTGCGATGCACTCGATCCCCCAGATCTGTCCGAGCACGCGCCGACATGGGCCGCGGCCCGGTACACCCTCTGGAGCGGCGATCCAGGAACCGCGCTCTACCTCGCCGACTGCTTGGCCAGCGGCGGAACCGTTCCGCTTCCCTAACACCTAAGGCATGTCACCGGCTCTGGCCAGCGCCGCTAAGGAACATTCCTGAATGCTCGTCCAGGCGAGAGTCTCGTCGCTACTCGTAAACCAGACTCCCGCCACTCTCCGCACTCCGCTCCTGCACCGCCTCAATCGCGCCCAGCCGCCGAGCGATTGAGGCCCCCGCACCCTCCACGAGCGTGCCGTAATGCTTCTCGATCATCCGCACGCTTGTGCCCATGAGCCGTGCAAGCTCAAAGACGGTGATGCCGCCCGCGAGGGCATACGAGGCAAACGTTGAGCGGAGGTCGTAGATACGGGCGGGCGTGGAGGTGCCAGATGCCTCGATAGCCGGCCGCCACTCCCGGCGGCGGAAGTTATCGAGGTTGAGCAAGCCCCCGGATGGCGCGGGAAAGAGCCGGGGTGTATCGAGCCGAGCCGGGAGCCGGTCAAGCGCCGCCGGGCCGTCGGCTTAGCGTGAACTCCGCGTCGGCTTGCGCTCGTCTTTGCTAGCTCGACCACCGAACCGGCAGAAACCGTGCGGTGCACGTTTAGGAGGCGACGGCTCGGTCCACATCCCGCCGCTCAAGACCACCCACTGCACACGCCGTAAACCGGTGGCGGCGGAAGCGGGGGCAACGGCTCACGGCTCGTCGAGAGTTCAGCCGCGACTGCTCCAACTCGGCCAGGGTGTAGACGCGGACGACCCGCGGCGGTGGCTCCGGGTTGCGGCCGGCAAGCTTGGCCGAGTTGCGGCCCATGTAGTCCCAACGCACCGCCGCGGCTAGCGTCTGCCGGAGTGCTTGCACAATCCCGTAGCGGGACCGCTCGGGGAGTGTTGCTTGCCAAAGTAGTTTGAGGACAGGGGGATCGGCGCTGCCGAGGGGAAGGAGTCGCGGCCGCCCGGCGTTGCAAAGAACATGAGTGACTGGAATCAAGCGATCATCGACGAGTTCCGCGCCAACGCGGGCCGCGTCGGCGGCTACTTCGAGGACGGACTCTCTTGCTCCTTCACCACCGCGGAGCAAGGACTCGGCGTCGAGCGGGTGAACCCGCTCGCCTACCAGCGGCTCAACGACGACTCCGTCGCCGTGTTTGCCTCGAAGGGCGGCGATCCGAAGAACCCTGGTTTCCTGTATCACAACCTTGTGGCGAATCCTGACGCCGAAGTCGAGATCGACACCGATCGCTTTCCGGTGCGCGCCCGCGTGGCGGAAGGCGAAGGCAGCGATCCTGCATCCTTCGAGAAGTAGAAAGCCGACCGGGACGAGTTCGCCGAATCGGGAGAAGCTCGAGGCCATCCGTGTGTTCCGAATCGTCGTCCTCGAGAGGGTTTAGGCGAGCCGTCGTTCGCGAGCAATGTCCACGGCATCCCGCACAAGTCCGATCCGTTTGCCACGTAGGCAACTATCCATCCCGCGCTGATCCCGCGGGAGGCCGCCGGAAGCTCCCGCTTCTGCCCGGCAATCCCCGCAACGGCAGGGTCGAAAAGGCCCGCTCACGGCGGGAATCCCCGCCGATCCCCGCTCAACCCTGAAGCGCTATGACCGGCCTGTCACGCCGGAGGTCGCGGGTTCAGTCCCGTCGCTCCCGCTCCAAGCCCTGCCCGGTCTCAGTGCCCACTCCCGCCGGCGACGGAGACGGGCGCGGAGTAGCCTAGGGCCATGGCCCAGCAGGCCGACGGCCGCGCACCCGAGCCGGCGCCGCCCGCGCCCGGCAGATCGTCGCCCACGCCGCCCCAGCGTCCCAGGTTCGGGGTCTCGCCCCGCTGGATCGTCTTCTTCCTCGTGCTGCTCGCTGTCAACGTGTTCGTCGCCACGCGGACCATGGGGCCCGAGTCCGGCACGGCCGCGTCCCGTACAGCCCCTTCTTCCTGCAACAGGTCACCGCCGGCAACGTCGTCTCGATCACCTCGACGGGCACGGCGATCCAGGGGCAGCTCGAAGGCGGCGAAGAGCGTCGACGGGGTCAAGCCGACGACGCGCTTCCAGACCGAGATCCCGGCCTTCGCCGACACGACGGCGCTCTCCGCCCGCTGCTCGAGGCGAACGACGTCGTCCTGAACGCCGAGCCGCTGAAGACGAACGCGCCCTGGTGGGAGACGCTGCTCGTCGGCTTCGGCCCGACGATCCTCTTCGTCGCGCTGCTCTTCTGGCTGTTGCGCCGGGCCGGCGGCGTGCAGGGCGTGCTGGACGCGTTCGGCCGCTCGCGTGCGAAGCGCTACGAGGCGACGGACGCGCCGGTCACCTTCGCCGACGTCGCCGGCATCGACGAGGCGAAGGACGAGCTGAGCCGAGGTCGTCGACTTCCTCCGCAAGCCGGCCAAGTACGAGCGGCTCGGCGGCCGGATCCCGCACGGCGTGCTGCTCAGCGGCCCGCCGGGGACCGGCAAGACGCTCCTCGCCCGGGCTGTCGCCGGCGAGGCGGGCGTCCCGTTCTTCTCGCTGGCGGCGTCGGAGTTCGTCGAGGCGATCGTCGGCATCGGCGCCGCCCGCGTCCGCGACCTGTTCGCGGAGGCGAAAACGGCGGCCCCGGCGATCGTGTTCATCGACGAGCTCGACGCGATCGGACGGTCGCGCAGCGCGGGCGTCGCCGGCTTCAGCGGCGGCAACGACGAGCGCGAGCAGACCCTGAACCAGATCCTGACCGAGATGGACGGGTTCGACTCGTCGACCGGCGTGATCGTGATCGCCGCGACCAACCGCCCCGACGTCCTCGATGCAGGCGCTGCTCCGGCCCGGGCGATTCGACCGGCGCGTCACCGTCAGCCGCCCGACCGGCAACGGGCGCAAGCCGATCCTGGCCGTCCACACCCGGTCGGTACCGCTCGGCCCCGACGTCGATCTCGACCGCCTGGCCGCGACGACGCCGGGGATGGTCGGCGCCGATCTCGCAAACCTCGTCAACGAGGCGGCGCTGCTCGCGGCGCGCCGGAACCACGAGCGGGTCGTGGAGGCCGATTTCACCGATGCGCTCGAGCGCATCGTCCTCGGCGCCGAGCGGCAGGTGATGATCTCGCCGAGGACCGCGAGCTGACGGCGTACCACGAGGGCGGGCACGCGATCGTCGGCATGCTGACGCCGGGCGCCGATCCGGTGCGCAAGATCTCGATCATCCCGCGCGGCATGGCGCTCGGCGTCACCTTCTCGGCGCCTGACAGCGATCGCTTCAACTACACGCGGCACGAGCTAGTCGCGAAGATCAAGGTCGCGCTCGGCGGCCGCGCGGCCGAGGAGGTCGTGTTCGGCGAGACGACGACCGGCGCCGAGTCCGACATCCGCCAGCTGACGGGAATCGCGCGGCAGATGGTCGGGCGCTGGGGGATGAGCGACGCGGTCGGGCCGCTGGCGGTGCGCCCGCCGACGGCTCGGGGCCGCTGCTGCCGGGCGTCTCCGAGGTCTCGGCCGCGACACCCAGGAGATGATCGACCTCGAGGTGCGCCAGATCGTCGAGGAGGCGTACGACGAGGTGGTTGCCCTGCTGCACGGAGCACCGTGTGCAGCTCGACGGCCTCGCCGCGTGCGCTGCTCGAGCACGAGACGCTCGACGAGGACGCCGCCTACGCGGCTGCCGGCGTGACGCGACCACCCCATGCGGCCCCGGCCGGTGGGCTCGCCGCGGCGGCGCGCTCCGGGACGTAGAGCCGCGTGCTTTCGCGGAGTGCGCGGCGGGCAGATGCCCGCCGCGCACGTTCAGCGGGGCTACCCGGCGGCCGGACGCCTCGTGCCGTAGCTGTATCCGCCCTGCTGCTTGGTCGTCAGGCCGAGCACGATCGCCGCGACGCCGATAACGACGAACGGCAGCCAGAAGTTCGCGCCCTCGTCGGCGAACCCGAAGAGCCACGGCGACGCCGCGAGCAGCGCGCCGGCGACGATGTCGATCAGGTTGTGGACGGCCATCGGCGCGACCTTCCAGACGCCGAGCTCGTAGTTCGTGAACAGGCTGTAGGCGATCAGGCCGATGCCGAGCACGATCGAGACGGTCGTCGCCGCGGTGTCGTCGGAGAACTGGAAGATCCACGGCGCCGCGATCAGCACCGCGCCGACGATGTAGTCGAGCGGCGCGTGGAACTGCGTGGGGATGAAGCGCATCGGGATTTGCTCCTTTCGTACGCGAGTGACGGGTCACGCTCCATTCGCCTCCGACGCGACCGCGGTTCGGCTGTCGATTCCGGCGCCCCGCGTTCGTCTTCTAGGTGATCATCCCGACGAAGGAGGACACGATGAAGTACATGCTGTTGATCCATCAGGGCGTCGCCCTCGAGACCCAGGCCTCGCTGCCAGAGCAGGAGCAGCAGGCCGTCTACGCCGACTACCAGGCGATCAATGAGACGCCCGGCGTCACCCCCGGGCAATGGATGCAGCCGCCCGAGGCGGCGGCGACGGTGCGGGTCGAGGACGGGAAGACGCTCGTCACCGACGGGCCCTTCGTCGAGCTGAAGGAGGCGGTCGGCGGCTACCTGTTCTTCGAGGCCGGCGACCTCGACGCCGCCATGGAGCTCGCGTCCCGCATCCCGGCCGCCCGCTACGGCGGGGCGATCGAGGTGCGCCCGCTCATGGAGCGCTAGTGCCCCTTCAGGCAATGCACGCCCGCTTCTCGCCCTCGATCACGCCGCGCCACAGTCCACGCTCGCCCTTGCCACGGTTTCCCACCTTGGCCGCGGCCGAGCGCGGCCTCTGGCTTGGTGCTCATGACCGAGAAATCGGGCAGCATCACCTGCAGGAGCACTGACGATTCTCGAGCAGGCCTTCCGCGACCAGTGGGGCCGTGTCCTCGCGGCTCTCATCGGCTTCCTCGGCGACTTCGACCTCGCCGAGGAAGCCACTCAGGAGGCCTTCGCGATCGCTGCCGAGCGCTGGCCCCGCGACGGCGTGCCGGTCAACCCCGGCGCCTGGCTCGTGACCACGGGGCGGAACCGGGCGATCGACCGCATCCGCCGCGACGCGACGCTCGCCGCGAAGACCCGCCTACTCGAGGTGCCGGGGGCCGTGGACGACGAGGTGGACGAGACGCCCTTTCCCGACGAGCGGCTCGGCTCGCTGTTCACGTGCTGCCATCCGGCGCTCGACCTCGAAGCGCAGGTCGCCCTCACGCTCCGGACGCTGGGCGGGCTGGCGACGGAGGAGATCGCCGATGCCTTCCTCGTGCCGGAGGCGACCATGGCCCAGCGGCTCGTGCGGGCGAAGCGCAAGATCAGGGACGCGGGGATCCCGTTCCGGGTGCCGCCCGACCACCTGCTCCCGGATCGCCTCGCCGCCGTCCTCGCGGTCGTCTACCTGATCTTCAACGAGGGCTACGCCGGGCGCGGCGAGCTGACCGCGGAGGCGCTCCGGCTCGGGCGGGCGCTCGCGGAGCGATGCCCGACGAGCCCGAGGCGCAGGGCCTGCTGGCGCTCATGCTGCTGCTCGACGCCCGCCGCGGGGCGCGGTTCGAAGGCGGCGACCTCGTCCTGCTCGAGGACCAGGACAGCTCGCGCTGGGACCTGGAGCAGATCGCCGAGGGGCGCGCGGCCCTCGACCGGGCCCTCGCCCTCCAGGGACGCGGCCCCTACGTCCTCCAGGCGGCGATCGCGTCCCTTCACGCCGACGAGCCGCGGGACTGGCGCCAGATCGCCGCCCTCTACGGCGAGCTCGCCCGCGTGACCGGGTCGCCGGTCGTCGAGCTGAACCGGGCCGTCGCGGTCGCCGAGGCCGACGGCCCCGCGGCCGGCCTCGAGATCGTCGACCGGCTCGACCTCGAGGGCTACCGCTACCTGCACGCCACCCGCGGCGAGCTCCTGCGCCGCCTCGGGCGCGCCGACGAGGCCCGCGACGCCTACCTCCGCGCGCTCGCCCTCGTCCGCGACGAGCCGGAGCGCCGCCTGCTCGAGCGCAGGCTGTCCGACGCTCGGCCGCTAGGGTCGAGTCCAGGAACGATGACGACCGGGACCTGCACCCGCCCCTGCCCAGCGTCGTCTCGGCGCGCGGCGTCGTGAAGCGCTACGGGCGCGCCGTCGCCCTGGACGGTCTGGATGCCGACATCGGTCCCGGCATCACGGGGCTGCTCGGCTCCAACGGGGCGGGGAAGACGACCTTCCTCTCGCTCGTGCTCGGGCTCCGCTCGCGGGACGAGGGGGCGCTGGCCGTCCTCGGCGAGGATCCGGCGTCTTCCGGGATCGACGTGCGGGCGCGCATCGGCTACGCACCGGAGCACCACGAGCTCCGACGAAGTCGCCGCGGCCGACTTCGTCCGCC
>CAWGSF010000006.1:0-15685 GCA_963825255.1 uncultured Actinomycetes bacterium | reverse complement strand
TCCCGTCGCTCCCGTCCCTCTCTACACGCGGCACCGCGCCCGGCTGGGAGTCACCCTCCGGGCGCGCCCCGTGCCTCGCTAGCGACTCGAACGTCCGCAGCCCGCTTGGGGCGGCCCGCCCGTACGCCGGTAGCGCCGTGCTCCGGCAGACACGAATCGTTCTCAGATCGACTTTTCATAGAAGACGCTCGTCTCGATCGCCTGCGGGGACATGCTCACGTATTCGCCAAAGGCATCGCATTGCTCGAAGCCGGCACGCAAGTAGAACGCGATGGCTTCGGCCTGATACATGCCGGTTTCGAGACGGAGAACCGAGTATCCGGCGCTCTTCGCTTCTCCTTCCAGATGTCGGAGCACGGCCGCAGCGACACCCTGCCGCCGGGCTGTCGGCTGCGTGAACATCCGCTTCACCTCGGCGAAACCGTCGTAGAAGGCGACACCCCCGCAGCCCACGGCAACGCCGTCAACTCGTGCGGCGAAGAACCTCACGTTGCTGTCGAAGAGTTGCTCGAGCGGAAGGGAATGATGCTGCTCTGGCAGGTAGGGACCGGTGAGAGCCCGATCCAGCTCGGCCACGAGCTGCCGAATCTCGTCGGTTGCGACCGATACCCGCTCAATCGTCAAGTCCACCAGTCAGTCCCTCGTGTCGCGCACCGTAGTCGAGCGCGGACAGTCCGCGCCTTACTCAAGCCTCAGCGTCCCAAAACCACCTCTCGGAGCCGTCGCGGGCCCTGCCCGATTCCGGTGGCCCTGCCACCGGCGGCGGAAACGCCGCGGGAGTAGCCTAGAGCGATGGCCCAGCAGACCGACGACCGCGCAGCCGAGACGCCGCCGCCGCGCCGCGAGGATCGTCGCCGACGCCGCCCCAGCGTCCGAGGTTCGGGCTCTCAGCCCCGCTGGATCGTCTTCTTCCTCGCGCTGCTCGCACTCAACCTGTTCATCAGCAGCCGGGCGATGGAGCCCGAGTCGCGGGTGCGTGTCCCGTACAGCCCGTTCTTCCTGCAACAGGTGAAGACGGGCAACGTCGAGGAGATCACGTCCAAGGGGACGGACATCCAGGGCACGTTCAAGAAAGACGTGACCTTCGAGGACTCGAAGCCGACGACACGATTCCGAACGGAGATTCCCGCGTTCGCCAACACCGACGAGCTCTCCCAGCTGCTCCAGGAGAACGACGTCACGGTCAACGCCGAGCCGCTCGAGACGGGCGCGCCGTGGTGGCAGACGCTGCTGTTCGGCTTCGGGCCGACGATCCTGTTCGTCTTCCTGCTCTTCTGGCTGTTCCGCCGGGCCGGCAACGTGCAGAACGCCCTCGGCTCGTTCGGACGGTCGCGTGCCCGCCGCTACGAGCCGTCGGGCGACAAGGTCACCTTCGCGGACGTCGCCGGCATCGAGGAGGCGAAGGACGAGCTGAGCGAGGTCGTCGACTTCCTCCGCAACCCGGACAAGTACCGGCAAGCTCGGCGGCCGGATTCCGCACGGCGTGCTCCTCTCCGGGCCGCCCGGAACGGGGAAGACGCTGCTCGCCCGCGCGGTCGCCGGAGAGGCGAACGTCCCGTTCTTCTCGATGGCGGCGTCCGAGTTCGTCGAGGCGATCGTCGGAGTCGGAGCGGCGCGCGTGCGCGACCTGTTCAAGCGAGGCGAAGGCGAACGCGCCGGCGATCGTCTTCATCGACGAGCTGGACGCGATCGGCCGCGTCGCGCACGAGCGGCGTCGCCGGCTTCAGCGGCGGCAACGACGAGCGGGAGCAGACCCTCAACCAGATCCTGACCGAGATGGACGGGTTCGACTCGGCGACGAGCGTGATCGTGATCGGGGCGACGAACCGGCCCGACGTGCTCGACCAGGCACTCCTTCGGCCGGGGCGGTTCGACCGCCGGGTCGCGGTCCAGCCGCCGGACCGTGTCGGGCGCGAGGCGATCCTTCGGGTGCACACCCGCGGCGTCCCGCTCGGCCCCGACGTCGACCTCGCACGCATCGCCGCGACGACGCCGGGGATGGTCGGAGCCGACCTCGCCAACCTCGTGAACGAGGCGGCGCTCACCGCCGCCCGGCGCGAGCACGACGTGGTCGAGGAAGCCGACTTCACCGACGCGCTCGAGCGGATCGTCCTCGGCGCCGAGCGCCAGGTGATGATGAGCGACGAGGATCGTCGGCGGACGGCCTACCACGAGGGTGGGCACGCGATCGTCGGGATGCTGACGCCCGGCGCGGATCCCGTGCGCAAGGTCTCGATCATCCCGCGCGGGATGGCGCTGGGAGTGACGTTCTCCGCCCCCGACGCCGATCGCTTCAACTACCTGGAGCCGGAGATACGCGCGAAGATCAAGGTCGCCCTCGGCGGCCGCGTCGCCGAGGAGATCGTCTTCGGCGAGATCAGCACGGGCGCCGAGTCCGACATCGAGCAGCTGACCGGGCTCGCCCGGCAGATGGTCGGGCGCTGGGGGATGAGCGACGCGCTCGGGCCGATCTCCGTGATCCCCCGCGACGGGTCGGGGCCGTTCCTCCCCGGCGTCGCGGAGGTGTCACCGGAGACCCAGAAGGCTCGCTCGACGACGAGGTGCGCCGCATCGTCGCCGAGGCGCACGACGAGGTCGTCACCCTCCTGACGGAGAATCGGGCGCGGCTCGACGCGCTCGCGAGCGCGCTGCTCGAGCACGAGACGTTGGACGAGGACGACGCCTACGCGGCTGCCGGCGTCACGCGACCCCAGGCGGCCCCGGCCGGTGAGCTCGCCGCGGCGGCGCGCTCCAGGACGTAGACCGCGTGCGCTTCCGAAGCCCCCGAGGTTCGGCTGCCGTGCCGACGCGCCGGGGTCGCAGGCCGCGGAGGACGGGCTGTCGATTCCGGCGTCCCCCGTTCGTCTCGTAGGTGATCATCCCGACAGGAACGATGACGAGCACTGACCCGCACCCGCCCCTGTCCAGCGTCGTCTCGGCGCGCGGCGTCGTGAAGCGCTACGGGCACACCGTCGCCCTGGACGGCCTGGATGCCGAGATCGGCCCCGGCATCACGGGGCTGCTCGGCTCCAACGGCGCGGGGAAGACGACCTTCCTCTCGCTCGTGCTCGGGCTCCGCTCGCGGGACGAGGGCGGCGCTGGCCGTCCTCGGCGAGGATCCGGCGACTTCGGGGATCGACGTGCGGGCGCGCATCGGCTACGCACCCGAGCACCACGAGCTGCCGACGGAGCTCGCCGCCGCCGACTTCGTCCGGCATCTCGCGGAGATGCACCTCCTCCCTCCCGCGGGCGGCGGTCCAGCGCGCGAACGACGCGCTGTGGCTCGTCGGGCTCGGGGAGGAGCGCTTCCGGCCGGTGGGGACGATGTCGACCGGCCAGCGGCAGCGCGTCAAGCTCGCGGCGGCGATCGCCCACGACCCCGAGCTCGTGCTCCTCGACGAGCCCACCGACGGCCTCGATCCGGTCCAGCGAACGGAGATGCTCGCGCTCATCCGTCGCGTCGGCTCGGAGTTCGGCATGCACATCGTCATCTCGTCGCATCACCTCGAGGAGGTCGAGCGGATCTGCGACGCAGTGGTGATCGTGGAGAGCGGGACGTCGTCCGCGCCGGGGCGCTCGCCGACCTGCGCCGCGGGCCGGAAGGGCTCGTGGTCGAGGTCGACGGCCGGGCCGACGAGCTGGCCGCGCTGCTGGCCGAGCGCGGACTCGACGTCTCGGTCGACGCCGGCGTCGTCCTCGTCGCGGGTGGCGCGGCCGGCCACGACGCCGTGCGAGACGCGGTCGCCGACCTCGGCGTCGGCCTCCGTCGGCTCGCGCCTCGCGGCCGGACCCTCGAGGACGTCTACCTGGGGACGGAGACGTGAGCTCGGAGCAGGGCCGCGCGCGCCTCTTCGACCTCGGGTACCGGAGCTACGACGGGCCCCGACGCCGTCCCGCCTCCGCGATCCTCACCCTGGGCGCCTTCACGGTCCGCCGTGTGCTCGGGATCGGGCGCGGGGCACGCCACAAGGTCCTGCCCGCGCTCACCCTCGTCATCGCCTTCGCCCCGGCCCTCGTCTCGGTCGGGTTCGCCGCCCTCGTCGACCCGCTGCCGGTCGACGACCTGATCACCTACGGCGAGTACACGTTCTTCATCGGCAGCGCACTCGCGCTCTTCGCGGCGCTGGTCGCGCCCGAAGCGCTCTGTCCCGACCGGCGCTCGGGCATGCTCGGCCTCTACCTCGCCGGGCCGCTCGACCGCACCCGCTATCTCGCGGCCAAGGGCGGGGCCGTGCTCGCCGTGATGCTCGACGATCACGCTCGGCCCGCTGCTGTTCATGCTCGCGGCCTTCGTGATCGCCGGCTATGGCCCGACGGCGGGAGAGACGCCCGGCCTGCTCCTGCGGATCCTCGCCTCCGGGTTCGCGACGGCGCTTCTCTACGCGTCCGTCTCGATGGCCGTCGCGAGCTTCACGACGCGCCGGGCAGTCGCGGCGGTCGCGGTCGTGCTCCTCCTGCTCGTGCCGGTCATCGTCGCCCGCAGCGCGATCGAGAGCGCCGGCGCGCCGGACGCGCTCGACCTGCTCAGCGTCCCCTTCGTCGCCTCCGAGCTGTCCTACCGGATCTTCGGCGAGGCGCAGACGGACGGCGAGCCCATCGGGAGGCTGTCGACCTGGCTCGTCGCAGCCGGCCTGCTCGCGTGGACGGCCGCGGCGGCCGCGGCGTGCTGGCTCCGCTACCGCCGGATCGAGGCGGACCGGTGAGCGAGAGCCCGTCTACGCCGGAGCCGCGCGTCGTCGCGGACGGCGTCTCCAAGTGGTTCGGGGCGCTCGTCGCCGTCTCCGACGTGAGCTTCGAGGTCGGTCCCGGCGTCACCGCCCTCCTGGGCCCGAACGGCGCCGGGAAGTCGACGATGCTGCGCATGCTCTGCGGGCTCGCGCGTCCGTCCAAGGGCAGAATCCGCGTGCTCGGACGCGACCCGCGCTCCGACGTCGACGTCTGCCGCTCCATCGGCCTCGTCCCGCAGCAGGAGACCGTCTTCGAGTCGCTGACGGCATATCGGTTCGTGCGGCTCGCCGCGGTGCTGCACGGCCTTCCCGATCCCGACTCAGCCGCCGAGGCCGCGCTCGCGACGGTCGGGCTCGACCCGTCGGACGGCCGGCGGCTCCCCGCGTACTCGAAGGGGATGCGGCAGCGGGCCAAGGTGGCGCACGGGCTCGTCCACGACCCGCCCGTCCTCGTCCTGGACGAGCCGCTGACCGGGCTCGACCCGCGTCAGCGGGTGGACATGGTCGCGCTGTTCCGCCGCCTGGGCGCCGAGGGCCGCTGCGTGCTCGTCTCCAGCCACGTCCTCGAGGAGGTCGAGCGGCTCGGCTCGCGCATCCTCGTCATGTCGCAGGGACGGCTGGCGGCGGCCGGAGACTTCCACGAGCTGCGGGCGATGATGGACGACCGTCCGCTCCGCGTTCGCGTGCGGACCGACCGCCCGCGCGAGCTGGCGGGGGCGCTCCTCGAGGCCGGGTCGGTCGTGGGCGCGCGGCTCGAGGGCGACGGCGCGCTCGAGCTCGACACGAGCGACGCGCGGGCGCTCGCCCGCGCGCTCGCCCCGCTGGCCAGGGAGCGGGGTGCGAGCCTCTTCGAGGTCGTCCCCCTCGACGCCGACCTCGAGGGCGTCTTCCGCTACCTGGTGCAGCGATGAGCACGGTCGACGCCTCCCGGACCGCCGGTTCGCCGCGGCCGCGGACGATGGCCGCCCTCGGCGCGCTCTACCGCCTGCTCCTCCGCACGCAGATCTCGATCCCACGCCTGCTCGGGATCGCGGCCCTCGGCGGGCTGGCGGTCGTGCTCGGCGTCCTCGCGCGCTGGGACGACGACCCCGTCCAGGCGGCGGCCGACATCGTCGCGGCGTACGGGCTCGGCATCGTCGTGCCGCTCGCGGCGCTCTGGCTCGGGACGTCCGCGCTCGGCGACCTCGTCGAGGACCGCCTCCTCGTCTACGTCTGGCTGAAGCCCGTGCCGCGCTGGCAGCTGCCCGCCGCCGCCGTCCTCGCGACCATCACCCTCGTCGTCCCGCTGGCCGCGGTGCCGCTCGCCGTCTCGGCGCTCGCCGCAGGCGCCGGCGGCGAGCTGGCGCTGAGAGCCCTGGTCGGCGCGACCCTCGCGGCGTGCGCCTACGCCGGCCTGTTCGTGGCGGCCGGGCTGTGGTTCAAGCGGGCGGTGTGGTGGGGGCTCGCGTTCGTGCTCCTCTGGGAGAACGCGGGCGCGGCCGCCTCGGACGGCACGCAGCGCTTCACCGTGACGAGCTGGGCGCGGGCGATCGCCTCGGACATGCCCGGCGTGGACGTCGCCCTCAACGACGTCTCGGTCGGGGCCGCGTACGTCGTCCTGCCCGCGATCGCGGTCGCGGGCTGGCTGGCCGCAACCTTCCGCTACCGCCGCGCCGACGTGGACTGAGGTTCCGCGCCTAGGCGAACCACTCGGCGAGCGGCAGCCTCGCCGCCAACGGGGCGAGATTCCCCTCGCGGAGCGCCTGGGCGGCATCGACCATCGCGCCGACGGCGACCCAGGTGAGCGCCCCGCCGACGCTGACGCGGCGGGCGCCTGCGTCGACGATCTCGGCCACCGACAGCCCCGGCAGCGCGAGCACGTTGACCGGCCGGGACACGGCCTCGCAGACGGCCGCGATCTCCCCCTGCGTGCGGAGCCCGGGCGCGTAGAGGACGTCGGCACCTGCCTGCTCGAAGGCCTGGAGGCGCGTGATCGTGTCGTCGAGGTCGGGGTTCCCGTGGATGTGGTTCTCGGCCCGGGCGGTGAGGGTGAACGGGAACTCGAGCCGCGCGGGCCGCCTCCACCGCCGCCGCGACCCGCTCGACGGCCCGGGCCAGCCCGTAGACGAACCCCGCGGGGTCGTAGTCCTCGATGGAGCCGCCGACCGCGCCGGTCGCAGCGATGCGGGTGATCGTGTGCGCGGCGCTCTCGGGGTCGGCCCCGTAGCCGTTCTCGAGGTCGACCGACAGCGGCAACCCGGTGGCGCGGTCGACGGCGGCGGCGTGCTCGGCCACCTCGTCCAGCGTCACGTCGCCGTCGAGCCGGCCGAGCGTGAACGCGAAGCCGGAGCTGGTCGTCGCCAGCGCCTGGAAGCCGAGCGCCTCGAGCACCCGGGCCGAGCCGGCGTCCCACGGGTTGGGGATGACGAACGCCTCGCCGGCGTGCAGCGCCCGAAATCTCTCCGCCTTTCGCTCCTGCCTCGTCACATCGTCTCCGAACGAACGCCCTCCACGTCTCGGGACGGCAACGCACCGGTCCCATGGTGCCTCACGCGGCCGAGGGGCTTCGTCTCACCACGCCCGCAGGGCCCGCAGGCGCGACGTCTTCTTCGACTGATGGGCCTCCATCCGCCCGAGCACGTCGTCGAGGATGGCGACGGCGTCGAGCACGTATGGGCCCTTGTTCAGCATCACGCATTCGGCGCGCTCCGCCATGGCGGCGTCGGTCATCTCCGCGCGCGAGTGCGTGCCCTTGCGGACGAACGAGTCGAGGACGTGCGTCGCCCAGATCACGGGCACGTGGGCGGCCTCGCAGAGCCAGAGGATCTCTTCCTGGATCTCGGCGAGCCGACCGAACCCGATCTCGACCGCGAGGTCTCCGCGCGCGATCATCACCGCGAACGGCTGCGCGCCCGCGCCCTGGACGATGATCTCGGGCAACCGCTGAACGGCGAGGGCCGTCTCGATCTTGGCTGCGATCGCATGGGTTCTCCCGGGCTCACGGCGAGCCAGCTCCTCCTGGAGGGCGGCGACGTCGGCGGCGCTCTGCACGAACGAGTAGCCGACGATGTCCGCCTCGCGGGCGACGACGTCGAGATCGGAGAGGTCCTTCGGGGTCAGCGAGTCGAGACGAAGGCTCGTGTCGGGAAAGTTGAGGCCCTTGTCGGGCCGGAGCCGACCTTTCGACTCGACCCGGGAGACCCGAAGCAGCGCCGCGCGCCCGGAGACCTCCTCGGCGACCAGACGGATTCGGCCCTCGTCGATGCACACCTCGTGCCCGGGCCTCAGCTGGGCAACGGCCTCCGGCAAGGAGCACTCGAGCCAGGGGACGTCCGGGTCGTTCTCGGGCTCCCCGGTCACGAGGCGCACCCGATCGCCGACGCCGACCCGGACCTCGCCGGAGCGTCCGCCGGCCCGACCCGTCCTCGCGCGCGGGCCCTGCAGGTCGATCAGCACCTTGCAGGAGCGTCCGCACTCGGCCGCAGCTCTCCTCGTGCTGGCCGCGATCGCGCCCACTCGTCCGCACCGTCGTGAGCGCAGTTGATACGCACCACGTCCGCGCCCCTGCTCACCAGCTCGCGCACGAAGCCGTCGTCGCCGGCCGCGGCCCCGGGCATGGTCACCATGATCCTGACCTGACGGCCCGGGGGGGTCGGCCCGAAGACGGCCTCCGTGTGCCGGCGGAGCAGACGGTTTCCCCGGTAGAAGGACGCCGGTCGCGGGTGGTGGATCGTCTCCACGCTCGACTCGTCGCCGGCGACGGCGGTCAGGGACGCGATGACCGCATCGAGGTTCGCGAGGACGCGGGCCTCGCAGCGACCGAGCGACGAGAGGCCGAGCGGCATGAGCGCCTCCTGAATCGGCCTCAGGTCACGGCGCCGAAGCGAGATGTACTGCGCGAGATTGGCGGCGCTTGGCAGGAAGGCCCGTCGCCTGAGAGCGGGGCGCCACTCGGCGAGGAGCCGGTCGCCTTCGACCGCCACCTCCTCGCGCAGCTCGACGAGGCTCCGAAGCAGCAGGCCCGGGTGAAGTCAGCCTCGTGGGCGCGGTCTTGACCACGCGAACATCGTCCCGGACCAGAGGGTATGCCGCCATCGGGGACGATGCGGAGCGGTCGCGAGGAAACTACCGAGAAGCGAGCCGAATCTCACCTGACCGACACCGGCGGGCCACCGGTTGGACCCAATCTCGCTCGGGCAGTCGACGGCGAGGGCGGTGCGCGCACTCGGAAATGACAGAAATGGAAATCTGTCATCCTCTCCGGTACCGTGCTCCGCCCGGCGCACGCCACGATCGGAGGAGGCTTCCGTGATCACACGCTCTCTCGGCACAACCGGTCCGCAGGTTTCCGCGATCGGGCTCGGCTGCATGGGCATGTCCGACCTCTACGGCCCGGCGGACGAGGACGAGAGCATCGCGACGATCCGCGCGGCGCTCGATGCCGGCATCACGCTGCTGGACACCGGCGACTTCTACGGCATGGGCCACAACGAGCTCCTGATACGCGACGCGCTCGGGGCGCGCGCGAGAGCGTGGTGCTCAGCGTCAAGTTCGGCGCGCTGCGCGACCTCGCGGGCGGCTGGATCGGCATCGACGGACGCCCGGTCGCCGTGAAGAACTTCCTCGCCTACTCGCTGCGCCGACTCGGCACGAGCCACGTCGACATCTACCGGCCCGGCGCGCGTCGACCCCGACGTCCCGATCGAGGACACCGTCGGCGCGATCGCGGAGATGGTCAAGGCCGGCTACGTTCGCCACGTGGGGCTGTCGGAGGTCGGCGTCGAGACGCTTCGCCGCGCGCACGCGGTCCATCCGGTCGCCGATCTGCAGATCGAGTACTCCCTGATCTCGCGCGGCATCGAGAGCGGAGATCCTGCCCGCGTGCCGCGAGCTCGGGATCGGCGTGACCGCGTACGGCGTGCTGTCGCGCGGCCTCCTGAGCGGCCATTGGTCGAAAGCGCGGGCCGAGACGCTCGCCCCGTAGGACTTCCGCGCCTACGCGCCCCGGTTCACGGGCGGAGAACCTCGAGCGCAACCTCGCGCTCGTCGAGGCGTTGCGCGCCGTCGCCGAGGACGCAGGGCGCGACCGTCGCGCAGGTGGCGATCGCGTGGGTGCTCTCGCGCGGGGACGACATCGTGCCCCTCGTCGGGGCTCGCGGCCGCGAGCGCGCTCGCCGAGGCGATCGGCGCGCTCGAGCGTCGAGCTCACCGCCGACGAGCTCGGCCGTATCGAGCAGGCGATCCCTCCCGAATCCGTCTCCGGAGACCGGTACCAGGCAGAGCAGATGGCCGTTCTCGACAGCGAACGACGCTAGGGTGCGCTTCCGTCATGCCCGCGGAGACGCTGACTGCCGCTCGCATCCTCGAAGCGGCGGAGGACGTCCTCCGACGCTACGGGCCCGCCAAGGCCAACGTCGTCGACGTCGCGCGAGCGCTCCAGGTGAGTCACGGGAGCGTCTACCGACACTTCGGGAGCAAGGCTGCGCTTCGGGACGCCGTCGCCGAGCGCTGGCTCGCCGGAGTCTCCGCCCCTCTCGAAGCCGTCGCCGCCGGGAGCGGCGCGGCCCCTGACCGGCTGCGGCGCTGGCTCGACCTGCTCGTCGAGTCGAAACGATCCAGGGCCCTGGCCGACCCGGAGCTCTTCGCCACCTACGTCGGCCTGGCGGCGGAGGCGCACGGGGTCGTCAAGGCGCACGTCGAGACGCTCGTCGACCAGCTCGCCCGCATCATCTTCGCTGGTGTCGCCGAGGGCGCCTTCCAGGCATCGAACACAAGGGTCGCCGCGCGCGCCGTCTTCGACGCGACCGGGCGTTTCCACAACCCCGCCCACGCGGCGGAGTGGTCGGATCCCGACATCGACGCCGCCTACGAGGGCGTGCGCGACCTCGTCGTGGCCGGGCTCACGCGGAGAGAGGCGCGCGGCCGGGCGCTCTCGGCGTAGGTGCAGCGGTACTCCTCGACGAGCGTGAACTGGACCGTCGCCCACCGACACCTCGTTCCGCCAGGTCAAAGCGTCCGGGTCGGCTACGTCCCAGACGAGCCGAAGGCGCACCGACCCCTCCCCGATGGTCTCGAACGTCAGGCGGTCGCCGTCGATCGCCCCGCGCATGACATCCGCGTGGCCGTAGTTGTCGGCGAGCGTGGCGCGGTACTCCCGGCTGTCCGGATCCCAGCCGACGACCCAGTGGAGCTGCCATCTCAGGACGAACGTGCCGTCGAGCAGGAACTGGTCCTGCTCATAGGTGCCGACGATCCAGCACCCGTCCTGGATGAGCTCGTGGACGCCGGAGCCGGTGGCGGTCATCGCCGGCGAGCCCGGCCCCATCCCGCCCTCGACGATTGTTCCCGTCCACGTGACGTCGCGGTAGAAGCGAGCGAGCTCCTGCATCTCGACCCCGGGGGTGATCGGACGAGGAACCTGCACGGGTCCAAGCATAGGCCCGGCGGTGTCTCAGGTCCCAGGAGCGAGAGTCCAGCCGGCCCGCCGTAGGACCGCTTTGCCGGCCTCCACAGCCGCAAAGGGGACGAGTGCGAGTAGGACGACGGCGCCGAGTTCCGGACCGCCGAGCGGCACCGTGGCGAAGAGATCGTTGAGCGCGGACCCGTAGACGAACGCGGCGACGACCGCCGCCGACAGGACGACGCGCCGACCAGGTAGGGGTTCGCGGGGCGCCTGCCAGGCGGCGCCGCGATCGGCGAGCGCACGGCGAAGACGAGCGCGAGCTCGGCGAGCGCGACGGTCGCGAACGCCATCGTCTGCGCCGCGCGTCGCCGTCGGCGCTCCGGCCAGGAAGGCGGCGAGCGCCGTGCCAGCCGACCAGCAGCGCCGATGGCGCCGAGCGCGGCCCAGACGCGCGGGGCGGAAAGAGCTGGTGCCCGCGGTCGGGCGGACGGCTGCATCGTGTGCCGGGGTGGCGGGATCGCGGCGTCAGCGCGAGCGCCGGCAGCCCGTCGGTGAGGACGTTGACGAGCAGGACCTGGACGACGGTCATCGGGACGCCGAGCCCCGCGATGATCGCGACCGCGAAGAGCGACGACCTCGCCGAGGTTCGCCGAGAGGAGGAAGGCGACGAACTTGCGGATGTTGTCGCCGATCCGCCGCCCCTCCCGGACGGCGGCGACGATCGTCGCGAAGTCGTCGTCGGTGAGCACGACGTCCGCGGCCTCGCGCGCGGCCTCGGTGCCGCGAGCGGCCCATCGCGACGCCGACGTCCGCCCGTCGGAGCGCGGGGGCGTCGTTCACGCCGTCGCCGGTCACCGCGACGACCTCGCCGTCGCGCCTGGAGACGCTCGACGAGCGCGAGCTTGTCGGCCGGCGTCGACCCGGGCGATAGACGTCCGCGTCGTCCGAGGCCGAGCGCGTGCGCCGATCGCGCGCGCGGTCGCGGGGTGGTCGCCGGTCAGCATCGCCACCCGGATCCCGGCCGCCCGGGCGGCCGCGACGGCCTCGCGCGCCGTCCGCGCGCAGCGGGTCGTGGAGCGCGACGAGCCCGACGCGGCGGAGATCGCCGCTCGAGCGTCCCGTCGGGCCGTCGCGATCGGGAACGGCGCGCTCGGCGACGGCGAGCACGCGGAATCCCTCCTCCGCCCACGCTCGGCGACGCTCGCTCGAGCTCGCGCCCGTCCGCGTCGTCGCCGCCGGCGCTCGAGCGAGCGATCTCGGGCGCGCCCTTCACGAAGGCGCGCCGCCGCTCGGCCTCGTCGTAGACGACGGTCATGCGCTTGCCGGGCCGGGTCGAAGGGCAGCTCGTGCACGAGCGTCCTCCGTCTCGACGCAGCTGCCCGCGGACAGGCCCGTGCTCGAGCGCCGCGAGGACGAGCGCGGCTCGACCGGGTCGCCGCCACGCGCGGCTCCGCCGTCCTCGTCGAGGAGCCGCGCCGACGAGGCGAGCGGCCGCGGCCGCGAGGACCTCGCGCTCGTCCCGGCCCGGCGCCGGGCGACGGCCGCGACGCGCATCCGGTTCTCGGTCAGCGTGCCGGTCTTGTCCGATGCAGATCACGGTCGTGCTCGCCCGAGCGTCTCGATCGCCGTCGAGCCGGCGGACGATCGCGCCTCGCGTCGGCCATCGCCCGCGCGCCGAGCGCGAGCGCGATCGTCACCGTCGCGGCGAGTCCTTCCGGCACGGCGGCGACGGCGACGGACGACGCCGACGAGGAACGCCTCGTGGAGCGACTCGCCGCGGGCGAGCATCGCCGCCGCCGAGCCCGACCGTCACGACGACGCCGACGACGACCATCAGGCGCGCGAGCGCTGCCGCACCCGGCGCTGGAGCGGCGTCGGCGGTCGCCTTCGCGGCGGCCGCGAGCGTCGGCGATCGCCCGACCTCGGTGCGCCTGCCCGGTCGCGGTGACGAGCGCCCGGCCGCGGCCGCGGGTCACGGCCGTGCCCGCGTAGACCATCGAGCGTCCGATCCGCGAGCGGCGTCGTCCTCCGGCACCGGCATCGACCGCCTTGTCGACCGGCACGCGACTCGCCGGTCAGCGCCGACTCGTCGACCTCGAGCCCGCGCGACCGTCGCCAGGCGGGCGTCGGCGGCGACGCGTTCGCCCTCCGCGCACGAGGACGACGTCGCCCGGGACGAGCTCCTCCGCCGCCACCTCGCGCTCGCGGCCGTCGCGGACGACGCTCGCCCGGACGCTCGAGTACCTCGCGGAGCGCGAGGACCGCCCGCTCGGCCGCCGCCTCCTGCACGAAGCCGAGCAGCGCGTTCAGGACGACGATCGCGCCGATCACCGCCGCCTCGACTCCTTCGCCGAGCGCGGCCGACACGACGGCGGCGACGATCAGCAGGCCGACGAGAGGGTCGACGAACTGGCGCAGCGCGATCCTCGCGTACGCGGGCCGGGCCGCACGCTCGAGCCGGTTGGGCCCGACCTCGGCGAGACGGGCCTCGGCCTCCGCCTCGCCCAGGCCCAGCTCAGTATCTGTTCCGAGTCGGCGCGCGACCTCGTCCGCCACGAGCGCGTGCGGTGCGGTCACCTGCTACCCCTCGCCGCCGGCGACTGCATGCCACCGATACTCCCACGGCGGACGCGTCCGCGCTCCGGGGTGACAGATGCCCCCCGCAGCCGTCAGAATGCCCCCGAGCTCGCGATGAAGGTCTCCGACGTCATGACGAAGGACGTCATCACGGTCTCGCCCGGGACCTCGCTGAAGGACGCGGCCGGGTTGCTCGCCGAGCGCGGCGTCTCGGGCTTCCCCGTCGTGCAGAACGAGAACGTGGTCGGGATGATCTCGGAGGCGGACATCGTGGCGCGGGCGACCGGCCAGCGCGAGTCGCCGAGCCTGCTCGGAGCGCTCTTCGCCGCCGGAAGGACCACGAGGACGTCGAGGCGACGAGCGTGGGCGACGCGATCAGCTCACCCGCGGTCACGATCGGGCCCGAGCAAACGGTCGCCGAAGCGGCGCGAGTGATGGTCGGGAAGCAGGTGAACCGGCTCCCGGTCGTCGAGGGGGGACGGCTCGCCGGGATCGTCACCCGCGCCGACCTCGTCCGCGCCTTCGTCCGGTCCGACGACGAGCTCGAGCAGGAGATCCGCGAGGACGCCGAGCGGACGCTCTGGATCGACCCCGAGCGGCTCGACATCAGCGTCGAAAACGGAGTCGTGACGCTGGCCGGCGAGCTCGAGCAGCGCGCCGACGCGGAGCTGCTCGAGAAGCACGTGGCCGCCGTGCCGGGCGTCGTGGCCGTGCGGGCCGATCTGAGCTGGAAGCTCAAGGAGCCCGGGGTTCCCATGGGCGACCCGCACGTTCCACACCCCCCGCGCGACCGCTGACGCAGGGACGGCGCCGGCTCAGCCGGCTGCGGCAGCAAGACTCGCTGCGAGGGCGGCGACGCTCGCCCGCAGCTCGTCCGGCCGCCTGATCGTGAAACCGCACCCGAGGCCGGCCAGGAGGCTCGCCGTCCAGTCCAGCGACTCGACCCGCAGGCGCAGGACCGTCTCGCCCTCCTCCTCGGCCAGCTCGCCGAGCGTCGCGGGGATCCGCTCGGCGGCCCCTGCCAGTGGGAGGTCGAGCGTCACCTCGACCTCCCACGCCCACGGGACGTTGGCGAGGGAGCTGCTGACGTAGGCGACCGCGTCGAAGCCCTCGGGAGGCGCGACCGCGGCATCGTCCTCCATCGCGGGGCCGCTCATGCGGTCGACGCGGAAGGTGCGCAGCTCGCCGCGGCCGTGATCGTGCGCGGCGAGGTACCAGCGGCCCGCGTGAACGACGAGACCGAGCGGGCTGAGCTCGCGGCGCGAGAGCTCGCCCGCGAAGGTCCGGTAGCGCGTGCGGACCCGGCGCTTGCGCCGGATCGCGTCCGCCAGGAGGAGCACGATCTCGCCCGGCACGGGGGCTCCCGCCGAGACGGCCGCGGTGAAGCCGGTGGCGGCCTCGAGCGCCTCGACCCGGCCGCGAAGGCGTGTCGGGAGGACGCGGTGGATCTTCGCGAGCGCACCGCCGGCCGCGGCGCGCTCGGTGTCCAGCCCGAGCCGCTGCGCCGCGACGAGCCCGAGCGCGACGACCACGGCCTCGTCGTCGCTCAGCATCAGCGGCGGCAGCCGATAGCCGGGGCGCATGCGGTAGCCGCCCCCGGCGCCCCGCTGGCCCTCGATGGGGATGCCGAGCTCCTGCAGGGCGGCGATGTAGCGCCGGAGCGTCCGCACGTCGACGCCGAGCCGGTCGGCGAGCTCCCTGCCCGTGGCGACGGGCTGCGCCTGAAGGGTCTCGAGGAGAGTGAGGAGACGTGACGTGGGCGAGGGCACGCTGCTAGTCAAGCAGAGATAGAGGGCAAGAACGGCCCTATTCGACGTGTAGGGTCCAGGCACGAGTCGAAGGGAGCGGAGATGGCCGGACGGAGCCCACGATTTCGACTTCTGGATGGGAAGCTGGAAGGTGCACAACCGGTACCTCCGCGAGCGTCTGCGGGACTCGGCCGACTGGGTCGAGTTCGACGCGACGAGCGTCGCCCGGCCGCTCCCGGACGGGCTCGGGA
>CAWGSF010000005.1:0-30192 GCA_963825255.1 uncultured Actinomycetes bacterium | reverse complement strand
GCCGGGCCCGGTCGCTGACGCAGGACGCTCGCGCCGATCCCCAGCAGGGCGAGGAAGAGCGGCCAGACCGGCTCGACTCCCTGGAACCGCCGGCCACGAGGACGACCAGCGCAGCCTCGACCAGTCGGCGAGCCGCAGTCATCCCCGTCGTCGCCGTGCCGCGAGCCGCGAGAGCGTCCCCGGCAGGGCGGCCTGGAGCAGGCCGGCGACGCGGTAGGCGCCGAAGACGTAGGACTCGGGGCGGTTGCGCTCGACGGCGCGGAGGATTGACCCGGCGACGCGCTCGGGCGGAAGCACGAGGCGGTCGAGTCGCGTGCCGCGCAGGCGCTCCTGGGGGAAGCCCTCGGTGCGCACGGGCCCCGGATTCACCGCGTGCACGCGGATTCCTCGCGGCGCGAGCTCGGCGCCGATCGAGCGGGCGAAGGCAAGCTGTGCGTGCTTCGAGGCGGCGTAGGGGCCGTACGAGCCGCCGGAGGCGTACACGCCGGCCACCGACGCGACGACGACGACGTCGGAGGGAGCAGCCGCCTCGAGAAGCGGGAGGAACGCCCTCAGGGACCAGACGCCGCCGAGGTAGTTGGTGCGGATGACCTCCTCGATCCGCGCGGGCGGGAGGTCGAGGAAGCCGCCCCCGGCCGGGATGCCCGCGTTGGCGACGAGCAGATGGACGGCCGGGTGGCGCGAGGCGACGCGCTCGGCGACGGCCTCGACCTCCTCGCGATCGCCGACGTCGCAGGGCTCGGCCTCGCCGCCGATCTCTGCGGCGACCTGCTCGAGGCGCTCCCGGCCACGTGCGAGGAGCACGCATCGCCAGCCGCGCGCCGTGAGCAGACGCGCGGTGGCGGCGCCGATTCCCTTCGACCCGCCCGTGACGACGGCGACGCGGCGCCCATCGGCGAACGTGTCCACGCGCGCGAGACTAGACTGCCCGCGCCGTGACCGCCTCTCCCGACCGCTTCGCCGGCAAGACCGGGCTCGTGCTCGGCGTGGCCAACCGCCGCTCGATCGCGTGGGCGATCGCGCAGAAGCTGGCGGAGGGCGGCGCCCAGCTCGCGTTCACATTCCAGGGCGACCGGATCGAGAAGAGCGTCCGCGAGCTCGCCGAGTCGGTGTCGTCGCCTCTGATCACGGCATGCGACGTGCGCGAGGACGGCGACCTCGAGCGAGTCTTCGCCGAGGCCGGAGAGGCGTTCGGGGGCAAGCTCGACCTCCTCGTGCACTCGGTGGCGTTCGCCGACGCCCGCGACCTCGAAGGCCGCTTCACCGACACGCCCCGCGACCGCTTCTGGCTGGCGCTGGACGTCTCCGCCTACTCCCTCGTCGGGAGCGCGCGACTCGCCGAGCCGCTCATGGAGGCGGCCGGGGGCGGGTCGATCATGACCATGACGTACCTCGGCGGCGAGCGGGCCGTGCCCCACTACAACGTCATGGGCGTGGCCAAGGCCGCGCTCGACGCCTCCGTCCGCTACCTCGCCTGGGACCTGGGCCAGAAGGACATCCGCGTGAACGCGGTCTCGGCGGGCCCCGTGCGGACGCTGGCCGCGCGCTCGATCGCCGGCTTCCCGACCATGGAGGCGATCGTCGAGGAGCGCGCGCCGCTCCACCGGCCGATCTCCGCCGAGGACGTCGGCGAGGCCGGCGCCTTCCTCCTCTCCGACGAGGCGGCCAACATCACCGGCACGACGCTCTACGTCGACTCCGGCTACCACGCGATGGGGATGTAGCGGTGTCGGCCGAGCAGCGTCTCCGGGGACCTCGGCATCGAGCTGCCGGCCGTGCCTGAGCCCGCCGCCAACTACGCGAACGCCGTACGCACCGGGAATCTCATGTTTCTGTCCGGCGCAGGGCCGGTGATGGCCGACGGCAGCGTTCCGACGGGCAAGGTCGGGGCCGACGTCACCGCCGATGAGGCCGCGGAGCACGCCCGCCTCGTCGGCCTCAACATCCTCGCGATCCTCCGACAGGAGCTCGGCGACCTCGACCGGGTCAAGCGCGTCGTGAAGCTGCTCGGGATGGTGAACGCCGTCCCCGACTTCCGCGAGCAGTCGAAGGTGATCAACGGCTGCTCGGACCTCCTCGTCGAGGTGTTCGGCGAGCGGCACGCCCGCTCGGCGATCGGAGTGGGCAGCCTGCCGTTCGGCATCACGGTCGAGATCGAGGCGATCGTCGAGGTGGAATAGCGGCTGGAGCCCCGTCTAGGCCCGGCGGCGCGCCAGGCCGGCGGCGCGGCGTGCCGAAAGACCGGGGTTCGCACGGGCGCCTGATCGTGCTTCGGCCTTCGGCGCGCCGGCGAGTGCCGTGACCAGCAGCTCGTCGAAGGCCGGATACGAAGCCTGATCCAGCAGGTTCAACGTGCGGATGCCCGTCAGCCGCTCCACGAGCGCGATGCCCGCGTCCGTGGTCGCCGCCCTCCCGCTCACGAGGTCGGGGGTGAGGCCGAACGCGACCTCGACGCCGAGGACCGCATAGGGGTCGGAGGCACAGAGAACGATCATTCGAAGCGCGTCCGCGACGCCGGCGACGGCCGCCTCCCCGTTGTACGGCTCGAGCGGTGAGGCGCCCGCCTCGGCGACGAGCACGTCGACGTTCGACTCCGCCACGAGCGCGAAGAGGACACCGAGGGCCCGGTTCATCTCTTCCACGCCGCAGATCGTGGACGGAAGACCGGCCTCGACGAAATCGAACACGGCAGCCGCGCCCGCATCCCGCATGGCGAGGATGTCCCGGAACCGCCCGACGCCCGTGAGCTTCGCGCCGGCGACCCGCAGCCCGCGGGCGCGAAGGCGGCGGACGATCGCGCACGCCGCCACGGTCTTGCCGGCTTCCATCGACGTCCCGATGATGAGCACCGTCGGCGTGGCGAGCCGCTGCGCAGGCACGTCGCGAATCCAGCGGGTCATCGTCGCCTTCTCGCCGCCAACGAGCACGTGCCCGCGGTAGCCGAGCGTCGTGAGCGGGGCGAGCTCGGCCGAGATCGACGTGCACTTGGCGAAAACGCCCGCTGTGCTCATGTCCTCCATGAGCCCGTCCTCGCCGATCGCGCGCCAGTCGCCGACGGCCTGAAGGGTCGCGGCGCGGCTCCCGAGCGCGCCGACGACGAGATCGCCGTTCGCGACGGCGGCCATTCGCCCGTCGGGGTCCTCGATGCCACGGGCGGCCGCGACCACCTCGCCGACCACGAAGTCGCCCGTGTCCCAGAGTCTCCGCTCGAGCGGCTCGACCGAGAGCGAGCGATCCTGGAGCCCGGCCGCTCGCGTGACGCTGGTGAAGGCAAGCCGCTCCATCTCGCTACACCGCGGCCTCGACTGCGTGCGCTTCCGGCTCGGGCAGGCGGACCGGTGCCGCGAGGAGAAGCGCGAGAAGCGCCGCCCGCTCGGGAAGCCGGACGATCTCGACATGCTCGTGCTCGGCGTGCGCGCCGTCGCCGACGGGCCCGAGGCCGTCGAGCGTCGCGGTGTAGAGGCTCGTGAAATTCCCGTCCGAGGCTCCTCCCACGCGCTCCTCGGCGAGCGAGAGGCCGAGCTGGGCGCCGATGCGCTTCGCCTCGAGCCAGAGAGCCCGGTTGCGGCCCGTGCGCGTCATCGGCGGCCGCCCGAACGAACCGACGACGCGAATCGAAGCGCCCTCCTGGACCGGCGAGAGGCCTGCGAGCGCCGCCTCGACCCACCGTCCATCCTCCTCCGTTCGCACGCGCACGTCGATCGTGGCGGTCGCGGTCGGGGCGACGACGTTCGGCCGCACCCCGCCGTCGACCGCGCCGACGTTCACGGTGATGCCGCGTTCGGGATCGTTGAGCGCGAAGAGTCGTTGGATCTGGTGCGAGAGCTCGAGGATCGCGCTCACCCCCTCGCCCGGGCTCACGCCCGCATGGGCGGCGCGCCCTGTCACGGAGAGCGTGAACTGCCCGGCTCCCTTGCGCTCGGTCTTCAGCTTCCCACTCGGGCCGAACGCCGGCTCGAGAACGAATGCTCGCGCGGACGCGCGCGCCAGGCGACCGAGCCAGGCCTTCGAGTCGGAGCTTCCGATCTCCTCGTCGCTCGCGACGAAGACGACGGGCGTCGCCGCCGCGGCCACGCTCAGCTCGCGAAGTGCCCGCAGCGCGAAGAGCATCTGAACGAGGCCGCCCTTCATGTCGAACACGCCGGGCCCGTACAGGCGTTCTTCGATCGCGCTCACCGGCATGCTGTCGAGCGTTCCGACCGGCCACACCGTGTCGAGATGACCCACGAGGAGCTGTACCGGGTCCCCTCGCGGGCGCTCGAGCGGTCGTGCGTAGAGGTGGTCGCCCACGCCGCGCCCGCGGATCGCCCGCACGGCGAACCCGATGCCTTCGAGCCCCTCGCGGAGGATTGCGAACGCCTCCCGCTGGGCGTCGGGTACGACCGACGGCGACTCCGCGCGTGCCAGCTGCCCGAGCAGCTGCGCCATCTCGGGCTCATGGTCTCTGTGCCACTCGAGCACGCTGTCGGCGATGCGCTCACCCATTGTCTCAGCGGGAAAAGCGGGCGGGAAACGGAAAGGAGTCGGTACGGTCGACGCGGGCGAACCGGCCGGGGCTCACGTACGCGAGCAGCGGCAACCCGCGGAGAGTCTCCCCGTCGTCGCTCTCCGAGACGCGCAGCGCCCGCTCGTCCGCGTGCGCGGCGACGACACGTCCGACGACCAGCCCGGCCTCGCCGAAGCCTTCGACGATGCGGTCGAGGGAGCACTCGAGGTAGAGGTAGCAACCCTCGACCAGGACGCCGTCGACGACCGCCGCCGGGAAGGTCGCCAGAGCCTCGAGGTTCGGCTTCTGGCCGTCTTCGTCGCGCTCGGTGGCGGCCAGGCTCGAGAGGACCACGGCCTCGGGAAGCGGGAAGCTGACCGTGAACTCGCCGCGGGCGCGAACATTCGCGTACGTCGCGTGTCTCGGGGTGCACGCGAAGCAGTAGTGGTCCTCCCAGCCCAGCGGCATCGCCATGTGCTTCGGAGCGATGTCGTAGCTCCCGTCGGGCTCCTTCGTGCCGACGAGGACGAGCGGCGCGACCGTGAAGACGCGCGGCCAGATCGGCATCTCCGTCGGCAACCGAACGAGCGGGGCGCGTGACGTCGCTCCCATGGTGGACGTATTCTCCCCGCGCCGCCTTTCCAGGCCATCAGCGGCCCCGCTGATCCCCTCTGCGGAGGATTACCGAGCGGCCGGAACTGGAAGAGCGACAGTCGAGCGGGGTCGCGGGTGCGCCTAGCGCGCCCACCGGAGGAGCACCTCGCTCGCCCGCTCGAGCCCGCGCCGGTGGACGAGCTCGGCGAGGGCGGCCGCGGCGGCCTGCGGGCGGCGCCCCGCAAGGCCGGTGAGGCACGCGAGGACGGCGTGCGCCTCCTCGAACCCGACGTCGGGGAGCTCACCGCAGTAGCGCGCGTGCCAGCGCAGCGCCGCCCGCCGGAACCGCCGCGGGTCCTCGACGAGGAGGAGCACGATCTCGAGCGCGTCGGGGAGGCTGACCCAGTCGAGCTCGGCCGCGGCCGCGAGGGCCGTCGTGGCGCTACCTGTGTCGAGCGCGCGGCGGAGCCGTCCATAGGCGGAGCCCTGCGAGGTCACGAACAGATGTTCGCATAGCCTCGCGGCGTCTACCTAGCGCGGAACGCCGCTGGCGCTCAGGCCGAGATGAACGTGTCCGCCGGGTAGACCTCCAGCGGCGCCTCGATGCCGAGCTCCTGCATGATCGGCATGAGCGTCTCGCCGAAGCGCTGGACGGCCTCCTCCGACTCCCAGACATCGACGATGCGGAAGCCGCCTTCGGCTTCTCCGGCCGTGTGGACCAGCAGGCCTTCGGCGGGCCAGTCCGCGGGCGACTCCAACCGTGTCTTGCCGCCCGTCACCCTACGCACCGCCTCCTCGTAGCTCTCCCGCGTCAGGCCCGCGCCCTGATGAACGATCACGACCGCCACCGCTGCCTCCTCGCACCTGGAATCTCCGGGGCCGCCAGTCTACAAGGACGCCGTTGACAGGGCCGAGTGTGGCCGAGCCCCGTGAGGAACGGCGTTGATAGCGCGCCGCGTGCGTAGTTCGCCGCAACCCGTTCCGAGTCGCGCCGGACGCCTGGAGGAGGAGCGCGCGCGAGACTGACGGCGTGACATCCCGACCGCAATCTCTGAGTCGTCCCGCGGTCGCCTTCGTCCGTGAGCTCGCTCTGGTCGCCCTCGCCGTCCTCGTCTACTTCTTGGTGCGCGGGCTCACCGAAGGGAGGGTCGACCGAGCGTTCGCCAACGCGGATGCGCTGCTGCGGTTCGAGCGCCTGCTCGGGATCGCGTGGGAGCTTCCCATCCAAGGGGCGATTCTCGGCCACCAGGCCTCGATCACGCTCGCAAACTGGGTCTACGTCTACGGGCACTGGCCGGTCATCGCCGTCAGCGCCGTCCTCCTGTACGTCCACCGGCGAGACAGGTATCGGCTCCTGCGCGACGCGATGATCATCTCAGGCCTGATCGGATTCGTCTTCTTCGCCGTCCTTCCGGTCGCGCCGCCGCGACTCGTCGAGCCGGGAATCGTCGACACGGTGACCGAGTACTCGCACGGCTACCGTGCGCTCCAGCCCCCTGCGTTGACGAACCAGTACGCGGCGCTGCCGAGCCTCCACTTCGGCTGGAACCTCCTCCTCGGGATCGTCCTCTTCCAGAGCACCAGGCGGATCGGCGTTCGCGCGTTCGCCGTGGCCATGCCCGCGGCGATGGCATTCGTGGTCGTCGCGACCGCGAACCACTACGTCCTCGACGTCGTCCTGGGCGCGGTGGTCGTCCTCGTCGGTCTCGCCGTTGCGACCCTCCTCCACACACGTACACTCGGCAGAGGTGAACGGCCCACCGGAAGGAACGGGCGTCAAGCCGGGTCACCCCTTCGTGGTCGCGCACCGGTCGGGGAACTCGCTGAGCAGCCTGCGGACCGCGGAGGCGCTGGGAATCCAGGCGATCGAGGCGGACGTGCACCTCCACCGCGGCAGGCTGGAGGTGCGTCACCTGAAGACCCTCGGGCCGATCCCACTCCTGTGGGATCGCTGGAAGCTGGCGAACCCGTTCGCACGCCGGCTGGTCGTCTCTGAGCTCTTCGAGGCGCTCGGGCCGCGGACGGAGCTCGTGCTCGATCTCAAAGGCCGCGACCGCCGCCTCTCCCAGCGCCTTCTCGAAGCGCTCGGACCGCGGACCGCGACCGGGCCCGGCGTCACGATCTGCGCGCGAAGCTGGCCGCTTCTCGAGCCGTTTCTGGGATTCGAGCGCGTCCGCGTCGTCCACTCCGTCGGGAGCGCGCGACAGCTCGAGCGCCTCCGGCGCCGCGTGGCCGGACATCGTCTCCAGGGCATCACGATCCACGAGGGCCTGCTCGACTCGGGGCGCGTCGGGGAGCTGCGGGAGCTCGCCGACCTGATCCTCACCTGGCCGGTGAACACGGTCGAGCGCGCGCAGGAGCTTGTCGGCTATGGCGTCGACGGCCTCATCAGCGACCGGCCCGACATCCTCCGTCGCACCTTCCTCGGGACGGGACCGGCGTAACGCCTTGCCTACGCCGGATGTCCTCCTCGAGACGCTCGGGCGGGTCGATCCGCGACTCATGCTCGTCGCGCTCGTGTTCCACCTCGCGAACATCGGCTTCCGCTCGCTCGCCTGGCGGAACGTGCTCGCGGCCGCCTATCCGGATCGGTGCGTGCCCCTACCGGGGATCGCCGGCGCCTACGCCGCGGGCATGGCGCTCAACGCCTTCACTCCGGCGCGGGGCGGCGACCTCGTCAAGATCGGGCTCGCCCGGACCCGTATCCGCGACTCCTCGGTGCCGACCATCGCCGCGTCGATGGGCGTCGTCACGCTGTTCGACACCCTGGTGGGCGGCGTCGTCATCGTCCTCCTCGCCGCGTGCGGTCTCCTCCCCAGTCTTCCGGGGCTACCACCGCTGCCGACGGCGCCCGGGCTGGTCGCCGACCATACCGTCCTCGCCGGCGCGGGAGCGGCCGCGCTCGCCGCGGCCGCCGCCCTCGCCGCCCGCCGCCTTGCACCGCGGATCTGCACGGCCTGGGCCGACGCGAAGGCGGGCGTCTCCATCCTCTCCTCGCCGCGGCGTTACCTGACCCAGGTCGTCCCGGTGCAACTTTCGGCGTGGGTGTGCCGGATCGGCTCTGCGTACTTCCTCCTCGCGGCCTTCGGCGTGCGCGCAACGGTCGTCGCGGCTGTCATCGTCGTCATGGCCGGAGGGCTCTCGACCGTCGTGCCCACGCCCGGGGGCGTCGGGACGCAGCAGGTGCTCCTCGCCTACCTCCTGCACGCGACCGCGTCGACGGCCACCATCGTCTCCTTCTCGCTCGGGATGCAGGCGGCGGTCACCGCGCTGAACCTCGTCATCGGACTCGCCGCCGCCATGATCATGCTCCGGACGCTCCGACCCGCGGGAGCCCTCATGGCGCACGTCCGCGCGCTACGGGCCGAAGCGGCGGGCGGCTGACGCGGCGCGCGGCGCCGACCGCCTCACGGCGCCACCGATCACGCGGCAGCGCCGGGATCGGGCAGCGCGACCGAGAAGTGCGGGAAGCAGGCTTCGAGGACCTGGTTGCCGACGATGTCCCGCGCGGGGACGAGCTCCGGCTCTCCCGCCTGGACGCTGACCAGGCCGTCGGCGATCTCCTCGAGGAGGCCGACCTCGGCGATGACGTGCTCACAGTGGTGCGTGGTGATCAGCCGGATCCCGTCCGCCAGGTCGGCGAGCCGCCGGGTCGACGCGACGAGGGCGTCGAGGTCCGAGTCGTCGAACTGCGCGTAGATCGCGCCGGCGTTGATCGTGTCGGCGCCGAACAGCAGCCCCTCGCGCTCCTCGAGCAGGCAGATGCTGTCGGGGCTGTGCCCGGGCGTGTGCAGCACCGTCAGGACGCGGCCGCCGAGGTCGATGCGATCGCCCTCGGCCAGCGTCGCCGCCGCCCGGCTGGCCGGGATCGTCCAGGCCGAGGGGTCGAAGTCGGCCGGGAACGGCCTGGGGAGGCTGTCCGCGTTCAGGACGCCGAAGTACTCCGCGTCGAGCGCGACGAAGCGGTCGAGGACCTCCAGGCGCCGGGTGCAGAAGTCGAGGTAGGCCTCGAGCCTCCTGCGCGGGATCTGCTCGGCGATCAGCGGCGCGCCGATCTCGTGGATGACGATGTCGTCGAACTCGTGGTTTCCGCCGACGTGGTCGAAGTGGTAGTGCGTGTTGACCACGCTCACCGGCCGCGTCGTGAGACTCTCGGCGAGCGGGCGGATCGGCAGGAACCCCATCCCCGTGTCGAGGAGGACGGCCCGGTCGGTCCCCGCCACCAGCCATGTGCAGACGTGGCCGGGCTCGGCGAGCAGCCAGACGCCGTCGACGACCTCGCGGGTCGTGAACCAGTCGAGCCGGGCCTGCGTCGTTGCGGCGGAAGCGGTCACGTGGCGGCGGATGTCTCCGTCGCGGGAACGCTTGCGGGCCGCGACCATCGAGAGCATCTCGAAGATCGCGTTGGCGGCGAAGAGCGCGGTGACCTGGCCGGGCCCGTCGTACTGCGGGGCCACCTCGACGACGTCGAAGCCGACGAACGGCAGCCCGCGCAGCGCGCGCAGGTACTCGAGCGCCTGGAAGCTCGTCGGCCCGCCGACCTCCGGCGTGCCGGTGCCCGGGCAGAACGCGGGGTCGACGAAGTCGACGTCGAACGTGAGGAACGCCGGGCCGTCGCCGACCCGGGCGCGCACGCGCTCCGCGAACGCCTGCGGGCCGAGCGCGGCGAGCTCGATCCACGGGATCGTCTCGACGCCGAGCTCGGCCGGGATCTCCTCGTCGGCCTCGCCGTACAGCGGCCCGCGGATCCCCGCCTGGATCACGCGCGCCGGGTCGATCAGCCCCTCCTCGATCGCCCGCCGGAACATCGTCCCGTGGCCGTAGCGGGAGCCCGTTGTAGAGATCCCAGCAGGTCCGTGTGCGAGTCGAGGTGGACAGCCCGAGCGGCCCGTGGACGCCGGCGAGGGCCCGCAGCTCGGCGAGCGTGACCGAGTGGTCGCCGCCCATCCCGATCGGGACGACGCCCGCCTCCGCGATCGGGCGCACGAACGCCTCGATCCGCTCGAGCGTCTCCTCGATGTAGCCGGGCGCGGTGGGCGCGTCGCCGTAGTCGACCGTCGACAGCGCGCCGAAGACCTGCACCCGCTGGACCGGGTTGTACGTGCGGATCATCCCCGAGGCCGAGCGGATCGCCTCGGGCCCGAAACGGGCACCGGAGCGGAACGACGCGCCGCCGTCCCAGGGCATCCCGAAGACGGCGCACTCGACGTCGGCGAGGTCCTGCACGTACGGGAGCCGAGCGTAGGTGCGAGGGCCGGTGAACCGCGGCGCCTCGAGGGCGTCCCAGGGCTCGTAGATCGTCACTGCCGCGCGGGTCGGGCCGCTAGTCCTCGCGCGCGCGGGCGAGCCAGTAGAGGAAGAGCAACCCGACCAGGCCGCCCACGCCGAGGACGAAGGCGTAGACGACGATCACCCAGAAGGTCTCGATCGACATGGGCGCGAGTATCGCACCCCTGCCGCCCGTGCGCCCCCTCAGGCCGCCGAGCGGCTCTCGCCCTGGAGCTGCGCGCGCCAGCCGGCGAGGAGCTCGTGCACCGCGGCCGCGCCGACGATCGGCTCGTCGGGCACCGGCAGCTCGACCGGGTGGAGGATGAACGGCCGCGTCTGCGGGCCGCCGATGCCGCCGTGGAAGGAGATCAGCTCCTCGAACGCGCAGCCCTCGTCGAGCTCGGGGTCGTAGAAGCTGCCGACCATGATGTCGGCGACGTGGGCGAAGCCGTCCGTGCGCAGGAGGTGCTGCGGCGCGGTCGGCGAGAACGGCGCGAGCGGGATCCTCGCCCTCGACGCGGCCGTCGGCGAGGTAGTGCGCTGCCGCTTCGCGCCGAGCACGACCGGCGCCGTGCTCGGCGAGCGGACGAGCAGCCAGCCGACGTGCGGATGCGTCGCGGAGCGCGGGGATCAGGTCGGGTGGCGCTCGTCGATCTCCTCGAGCGTCAGCCGGCGCCGCTCCTCCATCAGGTAGACGAGGCCGAGGTTGCCCGAGCCGAGCACGACGACCTCGCGGTCGGAGACGTCGTTCTTGGTCGCTTCTTCTTGCTCGCCGTGCGGCCGGTCGCCTCGCCGAGCGCGTGGCCGACCATCGACGTCCTGCTCGTCGCCGCCCGCGATCTCGGTCGACGCTGCCCGCTCGTCGAGCGAGCGCTCGACGAGGTCGTCGAGCCCGTAGCCGTTGCGCTGCTTGAACGTCGCGCCCTGCGTCTGGCCGTGGTCGGAGAGGACGACGATCTCGTACGGGCGCGGCGCGTAGCGGCGGGCGCGGTCGATGCGGCCGAACTGCTGGTCGAGCTTGCGCAGCGCCTCGAGCGTGTCCGCCCGCTCGAGCCCGGAGTGGTGCGCGACCTCGTCGTAGCTCGAGAACGTCGCGTACACCGCGGGCCGGCCCTTCATCATGTCCGTGAGCACGCCGTAGACGATCAGGTCGCGGACGACGACGCACATCGCGGCGCGCATGAACGGGTAGATCCCGCCGCGGTGGCCGCGCGGCCGCACGTCGCGCCGGCGCGCGCGGGCGGACGCGGCCACTCGAGGACGACCTCCCAGACGAAGAGGACGAGCACGCGCGTGACGTTGAAGCCGTTGGCGAAGAAGGCCCGGTAGCCGGGGTTCGCCTTCTTCTCGGCCTCGATCCGGCTCACCGTCAGGATCACGTGGTCGGCCTCGCCGGAGAGCAGGTTGCCGCGGCTCGCGCCGCCGTTCGCGAGCAGGCCGATCCCGGTCGCGTGGCGGCGCTCGATCTCGGCGCAGTCGGCGCGGCGCCGAGCACGTCATCAGCGTGCCGGTCTCCTTCTCGACCCAGCGGAAGGCGGGGATGTCCTCGTTCGAGCCGAGCAGGATGCCGGCCTGGCTCGCCCCGGTCTGCGAGGAGAGGTCGGTCTCCCACTCGGCGAGCCTGTGCGTGTCCTCGGCGAGCCAGCGGGCCATGGTCGGCGCGTTGCCGTCGCGCATCGCGCGCTGCAGGACCGGGCAGCGCCGAGGCCGTCGATCTCGAGGAAGATGATCCCCGGCACGTCGGTCTCGACCCGCTCGCCCGATCGGCGCGCGATCCGCTGGATCACCCGCAGCGTGTACGTGTCGTCGTCGTTCGTCCCGAGCACGACCTCGAGCACGACGCGTGACCGCGGCGGCGACGAGCGCCGCGAGCAGCGCCCACCCGAACGAGTCGACGCTGGATCGCGCCGTCGGTGATCGAGTCGGCGAGCAGGAGCATGAGGGCGTCGAGGAACAGGACGAGCAGGAACCCGAGCGCGAGCGTCAACGGCAGCCGCAGGGCTGCGATGAGCGGCGGCAGGAACGCGTTCAGCACCGCGATCACGGCGGCCGCGACCAGCGCGCCCCAGAAGCCCTCGACTCTGCGCCCGGCACGATCGCGGCGGCGACGAGAGCGCGAGCGCCGAGACGAGCCACGAGAGGACGAGGCGGACCGGCCGGATGCGCGGCCGCTCCGGGTGCCAGGAGGGAGCCTCTGCGAAGCCCGTGCGGGGTTCCACGGCCTGGGAGCCTACTCGGTCTCGCGCCCGGCTTCGTCCGTGTCAGAACGGTGAGAGCGAAGCCGGCCGAGCCTGCTCGCCCTGGATTCTTGACCTCCGCCTGCTTCTCCTCGCGCTTGCCGCGCGCTCCTCCTTCTGCTCGGCGACCTTCACCTTGGCGTCGGTGTACGCGCCGCCGACGAGCTGCTTCCCGCCCGTCCAGCCGAAGACCCAGACGACGAGGATCGACGCGAAGGCGACGTTCCAGGCGGTCGTGACGAGCTGCTGCGCGGTCGAGTAGGCGACCGCCGTGTTGTTCGGGACGTTGCAGCAGGTCTTGAGCGCGAGCGCGTTCGTCGCCTGCGTGACGCCGACCGCGCCGGGCGTGAACGAGGCGACGTTCGCGAGCGAGCCGGAGCCGATCACCCACATGATCGAGTCGAACGTCACCGGGATCGCGAAGGCGGCGAGGAAGATCGCGATCACCGCCATCTTGCAGAGCGTAGCTGAGAGCCTCGGGCCAGACGACCCGCGTGAAGTAGTTCTTCGGCTGCGCGAGGATCGCGCCGCCCTTCTTCGCCTGCGCCCAGAGCTTCTTCACCTGGCGCCAGAAGATGCGGACGACGACGACGATCAGGAAGACGCCGCCGACGACGATCCCGAAGAAGAACGCGGGTGCGTCGTGCATCCTTGCCGAAGCTGATGTCGAACGCGCCCGGGACGGAGAGGAAGAGGTACAGGTAGACCGCGGTCCCGACGATCGTGAAGAAGATCTTCTGGACGAGGTAGGCGGCGACCGCGCCGCCGAACGTGCAGCGACGGGATGATCGCGACGAACATCAGCAGCGTCACGAACGTGCCGATGTTGGCCGGCAGGAAGCTGTTCATCGGCCACGCCGACGGCGTACGCCGTGACGATCGGCCGCGAGCGTCACCTCGCCCGGGTAGGCGGCGCCGAGGATCCCGTAGTACGAGACGCCGCGAAGACGGTCTGGCCGGTCTGGAAGACGAGCGCCGCGATCATGTAGCCCGGCGGGACGGCCCTGATCTGCTTCCAGAGGTCCTGGAGCCAGCCGGTGACGTCGACGCCGGCGAGGTCGAGCAACGATGAGCACGACCGCGATTCCCGCGAGCCACACGGCGACCTTGACGATCCGTCTCCGCCCGCGACGGCTCGTTGAACGGCGGCACAGGGAGGGCTTCTCCGCGGCGGCCTGCGCGGTCATCGAGGCAACCCTATCCGGGCGCAGGCTCCGGCTCGGGCCCGGCGACCCCTGTTCTTCGTGCGCCTTCTTGGCCGCCGCCGCCTTGGCCCGGGCGAGGTCCGCGGCGATGTGCACGCCGGCCGACGTGAGCGGGGCGGCGAGGACGAGCCCGACCATCCCGAAGAGAGCGCCGGCGCTGATCGTGACGATGAGGACGACGAGCGGATGGAGGCCGAGCGTGGCCCCGTAGGCGATCGGCTGGACGATCTGCTGCAGCGCGCCGTTCGCCAGGATGACGACCACGAGCATGATGAGCGCGGTGGTCGTCCCTTCCGAGCCGAGCGCGATCATGACCGCGAACGCGCCCGCGAAGAACGCCCCGATGTACGGGATGTAGGCGCAGAAGAAGGTCACGACCGCGATCGTGCCTGCCAGCGGGACTCCGAGCAGGAGCGCGGCGAGGCCGACGACGATGCCGTTGAAGGCGGCGACGATGGTCACGCCGGCGAAGTAGCGCTGGAACGAGGTGATCACGTCGCCGGTGATCGTCTGCGCGACGGGCCTCGGCACGCCGAAGTGGTCCTCGACCGAGGAGCGCAGCGACGGCCGTCCTTGAGCAGGAAGAAGAGGCTGAGCAGGAAGAGGAGAGCCCGAGCGCGAGTGAGGTCAGGTCGCCGATGCCAGTGACGAGGCCGTTGACGAGCGTGGAGATGATCTGGGGGACGTCCTCCTTCGCCGTGCTGCTCGCGCTCTCGGCTCCGGACGGGTCGACTCCGGCGTCCTCGAGCGAGCCCTGGATCTCGTCGGCGGCGCTCGAGCCATTCGCCGAGATGTCGTCGGCCTGGGAGGTGATCCCGCCGATGACGAAGCACGCCCACGAGGATCCCGATGGCCAGGAGCAGGAGGAGCGCGATCCCCGAAGCTCCCGCCCGCCCGACGCGGTGGCGCGCGAGCCTGCGTACGAGCGGCAGGGCCACGCACGCGACCACGAAGGCCGCGATCAGGGGCTGGGTGATCATGAGAGGTCGCGCCGACGAGCCAGATCACCCCGACGAGCACCAGCAGCACACCAGTGATCAGCCACGCCGCCAGCCCCAGGTCGCGGAGCCAGCGCGGGGCGGCGAAGACCGCGGACAGCTGCCCGAGCTGAGCCTCGTCGAGCTGGACGACCTCCGGCTCCTCGGTGCGGTCTGCCCGTGCGAGGAGCCGCCGTCGTCCTTGTCGCGCTGGAATCTCCGCATCTTCATGCGCCGGCTCCCCGGTGGCGTAAGCGCTGACCCTAACTCGGGCTCCGGACAGTCAGCCGCCGGCGCTCAGGAGCTGGTCCGCTCCTCCTCCGGGCGGCGTCTCGCGGAAGGGATCGTGCCCGTGACGCTCGTGCCCTCGCCCAGTCAGTGCCAGGAGCAGGATCATGGTCCGACCTGCCAATCATCCCATCGGGGCGATGCCTGTCGCCGGGCAGCGGCGTCAAGCTCGCGGCATGAGGATCCTCGCGGCCGTCGCAGCTCTCGTCACGGTCGCGGCTCTCTCGGCCTGCGGCGGCGACGACGAGTCGAGCGAGGCGACGACCCAGGCCGCGGGCAACGAGCAGCTCTGCTCGGCGATCGACGACCTCCAGAACTCGGTGGCCTCGCTGAAAGACCTCGATCCGTCGACCTCGTCGCTCAGCGACGTCACGAGCTCCGTCCAGGCGGTCGTGACCGACGGAAAGGCGGTCGCGAGCGCGGCAGGAAGCACGGCCGAGGCGGACGTGAGCAAGCTCACGAGCTCCCTCGACGACCTCGAGTCGCAGCTCAAGGAGATCCCCTCGAGTGGACAGCGTCCAGGAGGGCGTGCAGCAGCTCGAGACCGTCGCCGACTCCGTCTCCCAGGAGGCCACCGCGGCTTCGGACGACCTGGGCTGCGGTTCCTCGTAGAATCGGCTTCGCCAGGAGAACTCGGAAAGGAGCACCAGGATGTTTAGACGCCGACCACTCGCGCGTGCAGCCGTCGTTGGCGGGACCGTATACGCCGCCAACAAGTACGGACAGAACAAGGCGAGAGCCGACATGGCGGAAGAGGACCAGGCGGCCCAGGCAGCGCCGCCCCCCGCTCCCGCGGAGCCGGCCGCCGGGAGCGAGGACATGGTCCAGCAGCTCCAGAACCTGAAGCAGCTTCTCGACGAGGGCGTTCTCACGCAGGCCGAGTTCGACCTCCAGAAGCAGAAGATCCTCGCAGGCTCATGAGCGGAGAGGAGAGAGACATGCCGTTTGGACCAGTCCAGATGCTCGTCGTCGGCTTCGAGGAGCCGAACTTCACGGGCAAGATCGCGGCCGAGCTCCAGCGGCTGCGCGAGCAGGACCTCATTCGCCTGATCGACCTGCTGGTCGTCAACAAGGACGACGACGGCAACATCACGGCGATTCAGACGAGCGACCTCTCCCAGGACGAGGCGATGGAGTTCGGCGCAATTGCCGGCGCTCTCATCGGCTTCGGCGTAGAAGGGGAAGAGGGGATCGAAGCCGGCGCCATCGCCGGCGCGGAGGCGCTCGCGGACGGCCACGCGATCGGCGACGAGGAAGTGTGGTACGTGGAGGACGCGATTCCCAACGGCTCTGCCGCGGCGGTCGTGCTCATCGAGCACCGCTGGGCTATCCCGCTCAGGGACTCGATCGTCGAGGCCGGCGGGGTCGCGCTCGCTGACGAGTGGATCCACCCGAAGGACCTCATCGCCGTCGGGCTGGAGGCCGCGGAGGCGACGTAATCGAGAAGGGAGCCAGCATGGCAATTGGACCCGTTCAGCTCATCGTCCTGGGCTTCAAGCACCCGGACTTTCGCGGCGAGATCATCGACGAGCTCGAGAAGCTGCGCGAGAGCGACACGGTGCGGGTGATCGACGCCCTCGCCGTGTACAAGGACGCGGAGGGAGAGATCGAGGTCGCGCACCTCAGCAACCTCACCGCCGACGAGGCGATCGAGTTCGGCTCGAAGGTAGGGGCGCTCATCGGCCTCGGCATCGAGGGCGAGGAGGGCATGGAGGAGGGAGCCATCGCGGGCGCCGAGGCGGCCGCCGACGGCATCAACGTGTTCTCGGAGGAGGAGGCCTGGGACGTGCTCGAGGACATCCCGAACGACTCGGCCGCCGCCCTCCTCCTGATCGAGCACCACTGGGCCGTTCCACTGCGCAACGCGATCGCGCGCGCGGGCGGCTTCCGGATCAGCGATGCGTTCATCAGCCCGCTCGACCTGATCGCGATCGGGCTGGTCACGGCCGAGGAGGCGCAGGAGCTCCACGAGCTGGAGACCGCGGCCGCCGAGGCGGCCAAGTAGCGACGACCACGACGGCAAACGGAGGTACGGAAATGATGGGATCCCGCAGGGTCGCTCGGCGCACGAGCCGCCGGGTCGCCCGCCGCCGCGTCTGAGCGGCGACAGCACAGAGCCAAGCACCGGGGCGGCACGGTTCGACATGTGTCGCCCCGAGGACGCGTGGACCGCTCCCATGGGTGACGGATGAGCAGCAGCCAGGCGCCTGAGGGTGCGGGCGGAGCGGCGGAGACCTCGACCGCCCCGAGCAGAGCGGGGCTCGTCCTCGTCTCGCTGATCCTCGTCGCGGCGGTCGCGAACCTGAACCTCTCGGTCGCGAACGTCGCGCTGCCGGACATCGGCGAGTCGTTCGACTCGTCGCAGACCACGCTGAACCTGATCGCGGTCGGGTACTCGCTGGGTCTCGCCGCCTCGGTGCTCTGGCTCGGCGCGCTCGGCGACCGCTACGGGCGGAAGCTGATGATCGTGCTCGGGATGAGCCTGTCGGTACCGGCCTCTCTCCTCGCCGGCTTCGCCCCGTCGGACACGGTGCTGTTCGTCGCCCGCGTCGTGGGCGGAATGTCCGCCGGGCATGGCCTACCCGACGACGCTCGCCCTGATCACGGCGCTCTGGTCGGGGCCCGGCCGCACGAAGGCGATCGCGCTCTGGTCGGCTCTCGGCGGTGGGATCGCACTCCTCGGGCCGTTGATCTCCGGGGCGCTCCTCGAGCACTTCGACTGGGGGTCGGTCTTCCTCGTCACGCTGCCGCTCGTCGCGATCGCGCTGCCGATGGCGATCATCTTCGTGCCCGCGCACGTCAACGAGACGAGCGATCCCGTCGACAACCTGGGCGGGATTCTGTCGGCCGTCCTCGTCGGCACGCTCATCCTCTCGATCAACTTCATGCCGGTGCCGAACGAGCAGAGCGCTCGCCCTGGGCCTGCTGGCCGTGGCGCTCGCCGCGTTGGTCGCGTTCTTCGTCCGCGAGCGCCGGGCGAGGAACCCGCTCTACGACCTCCACGTCGCCGCGCGCCCGACCTTCTGGGTGGCGGCGTGCGCCGGGATCATCGTGTTCGGCTCGCTCATGGGCGCGGCCTTCATCAGCCAGCAGTACCTGCAGAACGTGCTCGGCTACTCGACGATCGAGGCGGGCGCCTCGATCCTTCCGGCAGGCGTGTTCATGGTTCTCGTCGCCCCGCGCTCGGCGAAGCTCGTCGGGTCGCACGGGTCGCGCGCGACGTTGCTCCTCGGGCAGTCGATCCTCTTCCTCGCGTTCCTCGGGATGTTCGTCCTCTGGAAGGAGGACACGCCGTACTGGGAGATCGCCATCCCGCTACATCCTCGTGGGGATCGGGGTCGGCCTGGCGGGCACGCCGTCCTCGAACTCGCTCACGGGCTCCGTGCCGGTGAAGCGCGTCGGGATGGCGTCCGGGACCGCCGATCTCCAGCGCGACCTCGGCGGCGCGCTGATGACGTCGCTCTTCGGCGCCCTCCTCACCGCCGGCTACGCGTCGGCGATGGGCACGGCGATCGACGAGTCCGGGAAGAACGTCTCCGAGAGCACCCAGAGCCAGCTCCAGCTCTCCTACGCGAGCGCCGAGAACCTCGCCGCGCAGAACCCGAAGTTCGCCGACCAGATCACGACCGCCGCGCAGCAGTCCTTCCTCGACGGCGACCAGTGGGCCTACCTGGCGGCCATGGGCGCCGTGGTGATCGGCATGGCGCTCGTCTTCTTCATGTTCCCTCGGAAGGACGAGGAGCAGGAGCTCCGGGCCGAGTACCACTCCCAGGACACGGAGGCATCACCGGGATGAGCGACGTGGACCGATGACGGAGACGAGCCCGACGCGTGACGTTGGAGCAGGCCCCCGTGTCCGACGGCGACGAGCCGGTCTTCGACGAGCCGCGCTGGCCCATCGCGCTTGTGCTGGGCTGCTTCGTCGTCCTGACGATCGTGCTGCGCGCGGTCGAGCCGAACCGGGAGTCGCTCGGGCCGCACTGGCTCGTCCCGGGCATCGAGATCGCGCTGCTGATCGTCCTGCTGGCGGCCGACCCAGGGCGTGTGAGCGGACGCAGGCACTGGCTCCGACCGCTCTCGATCGCGCTCGTGTCCGCTCTCGCGGCTGCAGCTCTCTTGTCCACGGCAGTTCTCATCACCGAGCTGGTGCAAGGGGGGAAGGTGACCGAGTCCGCGACCTCGCTGCTCTCCTCGGGCGCGCTGATCTGGCTCGGCAACTGCCTGGTCTTCGGGCTGCTCTACTGGCTGCTCGACAGCGGCGGCCCGTACGCCCGGTTCCTGGGCGAGCGCGACTATCCCGACTTCGCGTTCACGCACCAGATGAGCCCGGAGCTCGCTCCGCCCGGATGGCGGCCGCAGTACGTCGACTACCTCATCCTCGGCGTCACCACGAGCACCGCCTTCAGCCCCACCGACGTCATGCCCATGGCCCGCTGGGCGAAGCTGACGATGGCGCTCCAGTCCCTGATCTCGTTGACGGTCGTCGGCCTGGTGATCGCCCGCGCCGTCAACGTCTTCTCGTAGAGGCGAGGAAGCGCGGCCTCATGCGAAGTGGGTGATGCTCCGAGCGGCGCGACGGAGTTGTATAAAAGCCGGGACCGGACCCCGAAGCCGACCAGCCCTGAAACGTCAGGCGGCACGCGTCGCCGTCGAGGAGAGTGAGGCACATGCCTGAGTCGATCGACCGCACGGTCTTGCCGATCCGACGCCCGCCGTTCGCCGGCGTCGCGAACCGGACGCTCGAGGGCTCGGAGCCCGACTGGAACCAGGCCATGCACCCCGCGCCGCCCGAGGGTGCCCCGAACGTCCTGCTCGTCCTCATCGACGACGCGGGCTTCGGCAACCCGAGCACGTTCGGCGGGCCCATCGACACGCCCAACTACACCCGAATGGCGGAGGAAGGGTTGCGTTACAACCGCTTCCACGTGACGGCCGTGTGCTCGCCGACGCGGGCCGCCATGCTCACCGGACGCAACCAGCACCGGGTCGGGTTCGGGCTCGTGGCCGAGTTCTCCGGCCCGTTCCCCGGCTACAACGCCACCATCCCCAGGGACTGCGCGACGCTGCCGCGGATCCTGCAGGAGAACGGGTACCTGACCTCCTGCATCGGCAAGTGGCACCTGACACCGGACGACCAGCAGGGCTCGAGCGGGCCCTTCAACCGCTGGCCGACCGGCCTCGGCTTCGACTACTACTGGGGCTTTCTCGGGGGTGAGGCGGGCCAGTACGACCCGCTCATCAGCGAGAACCAGAAGGTCCACGGCGTTCCCGAGAGCGAGGACGGGAAGTCCTACTACTTTCCGGACGACATGGCCGAGAAGGCAATTGACTGGTTGCGCCGCGTCCGGGCGGAGCGGCCGGGCGCGCCGTGGTTCATGTACTACGCCACCGGCTGCAGCCACGCCCCCCATCACGTGCCGAGAGAGTGGTCGGACAGGTACAAGGGCAAGTTCGACGACGGCTGGGACGTGCTTCGGGAGAGGACGCTCGCGCGCCAGAAGGAGCTCGGCGTCGTCCCGCCCGATACCGAGCTGGCAGAGAACGACGAGTTTCCGAAGTGGGACTCGTTGAGCGAGACCGAGAGGCGCCTGTACGCCCGCCAGATGGAGGTCTATGCCGGCTACTCGGAGAACGCCGACTGGAACGTCGGCCGCGTTCTCGCCGAGATCGAGGAGATGGGCGAGCTCGACAACACCCTTGTCATCTGGATCTGGGGTGACAACGGCGCGAGCATGGAAGGCACCCTGAGCGGCACGTTCAACGAGCTGACGACGCTGAACGGGATCCCGCTGACGACCGAGCAGCAGATGGGACTCCTCTTCAAGCACGGCGGGCTCGAGGCGTGGGGCGAGGACCTCCTCGCTCCGCACTACTCTTCCGCCTGGGCGTGGGCGAGCAACTGTCCCTTCGACTGGGGCAAGCAAGTCGCCTCGCACCTTGGTGGCACGCGCAACCCCTTGGTCGTCCGCTACCCGAAGATGGTCTCCGAGCCGGGTGGGCTTCGGAGTCAGTTCACGCACGTGATCGACGTCGCGCCGACTGTGCTCGAGATCGCGGGAATCCCCGCCGCGACGCATGTGGACGGGATCGAGCAGGAGCCGCTCCACGGCTTCACGTTCGCCGACTCGCTCTCCGACTCCGAAGCGGAGGAGCGTCACACGCAGCAGTACTTCGAGGCGGTCGGCAACCGCGGGATGTACAAGGACGGCTGGTGGCTCGCGATGCGCCTGCCGCGCATCCCCTGGCTGCTCGACCCGGAGGCGCTGCGCCACTTCGGGCCGGGCTGGAATCCCGACGACGACCCGGTCGAGCTCTACTACCTGCCGGACGACTTCTCCCAGGCGAAGGATCTCGCCGCGGAGCACCCGGAGAAGGTCGAGGAGCTGCGCAAGCTCTTCTGGGAGGAGGCGGACCGCTACCAGGTGCTCCCGATCCTCGGTGGCCTCTCGTCGTTCTACGGCATCGTGCCGCCGATACCCAAGGAGTCGAAGTTCACGTACCGCGGACGGATCGAGAACGTCGCCGCCGGGATGATCCCGCGGATCTACAACCACTCGTACACGATCAGCGCGGACATCGTCGTCCCGGAAGATGGCGTCGAGGGCGCGATCGTCGCCGCCTTCGATCACCTGGGCGGATTTGCCCTCTACGTGCAGGACGGCGTCCTCAAGCACCACTACTCGATGCTGGGCGTCCTCGAGTACACGCAGGCCGCCGAGAAGCCCCTCCCGGCCGGCGACGTCAACGTCGAGGTCGTGTTCGCCGCCGACGAGGCGAAGCCGGCGACGGGCGGCGAGGTGACGTTGCTGGTGAACGGCGAGCCGGTCGCCGGCGGTCGCATGGAGCACACGGTTCCCTCGCGGTTCTCCGGCTATTCGGGCATGGACATCGGTTGTGACAACGGCCTCGTCGTCGATCGGAGCTACGCGGACAAGGCGCCTTTCCGGTTCACGGGCGAGATCAAGCAGGTCACCTTCGACATCGCGCCGGACATGAGCGAGGAGGACAAGCAGGCGCTGCACGAGCACGCCGCGCAGGCGCTCGCGGCCCATGGAGCGAATGCCTAGGAGGAGAAGCCAATGAGCGAGAACGACCAGCTGGACGTGCTGATCGCCGTCTACCTGATCCCGGATCTGGCCAAGGAGGATTTCGACGCGCTCGTGAAGCTCGTGGAGGAGAAGGAGGTCGCGAGCGACGGCGTCGTCCTCGTCCACAAGGACGCCGACGGCGAAGTCCACGTCGAGGAGACGGGCGACCACCTTGGCCGCAAAGGGGTCAAGGTCGGCGGCGGTGTCGGCCTGGCGGTGGGCCTGTTCGCGCCGCCGCTCCTCGCGGCGACAGCGGTCGGCGCCGCGGCCGGGGGGCTCATGGGCAAGTTCGCCAGGAAGCGGGTCTCCGCCGGGATCGGCGAGAAGATGGACGAGGCGCTCCCGCCGGGATCGGCCGGAATCATCGCAATCTACGACCATGCCCAGGCCGACGCGGTCGCCGGGGCGCTCGCAAATGCGATCCGATCGTCGACGGCCCAGATCGACAAGGCCTCCGCGAAGGAGCTCAAGTCTGGGCTCACCGAGGCGTCGGCCGGGCTCGGAGGCTGAGGATGCGCGGCGAGGACGGTGAACACGGATACGTCCTCGTCACCGGCACCTCCACGGGGATCGGCGCCGCCACGACCGCTCACCTCGCCACGAAGGGCTTCCACGTCTTCGCGGGAGTCCGACGCAAGGTCGACGGCGAGTCCCTGCGGGCGCAGGTCCCCGGGAAGGTGACGCCGGTGATCGTCGACGTCACGGACGAGGCGACGATCTCGGCGGCCGCCGCCACCGTGTCGGACGCCGTGGGCGACCGCGGCCTGGCCGGCCTCGTCAACAACGCCGGAATCGGCGTGCCGGCGCCCATCGAGCTCCAGCCGATGGCCGACTTCCGGACGCAGCTCGAGGTCAACCTGTTCGGCCCCGTGGCGATGATCCAGGCCTTCCTGCCGCTGGTCCGGCGCGGCGGCGGGCGCATCGTCAACGTCGGCTCGATCGGCGGGCTGCTCGTCCTTCCGCTGAACGGCGCCTACAGCGCGTCGAAGTTCGGGATCCGGGCGGTGAGCGACGCGCTGCGGCTCGAGCTGCGGGAGTGGGGGATTCACGTGTCGTTGATCGAGGTCGCCCCCGTCAAGACCGCGATCTTCGGCAAGACCTTCGCCGCGCTCGACGGCCTCGAGGAGAAGCTCGGCGGAGAGGGCTACAAGCTGTACGAGCAGCAGATCGCGGCGATCCGGAAGGCTGTGGAGAAGGCCGAGGCCGACGCGGAGCCCCCGCTCGTCATCGCGGAGGCCGTGCACGACGCGCTGACGTCCGACAAGCCCAAGCCGAGGTATCTGGCCGGCCACGGCGGGCGGCAGACGCAGGCGGCGGCGGCGCTCCCCGACCGGGCGAGGGACAAGGCGCTCGCTCGCGAGCTCGGACTTCCGAAGCCGGGATGAGTGGGAGAGGAGAGACCGTGAACGCAGAGTCCAAGCCGAAGGTCCTGATCGTCTACTACACGCTCACGAAGCAGGTCGGGCGGGTCGCGGACGCAATGGCGGCGGCGCTCGAAGCGCGGGGCTGCGAGGTGACGAAGGCGCTGATCGAGTTCACCGACGAACGGTGGGTGCCGAAGCTCTCGAAGTTCCCGATGGACCGCCCGTTCCCGCAGATCGCGAGCATCCTGACGGCGCAGCTCCGCCACAAGACCGGCGAGATCCGCATCCCACCTGAGGCAGAAGGTGGCGACTACGACCTGGTGCTGCTCGCCTCTCCAACCTGGTGGTTCCAGACGAGCATGCCGATCCGCTCGTACCTCGAGTCGCCGGCTGCCGAGGCCGTCCTCGACGGCAAGGCGTTTGCGACGGTCTCGGTCTCCCGCCGGTACTACCGCTTCAACCTCGGGCAGCAGAAGGACCTCGGCGAGAAGGCCGGAGGGCGGTTCATCGACAAGACGCACTTCGTCGTGGCCGGCGGCCAGGTCAAGTCGATGCTCTCGTGGCTCGGGTACATGAAGCACGGCCAGCCGCAGGAGCGCGTCATGGGGCTGAAGATGCCGCCGCCGAACCTGAAGCCCGACTACGAGGAGCAGGCTCGGGGATTCGTCGAAGGCCTTGTGGACTCCGTCCTCGAGCGGCGCCCGGCCGCGGTCGCCCAGACCTAGCGCAAGCTCGTCAACGACACAAAGGAGAAGCTCATGTGGTGGTGGTTCGGAATCGGCGCCCTTATCTACGTGATCCTGCTGTTCACGCTCGGGATCATGACCCTCAGGAACGGCCACGGGTGGATGTTTTTCTTCGGGATCTTCTTCCCGCTGCTCTGGCTCTTCGGCGCGTTCATGCGACCGACCAGAAGCGAGTACGCCTGACCCTGCGGCTGGCGTCTCGGAGCTCTGCCGTGCGCCTCGGGGCCTGATCCGCGAGTCTACGGCCGACCCTCGACTAGATCGAAAGGAGAATAGGCATGTGTCGCTGGCTGGCGTACTCGGGCTCCCCGGTGCTCATCGAGGACCTGATCTACAAGCCGGAACACTCGCTGATCGACCAGAGCCTCCACTCCAAGCTCGGGGCGGAGACGACTAACGGCGACGGCTTCGGCATCGGCTGGTATGGCGTCGGGGAGACACCGGGTGTCTTCCACAGCGTCGAGCCGGCCTGGAACGACTGGAACCTTCGCGAGCTGGCGGGGCACCTCCAGTCACCGGTCGTGTTCGCGCACATCCGCGCCTCGTCCGGAACGCCGGTGCAGCAGACGAACTGCCATCCGTTCCGCCGCGGGCGGTGGCTCTGGATGCACAACGGGCTCATCGGCGACTTCCACCGCGTGAAGCGGGACCTCGTGCTCTGCGTCGATCCGGAGCTCTATCCCGAGATTCAGGGCTCGAGCGACTCGGAGCTTTTCTTCTTCCTGGCCCTGACGTTTGGGCTCGAGGACGACCCGCCCCGCGCCGTCGAGCAGGCGGTCGGCCTCATCGAGGAGGTCGGCCGCCGGCACGGAGTCGAGCACCCGATCCAGATGACCGTCGCGACGACCGAGGGCCGAAGCGTCTGGGCATTCCGCTATTCGAGCGAGGGGAAGTCGCGGTCGCTCTTCTACTCCACCGACGTGAGCACGCTGCGCCACACGCACCCGGAGCTCCCCGCGTTGCGCGAGCTCTCGAACGAGTCGCGGCTGATCGTGTCGGAGCCGCTCCGCGATGTCTCGGGAGTATGGAACGAGGTTCCCGAGTCGAGCTGTGGGTTGATCCAGGGAGGGCAGGACGAGATGCGGCCGTTCACTCCCCGGCCGCCGGCGGACACGACGGCTCCTTGAACCGACGAGAAGGGAGAGGCGATGGCCAAGAAGGCTGACTTCACCGAGGAGGAGTGGAAGGCGATGCAGAAAGGCCTGACGGGCGCGGGAATGCTCGTCTCGATTGGGGACAAGGACTTCAGCGACAGCTTCGGCGAGGCCGGGGCGCTTGCGAGGTACCTCGCGGAGCAGCGCGACCAGAACGAGAGCGAGCTCATGCGCGAGCTCGCGCACGTCCGCGGAAGCGGGTTCGGGTTCACCGCGTCGCAGCAGGAGGTCGAGACGGAGACGGTCGCCGCCCTGGGCTCGGCGTCGGCGACACTCGTCGCGAAGGCTCCGGACGAGACGGTGGCCTACAGGCAGCTTGTCCTCGGCGTCGCCGAGACGGTCGCCGAGGCCAAGGGAGGGGTCAAGCCCGGCGAGACCGCGGCGATCGAAAAGATCACGGAGGCCCTGGGGCCGGCGTAGAGGCGGCCGACCGAACAGAGAGGAGCATTCAGTGACGCTCAAGCACCCGAAGGGCCCGGCGACCCGAACGCACGACCTCGCCGTGGAACCGCTCTTCACGCGCGAGGCCGATCGGATCCCCCGGCACCAGCTGCCCGAGGGCGAGATGCCCCGCGACGTCGCCTACCAGATCATCCACGACGAGCTGATGCTCGACGGCAACGCGCGCCTGAACCTGGCCACGTTCGTCACCACGTGGATGGAGCCGCAGGCCGAGAAGCTCATGGCCGAGTGCTTCGACAAGAACATGATCGACAAGGACGAGTACCCGCAGACAGCCGACCTCGAGATGCGCTGCGTGAACATCCTCAGCCGCCTCTGGCACGCGCCGGACGCCGACCAGGCGACCGGGTGCTCGACGACCGGCTCGAGCGAGGCGGCGATGCTCGGCGGCCTGGCCCTCAAGCGGCGCTGGCAGCAGCGGCGCAAGGCCGAGGGCAAGGCCGCCGACAGGCCGAACCTCGTCATGGGCATCAACGTCCAGGTCTGCTGGGAGAAGTTCGCCAACTACTGGGACGTCGAGATGCGCCTCGTCCCGATGGAGGGCGACCGCTTCCACCTCTCCGCCGAGGAGGCCGTCGCGCAGTGCGACGAGAACACGATCGGCGTCGTCGCGATCCTCGGCTCGACCTTCGACGGCTCGTACGAGCCGGTCGCCGAGATCTGCGCGGCGCTCGACGACCTCCAGGCGCGGACCGGGCATCGACGTCCCCGTGCACGTCGACGGCGCCTCGGGCGCGTTCTTCGCCCCCTTCGTCGACGCGGACCTCGACTGGGACTTCCGGCTCGACCGCGTGGCGTCGATCAACGCGTCCGGCCACAAGTACGGCCTCGTCTATCCCGGCGTCGGCTGGATCGTGTGGCGGGACGCCGCGGCCCTGCCCGACGACCTGATCTTCTGGGTCAACTACCTCGGCGACAACATGCCGACGTTCGCGCTCAACTTCTCGCGCCCGGGCGCCCAGGTCGTCGCCCAGTACTACAACTTCCTCCGCCTCGGGTTCGAGGGCTACAAGCGTGTCCAGGGCTACGCGCGCGAGGTCGCGACGGCCCTGTCGGCGCGGATCGCCGAGCTCGGGCCCGTTCGAGCTGATCACGCGCGGCGACGAGCTGCCGGTCTTCGCGTTCAAGCTCCAGGACGGCATCGACAACTTCACCGTCTTCGACGTCTCGAACGCGCTTCGCGAGCGGGGCTGGCTCCTGCCCGCGTACACCTTCCCGAAGAACCGGGAGGACCTCGCGGCCCTGCGGGTCGTGGTCAAGCGGGGGTTCAGCCACGACATGGCCGACCTGCTCGTCGGCGACATCGAGCGACAGCTTCCGCGCCTGCAGAAGCAGTCGGAGCCGGTCCACGACGCCGCGACGGCGACCAGCTTCCACCACTGAGCCCGACGTTCGCGCGTGGACGAGACGACGCAGATCCTCCTCTACGCGCTCGTCGCCGGCCTCAGCCCGCTCGCGCTCCTGGCGACGCTCGCCGCGCTCGGGAGCGGGCGCGGGCGGGTCAACGGGTTCCTCTTTGGCATCGGCTTCCTCCTCACCCAGACGACCGTCCTCGTCCTCGCGATCGTGGTCGGCTCGGCCGCGACGCCGAATCGCGAGCGAGGCCACCCGACCCTGGCCGCAGCGCTCGAGATCGCGTTGGGCGTTCTCCTGCTCCTGTTCGCCGCGCGGGGGCGGCTGAGCCACGAGCCACAGGAGAGCCCGGGAGAGTCGAGGACGAAGGCGCTTCTCGCCCGGCTCTCTCACCTTCGCCCCGTCACGGCCTTCTCGGCGGGCGCCCTCCTTGGCGTGGGGGGCGTGAAGCGTCTGACGATCACGCTCTTCGCCGGCGCGACGATCGCCGTCGCCGGCCTGATCCCGGCCGAGCAGGCGGGACTGGGCGCTCTCTACGTCGTGATCGCGAGCCTGCTCGTCTGGCTCCCGGTCGGCATCTACCTCGTCGCCGGGTCGAGGGCCGACGTCTGGACCGAGCGCACAGTGGCGTGGCTGATCGCCAACGAGCAGCGGATCACGGCCGTCTCCACGGCCGTCTTCGGGCTGCTTCTCATCGGCCACGCGCTCATCCTGCTGCTGTGAGAGGCCCGAACTGCTAACCGGCACGTCTCCTATCGTTACGGCGCTGTGTCCGGCGTAGCGGCACTTCTCGCGATCCTCGCCGCGATGTCGTTCGCCCTCGCTGCCACGCTCTGGCAGCGCGCCGCGATGGCAGTCGAGCTCAAGGGTGCGCAACCCAAGGGGTTCATGCGGCTGCTGACCAACTGGGTGTGGCTCCTCGGTCTCGGCGCGCAGATGGTCGGCGTCCTCCTCCAGGCGGCCGCGCTCGACCGCGGACGGGTCTCGATCGTCCAGCCGTTGCTCGTCACCACGGTCGTGTGGGCGCTGCCACTCGGGCATTTCCTCACGCACCAGACGGTCACCCACCGCCAGATCGAGGGAGCCGCGCTCGTCGTCGTCGGGCTCGCTTTCTTCGGAAGCGTCGGGGACCCGGCCGCCGGGGTCGACGACGCGCCGACCTCCTACTGGGTGGCGGCGTACTTCGTCCTCGGCGTCGTCTGCGTGGGGATCTTCCTGGTCGGAAGACGAGTCGGCCCGTCCTCGAACGCGGCGGTCTACGGGACGATCGCCGGCATCCTGTACGCGATCTCGGCTGTGCTGATGAAGCCGGTCACCGAGCGACTGCACGCCGACGGCGCCGTCGCCGTGCTCGAGAACTGGCAGCTCTGGGTCCTCGCCGTCGCGGGGATCGCCGGCTTCTACCTGCAGCAGCTATCTCTCGCGGAGGGCCGGCTCGCGACGTCGGTGGCGACCACGTCCGTGGCGAATCCCCTCGTGAGCGTCGTGCTCGGCGCGGCGGTGCTCCAGGAACGAATCGACTGGGATCCGCCCTGGCACGGCGTCGTCGCAATCTGCGCGCTCGCGGTCGCGCTCCTCGGAGCGGTCATGATCGCGGCGGCCCGGGACGAAGAGCCGGAGGCCGAGCCGGCAGCGCCGCGGCCGTCCCCCGCCTAGGCGTCGAGTCGGCCGCTGGAATCATCCGACGGGGGTGATTCTGGCGGGCGAGATTCCCGTACGCTGCACACCGGAGAGAGGACCTGACCACGCCCGCCGACACCCAGGCCCACCGCCCGCGCGTCCTCGTCCTCGGCGGAGGCTTCGCCGGGGTCGGCGCCGCGCGCAAGCTGAAGGACGCCGAGGCCGACGTCGTGCTCGTCGACAGGCACGACTACCACACGTTCCAGCCTCTCCTCTACCAGCTCGCCACCGACCTCCTCGAGACGGCCGCGGTGGCGCACTCCCTCCGCGACCTCTTCGGCGAGCAGGCCAACGTCGCCGTCCACCAGGACGCGGTGACCGGCATCGACCTAGCCAAGCGGGAGGCGCGGTTCGCCGAGCTGGCGCCCATCGTCTACGACTACCTCGTGCTTGCCCTCGGCGCCGAGGTCACCTTCTTCGGTACCACAGGTGCCCCCGAGCACGCGTTCCCGATGTACACGCTCCCCGACGCCGTCCGGCTCAAGGAGCACGTCCTGCAGAAGTGGGAGGCGGCCGACAAGGATCCGTCGCTCGTCGAGGACGGCGCGCTCAACGTCGTCGTCGTCGGGGGAGGGCCGACCGGCATCGAGACTGCGGGTGCCCTGGCCGAGCTCTACCGGGGCAGCTTCGCCGAGGACTTCCGGCAGATCCCACAGGAGAAGGCGCGCATCATCCTCGTCGAGGCCGGGCCGGAGCTCCTGACGATGTTCAAGAAGGACATCCGCTCCTACACGAAGAAGGCGCTCGAGAAGTTCGGAGTCGAGGTGCAGCTCGGCAAGCTCGTCTCCACGGTCGAGCCGACGCGCGTCACGCTCGAGTCCGGCGAGGTCCTCCCGGCGCACACGCTCGTCTGGGGCGCCGGCCTGCAGGCGAACCCGATCGTGTCCTCGCTCGGGCTCGAGCTCGAGAAGGGGAACCGCGTGCCGGTCGGGCCGGACCTCAGCGTGGCGGGCCACCCCGAGGTCTTCGCTGTGGGCGACGTCGCCTGGATCACCGACACGAAGACGAAGAGGGTCCTGCCCCAGCTCGGCTCGGTGGCGCTCCAGGCCGGGGAGCGCGCGGGTGAGAACATCGCCAGGCTCCTGAAGGGCAAGGAGGCCGAGCCGTTCAAGTACTTCGACAAGGGGACGATGGCGACGATCGGCCGTGGAGCGGCCGTCGTGCAGATGCCGCACGGTCGGACGATCAAGGGGAAGACGGCCACGCTCGCGTGGGGCACCGTGCACCTCGCCCTGCTCTCCACGGGCGAGGACCGGGCCAAGGCGATGGTGGACTGGACCTGGGCCGGCT
>CAWGSF010000004.1:0-16267 GCA_963825255.1 uncultured Actinomycetes bacterium | reverse complement strand
GCTCGCCTCGGCGCGGCGCTCGTCGAGTTCGGCGGGCCCGTCCCGTTGCGCGACGACCACGCGCGACCCATCGACGGGGACCCGGGACTTCGACGCGCTGCGCGCGATCGCCGACTACCGCGGCCTGCGGGACGGGAAGAAGATCGACTTCGGCGTCTACGCGAAGGCGCTCGAGCGGGGGCGCGTCCGCGTCGGCGACGCCGTCGAGCTGCTCTGAGGAACTCGAATCGAAATGGAAGCCTTGTGCCGCCGCGGCGCCCTGGGCGGCGCGATGCTGCGTCCTCGGTCGCGCCCGTATTCACGAATACGAGCGCTCCCTGCGTCCTTGCCTCGCACTCGTCCATGACGCCGCGTAGACGAAGCGTCATTCCGATCGAGTTCAGCTCTCGGCGGGGTCGGCGGCGAAGGCGGCGACGTCGGTCAGGGTGGCGATGCCGTCGCCGAGGGCGGCGCAGAACACAACCTGCACCTCCGCGGCGGGCACGGTGCGTCCGTGGCGCTCGAGGTCGGGCGCGGCGCAGGCGTCCTCGATCAGGAGCGCGTCGAGGCCGTCGTCGGCCGCGGCGCGGACGGTCGCGTCCACGCACATCGAGGTCATCATCCCGCAGAAGGCGACGCGACTCGCGCCGACGGCCCGGAGGCGCTCGGCCAGGTCGGTCTCGAGGAGCGCGTTCGCGTGGTGCTTGACGATCACGGCCTCGCCCGGCTCGGGCGCGACCGAGGAGTGCGTCTCGGCGGTGGTCGTCCCGGGGACGAAGCCCCACTCCTCGCTCTCCAGCTCCTCGTGGCGGACGTGGAAGACCGGCACGCCCGCCGCGCGCGCGGCGCCGATCGCCTCGGCCGCTCGCGCGGCCGCCCCGGCTGCGTCCGGAAGCGGGTTGGCCCCGCCGGGGAAGTACTCGTTCTGGATGTCGATGACGACGAGCGCGTCGGCCACGTCTCTACCCCTTCTTTCGGTTGGCGAAGGCCTCGCCCGCCTCGCGCGCCTCGTCGGTCTGCGCGAGCGCGGCGTACGCGAGCCGCTCGAGCATGATCCCAGCCTCACGGCTCGACTCTGCGATCGCGTTCGCGGCCTGCTTGGCGGCCGAGGCGGCGAGGGGCGGAAGCTCGCTCACCTGCCGCGCCAGCTCCTGCGCGCGGCTCAGCGCCTGCCCGGCCGGGACGAGCTCGGTGACCACGCCCAGGCGGAAGGCCTCGGCGGCGTCCACGCGCGGCCGCAGGATCATCAGCTCCTTGGCGCGCGCCGGGCCGAGGGCTCGCACGAGGCGGTACGTCCCGCCCGAGCTGGGGAGGATGCCGAGCTCGACTTCGGGCAGCCCGAAGACCGCCGTCTCGTCGGCGATCCGGAAGTCCGTCGCCATGGCCAGCTCGAAGCCGGCGCCGAGGCACCAGCCGGAGATCGCGCTGAAGGTCGGCTGCGGGAGCGCCGCGATCCGCTCGTAGACGTCGCCCGTGTCCCGGTAGTAGGCGTCGATGCCGCCGGGGCTCTCGTCGCGCGCCTCCTTGAGGTCCGCGCCGGCCGAGAACGCGCGCTCGCCGCCAGCGAAGACGACGCAGCGGCTCTGCCGGACGTCGTCGTCCTCGAACGCTGCGAGGAGCTCGCGCTCGACCCCGGTCGAGATCGCGTTCAGCTTCTCCTCGCGCTGGAACGTGAGCACGCAGACGGCTCCGTCGCGGCGGACGTCGAGCAGGCCGTCAGGCAAGCGCGGTCACCGGGCGCTCGCGGAGGTAGCGGAAGCGGGACCGCCGGGCTCTCCGCGTCGATCTCGCGCGCCAGCCGGTGGCCGTCGAAGATCGCGTCCGCGATGAGCTGGGGCGCGACGCAGTCGCCGATCCGGTAGACGGCCTCGATCCCCTCGGCCTCGAGTCGCTCCTCGTCCGCGCGCAGCTCGTGGTAGAGCGCGTCGTCGGAGAGGCGCTGGGTGACGAGGACGACCGCGTCGGCCTCGAGCTCGAACGCCTCGTCGAACTCGTCGTGCCCGGCGGCGAGCCCGGGCTCCACCCGCTCGAGGACGACGCTTCGGTGGAGCCGGACGCCGACCTCGTGCAGCCGCCGGCGGAGGAGGGCGTCCTCGAGCGTCTCGTAGGCGAACGGCGCGACGTCGTGGAACGATGTCACGAAGTCGACGGAGAAGCCGTCGAGCGCGAGTTTCTCGGCGAGGTCGGGCCCCATGAAGTAGCCGTCGCCGTCGTAGACGACCACCCGCTCGCCGGGCGGCGCCTTCCCCTCGACCATGACCTGCTCGGGCGTGAGGACGTGCGCCAGCGAGGCGTCCGCGCCCGCGACGGGAGCGTGCGTCTCGCGGTGGAGGCCCGTCGGTGACCAGAACGCGCCCGTGGCGACGACGACCAGCTCGGCACCGTATTCGCGGACGCCGTCGGCGTCGAGTCGCAGGCCATTGATCGCCTGGACGTTCTTCAGCTTGTCGAGCTGGATCCGGCGCCAGTTGAGGACGCGGCCCCATTCCCCCCGTCCGGGCAGCTGCGGGATCCAGCGCATGATCCCGCCGATGTCGTCCCCGGCGTCGACGAGGTGGACGCGGCGGAAGCCGCGCTTGCCGAGGACGATCGCGCACTCCATTCCGGCGGGGCCCGCACCCACGACGAGCACGTCGCGGTCGCGGTTCTCGGCCGGCTCGAAGCGCTCCGGGTGCCAGCCGCGCCTGAACTCCTCGCCCGCGGTGGCGTTCTGCGTGCAGCCGATGTTCCCGCCCGGGTCCGACTTGGGGATGCAGATGTTGCAGCCGATGCACTCGCGGATCTCGTCGAGCCGTCCCTCGTCGATCTTCGTCGGGAGGAACGGGTCGGCGATCGACGGCCGGGCCGCCCCGATCACGTCCCAGACGCCGCTGCGCACGATCTCGGCCATGCGGTCGGGGTCGGTCAGCCGCGAGACGCCGACGATCGGCTTCGCGGTCGCCGAGCGCACGCGGCCGGTCCATTCGAGCTGGAACCCCTGGGGGAAGAACTTCGACGGACCCGAGTCCTTCGACCACTCCTCGGCCGAGCCGACGTTCACGTCCCAGAGGTCGACGAGCTGGTCGGCGGCCCGGATGAAGGCGAGCCCCTCCTCGATGTCGATCCCGTACGGCGCGAGGGCGTCGACGGCGATCCGCGAGACGACCGCGCAATCGCCCTCGACGGCCTCCCGCGTGACCTCCAGGAGCTCGAGCCAGAACCGGCATCGATTCTCGAACGGCCCGCCGTATTCGTCGGTGCGGTGGTTGTAGAACGACGACAGGAACTGCATCGGGAGGTAGCTGTGCGCGCCGTAGACGTAGACGATGTCGAAGCCGGCCTCGCGGGCGCGCCGCGCCGCCGCCGCCCAGTCAGCCTGGACGCGCCGGATGTCGTCGCGCTCCATCGCCTTCGGCGTCACGAGCAGGTACTCGCTCGCCAGCTGGGAGGGCGCGATTGCGGGGAGGCGGTACTCGCGCCGCGGGCAGTGCGCGCCGGAATGGTGGAGCTCGACGCCGGCCAGGCTGCCGCGCTCGTGGACCTCCTCGCACATGAGCGAGAGCGCGCGGAGGTCGTCGTCGTCCCACAGGCGCGCCGAGATGAACGGCGTCTCGTCCGAATCGGGGCTGACGGCGCAGTACTCCGTGCAGACTGCCGCCCAGCCGCCCTCGGCCTTCGTCGCCCGGTAGCGGGCCTGCGCCCCGGGCTTCTGGACGCCGAAGCCGGTGCAGTGGGGCACCTGGTAGAAGCGGTTGCGAAGCGTCTTCGGGCCGATCTGGAGCGGCTCGAAGAGCACGTCGTGCCTGGGGTCTCGTCCCACGGGAATGGAGACGCTACTCTGCCCGCGCGCGCCGGGCGAGCTCCTCGTAGTCGACGCCCAGCTCGTCGGCGGCGAAACGGAGCAGGATCTCGCGCATCCGCTCGGGCGTGATCCACGACTCGCCTCCGAGGACCGACTTCACGCCGAGGCCGTCCACGAGGGCGACGAGCCTGTCGGCGACCTCCTCGACCGGGGCGACGAGCCGGAAGGCGCCGGACTCCGCTCCGGAATGCACGACGTCGTAGAAGTACCCGCGCCAGCGCGAGTCGAAGCTCTCACCGGCCGGGCGAAGCTCGGGTCGGTGGAGGATCTGGAACCAGAGCTCGAGGACGAAGACCCACTCGTCGCGCGCGGGGCCGGGATAGGGGATGGAAAGCTCGAGGAGCGTCGCCAACCGCGAGAGGTCATCGGCCTCGAGCCCGAGGAGCTCCTCGACGCGGTCGTAGGGGCGCTCGTTCGCCCACTGCAGCGCCGCGAGCAGCACGTCGTCCTTCGTCTCGAAGTAGTAGTGGACCGTTCCCGTCGACGTTCCCGCCTCGCGGGCGATGTCGGCGATCCGCGTCGCCTCGACGCCGCGCCGGACGATCACCGAGCAGGTCGCGGAGAGGATCGCCTCGGCCGTTGGGCGTGCCGGAATGCCTGCCTTCGTCGCCCCCTTCATCTCCCGGAATCTGCTCCTTCCTAACCTTGACCGTCCGGCCCGAGTCTGACTCTAATACCCATCTGACTGACTCGTCAGTCAGGCTGCGGACCCAGGAGGTGGAGATGAGTACGGAGCACGATCGCGAGTCAAGAGAGCGAACGCTCGGACGGGACACCTTCCTCAAGCTCGGCGCGGTGACGGTGGGATCGGGGCTCCTTGCGGCCTGCGGGGCCGAGGGCGCGCCGGAGCCGGCGGCACAGGCGACGACCGAGAAGAAGGAAGCGCCCCCGATCGACACTGAGCCCGGCGATCTCGAGGTCTTCGAGTGGGCGGGGTACGAGTATCCGGCCTTCGGCGGCAAGGGCGGTCCCGCTCCAGCCGTACGTCGACGAGTACGGGAAGCCGAAGTTCGTCTTCCTGACGAGCGACGACCAGGCGATCGGGAAGGTGCGTGCCGGCTACCGGCCGGACATCGTCCACCCGTGCGTCGACTACACCGGCAACTGGGTCGAGATGGGCGTCGTCCAGCCGTGGGACACGTCACTCCTCACGAACTTCCCCGATCTCGAGCCGGCGCTCGTCAAGGGCGGCCAGATCGACGGCGCGCAGTACTTCATCCCCGCCGACTGGGGCTTCTCGAGCCCGCTCTACCGCGCGGACAAGGTGGAGCCCGCTGACGGCGTCGAGTCGTGGTCTCTCTTCTACGACGACCGCTACGAGGGCAAGATCTCGTGGTGGGACAGCCCGCTCGAGAACTTCGTCATCTGGGGCTACGTGAACGGCATCGCCGACCCCTGGGACATGACCGACGACGAGCTCGACGAGGCGCGCGACTTCCTCAAGTCGAAGAAGCACCTCTGCCGCAACTTCTGGTCCTCGCAGACCGACCTCGACGCCGACGTCGCCGCGGGGAACATCTGGATCGCGTACGCCTGGGGCGGCTCGTACACCGCCGCCAAGAAGGCCGGGCTCGACGTCGTCTACAGCGACCCGACCGAGGGGCGGCTCGCGTGGAACTGCGGATTCGTTCTCATCGACGGGACCGAGAACTACCGGCACGCGCACAAATTCGTGGATGCGTGGAGCTCGAAGGAGGCCGCGGCCTGGATCATCCCCAACTACGCGTACGGGCACGCGAACACAACGGTCGACCTGAGTGGGATCCCGCCCGATCTCGTGAAGGTCTTCCGGCTCGACAACCCCGAGGGCCGTGAGGAGCCGAACGCGCACTACGCGCGGCCGCTGACGAGCGAGCGCCGGGCCGCGTACGCGCAGCGTTGGGACGAGGTGAAGGCCGCCTAGGGCGAGCGGGCGCACACATGGCGGTCGAGGCGCAGGAAGTCGCCAAGCCGGTGGCGGCGAGCCCGAAGCGCCGGTCCCGCACCGGCCTGGCCACGGCGGGCCTGCTCGCGTTGCCGACCCTCTGGCTCGCGGTCTTCTTCCTCGTCCCGGTCGCCCTCATCTTCCTGTACAGCGTCAACATCTTCTCGCTCTATCCAGGCGGCCAGTACTTCACACTCGACGCCTGGAAGGACTTCCTCGACGGCTCGCCCTTCCTCGACCTCTTCTGGAAAAGCATCTGGATGTCGCTGGTCGTCTCGGTGGCCTCCGTCGTCGCCGCCTACCCGATCGCGTACTACCTGGCGCTCATCGCCGGGGATCGGAAGTACGTCCTACTCCTCCTCATCCTCGCCCCGTTCCTCGTCAGCTACTTCCTGCGCCTGCTCGCCTGGAAGGTCATCCTCGGTGACCAGGGGCCGATCAACTCGTTCCTCTACTGGACCGGGGTGCGCGCGGAGGACGAGCCGGTGAAGCTGCTCTACACCCAGTTCGCCGTCATCCTCACGCTGATCTACGTCTACATTCCGTTCGTCGCCCTGCCGATCTTCGCTGCCCTCGACTCGCTCGACCGGCGGCTCCTCGAGGCGTCCGCGGATCTCGGCGCGAGCCGCTGGCAGTCGTTCAGGAAGGTGACCCTGCCGCTCTCGACGCCCGGCGTCATCGCCGCCTTCATCTTCGTCTTCATCCCCACGATCGGGGAATACTTCGCGCCCCTCCTGGTCGGGGGCGTGGAGGGGACGATGTTCGGGAACGCGATCGCCGACCAGTTCGGCCAGAGCCTCAACTGGCTCAACGGGGCCGTCCTCTCGTTCTTCCTCCTCCTGGTCGTCGCCCTCCTCATGGCGGTGTTCGCCCGCTTCCTCACGATCCGGCGCGTGGCGACGGGCTGATGGACATCGCTGTCTCGAAGAACGGCAAGCGGCTTCTGACCTTCTGGTTCGGCGTCCTCGTCCTCTTCCTCTACGCCCCCCTGGGGCTCCTGCTCCTGTTCTCGTTCAACGACAACAACCTCCCCGTCTTCCCGCTCCAGGGCTTCACGACGTCCGCGTACGAGCAGTTCGCTGCCAACGACGAGCTCCGGGCCTCGGTGGTCACGAGCGCGAAGGTGGCGGCGGTCTCGAGCCTCATCGCGGTCTTCCTCGGGCTGCTCGCCGCCATCGTCTTCGTCCGGCGCCACGTCTTCGGCAAGTCGGTCGCCTCGGCGCTCCTCCTGAGCCCGCTCGTCGTCCCCTACATCGCGCTCGCGATCGGCCTGCTCGTCTTCTTCAGCCAGGCCCCGGAGACCTTCCCGCTCGGCATGCGGACCGTGGTGATGGGCCACGTGGTGGTCTCGATCCCGTACACGATCCTCATTCTCGTCCCGCGGTTCGAGCGCCTCGACGTGCGCATCGAGGAGGCCGCGCGCGACCTGGGCGCCGGTGCCTTCCAGACCTTTCGTCTCATCACGCTCCCGCTCATCCTTCCGGCGCTCATCTCGGCCTTCATCGTCGCGTTCGTGCTCAGCTTCGACGAGATCATCATCGCGTCGTTCGTGGCCGGGGACGTGACGACGTTCCCGCTGTACCTCTTCTCGCAGCTCCGCTTCCCGACCCTCCTGCCCCAGGTGATCGCGGTCGCGTGCGTCGTCATGGCCGCCTCGGCCGTGATCCTCGTCGCCACCGAGGTCGGGCGGCGCGTGCTCGAGCGGCGTCTCGGGACCGAGTAGGCGGGGCGCCCGCTAGGCGGGAGCCTCGACCGTGCCGGCGAGGACGGCGCTGTCGTAGACCGGCCACGTGAGCACGACGTTGCGGCCCGAGTCGATGCCTCGCGGGCCGTCGCCCTCGTTCATGCGATGGCTGACGACGCGCCCCACCTTCGTGTCGACGTGGAACTGCGTCAGCGAGCCGAGGTAGACGACCTCGGCGACGACGCCCTCGAGGCGGGAGCCGTCCTCCGGTGCGGGCTCCGCCGGCAAGGTCGATGCGGATCCGCTCGGGGCGCACGGCGACCTTCAGGCTTTCGCCGCGCTCGTGGCCGTTCGAGGTCGGGACGACGAGGCGCTCGTGGTTGGAGACGTTCGAGACGAGCTGTCCGTCGAGGACGTCGTCCACGCGGAAATCGAGGGCGTTCAGCGAGCCGATGAAGTCGGCGCAGAAGGCCGTCGCCGGGTGCTCGTACATCTCGCGCGGGGAGCCGACCTGCTCCACGACCCCCTCGTTCATGACCGCGATCCGGTCCGACATGGCGAGGGCCTCTTCCTGGTCGTGCGTCACGTACACGAACGTCGTCCCCAGCTCCGTCTGGATGCGCTTGAGCTCGAGCTGCATCTGCCGGCGGAGTTTCACGTCGAGCGCGCCGAGGGGCTCGTCGAGGAGGAGCGCCGCGGGCCGGTTGACGAGAGCGCGCGCAAGGGCGACCCGCTGCTGCTGTCCGCCCGAGAGCTGCGCCGGCCGTCGCCGCTCGAGGCCTTCGAGGCGGACGATCTCGAGCATCTCGGCGACGCGCCGTTGCCGTTCGAGCTTGGGCACCTTCTTCAGGCGCATGCCGAAGGCGATGTTGTCCCCGATCGACATGTGCGGGAAGAGGGAGTAGCTCTGGAAGACCATGTTGACGTTCCGGCGGTTCGGCGCTTCCACCGTGACGTCCACGTTCCGCAGGAGGATGCGCCCCGCGTCGGGGAGCTCGAAGCCGCCGATCATGCGGAGCGTCGTCGTCTTGCCGCACCCGCTCGGGCCGAGCAGCGAGAAGAACTCGCCCTCCCGGATATCGAGCGAGACCGAGCGCACGGCCTCGACCTTGCCGAACCGCTTGCTGACGTTCTCGAGGCTGATCCCGACGTCGCTCACGTGAAGGGCGAGTGTAACGCAGGCTTTTCCCTGCTCGAAACGTGTTCCGCCTTGATCGACGTGCGCGTGCGGGCCATCCTTTTCCCAGCCGTGGCAGCGACTGCGTGGACACGCGGGGACGTCCTTCTCGCCGGCGGCGGAGCGGTGATGCTCGCCGCGGCAGCCGAGGCGGCGTGGTCGCTCCGCGCCCGGTTCGCCCTCGACCTCGCGGGCCTCTCGGCATGGGAACGGGCCGGCGTCGCGCTCTGGGACTTTCGCCCGGTGCCGCTGGCGCTCTGCGCGGGCGGCGCCGTGCTCGCGTACCTCGGGCTGCGGGAGCCCGCCGGCCGCCTCGCCTCGCTGCACCATCCCGCGCGCCCGGTGCTCGCGGTCGTCGCGGCCGGAGGAGCGGCCCTCGCGTTCGTCGTCCTGCTCTTCGCGGTCTGGATCGCCGGGGAGGGCGCGGTCGGCAGCCCCGCCGGGCTCGGGTTCACGTACCCGGGCTCCGAGCGCCTCGTCACCCTCCTCACGCAGCTCGCCGCCTGCCTCCCGCTCGGGCTCGTCCTCGCGGTCATGGCCGGTCGCCTCGCCCGGGTCGAGCCCGAGCTCGAACGGGACGAGGGAGGAGGAGAGGGAGAGGCGCCGCCCCCGCGGCCGGGGTCGGCCTCCGTGGGCGACGAGATGGACGAGCTCTGGCGCGAGCGGCTCGCGCACGGCCCGCGGCGCGAGCGGGCGCGGGCCCTCCTCACGCGCATCCACGCGCTCGAGGAGGCGGGGGACGAGGAGTCCGCCCGCGAGCTCGCCGAGGAGATGCGCAGGCTTTGAGAACTCCTTTCGAAATGAAGCACTGAGTCGCCGGACCGCCCTGGACGGCGCGATGCTGCGTCCTCGGTCGCGCCCGTATCTCTTCGATACGAGCGCTCCCTGCGTCCTTGCCTCGCACACTCGCCCAGGACACCCCGGCGACGAGGCCCCATTCCGAAATGAGCTCTAGGTCGTCAGCGACTCGTGCACGAGGCGCTGGAAGTGCTGGAGGAGGTGCTCGCTCGAGGGCAGGAGCCGTCCGTGCGGGATCATCCCCGACGAGAGCCCGAGCTGGACGGAGGCGACGAGCGACGCGTCCTCGGCGCCGACCTGGTTGGCGAAGGCCATCATCTCCGCCGCGGTCTCGTCGGAGACCTCGTCGTAGAAGAAGTACTCGGTCGAGCCGGCGCAGCGCCCCGGCCCCGCCGGCCGCGTCACGTCGACGGACATGTTCCCGGGGCCCGGGTCGATGTTGAGCGTGAAGTTGGGGAAGAGCATGTGGTACTGCGCCTGCTTCACGTCGGCGTCCGCCAGGTAGGCGACCTTGCCGTTCGCGGACTCGCGCACCTCGCCGAACTGGCACATCGCGAGCCCCTCGGCGCGCAGGAGGTACTCGTCGGCGCCGACGTCGATCACCTTCGAGAAGCCGGGGTGCGCGACCGCGCAGTGGTAGCACTCGAGGTAGTTCTCGATCGCGACCTTCCAGTCGCACTCGATCTCCCAGTCGTTACGGACGCGGAAGCGGAGGCGGTCGAAAGCGACCCCGCTCTCGGCGATGAGCCCGGGCAGCGGCCCGAGCGCGTCGGCGAGGGGCCCGGCCTCGGGGTCGGGGTTCACGAAGACGAGCGGGCCCCACTGCTCGACGGCGACGGGGAGCATCGAGAAGCCCTCCTTGTCGAAGTCGGGCTCTCGCTCCGAGCGCGGCGCCTTTCGCAGCGTGCCGTCGAGGTCGTAGGTCCAGGCGTGGTACGGGCACTGGAGCGCCTTACGGTTCCCGTCCCCCTGTGCGATCAGATGCCCGCGGTGGCGGCAGACGTTCACGAACGCGCGGAGGACGCCCTCGGTGTCGCGGACGACCACGATCGGGATCTGGCCGGCGAAGCACGTGAAGTAGTCGCCTGGGTTCGCCACGCGGTCGGCCCGGCCCGCGTACTGCCACGTGCGCGCGAAGATGCGCTTCTGCTCGAGCCGCTGGATCGCCGGATCCGCGTACCAGTCGGCCGGAAGCGTCGCCCCGGCCGCGAGCACGGCCCCCAGATCCGTCGCCATGACTGAATTCTAGATCCTCGGCCCGCAGCCCGAGCACTCACGGATGTCGCCTGCGACGCGGCGCCGGATCACCACGATCGACCTTGCGCGTACCGACCGGTACGCGACTGCGGCCGATCGCGGCGCCCGGCTTGGTCGCGGACGCCCCCGCGAGCACTCCGGCCACGGGCCGAGAATCATGCCGTCAGGTCGGCAGCCATCTCCTCGAAGGCCGCGACGAACGCGTCGCAGTCCTCGAAGGAATGGACGACGGAGAGCGTCCACTCCTCCTCCCGGCCCGGGGTCATGAACACGCCGCGGTTCATGTTGTACAGCCAGGCGAGGTCGGCGAGCTCGCCGTCCTGGTTCTCCTTGTAGGTCTCGTAGTCGACGATCTTCGTCGGCGAGAAGGTCACGCATCCCTTCGCGCCGACCCCGACGGCGTAGCCGGGCAGGCCGTAGCGCTCGATGACGCCCTGGCAGCCGGCGAGGATGCGGTCGTTCAGCGCGTCGAGGTGCTCGTGCGCGTCGGGGGTCATGACCTCGAGGAGGCTCGCCCGCGCCGCCGCCATCGTCAGCGGGTTCCCGTTGTAGGTGCCGACCTGGTAGACCGTCCCGTCCTCGACGACCTCGAAGACCTCCTCGGTGCCGCCGATCGCCCCCGAGGGCAGCCCCCCGCCGAGCGTCTTCGCCAGCGTGACCATGTCCGGCATGACGCCGAAACGCTCGGTCGCGCCGCCCGGGGCGATGCAGAGGCCGGTCTTCACCTCGTCGAAGATGAGGACGATCCCGTGCTTGCGCGTCAGCTCGCGGACGGCCTCGAGGTAGCCCGGCTCGGGGAGCACGACCCCGAGGTTCATCATCGCCGCCTCCATGATCACGCAGGCGGGCTTGCGCCCCTCCTCGATGAGGCGCTCGATCCGCCGCTCCATCGCGCCGGCGTCGTTGAACGGCACCGCGATCGTCAGGTCGGCGACCGACTGAGGGATGCCGCCGCCGTAGGGGAGCGACGCGTAGTTCTCGCGGTCGCCGATGGCGTCGTAGGGGACGCCGATCGAGACCATCACGTAGTCGTGGTGGCCGTGGTAGGAGCCGAAGATCTTCATGATCGTGTCGCGGCCGGTGTACGCGCGCGCGATCCGGATCGCGTCCATGGTCGACTCCGAGCCGGAGTTCGTGTAGCGCCACCTGGGCAGGCCCCACCGGCGCTTGAGCTCCTCGGCGACGACGATCCCGTCCTCGGTCGGCGCCGCAAAGTGCGTGCCCAGCGGATAGCGCTCCGCGACAGCCTTCGCGATCGCTGGGTGGGCGTGTCCCTGCACCATCGAGCCGTAGCCGTTGTGGAAGTCGAGCAGCTCGTTCCCGTCCACGTCCCAGACGCGCGGGCCGCTGCCGTGGGAGAGGTAGATCGGCCAGGGGTCGCGCACCTGGTACGACGATGCGACGCCGGCGGAGAGCGTCTTCCGGGCGCGCTCGTACATCGCCCGCGAGGCGGGCGTGCGCTCGTCGAGCTTCTTCTCCTCGCGCTCGGTCAGCTCCTGGATGCGCTCGCGGTCGATCTCGACGATGGTGCTCTCAGTCGCCATTCGGGGACTCCTCCTCGGGTCGGTCGTCGGGTGCGGCGCCGTCGGTGGACGGGGCCAGGACGCGGAGCGCTTCCGGGGGGAAGTGAAGCGTCAGCGGCGTGCCTTCGTCGAAGGTGAGCGGGGTTCCGTCGTTGGGGAAGACGGCCTTGACCACGTCTCCGCCGGGGAGCCGGACGCGGAGCTCGCGGAAGCTGCCGAGGAAGACCGCGTGCTCGACCATGCCCGGCAGCCGGTTGTCGCCGGGCGTGCCCTGCGGCTCGACGCGCACGCGCTCGGGCCGGATCATCGCCTTCACGGTTCCCCGCGAGTCGATCGCGCCCTGCTCCGCCGTCAGCGAGCGCTCGCCGATCTGGAGCCGGCAGCAGTTCCCGTCCCTTCCCCTGGCCTCGGCCCCGATGAGGTTCGAGACCCCGAGGAAGTCCGCGACGAAGAGGGTCTGCGGCTCCTCGTAGACGGCCTGCGGCGGCCCAGCCTGCTCGACGTGGCCGAGGTTCATGACCGCGATCCGGTCGCTCATCGTCAGCGCCTCCTCCTGGTCGTGCGTGACGAAGACGAAGGTGACGCCGATCTCCGTCTGGAGTGCCTTCAGCTCCACCTGGAGGTCCTTCCGCAGGCGCGCGTCGAGGGCGCCGAGCGGCTCGTCGAGCAGGAGAACCCGCGGGCGCAGGACGAGCGCGCGGGCGAGCGCGATGCGCTGCTGCTGGCCGCCGGAGAGCTCGCCAGGCATCCGCTTCTCGAGCCCGGTCAGCTGCACGAGCTCGAGCATCTCCCCGACTCGCGGCCGGCGCTCGGCCTTCGTGGTCTTCCTGTACTTGAGGCCGAAGGCGACGTTGTCGGCCACGTTCAGGTGCGGGAACAGCGCGTAGCTCTGGAAGACGGTGTTGACGTTTCGCCTGTGCGGCGGCGTGTGGGCGACGTCGGTGCCGTCGAGCAGGATGCGCCCGTCCGTCGGACCGCTCGAAGCCGGCGATCATGCGCAGGGTCGTCGTCTTGCCGCAGCCCGACGGCCCGACCATGGTGAAGAACTCGCCCGGCGGCATGTGCACGTCGATTCCGTCGACGGCGACGACGTCGCCGAAGGCCTTCGTCAGCTCCTCGAGCCGGACTTCCCCGAGTTCACCGCTCAATTGCGACCTCCCCGAGCGTGGCTGCCTCGGACGCCTGACCCGCGCCCGCAAAGTGACGATAGACGAGGAACGCCAGCGCGACCGTCAGGAGGGTGATCACGAGGGTGATCGAGGCGAGCGCGTTCAGCGCCGGCGTCGGCGCTCCCCGAGCCGTGGCGTAGAGGAGCATGGAGACCGTGTTCGTGTCCGAGCCGGCCGCCAGGTACTGCGTGACGACGAAGTCGTCGATCGAGAGCGCGAAGACGACACCGGCGCTCGCGATGATCGCCGGGGCGAGCAGCGGCAGGACGACTCGCATCAGACGCGACGGAAGCGGTGCGCCCAGGTCGGCGGCGGCCTCCTCGACGTCTCGTCCGATCGACACGAGGCGGCCCCGGACGATCACGACGACGTAGGAGACGGCGAACGTCACCTGTCCGATCGCCTGAGCGGTCGTGCCGAGGCCCCAGCCGTTGAAGATCTGGAGGAAGAGCAGCAGAAGCGCCACACCCATGACGAGCTCGGGGGTGACGAGCGGAAGGAGCATGAGCGTGTTGACCGGGACCGCCGCCGAACCCTCGCCAGCGCTGGAGGCCGAGCGCGAGCGCGACGCCGAGCGGCACCGCGACGACGACGCAGATCACGGCGAGAAGCAGGGTGTGCTGGAGGGCCGAGAAGAGCGCCGGATCCTCCCTGACGCTTCCGGCGTCGCCGCTGAACCAGCGGGTCGAGAAGCCTTGCCAGGTCGTGCGCGATCGGCCGTCGTTGAACGCGAAGAGCACAGCGATCGCCACGGGGAGGATCGACCAGAGGATGTAGAGCCCGGTCATGACCGGGAGAAAGCGCGGCTGCCCCCAGGGGTTCCGGAGCCAGTTCACTCTGGTCTCGCCGCCTCTCCGGCGCGCCGGGTGGCGCGCAGGTAGTAGAGCATCAGGACGAGCAGGAGCGCGGCGAGGACGACCGTGAGCACGGCCCCGACCGTCTTCTGCGATCCCTGTCGGGTGTACTGGTCGATCTGGTTCCCGATCATGGATGTCTCGGGCGAGGCGGAGACGAGGTCGGGCGTGTAGTAGTCGCCGAACATCGGCAGGGCGATGAGCACGACGCCGGCAAGGATCCCCGGCATCGAGAGCGGGAGCGTCACGCGCCTGAACGCCGAGAACGGGCTGCCGCCGAGGTCACGCGCAGCCTCGATCTGCCGCTGGTCGATGCGGTCGAGAGCGGCGTAGAGCGGCAGGATGAGGAACGGGATGTAGCCGTAGACGAGCGCGATGATGACGGTCAGCGGCCGCCCCTCGAGCCAGCCGCCCTCGTTCTCGAGGAGCCCGAGCGAGATGAACAGCCGGTCGACCGATGTCCAGTGGAGTACCTGCGTGCCCCAGCCCTCCGGCGAGAGCAGGTTGATCCACGCGAGCATCCGCATCAGGTAGTTGATCCACCACGGGAGCACGAGCAGGAGGAGGATCAGCCCGCGCCACTTGCCCGCATGTCGCGCGGCGTAGTACGCGACTGGATAACCGACGAGGAGGGCCAGGCCGATGGCGATTGCCACGAAGACGAACGTCCGCACGAAGAGCGTGAGGTACTGGCCGCCGTCGCGGATGTTGTCGAGCACCTCGAGGACGTAGCCGACGTTCCAGTCGAGCGGGTTCCAGATCGGCACCGGCTCGCTGAGCGTGTTGGTGTTGCCGAAGGCGACGCAGACGACCGCGTAGAAGGAGACGAGGAAGAAGAGTGAGAGCCAGGCGACTCCGGGAAGCGCGAGGAATCGCCATGTCCACCGGGACTCCATCGTCCGCTAGCCCGCCCTGAACTGCGACCAGGCCTCGTCCCACGCCCGCTCGCCCTCGACCGTCAGCTGGAGCAGCTGCTGGTTCGCGAGAAACTCGTCAGGGCGAACGACCGCTGGCGTGAGCGTCTCCGGGATCAGGCCTTCACTGAGGAGCGCCTCGGCGTCGATGGCGTTCTGTGGCGGCAGGTAGCCGTTCCAGTTGATGAAGTTCTCGTAGGCGACCGTCTCGTCGAGCATGTAGTCCAGGAAGAGGTGCGCGAGGACCGGGCTCTCGGCGCCCCTGGCGATGCAGATGAAGTCGTTCTGCACGACGCCATTGGCTCCGGGCCACCAGTACGAGAGGACGTCAGGAGGGGTGCCGGGCGGGAGGTACGGGACGACGACGCCGGCGATCAAGTCTCCTGACCACGAGTGATGCAGGTACATGGTCCCCTCGGGCAGCGTCTGGTAGTCGGTGATCGTCACCTTGATGTTGCAGATGTCCGTGAGCTGCTCGAGATCCTTGCCGGCCTTGGCGACGATCTCCGGGTCCTCGGTGTTCAGGTCGGCGACTCGACCCTCGGCCAGCGCGTCTCGCTGCATCGGCATGGAGAGTCCGTCCCGCTTGTCGTCGAGGAGGCCGACCTTTCCTTTCCACTCCTCGGAGTGCCAGAAGATGTCCCAGGGCACGTCCAGCCCCGGGATGTCCACCGAGATCTTGTCGTTCCGCCAGCCGATCCCGTCCGACCAGGTGACGTAGGGGACCGTGTAGTGCGATCCGAGGTCGTAGAACGGGTCGGCCAGCTGCGGCCAGATGTTCTTCGCGAGGTTCGGCAGGTAGGTGTGGTTGAGCGGCTGGAGGAGCTGCAGCGCCATGAGGTTGACGATGTTCGCGCCGGACAGGCCCATGATCACGTCGTACTCGACGACCCCTGACTGGAGCTTGGCGATGGCCTCGTCGGACGAGTTGTACGTCGCCACCGGCGCGACAGTGCAGTCGTAGCGATCCTCGAAACGCCGCAGCAGCCGGGGCCAGATGTAGTCCGGGTAGTTGAAGATCTTGAGGGTTGCGCCCTTCTCCGGCTGGAGGCCGTCCTTGATCCTGGGGTTGTCGTCGGTGATCGCCCACGTGACGCTGTTGTCCGTGCGGGGGAGCGGCAGGCCGCCCGGGCCGACTGGCTTCGCG
>CAWGSF010000003.1:0-283076 GCA_963825255.1 uncultured Actinomycetes bacterium | reverse complement strand
TCCGCGCGAGCTGGGCTGTGCGCGACACGGTCGAGCGCCTCGGCGGAACTGCTGTCCCGAACCGCGTCGGCCATGCGTTCATCAAGCAGCGGATGCGCGAGATCGACGCCGTCTTCGCCGGCGAGGTCTCCGGCCACTACTACTCCCGCGACTTCTACCAAGCCGACTCGGGGACGATCCCGGCGCTGCTCGTGCTCGAGCTCGTCTCGAAGGCCGACACGAAGCTCTCCGACCTCCTGACGGCGTTCCGCGAGCGGTACTTCCTCACGGGCGAGATCAACACCGTCGTCGACGACGTCGCGCTCGCGCTCCAGAAGGTGAAGGAGCACTTCGCGGACCAGGGCGAGATCTCGCATCTCGACGGCATCTCCGTCACCGCCTCCGACTGGCACATGAACGTGCGCCCGTCGAACACGGAGCCGCTCCTCCGCTTGAATCTCGAGGCACTCGACCCGCAGCTCATGGCGCGCAAGCGGGACGAGGCCCTCGCCGTCTTCTCCGGCTAGCCCTTCCGGAACGGAGAGGGCGGGGCCGAAGCCCCGCCCTCGTGCAACTTGCTGAACGCGCCGTTACGGGTTGTTCAGGAAGTAGTCCATCGCGCGGCCCATGACCTCCGCGCGGTTGGCTGCGCCGGTAACGGCCTCGAGCCCGAAGCCGAGGAGCAGCGAGTCCTCGGTCGTGATCGAAGCGCCCTCCGGGAACCCGGTTGCCGTCGTGAACACGAAGTTGTTCACGTTCGGCGCGCTGCCGGGCGGAGGTCCGGAAACGACCCAGCCGCCGGTGTCGGCGCCCTCGAAGGAGGTCGTCGAGCCGTCGGGAAGGGTCACGTCGTCCACGAAGACGCCGAGGCCCTGCGTCGCCCAGTCGCTCGCATAGGAGATGCGGATGTCGACCTGCCCGCCCGCGTAGGCGCCCAGGTTGACGCTCCACTGCTGCCAGCCGCCCGAGTCACCGGAAGCCGCGTTCCACGCCCCTGACGTGCCGGTCGGAGCGCTCAGGTATCGCTGACGACGGTCTGGTACCGCTCGAGCCACGGATGCAGCTCGAACCAGCCGGACGGGCAGCTCTGTCCGGTGCTCGGCGACGTGTGGCCCATCGCGTCCGGGAGCGTCGTCCAATTGTCCGTGCCGGCGGGTGCCGCCTCGACGAAGAGAAGTCCCAATCGGCCTCGGTGTTGTACGACGTCCAGAACGTCAGGTTGCCGCCTCCGCCGGGGACGGGGACCGTTGCGCGGAAGATGGTCTTGAACGACACGTCCGCGATCTGGGAGTACGCGTACGAGTTCGCCCGTGTGCGGGTCGAACGGCCCGCCGGGGCGGTCGTAGCGCGACGACGCCCAGCTCTCGAACTGCGGGAACTCGTCGGGCGGCAGGATGCCGCTCGTCGCGATGAACGAGTTCGCGTTGTTGCCGTTCTGCGCGCTGTCCGCCCCGTTGAACATGAGCGTCCAGCGAGTCGAACGGCGTGTCGGTGCCGAGGACGTTGAAGATGTTGTCCTCGCCGAGCCCGGCGGCGTTGTTGAGCAGGAAGCCGCCGAACCAGTACTCGAGCACGTCACCCTGCAGATCGCCCGACCCGTGCGCAACGAGGCAGCGCCGCAGATCGGTGGTCGGCGGCAGTGCCGCGCACTGTGCGTTCGCTGCGGTCGGGTCGTACAGCTGAGCCTGGTATTGGTCGAGTACTGATGCCCGGCGGACTGGCCCGTGTACAGGACGCGCCGCCCTCGTTCAGTAGTCGCGCACGCTCGAGGATCTCCTGCATCGCGAGCCGCGACGCGTTGCCGGCCCCCCGCCGGGCTCGCGCGTGACGACGTCGTCGCCCGTGTACCAGACGACGGCGTCGTAGTGGCTGAGGACGCCGAGATTGTCGGGCGCGGTGCGCCCGTTGGCGTCGACGTCGTAGACGTCGTAGGCGACGCCGTTCGCGGTCAGCGCGTCCGTGTAGAACGACAGGTAGCTGCGGCGCCGTGACGCCGCGCTTGCGCGGGCGAGGCGCCGGTGTAGTCCTCGGCCGCGAGAGGACCAGCCCGCGCTATCGACGTCGAGGCCGCCTGTACGTGAACGAGTCGCTCGGACTCGCTTGGCCTCTTTGCCCTCGAACCACACCCGGACCGAGTCGCCCGGGTTGGTGCCCGCTGACCGTGCCGGCGACACGTGGTAGTAGTTGCCGTTGCCGGGGCCGTAGCGCTCGCCGCCCGTCCACTCGCTGGCGTGGCCGCTCTCGGACCTGGCCGCCGTTGATCGGGTACCGGACCTTGACGGCTCCGAGACGTCTTCTTGGCCAGGACCCGCACCTCCTGCGGGTCGCCGTAGGAGAGCGTCGAACTTGAAGTCGAAGCCGACTGCGCCCGTTCTGCGGGTCGATCTCGTCCTGGTCGAGGTAGAACGGCTTCAGCGTCGATGCCCGACGGGCGAGTCCGGATCGTCGGGTCGGACCGCCGACTTGGCCAGCGCGAGGTGGAACGGAAGGGTCCGCTCGAACTCGGCCTGGACCAGCCCCTCGTCGTCGGGGAAGACGAACCCGGCAGCCGGGTTCACCCTCGCCGAGCTCGGGCGTGATCGCGACGTCCCGCGCTCGTCGTCGCGCGATAGTCGGTCGTCTCGCCGTTCGTCACGTAGAGGGTGTCCGCCGATTGCCCGGGGTTGAAGCCCGGGATCGCCGGGTTCGCGTCCGGTGCCGCTGACGGCGACGTAGATCGGATCGTCCGCATCGAGCGTGCCGATCTGCCAGCCCTGCGGGTAGAGCAGCCATTCGCCGAACGAGTGCAGGTTCGACTGGAACTTCGGCGGATGCGGCTGGATCAGACGCCCTGCATCGCCTGCGTCTCGGGCTCCGAGCCCGCCGACGGACCGCGGTAGGTCTCGTCCGACGGGATCGTTCGACGAGCCCTCGTCGTCGTAGCCCCAGTGCTCGGGGAGTTGCGGTTCGGGTCGACGCCGTCGGCGACCGTGATCTGCCGTCGCTGTCGTTGTCGCGCAGGTTCTTGCGCCAGAGGCGGTCGTCGATCGAAGGTGTACTGGTAGCCGTCGGGGTTCGCGGAGATGACGAACCACAGCTCGGTGCTCTTGAGCAGCTTCCGTGATCGCCTTGTCGCTCGGCCGTGCAGCCGTCGACGAAGTGGTGCAGCAGGCGGCGGTTCACCTCGAGGCTGATCCACTCGCGGGCGTGCTGGTTCGACGAGTACAGCACCGCCGGCCGCGTTCCGTCCTTTTCCTTGCGGGCGTCCTGCGGTGACCTTCAGCGCGATCAGCTCACGGCCCTGGTATCGTCTTCCCGAGGACCTCGAGCTTGACGAGCTGCGGGTTGTCCGCGGGCGAGCGCGTAGAGCTCGTCGCGGATGCCGCCCGGCTCGTCCCAGGACCGCGACACACGTTGAAGCCGCCGACGGCCTGGACGGCCGCAACTGCTGCGCGCTGACGCCGAACTCGTTCTTGAGCACCTTGACGTCGAGGCCTTGCTTCCGCAGCGCGGAGAGCTGACTCGTGTCGAGCACGATCTGGAGCTCGACCTTCCCGCCGCCGCGTACGTCGGCCGCGGCAATGTCGTAGCCCTTGCCAGACAGGTCCGCATACTCGGCCTGCGTGACGATCGCCCGATACATGTCGAGCGAGAGCGAATTGGACTGCTTGGCCCCTGCCACCGACGGCCCGAATACGAGCAGCGCGGAGGCCAGGGCGAAGCCCAGAACTAGGCGTTTCATAGACTCCCCCTCTTCAAAGGATCCCCGGGTTGAAGGCAGGCAGATTGCCACGATTGCAGGAAAAACGCAACCGCGACAAGGCTAGGATTGGCGGGCGATGACCGTCCAGCTCGGACAGCCCAACGACCGGAAGCCGCCCTTCAAGTTCTCGGCGTTCACCCGCGTCGGCTTCTCCGATACCGACGCCCAGGGAATCGTCTACTACGGCCGGTATCTCCCCTACTTCGACCTCGCGCGCGTGGAGTACGAGCGGCACCTCGGCCTGCTCCGGCGCGAGGCGGTCGGCAAGGACTTCGTCATGCGGAGCTCGTCGGTCGTCTACGAGGCGCCGGCGCGCTTCGACGACACCGTCCCGTCCAGCCCGGCGACGTGGCGGTCATCGACCTGACGGGCGACGAGCTCTCGACGACGCAGCGCGACTACGTCGTCCACGTCGGGACGCAGACGCTCGTCGACGAGATCGAGGCCGCACTCGTCGGGATGTCCGCCGGGGAGACGAAGGAGGTGGAGTTCGAGCTCGTGGACGACCGCAGGGCGAAGGTCGACGTGACGGTGAAGGAGATCAAGGAGAAGGTCCTGCCGCCGCTCGACGACGACCTTGCCCGCGCGGCCACCGAGTTCGACACGCTGGACGACCTCCGCGCCGACATCGAGGCGCGCCTGGGCGAGCAGCTCGAGGCCGAGATCGACGGCCGCCTCCGGCAGGACGCCGTCGACGCCCTCGTCGCCGCGTCGACGTTCGACTCGCTCGAGCCGCTCGTCGAACGTCGGGTCGGTGAGCTCGCCACGGGCTTCGTCCGCTCGATCGAGCGGCGCGGGATGAGCCTCGAGACCTACCTGGCCATGACCGGCCAGTCGCAGGAGCAGGTGGTCGCGCTGCTGCGGGGCGAGGCCGAGCAGTCGCTGAAGCGCGAGCTCGTCCTCGACGCGGTCGCCGACCAGCTCGGCATCGAGGTCGGCGACGACGAGATCGAGGCGCTCGTGCGCGAGCAGGCCGAGGAGGCGGGAGAGCCTCCCGACGAGGTGCTCGCGGCCGTGCGCGAGAACTCCGGCTTCGAGCAGCTCCGCGAGGACCTACGCATGCGCAAGGCGCTGGATGAGATCGTGTCGGGGGTCAAGCGCATACCCGTCGAGGTGGCCCGGGCCCGCGAGCAGCTCTGGACACCCGAGAAGGAGAAAGCCCCTACCGGGATGAAGATATGGACGCCAGGAAGCGAGGGAGGCACATGAGCCCGTTGATCCCAATGGTCGTCGAGCAGACGTCGAGAGGCGAGCGCGCTTTCGACATCTACTCACGGCTGCTGAACGAACGCATCATCTTTCTCGGCACGCCGGTGGACGACCAGATCGCCAACCTGATCGTGGCGCAGCTCATCCACCTCGAGTCCGAGGACCCCGACAAGGACATCTCCGTGTACATCAACTCGCCGGGCGGCTCGGTCTACGCCGGCATGGCCATCTACGACACGATGCAGTACATCAAGCCCGACGTGCAGACGATCTGCGTCGGGATCGCCATGTCCATGGGCGCGCTGCTCCTGGCCGGCGGTACGAACGGAAAGCGCATGGCCACGCCGCACTCGAAGGTCCTCATCCACCAGGTCTCGGCCGGCTTCCAGGGCCAGGCGACCGACATCGAGATCCAGGCGCGCGAGACCCTGAACATGAAGCGCCTGCTCGAGGAGATCATCGCCCGGCACACGAAGCAACCGCTCGAGAAGGTGGGCAAGGACATGGAGCGCGACTACTTCATGACGGCGCAGGAAGCCCTCGACTACGGCATCATCGACACGGTCATCTCCCACCGCGGGACCCCCGCGGTGGCGGCTGCCTCCTAGTCAGACGAGCGATTTCAAGGTAAAAGGAAAGAGACGTGGCCCGCGCGACCGACGGTAACGAGCAGCTTCTCTGCAGCTTCTGCGGGAAGAGCCAGCGGCAGGTGAAGAAGCTCATCGCCGGGCCGGGCGTCTACATCTGCGACGAGTGCATCGATCTCTGCAACGAGATCATCGACGAGGAGCTGACCTCCCCGGCCCAGCTCGACCTCGACAACCTCCCGCGGCCGAAGGAGATCTACTCGATCCTGAACGACTACGTCGTCGGCCAGGAGGAGGCCAAGCGGACGCTCTCGGTCGCCGTCTACAACCACTACAAGCGCGTGCAGATGGCGGCGGACGACGACGACGTCGAGCTCTCGAAGTCGAACATCCTCCTGCTCGGCCCGACCGGCTGCGGGAAGACGCTCCTCGCGCAGACGCTCGCGCGGATCCTCAACGTGCCCTTCGCCATCGCCGACGCGACGGCCCTCACCGAGGCCGGCTACGTCGGCGAGGACGTCGAGAACATCCTCCTCAAGCTGATCCAGGCCGCGGACTTCGACGTGAAGAAGGCCGAGACCGGGATCATCTACATCGACGAGGTGGACAAGATCGCGCGCAAGGCGGACAACCCGTCGATCACGCGCGACGTCTCCGGCGAGGGCGTCCAGCAGGCGCTCCTCAAGATCCTCGAGGGGACGGTGGCCAGCGTGCCCCCGCAGGGCGGCCGCAAGCACCCGCACCAGGAGTTCCTCTCGATCGACACGACGAACGTCCTCTTCATCTGCGGCGGCGCGTTCGCCGGGCTCGAGAAGATCATCGGGAAGCGGATCGGCAAGAACCAGGTCGGCTTCGGCGCCGACATCAAGTCGCGCCGGTCGATCGAGGCGAGCGAGCTCCTCTCGTCCGTGATGCCCGAGGACCTGCTCTCCTACGGGCTCATCCCCGAGTTCATCGGCCGCCTGCCGGTCGTCTCGGCGGTGCACCAGCTCACGCGCGAGGACCTCGTCCAGATCCTCCTCGAGCCGAAGAACGCGCTCGTCAAGCAGTACCAGCGCTTCTTCTCCTACGACGACGTCGAGCTCGTCTTCACCGAGGACTCCCTCTGGGAGATCTCCGACAAGGCGCTCGAGCGCGAGACGGGCGCCCGCGGCCTCCGCTCGATCATCGAGCAGGCCCTCCTCGACGTCATGTTCGAGCTCCCCTCGCGCAAGGACGTCTCCAAGTGCGTGATCACGAAGGAGACGATCGAGCGCGACCTGCGCCCGACGCTCGTCACGAGCGGCGGGCGGGCGCTCGCGGTCGACGAGCCCGAGGAAGAGTCGGCCTAGCCCGGATTCCGGCTAGTCGCGCTCCCACTCGACCGAGCACACGGCCAGGGGCTCCTTGAGCCCCTTGAGGGCGATCTCGCGATCGTCGGCGATCGCGAACTGCGGCGCGAGGGCCATGGTCGCCCGGCTCGCGAGGATCTCACGGCCGCCGGCGGCGGCACCGATCCGGGCGGCGGCGTGGACGCCCTTCCCGTGGTAGTTCTCCTTCGTCTGGAGGGCCCCGTCCGTGTGCACGCCGATGCGAAGGTCGAACTCGAACTCATTGTCGACGGCCCGCTGGACGGCGATCGCGGCGCCGACCGCGTTCGCCGCGTCCTCGAACGCGACGAAGAAGCCGTCGCCGGTGTGGTCGACGATCTGCCCCTGGTAGTCGGCGAAGATCGCCCGCAGGGTGTCGTCGTGGCGGCGGAGGAGGTTCCCCCAATGCCGGTCCGACTTGACGGCGCTCGCGAGCTCCGTCGAGCCGACGATGTCGGTGAAGAGGAAGGTCTTCATCACCTCGGTCGTCATGTCGCGCATGAGGAGCTCGGCCACGCGCTCGGCGTCGCGGACGGCGCCGAGGCGCTCGAAGCGGGCGGCGGCGGCGTGGAACTCCCAGATGGCAGCCTCCTCGTCGCCGCTCGCGCGGAGCGCACGGCCGATCTGCTCGCGCGCGCGTGCGACGTCGTACGTCGCGGCCGTCGACTCCCAGGTCGTGCGGGCTAGCCGGAAGGCGTGGTAGGCCGCGTCCGGATCGCCCTGAGCGAGCAGCACCTGCCCGCGTGCGTATGCCGCCTCAGCGTTCAGTGCCGACGTCTCGTACGTCGCGGCGATCGCGCCGAGCCGCTCCGCGTAGCCGGCGGCCTCGTCGGCTTCGCCGGCCGCGACCGAGATCTCGACGGCGGCAGGTAGCAGGCGAGCCTGGCCGGGGAGCGCGAGGGACTCGTCGCCGACCGCTCGCCTGATCGAGGCGAGCGCCCCTCTCGCGTTCCCCTGCACCAGACGAAGGAGCGAGAGGCCCGGCTCGGGAGTTCGCCCGAACTCGTCGGCCTCGCGGAAGGCCTGCTCGGCCTGCGCCAGCTCCCCGAGCCGGAGCCTCACCTCGCCCAGCTCGTAGAAAGCGGCTCCGGCGACTCGCGGGTTCCAGACTCGTAGCTCCTCCCCCGCCTGGCCGGCGAGCTCCTGGGCCTCGGTCAGTCGCCCCTTGAACTTCATCACTTCCGCGTGGTTGACGCGGCACATGCCCGGGAAGGCGGTGAGCGCGTTTGCGTCGCAGAAGTCGCTCGCCCGGTCGGCCCACTCGCCGGCGCTCTCGAAGTCGGCGACGTCGCGGCAGGCGCCGATCGTGTTGCAGTAGATGACCAGGGTCGAGTACGGGTCCAGCTCTCCCGCGAGAGCGGCCGTGCTCGCCTCGTCGAGTAGCAGCTTTCCCTCCGCCACCTCTCCCTGCTCGATGAGGACCGTTCCCTGCCGCTGCATTCCCCTGATCTCGAGGTTGCGGTCGCCGAACCGACGGCCCAGCTCCTCCGCCTGCTTGCCGAGCTGCAGGGCTTCGGCCGAGTCGCCCTCGCTGAGCGCGAAGAGCGCCTTCTGGAGAGCGTAGTACCCGTGCTCCGGCGCCTCTTCCTCCTCGTCGAGGAGCCGCTTCGCCCGGCTCATCCAGCCGTTGGCGACCGAGGGCTGGAGATTGTTCTTCGTGTCGTGCGCGATCCAGGTCGCGACGAACGCCGCGCGCAGCTTGTTGCCGGCGTCGAGGTAGCCTCGATACGCGCGCTCGAGAAAGGCTGCGCTCTCGTCCATGCGGCCGCTCCACATGGTGGCCTGGGCGAGCATGAGCAGGTCCTCGGGTCCAAGCGATTGAGCTTCGTCGGCCGACTTGAGGAGCTCGTAGCCCTCGGACCAGCGGCGCCTTCTCAGGGCCTCGCGGCCGGCCTCGACCGGATCGTCGACGACCTGGCTCACGGTGTCCGCTCGACCTCCATGAGTGAAGTGTGCCCGACGGCGTGGGTGGAGGCGAAGACCGGCGGGAGCGCCTCCGTAGAATCAGCCTCCATGGAGGCGAGGTACCGGCCGGAGGCGCTCGAGGAGCGCTGGCAGCGCACCTGGGAGGAGGAGGGCCTCTACCGGGCGGGCGCGGGCGCGCGCCGCGACGAGACGTTCGTCATCGCCGTGCCCCCGCCGAACGTCACCGGGGCGCTCCACATGGGCCACGCGCTCAACGGCTCGCTCCAGGACGTGCTCGTCCGCTGGCACCGGATGCGCGGCTTCGACACGCTCTGGCAGCCGGGCTACGACCACGCCGGCATCTCGACGCAGAACGTCATGGAGAAGCAGCTCGTGCGCGAGGGCACGTCGCGGAAGGAGATCGGCCGCGATGCCTTCGTCGAGCGGGTGTGGCGCCACCTCGAGGAGACGGGGCGGACGATCATGGGCCAGTACCGCCGGCTCGGGGCCTCGCTCGACTACGACCGCGAGCGGTTCACGATGGACGACGGCTACATCGAGGCGGTCATGCGCTTCTTCGTCCACCTCTGGGACCGCGGCTGGATCTACCGGGCCAACCGGATCGTCAACTGGTGCCCCTTCCACGAGACCGCCATCTCCGACCTCGAGGTCGTCCACGAGACGATGGACGACACGCTGACGCACGCCCGCTATCCCTTCGTCGACGGCTCGGGCTGGATCACGATCGCGACCGTCCGGCCCGCGACGATGCTCGCCGACGTCGCGGTCGCGGTCCATCCGGAGGACGAGCGGTATCGCGACGTCGTCGGCAGGGAGGTCATCGTGCCGTACGTCGAGCGGCGCGTCCCCGTCATCGCCGACGAGCTCGTCGATCCGGGGTTCGGCACCGGCGCCCTCAAGGTCACGCCGGGCCACGACCCGGTCGACTTCGAGATCGGTCGCAAGCACGGCCTCCCCGAGATCACCGTCATCGGGCCGGACGGCCGCATGAACGACGAGGCCGGCGACCTCGCGGGCCTGACGCAGGAGGAGGCGGACGGGAAGATCGTCGCGTGGCTCCTGCAGCACGAGCAGCTCGAGACGCAGGAGCCCTACCGTCACAACGTCGGCACCTGCGAGCGGTGCCACTCCCGCATCGAGCCGCTGGTCTCGCTCCAGTGGTGGTGCGCCATGGAGGAGCCGCGCAAGCCCGCGCTCGTGGCGCTCCGCGAGCGGCGCGTGCGCTACCACCCCGAGTCCCAGCACCAGTTCGCCATCCGCTCCCTCGAGGACATCCCCGACTGGAACGTGTCGCGCCAGCTCTGGTGGGGCCACCAGCTCCCCGTCTGGTACTGCCCCGACGGCCACGCGACCTCGGCGTGGCCGCCGCCGGACGCGTGTGCGGAGTGCGGATCGGCCGAGCTCGAGCGCGACCCGGACGTCCTGGACACGTGGTTCTCGTCGGCGCTCTGGCCGTTCGCCACCCTCGGCTGGCCGGAGGACACCGAGGACCTGCGGCGCTACTACCCCGGCAACGTGAACTCGACGGCCCGCGAGATCATCCGCCTCTGGGAGAACCGGATGATCTGGTCGGGGCTCGAGCTCATCGGCGAGGTCCCCTTCACCGACGTCATCGTCCATTCGACCGTGCTCGCGACCGACGGGCGCCGGATGTCGAAGAGCCTCGGGACGGGCATCGACCCGCTCGACCTGATCGCCGCGCACGGCGCCGACGCCACCCGCTATGGCCTCTTGAAGATGAGCTCGACGCAGGACGTCCGCTTCTCCGTCGGCATGATCGAGGAGGGGCGCAAGCTCGCGATCAAGCTCTGGAACGTCGCGCGCCTGATCCTTGCCAACGCGGAGGGGGCCCGACCGGACGTCCGGCCGCAGACCGTCGAGGAGCGCTGGATCCTCGCGCGGCTCGACGCGGCGCGGGCCGAGGTCGAGGACGCCTGGGCGCGCTTCGACTTCGCGACCGCCGTGAACGCCCTCTACCGGCTGACGTTCGACGACTTCTGCGACTGGTACGCCGAGGCCAGCAAGCAGCGCCTCTACGACCGCGACGCCGAGGCGGCGGCGACCGCGCTCGCCGCGCTCGAGCGCCTGTTGCTCCTGCTCCACCCGATGATGCCGCACGTGACGGAGGAGATCTGGACGGCGCTCCCCGCTCGCGAGACGAGGCTCATCGTCGCTCCCTGGCCGGAGCCGGACGACCGGTTCGCCGCCGACGCCGACGTGCTCGAGCGGGTCCGCGACGCCGCCGAGATCTTCCGCCGGAGCGCGGTGCTCATCGGGCTCGACGGGGAGGAGAAGCGCGTCTTCGACGCGGTCGTGCGCCCGGAGCGCGTCCAGGCAAACGGGAACGCGGCGGACGAGATCGCGCGCCTCGGCAAGGAGATCGCGCGCTCCGAGTCGATGCTCGGGAACGAGGGCTTCGTCGCCAACGCCCCGGCCGAGGTGGTCGACGGCGAGCGTGAGAAGCTCGAGCGCTACCGGCGCCAGCTCGATGCGCTCGGCGGGTAGCGCCCTCGCCTGGCTCGAAGGGCTGAGCCCGTGGCCCGAGGAGTTCGGGCTCGAGCGCATGCGGCGCCTGCTCGCGCGGCTCGGCGAGCCGCAGTCGGGGTTCCCCGCCGTGCACGTGGTCGGCACCAACGGGAAGACGACGACGGCCCGCCTGGTCGAGGCGCTGCTCCTGGCCGAGGGCCTCCGAGTCGGGACCTACACGTCGCCGCACGTCACCTCCTGGGCCGAGCGGGTCCGCGTCGACGGGAGCGAGGTGGACCTCGAGGCCCCGCTCGCACGTATCCGTGTGGATGCCGAGGCGGTCGGCGCGACCCAGTTCGAGGCTCTTACGGCGGCCGCGCTCGCCGAGTTCTCCCGGGCAGGAGTGGACGTCGCCGTCGTCGAGGCGGGCCTGGGAGGCAGGCACGATGCGACGAACGTCCTCCGCGCCCCGGTCGTCGTCCTCACCAACGTCGCCCTCGAGCACACCGAGGTGCTCGGCCCGACGCGGGAGGCGATCGCGGCCGAGAAGCTGGCCGTCGTCCAGCCCGGCGCCCTCGTCGTCCTCGGCGAGGCAGAGTGGGACGCTGCCGCGCGGGAGGCGGGGGCGGGCGGAGTCACGGTGGTCTCGGGCTCGAGCGCCGGGCTCGCGCACGCTGCCGCCGAGACGTTCCTCGGCCGCACCGTCGATCCGGCTCCGCTCCGGGACGTCAGCGTCGCCGGGCCGGCTCGAGCGCGTGGGGGAGAAGCCGCTCGAGGTCTGGGACGGCGCGCACAACCTCGCCGGAGTCGGCTACCTGCTCGCGCGGCTCCCCGCCGCGGAGTGGGTCCTCGTCGTCTCGATCCTGGACGACAAGGACGCGGCGGCGATGCTGGCGGCGCTCTCGGTGCTCGGGCCGCGCCTCGTCGCGACCACCTCTTCGAGCCCTCGCGCACTCGCGGCGGACGCGCTCGCGACCCTCGCGCGGAGGTTCTTCGCCCACGTCGAGGTCGTCCCCGGGCCCGCGGAGGCCCGCGCGCGCGCGCGCGACCTGGCCGGCGACGACGGTGCCGTGCTCGTCACGGGATCGCTCTACCTTCTCGCCGACCTGGCCTCCGTCCGGCAGTCGTGTCTACCATGGCAAGCGTCGGCGAGCGCTTGAGCTACTTCGTGCTCGCGGCGGTCGTGCTTTGCGCGATCGTTGCGATCGCGTTCGCAGCCGGGTGGTTCGTCGGGAAACTGCTCCTATGACCCTCACGTCCATCCTCATCGCGCAGACGACGACGACGGCCGACGACGGCGGCGACCCGCTCGACTTCGCCAGCGACTTCTTCAAGTCCGAGGAGTGGATGGTCATCCGCAACGTGACCCTCTTCTTCCTCGTCGTCTTCTGGCTCGCGTCGGCCTACTGGGTCTACAAGGACGCGCGGCGCCGCATCGAGGATCCGTGGCTCCTCGCCATGGCAGTGGCGCTGGGCATCTTCCCGCCGTTCCTCGGCCCGCTCATCTACATGCTCTTCCGCCCGCCCGAGTACCTGGAGGAGATCCGCGAGCGTGAGCTCGAGATCCGGGCGATGGAGGAGGGCCTCGAAGGAACCGAGCGCTGCCCGGTCTGCCGGGCCGCGATCGAGCCGGGGTACCTCGCCTGCCCGGTCTGCACGACGAAGCTCAAGGAGGCGTGCCGCCGCTGCAAGGCGCCGCTCGAGCCTCTCTGGCAGATCTGCCCGTTCTGCGAGACGCCGGTCGAGTCCCCGCGCGCGGTCGAAAACCTCTCCGGCTGACCCCGGTTTCGCGTTAACCTGAGCGCATGGCGGCACTCCTCGCGCACGGGCTCGTCCCCGACGGCCACGGGTCTCTCGCGATGTCGATCGTGGCCCTCGTCGGGATGATCGTTCCCTTCATCGTCCTCGGCGTCGTGTGCTGGGTCTTCTGGCGCTCGTACAAGCGCGACGAGGAGGAGCGCCGACGGACGGCCGAATGGCGGAACGCACACTCGTCCTGATCAAGCCCGACGCGATGCAGCGCCGGCTGGCCGGCCAGATCCTCGCGCGCTTCGAGGACCGGGGGCTGACGATCCGCGCTGCGAAGCTCGTCCAGGTCGACCGCGACCTGGCCGAGCGCCACTACGCCGAGCACCGCGAGAAGCCCTTCTTCGGGGAGCTCGTCGACTTCATAACCTCGACGCCGACGCTCGCGCTCGTCCTCGAGGGCGAGTCCGCCGTCTCAGTGGTGCGCTCGACGATCGGGGCGACGAACCCGGCCGACGCCGCGCCGGGGACGATCCGCGGCGACTTCGCCCTCGCGATGCCGGACAACCTCGTGCACGGGTCGGACGCGCCCGAATCGGCTGCGCACGAGGTTGCGCTCTGGTTCGGCGACGGCGAGCTTGTCTGACCTTCCCGAGCACGTCCTGCGCAACCGGGAGGGCTGGACGCAGGAGAACGAGCAGTACACGGGTGCGAACGCGCCCAGGCAGTGGGCGGCCGAGGAGATCACGTGGGGCGTCTTCAGCGTCCCGGAGCGAGACCTCGGCGTTCTCGGCGAGGTCGGTGGGCTCGACGTCGTCGAGCTGGGGTGCGGGACCGCGTACTTCTCGGCCTGGCTCGCCCGCCGGGGCGCGCGGCCGGTCGGCGTGGACGTCACGCCGGCCCAGCTCGAGACCGCCCGCGCCATGCAGGAGCGGTTCGGGCTGGAGTTCCCGCTGATCGAGGCGAATGCCGAGGAGGTGCCTCTTCCGGACGAGTCCTTCGACCTCGCGGTGTCGGAGTACGGGGCGAGCCTCTGGTGCGACCCCGCAAGGTGGGTCCAGGAGGCTGCGCGGCTGCTCCGGCCGGGCGGCCGGCTCGTCTTCCTCACGAACTCGCTCCTCTCGATCCTGTGCGCGCCCGACGAGGGGCTCGTCGGCGAGCGGCTTCTGCGGGATCAGTTCGGCCTGTATCGCGTCGAGTGGGCAGACGACGACAGTGTCGAGTTCCACCTCGCCCACGGCGAGTGGATCCGCCTCCTTCGCCAGAACGGGCTCGCCGTCGAGAGCCTCGTCGAGCTCGAGGCGCCCGCCGAGGCCCGCGACCATCCGCACTACGACTTCGTTTCCGCGGCGTGGGCGCGCCGGTGGCCGGCCGAGGAGATCTGGGTCACGCGCAAGCTGTGAGCCCCGGCCCGTCGCTCCTGCTCGCGTCGACCTCACCGCAACGGCGGGCGATCCTCGAGCAGCTCGGGATCCCGTTCGAGGTGGCGGCGCCCCGCTACGAGGAGCGTGACGACGGCGGGCTCTCGCCGACCGAGCTCGTGCGGGTGCACGCCGAGGGCAAGGCGCGCTCGCTCGCGTCCGAGGCGGGCGACCGGCCCGTGCTGGGGGTGGACACGGCCGTGGTGCTCGGCGAGCGCGTGTACGGGAAGCCCGAGAGCGAGACAGAGGCGGCGGCGATGCTCGAGGGTCTCGGCGGTCGGACGCACGTGGTCGTCTCGGGCCTCTGTCTCCTGGCTCCGGGGTGGGAGGCCGTCGAGCACGAGGAGACGCACGTCCGCTTTCGCGCGCTCACGCCGCGGGACGTTGCCGCCTACGTCGCGGCCGGCGAGTGGCGCGGCCGCGCGGGCGCGTACGCCATCCAGGGCCGCGGCGCATCGCTCGTCGAGCGCGTCGAGGGCGACTACCTGAACGTCGTCGGCCTCCCGGCCGCCCTCCTCGTCCGCCTCCTCGCCGCGCGCTTCCCGGGCGACTACGGCATCGGTTAGAGCGGCCATGTCCGGGGTCAGACCCCGGACATGGCCGGAATGGGGGCCATCTGCGGAAGGAGCGGCGCGTCGTTCACGAACATCTCGTAGCGCTTTCGTGCAACAGCGGTGGGTTCGCCGAAGTAGGCCAGGATCCGGGCGGTGGCGACGAAGGCCGGCGCCAGCTCCCGCCCGATCAGGGCTCGGTGACTGCTCCAGAGCCACTCGTCGGGGTGCGCGCAGAGCCCCGATCGCACAGGGTTCAAGGCGACGTAGCGCGAGAGCTCGAGCAGGTGCCAATCGCTCTCGACCGCGACGGAGTGAAAGCGCCCCTGGAAGAGGTGCCCATCGAACTCATGTCGATGGTTGAACCCCTGTGCGTAGACACCGTTCAGGCGTTGCATGCCCGCGGAGATGTCCGCGTCGGGCGTCTCGACGACCAGGTGGTAGTGGTTGGGCATCAGGCAGTAGCCGAGGCAGCTCCAACTGCGGGTCCGTACGACGCGGTCCAGCAATGCGAGGAAGATCCGCCGATCGTGATCGTCTCGGAAGATCGCCTGCCTGCGGTTCCCCCGCGCGGTCAGGTGATAGACCCCGCCTGGTTCCACGAGACGCGGTCCGCGTGCCATCCCCAGAACCTAGACGCCGTCGGTGGACACCGCTTCGGAATCCACAGTCCGCGCGCTGATTCGTACGCCTTCCTGGACACGGCCGGGGTCAGACCCGGGCCGTGTCTCCGGTGGGCGGCGGAGGCAAGCCGTTACACTCAGCGGATTCATGGGCTTCTGGGGCTACCTGAGCGGCTTCGGCGGGCGCGAGATGGCCGTCGACCTGGGGACGGCGAACACGCTCGTCTACGTCCGCGGGCGCGGCATCGTGCTCTCGGAGCCGTCGGTCGTGGCCATCGACCAGCGCACCGGCGAGGTGCACGCGGTCGGCGTCGAGGCGAAGCGCATGCTCGGCCGGACGCCGGGGACGATCTCGGCCATCCGCCCGCTGAAAGACGGCGTCATCGCCGACTTCGACGTCACCGAGCAGATGCTCCGGCACTTCATCCAGAAGGTGCACCACAACCGCTTCGCGCACCCGCGCGTCGTCGTCTGCGTCCCCAGCGGGGTCACCGGCGTCGAGAAGCGCGCCGTCGAGGAGGCGACGCTCTCCGCCGGTGCGCGCCAGGCCTACCTCATCGAGGAGCCGATGGCGGCCGCGATCGGCGCGGGCCTCCCCGTCTCCGAGCCGACGGGGAACATGATCGTCGACATCGGCGGCGGGACGACCGAGGTGGCAGTCATCTCCCTCGGCGGCATCGTCGTCTCCCAGTCCATCCGCGTGGGCGGCGACGAGATGGACGAGGCGATCATGGGCCACATCAAGAAGGAGTACAAGCTTCTCATCGGCCAGCAGACGGCCGAGGAGCTCAAGCTCGAGGTCGGCTCGGCCTGGGAGCTCCCGCAGGAGGTGTCGGCCGAGGTTCGCGGCCGCGACATGCTCACCGGCCTCCCGAAGACCGTCGTGATCACGTCCGAGGAGGTGCGGCGGGCGCTCGACGAGCCGGTCGGCCAGATCATCGACGCGATCAAGTCGACGCTCGACAAGACGCCCCCCGAGCTCGCGGCGGACATCATGGACAGGGGCATCGTCCTCGCCGGGGGCGGCGCCCTCCTGAACGGGCTCGTCGACCGGCTCCGCGAGGAGACGCAGATGCCCGTCCAGCTCGCCGAGTCGCCCCTCACGTGCGTCGCGGTCGGCTCCGGCCGGAGCCTGGAGGAGTTCGAGGTCATCCACCGCTCGGCGAAGGCGCGCCAGCGGAACGGGCGCCGGCGCTAGCGGCCGGGGCTGGGCCGCAAGGCCGCACCGTACGGCGCTTCCTGACCGTCGGTCGCCGGGCGATTCACTACACTGGTCTGTTCCGTGCCTCGGCAACGCACAGCACGGCTTCCGGTGCTGGACGCTCCCGTCCGGCGCGGTGAGGGCCCTTCCTCGCGATCGGGACGCACCTTCAGGGCGCGCCTCGTCGCTGCCGTGCTCGTGCTCGTCTCCCTCGGGCTGATCACGGTCTACTTCCGCGAGTCGAACGACGGGCCGCTCCACGCCGCCCAGAAGATCGGCGTCTCCGTGCTCATGCCGTTCGAGGTCGCCGGCGAGCGGGTCTCCCGCCCCTTCCGCGACGGCTGGGCCTACGTCTCCGACCTCCTCGACGCGAAGTCCGAGAACGACGACCTTCGCCGGGAGCTGGAGGAGGCCCGCAACCGGCTCATCGCCGAGCAGACCGCCCAGCTCGAGAACCAGCGCCTGCGCGCCGAGCTCGACTACATCGGCGGTCCCGACTTCCCGGCGGACTACGAGAGCATCGTCGCGAGAGTCGTCGGCCGCCCGCCCACCCCGTACCAGCAGGAGATCGTGATCGCGGCCGGACGCGACCAGGGCGTGGCCGAGAACGCCCCCGTGGTCACGGCGGACGGGCTCGTCGGCCGCGTCACCGAGGTGACGTCGAACGGCGCGAAGGTCACGCTCATCACCGACCAGCGGAGCGCCGTCTCGGCCGTCGTGCTCGAGAGCAACGCGGCCGGGATCGTCCGCCACGGGGCCAGCGCCTCCTCGCTGATCCTCGACCGGGTCGGCAAAGGACGAGCTCGTCGCCGAGGGCAACCTCGTCATCACGTCGGGCTGGCGGACGCTGGGGTTCGAGTCCCTCTACCCGCGCGGCATCCCGATCGGCGTGGTCGAGTCGGTCGGCCAGCAGGACGTCGACCTCTACAAGCGGATCCAGATCGCCCCGCTCGTCGACTTCGACTCCCTGGCCGAGGTGATCGTCCTCAAGGAGATCCCGCGGGCGGCGAAGCCGGCCGCGAAGACGCCGCAGAACGCGAAGCCGCAGAAGAACACCCAGAGCGGGAAGAAGACGCGGCCTTGACGGGGACCGACGTACTCAAGGCGGGGGGCCTGCTCCTCGCCGCGGCGCTCGTGCAGGTCTCCATCCTCGAGTGGATCGAGGTGGGGGAGGGGCACCCGGACCTCGTGCTCGTGACCCTCGTCGCCGTCGCCCTCCTGCGCGGGCCCGTCCTCGGGTCGGTCGCCGGCTTCTGGGTCGGCCTCGTGCTCGACACGGCGTCGTTCGGCACCTTCGGGCTCACGTCGCTCCTCCTGACGATCACGGGCTACGCGATCGGACGGTTCGGGGAGGCGACGACCCGCACGTCTGCGCACCCGCTCCTGATCGCCGTCGGGCTGGCGACGACGGGGGTCGCGCTGGGCTCGGCGGTCCTCCACTTCATGCTCGGGCTCACGATCCCGGCGTCGCACCTGTTCCTCGGCGTCCTCCTGCCCTCGCTCGCGCTCAACCTGCTCCTGGCCTACCCTGTCTACCGGCTCTGCGCCCGCCTCTTCCCGCCCGCGCCGCGCGCCCGCCGGGAGGTGACCGCGGTTGTCTAGCGCTCCCGGCTTCCTGCCTCCCGACCCGCGGGTCGAGGAGCCGTATCGCCTCACGCCGCAGATGGCGCTCAGGATCGCCGTCCTCGGCGTCGTCGCCATCGTCATCTTCTGCGCGTTGTTCTTCCGCCTCTGGGCCCTCCAGGTGATCTCCGGCGAGCAGTACCTCGAGGACGCGAAGAACAACCAGATCCGGACGTTCAGGCTCGCGGCGCCGCGAGGCTCGATCGTCGACCGCGACGGCGACGTCCTCGTCTCGAACATGCCCGGGACGCTCGTCCAGATCTGGCCGGCGGCGCTCGAGGACGTGTCGGCGGCGCGACGCGACGCGCTCCTGCGCCGGCTCTCGCGCCTGCTCGGCGTCCGGCCGAGGAAGGTGCACGCCAAGGTGGTCGGCGGGCTCGAGAACGACCCGCTGACACCGATCACGATCCGGGCCGACGTCGGCGAGCTCAAGACGGCGTACCTCATGGAGCACCAGAGCGAGTTCCCGGGCGTCCAGATCACCGAGACGTACCTGCGCCACTACGACCAGGGGACGATCGGCGCGCAGATCCTCGGCTACGTGGGCGAGATCTCCGCCCAGCAGCTCAAGAGCAAGGAGGCCGACGGCTACGCGGCCGGGGACCGGATCGGGCAGACCGGCATCGAGGCCGCCTACGACTCGTACCTCCGCGGCGCCCCCGGCGTCGGGCAGGTCTACGTCGACGCGATGGGGCGGGTGACGAGCCAGCGCGAGTTCAGCCAGATGCCCGAGGCGGGCGACAACATCCGCCTGACGATCGACTCCGATCTCCAGCGCACCGCCGAGGACGCGCTCGCGTACGGCATCCGCCTGGCGCGCGAGCAGGGCGAATGGGCGGCCGACGGCGGCGCGCTCGTGGCGATGAACGTGAAGACCGGGGAGATCCTCGCGCTCGCGTCCAACCCGACCTTCGACCCGAGCGTCTACGTGGGGACGGTCGAGGAGCGCGACCTGAAGCGGCTCGCCAAGCCGGAGGCGAACTATCCGACCCTCGACCGCGCGACCGCCGGCATCTACCCGCCGGGATCGACGTTCAAGCCGTTCACGGCGCTCGCCGCCCTCCAGGCGGGCCTGCTCGGCCCCGACGAGGTCATCCAGTGCACGGGCAAGAAGGTCGTCGATCGCCAGGTGTTCATGAACTGGGATCCGTACCGGAACGAGCCGATGACGCTGACGACCGCCCTGGCGAACTCGTGCGACACGTACTTCTACGACGTCGGCCTGCGCTTCTACGAGCGCCCCGACTCGCCGCTCCAGCGCTGGTCGAAGGCGATGGGCTTCGGCAGGACGACGGGCATCGACGTCGGCCCGGAGGAGACCGGGCTCGTGCCCACGCCGGCCTGGCGCCGCAAGACGTTCAAGACGGAGATCGACAAGATCTGGACGAGCGGCGACTCCGTCCAGCTCGCCATCGGCCAGGGCGACCTCCTCGTCACGCCGCTCCAGATGACGAGGGCGTACGCGATGATCGCCAACGGCGGCAAGCTCGTCGAGCCTCACCTCGTCAAGGCCGTCGAGGAGCCGCGGAACGAGGGCGAGCCTCCCGTCGTCCTCCGTCCGTATACGCCCAAGCCGCCGCGCGACCTGGGGATCGACCCCTACGCCCTCAGCGTCGTCCAGGAGGGGCTCTTCGACGCGACGCACTCGAGCTACGGCACCTCGCAGGCCGTCTTCGGCGGCTTCCCGGTGCCCATCGCCGGCAAGACGGGGACGGCCGAGAAGTTCGTCCGGCTCCCCGGGTTCACCGGCCTGAGGGACCAGGCCTGGTGGTGCGGGTACGGCCCGTACGGGAGCCCAGAGATCGCCGTCTGCGCGCTGATCGAGAACGGCGGGCACGGCGGGGAGTCCGCCGCCCCCGTCGCGCTGAAGGTGTTCGAGAAGTACTTCCAGGTCCAGCCGGGGAGCTACCTCGCGACCGTTCAGGAGAGCGACTAGCCATGGCGACGCGCGCCGCTCAGCCGACTCGCTCCCAGACCGCCGCGTGGGAGCTCGCCGCCTTCCTCCGCCACCTCGACTACCTCCTCCTGCTCGCCACCGGCGCGCTCATCGCGTACGGCCTGTGGGTGCTCGAGGCCGTCACGCGCTCGGACGTCCCCGGCGATCCCGACTACTACGTGTTCCGCCAGGGCGTGTACATCGCGGTCGGAGTCGTCCTGCTCGCGGTGGTCACCGCGGTCGACCCGGAGGTCTACCGGCGGCTCCGCGTGCCGCTCTACGCGCTCGCCGTCGTGCTGCTCGTCGCCGTGTTCGTCCTCGCCGAGGAGGTGCGCGGCTCGAAGCGCTGGATCGAGATCGGCTTCTTCAACTTCCAGCCCTCCGAGCTCGGGAAGGTGGTCCTCGTGGTCGTCCTCGCCGGGTTCGTCGCCGAGCGGCGGCACCGGATCGACGAATGGCGGACGACGCTGGGCGTGGTGGGCCTCACCGTCCCGCTCGTCCTGCTCGTCTTCAAGGAGCCCGACTTCGGCTCGTCGCTCGTCTACGCGGCCGTCGCCGCCGCGGCGCTCTTCTTCGGGGGCACGCCCTGGCGCCACCTCGCCGTGCTCGCCGTGATCGCGGCGCTCGTCGCCGGGGCGCTGCTCTGGTTCCTGCCCTCCGCCGGCGTCGACATCCTCGAGCCCTACCAGCGCGAGCGCCTGATCGGCTTCGTCAACCCGGACGTCGACCCGAGCGGCTCCACGTACAACGTCACGCAGTCGCTGACCGCGGTCGGAGCGGGAGGGCTCGACGGGCGGGGCGTCGCCAATGCGACGCAGACGAAGTTCAACTACCTCCCCGAGCACTCGACCGACTTCATCTTCTCCTCGCTGGCCGAGGTGCGCGGCTTCCTCGGGGCGTCGATCCTGCTCTTGCTCTACGGCATCATCGTCTGGCGGGGCATCAAGATCATCGCCGTCGCGCGCGACCTGTTCTCGGCGGTCGTGGCGGGGGCGATCGTCGTCGCGCTCCTCATCCAGCTCTTCATCAACATCGGGATGACGATCGGGATCGCGCCCGTGACCGGGATCCCGCTGCCGCTCGTCTCGTACGGGGGCAGCTCGCTCCTGACCACGCTTATCATGGTCGGCTTGCTCGAGGCGATCCACGTCCGCGGCCGGCAGGCGGCCGCACGGTACGCGCACTAGTGGCGAAGCTCCCCCTCAGCCCCGGGAAGGTCCTAGGGGTCGTGAAGGAGGTGCGCAAAGCCGGCGGCGCGGGGCCGCTGCTCGTCGCGGGCGCGCCCGGGACCGCACAGGCCGTCCGCGACGCCCTCGCCGCGGGAGGGGACCCCGAGGCGATCCGCGACCTCTCCGGGTCGACGCCGTCGCCGTACGACTTCGAGGGGGCGGGCGTCGTCGTCTACGCGATCGAGGGCGAGCGCGCGACCGAGGACGACGAGAAGGCCCTGAGGCTCGCGGGACGCAAGGGCGTCGAGATCGTCTGCGTCGTGGTCGGCGCGCCGCTCGGCGTCACGCCGTTCATCCCCTACGTGCTCGACACCGACATCCTCTCGGTTCCGGAGGAGGCGCCGCTCCCCATCGGGGAGATCGCCGAGCGGGTCGCCGCGCGCGCCGAGGAGTCGGCGTACGCGCTCGCGGCGCGGCTCCCGGCCCTCCGCCCGGCCGTCGTCGAGCGCATCGTGAAGTCGGTCTCCCAGCAGAACGCCTTCCTCGGGGTCGCGATCTTCATCCCCGGCGCCGACTTCCCGGTGCTGACCGTGAACCAGATCCGAATGGTCCTCCAGATCGCGGCCGCCCACGGTGAGCCGATCGACCTCGAGCGCGCGATCGAGATCGTCCCTCTCATCGGCGCCGCGTTCGGGTTCCGCGCGGCCGCCCGCCAGCTCCTCGGCGTCGTCCCGGGGTTCGGCTGGGCGGTGAAGGGAGGCATGGCGTACGTGGGCACGCGCGCCCTCGGCGAGGCGGCGGCGGCGTACTTCGCGGCGGGTGGCACGGAGCGGCTCAGGAGGTCCGTCCGGTCCTGGTCCTAGCCTTCTCGCGCATGGAGATCGAGGAGACGGCCGAGGCGTTCATGATCGAGGAGGCCGATGCCTGGTTCGAGTATCTCGAGGTGACCCAGGCGGAGATCGCCACGGGCCGCTACGACGAGGTGGAGCCCTGGGCCTGGGCCCGGCTGAACCAGCGCCTGAACGCGGTCGAGCGCAAGCGGTCAGGGGTCAGGTCGGCCGCGGCGTGAAAGGCGGCTGCTAGGCTCTTAGTCAGATGCGCAGGGAGCACCGAGCCCGCAGTGGGCACGCGAGTTCCCGGCGCCCAATCACATGAGATTTGTGGCAGACACGCTGCGGCTCGACGAGCGCCCGATGGGCGCCGAGCGCGGCGTGCGCCCGAAAGGAGTCAATTATCGTGTCCTGGTTTCGCAGGAAGAAGCGCGAGGAGGAGGCGCCGCCCGAGGCCCCCGCCGTCGCGGCTCCCGCACCGGAGGAGCCCGCCGAGCAGGCGGCGTCCGCGGGAGCTGAGCCGAAGCCGGCGCGCCGGCGCCGCGGCACCCGCGGCGGCCGCGGCCGGAAGAAGAAGACCGAGACGGCGGCCGCCGAGGCGACGAAGGCGGTCAAGGCGCCGAAGGCCGCCAAGGAGAAGGAGACCGAGAAGGAGAAGCCGGCCAGGCAGCGCAAGCGTGCCCCGGCGCGGCGGCCCCCGGCCCGGAAGAGCGCCTCGGGAGCCGCGCGCGGCGCCGGTCGCGACGTCAAGAAGGAGATCCTCGTCTCGGTCGAGGTGCTCGAGCAGACGGTCGCCGTCCTCGAGGACGGGAAGGTGGTGGAGGTCTACCTCGGACGGCCGTCCCACCGCTCGATCGCGGGCAACATCTACAAGGGCGTCGTCGACAACGTCCTCCCCGGGATGGAGGCGTCGTTCGTCGACATCGGCCTCGAGCGAAACGGCTTCCTCTACGTCGACGAGATCGTCGTCCCGGAGCTGGAGGGCAAGCGGCACGGCAAGCGGATCCAGGAGCTGATCTCGCGCGGCCAGGAAGTCCTGGTCCAGGCGGTCAAGGACCCGATGGGGACGAAGGGCGCCCGGCTCACGACCGAGATCTCGCTGCCGGGCCGCTTCCTCGTCTACACGCCCTTCGGCGACGGCATCGGCGTCTCGCGGCGACTCGAGGACGCCGAGCGCGAGCGCCTGAAGAAGATCTGCAAGGGGCTCGAGCTCTCCGAGGGCGGGCTCATCGTCCGGACGGCGGCCGAGGGTGCCTACCGAGGCCGAGCTCGCGGGTGACCTCAACCACCTGGTCGAGCTGTGGTCGACGATCAAGGGTCAGTCTTCCCGCACGAAGGCGCCCGCGCTCGTCTACCAGGAGGTCGACCTGCCGCAGCGGATCGTGCGCGACCTCTTCATCAGCGACTTCGTGCGGGTCGTCGTCGACCACGATCCCACGTACCGGGAGATCGTCGGGTACCTGAAGCGAACGTCGCCCGAGCTCGCCGCCCGGGTCGAGCTCTACTCCGGCAAGCAGCCGCTCCTCGAGAAGTCCGGGGTGCGCGAAGCGGTGCTCTCGACGCTGAACCGCCGCGTCGACCTCCCCTCGGGCGGCTACCTCGTCTTCGACTACGCCGAGGCGTTCACGGTCATCGACGTCAACACGGGCCGCTTCGTCGGCGGGCGGGGGAAGGCCTCCAACGCCCGCCTCGAGGACACGATCACGAAGAACAACCTCGAGGCGGTCACCGAGGTCGTGCGCCAGCTGCGGCTGCGAGACATCGGCGGGATCATCGTCATCGACTTCATCGACATGGCGAACCCGAAGAACCGTCAGCTCGTCGAGAGCGCACTCAACACGGAGCTCGGCCGCGACCGGACCAAGACGTACGTCGTGGAGATCTCCCCGCTGGGCCTCGTCGAGATGACACGCCAGAACGTCACCGACGGGCCGCGCGAGATCCTCACGGTCAGCTGCGCCACGTGCGACGCCACCGGCGTCGTCGTCTCGGCGGAGACCCACGCCGTCGAGGCCGAGCGGAAGCTCCGCAAGGCAGTCGGCTCCTCGAGAGCCGAGGCGTTCCTCGTCGAGCTGCACTCCGACGTGGCCGCCATCCTGGTCGGGCCCGGCGGGAGCCATCTGGCCGAGCTCGAGAAGGAGCTCGGGCGGCGCTTCACGTTCAAGACGAAGAAGTCGTTCCGCCTCGACCGCTTCGAGATCGTCGCGTCGGGCAAGGCCGCCCAGATCGTCGGCGAGGAGCCCACGCTCCCGGAGAAGAAGGCCACGCCCCCCGAGAAGCCGGCGCCGTCCCGCTCGCGGAGAACGACGAGGGCTCCGAAGGTCGAGCCCGTCGCTCGCGACGATGCCCTCGCGGAGACGCCCGAGGCCGAGCCGACCGCAGACGGCGACGCCCCGCCGGCGGAGACGCCGAAGAAGAAGACACGGCGCGGGACGCGCGGTGGCCGGGGTCGCAAGCGCAAGACGTCCACTGCCGCGGCCGCCGCGGGCAACGGGGCCGCAACGGACGGCGCCGAGCCCGCGACGAGCGCGCCGACCGACGTCGAGGCGCCCGCCGAGGTGACGGCCGACGGCGCGGGGGCGAACGGTGAGCCTCCGGCGGAGGAGAAGCCCCGCAAGAAGACGCGCCGGGGCTCCCGCGGAGGCCGTCGCCGCAAGAAGAAGACTGCGCCCGAGTCGGCTGACGGCGGGGCGATTGCCACTGCGGAGGACGCTGGCTAGACTGTCCGCGAGGCGGGCGCTGCCCGCTCGTTTCCTGTCAGGGAGCCGCCATGAGCTACGCCGTCATCTCGATCGGGAGCAAGCAGTATCGCGTGCGCGAAGGCCAGCGGCTGCTCGTGGACCGGGTCCCGCTCGAGGAGGGCAAGACGTTCCATCCCGACGTGCTCCTGCTCGGCGGGGACGGCGATCCGAAGCTCGGCTCCGACCTCAAGGGCCAGCAGGTGACGGCGAAGGTCGACGCCCACGTCCTCGGCAAGAAGGTCATCATCGGCAAGCACAAGCGGAGGACCGGCTACAAGCGGCGCCGTGGGTTCCGGGCGCATCTCTCCCGCATCGAGATCCAGGCGATCGGCGCCGCACGCGCCACGCGGAGCACGGCCAAGAAGGAGGCCGCCGCGGAGACGGCCGAGAAGAAGCCGGCGACGAGGCGGCCGGCCGCGCGCCGGACGGCGGCGACCGGCACCGCGGCGGGCGCGGGCGAGAAGAAGGCCCCGGCGCGGCGGAGCGCGCCGAAGAAGAAGAGCGAGGAGTGAGCTAGACGTGGCACACAAGAAAGGACTGGGCTCGTCCAAGAACGGCCGCGACTCCGAGTCCAAGCGGCTCGGCGTCAAGGTCTTCGACGGCGAGGAGATCACGGCGGGCATGATCGTCGTCCGCCAGCGAGGCACACGCTTCCGGCCCGGCCCGGGAACAGGGCTCGGCCGTGACCACACGATCTTCGCCACCCGGGACGGGAAGGTGACCTTCCGCACCGGCGGCGAGGGCCGCGTCGTCTCGGTCCTCTAGGGAACCCTTCCCGTGTTCTCAGACCGCGCGCGGATCCGCGTCAAGGGCGGCCGTGGCGGCGACGGGTGCCTTAGCTTCCGGCGCGAGAAGTACGTGCCGAAAGGAGGGCCCGACGGCGGCGACGGCGGCAGGGGCGGCGACGTCGTGCTCACGGCGGACGCCGACCTGCGCGACCTGTCCTTCTTCCGCCGGCGTCAGCGCTTCGAGGCTTCCCGCGGCCGTCACGGCGAAGGATCGAACCGCCGCGGCGCGGACGGGGACGACGTCGAGCTGCGCGTCCCTGCGGGGACGCAGGTCTTCGATGACGACGGCCGCCTGCTCGTCGACCTCGCGCACGAGGGTGCGCGCGTCGTGGTCGCGCAGGGCGGGCACGGGGGAGCCGGAAACCGCCGCTTCGCGACGCCCACGCACCAGGCGCCCCGGCTGGCCGAGCTCGGCTCCCCCGGCGAGGAGGCGACGCTCGAGCTCCGTCTCAAGCTCCTCGCGGACGCCGCCCTGCTCGGCTTTCCCAACGCGGGCAAGTCCTCGCTGCTGCGCCGCATCTCGCGGGCGAAGCCGAAGGTGGCCGAGTACCCGTTCACGACGATCGCCCCCGTGCTGGGGACGGTGGAGGCGCCCGACGGACGGCAGCTCACGGTCGCCGACGTTCCGGGTCTCCTCGAGGGGGCGAGCGAGGGCGTCGGGCTCGGGGACGAGTTCCTCGCGCACCTCGAGCGCGCCCGCCTGTTCCTTCACGTGATCGAGGCGCAGGAGGACGTCGCCGAGCGGTTCCGTGCCATCGACGCCGAGCTCGCCGCCTACGGCGCTGGCCTCCCCGGGCGGCCGCAGATCGTCGTGCTCAACAAGGTCGATCTCGTGGATGCTCCGCCTCCGTTTGCGATCGACGACCCGCGCGTGCTCGCCGTCGTGCCGACCTCGGCAGTCACCGGCGAGGGCGTCGACGAGCTGAAGACGGCGCTCTTCGCCCTGACTCCCGAGGCCGCTCCGGCGCCCTCGGGCGACGAGGAGATGGCGGACTTCCTCGTCTATCGCCCTCGATCGCCTCGCGCGCGGGGCGCACGCATCTTCCGCACCGACCGGGGCTATCGCGTCCGCGGCCGGGCATCGGAGGAGGATCTTCGCGCCGTGGGGATCAAGCCGGACGCGGTCGTCGAGTTCGAGGACGAATGACCCTCGGGCTCCTGGGAGGCGCCTTCGACCCGCCGCACATGGGGCACGTCGTCCTCGCGCGCGAGGCCGTGCGCCACTTCGGGCTCGACCGCCTGCTCGTGCTCGTCGTGGCGGCGCCGGGCCACAAGCCGGTCGAGACCGACGTCGGGCACCGGCTCGAGCTCGCGCGCCTCGCCTTCGCGGACGTCGAGCGGTCCGAGGTCGCCGTCGACCCGCACGCTTACACGGACGAGACCGTGAGCGACCCGCGCTTCGAAGACGCCATCTTCGTCGTCGGCGCCGACGAGTTCGCGCATTTCCTCTCCTGGCGTGACCCGGACGCCGTGCTGGGCCGCGTCCGCCTGGCCGTCGCCACGCGCCCGGGCTACCCGCGCGAGCGCCTGGACGGCGTTCTCGCGGCGCTCGCACGCCCCGAGCGCGTGGAGCTCTTCGAGATCCCCGCCGTCGAGGCATCCTCGACCGACATCCGGGCCCGCGTGGCCCGCGGCGAGCCCGTCGACGGGCTCGTCCCGCCGGCGGTCGCCCGCCGGATCGTCGAGCTCGGCCTCTACCATGATGGCGGTTGACCCCTTCCGGAAGGCACAGCTACGCTGAGACAGTTGACCCAGGAGAAGCCAGGCCGCTGACGCCCATCGAGCACGCCCGCCGGATCGCAGCGCTCGCCCAGGAGAAGCTCGCCGCCGACGTCGTGATCCTCGACATGCGGCCTGCCTGTTCCTTCACGGACTTCTTCGTGATCTGCACCGGGCAGAACCCGCGGCAGGCGAAGGCGATCTTCGACGAGGTCCACGAGCGCCTCAAGCACGACGAGGGTCTTCTGCCGCGGAGCGTGGCCGGCCAGCGCGAGGCGCGCTGGATCCTGGCCGACTACCTCGACGTCATCCTCCACGTCTTCACGCCCGAGGCACGCGAGTACTACCGCCTCGAGGAGCTCTGGAGCGACGTGCCCTCCGTCGAGCTCGCCGTCGCCGGTTAGTCCTTCCGGTCGTCCGCTACAGTTGCCCTGCGCGGGGCCATAGCTCAGCTGGGAGAGCGCTTGGCTGGCAGCCAAGAGGTCGCGGGTTCGAATCCCGCTGGCTCCACTCGATCAGACTCTGAGGGCCTCGCGGAGCTTCGTCAGCGCGCCGACCTCGATCTGCCGTGCGCGCTCCGCCGTGAGGCCGAGGGTGTCGCCGATCTCGTCGAGCGTCCGTGCCGGTTGATCGAGCCCGTAGTGGGCTCCGACCACCGTGCGCTCGCGCTCGTCGAGCCGGTCGGCGACATCCCGCACCTCGTGTGACTCGATCTCGTCGAGCACGTGCTCGAAGGGCTCCTCGGCAACCGGATCCACGATCGAGTCGCCGACGGTCGCGCTCGTTTCCGCATCATCCCGGAGCGGTTCGTGGAGACCCCGCGGCAGCCGCTCCGTCGCCTGCAGGCTCTCGAGCTGTACCGGCGTCAACCCGGTCGCAGCGCCCAGGTGCTCCTCCGTCGGCTCGGTGCCGTGTTCCTGCAGGTAATCCCGCCGTGCGGTCCTGACCCGAGCGAGCGAGCGGACCGCTCGGTCGGACAGGGCGACGGGCCGGGTCGAATCCGCAACGAGCTCCTGCATGGCCTTCCGCACCCAGAAGAATGCGTATGCCCAGAACGGCTTGTTCAGCCCGCGGTCGAAGCGGCGCGTCGCGGACAGCAGGCCCACGACCCCCTGCTGACGGAGCTCCTGGAGCTCGACTCCTGCGCCGGTCGGAAAGCTGAAGGCGAGCCCTGAGATCGCCGGCATGAAGACCTCGACCAGCCTGCGGGTCGCGACGGCGTCACCCCCCCTGGCCGCGAGGACGAGAGCCTGTTCCTGCCGCAAGGTGAGCGCTTCGGTGCGGTTTCACCGAGATCCGCCGACCCTGTCGGAGCTGAGGTTGTCGAGCCATACCGTCGCTGCGGTTGCGAGGCAGTTCGATTGTTGCATCGATCGGACCCTCAGACGGGCGGTTTGTCCTTGGGTTCTCGCCGCGCCGGCTTAGTTGGGTCCTCGAGGGTGTGCATCCAGGCGGAGGAGCTCTTTACGAGCGAGGTCCGGGCCGCGTTCAGGGCACTACGTTGGGCAAGGAGGTCGTCATGAGCACCGCCGAGACCGCCATCGAGATCCGTCCGTTTCGCGTCGAGACTCCTGAAGACGAGATCGACGACCTGCGCCGGCGCATCGCGGCGACGCGCTGGCCCAGCAAGGAGCTCGTCCCGGACCGGTCGCAGGGCGTCCAGCTCGCGACGATCCGGGCGCTCGCGAACTACTGGGCGAACGAGTACGACTTCGGCGCGTGGAGGCGCGGCTGAACGCGCTGCCGCAGTTCACGACCCAGATCGACGGCGCGGACATTCACTTCATCCACGTGAAGTCGGGACACGAGAACGCGCTGCCGCTGATCATGACGCACGGCTGGCCCGGCTCGGTGATCGAGCTGCTCGAGACCATCGGCCCGCTGACCGACCCGACCGCGCACGGTGGGCAAGCGGAGGACGCGTTCCACCTCGTGCTGCCGTCCCTGCCTGGCTACGGCTTCTCCGGCGAGCCCGCCGAGCTCGGCTGGAACGTCGGTCGCGTCGCGCAGGCCTGGGCGGAGCTGATGCGCCGCCTCGGCTACACCCGTTATGTCGCCCAGGGCGGCGACGTGGGCGCCGCCGTCACCGACGCGATGGGACGGCAGGCGCCCGAGGGGCTGCTCGGCATCCACGTGAACCTGCTCGTGACGGTGCTGGCCGGCCCCCAGCCGGCGGAGTCCGAGCAGGAACGCGCGGCGGCGGACCAGCTCGCCACATTCAGGGAGAGCGGCTTCGGCTACTTCCTGGAGATGGCCACGCGGCCGCAGACGATCGGCTACGCCCTGCTGGATTCACCCGTCGCCCTGGCCGCCTGGCTGCTCGACCACGACACGGACAGCTACTACAAGATCTCCCACGCCTTCGTCGACGGCGAGCCCGCGGGCAATCTCACCCGCGACACCATCGTCGACAACATCACGCTGTACTGGCTGACGGGCACCGGGGCTTCGGCGGCCCGGTCGTACTGGGAGGACGGACAAGCCTTGGCTCAAGCACGCGCGTCCGGCCAGGCTCCTCCGGGGGTCTCGCTCCCGGTCGGCTTCACCACGTTCCCCGGCGAGATCTGGCGGTCGCCGCGCAGCTGGGTCGAGAACTCGTACCCCAACGTCAGCTACTTCAACGAGGTCGACAGGGGCGGCCACTTCGCCGCGTGGGAGGAGCCGGAGCTCTTCACGACCGAGGTGCGAGCCGCTTTCAGGTCACTGCGGTAGCCAGGGGGCCGTCATGAGCCTGTTCCGCAAGTCCGGTCCCGAGACGGTCGAGTTGTCCTTCGAGGGCCGCTCGCCCGGGTTCGACGGGGCGAACGAGTGGCTCAACTCCGAGCCCCTCACGGCGGACGATCTGCAAGGGCACGTCGTCCTCGTCGACTTCTGGACCTACACGTGCATCAACTGGCTGCGGACGCTTTCCTACATCCGCGCCTGGGCCGAGAAGTACCGGGACCAGGGCCTCGTCGTGGTCGGCGTGCACGCGCCGGAGTTTCCGTTCGAGCACGACGTCGAGAACGTCCGCCGGCTGGTGACAGGAGCTGCGGGTCGACTATCCGGTCGCGATCGACAACGACTACGCGGTGTGGGACGCGTTCGCGAACAGGTACTGGCCGGCGCTCTACGCCGTCGACCCGGAGAGAGCGATCCGCTATCACCACTTCGGCGAAGGTCGCTACGCGGAGTCGGAGCGGGTCGTCCAGCAGCTCCTGGGCGTGGACGGTGAGCTCGTCTCCGTCGAGGGCTCCGGGCTCGAGGCACCGGCCGACTGGGACGATCTCGAGACTCCGGAGACGTACCTCGGCTACGCCCGCGGGGAGCGGTTCGCGTCGCCCGAGGGGGCGGTCGGAGACGAGCGTCATGCCTACTCCATCCCCGAGGCGCTGGGACGGAACCAGTGGGCGCTGGCGGGCGAGTGGGCGATCCACCGGCAGAGCGTCGACCTCCACGAGGCAGGAGGCCGGCTCGCGTTCCGGTTCCACGCGCGCGACGTCCACCTCGTGGTGGCGCCGCCGACGGGCGACGCTTCCGCGCGCTTTCGGGTGCTGATCGACGGGGAGCCGCCGGGCGCGTCCCACGGAGACGACATCGACGAGCAGGGGAACGGCGTCCTGTCCGTGCCGCGGCTCCATCAGCTCATCCGTCAGCCCGGCCGCGTCGACGACCGGACGTTCGAGATCGAGTTCCTCGATCCTGGCGTCCAGGTCTACGCGTTCACGTTCGGCTAGGGCGGTTAACCGCACCTCGAGACGCCTGGTCGCCCCACTGCGAGCGAGCCCGATGGCTGGTTCGATGGATGGCGATGAAAACAGGAATCGCCATCGTGACGTACCTCTCCGTCACCCAGTTCGAGCGCGACCGGCAGATCCGGGAGGAGCTCGACCGCTCCCGGGAGCCCGCAGCGCCCCAGACGCTCGCCGAGCGTCCGAGCCCGCCCCGGCGACTGCTCCGCGCCCTTCGCGGCGCGACCGCGTAGCCCTCAGGCAGTCGCGCGCAGCGCCGCTCTGTTCTCGCGAAAGCGGATCGCCTCGTAGGCGATGAACGTCGCCGCGACGGCAGCGACCGCCGCGAGCGCGGCCAGCGCGTCCACCTCGAGCGCGAGCGGGATGAGCGCGACGCTCGCGAGCCCGGCGGCGATTCGCCGGCGGTTGACGGTGCGGACGTTCCGGAAGCGGATGGCGTCGAGCGAGAACAGGTAGACGGCCACGCCTCCGCACAGGGCGCAGGCGATCACCGCCTCCAGAGGCTCGTCGAGGTGCGCGAGCGCCGTCTTCATCCCGAGCGCCGAGAGGACGATCCCCGCGAAGAGCGGCAGGTGCAGGTAGCTGAAGGAGTCGCGCGCAAGTCGAACGCGGGCGAGGCCCTGTGCCTCGAGGAGCTTCCTCCTGGCGACGTGCGCGACGACGTCGAAGTACGCCCACCACAGCGAGGCGGTGAGGCCGAGCCCGAGCACGGCGGCGACGACGGCCGAGACGTCGAGCTCGATGCCCGCGGCCCCGATCCCGATCGCCACGATCGACTCGCCGAGCGCGATGATGACGACGAGCCCGTAGCGCTCCGCGAAGTGCTCGGCGTGGACCGAGAACCCGCGGACGCCGAAGACGTAGGGGCCGGAGTAGTCGATCGTCAGCGCCGCGATCCAGAGCGCGATCTGGGCGGGGCCGTCGAGGAAGCCCGCGACGACCAGCAGCGCTGGGCCGGGGATCGCCGTGCGGGCCAGCCGGAACGCGGCCTGGCGGACGTCGACGTTGGGCGTCACCGCCGCGAACAGCACGATGTGCATGGCCCGGAGGGCGAAGTACGCGATGCCGAAGAGGACGCCGTCGCTCGAGAAGGCGCCGGGCACGGCGAGGGCGGCGACGAACATCGCCGCCATCGCCCCGAGCAGCGCCAGGAGCGCCGAGCCCTCCTCCGGGTCGATCTCGTTCGTGAGCCAGGCGTACGCTCCCCAGGCCCACCAGAGGGCCGCGAGGACGAGGAGGCCTCGGCCGAGGCCGGCCCACGTCGGGTCGCCGGCCATCAGCCCGGTCACCTGCGTGACCGCGAACACGAAGACGAGGTCGAAGAACAGCTCCAGGGTCGTGACCCGGTGCTCCTCCTCGGCGGTCGCGTCCTCGGCAGGTGCTTCCTGCTCGGCGCTCATCCCGGGATGATCGCAGCAGCGCCGCCCTGTGCCGGCCCTGCGGGAAACCCGCAGGGCCTGTGAGGAGCGGCCGCAGGCGGGTTCGGTAGCGGCGCGGATGGATTTGCCTGCCGGGTCGGCGACCCTCCGTCGTGGCGCACCAGTCCAAGGAGAGTGAGATGACCACCACGAGGAGAGTGAGATGACCACCACGCGCAAGATCTTGCAATGGGGCGGAGTGGCCGCCGGCATCGTCCTGATCGCGTTCGGGATCGGCGCGCTCGTGATGAGCTTCGACGCCCGCTCGACGACGCAGGACGAGCTCCAGCGCGAGCAGATCGTCGGCTCCGCCGACATGAACCCGGCCGACACGGAGACGGCCGTGCAGGAGGCCGGCATCGCCGACGTCGCCGTCATCCCGTCCTGCGACGTCGCCGACCAGCCGATCGAGAACGGCTCGGACGCCCGCTGTTTCGCGCAGTACATGCGCATCCACGCCCTCGAGTCCTCGGGTGGCCTGACGTACGCGCAGATGGGTCGCTTCGTCGCGGCTGACGACCCCGAGAACCCGGCCGGCACGAGCGACGAGGCCGCGGCTCTCAAGGACGAGCAGGGCAACCCGGTCTCCAACGGCGCCCGGAACACGTGGGTGACCGAGACGGCCCTCTCGACCGCGCTCAACATGGCCTACATGGCCGAGCGGCTCGCCCTCTTCGGCATCGTCGTGGGAATCGCGCTTTTCCTGAGCGGCGTGGGCTTCATCATCCTCGCCGTCGGCGGCGCGCTGCGGGTGGCCTCGGGCGCCCCCGCCCCCGCTCCGACGGAGCCGGTCGCGGCCAGCTAGCCCGACTCGCCCGATCCGCACCCCTGAAGCCCGGCGCCCGCCGGGCTTCAGGGCCGTCTAGGGGCCGCGGAGCTGGTCGAGCACGACGGGGTCGATGCGGTCTGCGCCGCGGACGCGCTCCTCGAAGTTCTCGGCCCCGGCCCACCGCGACAGGGCCGCCTCGAGGTCGGCGTCTCCGTACCCGAGGGCGGCGAGTCGCTCGCGGATCTCGGCGGCGAGCTCCGCGTCAACCGCGAGCCACTCGTCCTCGGGCGTCTCGCCGAAGAGAAGGTCGTGGAGCGCGTACAGCCGCTCGAGCTCCTCGATCGGGCGCGGATGGTCGTCGACGCGCAGGTCGACGACCGCGTCGCTCGTCCCGCCGTAGCCACCGTCCTTGCGGACGACGAGAAGCGCGGCGGACTGCTGTCCCCGCCGGTCGCCTCCCGCTGTCTGGGCGGCGCGGAGACAGGCGATCAGCCGCTCCGCGAGCGGCCGGCCGGTCGAGCCTTCGAACGTCCGCGCCAGCGCGTCCACGGTCTCGCCCGAGACGAGGATGTTGCCCTGGGCCGCGTACCCCGGGCCGGTCGTCCCCCCGGCCCACTCGAGGCAGTCGGAGCCCGTGAACGTCGCCGCTCGCCCCTGCCCGTCCACGACTCCGAGCTGGCGGTGGTCGCGCCCGTCGTCGGCGCCGACGAGCCTCGCCACGACCTCCTCGGCGCTGTAGCGCTCGCGGAGGAGGGCGAGGCCGTCGGGCCCGTACCTCATGTTCGCCCAGGCCTGCGTGGCGACGGCGCCGACCTCCGGCTCGGCGGCGGGCACCCCCGCGCCCACCGCCAGGAACTTCGACTGGACGGCGACGCCCCATTCGCGTGCCTCGAGGTCACAGGCGACGATCGAGTACGTCGAGACCACACGTCGATTCTGACAGCGGGCGCTGTTACTCGACGCGCGACAGGCGAAGCATGTGTGCGCGCGCGAGGGCGCGCTGGAGGACCGGCCGCGCCCCGTACGGGTTCGTGGCGATCCCGAACTTCGAGCGGCAGCCGGCCGTGTTCTTCACGACGACGACCCAGTGGTCGGGCGGGGCCGTGTCCATGAAGGCCTGGCCGAAGCCGGCGGCGAAGGTGCCGAGGTCGGTGGACGGGTCGCCGACGATGTGGACGCTGCCGTCGCTCTCGTACCAGGCGTAGCCGACGTACGTCGACATCGCGGTCCGCTTGAGGCAGCTCAACTTCGCCTCGAGCGCATTGACGCGCTGGGACAGCGTCTTCGCTCCCGCGACGCCGGGGGCGGCCGCGACCACGAGCGCGCAGACCGCGAGCGCGAGCGAGATCCTTCTCATCGTCCCTCCTGGGGAAGTGGGCCCACTGGGCCGACGATAGGCCGTAGCCGCGGGCGCCACATGCCCCGAAGGGGGTATGACCGCGCCCGGCAGGCTCCGGCTCCGCCGCTAGACTTCGTGGCCGGAATGACGTTCATCCTCACCTGAGCCAGGGAGCGAGGCGGCCTCGCCGGCCGACGGCTCCCGAGCGGCCTCTCGTACGAGAGGCCTTTTCGTATCCGGAGCGTGCGATGGAGCGATACGACGCCGAGACAATCGAGCTGAAGTGGCAGGAGGCGTGGCGCCGCGAGCAGGCGTTCCGCGTCCCCAACCCGGCCGAGCCCGGGCGGGCCGACGCCTCGCACACCTACGTCCTCGAGATGCTCCCGTACCCGTCGGGCGAGCTCCACATGGGGCACGTGAAGAACTACACGCTCGGGGACGTGCTCGCGCACGTCCGGCGTCGCATGGGCTTCGAGGTCCTGCGCCCGATGGGCTACGACGCCTTCGGGCTCCCCGCCGAGAACGCGGCCATCCGGGAGGGCGGCCATCCGCGCGTCGTCACCGAGCGGAACATCGCCGCGATCCGCGAGCAGATGCACCGCATGGGGTGGGCGATCGACTGGGACCGCGAGGTCTCGAGCCACGAGCCCTCCTACTACCGCTGGACGCAGTGGATCTTCCTCAGGCTCTTCGCGGCGGGCCTCGCCTACCGGAAGGAGGCGTTGGTCAACTGGTGCCCGGTCGACCAGACCGTCCTCGCCAACGAGCAGGTGATCGACGGCCACTGCGAGCGCTGCGGGGCGGAGGTCGAGGCGAAGAGCCTCGAGCAGTGGTTCTTCCGCATCACCGACTACGCGGACGCGCTCCTCGAGGAGATGGCCCTCCTCGAGTCCTGGCCCGAGCACGTGCTGACGATGCAGCGGAACTGGATCGGCCGCTCGGAGGGGGCCGAGGTCGTCTTCCGCGTCGAGGAGCCCGAGACGGACCTGCCGGTCTTCACGACGCGGCCGGACACCCTCTTCGGCGCCACGTTCTTCGTGCTCGCGCCCGAGCATCCGCTCGTCCCCGACCTCGTCCGCGGAACCGAGGTCGAGCGGGAGGTCGCGGAGTACGTGCGGCACGCCGCGGGCCGGCCGGTCGCCGAGCGCGCCGACCCCGAGAAGGCCAAGGAAGGGGTGTTCACGGGCCGGTACGTCGTCAACCCCGTGAACGACGAGCGGCTGCCGATCTGGGTTGCCGACTACGTGCTCATGGAGTACGGGACGGGCGCGATCATGGCCGTCCCCGCACACGACGAGCGGGACTTCGAGTTCGCGAACGAGCACGGTCTGCCCGTGAGGCTCGTCGTCGTGCCCGCGGACGGCGAGGTCGAGGAGGGGGCCGCCTATGTAGGTCACTCCGAGGATGAGCGCCTCGTCGAGTCCGGGCAGTTCTCGGGGATGTCGAGCGCCGAGGCGAAGGCGGCGATCGTCGACTGGCTCGAATCGCGCGGCCTCGGCCACCCGGCGGTCGGCTACCGCCTGCGTGACTGGCTGCTCTCGCGCCAGCGGTACTGGGGCTGCCCGATCCCGATCGTCTACTGCGACGAGTGCGGCATCGTGCCGGTCCCCGAGGAGGACCTGCCCGTGCTGCTCCCCGAGGTCGAGGAGTACCTCCCCAAGGGGCGTTCCCCGCTCGCGGCCGCCGAGGACTGGGTGCGGACGAGCTGCCCGCGCTGCGGCGGGGAGGCGCGGCGGGAGACCGACACGATGGACACGTTCGTCGACTCGTCCTGGTACTTCATCCGCTACACGGACGCCCACAACGACGAGGCGCCCTGGGACCCGGCGGTCGCGAACTACTGGCTTCCCGTCAACCAGTACATCGGCGGGGTCGAGCACGCGATCCTGCACCTGCTCTACGCGCGCTTCTTCGTGAAGGCCTTGAACGACCTCGGGCTGCTCGGCTTCCGGGAGCCGTTCCTGCGCCTCTTCACGCAGGGGATGATCCACTACCTCGGCGCGAAGATGTCCAAGGCGAAGGGCAACGTCATCTCGCCGGACGAGATGATCGCCCGCTACGGCGCGGACGCGGTGCGCCTCTACATCCTCTACATGGGGCCTGCCGAGGACGACATCGAGTGGCAGGACACGGGGATCGAGGGCATGGCCAGGTTCCTCGGACGTCTCTGGCGGCTGGGCCTCGAGGTCGCGGAGCGGGGCGAGGTCGAAGTGCCTGCGGACGCGCCGCTCGTCCGGCGGAGCCACGAGGCGATCGCCAAGGTCTCGGACGACATCATGCGCCGGTTCCAGTTCAACACGCCCATCGCGGCCGTCATCGAGCTCGTCAACGACGTCTACCTCGCCAGGGACGACCCGGAGCGGAGCGGGGAGGTGCGCTTCGCGACGGAGACCGCGGTGCGGCTCGTCCAGCCGTACGCGCCGCACGTCGCCGAGGAGCTGTGGGAGCGGCTCGGGCACGCTCGCCTGTGGGAGGACCCGTGGCCTCAGGCGGACCCGGCTCTGCTCGAGCGGGAGACGTTCGAGCTCGTCGTCCAGGTGAACGGCAAGGTGCGCGACAAGGTCGAGGTGCCCGTCGCGCTCTCCGAGCCCGAGCTCGTCGCGCGCGCGAAGGAGCTGCCGCGGGTGCGCGCGCATGTGGACGGCAAGGAGATCCGAAAGGAGATCGTCGTCCCGGGCAAGCTCGTCAACCTCGTCGTCTAGCCCGCGGTCACACCGGGTCCGTACCCTTGTCCGCGTGAACGTCGCCGACGTTCTCCTCCTGCTCGGGATCGTCGCCTTCGCGATCCTCGGCGCCCAGCGCGGCCTCGCCGCGCAGGCCCTCTCGCTCGGCGGCCTGGCGCTCGGAGCCCTCATCGGGTCGATCGTGGCCCCGTACCTCCTCGACCAGAACTCGGCGTGGCTCCCGATCGCCGGGCTGCTCGGCGCCCTCGTGGGCGCCGCGCTGCTCGGCATGCTCACCGGCGCGCTCGGGCGCCCCGTACGCCGCTTCCTCTACGCGCGGCCCGCGCTCTCGGTCGCCGACCGGCTCGGCGGGGTCCTCCTCGGCGGCCTCATCGGGCTCGCGCTCGGCTGGCTCGTCGCCGTCCTCGCGCTCCACCAGCCCGCGCTGGGGCTCCGTTCCGAGGTTCGCCAGTCGGCGCTCCTGCCCAGGCTGCTCGGCGCCGTCCCCCCGGATTCCGTCCTCCAGGCGCTCAACCGCTTCGACCCGCTCCCGCTCCTCCCCGGGGTCGAGGAGAGCCTGCCGCCGCCGGATCCGAGCGTCCTCCAGAGCCCGGGCGCGAAGAGCGCCTCCGGGTCCGTCGTCAAGATCCAGGGGACGGCGTGCGACGTCGGTACACAGGGCTCCGGCTGGGTCGTCCGGCAGGGCCTCGTCGCGACCAACGCCCACGTCCTCGCCGGCCAGCGCGGGACGCACGTCCTCGCTCCGAACGGACAGACGCTCCCCGCGCAGCCCGTCTACGTGGACGCGACGAACGACATCGCGCTCCTCCGGGTCCCGGGGCTCGACATCCCGGTGCTCTCCGTGGACACGAGCCCCGACCTTCCCCGGCCGGTCGCCTTCCTCGGCTATCCCCGCAACGGGCCGCTGACCGCGACGGCGGGGAGCGCCGGCCACGCCCGCACGGTCTTCTCCCCGGACGCGTACGGGCGGCGGCTGCTGCGCCCGCGCGTGGTCGTTCCGTTGCGCGGGACGGTCCAGCCCGGCGAGAGCGGGGGGCCGGTCGTCGACCGCGGCGGAGACGTGATCGCGATGATCTTCGGCGGCACGCGCGACGGCGACGGCGGCTACGCCGTCCCGGTCGACCTCGTGATGCGCGCGGCCGGCGGCCCTCTCCGCGAGGTCGCGCCCGGGCCCTGCATCGTCGACTAGCCGAACCGGCACGTCGCCGACGCACTTTCGGCACGTTCCGCGCGCCACCCGCGCGCATTTCGACCCGACCATCGGTGACATGCGCATGCCCAGCATCTCCCGCGGCCGCGCGCTCGCGTACGTCGTCGTCCTGCTCGCCGTCCTCGTTCTGGCCGGACGCTTCGCCCTCGGGAGCGCCCAGACGCGGTCGGCGGCGAGCGTCGAGCCGAGCGGGCCCGCGATGCGCTTGCAGACCAAGGAGCCTCCCGTTCGGGAGGTGCTCGTCCACGTCGTCGGGGCGGTCGCGCGGCCGGGCCTCTACCGCCTCCCGGAGGGCAGCCGGGTCGACGATGCCCTCACGGAGGCCGGTGGCCCGAGGCCGAAGGCGGCGCTCGAGCTCCTCAACCTCGCCGCGCCCGTGGCCGACGGCCAGCAGGTCGTCGTCCCGGCGAAGGGAGATGCGGTGGCGGCCGCCGGGGGCACGACCGGAGCCCCGGGCTCCGCGCTCGGGGCGCCACCTGGCAAGGTTCATCTGAACTCGGCGAGCCTCGAGGAGCTCGACACCCTGCCCGGAGTCGGGCCGGTCACCGCCCAGCGCATCCTCGACTACCGCACCGAGAACGGCGCCTTCCGGTCGGTCGAGGAGTTGGACGCCGTCTCCGGCATCGGGCCGGCACGTCTCGAGCAACTGCTTCCCCTCGTCGACCTGTGAGCGCCGGCGCGTCGCTGCGTGCCCGCGCTCTCGCTCTCTCGGAGCGGGTTCCGCCCGCCCATCTCCTCGCCGGCGCCCTGTGCGCGGGGTTGGCGGCGTCCCTTGTCGTGCGCTCGCCCGAGGTCATCCTCGCGGTCGGCGGCCGGCGCGCTCGGCCTCGCCGCGGTGCCGGCGGCAGGGAGTCGGGTGGCGCTCCTCGCGGCCGCGCTTGCCATCGCCGGGATCTGGTGGGGAAGCGTGCGCCTCGCGGCCCTCGACCGGAGCGTGCTCGAGGACGAGATCGGGCGGGCGGCACTCGTCCGCGCCGAGGTCATCGGCCCGAGCCGGACCAGCGAGTTCGCGACGCGAGTCCCCGTTCGAGTCCTCCGCTTCGGACGGGCGAAGGTGGTCGAGCGGGCGCAGCTCGATCTTCCTCGGGGTCGCGCTCCGCCGCAAGGCGCTGTGCTCGAGCTGGTCGCGAGCGTCGCCCGCCCGAGAGGGCCGGACGAGGACGGCGGGTTCGACGAGGCGGGGTACCTCCGCCGCCAGGGAATCCACGTCGTGCTCCGCGCGGACACGTACCGGGTTGTCGGCCGCCGCGGCGGTCTCGGCGCCGTCGCCGATCGGCTCCGCGCGGGCGTCCTCCGGTCGCTGGCGGCCGCCCCGGAGGGGGAGCGTCGGGCGGTCCTCGCCGGCGTCGTGCTCGGCGAGGACGGCGGGCTCGAGAGGGATCTCCGCGACAGCTTCCGGGCGTCCGGCCTCTACCACCTCCTGGCCGTCTCGGGCCAGAACGTCGCCTACGTCGTGGCGGGGGCGATCCTGCTCGCCTGGACCCTCGGCCTTCCTCGCCGGGTGGGCGAGGCCGGCGCGCTCCTCGCGATCGCCGCGTACGTGCTCGCGGTCGGATGGCAGCCCTCGGTCGTTCGCGCCGGCGTGGCCGGCGCGCTCGCGTCCCTCGCGTGGCTGGCCTCCCGGCCCCGCGATCGCTGGTACTTCCTCCTCGCGGGCGCGGCCGTGCTGCTCGCCTGGAATCCGTACGGTCTCCTCGACCCCGGGTTCCAGCTCTCGTTCGCCGCCGTGGCGTCCATCTTCGTGCTCGTCCCGCGGATCGAGCGGGCGCTCGACGGCTACCCGGTGCCGCGGTGGTTGACCGCGGTCCTTGCCGTGTCGCTCGCCTGCGGCGTCGCAACCGCGCCGATTCTCTTCGTCGACTTCGGCGCGATCCCGCTCTACGCGATCCTCGCCAACGCGCTGGCCGCGCCGGTCGTCGCCCCGCTCCTCGGCCTCGCCCTGGCGGCGGCGACGCTCCATCCGTTCCTTCCGGAGGTTGCAGCGGCGATCGCCTGGGCCGACGGCTGGCTCGCCGCCTACCTGGCCTTCTGCGCGCGCACCGTCGGAGGCCTGCCCCATGCGCAGGCGACGTCTACCGCGGCCGTGGGCCTGGTCGGAGGAGCGCTCGCCCTCGGCGCGTTCGTCGTTCGCGCGCGGAGCCCGGGGTTCCGACGGACCGCCGTGGCGGTGGGCGTGGCGCTCGCGCTCGTCGTCGCGTGGCGGAGCGTTCCGTCGGGGCCCGCGCCTTCTCCGACCGGCCTCCGCCTCACGGTACTGGACGTCGGGCAGGGTGACGCGATCCTCCTTCAGGTGCCCGAGGGAGCCGTGCTCGTGGACGAGGGGCCGCCGGAAGCGGACGTGGCCGACCAGCTCGAGGGGCTCGGCGTCGACCGGCTGGCCGCCCTCGTCCTCACTCATCCGGAGCGCGACCACGTCGGCGGGGCCGCGGACGTCCTCGAGCGGATCTCCGTCGAGGCGGTCATCGATCCGCGCATCCCCGCCCAGAGCGAGGACGAGACGAGGGCGCTCGCAGCGGCCCGTGAGCGAGGCGTGCCCGTTCTCACCGCGCGCGCAGGCAGCGAGTACCGGATCGGGGCACTGCGCCTCCGCGTGCTCTGGCCCGACGAAGATCCGCCCGCCGGCGGCAACCCCAACGACTCGGCGATCGTCCTGCTTGCCTCCTACGGCACGGTGGACGCCCTGCTCACGGCCGACGCCGAGGGCGCCGTGACCGTGCCGATCCATCCGCCTCCGGTCGAGATCCTCAAGGTCGCGCACCACGGCTCGGACGATCCCCGACTGCGCGATCTGCTGGAGCTCCTCCGACCCCGGATCGCCGTCGTCTCCGTCGGCAGCGAGAACGACTACGGCCATCCGACACCGGCGACGATGGCCGTCCTCGAAGACGTTCCGGGCCTGGCGGTGTACCGCACCGACGAGGACGGGCGCGTGACGATCGAGACCGACGGCGCGAGGATCTCCGTGCGCGAGGGCTGACTATGCTGGCGCCGGTGCCCGACGACGAGCTCGATCCCGATCTACCTCCTCACGGGCAGCGACCGCCCCAAGATCCTGCGCGCACTCGAGCGACTCCGGGCACATTTCGGCACGGAGTCGATCGAGTCGCTCTCAGCGGAGAGCACCGGCGGAGAGGACGCCGTCGCCGCCTGCAACTCCCTCGGTCTCTTCGCCGGCGGCGGAGGGCGGCTCGTCGTCGTGGACGGCGTCGAGCGCTGGAAGAAGGCCGACGAGGAGGCGGTCGCCGCCTACGTCGCCGACCCGGTGCAGGGCGCGGTGCTCGCCCTGGTCGCGGGCGGAGACCTCAAGAGCTCCGCGCTGCCGGCTCTCTGCGCCAAGGCGGGGACGGTGCTCGCGTTCGACGTCCCCAGGCCGCGGGACCTTCCCACCTGGGTCAGGGCGCAGTTCGACCGTCTCGGCGTGCAGGCGGACGCCGACGCCTCCCGGGCGCTCGTCGAGATCGTCGGCGAGGACGCCACCGCCCTCGCGTCGGAGGTCGAGAAGCTCGCCGCCTGGAGCGGGGGAGAGGCCGTCGGGCGTCGCGAGGTCGAGCTCGTCGCCGCGCCGGCGCACGAGGCGTCCGCGTGGGCGATCATGGACGCGTGGGGCGCGCGCGACCTGCCGGGCGCCCTCGCCGCCTGCCAGGCCGAGCTCGAGAAGGGCGCCGACCCCTTTGTCGTCGCGATGCGGCTGGCGTCCCAGGTCGGGCTCGTACGGCAATCGCAGGCTCTTGCCGAGGAGGGTCTGGGCGCACGCGACATCGCCAAGCGGGTCAAGAAGCACGAGTACCGCGTGCGCCGTGCGCTGGGGCACGCCGAGAACTACTCGCGCGACGAGCTCGACGACGCCGTGATCCGCCTCGCCGAGCTCGACGCGGCGTTGAAAGGGTCGAGCAGGCTCGCCGGCGAGCTCGAGCTGGAGCGGGCGCTCGTCGAGCTCGTGCGCCGGCCCGAGCTCGCCGCTCGCCGGTCGTCCTGAGCCCGGAGTCCTTTCGGGCCGGCTAAGAGACGCCCGAGACCAGCTGCGCGGCCTGGGCCTTCTTCCGCGCCGCCCGGTTGGGGTGCATCGAGCGCGTCGCGGACGCCTTGTCGAGGCAGCGAACGAGCTCGCGATGAGCCTTGGCGACTGCCTCTGCGTCGTCGTCCTCGACGGCCGTCTCGAGCCGCTTGAAGAGCGTCTTGGCGGCCGAGCGGTAGCGCAGGTTCTCGACCCGCTGGCGGGCGGCGATCGAGACGCGGCGCTTCTGCTGCTTGATGTTCGGCATAGACGGAGAAAAAGCCCCTCGGGGCCGCGGGGAATGCTAGCAGGAGCCGCCCTTCCGCCCGCTCGCCTATCCTCGGCCGCGTGAGCACGGAGGCGCAGACGCCGGCCGCCAGGGGCCCCGAACGCCGGCATCGCCGTCTTGCCTGGTCGACCGCGGTCTTCGCGGCCCTGACCGGGGTCTCGCGTCTCCTCGGGCTCTTCCGGGAGATCGTCGTGCGCCGGTACTTCGGCGTCGTCGGGGACATCAACGCCTTCACGGTCGCGTATCAGATCCCGAACCTCGTCCGGGCGCTCGCCGCCGACATGGCCATCGGGGCGGCGTTCGTCCCCGTGTTCAGCGGGCTCCTCGAGCGCGGGGAGCGGGCGCGCGCCTGGCGTGTCGCGTCGACGCTCTTCTGGTTCTTCCTCATCGTGCTCGGCGCTGCGACGGGGATCTTCATCCTGCTCGCGCCGTGGATCATGCGGATCTTCGGGCTCGAGGGGGAGCTCGAAGAGCTCGCCACCGGCCTCTCGCGCGTCCTCTTCCCGACCGTCCTCCTCATGGGCCTGTCGGGGATCGTCGTCGGGATCCTCAACTCCTACGAGGAGTTCGCGATCCCGGCTCTCATGCCCATCCTCTGGAACGTCGTCATCATCGTCTCGCTCATCGTCTTCGTGCCCCGGTTCGACAGCCCGGAGGCGCAGCTCTACGTCTACGCGGGCGGGGTCCTCGCGGGCACGGTCGTCCTCGCGCTGACGCCGATGTGGTGGTTGCGTGGCCGGGACGGGCGGATCCAGGCAGTGATCGACCTGCGCGATCCTGCGGTGAAGCGCATCTTCAAGCTGATGCTCCCGGTCACGCTCGGGATCGGGCTCATCAACTTCAACCTCGTCATCAACACGTTCTTCGCGTCGCGGTTCGTCGATCCGGAGCTGGCGCCGAGCGCGATCGACGCGGCGTTCCGCATCTACATGCTCCCGCAGGGGATGTTCTCCGTGGCCGTCGCCACGGTGCTCTTCCCCCGTCTCTCGCGTCTGGCCGAGCGGCAGGACCTCGTCGGCTTCCGGGAGACTGTCTCGCTCGGCCTCCGCCAGATCGGCTTCCTCCTCCTGCCCGCGAGCGCAGTCGCCGCCGTGCTCGCCGTCCCCATCGTCCGGCTGCTCTACCAGCGGGGGGACTTCTCGCCGGATCAGACCCCGGTCGTCGCCGGCGCGCTCGCGGCGTTCGCGCTCGGGCTCACCTTCAACGGGACGATGCTGATGCTGAACCGGTCGTTCTTCAGCCTCCAGGAGGCGTGGGTCCCGACCGCGGTCGCGCTCGGGAACCTCACACTCAACGTCGTTCTCAACACCGCGCTCTACCGCGTGGGGGTGTGGGGGATCCCGCTCGCCACGTCGATCGTGAACATTCTGGGCACCGCCGCGTTGCTCGTCGTCTTTCGCCAGAGACTCGGGCGCATGGACGGCCGCGAGATCGCGTCCTCCTACCTGCGCATCGCGATCGCCTCGGCGCTCGCCGCCGCCATCGCGTTCGGGGTGTGGTACGGCCTCGACGCCGCCCTCGGACGGTCGCTCGGAGCGCAGCTCGTCTCGGTCCTCTCCGGCATCCTCGCCGGGGGCGCCTCCTTCCTCGCGCTTGCCTGGATCCTGCGCGTCCGCGAGCTCCAGACACTCCTCTCGCTCCGGCGCCGATCCGCTACAACGGACGGCGAATGACCCCACCGGCCAGGATCCGCAACTTCTCGATCGTCGCCCACATCGACCACGGGAAGTCGACGCTCGCCGACCGCATCCTCGAGCTCACCCACACCGTTTCCGAGCGCGAGATGCGCGAGCAGGTGCTCGACTCGATGGAGCTCGAGCGCGAGCGCGGCATCACGATCAAGGCCCAGGCGGTCCGCGTCTCCTGGCGAGGCCACCAGCTGAACCTCATCGACACGCCGGGGCACGTCGACTTCACGTACGAGGTCTCGCGTGCGCTGCAGGCGTGCGAGGGCGCCGTCCTCGTCGTGGACGCGGCCCAGGGCATCGAGGCGCAGACGCTCGCGAACGCCTACCTCGCGATCGAGAGCGGTCTCGCCATCGTGCCCGTCGTCAACAAGATCGACCTGCCCCAGGCGGACCCTCAGGGGACGGCGGCCGAGGTCGCCGAGCTCCTCGGGGAGGATCCCGGCGGGGTCGTGCGCATCTCTGCGAAGACCGGCGAGGGCGTCGAGGCGGTCCTGGACGCCGTGGTGGAACGGATCCCCGCGCCCGGCGGCGACCCGGCCGCCCCGCCGCGGGCCCTCGTCTTCGACTCCTCCTACGACCAGTACCGGGGCGTCGTCGCCTTCGTGCGCATGGCCGACGGCCGGTTCTCGCGGAGGCAGCGCCTCCGCGCGATGGCCGCCGGCACCCGGTTCGAGGCCGAGGAGCTCGGCTTCTTCTCGCCGGACAGGCGCCCGACGGAGACCCTCGAGGCGGGGGAGGTCGGTTACGTCGTCACCGGGCTGAAGGACGTGAGCCGGCTTCGGGTCGGCGACACCCTCACGACGCAGGACAGCCCGGCCGCGGAGCCGCTGCCGGGCTACAAGGACGTCAAGCCGACGGTCTTTGCGGGGCTCTTCCCGACCGACTCGGACGAGTACCGGGCGCTGCGCGACGCGCTCGAGCGGCTGAAGCTGAACGATGCGTCCCTCTTCTACGAGCCGGAGACCTCGCAGGCGCTCGGCTTCGGCTTCCGCTGCGGGTTCCTCGGCCTGCTCCACATGGAGATCGTGCGCGAGCGCCTCGAGCGCGAGTTCGACCTCGACCTGCTCGTGACGGCGCCGAACGTCGCCTACCGCGTGCTCACGAAGGCCGGCGACGAGCAGGAGGTGCACAACCCGGCCGAGATGCCGCGCGAGGTCGAGCTCGTCGAGGAGCCGTACATCCGCGCGACCACGATCGTCCCCAAGGACTACGTCGGCTCGGTGATGGAGCTGAACAACGACCGGCGGGGTCGCTTCCACCACCTCGAGTACCTGAGCGAGGAGCGGGTCCTGCTCGTCTTCGACCTGCCCCTCGCCGAGATCGTCTACGACTACTACGACCAGCTGAAGAGCCGGACGAAGGGCTACGCGAGCTTCGACTACGACATCGTCGGCTTCGAGCCCGGCGACCTGGTCCGGGTGGACATCCTCCTCGCCGGCGACCCGGTCGACGCCCTCAGCCTCATCGTCCATCGGGACGGTGCGGCCGCTCGCGGCCGCGCGCTCGTCGAGCGTCTGCGCGAGGAGATCCCCCGCCAGCTCTTCGACGTCCCGGTGCAGGCGGCGATCGGCTCGCGGATCATCGCGCGCGAGACGATCAAGGCGCGGCGGAAGGATGTGCTCGCCAAGTGCTACGGAGGCGACATCACGCGAAAGCGCAAGCTCCTCGAGCGTCAGAAGAAGGGCAAGAAGCGGATGAAGCAGGTCGGCTCGGTCGAGGTTCCCCAGGAGGCGTTCCTCGCCGTGCTCAACCTCGACGGAGAGCGGAAGTGAGCCCCGTCCGCCACCTCTACGTCCACGTCCCCTTCTGCGCTCATCACTGCGGCTACTGCGACTTCGTGACCCTCGTCGGCCGGCGCGGCGGGCACAGCGCCTACGTCGATGCGCTCCTGACGGAGCTGGAGCTCGAGCGGGAGGCACTCGCCGACCGGCTCGAGACGGTGTACCTGGGCGGCGGCACGCCCACGTTCACCGACCCGGATGAGCTCGAGCGGCTCCTCGTGGCCCTTCCCGCCGGGGACGAGGTGACCGTGGAGGCGAACCCCGAGACCGTCACCGCCGAGCTCGCCTCGCGACTCCGCCGTGTCGGCGTGACGCGGGTCTCGCTCGGCGCGCAGAGCTTCCAGCCGCCGCTTCTCGCGGTGCTCGAGCGGCGCGCCGGCCCGGAGGCCGTCCGCCGTGCCTTCTACCATCTTCGTGATGCCAGTTTCGACAACATCTCCCTCGATCTCCTCTACGGGATCCCCGGCCAGAGCTCCTCCGACCTCGCCCGCGACCTTGCAGAGGCGATCGCGTTGGAGCCCGAGCACCTCTCGTGCTACGAGCTGGAGGCGAAGCCAGGCACCCGCTTCACCCACGCCCACGGTCAGGAGCTCGCGCGGCAGGCCGAGGCCATGGAGGGATACTTCGAGCTCGTCGTGGAGGCGCTCGTCGGCGCCGGCTACCGCTGGTACGAGACGGCGAACTTCTCCCGGCCGGGGAGGGAGGCGCGCCACAACCTCGCGTACTGGCTCGGCCGCGACTACCTCGGCCTCGGGATCGGCGCCGTCTCGACCGTCGGCAGCCTCCGCTGGAGGAATCGGCCCGGCGTGGCCGCCTACCAGAGAGAGCTCTCCGAGGGACGGAGACCGCCGCGCGAGGAGGAGCGGCTCGAGGCGGGCGTGAAGCGCCGCGAGCGGCTCATGCTCGGCCTGCGGCTCGACGAGCCGGTCCCGCTCGCGGACGTGAACGGCGCCGTCGACGGCGAGGCCCTCGCCCGCATGGAGCGGCTCGGGCTCGCCGAGCGGCGGGGCGCGGCCCTCGTGCTGACGAGGCGTGGGCGCTTCCTCGGGGGCGGAGTGACGGCGGAGCTTCTCGCCGAGTACACCGAAAGCCCTGCAAAAAGTACAATTTCAGCGTGATGGCAGACGCGCAGGAGCTCCGTCTCACGACACGACAGGAGATGATCCTGGCCAGCGTCGTCGAGGAGTACGTCGCCACCGGGACGCCCGTCGGGTCGAAGACGCTCGTCGCGCGCGCCGGCCTCGACGTCTCCGCCTCGACGGTTCGGAACGAGCTCGCGGTGCTCGAGGAGCAGGGGCTTCTCACGCATCCGCACACCTCCGCGGGGCGCGTTCCCACCGAGACGGGCTACCGCTTCTTCGTCGACCGGCTGCTCGAGCGGCTCGAGCCGCGACCGTCCAAGCTCGCGCTCGACCTCTCGCTCGCCGAGAGCCAGGTCGACTCGGCCCTGCGCGTCACGACGGAGGCCCTCGCCGATCTCACGCACCTGCTCGCGCTCGTCTCCGCTCCGCCGCTCGAGACGACGATCGTCCGGCACGTCGAGGTCCTCCTCCTCCAGCCGCACGTCGTGGTCGTGGTGGTGATCACCTCGAGCGGGAGCGTCACGAAGCGGCTCTTCACGTTCGAGGAACCGGTGGACCCAGGGCTGGCGGAGTGGGCCGGCGAGTACCTGAACGAGACCGTTGCCGGCCTCCAGCTCGGGGCGCGGCTCCTCCGAAACAGGTTGGCGGACGTAGAGCTCTCGGAGCGAGAACTGTCCTTCCTCGACCGGCTTCGCCCGGCCTTCACCGACGTGCTCCACGCGGAGGAGCAGACGCTCTACGTGGGCGGAACGGCGGGAGTCCTGGACGAGTTCCGGACCGACGAGCTGCGGACGTACCGGCGCCTGCTGGAGGTTCTCGAGCATCGCGCCGTCCTCCTCGACCTGCTGCGAGCGAGCCTCGTCAGCAAGCGGCCGTTCGTCAGGGTCGGCCCCGATCTCGTCGACCCCGACCTCGCCGGCGTCGCCCTCGTCGGCGCGCCGTACGGGCTCCGGAGCCGCAATCTCGGCACCGTCAGCCTCGTCGGCCCCGTCCGGATGGACTACGTGAAGGCGATCGCCGCGGTCCGTTCGGCCGCGTTCGAGCTCTCGCGCTTCGTCGAGGAGTTCTACGAAGACTGACCGCCGGCGGCTCCGGCGAGGGACGGGAGTACGCTAAGAACGTGGCCACGACGGGGCGCGACTACTACGAGATCCTCGGTATCCCGCGCGACGCGGACGAGAGGGCGATCAAGTCGTCCTTTCGGCGCCTGGCGCGCGAGCTGCATCCCGACGTCTCGGATCGCCCGGACGCGGAGGAGCTGTTTCGGGAGGCCGCCGAGGCGTACGAGGTCCTCTCGAAACCGGAGACCCGGGAGCTCTACGACCGCTACGGTCACGAGGGACTGCGGACCGGCGGGTTTCGCCCAACCGACTTCGACTTCGCCGGCCTCGCGGACATCTTCTCCGCCTTCTTCGGCGACGACATCTTCGGTGGCCTCGGCGCCCGGCCGGGGCGCCGCTCGGCGCGGGGCGCCGACATCCTCGCCGAGGTGGAGATCGAGCTCGTCGAGGCGGCGGAAGGCGCGACGCGCACGGTGCCGTTCCCGGTCGTCGTCGCGTGTCCCTCCTGCCACGGCACCGGCGCGGCTGCGGGAACCTCGCCCACGACGTGTCCCGGTTGCGACGGGCTCGGCCGCCGTCAGTCCGTCACGAACTCGGTCTTCGGGCAGGTCGTGCGCACGCTGGTCTGCCCGGACTGCAACGGAAGCGGCCAGGTCGTCGAGACGCCCTGCCCCGACTGCGCGGGCACGGGCCGGGTGTCCGAGCAGCGCGAGCTCGAGGTCGAGATCCCGCGGGGAATCCACGACGGCCAGCGCATCCGGTTGAGCGGCGAGGGCCATGCGGGCGTCCTCGGCGGGCGGGCCGGCGACGTCTACGTGCTCGTCCACGTTCGACCCGACCCGCGCTTCGTGCGCGAGGGCAACGACATCGTCTCGGCGGTCGACCTGACCATGACGCAGGCCGCCCTCGGCACGATCGTGAGCGTCGCGACGCTCGCCGGCGACGTCGAGCTGGAGCTCGAGCCGGGAACGCAACCGGGAGATGTCCGCGTGCTCCGAAACCAGGGCATGCCCGTTCTCCAGGGCCGTGGCCGCGGCGACCACCGGGTTCTCGTCAACGTCGCGGTCCCCCGCCATCTCTCGGACGAGCAGCGTCGCCTGCTCGAGGAGTTCGGGCGCAACGAGCACGACCAGAACTACTCTGCGGACGGCGGCTTCTTCGAGAAGCTGAGGTCCGCGTTCCGCTGACGGGCCTTCGCCGCCTCGCCGTCCGCGTGCCGGTCGCGCGGGCGGAGGAGGCGCGGGCACGGATGCTCGTCCTCTTCCCGGAGGGCTTCGAGGAGTGCGAGGAGGACGGAGTCCTCGAGCTCGCGGGATACTCCGAGCATCCGGAAGCCTCAGCGTCCCTCGCCGATCTCGGCCGGGTCGTGGAGGCCGACGTCGAGCCCGGCTGGGAGGACGAGTGGAAGCGCTTCCATCGGCCGGTCCGCATCGGACGGCTCTGGGTCGGCCCTTCCTGGGAGCGCCCCGACCCCGATGCCGTCCCGGTCGTCGTCGATCCGGGGCGCGCCTTCGGAACGGGCGCGCATCCGACGACGCGCCTCTGCCTCGGGCACCTGCTCGGGCTGAAGCCGGCCGGGCTCCTCGACCTCGGGTGCGGATCGGGCGTGCTCGCTGTCGCCGCGGCGAAGCTCGGGTTCGCGCCGGTGGTCGCGCTCGACATGGACGAGGCGGCGGTCTCGGCCACCCGGGCGAACGCCGTGATGAACGGCGTCAAGGTCGAGGCGCGGCTCGCAGACGTCCTCGTCGACCCGCTTCCGGACGCCGAGGTCGCGGTCGCCAACATCGCGCGCGCCGCGGTCGAGGAGGTAGGCGGCCGCTTCGAAGGTCGCTTCCTCGTGACCTCCGGCTACCTCGCGGACGAGAAACTCTCGCTGCCGGGCTGGCGCCACGTCGACCGCCTCGAGGACGGCGGCTGGGCGGCGGACCGCTTCGAGCGGGTCGGCTAGCATCGCCCGGTCATGGCGAGGTTCACCGTCGAGTTCCTCGGCTGCAAGGTCTCGCACACCGACGCCCAGGAGATCCGCGAACGGCTCGTCGCCGAAGGCCACGCGGAGGGCGCCGAGGACGCAGACGTCGTCGTCGTCAACACCTGCTGCGTCACTCACGAGGCTGTCCGGAAGTCCCGCCAGGCCGCGAGGCGCGCCGCCCGGCGGGCCGAGCGCGTCTACGTGACCGGCTGCGCCGCGAATCTCGCGGGAGACGCGCTGTCGGGACTGCCCGACAACGTCAGGATCGTGCGGCTGCCGAGCGAGCGGACGCCCGCCTTCGTCGCGGACGACGTGGGAGCGCTCGGGTGCACGAGGGCCGAAGTGGGGCTCGACCGCGTGCGCGCCTTCGTCAAGGTGCAGGACGGCTGCAGCTTCTCCTGCGCGTTCTGCGTGATCCCGCAGGTTCGGGGAGCCTCGCGGAGCCGTCCCGCAGCAGCCGTGCTCGGCGAGGTGCGGCGCCGGGTCGGGCAGGGCCACCGGGAGATCGTCCTCACGGGCATCAACCTCGGCTGCTACCGGGACCGCGACGCCCGGTTCGACCTCGCGCGGCTCGTCCGCGCCGTGGGGGCGATCCCGGGTCTCGAGCGGCTGCGCCTCTCGTCGATCGAGGTCAACCACCTCGGTGACACCCTCCTCGACGCGCTGCGCTCGACGCCGGCCGTGTCGGCGCACCTGCACGTCCCGTTGCAGTCCGGCGACGACGGCCTTCTCCGGGCGATGGGGAGGCGGTACACGGCCGCGACGTACCTCCGCCGGGTCGAGCGGGCCGAGGGCTTCAACCTGACGACCGACGTCATCGTCGGGTTTCCTGGCGAGGACGACGCGGCGTTCGAGCGGACCGTCTCAGTCCTCCGGTCGGCCGGCGTCACCAAGGCGCACGTCTTTCCGTACTCGCCCCGACCGGGGACGCGCACCGCGGCCTCGGACACGGTCCCGCCGGGCGTCAAGAAGGAGCGCGGAGCCCGGCTGCGGGCTCTCTCGGACGAGGCCTGCCGCCGTCGGTGGCAGGCGAAGGTCGGCACGGCTGACGCGGTGCTCGTCGACCGGCCGGGACGCGGCTATGGAGACGACTACACTCCCTGGCTCGTGCAGGCTCCGGTGGGGGAACTCGTGCGCGCGACGGCCGTGGACGTGAGCGAGGAGGGCGTGGTCGGTGTCCCGGCCTGAGTGCCTGTTCTGCCGCCTGTACGCGGAGGGCGACCACGTTCGCAAGGCCGACGGCTTCGCCGCAGTCCGGGACATCAACCCGAAGGCGCCGGTGCACCTCCTCGTGATCCCCGAGCGCCATGTCGACACGTTTCGCGACGTCGGCGAGTTCACGCCGGACGAGGCGAAGAGGATGCTCGACTTCGTCGCCACGACGGCGAGCGAGGCCGGCCTCGAGGACTATCGCGTGATCGTCAACGTGGGCACGGGCGGCGGCCAGACCGTCTTCCACATGCACTTGCACGTGCTCGGGGGCGCGCGCGGGCTGGCGGAGTTCGAATGAGCCTGATCGCGGAGATCGAGGTCGATCTGAAGGACGCCATGCGGGCGCGGGACTCGGTTCGCACCGACACGCTCAGGCTGACGCTCGCGGCGCTGCGCGCGGCCGAGAAGGAGCTCGGACGGCCGCTCAAGGACGACGAGGAGCTTCAGGTCCTCCAGCGGGAGCGGAAGCGGCGGGCGGAGGCGGCCGAGGCGTTTCGGGCCGCCGGCCGGGACGAGCAGGCGGCCAAGGAGGACGAGGAGCTCGAGATCATCGAGGAGTTCATGCCGGAGCCGCTCGACGAGGAGGATCTCGAGCGGATCGTCGACGACGCGATCGCGGAGACGGGCGCGACCTCCCTCCGCGACCTCGGTCGGGTCATGGCGGACGTCATGCCCCAGGTGGCCGGCCGGGCCGACGGCTCGGCGGTGAGCCAGCTCGTGCGCGAAAAGCTCGCCTGACCGGCGTGTGATCCGGCACGGTCGGCGCGCCACCCGCGCGGATTCGCTCGCTACGCTCGAAGCGGAGGGAGGCCCGCGGCGGCCCCGGGCGTGGACGCCGGGAAAGCGGCCACTACACTTCGATTCGTTGCAGGAAGTCCTGTCGGTTCCCAACGAGGTCGCGGCCGAGCTCGCCACCCTCGACGACGGCATCATGCGGGCCTTGCGCGATCGCATGGGGTGCGCGATCCGCCTCCGTGGCAACCAGGTCACGCTGGAAGGGGACGATCGGCACGTCGGGGAGGCGCGGCTGGTGATCGACGAGCTCGTCGACCTCGTCGAAGGCGGGCACGCCATCGGTCCCAGCACCGTGGACGCGGTCCTGGCCGCCCTCGACGCCTCCCGGGATCCCCGCGAGATCTTCGAGGACGTCGTCTGGCGCCATCGCGGCAAGAAGATCACGCCGAAGACGGTGAACCAGAAGAGCTACGTCGACGCGATTCGCGCCCGGACGATCACTTTCGGCATCGGCCCTGCCGGCACCGGCAAGACCTACCTCGCCATGGCGCACGCGGTCGCCGCGCTCGCCGATCGCGAGGTCAACCGGATCATCCTCACGCGGCCGGCCGTCGAGGCCGGCGAGCGGCTGGGCTTCTTGCCCGGCGACATGTTGGCCAAGGTCGACCCGTACCTGCGGCCGCTGTTCGACGCGCTCTACGACATGCTCGACGCCGACCGCCTGAACGCCTACATGGAGCGGGGGACCATCGAGGTCGCCCCACTCGCGTTCATGCGCGGCCGCACCCTCAACGACTCGTTCATCATCCTCGACGAGGCCCAGAACACGACGCCCGAGCAGATGCAGATGTTCCTCACGCGGCTCGGCTTCGGCTCGAAGATGGTCGTCACCGGCGACGTGACGCAGATCGACCTCCCGCAGGACCAGGCGTCGGGCCTCATCCACGTCCGGCGGATCCTCGCCACGGTCGACGGCATCGAGTTCGTCGAGTTCGGGCACCAGGACGTCGTGCGCCACGCGCTCGTCCAGCGGATCGTGGAGGCGTACAAGCGCCACACGGAGGAGACGGGCACGCAGCGCCGCCGGTGATCCGGATCGAGATCGCCAACCGGAGCGGCGCCGCAGTGGACGAGACCGCCGTCGCCGAGGAGAGCCGCCGCGTCCTCGAGGCGGAGGGGATCGGGGAGGGCGACCTGGGCGTGGCGTTCGAGACGCCGGAACGGATGCGCGCGCTCAAGCGGGAGCATCTGGGCATCGACGAGGTCACCGACGTCCTCTCGTTCCCGGTGGACGGCCGAGACGAGCTCCCGGCAGGGGTTCCGCGTCAGCTCGGCGACGTCGTCCTCTGCCCCCAGGTGATCGGCGATGCCTGGCGCGGGCCCCTCGTGCACGGGCTCCTGCACCTGCTCGGGTACGACCACGGGGCGGAGATGGAGCGCCGAGAGCGAATTCACGCGGCATGAGCCCGCGGCAAGCCCCGCCCGTCCTCCAGAGCCTGAACTGGGCGTTCGAGGGCGTCATCCACGTCCTGCGGACGGAGCGCAACATGCGGATCCACTTCGCCGTGGCGACGATCGTCCTCATCCTCGCGTTCTCCTACGGCGTGACGAAGCTCGAGCTGATGGCGCTGCTCGTCGCCATCTCCTTCGTGCTCATCGCCGAGATGGTGAACACGGCCATCGAGGCGACCATCGACCTCTCCACGACGTCCTTCGACCCGCTGGCCAAGATGGCCAAGGACATCGTCGCGGGCGCCGTGCTCATCGCGGCCGTCAACGCGGTGGTCGTCGGGTACCTCGTCTTCGCCGACCGGCTCACCGAGCCCAGCTCTCGCCTCGTCACCCGGGTCCGCGAGGCGCCGATCAACCTGACCCTGATCGCGCTCATCCTCATCGTCCTGATCGTGATCGCGAGCAAGGCGTTGACGGGGCGCGGGACGCCTCTGAGCGGCGGACTGCCGTCCGGCCACGCCGCGGTCGCGTTCGGGGGCTGGGCGGCGATAACGTTCATCGTCGACGATCAGCGGATCGCCGTCTCGTTCGTCGCGTTGATCATGGCCCTGCTCGTGGCACAGACCCGGGTCGAGTCCGGCATCCACACCGTCACCGAGGTCGCCCTCGGTGCCGCCATCGGCGTGGTCGTCACGACGATCCTCTTCCAGGTGCTGGCCTGATGCCGACCGACCGGGAGCTCGTCGAGCTCGCGACCGCCGCGGCGGCCGGAGCGTACGCCCCGTACTCGAAGTTCGATGTGGGCGCGGCCGCGCTCCTGCGCGACGGCCGTGTGATCACCGGCGTGAACGTCGAGAACGCCTCGTATCCGCTCGGCCTCTGCGCCGAGCGCTGCGCCCTCGCCCGCGCCGTCGCCGAGGGCGCCAGGCCCGGGGACGTCGAGGTCGTCGCGGTGACGGCCTCGCCGTGCGGCGGTTGCCGGCAATGGCTGTTCGAGTTCGGCGTCGACCGGGTCGTCTTCCTGCACGAGGGCGAGATCCTGGTTCGCCGGCCGGACGAGCTTCTCCCTGACTCGTTCTCGTTTTGAGATCGGGCTTCGTCGCGGTCGCCGGGCGCCCGAACGTCGGCAAGTCGACGCTCGTGAACGCGCTCGCCGGAGAGAAGGTCGCGATCGTCTCCGACAAGCCGCAGACGACGCGCCGGCGGATCTCGGCGGTCGTCGACGGGGCGCTCGACGGCGAGCCCTACCAGCTGGTCCTCGTCGACCTGCCCGGCTTCCAACGGCCGCGCGACCCCCTGACCGCGCGCATGCAGCGGACAGTCGACGAGAGCCTTGCGGACGTCGACGCCTTCCTCGTCGTCCTGGCCGTCGACGAGCGCATCGGCGCCGGCGACCGCTTCATCGCCGAGCGGGTCTTCCCGGCGGGACCGCCGGTGGTGATCGCGCTCAACAAGGTCGACCGGGCCTCACCGGCGCGGATCGCGGAGCAGATCGTCGAGGCTGCGGCTCTCGGGGACTTCCACGCCCTTCACCCGGTCAGCGCCCTCACGGGCGACGGGCTCGAGCCGCTGCGCGACGAGCTCGCCGGGCTCCTGCCGGAGGGGCCCCGCTACTTCCAGGCGGGCGAGCGCACCGACCTCCCGCTCGCGGTCCAGATCGCGGAGCTCGTCCGCGAGAAGGCGCTCGAGCTGACCCGGGAGGAGGTCCCGCACGCCATCAGCGTCGAGATCGACGAGCTCGATGCGAAGAACGGGCGGGTGCGGGCGCTCGTCTGGGTGGAGACGGAGTCGCAGAAGCGGATCGTCGTCGGAAAGGGCGGCAGTATGATCAAGGAGATCGGCACACGCGCGAGACCGGAGGTCGAGCTCCTCCTGGGCCGGAAGACGTACCTCGACCTCGGGGTCAAGGTGCGACCGAGCTGGCGCCGGGACGAGAGCTGGCTGGAACGGCTCGGCATCTAGAGATCACGACACCGGGGGCTGTTCATGGCTGGCGCACGACAACCGGATCAGTTCGAGGCCGAGCTCGCACGATTCCTGTACGAGCGCTCGGAGGAGGCTCGCGCGGTCCGGGTCGGCGAGAAGGAGACGAGCGAGCAGGCCGCGATCGTCGAGCGGTACGCCGACCTCTTCACGCGCGAGCAGCTCGACGTCCTCCGGACGGCCGAGGAGACGGCGGGGCCCGACGAGCGCGAGCGGCTCTACCGACTCCGGGAGGCGTGCGCCGGAGGCGTCATCGTCGGCGAGCTCGCCGACGAGCTCGACAAGCTCGAGAACGCGATCCTCGCGGCGCGGGTCGACTTCCGCGGCGAGTCGCTCCCCATCCGTTCCGCCCAGGCGCAGCTGGCCGTGCTCGACGACTACGGCGCGCGCGAGGAGCTCGGCGACCTCGCCGCCGACGCATCCGCGGCGTTCAACTGCGACCGGCACCGGCTCCTTCGGCAGGCGGAAGCTCTCGACGCCGACCTCTCCGGCGATCCGGACCCCGTCGGCCGGAGCGCCGCGCGCAAGGCGATCGACCTGCACGCGCTCGCCGAAGCCCTCGCCGAGGCGTCCGCGAGGCAGGACGACTCCTGGCAGCAGCTCCGCGAGCGCTGGCTCGGGCGGGTGCTCGGACCGGAACGCGATCCCGAGCCGGCGTCCTTCCACGTCGCGTACCTGCGCCGGATGTCACCCCTGGCCGAGCTCTACGCGCAGGACCGCTCCGTCCCCGTCTGCCTCGCCACCCTGGAGAGCCTCGGCTTCGACCTGGCGGCGAACGACCGCATCCGCCTCGACCTCGACGACCGGCCGCAGAAGAGCCCCCGCGCGTGCGTGATCGCTTCCGACCCGCCCTCGGTCGTCCACCTGATCACCCGCGCCCAGGGCGGGCTCCACGACTACCAGGCCTTCCTCCACGAAGCGGGCCACGCCCTTCACTACGCGGGAGTCGACCCCGCGCTCCCGTACACGTTCCGACGGCTCTCGCGCGACCACGCGCTCACCGAGATCTACTCGTTCCTGCTCGAGTCCATCACCCGCGAGCCCGGCTGGCATACGGCCCACTTCGGGCTCTCCGACGAGGAGGACGCCGAGCGGGCGGAGGCCGCGCGCTTCCTCGAGGTCCTCCTCTTCCGGCGTTACGTGGCGAAGCTCCAGTACGAGCTCGCGTTCTGGGCCGACCTCGAGAACGCGTCCGACTACGCGCAGACCTATGCGGACAGCCTCCGCGGCGCGATCGGCTTCCGCTACCGGGCGGACGGCTACCTGGCCGACATGGACGGCGAGTTCTACTCGGCCGACTACCTCCGCGCCTGGATCCGGACCGCCCAGCTGCGCGCGTACCTGCGCGAGACGATCGGCGAGGACTGGTGGCGCCGGCCGCAGACGGGCGAGCTCCTGCGCGACCTCTTCGCGGAGGGCACCCGGCCGACGAGCGAGGAGATCGCCGACCGGATCGGGTACGACCCGCTCGACACGTCTCCGCTCCTCGGCGAGCTCGTCGTCGCCTAGCGGCGGCCGCCGAAGTACGCGACCGACGCGACCGCGAACCCGGCGAAGGACGTCGCGAGGCCGACGAGGGCGGCCTTCGTGCTCATCCGGCTCTTCATGCCTCCTTCATCGGCACGGGGAGCCCAGACCACGAGGGCTACACTTGGGCCATGGCGCAGGCACCCGCCCTTCCGAGCGGGTTCGAGCTCCCGCTCGAGCCGCGACTGCCGCGCATCGGCTCCGTCGACCAGGTCGGAGTCGAGGAACGGGCTGCCACGCTCGCGCGCCGGTCGATCAAGCGAGAGTCGAAGCTCTTCGCGCTCGACCTGGCGGTGCGGATGATGGACCTGACCACGCTCGAGGGCGCCGACACGCCGGGCAAGGTCGCGGCACTCTGCTCGAAGGCGATGCGTCCCGACCCGGCTGACCTGACGGTGCCGCCGGTCGCCGCCGTCTGCGTCTACCCGAACCTCGTCCCGCACGCGCTCGACCGGGTCAAGGGAAGCGGCGTCAAGGTCGCCTCCGTCGCGACCGGCTTCCCCGCGGGCCAGGTGCCGACGGACCTCAAGGTCGAGGAGGCCGCCAGGGTCGCGGCGATGGGCGCGGACGAGGTCGACATGGTCATCGACCGAGGCGCCTTCCTCTCGGGTGTCTACGCGAAGGTCTACGACGAGGTGCGGCGCGTCAAGGACGCGTGCGGCGACGCGCACCTGAAGGTGATCCTCGAGACCGGGGAGCTGGGGACCTACGACAACGTCCGTCGGGCGAGCCTCCTGGCGATCGCGGGCGGCGCGGACTTCATCAAGACCTCGACCGGGAAGATCCAGCCGGCCGCGACGCTCCCGGTCACGCTCGTCATGCTCGAGGCGATCCGCGACGTCTACGAGGAGACGGGCAGGAAGATCGGCATGAAGCCGGCCGGGGGGATCCGTCACGCGAAGCAGGCGGTGCAGTACCTCGTGCTGCTCCACGAGACGCTCGGGACCGAGTGGCTGACGCCCGACCTCTTCCGCTTCGGCGCGTCCTCGCTCCTGAACGACGTCCTCATGCAGATCCGCAAGGAGCGGACGGGCCGCTACCAGAGCCCCGAGTACTTCACGATCGACTGATGTCCGAGGTCGACAAACGCCAGGACCGCTCCCCGGTTCCCTCTGCGTTCGAGTACGCGCCGGCTCCGGAGTCCCGCGACATCGTCCGGCTCGAGGAGCGGTACGGGCTCTTCGTCGGGGGCGAGTGGGTCGAGCCGCGCTCGGGGGAGTACCACGCGAGCGTCGCCCCGCGGGACGAGGAGCCGCTCGCCGAGGTCGCCTATGCAGGCCCGGAGGACGTCGACCTCGCGGTCAGCGCCGCGCGCGACGCCTACGAGAACGGCTGGTCGGCCCTCGAGCCGGGCGAGCGGGCGAAGTACCTCTTCCGGATCGCGCGGATCCTGCAGGAGCGCTCGCGCGAGTTCGCCGTACTCGAATCCCTCGACGGGGGCAAGCCGATCCGCGAGTCGCGCGACGTCGACCTGCCGCTCGCGGCCGCCCACTTCTTCTACTACGCCGGCTGGGCGGACAAGCTCGAGTGGGCCTTCCCCAACCGGACGCCGCGTCCGCTCGGCGTCGCGGGCCAGGTGATCCCGTGGAACTTCCCGCTCCTCATGCTCGCCTGGAAGGTGGCGCCCGCGCTCGCCACCGGGAACACGGTCGTCCTCAAGCCGGCGGAGACCACCCCGTTGACGGCGCTGCTCTTCTGCGACGTCCTCCGCCAGGCCGAGCTCCCGGCCGGCGTCGTCAACATCGTCACGGGGGACGGCCGCGCGGGCGCGGAGCTCGTGAAGCACCCCGGCGTCGCCAAGGTCGCCTTCACCGGCTCGACCGAGGTGGGGAAGGAGATCCAGCGGGCCGTCGCGGGCACGGGCAAGCGGCTGACGCTCGAGCTCGGCGGCAAGGCCGCCAACGTCATCTTCGACGACGCGGCGCTCGACCAGGCCGTCGAGGGGATCATCAACGGCATCTACTTCAACCAGGGTCACGTCTGCTGCGCGGGCTCGCGGCTGTTCGTGCAGGAATCCGTCTACGAGGAGGTCGTGTCCAAGCTGAAGCGGCGGATGGCGACGCTCCGGCTCGGCGACCCGCTCGACAAGAACACCGACGTCGGGGCCATCAACTCGCGCCCAGCAGCTCGAGAGGATCACCGAGCTCGTGGCGAGCGGGGAGGAGGAGGGCGCGGAGATCTACCAGCCGCCGTGCCGGCTCCCGGAGAAGGGCTGGTGGTTCCCGCCGACCGTCTTCACGAACGTCGCCCAGAGCTACCGCATCGCGCAGGAGGAGATCTTCGGCCCGGTGCTCTCGGTGCTGACCTTCCGCACGCCGGACGAGGCGGTCGAGAAGGCGAACAACACGCCGTACGGGCTGTCGGCCGGGGTCTGGACGGAGAAGGGCTCGCGCATCCTCTCCATGGCCCAGAGGCTCCGCGCCGGCGTGATCTGGGCGAACACCTACAACCGCTTCGACCCCGCGTCGCCGTTCGGCGGCTACAAGGAGTCGGGATTCGGCCGCGAGGGCGGCCGCCATGGCCTCGCCCCGTACCTGGAGCTCGACGGATGAGCCGCCTGCCGGTCGCGAAGACGTACAAGCTCTACATCGGCGGCGCGTTCCCGCGCTCGGAGTCGGGGCGGACGTACGAGGCCGAGGGGGCGAACGTGGCGCTCGCGTCCCGCAAGGACGTCCGCGACGCCGTGAGGGCGGCGCGCGGCGCGTTCCCAGGCTGGGCGAAGCTCACGGCGTACAACCGGGGGCAGGTCCTCTATCGCGCAGCCGAGATGATGGAGGGGAGGCGGGCCGAGTTCGCCGAGCTGACGGGGAGCGAGGAGGAGGTCGACGCTGCCGTCGACACCTGGGTCTGGTACGCGGGGTGGGCGGACAAGCTCGCGCAGGTGCTGGGGGCCTCGAACGCCGTCGCCGGCCCGTACTTCAACTTCACGATCCCGGAGCCGAGCGGCGTCGTGGGCGTCGTCGCGCCCGAGGAGCCGTGCCTCGCCGGCCTCGTGTCGCGGCTCGCGCCGGCGATCGTGGGCGGCAACGCGGCCGTGGTCGTAGCCGCCGAGCGGCGGCCGCGGGCAGCGGTCACGCTCGCCGAGGTCCTGGCCACCTCGGACGTGCCCGGCGGCGTCGTCAACCTCCTCACCGGGCGCAAGCGAGAGCTCTGCCCGGTCCTCGCCGCGCACATGGACGTGGACGCGATCGATCTCGCCGGCGCGGCGGACGACAGTCGAGGAGCTCGAGCGGCTCGCGGCCGACAACGTCAAGCGGGTCGTCCGGAACGGCGAGGGACGGTCGCCGTGGCACGCCGCGGCGTTCCTCGAGATGAAGACCGTCTGGCACCCGATCGGCGTCTAGGTCGAGGAAGTACGCTGTCCGAAGGAGCATGAGCCGGTTCAGCGAGGCCATCTCGGAGGGCGACGGCATCTCGGTCATCCCCGTGCTCGCCGGCGACCTCGAGGCGCTCGTCCGGCTGGCGGAGGAAGCCGGCGCCGAGGCCATCGGCGTTCTCGCGGAGGACGTCGAGCGGGCCCGCGGGCTCACCGGGCTGCCCATCGTCGCGCGCGACGGGCGGCCGCAGGTGATCTCGGACGCGGGCGGAGACGCGATCGTCGTCGAGTTCGGGGCCGCCTCGGGCGACGGGGTCCTCGAGCGCATCTACGCGGATGCCGCCGAGCTCGACCTCGACTGCGCCGTCGACGTCCGCGACGAGGAGGAGCTCGAGGACACGCTCGCGCGGATCGACCCGGAGATCGTCCTCATCTCCGAGCACGGCCTCGACGAGGACGAGGAGGACCTCGAGCGGACGCTCGATCTCCTCTCCGACGTGCCGGCCGGGAAGCTGGTCGTGTCGGAGGCCCGGATCGCCTCGCGCGACCAGGTCCTCGCCCTCGAGCGGGCCGGCGTCGACGCGATCCTCGTCCACGGGCTCGCGCTCGAGCCCGACTTCGCCGGGGTTCTCGAGGATCTCGTCCGTGGCCCCGAGGCGGGTCACTAGTAGACGCACGCGCGGGGGCCGCCGCGGGCCTCCCTCCGCTTCGAGCGTATCGACCGAGGGCGCGCGGGTGGCCCGCGAAATGTCACGGAACGGCGCCACCGTGGAACGGCGCCGTGGCGGTTACCCGAAGAAGGCGCGCGCCACGTCGTAGAACTCGGGCGGGACGGTCTTCAGCTCGGCCACCGCGTCCTCGAGCGGCACGTCCACGATCGCGTCCCCGTGCAGGGCGGTCATGACGCCCCACCGACCCTCGTGGACGAGGTCGGCGGCCCGCAGGCCGAAGCGCGTCGCGAGAACGCGGTCGCGCGCCGTCGGCGTCCCGCCCCGCTGCACGTGCCCGAGGACGGTGACGCGGGTCTCGTAGCCGGTGCGCTCCTCGATCTCGCGGGCGAGCGCGTCGCCGACGCCGCCGAGGCGGACGTGCCCGAACTGGTCGGTGGCCGACGGGTCGGCCGCGATCTGCTGGCGCTCGCCGGACGCGTACGTGAGCTCGTACCCCTCGCTGACGACGACGAGCGAGAAGTCCTTGCCGCGCTCGTGGCGGCGCCGGAGGTCGGCGCACGCCTCCTCGACCGTGATCGGCTGCTCCGGGATGAGGATGACGTCGGCGCCGCCCGCGATCCCGCTCATGACCGCGATCCAGCCGGTGTGTCGGCCCATCACCTCGACGACCATCACGCGGTTGTGCGACTCGGCGGTCGTGTGCAGCCGGTCGATCGCCTCCGTGGCGACGGTCACGGCCGTGTCGAACCCGAACGTGTAGTCGGTGGCGGAGAGGTCGTTGTCGATCGTCTTGGGGACGCCGACGACGGGGAAGTCGTGCTCCTCGTAGAGTCGGGCAGCCACCCCGAGCGTGTCCTCGCCGCCGATGGCGACCAGGGCCTCGAGCTTCTCGGCGGCGAAGTGCTCCAGCACCCGCTCGACACCTCCCTCGATCTTGTACGGGTTCGTCCTCGTCGTGCCCAGGATCGTGCCGCCCCTCGGCAGGATCCCCGAGATCGCGCGGGCGTCGAGCTCGACGAAACGGCCGTCGAGAAGTCCACGCCATCCCTCGCGTACCCCCACGACCGCGTAGCCGCGGTCGAGCGAGCGGCGGGTCACCGCGCGGATGACCGCGTTGAGCCCCGGGCAGTCGCCTCCTCCGGTCAGCAGCGCGAGTCGTTTCGCCATTCGGGTCTAACTTCAGGGCGGCCGGGACGTCTCTTTGGTGGAGTCCGTCCCGATTGTTGTCCTACACACTAAGCGTGAGAGGTGACCGGATGCCGAAGGCGGGGATCGAACCCGCACGGGGCAGTGCCCCACTGGATTTTGAGTCCAGCGCGTCTTCCAGTTCCGCCACTTCGGCGCGCACCACTTGGGGACATCGTATCGGGAGGGGGTTGCAAGGGCGCCAGGGCCGGGTTCATAATCGAGCACCTTTGATCGGTGCTCGCCGGATGCCAGCGCCGAAACCGGAATCGGGCGAAGAGGAGGAGTAGTGAGACGAAGGACGATTTTGGCGTTTCTCGTGCTGCTGATCGGCGCGTTCGCCTTCGCGGCCGCCGGCTGCGGCGGGGACGACGACGACGGTGAGGCCGGCGGGACCGGCGCAGGCGACACAGGCGACGTCAGCCTGCCGCCGGTGACGGCCCTGCCGTCCGCCTCGTGCACCGACATCGAGTACGAAGGCGAAGGCGATCCGCAGGCGCTGATCGCCACGGACCTGCCGCTGCAGGGGTCGTCGCGGACGCAGACGCTCCAGATCAACCGAGCCGTCCGGCAGGTTCTCCAGGAGGCCGGCTGGAAGGCCGGGAACATCAACATCGGCTTCCAGTCGTGTGACGACGCGACGGCCCAGGCGGGCAAGTGGGATCCGGGCAAGTGCAGCCAGAACGCGAACTCCTACGCCGAGAACCAGAGCCTGCTGATGCGTGATCGGCACGTTCAACTCTGGCTGTGCCGCGATCATCATCCCGGTGCTCAACCAGGCACCCGGCGGCGGCATGGCGATGCTCTCGCCGGCGAACACCTACGTCTGCCTGACCGAGGGCGGTCCGGGTGTACGGACGACGAGCCGGACAAGTACTACCCGTCCGGGAGCCGCAACTACGCCCGCGTCGTCGCGAACGACGCCTACCAGGGCGCGGCCGTCGCCGAGTTCGCGCAGGAGCAGGGCACGACGAAGCTGTACATCCTCAACGACAAGGAGGCGTACGGCCTCGGCGTCGCCACCAACACCCAGCAACGCCGCGGAGAGCCTCGGCATCGAGGTCGTCGGCTTCGACGCCTGGGACCCGAAGGCGTCGAACTACGAGGCCATCATGAACAAGGTGAAGCAGTCCGGAGCGGACGGCCTGTTCCTCGGCGGCCTCATCGACGAGAACGGCGCCCAGGTGATCAAGGACAAGGTCAAGGTCCTGGGGCCGAACGACGGTGCCGTGAAGCTCTACATGCCCGACGGCTTCACGACGCAGCAGACGATCGACGAGGCGGGCGTCGAGAACACGCGCAACGCGTTCTTCTCGATCGCGGGCGTTCCTACGGACGAGTTCGAGTCCCAGGCGGCCGAGGACTTCGTCACGACGTTCCAGGCGACGCTCGGCGATCAGCCCGTCGACCCGTACGCCATTTACGGCGGCCAAGCGGCCCAGATCGCTCCTCGACGCGATCGCGAACTCCGACGGGACCCGCCCGAGCGTCATCGAACCGATGTTCGCCACGACGGTGACCGAGGGGCTCCTCGGGCAGCTTCTCGTTCAACGAGAACGGCGACCCGGTCGCCACCGGTGCTGCCGACGTCGTCGCCTTCACGATCTACAACGGGCAGGAGGAGCTCGAGGTCGAGACCACGTTCGCGCCCTCCCAGGAGAACGTGGACGCGGCCAGGGGCCTGTAGGGCGAGTCGTTCACTATCCGGGGGAGGGCACCCGCCCTCCCCGGAGCTCTCACTAGGGCAGGGGATGCGATGACGGTCCAGGCGGGCAGCGAGAAGCCGTCGCCCCTCGAGGGGCTACGAAAGCGGCCGCGCCCGAGCGCCCTGTCGCATCGTCGGGCTCTGCCTCGTCGGCGTCGTCGTGGCGGCGTTGCTCTACAACTTCGTCCTCGACCCGTCCGAGTTCATCACCATCACGCTCATCGGCGTGACGACGGGCTCGGTCTACGCGATCATCGCCCTCGGCTACACGCTCGTCTACGGCATCCTCCAGCTCATCAACTTCGCCCACGGCGACCTCTTCGCCCTCTCGGGCCTCGTGGCGAGCACGATCATGACCCGCTTCCTCGGACTGTCGGGCGACGAGGCCGCCCTCGCCGCCGCCGCCGGGATCATCGCCACGATCATCCTGGCCGCCGCCTTCGCCGGGACGGTGAACTTCTTCATCGAGCTCCTCGCCTACCGGCGGGTGCGGAGCCAGTCCCGCTTGACGATGCTGATCAGCGCGGTCGGGATGTCCTTCATCGTCTCGAACATCTCGCTCTACTTCTACGGCGTCGGGTTCTACAGCGCTCCCGCCGGCCTCATACCGACGAGCGCGGCGTTCACAATCGGCGGCGTCTCCCTCGCCTGGAACAAGCTGATCGTGCTCCTCATCATGGTCCCGGTGCTGCTGATCCTCATGTGGCTCGTGCGCTCGACCAAGCAGGGGAAGGGGATGCGGGCGACGGCCCAGGATCCAGACGCGGCCGCGATGATGGGCATCAACGTCAACCGCACGATCTCGTTCACCTTCATCCTGGCCGGCGCGCTCGCGGGCGCGGCCGGCGTGATGTTCCTGCTCCAGTTCCAGATGCGCTACGACACGGGCTTCGAGCTCGGGCTCATCGCCTTCACGGCCGCCGTGCTCGGCGGCATCGGCAACCTGGCCGGAGCGACGCTGGGCGGCATCCTCATCGGTTGCATCCAGGCCTGGAACGAGGGGCTGACGCACTTCATGGCGGGGAGCGACTGGACCCGCTCGATCGTGTTCGGGATCCTCATCGCGATCCTCGTGTTCCGGCCCGAGGGCCTTCTCGGCGAGCGGACGCCGGAGGGCGCCTGATGGCCACCGAAGGCGCTGCCTCGCCCGGCGTTCGCGACCGCGTCAAGGGCGTCACCGATCCGGTCCGGAAGGCCTGGCGGCGCCTCCCCAGCCGCGCGCAGAGCTGGATCCCGGGACTCATCCTGCTCGCGTTCGCCGCGCTCTATCCGGTCCTCTACGAGGACTGGCTCTCGAGCATGAGCCTGCCGGTGGTGCAGGCATGGCCGAGCGTCAGCACCGCGGTGATCATGATCGTCTTCATCATGATGGCCGTCGGCCTCAACATCGTCGTCGGCTACTCGGGGCTGCTCGACCTCGGCTACGTCGCGTTCTACGCGGTCGGTGCGTACACGGCCGGCTGGCTTGCGTCGGGGCAGTTCCAGCAGGTGAAGTTCCACTTCGGCTCGGTCGGCATCTCTCGGACGAACTCGCAGGGGATCCACATCAACATGTGGCTCGTCCTCGTGTTCGCGGGCGCGCTGACCGCGCTCGCCGGCATCCTCATCGGCCTGCCGACGCTGCGCCTGCGCGGCGACTACCTCGCGATCGTCACGCTCGGCTTCGGCGAGATCATCCCGCAGTTCGTCCGCAACGCCGACAACCTCCACGGCTTCGACCTGACGCACGGCACGTTCGGGATCAACCCGATCGACACTCCCGGCTTCGGGGTCGGCCTCAACAGCGCGCTCGGACTGCCGATCAACTTCCAGCAGTCGTTCGACAAGATCAACCTCTTCTACTGGAGCGCGCTCGTCGCTGCTCCTGATCACGATCTTCTGCTCCGTCCGGCTCCGCGACTCACGCCTCGGCCGCGCCTGGATCGCCATCCGCGAGGACGAGACGGCGGCCGCCGCCATGGGCGTGCCCCTCATGCGAACGAAGACCTGGGCCTACGCGATCGGCGCCTTCTTCGGCGGCGTCGCGGGCGCCTTCTACGCGAGCTTCAAGGGCGGCGCCTTTCCGAGCGAGTTCTACTTCAACATCTCGGTCTTCCTGCTCTGCATGGTCATCCTGGGCGGGATGGGCAGCGTCTGGGGCGTCGTCGTCGCCGGCGCTCTCCTCACGTGGCTGAACCAGGAGGGCCTCGCGAACATCGGCGGGTGGCTCAACGACTCGACGCCACTTCGCTTCGACGTGACCGAGGTGCAGTTCGGGCTCTACGGCCTCATCATCGTGCTGATGATGCTCTTCCGGCCGCAGGGGCTGATACCCGAAGGACGGCGGAAGCGCGAGCTCGAGGAGGGCGGCCTGGCCACCGACACCCTCTACGGGGAGCGGCACGAGTAGTGCCCGGGAACCTCCTCGTCGCGGAAGCGGTGCGCAAGGAGTTCGGCGGGCTCGTGGCCGTCAACGACGTCGACTTCGTGATCCCGGAGCGGTCGATCGTCAGCCTCATCGGGCCGAACGGCGCCGGCAAGACGACGTTCTTCAACATGCTCACGGGCGTCTACAAGCCCACGTCCGGCGTGATCGTGTTCGACGAGCACGACATCACCGGCAAGCCGCCCCACCAGATCACGAAGCTGGGTGTCGGGCGGACCTTCCAGAACATTCGTCTCTTCGAGTACATGACGGCGCTCGAGAACGTCCTCGTGGGGATGCACCATCGCCTGAAGGGCGGCATCTTCGGCTCCATCCTGAGGACGCCGCGCGTCCGCCGCGAGGAGCGTGAGGCGGCGGAGCGCGGCCGGGAGCTGCTCGAGTTCTGCGGGCTCAAGGGCCGGGCCGACGCCCTGGCTCGCAACCTTCCGTACGGCGACCAGCGCCGGCTCGAGGTCGCCCGGGCGCTGGCGACGAACCCGAAGCTCGCTCCTCCTCGACGAGCCGACGGCGGGCATGAACCCGCAGGAGACGGCGGCCTTCACGGGGTTCGTCTCGAAGCTCCGCGAGGAGCAGGGGCTGACCGTCCTCCTCATCGAGCACGACATGAAGGTGGTCATGGGCGTCTCCGACCGGATCACCGTGCTCGACTACGGCGAGAAGATCGCAGAGGGCGGGCCTGCCGAGATCCAGAGCGACGAGCGGGTGATCGAGGCCTATCTCGGCAAGGCGGCGACGGCGGGAGCGGCGCAGTGAGCGAGCAGCAGCCGGTCACGCCCTCGCCCGAGCCCGCTTGCCGCCGAGCCCCGTGCCCTCGCAGCCGGCAGCGGCGCCGACCGCGCCGAGGACCGCCAACGGCAACGGGGTCATCCTCGAGGTCACCGACATCCACGTGTACTACGGCGCGATCCACGCGCTCAAGGGCATCTCCATCGACGTGCGCGAGGGCGAGATCGTGACCCTGATCGGCGCGAACGGCGCGGGGAAGTCCACGACGCTCCGCTCCATCAACGGGCTCAACCGCCCGCGCGCGGGCAGGATCGTGTTCCGCGGGAAGGACATCACGAGCTCGGCGGCGCACACCGTCGTGAAGATGGGCATCTCCCAGTCGCCGGAGGGCAGGAAGCTCTTCCCGCGCATGAGCGTCCTCGAGAACCTGGAGATGGGGACGTTCCAGATGGATGACCGCTCGACGTTCAAGGAGGACCTCGAGCGCGTGTACACGCTCTTTCCGCGCCTCGTCCGAGCGAAAGACGCAGAAGGCGGGGACGCTCTCCGGGGGCGAGCAGCAGATGGTGGCGATGGGCCGGGCGCTCATGGCGCACCCGAAGCTCCTCATGCTCGACGAGCCCTCGATGGGCCTCGCGCCGATCTTCGTCGAGCGGATCTTCGAGATCGTCGTCGAGATCAACAAGCAGGGCACCCCGATCCTGCTCGTCGAGCAGAACGCCCTGATGGCGCTCGACGTCGCGAACAGGGGCTACGTCATGGAGACGGGCCACATTGCCCTGACGGACGAGGCGAACGCGCTCGCCAAGAACGAGCAGGTCCAGAAGGCCTACCTGGGCATGGACTAGCCGGGGCGCCGGGGCCACCCCGTGCCTCCACCCGCTTTCGAGCGTACCGACCCGCGGCGCACGCGTTGCGCGCGCATCGTGACGATTTCGTGACGAGCACGGCCGTCGGCGCGGACCCGCGCACGCGGCATCGGTAAGCCGGCGGAATAGACTCGCGGGTGGCATGCCGAAGACGCTGACCGGGGCCGAGCTCCAGCTCGACGACGCGCCGGCGCGCGAGGCCGACCTCTTCCTCGTCGACGGGAACAACCTCGCGTACCGGGCGTACTTCGCGCTGCCGGAGGAGCTCGCCACGACGGAGGGGTTCCCGACGAACGCCCTCCTCGGCTTCACGAACATGCTCTTCAAGCTCCTCGCCGACTACCGGCCGAAGGGCGTCGCGGTCGCTTGGGACACGAGCCCGGTGCACCGCAAGGAGCTCTCGCCCGAGTACAAGATCGAGCGCCGGCCGATGCCCGACCTCCTCCGCGAGCAGTTCCCGCACCTCCGGCCGATCGTGGAGGCCTTCGGCTACCGGAACCTCGAGTTCGAGGGGTGGGAGGCTGACGACGTCATCGCCACGCTCGCCACCCGGGCCGACGAAGCGGCGGTCAGGACGTGCGTCGTGTCGACGGACCGGGACGCCTTTCAGCTCTGCACGGACAACATCTGCCTGATGATGACCCCGCGCGGGGTCGCCGACGTCCACGTGTACACGCCGGAGCGCGTCGTCGCCCGCTACGGCGTCACGCCGGAGCAGGTGCCGGACTTCATCGGGCTCAAGGGCGACACCTCCGACAACATCCCCGGCGTCCCCGGGATCGGGGACAAGACGGCCGGGCAGCTGATCGCGCAGTACGGGTCCCTCGAGGCCGTGCTCGAGCACGTCGACGAGCTCTCGCCGGGCCGCGCCAAGGCGCTCCGCGAGAACGCCGAGCAGGCGCTGGCGTCGAAGGAGCTCGCGACGATGCGCCGCGACCTCCCGCTCGACGTCGACCCGGCAGCGCTCGTGCTCTCGCCGCCGGACCGCTCGCAGCTCAAGGAGATCTTCCGCCGCTTCGAGTTCCGCAACCTCCTGCGCCGCGTGGACGAGCTCGACGAGGCCCTGCCGGCTGCCCCGGCCGAGGTCACGGGCGTCGACGTCCCCTGGACCGAGGGGGAGCTCGCGACCGCCGCCGGCCGGGTGGCGATCGAGATCGAGGCCGACCGCTTCGCCGCGGCCCGGGAGGGAGAGCCGGTCGTCGTGGGCCGCTGGGATCCCGAGCTCGCCTCCCGTCTCCGCGACGTGGAGGTCGTCGTCCACGACGCCAAGCGGGCACGTCTCGAGGCGGTCGACGACACGCTGCTCATGGCGTACCTCATCGAGCCGGGGCGCGCCGCCTACCTCCTCGACGACCTCGCGGCCGAGTACGGCGTCGAGCTCGCCCCCGACCCCCCGACGGACGAGGAGACGGCGGCGCTCGTCCGTCACGCCGCGGCCGTGATCCGACTCGACCCCCAGCTGCGATCGCGCGATCGAGGAGCGCGGCCTCGGGCCGCTCTACCGGGACGTCGAGCTCCCGCTCACGAAGGTTCTCGCCGCGATGGAGGACGTCGGCGTCCGCATCGACACGTACCGGATGGGCGAGATCACCGCCCGGCTCGCCGACCGGGTCGAGGAGCTCGAGGCCCGGGCCCAGGAGCTCGCCGGCGAGGAGTTCATGCTCGGCTCGACCCAGCAGGTGGCCCGGATCCTCTTCGAGAAGCTCGAGCTCACGGCCGGCCGCAAGGGCAAGACCGGGTACTCGACCGACGCGAGAGTTCTGCGGGCGATCCGCGACGAGCACGAGATCGTGCCGGTGATCGAGGAGTGGCGGGAGTACTCGAAGCTCCTGAACACGTACCTCGGCCCACTCCCGGACCTCATCTCGCCGGAGGACGGGCGCCTGCACACGAACTTCAACCAGGCGGTCGCCTCCACCGGCCGACTCTCGACGTCCAGCCCGAACCTCCAGTCCATTCCCATCCGGACGGAGCTCGGCCGCGAGATCAGGAGCGCCTTCGTCGCCGAGCCGGGCTTCCGCCTGCTCTCGGCCGACTACTCGCAGGTCGAGCTGCGGATCCTCGCCCACGTCTCCGGCGAGCCGAAGCTCCGGGAGGCGTTCGCGGCAGGAGAGGACATCCACGCCGCCACCGCCGCCGAGGTGCTGGGCAAGGAGCGCGCGGAGCTGACGAAGGACGAGCGGAACGTGGCCAAGATGGTCAACTTCGGGATCATCTACGGGATCTCGGCATTCGGGCTCTCCGAGAATCTCGACATCCCGCGCGAGGACGCGCAGACGTACATCGACACGTACCTCGCGCGCTTCCCGCACGTGCAGGACTTCATCCAGCGGACGATCGAGCAGGCCGAGCAGGACGGGTACGCGACGACCCTCATCGGCCGGCGCCGGCCGGTCCCGGAGCTCAAGGCCCGGAACCGGCAGACGCGCGGGTTCGGCGAGCGGCTTGCAGTCAACTTCGTCATGCAGGGGACGGCGGCGGACATCATCAAGGCGGCGATGGTGACGATCCACCGCCGGCTTGCGCGAGGAGGGGCGCGCCGCGCGCCTCGTCCTCCAGGTCCACGACGAGCTCCTCCTCGAGGTGCCCGAGGTCGAGACGTCGGCGGTTCGCGACCTCGTGCGCGAGGAGATGTGCGGCGCCTACCCGCTCGACCCGCCGCTGGCCGTGGACGTCGGCCTCGGCGACGACTGGAACGAAGCCAAGGCGTGATCCCGCAGGGAGCTGCGGACCGAGCGGCTCCTCCTGCGCCAGTGGCAGGACGGTGACGCCGGGGCCGCTCGACGAGATCTACCGCGACCCCGACTTCCTCGAGCACATGCCGTACCGACCTGACGCCCTGCGGAGCAGATCGAGCGCTTCGAGCGCGGGTGGGACGAAGACGGCCTGAGCCACTGGGCGGCTGTCGATCCCGAGAGCGGGAGCCTCATCGGCCGCATCGGGCTCATGCGTCACCACGACTGGCCGGAGTCGACGAGCCCGGTCGAGGTCGGCTGGGCGCTCCACCGCGACTGGTGGGGGCGGGGGCTGGCCACCGAAGGCGGCCGGGCGGGCCTCGAGTGCTGGCGCGAGCACCTCGACGACCCGCAGCTGATCTCGATCACGCTGGCGGCGAATCGTCGCTCGCGGGCGGTCATGGAGCGGCTCGGGCTCACCCTGCAGGGCGAGACGCACTGGCACGAGCACGACGTGATCTGGTACGCGCTCGACCGCTAGGAACGCCTCCAGATGATCGTAACCGCGCCGATGGGCCACGTGACCGGCGGCACCGAGCCCTCGAGGTCGTAGAACGTGAGCTCCGACGCGCCCCCGATCGCGATCGAGCTGCCGTCCGGGGACCAGGACGCGGCGTGGCCGGGGAAGACCGTTCCCTGCGGGCCGAGCCGCGAGCATCCGACGTCGAGGATCCTGATGCGGTCGTCGGCCCGGAAGGCGGCCGAGCAGTTGTCGGGCGAGAGATTCGGCATCCTGCCCTCGAAGCGCTCCGGCAGGTCGAGGGCGTCCGTGAGCCGCCCGCGCCGGTAGCGCTCGATCCGGCGCCCCTCGACGTCGACTGCGACCGAGCCGTCGCTGCCGTAGTGGACGTTCGTGATCCCGCCCGACGCCGTCAGCACGGTGCGGCCGTCGACCACGAGGCGGTCGCCCTCCGCGAGCGCGACCTCGCCGCCGGGGGTGTACGCGGCGGGGCAGCCGGGCAGGCGGTGGCGGAACTCCCCGAACTCGAGGTCGATCCCGACGTGGAGGCGGTTGCACCAGGCCGCCCGCTGGCCGTCCTCGCTCCAGATCAGGAAGCCGAAGAGGGCCTCGGACGTGCCGAGGTTCCGTCCGCGCCGGGCGAGGTCGATGAAGCGGAAGGGGACCGCGTCGCCGACCGGCTCGCCGATCCCGACCGCGACCTTGGCCGTGACCGGGGCCGCCCAGAGCTCGCACGACGACCGAGCGACCACGTTGGGGAACTCGAGGCCGGTCGGGAGGTCGAACTCGCGGATGGCGCACGACCCCGACTGGGCGAGGACGATGGACCCGCCTCCGCGCGGCACTGCGGGGAAGCTGGCGCGCCCGAGCTCCTCGTCCACGGTCGTGGTCGGCGCCGTCTGGGCGCCCGTCGTCGTCGGACCGGCGGCCGGCTCGCCGCCGCTGCTCGCCTCGTCGCGAAGCGTGTCCGCGACGGCGAACCCTCCCACGAGGAGGACCGCCGCCAGGATGAGCAGGTCACGGCCGCGCATGAGACCACCGCTATAATGCGCGATCCCGCATGGCTGCGAACGACACGACCACCGAAGCAGAGATTCCGAAGACCGACGACGACGTCTGGACACGAGGTCCGGACGGCGAGCTGATCCCTGACTACGACGCGACGTTCCCCGTCATCAACGAGGGCGAGGTCGTGCGCGGCAAGGTCGTCCGCGTCGACAAGGACGAGGTCCTCGTCGACATCGGCTACAAGTCCGAGGGGGTCATCCCGGTCTCGGAGCTGTCGATCCGCCGGTCGGTCAACCCGGTCGACGAGGTGAAGCTCGGGGACGAGATCGACGCGCTCGTGATGACGAAGGAGGACGCCGAGGGGCGTCTGATCCTCTCGAAGAAGCGGGCCCGCTTCGAGATGGCCTGGAAGCGGATCGAGGCGGCCGCCGAGAGCAAGGAGCCCGTCGAGGGCATCGTCATCGAGGTCGTCAAGGGCGGCCTGATCCTCGATCTCGGCGTGCGCGGGTTCCTGCCCGCGTCGCTCGTCGACATCCGGCGGGTTCAGGACCTCGACGAGTTCATGGGCCAAACGCTCCGCTGCCAGGTGATCGAGCTCAACCGCAGCCGCAACAACGTCGTCCTCTCGCGCCGCGCCGTCCTCGAGGAGGAGCGGCGGGAGATGCGGCAGGCGATCCTCGACCGGCTCTCGCCCGGCGACGTCGTCGAGGGGACGATCTCGAACATCGTCGACTTCGGCGCGTTCGTCGACCTCGAGGGGATCGACGGGCTCATCCACATCTCGGAGCTCTCCTGGAGCCACGTGAACCATCCCTCGGAGCTCCTCGAGATCGGGCAGGAAGTGCGCGTGAAGGTGCTCGACATCGATCGCGAGCGCCAGCGCATCTCGCTCGGGCTCAAGCAGACCCAGACCGACCCCTGGCAGCAGGTGATCGACACCTACGAGCAGGGCGACGTCGTCGAGGGGCGCGTCACGAAGGTGGTCACCTTCGGCGCGTTCATCGAGGTCGTGCCCGGCGTCGAGGGGCTCGTCCACATCTCCGAGCTCGCGACCCACCACGTCGAGAACCCGCGGGAGATCGTCCAGCAGGGCGAGTCGGTGCGGGCCAAGATCATCGAGATGGACGCCGAGCGCAGGCGCCTGTCGCTCTCCCTCAAGCGGGTCGAGGAGGGCGAGGCCGCCCGTCCGGGAATCGGCGACGAGGCGACGCCCGAGCTGGGGCTCTCGGAGGAGGTCTTCGCCGAGGAAGCCGCCGAGCCCGAGGCAGCGGACGGGCCAGCCGTCGAGCCCGAGGCAGCGGAGGAACCGGCCGTCGAGGACGCCGTCCCGGAGCAGGCCGTCCTGGAGGACGAGGCCGTCCCGAGGACGAGGCCGTCCCGGAGGAGCAGGCCGTCCCCGAGGACGAGGCCGTCCCGGACGAGGCCTCCGCGCAGCCTGACGACGAGCAGTAGCAGCAGGCCCGTCGCGGTCGCGATCACGGGCGGGATCGGAGCCGGGAAGACGGAGGCGCTGCGCGCCTTCGCGCGTCAGGGCGCCGCGGTCGTCTCGAGCGACGAGATCGTCCACGAGCTCCTGCGGTCCGATCCCGAGGTTCGGCAGGCGGTCGTGGACCGGCTCGGAGCCGACGTCGTCGGCGCCGACGGCGAGATCGACCGGGGGAAGGTCGGCGAGATCGTCTTCGCCGACCCCGAGGCGCTCGCGTGGCTCGAGGGGCTTCTCCACCCGCGGGTCGTCGCCCGGTACCTCGGCTGGCGCGACGAGCTGGCCGAGCTCGAGCCGCCGCCGCCGGTCTGCGTCACCGAGGTCCCGCTCCTCTACGAGGTCGGCGGCGAGTCGCGCTTCGACAAGGTGGTCGTCGTCACGGCCTCGCCCGACGTCCGCATCTCGCGGCACATCGGGCCCATGCGCGAGCGCGAGCTGCGGCTGATCCCCGACGCCGAGAAGGCCGCGCGCGCCGACTTCGTCTACGTCAACGACGGAACGCTCGCCGAGCTCGACGCCTTCGTGTCCGACGTGATGACCACCCTGTCGCGATGAGGCTCATCGTCGGCGGCATCGTCCTCGTCGCCGCCCTCGCGGCGACCGCGCTCTACGTCGAGCAGGCGCAGCCGTCGTGGTACCTGCGCCTTCGCTATCCGCTCGAGTACGAGCACATCGTGCGCGGGCCACGCCGAGAACTACGACCTCGACCCGGCGCTCCTCGCCGCCGTCATCTACCGCGAGAGCAAGTTCGACGCCGACGCCCGCTCGTCGTCGGGCGCGATCGGCCTCATGCAGCTCCTTCCGGACACCGCCGAAGGGCATCGCCCTCCACACGGGAGGGTCGAAGTTCCGCGTGGACGACCTCTACGACCCGGAGATCAACGTCCGCTACGGCTCGTTCTACCTCCGGCGGCTCCTGCGCAAGTACGGCGACGAGCGCCTCGCCCTGGCCGCGTACAACGCGGGGCAGACCAACGTCGACGAGTGGATCGCGAGCGGGGAGGGGATCGCGTTCCCCGAGACGCGCGAGTACGTGGACGACGTGCTCCACGCGCGCGAGGTCTACGCAGCGCGCCTACGCGGACGAGCTCGGCCTCGACGAGTACGGACGCCCCGCCCCGGGCCGGCTACGATGGCCGCGGCGACGGCGGAGGTGGCTGGCTCCGTCGCGCCGGTCCTCCTCGGCCGACAGCCGTAACCGGCCCACGGGCGACCAGCCCGACGCGATCGCGGCGCTCTCCGGCTCCGTCCGGGACACGGCGACCGCTTCCAGACCCTGCTCGGGGCGACGGGCACCGGGAAGACGGCGACGATGGCGTGGATCGCCGAGCAGGTGCAGCGCCCGACGCTCGTGATCGCGCACAACAAGACGCTGGCGGCGCAGCTCTGCAACGAGTTCCGCGAGTTCCTGCCGGACAACGCGGTCGAGTACTTCGTCTCCTACTACGACTACTACCAGCCGGAGGCGTACGTCCCGCAGGCGGACCTCTACATCGAGAAGGACGCCTCGGTCAACGACGACATCGACCGGCTTCGCCATGCCGCGACGGCCGCGCTGCTGGCGCGGCGCGACGTCCTCATCGTCGCGTCCGTCTCCTGCATCTACGGCATCGGCTCCCCCGAGGAGTACGAGGACAAGACCGTCGCGCTCGGGGTCGGCCTCGAGATCGACCGGGACGTGATGCTCCGGAAGCTCGTCGACATCCAGTACGCGCGGAACGACTCGCTGCTCGGGCGCGGGCGGTTCCGGGTCCGCGGCGACGTCGTCGAGGTGCAGCCCGCGCACATGGAGTCGGCCTACCGGATCTCATTCTTCGGCGACGAAGTCGAGCAGATCACGCACTTCGACCCGCTCACCGGCGAGATCTACGCCCGGCTCGAGCACCTGGCGATCTTCCCGGCGACGCAGTACGTCACCTCGCGGGAGACGATCGAGCGCTCGGTCGGGGAGATCAAGCGGGAGCTCGAGGATCAGGTGCGGCGCTTCGAGTCGGAGGGGAAGCTCCTCGAGGCCCACCGGATCCGCCAGCGGACCGAGTACGACCTCGAGATGCTCCAGGAGCTCGGCTACTGCAACGGGATCGAGAACTACTCGCGGATCCTCGACGGGCGCGAGCCGGGGACGCCGCCGCACACCCTGCTCGACTTCTTCGGCGAGGACTTCCTCGTCATGATCGACGAGTCGCACCAGACCGTGCCCCAGATCGGCGGCATGTACGAGGGCGACCGCTCGCGCAAGGAGACGCTTGTCGAGTTCGGCTTCCGCCTCCCCTCGGCGCTCGACAACCGCCCGCTCCGCTTCGACGAGTTCCTGGAGCGCGCGCCGCAGCTCCTCTTCGTCTCGGCCACGCCTGGGCCGTTCGAGCTCCGCAACTCCACGAACGTCGCCGAGCAGATCATCCGCCCGACCGGGGTCGTCGACCCAGAGGTCGAGCTGCGCCCCACGAAGAACCAGATCGACGACCTCCTGAACGAGATCCGGCGCCGCGAGGAGGCCGGCGAGCGGGTTCTCGTCACGACGCTGACGAAGAAGATGGCGGAGGATCTGACCGACTACCTGCTCGAGTCGGGTGTCCGCACGCGCTACCTCCACTCCGAGGTGGACACGCTCGACCGCATCAAGATCATCCGCGAGCTTCGCCTGGGCGAGTACGACGTCCTCGTCGGCGTCAACCTGCTCCGAGAGGGCCTCGACCTGCCCGAGGTCTCGCTCGTGGCCATCCTCGACGCCGACAAGGAGGGCTTCCTCCGGGGGCAGACGGCCCTCATCCAGACGATCGGGCGCGCCGCGCGGAACGTGAACGGCAAGGTCGTCATGTACGCGGACAAGATGACCGAGGCGATCAAGGGCGCCATCGACGAGACGACGCGCAGGCGCAACGTCCAGCTCCGCTACAACGAGGAGCACGACATCACGCCCGAGTCGATCGTCAAGGGCGTCTCCGACATCGCCGAGTTCCTCTCGCTCGAGTCGGCGCCGCACGTTCCCGGCAAGCGCCGGCGCGGCCAGCGACAGGTCGAGGGGATGACGGACGAGGAGCTCGAGAAGCTCGTCGTCACGCTCGAGGAGGAGATGTTCGCCGCCGCCGAGGAGCTGCGCTTCGAGTACGCCGCCAAGCTCCGCGACGAGATCAAGGATCTTCGCCGGGAGCTCCAGGCGGCCGCCGAGCCGGCCGCCTAGCGCTCGTCCTGTCCTCGTGTAGACATCCGGTATCCGGGAGGTAGCGGCTGGGTGCCGCCGGTTGTCAAGCGGGCGGAAAGCCGATAGGTTCGCCGGGTCGGAACCCCGGGGGAGGGCGGCGATGCTCGCCATGGGGTGCTGACCCGGTTCCCGGTTCGTTGTCCGGCGGTTGCGCTCGAAGGGGGTTCGTGGCCGGAATCGACGGAAGGAGACACACGGAGATGACATCCAGACGCCCAGCCGCCGTGCGCCTTGCGCTGGTTCTCGCGCTCGCGGTCATCGGCTCTCTGATCGCGGCGGGCCCCGCGGTGGCGCACCACGGTCACAAGGGGAAGGACGCGGTGCGGTTCGCGACCTTCAACGCCTCGCTCAACCGGAACACCGAGGGTCAGCTGATCGCCGACCTCTCCACGCCCGCCAACGCACAGGCCCAGACGATCGCGGAGATCGTCCAGCGGGCCCGGCCCGAGGTCCTGCTCATCAACGAGTTCGACTTCGACGCACAGGGGACGGCGCTACGCCTCTTCCAGGACAACTACCTCTCGATCGGCCAGAACGGAGCGAGGCCGATCCACTACCGCTACAGCTACACGGCGCCGTCGAACACGGGCATCCCTTCCGGGTTCGACCTCAACAACAACGGTGTCGTCGGCGGGCCGGACGACGCCTTCGGCTTCGGGTTCTTCCCGGGGCAGTTCGGGATGGCCGTCTACTCGAAGCACCCGATCCTGTGGTCGAAGATCCGGACCTTCCAGCATTTCCTCTGGAAGGACATGCCCGGGGCTCTTCTGCCTGATGATCCGGCAACGCCTGCTCCGTCCGACTGGTACTCCGAAGAGGAGCTGGCTGTGTTCCGCCTCTCCTCGAAGAGCCACTGGGACATCCCGATCGCGATCGGCCACAAGGTCGTCCACTTCCTCGTCAGCCATCCGACGCCGCCCGTGTTCGACGGGCCCGAGGACCGGAACGGGACGCGCAACTTCGATGAGATCCGTTTCTGGGCCGACTACATCACGCCTGGACGCGCGAGCCGCTACATCTACGACGACGCGGGCGAGAAGGGCGGGCTCAAGCCTGGCTCGCGGTTCGTGATCGCGGGCGACGAGAACTCCGACCCCGTCGACGGCGACTCGATCCCGGGCGCGATTCAACAGCTCATCGAGCATCCGCTCGTGAACACGAAGCGCACCCCGACGAGCGAGGGGGCGGTCGAGGCCTCTGCCCTCCAGGGCGGAGCGAACTCGACCCATCTCGGCGACCCGAAGTTCGACACGGCGGACTTCGCGGACTCGGCGCCGGGCAACCTTCGCGCCGACTACGTGCTCCCGCGCAAGAACCTGCGCATCCTCGACTCCGCGGTCTTCTGGCCGCTCCAGAGCGATCCGCTCTTCCGCCTGACCGGCGTCTTCCCGTTCCCGAGCTCGGACCACCGGCTCGTCTGGGTCGACGTCAAGAGCCGCTAGCGCGCTTCGCGCGCCGAGCCGCTCAGCCGATCGTGCTGAGCGGCTCGGTTCCGCGCGGGAACCGTGCGGTCGGCGATCTGCGCCCAGCGGTGGTCGATCCACGCGAACGTGAGCACCTGGAGGGAGCGCTCCTCGGCCTCGAAGAGGTGAAGCCCGCGCGCCTCGCCGCGCCGGCGCGGACGCGGCTGGCCGAGACCGGGCGCGGTCACGACGGTCGTCCCGGCGACCGGGCCCTCGACGACCTCGAACTCCCGGCGCTCGCCGACGGCGCTCTGGTGGACGTGCCCGGACACGATGAGCTCGGCGCCCGCGTCGACGAGGGCTCCCAGCACGGTCGAGCGGTTCGCGATCGTGCGCTTGACGCTGCGCCAGGGCGCGCCGAGGAGGTGGTGGTGGAGCGCGACGACGCGAAGCGCGCCGGAAGGCGCGTCGGCGAGGACCCGCGCGGCGCGCTCGAGCTGCGAGCGGCTGAGGGCGCCGCCCTGGTGCTTCCACGGCCGGACGGAGTTGAGCCCGCAGACGACGACCCGCTCGGAGCGGTAGACGGGCTCGAGCTCCGGCCACTCGCGCCGGAACGCGTCGAACGTGCGCGTGAAGCGCCACGGCGACCAGGGAGGGATGTCGTGATTTCCGGGGACGACGAGGAGCGGCCGCTCGAGCGAGCGCAGGAGCGCCGCCGCGCGCGCCTGCTCGGGGGGCCGGTTCCGGTGGGTCAGGTCGCCGGTGGCGACGACGAGCTCGGGCTCCGTCTCGTCGACGAGCGCGCGAAGATCGGCCTCCACCTCAGGCTCCTCCCGCGTGCCCGCGTGCAGGTCGGACACGTGCAGCACGCGAAGGGGTGGCATCGGGCGGGCAGACTATAGTGAGAGCATGGTCGACGACCCTGCGGAGATCTTCGACGACATGTATCTGGGCCTCCGGGCCGGCGCTGCGGAGCGGAAGAAGCGGCGCGGCGAGCCGCTCTCCCCCGAGGAGCAGGAAGTCCTCGGACGCTGGCAGCGGCTGTCCGCGTGGCGCAAGAGCCTCGCGGTCGGCGCGTTCGCAGTCGGCACCTTCGGACTCGGCTTCACCCTCGGCGGCCTCATCTTCGGCCGCTGGCGCCGCGCGTAGCCCGGGCTCGCGTCGGGATTCCCGGCAGGGCTCCCTCCGGCCGCGTCTTCACACTTCGGCCCAGTGAGGTCCTCGCCGGTCGCGCGTGTGCTTGCCACGCTCGTCCTCCTGCTGGTCGCGGGAACGATCGCCGGAGTGATCCTGCTCTGGCCGGAGGATCGCGCGATCCCGAGACCTCCCGAGCTCGGTGCCGCTCCGCACACCGAGCGGGCCGAGATCGTGGGGGTCCGCGCCACGCCCTGCGGGCTGGGAGCCGGGCGGGACGATTGCCTCAAGGTCACCGCCGAGCTTCGGAGCGGTCCAGACGAGGGGGACGAGGTCACCTTCACGTTCGCCGCTGCCGAGGGGGAGTTCGACGTCGGCGACACCATCCGCGTCTTCAAGAACGAGGTGCCCGAGGTGCCACCGGACGCGGTCAACGCCGGAATCCCGGTCGAGCCGTACTCCTTCTCCGACTTCGAGCGCCGTGCTCCCATGCTGGGCCTCGTGGCGATGTTCGTCGCGCTCGTCCTGCTCACCGGCAGGTGGCAGGGCTTTCGAGCGCTGGTCGGCCTGGCAGGCAGCCTCGCCGTCATCGTCTTCTTCATCGTCCCCGCCATCCTCCACGGCCACTCGCCGACCGCGGTCGCTTTCGTGGGAGCGCTGGCGATCATGCTCATCACGCTACCGCTGGCTCACGGAACGGGCCCGAAGACCATCGCCGCCAGCCTGGGAACAGCCGCGAGTCTCACCATCACGCTCGTGCTCGGACACTTCTTCATCGACTGGGCGCATCTGAGCGGAGTGTCGTCGGAAGAAGCCGTGTACCTGCGCGCGTCGCAGGCCGAGCTCTCGCTTCAGGGTCTCCTCCTCGCGGGAATGGTGATCGCCGCCCTCGGCGTCCTCGACGACCTGACCGTGTCCCAGTCCTCCACCGTGATGGCGCTGAGGCGAGCGAATCCGAGCATGGGTTTCGGCAGTCTCTTTCGGTCGGCCGTGACGGTGGGCCACGACCACATCGCCGCGACGGTGAACACGCTCGTCCTGGCGTACGCAGGCGCCTCGCTCCCCGTGCTCCTGATCTTCAGCCTCGCCGACACCTCCTTCGCGGAGGCGATCAACTTCGAGGCGGTCGCCGAGGCCGTGGTCGCTACGCTCGTCGGCTCGATCGGCCTGATCGCAGCGGTTCCCATCACGACGGCGCTCGCGGCGCTGCTGGCAAGCAGGATGGAGCCCGTGGCGCTCACCGACGCCGGCCACGCTCACTGAGCGGAGCGCCGGGAGGATCGTGCGGTCCTCCGCCGAACCGGGCTGCGTGACCGCCGTCCCCGAGCCGGCCGGAGAGCTCCGCCTCGACGCGCGGCCGCACGGCGCGGCCCTCGTCCGGCCGCTGCTGCGACCGCTCGTCCTCACGGCGGCCGGTGCCGTCCTCGTCGTCGTCGGCCAGGCGTACTGGGTCGCCGGCGTGATCGGTGCCGCGCTGCTCGTCGTGGCCGCGCTCCTCGCGTTCCGCGCCGTCCTGCGCTGGGACCGGACGCGGCTGCTCCTCACCTCCGATCGGCTGACCGTCGTCTACGGGGTCGCGCGGCGGCGTTCCGCGTCGGTCGCGTTGGCCCACGCGCCGGCCCTCGAGCTCGAGCAGGGCATTCTCGGCCGCATCCTCGGCTACGGGACGCTCGTCGCCGGCGACCTCGAGGTGCCGTACGTCCCGGACGCGCGGCGTCTCCGCAAGCTCGTCGGCTCCTAGACGGCCCGCGCGTTCGGGCGGCCTATGATCGGCGTGGATGACGGTCGTCGTCGACACCCGCGAGGACTTCACCCTCGAGAACTACCGGCGTGTCGCCTTCGGCGGCGAGGGCGTGCGAATCGGGCCGCGGGCGGTCGAGCGGATGGCCGCGACGCGCGCCTCCTTCATGGCGCTGCTCGACTCTGACCGGACGGCGTTCATCTACGGGACGACGACCCGCCCCGGCATCGAGGTGGGGCACGCCGTCGCCCCTGACGAGCAGCGCGGTTACGCAAGCACGCTCCGCGGGAGCTGGAGCCCGGCCTTCGGCGGCGGCACGCTGGAGGAGCACGTCGCGCGGGGGATCGTGTTCGCCCGCCTCGCGAACTTCGTCGACGGCAACGCGAAGACCCGGCCGGTGATCGCCGAGCGGATCGCGGCCCTGCTTGACGGCCCCCTCCCGGCGCTTCCGCTCGGCGGGCAGGTCGCCGCCGGCGAGATCCTGACGCTCGCGCCGCTCATGACCACGATCGAAGGCGATTTCGAGGAGGGGGAGACGATGGCGCTCGTCAACGGCTCGCCCTGTGCGGCTGCGCTCGCCGCGGATGTTGCGCTGGCAGCGCGCAATCGGCTGCGCGCCGCCGAGCGCGTCTTCGCGCTCTCGGTAGAGGCGTTCCGGGCGCCGCTCGACGCCTACGATGAGGCGCTGGAGGCGCTGTGGGGGGACGAGCACGAGACCGCGGCCCTACGTGGGTTGCGCACCGGGCTCGAGGGAGCCCTGGAGACCGACCGCCTCGGCCACCAGGCGCCCGTCAGCTACCGGATCCTCCCGCGCGTACTCGGGCAGGCGCACCGCGCCGTCGCGGCGATCGAGCATGCGGCGGCGGTCTCGCTGCGCTCGGTCACCGACAACCCCGTGTACCTACCACCCGACGAGCGGCACCCGCTCGGTCGCACGATCTCGACCGGCGGCTACCACAACGCCGTCGCTCCGTCGGCCATGAGCGCAGTGTCCGCCGCGTGGGCCGATCTGATCTTCCTCGCCGAGCGCCACGTCACCGCCATGCACGTCGGCGCGACGAGCGAGCTCCCGCCCCTGCTGGAGCGGCCGGGCGGGGGAGGCGGCAAGACGAACCTGCTCGGCTGGACGGCGGGAAGCTTCCTCGAGGACGCCCGGGCCGCCGCGTCCGCGACCCTGCTGCCGGCCGGGTTCGGCGATGCCCAGAACGACGTGGCCGCGCCGACGTTCCTGGCCTACCGCAAGGAGCGCTTCGTCGCCGAGTGTCTCGACGCGGCCCTCGCGCTCCTGGTCGCCAGCTCGAGCCAGGCGCTCTGGGCCACCGACCGCGAGCCCGCTCTGCCGCTGCGGCCGCTTCTGGAGCGCGCGCGCGCGCTCTTCCCGCCCGTCGACGACCCTGCGCCCAGGCGGATCGGCGAGGAGCTGGGCGGGTTGGCCCGGGCCTTCGAGACGGCGGCGCGCACGGGCGCCGCCGACCTGCAACCGGGTGATGCCTGAGGCGTCGTACACGAACGTCTGTTCTATCCGGGCGCGAGGCTAGACTCACCTCGTGGCTCAGGAAGAGCTCGTCGTCCACGGCGCCCGCGAGCACAACCTCAAGGACATCACCGTCCGGCTGCCGCGGAACGCGCTCATCTGCGTGACCGGCCTGTCGGGGTCCGGGAAGTCCTCGCTCGCCTTCGACACGATCTACGCGGAGGGTCAGCGCCGCTACGTCGAGTCTCTCTCCGCGTACGCGCGGCAGTTTCTCCAGATGATGGAGAAGCCCGACGTGGACTCGATCGACGGGCTCTCGCCGGCGATCTCGATCGACCAGAAGACGACGTCGCGGAACCCGCGCTCGACGGTGGGGACGGTGACGGAGATCTACGACTACCTCCGGCTGCTCTACGCGCGGGTAGGCCGGCCGCACTGTCCGGTCTGCGGGCGGCCGATCGCCGGCCAGTCGATCGAGTCGATCGTCGACCAGGTACTTCGCCTCCCCGATGGGACGAAGTTCACGGTCAACGCGCCGGTCGTCCGGGACCGCAAGGGCGAGTACAGGGACCTGCTCGAGCAGCTTCGGGGCGAGGGCTTCACGCGCGTCAGGGTCGACGGCGAGCAGCGCGACCTCGACGAGGAGATCCAGCTCGACAAGAAGCTGAAGCACACGATCGAGGTCGTCGTCGACCGCCTGGTCATGAAGGACGACCTGCGGCACCGGCTCACAGACTCCGTCGAGACGGCCCTCGAGCTCGCGGATGGCCTCGTGACGGTGGACGTCGTCGGCGGCGAGGCCCAGACGTTCTCGGAGCGGTTCGCGTGCCCCGAGCACGGCGTCGGGCTGCCCGAGCTCCAGCCGCGAGTCTTCTCGTTCAACTCGCCGCACGGCGCCTGCCCTCGCTGCACCGGGCTCGGCGCCCAGCAGGAGATCGATCCCGACCTGCTCGTCCCCGACCCCGCTCTTTCGATCGCGGAAGGGGCCCTGGTTCCCTGGTCGGTGGGGAGCGCGAGCTACTACGAGTCGATCATCCAGGCGATCGCGGAGCGGTACGAGATCGACGTCGACGCCCCCTGGAGCACGCTCACCGAGGAGCAGCAGAACCTCTTCCTCACCGGCACGAACGGCGACAAGATCTACGTGACGTACCGCAACCGCATGGGGCGGCGGCGGGCTTACATGCTCGCGTTCGAGGGCATCGTTCCCAGCCTCGAACGGCGGTACAAGGAGACGGACTCCTCGCAGCAGCGGGAGCGGATCGAGGAGTACATGAGCTTCCGGCCCTGTCCCGCGTGCAAGGGCGCGCGCCTGAAGCCGGAGGTGCTCGCCGTCACGGTCGGCGAGAGAAACATCCACCAGCTCACGCAGCTCTCCGTCACGCGCGCGATCGAGTTCCTCGACGCGCTCGAGCTCACCGAGACCGAGCAGCTCATCGGCGCGCGGATCATCAAGGAGATTCGCGAGCGGCTGACGTTCCTCGACAACGTCGGAGTCGGCTACCTCCAGCTCGACCGCGCGGCCTCGACGCTCTCCGGCGGCGAGGCGCAGCGGCTGCGCCTCGCGACGCAGATCGGCTCGCAGCTCGTCGGCGTCCTCTACATCCTCGACGAGCCCTCGATCGGCCTGCACCAGCGCGACAACTCGAAGCTCATCGGGACGCTCGAGCGGCTGCGCGACCTGGGGAACACGGTGCTCGTCGTCGAGCACGACGAGCAGATGATGCGCTCCGCCGAGTGGCTCGTTGACATGGGGCCCGGCGCGGGCGAGCACGGCGGCCACGTCGTCGCCGAGGGGCCGGCCGGGAAGGTCGAGAAGAACGGCGCGTCGGTCACGGGGCAGTTCCTGTCGCGGGCGCGCGAGATCGCGGTGCCGGAGCGGCGCGTCGAGGATCTCGGCTCGTTCCGCGTCCTCGGCGCCCGGATGCACAACCTCAAGGACATCGACGTCGAGTTCCCGGTCGGGAAGTTCATCGCGGTCACGGGCGTGTCCGGCTCGGGCAAGTCCACGCTCGTGAACGAGATCGTCTACAAGGCGCTCGCCAACCGGCTCCACCGCGTGCGGGTGAAGCCGGGCGAGCACGACGCCGTCGAGGGGATCGACTGCTTCGACAAGGTCATCGACATCGACCAGTCGCCGATCGGGCGGACGCCGCGGTCCAACCCGGCCACCTACACGAAGCTCTTCGACCACATCCGCGAGCTCTACGCGCAGACGCCCGACGCCAAGGTGCGCGGGTACAAGCCGGGCCGGTTCTCGTTCAACGTCCGCGGCGGCCGGTGCGAGACGTGCAAGGGCGACGGCACGATCAAGATCGAGATGCACTTCCTCCCCGACGTCTACGTGCCGTGCGAGACCTGCGGAGGGAAGCGCTACAACCGCGAGACGCTGGAGGTGCGCTTCAAGGGGAAGTCGATCTCCGACGTCCTCGAGATGTCGGTGGAGGAGGCGCTCGCGTTCTTCGCGAAGATCCCGAAGATCCGGCGCCGATTGCAGACCCTCCACGACGTCGGGCTCGACTACATCAAGCTCGGCCAGCCGGCGACGACGCTCTCCGGCGGGGAGGCGCAGCGGGTGAAGCTCTCCTCGGAGCTCTCCAAGGTGGCGACGGGGCGGACGCTCTACATCCTGGACGAGCCGACGACGGGCCTCCACTTCGCCGACATCGAGAAGCTCCTCGAGGTGCTGCAGCGGCTCGCCGACGCGGGGAACACGGTGCTCGTGATCGAGCACAACCTCGACGTCATCAAGCAGGCCGACTGGATCGTCGACCTCGGCCCCGAGGGTGGCGAGGCCGGCGGCGAGGTGATCGCCACGGGAACGCCCGAGCAGGTCGCCGCCGTCGAGGAGAGCTACACGGGGCAGTTCCTGCGCGCGCTGCTCCCGAGCGCAGCAGCCGCAGCGGCGTAGCCGACTGCGGTATCGGGTCTCCGCGGCCGGGCAGTAGGCTTCCGGCCCGTGGAACCGGACCTCGGCTCGCTCGTCGTCGTGGGGGTCGTGGCCGTGCTCGCGCCGATCCTCGTGGACCTTCCGCGGACGGTTCGCGCGCCGCTCGTCGTGGCCGAGATCGGCCTCGGGATCATCATCGGGCCCGACGTCCTCGGGCTCGCGAAGGAGGACCCGTACCTCGAGTTCCTCTCGGGTGTCGGGCTCGCCCTCCTCTTCTTCCTCGCCGGGCTCGAGCTCGACCTCGACGTCATCCGCGGCCATCCCCTGCGCCTGGCGGTCGTCGGTTGGGCCATCTCCGTTCTGCTCGCGGCGGCCGCGGCGCTCGTCGTCGTCGAGAGCGGCCTCGTCGACGACGCGGTGCCGCTCGCCATCGCGCTCTGCACGACCGCGCTCGGCACGCTCGTGCCCATCCTGCGCGATGCCGGCGAGCTCAGGGGCACCTTCGGGACGATCATCCTCGCCATCGGCTCGGCCGGCGAGTTCGGGCCGATCGTCCTCATCTCGGTGTTCCTCACCGCGGAGCACGGCACGGTCGCGGCGTTCGTGCTCGTCGCGATCTTCTTCGCGCTCGCGCTCGGCGCCGCCGCGATCGCGCTCCACGTCCATCCGGCCAGGGTCCAGCGGGTGATCCACCGCACGATGCACGCGAGCGGCAAGCTCGGCGTCCGCCTGGCCATCGTCACGTTGCTCGTGCTCGTGTTCCTCGCTGAGGAGTTCGGGCTGGACATCGCCCTCGGCGCGTTCGTGGCCGGCCTCGTCGTCGGCCTCGTCCTGCCCAGGGGCCAGTCCGATCCCGTGCGGGTGAGCCTCGAGGGCATCGGGTACGGGCTCTTCGTCCCCATCTTCTTCATCACGAGCGGCATCACGTTCGATCTCGACGCTCTTCTCTCGGACTGGTCGACGCTGGCGCTCGTGCCGCTCTTCCTCGGCCTCTTCCTCGTCGTCCGCGGAACACCGGCCCTGTTGGCCGTCCGCGACGTCGGCAGGACTGGGATTCCTCCGCTCGCGCTCTTCTCGGCGACCGCGCTCCCGCTGGTCGTGGCCGTGACCGAGCTGGCGGTGGACAAGGGAGAGCTCTCGCCGAAGGTGGCGGCGGCCCTCGTCGGAGCCGGCATGGCCTCGGTCCTGATCTTCCCGCTCGCCGGGCTGGCGCTCCGCAAGCGGGCACGTGCCTCCTGATCGCTTCGGTTTCTGCGTGGGAAGAGGCGTATCCTCGTCGCATGACCACGAGCCCGACGGCCACCCCGGCCGCGGAGGAGGGATACCCGGGACCCGCCCTTCTCGGCGCCGCGGTCGCGACCTTCCCGGTCATCTCGCTGATCGCCGCGCTCATGTTCATGAGCGGGGAGCAGAGCCCGCGGAAGCGCGGCCAGCTCAAGACCTGGGCCTGGGTCTCGCTCGCCTTCCTCGCCGTCCAGGCGCTCATCTTCACCTTCTTCCTGATCGGCGTCGCCTCAGGCGGCTCCGGGACCGGCGGCAGTCTCTAGCCACTCCAGCCGGTTAGCCTGAGAGCGCGATGAACGCCGAGGCACCGACCGCGCAGGTGAGCGCACAGAAGCAGTGGTGGCTTCGCGCGCTCGCGATCTTCCAGTCCCCGCGACCCGTCTTCGCGGCCCTTCGCGACGAGTCGCGGCAAGACCTGGAGGCGCGCGAGGAGCCCGTGCTCGCGATCATCCTGCTCGCCGGGATCGCCGGGGTCCTCATGGCGTCCGGCTCGGGGCGGCTGCTCGACGAGGACCTCGTGGACGACAGCGCGGCCGTCCTCGCCGTGCTCCTGTTCCTCTCGGGGGCGATCTACGGCATCGCCACCTACTGGATCGGCGGTGCCGCCCTCTACGTCGGGATGCGAGGCGCCGGCTCGCGCGGCAGCTACCGGCGGGCGCGGCACGTGCTCGCGTTCTCCGCCCTGCCGCTCGTGCTCGGGCTCGTCCTCGTCTGGCCCGTGCGCCTCGCCGTCTACGGCCTCGACTCGTTCCGCACCGGCGGATCGGACACCGGCGCCGGAGACCTCGTGTTCGAGCTGGCGTTGGCCGCCTTCGCCCTCTGGGCCCTCGGGCTGCTCCTCTACGGGATCTCGGTGGTCGAGCGCTGGCGCCTGACGCGGGCGGCCATCTCGCTCGCCCTGGCCGTGCTCGCCGTCCTCGTGCTCACGTTCCCCTTCCTGATACCGCTGGCGAGCTCCTGAGGAACCCGGACAGCTCGTCCTCGGGCATCGCGTACGTGTGCTCCTCGGCCGGGAAGGCGCCCGAGCGGACGTCGGCGGCGTAGCGCTCGACGGCGGCCCGGATCTCGGTGCCGATCTCCGCGTAGCGCTTCGCGAAGCGCGGCGTGCGACCGTCGTAGAGCCCGAGCAGGTCGTGGAGGACGAGCACCTGGCCGTCGCAGTCGGGGCCCGAGCCGATCCCGATCGTCGGAATCGAGAGCTCGTCGCTGATTCGCGCGGCGACGGCGGCGGGGACGGCCTCGAGCACGAGGGCGAAGCACCCCGCCTGCTCGAGCGCGACCGCGTCCTCGAGCAGGCGCCGGGCCTTCGCCGCTGTCCTCCCCTGGGCGCGAAACCCGCCGAGCATCGTCGCCGACTGCGGGGTGAGGCCGAGGTGGCCCATGACCGGGATCCCGGCGCCGACGAGGGCGAGCACCCGCGAGAGCGTCGGGCCGGCTCCCTCGATCTTGACGGCGTCCGCGCCCCCCTCCTTCACGAACCGGATCGCGTTCCGGACCGCCTCCTCGTCCGAGACCTGGAACGAGCCGAACGGCATGTCGGCGACGACGAGGGCCCGGGTCACGCCACGCGTGACGGCGCCGGCGAGCATGAGCATCTCATCCACGGTCACCGGGACGGTCGAGTCGTGGCCGAGGACGGTCATCGCGGCGGAGTCGCCGACGAGGACCACGTCGACGCCGGCCGCGTCCGCCAGCCGGCCGCTCGGGTGGTCGTAGGCCGTGACCATGACGATCTTCTCGCCGCTGCGGGCCATCTCCCCGAGCGCCGTGAGCGCGAGCTTGTCGGTCATTCCGCCACCTCCTTGAGCACGACGTTGTCGATGAGCCGCGTGCTGCCGGCACGCACCGCAGCGAGCAGATAGACGCGTCCGTCGAGCCGCGCCACCTCGACGTACTCGGGCGCCAGGCGCGGCTCGCGTACGAGGACGGCCTTCGCAGCCTCGGCCGCGTCGTCCCCGGCGCGGTGCGCGCGCGCGCCGGCGTCGAGAGCACGGGGGAGGGCACGCGCAGCGTCCCGCTCCTCCGGCGAGAGGTACACGTTGCGGGAGCTCGCCGCGACGCCGTCGTCCTCCCGCACGGTCGGCACGACCACGATCTCGAGCTCGAGGTCGAGATCGCGTGCCATGCGCTCGACGAGCGCGGCCTGCTGCGCGTCCTTCTGGCCGAAGTACGCCCGGTTGGGGCGGACGATGTTGAAGAGCTTGAGGCAGACGGTCGCGACTCCGCGGAAGTGGTCGGGGCGCGAGGCCCCCTCGAGGCCGCGGGAGACCTGCTCGACGTCCACCCAGGTCTGGAAGCCGTCCGGGTACAACTCGTCGACCGAGGGGACGAAGAGGCAGTCGACGCCGAGCGCCGCGGCTAGGCGGGAGTCGGCCTCCTCGTCGCGCGGATAGCGCTCGAGATCCTCGCCGGCCCCGAACTGGGCCGGGTTGACGAAGATGCTCGCGACGACGACTCCGCAGTCGGCTCGGGCGCCGCGGACGAGCGCCTCGTGCCCCCGGTGCAGCCCGCCCATCGTCGGCACGAGGCCGACAGTCGTCCCGCTCCGGAGCGGAGCCAGGGACGCGCGCAGCTCGGGGATGGTGCGGGACGTGATCATCGTGGCGCGCTCGCCGCGGCCAGCTCCGTCAGCTCGCGGTACATCGCCTCCAGGTCGGGGTGGCGCTCGCGGATGACCGCGAGGTGGCGCTCGATCGTCTCCCAGTCGCCGCGCGTGAGTGGGCCGGTGAGCTCGAAGCCGTTCTCGATCGTCTGCCGCATGAGCGGGACCAGGGCCTCCGGCGGCGCGCCGGCCGATTCCATCATCTCCGCCGCGGCCGAGTGGATGGCCACGAGGAAGCTCGAGGCGATGGCCGCCGCCGCGTGGTAGAGGGGGTGCTCGCCGTCGTCCAGCTCGAAGGCGCGCAGACCCAGGAGGCAGGCGAGCGAGAAGCCCGCCTCGAGCGCCGGCCCGGTCTCTCCGCTCACCGCGGCCCACGCGCCGTCGAGCTGCTCGGCTCCTCCGTCCGGCACGAACGTCTGCAGGGGGTGCAGGCTGAAGCGCCGGAGGTGGGGATCGAGCGCGTCCAACGTGCGGGCCCCGCTCGTATGCGCGATCCAGGGGCCGATCGGGATCACCGCCGCCACCTCGGCGACCGCGCGGTCGGGGACGCAGAGGAGGACGAGGTCGGCCCCGCGCATGTCGAGCTCGCGGCCGGTCGTGCGCGTGGTCATCCGCTCCGCGAGCCGCTCGGCCACGGCGGAGCCGACGCGCCCCGCGCCGACAACACAGGCTGACGTGAATTCCATGTGGGGCTCCAGTTCCGTTTTCGGGATACCGGGCACCCGAAGTGTAGCGGCCGGTCGCTACGCTTTGACCATGACACAGAAGGTCGAAAAGACAGAGCAGGAGTGGCGTACGGAGCTCTCGCCGGAGCAGTACAGGGTGCTTCGCGAGCAGGCCACGGAGCGCGCCTTCACGGGCGCGTACTGGGACACGAAGGACCCCGGCGTCTACCGCTGCGCGGGCTGCGGCGCGGAGCTCTTCCGCTCGGAGACGAAGTTCGACTCCGGCACAGGCTGGCCGAGCTTCCACTCCCCGGCGGACGAGTCCGCCGTGGAGACGCAGCGCGACTGGGGCATGATCGTCCCGCGCACCGAGGTGCACTGCGCCGCCTGCGGCGGCCACCTCGGCCACGTGTTCGGCGACGGGCCGCAGCCCACCGGCCTGCGGTACTGCATCAACTCGTGCGCGCTCGATCTCGAGCCCGAGGAAGGTGACACGGAGAGCGACTGAGAGCTCGGCTCGGGACGAGCCGACTCAGCGCCTCACGCCCCGGTTGCGATGCGTCCGGGGACCTGCCTACACTGCCTCGGCGATGCCGATCTACGAGTTCGTGTGCATGGAGTGCGAGTGTCACTACGAGGAGCTTCTCGGAGTGAACGACGCAGACCCGGCGTGCCCCGACTGCGGGGCCGGGCGGGTCGCGAGGCAGCTCTCCGTGTTCGCGGCTCGCGGCACCGCCGAGCAGCCGAGCTTCGGCGGGTCCGGAGGCGGTTGTTGCGGCGGGAGCTGTGGCTGCGGAGCCTGATTCCCTGAGCCGCCGGGCGGCGCTCGAGGCCCACGCCGCCGAGACCGCTGCCTGCACGCGCTGCCGCCTCGCCGAAGGTCGCACCCAGGTCGTCTACGGGGTGGGCGACCCGGACGCCGACCTCATGTTCGTCGGCGAGGCGCCCGGCTTCCACGAGGACAAGCAGGGCTACCCGTTCGTCGGCGCGGCCGGGAAGCTCCTCGACAAGCTGCTCGAGGGGATCGGCCTGAGCAGGAGGGACGTCTACATCGCCAACGTCCTCAAGTGCCGCCCGCCCGGGAACCGCGACCCGATGCCGGACGAGATCGAGGCGTGCGAGAGCCACCTCTTCCGCCAGCTCGAGCTGATCGAGCCGAAGCTCGTCGCCACGCTCGGGAACTTCGCCACGAAGCTCCTCTCCGGGAAGCCGGCCGGGATCACCCGCGTGCACGGCCGCCCTCAGGAGGCCGTCGTCGGCGGCCGGCGGGTGACGCTCTACCCGATCTACCACCCTGCCGCGGCGCTCTACACGCCGGCGATGCTGAAGACGCTCGAGGAGGACTTCGCCTCCATCCCGGCGCTGCTGGCCGGCGCGGAGACCGTCCCGGCGCCGGAGCAGGAGGCGCAGGTGATCGCCTTCCCGGCGCAGACGGCGCCCGCGGAGCCGGCCCTCCCGCCCGACGAGCAGCTCGGCCTGTTTTAGATGCTCGACCGGCGATTCACGGACTCGCGGCTGGCGGCTGCGACACGGTGCCGGATCGTCGCGCTTGCCCTTGGACGTACTTCCAGGTACCCCCTTCGGGCAATCGCGACGCCCGGCTTGGTCGCAGCCGTCCCCGGCGAGTGCGCCAATCACCGATCGAGCATCTAGCCGGCGACTAGGCTAGGACCATGGTCGAGGTGGAGTCGTCCTCGCCCGAGGACACCGAGCGCGCCGGCGCCGCGGTCGCGCGCGAGCTCGAGCCCGGCGACGTCGTCACCGTTGCGGGCGAGCTCGGGGCGGGGAAGACGACCTTCGTCCGCGGGGCGTGCCGGGCTCTCGGGGTCGAGGGCCCGGTGACGAGCCCGAGCTACACGGTCGGGCACCGGTATGCGGGCACGCCGGACATCTCGCACCTCGACCTCTACCGGTTCGACGGGTTCTCCGACGCCGAGTGGGGGGACCTCGAGCTGTACTTCGAGGACGCGATCGCCTTCGTCGAGTGGCCCGAGGCGGGCGCCGCCTTCCTGCCCCCCGCGCGCGTCCGGGTGCGGTTGCGGCACCAGGGGGACACACATAGACTGATCGTTCTCGAAAGCCCCGAAAAAGCCCTGGAAATTAGCTTCTCCGAACGTGCTGGTCCTCGCGTTTGACACGGCCACGGATGTGGCGACCGTCGCGCTCGTCAGAGACGGCGACGTCCTCGGCGAGCGCGCCTCGCGGGCCGTTCGCGTGCTCGAGGACGTCGAGGACCTGCTCCGCGACGCGGGCATCGCCTCGGCGGACGTGGACGGGATCGCCGTCGGCACGGGGCCGGGGAGCTACACCGGCCTGCGCATAGGACTCGTCACCGCGCGCACGCTCTCGATCGCGCTCGACGTCCCCGTGGCAGGAGTCTCCACGCTGGCCGCGCTGGCGGCGGGGGCGCCGGGAGCCGTGCCGGTGATCGACGGGCGCCGTCGGGAGGTCTTCACCCTCGTCGACGACGAGCCGCGCTGCGTCCCCGCGGCGGAGCTCGGGATCGAGCCCGGCCGCACGTACGTGGGCGACGGGGCCCTCCGCTACCGGGAGCCGATCGAGCACGGAGGCGGCGTCGTCCCTCCGGCAGAGGCGCCGGAGCACGTCCCCTGGGCGCGGCATCATGCGGCGCTCGCGCGCGACTTCGGCGCTCCAGAGGCGACGGAGCCCAGCTACCTGCGCGTCCCGGACGCGGAGAAGGCGCTCTCGCGATGATCGACGTCCCCCGTCTCAAGGTCGACATCCGCCGGCTCACGCTCGGCGACCTGGCCGCCATCGAGCGGATCGAGCAGCGCGTCTACCCGACGCCGTGGTCGCGCTCGATGTTCGCGGGCGAGCTGGCGAAGCCGTCCTCCATCTGCCTCGGCGCCTTCGACGAGCGCGGGCGCCTGGTCGGCTACCTCGTCGTCTCGCGCTACGTCGATGCGTGGCACGTGATGAACGTCGCGGTGGAGCTCGACCTCCGGCGCCTCGGCGTCGCCAGCCGGCTGCTGGCCGCGCTCTTCGACCTCACGGCGGACGACTCGAAGCGCGGCTACACGCTCGAGGTCCGGGTCTCGAACAAGGGCGCGATCGCGCTCTACGAGCGTTTCGGCTTCGAGGCAAGCGGGGCGCGGCGCGGCTACTACACGGACAACCGCGAGGACGCCCTCGTGATGTGGAAGGACCCGATCCCGGACGACGAGGCGGACCGGGACGAGTGATCCTCGGCGTCGAGACCTCGTGTGACGAGACCGCGGTCGCGCTCGTCACGGCCGAGGGGCTCGTGCGAGCGAACGTCGTCGCCTCACAGGCCGAGCTGCACGCGCGCTACGGCGGCGTCGTCCCGGAGGTCGCCTCACGGCGCCACCTCGAGCTGGTCGGCCCGGTGCTCAGGGAGGCTCTCGACCGTGCGGAGTCGGGCCTCGACGACGTCGAGACGGTCGCGGTCACGCGCGGGCCGGGGCTGATCGGCGCGCTGCTCGTCGGCCTCTCGGCCGCCAAGGCGCTGGCCTGGTCGCGGCGGCTCCCGCTCGTGCCCGTCGACCACCTCCACGGCCACGTCGCGTCCCTCTATCTGGAGCCCGACCCGCTCGAGCCGCCGTTCCTGTGCCTGCTCGCGAGCGGGGGGCACACGTTGCTTCTCGACGTGCGCGACCGGTCCGGGTACCGGATCGTCGGGACGACGCTCGACGACGCGGCCGGGGAGGCCTTCGACAAGGGCGCGCGCCTCCTCGGGCTCGGGTATCCGGGCGGAGCGGCCCTCGACCGGGCGGCCCGAGACGGCGATCCGACCGCCTACGCGTTTCCCGTCGCGCGCGTACCCGGCCTCGACTTCTCCTTCTCCGGGCTGAAGACGGCGCTCCTCTACGTGGTTCGCGACCTGCCCGCGGGCGAGCTCGAGCGCCGGCGCGCCGATCTGGCGGCCTCGTACCAGCGGGCGATCGTGCGCGCTCTCGTCCAGCGGACCGAGACCGCGGCGGCCGAGCTGGGAGCCGAGCGGATCGCCGTCGTGGGCGGCGTCGCCGCGAACTCCGAGCTCCGATCCGCCCTCGCTGAGGCAACCCTCGCGCCCCTGCCGCTCTGTACCGATAACGCTGCCATGATCGCCTCTGCCGCCCGCTTTGCGCGGGCCATCCCGTTTCCTGAGTATCTTGCGCTGGATGCGTATGCCACGGCGGCCTGAAGCTGCGCGGACCGGGGCGCTCGCGGGGATCGCGCTCGTGGCCACCCTGCTCGCGCTCGCGGGGACGGTGCAGGGCGCCGGGGACACGGCCGCGCGGACCGCCGCCCGCGCCTGGCACTCGGTGTTCGGAGACCGGCCGGCCCCGGCCGCGGAGCGTCGCCAGCGCGTCCTCGTCGTCCTCTCCTCGCCCTCGCTGGCCGATCGCCTCGCCGCGGCGAAGACGGCGCCGACCGCCGACGAGCAGCGGCAGTGGACGGCGGACGCGGACTCCGCGCAGCGACTTCTCCTCGCGGGACTCGACGAGCGAGGGGTCGAGGTCGAGCGCGATCACGTCTTCACCAGGACGTTCAACGGCTTCTCGGCCCTCGTCACCGCCCGGGCCGTGGCGGAGCTCGAGCGCGCCAAGGGGATCGCAGGGGTCTACCCGGTTCGCACGGTCTATCCGGCGGCTGCAGCGTCGCAGTCGCTCGTCGCCGGGGAGCTCGGCCCCGGCGGGGCGCATCGGCCCGACGTCTCCCTCCCCGGCTTCACCGGCTCCGGCGTGACGATCGCGCTCCTGGACACCGGCGTCGATCGCGGCCATCCCTATCTCGAGGGCCGCGTGCTTCCGGGCTTCGACGTCGTCGACGACGACCGGACGATCGCGCCTGCCGAGAGCCCCGGAGACCCGACCGCCCTCGAAGAGCACGGCACGCGAATGGCGGGCCTGATCGTCGGCGGCGGCGGGCCCGCAGGGCTCCACGGCGTGGCGCCCGGCGCGCGCGTTCTCCCCATCCGCGTGATGGGCTGGCGGCAGGCCGAGGACGGGAGCTGGGCCGTCCTCGGTCGCGGGGACCAGCTCCTCGCCGGGCTCGAGCGCGCGGTCGATCCCGACGGCGACGGCGCCGTCGACGACCACGCCGCGATCGCGCTGGTCGGGGGCGTGGAGCCGTACGCAGCGTTCACCGACAGCCCCGAGGCGCGCGCGGTCGCGGGCGCGGCCAGCCTGGGAACTCTCGTCGTCGCCCCGGTCGGGAACGACGGCCGGCCCGGGCCCGGGTTCGGCACCGTCGCCGCCCCCGCCGCGGCCCCGGAGGCGCTCGCGGTCGGCGCGCTCGACGAGCGGCCCGAGGTGCTCCAGACACAGGCGTCGCTCGACGTCGGGGACGAGGCCGTGCTCGACGACCCCGTTCGCGTGCTCGGCGCCGTGGCTCCGTCGGCGGTGAAGCTCGACGTGGCGGCGCCCGTGGGGCCGACCCTCTCGGAGCCGGACCGGGCCGCGGGCGAGCCGGCCACGGGCGACGCGCTGGGCGACTTCTTCGGCTCCGACGGCGCGAGCCTCGTCGCGGGAGACGCGGCCGTCGTCTCCGCCGAGGGCGGTTCGGTCGAGCGCCGCGTCGGCAACGCGGCCGCCGCCGGCGCAGCGGTCGTGCTGGTCGCCGGCACCGACCTTCCCGCCGGCTCGCTCGACCTGGACGACGAGGTCAGCGTGCCCGTGCTCGCGGTGCCGGCGGAGACCGCGACCGACGTGGTCGCGGGCGCCCGGGCGCCGGCCGGAGCTGTCCTGGAGCTCTCGTCACCCGAGCCTCTCCCCAACCCGGCGCTCATGGACGTCGCGCCTTTCTCCTCCGGCGGCGTCGCGTTCGACGGGCGGGTCAAGCCCGACCTCGTCGCGGCGGGCGTCGGGCTCGCCACATCCGACGCGGGCGCCGACGACGCCTATGCGACCGTCACGGGGACGAGCGCGGCCGCCGCCGTCGTCGCGGGCGCCGCGGCGCTGGTCGCCGAGGCGAGGCCCACCCTCTCCCCGCTCGACCTCAAGTCGGCACTCGTGGGGAGCGCCGGCCGGATCCGGCGCAACGACCTGGCGGTCTCCGCGTCGTCGCAGGGCGGCGGCCTCGTCGATCCCACTCACGCGGCCACCGCGGAGCTCGCCGCGGAGCCCGCCACGCTCGCGTTCGGACGGGCTGCCGGCCCCAACTGGAGCGCGACGAGGGCCCTCACCGTCCGGAACGTCTCGAGCCGGCCCCTCACCATCGGCTTCGCGCTCGTGCCCGACGACCCCGCCGGTCCCCGCCTCACGTTCTCGGCCGACCCGGCGCATCTCTCGCTCCAGCCGGGGGCGTCCGCCGCCGTGTCGATCGGCGTCGCCGCCGACGGAGAGCTGCCGGCGGGCGCGGGCGGCGTCCTGCTCGTCTCCGCCGACGGGGCCCAGCCCGTGCGCGTCCCGTGGACGGTCGCGAGGCGGCCCGAGGGGAGTGCGCCGCTCGTCGGCGACGTCCAGCTCTCCCACAGCGCGTTCGCGCCCTCCGACCAGGCGCCGGTCGTGCTCGCGTTCCGCGCGGGTCGCGCCGAGCGCGTGCCGGACGGCGAGATGATCGAGCCAGTCGGTGTGCTCGAGCTCGAGCTCTGGACGGCCAAGGGGCGGCGGCTGGGCGTCCTGGCGCGACTGCGCGACGTGCTGCCCGGGCGTTACGCGTTCGGCCTCACCGGCCGGGGGCCGCAGGGGGGCATCCTGCCCGAGGGCGAGTACGTGCTCCGCCTGCGGGCGCACTCCGTCGACGGCGACGACGGGACGCCACCCTCGACGGCCGAGGCCGTCTTCACGATCGTGCCTTGACCACCGCCGAGGCGCCCACCCCCTCGCACCTGACGGAGGACCCGTGGGAGATGGCACGCGTCCAGCTGCGCCGGGTCGCGGAGCTGATCGACCTCGACGACAACATGCTCAGCGTGCTCTCGGAATGCAAGAGGGCGTTGGCCGTCTCGATTCCGACCCGGATGGACGACGGGTCGGTCCAGGTGTTCCAGGGCTTCCGCGTCCACCACAACATCGCCCGCGGGCCGTCGAAGGGCGGCATCCGCTACCACCCGCACGTGACGATCGAGGAGACGAAGGCGCTCGCCATGTGGATGACCTGGAAGTGCGCCCTCATGGGGCTTCCTTTCGGCGGGGCCAAGGGCGGCGTCGTCTGCAATCCGAAGGCCATGTCGACGAGCGAGCTCGAAGGCATGACCAGGCGCTTCACGACCGAGATCATCAACCAGATCGGGCCGGAGGTGGACATCCCGGCCCCCGACGTCGGCACGAGCCCGCGCGAGATGGCGTGGATCTTCGACACCTTCTCGATGAACAAGGGCTACTCGGTCCTGGGCGTCGTCACGGGGAAGCCGCTCGAGGTCGGAGGCTCGCTCGGCCGCGTCGAGGCGACCGCGCGCGGAGCCGCGTTCTGCCTCCGCGACGCGCTCCGCGAGCGCGATCGCTCGCTGCGCGGCTGCGCGATCGTCGTCCAGGGCTTCGGCAACGTCGGGCGCAACCTGGCCGAGATCGCCGCCGGGGAGGGAGCGACCGTCGTCGGGCTCTCCGACTCGCCTCGGCGGCGTCCACAACCCGAAGGGGATCGACGTGGCGGCCGCGATGGCCTACAAGGACGAGAACGGCGTCCTCACCGGCCTGTCCGGCACGGAGCCGGTCACGAACGACGAGCTCCTCCTCCTCGCCTGCGACGTGCTCGCGCCCTGCGCGCTCGAGCACTCGATCACGGGCGCGAACGCCGGCGAGTTGAAGGCGGGGATCGTCCTCGAGGGCGCGAACGGGCCGGTGACACCCGAGGCCGACCGCGTCCTCGAGGACAAGGGCGTCCTCGTGCTCCCCGACGTCCTCGCCAACGCGGGCGGCGTCGTCGTCTCCTACTTCGAGTGGGTGCAGGGCCTCCAGGAGTACTTCTGGAAGGAGGCCGAGGTGAACGACAAGCTGGACGAGATCGTCACGCGGGCGTTCGCCGAGACATGGCGGCTGAGCCGGGAACGCTCGATCTCGATGCGCGAGGCCGCCTACGCGATCGCCGTCGGCCGGGTCGCCGAGGCCACGGTCACGCGCGGCCTCTATCCGTAGCGGTGCGCGCCGTCACCCTCTATCACGCGCCCGGCTGCCACCTGTGCGAGAGCGCGCGGCGCGTCCTCACGCAGGTCCGGGCCGACGTGGCCTTCGATCTCCGCGAGGTCGACATCAGCGGGGACCCCGAGCTCGAAGGGCGCTACCGCGAGCGGATCCCGGTCGTGGCGGTCGACGGCCAGGAGGCCTTCACGTACTTCGTGCACCCCGACGGGCTCCGTCGCCGGCTGGCCGGTTGACCCGAGGCAGGAGGTAACTGCGCCCTCATCCCCGAGGCGCCGTTATCCTGTGCCCCGCCGATGGCCGTTCGCGTCGCCAGTGAGGGGAGCACCAGGGCAGGTGACCGCCTGACCGTCGGCGTCGCCGCCCGGCTCAGCCAGTACCTCCGGGTCCTCACCCAGGCGCGCAAGATGGGCAAGGACCGTATCTCCTCGCAGGAGATCAGCGAGTACACGAACATCAACGCGACGCAGATCAGGCGGGACCTCTCCGCCTTCGGGAAGTTCGGCAAGAGAGGTGTCGGCTACAACATCGACGGCCTCATCGCGGAGATCCGGAAGATCCTCCGCACGCAGGGCCAGCACAACATCGCGCTCTTCGGCGGGGGCCGCCTCGGGCAGGCGATCGCCAGCTCGACGATCTTCGCCGACCACGGCTTCAACGTGGCGGCTGCCTTCGACTCGGACGAGGCGAAGGTCGGTCAGCCGATCGGCGACACGGTCATCTCGTCCGCCGACGAACTGGCCGAGCTCGTCCGCGAGAAGAACATCATCGTGGCCGTCCTCGCCGTGCCGCCGGAGGCCGCGCAGGACGTGGCCGACGAGGTCGTCGCCGCCGGCATCAAGATCATCTTCAACTACACGGAGGCGCTCCTCGACGTCCCCCAGGACGTGGCCGTCCACACGACGAGCCCCGCGGTCGAGCTCCTCTACGCGCTCTACTTCTACCTGACCTAGCCGTCGGCGCGTTCCCTCGGCGGCTCGAGGCGAGCGGTCCGGACAGGGGAGTCCGCGCGCTCGAGCGACCTCCTAAGATGCGGCTCGTGACGTGGCTTCGCCAGGGTTTCGTCCATCCCGAGCGTGTCGAGCTTCCCACCGGCCACCACCTGCGCCCGATACGGGAGGCCGACGTGGACATCGACTACCCCGCAGTCATGGGCTCGCGTGAGCGCCTGTGGGCGAAGTACGGCGCCGCGTGGGGTTGGCCGCCGGCCACCATGACCTTCGAGGAGGATCGGAAGGACCTCGCCCGTCACGAAGCCGAGATCATGGCTCGCGAGACGTTCAACTACGCAGTGCTCGACGAGGGCGAAACCGAGCTGTTCGGCTGCGTCTACATCGATCCGGCCGACGACGACTCCCCTTCCGGGAGCGACGCCGTCGCGTCGTGGTGGGTTGTCGATCGGGCCCTCGGCACGGATCTGGAGCGGGTCCTCGACGACTTCGTGCCCCGGTGGCTGGCTCGCACGTGGGGATTCACGTCGGTTCACTACTCCCCGTGAGCTCGTCCGGTCGGACTGCGTCTACTTGACGTAGACGGGGACGTTCCCGTCGGGCCTGCCCGCGAGCGCCTCGCGCACGGCGTCGGCGTCAGCGTCGGCCACGACGGCTCCCTCCTGGATCGCCGCTGTGATGCCGGCGTTCCCGAGGAGCACGACGATCTCGCCGGGCGGCCCCTGGACGTGCCGCACGAGTTTCTTGTCGGCGAGAGCCGGTGCCCCGTAGAGCGTGGTAGTCGCACTTCCCTCGGTCGCGCTCCGCTCCTGACCGCCCCCCATGTCGGCCGCACCCTCCTGAGCCGCGACCCCGGCCGCTTCGCCGTCGTCGTTCCCGCCGCCTCCGCCAAGGGTGCCCACGGCGACGAAGCCGCCGACCAGCGCGGCGGCCGCCGCGACGGGCGCCGCGACGACGAGGACGCGTCGCAACGGCGCCCACGAGCGCCGGGGCGCCTGCCGGACCGGAAGCGCGGCGAGGATCTGGTCGTGACGCTCGTCCGAGAGCTCGAGGGCAGGCGCGGAGCGCAGGGCCTCGCGCCCCGCCTCGAGGCGGCGGACGTGATCCGAGCAGGAGCGGCAGGCGACGAGGTGCTCGACCACCTCTTGCCGCGCGTCGGAGGCGAGCTCCTCCTCGACGTACGCGAGCAGGTCCAGCTCTTCGGGGTGCCTTTCGGCCATCACCGGTTCGACTCCGCTCGCTCCCCTGAGGTTCCCAGGCGTTCAGCCAGCTCGCTGCGGCCGCGGAAGATGCGCGACTTCACCGTACCCTCCGCTACCCCGGTGATCTCCGCGATCTCCCCGTAGGAGCAGCCGAGGACGTCGTAGAGGACGACGGCGACGCGGTAGCCCTCGTCGAGGGCGTCGAGCGCCCGCTGAAGCTCTCCGGAGAGCGCCTGGTCGGCGAAGCGGTCCCGGGGATCCGCCGCCTCCGGCAGCTCCCCCATCGGCTGCGCCCGGCGCTTGTCGCGCTGGTCGTGCGCGGCGTTCACGACGATACGGTGGAGCCAGGTCGAGAAGCGCGCGTCCCCGCGGAACTTCGGCAGCGCGAGCCAGGCGCGGACGAGCGCCTCTTGCACCGCGTCCTCCGCGTCCTCGCGCGAGCCGAGGACGCGCGCCGCCAGCGTGTAGAGCCGGTGCTCGTACCGCTCCACGAGCAAGTCGAACGCGAACCGCTCTCCCCGCTGCGCACGCTTGACGAGGGCCTCGTCGGCGTCCATCCGGCCGAGTATCGCGGTCTGATCAGATGATCCGCTCTGATACGTTCGCGCCCGTGGGCGAGGAGCAGAAGCTCAGTCCAGAGGAGCAGATCCGCACGGCCCGGGAGGCGTTCGATTCGGGGCAGGACTTCACCGCCGCGGTCGAGGAGGAGTTCGCGATCCTCGACCCCGAGACGCTCGGCCTCGTCAACCGTTTCGAGGAGTTCCAGGCGGCCGCGAGGGGGACGGCGCTCGAGGAGCACCTCGTCGGAGAGCTCATCGCCTCGGAGGTCGAGGTGCGCACCGGGCGCTGCGAGACCTTCGCCGAAGCCGCCGCCGTGATGGTCGAGCGGCGCCGCCAGCTCCTCGAGCTCGCCGACGGGCTCGGAGTCGTGCTCGGCGCCACGGGCACGCACCCGTGGAGCCCCTGGCAAGAGCAGCGCATCATCGACACGCCGCACTACCGGCGCAACGACGAGATCCTCCGCTACGTCGTCTGGCGGAACAACAGCTTCGGGCTCCACGTCCACGTCGGCATCCGCGGGGCCGACCGGGCGATCAGGGTCACCGACGGCCTGAGGACGTACCTCCCGCACCTCCTCGCCTTCTCGGGGAGCTCGCCCTTCGTCGAGGGCGTCTTCACGCACCTGCACTCGGCGCGGACGCAGATCTTCACGCGCATGTTCCCGCGCTGCGGCGTCCCGGACGCCTTCGGCGGCTGGGACGAGTACGAGCGCTACGTCCGCTTCCTCTACGACACGGGCTCGATCACCGAGCACACGCAGATCTGGTGGAGCGTCCGTCCTCATCTCGCCTTTCCCACGGTCGAGATCCGCATCTGCGACGGCCAGCCCGAGCTGGGGGAGGCGCAGGCGCTCGCGGCGCTCCTGTACGCCCTGGCGGTACGGATCGCCCGCGCGGTCGACGAGGGCGAGCACCTGCCGGAGTACCCGCACCGGCTCATCGAGGAGAACCTCTGGCGCGCGATCCGGCACGGGCTCTCCGGCGAGCTGATCGACCTCGCCAACGGCGAGGTGCGATCCGCCCGCGCCGCGATCGAGGGGCTGATCGAGTGGACGCTCCCGGTGGCCGAGGAGCTCGGCGTCGCCGGCTTCCTGGGCGTGCCGGCGGTGAACGCCGCGGAGCGGCAGATCGCGCGGTTCGAGGCGGGGGGGACCCTGGAGGAGATCTACGCGGAGGAGACCGTGGAGCCCGTCCATGTCTGAGCACGATCCCGGGTTCGAGCAGGAGCAAGAGGAGTTCGCCCGCGAGCTCGCCGAGGAGCTCCGCAGGCTGCGCGTCGAGGACGTGCTCGTGAACGCGCTCGTCCACGTCTCGTCGATCGGGTACCGCCGCCTCGGGCTGACCGAGGACTCGCGCGACGAGCGCGACCTCGACCAGAGCCGGCTCGCCGTCGAGACGATGCAGGCGCTGATTCCCGTCCTGCAGGACTTCCTCCCCGGCGAGCTGATCGCGGGTTTCGAGGAGCAGGTCGCCAACCTGCAGCTCGCGTACGCGAAGGCTGTCCGCGAGACCGATGACGACGCCGTCGGCTGAAGTCGGGGTCTTCGGCGGCTCGGGGTTCTATCTCGTTCCTCGACGACGTCGAGGAGGTAGAGGTGGAGACCCCGTACGGGAAGCCGTCGGCCCCCTTGGCCGTCGGCGAGGTCGGCGGCGTCCGGGTCGCCTTCCTTCCCCGCCACGGACGGGACCACGAGCTCCCGCCGCACGCGATCCCCTACCGGGCGAACCTCTGGGCGATGAAGGAGCTCGGCGTCCGCCGGGTCATCGGCCCGAACGCCTCGGGAGCGCTGAAGGCCGAGCTTCGCCTGGGGGAGTTCGTGGTCTGCGACCAGTTCGTCGACCGGACGAGCGGCCGTGAGGACACGTTCTACGACGGCCCCGAGACGACCCACGTCTCCGCCGCCGACCCGTACTGCCCCGAGCTGCGCGGGCTCCTCGTGGAGACCGCGCGCGAGCTCGGGATCCCGGTTCGCGACGGCGGCACCGTCGTCGTCATCCAGGGGCCGAGGTTCTCGACCAGGGCCGAGTCGCGCTGGTTCCAGGAGATGGGCTGGGACACGATCAACATGACCGCGTACCCGGAGGGCTACCTCGCCCGCGAGCTCGAGCTCTGCTACGCGAACATCTCGATGGTGACCGACCACGACGTGGGCGTCGAGGGCGCCGAGCCCGTCAGCCACGAGCAGGTCGTGACCGTCTTCAACGAGAACAACGAGCGGCTGCGCGAGCTGCTGTTCTCCGTCATCCCCCGGATCCCGCCGCAGCCGCCCGGGCACCTCTGCGCCACCGCGCTCGAGGGCGCGCGGTTCTAGGCTGTCGGGGGTGCCGGACGATGTGATAGAACTCCGCCGGCCGTTTCCGGCCTGGGCTGCCGAGCCGAGCTCCTTCCGGACTCGTTCGGCGCCTCGCCTCGTGAAGCCGTGACCGACTTCTTCCAGAACCACACAGTCCTGTTCGCGCTGCTGTCGGCGCTGTTCGGGATCGCCGTTGGCCTCTACCTCGCGTGGTGGATCCTCCAGCAGCCCGCGGGCACCGAGCGCATGCGCGAGATCGCCCGCGCGGTGCAGGAGGGCGCGGCGGCGTACCTGCGCCGCCAGTACACGACGATCGCGATCGTCGCGATCGTCCCCTTTCTCCTCCTCGGCTTCTATCCCAAGCTCGGGTGGGGAACTGCGATCGGCTTCCTCGTCGGCGCGATCCTCTCGGCTGCGGCCGGGTTCATCGGGATGAACGTCGCGGTGAGGGCGAACGTCCGCACGGCAGAGGCGGCGAAGCGCGGCCTCACGCCCGCTCTGAACGTGGCCTTCCGCGCCGGGTCGGTCACCGGTCTTCTCGTCGTCAGCCTGGGCCTGCTCGGCGTCGCCGGCTACTACGGGGTGCTGACCGAATGGTTCGACATCTCGCAGGACGACGCGATCGACGACCTCATCGGCCTGGCCTTCGGCGGCTCGCTCATCTCCGTCTTCGCCAGGCTCGGCGGCGGCATCTACACGAAGGCGGCCGACGTCGGCGCCGACCTCGTGGGGAAGATCGAGGCCGGCATCCCCGAGGACGATCCGCGGAACCCCGCCGTGATCGCGGACAACGTGGGCGACAACGTCGGCGACTGCGCCGGCATGGCGGCCGACCTGTTCGAGACCTACGCGGTCACCACCGTCGCCGTCATGCTCCTCGGGACGGCGTTCCCGGCAGGCGGGCTGCCCCTGTACCCGCTCGCAATCGGCGGTGTCTCCATCATCGCGACCGCGATCGGGATCTTCTTCGCCCGCGTCGGCCGCGGCGGGTCGATCATGAACGCGCTCTACAAGGCGGTCGTGGTCGCCACCGTCCTCTCGGCGATCGGGTTCATCCCCGTGACGATGGCCTTCGACGAGGGGGCCTTCACCTTCGGCGAGCTCTACGGCTCCGCGCTGATCGGGCTCATCATCACCTTCGCCCTGGTGGCGATCACGGAGTACTACACGGGCACGCGCTGGGGCCCGGTCAAGTCCATCGCCCGCTCGTCGCAGACCGGCCACGCGACCAACATCATCGAGGGCCTCGCCGTCGGGATGCGGGCGACAGCCATCCCGGTGCTCGTCATCGCCGTCGGCGTCGTCGCCGCCTACGAGGTGGCCGACAGCCTCTACGGGATCGGCGTCGCCGTCATGGCGCAGCTCTCCATGACCGGCCTGATCGTCGCCCTCGACGCCTATGGCCCGGTGACCGACAACGCTGGGGGCATCGCCGAGATGGCCGACCTCGACGAGTCCGTCCGCGGGATCACCGATTCGCTCGACGCCGTCGGGAACACGACGAAGGCCGTGACGAAGGGCTACGCGATCGGCTCCGCGGGGCTGGCCGCGCTCATCCTCTTTGACGAGTACCAGCGCGGGCTCGAGGAGGACGCGATCGCGAGCGTCTTCTCGCTCTCGGACCCGTGGGTGATCGCGGGCCTCTTCATCGGCGGGCTCATGCCGTTCCTCTTCGCCTCGCTGGCGATGCAGGCAGTCGGTCGCGTGGCCGGCCAGGTCGTCGACGAGGTGCGACGCCAGTTCCGGGAGATCCCCGGCATCCTCGAGGGCACCGGGAGGCCGGACTACAGCCGCTGCGTCGACATCGTCACGAGCTCGGCGATCAGGCGCATGTTCGCGCCCGCCCTGATTCCGGTGGCCTTCCCGATCATCGTCGGCATCATCAGCCCCGAGGCGCTCGGGGGGCTGCTCATCGGCACGATCGTGACGGGCATCTTCCTCGCCATCGCCATGACCTCGGGGGGCGGCGCCTGGGACAACGCGAAGAAGCTGATCGAGGACGGCGCCTACGGCGGCAAGGGCTCCGAGGCGCACGCGGCGGCCGTCACGGGCGACACCGTCGGCGATCCCTGCAAGGACACCGCCGGCCCGGCGATCAACCCGATGATCAAGATCGCCAACATCGTCGCCATCCTCATGATCCCGATCATCGCATCCATCCACGGCTAGGCCCTTTCGCGACGCCGCGCTCCGAGCGCGTTCGGGCAGCGAGATCGCTTGTGTTTCAAATCACGAGCGATCTGATCGCGATGGTTCGGCGTCACTGCGGCCGAAAGCCGTTTCGATCAGCGGGCGAAGTGCTTGTGCCCGTGGAACACAAGCCGCTTGCGAGCCAGGCGACGCGCGCGCCTCACGATCGTAGGGCTACGCGCTGCGGCGGCGGCGGACCTGGGGGCCCTGCTGCCCGAGGGCGGCGTAGGCGAGGGCCTGGAGCGACTCGTTCAGGCTCGAGAGCTCGTGGGTGATCCGCGCGAGCTGGTCGTGCGTGTCCAGGCGCCTGTTCAGCGAGTGCACCTCGTCGCAGAGACGGTCGAGGCGCTCGAGGATCGCGTCGAGCTGGCGGTCCTCGAGAGGCTTGCGCTCAGTCGGCATCCGCGCTGATCTTAGCCAGGTCGTCGAGGGTCTCCGCCACGACCGCGTCGGAGCCGAGTCGCCCGAGGAGCCGCTCTCGCGCTCCCGCGCCGGTCTCCACGGCCTCGATCCGCCTGGTGGCGCCCAGGTGCGCCAGGGCGATCTCGGCGAGCGCTTCGGGCGCGTCGGTGAAGACGCCGACCCGCCTCCCGGCCGCTCCGAGGCGCCCTGAGCGACGCGCTCGCCTCGGCGCTCGGCCGCAGGTAGACGGGCGCGCGATCCTCCGCGAACCGCGCGAGCGCGCCGCGCCAGTCGCCGACGCCGGCCGCCGCCCAGCGGTCGAGCTCCTCGGCCGCCGCCGCCCGGTCCTCCGGGAGAGCCTCTGGCGTCGAGTGCCGCGATCGACGCGTAGCGACGAGCCGAGTCCGCCAGGAAGTCCCGCCAGAGCGGGCGCGTGTCGCCGAGCGCGTCGAGGTCGACGGCGACGGCCCTCACGCCCGCGTGGCCGCCCAGCGCGTGTAGAGCAGAACGCCGGCGATGACCCCGGCGGTGTCGATCAGCCAGTCGAGGGGCGACGCGTGGCGCCCGGTCACGAACGCCTGGTGGACCTCGTCGGTGACCGCGTAGGCCGACCCGATGAGCACGGCGATCGGCTCGCGCTGGACCGCCCGCACGAGCAGCGCCCCGAGGACCGCGTACTCGGCCATGTGCGCGAGCTTGCGCAGGACGAGATCCCAGGTGCCCAGGCCGGTGCCGAGGCCGGGGATCGCCGAGAGCGTGAAGATCAGGCCGGCCCACAGGACGACCGGCAGCCACAGGTTGAGACGCGTGGTCGCCACCGCATCCCAGCCTAGTCGAGGAGTATGCTCCGGCCGAACAGAAGGCGAGCGGTCAAGGGAAGCCGGTGCGAGTCCGGCACGGTCCCGCCGCTGTAAGGGGAGACGCTCACCCGCCGAAGCGCCACTGGCCCGCGGGCCGGGAAGGCGGTGGGGGAGGGAGCCCCGAGTCAGAAGACCTGACGCCCGCCGAGACCCGTTCCCCTCGCGGAAGGAGGAAACGTGCTCTACCGACCCCTCGCACTCGTCCTTGCGGTGATCGTCGCGCTCGTCCTCGCCTCGTGCGGCGGCGACGACGGCGACGAGCCCTCCGACCAGGCGGCGCCCGCGGCCTCGACGCAGGCGGCCGAGACCGAGCCGGCCGCGGATCCGACCGCCGTCCTGATCACGACCGGCTGCGGCAAGAAGGTCGTTCTCGGCAAGACGGAGGTCGATTCCGGCCTCACGGCGATGCAGGCGCTCGACAGCGTCGCGGACATCGACGTCGACCAGGGCGGGAAGTTCGTCACCGGCATCGAGGGCGTCGACCAGAACGAGGGCAAGGAGCTCTACTGGCTCTACTACGTCAACGGCGTGGCGGCGGAGAAGGGCGCCGCCGAGATCACCCTCGAAGAGGGGGACGTCGAGTGGTGGGATCTGCACAACTGGAAGAAGAACTGCGAGATCCCGGCAGACGCGGAGTAGGAGCGCTCAGCCTCGCGCCCGTCCCGGCGGCGCTCCTCCTGGGAGCGGCGGCGGCGGCGGCCCTGCTCGCCGAGGAGCTCGCCGCCGTCGCCGTCCTCGCCGCGGTTCTCCTGGCCGTCTCGCTGCGGGCGCCGGCCTCTCGCCGGCGCCCGTACCTCATCGGCATCCTCGGCTCCGGCCTCGGGGTGCTGCTGCTCTCCCCGTTCCTGACGACGCTCGGCTACCACGTCCTCTGGTCGGGCCCGACGGTCCCGGTCCTCGGCAAGCTCGACGTCACCCGCGAGGAGCTCGAGATCGCGGCGCTCCAGGCGCTTCGCCTCGTCGCGATCGCCCTCGCGTTCACGGTGTACGCGCTCCTCGTCGACCATGACCGTCTCGTCTCCGCGGCCGGGTTCGCGCGGCGCTCGGCACTGGCGGTCGCTCTCGCGACCCGCCTCGTCCCGTCGCTCGAACGGGACGGCGCGGGCCTGGCCGAGGCCGTGCGCGGGCGCGGCGTTCCCGTCGACGGCGCCCGCGGGCACGCCCGCCTCGTCTCGCCGCTCGTGGCGGGCTCCCTGGAGCGCGCGTCCAACCTCGCCGAGGCGATGGAGGCGCGCGGGTTCGGCCGACCCGGGCACACGAAGGCGCCGCAGCCTCCCTGGGGCCACCTCGACCGCGTGGCCGTCGTCGGAGCCGTCCTCCTCGTCGCCGTCGCAGCCTCATGGCTCTAGCGGTCGTCGACCGGCTGACGTACGCCTACGCGGAGGCGGGCTCGCCCGCGCTCCAGGACGTCTCGGTCGAGGTCGAGGACGGCGAGGTCGTCGCCGTGCTCGGCCCGTCCGGCTGCGGGAAGTCGACGCTCCTGCGCGCGCTCGCCGGGCTCGTGCCTCACTTCCACGGCGGCCGCTTCCGCGGGACGGTCGTCGTCGGCGGCCTCGACACGCGCGGCGCCAGGCCGGCCGACCTCGTCGGGACGGTCGCGACCGTCTTCCAGGACCCGGAGGACCAGGTCGTGATGGCCCGGGTCGGGAACGAGGTCGCGTTCGGGCTCGAGAACCTGGGCACGCCGCCGCCGGAGATCTGGCCACAGGTTCACGAGGCGCTCGATGCCGTCGGTGCCGCGCATCTCGCGGGCCGGCGCACGGCGGAGCTCTCCGGCGGCGAGCTTCAGCGCGTCTGCCTGGCGTCGGCGCTCGCGCTGCGTCCGCGGCTCCTGCTCCTCGACGAGCCGACCTCGCAGCTCGACCCCGAGGCGGCCGAGCGGTTCCTCGACCTGGTCGAGGACCTCGGCGTCGCCGTCATGCTCGCCGAGCAGCGCACCGCGCGCGCGCTGGCGCTGGCCGAGCGCGTGCTCTTCCTCGAGGAGGGCCGGGTCCTCCTCGACGCTCCCCGCGACGCGGCCCTCGCATGGCTCGCGGAGCATCGCCCGGCCTTCCTTCCGGACGCTCAGGCGCCGAACGGGCACGCGCCGCGCCCCGGCGAGACCGTGCTCAGCGCGCGCGGCGTGGTCTTCGGCTACGGGAACGGCCGGCCCGTCCTCGACGGCGTCGACCTCGACCTCGCCCTGGGCGAGGTCGTCGTGCTCGAGGGGCCCAACGGCTCGGGGAAGACGACCCTCGCCAAGCTCGCGGCGGGCCTTCTCGAGCCCCAGGGCGGAACGGTGGAGCGAACGGTCCGCGCCGGGTACCTCTCCCAGGACCCCGGCCGCTACCTCGTCCGCGAGCGGGCGCTCGACGAGGTCGCGCTCGCGGTCGGCGACGATCGCCGCGCGCGGGCGGCCCTCGAACGTGTCGGGCTCGGAGCGTTCGGCGAGCGCCACCCGCGAGACCTCTCCAGCGGCGAGCGCGAGCGGCTCGGCCTCGCGGCAGTCGCGGTCGCGGAGCCGGAGCTGCTCGTCCTCGACGAGCCCACGCGCGGCATCGATCCGCGGCGCAAGGCCGAGATCTCGGACTGGCTCTTCGCCTACGCATCACTCGGCCGAACGGCGCTCGTGGCCACCCACGACCGCTCGTTCGCGGCCGACCGGCGCGTCGTGCTCGGAGGGAACGGCGATGTCGCCTCGTAGCGTCGTCCTCGTCGCGGCGCTCGCCACGCTCGGCGCCTCCGCCTGGGCGGCCCTCGACTCGGAACGTGGTGGGCTTGCGCTGCTCCTCGCCGCGCTGGCCGCGCTCACAGCCGGCTTCGCGTGGCACGAGGGCGGGACGTCGTCGGTCAAGGACATCGCCCTCGTGGCGACGCTCGCGGGGGTGGCCGCCGCCGGGCGACTGCTGTTCGCACCGGTGCCCGGCGTCCAGCCGGTCACCGTGATCGTCGTCGTCGCGGGCGTCGCGCTCGGCCCGCGGCGCGGCTTCGCGGTCGGCGCGCTGGCCGCGCTCGCCTCGAACTTCTTCCTCGGCCAGGGCGTCTGGACGCCGTGGCAGATGCTCGCGTGGGGCCTCTGCGGGGTGGCCGGCGGGGTCGCGGCGCCGCTCCTTCGCGGCCGGGTCGCCCTCGCGGCCGCATGCTTCGTGCTCGGCCTCGGGTTCAGCTCCCTCATGGACGTCTGGGAGTGGTACAGCTTCTACCCGCACACCTGGCAGGCGCTCACCGTGCAGATGAGCCGCGGCTTCCCGTTCAGCATGGCCCATGCGATCGGGAACGTGATCATCGCTCTCGCGATCGGACCGGAGCTGCGCCGCGTGATCGAGCGTTACGAGCGGCGGGCGCGGACCGAGGTCGTCTGGGTCTGACCCGGTGCGACCTATACTCGCGCCCATGGCGAAGCGGCCCGTGAGCGCGGTCGTCCTCACGGTCGGCAACGAGATCGTCTCGGGCGACGTCGAGAACACGAACGCCTCCTGGCTCGCGCGCCGGCTGGGCGAGGTCGGGCTCGAGGTACGGCTCGTGGCGGCCGTTCGCGACTCGGTCGAGGAGGTCGTCGCGTTCCTCGGGCCCGAGATGGGCCGCGCCGAGGTCGTCGTCGTCACCGGAGGCCTCGGCGGCACCCCTGACGACCTCACGCGCGAGGCGGTCGCCGCCACGTTCGGCGTCCCGTGCGTCGAGATGCCCGAGCTCGCCGCGCGGCTCCGCGAGCGCTTCGGGCCGCGCGGGCTCGGCGACTACGCGGCCCGCTGGGCGATGCTCCCGCAGGGCGCGGCGCCGCTCGAGAACCCGCTCGGAGGCGCTCCCGGCTTCGTCATCGGCAACGTCCACGTGCTTCCCGGCCTGCCGCGGGAGATGGAGGCGATGTTCGAGACGCTCGTGGAGCGCTTCCAGGGCCCGCCGATCGGGGCCTGGCGGCGCCGGTACCGCACCGGCGAGGGGCAGATCGTCGCCGTCCTCGAGGAGGCGACCAGGCGTCATCCGACCGTCACCGTGGGGAGCTATCCGCAGTTCCTCGACACGGGCCCGGAGGTGGAGGTGGTGCTCAAGTCGGCCGACGCGGAGGCGCTGACCGAGGCGGCGAGCTGGCTCGAGGCGGCTCTGAACGAGCAGGCGAGGAGGCCCGCATGAGAATCCTGATCGCGAGCGACATGGAGGGCGTGTCGGGCATCGTCAAGTGGGAGCAGGTCGAGGGTGGCGAGGCGCTCTACGAGGAAGGGCGGAAGCTCTACACCGAGGAGATCAACGCGGCCGTCCGCGGCGCGAAGGCCGCCGGCGCCACCGAGATCGTCGTCATGGACTGCCACGGCGCCGGCAAGGGATGGACGTTCAACTCGCTCGTTCCCGAGCTCCTCGACCCGGACTGCGAGTGGGTCGTCCAGGACGAGTGGAGCGACTACACCGGCGCGCTCGAGGCTGGCTGCGACGCCGCCCTGCTCGTCGGCATGCACGCGAAGGCCGGCTCGGCCCGCGGGGTCATGAGCCACACGGTCTCCGGGCGCGACTATCGCGACCTCCGCTTCAACGGCGTCTCGGTCGGCGAGACGGGCATCAACGCGGCGCTCTGTGGTGTCTGGAGCTGCCCGGTCGTCCTCGTCACCGGGGACGACGTGGTCTGCGAGGAGGCGATCGAGCTGCTCGGCGCCGAGCTCGTCACCGTCCAGGTGAAGGAAGGCCTCGGTCGCTTCAGCGCGCGAAACGTGCCGCCGGTGCGAGCCCGTGGCGCTCATCGAGGCCGGCGCGCAGGAGGCGATCGCGAAGCGCGACCGCGTCCCTCCGTACGACCCGGGGACCCCGTGCGAGATCGAGGTCACATTCGCCTCGCCCGATCTCACCGACAGGTTCCGCTTCCGCCACGGCGTCGAGATCACCGCGCCTCTGACCATCGTCTCGCGCGCGGAGGACTGGCTGACCGCCTGGCAGCAGTTCTTCTTCTAGCGCGACCGGCTACGAGCCCTTCTCGATCGGCCGTCGACCAGGTGCCCCACTCCGTCCAGGAGCCGTTGTAGTTGCGCACGGCCTCTCGGGGTGATGCCCTTGCCGTCCCGTAGAGCTCGCGCAGCATGCCGGCTTCGAGAAGCTCGGCCTCGAGTGGCACGCGTCCCGGCCCGGCCGAGGAGCTCGGAGAGGACGAACCAGTGTGCACGGCCGCGCTCCTCGGGGACGCCTAGCGGCGGTCGCTAGGATCGCTCGGGTATGGCGGTCGCCTCGCCGGAGCAGTATCTCGCCGACCTCAACCCCGCGCAGCGCGAGGCTGTCCTCGCCACGGAGGGGCCGGTTCTCGTCGTCGCAGGGGCGGGCTCGGGCAAGACGCGCGTCCTCACCCACCGGATCGTCCACCTCATCGCCGCGTGCGGCGTGAAGCCGAACGAGATCCTCGCGATCACCTTCACGAACAAGGCGGCCGAGGAGATGAAGCGCCGGCTCGAGGGCGTGCTCGAGGATGTCGCGCGCCGCATGTGGGTGATGACCTTCCACGCCGCGTGCGGGCGGATCCTCAGACGTGAGGCGCCCCGGCTCGCGTACCGCTCGAACTTCACGATCTACGACCAGGCCGACCAGGTGCGCGTCGTCAAGACGATCGTGGAGGAGGAGGGCTGGGACCCCAAGCGCTTCGTCCCCCGCGGCATCCATGCGCAGATCTCGAACGCGAAGAACCAGCTCGTCGGCCCCGACGAGTACTCGCGCCGCGTGGGCTCCTTCTACGAGCAGACCGTCGCCGCCGTCTACGACCGCTACCAGAAGCGGCTCCACGCCTCGAACGCGATGGACTTCGACGACCTGATCATGGTCACGGTCGAGATCCTCGAGCGCTTCCCGGAGGCGCGCGAGCGCTGGCAGAAGGCGTTCAGGTACGTCCTCGTGGACGAGTACCAGGACACGAACCACGCGCAGTACCGGCTGCTGCAGCTGCTCGCCGGGAAGCACGGGAACGTCTTCGCCGTCGGCGACCCCGACCAGTCCATCTACGCGTTCCGCGGCGCCGACATCCGCAACATCCTCGAGTTCGAGCCGGACTTCGGCGGCGCCCAGGTGATCGCGCTCGAGCAGAACTACCGCTCGACCAACGCCATCCTCCGCGCCGCGAACGCCGTCATCGCGCACAACCGCGAGCGGAAGCCGAAGACCCTCTTCAGCGAGCTGGGGGAGGGGGACCCGGTGCGCGTCGTGGAGGTCGAGGACGAGCACGCCGAGGCGAGGTACGTCGCCGCCGAGATCGCCGGGCTCGGCGAGGAGGGGGTGGCCGGGTCGGAGATCGCCGTCTTCTACCGGACGAACGCGCAGTCCCGCGTCCTCGAGGACGTGCTCGTCCGGCAGGAGATCCCGTATCAGGTGATCGGCGGGCCGCGCTTCTACGAGCGGGCGGAGGTGAAGGACGCGGTCGCCTACCTCCAGGTGATCGACAACCCCTTCGACGGCGTGTCCCTCGCGCGCATCGCCAACCGGCCCCGGCGCGGGATCGGGGACGCGTCGATCGCCCGGCTCCAGGCGTACGCGGACGCCCAGGGCGTCTCGCTCTTCGAGGCGCTGGGGCTGGCCGAGGAGGCCGGCGTCGGCGCGGCGCCGCTCAAGGCCGTCCAGCGTTTCCGCACGCTCATGCAGTCGCTCATGGCGGGAGCCCTCGAGCTGCCGGTGCCCGAGCTGCTCGAGAACGTGCTCGAGCGGAGCGGGTACCTCGAGGCGCTCGAGGCCGAGCGGACGATCGAGGCCCAGGGGCGCCACGAGAACCTCCTGGAGCTCGTCGGCGTCACCCGCGAGTACCAGGAGACCGCCGCCGAGCCGAGCCTCTCCGAGTTCCTCCAGCAGATCTCGCTCTTCTCCGACCAGGACGAGATCGAGGAGGAACGCAGCCTCGTCACGCTCATGACCCTCCACAACGCGAAGGGGCTCGAGTTCCGGGCCGTCTTCCTCGTCGGGATGGAGGAGGGCGTCTTCCCGCACGCGCGCTCGATCGAGGAGCAGGGCGTCGAGGAGGAACGGCGCCTCGCCTACGTCGGCCTGACGCGCGCCCAGGAGCGGCTCGTGCTCACGCACGCGGCCGCACGCTCGCTGTGGGGCGCGCGCGACTACCGCAGCCCGAGTCGCTTCCTCGAGGAGCTCCCCGAGGGCGAGATCGAGCGCGAGCGTCTCCGGCCGGCGTCGTGGTCCGGGTACGGCGCTCCCCGCTCGTCACAGGCACCGAGCGGTCCGGTCCCCGATCTCGCCACCGGCGACAACGTCCGCCACTCGACCCTCGGAGAGGGCGTCGTCGTCAGGATCGAGGGGGACGGGACGGTCACGGTCCGCTTCGCGCAGGACGGCGCCGAGCGCCGCCTCATGCTCGAGTACGCGCCGCTGGAGAAGGTGTGAGCGTCGAGGTCCGGCCGGCCGCGCCGGACGAGCTGCTCGCCGCTCTCGCACCCATCACGCACTACTTCGGCTCGGCAGGGCTCCCCTCGCGAGGACCACATGCTCGGGGTCACCCGCGTGCTTCCGGAAAGACGGATGCATGCGGCTTTCGCCGAGGGCGGGATCGTGGGCGGCGCGGGCGCGTACGAGCTCGAGCTGACCGTCCCCGGCGCTCGCGTGCCGACCGCGGGCGTCACCGTCGTCGGCGTCCTGCCCACGCACCGGCGGCGCGGGGTTCTCAGCGAGCTCATGCGGGCCCAGCTCGACGACGTCCACGCCCGCGGGGAGCCGCTCGCGGCCCTCTGGGCCTCGGAAGGCGCGATCTACGGACGGTTCGGCTACGGCCTCGCCTCCCTCTGCGGCGACCTGGAGATCCCCCGCGTGCACGGGGCCTTCGCCCGCCCGGTCGCGTGGAACGGCGAGGCGCGCCTCGTCCCGCTCGACGACGCGCTCGGGCCCGTGTCCGAGGTGTACGAGCGGGTCGCCGCCGAGACGCCGGGCATGTTCGCGCGCTCCCAGGAGTGGTGGGGGGCACGCGTGCTCGCCGACCCCGAATGGCGGCGGTTCGGGGGCGGCGAGAAGGCCTGCGCCGTCCTGGAGGCCGATGACGGGCCCGAGGCGTATGCGCTCTATCGCGTCAACTACGCGTTCCAGGACGGCTTCTCGACAGGCGTGACCCTCGTGCTCGAGGCGATGGGGGTCTCGCCGGCCGCCACGGCGGCGGTCTGGCGGTATCTCCTCGACATCGACTGGATGGAGCGCGTCCAGGCCTCGCTCCTTCCGGTCGACCATCCGGTGCGGCTCCTCCTCGCCGATCCGGGGCAGATGAGATTCCGGATCGGCGACGCTCTGTGGCTCCGGCTCGTGGATGTCGAGGCCGCCCTCGCGGCGCGGGCGTACGCGGAAGACGACGCCGTCGTGGTCGAGGTGCGCGACGACTTCTGCCCGTGGAATCAGGGGCGGTACCGGCTCGGCCCGGGCGCCGGCCGCACCGAGGTGGCGGCGGATCTGAGGCTCGACGTCGCCGCGCTCGGCTCCGTCTACCTGGGCGGTTTCACGTTTGCCGACCTCCTCCGTGCGGGCCTCGTCGAGGAGGTCGCCGAGCGGCGCCGTCGCGCGCGGAGACGCCCTCGTTCGCACGGACAGGGCGCCCTGGTGCCCGGAGGTCTTCTAGGGCTTCGATAGCTCGAACTTGCCATTTGCGGGACTTTTGCTAGGGTTCCCCGCCGTGCTTGCCGTCAAGGCCCTGCTAGTGGGCCTTTTTTGTTGCACCGTCGCATCGCCCGCGATGGCCGCATTCGACGAGTCGCCCGCCGACTCGCACCCAGCTCCCAGGTGGGTGCTTCCGCTGGATGGTCCGCTCGGGTCGCCGTTCGGCTACCGCTGGGGCCGGCTCCACGAGGGCATCGACATCGAGGGCTGGGCCGAGACGCACGTCCATGCCGCCCGCGACGGCGTCGTGACCAGGGTCGGATGGCTGAAGGGCATGGACGGCTACGGGCTCGTGGTCAAGGTCCGCCACGACGGCGGCTTCGTGACCATGTACGCGCACCTGGCGAAGTCGCTCGTCAGGCGCGGGGACTTCGTCGCGGCCGGGCAGCTCATCGGCCGCGCCGGCTGCACGGGATCCTGCACGGGCGTCCATCTGCACTTCCAGATGTGGCGCGACGGGAAGCTCGTCGACCCGCTCCGCTTCCTGGGTCGGCACGTGTTCGTCCGTTAGACTGAGAACCCCGAGGGCGGTTAGCTCAGTTGGGAGAGCACCAGCTCGACAAGCTGGGGGTCACTGGTTCGAGCCCAGTACCGCCCACCTCGGAAGCCCCCGCGAACCGGGGGTTTTCGTTTTTCAGGGACGCTCCGCAGCAACCAGCTTGGCCGGTTATTGGCTGGTTCTGAGCCGACGACCTGGGATCGGGCGCGTGGCCGTCCTCGTCCTGTGCGAGGAAAGCGCGCATCATTCCTGCAGATACTCGTGAAGTTGCTTCGCCGCCGGAGAGCGCGGAATCTCGCGATTGTGGCCGCCGTGGTCGCGCTCGGCGCGGCCGCGCTCGCGGACGCGCTCCGCGACCGGACGACGACCGAAGAGGCGCGAGACGGTCGAGCGGCGACTGCCGCGACGACGGATGAGCGTGAGGCGTCGGCGACGACGGTCGAGGAGGCACAGGACGGTCAGACGCCGACCACCACGACAGACGAGGGTGAGGCGTCGGTGCCCAGGCTGCCGGGCGGGGCCGCGTCGGGTCTTCTCGCCTTCACCGCCCCCGGCGGCTGCGAGCTTCGGGCCATCGATCTCCGCTCGGGCCGAATGCTTGACCTCCCCCGGCTGGAGACGAACTGCGAGCTTTACGCCCCGCGCGTCGGGACGCGCGTCGCGTACAGCGTGCACGACGACTGGGGCAGTGCCAAGAGGCACTTCAGCGTTCTCGACCTCGAGAACCCGCGGGCGAGCTTCGGTGACTACCTGGCGGGTACGGATTCCATCGCCTGGAGCCCGGACGGCTCGACGCTCGCCTGGTGCGACACCCGGTCCGGGTTCGAGCTCGCGGGCAGACAGCGGCCGAAGCGTCTCCACCATTGCCCGTGGGCGTACGACCCAAACGGCGTGACGGCGTCTGTGAACGACCGCCAGCAGATCGTGATCGGCGGGCGCCCGCTGCTGAGAGCCCGCGGACCTGTCTGGCATTTCGCGTGGGGCGTCGACGGCTCACTCGCCGTCCTCGTCGACGGACGGCGGGTCGACCGCTACGAGGGCGGACGCCTGGTGGGCACGGCGAGCGTGCCGCCGACCGGGCCCGACCGCTTTCTCACGATCCCGGGCGACCTTGCGCCCGACAACTGCGCGGCCCTCTCGGTCGCGGCGACGTCGTCCGGCTGACCGACCTCGGCTGCTTCCAGGGCCGGGCGCCGCGGACGTTCAAAGGCCTGTACGCGGACTGGTCGCCGAACGGCAAGTGGATCGTCGTCGCGGAGCCCGACGCGGTCGTCTTCCACCGTGTCGTCGGCCGCGAGGCGTCGGTGCGCTGGAACGTGGCCGCGGGGCAGCTCGCCTGGCTCAGCGGTTGACGGCGGGCAATGGGCGGGTGGGGCTACCCCTCCCCGCCGATGAGATCTGCGCCTCGGTACGGTCAATAACGAGAAGAGAGAAAGGATGAACGTGGCGCTCAAACGGATGGACAATGTCGGCATTGTCGTCGAGGACCTACCGGCGACGATTGAGTTCTTTCGCGAGCTCGGCCTCGAGCTCGAAGGGCAAGCAACCATCGAAGGAGAGTGGGCAGGGCGCGTCACTGGACTGGGTGACCAGCGCGTCGAAATCGCCATGATGCGCACGCCTGACGGCCACAGCCGGCTCGAGCTCTCGCGCTTTCTTGTGCCGCCAGTGGTCGCCGATCACCGGAACGCCCCGGTGAACGCTCTCGGCTACCTTCGAGTCATGTTCGCCGTGGACGACATCGACGAGACGCTCGCCCGACTCCGCAAGCACGGCGCGGAGCTCGTCAGCAGCGAAGTCGTTCAGTACGAAGACTCGTATCGGCTCTGCTACATCCGCGGACCCGAGGGCCTTCTCATTGGGCTCGCTGAGGAACTCAGTTGAGCGGCACCACGATGAACGCCCCCGCCTCAATCACCATCACGCCGGTCCGCGTTGCCGACCTGCTCGCCGAAAGCGAGCGGATGCCGGTCTACGTGCACGTCATCGACCATCCCGATGCGCGCGTGCTGGTCGACACCGGCATGACGGAGCTGCACCCGGCGATGGCCGACCTCGATCCCCGCCTCCAGCCGCTGAGCGAGCAGGACTTCGATCTCGCCGGCATCGACATCGTCGTCAACACACACCTGCACGCCGACCACTGCGGCGGCAACCACCTCTTCGCCGGCAAGCCGATCTACGTCCAGCGTCGGGAGCTCGACGACGCGCGCAGCGAGGACGACTACACCATTCGCGAGTGGGTCGAGGCGCCCGGCGTGCGCTACGTGCCGGTCGACGGCGAGCTCGAGCTGCTGCCCGGGCTCCGACTCGTCCCGGCGCCGGGCCACACACGCGGCATGCAGGTGGTCGTCGTCGAGACGGGCGGGCGTCCGGTCGTCGTCGGCGGCGACGTGGCGGTTTGGTTCGGCGAGCTCGACGAGCCGCACACCGAGGGCCAGCTGCGGGTGCGCGCGCTCGAGCCCGAGCTCGTCTGGCTCGCGCACGAGCACGAGCCGTGGCGACCCCACACCGTCTAGGGCATCACGCCGGCGCTCTCTGGGCCTCCCGGGTTCCGCGCCCATCCGCTCTGGTGCCAAACGCTCACGTTTCGGCGACCCGCGCTCGGAGTGCTCTCCTCAGTGATCTGGGAGCCCTGACGCTGGCCGGCTAACTCGACCACGCTGCTGGTCGCTGGATCGAGCCCAGTACTGCCCATCCGGGGTTTTCGCTTGCTCCCCCGGCCGTCGACAGCTGAGACGGTTTGGAAACGGATTTGGAACACGCGAGCGCGCAACGTCCGCGGTCTCGGCTAGAACGGTGCCATGAGCAACAAAGATCGCCCGGAGGAGGTAACACGAGCCGACCCGGCCCTGCTCGGCGGAATCATCGCCGGGGCCGGCGCGGCACTCGGCCCTCCGCTCGGGGCTCTCGCGGATCATCTGCTGAATGCGGAGGGAAACCCGGAGCCGCCGACGCCGAAGGTTCAGCTTCCTCCCGGCGTAAACGCGGACTCCGAGTAGCGGGCTCTCGTTTTCTCTGCTTCAATCTTCCTCGGTCAATCGAGGAGGGAAAGAGCTGTGGCAAAGAAGACCGTGTTTGTCTCCGACATTTCCGGCAAGGTCATCGAGGACGGTAAGGCTGCCAAGATTCGCGTGACCTTCGATGACGGTCGCCGCCCCTCGTACGAACTAGACGTGACGGCCGAAGAAGGAGCCGATATCGGCAAGCAGGGCCGTCAGGTCGCTCGGCGCGGCCGGAAGCCCAAGAGCGCTGCGTAGACTTCTGCGGTGCTAGGAAGCCCCGTCGCTCGCTCAGGGCGGGGCTTCCTTTCTCCATTATCCGAGAACCCACTCCCCCGCTTCCGGGGCGAAGCCGTTATCAAGGGCGAACTGAAAGAGCCTCAGCTTCGCTTTCTTTGGAACGTCGAACGTTATGCAACCCTTCCGGCTGTCACCAGGGCGATCTTCGCGCTAGAGATATCAGCGCAACTCGGCATGGGCGTCAGGTTGGACGTGAAACCCTGATCTTCTGCGTCAACCAAAGTCGCCGCAGCGTTAGCCGCAGGCGGAGACGCTCGGCGTCACGGTCGCTACCATGCGAGACGCTCTGGCTGTCAGAGGAGAGACCCATTCGTAAGGTTGCGATCATCGCCCGCTTGAAGAGCGGCGCCGAGCAGCAGGCCGCCGAGTTGCTCGCGCACGGCCCTCCGTTCGACCCCGAGGAGATAGGTCTCCATCGTCACGCGGCGTACCTATTCGCCGGCGAGGTCGTGTTCGTTTTCGAAGGTCCAGAGGTCGACGTGGCCCTTGATGACCTTGTGGGTTATCCCTTTGAACCAACGCTGAGAGCGGCGTTCGACAAGTGGCGTCCGCTCGTCGAGGAGCCGCCGAGGCTTGCGCAACCCGCGTATGAGTGGGAGCGAGAAGCGACGTGACCTTCCTGTTGTCTCTGACATTTCCGGCAAGGTAATCGAAGAGGGGAAGCCCGCGAAGATTCGCGTCCCTTTGTCGCTCGCTCAGGGCGGGCTTCTTCTTTTCTCTCCGGCGAGAACGGCCGGCCGGCCTCGCGAGCGGCTGAGGCAGCCGCTCTGCCGATAGCGACGAACTGATCTAGAGTGCCGAGTGCTCGGGGGACATCTGCGGTGCCCGAACAGAGGGAGAACCCCTCGGTCTAGCCGCAGCGCCGGGGGGTTCTCCTTCGAACCTGCTCGCCAACGTTTTGGGAGACCGGGCACCGGGCAGCCTAGACCTTGGAGGGCAGTCCAGCTAAGCCTCCATGCGGCGGGGCTCGGCTTAGCGGCTGCCCTCACTCGGTGGAGGAGGCCGATTAGCATGCCGCATGATCGCCGCGCTCTTCGGCCTGATCTGCGTGGCGACGTCCGGCGTCATCCTGATCGCGCTGCATTTCCTGCCGACCGGGCTCAATCCGATCCGCTACGCCGTCAGCGACTACGGGTGGACCTCGTACCACGTGGGCTACCGCACGATGGTCGTGCTCCAGGGCGTCGGGGCGATCCTCATCGCGGTCGGGCTGGGGCAACAGACCGATGTGGAGTCCCTCGGCTGGCTCTATGTCTACGGCGTCGTCCGGCTCCTCGTCTCGGGGTTCATGACCGATCGCGAACCCCAGAGCCTTCGATCCCTCACGCGCACCGGTCGCATCCACATGCTTCTCGCCGGGACGGCCTTTGCTTCGATCGCCGTCGCGGCGTCACACCTCGACTGGACGGGCAAGCCCGCCGTTCTCGGTCCGCTCGGATGGGTCGTGACCGCAACGGCGATCGCGACCGGAACCGCGATCGCGGTCCCGTCGATTCGACGTGCCGCGCTCGGATTGATCGAGCGGACGCACTACGCCGCTGCCATCACCTGGCTGATCGTCGTCTCTGCTTCGATCATCTAGGTCGGGGTGAGCGTGATGGATGTGACATCCGGTAAGGGCAACGTGAGCGTGGTCGTCGAAGGCGTGAGCGACCAGATCGCGATCGAAACGTTGGCCGAGCGGCGACGGGTCGACCTCGCAGCCGCAGGGATCCGGATCGTCCGGCTCGGAGGCGCGCATCGCATCGGGAGCTTCCTCGACCAACTCGGTCTGCGGAGCGATGGCCCGCGGGTCGCCGGTCTCTGCGATGCCGGCGAGGAGCCCGTGTTTCGCCGGGCGCTCGAGCGAACCGGCTTCGGCTCCAACCTGACTCGAGCGGACATGGAGCAACTCGGGTTCTACGTCTGCGTCGAGGATCTGGAGGACGAGCTCATCCGCGCGCTCGGTGCGTCGAGGGTCGAGGAGATCCTCCAGGCAAACGGCGATCTCCATCGATTTCGGACGCTGCAGCAGATGCCGGAGTGGCGCGGCCGCGCCACCGAGGAGCAGCTTCGGCGGTTCATGGGCAGCGGCGGGCGCCGCAAGATCCGCTACGCCCGCTTCCTCGTCGACGCGCTGGACCTCGAGCGCGTCCCTCGGCCACTCGACCGAGTCCTCTCCCACGCTGCCGAGCAGTAGCCCGCGCACTGAGATAGGGTCGCGACCGGATGAGCGTCGCGGCCGTCGATCAGGAGCACCGCGTCACGCCGCGCGAGCTCTTCTTCGACCTCGTCTTCGTCTTCGCGTTCACGCAGGTGGCGACCCTGCTCGCGAACGACCCGACGTTCGCAGGGCTCGGCCGGAGCGTGCTCGTCCTCGCCGCGCTCTGGTGGGCCTGGTCGGCATACGCCTGGCTGACGAACATCGTCGACCCCGAAGAGGGCCTTCGTCGGCCTCGCGCTGCTCGTCGCGCTGATCGCGATGTTCGTCGCGGCGCTCGTGGTGCCGGGCGTGTTCGGCGACGAGGGCGTGGTCTTCGGCGTCGCCTTCCTCGTGGTCTGCGGGATGCACCTCACGCTCTACGCGCTCGTGGGCCGCGGGAACCGCGACCTGCTCGGCGCCGTGCTCCGGCTGGCGCCGTGGACGCTGTTCGGCGCGACCCTGATCCTCGTCGCGGGCTTCGCGGACGCCGCGCGAACCTGGCTCTGGATGGCCGCGATCGTCGTGACCTACGTCGGCGCACTGCTGAGCGGATCGACCGGCTGGCAGGTGCACCCGTCGCACTTCGCGGAGCGCTACGGCCTGGTCGTGATCATCGCGCTCGGCGAGGCGTTCATCGCGATCGGGATCGGCGTGACGGGGACCGGCATCGGGCTGGGCGAGATCGCGGCGGCGATCCTCGGGCTCCTCGTCGCCACCTCGATCTGGCTCGCGTACTTCGACTTCTTCGCCATCCGCGGCGAGCGGGTGCTCCGCGACCTCGAGGGCCCGGATCGCGTGGCGCTCGCCCGCGACCGTACACGTACGCGCATTTCCCGATGATCGTCGGGATCGTGCTCTTCGCGTTCGCGATGAAGACGATCGTCGGGCACGTCGGCGACGAGCTCGACTCCGTCGCGGCGTTCGCGCTCTGCGGCGGGTGCGCGCTCTACCTGCTCACGTACTCGGCGATCCGGATCCGGGTCGAACGACGGCGGCGGGTGAGCCGCGGCCGGCTCGTCGCGGCGCTCGTCCTGCTGCTCCTGCTCCCGGTCGCGACGATGGTTCCTGCGCTCGCCGCGCTGGCGCTCGTCACGGCCGTGTGGGTGGCACTGCACACGTACGAGCTCGTGTGGTGGCGCGAGGCCCGCGCGGAATCGCGCTCGGCGCTCGCGTCCTAGCGCTCGTCTCGACGCGGGCGGTCACCGCTGGGAACGCCGCGGGGCCGCCGCCAGGGGAGGTTGAGGCCGAACGACGCCACCCCGGCGTTCCTGGCGAGCTCGTCGCGCGGGTCGATCCCGTCCTCGGCCGGATTCGCCGGGAGCTCGGCCGGCCGGCGGCGGCGACCGCGGATCACGGTGCGCAAGACCGAAGCCAGGACGGCGACGGTGACCACGACCGCGACGACGATCGACCAGTCCACGGCCCTCAGCGCCAGTCGACGGCGACGAGCTCGACCTCGCCTTCGAAGCCCTTGAGCTCCGCCGAGCGCGACTCGCTGACCGGGAACCGTGAGCCGCCGTCGAGGCTCTCGCGGCTCACGAGGATCTCGCCGCCGCCCGCGAGGGCGCCGATCCGCGCCGCGACGTGGACCCCCTGGCCCGTGTAGTCGGCGTCGTCCTTGTGGAATGCCCCGCCGGTGTGGACGCCGATGCGGATGTCGGGGGCGAGCGGCTCGTGCTCGTCGAGCGCCCGCTGGATCCGGGCGGCCGCGTCGACCGCCGCGTTCGGTGTCTGGAACGCCGCGAAGTACCCGTCGCCTGTCTGCTTGATGACCTCGCCGCCGGCCTCCTCGATCAGCTCTCGCAGCGTGCGGTCGTGCCACGCGAGCAGCTTGGCCCACTTCGACTCGCCGAGCACCTCGACGAGCTTCGTCGAGTCGACGATGTCGGTGAACATGAACGTCCGGCGGGTCGACGACTCGCCGAGGAGCTCGGAGGCCCGCTGGAGATCCAGGACCGCCCCCAGGCGCTCGAAGGTGTCCTTGGCGAGGGTCAGCTCCTCCTTGGCCCCCTCCTCGTCTCCCTCGCCGCGATAGGCGAGGCCGAGGAGCATTCGGGCCTGCGCCGTCTCGTACGGCGCGCCGACCTTGTTCCACGTGTCGCGCGCCGCGCGAAGGGCGGTGGCCGCTCCTGCCCAGTCGTGCTCGGCCAGGCGGATCCGGCCGTCGGCAAGCTGCACCGTCCCTTCGAAGACCGGCGTTCGGCGGCCCTCGACGAGGTAGTTGTCGGCGATCGCCTCGAGCTCGTCCGCGGTCTCACGGGCGCGCCGGATCTCGCCGGCGGCGAGCGCGATCTCGATCTGGGCGGGAAGGCGTCGCGAGCGGCTCAGCGGGTCGAGCTGATCGTCCGCGAGCGCTCGGCGGATCGACGACGAGGCGGCGTCCACCTTCCCCTGAGCGAGCCGCAGGAGCGCGAGTCCCGGCTGGGGGTCGCGCCCGAGGTCGTCGGCCTTGCGATAGGCCTCCTCCGCGGCGGCGAAGTCACCCTGCCGCCGCCGGATCTCGCCGATCTCGTAGAAACCGGCCGCCGTCACGCCGCGGTTGTAGTCGTGGAGCTCCTCGCACGCCTGTACCGCCTGCTCCTCCGCCTTCGGCCAGTCCCCGCGCAGGCGGAGGATCTGGGCCCGATGGACGCGGCATGCGCCCGGGAAGCCGCTGACGTCGAGGCGGTCGCACCAACGGTTGGCGACGTCCGTCCACTCTGACGCTCGGCCGCAGTCGCCGAGGGCCTGGCACGAGTCGATCGTGACGCAGTAGATGATCCCGGTGGCGAGGGGATCGAGCTCCCCGCTCGTCGCGGCCGCGGTCGCCTCGTCGAGGATGGCGAGCCCGTCCGTCACGTCCCCCGTCCAGACGCGAATCGCACCCTCGAAGACGAGGGCCGTCGTCTCGAGGCTGCGGTCGCCGTAGCTCGCTCCCAGCTCGCGCGCCCGGTGAAAGGCTTCGCCCGCAGGCCCGAGCTCGCCGAGATCGAGCAGGTTGGTGCCGCGAATGAGCGAGAGGTACCCGTGCTCCACGCCCTCGGGCTCGTCGGCGAGCAGGCGTTCGCCGCGCGCGATCCACCCTCCCGAGACGGAGAGAGAGCCGCGCAGACCGTAGTCCATGGCGAGCGACACCGTCATCATCGCGGCACGCCTGGGCTCCCCCGCCCCGACGAAGGCCGCGTACGCGCGCTCGCGGAGCGCGATCGCCTCGTCGAGGCGGCCGGTCCACCACGCCGCCTCGCCGAGGCTCTCGACGTCTTCCGCTGCGAGCCGCCCCGCCTCGTCTGCGTCCTTGAGAAGGTCGTAGGCGTCGCGCCAGGCACGCCGCTGAGCGGCTTCCCTGCCGGCTTCGAGCGAGTCGTCGACGATCTGTGTCACGGGCCTCGCGAAATTGTACGCCCGGGCGATCGAGGCGCTCGAGGAACGGCGACGGGCGCGGCCGAGGCCGCGCCCGTCGTGTCGTCGGCCTTCGTTAGGGGTTCGGGACGCGGATGAGCAGGAGCTGGCCGCGCTCTCGCTTGGGCACCGCCGGTGGGTCGTTGCCCGTGCCGGCGTCCATGTCCCAACCGTGAGCCTGGACGTCCACGAGGAAGGCGCCGCGGCCGAAGATCGCCGAGGCGTCGACGATGCCGCTCGACTCCCAGGCTCCCTTGTTCGTGATCGGGCTCATGGACTGGTCGACCTCGGCCACGACCGTGAGGGCGTGGCTCTCGAGGTCGTAGCGCCAGATCCGAGCGTTCGTCGCGCCCGCGAAGGACGGCTGGGCGTTGTGCCCGCCCGGGTCCTCCTGGAAGTAGATCGCGTTCTTCGTCGTCTCGACGTTGTCGGGCTGGTGCGGCGAGTCGGCGTTCTGGTAGCCGAGGTCGTCGAAGTTCGCTCCGGGCAGGATCGACAGGGTCGCCGTCCCGAGCGGGTTCCGCGAGTTGAGCTGGAGCTTGTACAGGCGCCCGTTCATGAACGCGCCCTGAGTTCCGCTCGGGCCGCGGAAGAGCCGCGTCGTCGTCGGATGCGGGATCGCACGCGGCTCGCCCGTGTCGGCGAAGTAGACGGTCTTCCCGTGCTTCCGGTCGTAGGCGATGTCCTCGATCCGGATGAACTGGAAGACGTTGTTCAGGTTGCTCCAGTGCTCGAGCACCCACTGCGGTCCGTCCGGCATCGCGGGCGTCGCCGGCACGGCCTGGGCGGGCGTCGGATACCCGAAGTCCGCCGAGGTGACCTCGTGCCCGTCGTCGGCGTCCTTGCCCGTGGCGATCTCCCGCGGCACCTCGATGAAGTGGCCGGTGACCGAGGGCGACGCGGTGCTGAGGTCGCCGTAGTCGTTGATCGCCGGGTCGTCCGACACGAATGCGTAGAGCGTGCCCTTGTCCTGCCAGACCTTCTTTCCGCTCGACGCCTTGTAGAGGTAGAGCTGCGAGGCGGGCGCGTCGAACGTGTCGTCGCCCGAGAGGACGACCGGGTAGCCGTAGCCGGGCACGCCGACGGCGTTTTCGTGGTTGTGGCGGCCCATGCCGTAGATCGAGCGGTACTCGCCGCTCTTCACGTCGTACGCAACGACGACGCCTGCCTGCTCGGCTCCCGGCTCGCTCAGCAAGACGCCCGGCTGGTGCCACGCGTCCTCCTGCCGAAGGACGATGTCACGCGCCTCCTCGTTCGTGAAGAGCAGTCGCCGCTCGAATCCCTGCTTCTCCCCGACGATGAAGTTCGAGCAGAAGCGCTGGTAGCCGGCGCTCGCGGGGATCACGAACTCACCCGAGAGGACGCCGCCGCCTCGCTGGTGGAGCCGGAGCTTGCTCACGACGGAGTTGCTCGGATCCTGGCGCGTCGCCGGGAACGGCACGAGCGACAGCTCGTGGTTGACGAGGATGTCCGCGGTGCCGCGGCCGTTGACCTTGGCGATCGAGATGCCGTCGGGGATCGCCTCGAACATGTAGCCGCCGGCGAGCGTGTCGCCGACCGAGATGAGGGGCGTCACGGTGGTGCCGTCGACGCCGGTGAGCATCGCTGCCTCGGACGTGTGGAAGCCGCGATCCGGGTGGGCTCCCGCCGGCATCGCGGCGAGCGCTGCCAGCACCGTCGCGCCCAAGGCTGCGACGAAAGCTTTCGTTCCCATGCCACTCCCCTCCGTTGCACGAGATGGACTGGAGGGATGATCCTATTCGCGACGGTAGAACTCTGCGCCCAACCGCGCAACAATGGTCGGGGGAGCCCCGACGATGGGAGGATGCGATGGCGGATCGGGCTGAGCTACTCGGCCTCGAGGACGAGGCCCTGATGCGGTGCGTCTTCGAGCTCGTCGGCGACGTCGAGGACGAGGAGCTCCGGGACAGGCTCTTCGCCGCGACCGAGGAGGTCTTCGAGCGGGCCTGGCTCGACACGTACCGGCGGATGCTCATCGCCGAGATCGACAGCGACGAGGATCTCGACGACCATGCACTCAAGCTCCGGGAGATCGACATCCTCCTCGGGGCGATCGAGGCGCGCGCCGGGTTCAGGCCGCTCGCGCAGGAACTGGCCCGCGACTAGGGCGTCCCTGCCCTAATGGGCGGTGGAACTCGGGCCTCGCCGGGTGCATACTGCCCCCTTCCGCTGAAAAGGAGACACCTATGGCCACGGTCGAGACGCGACCTACCCTGTCGGATGCCGAGCACGTCGAGCTGGTCACGCTGATCGAGGGCGCGGACAGCGTCGAGCTGAAGCTGACCGTGGGGGACTCGGAGCTGCGCTCCGCGGTCAACGCCCTCGGCATGGATCCGCTCGACGCCCAGATCCGTCAGGTGTTCTTCTTCGACACGCCCGACCTGACCCTCAACAAGCGCGGCGTCGTCGTGCGCGCCCGGCGGGTGCAGAAGAAGGGCGACGACTCGGTCGTGAAGCTGCGGCCCGTGGTGCCGACCGAGCTTCCCGGCACGGTCCGGAGCTCGCCCGGCTTCGGCGTCGAGGTCGACGCGATGCCCGGCGGCTTCGTCTGCTCCGGGTCGATGAAGCGCGCGCTCACGACGCCGGGAGTCAGGGACGTCGTCCTGGGCGACCGCCCGATCCGGAAGCTCTTCTCCAAGGAGCAGCGGGCGTTCTACGCGGACCACGCCCCGGAGGGCATCGCGCTCGACGACCTCACGGTCCTCGGGCCGATCTTCGTGCTGAAGCTGAAGCTCATGCCCGAGGGCTTCGATCGCAAGCTGGTGTCCGAGCTCTGGTTCTACCCTGACTTCTCGCGGATCCTCGAGCTCTCGACCAAGTGCGCGCCCGGCGAGGCATTCCAGGTGGCAGCGGAGGCGAGGGCCTTCCTCACGAAGCGCGGCGTCGACCTCTCCGGGGAGCAGCAGACGAAGACGAAGAAGGCGCTCGAGTTCTTCTCCGACCGGCTTCGAGAGGCCGCCGCCCAGCCGCAGGCATAGCGTCTAGAGGTCGCGTGCGGCGGCCGCCACCGCGTGCTCCTGTAGCCACGAAAGGTACAGGTAGACGGAGTGCTCGTAGGCGCGTGGGTCGGTCGGGTCGATCTCGCGATCGTAGGTCTCCTCGCTGATGTCCAGGCGCGTGCCGAGGACGAGGCGGAGGTCGTTGAGGGCTGCGAGCCAGGCGTCGAGCTCCTCCGGCGTGAGCCGGTCGTTGCCCGCCGTCTCCTCGAGCACGCGAAGCGCCCCGCGGCGTCCGTCCATGAGCTCCGCTCCCATGAGACGGCGGTACTCCGCCTCGTCCGCATCCTCGTCGTAGGCGGGAGGAAACAGTCGCCGGAGAGACCCGTCGTCGGGGTCGGCGGCCAGGAGGGCGCGCAGCTCGGCGGGCAGCGTGCGCAGGAGCTCGCGTTCGGCCTCCGAGAGGCTGAGGCGGTACTCGCCCCGGCCGACGGCCTGTATCGGGGGCACGAAGGCCAGCGTCACCCGTCCTGCCGCATCGTCGCCCAGAGCCCGTGGGCGTGGAGGCGCGCGACGTCGTGCTCGGCCTTCTCCCGCGTCCCGCCCGAGACGACCGCCTTGCCCTCGTTGTGGACCTGGAGCATGAGCTGCGTCGCCTTCTCCCGGCTGTACCCGAAGAGCTTCTGGAAGACGAGCGTGACGTAGGACATCAGGTTGATCGGGTCGTTCCACACGATCACGATCCACGGCCGCTCGTCCGCGGGCGTCTCCTCCTCCGCGGGGTTCTCGACCTCGACCTCGGCCGGCGCGAGCGTCGCGTGCGTCATGCAGAGATTCTGGCTGAGACTAGCGCCGTGGCGTCGCCAGTTGCATGATACGCAGAAAAGATACATACTATGCGCATGACCGAGAAGGCCCGCCGCCAGGCTGCGATCCTCGACCTCGTGCGCGAGCGCCCGGTCTCGACGCAGGGCGAGCTCGTCGCCGCGCTACGGGAGGCCGGGCACGATGTCGTCCAGACGACCGTCTCCCGCGACGTCCACGAGCTCGGGCTCGTCAAGGTCCGCTCGACGGACGGGAGGCTCGCGTACGCACAGGCGGGCTCGCCGGATCCCGGCCGCCTGGGCCGGCTCGGCCCTGCCCTGCGCCGCTGGGCGCTCTCAGCGGAGTCGAGCGGCAACATGGTCGTCGTCCAGACGCCGAGGGGGTACGCCGCACCGCTCGCGGACGCGATCGACGCCGCCGCCCACCCGGGGATCGTCGGAACCGTGGCAGGGGAGAACACGATCATCGTGGTCGCGGCCGAGAGCGTCTCCGGCGAGGCGCTCCGCGACGAGCTCCGCAGCCACCTGCTCGAGGGCGCGGCGTGAGCGGCACCGCCGTCCTCGCCTTCAGCGGGGGCCTCGACACGAGCTGCGCGATCGCGTGGCTCCGCGAGGACTACGGGTTCGACGAGGTCGTCGCCGTGCTCGTCGACGTCGGCCAGGACGTCGAGATCGAGCCGGCGGTCGAGCGCGGCCGCGCCGCAGGCGCGTCCGAGGTCCTCGTCGTCGACCGCCGCGAGGAGTTCGCCGACTGCCAGGTCGCGAAGGCCCTGAAGGCGAACGCGCTCTACGAGGGCAAGTACCCGCTCGTCTCCGCGCTCTCCCGCCCCGTCATCGCGGAGGCCGTCGCCTCGGTCGCGCTCGAGCTCGACGCCGAGGCCGTCGTCCACGGCTGCACCGGGAAGGGCAACGACCAGCTCCGGTTCGAGATCGCCCTCCGCGCCAATCACCCGGGCGTCCGCGTGATCGCCCCCCTGCGCGACCGCGTCTGGGCGCGCGAGGAGGAGATCGACTACGCGCTCGCCCGCCGGATTCCCGTCGCCCAGACCGTCCGCGTCGCCCTACTCGATCGACGCGAACCTCCTCGGCCGCTCCATCGAGGCCGGGATCCTCGAGGATCCCTGGGTCGCGCCGCCCGAGGACGCCTTCGAGCTGACCTTCGACCCGGACGGTGCGCCGGCGCCGTACGAGGTCGTCGTGGCGTTCGTCGCCGGCCTGCCCGTGGCGCTGGACGGCGTCGGGCTTGGGGATGGCGGACCTCGTCGCCGAGCTCAACGAACGCGCGGGCGCCTACGGCATCGGGCGGATCGACATGATCGAGAACCGCGCCGTCGGCATCAAGAGCCGCGAGGTCTACGAGGCGCCCGCCGTGGTCGTCCTCATCGAGGCGCATCGAGCCCTCGAGGATCTCGTGCTCACGCGGGCCGAGCTGCACGAGAAGCGGCGCCTCGAGGACCGGTGGGCGACGCACGTCTACGAGGGCCACTGGTTCAGCCCTCTCCGGGTCGCCATCGACGCGTTCGTGGACTCCACGCAGGAGGTCGTCGAGGGCGACGTGCGCATCGAGCTCCGTCCGGCGGCAGCGGTCGTCACCGGGCGGCGCTCGCCGAACGCGCTCTACGCCGAGACGCTCGCCTCTTACGGCGCGGGGGAGACCTTCCCGCACGCGGCGGCGGAGGGGTTCGTCCAGATCGCGGCGCTCGAGGCCGAGCTTGCGGCCGCGCGGGACCGGAGGGGGGCAGCCGTGTGACCCTCTGGGCCGCGCGTGTCCGCAGCGCCCTCGCGCCGGAGGTCGAGGCGTTCCTGCGGGCCGACGACGCCGAGCTCCTCCCGTACGACTGCCGGGCGACCGCCGTCCACGCACGCAGGGTTCACGAGGCGGGCGTCCTCTCCGCCGCAGAGTTGGTCGAGGTCGAGGCGACGCTGGCACGGATCACGGATGAAGGGATCCCGCCAGGCGGGGAGGACGAGGACGTGCACTCCGCGATCGAGCGGCTCCTCGGCCCGGTCGGGCGGACGGTGCACGCCGGCCGGTCCCGCAACGACCAGGTCGCGGCGGCCTTCCGTCTGTACGTCGCGGACGCGTGCGCGGAGGCGCGAGCGGGGATCGTCGTTCTCGCGGGGGCGATCCTCGACCTGGCCGGGGAGGAGGCGGACACGCTCTTCCCCGGCTACACGCACCTCCAGCGGGCGCAGCCGGTCACGCTCGGGCACCACCTCCTCGCGTGGACGGAGATGCTCGAGCGCGACCTCGTTCGCTTCGCCCACGCTGCGGAGCAGGCGGGGCCGAGCCCGCTGGGCGCCGGCGCGCTGGCCGGCTCGACCCTGCCACTGCCGGCGCCTCCGGGCCCGCAGGCGAGGAACTCGGTGGACGCGGTCGCCGACCGCGACTTCGCGCTCGACTACCTCTACGCCTGCGCCGTCCTCCTCGGCCACCTCTCTCGGATCGGCGAGGAGGTCGTGCTCTGGTGCACCGCCGAGTTCGGCTTCGTCCGCCTGTCGGAGGAATCGGCGACGGGCTCCTCGGCGATGCCGCAGAAGCTCAACCCCGACGTCGCGGAGCTTGTGCGCGGCAAGGCCGGAACCGCGATCGGCCGCCTGGCCGGGCTGCTCGCCGTCGTCAAGGGGCTCCCGCTCGCGTACGACCGCGATCTGCAGGAGGACAAGGTGCCCGTCTTCGCCGCTCGTCGGGACGTCGACGGCGCGCTGAAGGCGCTCGTGGTCGTCGTCGGCGGGCTCGAGGTCGACCGCGACCGTGCGGGGCGGGCGGCCTCCGACCCGGGGTTGCTCGCCACCGACGCCGCCGAAGCGCTCGTGGCGGCCGGGACGCCGTTCCGCGATGCCTACGAGCAGATCGCCGAGGCTGTCCGCGAGGGCGGGCTCGAGCCTCCGGCCGGCGCAGCCGCGAGCGTCGCCGCCAGAGCCGCGCCCGGCCCGGGCGGCGTCCACGAGGCTCTCGCCGCCGCGCGGGAACGCCTCGCCGCGGTCGAGGCGACCCTCTAGGCGGCGGCGCCGAGTCCGGACAGAACGGCGTCGGCGTCGGCCTCGATCTCGACGGGCTGGAACCGGGCGGCCACGGGCTCGGGCGTCTTGAGGCCGTCCCCCGTGACGAGGAGGACGACCTCGTCCTCCGGCAGGATCGTGCCGCGGCGCACGGCCTCGCGCAGGGCCCCCAGCGTCACGCCCGCGGCCGTCTCGCCGAACACGCCCGCCTGCTCCGCCAGCAGGCTCATGTTCCGGCCGACCTCGTCCTCGGGCACCGCGTAGACGGCTCCCCCCGAGGCGCGAGCGGCCTCGACGGCGAGGTCGCCGTCGGCGGGGTTGCCGATCGCCAGCGAGCGCGCGAGCGTCCGCGGCCGCACGGGCTGCACCCGCGTGCCTTCGGCGAACGCGGTCGCCGCCGGCGAGCAGCCTTCGGCCTGGCCGCCCACGAGGCGCGGCGGCGGTCCGTCCACGAGGCCGAGCGCCGCGAGCTCCGCGAAGCCGCGGTGCACCTTCGAGAAGAGGGCCCCCGAGGCGATCGGGGAGACGATCGCGGTCGGAGCGCGCCAGCCGAGCTGCTCCGCGATCTCGAACGCGAGCGTCTTCGAGCCCTCCGCGTAGTACGCGCGCAGGCCGACGTTCACGAACGCCCAGGGGAGCTCGAAGGAGAGCTCGACCGTCAGGCGCGAGCAGTCGTCGTACGTGCCGTCGACCGCGTAGACCGTCGCGCCGTAGACGGCGGTCGCCACGAGCTTCTCGGGCTCGAGGTCGGCAGGGCAGAAGACCGCGGCCTCGAGGCCCTCAGCCGCCGCGCGGGCGGCGACGGCGTTCGCGAGGTTCCCCGTCGAGGAGCACGCGAGCGTCGTCAGGCCGAGCTCCTGCGCCTTCGCCGATGCGACCGCGACCACCCTGTCCTTGAAGGAGTGGGTGGGGTTGGCCGTGTCGAGCTTGAGCCAGAGGGCCCGCACGCCGACCTCGGCCGCGAGCCGAGGGGCCTCGACGAGCGGGGTCAGGCCGGGGGCGAGGCGGGCCTGCGCCGGCGGGGCGACGGGCAGGAGCGGGGCGTAGCGCCAGATCGAGGCCGGGCCGGCCTGGATCCGCTCGCGCGTGAAGGTGTGCGTGAGCTCGTCGAGGTCGTAGACGGGCTCGAGCGGCCCGAAGCACCCCGAGCAGGTGCCGACGGCCTCGAGAGCCGACTCGGCTCCACAGGCTCGGCAGCGAAGGGCGGTGGCGGGCATTGCCGGGTCTCCTTTCGTCTCGCTCGACATCCTCCGGGCCGAAGCCCGCCGGGTTTGGCACCTTGCCGGAGGCAGGTTGCCGAGGCTTCCCAGGGCCGGTTCCCTCAGCCTCTCTCGATGCGGAGCGGGACGCGCCCGCTTCCGAGATCGACTCTACCTCAGCCGCTCGCGGCCCGCCGGGCGAGCTCGTCCTCGATCATCGCCGGGTCGAGGCCCCGCGCGGCGAGTGCGACGTAGCCGGCGAAGAAGAGGTCGGCGATCTCCGCCACGACCCGGTCGTCGTCCTCGGAGGCGACCGCGAGCGCGGCCTCGAGTCCCTCCTCTCCGAGCTTCCGGGCACACGCTCCCGCGCCGCCCGCGAGGAGCGAGGCGACGTAGGAGCCCTCCGGGAGTCTCTCGGCCCGGTCGAGCACGCGCCGCCACAGCCAGGGAGCGAAGCAGGACGCCGAGCCCGTGTGACACGCGGGGCCGTTCGGGCGCACCCGGAGGAGGACTGCGTCCCCGTCGCAGTCGTCCCTGACCTCCTCGACCGCGAGCGTGTGGCCCGAGGTCTCGCCCTTGCGCCACAGGCGGTCGCGGGAGCGGCTGAAGAAGTGGGCTTCTCCCGTCTCGCGTGTCAGCCGGAGCGCGTCGTCGTCCATCCACGCGAGCATGAGCACGCGACCGCTCTCGGCGTCCTGGACGATCGCAGCGCGAAGAGCGTCGCTCTCAGGCGGCATCGCGAAGCGGCACCCCCATGCCGCGAAGCTCGCCCCGGAGCGCGACGAGCCGGGCCGGGTCCTCGTGGAGGATCGACGCCAGGAGCGCCGCCTGGGCGACCTCGAGCGCGGCCGCGACGTGCGCGGCGGAGCCTGCACCCCCGGAGGCGATCACCGGGACGGAGACCGCTTCGGCGACGGACCTCGTCAACCCGAGGTCGTAGCCGGAACGCGTCCCGTCCGTGTCGATCGACGTGAGCAGGATCTCGCCGGCGCCGCGCTGCTCGCCCTCCCGCGCCCAGTCGGCGGCGCTCCGGTCCGTGGCTCGAAGGCCGGCGTGCGAGCGCACGGCGCCTCCGGTCGCGTCGATCGCCAGGACGACCGCCTGCGTGCCGAGCCGCTCGGCCAGCTCGGTGAGGAGCTCGGGGCGCGCCAGCGCGGCCGAGTTCACCGAGACCTTGTCGGCCCCCGCCTCGAGGAGCGCCTCGGCGTCCGCGACGGTGCGGACGCCGCCGCCGACCGTGAACGGGATCGCCAGCCGCTCGGCGACCCGTCGCACGATCCCGAGGAGCGTGCTCCGCTCCTCCACCGTCGCCCCCACGTCCAGGAAGGCGAGCTCGTCGGCACCCGCGTCGGAGTAGGCGGCCCCGAGCTCGATCGGGTCCCCGACGTCGCGCAGCTCCTGGAAGCGGACGCCCTTGACGACGCGCCCCCCGGCGACGTCGAGACACGGGATCAGGCGCGCGAGAGGCATCGCTCGAGGAAACGGGCTCCGGCGCGCCCGCTCTTCTCGGGGTGGAACTGCACGCCGAGGAAGCTCCCCGCCTCGGCGACGGCGACGACGCCTTCCGAGACCGCGGTGCCCGCGGGCGTATCCGCTGCGTAGGAGTGCGCGAAGTAGTACGCGTCCCCGCCGGGCTCGACGCGCGCCCATCCGATGCGCGGGACGCGATCTCCGCGCAGTCGCACCGAGCGTCCCGGCAGCAGGCCCAGCCCGCCGACGCCGCCGTCCTCGTCCGACGATTCGAGGGCGAGCTGGAGGCCCAGGCAGATCCCCAGCGTCGGCCGTCCCGCCGGACGCGCTCGCGGAGGGCGACGTCGAGGCCGCGGGCGGCGAGGCCCCGCATGGCGGTGCCGGCGGAGCCCACGCCGGGGAGGATCGCCAGGTCCGCCGCGAGGGCCTCGTCGGGATCGCCGGTGGCACGGGCATCCGCGCCGAGGCGCCGACACGCGACGAGCACCGAGCGAACGTTGCCGGCCCCGTGCTCGCACACCGCGACCCTCACAGCGACCCCTTCGTCGAGGGCACCCCGGCGCCCTCGCTCGCGACGGCCGACCTGAGCGCACGGCCCACGGCCTTGAAGGCGGCCTCGGCGACGTGGTGGGGGTCGTGGCCCGCGGCGTCCACGTGCAGGCCCGCGCGGGCGCCCTGGGCGAGGCTGCGGAGGACGTGCTCGGCGAGGCCCGGATCGGGCTGGAGGCGCAGCTCGGTCACGGCCCGGCCGCCGAGGTCGACGGCCGCGCGCGCGAGCGCGTCGTCCATGGGGACGACCGCGTCGCCGAACCGGGCGATGCCGCGACGGTCCCCCAGAGCCCGATCGAGAGCCTCGCCGAGCGCGATGGCCGCGTCCTCGGCGGTGTGGTGGTCTCCGGTCTCGAGGTCGCCGGCCGCCTCGAGGACGAGGTCGAAGCCGGCGTGGAAGGCGAGCTGCTCGAGGAAGTGGTCGTAGAGCCCGGCGCCGGTGGCGACCCGGACCCGCCCTGCCCCGTCGAGAGCAAGGCGTACGCGCACGCGCGTCTCGGCGGTCGACCGGACGAGGCGGACGCTCCGTCCGCCCCCGGCGGCAACCGGCGCGGGGCGGTCGAGCGCCCGCGCGAGCCCCTCGAGGAGCAGGTCGTCGTCCTCCAGGTCGCGCACCGACATCCGGATGCCGTCGGGCGAGACCCGCACGACGAGCCCCGAGCGGAGCAGCGCGGCCCCGAGCTCCTCGGGCTCATCGAGCGGGACGAAGAGAAAGTTGGCGTGAGACGGCAGGGGCTCGAGGCCGAGGGCACGGAGGCCGCGCCCGAGGCGCTCGCGCTCGTCGACCTGGGCCGAGACGTCGGGCGGGTCGGCCAGGGCGGCGACCGTGAGCGCGGCGGAGAGCGTCGAGATGGGGGCGGGAGACTGCCGCCGGTTGAGCTCGGCCGCCGTCTCGGGGTCGGCGAGCGCGTACCCGACGCGCGCCCCCGCGAGCCCGAAGGCCTTCGAGAAGGTGCGGATGACGACCACGCCGTCGTCGAGCCGGCCGGCGGCGGTCTCGCCCGCATACTCGAAGTACGCCTCGTCGACGACGAGCGGCCGAGCTGGGGGGAGGTCGTCCAGGGCGCCGGTGGGGTTGTTCGGCCGGCAGCAGAACGTGACGACGGGATCGTCGTCGCCCACCTCGGCGCCGGCGAGACTCGGGGCGATGCGAAGCAGCGGGTACGTCGGGTCATCCGCGATCGCCACGTGGTCGCCCGGCCCGGCGAACGTCCGTGCGCAGAGGAGGATGAGGTCGTCCGCTCCCGCCCCGAGCACGACGTTCTCGGGCGCGACGCCGGCGTAGCGTGCGACGGCAGCGGTCAGCTCCTCGTAGCCGCCGTGTGGGTAGTTCTGGACGTCGGCGAGGGCGGCGGCCAGCGCGCCGGGCCGGGAGGAGGGGAGGGGCCAGGCGGGGACGTTGCCGTCGAAGCGGACGATCTCGAGCGGGTCGAGGCCCGTCGCCGTCGCGAGCTCGGCCGTGGACGGCGCCCAGGCGTAGGGGGCGAACTCGGCGGGCAGCGCTCTCATCGCCGCACCGCCTCGGCGTGCGCCGGCAGGCCTTCGACCGCCGCGAGCGCCTCGACGACGGGTCGCACTCGTCGCAGGCCGTCGGCCGTCAGCCGCTGGATCGTCACCGGCTTCAGGAACGTCTCGAGCCCGATGCCTCCGACCGCGCGGGCGCGGCCGCCCGTGGGGAGGACGTGGTTCCCGCCCGTCGCGTAGTCGCCGGCGGCCACCGACGACCACTGTCCCACGAACACGGCGCCCGCGTTGCGGACCCGCGGTGCCAGCCGCTCGGCGTCCTCGCCCAGGAGCACGAGGTGCTCGGGCGCGAGGTCCTCCACCCGGCGGAGCGCGGACTCGAGGTCGCCGTCCGCCTCGACGAGACGGCAGACGGAGTCGGGGCCGTGCTCGCGCTGGGCGTCGAGCTCGAGCGCCGCGACGGACCGGTCGGCGCCGGCGGACGCGAGCACGACGAGCTCGGACGGCCCTGCCGGCAGGTCGACCGCCACATCGCGCGAGGCGAGATGCTTGGCCTCGTTCACGAACGCGTTCCCCGGGCCGACGACCTTGTCGACGGCCGCGATCGTCTCGGTTCCGTAGGCGAGGGCGGCGATGGCCTGCGGGCCTCCGACCGCCCAGACCTCCTCGAGCCCGAGCAGGCGGGCCGCCGCGGCGACGACGCCTGCGCCCTCGGGGGGCGTGACGATCACGATCCGCTCGACGCCCGCGATCTGCGCCGGGACGGCGCACATGACGAGGGTGGAGACGAGCCGCCTCGGGACGTAGATCCCCACCGAGCGCAAGGGCACCCAGCGCCGCTCGAGCATGACGCCCGGAGTCACTTCGGCCCGCACGTCGGCCGGCCGCTGGAGCTCGTGCCAGCGGCGCACCGCGTCTGCGAGGGCGCGAACCGCGTCCTCCGGGATCTCGCCGGCCGGCTCGGTGAGCCGGGGCTCGACGCCGTCGAAGCGGCGCGACCACTCGGAGACGGCCTCGTCGCCGCGCTCCCGCACGTCCTCGACGATGCGCGCGACGTCGGTCATTCCACCATCCGCTCCACGGGGACGAGGAGGATCGAGGAGGCGCCGGCGGCCTCGAGGCGGGGGAGAAGCCCCCAGACGTCCGCGGCCGGGACGAGCGCATGGACGGCGACCATGCCTGCCTGCGCGAGCGGGATCACGCTCGGGGCGCCCGAACCGGGGACGATCGCGCAGATGTCCGCGAGGGCGGTCTCGGGGGCGTTCAGCATGAGGTAGCGGGCCTCCCGCGCCTGTACGACGCTGCGCAGGATCGGCGCGAGGCGGCGCGAGGCCTCGTCGGGCTCCTCGGCCGCGACCAGCACGGCCTCGGACGAGAAGAGCCCGCCGAGGGAGCGGAGACCGTTGGTGCGCAGCGTGTTCCCGCTCGAGACGAGGTCGACGATGGCCTCGGCGAGGCCGAGCCGCGGTGCGACCTCGACCGAGCCGGTGACGTCCACGAGCTCGACCGCGATCCCCCGTTCTGCGAGCAGCCGGCGCGCGAGAGTCGGGTAGACGGTCGCAACGCGGAGGCCCTCGAGGCCGGCGAGGCCGGTCACCGGCGACTCCTCGGGGACGGCCGCCTCGAGCGTGCAGCCGCCGAAGCCCAGGCGAAGGAGCTCGGTCACCCGGGCGCCGTGCTCGGCGACGAGGTCGGCTCCCGTGATCCCGCAGTCGACGACCCCGTCCTGGACGTACTCGGGGATGTCGGCCGCCCGGACGAGGAGGACCTCCACGGGGGCGTTCCGACAGGGGAACGCGAGCGCACGCTCGCCCGGCTCCTCGGGCCCGAGCCCCGCGTCGCCGAGCAGCGCGACGGCGGGCTCCCGGAGCCGGCCCTTCGCCGGAACGGCGATCCTCAGCCGGTCGGGGAGAGTCGATTCCGCCGCTCGAGCGCCAGCCGGTAGCCGCCCTCGCCGTGGCGGAGCCAGTGCGCGACCCGCGTCACCGTCGTCGTCGACCCGCCCGTCTCGGCGCTGATCTCCTGGTAGGGGAGCCCGCGGTCGAGGAGCTTCGCCACCTCCCAGCGGTGTGCCATCGCCTGGAGCTCGCTCAGGGTGCAGAGGTCGCGGAAGAAGCGCCCCGCCTCCTCCTCCGACTCGAGGGTGAGGATCGCCGCGAACAGGTCCTCCATCTGGGGCGTTCGCCATGGGTGTGATCGCTCTGCCATTCTCAGTGCCGGCGTCCTTCGTGACGGCATATTATCATGTTAACATGGCGGTGCAGACGAAGGGGCGGAGGGAAGAGAAGGAGCACCCGGGTTTCCAGGTGATTCCCGCGGTCGACGTTTCCGGGACCGAGGCGGTGCGGCTGCGCCGCGGGGAGCCCGGCCACGTCGTCGCGCGCGGGGGGAATCCGGTCGCGCTCGCCGCTCGGTTCGCCGCGGCGCGCCCGCCGTTCCTGCACGTCGTGGATCTCGACGGCGCGCGGTCGGGTCGGATCCGGCCCGAGCTCGTCGCCCTGCTGGCGCGCGCCGCGCACCCGGTCCCGGTGCAGGTCTCGGGCGGCATTCGCTCCCCGGCCGACGCCGAGGCGCTTCTGACCGTCGGAGTCGCCCGGGTCGTCGTCGGGACGGCTGCGCTCGCGGGCCCGAGCGCTCTCGACGAGCTCGTGTCCGCGCTCGGCGAGCGTCTCGTCGTCGCCGTGGACGTCCGGGGCGGGGGCGTGGTCGTGTCCGGCTGGACGCGCTCGACGGGCGTCCCGCCGGAGGACCTCGCGGCGCGCTGTGCGGAGTCCGGCGTCGAGCGGCTCCTCTGCACCGCGGTCGAGCGGGACGGGACCCTCGCCGGCCCCGATCTCGGCCTGCTGGGGCGTGTGCGCGACGTCTCCGGGCTGCCCGTCCTCGCGGCGGGCGGCGTCCGCTCGGAGGGCGATCTGAACGCGCTGGCGGCGCTCGGGCTCGAAGGGGCGGTGGTCGGGCGGGCGCTCCTGGAGGGAGCGGTCGTCGCTCCCCGAGGGCTAGGAGGTCTCCTCGAAGACGATCTCCTGCGCGCCCTCCCAGAGGATGACGCGCCCGAACTCGGAGAGCTGGTCGCGCCCCTCCCCGATCGTGGCGAAGTGGTTGCCCGCGAGCTGGCCCATCTTGCTCGCGAAGCAGGTGGCGCCGTAGGGAAAGAGGATCTCGACCTCCGAGAGCCCGCCAGGGTAGAGGAGGAGCTCGCCGGCGGCCGGGTAGCTGTTGGCGTTCTCGGGCCCGAGGCCGAGGTCGACGTCCCAGCCCATCGGCACCCAGGCGGACTCGCCGCTCCAGCGCGCCTGCACGAGGTGGCTGCGGAGCGGGAGCAGCGTCCGCAGAGCGGCGATCGTCCTCGGCGCGGCGGTCTCCTCCAGGCGCGCGGTGAAGCGGAACCGACCGGCCGTGATCGCGAGCACGGCGGCACCCTACACGGCGGCGGTTGGCGCCCACGTCTTCGAGGGGGTAGCGTCGCGCGCGTGAGCCTCTCCACGGAATCGCTCGCCCGCGCGTCGGCCCGCCGTCCGTGGCGCACGGTCGGGCTCTGGATCGGAACGGTGGTCGCCTCGCTCGTCATCGTCTCCCTCTTCCTCGGGGACACCCTCACGACCGAGGGCGAGGTCACGTCCCCGACCGACTCGAAGCACGCCGAGGAGCTGATCGCGCAACACCTCCCGCCGTCGTCGGACGATCCCGCCCAGGGGGTGACCGAGGTCGTCGTCATCTCCTTCGGAGACGGTCGGGTGGATCGCGGGCGCGTTCAGGGCTTCGCCGACGAGCTGCGTCGTCTCGGGGCGGCCACCGTCGTCACGTCCGCGGACGAGGGGCAGGAACGGCTCGACGCCGCGGACGGCAGCGCGACGGCCGTCCTCGTCGGGCTCGGCCGCAACGAGGGCCGCCTCGGAGACGTCATCGACGCGGTCAAGGCGCTCGACGAGCAGCCCGGCGTCGAGGCTGCCATCACGGGCGATCTGACGATCGACGAGGACTTCAACAAGCTCTCCGAAGAGGACCTGCAGAAGGGCGAGCTCTTCTTCGGCGCCCCCGCTGCGCTGATCGTCCTCCTGCTCGTCTTCGGCGCGGTCGTCGCCGGGATCATCCCGCTCGTCCTCGCCCTTCTCGCGATCTTCGTCGCGCTTGGCGCTCACGGCGATCGTCGGTCAGGTGTTCGACCTCTCCGTCTTCGTCACGAACATGATCTTCGGCATGGGCCTCGCCCTCGGGATCGACTACTCCCTGTTCATCCTCAGCCGCTTCCGCGAGAGCCGGGCGGGAGGCCGGGAGAAGCTCGACGCGATCGGCACCGCAGGGGCAACCGCCAGCCGGGCCGTCCTCTTCAGCGGGGCCGCGTTCGTCCTCGCGATGACCGGCCTCGTGCTCGTCCCCAACACGATCATGCGAAGCCTGGCCACCGGCGCGATCCTCGTCGGGATCGTCTCGGTCGTCGCGGCGCTGACGCTGCTCCCGGCCGTCATCAGCCTGCTCGGCGACCGCATCGACTCGCTGCCCGTGCCGTTCTTCAGCAGGGCCACAGCCGGCTCCGAGAGCCGCTTCTGGGGCCGGATCGTGCGGGCCGTCATGCGCAGACCCGTGGTGAGCCTCGTCGCGGCGGTCGCGCTCCTGCTCGCGGCGGCCGTCCCTGCGCTCTCGCTCGACTCCGGCACGGCCGGGATCAGCACCCTTCCCGACCGGTTCGAGTCGAAGAAGGGCTTCCTGCTCCTGAACCGCGAGTTCCCGGGACAGACCACCGACCCGGTCCGGATCGTCGTGGAGGGCGACACGGCCTCGCCCGAGGTGCAGGACGCGGTCGCGCGGCTCGAGGACGAGCTCGGGCAGCGCGACATCTTCGGCACCCCGACGACCGAGACGAGCCCGGACGGCGCCATCGAGGTCATCACCGTCCCGGTCGCGGGAGACTCGGTCTCGCCGGCAGCGGTCGCCGCGGTGCGGGAGCTTCGCAGCGACGTGGTCCCGCAGGCGCTCGCCGGCTCGGGCGCCCGGGCGTTCGTCGGCGGGAACACGGCCGAGGAGGTCGACTACTACGACGTCATGGACGCATGGCTGCCGATCGTGCTCGTCTTCGTCCTCGGGTTGAGCTTCGTCCTGCTGACGCTCGCCTTCCGCTCGATCGTCGTCCCGCGACCGCCATCGCCATGAACCTGCTCTCGGTCGGGGCGGCCTACGGGCTGCTCGTCCTCGTGTTCGTCAAGGGCGTCGGCAACGAGCTTCTCGGCTTCCAGCAGGTGGACATCATCGAGGCGTGGGTGCCGCTCTTCCTCTTCGCCGTGCTCTTCGGGCTCTCGATGGACTACCAGGTCTTCCTTCTGAGCCGCATCCGCGAGCGCTACTCGCAGACGGGCGACAACGACGACGCGGTCTCCTTCGGCGTGGGGTCGACGGCTCGCCTGATCACGGGCGCCGCGCTGATCATCATCGCCGTGTTCGCCGGCTTCGCCCGGGGAGACCTGGTCATGTTCCAGCAGATGGGCTTCGGGATCGCCGTCGCGCTCTTCATCGACGCGACGATCATCCGCTCGGTGGTCGTCCCTGCGACGATGACGCTGCTGGGACGCTGGAACTGGTACCTGCCGTCGTGGCTCTCCTGGCTCCCTGACGTCCACGTCGAGGGCCGTGAGGACGTGACGTCGCAGCCGGCCGCCGGCGCGGCGCTCCTAGCCCCCGCGTGCCTCGCTACCTGACGCTCGGAGCAGTCGCCCTCGCCCTCTGGGTCGCGATCGCGTCGGGCGAGGCGCTCACCGGCATTCTTCCCGCGCTCGTGATTCTCGTTCTCGCCGTCGTCGACTACGTCCTCTGGACGAAGCGCGGGAGGCCGTGGCACGACCGGGCGGTGATCCTCCTGCTCCTCGCGCCGATCCTCTCGGCGGTCTGGATCTGCGTCGGCGGGCTCGTCACCGGGGTCGAGCGCTCGGACGAGGCCCGCCTGCTGCTCGAGGTGGGGCCCGGGGTCGCGCTCACGGGGCTCCTCTGCACCCTCATCTCCTACCACGGGCGCCACCACCCGCTGGAGGACGCCTCGGGGGTCTAGCGCGTCCGCGAGAAGCGCTGCACCGCCTCGAGCAGCTCGCCGGTCTTCGCCTGCAGCGTCAGCCTCGTCGCCCGAGACGAGCGCGCCGGCGACGCAGTGGCGCACGTGCTCGTCGAGGAGCTTGAAGCGCCAGCGACTCGAGCGCGGTCTTCACCGCCGAGATCTGCGTGAGGATGTCGATGCAGTAGCGGTCGTCCTCGACCATCCGCTCGATCCCGCGCACCTGGCCCTCGATCCGGTGCAGGCGCTTGACGAGGGCGTCCTTGTCCTCGACGTAGCCGTGGGTCATGCGGATGCCTCCCTCGGGCGCTCCGGAAGCGGCGCAGGCGCAGCGAGTTCGCGACGACGAACAGGCTCGAGGCGGCCATCGCCGCCGCGGCGATCATCGGGTTCAGCAGGCCGGCGACCGCGAGCGGGATCGCGGCGACGTTGTAGGCGAAGGCCCAGAAGAGGTTGCCCTGGATCGTCCGGAGCGTCCGCCGCGAGAGGCGGATCGCGTCGACGGCGGCGCGCAGGTCGCCGGAGACGAGCGTCAGGTCGCCGCCTCGATCGCGACGTCGGTCCCGGTGCCGATCGCGAGGCCGAGATCGGCCTGCGCGAGCGCGGGCGCGTCGTTGACGCCGTCGCCGACCATCGCGACGACCTTGCCCTCGGCCTGGAGGCGCCTCGACCTCGGCGACCTTGTCGCCGGGCAGGACCTCGGCGAGCACGCGCTCGATCCCGACCTCGGCGGCGACGCGCTCGGGCGGTCTCCTCGCGGTCGCCGGTCAGGAGCACGGGAGCGAGGCCGAGCGCCTTCAGCTCCGCGACGGCCTCGGCGCTCGTCGGCTTGACCGTGTCGCGGACCTCGAGCGTGGCGCGCGGCACGCCGTCCCACGCGACCTCGATCGTGGCCGTCGCTGCGGCCGACCGACACGACGTGGCCGTCGACCGTCGCCGACGACGCCGACGCCCGGCTCGTTGCGGAACCTCGAGACGGGGGGCAGCGCGCCGACCTCGGCGCGCGCCGCGCGGGCGACGGCCTGGGCGATCGGGTGCTCCGACGCGGCCTCGACGGCCCCGGCGAGCCGCAGCACCTCGCCGCGGCTCGCGCCGTTGAGGAGCGTCACGCCGCGCCAGCTCCATCGCGTCCCTCGGTGACCGTGCCGGTCTTGTCGAGCACGATCGTGTCGACGCGGCGGGTCTGCTCGAGGATCTCGGGCCCCTTGATGAGGACGCCGAGCTGCGCGCCGCGCCCGGTGCCGACCATGAGCGCCGTCGGCGTCGCCAGGCCGAGCGCGCACGGGCACGCGATGATCAGGACGGCGACGGCCGCGGTGAAGGCGGTGCTGACGTCCGCCCCGGCGAGGAGCCAGCCGGCGAGCGTCAGCGAGCGAGAGCCCGATCACGACCGGGACGAAGACCGCCGAGACGCGGTCGGCGAGCCGCTGCACCGGCGCCTTGCCGGACTGCGCCTGCTCGACGAGGCGCGCGATGTGCGCGAGCGCCGTGTCGGCGCCGACCCTCGTCGCGCGGACGACGAGGCGCGCCGTAGGTGTTCAGCGGTCGCGCCGGTCGACCTCGGATCCGCCGGCCGACCTCGACCGGAACGGGCTCGCCGGTCAGCATCGAGCGGTCGATCGCCGACTCGCCCTCGACGACGACGCCGTCGGTGGCGATCTTCTCGCCCGGCCGGACGACGAACAGGTCGCCGACCTCGAGCGTCGGCGACGGGAACGAGCTCCTCCCGGCCGTCGCGCAGGACGCGCGCCTCCTTGGCGCCGAGCTCGAGCAGCGCCCGGATCGCCTCGCGACGAACGGCGCTTCGCGCGGGCCTCGAGGTACCGGCCGAGCAGGATCAGCGTCGTCACGACGGCCGCGACCTCGAAGTAGATGTCCGCGTCGAGGCCGGCGACGAGCGACGACGGTCGACCACGACCACGCCGCGAGCGTCCCGAGCGAGATCAGCGTGTCCATCGTCGCGCGCCGGTGGCGCGCGCTCCTGAGCGCCGCGCGGTGGAACCCGGCGCCCGAGTAGAAGACGACCGGCGTCGAGAGCGCGAGCGCGACCCACTCCCAGCCGGCGAACTGGAGCGCGGACACCATCGAGAGAAGCGCGACCGGGACGGTGAGAGCGACGGCGAGCGCGAGGCGGCGGGTCAGCACCGGCAGCGGCTCGTCGTGGTCGTGGTGATGCCCTTCGTGTGCCGGGTGCGCGCCGTAGCCCTGCGCCTCGACCGCGGCGACGAGCGTGTCGACCGGCGACGTCGGGCTCGCAGCGGACGGTCGCCTGCTCGGTGGCGAGGTTCACGGTCGCCTCGACGCCGTCGAGCCTGTTCAGGCTCCGCTCGATGCGCGCCGCGCACGAGGCGCACGTCATACCCTCGAGCTGAAGCTGGTGCGTCGAGCTCACACGGTCAGTATATACCCACTAGGGGTATATGGCGAAGCACGAAGCGGTCGTGGACGCCGCCGTGGCGACCGATCGCCTGGACGCGGAGCTCGGCGGAGGTCGCACGGAGGTAGAGCCAGCCGCGGGTCTCGCGCGCGGCCACGCGCCGGGGAACCAGCCCGGGCAGCGCGTGAGGGGATAGAGCCGTTGACCGCCGCCTCCGTGGACGACGTAGGTGACGCCGCGCCGGCGCGCGAACCGCTGGTAGTTGTGGTCGTGGCCGGCGAGCACGAGGTCGACGCCCTTCCGCTCGAAGATCGGCACGAGCCGGCGGCGGACGCGCGCGTCTCCGACGTAGCCGCCGCAGCTGAACGCCGGATGGTGGAGGAGGACGACCTTCCACGGAGCCGTCGCGGCGCCGAGCGCGCGGGAGAGCCAGCGCCGCTCCCGATCCCCGATCCGGTTCGAGTCGACGACGAAGAGCGCGACGTCGCCGACCGTCCGCGTGTAGTAGCGGCGCGGCATGTCGAGGAGCCCGAACTCGTAGCGCCCTCCGTCGACCCGAACGTCGTGGTTGCCGAGCGTCCCGGCGACGGTCAGCCCGGCCGCGGCGGCCCAGCCGAACGAGTCGCGCCAGTTGCGGCGGAACGCGGGCGGGCTCTCGGTGTAGTCGTTGTCACCGAGCGTGACGAGCGCATCGGTCACGTGGCGGGCGGCGAACCGCTCGACCGCCGCGCCGGTCCGCCGCTCGGAGCGCCCGCCGACGCCGAAGTCGCCGATGGCGAGGATCCCGGTGTCGCCGCCGCCGGTGACGCTGCGACGAGCGCGACGAGTGCGAGCGCGACGGCGGCGCGTCGGGTCACCCCATCCTTCTAGCACGGCGGCCGGTCACAAGTAACAGTCTGTTACTTGTGCGGGCGCTGTCAGAGATCCCGCGGCGTCGTGCGCGGGTCGTGCGAGGCGTCGGTGAACTCCCGGAACTCCCCGGTGACGAGGAAGGCCGTCTGCTCGCCGATGTCGACGGCGTGGTCGCCGATCCGCTCGAGGCAGCGGGAGACGAGGATCATGCGGAGGCCCCATTCCCGAAGCCCCGGATCACTCCCGAGCGAGAGGACGTGCCCGACGACCCGGCGGTTGGCGCGGTCGATCATCTCGTCGAGGTCGACCAGCGACTCGGCGTGCGTGACGTTGCGGTCGCGGAAGGAGTCGAGCGCGACGCGGATCATCTCCTCCGCTCGGCTCCCCATCTCCTCGAAGCCCTCGAGGATGGTCTCGTCGTGCGCCACGTTGACCGAGAGCTTCGTCAGCTTCGCGATGGTCACGCAGTAGTCGGCCATGCGCTCGAGGTGGAGGTTGTTGTGGAGGATGGCGAGCACGAGGCGCAGGTCGACGGCGACGGGCGTCTGGCGGGCAAGAAGCGACTGGATGCCCTCCTCGATCGAGAGGTAGACCGCATCGATCTCGTCGTCGAACCCGATCACCTCGTCCGCGAGCTCGACGTCGGACTGCTCGAGGCGCGTTCAGGCAGCCGCGCAGCGCGCGCAGCACGAGGGCGCCCTCCTCCTGGAGCGAGGCCTCGAGCTGGTCGAGCTCTTCCTGGAGCGTGACCCTCATCCGAATCGCCCCGTGACGTAGTCCTCCGTCCGCTTGTCGGACGGGTTGGTGAAGATCGTCGGCGTCTGGTCGTACTCGACGAGGACGCCCGTGCGATGGTCGCGCTCCTCGTCGACCTCGACGCTGAAGAACGCGGTCATGTCGGCGACCCGCGCCGCCTGCTGCATGTTGTGCGTGACGATCACGATCGTGTACTCGGTCTTCAGCTGGTGCATGAGGTCCTCGATCGCCGTCGTCGAGATCGGGTCGAGGGCCGAGGCCGGCTCGTCCATGAGGAGCACGTCGGGCTCGACGGCGAGGCACCTGGCGATGCAGAGGCGCTGCTGCTGGCCGCCCGAGAGGCTGTAGGCGCTCGCCTTCAGCCGGTTCTTGACCTCGTCCCAGAGCGCCGCGTGGCGGAGCGCGCGCTCGACGCGCTCGTCGAGGTCCTTCTTCCAGCCGAGGACGCGCGGGCCGAAGGCGACGTTGTCGTAGATCGACTTCGGAAACGGGTTCGGCTTCTGGAAGACCATCCCGATTCGCTTCCGCACCTCGACCGGGTCGACCTCGCGGCCGTAGAGGTCGGCGCCGTGGTAGAGGATCGCTGCCCTCGACGGCCGCCGCTCGGGATCAGGTCGTTCATGCGGTTGAAGCAGCGGATGAACGTGCTCTTCCCGCAGCCCGAGGGCCCGATGAAGGCGGTGACGAAGTTCTTGTAGATCTCGAGCGAGACTCCCTTGAGCGCCGGGACGCCGCCGTAGCGAGACCGTCAGGTCGTCGACGTCGAAGAGCACCTCGCGGCGGGCCGACGACGCTCGCCTGCTGGCGCTCGGCGAGGAGCTTCTCGTCCACGCCGGCGATTTTGACAGGTGCGGCAGGGGCGCTTTCCATGTCGGACATCACCATCTTCTTTGGTAGCGGTTGCGGAGGACGATCGCGAGGGCGTTCATGGTCAGGAGGATCACGAGGAGCACGATGATCCCGGCTGCCGCCAGGAGCCGGAACTCCTCCTGCGGCCGCTCGATCCACTGGTAGATCTGCACGGGCAGGGCCGTGAACGAGCCGAGAGCGTCGGGTTCACGGCGACGTAGGTGAGCGCGCCGACGAGGAGGAGTGGCGCCGTCTCGCCGATCGCCCGCGCGAGCGCGAGGATCGCCCCCGTGGCGATGCCGGGGATCGCCGCCGGCAGGACCTGGCGCCAGATGACCTGCCACTGCGTCGCGCCGAGGGCGTAGGCGCCCTGGCGGATCGAGTCCGGGACGGCGCGGATCGCCTCGCGGCTCGCGACGACCACGGTCGGGAGGCACGAGCAGGGTGAGGATGAGGGCGCCCGCCAGGAGCACCCGCCCGAGCCCGATGCCGCGGACGAGGAAGGCGAGCCCGAGGATCCCGTAGACGATCGACGGCACGGCGGCGAGGTTCTGGATGTTGATCTCGAGCAGCCGGTTGTACCAGCGCTCGCGGTTCGCGTACTCCTCGAGGTAGAGCGCGGTGCCGACGCCGATCGGCACGACCAGGACGAGGAGCAGGACCATCATGTAGATCGTCCCGCGGATCGCCGGCCCCGCTCCCGCCTTGTTCGGGTCGGAGGAGTTCGGCTCGTTGAAGAGCGTCGGGTCGATGTAGCCGATTCCCTTCCGGAACACGTCGACGAGAAGGATTCCGAGGACGAGAAAGCCGATCGTGACCGAGACGAGGAGCAGGACGTAGAACGCGGTCCCGCGGACGCGGTCGCCGTGCGAGCGGCGTCCGAGGGTCTCGGCAGGGACGCTCATTCGTAGATCTCCCGGAACTTCCGCACCAGGCGGATCGAGATCATGTTCATGACGAACGTGATCACGAAGAGGGTGAGGCCGACCGCGAAGATCGTCTTGTACTCGATCGAGCCCGTGGGGACGTCGCCGATACCCGTCGCCCCGATGAAGGCGGTCATCGTCTGGGCCTGCTCCCGCGGGTCGAAGGTGATCTGGGCGATCCCGCCGGCGGCGATGAGGACGATCATCGTCTCGCCGATCGCGCGGGAGATCGCCAGCACGAAGCTGGCGATGATGCCGGAGATCGCGGCCGGCACGACGATCCGGGTCGAGACCTGCAGGCGCGTCGAGCCGAGCGCGTAGGCGCCGTCGCGGAGGTCCTGCGGGACGGCGGCCATGGCATCCTCCGAGACCGAGGCGACGACGGGAATGAGCATGATGCCCGACCACGAGCCCGGCCGAGAGGACGTTGAACACGCCGACGCCGGTGCCGAGGTCCTGGAGGAGCGGCGTGAAGAACGTCAGAGCGAAGAACCCGAAGACGACCGTCGGGATCCCGGCGAGCGTCTCGAGCGCTGGCTTGAGGATGTTGCGGACGCGCGGACGCGCGTACTCGCTCATGTAGATCGCGGCACCGAGACCGCAGGGGAGACAGACGACACACGCCCAGAAGGTGACGACGAGCGTTCCGACAAGAAGCGGCCGGACGCCGAAGGAGGCCGGCTCGAAGAGCGGCGCCCACCTGTCGCCTGAGAAGAAGTCGACGATCGAGACCTCGCGGAAGAACTCGATCGACGGCACGAGCAAGGCGATGATGATCCCGATCGTCGTCGCCACCGAGACGAGAGCGCACAGGGCGAGAATGCCCTTGACGGCGACCTCGCCCCACCGGCGCCGCTCGGCGCGCAGCCGGATCGCCTCCGGCTGCGCGCCTGCGGTGACGTCCTGCGTCGCCATTCGACCCTGCTAGCCCTCCTGCGTCTGGAGCTTCGTGAGGTTCTCGCTCACGACCTCATCGGGCACAGTGATGAACTGTGCGGCCTCGGCGATCGCGTCGAGGTTGTTCAGGTAGTAGTCCACGAAACCTGCGACCTGCGGCTTCGTCTGGATGGAGTCGGTCTTCACGTAGATGAAGAGCGGCCTGGAGAGCGGGGTGTAGGTGCCGTCCTGCGCGGCCTCGGCGCTCGGGGCGACGCAGCCGTCGCCGCCGTCGACCTCGACCGCCTTGAGCGTGTCGGTGTTCTCCTCGTAGTACGTGTAGCCGAAGTACCCGAGCGCGCCCTTTTCGCCCGCAACCAGCTGGACGGTGGTGTTGTCGTCCTCGGTGGCGTTGTAGTCGGCGCGGCTAGCACCCTCTTCGCCGTTGATCGCATCCGTGAAGTAGTCGAACGTTCCCGAGTCCGTCCCGGCACCTCCGAGCGTCAGCTTCTCGTCCGGGAAGCTCGGGTCGATCTGGTTCCAGTTCGTGATCTTGCCCTCGGCCTTGGGCTCCCACATCTTCTTGAGCTGGTCCGTGGTCAGGCAGGTCACCCAGTCATTGTCCTTGTTCACGACCACGGTAAGTGCGTCGACCGCGACCTGGTAGTCCTGGTACTCGATGCCCGCGTCGGCGCAGATCGGAGCCTCCTCGTCCTCCTTGATCGGCCGGGAGGCGTCGGAGATGTCGGTCTCGCCGGCGCAGAAGCGCTCGAAGCCGCCGCCGGTGCCGGAGATGCCGACCTCGACGTTCACGTCCGGCTGCTCTTCCCGGTACGACTCCGCGGCGGCGGTCGTGAGCGGGCCGACCGTGCTGGAGCCGTCGGCGATCACGTCCCCGGACAGCTGCTCGGTCTGTCTCCGCCGCTGTCGTGGCCGGGGCGGCGGCCTCGTCGCCCTCGTCGTCGTCCCGGCCGCACCCGGCGGCTCCGAGAGCGAGGACTGCGAGCGCCAGCAGGAGGAGGACGAGCTTCGGAACAGGACGAATTCGCACGGCTCTCCTTTCACGTCGGGACATTCGCCGCGAGTGTCGCCCTGGCCTGTCCGGGTAGTGGGCTGAAAGGCTGTGAACGAGTGGTGAAGACCTGGTGAACGCCCCGGGAGCCCGCCCCGGGCCCGGCCACTGCGCATAGGTAGCCTGACCGGGGTCACCGACCCGGGAGGTTCGTCGTGGAAGCCGCCACCGATCGCACGCAGCTGATGTTCATCCACGGGGCCTGGCTGGCAGCGAACAGCTGGGACACCTTCGCCGAGTACTTCGAGAGCCGCGGCTACGCCGTCTCCGCGCCGGAATGGCCGCGGAAGGAGGGCGACGACGTCGCGGAGCTCCGCGAGGACGCCGAGGAGATCAAGGGCCTCGGGCTGACCGAGATCGTCGACCACTACGAGGCGGCAGATCCGGGCGCTGCCCTCGCCGCCGGTCCTGATCGGCCACTCGTTCGGCGGCCTCATCGTCGAGCTCCTGCTCGACCGCGGCCTCGGCCGGGCCGGCGTGGCGATGAGCCCGGCGCCGCCCAAGGGGATCCTCGTGCTGCCGTTCTCGTCGTTGAAGGTCGCCTCGCCGGCGCTGGCCCACCCGTCGAAGTGGCACGGCGTCGTCTCGCTCACCCTCGAGGAGTTCACCTACGGGTTCGTGAACACGTACTCGCCGGAGGACGCCGCCGCCGCCTACGAGCGCTACCCGGTGCCGGAGACGGGCCAGATCTTCTACGAGGCGGGCTTCGCCAACTTCCACCTCCATCCGCCGACCGAGGTGCACTTCAAGAGCGAGGAGCGCGCGCCGCTCCTGATCGTGGGCGCGGAGAAGGACCACACCGTCCCGGCCTCGACCGCGAAGAAGCAGTACGAGAAGTACGCGAAGTCGTCGGCGAAGACCGACTACGTCGAGTTCGAGGGCCGGCCGCACCTGATGATGGTCGGTGAGGGCTGGGAGGAGATCGCCGCGGCGATCGAGACGTGGATCGCGGGAGTTCTCGCGACCTCGGCCGTCGGGTCCGAGGGAGCTTCGGCCTAGCGCCCGAGCGACCTAGGAGTTGCCCATGAGGCTCTGGCAGGCCTCGGCGTTCTCGACGCCGTCCTGAATCTCGCCGGACGGGTCGAGCGACTCGAGGTCCTGCAGCTTCGACTGCCCTTCCTGCGCAAGGCTCTCGAGGGAGGCCGCTATCGGCGTGAGCTGACCGAGCAGCTCGGTGACGCTCCCGCTGTCGGGGAGCTCCTCCGCCTGCGCCTGGACGTCGTCCGCCGTCTGCGCCGCCTCGTCGGCGAAGTCGTCGAGCGCCTGCTTCGCCTCGTCGCCGGCCTCGGTCTCCGGTGCGCCGATGTCCTGGAGCTCGTCCTTGAGCTGGGTCGTCGCGTCGACGCCACTCGCGATCGCATCCTTGACGGCGGCGCCCGCGTCCGGGGACGTGAGCTGCGACTGGAGGTCGCTCACGATTCCCTCGATCGACGTCCGCCAGTCGGAGATGCTCGTGCAGACGTCGTTGGCCCACGCCTCGGCGGGCGGCTCGTCGTCGCCGCCGCACCCGGTCGCCGCGACGAGGGCGGCTCCCAGCACGAGAAGGGCGAGTGCGGCTCTCATTGGCCCAGCACGCTAGCGGCTGGCGCGGTCTGAGGAAAGACACATCGGATCGTGAGGCCCTCGCCGCGCGCCCCCGACGCCTCGACCGTGCCTCCGGCGGACGTTACGACGTGCTTCACGATCGCGAGCCCGAGCCCCGTCCCGCGGGAGGCCCGCGCGCGGTCGGAGCGGTAGAAGCGCTCGAAGAGACGGGGGAGGTCGACCTCGGCGACGCCCACGCCGTCGTCGGCGGCGGCGAGCTCCGCCTCGCCGTCCTCGTGACGAAGGGTCAGCCGGAAGTGGGCGCCCGGCCCCGCGTAGCGGACGGCGTTCTGGGCGAGGTTCTGGACGACGACCCGGATCATTCGCGGCCGCAGCGGAAGCTCGAGCTCCTCGTCGGCGTCCAGCTCGAGGACGACGCCGGCGCGGGCGGCCTGGTCCTCGAGGCCGGCGAGGACCTCGACCATGATCGGAAACGCTCTCGTCGTTCCGAGGCCGACGACCTCGTGGCCCGACTCGAGCTCCGAGAGGAAGAGGATGTCGTCGATCAGCTCGCGGATCTGGTCGACTTCGCCCTCCGCCTGCTCGACGAGCTCGCGCACGTCGGCGCCCGGCAGCTGCGCGCTCTCGAGGAGCGCCAGGAGCCGCGCGAGCGGCGTGCGCAGCTCGTGCGAGACGGCCGCCGTGAAACCGGCCCGGAGCTCCTCGTAGGCGGCCATGTCCCCCGAGTCGCGGCCGTAGAGGATCGTCTCCCTCCGACCGTCCACCTCGTAGGGGATGACGAGCGGCGTGCGGCGGACGATGGTGTCCGGGGCCGACGCGCCTTCCTCGAGCCCGTCGAGGACCTCGCGCGCGCGCCGGCTCGCGACGACCACGCGGCCGTCCTCGTCCACGACGACGACGATCTCCCGGCTCTCCTCGACGAGCGCGCGCCCCCGCTTCGCCTCGAGGCGAAGCTCGTTCAACGCGGGGTCCGGCTTCTGCCCGTTCCCGTTGGGCTTCTCGTCCTGTCTGCGGCGAAGGAAGCGCACCGTCGGCCCGATGGTAGCCCGCTCCCGTGTGGCTCAGGGGACGACGAGCACGGCGGCCCGTGCGCGCCGGGCCACCCCGGCGCTCACCGAGTGATGGAGCAGGCGCTCGAGGAAGCTCCGGTCGCCTCGCCCCACGACGATGAAGCGGGCGCCGGCCTTCCCGGCCACGTCGACGATGACCCGAGCCGGGTCGCCGAAGCCCTCCACGAGGCTGCACTTCGCACCCAGCTCCGCGAGCCGGTCGCGTGCCTCGACCAGATGCCGCTCGTGATCCTCTCTCTCGATCGGGTCGTAGGCGGGCCCGCTCTTGCCTCCGGGGAGCGGATGCACGACGCTCACGATGGTGATCGTCCCCTCGCCGGCGAGGCTCGCGGCGACGGCGAGGGCCCGCTGCGCGGACTCCGTGCCGTCGTAGCCCAGGACGATCGTCGCCATGGTCCCTCGAGGCATGGTAGCCCTGTGTCAAGTTCACCACTTCTTCACCACTTTGCTACCGTTGCGGCACCCCCGGCGAGCGCGCGGAAGGGCAAAATCGAGGCAGGGTGGCGAAGGTTCTGATCATCGAGGACGACGACGTCATCGCCCAGGGGATGGCGCGGCACCTGACGACGGCGGGCTTCGACCCGCTGTGGGTGAACAAGGGGGAGTCCGGGCTCGCGCGGCTCCGGTACGAGCGCCCGGACGTCTGCGTCCTCGATCTCATGCTCCCCGGAGTGGACGGGTGGAAGCTGATCGAGGTCGCGCGTGCCGAGGGGATCGGGACGCCGATCGTCGTCGTGAGCGCCCGCGGCACGGAGCACGACCGCGTGCACGCCCTCGAGATCGGAGCGGACGACTACCTCGTCAAGCCGTTCTCGATGAAGGAGCTCGTCGCCCGCGTGCGCGCGGCCGCTCGCCGCGGCGTCCGCGTCCAGGACGAGCGCCGCGGGGAGCCCATCGAGATCGAGGAGCTGAAGGTCGACCCGCTCAACGTCCAGGCGTACGTCCGCGGCGACAGCGCCGAGCTGACGCCGACCGAGTTCCGCCTCCTCTACGCGCTCGCCCTCGAGCAGGGGCGGGTCGTCACGCGCGACGAGCTCCTCCAGAAGGTCTGGGGCCGGCGCCTCACGCACCGCGACCGGACCGTCGACGTCTTCGTCCGCAAGATCCGCGACAAGCTCGAGTCGCTGGCGCCCGCGCACACGTTCATCCAGACGCGCTACGGGGTCGGCTACAAGCTCGAGGCCGTCGCCAAGTGACCTGCGGGCGGGTCGACGCGCCCGTCGAGTGCCTTTAGGATCGCCGGACACCGAATGTCGGTCATTTCGGAGCACATGTCGCGGGGGCTCCTGTCCGTCGGGAAGGACGAGCGGATCTCGGATGCCGCCCGGCAGATGGTCGGGAGGGGCGTCGGCGCCGTCCTCGTCGTCGAAGGCGACAGGCTCTCCGGGATCCTCACCGAGCGGGACATCCTCCGCGCCGTCGCGGAGGGGTTCGGCGAGGATGCCCGTGTGGGCGACTGGATGACGAAGCACCCCGAGACGATCGAGGCCTCCGACACGACCGACCACGCGGCCGCGCTCATGATCCACGGAGGCTTCCGCCACCTCCCGGTCATGGACGGCGGGGTCGTCGCAGGGATCATCTCGATCCGCGACCTCATGCGGGTGGCGCTCGCGGACTCGGCCCCCCGCGGGGTCTGATCCCAGCGGACACCAGACCTTCACACGACGTTCACCGGTCGTGACCCCACGGGCTCGCGGGGCTCCTCGATACTCGCACCGCGGCGCGACGAGGCCTGACCGTTATCCCGCGCCGTCTCTCCTCACGCCTTGCCGGCGGCCCCGCACGAGCCGGGCCGCCGGTTGCGTGAGCCCGGGGGACGTTCTCCCGCCTCTCGCCGGATGTTCACCACACGTCTCCCCACGAGCGTCGTCCGCCGGCGCACCATGGGGGAGTGGAGAGCGACGTCGTGAATCCCGGCGCGAGCCCTGCTCGGAGTGGGATCTGCGACCTCGGCCTCTCCCGGGAGCGCGGCGCGATCCGGTCGGTGCCCTCCGTGCCCGGCGGCCCGCGGCCGCTTGGAACCCATTTCGGGATGGAGCCTCGTCGCGGGGCTGTTCTGGGCGAGTGCGAGGCAAGGACGCAGGGAGCGCTCGTATCAATGAGATACGGGCGCGACCGAGGACGCAGCCTCGCGCCGTCCAGGGCAGCCCCGCGGCACAGTGTTTCATCTCGAAAGGGGTTCCTCGGGTACTGACCGGATCGCGCGGCTCCCGACCCGAATCTCGTCCCGACGCCGCGGTCCGGCCGTCGCTGCCCTTTCTCACGACCTTTACCACTCCGTTGCCCACGCGTGGCTTCCCACTGCGGACACTTCGCCCATGGCCACGCATCCGAGCACCAGAGCGCTTCTCTGCGAGCTGCACGCCCACTCGACCTGGAGCGACGGGGACCTCGGCCTCTGCGAGCTCGTCGACCAGTACGGCAGGGCCGGCTTCGACGTCCTGTGCGTCACCGACCACGTCCTGCGGAGCGACGACCCGTGGCGGTCACCTCTGACGTGCGTCCACGAGGCCACGTTCGCCGGCTACCTCTCGGAGATCGACCGCGAGGCCGAACGGGCGCGCGCCCTCTACGGGATGCTCGTCGTCCCGGGCCTGGAGCTGACCCACAACTTCCGCGACGCCGACCTCTCGGCGCACGCGCTGGCGATCGGCCTCCGCGAGTTCGTCTCGCCCGACCTCGGGCTCGTCGGGTCGCTGCTTGCTGCGCGGGACGCGGGAGCTGCCGTCATCGGGGCGCACCCGCATGGACGGGACGCAGACGCCGTCGAGTCGCGCACGACCCGGCGCTTCTGGCGGGAGTGGGACACGCTGTCCCGTCTCCTCCACCGGGTCGAGCTCTTCAACGGCACCGACGCCTACGCGTGGGTTGCCGCGGGGGACGTGCCGGTGGTCGCGAGCGGCGACTTTCACCGGCCCGAGCACCTCGACTCGTGGAAGACGCTCGTGCCGAGCGCGGGCGCCGAGGCCGACCTCGTCGCGTACCTGCGCTCGCCCGGGCCGGCCTACCTGCTCCCGTTCCGGGCGGACAGGCCCGCCGAGCGGTCGGTCGCTGCCGCCTAGCCTCGACAAACGCGGTACGAGATGATCCACTGTGATGACCGTGCCCGTCGAGACCGACACCGGCTCGAAAGAAGCCGAGCGGCTTCTGAACCGCGAGCTCTCGTGGCTCGACTTCAACGCGCGCGTGCTCGAGCTCGCCGGCGACGACTCGGTGCCCGTGCTCGAGCGCGTGAAGTTCTGCTCGATCTTCTCCTCGAATCTGGACGAGTTCTTCATGGTGCGCGTCGCCGGTCTCATGGGGCAGGACGCCGCCGGCATCGCGGTCCGCTCGGCCGACGGCCGACTGCCGTCCGAGACGCTGGCCGAGATCCGCGAGCGCGTCCTCGAGCTGACGTCTCGCCAGTCTCGGATCTGGACCCGCGACCTCGTTCCAGCCCTGGCCGAGAGCGGGATCGCCGTTCCTCAGGTCGAGGACTGCACGCAGAAGGAGCTTGCCGAGCTGGAGCGTCGCTTCAACCGGGAGATCTACCCCGTCCTGACTCCCCTCGCCGTCGGCCCCGGGCAGCCCTTCCCGTACATCTCGGGCCTCTCGAACAGCCTGGCCGTTCTGGTTCGCGATCCCGACAATGGCGAGGAGCGCTTCGCGCGCGTGAAGATTCCCGAGGGCCTCCCGCGGTTCCTCGAGGTCGGAAAGCGCGGCGCCTTTGTCGCGCTCGAGAACGTCATCGCCCACTTCCTCCCGTGGCTCTTCCCGCAGATGGAGGTCGTCGAGCGCGCCGTCTTCCGTGTCACGCGGGATGCCGACTTCGAGGTGTCCGACGAGGCGGACGACCTTCTCGAGGCAGTGGAGCTCGAGCTTCGGCGCCGTCGCTTCGGGGACGTGGTGCGGCTGGAGGTGTCCAGCTCCGTCTCGAACCGGTTGCTCGCGCGTCTCACGCACGGTCTGGGTGCGGGGGAAGAACAGGTCTACCCGATCCGAGGCCCGCTCGACCTGGCGGACCTTTCCCAGCTCGCCGAGCTCGACCGGCCCCAGCTGCGCGACGAGCCCTGGGTGCCGCGCACGCCCGCGCGGCTCGCCTCGATCGCGAGCGGGCGCGACTTCTTCGCCGAGATCAGGCGCGGAGACGTGCTCGTCCATCACCCGTACGACTCGTTCGTGACGACCTTCGAGCGCTTCGTGCAGGAGGCTGCCCGCGATCCGGCCGTCGTCGCGCTGAAGACGACCGTCTACCGGACGAGCGGCGACTCGCCGGTCGTCCCGGCGCTGATCGAGGTGGCCGAGGAAGGCCGCCAGAGCGTCTGCCTCGTGGAGCTCAAGGCCCGCTTCGACGAGCACCGGAACATCGAGTGGTCGCGGGCCATGGAGCGTGCGGGCGTTCACGTCGTCTACGGCTTCCCGAATCTGAAGATCCACGCGAAGACGACGCTCGTCGTGCGCCGCGAGGGCAACGTCCTGCGCCGGTACGTCCACGTGGGCACCGGCAACTACCACGCCCTCACGGCCCGCATCTACGAGGACTTCGGGCTCTTCACGGCCGACGAGGAGATCGCCGCCGACGTCGCCGACCTCTTCAACTACGTGACCGGCTTCGGGCGCCCGCAGCGCTTCCGGAAGCTCCTCGTCGCGCCGTTCAACCTGCGCAGCAGCATCGTCGACGAGATTCGCTGCGTCGCCCGGGCCGCGACCGAAGGTCGGCCTGCTCGGATCCGGCTCAAGACGAACGCGCTCACGGACGAGGCGATCATCGAGGAGCTGTACGCGGCGTCGCAGGCGGGAGCCGAGATCGACATCGTCGCCCGCTCGATCTGCACGCTGCGGCCGGGCGTCCCCGGGCTCAGCGAGACGATCAAGGTGCGGAGCGTGCTCGGGCGCTTCCTCGAGCACAGCCGCTACTACATCTTCGAGGCGGGCGACACGACGACCACGTTCATGGGGAGCGCCGACCTCATGACCCGGAACCTCGACCACCGCATCGAGATCGCAGCGCCCGTGGAGGATCCCAAGGCGCAGGCTCAGCTCGCCCGCGCCTTCGACGTGCTCCTGGCCGACAACACGGCCTGGACGCTCCGGCCGAGCGGGAGCTGGAAGCGCCAGCATCCGGGCAAGGACGAGGGCGCGCAGGGGACGCACGACGCGCTCATGCGCAAGGCGCAGGCGCGCGCACGCCGGCGCGTCGCCCGGCGTCCGCGCTAGGCGCACCAGCCGATCCCGCTCCGAGAATGGCGTTGGCATGAAGGCCGCGATCATCGACGTGGGCTCGAACACGGTCCGCCTGCTGGTCTCCGCTCGCGACGGCGGCAAGCTCGTCGCGCTCCGCGAGGAGCGGGAGCACCTCTTCCTCGGCGAGGACGTGGAGCGGGACGGGCGCCTGTCGCGCGAGCGGATCGCCGAGGCGGCTCGCTGCGCGGGCGACTACGCCCGGATCGGGCGCGGGCTGGGAGCCGTCGTCGAGGTGATCGTGACCGCGCCCGGCCGCCAGAGCGCCAACAGCGCCGACCTCGTCAAGGCCGTGGGCAAGGCGAGCGGCGCAACCGTCCGCATCGTCTCCGCCGACGAGGAGGGCCTGCTCGCGTTCGCGGGCGCGGTCGCATCGGCCGGGCCGCTTCGCGGGCAGCGTCGCCGTCTGTGACGTCGGTGGCGGGTCGACCGAGGTCGTCGTCGGCACGGTCGCAGGCGGGCCGGCGTGGACGTACTCCGTCGATCTCGGCGCAGTGAGGCTGACGCGGCGGTTCCTCGGCGACGACCCGCCGGGGATGGGGGCGCTGGCGGCCGCGCGGGACGAGGTCGAGCGGCACCTGGAGGGGTTCACGCCGCCGCTCCCGCAGGCCGCGCTCGCGGCCGGCGGCACCGCCAGGGCGCTCCGGAAGCTCGTGGCGCGGACGCTCGACGCAGACGACCTCGACGCGGCGCTCGACATCCTCGGCAAGCGATCCTCGGCTCGGGTCGCGAAGACCTTCGGCCTCCACGAGCACCGCGCGCGGACGCTGCCGGCCGGCGCCGTCATCCTCGCGGCGCTCCAGCGGCAGCTGCTCGTTCCGCTCGAGATCTCCCGGGCGGGCCTCAGAGAGGGCGCCGCGCTCGCCCGGCTCGACGAGCTCGCCGCCTCGGCCGCCTAGGCGCGCTCACGTCCTCCTCACCGTTCCTTCACGGGCTGGTCACCCATGCTCGCGCGGGCCGTCGGCACGATGGAGCCATGGAATGCAGAGACGACATCGAGCGGCGCCGGACGGCGCTCGCCGGTTGCGAGGGCTTCGGGGTGTACGGCCCGTCGGCTCGCATCGGAACCGTCGAGAAGGTTCGCGTCGAGAGGACGAGCCGAGTGCCGGTGCTCCTCTCGGTCCGTGCGGGCCTCCTCGGAAGCTGGCTCGTACACGTTCCGGTGGACCAGGTCGCGGACGTTCTCCCGGAGGAGCGACGGGTCCTGCTGCGCCCGGGTGGGCTGCTCGCGGGGCCTAGGTCGGCGGCGGTAGATACTCGAGCCGCGTGAGGTTCCCGTCGGGCCCCGGCTCGAGGACCCAGGTCGAGGCCTTCAGGCTCTCCTCGCCCAGAAGCGCGGCGACGATGTCGCCGTGGGTGCAGAGCACGGCGTTCTGCCCGCCGAGCTCGCCGATGAGCCCGAGCGTCTCCGCACGGGTCGCGCCCTCGGTGAGCTCGGTCCGCTCCTCGACGGGGCGGCCGAGATCCCGGGCGAGCGGCTCGACCGACTGCCGGCAGCGGACGTAGGGGCTGGTCAGCACGCGCTCGACCGCGTACGGCGCGTAGATGCCCGCGAGCGCCTCGGCCTCGCGGCGTCCCTGCTCGTCGAGCGGACGCAGGTGGTCGGGGCCGTCCCAGGTGCGCCGGTGGCCCGCCGACGTGTGCCGCAGGAGCAGGATCGCCATCAGACGAGGCGGTCCGCGAAGGCGTGCAGGATCTCGCGGTCGCGCGGATAGCTCAGCGCACCGCCGGCCGCGTCGAGCGGGAGCCAGCGAACGTCGTCGACCTCGTCGTGGGGATGGAACTCGCCGCCGAGCGGGCGCATGGCCCAGTAGCGGACGACCTTCGGGCGGCCCGACTTGTCCCGGTAGCGGCTCGAGGGAAGCTCGTCGCCGAGCACGCAGCGGAGCCCCGTTTCCTCCTCCACCTCCCGGAGCGCCGCCGCCTCGTCGCTCTCGCCGGGCTGGAGCTTTCCCTTCGGCAGCGTCCAGTCGTCGTAGCGCGGGCGGTGGACGAGGAGAACGTCGACCGCGCCGTCGCCGTCGTCGCGGTAGACGACGCCGCCCGCGGCCCGGACCTCCTTCTCCCCGCTCAGGCCCAGGCCCTCCGCCCGCTCTTGGCGAGGCGCGCCCACGCCGCGGGGAAGGCCTCGCGCGCCTCCTCCCGACGAACGCGCTCCCGCTCGATGAGGCGGCCCGCCGCGAGGTGGGCCCAGAGGCCCTTCGCGCGGGGGAGCCAGGCCCGGATCCGGTTCTCGGCGACGACGGCGTCCTGGTGCTCGCCGACCACGTCCTGGAACCGCTTTGCATCGCGGACGAAGACCCGGGCCGGCTTCCCGACCACGCCCTCGGCGAGCTCCGCCGCGTAGCGCGCGCGCTTGCCCTTGATCCGCACGCTGTGCAGCTCCTCGTCGGTGGGATCGGGCGGGAGCGCCCGCACCGCCTTGCGCAGCTTGCGGAACTCCTCTCCGGCGATCGCCCGCAGGCTGACGTCCGCCTCCCGTGCTCGGGGAGCCGCGGCGGCGGCCTCGAGCCGGTCGAGGAGATCCGAGTAGCGCTGCTCGGACATGGCCGCGAGCAATGCCGACCTCGCGACCTCGCGCTCGCGACGCAGCAGCTGGAGGAACCGCTGGGCCGCCCGACGCTCCTCCGGCTCGAGCGCCGCGATCTCCTCGCGCAGCCGCTCGCCGAGCACGTCGAGGTCGCGAACGGGCCCCAGGGCGCCGCCGAGCCAGCGCAGCTCCTCGCGCAGCGCCTCCGTCCACTCCGGGTCGAGGAGCGGGCGCGCCGCGCGCAGCACGGCGCGGAGCCGCCGCGTGGCGACGCGCAGCTGGTGGAGCTCCTCGGGATCGCGGCCGAGCCGGGTGCCCGGGTCGTGGGCGAGGACCTCCGCGACCTGGGCGGCCATCATGGCCCGCACGTGGTCGAGGGCGGGCGCGTCCGGCGGCGGGGCGAAGACCGTCGGCGGGAAGAACCCCATCGCGCGGAATCCCTTCGGCCGCCCCTCGCCCGGGAACGCTCCGGCCTCTTCCAGCGCGCGGCCGATGCCCGGGAGCGCGGCCGCGCCACCGTCGAGGGCCTCGGCCTCGAGCTCGACGAAGCGCTCACGGATCCGCCGCCCGTCGAGGATGGCGACCCGGTCGACCGTCACGTCGGCGACGGCCTTGCCGTTCTCGTGCACGCGGATGCCCGCCCGCTGCGTGCGCAGGGCCGCGGCCGGCTCGAGCGAGCGACCGCGCAGGAGGCCGACGAGGAGGTCTGCGAGCTCGGGAGGGGGCCCCGAGGGGCCGCCCGGCACCTCGAGCTCGAGCCGCTCGCCCTCGCCGGGGAGCTTCAGCTGCCAGAGGCCCTTGCGGTTCTCGACCCGGCGGCGCAGGGTGATCCCGGCCCGCGCGAGCGCCCGGTCGGCGGTGTCCCAGTACGTCGACGTGAAGGTACGCGGCGCGAGCGCCCTGCCGGGAAGCTCCGGAAGGGAGAACCTCGTTGGGACGGAGAGCTTCAGCTCCCGCTCGCGTGTCTCGCGCAGGGGCGCCACCGTCGGATCGTAGCGCCGACAATGCGGAAGACGAATGGCGTTGAGATAGTGATTCCCCGATGACCGAGCAGAGCGCACGCACCGATTCGCTGCGTGAGGCGATCCGCGACCTGGAGGCCTCCGCCAGGCAGCTCGATCCGGGGCCGGAGCAGAGTGACGAGCTCTGGCGGGAGGTGGGTGCCCATGTTCTCCGCAACGTCGCCGAGCGCGGTGAGAGCCCCGCCCACGTGGCGGGACGAGCGGCTCGACCCGGCCCTCTTCGCGATCGCCGAGACCCCGGCGCCGATCTCCGAGGCGCTGGCGACGATCGGCAAGATCGAGCGCTCGGGCATCAACCAGGCCTCCGGCGGGCAGTTCGCGTACATCCCCGGCGGCGGCCTCTTTCCGGCCGCCCTCGGCGACCTCCTCGCCGACGTCGGCAACTCGTACTCCGGGCGTCCTGTCAGGCGCGCCGGCCGCAGCGCACATGGAGCGGTCGCTCGTCGCGTGGATGGCCGGGCTCGTCGGCTACCCCGGCACCGCGGGCGGCGACCTGACCTCCGGCGGGAGCGTCGCGAACCTCGAGGGGATCGTCACCGCCGCGACGCCGTGGGCATCCGCTCGGCCGACGTGCCGCGAAGCGTCGTCTACCTGACGAGCCAGACGCACCACTGCGTCGACAAGGCGCTGCGCATCTCGGGCCTGGCCGAATGCCAGGTCCGTCACGTCGCGCTCGACGACCGCTGGCGGATGCGCGCCGACGCCCTCGCGGAGGCGGTGGAGGCGGACATCGCCGCCGGCCTGCGTCCGTGGCTCGTGGTCGCCACCGCCGGCACGACGGACACGGGCGCGGTCGACCCCCTCGCCGACGTCGCCGACGTGGTGGACGCCCACGACCTGTGGCTCCAGGTGGACGCCGCCTACGGCGGCTTCTTCGTCCTGACCGAGCACGGCCGGCGGCTGCTGGCGGGCATCGAGCGCTCCCGAAGCGTGATCATGGACCCGCACAAGGGTCTCTTCCTGCCGTACGGGTCCGGCGCCCTGATCGTCCGCGACGAAGCTCAGCTCGCCGAGGCGCACCGGTACAGCGCGACGTACCTGCGCGACGCCCGCGAGGAGGGAGGCGTGTTCTCGCCCTCCGACCTGTCCGTGGAGCTGAGCCGGCCCTTCCGCGGGCCCCGGCTCTGGCTTCCCGCTCAAGGTGTTCGGCCTCGCGCCCTTCCGCGCGGCGCTCGAGGAGAAGCTCCTCCTCGCCCGCTGGCTCCACGACCGCCTTTCGGAGATGCCAGGTTGGGTCGTGGGGCCGGAGCCCGACCTGTCGATCGTCACCTACCGCTACGTGCCTCGCCGCGGAGATGCGAACGACTTCAACCGGCGGCTCGTCGAGGCCGTGCGGGAGGACGGGTCGGTCGTCATCTCCGCCACCGAGCTCGACGGCATGTACACCCTCAGGGCTCGCCGTGCTCCAGTACCGCAGCCACCTCGACGACGTCGAGCGCCTCCTCGATGTCCTCGCCCGGGAGGCGGCTCGCCTCGAATCCGGTGCGTGAATGGTGTGGCTAGCCGTATTCCCTCGGATTCACCGCTCGGTCACCATTGCGTGTAGCGTGGCCAGCAGGATCCTCATCGTCGACGACCATCCCGGGCTTTCGCGCGACTGCGAGGGCGCTTCTCCTCGCCGAGGGGTTCGAGGTCGTCGGCGAGGTCGGAGGACGGGCGCTCGGCGGTCGAGGCCGCCCGGGGGCTGAAGCCGGACCTCGTGCTCCTCGACGTCCAGCTTCCGGACACGGACGGCTTCGCCGTCGCGTCCGAGCTCTGCAAGGAGAACGGCGGCGGCCCGATCGTCGTCCTCACGTCGAGTCACGACGCCTCGGACTTCGGCTCCCTCGTGAAGGGCTGCGGCGCGGCCGCCTTCGTCCCGAAGGCTGAGCTGACGGGCGCCGCGCTTCGCGCTGTGCTTCGATAGGCACGTGCGACGATCGACCCTGGCGGCCGTTGTCGGCCTGGGCCTGCTCCTGAGCGCGGCCGCCCTCGCGCTCATCTTCACGAGCAACCACGAGGAGCACCCCGTCTTCGCGGCGTTCACCCAGCTCGCTGTCACGTGGTCGTTCATCCTCGGCGGGGTCGTCGCGTGGGCGCGGCGGCCCGACAACGACTTCGGGCGCCTGATGACCGCCGTGGGCATGTCGGTCTTCGTCGGTGCCCTGAGCGAGTCGAACGAGTCGATCGTCTTCACGATCGGCTGGGTCTTCGGCGGGATCTTCATCGCCGTCTTCATCCACGCGCTCCTCGCGTTCCCGCGGGGGTACCTGGAGACGAGGCTGATCTACGCGATCGTCTCGATCGCCTACCTCGAGCTCACGCTCGGCGCGTTCCTCGTCGGGCTCTTCGACGACCCGAAGAACGACTGCGCGAACTGCCCGGCGAACGCCTTCCTCGTCGTCGACTCGCCCACGACCGTGGCGGCGCTGAACGCGGTGATGCTGATCTTCGCGGTTCCGGCGCTCTTCGCGTCCCTCTTCGTCTTCCGGCGCCGCTGGCGCGCCGCCTCGATCCCGCTCCGACGCGTGCTCGCCCCCGTCTACCTGACCGCGGGCGCGACCCTCGTGCTCCTGGCCGTGGCACTCGTGGTGTCCTCGATCTCCGAGGACGTGAGCCAGGGCGTCTTCTGGGCTCTCGTCTTCGTCTTCGCGTCCGTCCCGATCGCGTTCATCTTCGGGCTCGTGCGAGGCCGCCTCGCCCGCGCCGGCATGGGCCAGCTCATGCTGGAGCTGGGCCAGGCCCACGAGCCGGGACAGCTGCGCGAGGCGCTCGCCCGCGCCCTCGGCGACGAGACGCTCCGCCTCGCGTACTGGATCCCCGAGACGCAGTCGTTCGCCGACCTGGACGGCAACCCGATCGAGCTGCCCGAGCCGGGCGGCGAGGAGCTCGCGACGTTGGTGGAGCGCGACGGGCAGGTGGTGGCCGCGCTCATCCACCACCGCTCGCTCGAGGAAGACCAGCTGCTCGTGGAGGCGGCCGCCGCGGCCGCCGCGCTCGCGCTCGAGAACGAGCGGCGGCTCGCGGAGCTCGCCGAGGCTCAGGCGAGGAACCGGGCGCTGCTCGATGCCGTCCCCGACCTCATGTTCCGGATGGACCGCGACGGCGTGTACCTCGAGTACAAGGGCGCGCGCGAGGACCTTGCCGCGCCGCCCGAGCAGCTGATCGGGGCGAACGTGCGCGACATCCTCCCGACCGACGTGGCCGACCGGTTCGTCGAGGGCATCCGGCGCGCGATCGACACGGGCGAGCTCGTCAGGAACGACTACCGGCTCGAGATCGACGGCGTCCCGCGGGACTGGGAGGCGCGGATCGTCAAGGCGGGGGACGACGCGGTCGTCATCGGGCGCGAGTTCACCGAGCAGAAGCGGGCGCAGGTCGAGCTCGAGCGGCTCCACGCCGAGCTCCAGCAGCGCCACCGCGACCTCGAGCACGAGCGCGACTTCATCCGCACCGTCGTGGACTCGACGCCGAGCCTCATCTGTCTCACCACCCCCGGCGGCTTCATCGTGCGCTTCAACTCGTCGCTCGTGCGGCTGTCCGGGAGGGCCGACGACGATCTCGTGCGCGGCGGAGCATTCTGGGACGTCTTCATCGTCCCCGAGGAGCGCGAGCAGGTCCGACGGGCGCTGGAGCGCGTCGCGGAGGAAGGCGGTCGCGGCGAGTTCGAGAACACCTGGCTGACGGCCACGGGCGAGCGACGGCGCGTCGCGTGGTCGACGACGCCGCTCCGGGACGACCGGGGCGACCCGCGCCTCCTCGTCTGCGGGATGGACATCACCGAGCGCAAGCGCCACGAGGACGAGCTCCGCCGCTCGCGCGCCCGCATCGTCGAGGCGAGCGACGTGGAGCGTCGCCGACTCGAGCGGAACCTCCACGACGGCGCCCAGCAGCGGCTCGTCTCGCTCTCGCTCGTCCTCCGGCTCGCCCAGGCGAAGATCGAGGGCGACCCGGCCGAGGCCGACGAGCTGCTCGGCCAGGCCTCCGAGGAGCTCGGGCAGGCGCTCGAGGAGCTCCGGGAGCTCGCGCGCGGGATCCACCCGGCCGTGCTCTCCGACCGCGGCCTGGGCCCGGCGCTCGAGGCTCTCGCCACCCGGTCGCCGCTGCCCGTCGACCTCGAGCTCGACGGCGAGCGGCTGCCGGAGTCGGTCGAGGCGGCGGCGTACTACGTCGTCGCGGAGGCCCTCACGAACGTCGTCAAGTACGCGGAGGCGTCCTCGGTCGCCGTTAGCATCGAGCGCGTGAACGGCCGCGCGATCGTCGAGATCGCCGACGACGGCGTCGGCGGCGCGGACCCGAGCAGCGGCTCGGGCCTCCGCGGCCTCGTCGACCGCGTCGAGGCGCTCGACGGCCTGTTCGTCGTCGAGAGCGCCCCGGGCCGAGGGACGCGGATCAGGGCCGAGTTCCCATGCGGATAGTCATCGCCGAGGACTCGGTGCTCCTGCGGGAGGGCGTCGCCCGGCTGCTCGAGGATCAGGGGTTCGAGGTCGTCGCGCAGACCGGCTCGGCCGAGGATCTCATGCTGAAGGTCCGGAGCTACTCGCCCCAGGTCGTCATCGTCGACATCCGCATGCCGCCCACCCACACGGACGAGGGGCTCAAGGCGGCGCAGGAGATCCGAGAGACGTACCCGGAGGTCGGCGTTCTCGTGCTCTCGCAGTACGTCGAGCCCGCGTACGCGATGGAGCTGCTCGCCGACAGCGCCGAGGGCGTGGGCTACCTGCTGAAGGACCGGGTCTCGGACGTGGACGAGTTCGCCGCAGCGGTCCGGCGCGTGGGGGAGGGAGGCTCCGCCCTCGACCCGGCGATCGTCTCCCAGCTCGTGGGCCGCAGGCGGCGCGACGACCCGATCGACACGCTCACGCCGCGCGAGCGCGAGGTCCTGGAGCACATGGCGCAGGGCCGCTCGAATCAGGGGATCGCCGACGAGCTCGTCGTCACGGAGCGCGCCGTCGAGAAGCACGTCACGAGCATCTTCGGGAAGCTGCGCCTCGGGCACGAGCCCGAGGATCACCGCCGCGTCCTCGCCGTGCTCACCTTCCTGCGCTCCTAGCACTCGAACCACGGTGCGGAAAACCGCACCGAAGGAAGCCGGGTGCCCCCATTCTCGTCTAGTGGCCGAGGCGGGAGAGTGTGGCCATGACGTTCAAGAAGAAAATCTTCCTCGGCGCCGTGGTCTTCGCGGTCCTCATGCTCGCCGTCGGCGGCTGGACGGTTCGCGGCGTGCGCTGGGCCGTCGCCTAGAGAGCGATGGCCCCCTCGCCCCGGATCGGCCGGATGCTCGGCGCTCTCGCGCTTCCGACGTTCGCGCTCGCTCTGGGGATGAGCGTCCTCACCACCTACGCGCCGCTGCTCCTCGGCCAGGAGACCTCGTCCGCCGGCGCCATCGGGATCGCGATCGGCGCCGAGGGCGCCTTCGCGCTCTTCCTGCCCATCGTCGTCGGCTCGCTCTCGGATCGGACCCGGACGCGCCTCGGCCGCCGGCTTCCCTACGCGCTCGTCGCCGCCCCGCTGCTCGCGCTTCCGCTCGTTGTCCTCCCGTTCGCGCACGGCTACGCGCAGATCTTCGCGCTCATCTCGCTCTTCTACGTCGGCTACTTCGTCTACTACCCGCCGTACCAGGCGCTCTTCGCCGAGCTCGTCCCCGCGACCCACCAGGGGCGCGCGCAGGGCTGGCAGGGCGTCATGCGCGGCCTCGGCCTCGGCGCAGCGCTCGTCGGCGGCGGGCTCCTCCTCTCCGTCTGGACGCCGCTCCCGTTCGTCCTCGCAGCCGCGTCGGTCGTCCTCGCGACCGTCACGCTCGTGCGGGCAATCGGCGGCGGTGAGCGCGCGCGGGCCTCGGTCGCCACGACGCAGGCCGCTCCGGTCGACGCCGGCATCCTGCGGCTCGTCCGGGAGCGCCCCGAGATCCGCTCCTTCGTGATCGCCAACGCCCTCTGGGAGCTCTCCTTCATGGGGCTGAAGACGTTCATCGTCCTCTTCGTCGTCAAGGGCCTGGGCGAGTCCGTCGGAACCGCGACCGCCGTGATCGGCGTCGTCGCCGGCGCGTACGTCGTCGCCTCGGCCGGCGCCGGGCGGCTCGGCGACGCCGTGGGCCTCCACCGGCTCATGCGCGTGTCGCTCTGGGTCTACGGCCTCGGCCTCCTCGTCGGCGCCGCGCTCTCGTCGCTCGGCCCCTTCCTCGTCGGCCTCCCGGTCATCGCGCTCGCCGGCGCCGTCGTCATGACGCTTCCATACGGCCTGCTCGTCCGCATGACGCCGCCGGGCGCCGAGGGCGCGCTCTCCGGGCTCTTCGGCTTCTCGCGGGCGCTCGGGGCGATCGCCGGCCCGATCGCGGTCGGCCTCGCGATCGACCTCCTCGGCTCGTACTTCCCCGGAACGAACGGCTACGGCGCCATGTGGGTCGCGATCGGCATTCCGATCCTCCTCTCGCTGCCGTTCCTCGCCGGCATGGCCGCAGACGAGCAGCCGCTCGAGCAACCCATCCTCGCGGCGCGCGAGGACCTCGCGCTCGCCGCGTAGTCCCGGTTCGGGTCAGCCGTACCGCAAGACTCTTGCCCCTAGCACGAGGGAGGCGCGGCGCGAAGCCCGGGGGTAGGGTTCGAGATGACCCGAGGCGGAGCCCTTTGCGGCGGGGACTCCGCCTCGGCGTCCGTTGTGCGAGCCACGGAGGAGATCCGGAAGTCTGCGGCGAGCTCCGGGCCTCCGGCCCGCACGGCGGCAGAGGGTACGTCCCGCGCCACGCGCCCGCCCCCGAGCGGGGGGTGATTTTGCAGAATCCTCACAGTTCGCGGGCGACTGGAAGGGGATAGGCTGGCCTCGCGTGCCCGACCTCGACGACCTGGCCGAGAGGCTCCGCGAGCTGGCGCTCTCGCTCCCCGAGACCTACGAGGACGATCCCTGGGGCCACCCCGTCTTCAAGGTGGCCGAGAACCGGATGTTTGCGTCCATGTCGGTGGGCGAGGATGCCGTCCGGCTGACCGTGAAGCTCACGCCGGAGGAGCGTGAGATCGCGCACTTCCTCCCGTACGTGAGCACCGCCCGCTACGTCGGCCGGTACGGCTGGGTCACGGCCACGGTCGCCGACGACGAGTCGCTGGAGGCCGCGCTCGAGTGGCTGCGCGAGAGCTACTGGCTGAAGGCGCCGCCGCACCTGCGCGCGGCCGTCGAGGGCGAGTGAGCGTCCTCACCGAGCTCCGTCCCCGCCTCTACCGCTGGACGGCGCTCCACCCCGAGGCGGATCCCGCTCCTACGCCCGGAAGCCCCGCCGACTGGGGCCCCGAGGTCGGCTCCGTCGCGTACGCGGGGCCCGACGCACTCGTCCTCGTCGACCCGCTCGTCCCGGCCGATCGCGTCGACCTGCGGGACGAGCTCGACACCCTCGTGCGTCGCCACGGACGGCGAGTCGCGATCCTGACCACGATCCAGTTCCATCGGCGGAGCCGCGACGAGCTGGCCGAGCGGTACCGGGCCTCGACCTCGCGCGCCCGCCCGAACCTGCCCGAGGGCGTCGAGACCGTTCGGATCGTAGGAGCGGGGGAGACGATGGTCTGGTTGCCCGAGCACCGCGCGCTGATCCCGGGAGACCGCGTGATCGGCGACGATCGCGGCGGCCTCCGGCTCTGCGCCGAGTCGTGGCTCCGCTATCTGGCGAGCGGCATGGGCCAGTCGGAGCTCCGCTCCGCCCTCGCGCCCGTCCTGGAGCTCCCGGTCGAGCTCGTGCTCGTCTCCCACGGCGAGCCGGTGCTCGAGAACGGGCGGGACGCGCTCGCGCGGGCGCTGGCGTCGTAGCCGTATTCTCTTTCTCCATGCGGGTGATCCTCCCCGACGAGTCCGAGCTCGAGCTCCCCGACGGCGCGACGGGGCTCGACGCCGCGCGGGCGATCGGGCCGAGGCTCGCCGAGCAGGCCGTCCTCGTCCGTGCGAACGGCTCGGTGCGCGACCTGCGGCTGCCGCTCGTGGACGGGGAGCAGATCCAGATCCTGACGACCAGGGACCGCGAGGATCCGGACGCCCTCTTCGTCCTCCGGCATTCGGCGGCCCACCTCCTCGCGGAGGCGGCGCGCCGCCTGTACCCGGGCACGAAGGTCGCCATCGGCCCGCCGATCGAGAACGGCTTCTACTACGACTTCGAGTTCCCGGAGCCCGTGACCGAGGACGCGCTCGAGCGGCTCGAGGAGGAGATCAGGCGCGAGATCGCCGACGGCCGGTCCTGGGAGCGCTGGGAGACGACCCGCGACGAGGCGCGCAGCTACTTCGAGAGCGAGGGCGAGCCGTTCAAGGTCGAGCTCGTGGACACGGCCGAGGGCGACATCTCGTTCTACAAGCAGGGCGACTTCGTCGACCTGTGCCGGGGCCCGCATCTCGTAAACGCGGAGCCGATCAAGGCCGTGAAGCTCCTCTCGCTGGCCGGCGCGTACTGGCGTGGCGACGAGAACCGCCCGCAGCTCACGCGCATCTACGGGACGGCGTTCTTCGACCCGCAGGACCTCGAGGACCACCTGCACCGGATCGAGGAGGCGAAGCGGCGCGACCACCGCCGCCTGGGCAAGGACCTCCAGCTCTTCGATTTCTCCGAGCAGGCGCCGGGAATGCCCTTCTGGCACCCGCGCGGGATGATCGTCTGGAACGTGCTCGAGGACCTGCGGCGCCGCGAGAACGCGAGGCGCGGCTACGAGGAGGTCCGGACGCCCCAGCTCTACGACTCGGAGCTCTGGCGCACGTCGGGCCACTGGGAGAAGTACCAGGAGCACATGTTCCGGCTGGAGATCGAGGGGCGCGACTTCGGCCTCAAGCCGATGAACTGCCCGGGCCACTGCCTCCTCTACTCGCTCTCGCCGCACAGCTACCGCGAATTGCCGCTGCGGATCGCGGAGGCGGGGAACCTGCACCGCAACGAGCTCTCCGGCGTCCTCCACGGGCTCCTCCGGGTGCGCCACTTCGTGCAGGACGACGCGCACATCTACTGCACGACCGACCAGATCCAGGACGAGCTCCTCGCCTGCCTCGACTACGCCTACTACCTCTACGACCTGTTCGAGCTCGACATCCGCGCGGAGCTCTCGCTGCGGCCCGACAACAAGCTCGGCACCGACGAGGAATGGGACTTCGCCGAGGAGGAGCTGCGCAAGGCGCTCGCCGCCAAGGGGCTCGAGTACGTCGAGAGCTCCGGCGAGGGGTCGTTCTACGGGCCGAAGATCGACCTGCACATGGCCGACTCGCTCGGGCGCAGCTGGCAGCTCGGCACCGTCCAGCTCGACCTGCAGATGCCGAAGCGCTTCGGCCTCACGTACCAGGGCGACGACAACGCCGAGCACACGCCGGCGATGATCCACCGCGCGCTCCTGGGCTCCCTCGAGCGGTTCGTCGGCGTCTACCTCGAGCACACGGGCGGCGACCTCCCGCTCTTCCTCGCGCCGGAGCAGGTCCGGGTGCTCCCGGTCTCGGATGCCCACCGCGCCGACGCGGAGTCGCTCGCGGACCAGCTGCGCGCGGAGGGCTTCCGCGCGGGCGTCGACGAGCGGGAGGAGACGCTCGGACGGCGAATCCGCGACGCCGAGCTCGCCAAGGTGCCCTACGTCGTCGTCTGGGGCGACCGCGAGTCCCTCGAGTCGGTGTCGGTCAGACGGCGCGGCGGCGAGCAGGGGACGACGTCCGTCGAGGCTCTCGTGGAGGAGCTGCGGGGCGCTGCTACTATCTGAGCCCTGCAAGCAGGAGCGACGTTTCCTCACCTCCGGGGCCGCGGGCCCGTCGGAGGTTCGACCACATCGGGGAATTGACGAGCTGCCTGCGTGCAGCTTTTCGTTGTTTCTAGGAGGAGGACGCAGCACAGCTTGGTGACGTTTCAGTGAGGCCGAGGCGAAGGTTCGACCAGTCCAGGCCGCAGCAGGACACGACGCGGATCAACGAGAAGATCCGGGTTCCTCGGGTTCGGCTGGTCGACTCGGACGGCTCCCAGGTCGGGATCAAGCCGACGGACGAGGCGCTCGAGTACGCCTACTCGAAGGACCTCGACCTGGTCGAGGTGGCGGCCAGCGCCGACCCGCCCGTGGCCCGGATCATGGACTACGGGAAGTACAAGTACGAGCAGGAGCAGAAGGCCAAGACCGCGAGGAAGCACCAGTCGCAGATCCAGGTCAAGGAGATCAAGCTCCGCCCGAAGATCGGCGTTCACGACTACGAGACCAAGAAGGGCCATGTCATGCGGTTCCTCAACGCACGGGCGAAGGTGAAGGTGACGATCATGTTCCGGGGACGCGAGCAGACGCACCCCGAGCGCGGTCGCGACCTGCTCATGCGCCTCGCGGAGGACGTCAAGGACCTGGGGACGGTCGAGTCCCCGCCGATCCAGGACGGGCGCAACATGGTCATGGTGCTGGCGCCTCACAAGACCGTCGGCCGGGAAGTGGGAGCAGCTCAGAGTGCCTAAGCAGAAGAACAACTCCGCCGCGAAGAAGCGGTTCAAGGTCACCGGGACGGGCCGCATCCTGCGGCGCCACGCCATGAAGAGCCACAACCTCGAGAAGAAGACCGCCAAGCGCCGCCGCGCGTTTCGCCGCGTGCATCCGCTGGACTCCTCGGACGTCCGCGAGGTCCGGCGCCTGCTCGGGCGGTAGCGGGGAAGGAGGAGCGAGATGCCCCGCGTGAAGCGATCCGTCCACGCACGCAAGAAGCGCCGCAAGGTCCTCGAGCGGGCGAAGGGCTACGTCGGCCAGAGCTCGATCTCCTATCGCAAGGCGAAGGAGGCCGTCCAGAAGGCGGACAACCACGCCTACCGCGACCGCAAGCGCAAGAAGCGCGTCTTCCGCCGTCTCTGGATCGTGCGGATCAACGCGGCCGCCCGGCGGGAGGGCCTCTCCTACAACCAGTTCGTGTCGGGCTGCCGGAAGGCCGAGATCGAGCTCGATCGCAAGGTGCTCGCGGACATCGCGGTCAACGATCCCGCCGGCTTCGCGAAGATCGCGGAGCGGGCGAAGGCCGCCCTCGAGGCCTGAGCCTCGGCGGGGCCGGCCCTGATCACCTCGGCCGCCAACCCCCGCCTCAAGCTCGTCCGCAAGCTCGAGGGGCGGCGCCAGCGCGAGAAGCTCGGGCTCTTCGCGTGCGAGGGCGAGGACGTCGTCGCCGCGGGGCTCGACGCCGGCCTCGAGCCCGTGGAGGCCCTCGTCGACGCGGAGCGGCCCGCGCTCTTCGATCGGCTTCCCGGCGCGGAGGCGGTCTCGCCCGACCTGATGCGCGGGCTCTCCACGCTCGCCCACCCGGCCCGGGTTGTCGCGGTCTTCCGGCGGGCCGATCTCCCGGCCGGGCTCGACCGGGCTCTCGGGCTCGCGCTCTGGCGTGTGGCGGATCCCGGGAACGTGGGCACCATCGTGCGCGTCGCGGACGCGCTCGGCCCCGCGTTCGTCGCCCTCTCGCCCGGCTGCGCCGACCCGACCGGGCCGAAGGCCCTGCGTGCCTCGGCCGGCGCGATCTTCCGCGTGCCGCTCGGCCCGTTCGCCGACGCGCCCGGCCCGCGGATCGGGCTCGTCCCCACGGGCGGCGTTCCCCTCCCGGAGCTCGAGCTCGAGGAGCGGATCACGTTCCTGCTCGGAGCGGAGCGCGAGGGGTTGCCCGAGGACGTCGTCGCCGGCTGCGACGCCCTCGCGACGATTCCGCAGGCGGCGCAGGCCGAGTCGCTGAACGTCGCCGCCGCGGCGGCGATCGCCCTCTACGAATGGAGGAGGACACGATGACCGTGCAGGAGTGGGTCGACGAGTACGGCCGCGTGTGGCGTGAGAAGGACGCCGACGCAGTGGTCGCGCTGTTCACCGAGGACGCCGAGTACCGCTCGAGCCCGTTCCGCGAGCCGGACGTCGGCTCCGACGGCATCCGCGGCTACTGGACGAGGGCGACGTCGACCCAGGAGAAGGCCGACGTCGTCATGGGGACACCGATCGTCGACGGGAGCAAGGTCGCGGTCGAGTGGTGGGCGACGATGCAGGACGACGGCGAGGAGATCACCCTTCCCGGGTGCCTGCTTCTCCGTTTCGCGCCCGACGGCCGCTGCGAGGCCCTGCGCGAGTACTGGCACGTCGAGCCCGGGCGCCAACAGCCCCACGACGGCTGGGGCGAGTAAGACCGCCCGCGAAGGCCATGGCCGGGGTCAGACCCCGGCCATGGCCGAAACGGCCACGGTCACCCGCGGCATTCGCACTAGCAGCCCGGCTCTCGCGCGGGTCCGACCCGCCTCGACGGGCCCAGAACAGGCATGTCAGGGGTCAGACCCCGGCCGTGGCTTTTAGGGACGGCGGGCGAGCCAGACCATGTCCTCGCCCCCTGCGAACGGACGCAGGTCGAACCAGCCGTAGCAGGCGACGATCTCGAAGCCGGCCTCCTCGATCAGCGTCTCCCACCGCTCGAGCGGGAGCCAGGCGAGACGCATCGAGGTCTCGGTCTCGGGGCCGCGCATCCGGAGCGTGAGCACGCACCGGTCGAGGTCCCACGTCGCCCGTTCCCAGATGCCGGGCTCACGCTCGAGCCAGCGGTCGTGCGTCTCCTCGATGTCCTCCTTGCTCGGGGCGAAGACGTCGAAGACGAAGCGCCCGCCGGGCTCGAGCAGGTGGAAGGCCGCGGCCAGGACCGCGCTGCGGTCGGCGTCGGTCTCGAGGTGCAGGAGGGCGCGGAACGGCGAGGTCACGAGCCGGACTCGCTCCTCGACCGGCGGGTCGCGCATGTCCCCGAGCCTGAGGTCGAGGAGCCGCGCGACGCCCGCCGCCTCGGCGCGGCGCCGGCAGACGGCGAGCATCCCGGACGACGAGTCCACGCCGATGACCGGCACGCCGGCGCTCGCGACGGGCACCGCGATGCGGCCGGTGCCGATCCCGAGCTCGACCACCGGTCCGCCCGCCTTGCGCGCCTCGGCCACGTAGAAGTCCACGTCCTCGGTGACGCTCCGGCTCCACGGGTCGTAGAGCTCCGCGATGGCGTCGTAGGCGGAACTGACCGTCACGGAGCCGATGATACGCTCACGCGATGAATCCGGAGGCCCTGGAAAGCGAGGCGCGAAGCGCGATTGCGGGCGCTTCGACCCTCGAGGAGCTCGACGGCGAGCGCGTTCGCTTCCTCGGGCGCAAGAGCGAGCTGAAGCAGGCGCTCCGCGAGGTCCGCGATCCGGAGACCGGCCGCGTCCTCAACACGCTCCGCGAGGGGCTCGAGCTGGCCGTGGCCGAGCGCCGCGCCGACCTCGAGCGCGCCGACCTCGACCGCCGTCTCACCGAGGAGGTCGTCGACATCACCCTGCCGGGCGAGGCGAGGCCGCGCGGCCACCTGCACCTCATCACGCAGATCCGCCGCGAGGTGGAGGACATCTTCCTCGGGCTCGGCTATCAGGTGGTGGACGGCCGCGAGGTCGAGACGACCCGCTACAACTTCGACGGGCTCAACTTCCCCGCCGACCACCCGGCCCGCTCGCCGCTCCAGTCGGTGTTCCTGAACGGCGACGTCCTCCTGCGGACGGAGACGTCCCCGTCGCAGGTTCGCGTCATGGAGTCCCAGCCGCCGCCGATCTACATGGTCTCGCTCGGGCGCGTGTACCGGCGGGACACGCCGGACGCCACGCACACGCCCATCTTCCACCAGGTCGAGGGGCTGGCCATCGACCGCGGCATCACGATGAGCGACCTGAAGGGGACGCTCCTCCACATGATGAGGGCGCTGTTCGGGGAGGAGCGGGAGATGCGCTTCCGCACCCACGACTTCCCCTTCACGGAGCCGTCCCTCGAGCCCGACGTGAGCTGCTTCCTCTGCGAGGGGCGAGGCTGCTCGGTCTGCCGGCACTCGGGCTGGATCGAGATCGCCGGCTCGGGGATGGTCGACCCGTCGCTCTTCGAGTTCGTGGGGCTCGACCCCGAGGAGTGGTCGGGCTTCGCCTTCGGCATGGGCCTCGAGCGGGTCGCGATGCTTCGGCACGGCCTGCCCGCCCTCGGGCTCCTCTGGGAGAACGACCTCCGCCTGCTCAGGCAGTTCTGACATGAGAGTTCCCGTCTCCTGGCTCCGCGAGTACGTCGACACGGACGCGACGACGGCCGAGATCGCCGGCCGCCTCGCGATCGCCACCGGCGAGGTGGAGCGGATCTCGTTCCGGGGCGTCGCCGACGTCGACGGGAACCTCGGCCTCTACCGCGTCGGGCGCGTCCTCGAGGCCGGCAAGCACCCGAACGCTGACCGCCTCCAGCTGTGCCGGGTCGACGTGGGGGAGGAGGAGCCGCGCCAGATCGTCTGCGGCGCGTGGAACTTCGGCCCCGGCGCGACGGTCGCGGTCGCGCTCCCGGGAGCCGTCCTCCCGGACGGCCGGACGCTCGAGCGCGCGAAGCTCCGGGGAACCGTGTCCGACGGGATGATCCTCTCCGAGACCGAGCTCGAGCTCGGCGCCGAGCACGCGGGCATCCTCGTCCTCGTCCGAGCCCTGGGAGCCGGGCACGCCGCTCGGCGACGTCCTTCCGCTGGGCGAGGAGATCCTCGAGATCGAGGTGACGCGCAACCGTCCCGACTGCCTCTCCGTCTACGGGATCGCCCGCGAGGTCGCGGCCCTCTTCGCGGCGCAGCTCCGCGAGCTTCCGGCCGACGAGCCCGAGCTGACCGGGGAGGAGACGCCGGACATCGCGATCGAGGACTACGAGGGCTGCCCGCGCTACATCGGACGGCTCTTCCGCGACGTCCGCATCGGCCCGTCGCCGCCGTGGCTCAAGGCGCGGATCACGGCGGCCGGAATGCGCCCGATCTCGAACGTCGTCGACGTGACGAACTACGTGATGCTCGCCGTCGGGAACCCGCTGCACGCGTTCGACTTCGACACGCTCGGGGGCGGCTGCATCGTCGTCCGCCGGGCGCGGCCGGGCGAGGAGTTCACCAGCCTCGACGGGAACCTGCGGAAGCTCGATCCGGCGGACCTCGTCATCGCAGACGCCGAGCGCGCGATCGCCTTCGCCGGGATCATGGGCGGCCTCGACACGGAGGTGCGCGAGGAGACGACCTCCGTCCTCCTCGAGGCGGCGAACTTCGAGCCGGGCACGATCCTCTGGAGCTCGGAGCGCCACGCGCTCCGCACGGAGGGGTCGAACCGCTGGGAGAAAGGCGTCGACCCCCACCTCGCGCCCGACGCGGCGGTGCTCGCCACGCGGCTGATGGTCGAGCTGACGGGCGCCCGCTGGACCGGCGCGGTCGACGTCAAGGGCGACCTGCCCGAGCCCGCCACCGTCTCCTTCCGGACGGAGAAGGCGAATCGCGTCATCGGTCTCGAGATCCCCGAGCAGGAGCAGAAGGACGCGCTGGAACGTCTCGGCTTCGCCGTGGCGCCCGGATGGCAGGTGACGGTGCCGACGTGGCGGGCGCGGGACGTCACGCGCGAGATCGACCTCGTCGAGGAGGTCGCTCGCGTCAACGGCCTGGAGAAGATCCCCTTCACCCTGCCCCTCAGGAGCTTCATGCAGGGCCGCCTGACGAAGGACCAGCGCCTGCGCCGCGTCGTCGAGGACGTTCTCGTCGGCGCCGGGTTCTCGGAGGCCTATACGCTCAGCCTCGCGGCCCGGGATCCGCACCCGGACGCCCTCCGGCTGCCCGACCCGCTGACGTCCGAGCACGCCGTGCTGCGCACGACGCTCCTCGACGGGCTCGTCGCCGCGGCCGGGCACAACGCCAACATGGGGAACGAGGACGTCGCCCTCTTCGAGGTCGCACGGGTCTACCTGCCGACCGGCGAGGAGCTGCCGGAGGAGCGCTGGCACGTCGGCGGGATCGTCGCGGGCGGCTATCCGACGGCGAAGGGCGCGGTGGAGACGCTCTACGGGGCGCTCGGCATCCCCCTCGACCTCGAGCGCGCGCAGCTGCCGTTCCTGCACCCGGGGAAGGCGGCGCGCCTCGAGGCCGGCTGGCTGGGCGAGCTCCACCCCTCGCTCCTCGAGGGGACGTGGGGTGTCTTCGAGCTCGACCTCCCGACGCTCTTCGACCAGGTGCCCGAGCGCACCGAGTACGAGGACGTGATCACGTATCCGGCCGTGCGGCAGGACCTGGCGCTCGTCGTGGACGAGGACGTCATGGCGGGCGACCTCGTCGCCGCGGCGCGCGAGGCGGCGGGCCCCGAGCTGCGCGACGCGCGCGTCTTCGACGTCTACCGGGGGGAGCCGATACCCGCCGGGAGGAAGTCCGTCGCGCTGCACGTCGCCTTCGCCTCGCCCGAGCGAACGCTCTCGGACGAGGACGCGCGCGCCCTCCGGGAGCGCATCGTCGCGACGCTCGCGGAGAGGTTCGGTGCCGAGCTCCGAGCCTGAGGCCCCGGCGCCGCGGCGTCTCGTCGTCGTCCTCGGCTACTCGGCTGGGCGGAACGGCGAGCTCCACCCCATCTGCGCGGCTCGGCTCGCCCACGCCGCCCGGATTGCGGGCGAGACGGACGCGGTCCTCTTCTCGGGCTGGTCGCGCCACCCGTCCGCGCTGCCCGAAGCCGAGCTGATGCGGAGGGCCTGGGCCGGCAAGGCCGGCGAGCTCATCTCCGACCCCGACGCCCGCATCACGGCCGAGAACGCCGCCCACACGGCGGCCCACGCCCGCGAGCTGGGCGTGGGGGAGGTCGTCGTCGTCACATCGGGATGGCATCGCTTCCGCGCGCTCGTGCTCTTTCGCCGCCTCCTGCCGGGCGTGCGCGTCTCGGTGGAACCGGTGCGGACGCCGTCGCCGCCGCAGCTGCTCCTCCGCGAGCTGGTCGTCTTCCCGCTCGTCCCGCTCCAGATCGCCAGAGCGCGGCGGAGCGCCGCGGCCTTCAGCCGCGGAAGAGGCCCCGGAGCCGGCTGAGGAGCCCCGGCCGGGCGAGCCGCTCGACGACCGGCTCGTCGTAGGGAGGCAGCGCCTTCAGCTCGTCGGCGTCGGCGTCGACCTCGACGCGGCGGGGCCAGATCGCGCGCACGCGCTCGGACGGGAGGTACCGCTTCGCCTCGAGCGTCCCGGCCTGCACGACGAGGCCGTTGAAGATGTCGGCCTCCGTGTCTCCGGCGACCTCGACGACGCGTGTGGCCTCGTGGCCGTCCGGCGTGACGACGATCGCGTCGCGCTCGATCGCCTTCCACGAGACCTGCGGCTCGTTCACACGGAGCGCCCGCCCTCGCGCCAGACGGGGCCCTGCGAGAACGTCGAGCTCGTGTCCGAGAGGACGCGCAGGACCTGCACGCTGCCGCTCATGCCGGCCTCGTCGAGGCGCTGGAGCGCGCGGCGCGCCATCTCGGGGGCGACGCCGTAGCCCGTCGTGCTCGCGCAGCGGAAGCGGAACGCGCTGGCGGGGCCGTAGCGGGCCGGGTTGACGGGCGCGAGCAGGAGCGCGCCCCGCTCGAGGTAGTCGCTCGAGTCGAGCTCGATCTCCGCGTAGAGGTCGGACCAGTCGGGCGGGAGGCGGTGGAGCAGGGCGTCCCAGGATCCGGCGAGCGTCGCGGGGGTCGACACCGTGGGCGAGGGCCGCTGCGCCGCCGGAGGCGGCTCCTCGTGGCCGACGAGGCGGACCCGCGCGCGGATCCCGTCCGAGTCGAGTCGCGTTGCGACCCGTCGCAGGAGCTCGGGCGATGCGCCCTGGCCCGCCTTCCGGTGGGCGTAGAGCGTGAACCTGTCCCCGGCGCGTCCCGGCGTCGCCGGCGCGAGGATGAGCGCGGCCCGGTCGGCCTCGCCCGGGTCCTCGACCGTCAGCTCGATCCGGGCCCGCTCCCAGTCGCGCGGAAGGCCGCGGACGATGTCGTCGATTCGCTCGGCGAGCGCCATGGGCCCGCAGCTTATTCACTCTGCTAGCTTGTCGGCGCCTTGGCAACGCTCGAGGAAAAGGGGCAGGCGACGCCGACCGAGCGCCTGAAGGAATTCCTGCGCGAGATGCTGCTCATCCGACGCTTCGAGGAGCAGGTCGAGGACCGGTTCCGGGCCGGCGAGGTGCCGGGCTTCCTGCACGTCGCCATCGGCCAGGAGGGGGTCGCCGTCGGGGTGTGCCGCGCGCTCGAGGAGGGCGACGTGATCGCCTCGACCCACAGGGCGCACGGCCACACGATCGCCAAGGGGACGCACCCGAACGAGGTCATGGCCGAGCTGTACGGCAAGGTCGAGGGCTGCAGCCACGGCTACGGCGGCTCGATGCACCTCTACGACTTCGAGCGGGGCAACCTCGGCGCGAACGCGGTCGTCGGCGGCGGGCTGCCGGGGATCGTGGGCGCCGCGCTCGCGTTCAAGATGCGCGGGGAGCCGCGCGTCGCGGTCGCGTTCTTCGGCGACGGCGCGACGAACATCGGCACGTTCCACGAGTCGCTCAACCTGGCGCAGCTCTGGATGGTCCCGGCGGTGTTCGTCTGCGAGCAGAACCGCTACGCGGAGTCGACCCCCGCCTCCCAGCACCTGCCCATCGAGGATCTGACGAAGCGCGCGGACGCCTACGGCATGGCCGCGATGGCCGTCGACGGCCAGGACGTCGAGGCCGTGTACGAGACCGCGAGGAAGGCGATCCGGCACGCGCGGGAGGGACGCGGGCCGGTCTTCGTCGTCGCCGACTGCGTCCGGCTCTCGGGCCACTACGTCGGCGACCCGCAGGTCTACCGGCCGAAGGAGGAGATCCTCGAGCTGCGCAAGACGCGGGACCCGATCGAGCTCCTGCGCGCGCGCCTCGAGCTCTCCGACGAGGAGTGGGACGAGATGGACCGCGAGGCCACGCGCATCGCGGAGGACTCCGTCGAGTTCGCCAAGGGCGGCACCGACCCGAAGCCCGAGGACGCTCTCAAGAACGTCTACGCGTAGATGCCCACGCTGACCTACCGGGAAGCGATCCGCGACGCGATGAGCGAGGCGATGCGGCGCGACGACGACGTCTTCATCATGGGCGAGGACATCGCCGAGATGGGCGGCTCGATGGGCGTGACACAGGGGATGCTCGACGAGTTCGGGCCCGAGCGCGTCCGGAACACCCCGATCTCGGAGATGGCCATCGTCGGGGCGGGGATCGGCGCAGCGGTCTCGGGCATGCGCCCGATCGTCGAGATCATGTACCAGGACTTCATGACGCTGGCGATGGAGCAGCTCGTCCAGCAGGCGGCCAAGCACCGGTACATGTCCGGGGGCCAGGTCAAGGTGCCGCTGACGATCAGGACGCAGGGAGGCGCCGGCTGGTCGCCGGGCGCCCAGCACGCGCAGCAGGTGGAGGCCTGGTTCGTGCACGTCCCCGGGCTCAAGGTCGTGTTCGCCTCGACGCCCGAGGACGTCCGCGGCCTCCTCTGGACGGCGATCTACGACGACAACCCGGTCGTCTTCTTCGAGCACCGCACGCTCTACAACCTCAAGGGCGACGTCCCCGCCGAGATCGACGGGATCGACTTCGCGAAGGCCCGCGTGCACCGCGAGGGCGATGACGTCACGATCGTTGCCACGGGCCGGCTCGTGCACGAGGCGCTGACGGCGGCGGACGAGGCCGAGGATGCCGGGATCTCCGTCGAGGTCGTCGACCCGCGGACGCTCCTCCCGCTCGACGAGGAGACGATCGTCGCCTCGGTGAAGAAGACGAGCCGCTGCGTCGTCGCCCACGAGGCGGTCGTCCGCATGGGCTTCGGCGCCGAGGTCGCGGCGCTCGTCCAGTACCAGGCCTTCGACTACCTGGACGCCCCGATCGAGCGCGTGGGCTCGACCTTCACGCCCGTCCCCTTCGCGCCCGTGATGGAGGAGTACGTCGTGCCGCACGCGGAGGACGTGCTCGCGGCCGTCAAGCGAACCGTCGGAAAGGGCTAGGCCGCCGCGGTGTCGAGCCAGGTCACGCTCCCTCGCCTCGGCCAGGGCATGGAGTCCGGGACGATCGTGAAGTGGCTCAAGTCCGAGGGCGAGCGGGTCGAGCGCGGTGAGCCCCTCTACGAGCTCGACACGGAGAAGGTGACGCAGGAGGTCGAGTCCGACGCCTCCGGCGTCCTGCTGAAGATCCTCGCCGGCGAGGGCGACGAGATCGAGGTCGGCCGCGCGATCGCGGTCATCGGCGAGGAGGGCGAGGAGGTCGAGGTCACCGCCCCGGAGCCCGAGGCCGCCGCGGCGAAGCCGGCGCCCGAGCCCGTCGCCGAGGAACCGGCGGCGCCGGAAGCTCCGGAGATGGAACCCTCCCCGAGCGCCGACGGCGGCCGCGTGAAGGCATCGCCGCTCGCGCGCCGCATCGCGCGGGAGCGGGGGATCGACCTCGCGGCGGTCACGGGCACCGGGCCGGAAGGGCGCATCGTCGCCGAGGACGTCGAGCGAGCCGAGCGGGCGCCGCAGGCCGCTCCCGCTGCTCCGGCCGCTCGCGGCCGGCGAGGTCGAGGTCGTGCCGCTCAGGGGCATCCGGAAGGCGATCGCGCGTCGCATGACGGAGGCGTGGGAGGCGCCTGCCTTCCAGATCGCGGTCTCGGCCGACATGACGGCCGCGATCCGGCTCCGCGAGGCGCTCGTGGCGCGAACCGGCGAGGGCGAGACGCGCCCCACGTACTCGGACATCCTCACGAAGGTCTGCGCCGTCGCGCTCATGCGGCACCGGGCGGTGAACGCGCTCTTCGCCGGCGAGGAGATCCAGCTCCAGCCGACCGCGAACATCGGCATCGCGGTCGCCGTCGAGAACGGCCTGCTCGTTCCGGTGCTTCGCAGCTGCGAGGCGAAGACGATCCCCCAGCTCGCCGGCGAGCGCGCGGACATCGTCTCGCGGACGCGCGCGGGCACCCTGCGGCAGGAGGACCTCGAGGGCGGCACGTTCACGATCTCGAACCTCGGCATGTACGGCGTCGACCGCTTCGTCGCCGTCCTCAACCCACCGCAGGCCGCGATCCTCGCCGTCGGGGCGATCGAGGAGCGCGCCGTCGTGCGCGACGGGGAGCTCGTGGCCCGGGCGGTGATGGAGTTGACGCTCACCTGCGACCACCGGTCCGTGGACGGCGCCACCGCAGCCGAGTTCCTCCGGACCGTCAAGCAGTTCCTCGAAGAGCCCGGCCTGGCGCTCTAGTGTCCGGCCGCCGGTGAGCGTCTGGTACCGCGTCAGGGATCTCGATGCGGCGCTCGCCTTCTACCGGGAGACGCTCGGGTTCGACGAGGCCTACGTCGACGACGACGACCGCTGGGCGCGGCTCGTGCGCGGAGGCGCCGAGGTCGCGCTCGCCGAGGGCGAGCCGGAGGAGGGAGAGACGATCCTCACGCTCGACGTCGAGGACGTGAAGGCGGAGGCCGACCGCCTCCGCGAGGCGGGCGTCCAGGTCGGCACCGTGCTCGAGATCCCGGGGACGATCCGCCTGCTCGACGTCTTCGACCTCGACGGGAACCGGCTCCAGTTCTCGCAGGAGCTGTAGTCGAGCCCGCGCACGCGTCCCCGTTCGAGGGATCACGGTTGCGGCCCGTTCTGCCGTTTCCTCAGGCGAATCCGGTCTGAACCCCGGGTCACGGCGAGGGCGGCACAGGGGCCGCCCTCCCGTCTTTAAGAAGCCCTGAAGAGCCTGACCCGGCGCGCACGGATAGGATCGCGGTGAGAACGCGAACGCGAAGGGAAGGGCCGGACCATGGAATGTGACGTCGCCGTCCTCGGCGGTGGCCCAGGGGGGTACACGGCCGCGATCCGGGCTGCGCAGCTCGGCGCGAGGACGGTCTGCATCGAGAAGGAGCCGGAGCTCGGAGGCACCTGCCTGCGCATCGGGTGCATACCGACGAAGGCCTGGGTGCAGACCGCGTTCGCGATCAAGGAGGCGGAGGAGACGTTCGCCAAGCTCGGGGTGAACGTGGGCGCTCCCCAGCTCGACTTCGAGCGCGCGAACGAGTGGAAGGCGGCAATCGTCGGCCAGCTCACCTCTGGCGTCGCGACGCTCTTCAAGGCAAACGGCGTCGAGTGGGTGCCGGGCACGGGGCGCTTCAAGGACGCGAACACGATCGCGGTCGAAGGCGGGGAGGACGTGTCCTTCCGAAACGCGATCGTCGCCACCGGCTCCTACCCGCTGCGGCCGCCGATCGACGGGATCGACTCGTCCCGCTGCGTCGACTCGGAACGGCTCCTGGCCCAGACCGAGGTGCCGAGGCGGCTCGTGATCCTCGGCGGCGGCATCATCGGCTGCGAGTTCGCCTCGATCTTCCAGCGCTTCGGGAGCGAGGTGACGATCGTCGAGATGCTCCCGACCCTCATCCCGATGGAGGACGAGGACGCGGCCAAGGAGCTCGCGAAGCAGTTCAAGAAGCGTGGGATCGCGGTTCACCTCGAGTCGCAGTGCGACCGCATCGAGGAGACCGGGGACGGGCTGCGCGTGCACTTCGGCGGCGAGACGGTCGAGTGCGATCTCATGCTCGTCGCCACCGGGCGCGGCCCGGTCACGCAGGACCTCGGCCTCGAGGAGATCGGCGTCGAGCTCGACCCGAGGAAGGGGATCGCCGCCGACGAGCACCGGCGCACGACGGTGCCGCACATCTATGCCGTGGGCGACTGCGCCGGCTACTGGCAGCTCGCGCACACGGCCTTCCGCGAGGGCGAGGTTGCGGCCGAGAACGCGATGGGGCACGACGCCGTCGTCGACAACCGCGGCGTCCCGCGGCCGATCTACACGGACCCGGAGATCGCCGGCGTCGGCCTCACGGAGCGCGAGGCGCGCGAGCAGTACGGCGACGAGGTCGTGACCGGGAGGTTCCCGTTCTCGGTCAACGGCCGGGCGATGATGCAGAACGAGACCGTCGGCTGGGTCAAGTCGATCCACGAGTCCAGGTACGGCGAGCAGCTCGGGCTCGTCATGGTCGGCCCGCACGTGACCGACCTGATCGAGGTGGGCGTCGTCGCGCTGGACGCGGAGGCGACCGTCGAGACGATCGCCGACGGGATGACCGCCCACCCGACCCTGTCGGAGGCGATCAAGGAGGCCGGGCTCGTCGCGCTCGGCCGCGCCATCCACGTTCCGAACCGCAAGCGGACACATGCAAGCGCCTGAATCGAGACGAGGAGAGAGGAGGACCATGGTGAACAAGCGCAAGGCAGCGATCGGCTACACGACCTACATGGTCGCCAAGCCCGTTGCGAAGTGGAAGCTTCGCCGGCAGCCGAAGAGCCAGAAGAACAAGAAGATCATCGCCGCCGCGACCGCCGCTGCCGCCGCCACGCTCGGCGCGATGGTGTTCTGGCGCAAGCGCCGGTCGGGGAGCGCCGAGTCGGCCGAGACCTAGGCACCGCGGACGTCGCCGTCGTCGGAGCCGGCATCGCCGGCTGCGCCGTGGCGCGCGCTCTCGCGGAGTCCGGGGCCGACGTCGTCCTCCTCGACCGCGGCGGCATCGGCGCCGGGGCCTCCGGGCGGAACGGCGGCTTCCTCTTCCGCCAGCCGGCTCCGTGGATCAACGAGCTCCTCGAGGAGGCGATCGGCTGGTACGCGGCGCTCGACGAGGAGGGCCCGGTCCCGCTCGACCTCCGCGCCTGGCCGATGCTGCTCCTCGCGGCCGAGGTGGACGAGCTCGACCACGCCCGCGCCTACGCGGAGGCCGTCGGCGGCACGGAGGTCGACCTCCGCGGAGATCCCTGGCTCGCCGACGACCTCGCCGGCGGGTTCCTCGTGGACGGCGGCTACACGCTCGACGCGATGAGCACGACGACCGCCGCCGCGGAAGCCGCTCGGCGCGAGGGCGTACGCCTCGTGCTCGCCTGCGAGGCGAAGCGAATCCTCGTCGCGGGCGGGCGGGTCGCGGGCGTGGTGACCGACGGAGGCGTCCTTCGGTGCGCCCGGGTCGTCGTCGCGACCGGGCCGCGGCTGCGCTTCCTGCTCCGGAGCGCGGGCGCCGACCTGCCGGTCTCCTCGACGCGCGGCTGGCTCCTCGAGACGGGGAGGGTCGATCCCCCGCCTCCGTACGCGATCGAGCAGGCGGCCTGGCCTGAGCAGGAGGAGATGGGGCCGGCCTTCGGCGATCCGACCCTCGGAGACGTCGCGGCGGGGCGCGCCGACGACGGCGCGTTCGTCTCTCTCCTGCTCGGCGGCCGGCCGGCCGGGCACTGCCTGATCGGCACGTCGCTCGCGCGCTCGCTCCGCGAGGAGCCCGAGGGGCCGGACACCGTTCGCCTCCTCGCCCGGCGGGCCGTGCGCGTCGCGCCCCATCTGGAGGGCGTCCCGGTCGTGGCGTCCTGGTCGGGGCGGCGGGCGCTGACGCCGGACGGGCTCCCCGTCGTCGGGCCGGCGGGCGACGTCGCCGGCCTCGACGTGATCGGCGGCCTCTCCTCGATCGGGATGGTCACGGCCCCCGGGCTCGCGCGGCGCCTGGCGGCCGGCGACCCGGGGCCCTTTGCCGCGGAGCGCATCGGGTGATCCGCCCGTTCGTGGCCGAGGACGGCGAGGGGGTCGCCGCGCTCCTGAACGAGGACGACGTCCCGCACGCGCTCACCGCCGACGGCGTGCGCCACTGGCTCGCCAGCCAACCCGAGCGGGCGCTCGCGCGGTGCTGGGTCGCGGTCGCGGATGACCGGGTCGTGGGGTGGTCCCGCGTCCGCCGCCAGTGGTTCACGCGCGCCGAGGACGTGGCGGAGGTCTGGGCGTTCGTCTCCCCGGAGCACCGCCGGCGCGGGCTCGGGGGAGCGCTCTTCGCAGCAGGGCTCGGGCACGTCGCGGCGGCCGGAGCGCGGTCGGTGGAGTCCTGGTCGGAGGGAGACTCCGGGCTCGCGGTTTCTCCAGGCGAGACGGTTCCGCCCGGTTCGCGTCGAGCGCGTGCTCCGGCTCGACCTGGCCGGGGCCGACCTCTCGGGCCTGGAGGGCCTCCGCGCGGCGAAGGAGGCGGAGGGCTTCAGGCTCGTCCCGCTCGCGGCCGTCGCCGACCGGGCGGACGCCCTCTACGGGCTCGACTCCGCGGCCACGGCCGACGTGCCCGCGACGCACGCGATCGACGACTTCCGTCCCGAGGACTGGGTCGAGGAGACGTTCGCCCACCCGCAGCTGACGCGAGAGGGCAGCTTCGTCCTCCTCGCCGGCGACGAGCCGGTCGCCTATGCCTTCCTGCACGTCGACCCCGGCCACCGCGTCGCGGCGAACGAGATGACCGGGACCAGAGCGGACCTCCGTCGGCGCGGGCTCGCGCGCCTGGCGAAGCTCGCCACGATCGCGTGGGCGCGGGAGAACGGGTACGACGCGATCCTCACGTCGACCGACGGCACGAACCTCGGCATGCTGGCCCTGAACGAGAGCCTCGGCTACCGGCCCGTCGCCACCGGGACCCAGTTCCTGCTCGACGATCTAAGCTAACGCCCGTGGATCCGCTCACCGAGCCGATCGAGGGAGCCGAGCGCCAGGAGGTGGGCGGTGTCGTCGTCGACATCGTCGGCGTCGGGAACGGGCGCGTGAAGCGTGCCGTCTACCCGCCGGGCTTCCGCTGGTCCACCCACATGCGCCCGACGGTGAGGACCGAGCTCTGCATGCACGCGCACATCGGCTTCCTCGCGCGCGGGCGCATCGCGGGCGAGTACGCGGACGGGTGCGCATTCGACTACGTCGCCCCCTCGGTGGTCACGATCGTGCCCGGGCACGACGCCTGGGTCGTGGGCGACGAGGAGGCCGTTCTCGTCCAGTTCGACTCCGAGGAGGGGACGGCGCGTCGCTTCGGCCTCCCCGACGAGCACGCGCACTAGTCCTCCGGGCGCACTAGCCTGTCGTCACGGTGTTCGAGTCCCTGACCGACCTCGTCTCGGGCTCGCCGTGGACGTACGTGTTCCTGTTCGCGGTCTCGGCGCTCGACGTCCTCATCCCGCTCGTCCCCAGCGAGACGTCGATCATCCTCGCCGGCGTGCTCGCGTCGAGCGGCGACCTCATGCTCGTGCTCGTGATCGTCTTCGCCGCCTGCGGGGCGATCGTCGGCGACAACGTCTCGTACTGGATCGGCCGAACGGTCGGACACCGGCTGGTCGAGCGGTTCTTCAAGGGCGAGCGCCACAAGCAGGTCGAGTGGGCGCACAAGCAGGTCGAGGAGCGCGGCGGCTACCTGATCATCATCGGGCGCTTCATCCCCGGAGGGCGCACTGCCGTGACGCTCTCGTGCGGCATGCTCGAGATGCCGTGGCACCGCTTCCTCATGTTCGACATCGTCGCCGGGCTCGTCTGGGCGACGTACGCGGCCATGCTCGGCTACGTGGGGGGGAGCACGTTCGAGGAGCAGCCGCTCAAGGGATTCCTTCTCGCGTTCGTCGGCGCGCTCGTCGTCACGGGCGCGATCGAGGGGTACCGCTGGCTCAGGAAGCGCCGTGCGATCGTTGACGGCTGATCTCGAGGCCGCCGCGCGGATCGGGGCCGACGAGCACGGCGGTGTCAGCCGCTTCGCGTGGACGCCGGAGCTCGCCACGGCGAACGACTGGCTGATGGAGCGGCTCGGCGAGCTCGGGCTGGAGGTGGAGCTCGACCCGGCCGGCAACGTCATCGGCCGCTGGCACGCGGGCGAGGGCATGGCGCTCCTCCTCGGCTCCCACCTCGACACGGTGCCCTCCGGCGGCCGCTACGACGGCGCGCTCGGCGTGCTCGCGGCCCTCGACGTCGTGCGCCGGCTGAAGGCCGACAATGTGGAGCCGAGCCGTCCCGTCTGGGTCGTCTCCTTCAACGACGAGGAGGGCTCCCGCTTCCAGACGGGGATGCTGGGAAGCCGCGCTTTCTGCGGCGACTGCGACCTGGAGGACTGGGCCTCCCGCGGGGTCGGCGATGCGATGGCGGCGGCGGGATTCGACTTCGCGCGGCTCGCGGAGGCGCGCCGCGTCGACGGGGTGGGCGCCTACCTCGAGCTCCACATCGAGCAGGGGCCCGTGCTGGAGCGGAGCGGCGCGGACGTGGGGATCGTGACCGCGATCACGGGCATGCTCGGATTCCGCGCGCGGTTCGTCGGCGAGGCGAACCACGCCGGGACGACGCCGATGGAGCTCCGCCGCGACGCGCTCGCCGGCGCGGCGCGCGCCGTGCTCGCCTTGCGGGAGGAGGCGAACGCGCGCGACGACATGACCGCCAACGTCGGCGTGATCGCCGTCGAGCCGGGAGGGTTCAACGTCGTCCCCGGCGCCGCCGAGATCACCATCGACGTGCGCTCGCCGACCGCGGAGGGGTTCGATCGCCTCACGCCCTTCGTCCGGGAGACCCTCGAGCGCATCGCCGCCGACGAGGAGCTCGGCCTCGAGCTCCGCGAGACCCACCGCAAGCGCCCCGTGGCGCTCGACGAGGGCCTCCGCGAGGCGCTCGAGACGGCGGCGCGCGAGGAGGGCGCTTCCACGCTCTCGCTCCCGAGCGGCGCGGGCCACGACGGCATGGTGCTGGCGCACCACGTCCCGGTGGGGATGCTGTTCGTCCCCAGCCACCGGGGCATCAGCCATTCGCCCGAGGAGTTCACGGACGCCGCGCACTGCGAGCTGGGCGCCCGCGTCCTCGCGCGGGCCGTGCGCACGCTGGTCGGCTAGCGGGGCGCCGTCACTCGAGGGCCGAGAGGGCGAACGCCGTCCCGAAGCCGATGGTCGTGACGACGCCGACGAACCTGCCGCCGTGCTCGTAGGCCTCGGGCATCATCGTGTCCGCCAGCATGGTGAGCACCGCGCCGCCGGCGAACGCGAGGACGAACGACAGCACCCGAGGCGAGGCGGTGTCGAAGAGCGCGTAGCCGGCCAGCGAGGCGAGCCCGCTCACGAGCATGACGAGAGCCCAGAGCCCGAGGATGCGCGCCCGCGCCCACCCACCGGCGCTGAGCCCTGTCGTGGCGGCGATCGCCTCGGGCAGGTTCGAGAGGAAGACGGCGGCGAGGAACGCGATGCTGACGCTTCCTCCGGTGAGAATGGAGAGCCCGAGCACGATCGACTCCGGGATGCCGTCGAGCACGATCCCGAGCACGATCGCCAGCGCCGAGCCCGACCCCTGACCGCCGCTCATGCGTTTGCGCTCGCTCCCTCCCATCCGGTCGATGAGGACGTCCCCGACGTAGAAGGTGAGCGCGCCGGCAAGGAGGCCGGACGCCACCTCGAGGCCGCCGCTCGAGGTCTCGAACGCCTCCTCGACGAGCTCGAAGGCGACGGCGCTGATGAGAACGCCGGCGCCGAAGGCCATGATGAGGCCGAGCGCCCGCTCGGGGATGCGAATCTCGAGGGCGAGCAGTCCGCCGATCATCAGCGAGGACGCGGCAAGCAGCCCCCAGAAGAAGGCCTCGGCCATCTGGGCGCGATCTTACTCAGGCAGGACGATGCGACAGACGCGCGGCTAGTGGCCGCAGCGGCACACCGGCTCGCCGAGGTAGCGGCGCTCGAGCTTCTTGTTGCAGGTCCCGCACGTCGGCGGGAGAATCTGCACGAACACGAGCACCGCCCTCGCGACGATCGCCCAGGCGAGGAAGGTCATGAGCGCGAAGGGAAGCGGCACGTCCCACGGCATGGCTCCTCTATCGGACGGGACCCTCCCTGGCCTTAGAGCCGGGACTACAATGAGGGATTGGTGGGCTGGATCGCGATTGCCTTGCTGGTCGCCACGGTCCTCCTCGTCATCGGGGCGGAGTGGCCTCGCCTGAGCGAGCGCGTCGGGAGCCCGGCCTGGGCGCGTCGCTCCCGACGGCGGCGCAAGGAGCGTCTCACACTCGTCCAGGGCGAGGACCGGCCCGAGGACGACGACTTCGTGAAGAGCGTCGAGCGCGACCTCGCCGACCTGCCGGTCATCGAGGAGCACGAAGACCGCCCTCGTCGCTAGAAGGTCACGGGCTACACTTGCTGTCCGCGCGGATGTGGCGGAATTGGTAGACGCGCACGGTTCAGGTCCGTGTGGGCGCAAGCCCGTGGAGGTTCAAGTCCTCTCATCCGCATCAGGCTCCTGAGCAGGGATTCGTGGCCCTCAGCGGCCCGCCTCGTCCGCGCTCAGTCCGTACACGTCGTCATAGGCGTCGAGCAGGCCGCGCAGGTAGTCCTCCGAGTCGGGTAGCAGGTGGCCGTAGGTGGCGTCGATCTGCGCCACGCTCGTTCCCATGATCCTCGCCAGGTAAAAGAGCTGGTCGCCGCCCGCGATCGCCCAGGACGCGAACGTGTGTCGGCAGTCGTAGACGCGCCGGTGCTCGACCCCCGCCGCTCGAAGCGCCGGTGCGAGGAAGGGCGCCGCGGCCTCACGCACCCAGCCCAGCCCCAAGCGCCGCTGGTCGCAAGTCTGGTTCGAAGCCCGTGCCCGATGACGTCATCGCCCTGAGCGACGACTAGCGGCCTTCAGGAGAGGGCTGCGCTGAAGGCCGCTGCTAGGCGCCGCTCATGCGACCGCCGACGTTCTCGCCCGCGCCGCCGATCAAAACGTCAAGACCTTGTCGGCCCACACCGTCCAGTCAGTCAGCTCATCGATCGTCGAGCGATGCGCGCCCTCGAGCAGATGACCCTCACCGATCCCGCGAGCGTCCATGCATGTGCTACAGAGACCCACGCCGGCGCCGCGCTGAATCGCCGACTTGAGCATGCGCTCCAGGTTGTAGTAGCCGTTGGGCAAGACCTGCCCCACCGTCGCGCAACCGACCGCGTCGGCCATGAGGAAGATGCGGACTGAAACATCCTCACGCTTGGCGAGCGTCCGCGCGAGACGAAGCGCGTTGTAGCAGCGCTCCGTCCCGTACGGCGGATCGTTGAGAACGAAAAGAATGTTCACGACGGGGCTCGATCTCCACGATGCCGCGTGGCTGCGCATTCCTCATCCGAACCGACGCTGATTCGCGCTGCGGGCAAGTACCGAGGCGCTCGAGTCCGGCTCAGACCCGGCCGAGAAAGCCATCTAGGCGAGCTCGCCGCCTCGTCGTCGCCTCACCCCTAGGCCGGCGCGCGGGTGCGGTTCCGCCCGCGCTGATTGAGGCCCGCGCCTCGGCCCTTTACATTGGGCGCCGCCGCCCAGGCGGCTTGTCCGGGGCCACCGGGTGCAGACACCGGCAGGCGGCCTAGTGGACCCGTACTTGACCGAAGGCGGCTCTGGCTCCGCTGTTGATTCCTGCCGGTGCGCTCTAACCTCGGCGTTCCGTCGCGCCTGCCAAACGCGGAGCCCGATCGCCTGCCTCCGGCGCGAAGGGCCCAGTGTCAGGCCGGCTTCGGGGGGACGTCAAGCACGACGGTGGCCGTTCCCTCGTCCAAGAATCCCTCGACAAGCTCCGCAAACGCGTGTGGATTCTCGAAGCGGGTGCCTGGGTCGAGACCAGCGACGCGGAGGAGTTCTCGGTCGCCTTGCACGCGCCCATCTATCCACCTCGCCCATACGTCCTGACCTTGTCGCCGCCCCCCGATCTCGACTCTCGCCACGCCCCACCCTTTCTGTTCGGCTCCGACCAGCGCCGGTATCGTCACGCGTTAACTGCCAGGATGACTGCCGGAGGCCCGCGACCCGCAGAGGACACCTGGAGAATGAGGGCGGCGCGTCTCGCCCGGAGCCGACGTCGATGGTCGCCGTGATCAGATTGACTCTCGGAGCGCGTTCGCAGCTGCTTGTAGACGCTCACTGACATCGGTTAGTTCGCGTGCCGCGAGGTCAATGCGCTCTTGCTGGGTGTCCATGCGCTCTCGATCGCCCTCAGCGCGCTCCCGAAGCTCCTTGAGTTGATCGGCCAGCTCCTTCACGTTGTGAGTGAGGGCGGCCAGCTGACCTGCGACGACCGCGATGTCCTCTCGAGCGGTCACGGCTCCCATTCTAGCCGCGAGGCCGGACTCGCTCTACGAGTCGGACGATGTGTAGCCCAAGATCGCACCGGACGTTTCTTGTCCTCGAAGGACTTGTTGAAAGTTGCTCGCCTGGGAACAGCCTTTCCATGCCCCGAGCCTTCATGTGGACAGTCGTCCGCCCTTCGGTCCTGGTCGGTGACGCTGGAGCCTGACCCCGCCGCTTCTCGGCCGGCCGGGCCCCGGTGGCCCCTGGGAGGCGCACCGGAGCCCGGCTCTGCGACACGCGTCTCGGACGATCACGGCCCCGGCGCGGGGTCCGTCACCTTGTAGATGTCCGTCTTGCCCGTGCGGCAGTGCGCCCGGTCGTAGAAGAGGTCGACGCTTCCGTCGGCATTCTCGCGGGCGTAGCTGTAGAAGCCGTACGTGTCCTTGCCCCTCGCCAGGCTCGCGAGGACGGTGCCGGTCGGCGGATCGCCCGGCCCGAAGAAGCGGACGATCTTCACGCTCCGGCCGCACGCGATGCCCGAGCGGACAAGGTAGACGATGCCGGCGGACGTGACCGACGAGCTGTACTGGAAGCGCGAAAAGCGGGTCCCGCGCCGTGGCAGCGTCGTCTTCGTCGCCGCGCCGATGTCGTACCGGATGACGTTGCAGGTGCGCTGGCAGCGCGTGTACGTCGCCCAGTTGCCGTTCACGCGATCGGGCTGCAGGTACAGACGGCGCCAGTTGCCCCTGTCGAGGACTCGCTCCTCTCCGGTGACCATGTTGTGAAGGACGATGGCCGTAAACCGCCTGTCGGCGCGACCGAAGAGCAGCCAGTCGCCCGAGATCGACGGGTGCCATTCGTACTTTCCGGTGTTGACACCGTCAGGCGTGGCCGGACGGCTTCCGTTCGAGAGGTCGTACAGAGAGATGTCCCCGCGACCATTCTGGAATCGCTGGTAGGCGACCAGTGGGTAGTCGATGCCCCCCATCCACCCCTGGGCGCCGACGTTCAGCTTGATCGGCGGCCCGGTACCGACCCGTACCCACGCGTCGTAGGCCTTTGGGTGCCCGGGACGGCTCTGTCCCCAGCCGATCACCTCATCCGTCCCGTTCCAGTCCGCCGCGACGTTGTTCTGGTTGCGGGGGCCGACGATGACCGCCTGCTCCGCGAGTCGCGCCCAGGCGGCCGGGGTCGCGATGACTGCCGCCGCGAGCGCGGCGAGCAGCAGACGTGCGCGCATGGCTCCTCCTCTCATGCTGCTGTCTCCCATCTCGCCGCGACGCTACGTCCGGCCGCTCAAAATCGGCTCAAGGCCTACTCGCTCAGGCGGGCGCGAATGTCGAGCTCGGCCGCAGACGAGCCGCAGCCGAGCTGCGCCGCCTCGCTCTGGTCGATCGTCCCGACGACGCGGGTCGCACGCCATTCGCCGCCGACGGCTCGGGCCTTGACGACCTTCAGGTCGATCTCGAGCGACGTCGTCGCCTGCGCGCCCGAGCACTCCATGTAGAAGTCGCCCGTGTACGAGCCGCGATAGCGGGCGCCGTGCCGCTCGAGCTTCCCGTGGATGCGCTTCGTGTGCAGGTCGCTCCAGCGGACGTCGCAGGCGCCCTCCTTGCACGACGGCGTGAACTTCCAGCCAAATATGGGCGCGTCGTAGTCGCCGTACCCGGTCTGGCTCGTGATCCGGGTCCTGACGTTGAAGAACCCAGCGAGACGGGCTGCGCGCAATGACGGCACTGGCGTCTCGGCGCTCACGGAGACTCGCGGCGCGACGGTCTCCTTTGCCCGGGCCTCGATCTCGTAGGAGTACTCCTTGCCCGGCAGCACTCCGTCGTCGGAGTAGCTCGTCTCCGAGCCGGCCAGTGAGGTGAGCCAATGGCCGTCCCGGTAGATCGCGTAGCGCTCGATGTCCGGGCCCTCGGCCGGCGCCGTCCAGCTGAGCGCGACGCTGAGCGCCGCGGGGTCCGCCGCGAAGTCCGAGGGAGGCTGAGCGGGCGCGGGGCCCTTCTTGCCGGTCGAAGTCGCGCCGTCTTCGGCCTCGTTCCCGTCGCCCATGCAGGCGGCGACGGTGAGCGCGAGCAGGATTCCGGTGAGGCATGTGGCAACGGTTGTCGCGATCTTCGGCACGGCTCCTCCCCTCGCCAGGGCTCCTCGTGGGAGCATCCCATTCGTGCGAATCGTTGCCAAGCTAGTCCCTCCGGTTCAAAATCGGCTCAATGACCGCGCGTGGACCCTCGTCCGAGGCTCCCGGAACCACGGATCTCGCCTCCGGGCCGCTCGAGTTCCGCCTCCTGGGCCCGCTGGAGGTGAGGTGCAGGGGCGAGCCGCTTCCCCTCGGGGGTGACCGGCCCCGGGCCCTGCTCGCGCTTCTCCTCGTGAACCGCGGCGAGGCCGTTTCCGTCGATCGCGCCGTCGACGAGCTGTGGGGGGAGGCTCCACCGCAGACCGCCCGGCACATGGTGCAGGTGCTGGTCTCGAACCTCCGCAAGGTCGTCGGGAACGACCGCTTCGTCACGCAGGCATCCGGCTACACGGTCGACGTGCAGGACGAGGAGCTCGACGCCGCGCGCTTCGAGCGCCTGCGCGAGGAGGGGCGTGAGGCCCTCGCCTCGGGCGATGCCGAGCGTGCCTCGGGCCGCCTCGGCGATGCGCTCGCTCTCTGGCGCGGGCGCGGCGCTGCACGACTTCACCTACGAGCCGTTCGCGCAGGCGGAGATCGCCCGGCTCGCAAGAGCTTCGCCTGCTGGCCGAGGAGGAGCGGATCGAGGCCGAGCTGGCGCTCGGGCGCGACGCCGAGCTCGTCGGCGAGCTGGAGCGGCTGGTCTCGTGTGCGCCGCTGCGCGAGCACCGGCGCGCCCAGCTGATGCTCGCCCTCTACCGCGCGGGACGCCAGGGGGACGCGCTCGCCGCCTACCGAAAGGCCCGCGAGACGCTGGTGGAGGAGCTGGGCGTCGAGCCCAGCCCGGAGCTGCGCGAGCTCGAGCGCGCGATTCTCGCCCAGGAGGACTGGCTCCTGGGCTCGGGCTCGCCTGCCCGACCGTCCGAGACGCGAGAGACGCGACGCGTGGTCACCGTCCTCTTCGCGGACCCGGCCGAGGCGGGCTCGGCCGACGACCCCGAGGTCGAGCGGAGCGCGAGCGCGCTCCTCGGCGAGTCGGTGCGCGCCGTGCTCGCGCCGTACGGCGCCGGTGCGGAGGTCCTTCCCGACGGGACGGTCATGGGTGTCTTCGGGAACCCGATGGCCCACGAGGACGACGCGGTCCGGGCCGTCCACGCTGCTGTCGAGCTCCGAGAGCGGGGGCTCGCCTCACGCTGCGGGATCGAGACGGGCGAGGCGCTCGCCACCGGCACGGCCGTCGCGGGACCGGTCGTCTCGACGGCCGCGCGCCTGAAGGAGCTCGCGCCGGTCGGCGAGATCGTCGTCGGCGACGCGACTCGGCGGCTCGTGCAGGACCTGGCGCGTCTCGAGCTCGTGCAGGCCGAGCTCGTCGAGGGCTGGCGGGTGGTGGAGACGCTTCCCTCGCCGCCGCGCTCCGCGCCGGACCCGCCGCTGGTCGGCCGGATCCGGGAGGTCGACGCCTCCGCGACGCGTTCGCTCGGTCGGTGGCCGAGGGGCGGGCGCAGTTCGTCGCCGTGGTCGGGGAGGCGGGGATCGGGAAGTCGCGCCTCGCGCGTGAGCTCGCCGACGGCCTCGGCGACGACGGGCGCGTGCTCGAGGGGCGGCTGCCTCCCGTACGGCGAGGCCATCACCTACTGGCCGTTTCGGGACGTGATCCGCCAGGCCGGTGCCCAGACGCCCGATGAGATCGGCGAGCTTCTCGCGGACGTGGCGCAGGGAGAGGCCATCGCCGCGCGTATCGCGGGGGCTCTGGGTCTCGCCGACGCCCTCCATCGCGTCGAGGAGATCCGCTGGGCGATGCGGCGGCTCTTCGAGACGCTCGCGCAGGAACGCCCGCTCGTCCTGATCTTCGACGACGTGCACTGGGCCGAGCCGGCCTTCCTCGACGTTCTCGAGCACCTCGTCGACACGAGCCAGACGCCGACCCTCGTCGTGTGCCTCGCGCGAGAGGACCCCTTCGCGGATCGTCCGGGCTGGACGGAGCGCGCGAATGCACGCGTCCTCGAGCCCGCTCCGCTCACGAGGGAGGAGAGCGGCGCGCTCCTCGCGGGCCTGCGCCGGCCCCGCGTCGTGCTCGACCCCGCAGAGCGCGCGCGCATCGTCGCGGCGGCCGACGGGAACCCGCTCTTCCTCGAGCAGCTCGCGGCGTTCGCCGCGGAGCGGGAGAGGATCCTGACCCCTCGCATCTCGCTTCCGCCGACGCTCCGGTCGCTCCTCGTCGCCCGCCTAGACCGCCTCGGTCCCGGCGAGCGGACGGTGCTCGAGTGCGCCGCGGTCATCGGCCGGGCGTTCTCGCTCGAGGCGATCCGGGCGCTCGTGCCTCCAGAGGGGACAGCGACGCTGCAGCGTCATCTCGACGCGCTGATCCAGCGGGAGCTCCTCGAGCCCCGTCGAACCGCTTTGCCGTTCGGGAAGGCTTTTCGGTTCCGCCACGCGCTGATCCAGGAGGCCGCGTACCACTCGCTCCCGAAGGAGCGCCGTGCCTCCGCGCACGAGCGCCTGGCCGACTGGCTCGAAGACGTGCCCCCGGGCATGGTGGCCAACAAGGACAAGATGATCGGCTACCACCTCGAGCTCGCCTACGGCTATCGCATGGAGCTCGGAGGTCCCGACGACGCGAGTCGCGAGCTCGCCGGGCGAGCGGCACGACACCTCGCCGCCGCGGCCGGCCGCGCGAGCGCACGCGGCAACCCGGTCGGAGCCGCGAGCCTGCTCGATCGTGCCTGCGCGCTCCTCGGCGAGGGCGACGGCACGAGGCTGGAGCTCCTGCCTCGGCTCGGCGTGGAGCTGTGCGCGGCGGGCGAGCACGACCGCGCGGAGGCCGTGCTCGTCGAAGCGGCCGACGAGGCGGTCCTCGCCTCCGACGAGCGAAGTGAGCTGCGCGCCCGCCTCGAGCTCGCCGCGCTGCGGGAAGACACCACTCCTCGAGTACGAGGTCGCGACGGAGAGCCGGCGGATCGCGACGCAGGCCATTCCCGTCTTCGAGGCGGCGGGGGACGAGGCCTCGCTCGCGCGGGCCTGGCACCGCCTCGGGTACCTGGACGTGCGGGCGCTTCGCTGGGACGCGGGACGGCTCGCGCTCGAACGGGCGCTCGAGCATGCCCGCGCCGCCGGGGAGGCTCGGGAGGAGACCGAGATCGTCCGCCTCCTCGCCGCGTCGCTCCTGTTCGGCTCGCTCCCGGCGCCGGAAGGGATCGAGCGCTGCGAGGATCTCCTCTCCCAGGTCGTCGGCCAGCGCGACGCCGAGGCCGGCGTGCTCGAGGCGCTGGCCAGCCTGCACGCGATGAGAGGGCGCTTCGACGAGGCGCGCGAGCTACACCGGCGCGGAGCCCGGACCTACGCCGATCTCAGCGAGGAGGCGAGGCTGACCCGGCTGACGGCCGTCGGCACGCGCATCGAGCTGCTCGCGGGCGACCGCAAGGCCGCCGAGCGGGAGCTCCGGTCGGCGTACGAGACATACGAGGCCAGAGGGGAGAACGGGTCGATCGCGGCCGTCGCCGCGAGCCTCGCCCGCCTCGCCTCCGAGGTCGGGCGCGACGACGAGGCGGAGCGCCTCGCGCGCCTCGCCGAGCGGTCGGCTCGCTCCGACGATCTGACGACCCAGGTGCGCCTGCGCGCCGCGCAGGCCAAGGTGCTCGCCCGGCAGGGAAGGCTCGGCGAGGCCGAGAGCCTCGCTCGGGAGGCCGTGGACCTGACGTCGGCGGCGGAGTTCCCCGACTGGCAGGGCGACACCTTCATGGACCTCGCCGACGTGCTGACCGCGGCCGAGCGTCCCGACGAGGCGATGGACGCCGCGAAGGAGGCGCTGAGCCTCTACGAGAGCAAGGGCAACCTCGTCTCGGCGGAGAAGGCGCGCGGCGCGCTCGTGCCGGGCTGAGCTCGCAGCGGTCGCATGAGGTGCCCGGGCCGTCGCGGTCGATGGACGGCCCGGGCGGGCGAAGCGTTGTCAGTGGCGCGCGACGAGGGTTCGGTCAGGCACGCGATGGGGGCTCCACGAGCGCGTGACGTCGAAGCCGAAGACACGGGTGGTGTCGGCTTCTCCGACCGCGAGCGCGTGCGTGTAGCTCCAGACCGTCTCCCGGTCGGCGTCGGCGACGCGGACGATCTCGAGTGCCGTGACGACCCCCTCTCGATGCGGGTCGCGGCGCTCGAGGTAGTCGAACGCGTAGTCGACCGCGCTGCCGAAGTCCTCCGTCTCGAAGCGGAGCCCGAGGTCGAACCCGGGGTCGTCCCCGAGAACCTCGTGAACCTCGTAGCGCTGACCGGCCGCGCGGCGTGCAGTCTCGGCCATGGTGCGACTCCTTTCCGCTTCCCACCGTAGGAGTCCGTCGGCGTCCGTACAATCCCTCGAACGGGGAACGGCCCGAGCGCCTGTCTTCACCCCATTCGGTTGTCGGCCATACCCCGAATGCGGGTCGAGAGCATTCCTCGCCCAGCCGATGAGAACCACGATGAGAGGGCTGCTCGATCTCTGCCGGACCCCGCGCGGGAAGCTGATCCTGAATCTGGCGACGGGCGGCGTCGCCATCACGGTCTCCGTCCTCGCCGTCCGCCACTTCGCCGGGATCGGGTGGCCGCTCGCCGGCGCCGACCTGCGCCTGGTCGCGGCGGCGAGCTTCCTCTTCCTGCTCGCGTACGCCTTCAAGGCCTGCGGCTGGCACCGCCTCTTCGCACCCCACGAGCGACCCCGGCCGCTCGCTCTCGCGGCGTCGTGCGGCGCGGCCTCGGTTACCGGGGTCGCCCTCCCGGGCCGGTTCGACGACGTCGTGCGCATCGCGGTCGTGCGGCGCGCGACGGGCGGGCGGGCCGGCGTCGGCCCGGTGTGCATGTCGCTCTTCATGCTCGGCCTCGTCGACACGGCGGCGCTGATGCCGCTCGCCTCCACGGCGGCGGCGACCGCGGACGCCTCGGCCGCGGTTCGGGCGGCCATGGGCGTCGTTGCCTTCGCCGGGCTCGGGGCGGCCGTCGTCATCGGGATCCTGCCGCGACTCACGGCCAGCGGCCGGCTCATTCGCTTCCGGCTCGCCCGCTGGCTCGGCGAGCGCGTCGTCAGCCCTCGCGACGCGTGGCAGGCGTGGGTCCTCGTGCTCGCCTCGTGGCTCGTCCGCGCCTTCGGCCTCTTCATCCTGCTCAACGCGCTCGGCTTCCACCTCTCGCTGCCGATGGCCCTCCTGTTCCTCTGCGCGGCGGCCGCCTCGGGCGCTCTCCCGATCGCTCCGGCGGGCGCTGCCACCCAGGTGGGAGCAGGAGCGGCGATCCTGATGGCAAGCGGCATCAGCGCCGGCGAGGCCGTGTCCTTCGCGGTCGGCGCCCAGGCGCTCCTGATCGTGGCGGGGGCGGCGGTGCTGGTCTTCGCGGCCGCCTGGCACGGGGGCCGCCGGCTCGTGCTCTCCCGCGCCTCCTAGGGAAGAGCCGCGAGCACCTTCTCGGCGTGGCCGTCCGGGCTCACGCCGATCATCGCGCTGGCGATCTTGCCGTCGGCGTCGATCACGAAGGTCGAGCGCTTGATCCCCTTCGACGTTCGCCCGAAGCTCGTCTTCTCGACCCAGACGCCGTAGAGCTCCGCGACCTCGTGCTCGGGATCGGCGAGCAGCGTGAACGGAAGGCCGTACTTCGACTTGAACTTCACGTGCGAGGCCTCCGTGTCCGGGCTGACTCCGAGGACGATGGCCCCGCGCTCCTCGATCTCCCCGTACACGTCTCGCAAGCCGCACGCCTGCTTGGTACAGCCGGGCGTGTCGTCCTTGGGGTAGAAGTAGAGCACCACCGGGCGCCCTCGGAGAGCGGAGAGGCGCACGGGCTCGCCCGCGTCGCTCGTCAGCTCGAAATCCGGCGCTGCGGTGCCCTCCTCGACCATCCGGGCCCGGATTGTAGGCTGAGGAGCATGGTCACGCTCCACGCGGTGAACGCCGTCTTCGTCATCGTCGCCAACGCCCTGGCTGCGGGGTGGGGCCTCGTCTACGTCCGCCGGAAGCGGACGCCCGGGCGCGTGTACGCCCACGTCCTCGCCCTCGCGCAGGCGCTCGTGATCGCGCAGGTGGCAGTGGGGCTTCTCCTCCTCTCGGACGGGTACGCGTCGCCCGACCGCCTGCACCCGCTGTACGGCGGCCTCGCGCTCCTCGCCGTGCTCTCGCCCTGGTTCTACGCGCCGCCGGTACCGGCGAAGCGCCTCGCCTGGTTCTCGGTGGCCGCGCTCGTGGCCACGGCGCTCTCGATCCGTGCCTACCTGACCGGGACGTGACCAACCCGACCCTTCGCGCGTTCGGGATCCTCGTGCTGATCGCCGCGGTGATCACGGCGCTGCAGCTGGGCGCGGCGCTCGCGGTCGTCCTCCAGTTCCTCTCGGTCCTCTTCATGGTCGCGATCGCGTACGTCCTCTTCACGCTCTGGAGGCGGCGGCGCGAGGAGATCTCGATGTGGTCGCTCCGCTCGAGGCTGGTCTTCTACGGCGGCGCCGCGCTCGCGCTCGTCACGCTCGGCCTGGCGTTCTCGCCCTGGTTCCCGACGTCCGGGCTCGAGACGGTCGCGGCCATCGTCGCGATCGTGGGCGGGATCTTCGCCATGTGGCGCATCTGGCGCGACGAGCACACGTACGGCTACTAGGCCTGCTCGGCGAAGGCGAGCGTCGCGCCCACTCGCCTACGGCTCGGTCCGCTCCCCGGGCGCCCACGGACGGAGGCGTGGCAACCAGGCCGGAACGGCCCGCCGGTACTCGTCGTACTCGGCTCCGAACCGGCGTCCGAGCGCCGGTTCCTCGTACCAGCGGACGAATGCCGCGAACGCCGCGCCGACGGCGAGTGCGTACGCGAGCAGGACGGCCCGGCTCAGCAGGAGCGCCTGGCCGAGGATCACCGCCTCGACCGCCAGGTACATCGGGTTGCGGACGAACCGGTAGAGGCCGCCGACGACCAGGTGCGCCGGCGGGGCGACCGGGGCGGGAGTGCCGACGCCTTCGCGGACGAAGCGCGCGAACGCCTGCACCAGGACGAGCGCCCCCGTCGCGATCAGGACCGCGCCGATCGCGCGGACGACTCTCCAGTCGCGTTCGCCCGTCTCCCAGCCGGTCAGCAGCCAGGGGATCAGGCCGGCGACGAGGCCCGGCGCGATCACGAAGAAGACCGCGCTTCCGGCCGCGGCGCGCGCCCGCGTCACGCCGCCTCGGCTCAGGAGCGGGACGTGACCCGCGAGGACGCGCCGTCGAGCGAGTCGAGGATGTCCCGGATCTCCTGGGCCGTCCCGACGAAGATCGGCGTGTCGCGCTCCGTGTAGCGGCTCGCCTCGGTCTCCCGCAGCGTCTTCATGAGCTGGAGGAAGTCCGACGGCGCCTCGCACTCGAACGCGGTCATGAACTCCTGGTCGTCGATCCCGAACGAGTAGGTCGTGTGGTTCGTGATCGTGACGAACCGGCTGCCGACGGCAGCGTGCTCCTGCATGGCGCGGCGGCGATCGTCCATCGACAGCGAGTACCACTCTCGCTTCTTCACGAACGGGTAGACGACGAGGTACGGGGCGCCGCGCGGGATCACCTTCCGTGGGCGCTTGCTCTTCTGCTCGAAGTACTGGGACGGCTCGGCCGCCGCGAGGTACGAGTACGGGGTCGTCAGCCAGCCGGCGAGCGGCGTGCCGTTGAGCGCCGTCCCCAGCTCGCGGAGATCGTCGTACCGCTCGGTGAGCTTCCAGAGCATGAAGTCGGCCTCCGGGCGAACCCCGACGAGGCTGTACGAGCGGAGCTCCATCCGCTCGCTCCAGTCCTCGATCACCTCCGCGAACGCGTCCTTGGCGGCGGCCCGCTCCTCGATCGGGAGCCTGAGCCAGCCCGGATCGGCCTTGTAGAGCGTGTACGCGACGTATTGCGTCGAAGTCTCCGCGGCCACGGCTCAATCGTACCCGCCCGCGTGACACCTTCCCGCGTACGGTCGAAGGCGGGCAAGGGGCGTCCGCCCGCGGGCAGGCGGGCGCTCCTCCCGCCCTAGAGGTCGACGACGAGGGTGGCCCAGCCGAAGCGCTCGGCGCCCACCGGATTGCCGTCCAGCGGATCGTAGAACTCGTTGAAGCCCCCGCGCTCGACGAGCTCGCGCGAGCGGCCGGCGACCCGGTCGGCGACGTCCGCGTAGCCGTGGCCACGAAGCCCGTGGACGAGGAACCAGTTGGTGTTCAGCGACAACGGGCCACGCCAGATGAAGCGGAAGCCGCGGATCCGATGGTCGTGGATGAAGGACGGCTCGTCGAGGGCGACCGAGGGGACCGGGTACGGAGCCGCGAACGTGCGCGGATCGTCGAGGTGCTCGACCAGCCGGGCGGCGATCTCTCCGGGAAGGTCGGGGAGGATCAGCGGCATCAGGCCGTGGATCGTCCGCACGCGGGCGCGGCGCTCGTCCGGCCCCGCGAGGTTCGTGAAGAGCCCGAGCCTCTCGCTCCAGCAGCGGTCGAGGAGCGCCTCGGTGACCCGGTCGGCCGTCCGCTCGGCCCAGCGGGACGTCGCGTCTCGGCCGGCTCGCCCGGCGAGCCGTGCGAGCGAGCGCAGTCCCTGGCCGTAGACCGCGTTGACGAGGACGTCCTCGAGGTGGTGGCGATAGCGGCGAAAGATGGCGTCGACGTCGTAGTTCGCCAGCTTGTTCCGCAGCTGAGGGCAGGCGCGTCCGGGCGAGGAGTCTCCCCGGCAACGGATCGCCGACGCCGACGGCCTCGTCGTACACGGGGCTGAAGTCGAGGCCGCTCTCGAACTGCGAGATGACGGAGATCAGGTCGTCGCCGTCGGGATCGCGCAGCGCGGCCAGGTAGCGGTAGTAGCGCTCGAGGTGGGGGAGGGCCTCGGCGAGGAACGTATCGCCCGCGCCGGCGTCGACGACGCGCTCGACCGCCTGCGCGACGACGGGCGGTTGCATCTGCGCGGTCGTCTGCGGCGCGCGATGGAAGGGGATCCGGCCGTTCGTGCGACTCTCGAGGTGGTGCCAGCGCAATCTCGAGACGAGGTCGCCCTTCCAGAAGACGACGTGGGGGAGGAGGCCGTCCTCCTGCTGGAACGCGAAGAGGCCGCGGAGCTCGTCCGCGGCCCGGGCCGGGTCGAAGCGCGACCAGGCGATCGCGTGGAAGCACGAGTCCCAGAACCACTGGAACGGGTAGTCGCGCACGCTGGGGACGGTGAACCGGAACAGCCGGCCGTCGAGCTCGGCCGTCTGCGTGTTCGCCTCGAGAAGGGCGCGGGCGCGCTCCTCGATCGTCGTTTCCGTTGGGGTTGCCGCGATCCCCTCACGGTAGGCGAGAGGTGCGTCCGGGGCCAGGCCTTCTAGCCGCCGCGGCGACCGCGAGCGTGACGCCTGCCTCGGGCACCTGGCTGACCTCCGCGGAGCGGGTGTAGAGCCGCTCGCGGGACATGAGGAAGAGCTCGGGGATGATCTCGGCCCTGAGCTCCCCGCGCGCGAAGACGCGGACGACGGAGCTCTGCGAGACGACGACCGCGATCGCGCTCGTCGTGCGCGTGATCGACGCGCCCGCGGCGTGGCGCGTCCCCAGTCCCGGCAGGAAGTTCTCCGGCGCGTTGACGTCCACGTCGACGAAGCGTCCGGCGGAGACGAACGTGCCGTCGTCGTCGAGGACGAACGCCCCGTCGAGCTGCGCGAACTCCTTCACGGTCTCGCGGAACTCCGGGAGGGTGACGTTGAGAGCCTCGCCGGGGTGGCCGTAGAGCGGGTCGAGGATGAGGGGGCGCGACTGCTCGAGGACCTCGTCGACGTCTCCGATGACGAAGAGGGTTCCGATCTTCCGGCCCTCGCGGCCCTCGCGGGCGAGCTCGACGGCGAGGTTCACGATCTCCTCGAGCGTGCGCCGGCGCGACTCGCTGCACGCCGTCGTCTTGCAGACGGCGCCGAAGGTCGCGTCCAGCATCTTTCCCCGGCCGTTCTCGTCCATCACGTCTCTCAACGAGTCGGCCGCGTTGTAGATTCCGCGCATGCCGCCGCCTGCCATCCAGCACGTCGATCTCTGCGTCCGCGACGTCGAGCGCTCGCGCGCGTTCTACCTCGAGGTGCTCGGCCCGGTCGGGCTCACGGAGGACGTCCTCTTCAAGAGCTACCGCGGGACGGAGGACATCGTCTACCTGCGCTTCGGCGACCAGAATCTCGGGCTGCGTCCGGCGGACGGCGGCCGGCACGACTACTACAACGTCGGCCTCGAGCACCTCGCCTTCGAGGTCGAGCGTCGCGAGCAGGTCGACGAGGCGTACGAGCGGGCAGTCGCGTTCGGCGCCGAGATCCACTTCCCGCCCGAGGTCGACGACGACCTGGAGGACTACTACGCGTTCTTCGTCTTCGATCCTGACGGGCTCCGGATCGAGGTCTTCTGGGCCCCGCCGCCGCCCGCCGAGGGCAGCCGCTGGGAGTAGCGGGCCCCCAGCGTGAGGCGGCCGAGCGGCTCGCCGCCCTGATCGCCGACAACCAACCCTGCGTCGTCCTCACCGGAGCGGGCGTCTCCACCGAGAGCGGCGTCCCCGACTTCCGCTCGCCGACGGGGATCTGGGCCGAGTTCGACCCCAGGGAGTACGCGACGCTCGGCGCCTTCCGGCGCGACCCGGAGAAGGTCTGGCGCTTCTACGCGCCGCGCTTCGCGATGCTCGGGGAGGCGGAGCCGAACGCCGCGCACCGGGCGCTCGCCGAGCTCGAGCGCATCGGCCTCGTGCGGGCGATCGTGACCCAGAACATCGACCTGCTCCACGAGCGCGCCGGGTCGCGGGACGTGGTCGAGGTGCACGGATCGATTCGGACGTCCTCGTGCCCGTCGTGCGAGGCCGGTCTATCCGCTCGTCGAGGTGCGGGCCCTGATCGAGGCCGGGAACGGGGCTCCGCACTGTCCGGCCTGCGGCGCCGTCCTCAAGCCGGACGTCGTCTTCTTCGACGAGCTGCTTCCGGAGGGCGCGATGGAGCGGGCGACCGTCTTGGCGGGCGACGCGGCTCTCCTGCTCGTCGTCGGCTCCTCGCTCGAGGTGTACCCGGTCGCCGACCTGCCGCGGACGACGCTGGCGGCGGGCGGCCGGGTCGCGGTCGTCAACCGGACGCCGACCTGGGTGGACGACGAGGCCGAGCTCGTCCTGCGCGAGAGCGCCGGAGAGGTGCTGGGGGCGGTGGCGGAGGTGCTGGTCGAGCCGCTCGAGATCGTCGCGTACGACCCGGCCTGGCCCCGGCTGTACGAGGAGGAGGCCGCGCGTGTCGGCTCGGCGCTGGGCAAGGGCGTCGTCGCGATCGAGCACATGGGGTCGACGGCGGTGCCGGGTCTGGCGGCCAAGCCGGTGATCGACCTCTCGGTGGGGCTTCGCCGGCTCGAGCTCACCGCGGACCAGGTCGCGGCGGTCGAGGCGCTCGGCTACGAGTACCTGGGCGAGAACGGCCTCCCAGGACGGCTGTTCTTCAGGCGCAGCGAGGCGGGACGGCGCAGGCACCATCTCCACGTCGTCGAGGTCGAGGGTGACCACTGGCGTCGCCATCGCGCGTTCCGCGACTACCTGCGCGCGCACCCGGACGAGGCCGCAAGCTACGCGGCCGAGAAGCGGAGGCTGGCCGCCGAGACGTCCACGCACGGCGACTACTGGGAGCGCAAGGAGCCGTATGTGAACGCCCTTTTCGAGCGCGCCTGGGCCTGGTACAGCGAGCGCTCGTAACCGGCTTGTGTTCCACGCACACGGCCTCGAATGAAGGCTGGGCCGGCTCGGAGAGCCGAGGGGACTTTGTGCGCGTGAAACACAAGCCGGCGGAGGGCAGGCGACCTGCTCGGGCCCGGCTAGGCTGACTCGGACATGGCGACCGCTGCCGCAACCGCTCGCGAGGAGCGCATCGAGGAGCAGTTGAAGGCGCTCCCGGAGTGGCCGGGCGTCTACCTCTTCCGGGACGCGAAGGACGCCGTCCTCTACGTGGGCAAGGCGAAGTCGCTGCGCGCCCGCGTGCGCTCCTACTTCCGCGGCGGCGACGCGCGCGTCGGCCTCGACAGGCTGATCGAGCGGGTCGAGCGGATCGAGGTGATCGTCACGCAGACCGAGGTGGAGGCGTTCCACCTCGAGCAGAACCTCATCAAGCGCTACCGGCCGACGTTCAACGTCCGTTTGCGTGACGACAAGAGCTACCCCTACATCGCGGTCACCGTCGAGGACGACTTCCCCCGGGTCATGTTCACGCGGGAGCGGCACCGCCGCGGGGTCGTCTACTTCGGGCCGTACGCCTCCGCGAAGAAGGTTCGCGAGACCCTCGACGTCCTCAACCGCGTGCTGCCGTACCGCCCCTGCGAGGGCCCGCAGCCGGGTCGGCACTCGGGGATCCCCTGCCTCGACTACCACATCGAGCGGTGCCTGGCCCCCTGCGTCGGGTACGTCTCAAAGGAGGACTACCGCGTGATCATCGAGCGGGTGATCGAGTTCCTCTCGGGCGAGACGAGGCCCGTCCTGCGCGAGCTGGAGGAGAAGATGCGGGCGGCCTCCGAGCGCCAGGACTTCGAGGAGGCGGCCAGGTACCGCAACCGGCTCACCGCGGTGCGCCACCTCGCCGAGCGTCAGGCGGCGGACAAGCGGGCGATCGGGACGGTCGACGTCATCGGACTCGCCGCGGCCGGGGAGACCGCGGCGGTCCAGGTCTTCCCCTTGCGCGGCGGGCGCCTCGTCGACCGCCACACCTTCTACCTCGAGAACGAGGCGGCCGAGGAAGTCCCGCAGCTGCTCGAGTCCTTCTGCCTCGAGTACTACGGGGGCGCGCCCAGCATCCCGCCGCTGATCGTCGTCCCTCCGGACGCCGGCGCGACCTCGGCGCTGGCCGGCTACCTGTCCGATCTGCGGGGCTCGAACGTCGAGGTCCGTCCAGCCCGACGCGGCGAGAAGCGCCGCCTCCAGGAACTCGCCCAGCAGAACGCCGAGCTCGCGCTCGCCGGCGACGCCGCGCAGCGCGAGCGGAAGCGGCTCCGGCGCATCGAGGCGCTCGAGGAGCTACGCGAGCGCCTCAACCTCGAGAGCCTGCCGATCCGCATCGAGTGCTTCGACATCTCGACGATCCAGGGCGAGTCGCCGGTCGGCTCGATGGTGGTCTTCCAGGATGCCGTGCCCAAGAAGGCGCACTACCGGAAGTTCGCCGTCAAGGGCGTCGAGGGCCAGGACGACTTCGCGATGATGGCCGAGGTCGTGTCTCGCCGCTTCGGGCGCGCCCGCCAGGTGACCGAGGAGCGGTACGACGAGGGGTTCGCGGCCGTCCCCAACCTCGTCGTCGTGGACGGCGGCAAGGGCCAGCTCTCCGCAGCCCTCTCGGCGATGCAGGCCTACGACCTCCCGCGGGTGGCGGTGATCGCCCTCGCCAAGCGCGAGGAGGAGGTGTTCGTCCCCGGCCGGCCCGACCCGATCGTGCTCGAGCGGGACTCGCCCGGCCTCCAGCTCCTCCAGCGGATCCGGGACGAGGCCCACCGCTTCGCGCTCGGGTTCCACCGGCACCGGCGGGACGCGAAGGCGCGGGAGTCGATCCTCGACGCGCTCCCGGGCGTGGGCCCCGCGCGCAAGCGCGCGCTCATCCGGCACTTCGGCTCGACCGAACGCCTCCTCGCCGCGAGCCCCGAGGAGCTCGAGGGCGTTCCCGGCGTCCCCGCCAAGACCGGCCGCGAGATCTATGCGGCGCTGCACCGGGCGGGGGGCGTGTAGCGGGAGAGCCAGCGGGAGATCTGCCGGCCGGCCCTCCCACGAACCGAGGCTCAGCGATGCGAGACGGCGACCTGCTCCAGGAGGTCCATGGCGTCCTGCATGCCGTCCTCCATGCCGGATGCGATGTGCGCGTCGCGATGCTCCTTGCTCGCGTGCTCGACGAGGATCTCGAGGGTCGTGCGCCCGGCCACCTCGGTGAGGGTCAGCGTGTCCACCGCCTCTCCGTCGGGGAAGCCCTCGTAGACCTCCGTCGAGACGAGCCGCTCGTTCGGGACGATCTCGCGGTACTCCCCGTGGAAGGCGACCTCCATGCCGTCCGGGGTCACCATCACGTACCGCCACATGCCGCCGGCGCGCAGATCGATCTCCGCGACGGTCATCTCGCCGCGGTTCGCGTGCCACCAACGCTTGACGAGCTCCGGCGTCGTCCACGCCTCGTACACGAGGTGCCGCGGCGCGTCGAACTCCCGCGTGATGAGGATCTGCTCGTCGGCGGGAAGCGTGACCTTCGCCGTTCCGCTACTCGTTGCTGCCATCGTCTGCCTCCTTCTGTTTGAGCTCCTCCAGAACGAGATCGAGTTGGTCGAACCGCTCCGACCACGAGCGCTCGTAGGTCTTCACCCAGTCGTGGATGGGCTTGAGCGCGAGGCCGTTCAGCCGGTACAGCCGCTGCCGTCCTTCCTCGCGCACGTCGACCGCCCCCACCTCTCTGAGCACCCGCAGGTGCTTGGACACCTGTGGCTGAGCCAGTCCCAGCAGGCCCACGAGGTCGTTCACGGGGCGCTCCCCGCCGGCGAGGACGTCCAGGATCTGCCGTCGGCGAGGCTCCGCCACCGCGTTGAACGCATCTGCCGTGGTCGCCGCGCGGGCCATGCGGGAAAGATATACCGATATAGGAATATGTCAAGAGCGCTTCTCTTCGGTGCCACAGCTAGCCTGAGCTCATGGCCGATCTGAGCGTCGCCATCTGGAGCGACTACACCTGACCGTTCTGCTACGTCGGCCTCGCCAGGGCCGAGTGGCTCGAGCGCCGGTTCGGCGCCCAGGTCGACTGGCTTCCGTTCTTCCTCCACCCCGAGTACCCGGACGACGGCCTTCCTCGGTCCGATCTCGAGAGCCGCTACGGGCCAGGCGTCCACGGGCACACGCAGCGCATGATCGAGTCGGCCGGGCTCGAGTACGGGCCACCCGACCGCATGCCGAACACGCTCCACGCGCTCCAGGTCACCGAGCTCGCCCGGGACGTGGAGCTGCACGACCCCGTCCACAGACGGCTCATGCACGCCTACTGGTCGGAGGGAGCCGACCTCGGCGACGACGGCGTGCTCCTCGACCTCGTCGGCGCCGAGGGGATCGACCGGGCCGAGGCGGGGGCCGTGATCGCCGACGGCCGCTACAGGGACCGGATCGTCGCCTCGACCCGCGAGGCGAACCGGCACGGCATCAACGCGATACCCGCCTTCGTGCTCGGCGGCAGGCTTCTCGTCCTCGGGGCCCAGCCCGAGGAGTACTTCGAGCAGGCCGTGGCCCAGCTCGCGGAGACGGACGAGCCTCAAGAACTCGATCCACAATGAGGCCCTGAGTCGCCGGGCCGCCCTGGACGGCGCGATGCTGCGTCCTCGGTCGCGCCCGTATTCTCGAATACGAGCGCTCCCTGCGTCCTTGCCTCGCACTCGCCCAGGACACCCCGGCGAGGGGGCTCATTCTGAACCGAGTTCTTAGCCGGCGTCCCCGTCCGGGGACATGTACGGGTAGCGGTAGTCCGTGGGCGGGACGAACGTCTCCTTGATCGTCCGCGGGCTCACCCAGCGGATGAGGTTCCACAGGGAGCCCGCCTTGTCGTTCGTCCCCGAGGCGCGGGCGCCGCCGAAGGGCTGCTGCGCCACGACCGCGCCGGTCGGCTTGTCGTTGACGTAGAGGTTCCCGGCCGCGTAGCGAAGGACGTCGGCAGCCTCGATCAGCGCCTCGCGCTCGCCGGAGAAGATCGCGCCGGTCAGCGCGTAGGGCGCTGTGCGGTCGATGAGCTCGAGCGTCTCCTCCCACTCGCCGTCCGGGTAGACGAAGGTCGTCACGACGGGCCCGAAGAGCTCGTCGCGGAGGAGGCGGAAGTCGGGATCCTCGGTCCGGATCACCGTGGGCTCGACGAAGTAGCCCTCGCTGTCGTCGTAGCCGCCGCCGACCACGACCTCGCTCTTGGCGTCGGCCTTCGCCTCCTCGATCGCCTCCTTCTGCGTGGCGAACGAGCTCGCGTCGATGACCGCGCCCATGAAGTTCGAGAAGTCGGAGACGTCGCCGTACTTGATCTCCTTCACCTGGGCGACGAGCTGCTCCTCGATGGCGGGCCACATGCTCGCGGGCGCGTACACGCGGGAGGCCGCCGAGCACTTCTGCCCCTGGTACTCGAACGAGCCGCGCAGGATGGCGGTCGCCACCGCCTCGGCGTCGGCCGTCGGATGGGCGACGATGAAGTCCTTGCCGCCGGTCTCGCCGACGATCCGCGGGTAGCTCCTGTAGCTCTCGATGTTCGCGCCGATCGTCCTCCACATGCTCTGGAAGACGGCCGTCGAGCCGGTGAAGTGGACGCCGGCGAGGTCGGGGCTCGCGAGCGCCGGGTCGCCGATCTCCTTCCCGGAGCCGTACACGAGGTTGATGACCCCGGGCGGGAGGCCGGCCTCCTCGAACAGGCGCATCGTGTAGTAGGCGGAGAGCATCGCCGTCGAGGCGGGCTTCCAGAGGACGGTGTTGCCCATCAGCGCCGGCGCGCCGGTGAGGTTGCCGCCGATGGCCGTGAAGTTGAACGGGGAGACGGCGAAGACGAAGCCCTCCAGGGGCCGGTACTCCAGCCGGTTCCAGACGCCGGGGCCCGAGACCGGCTGCTCCTCGTACATCCGCGTCATGAACGCGGGGTTGAAGCGCCAGAAGTCGATGAGCTCGCAGGCGGCGTCGATCTCGGCCTGGTGGGCCGTCTTCGACTGTCCGAGCATCGTGGCGGCGTTGAGCGTGTCCCGCCACTGCCCGGCGAGCAGCTCGGCGGCGCGGAGGAAGATGGCCGCCCGCTCCTCCCACGGGACACGGTGCCAGTCCTCCCAGGCTTCCGCGGCGGCCGCGATCGCCTGCTCGACTTCCTTCGCCCCGCCCTGGTGGACGTCGGCGAGGACGTGCTCCTTGTCGTGCGGCATGACCGCCTGCCTCAGGTTCCCCGTCCTGACCTCCTCGCCGCCGATGATGAGGGGGATCTCGATGCGCTCGTTCCGCATCTCCTCGAGGCGGCGCTGAAGGCTCGCGCGCTCGGGCGAGCCGGGCGCGTAGTCGCGCACGGGCTCGTTCACGGGCGTCGGCACGCGGAAGATCCCGGGAGCGCTCACGGAGGGCATTCTATTGGCGTGGACGTGGTCGCGTACGAGGCTCCGGGCTGGGGCGTGGGGGAGCTCTACCTCGCCGACGGCACCCTCCTCTACCACGAGCTTCCGCGGGTCGGCGACGCGTCCCGCGGGCGAAGGATCCCACGAGCTGGCCGAGCGAATCCGGGCCTATTTCCGCGGGGAGCCGGTCTACTTCGACGACGTCGAGCTCGACCTCGACTGGGCGACGCCCTTCCAGGCGGCGGTCGCCGACGTGCTCAGGAACGTCCCCCGCGGCGAGGTCGTGACGTACGGCGAGCTCGCGGCCCTGGCCGGGTATCCCAACGCACAGCGCGCGGCCGGCACCTTCTGCGCCGGGAACCGGTTCCCCCTGGTCGTTCCGTGCCACCGGGTCGTCGGGGCCTCGGGCCTCGGCTCGTACGGGTCGCTCGGGCTCGACTACAAGCGCCGGCTGCTCGCCCTCGAGGGAGTCGAGCTCTGAGCCTCGCCGACGACGTCCGCGGCGAGCTGGCGGCGATCGAGCCGCGGAAGCGGTGCTGCCGGCTGGCCGAGCTCTCGGCGCTCGTTCGCGCGGCGGGGACGGTGCACCTGCGCGGCGGCGGCCGGATCGCCCTTCACCTCGAGGTCGCCAGCGGCCCGGTCGCGCGGCGCGCGTTCGCCCTCCTTCGCTCGTACGGCGTTCCCTGCGAGATCCGCACGTACCGGCCGCGCGCCTTCCAGCAGGCGACCCGGTACCAGATCCACCTTGCAGACGACGCGCGGGCGCTCCAGGCGCTCAACGAGGCGGGCGTGCTCGACGCGAACCTCGTGCCGCTCGACCGCCCGCCGCGCCGCGTCGTGGCCCGTGCGTGCTGCCGCGCCGCCCACCTACGGGGCGCCTTCCTCGCTGCGGGGTCCGTGAGCGGGCCGCGCGACGCCCATCTCGAGCTCCGCACCGCTGACGCCGACACCGCGCGGTTCCTGGCCGAGCTCGCCGGCGCCGACGGGTTCGGCCTCGGCGTCTACGAGCGGAGCCGCCACACGGTCGCCTACGCCAAGGGGATGGAGACGATCGCGGAGCTCCTCGCCTACCTCGGTGCCCAGGACGCCGCCCTCCGCTTCGGCGAGGAAGCCGTCGTCGCAGCCACCAGGGCGCGGGCGAACAGGCTCGCCAACGCCGACCACGCCAACATCGTCCGCACGAGCAGGGCGGCCGACGTCCAGCTCCGCGCCATCCGGCGGCTCGATCAGGCGGGCCGGCTCGACCAGCTGGCGCCGGAGCTCCGCGAGATCGCGCGGCTCCGGACGCGCCATCCGACCCTCTCGCTGCGGGAGCTCGCACGCCGCTGCCGGCCGCCGGCGACGAAGGCCGCCGCCCAGCGCCGGCTCGAGCGGCTCCGCCGGCTCGCCGAGCTCTAGGTCGACGCCGACGTCAGCGAGGGCCAGGATGCTGCGGGGCGACCGCCAGCTTCATCTTGCCGTCGCCCGCGTCTTCGTACCTCATGGGGCCCTGGGGAAGGCGGCTCTCGATCTCCAGGTAGCCCGCGTCCATGAGCTCCCACATCGTCTGAAACGGGGCCTTTCCGTCGATCCACTTCTCCGCGATGAAGCAGCCGTGGCCGGGAAGCACCGTGAATGCGAGAGGACGAGGATCGTCGGGATCCTGCAGCGTCTGCGAGCGCTCGAACGCACCCTTGATGCCTTGCGCCTGCGCATCGGTCGCGCACGACACCAGGTAGTAGTAGTACGGCTCCTCGAGCGGAACGAACTCGACGTATCTGCGGTCGTACCCGGCAACGCCACGATGCCCGTGGAGTTTCGACCGCACGACCGGCACGCGCGCTCCGTGGAAGTCGATCTGCGGCAGCGTTCGGTCCATGTCCATCATCTCGACGGCCTCCGACGACGGTGGGTCGTTTCGACCGCCTTCGACCTCCCGCACCTGCGCGCCCGCCCCGGTCTCGCGCACGCCGACGACGACGGCGAGGTCGTCCTCGGTGATCTCGCCCTTGTCGACCGGGCGAGCGCTGCCTGTCACCGTCGCGACCAGCGCGCCGAGCGTCGGGTCCCAGGTCGCGAAGCATCCTTCGCTGTACTGGCTGGCCACGCCCTCGGTCACGGCGGGAACCGAGACGAGGTCTGCGATGCGCACCATCTCCGTGAAGAAACCGCGTCGCCCAAGCTCTCGTCCGGCGGCGGCCATCGCGGTCGGAGTCTCGAGCGTCTGCCAGAGGCCGCGTGGGACCGCCTCCCCGACGACCTCGTGCGCGGTGACCTCCTCCGTGCTCACGGTCGTCGCGATGCGGCGGGCGGTGTCCTCGTAGACCTCGTCGAGCGTCGCGCCTTCACTCGTCGGATACGCGCCGACGAGGTCGAAGTGGTAGATGTCCTCGGCGCGCTGATCGCCGACGACGAGCAGCACGCGAATGCTCATCGCCTGGGCCTGCACGAGCCGCTCGAGGGCGAGGATGGGGCCGCCGCGCCTCCCTTGCTCGACCAGCACGTGGTAGGCGGTCGGAGAGAGCTCGTGACGGGCGCCACCGGGTTTCTCGGCGGCCATCTGATCCCGCTCCTTCTCGAGCGCGGCGAGGACGTGCGTGCACTCGTGAGGCACGGGACCGCGGAGGCCGAGCTCCTGGACCGCGGTGTCGAGGTCGTCCGCGGGGAGATCGGCGACCGGGACTCGGTGCGACGCGCGGCTGCCGACTGCGGCGTCGTCTTCCATCTCGCCGGACTCGTGTCGCACGAGCGCCGCGACGTGGACCGGCTCTGGGCGATCAACGTCGAGGGAGCGCGCACCGTCGTCGCGGCCCTCGAGCCGGGCGCGCGAATCGTCCATGTCTCGAGCATCACCGCGATCGGTCCCGCACCCGCCGCGGACAGGCCGGTTGACGAGACGTCGCCGTTCCCCGCGTTCGCCGCGCGCTTCCCCTACGCCGCCAGCAAGCACGCGGGGGAGCAGGTCGTGCTCGAGCGAAGCGACGACGCCGTCATCGCCAACCCGGGCTTCCTGCTCGGACCCGGCGACGCGTAGGGCGAGCGGGTCGGAGGGGAAGCTCCGAGGACGACCTCCCCCTCCGTATGAACCACACCCGGAACAATGGCGCCGAACGGGGTCTGAATCCGACGCCCGCCGAGCGTGGACCCGCTCGATCGGCGAGCGTAATCCGCCGCGCCATGCCGGTGCAAGACCAGTCTTTGCCGCGGGGCGACCAGAGTTAGAATCGCCCGCAGAGCGGGCAATCACGGAGGTGTGATGAGCGTACGCGTGGGGATCAACGGGTTCGGGCGTATCGGGCGCAACTTCTTCCGCTCGGCCCGGGCGAGGCAGGCCGACGTCGAGATCGTCGCCGTCAACGACCTCGGCGACGCGAAGACGATGGCCCACCTGCTCAAGTACGACTCGGTGCTCGGCCCGCTCGACGCGAGCGTCGAGGCCGTCGACGGCGCCATCCTCGTCGACGGGGCCGAGCTCAAGCTGCTGAACGAGCGGGATCCGGCCGCGCTCCCCTGGAAGGAGCTCGGCGTCCAGGTCGCGCTCGAGTCGACGGGGATCTTCACGAAGCGCGAGCAGGCCCAGGCGCACCTCGACGCCGGCGCCGAGAAGGTCCTCATCTCCGCTCCGGCGACCGACCCCGACGTCACGCTCGTGCTCGGCGTCAACGACGACGCGTACGACCGCGAGCAGCACAACATCGTCTCGAACGCGTCCTGCACGACGAACTGCGTCGCGCCGCTCGCGAAGGTCATCCACGACACGTGGGGGATCCAGTCCGGGTTCATGACGACGATCCACGCGTACACGAACGACCAGCAGATCCTCGACCTCCCCCACAAGGACCTGCGGCGGGCGCGGGCAGCGGCGATCAACCTCATTCCCACCTCCACCGGCGCCGCCAAGGCGATCGGGGTCGTCATCCCGGAGCTGAAGGGCCGGGTGGACGGCATCTCGGTCAGGGCGCCGGTGCCGGACGGGTCGCTCACCGACTTCGTCGTCCAGGTGGGCGCCGAGGTGACGGCGGACGAGGTGAACGCGCGCTTTCGCGAGGTCGCCGACACCGATGCGCTGGCGGGGATCCTCCGCTACGCGGACGAGCCGCTCGTGTCCTCCGACATCCTCGGCAACCCCTACTCGTGCATCTTCGACAGCCAGCTGACGATGGCCCACGGCACGAGCGTCAAGGTCTTCGGGTGGTACGACAACGAGTGGGGCTACAGCTGCCGCCTGGTCGATCTCGTCCAGCGGCTGCTGTAGGTCGTGCACCGCCCCCGCTCCGTCGAGAGCGCCGAGGTCGCCGGGAAGCGGGTCCTCGTCCGCGTGGACTTCAACGTCCCCCTCGAGGGCGGCCGCGTCGCGGACGACACGCGGATCCGCGCCGCCTTGCCCACCATCGAGCTGCTGCTCGCGCGCGGGGCCGCCGAGGTCGCGCTGATGTCGCACCTCGGACGCCCCAAGGGGCCCGACCCTGCGTTCTCGATGGCGCCGGTCGAGGGGCGACTTCGGGAGCTGCTCCCCGACGAGCGCGTTCGCCTGCTCGAGAACACCCGCTTCGACCCGCGCGAGACGGCGAACGACCCCGGGCTCGCGGCAGAGCTGGCGGCGCACGGCGATCTCTACGTCAACGATGCGTTCGGCTCGGCGCACCGGGCGCACGCCTCGACCGAGGGTGTCGCGCGCCTGCTGCCGGCGTACGCGGGGCTTCTGCTCCTCCGGGAGCTCGACGAGCTCGGCTCGCTCCTCGAGGCACCGGAGAGGCCGTTCGTCGCGGTGCTCGGCGGCGCGAAGGTCGAGGACAAGATCGGCGTCCTACGCTCGCTGGAGGCGAAGGCAGACGTCATCCTCGTCGGCGGGAAGATGGCCGAGCAGGTGGACAGGGATGCCGGCTACGAGCTGCCGGACGATGTCGTCGCGGCGGCCGCGTTCGAGCCGGACGCCGAGTCGACGGTCACGGCCTGGGACGAGGTTCCCGAGGGCTGGCTCGGGCTCGACATCGGACCGGCGACGCGGGAGCGGTACGCGGCGAGGATCCGCGGGGGCAGGACCGTCTTCTGGAACGGGCCCATGGGCGTCTTCGAGTGGCCCCGCTTCGCGGAGGGGACCAGGGCGGTGGCGGAGGCGGTCGCCCAGGCCGACGCGCGCACCGTCGTCGGAGGCGGCGACTCGGTGCGGGCCGTCGAGGAGCTCGGGCTCGCCGACCGGATCGACTGGATCTCGACGGGCGGCGGCGCGTCGCTCGAGCTGCTCGAGGGCAAGGAGCTCCCGGGCGTCGTCGCGATTCCCGAGGCATGAGCATGCGGCACGGATTCGGCACGCTCCGGCGCACCACCCGTCGGCTTGTCCGCGTTACGCTCGAAGCGGAGGGAGGCCCGCGGCGGCCCCGGGGAACGCGATGTTGATCGCGGGAAACTGGAAGATGTTCAAAGGCCCGGCGGAGGCGATCGAGTTCTGCCACGCCTTCACGCAGCCGGCCGGGGTCGACGTCGTCGTGTGCCCTCCGTACGCATCGCTGCGCGAGGCGATGTCGTCCGGACTGACCGTCTACGCCCAGAACGTCCACTGGGAGCGCGAGGGCGCGTTCACCGGCGAGGTCTCCGCCGAGATGCTCCTCGCGCTGGGCGTCTCCGGCTCGATCGTCGGCCACTCGGAGCGGCGCCAGTACTTCGGCGAGACGGACGAGACGACGGCCGCGAGGGCGGAACGCGCGCTCGAGGCCGGCCTCGCGGTGATCGCCTGCGTGGGCGAGCTCGAGGACGAGCGCGAGCGGGGGGACACGGAGGACGTCCTCCGTCGGCAGGTGTCCGTCCTCCCGGCGCACGAGCGCCTCGTCGTCGCATACGAGCCGGTCTGGGCGATCGGGACCGGCAGGACCGCGACCCCGGAGATGGCCCAGGAGGCGCACGCCTTCGTCAAGAGCCTGCTCGACGCGCCGGTCCTCTACGGCGGCTCCGTCAAGCCCGAGAACGCCGAGGAGCTCCTGGCGCAGCCGGACGTCGACGGCGCGCTCGTCGGCGGTGCCTCTCTCGACGTCGACTCCTTCACGGCGATTTGCGAAACGGCAGCCCACCAGTCCCGCTCGTAGCGCTCGTCGTCCTCGACGGCTGGGGCTGTGCTCCGCCGGGGCCGGGCAACGCCGTCTCGCAGGCCCGAACGCCGGTCTTCGACACGCTCTGGGAGCACTATCCGCACACGACGTTGAGCGCGTCCGGGAAGGACGTCGGCTTGCCGGACGGCCAGATGGGGAACTCGGAGGTCGGCCACCTGACGATCGGGGCGGGCCGCATCGTCCTCCAGGACCTCATGCGCGTCAACCGCGCGCTGGAGACCGGCGAGTTCTTCACGAACGAGGCGCTGGTCGGCGCGTTCGAGCGTGCGCGCGAGCGTGGAGGCGACGTGCACCTGCTGGGCCTCGTCTCGTACGGCGGCGTCCACTCACATATCGACCACCTCCGCGGGCTCGTCGAGATCGCCCGGCGCCAGGGCATGGCCGAGCGGACCGTCGTCCACGCGTTCACGGACGGCCGCGACGTCTCGCCCACGTCGGCCCGCCGTGATCTCGCCGAGCTCGTGTCCGAGGGCGTCCGGATCGTCACCGTCTCCGGCCGCTACTACGGCATGGACCGCGACAGGCACTGGGAGCGAACCGACCGTGCTCTCGCGGCCATCGTCGCGGGTGAGGGCGACATCGCCGACGACCCGGTCGCCGCGGTCGAGGCCTCGTACGAGCGCGGCGTCACGGACGAGTTCGTGGAGCCGGTCGTCCTCCCGGGCCCCCGCCTCGGTGTCGACGACGCAGCGATCCACATCAACTTCCGGCCCGACCGCGCGCGCCAGCTCTCCCAGAGGCTCCTCGAAGCCGGGTTCGACCTGACGACGATGACCCGCTACCGGGACGACTTCTCCTGTCCGGTCGCCTTCGCCGAGCAGGACGTGACCGGGACGATGGCCGAGGTCGTCGCCGAGCACGGGCTCCGCCAGCTCCACGTGGCCGAGACGGAGAAGTACGCCCACGTCACGTACTTCTTCAACGGCGGGGTCGAGGACGCGCACCCGGGGGAGACGCGGATCCTCGTTCCTTCGCCGCGCGACGTCGCCACCTACGACGAGAAGCCGGAGATGTCGGCGGCCGAGGTGGCCGACCGCTTCGCCGCGGAGATCGGCGACGGCTATCGGTTCGCCATCGTCAACTTCGCCAACCCGGATATGGTCGGCCACAGCGGGGTGATCCCCGCAGTCGTGAAGGCCGTGGAGGCGACCGACGCCGCCCTCGGGGTCGTCGTCGACGCCGTCGAAGCGCTCGGCGGCGTCGCGCTCGTCACCGCCGACCACGGGAACGCGGAGCAGTTGCTCGAGCCTGACGGGAGCCCGCACACGGCGCACACGACGAACCGCGTGCCTCTCGTCATCACCCTCGAGAACGGGGGACTGGAGGACGACGGCGGTCTCGCCGATCTCATTCCTACGTGTCTGCGGCTTCTCGGACTCCCACCTGCGGCGGGGATGACCGGCAGGAACCTGCTCCGCTAGAGCAAACGCCGAGGCTATACTCCTCGCACTCTGCGGGCCGGGTCACAAGCTTGCCACTACCACAGCCAGATCACCTTCTCCTTCGGAGAGCACAAAAGGGTGACGAGCGCGCGTTCCAGACCCTCGTGGAGATGTACGAAGGGCCCGTCTTCAACTACGTCCTGCGTATGGTGGGAGACCGCGCGCTCGCCGAGGACCTCTCACAGGAGATCTTCCTCCGCATCTACCAGGGCCTGCCCGGCTTCTCGCTTCGCTGCCGCTTCACGACGTGGCTCTTCCAGGTGGCGAAGAACCGCGTCCTCGACGAGCTTCGCGCCCGTGACCGAAAGCCGCAGGCGGTCGTGACGCTCGACGACCTCCCGCCGCTCGAGGTCGTTGACGCGCCGCCCGAGCGAGTCGAGGCGATCGACGCCGTCTGGCGCGCGGTGGCGCAGCTCAACCCGGACCTGAAGATGGCTCTGCTCCTCCGGGACGTGGTCGGCCTCCCCTATACGGAGATCGCCGACTCGCTCGAGATCACCCTCGCCACCGTCAAGTGGCGGATCTTCAAGGCGCGGGAGGAAGTGCAGCTCGCCCTCGAGCGCGAGGGCATCGAGGTCGAGGTCGCGCGGCAGCCGGCCGCGCAGCGCTAGCGTCGATCAGACCCCGTGCTCGAGCCGGGCCGCGAGCGCCTCCGGAAGCCCGCGCTCGCGGATCTCCGCCTGCGTCCGCTGCACGTCGTAGGCGACGCGCCGGAACGTGGCGCGGCGCGCCTCGAGATCGAGGAGGAGCCACGCCGCCCGCGGGTCGCCGTCACGCGGCTGGCCCACCGACCCGGGGTTCAGGAGCCAGCGGTCCCCGGCGAGCCCGAGCCCGGTCTCGGCTGTCGCCGGCGCGAACGTCCCGTCCGAGAGTCGAAAGTGCAGCGCGACGTGGCTGTGCCCGACGAGCACCAGGTCCTGGGGGGCGTCGCAGAGGGCGACGTACGCGATCGCGGGGGAGAGGACGTACTCCCAGACCGGGTCGCGCGGGCTCGCGTGGAAGAGCCCGACCCCCTCGCGCTCTCCCTTCGGCTCGAGCTGCTCGAGGAACGCTTGCGGGCCGGCGTCGAGCACGTCGGCGGTCCACCGGGCGCTGACCGCGGCGTCGGGCGAGAACTCCGCGAGGTCGAGCCGTCCGAGCGCGGCGAGGTCGTGGTTTCCTATCAGGCAGTGGTCCGCCCGCTCGGCCATGAGGGCGCAGCAGCGGTTGGGCCGAGGGCCGTAGCCGACGAGGTCGCCGAGGCACCAGACCTCGTCGGGCGCGTCCTGCGAGATTGACTCGAGCACCGCCTCGAGGGCGTGGAGGTTGGCATGGATGTCAGAGACGATCGCGACGCGCACCGCCGCCGGACGTTAGCGCAGGGCCTCGTCGTCCTCGTCCTCGCGGCGGTCTGGATCACGGCTGCGGCGCTTCTCTGGCGGACGAAGGTCCCGTCGCTCTCGCTGCCCACGCTCGACCCGCGCGACTACTTCTCGCCCGCCGAGCTCGAGCGGATCCAGGACTACCGCAGCGTCTCGCGTGTCCTCTTCCTCGGCTCGCTCGCCGCGCAGATCGTCGTGCTCGCTGTGCTGGTCTGGAAGGCCGGCGGTCTCGCGGCCGGGCTGGGGCGCATCGGGCGCGGGCGCGTCCGGACCGCCGTCCTCGTCGGGCTCGCCGTCGTGGGCTCGACCTGGCTCGCGGCGCTCCCGTTCGCGGCGGTCACGCAGCACCGCCGCCGCGAGTTCGGCCTCTCGGAGCAGGGGTGGGGCGGATGGCTCCGCGACCAGTGCGTGTCGCTGGGCGTCGAGGCCGTCCTCGTGACGATCGGCGTCGCCGGCGCCGTCTGGCTGGCCGCGTGGCTGGGCCCGCGCTGGTGGCTCGCCGCCGCGCCCGCTCTCGTGGGGATCGCCGCGCTCTTCATCCTCGCCCAGCCTCTGGTCGTCCAGCCCCTCTTCAACCGCTTCGAGCCGCTCCGCGACCGGGCGCTCTCCGCGAGGATCGAGAGCATCGCCGCGCGGATGGGCGTCAACGTCGACGACGTCCTCGTCGCCGACGCGAGCCGGCGCACGACGACGGCGAACGCCTACGTGGCCGGGATCGGCCCGACCCGCCGCGTCGTCCTCTACGACACGCTGCTGGACGGGCGCTTCACCGAGGAGGAGATCCTCGCAGTCTCGGCGCACGAGCTCGCCCACGTCGAGCGGCGCCACCTCTGGAAGGGGATCGCGTGGTTCGCGCTCTTCGCCGTCCCCGGGGTGTGGCTCCTGGCGAAGGTCACCAACCGTCTCGGCGGGCTCGCCCAGCCCCGGCTCGTTCCCCTCGGGCTCGCGTTCGTCTTCGCGTACATGCTCCTGACCCAGCCGCTCCAGAACGCGGTCTCACGCCGCTACGAGGCGGAGGCCGACTGGCTCGGGCTCCAGGCGACCCACGACCCGGCCGCCTTCGTCGGGCTCGAGCGCCGCTTCGTCACGACGAGCCTGGCCGATCCCGACCCGCCCGCCTGGGTGACGATCTGGCTCGGGACGCACCCGACGCCGATGGAGCGCATCGCGATGGCCGAGTCGCAGAAGCGCTAGCCGTCTTCGGACTGCTCGGGGAGGTTCCTGATCCCCTCCCGCGTCGACCACTTCGACCACGAGTCGTTCATGGCGTCGAGCAGCTCGCGCATGAAGCGGGGCGACATGTTCACGCGGCTGACGACGACGCCGGGAACGTCGCCCTCGTCGACCTCGTGGTCGATGCGGGCGAAGGTGAGGGTGAACTCGTAGTCGGAGAAGCTGACGTTGGCGAAGTTCGCGTAGACGCCCGCGAGGTTCTCCGGGTCGAGATGGATGTTGAGCTGGCGCTCTTGCCCCTCGTCCTCCACGGCTTCCTACGATATACGGCATGGACGTGCGTGACTCGGAGCGGACGGCGCTGGCGCGGCTCGAGGTCGAGCTGGGTGCTGCCGCGGGCACTCCGATCACGCTCGAGCGGCCGGCCAAGGCCGAGCACGGCGACTACGCGACGAACGCCGCGCTGAAGCTCGCGGGCGCCCAGCGCCGGCCGCCGCTCGAGATCGCCGGCGAGCTTCGCGACCTTGCGACGGGGCTGGCGGCCGTCGAGAAGGCGGAGGTCGCGCCCCCGGGCTTCGTCAACCTCTGGCTCGCCCCCTCGTGGTACGGAGAGGCGCTCGGCGAGGTGCTCGACGCAGGGAGCGACTACGGCGCCGGGTCGGCCGCGGACCGGGCCGAGCGGGTCCAGGTGGAGATGGTCTCCGCCAACCCGACCGGGCCGATCACGGTCGCCGCCGGGCGAAACGGCGCGTTCGGCGACTCGGTCGCCCGGCTGCTCGAGTTCGCGGGCCACGAGGTCGAGCGCGAGTACTACTACAACGACGCGGGCACGCAGATGGAGCGCTTCCGCGCCTCGGTCGACGCCGCGCGGCGCGGGGAGGAGCCGCCCGAGGACGGCTACGCCGGCGAGTACATCCAGGAGCTCGGCGCGCTCGAGGGCGACCCGGTGCCGCACATGCTTCGCCAGATCGAGGCGAGCCTCGAGCGCTTCCGCATCCACTTCGACTCGTGGGCTCTCCAGAGCGAGCTCGCGGAGCGCCTGCCGGAGCTTCTCGAGCGTCTCGACACGTACGAGAGCGAGGGCGCGCTCTGGGTGCGCTCGTCGGAGTACGGGGACGAGAAGGACCGCGTCCTCATCCGCTCGGCCGAGCGCGGCGGCCTCCCGACGTACGAGGCGGCCGACATCGTCTACCTGCGGGACAAGCTCGAGCGGGGCTTCGACCGCGCCGTCTACGTCCTCGGGGCCGACCACCACGGCGTCCGCGGCTGGTACGAGGTCATCGCGAGGATGCTCGGCTACGATCCCGGCCGCGTCGAGGTCATCCTCTACCAGCTGGTCCACCTGAAGCGGGACGGCGACCTCGTCAAGATGGCCAAGCGCCGCGGCGACGTCGTGATGCTCGACGAGCTCATGGACGAGATCGGCGTCGACGCCGCCCGCTGGTACCTCGTCTCCCGCGGCCCCGACCAGGCGATCGAGATCGACGTCGACCTGGCGCGCGAGGCGAGCGAGAAGAACCCCGTCTACTACGTCCAGTACGCGCACGCCCGCATCGCCGGGATCCTCCTGAACGCCGGGGACGCCGAGGCCTCCGCGGCGGCGCCGGATACCGTCGAGCCGGAGGAGCGCGACCTCGTCAAGCGCCTCGCGGAGTTCCCGAACCTCGTCGCCGAGGCGACCGAGCGGCGCGCCCCGCACGCGCTCCCCACCTACGCGATCCGGCTCGCCGACGACTTCCACCGCTTCTACCACCGTCACCGCGTGCTCGAGAGCGAGACGCAGGCCTTCCGGCTCGCCCTCATCCGCGCGACGGCCGCCGTGATCGCGCGGTCGCTCGCCCTCGTGGGGGTCGAGGCGCCCGAGCGCATGTAGCGGCGACGTGCGGGAAACCGCACGTTCGAGACACCTGCTGGCCCGCGGGCCGATGAGGAGTTTCCCCCGTGGGAGGGGCTCGTCCGCTCGTTCAGGGTGTGGCCACGTTCAACGCCACCCCCCGAAGGAGACAGAGACCATGACCCGCTATCCCACCTCCATCCGCGCCGGCGACACGATCCAGAACCCGGTCACCGGCGAGACCGTCCACTTCCTGCGGACGGCGGCCGAGACCGACGGCGAGCTCGTCGAGATCGAGGTCACCGTGCAGCCGGACGGCGCCGTCGCCGCCGCCCACGTCCACCCCTACCAGAGCGAGCGGTTCGAGATCCTCGCGGGGACGCTCGAGTTCCGCAAGGGCCGCGAGACGATCGTCGCCGGAGCCGGCGAGGTCGTCACCGTCGAGGCCGGCAGCATCCACCGCTTCTCGAACGCGGGCGACACACCGGCCCGCTTCCGCACCGTCGTCCGCCCGGCGCTCCAGTTCGAGCGCTTCCTCGAGACGATGTTCGCCCTCGCGGCCGACGGCAAGACGAACCGCAAGGGCATGCCGAACCCGCTGCGGCTCGCCGTGATCGCCAACGCCCACTTCGACGACGTCCGCCTCCCGCACGTCCCCGCCTTCGCGCAGAAGGCGGCGCTCGTGACCGGCGCCGCGCTCGGCCGCCTGGCCGGGTACGAGCCGACCTACGAGCAGACGGGCGAGCTCCGGCCGGCCTTCGCCTAGCCCGGCATCTCCCGACTCCTCCGAGGGCGGCCTACGGGCCGCCCTCGCCGTTCCCGTCGAACGGGCCCTCGGCGAGGAGCTTGCGAAAGCCGGGGTACTGGCCGAGCCGGCCGACGGTGACGAGGGTGTCGCCCGCCTTGATGACGTCGTTCGGCTGGGCTCCGGCGATCGGCTCTGGCTCGCGGAGGATCGCGATGATGGTGATCCCGGTCCGCTGGCGGAACGCGCACTCGGCGAGCGTCCTCCCGATCGCGGGGCTCCCCTCGGGGACGGGGATCCACTCGATCGCGAGCTCGCCGAACGCCATCTCGAGCTCCTCGACGATCTTCGGCCGCTCGTAGGCGCCGCCGATGAGGGCACCGAGCTGGCGCGCCTCGTCGTCCTCGAGCTGGATGACGGCCTGGGGCTCGTCGTCGTCGGCGTGAGGGAACCAGTAGAGCTCGCGCTGTCCCTCGTTGTGCAGGATCACGGTCAGGCGCCCTCCGTGAACGGTGAAGCACGTGTACTTGACGCCGACGCCGGGCAGGCGTGTCTCACGGAGCTCGCGGGCCATTCGATCCTCCTTCCGGAGCCAGTCTAGGGAGCGAGGGGAAGAGTCTGCGCCCGATGCGCTTCGACTCCTTCATGAGCAGGACGCCGATGACGGCCGTCGCGAGCACGTAGAGGCCGGCGATGGCGACGAGGTCGCGCTCGTCGGCGGCGGAGATGGCCGGGTTCGTCGCCGCCACCTGCGCGAGGATGACCGTGAACTCGCCGCGGGCGATCAGCGCGGCGCCCGCGTTGAGGCTCTGGCGCTGGGTGAAGCCGCCCACTCTCCCGGCGGCGTAGGTGCCGCCGAGCTTGCCGATCACGCTGACGACGACGGCGAAGGCGATCAGCCATCCGACCTCGTTCAGCGCTGCGACGTCGATCGACAGCCCGAAGACGAAGAAGAAGAGGGCCCCGAAGATGTCGCGGAAGCTGAGGAAGCGCTCCTCGAGCTCGTGGCGGGCGGAGGTGTCGGAGAGGATCACCCCGGCCATGAGCGCGCCGATCGCCTCGGAGAGGCCGAGCCAGTGCGAGACCGCGCTCATCCCGATCAGGAGCGCGAACGTGAAGAGCAGGAAGAACTCCCGGGGCATCCACTCGAGGAGCCGGTCGATCGGCCGCGCGAGCCAGCGCGACGCCGCGAGCGAGGCGATGATGAACGTGATCGCCTTGGCGGCGAGCGCGAGCGAGTCCTCGACCCCGCCGCCGCCGCCGCCCGCGAACGCGAGCACGAAGGCGATCGCGATGTCCTCGACGATGAGGATGGCGAGGACGAGATCGGTCTCGTCGTCGGCCAGGCGCCGGAAGTCGATCAGCCCCTTGACCGCGACCGCCGAGGACGAGACGTAGACCGCTCCGGCCAGGATGAGGGCGGCGAACGAGAATCCGAACGCGGCCACGCCGACGACGAGCCCGAGACCGGCGTTGACGACGAAGTCGATCGTCCCCCCGATGCCGAGGTGCATGCCGCTGCGTCTCAGCCGGTCGAGCGTGAACTCGAGCCCGAGGAAGAAGAGGAGGAAGATGATGCCGAGCTCGGCGACGAACTCGGTGACCTCGGAGGGCTCGATGAAGCTGAGGACCTCGGGCTCGTTGGGGCCGAGCAGGAGCCCGGCGAGGAGGTAGGCCGGGATCGCGGACAGCCCGAACCGGCTCGCCGCGAGGCCGAGCACGCCGAGCACCAGAACCGTGACGGCCAGCTGGCCGAGGGTCACGCCACACCCTCCCGTCCGGTAGGGGGATCCTACGGTGCCGTAGGATTCGCCCGTCATGGCGGACGGGACCGTTCCCGACCGGAACCTCGCGCTCGAGCTCGTCCGCGTCACGGAGGCGGCGGCGCTCGGGTGCGGCCGCTGGATCGGGCGTGGCGACAAGATCGCCGCCGACCAGGCGGCCGTCGACGCGATGCGGGCGATGCTCGACACCGTCTCGATGAGCGGCGTCGTCGTCATCGGCGAGGGCGAGAAGGACGAGGCGCCGATGCTCTACAACGGCGAGGAGGTCGGCAACGGGCAGCTCCCGGCGGTCGACGTGGCCGTCGACCCGCTCGAGGGCACCCGCCTCACCTCCGTCGGCCAGCCCAACGCGATCGCCGTTATCGCCGTCGCCGAGCGCGGGACGATGTTCTTCCCGGGAGCGGCCGTCTACATGGAAAAGCTCGTCGGCGGCCCCGAGATCGGCGATGCGCTCGACCTCGACGCGTCCCCGGCCGAGAACGTCGCGCGCGCCGCCAAGGCGAAGGGCGTGAAGGCGAGCGAGATCGCCGTGGTCGTCCTCGACCGCGAGCGGAACGAGGCTGTCATCGACGGCCTCCGCGAGGCCGGCGCCAAGGTGAACCTCATCACCGACGGCGACGTCGCGCCGGCCATCGCCGCTGCGCGTCCGGGCACCGGGGTCGATCTCATGATGGGCATCGGCGGCACCCCCGAGGGCGTGATCGCAGCCGCCGCCGTGAAGTGCCTCGGCGGCATCGTCCTCGGACGCCTCTGGCCGCGGGACGACGACGAGCGGCGCGTGCTCGTCGACGCGGGCTACGACCCGCAACGGATCGTGACCACCGACGACCTCGTCGGCGGCGACAACGTCTTCGTCGCCGCCACCGGCGTCACCGACGGCGCCCTCCTGCGCGGGGTTCGCTACACGCCGGGCGGCGCCATGACGGACTCGATCGTGATGCGCTCGCGCTCGGGAACCGTGCGCCGCGTCGAGGCCCAGCACGCGCTCGACAAGCTCGAGCGCTTCTCCGGCCGCGAGTACCGTTAGCTCCATGCCGTCGCCCTCGGCCACGGGCGCTCACGGGGCGCTTCGCTCGTGCTGGCACCCCGTCGCCTTCTCGGACGCGCTCGAATCGGATCCGATCCCGGCGACGCTCCTCGGGGAGGCCCTCGCACTGTGGCGCGACTCGAGAGGCACCGCCCATGCGAGCTCGGATCTGTGCATCCACCGCGGCACGGCGCTGTCGCTCGGCTCGGTGCAGGGCGACGAGCTCGTCTGCCCGTACCACGCGTGGCGCTACGCGGCGGACGGTCGCTGCACGGCGATTCCCCAGCTCGCCGATCCGACGCGTGTGCCCGCCAAGGCGCGCATCCCCGCCTACCGCTGCCAGGAGCGCTACGGGATGATCTGGGTCGCGCTCGACGTGCCCCGCTGGGACCTGGCGGACGTGGCCGAGCTCGGGCTCGATGAGTGGCGAACGGTGGCGTGCGGGCCGTACGAATGGGCGTGCGACGCGTCTCGGCAGATCGAGAACTTCACCGACTTCGGTCACTTCCCCTGGGTCCATCCGGGCCTGCTCGGCGACCCGAGCCGGCCTGTCGTCCCCGAGCACACCGTCGAGACCGACGGCCACGTCCTCCGCTATGAGGTCGTCCGCCCCGAGGCTCCGAACAGCGACACGTTCCCGGTCTTCTCGAACCCCGACCAGGAGGAGCCGTTGCGGCGGAGCCGGTACGAGCTCCATCTCCCCTACACGCTCTACCTCCGGCTCGGCTGGGGCGGCCGCGAGGGGATGGTCTACCTGTTCGCGTCCCAGCCGATCGACCACGACCGCTGCCGGGGCTTCCTCGTGATCGGACGCAACTACAACCACGAGCAGCCCGACCAGGTGCTGGTCGACTTCGAGGACGTGATCTTCGGCCAGGACCAGCGCGTCGTCGAGTCGCAGCGCCCGGACCGGGTGCCGTTCGACCTCGCCGACGAGCTCCACCTTCGCTTCGACGCGGTCGCGGTCGCCTACCGCCGTGCCATGCGCGCCCAGGGGCTCGCGGCGGAGCGCGACGCGGCTCAGGCTGCGGCCGGCACCTTCTCCATGTCCGGCGAGTAGCTCCCGTCGCGCGCGGCGCCGTTCAGGCGCGCGCGGTGGGCGAGGGCGTCCTGGCCGGCCTGGACGTTGGCGTCGTCGCCCTTCCAGGCCTTGAGGGAGGGCGCCTGCAGCGCCCGGCCGTACGAGAAGGACAGCTCCCAGGGCTGTGGCCGGAGCGCGTTCATCGCGTTCAGGTTCGCGGTCGCCTGCTCGTCGGACTGGCCTCCGGAGAGGAAGACGATGCCCGGCACGGCGGCCGGGACCGTGGCGCGGAAGGACCGGATCGTCCTCTCCGCGACTTCCTCGGGGCCCGCCTGCTGCTGGCAGTCCTTTCCCGAGATGACCATGTTCGGCTTCAGCAGCATCCCCTCGTAGACGACGCGCTGCGAGAAGAGCTCGACGAAGACGGCCTCGAGAGCCGCCTCCGTCACCTCCTGGCAGCGCTCGATCGTGTGATCGCCGTCCATCAGGACCTCCGGCTCGACGATCGGCACGAGCCCGGCCTCCTGCGAGAGCACCGCGAAGCGGCCGAGGGCGTGGGCGTTCACGTGGATGCAGTAGGCGCTCGGCTTCTTCTCGCCGCCGATCTCGATCACGGCGCGCCACTTCGTGAACCGGGCCCCGAGCTCGCGGTACTCGGCCAGGCGCTCCCGCAGGCCGTCGAGCCCCTCGGTGATCTTCTCGCCGTTCGCCCCGGCGAGCTCCTTCGCGCCCTTGTCGACCTTGATGCCGGGGATCACGCCCGCGTCCTGGAGCACCTTCGTGAAGGGGACGCCGTCCCTGGTCGACTGCCGGATGGTCTCGTCGTAGAGGATCACGCCGGAGATGTGGTCGCCGAGGCCCGGCGTGGTGAAGAGCATCTCGCGGTAGTCGCGACGCTTCTCCTCCGTCGAGGAGACCTCGATCGACTTCAGGCGCTTCTCGATCGTCCCGGTGCTCTCGTCGGCGGCGAGGATCCCCTTCCCCGGCGCGACGAGCGCGCGGGCAGTCTCTTCCAGCATGGCCTCCGGCATCGCGAACTCCTCTCGTCTCGTCCCGCGAAGTATTCCACGCAGGGCGAGGAGGGCCGGATCGCCGGCCGGTCGGGTCGTCGCCGCTCCGCTAGCGGATCAGGTGAGCCACCCGACCAGCTCCATGATCCGTTCGGCCATGGGGTCGAGCAGCGACGTGAAGAGGAGCAAGATGACCGGGGTGATGACGCCCAGGACGACGACGTACTCGGTCATCGTCTGACCTTCCTCACCGCTCCTGATTTGTTCAAAGCTCAAGCGGGCCACCTCCTCGACGGGCGGGGACCTTCCCGCACGTCCGAGTGCTCTCATCGTCGGCCGAAACGGCCTCTTCGACCATCCCTCTCATGAGCCATTGGCCCTGCAGGGGCCGAAGAACGAGGGTGGTATCGTGTGGCCCTGCCAGGCGGACGTAGCTCAGCTGGTAGAGCATTGGCTTCCCAAGCCAAGGGTCGCGGGTTCGAGCCCCGTCGTCCGCTTCAGACGATTCCCCTGCTGAAACGGCGTTTCCCTCGGTCGGGGTCCTCACTGCGACCCTCGCGCGACGCCGCGCGGAGCTCATTGCCGAGACGGTCGACTTGAACCCGGCTGGCTAGCACGCCGTACAGCGGCCGGGCGTACAGACAATGCGAGCCGGCGGGTCATCGCCCCGCTTGACGGCGGCCTCTACGGTGCTTCGCCCTTGCGTTCTCAGGGCCAGCCGAGTCTCATCGGCAACTTCGCCGTCCTCGAGCTGGTCGATTGCGCTGCGGGAGACATCCACGCGTGTCCAGACCTCGCGTCCGTCGCGAGCCGTCGATCTAATCGACCAGGAAGCACCTACGCTCTTTGAGCTGGGCGCGAGCCTTGCTGATTCTCTCACCCGCCACACCGACTCGGCCATGCCGTCAGGCTAGTTATCCGCCCCTAACGGTTTCAACTTGCTCGGCTCTCGCTCGAGCGCGAGGCGGGCTCGGTTCCGGCCGACGCTGATCCAACTGCGTTCCCGGTGTCCAGTTCGCCGCCCATCTTCGAGACCACCGAGACCCCCCGGGGAAAGCATTTGGCGACCCTCACGCGAGGACGACCCGCGTGGTTGAGCAAGAACCGCATCGTCACGAGTGCCGCAGCGTCTTGGGGTGTCTGGGTGTCCGGGTGTCCGGGTCGGGCCATCTCGTCCCTCGAACGAGGGATTCGGTGCGTGGGAGCCGGACTTCCCGCTCAGCGCAGCCAAGATAAGAGAGCGAGCCCCTCGGAAGGACGGACTCGATCGCTAGGGTTCGCGCTTCCCCACGATCGTGATGAATAAGCAGGCTGCAACAACGGTTCCATGGCCCTCAGAACGCGAGGTCGCCGACCAGGTCGTGATCGACGCCGATCCCGCCGAGGCTCGGCGCGCGCTCGAGAGCGTCCCGCTCTGGTTCCACACCTTCGCGCTGAACCGTCGGCACAACCTCTACACGCCGGGTAGGGCCCGCGACCACGGGTACAGGTTGGCCTCGATCCCCCAGTCGTTCGCCGGAATGCGCGTCCTCGATGTGGGCGCCTTCGACGGCTTCTACAGCTTCCTGGCTGAGGCGCGCGGAGCGCGCCGCGTGGTGGCGATCGACAACGAGCAGTACGTGCATTGGGTGAAGAGCCGCTGGAACGTGAATCTCGCCGGGGGCGAGGGCTTTCGTGCGATCAAGGACCTGCTCGACTCCGAGGTCGAGTACCTTCGCACGGACGCCTTCGAGCTCGACCGCCTCGACGAACAGTTCGACCTCATCTTCTGCTTCGGCATCCTGCACCGCGTCGAAAACCCGCTCGGACTGCTTCGGCTCCTGGGAGGACATCTTGCCGCCGATGGTTGCATCCTGGTCGAGACCTACGGTGTGCCCGCTGATCGCGGGGCGGCTGAGGGCGCGCTCTCAGTCCCCAGACCCGGCGAGCTCTATCCGGGCGACGGCTTCGTCTACTGGCAGTTCTCGAGCGGCGCGCTCGGGCGCCTCGCGGCATTCGCCGATCTCCCGCATTTCCAGCTCTGCTGCACGCCGATAGTCGACGGCCACCCGCGTATCCTCGGCCGAATCGGCGCGGAGCCGTTCGCCGTCCGAGATCTGGTCGGCTGAGGCAGGCATCTCGAACCAGCTCAGACGCGAACAGCTCAGATGAAACAAAGACGGAGCCGTCATTTGCCAAACCGAACGCGTCCGCCCGACGCCGCAGCGGCGGTTAGGGAGCCAGGGCAAACTGACCTACCCGGAGTCAGTCGCAGGCCTGATCACAGCTCTGATCGACCACTAGAAGTAACGCGAGCGCGCCGCTGCTACGGAACCGGGAACGATCGTTGATGGGTAGCGCCTTGCCAGGGAGACGACGCAGCCCCGTCCTCGCAGTCGCTTGCCGAGGTGTCGCGAACGGCCATCTAGGCACTACGCCCAGCGGCCGCATGGCCTGACGTTCGGCCGCAGCCGCTCGACGAGGAGAGGGAACCTCTGCGCCGCGCGATCGAAGAGTGATTCAGGGAAGTGGGCGCCAGCAACTTCCCTGAGGACATGACGGCGTTCCGCTATGCGCTCGCCGCGGAGGCGAGACCCGACACGAGCCTGGCTCCTAGACCGCTGTAGATTGGTGGCGGTGTCCGTATGGCCGAACTCGAAGACTTCCGCGCGCAAACGGAGAGGCTGCTCGATCTCGCGGACGAGCGGCTTGACGACGGGGAGCGCGATCGGCTTCGCTCCGCAATTGAGCAACGGCATGGGGACTGGCTCCCGATGGTCGCCAACTCGCCGGTGCAAGGACTCACCGAGCGCCTCACTGGATTCCTGGACGATGCCGATCGAGAGCTTCCGCCCGGCCAGGTGCGCGAGCTCGAGGCGCTGATCAGGGAGCGGCTCCCGAAGCACCCCTAAGGGCTAGCGTGGCCGATGAGTGAGCGCCTCACCCTCGACACGTCGGAACTGATCGAATTCGCGAGAGTACGGAGAAGGGTCACGCGGGCGAGTGTGCCCCCCGCCAGTCCCGGCCTTGAAGAAGTCTCACGGGTACGACCCGAGTGGCCGGGGCGTACTGGCCGCACGGGTCATGGACCCGACCCCGCATGCCTGGCGCATAACGCCCCGGCCCCGCTTACTCCTCGGGCCCGTCGCGCCGGAAGGCTAGTAGCCGCGTGAGGTCTCGTAGCGGGAGGCCGCGGCGCGGCCGGAATAGGTCAGCACGTCGGCCGCGAACCCGAGCGCGACGACGATCCACTCGATTCCGTCGACGCCGACGATCGGCGACCAGACGATCAGGTACGCGAGCGTCGTCCACGGCAGGAGGAGAAGACCGAGCAGCGGCCAGATCCAGGAGTCGAATGCGAGCTCGACGCGGTCGCCGAAGATCCACCAGACGAGGAGGGCGACTCGCGGCCCGATGAGACCCGCCGTCAGTACCAGGCAACACATCGGCGGGACTATCGCAGAGAGGGCCGAGTCATGTCGACGAACCAGCATCGACGCTTGCGTCAACCGAGTTCAGACGGGTAGGTTCGCGCCACACCTGAGTCGGGGGAGGTCATCCATGAGAACACGACGCAGAAGCTGGATTGCGGCAACCGTCGGGATGGTGTTGCTGCTCCTCGCGGTCCCAGCCGTGTGGGCGCTCGGCGGCAGCGGCGGTGCGCGCGAGCAGTCTCCTCTCGTGATCGGGCACCGCGGCGCGGCCGGCTACCTGCCCGACCACACGCTGGAGGGGTACGCGTTGGCGATCAAGCTGGGCGCCGACTACATCGAGCCGGACCTGGTGGCCACGAAGGACGGGCACTTGATCGCCCGGCACGAGCCGAACATCACCACGACCACCGACGTGCGGAGCCATCCGGAGTTCGCAGACCGCGAAACGACCAAGGTCGTCGACGGCGTGACCGAGACCGGCTTCTTCGCGTCCGATTTCACGCTGGCCGAGATCAAGACCTTGCGCGCCGTCCAGCCGTTGGTCGAGCGACCGCAGCAGTTCAACGGCCGCTTCGAGATCCCCACGCTGAGCGAGGTCATCTCCCTGGCGAAGCGCATGTCGAAGCAGGTCCACCGCCCGATCGGTGTCTATCCCGAGACGAAGCACCCGACCTACCACGCTGACCTCGGGCTGCCGCTCGAGCGTCGACTCGTGAAGGTGCTGAAGCGGGCCGACTGGAACCACCGCAACTCGCCGGTGTTCATCCAGTCCTTCGAGCAGTCGAACCTGAAGCTGCTGAACCGCCTCACCCCGGTGCGCCTCGTCCAACTCGTGGACGCGAACGACGTCGCGCCCGACGGCACGATCACGTACGCGCCGCCCTTCGACCGGCCCTACGACTGGACCGTCTCGGGCGACCCGGAGCTCCAGAGCCGCACCTTCGGCTACTTCACCACCGACGAGGGGCTCGAGGAGATCAGCACCTACGCCGACGGCATCGGCCCTTGGAAGCCGTACATCGTCAGCTCGCGCGCCATCGCTCTGAACCCGGACGGGACGGTCGCCGACGCGAACGGCGACGGTCTCGTCAACGAGACCGACCGGGAGCTGCTCCCGCCGACCGATCTCGTCGAGCGGGCCCACGACCACGGCCTGCTGATCCACACGTGGACGTTCCGGAACGAGCAGCGCCGGCTGGCTAGTGACTACGAGGGCAACCCGGTCAACGAGTACCTGCTGTTCTACGAGCTCGGCGTCGACGGGGTCTTCTCGGACTTTGCCGACACCGCATTCGCCGCCCGGGAGCTGTTCCGGCTGGAAGGGGGTCCCGGCTAAGACCGACCGCAGCGCAGTCGCCCGAGCGCGAGGACCTCGTCCGAGGCGGCCAAACGTCTCGGAAACTCGCTCACGGAGCTATGTGAGATCGCCGCTCGGGAGACGTTCAACTACGCCGTGCTGCACGATGGCGAGACCGAGCTGCTCGGTTGTGTCGACATCGACCCCAGCGGTCTGGATGAGGCGCTCGACGAGCTCGTGCCTCGCTGGCTGGGCGAGACCTTGGGTTTCGGGTCCGTGGTACTACCTCCCGTGAGCCGGCGCGGTCAGGACGCGCGGACCACCGAGAACCTCGCGCAGGCGAAGTCCCCGTTGCGTCCCAGCTCTTCAAGGCGCAGCTCGACGTGCCGGGAGAGAAGGGGGGCGCCCGCGCCCAGCGTGACCGGGGCGATCGTCACGAGGACCTCGTCGAGGAGGCCGGCGTCGGCGAACTGGCCGGCGAGGTCCCCGCCGCCGACGACCCAGACGTTCCTGCCGCCGGCCGCGGCGACCATGTCCGCGTGCACGGGCCCGACGTCGCCGCTGGCGAACTCGATCTGCGCGCCCGGGACGACCGGCAGCTGCCGGTGCGTGAAGACCCAGGAGGGGACGTCGTACGGCCAGCGCCACTCCGAGGGGTCCTTGCCCGCGAACTCGTGGTCGAGGATCCACTCGTACGTCGTCGAGCCCATGACGATGGCGCCGACGTCGGCGATGAACCGCTCGTAGCTCAACGGCCCGTCGTCCTCGCGGGCGCGGTGGAACAGCCACTCCAGGGAGTTGTCCGGATCGGCGATGTAGCCGTCGAGCGTCGTCGCCGTGTAGTACTGGGTGAGGGCCATCGGGTGCGAGCCTCGATCAGGCGCCCGACACCTTGAAGACGTTCGGCGCCACCGACTCGCCGGTGTTCATCTCGATGACGTCCGCGAGCGTCTGGCGGTAGTCGATCCCGTACTTCTCCCTGATCGTGTCGAGCTCGGGGTCGTTCAGGTAGAAGAACCGGTCCCCGTCTCGCAGGGCCGCGAACTGCCTCGTCCAGATGGCGAGCTGGAGCTCGCCGAACTCCGTCCCGCGGACGTGCGGCTCGGACAGCATCCCGACGAACGCGTCGACCTTGTCGACGTTCCCGGCGCCGTAGATGCCCCTCAGTCGCGCGGCGAGCGTCGTCCTGCGGATCCCGGTGACGACGTCCTCGCCCGCCTCGTCGCTCCCGGGGGCGATGACCTTCCCGTCCTTGTCCGTGAGCTTCGTGAAGTTGAGGATGCTCGGGTCGTCGATCGGGTCGCGTCGGTCGATCTGGCCGTCACGCGGGAACTGCTCCGTCGACTCGCCGGTGATGGCCGTGTACGAGCTCTTCGGCGCCAGGCCGTACGCGGTGCGGAGCTGGTTGTAGTGCGGGATGCCGTGGTCGCGGCCGCGCTGGATGTCGATCGCGCCGAGGTCCTGGACGACCGAGAAGCAGCCTGGCTGGACGGTCGGCGTGGCGCAGGCGCCCGGATCGCGGCTTCCGGGCTTCGGGATCTGGAAGAGGATGCTCCGCAGCGACTCGTCGATCTGCTCGTCGTTGCGGTACTGGCGCTCGGCGCCGAGGCCCTTGAGGAGCGGCCCGAGCCCCACCGCCGGGAGCAGGTCCGGGTTCCCGAACGCGAGGCCGAGAGGGATCACGAGCGTGACGTCGCCTCCGGCTCGCTCGACCTCGATCCCCGCCTGCTCGAACGCCTCGACCTCCTTGCGCGTGTACGTGCTCGCCGGCACGGTCGGCTCGAACTCGCCGTGGATCATGCTGTGCACCCGGTAGCCGGCGGTCGCGAACTCGTTCGAGAGCGTCGGGTCGACGTCCGGGTCGTACCCCGTGTACCGGGGGAGGAAGATGCCCAGTGCCGGGAGGAACTCGTGGTACGTGATGTACTGCTGCTCCGCTCCGACGACGCGACGGGCGATCTGGAATCGCTCCTCCTCGGAGAGCGAGGTGGGGAGGAGCCCGACGAGCCTGTTGTGCTCGCGCGCGAAGAGCGTGTGCGTGGCGGTGAGCGCGATGTTCTCGTTGGCGCGTACGTCTCCGGCGACGACCGCGTTCTCGCGGTGTCCCTGGAGCGGGCCCATGAGGTCCATCGCCGGCGCGCGGCGCGTCCCGAGCGGTCGTGTGCGGCAGGTAGCCGCCGGGGAGGAGGAGCGTGGCGCTGTTGTCCGCGAGGTCCCCGTCGACCGGGCCCGTCGCGAAGCCACTCGAGCCGGGAGTCCGTGTCGCCGTACACGGCGTAGGCGTCGATGTAGCTCGGGACGGTGTTGATCTGCTCCCTCGGCGTGCCGTCGCCGGTGCCGGGCGCGGCGGGCGTGCGCGCGAAGTCGATCGCGCCGAGGTCGTTCGTGAACCGTTCGAGCGGGTCCTTCGCGGAGAACGGGATGGGCGCCTTCTCGCCGGGCGTCTCGTTCCGGAGACCGAAGCTGTGGTCGAGGAACTGCCCCCACACCCAGCCCCACTGCGAGACGCCGTTCTCCGAGAAGAGGTTCTGGCCGACGTCGTTGAAGATGCGGTTGCTGATGTAGCGCGGCGACGGCCCGGTCTCCATCTTCGCGATCCCGTCCGCGTAGGCGAAGGACGCCAGCCGCAGGTACGGCCGGTCGCCCTCGCCCCAGGTCGGGTTCGCCGTGTTGTTCCCGCTCCCGCTCAGCGACCGCCACTCGATGCCGCCGCCCCGTGGGATGTCGATCGACGTGAACGGGATGCTGACGGCGACCGCGGCGAGCGCGAGCACCGCGACCGCGAGAAGCCAGCGCAGCCACGATCGACGCCGGGGGCGCGAAACGGGCATCGGCAGCGCGAAGGCCCCGCCGGCAACGGCGAACGCCGGGGCTCGGCGGAACCTCCGAGGCGCCGGAAACGACTGCTCGGCAAGGCGCTCGCGCTCAGCACGAGCGACGTCTGGGGGCGCCACCAGCACCAGTTCGGGGCTGATCGGCTCCCGGACCTCGACGGGCGACCTCGAGGTCATGGGCGCGCAGGCTAAGGGGCATCGCCTCGGACTGTCAACGTTGTGCGCCGAGGCACGCAGTCAGGCGTCCACGACCGGCCCGCCGGGCTCTAGGAGAGGCCGGCGATCGCCCGGGACGAGCCCCGGACGTAGGCGAAGCGGCTGCTACCGAGCAGCTTCCCGTAGCCGCGCTTGAACCTAGGCCAGACGTACCAGGTGTAGCTCTCGCCGCGCGCGAGTCGGCACAAACGCCCCTGGTACTGCCAGTTCCCGTCGAGCTTGAGTTGGCTCGAGGCCGGCCACCGGCTGAGGATCTTGTGCCCGTCGTGCCATATCTGGACGTTGTAGCCGCGCGCTCTCGGCACGCCGACCCAGTCGAGAAGCGGGGGAGAGGAGACGCGCATGCCCTTGCGCGGCTGGAGAAGTGGGCTCGCGAACCTGAACCTGTAGGTCTTCGTCGCCCGGTTCCCCGCCCGATCCTCGCACCACCCGGTCACGGCCGCTCTGGCCGAGTTGGGGTGCCCGTACATCTGGGACGAGCAGCCCGCGACGTGCGACACGGCGTCCTGGCCGGCGAAGCTGATGCGGACGGCGCGCGAGTACCAGCCGTAGCGGTCCGGCCGGCGCGCGGGGACAGCCTTGACGCTTGGCTTCGTGTCGTCGTAGTCGAAGGTCGCCTGTCTCGTGGTCTTGAGACCGGCGCGGTTGCTGCACTCGACGGAGACCGTTGCGCCGGCCCGATCGGGGCCGCTGTACTCGGGAACGGGTGCGCACGTCGCCGGCGCCGAGATGTCCTCCGAGGAGGTCGCTGCGAAATCGAGGGCGTGGTTGTACCAGCCGTTGGCATCGGCCGACCGGGCAGGAGCGAAGGTCACATCAGGCTCTGTCTTGTCGAGCTTGATCACGACGGTGTACACGCCGGTGCCACCGTCGCTCGTCGCCTCGCACCTCACGTCGGTGCCCGTGGTCTCGAACCGAACGGTCGTCACGAGCTGGCAGTCCGCGTCGGTGACGATCGACTCGGGGTCGGTGACGAGCCAGCTGACCGTCGACGTCGCTCGTGTACCAGCCGTTGGCGCCCTTGGTGCCCGTGATCGTCGGAGTGATCACCGGCGGCGTCGTGTCGCTGGGGTCCGCCGCTGGCGCTCCGGCGACGACGGCCGCAGCGAGCATGAGCGCTCCCGCCGCCACGAGACCCCGAGGCCGCCGCAAACGCCGCAGTAACGAATGAGACTCCGCCGTCACGGAGCGCCACCCTTCGTTACGTTCGTTGCACGCTCGACGGTACAACCGGCCCGACCGGCTGTCAACGGCACCCGCGTCATGGCTGCGGGTCGGGGGCCGGGCCGCCGCTGCCGGGCGGGGGGTCGGGGGAGGGCGCGGCGTTGCCCGTCGGCGCTGGTGACGACGCAGCGGCGACCGTCACGACCGGCGTGCTCGCGGGCGCGTCGACGAGGATCGTCGTCGGCGGCGGCGGCGGGGGCGAGCTGACGACGCGAAGGCCCGACCGCGTCGCCACCAGGGTGCTGGGGCCTTCGGGAAGCCCCGCCCGCTTCCCGTCGAGGCGCGCGTTGAGGTTCTCCGGGGCGCCGAGCCGGAGCCAGAGGCGCCGGCCGTGCAGCTGGAGCGCCTTTCCCTTGGCGAGGGTGCCCTGCCAGACGACCTTCCCGTCGCCGGAGCCGCGACGCACTGACACCCAGGAAGAGCCGCCGACGGCGGCGAGCCGCAGCCCGATCCCCGGAGTCGGCGCCTGGTGCTCGGCGACGAGACCGCCGGAGGCCGCGTCGGACGACGTCCGCATCGGCGCCTTGGCGGCGATCGGCGACCGGTCGGCCGGGGTCAGGCTTCCCGAGAGGAGCCCGAGCCCGAACGCGAGGAGGGCCGCGAGCGCGAGGGCTCTCGTCGTGCGGGCCACCCTGCCGAGGCGGGACCGGGGCGGCGACGCGGCGTCGGCGAGCGGAGGCTCGGGCTCGCCGAAGCCGAGCTCCTCGGCCCAGTGGTCGATGCCCCCGTAGCGGCTGGCCGCGAGGTAGAGGTCGCCGCGGCCCGTCTCCTTGAACTCGGCCGCCCGCGGCCACCCGCCGATCTCGTCGCAGAACTCCTCGAGCTCGTCCCGGATTCGCTCGGGCGTCCACTTGCGGCGCCGTCCGCCGCGGGCGGGGACGATGCGGTACCGGGTCCCGCGTCCGGAGCCGACCCGCTCGACGAGCCCGAGCTTGACGAGGTCGGCGAGGTCGTAGGCCGCCTGCGACCTGCTGACGTGGGCGATCGCCTCGTAGTCGGCCCGTCCGAAGTACTCCTCGTCGCCGCCTGTGAGCGTGGCGAGCACATGCTCCTGCGCGGGCTTGAGGACGGGCCGCAGGTCGTCGAGGTCATCCACGACCGCACCTCGCACACCCCGGAACGCGGCCTGCCGACGCTAGCGCCTCGCGCGCCGTCGAGAACGATCGCACTGGGCCGCGCAGAATCATCTGGTGAACCCCTTTGGCCCGTACTCGCCGCTGGAGCGACGGGACACCCGCGATCTTCGCTCGTTCCGGCCCAGGATTCAAGGTCGGATCGACAAGCCTCTTCGACCGTCCAGGGTCCCTGGTCCCCGGTTGGGTTCGCCGAGCAGTCCGTCGCGGCCTCTGACGCCGCGACCTTTCGTCCAATCGAATTGAAATGCCCTGCTCCTGCTCCCCATGCGGCTTCGTGGCCGCTCTCCGCCGCAGCGTCCAGAACGAGAAATACGCCGGCATTTCCGTTTCGTCCGAAAGGCCGAAATACAGGACGATTTCGCCTTCTCATTGGGGCCGAAATTCGGTAGGACTCCGGGACGGCGGTGTTATGCGGATCCGTGACCAGACGTCCGGCGGCGGTCCTGGCAGCGGTACTCACGAGTGCTCTTGCGCTCGCGGGAACGGCGGTGGCGTCGAACCCAGCCGTGCCTTCGGGAGGCTCGATTCAGGGGGTGCTCGGGCTAGCCTGCCCAGCAGGCTAGCCAGGCCACGCAGCAGGCGAGCCAGACGGCGCAGGGCGCGCGTGGCGGAGGCCAACGCCACCCAGAAGAACCCGGTCAACATCGCGGTCCAGATCATCGTCAACAGTCCCGGCGCGAGCCCCGTGATCGTGCAGAGCAACTCCAACTCGTCCTCGGCGCATGCGTCGAACCAGAGCTCGACGGACCCAGAACTCGCATGCAGCCCAGTCCGGCGGGGGTGGAGGCGGCGGTAGCAGCGCCCAGGGGGTGCAGCAGGCCGGCACGACTGTTCAGGGGGCCGGGGCGCAGGCACAGGCCGCGCAGGCGAACCCGGTGAACATCGCCGTGCAGGTCGTGAAGGACAGTCCCGGCGCGAGCCCGGTCATCGTGCAGACGAACGGGAACAGCGCAGGGGCGAACGCCTCGAACACCGCCGCGACGAGCCAGGGAGCGCTCGGGTCGCAGGCGGGCTCGGGCAGCAGGGCCGGCTGCCTTCCGCCGGCCCCGGCGCACCCCAACGCCGCCTCCCTCTCCCCGCCGAATCCACCCGCTTCGGGTGGTTTCCGGCGTCGACCTCGAGGCTCTCCTCGGCGGCTTCCCCGACCTCGCGTGGGTCTGGGAATCCCTGGCCGCCGATCTGAGGCCTCTTCCCACCGTGCCCGGCTGGGTTCTCGCACCGGTCGTCTGGCCCCTCCCGCGCTTCGACGGGCGTGCCGCAGCGCCCGGCGAGGCTCGGGGGGCGGCCGGGCACGCGACGCGCTCGGCGACACGCCGCGGGCCCGACCCCGGCACGACCGGAGAGCGGGGTGAGGTGCTCGACTGGGAGCCGATCACCCCTGGAATCGCCGCCCCGGTTTCGTCCAGTTTCGTCCAAACCCCTGCAAATCAGCCAAAAGATTCGAACGGGCCACAGCCGCAGCTCCCGCTGCCGGCACTGCCGGCTCCGGCAGGCGGAGGGGGCGCTCCGGTCTCGACCGGGCTCGTCCTCGCCGTGGTGGCGGCCCTGGCCCTCTTCCTCTCCTCACTCGGGCTTCTCCTCGGGCGACTCGGTCTCGCCTCGGCGCGCTGGCGGCATCAGGCCTACCTGGCGCCACTTCAGCGGCCCGGCTGACCCCCTAGGTCTGGCTGTACCGCGCCGGTCCAAGTCGACACCGGCGTGACTCCACGACCTAGGAGGGTCGATGAAGACCAAGCTCATCACAGTGATTGCGTCGGTGGTTGCTCTCGGGCTGGGCTCGAGCCCAGCCTGGGCCGGCAACGGCCAGTTCCAGGCCGTCGGCCAGAAGGCGATCACCGGCCAGAACGCGAACGCCAATGCGAACGCCGGTCAGAACGCGGTCAACGCGAACGTGCCCGTGACCATCGCGGGCGGCAGCGTGACCGGCGGCACGAGCTCGGCGAACCAGACGGCGAAGAACGCCGGCGTCGCGGCCGCAGTCAACGCGGCCAACACGAGCCAGCAGGCCAATGCCACGCAGGTCGGCGGCGGCAGCTCGTGCCTCGCCGGTTGCGGCGGCTCCGGCCAGTTCCAGGCGGTCGGGCAGGGCGCTGCCACGCTGCAGAACGCGAAGTCCGACGCGAAGGCGAACCAGAACGCCGTCAACGCCAACGTGCCGGTGACCATCGCGGGCGGCAACGTGACCGGCGGGTCGAGCTCGGCGAACCAGACGGCGGGCAACGCAGCCGGTGCGGCCGCCGTCAACCTGGCGAACACGCAGCAGCAGGCCACGGCCACGCAGGTCGGGGGAGGCAGCTCGTGCCTCGCCGGGTGCGGCGGCTCCGGCCAGTTCCAGGCCATCGGGCAGGGAGCGGCCACGCTGCAGAACGCCAACGCCAACGCCAACGCCAACCAGAACGCGGTCAACGCGAACACGCCCGTGACCATCGCGGGCGGCAACGTGACCGGCGGCTCCGAGCTCGGCGAATCAGACCGCGCTCAACGGGGCCGGGTCACTGGCCGCGAACGGGTCGAACACGCAGCAGCAGGCCACGGCCACGCAGGTCGGAGGAGGCAGCTCGTGCCTCTTCGGCTGCGGTGGCTCCGGTCAGTTCCAGGCGGTGGGCCAGCACGCGGCCACCCTCCAGAACGCCTACTCGAACGCCAACGCGAACCAGAACGCGATCAACGGCAACGCGCCGGTGACGATCGCGGGCGGCAACGTGACCGGCGGGTCGAGCTCGGCGAACCAGACGGCGGGCAATCTCGCCCTCGGGGCGGCGGTCAACGGCGCCTCGACCGGCCAGCAGGCCACGGCCACGCAGGTCGGGGGAGGCAGCTCGTGCCTCGCCGGCTGCGGCGGCTCGGGCCAGTTCCAGGCCGTCGTCCAGGAGGCGCTGACCTGGCAGAACGCCAACGCGAACGCCAACGCCACCCAGAACGCGGTCAACGGCAACGCGCCCGTGACGATCGCGGGTGGGAACGTGACCGGCGGCCCGAGCTCGGCGAATCAGACCGCCGGGAACATCGCCGGCGCGCTCTCGCTGAACCTGGGCAAGACCTGGCAGCAGGCCACGGCCACGCAGGTCGGGTAGCCATGTCGCCGGCCGCCGAGGATAGACCGAGACCGAACCGAGGCTGAGGAGCCGAAAACGGGCGGCCGCCGCGCCGGCGGCGGCCGCCCTTCCCTTTTCAGATCGTCGGTGCGCCGCCGGGAGCGTGGCCGAGACGACTCTGCTCGCCGTCCCGCTCTCGCCGGAGGCGACGGCGCGGACGACGTAGCGGCGGTCGCCGAGGCGGGTCGGGTGGACGACCGCGCCGGTGCGTGCCCTGACGGGGAAGGGCCGCGTGGAGAGGGGAACGTCGTCGTCGGGCGAGTCCACCGAGAGGACGATCGTCTCGGGACGTGCCGTCGGATCGATGCGCGTGGGGAAGCGGAAGTCGACGAGCGCTCGGTCATCGACGCGGCGCACCGAGAGGCGCGGGGCGAGAGGCTCCGGCAGGGCGGTCGCGGGACGTGCGGCCGCGAGCCCCGCTCGTCGGCCGGTCGTGAGCGAGCCGCCGACCTCCCGGTGGAATCCGGCCGGGTCGCGCCACTGGCCGTGGTCGGACGGCCCGCGCGGGCTCGAGCCGCTCGACCCCCAGGTTCCGGGCCAGAACGCCCAGCCGGGGGTCGTCGCCTCGATCACCTCCAGCGCGGGGCGGACGCGCGGGCCCTTGCCATTCGCGTAGTCGGGCGAGATGGAGAACTCGGGCCAGTGCTCACCCGGCGAGGCGAAGGACGCATGCGAGCCGTGGCCGACGTACACCACCGGGACCAGCCCGTCGGGGGACGATCGCCGCTGGAGCTCGGACCAGCTGAAGGCCTCGCCCGTCGAGTGCTGCGCGAACGTCGCCACGGTCGGGCGATCGCGTCGATCCGTAGCTGGATCATCTCCCAGTCGCCCTCGTGCAGCCCGATCCCGAGGAAGTTCTTGTCGTTGTAGTAGTAGAAGAACCAGTACTGGGCCCAGCGCGTCCCGTTGGCCTCGCGCGCGACGTGACCGTAGATGCGGTCGGCGACCCGCGGGTCGGCGTGCATGCGGCGGGCGTCCGCCACGTACCTGCGCCCGGCCGCGTCGACGTAGTCGGTCCGTCGCACCGAGACGCGGTTGCGGTAGCGCGTCGCCCCGAGGAACGTCAGGTCGAGCTTCGTCTGCCCGGGCCTGGGATTGGCTGCGGCGAGCACGCTCCCGTCCTTCCGCTTGAGGGAGTTGGTGTAGCTCCACGTCGTGCCGTCGTCGAAGTACCCCTCGGGCAGCTCGGCGGCCGAGTCGGCCCTGAAGCTCTCGAGCGAGTCGTACTGGAGATAGGGGCTGAAACGCTGGAGGAGCTCGGCGTCCGTCACGCTCGCTCCGCGCTCATGCCTCCGCTGCGGGGTCGCCCCACGTGTGCCAGCTCTCGATCTCGGCGAGGACCGTCACGCCGCGGTAGGTGCGGTCCTCGTAGGGCACGCCCTCGTAGCGCATGGAGAGCACGTCGATGTCGGCGAAGTCCGCGTCCGGCCGGGACTCGACGGCGCGCGCGAGGAAGGAGACGTGCGAGTACCAGTCGTCCCCGAGGACGCTCAGCGACAGCCGGGGGTCGGATTGCAGGTGGCGGAGCCGGTGGCTGTCCTCGCTCATCGAGAGCATGATGCGCCCCTCCTCCGTGACGCCGTACCAGCACGGCGTCGTGACGGGAGAGCCGTCCGGCCGCGCCGTCCCGACCACGGCATGGCGCGGCTTCTCGATGAAGCGCCGGAGCTCCGGCGGAAGCGGGGCGCGGGGCATCTGCCCGCGTAGCCTAATCGCGCTTCTAGCCCAGCGGAGGCACGTCTCGGGAGAAGCCGCCCTGGAGCTGCTCGACGTAGGCGCGAAGCTCCCGCTCCCGCCGGTCGAGCCGCTCACGGGCGACCTCGAGCTCCCCGGCCAGGCGGTCGAGCTCCTCCCGCTGGACCTGGAGCTGGGCCGACTCGCGCACGCGCCGTTCCTCGAGCTCCTGCTCGCGCGCCTCGATCTCCCGGCTGCGCTCGTCGAGGAGCGTCTCCGCCTCGGCGAACGACTTGTCACGCTGGGCCACCCAGTGCGTCGAGTAGGCGGTGTCGGGGTCGAGAAGCTCCCGCTGGAACTCGGCCAGCTCGCGCTCGCGGTCGGCCAGGCGTCGCTGCTCCACGCGCAGCCGGTCGTTCTTCTCGGTGAAGAGCCGCTCGCGCTCGGCCAGCTCGGCCTCCGTCTCGACGAGCTTGAGGAGCCTCTCCTTGAGCGCCTCGGCCTCCTCCGTCACCGCGTGCCCGCGGGCGCGGAGATCCTCGAGCACGCCGTCGAGGACCTGGACGAGCTTGGCCGGCAGCGGCGCGAGCTCCTCGAGCCTCCGCGCGCGGGCGTCGAGATCCTCCTCGGCCCTGTCGAGCTCCGCGGACTTGCCGTCGAGCTCCGCGGCACGGTCCGCGATCTCGTTCCCGCGATCGTCGAGCTCGGCCGCGCTCCGCGCGAGGTAGTCCTCGAGGGAGCCCCTCAGCTTGTCGGTCAGTCCGGCCATGGCGCGTTGACGCTGGTCTCTACGCGGCCGCCGCGCCGTGGACGCTGCGGACCTCGAGGTCGCGGCCGACGAGGACAAGCTCCGGCGTCAGCTGCTCCGGCGCCTCGTCCTCGACGAGGGTCAGGAGGTCGATTGTCGAGAGGGCGGGGGGTCGGGCGTGAGCGTGCTCGATCCGCTCGAGCCTGGCCCGAAGGCCCGTCCCGAACTCGGGAAGGGTCGCGGCGTCGTCGTTCATGCGGCAGTCGCATCATCGGTATGCCCCACCCTCCGGTCGTCCCCCTTTTGGGGTACCTCGTCCCGGTCATGTCGACCGCGCGGGAGGGGGATATGCGGGTGCTATCGTCGGCAGCGATGAGCGAGCGGCTCGAAGACCTGCTGCGGACGGCGTTTCCGGACGCCGGGGAGATCACGGTCGTCGATCGCACCGGGGGCGGCGACCACTTCCACGTCACCGTGGTCGACAGGGAGTTCGCCGGCCTCTCGCTCGTCGACGCGCACCGGAGGGTCTACGAGGCGCTGGCCGCGCCCCTGGCCGACGGGGCGATCCACGAGCTGCGAATCACGACGAGGGGAGAGGGATGAGCGATCTGCGCGAGCGCATCAACGAGACGATCCAGACCGAACCGGTCGTCGCCTTCATCAAGGGGACGCCCGAGCACGCCGCGTGCGGGAACTCGGATCGCGCTCTCCAGGCCCTGCGCTCGGTCGGCGCCGGGTTCACGGCGGTGGACGTCCTGCCCGACCCGCGCATCCGCCAGGAGCTGTCGGCGCTCTCCAGCTGGCCGACGATCCCGCAGGTCTTCGTGAACGGCGAGCTGATCGGCGGGGCGGACATCGTCCAGGAGCTGGCGGCGACGGGACAGCTCGAGGCGACGCTCGACGAGCGCCTCGGCGACTCGTGGCGCCGCCCCGGCGAGGAGCGGACCGTCTCCGTGACGGACGGCCCGGGCCTCCGCGTCGTCGGCGGCAGCTGAGTCGGCCCGCGACCGCGCGGGGCTCCGGCTCTCGGCGTACCCCGCACCCCCGGTGGCTTGTGTTCCACGCGCACAAGGTCGGCCTGGTCCTTTCTGGCCGAGAGAGCGAGCGGGGTGGGCCGGGAAAAGGCAGGCTCTCGCGCTTGTGAGATGAAACACAACCCTGATCGCCCAAGGCGTTCGGGGCCCTCCTGGGGCCGCCTGCAGCTACCGGACGGCCGCGCCGAGCAGGATCGCTCGGATCGTCTGGCTCGACTCCTCATCCGGCGACTCGGAGATGACCGTCGCCGGGCGGTCGAAGCGCGCCAGGGCGTCGCGGAGCGGCTCGGCGCGGAGCGTGCCCTCGCCGTAGGGGAGGTGCTTCGTCTCGTTCCGGTTCGCGTAGGCGATGTCCGAGAAGTGGATGTGGAACGGCGCGCCCGGCTCGAGCACGGCGTCGGCCCGGGCGAGGACGTCCGCGAACGCGTCGGCCTCGACGAACCCGCCGTCCGTCACCGCGTGCAGGTGTGCGAAGTCGAGGACCGGTCGCACCCAGTCGAGGCGCTCCGCGAGCCAGATGACGTCGTCGATCGTCCCGAGGTCGCGCACGCGACCCATCACCTCGACGCCGAACGGGCACGGCGCGCCCCTTGCCCTCCAGCCGCTCGCGGAGCTCGCCGAGCTGCTCGGCGACCGCCTCGAGCGCCGCCTCGCGCTCGCGTCCGAGCAGGAAGCCGGGATGGAAGACGACGAGCTCGGCCCCGCACGCGACGGCGACGCCGGCGGAGTGGTCGAGCATGCCGGTGGCCATGCGGTACTTCTTGTCGCGCTCGAGGTGGCCCATGAAGCCGGCGATGGGCGCGTGCACGGAGAGGGCGACGTCGGCCTCCCGCGCCAGCACGCCGAACCGCTCGGCCCACGGGTAGTCCATCCAGAACCGGCCCTCGAAGTCGATCTCGCACGCCGTGTAGCCCCGCTCGAGGAGCAGCTCGACGGCCTCCTCCGGGCTCGTCTGGCTCGGGACCCGCGCGGGACCGATGCGGATCGCGGCCATCGCGGGGGTCAGCCTATCTCGCCGGCGGATCCGTCCGACGGCGCGGCTACCGTCAGCGCATGGCCAAGCGACCCTCGCGCATCGAGCTCCTCGAGCTGGACATCGACCTTCGCCTCGCGGACCTGTGGGCCGAGGCGTGCGGCATCTCCGAGTGGAACCTCGAGGTGGTCGCCGCGTTCCTCCGGGCCGCGTACGGCAAGGGGTACTGCGATGCGCTCACCGAGGACGCCCCGGGCAGCCTCTGCCGCGATCACGGGTACCGCATCCCCGAGCGCAAGCCCGAGCCGACGCCCGAGCGCACCCCCGAGTAGCCCCGCCCGCACGCCGGTAAACTCGATGTCGTGGCAAGGCGGCGCAACCCGGTGCGCCTGGTCGTCGCGCTCTCCGTCGCGGCGGTGCTGGCGGTCTTCCTCATCTGGACGAGCCTGGCCGGCGGGACGCCGACGATCCAGCCGAGCGAGCTCGCCGGCAAGAGCGGCGAGGTGAGCCTCTTCGGGGTCGTCGTCGGGAGCCCGGCGGGCGACGCGCGCGGCTCGGGGCTGCGCTTCACCGTGCGCGACCGCGACGGCCGCGCGACCGTCCCCGTGGTGTACACGGGCTCGGTCCCCGATCTCTTCAAGACGGGGCGCGAGGTCTACATGAAGGGTCAGCTCCGGGAGGGCACGTTCGTGGCCACCAAGGACTCGCTCGTCACGAAGTGCCCGTCCAAGTACGCCCCGTCCGGGGACTAGCGCAATGCCCGAGCTCGGCCGCGCCGCGCTGGTCGTCGCCCTCGGCCTCGTCCTCTATGCGGCGCTGGCGGGTGGCTACGCCGCGCTGAGAGGGCGCCGGCGGCTCCACGACTCGGCGACGAACGCCCTCTTCGCGGCCTTCGCCGCCGCGGGGGTCGCCTCGCTCGTGCTCCTCGTCGCCCTCGCCGGCCGTGACTTCTCGTTCCGGTACGTGGCCGACTCGACGAGCCGCGAGCTCCCGCTCGGGTACACGCTGGCGGCGTTCTGGAGCGGCCAGGCCGGGTCGCTCCTCCTCTGGCTGCTCGTCCTGACGGGAGCGGCCTCGGCCGCCGTCGCGCTCAACCGGCGGCTCGTCCGCGACGTGCTCCCGTGGACGGTCCCGATCGTCGCCGCGATCGCGTCGTTCTTCGCCTTCCTCGTCGTCGCGGTGGCGAGCCCCTTCGAGACGCAGATCGTGCCGGCGGACGGGGCCGGGATGAACCCCAGCCTCCAGAACCCGTACATGATGGCCCACCCGCCGATGCTGTACCTCGGCTACGTCGGCCTGACGATCCCGTACGCCTTCGCCATGGCCGCCCTCGTGTCGCGCCGGGTGGACGAGCGCTGGATCGTCGCCACGCGCCGCTGGACGCTCGCCGCATGGACGTTCCTCGGCTTCGGCATCCTGCTCGGCGCGAAGTGGGCCTACGAGGAGGTCGGCTGGGGCGGCTGGTACGCCTGGGACCCGGTCGAGAACGCCGCGCTCATGCCGTGGCTCGTCGCCACCGCGTTCCTCCACTCGGTGATGGTGCAGGAGAAGAAGGACATGCTCCGCGTCTGGAACGTCATCCTCGTCGCCGGCGCGTTCGGGCTCTCGCTCTTCGGGACGTTCCTCACGCGCAGCGGGGTCGTGAGCTCGATCCACAGCTTCACGCAGTCCTCGATCGGCCCGTTCTTCCTCGGCTTCATCGCCGTCGTGGCCGCGGTCTCGATGGCGCTGATCCTCTCGCGCCTGCAGATCCTGCGCGCCCGCACGAGGCTCGAGTCCCTCGTCTCGCGGGAGGCCGCCTTCCTCTACAACAACCTCTTCCTGGTCGCGCTCGCCCTGACCGTCCTCTGGGGCGTCGTCTACCCGCTCGTCTCGGAGGCCGTGCGCGGCGTCGCCGTCTCCGTGGGCGCGCCGTACTACGACTTCTTCGCCGTCGTCTTCGGCCTGCCGATCGTGCTGCTCATGGGGATCGGCCCGGTCGTCGCGTGGCGGCGCGCGTCGCTCGGCGCCCTCGTGTCCCAGCTCGCCTGGCCGGCTGGGGCGGCGCTCGTCGTCGGTGCCGTCCTTCTCGTCGCCGGCGCCGGCTCGAACGTCCTCGGGCTCGTCGCCTACACGCTCGCCGCTTTCGTCCTGGCGACGATCGTCCTCGAGTTCGTCCGCGGGACGCGCGCGCGGCGGGCGCTGGGCGCGGGCAGCTGGTGGTCGGCGTTCACCGGCCTCGTGGGCCGGAACCGCCGACGCTACGGCGGCTACATCGTCCACGCGGCGATCGCCCTCCTCCTCGTGGGTGCGGTCGGCATCGGGGGCTTCTCGACGACGCGCGAGGGACGGCTGGCCCCGGGTGAGTCACTCTCCATCGGGGACTACCGGCTCGCCTACCTGGGCGCCGAGACGGCGAGGGGCGCCAACGCGCAGGAGACCCGCGCGCGGCTCGAGGTCTTCCGCGGCGACGACCGCGTCGGGACGATGCAGGCCGGCAAGAACAGCTACTTCGCCGAGCAGCAGACCTCGAACGAGGTCGGCATCCGCACCGACTGGCTCCGCGCGGAGGACCTCTTCGTCATCGCCGACCAGTTCAACGCGGACGGCTCCGTCTATCTGAAGGTGCTCGTCAACCCGCTCGTCAACCTCATCTGGCTCGCCGGCCTCGTCTTCGTCGCCGGCTCCGTGACCGCGATGTGGCCGGACGCGCGCGAGCAGCGCCGGCTGGCGGAGCGGTTCGCGGGCGACGGCGGCGCGCTCGCGCGCGCCTAGGCGTCCAGTGGAGATCGCCGCTCTCCTCCTCGCAGCGCTCCTGACCGTGCTCTGCGTGGTCTTCGTCGCCCGCCCGCTGCTGCGCCAGGCCCGGAACGACGATGTGCTCGCCGTCCCGGGGGCGGCCGAGAGGGACCGGCTGAGGCTCCAGGAGGAGCGCGACCGCGCCCTCGCGGCTCTCAAGGAGCTCGAGTTCGACCACCGCACGGGCAAGGTCTCGGACGCGGACTACCGCGCCCTCGTGGGCCCGCTGCGCCGTGAGGCGGCGGAGGCGCTGCGCGCGCTCGACGCCGATCCGACGCCGGTCGAGCCGGTCGCCGTGCCGCGCGAGCCCTGAGCGGGTCCCGACCGGATCGCGCCGCACGCCGACCGGAGGACGTGCTACAACAGGGCGCTTCGAGACCGAAAACCCTGGCTGGCGGCGCAGGGAGCCCTGGCCGCTCGCCGAACTCGTTCTCTGGTGGTCGACGCTGGTCGTATCCGTCTCGCCGCCGCGCTCATAGGCGTGGTCCTGGCCTTGGGCGTCCCCTCCGCGCTCGGTCAGTCGAGCCTACGAGCAGCAGGCGAGCATCGAGACGAGGATCTCCGGCCTGCGCGACGACATCGCCGCCGCGAAGGCGAAGGAGGGCACGCTCACGACCGAGATCGAGGCGGCCGGCCAGCGAATCGACGCCATCGCCGGCGACGTCGAGTCGCTCAACTCGCTGATCGCCCAGCTCGAATCGGAGCTCGCGGCGCATCGAGCCAAGCTCGCGCGGCTCGAGGCGCAGTTCGACGACCAGACCCGCGACTACGAGCACCTGAAGCGCCAGTACGCCATCGCCGAGCGCCTGCTCGAGGAGCGCCTGGTCGAGCTCTACCAGACCGACGAGACCGACTCGCTCGGGCTCCTCCTCCAGGTCCAGAGCCTCGGCGACCTTCTCGACCAGCTCGAGTACTTCGACTCCATCGGCAAGCAGGACCAGGCGATCACGCACGAGCTCGAGCGGCTCCGGGAGGAGATGAGACTTGCGCGCGAGCGCACCCGGCTGACGAAGGCGAGCGTCGCCAAGGAGACGTCGGCCCTCGAGAAGAAGACGGCCGAGCGCGTCGCGGCCCGCGAGGCTCTCGTCGCGCAGGAGAACGCCCTCGCGGCGGCGCGGTCCGACAAGCAGGGCATCCTCGCCGACGTCCGGTCGGGCCGCCACGCGGACGAGGAGAACCTCGAGGAGCTGCTAGGCGGCGAGCGCGGCGATCGCGGCCCAGATCCAGGCGTCGTCGGGCGGCGGCGGAGGCGGGTCGACGGGGTCGGGAACGTCCTCGAGCGGGCTCATCTGGCCCGTGAACGGGGTCGTCACGAGCGGATTCGGCTGGCGCTGGGGCCGCATGCACGAGGGCATCGACATCGCCGCCCCGGCCGGGACGCCGATCCGGGCGGCCGCGTCCGGCACCGTCATCTACGCGGGGTGGATGAGCGGCTACGGCAACCTGACGGTGATCGACCACGGAAACGGGCTCGCGACGGCGTACGGGCATCAATCGGCCATCTACGTCGGGGGCGGGCCCGTCTCGCAGGGCCAGGCGATCGGCGCCGTCGGCTGCACGGGCAGCTGCACCGGCAACCACGTGCACTTCGAGGTCCGGGTCAACGGCCACCCCGTCGACCCGATGGGCTACCTGTAGCCCGCGGGCAGTGTCCCGGCGGGACGAGTACCGGGAAGCGCTCCGGGCGCTCCCCTCGAGCTGGGAGCCCTACCTCCTCGAGCACTCGGGCCTGCCTGGCCCGCGTGCGAACCTCGAGTTGGCCGAGGCCGTGGCAGACGAGGGCGACGAAGAGATCTTTCGGAGCCTGATCGCGACGGACGACGAGTACCTCGTGGTCTGTGGCCTCGTCGGAATCGGGCGGCTCCTGGCCGAGGGGAGGGGCGATCTCCTGGCGCAGCTGCGGGCGGCCGCCTCCGACGAGCGCTGGCGCGTCCGCGAGGGCGCCGTGCTCGGCCTCCAGCGGCTCGGCGATGGGGACGTGCCAGGCGCTCTTCGCCGAGGTCGAGCCGTGGTCGGGTCGGGAGCGACCTCGAGCGCCGGGCGGCGGCTGCCGCGGTCTGCGAGCCGCGCTTCCTCCGCGACGAGGCGAACGCACGCCGCGCGCTCGACCTCCTGGAAGCCCTGACTGAGTCGGTCGCCGCCGCGACCGACCGGCGGACGGAGGGGTTCAGGGTGCTGCGAAAGGGCCTCGGCTACTGCTGGAGCGTCGCCGTCGCCGCCTTGCCCGAGCCCGGCAAGGCGCGAATGGAGCGCTGGCTCGCCTCGGACGACCCCGATGTCCGGTGGATCATGCGCGAGAACCTGAAGAAGGCCCGGCTCCAGCGGCTCGACCCCGAGTGGGTCGCCCGCATGCAGCGGCGCTAGCGCTGCTCGGTCGCGAGGCGCAGGCCGAGCGCGACCAGCACGGCGCCGGTCACTCCCTCGATCGCCCGCCGGATGCCCGTGCGGCGCAGCACGTCACCCGCGCGCGCGACGGCCACGGCGTAGGCCGTCAGCCAGACGAAGGTCATGGCGCAGAAGAGGAGCCCGAGCCCGAGCAGCGGGAGGAACGACGGCTCGCCGGCCGGCGCGAACTGGGGGAGGAGGCTGGGGAAGAACGCCGCCATCTTCGGGTTTCCCAGGTTGCTGACGAGCCCCTGCCGAACCGCCACGCGCGGCGGGAGGGACGACGAGGCGACCGGCTCGAGGGCTCCGAGTCGGCCGCCCGGCCGAACGGCGGCGACGAGCGTCTGGACGCCGAGGTAGACGAGGTAGGCGGCTCCCGCGATGCGCACGGCGACGAATGCGGGCTCTGACGCGAGCAGGAGCGCGGCGACGCCGGCGCTCGTCGCGAGCGCCCAGGTCGCCTGGCCGGTCACGACGCCGAGCGCGGTGAGGATGCCGGCGTCGCGCCCGCCGAGCAGCGTGTTCCGGATCGTGAGAGCGGTGTCGGGCCCGGGCGTGACGATGACCAGGACCGCGACGCCGAGGAACGCCGTCAGCTGGGCGGTCATGCCCACAGTCTCGCGGACGGCGCCTAGCGTCGCTCGACGACGTGCACGTCGGGGAGGCCCCGGTGATGCTCGTCGACGTGGAAGCCGTAGCCGACGAAGAACTCGTCGGGGACCGTGAAGCCGACGTAGCGCATCGGGAGATCGTCGACGAGACGCCGGTACGGACGGTCGAAGAACGTGCAGATCGAGATGTCCCTGGGCCGGCGCAGGGACAGCGTCTTGACGACGTAGTTGAGGGTCAGGCCCGTGTCGACGACGTTCTCGACCAGGAGGACGTCGCGCCCCTCGATCGGCATGTCGAGGTCCTTGATCAGGCGGATGCGCGAGCGGCCGCCGAGGTTCTCGCCGTAGCCGGCGAGCACGAGGAAGTCCATCGAGTGCGCGATCTCGATCGCCCGCGCGAGGTCGGACGCGAAGAGGAAGGCGCCCTTGAGGATCGTGACGAGGACGAGGTCGCGGGCGGCGTAGTCACGTGTGATCTCGGAACCGAGCTCGGCGACGCGGGTCGCGATCTCCTCCCGGGTGAGATAGACCTCGCCGGGACCGTCGTTGGCTACGTGACGAGGTTCAGGCCGTATTTCTGACCCAGGCGCTCGAAGTCGCGCCGCGTGAAGAGCTTGACTGTGATGTCCGGATACCGCTCGCGGAACTTGCGGATCTTGCGGTTCTTGCGGGTGACGAGCGACTGCTTCATCACCGTCACCTCGAGGTAGACGTCCTGCTCGGGCAGGTAGAAGTCCGGCGTGAACGCCTCGATCACCCGGCCCTCCTCGTCCGTCTCGAGCGGGAAGGAGCGGGGCTCGTACTCCCAGGCGATGCCGTAGAAGTCGAGGAGGCGAGCGCACTCGACCTCCGCGTCGTTGGCGAAGGCCGTCCCGGAATATGCCTGGAAATCGCCTCTTTCTGGGCCCATCCAACTGAAAACGTAGCAGTCACCCCGGACGGCCCTCGCCTACAATCCTTGGACCGACTGGGGAGGCCCGGCTGTTCAGGATCGCGCACTTCTCGGATCTGCACTGCGGCTCGACGTACTTCGTCCCGAACCTGGCCGACCGCGCGATCATGGAGATCAACGAGGTCGAGCCCGACCTCGTCGTCTGCTCGGGCGACCTGACCACCTTCGGCTTCCAGCAGGAGTACGCGGAGGCGAAGGAGTACCTCGACCGGCTCGAGTGCGAGCACGTCGTCGTCGTTCCCGGGAACCACGACTCGCGCAACGTCGGCTACATCCACTTCGAGGAGCTCTTCGGGGAGCGGAGGCGCGTGGTTCACCTCGACGGCGTCACCGTCGTCGCGATCGACTCCTCCGAGCCCGACCTCGACCACGGCGTCATCGGCCGGGGCAGGTACTCGTGGATCGAGGAGCAGTTCGCCGAGCCCTCGGAGTTCCGCATCTTCGTCCTCCACCACCATCTCCTGCCCGTGCCGGGAACGGGTCGCGAGCGGAACATCGTCCACGACGCGGGCGACGCCCTCGAGATTCTCCAGCACGCCGGCGTCAACCTCGTCCTCTCCGGCCACAAGCACGTGCCGTACGCGTGGCGCCTCGAGAACCTCTTCGTGGTCAACGCGGGGACGGTCTCCTCGCTGCGGCTCCGCGGGAAGACCAGGCCCTGCTACAACCTGATCGAGATCGAGAACCGCCACGTGGACGTCTGGCGCAAGTACCCGTTCCACGGCCAGGAGCGGATCATCCAGTTCTCGGCGGACACCCTCGAGTTCGAGAAGTACACGGCCCGCATCGAGACCGAGCTGACGGGACGGTCGTGAGGGCGCTCGCGCTGATCGACGGCGAGCACTACCCCGAGGTCGTCCGCGACGCGCTGGCCTCGCTCCCGTACGACGTCGTCGGCGCGGTCATGCTCGGCGGCGGCGAGAAGCTCGAGGAGGGCGGCGCCGACTACGGCGTCCCCGTGTGGGACGAGCTCGCGGGCGCCCTCGCGGAGGCCGGCGCCGAGGTCGTCGTCGACCTGTCCGACGAGCCCGTCGTCGACTCGCGCCGCCGCTTCAGGCTCGCCGCCCGCGCCCTCGCCTCCGGGCTTCCGTACGTCGGCGCCGACTTCCGCCTCGAGCCGGTTCGCTTCGCCCCGCTCGACCGGCCGGCGCTCGCCGTGATCGGATCGGGGAAGCGCGTCGGGAAGACCGCTGTCGCCGGGCACGTCGCGCGCCTGCTCGCGGAGTCGCGGGAGGTCGTGGTCGTGGCCATGGGCCGCGGCGGCCCGTCCACGCCGGTCGTTGTCGAGGCTCCCCCGACCGTCGCCGACCTGCTGGCCCTCTCCCGCGAGGGCGCGCACGCCGCGTCGGACTACCTCGAGGACGCCGCGCTCGCCCGCGTCGTCACCGTCGGCGCGCGACGTTGCGGCGGCGGGCTCGCCGGGCAGCCGTTCTTCGACAACGCCGCGGAGGCCGCGCGGATCGCGGCGGCGCGCGGGCCCGACCTCGTGCTCCTCGAGGGCAGCGGCACGGCCGTCCCGCCGGTCGAGGCCGGGCGGAGGATCCTCGTCGCGAGCGCGAGCCAGGAACCCGAGATCGTCGCCGGCTACCTGGGGGCGTACCGGCTCCTCCTCTCCGACCTGGTCGTGCTCACGATGTGCGAGGAGCCCCTGGCGGGCCCCGAGCGCATCGCAGCCGTGCGCGCCGAGATCGCGACTGTCGACCCGAACCTGCCCGTGGTCGCCACGGTCATGCGCCCGCGGCCCGTCGAGGCGATCGCCGGCCGCCGGGTCGCGTTCTTCTCGACTGCGCCCGCGGCGATCGCGAATCGCCTGCGCGAGCATCTGGCGCGCGAGCACGGCGCCGAGGTCGTCATGGTCTCGACAAACCTCGCCCGCCGCGCCGACCTCCGCGCCGAGCTCGCCTCGCCGGCCGCACGGGACGCCGAGGCCTACCTCGTCGAGATCAAGGCGGCCGCCGTCGACGTCGTCGCCGAGGCCGCCGCGGAGCGGGGGATCCCGCTCGTCTTCGCCGACAACCAGGTCCTCCCGCTCCCCGGCGAGGCCGACCTCGACGCGCTGACGGTTGCGCTCGCCGACGACGTCACCGCGGCGAAGGTGGCGGCGTGAACGACCGCCGCCCGCCCGAAGCGCTCGTCGCCCAGGACGGCCAGCTCCCGTACTCGAAGGGGCTCATGGCGAAGACGCTCATGGGCACCGGGGTCCGCCCGGAGCGCGCCTACGAGCTCGCGCGGCTGATCGAGGGCGAGCTCATCCGCACCAACGAGGAGTCCGCGGTTCGCGAGGAGCGCCTCTTCGACGTGGCGGCAGGTGTCCTCGCGGAGCACGAGGGCGAGGAGAGCGTGCGGCTGCTCCGGCGGCTCCAGGCGCTGCGGGAGCTGGACCTCCCGCTCATCCTGCTCGTCGGCGGCGCGACCGGGACCGGGAAGTCGACGGTCGCCACCGAGGTCGCCCACCGACTCGGCGTGACGCGCGTCACGTCCACCGACACCGTGCGGCAGACCATGCGCGCGTTCTTCTCGCGGAAGTTCATGCCCTCGATCCACTACTCGAGCTTCGAGGCGGGGCCGACCGTCCGGGTCAACGAGGACGAGGACTTCGACGTGGCCCTCGAGGGCTTCAAGGACCAGACGCGCAACGTGCTCGTCGGCGTGAAGGCCGTGATCGGCCGGGCGCTCGAGGAGGGCTACTCGACCGCGGTCGAGGGCGTCCACCTCGTCCCCGGATCGTTACCGCGCTCGTACAAGGGCGCGGTCGTCGCCCAGTGCGTCCTCACGATCGAGGACGAGGACGAGCACGCCCGTCACTTCTGGGTGCGCGACGGCACGTCCGCGGGGCTTCGCCCCATGCACAAGTACCTGCGCGCGCTCCCCGAGATCCGCCGCATCCAGGACTACCTCGTCGCCCGCGCCGAGAGCGCGGGCGTCCCCGTGATCGAGAACGACCGCCTCGAGACGGCCGTCAACGACATCATCCAGCTCGTCCTGATGGAAGTCGAACGGGCCCGCGAGCAGTCGCCGGCGTGACCGTCCCCGAGGCCCGCTGCCACTGCGAGGCCTACGCGGCCGTCACCGAGCGGGCGGCCCTCGCGTCGGCGCGCTGGCTCGGCCGCGGCGATCGTGATGGGCGCGCAGGAATCGGCGGCGACGGCGATGCGCGAGGGCCTGGACGAGCTCGAGATCAGCGGGCGAATCGTCGTCGGCGGCGACGAGGAGACGGACGCCCTCGCCATCGGGGCGGTCGTCGGGAGCGGCGGCGCCGAGGTCGACCTCGCCGTCGACCCGCTCGAGGGGCGTGCCGTCGTCGCGCGCGGCGACTACGGCGCGATGTCGATGATCGCCGTGGGTGAGTCCGGCACGTTTCCGGGCCTGCCGCAGATGTACATGCGCAAGATCGCCGTCGGTCCGGTCGCGCGCGGGACGATCGACCTGGGGCAGCCGGTGGGCGAGAACGTCCGGGCGGTCGCGGAGGCGTTCGGCCGCACGACGAACAGCATCACGGCGATCGTCCTCGACCGCCCCCGCCACCACGACCTGGTCGAGGAGATCCGCGCGGCCGGCGCCCGCATCAAGCTGATCCAGGACGGCGACGTGACGGCTTCGATCACCGCCGCGATCCGGGGGACGAACGATCACATCGCCGTCGGCATCGGCGGCGCCAGGCAGGCGGTGCTGTCGGCCGCGGCGCTCCGGTGCCTCGGCGGCGAGCTGCAGGCGCAGCTCTGGCCGACCTCGCGGACGGAGATCGAGCAGGCCGCCGAGTACGGCATCGACGACGTCTACAAGGTCTTCACGACGGACGAGCTCGCCCCCGGCGAGGTCGTCGTCGCCGCCACCGGGGTCACGAACAGCGACCTCCTCCGCGGCGTCCGCTACCTGGCGGACAGCGCCCGCACGCACTCGATCGTGATGTGCACCCGCCACAACTGGGTGCGGTTCGTGGACGGGATCCACTTCTTCGCCCGCGAGCGGCGCGAGGAAGTGCGCCTGCTGGGCTAGAGTGGAGCCATGCCCAGCCGCGACGAGGTGTTCGACGCGCTCCGGGTCGTCGAGGACCCGGAGCTCGGCATGGACATCGTCGAGCTCGGCCTCCTGTACGACGCCGAGGTCGAGGGCCCGGCGGTCCACGTCACGTACACGCTCACGTCGATGGGCTGCCCGGTCGGGCCGTTCATCGAGCAGCAGATCCGCGAGGTCGTCGAGGGCATGGAGGGCGTCGAGACCGTCGACGCCGAGCTCACGTGGGAGCCTCCGTGGTCGCCCGAGAAGATGTCCGACGACGCGAAGTTCATCCTCGGCTTCGGCTGAGCCGGAGTCGAGGGGCACGAAACTCGACCTTCGGAGAGGGCGTTCCGGTCCTTCGGTGGTCGTATCTCCCGGCCCCCCGGGGCACACTGAGCCATGGGGTATCGCGTCGAGCCGGCGCGGGACGGGCTTCCGGAAACGGTGCTCGTTCTGCGCTGGCGGCGCGCTCAGTTCGTCTCCCTCGGGTTCTCGCCGCGTGAGGCCTCCGCGCTGATGCGGGCCTCCGCCGACGTCGCCGAGGTGCGGAAGCTGATCGACGCCGGCTGCCCGCCCGAGACGGCCTGCCGCATCGTCCTCTGAGCGGGCGGCGACCGGCTACTCGGGGATCCGGAGCACGACCTTGCCGAGCTGCCGCCCCGCCTCGAGGTGCTCGTGGGCGGCGGCCGCCTCTGCGAGGGGGAAGACCGTGTCCACGACCGGCTTCGCCTTCCCGCCGGCGACGAGCTCGTAGACGGCCTCGAAGTCCTCGCGCGTCCCCATCGTCGAGCCGAGGACCGTGAGCTGCTTCCACCAGATCCGGTGGAGGTTGGCAGGCGGGTTGGGGCCGCTCGTCGCCCCGCAGACGGTGACGCGGCCGCCCGGCGCCGCCACCTGGAGCGACGTCTTCCAGGTCGCCTCGCCGACGTGCTCGACGACGATGTCGGCGCCGTGGCCGTCCGTCGCCTCGCGCACCGCCTCGGCCACGTCGGCCTCGACGTGGTTGACGGTCGCGTCCGCGCCGAGCTCTCGCGCGCGCTCGAGCTTCTCGTCGCTCGACGAGGTGACGATCACCCGTGCGCCGAGGGCCTTCGCCACCTGGAGCGAGCCGGTGGCGACGCCGCTCCCGATCCCCCACACGAAGACCCACTCGCCCTCGTGCAGCCCGGCCCGCGTGACGAGCATGCGGTACGCAGTCTCGAAGACGAGGGGGAACGACGCGGCCTCCTCGAACGAGAGGTCGTCGGGGAGTGGGTAGACGTTCTCGGCGGGGAGCGCGATCAGCTCCGCGTGCGTCCCGTCCATGTGCTCGCCGACGATCCTGGCCCCGTCCTCGAGACCCGGGTTGATGACAACCGGGTCGCCCTTGGCGAAGCGATCCACGCCGTCACCGAGCGCCGCGACGACTCCGGCCCCGTCGGCGCCGAGGATGCGCGGCTTGGGCGCCGAGGGAAGTCCGCGCCGCAGCCAGATGTCGAGGCGGTTGAGCGAGGCGGCCTTGAGCTCGATCAGGACCTCGCCCGGGCCGGCGACCGGGTCGGGCGCGTCCTCGTACCGGAGGACCTCCGGCCCCCCGTCCTCGTGGATCCTGACGGCCTTCACGGCGCGATCGTATCGCGGCGAGGGCAGTGCTACTTTGAGACGGAGATGACGAGCGACGAGCTCGCCAGCGCGGCGGCGGAGCTCGGGATCGACGTCGTCGGGGCCGCCCGGGCCCGACCGTACGACGAGACCGAGCGCCACATCCGGGAGCGTCGCGCCCGGGGCCTGTTCGCGGAGATGCGGTTCACGATGGCCCGCCCGGACGTCTCCTGCCACCCGGAGGCCCTCCTGCCGGGCGCGCGCACGGTCGTCTCCGCCGCCCTCTGCTACTACGCGCCGGGGCCCGAGCCGGGGCCGGGCGAGGGGCGCCTCCCCCGGTATACGTGGACCGACTCGTACGCGGCGCTGCGCGAGAAGCTGACGGCTCTCGGCGAGCGCATCGGCGGCTCCTACCGCGTGCTCGTCGACGAGAACCACCACGTCGACCGCGAGGGCGCCGCCCGGGCGGGCGTCGGCTTCTACGGGAAGAACACGCTGCTCATCACCCGGAAGCACGGCTCCTGGGTCGTCCTCGGCACGCTCGTCACAGACGTCGAGATCGAGCCGAGCCGGTCGCTCGAGCTCGACTGCGGGACGTGCACGCTCTGCATCGAGGCCTGCCCGACCGGCGCGCTCGACGAGCCCGGCGTCGTGGATTCCACCAAGTGCTTGTCCTATTGGACACAGGCTCCGCGGCCGATACCTGAGTCGTACCGGAAGGAGCTCGGAGCACAGGTGTACGGCTGCGACATCTGCCAGGACGTCTGTCCGTGGAACCGCGGGATCGAGAAGCGGCGTGCGCACGAGGAGCCGGCGGAGGGGTCGGAGCCCGTCGTGTCGCTCCTCGACTGGCTCACCGCGTCCGACGACGACCTCCGCGACCGGTACGACCGGCTCTACTTCCCGCGGAACGACGCGCGCTTCCTGCGCCGCAACGCGCTCGTCGCCGCCGGCAACTCGGGCGACGCCGACCTGGCCGCGGCGGTGCGACCCTACGCCGAGGGAGAGGACGAGCTCCTGCGCGAGCACGCCGAGTGGGCGCTCGAGCGGCTGGAGGAATCGTCCCGGTGAACGGCGAGCTCGAGCGGCTCCGGCGGACGGAGATCTGGATCGCGTGGGTCCGCGTCTTCGCGGTCCCGTTCGCTGCGTTCGAGGTCGCCGTCGTCGGCAACGAGCACCCGCCAGGGTACGAGCGCCTCGGCTGGGCGACCGCCGTCGCGCTGAGCGTCGGGGCGATCGGCTTCTTCTGGCTCGCGCACCGCGACCTCGACCGCACAGGGCGGGCGCGGATCGGTTTCCTCGCCCTCGCCTTCGACACGGCGATCGTCTACGCGTTCGTCTTCGTCTACACCTTCGAGCCGAGCACGCCGGCGTGGGGGATCCTCTACGTCCCCGTCATCGAGGGCGCGCTCCGCTACGGCAAGCGCGGGGGCGCGCTCGTCCCGGTCGTCGTCCTGCCGCTCGTCTTCATGGCGGAGTGGTGGCGGGCGAGGGAGTTCGGGCCGCCGCCCTTCGACCTCGACCACGTCCTGTTCCCGTTCGGGCTCCAGGTGCTCGTCGGCCTCGTCGTCGGCTGGCTCGTCGACCGCTTGCGCACCGAGACGGCCATCGCCGAGTCCCGGGCCGCCGAGGCCGAGCACCTGCGCGACCAGCTCGGCCGGCGGGCCGACCTCCTCGAGTCCGTGAACCGCGCCGGGCGGGCGCTCGGCTCGTCGCTCGACCGCGAGAAGGCCTTCAACCAGTTCGTCCAGGGGATGCAGGAGATCATCGCCTGCGACCTGCTCGAGGTCCGGCTCGTCGACGGCGACCGCTCCGAGGTCGTGGCCTTCTCGGGGGCGCTCTCGGGCGAGGGTGCCGAGGAGATTGTGTTCCCGCTGGCGGTCGGCGAGCAGACCCTCGGGACGCTCACGGTCGCACGGGCCGCGCACGGGTTCACCGCGGAGGAGACGGAGATGCTGACCCTCCTCGCGCGGCAGGCCGCCTCGGCCGCCGAGAACATCCGCCTCTACGAGGCCGAGCGGAGTGCCGCGGAGGAGCTCCGCCGCCTTTCGGCGCTGCGGGCCGACTTCGTCTCCATGGTCTCCCACGAGCTGCGCGCCCCGATGGCCTCGGTGATCGGCTGCGCGCAGACGCTGCGCCAGCGGTGGCGGGAGCTCCCGCCCGAGCAGCGCGAGTCCTTCCTCGACCTCATCGAGAGCGAGACGACGCGCCTCGCCGACCTCGTCGCCGACGTGCTCGACACGTCCCGGATCGAGGCCGGCACCTTCCCGTACGCCTTCGAGCAGGTCGACCTCGAGGAGCTCGTGCGCGAGACGACCGCCGTCGTCGCCATGGGCCAGGACGAAGTTCGGCTCACGACGCGCGTGTCACCGGCGCTCCCGCGTGTCCGCGGCGACCGCGACCGGCTGCGCCAGCTCTTCGTCAACCTCCTCTCCAACGCGGTCAAGTACACGCATTCGGGGGACGAGATCGAGGTCAGCGCCGCCGCCGAGAACGGGACGGTCGCCGTGCGGGTGACCGACCACGGCCCGGGCATCGCCCGCGAGCAGCACCGCCTCGTCTTCGAGAAGTTCGGCCGCGTCAGCGAGGGGACGGCGACGAAGTCCGGCGCGGGGCTGGGGCTCTTCATCGCGCGCTCGATCGCCGAGGCCCACGGCGGCACGCTCGACCTCGAGTCCGACGTCGACGAGGGCGCGGTCTTCACCCTCACGCTGCCGGTCGCGGCCAAGTAACAGTCTGTTACTTGTGGGCTTGGGACGCCGGCTAGCCGTGGCCGCCGGTCATCCACCAGCCGATCCAGCGAAGGCCGCGCCTGCGCTCGTCTCCGTCGCCCGCGATCTTCGTCCCCGGTGGGAGGGCGTGACTCTGGTGCCAGAGGGCCCACACGGCAAGTGCGCCGACCGCGAGGAAGAACGAGAGCGCGATCCAGCCCACGACGCCCATGCCGCGAGGGTAGCGCCCGCAGGCCGGGAGGGGAAGGGGCCCGGCCCTAGCCGCGGGCGCGGGCCGGCCGCTTGGCCAGCGTTGCCTTGAGCTTCTTCGCCCGCGCGGCCACCTCGCGGCGGAGGTCCTCCGGCTCGAGCACCTCGGCGTAGCCCCGGTGCGAGAGGATCTCGCCGACGAGCCAGTCCGTCCCGCCGACGCCGATCTCCTCGAGCGCGTAGCCCTTCGCCAGCGGCAGCGCTCCGCGCTCGATGCGCCAGCGCGCGGACTCCGGGTCGAAGAGGACGCGCGCGATCCGCACGTCCCTGAGCTTGCGCGGCTCGAGCCCGGGACGCGGCTCGAAGCGCTCGTCGAGGAGCGTCGCCCCCCGCATGCGGTCGAGGCGGAAGCTCCGCTGCGCGTCGCGCGTGCGGTCCCACGAGTGGACGTACCACCAGGGCAGCTCGCGCTCGAGCGCATGCGGCTCGATCACCCTGACGCTCTTCTCCTCGCCGACCGCGACGTACTCGATCTCGACGAGCCGGTGCTCCCGGATGGCCTGCGAGAAGGTGCGGATGAGCTGCTCCTCCTCCGATCCGCCGGCCTCCTCGCCGAGGTCGCCCTCCGCACCCTCGGCGAGCGCGAACTCGCCGAACGTCTCCTCGAGCTTGCGGCGGACCCTCTCGAGCGGCGTCTGGGCCTCGGCGGCGATCATCGGGCCGACGAACTCGAGCGCGAGCCGGATGGCGCGCGCCTCGAGCGGGGTGAGGCGCGGCGCGCGGCGGAAGGCGTCCCCGAAGAGCTCCTTGTCGACGCGGACCTCGTCGCCGTCGAGCGAGGCGTACACCGCGTAGCAGCCGCCGCCGAAGTTGACGAGGTTGAGCAGCTGGAGGTGCTCGTCGAGCTGGTCGGGCGGGATGTGGAACCGCTCGACGAGCTCCCGGGCCGGGATCGTCGCGCTCGGCTCGTCTCCGCAGGCGGCGAGCAGGTGTGCGAGGAGCGCCTGGAGGACGCCGAAGCGCTCGGGCGCGAGGGGTCCCACGGGCCGCTCGAGGGCCTCCGCCTCCTTGCGTGCTCGCGGGCGCGGGGGCTCGGTGGGCGGCCCCTCGTGCCGCTCGAGGACGCGCTCGAGGCCGGCAGCGACCTCGTCGACCAGGGCGGGAGGCGCCAGGGGCCGCGCGCGGCCCTCCTGTCGGAGCACCCACCCGGCGAGCAGGTCGAGCCTGGAGTAGGGAGTGCGGAAGACGCCGTCCTCGACCTCACCGCGCTCGACCATCCGCTCGACCCACCAGGCGGTGTCGGGATCCAGATCGATCTCCGCCTCGCCCTTCTCCTCGCCGTACTGCCACGCCTGCCGGCCGCGGAAGTCGGACGGGTCGTACTCGGGCATGCGGAAGTCGCGCTCGCGGCGCGTGGCGAAGCGGATGTCGCCGACGATCCGGGAGACGCGGAACGTGCGCTCGGCGTCCTGGTCGAGGTCGCGTCCGATCAGGTACCAGGAGCCGGCCTCGGGCAGGAGGGCGTACGGGTTCACGGTCCGCTCGCGGGTGCGGTCGCGGGAGATCGACCAGTACGTGAACTTGACGGTGCGCTGCTTCGAGATCGCCCCTTCGAGCTTCGTCAGCCGCCCGGACATCTCGTCCGAGTAGTCCGGGTCGCGCACCTCGACGCGGAGCGCGTTCTCGGGCGCCGCCTCGAGCTGGGTCGAGCGGCCGAGCGCGAGGTTCTGGAGGGCGAGGCGCAGCGGCTCCGCGTACGCGAACTGCCCCTCGAGGAGGTAGAGCGCGACCTGGAGGGCGGCGAGCTCCTCGTCGTCGAGCTCGAGCTGCGGGAGGAAGTACTGCTCCGCGCGGAGGGTGTAGAGCTCCTCGCCGGTGAACTCGTCCCGCTGCGAGTGCAGGGGGACGCCGAGCGCGACGAGCTCGCTCCGGTCGGAGTAGAAGCGCCGGGCGAAGGCCTCGTCGGACATCTCCGAGTAGCCCTCGACGACCGACTTGATCTCCCGTGCCGTCAGCGGTCGGCGCTCGGCCATGAGGAACGCGACGAGCGAGAGCTGGCGGATCAGCTTGTCCGTGTCGTGCGACACCGTCCCTATTCTGTCAACCCCGTGCGTATCGTCGCGCACCTCGACCTGGATGCGTTCTTCGCGGCCGTGGAGGAGCTCGAGCAGCCCGAGCTCGTCTCGCGGCCGCTCGTGGTCGGCGGCGACCCTCACGGGCGCGGCGTCGTGGCCACCGCGAACTACGTCGCCCGCCGGTACGGCATCCACTCGGCGATGAGCTGCGCGGAGGCGCTTCGTCGGTGCCCGGAGGCGGTTTTTCTGGAGCCGCGGCGCCGGACGTACGCTCAGTACTCGCGCTCGGTGTGGGCCGCCGTTCAGGAGGTCGTCCCGACGGTCGAGCGCACCGGGCTCGACGAGGGCTACCTCGACCTGGGCGAGGTCGCCGCCGACTTCCGGCGCGCCAGGGTCGTCGCCGAGGCCGTGCAGGCCGCCGTCCGCGGCGCGACCAGCCTCTCGTGCTCGCTCGGCGTCGCGAGCTGCAAGGTCGTGGCCAAGGTGGCGAGCGACCGGCGCAAGCCGGGCGGGATCACGGTCGTCCCGGCGGGCCGCGAGGCGTCCTTCCTGGCTCCCTTCCCCGTGCGGCTGCTTCCCGGCGTCGGCCCGCGCGCGGAGGACCGCCTCACGGGCGCAGGCGTCGAGCGCATCGGCCAGCTGGCGGCCCTCACGGACGCGGATCTCGCGCGCCTCCTGCCGGGGAAGATCGGGCGCCTGCTCCGCGACCGCGCCTGCGGCATCGACCCCAGGCCGCTCGGCGAGCCGGTCGCGAACGTCTCGATCTCGAACGAGGAGACGTTTCCGCGCGACGTCTCCGACCGCGAGCAGCTCCACGACGAGCTCCGGCGGATGGCCCTCCGGCTGGCCGAGCACCTGGAGGAGGCCGGCCAGGTCGCCCGGACGGTGACGACGAAGCTCCGGTACCCGGACTTCGCCATCCGGAGCCGCTCGACGACGCTCGCCGCCGGCGTCGCCGACGGCGAGAGGATCGGCCAGCTCGCCTGCGCGCTCCTCGACCGCGCGCTCGCCGACCGGCCCGGCGCGCTCCGCCTCGTCGGGGTGACCGTCTCGAAGCTCGAGACGCACGAGCAGCTCGCGCTCGCCTGACGGGCTATTCTCGGCGCGACGAAAGGAGAGGCGTGAACGTCGCCATCCTCAGCGGGCTCAAGCGGCCGATCCCCGCCGGCTGGACGAAGGAGACGCTCGTGACGATCCTCGGCGGCGTGGACCTCGACTTCTCGAGCAGCCCACCCGGGCAGGACGCCCACCTGACGGTCGTGACGATCCTCGGCGGCGTGAAGATCCTCGTCGCGCCGGGGACGCGCGTCGCCCTCAGCGGGTTCAGCCTCCTCGGAGGCCGCGAGGTCAAGGTCACCCAGAGCGGGGACGGCCCCGAGATCAGGATGAACCTGTGGGCGTTCCTCGGCGGCATCGAGGTCAAGGAGACCGCCGAGGCAGCCCCGGCCTGACGCCGGTCGTCAGTCCAGGAGCGCGTCCAGGCCCCGGGTGAGGCCGGTGCGCCCGCCGACCGAGCGGATCGCGAGCAGCGTGCCCGCGACGTAGGGGGCCGGCGTCTCGCCGGGGTCGTGGCGGAGCGTGAGGCGCTCTCCCTCGGCGGCGAAGACGACCTCGGTGGAGACGACGAAGCTGGGGAGCCGGACCGAGTGGACCTGCGTGCCGGCCACCGTCGTCCCCCGAGCCTCGACCGGGCCGAGCAGCGTGTCGAGCTCGCGGCCGATCGCCGGCCCGCCGGACTCGCCGAGACGCTCGGCCAGCTCGCGGGAGGTTCCGCTGGGCACGTCGGGCTTCCCGGCGCTCGCGTAGTCGATGATCTCCCAGGCCTTCACATGGCCGGCGATCCCGGCGGCGCTGCGCGCCAGGAGCGCCGCGAGCAGCGAGAAGTTGCCGGCTGCGATCACGCCGACGCCGGCGCCCTCGGCGCGGGCGCCGATCTCCTCGAAGTCCTCCGCGGTCAGTCCGCTCGAGCCGACGACGACCGCGGCGCCGCCGGCGATCGCCGCCAGGACGTTCTCCCTCACCGCCGCGGCGTCCGTGAAGTCGACGACGACGTCGGCGCCCGAGTCGGCCAGCGCCTCGGCCACCGAGCCGAGGATCGGTACGCCCAGCTCCTCGTCGCGCGTGCCCGCGCGGGAGCGCGAGACGCCGGAGACGAGCTCGAGGTCGTCCGCCGCCGCGATCGCCTGGGCGACCGGGCCGCCCGTCCAGCCGGTGATGCCGGCGACGCAGACGCGGATCATCCGCGGCAGCCTAGCTGGGCGAGGAGCCCGCTACGCCGCTTGCGGTCGCGCTTCGAGGTGCTGGTGGGAGGGGCAGTACTCGCGCTCGGGGAGCGGCGTGCGCTGGCACGGCTTGCCCTTGCGCGTGGTCGCGCGGCAGCGCGCGATCCCTCCGTCGAACGCCCCGGCCTCGATCTGGGCCTCGATGTACTCGACCGCGGCGCCGATCCCCTCGGTCACGGCCCAGGCGACCTGCGCCTGGTACACGATCGGGAAGTAGCGCCGGATGTCCTGGAAGAGCGCCCGGTCGGGATGCGCGAAGTAGCGCGGGTCCTTGGCGAGCCGCTCGACGGTCTCCTCGCAGGCCGCCAGCACCTCCCGCCGGTGCTCGACCTGCTTCTCGGGCTCGGCCCAGGGATCGACGAGGTCCTTGATGGAGCGGTAGATTGCTCGGGAGTACTGATACATGCGGGTCAGGATCCTCTTCTGGAGTTGCTCCGTCACAAGCTATCACCGCCTCGCATGAAACACCTGCAAATCACAGTTAACATCGGGTTAAGAAGGCGCCCCCCGAGGCACGTGCGGAGGAGTCTAACACGGCCTGTCAAGCTGTTACAAAGTCAGGCCGAGACGGCGCCCGAGGTTCAGTTCGAGACTTCCCGCACGTACGCCGTGGAGAAGCCCGACGAGCGGGCTCGTGGGAGCGCGTTCCCGGCCTCGTTCTGCGTGTCGTAGACACCCGTGAACGTCACGTAGTAGCCGGGGTTCAGGCTCGAGTAGCTCGAGGAGGTGAGGATGCCGACCTCGGGCAGGCCGGCGTCGAGCGCCTTCTCCCCGGCGGCCTCGGCCGGCCCGCGCCCCTCGGAGACCGGCGTCGAGCGCAGGACGACCGTGAAGCCGTCCTTCCCCGCGGGCCACGAGATGATCTCGTCGTCAGTCGTCGTGGTGGGGAAGGTGGTCGTCGTCGGTAAGGTCGTCGTGGTCGGGAGCGTCGTGGTGGGCAGGGTGACGGTCGGAGTCGTCAGCGTCTCGATCGAGATCGTCGGCTCCGTGGGCGGGGACCGGAACCGGGTGTCGACCGACGCCGCCGGGGAGGCGTTGGAATCGTCGTCGGTGGCGGCGAGCGCCACGATGGCGCCGGCCGCGAGCGCGACGAGGAGCAGGGCCGCGAGCGCGATCCAGAGCCAGACGGGCGACTCGCGAGCCCAGATGATCTCGCGGGACCAGACGTTCGTGGGGAGCGGAACCAGCCGCTGGCCGCACTCGAGGCAGTACTCCTGCAACGGGTCGTGCGGCGCGCCGCACCGGGGGCAATGCGGCTGCTCGGGCTCCTCGTGAGCGGCCGGGTCCTGTGGGCTGTCCGGCGGCTCGTGCGGGGGCGTGCTCACGGCCGCCGCTCCGGCTCGTCGCCGGGCGGTCGGACGACCGTCTCGTCGAACGGCTCGGGTGCCGGCTCGTACTCGGCCGCGGCCGCCGCGTTGCCGCAGAACGAGCAGAAGTTGGCGTCGGCGGGAAGGGGCTGGCCGCAGTGCGCGCAGGTCACCACCGGCAGCGTGCTCGCCGCCGGGCGGCCGCAGTGCGAGCAGAAGTGGACGCCGGGCGGGAGCGGCGCGCCGCAGCGGCACTGGGCCGCGTCCGGGAAGCTCCGCGCGGCCACCTCGGCGACGAGGAGCGAGTCGAGCTCGTGCATGCGCTGCTCGACGTGGAGCACGTCGCCCGCGCGCGTGATGAGGAGCTCCGGCTTCCACCGGTCCCGGCGCACCATCTCGACGGCGAGCCCCCCGACGTCGCGGATCTCCACCTCGCGCCGGCGGGCGAGCGCGCGCCGCTCGCGCGCGAGCGACGCCGCGTCGGCATCGGGAGACGGCTGCGGCTCGAAATCGGTCATTGGCTCGACGATCTCGACGACCTCGACGTACTCCTCCGTCGAGGAGTCCGGGACGCCTCGGCGGGCGAAGAAGGAGTTCATGCGTCCGGCCATCGCAGCCAGCTCACGAGTCTAACGGACGCCTCCGACCGCTCTGGCCGTTTGTGAAGGACTCCCCTCGAAATGAGGCGCTGAACCGCCAGGCCGCCCTGGACGGCGCGATGCTGCGTCCTCGGTCGCGCCCGTATCTCTTCGATACGAGCGCTCCCTGCGTCCTTGCCTCGCACTCGCCCATGACACCCTGGCGACGAGGCCTCATTCCGAGATGAGCCCTTACAGCGAGATGACGACCAGTCGCTCCTCGGTCATCTCGCGGACGGAGTAATGCGGCCCCTCCTTGGTGTTCCCCGACTCCTTGACGCCGCCGTACGGCATCTGGTCTGCGCGGAACGTAGGAGCCTCGTTGACGAGGACGCCGCCGAAGTCGAGCTCCGTGCCCGCCCGGAGGGCCGTCTGCACGTTGCTCGTGAAGATCCCAGCTTGGAGGCCGTAATCGGTGCCGTTGGCGAGCGCGAGCGCCTCGTCGAGGGAGTCGTAGGGCGTGACCGTGCAGAGCGGGCCGAAGACCTCGAGGCACGAGACCTTCATCTCGGGGGTCACGTCCGCGAGGACGGTCGGCCGGACGAGCCCGTCCTCCGTCGCCTCCCCGCCCGCGAGGACGGTCGCGCCCCCGGCGCGCGCCTCGTCGACCCAGGCGAGGATGCGCTCGCGCGCGTCCTCGTCGATGACCGGGCCCACGTCAGTCTCGTCGTCGCCGGGGTCGCCGACGACGAGCGCCTCGACGCTCGGGAGCAGGCCGGCGAGGAACTCGTCGTAGGCGCCCCGCCCGACGTACACGCGCTGGACGGAGATGCAGCTCTGACCGGCGAAGGAGAAAGCGTTCGCGGCGACCTTCGTCGCGGCGGCGTCGACGTCGGCGTCCTCCTCGACGATCACCGGCGTCGTGTTCCCGAGCTCGAGGAGCACCTTCTTGCGGGCGGCGCGCTCGCGCAGCTTCCAGCCGACCTCCGCGGAGCCGGTGAACGAGATGAGCCTGACGCGCTCGTCCTCGACGAGGACGTCGCCGATCTCGGCGGCCGAGCCGACGAGCACGTTCAGCCAGCCGGGCGGGACACCCGCCGCCGTCTCGAGCTCGGCCAGGAGGAGTGCCGACATAGGCGTCTGGCTGGCGGGCTTGAGGACGACCGCGCACCCGGCTGCGAAGGCGGGAGCGATCTTGTGCGCGACGAGGTTGAAGGGGAAGTTGAACGGCGAGATGGCGCCGACGACGCCGATCGGGACGCGCAGGGTGAAGGCGAGCTTCCCGACTCCCGCCGGCGACGCGTCCATCGGGATCGTCTCACCGACGAGCGTCCGCGCCTCGGTCGCCGCCGACCGGAAGGTGGAGACCGCGCGCTCGGCCTCGACCCGGGCGGCCTTCATGGGCTTCCCGGCCTCGTCCGAGATCGTCCGGGCGATCTCCTCCTGGCGCTCGGCGATCAGGTCTCCCGTGCGATCCAGGATCTCCGCGCGTGCGTGGGCAGGCAAGGGCTCCCGCATGGCGCGCGCCGCGGCGTCGACCGCCGCGTGGGCCTCGGCGGCTCCGGCGCGGGCGATCCGGCCGACGACCTCGCCCGAGTACGGCGAGCGCACCTCGTGCCACTCGCCCGTCTCGATCCAGTCGCCGTCGACGAGGAGCTTCCGCTCGCGGGCCGTGACCGCCATGCGGCTATTCAACCACGCTGCGCCTCGCGTCGCCGGACGCCGCCCTGTACGGTCACGCGGTGGCGGCGAGGGAGGTGCGCAGGGTCGGGGTCGTCGGGCTCGGGACGATGGGGGCCGGAATCGCGCAGGTGTGCGTCCAGGCGGGCATCGAGACCGTCGGGCGCGAGGTGAGCGAGGAGCTCTGCGAACGGGCCCGCGACCGGATCGGGCACTACCTCGCACGCGGGGTGGAGAAGGGCCGCCTGACGGCGGAGGAGCGCGACGCCGCGCTCGCGCGCCTGACCACGACGACCGGGGTGAACGACCTGGCCGGATGCGACCTCGTCGTCGAGGCGGTCGTCGAGGAGCTCGACGTGAAGCAGGCCCTCTTCCGGGAGCTGGACGCCGTCGTCGGCGAGGACGCCGTTCTCGCCACGAACACGTCCGCGCTCTCCGTGACGGCGATCGCGGAGGCGACGGCGCGCCCGGAGCGGGTCGTCGGCATGCACTTCTTCAACCCCGCGCCCGTCCTTCCGCTCGTCGAGGTCGTGCGCACGGAGCTGTCCTCGTACGACGCGGTCGAGACCGCCTACGCGCTCGCCGAACGGCTCGGCAAGGAGCCGATCCGGTGCGGCGACACGCCCGGCTTCGTCGTCAATCGAATCCTGATCCCACTCCTCAACGACTGCGTCCGCGTGCTCGACGCGGCGGGGGTGACCCCGGACGACCTCGACAAGGCGATGACCCGCGGGGTGAACTGGCCCATCGGGCCGTGTGCACTCATCGACCTGATCGGCGTCGACGTCCACGTGCACGCGTCCGAGGCGCTGCACGAGTCTCTCGGCGAGCCGCGCATGGCGCCGCCGCCGAGGCTCGTCCGCATGCGGGACGAGGGCCTCCTGGGGCGGAAGGCCGGCCGCGGCTTCTTCGCCTACGAGGGCTGACGGGCGGGTCGGCGCACGTCCTCCTCGAGGAGCGCCGCGACGGCCTGCACCGCCTCGGCCTCCTCACGGGAGAACGGTCGATCGGGGAACTCCGCATCGAGGACGAGCGCGCCGTCGTCACCGTAACGAACCGGGACGGCCACCTCAGCGCGGACGCTCTCGTCGGCGGCGACGTAGTCCGGGTCGAGCCTGACGTCCTCGACCAACTGCGGTCGCCCGGTCTCGACCGCGCGCCAGCAGACTCCGCCGCGGTCGCGTGGCATCTCGTAGATCAGGCGGAGCCGTCCCGACGAGGCGATGACGCGGAGCGTCTCGCCGACCTGCATGTGGCAGGACACGTGGGCGGCCGGGATCCGGCGCGCGAGCCGGTCGACGGCGTTCCGGCACACGGCGACGACGCCGTCCTCTCCGTTCGCCCGAACGGACGGGACCGGCGACCGGTCCTCGAACCCCTGGCCACTGGGCATGGCGGCGCCAGTATGACGCAGCCACCGGCCGGGGCGCCGTCCGGACCGCGCCGTACCATCGAGGCCGGTGACGGTCTGCGCGCTCTGCCGCCGGAATCTCCTCGCGGGCGAGCGGTTCCGCTACTGGCGGGGCGTCGACGAGCGGCAGGTCGCGCGCATCGTGTGCCACCTCTGCGAGCCCGTGGCGAACCGCGGCGGCTGGGAGCGGACGGAGCGCGCGGAGCGCGAGAACGCCGTCGGCCTGCGCGGCACGGTCCGCCTCGTCGCCTGAGCGGGGCGCGTCAGGCGGCGAGCCGCCAGCCGGTCCTGCACCAGGCGGCGTCCGGGTGGCGATCGGCGACCGTGGCCCAGATCGAGCCGGCCTCGTCCCCGGAGATGATCTCGAGCTCGACCGCGTGACGGGTCGCGGCCGCGACGGCGACGATCTGACGCTCGTAGCGCCGTGCGCCCCGCGGGGCCCGCTCCGAGGCGAGGGCGATGGTCTCCAGCCGTGCCTCGAGGAGCCTGACCATGCGGTCATGGCGGGCGCGTTCGTCCATCGGCAGCCCGGACGATGCTACGCCCCGGCGCGGACGCCGCCGGCCGGCTCCGCAACTCCTGCTCGGGGCGCTAACAGTTCCTTTACACGCCCGTAATCGAAGGCTCACCGCGGTCGACGATAGTTGCGATCAGCATGTGGCGGCTCGCGCTCCTGGCCCTGATCGCGGCTCTCGCCGTCACGCTCGTCTCGCCGGCCTCGGGAGCCGATGCGGCGGCGCGGACGCCGGGCGCGCAAAGCTTCCAGCTCTGGAACGGCCACGGCCGCGCGGCCGTGCTGAGGAAGCGCGGAGGGTCGCTCATCGTCACAGTCCGGACCGGACGCATCCGGGTGGTCGACCTTCCCGGCGGGGCAGGCGCCCTTCACAGCAACTGCAACCGGACGGGCGAGAGGGTCAGCGACACGACCGTGGAGTACCGGGGCCCGGACGTGCGCTGCTTCGTGTTCGGGGCCACACCGTGGCAGGTCGTCGCGCGCGGGCATCGCATCTCGGCGAGCGGCGTCGTCCGCGGATCGCTCACCCTGGACGCCTTCGACGAGGGGCGGGCCGGGAGATTCCAGATCGGCGATCGGCCGGTCAAACGCTGGCCGCGCGTCGCGCGCACGTACCCCCTCCTTGCACCGTAGTGCGTCGCGGCCGCCGGTGGGTGTGCCACCATACCGGGTCGTGACCCCGGCGAAGCAGTCGATCCTCGTGGTCGAGGACGAGCCGAGCATCGCGTCGTTCGTGGGGATGTACCTGAAGCGGGCCGGCTTCGCGGTGCGCCTCGCGGGCACGGGCGGCGATGCGCTCGAGAAGGCGAGCGCCGACCCGCCGTCCCTCATCGTCCTCGACCTCATGCTCCCCGATCTCGACGGCATCGACGTCTGCCGCCGGATCCGCCAGCGCTCGGACGTCCCCATCCTGATGCTGAGCGCGCGCGACGAGGACATCGACAAGATCATCGGGCTCGAGGTCGGCGCCGACGACTACCTGACCAAGCCGTTCAATCCCGGCGAGCTCGTCGCCCGGGTCAAGTCGATCCTGCGGCGGTCGAACCCCGAGCGCCGCGAGTTCGTCAGCGAGGTCATCGACCACGGCGACCTCCACATCGACGCCGGCCGCCGCGAGGTGACCGTGGCGGGGACAGAGGTGCAGCTCGCCCCCAAGGAGTTCGACCTCCTCTGGGACCTCCTCGACCACCGCGGCCTCGTCCTCACACGTGACCAGCTCCTCGAGCGCGTCTGGGGATACACGTTCGCCGGGGACACGCGGACCGTGGACGTCCACGTGCGCCAGCTCCGGCGCAAGCTTGGCGACGCCTGCCCGGTCGTCACCGTGTGGGGCGTCGGCTACAAGGTCTCGACGGAGCCCAAGGCCGCTCAAGCCTCCTAGTGCCCCTCCAGGCGATTCCCGCCACGCTCCTGGCGGCTGCAAAGCCGCGCCAGGCCTCGTCCTCAGTCGCCCCCGTATTCACGAATACGAGGGCTCCCTGCGTCCTTGCCTGCCGCGGTTCTCGCGCGCCAGGAGCGGGGCAGCATCACCTGAAGAGGCACTAGCGATGCTGCGGTCGCTGCGCTTCCGCATCCCTGCGCTCTTCCTGGCGGGGGTGCTCGTCGCCGGGCTCGTGACCGCGCTCGTCGCCGTCCACTTCTTCCAGAGCGAGACCCGGTCCCGCGCACTCGACGAGCTCCGCCGCCAGGCGCACGGGCTCGCCGACCTCTACGTGCTCCAGGCGACCACCAGCATCGAGGAGAGCCGCCGCGCGCCGCGGTTCGCGCCGCCCCTCCTCGAGCGCGCCACCGGCTCGCGCATCTACTACTCGGGGGTGGAGATCTTCCCCGGCCAGGTCTCTGGGCTGCGTAGGCTCCCGCGGAGCTACCTCGACTGGTCGTTGCTCGAGGACGACCGCTCCCAGACGATCGAGTTCGAGCCGCCGGGCATGGACCGGACGTATCTCGCGGCCGCGTACCCGGTCAGCCTCGGGGGCGAGACGTTCGGCGCCCTCGTCGTGGCCAAGCCGCGCGCGGAGCTCCAGCAGAGCTGGGTGTTCCTGGCAGAGCGCCTGGGCATCGCTCTCCTCGCGGGCCTCGGGATCGCGCTCGGCCTCGTCTGGTACCTGGGCCGCCGGCTCACGAAGCCGGTCCTGGCGCTCTCGCGCGCGGCCGACGAGGTGGCGGCCCGCCGGTACGGCGCGGAGCTCCCCGAGCCGGGCTCCCAGGACGAGATCGCGCACCTCACCGAGCGGTTCCGCGAGATGACGGAGCGCCTCGCCGAGGCCGAGGCGTACGAGCGGAACTTCCTCGTCCGCGTCTCGCACGAGCTGCGGACGCCGGTGACGGCGATCCGGGGGCACGTGGACGCTCTCCGCGAGGGCCTCGCGGACGACCCCGAGGCCCGCGATGCGTCACTCGCCGTGATCCGTGCCGAGAGCGACCGGCTCGCGCGCCTCGTCGGCGACCTGGTCGACCTCGCCCGGCTCGAGGCCCACAGCTTCACCCTCGAGGAGCACGAGGTCGAGCTTCGACGGCTCGTCGAGCAGGGGTACCAGTCGTTCACCGAGGAGGCCCGCCGCCGCGACATCAGCTACGAGCTGGCCGTCCGCTCCGACCCGGTGGTCCAGACCGACGGCGACCGCGTGCTTCAGATCGTCTCGAACCTCCTCTCGAACGCGTTCTCGTGGACCCCGGACGGCGGCTCGATCTCCCTCGCGCTCGCGAAGGAGAACGGGTCGGTCTCGGTCGTCGTCACGGACTCGGGCCCCGGCGTCCCGCCGGGCGACCGCGACCGGATCTTCCGTCCGTTCGTGACGGAGGACGGCGATGGCACCGGCCTCGGCCTCGCCATCTCCCGCGAGCTGGCGCACGCGCTCGGCGGCGACCTCCACCTCGAGTCGGTTATGGGCAGGGGCTCGTGCTTCGAGCTGCGGCTGCCGGTGCGATGAGGGCGGGCCGGGCGCCTCAGGCGCCGGCGCGCTCGTGCCGGCCGTCGATGCGGTAGAGGGCGGCTCCGGGCTGCTCCTCCAGCGCCCGCTCGACACGGTCGAGGACCCGCTCGGCGCGGTCGAGACGGCGCTCGACTCCCCGCCAAGCGGAGGCGACCAGGTCGACGAGGAGCGAGAGGTCCTCGAGTCGCTCGCGCCGCTCCGCCGCCAGCCCGGCCTGGATCCCCTCCAGCCGGCCGGCGATCTGAGCCGTCAGGCCGCGGACCTCGGCGAGGTGGCGTGCCACGGGCAGGACTTCCGTCCGCATCCCGTCCTCGATCGCCGCGCCCAGCCGTGCCGGAACCACCGACTCGAGCTCGGCCGCTGTGCGCGCGAGCCCGTCGAGCGCGGACTCCGCACGCTCGAGAGCAGCTCCCAGGTCGGCCCGCGTCGGGCCCTTCGCCCGCGCCTCCTCGAGGCGCTTCTGGGCCCGTTCGAGCGCGACGCGATCCATGCGCGCGGACTCTACTCTTGGCGTCGGACCGCATGAAGACGTCCGAGCTCGACTACGACCTGCCCCCCGAGCTGATCGCCCAGCACCCCTGTGCCCGGCGGGACGAGTCGCGGTTGCTCGTCTACGAGCGGGGCTCTGGAACGGTCCGGCATCGCCGCTTCCGTGATCTTCCCGAGGAGCTCCGCGAGGGGTCGCTCGTCGTCGTCAACGACACCCGGGTCGTCCCGGCGCGGCTTCGCGTGCGGAGGGAGACCGGGGGCGAGGCCGAGGTGCTCCTGCTCGAGCCCGTCGAGGACGGGCTCTGGGAGGCGCTCGCGCGCCCGACGAAGCGCCTGCGCGGGGGGACGAGACTCGGCCCGGTGGAGCTCGTCGAGCACCTGGGCGCCGGCCGCTGGCTCGTGCGGCTCGAGGGCGATCCAGCGGGCGAGGCGCCGCTGCCGCCCTACATCACGGAGCCGCTCGCGGATCCGGAGCGCTACCAGACCGTCTACGCGGACGAGGCCGGATCGGCCGCCGCGCCCACCGCCGGGCTGCACTTCACCCCCGAGCTGCTTGCGCGGCTCGACGTGGAGCGCGTCACGCTCCACGTGGGGCTCGACACGTTCCGGCCGGTGGTCGCCGCCGACCTCGCCGCCCACGAGATCCACAGCGAGCGCTACCACGTCTCGCCTGCGGCCTGGGACAGGATCCGTCGGGCAGAGGGCGTCGTCGCAGTGGGGACGACCACCGTGCGGGTGCTCGAGTCGCTGGCCCGCGGGGCGCCGCTCGCCGGCCGCACGGAGCTCTTCGTCACGCCAGGGTTCGAGTTCCGGCGGGTGGACGCCCTCGTGACGAACTTCCACCTGCCGCGCTCGACGCTCCTGGCGCTCGTGATGGCGTTCGCCGGCGTGGAGGAGACGCGCCGCCTCTACGCGCTGGCGATCGAGGAGGGCTACCGCTTCTACTCCTTCGGCGACGCCATGCTCCTCGCGTGAGGGGCCACCCCGTGCCTCCACCCGCTTCGAGCGTAACGAGGGAGGATGCGCGGGTGGCGCGCGCATCGTGCCGAAAGCGTGAACCGGAAGCGGGGGCGCCGTGACGTTCACGGTCACGGCGACCGACGATCAGGCGCGGGCCGGGGTCCTCCGCACCGCGCACGGCGACCTGCCGACCCCCGCGTTCATGCCCGTGGGGACGAAGGGAACCGTGAAAGGGCTCGACCCGGACCGACTCGCCGAGCTCGGGGCAGCCGTCGTCCTCGGCAACACGTACCATCTGCACTTCCGCCCGGGCGAGGACGTGATCGCCGAGCTCGGCGGCCTCCACCGCTTCATGGCCTGGGACGGCCCCATCCTCACGGACTCGGGCGGCTTCCAGGTCTTCTCGCTCCGGGACACGATCCTCGGGGTGGACGACGAGGGCGTCACGTTCCGATCCGTCTACGACGGGGAGGCCGCGCGCTTCACCCCGGAGCTCGTCGCCGAGATCCAGCGTCAGCTCGGCTCCGACATCGCCATGTGCCTCGACATCTGCCTGCCGGCCGGCGCCTCCCGGAAGGCGCTCGCGCAGGCGAGCGAGCGGACGACGCGCTGGGCGGAGCGCCAGCTCGCCGCCGGCCGGGCGGAGGGCCAGCTGCTCTTCGGCGTCGCCCAGGGCGGGACGGATCCCGAGCTGCGCCGCCGTTCGATCGAGGAGATCGCCGCGCTCGGGCTCGACGGCCACGCGCTCGGAGGGCTGAGCGTGGGGGAGGAGCGGGACGCGATGCTCGAGACCGTCGAGTGGGCGGCGCCCCTCCTTCCCGATGTGAAGCCGCGCTACTTCATGGGCATCGGCGACCCGGCCGGGATTCTCGACGTGATCGAGCGCGGCATCGACATGTTCGACTGCGTGCTCCCGACGCGCCTCGGCCGGACGGGGACGGCCCTGACGTGGGAGGGGCGGCTCAACCTGCGAAACGCCCGGTTCGCCCGAGACCCCGCGCCGCTGGACGAAGGCTGCCCGTGCCGCGCCTGCACGCGGTTCTCACGCGCGTACCTGCGCCACCTCGTCAACCAGCAGGAGCTGCTCGGTCTCGTGCTCCTCTCCGAGCACAACGTTCGCTTCCTCCTCGACCTCACCGCCGGCGCCCGCGACGCGATCGAGCGAGGCGGCCTGGCCGGGTACCGATCCGAGGCGCTCGCGCGCCTGGGCGAGGGGGTCCCGGCCGGGGGCGATGCGGCGTGAGCGGACCTGCCGGGCTGATACGTTTTTCCGGCAGAATGTGCGTTTCCTGCTCCCTCGCGGGCGCTCCATGCGAGCGGCCCGAGGCGGTCGAGGGACACGGCTAGGAGGCTCGGTGGATCCAATCTTCATTTTCTTCCTCGTGTTGCTGGTCTTCATGTACGTGCTGCTGGTCAGGCCCCAGCGGCAGCGCGCGCGGCACCACCAGGAAATGCTCCAGTCCCTGAGCGTCGGGGACGAGGTGCTGACGACCGGCGGCATCTACGGCGAGATCACTGACATGGACGATCAGCGCGTCCAGCTCGAGATCGACGCCGACGTGAAGGTCGCCGTCTCCCGGCAGGCGATCGCGCAGAAGGTGGTGCCCGAGGACGCGGCGAACCTCGTGGAGGAGCCCGACCAGGCCCCCGAGCCCGAGGAAGCGCCGGAGCCGGCCGCCGCCGAGGAGCCGGAGACGGTCAGGGACAAGCAGGCCCCCCGCTAGGTCGCTCCACCCGAAGTGCGCCGATACATCCTCATCCTTCTCGCGCTGGTCGGCGCCGTCGTCGCCGTCGTCGCGCTGGGGTTCTTCCGGAGCCCGACGCTCGGGCTCGATCTCCAGGGCGGCCTCGAGGTCGTCCTCGAGGCGCGCCCGTCGCAGGGCCAGGAGCTGACGAAGGAGGACATGGACCGGTCGGTGGAGATCATCCGCGACCGCGTCGACAAGATCGGCGTCTCCGAGCCGGAGATCCGCAAGCAGGGGTCGAACCAGATCGCGGTCTCCCTCGCGGGTGTCTTCGACTCCGCCAGGGCCGCGCAGGTCATCGGGCAGACGGCCCAGCTCGCGTTCTACGACCTCCAGAAGGACATCGCGCAGGTCTCCCAGGACGCCGACGGCAACCCCGTCGCGAGCCAGGCTCTCCTGCCGCTGCTGACCCCCGAGAACAAGATCGCCGAGGGGACGACACCGCGCGAGTGGTACCTCTACTCCGAGTCGAAGGAGCGGCTCGCCGGGCCCGCGCCGACCAAGCAGGCGCTGCTCGACCAGCTCGAGGACGGCACGGCGCCGAAGGGGTCGTCCTACTACGTCGTGCCGCACGACCGGATCGTCCTTACCTGCGGGGCTCCTGTCACCGCCGAGAACTCCGATCAGGCGGTCTCGTCGTGCCCGGGCGATGTCGCCTCGAACCGCACCTGGTACTACCTCTTCCAGTACCGGCCGAACGACAAGGAAGACCCGGTGCCGGAGCTCACGGGCGAGGACCTCAACGCCGGCGGGACGCGGCAGGACTTCGGCCAGAACGGCGAGCCGATCGTCCTCCTCCAGTTCACGAACGAGGGCGGGGACAAGTTCCACGACATCACCCGCGAGCTCTCCCAGCGCGGCGCGCAGCAGGCGGCGCTGGCGGGGGTCACCGATCGCGAGCAGGCCCGCGCGTTCGCCCAGAGCTTCGCGATCGTCCTCGACGACGAGATCCGCTCCTACCCGATCATCGACTTCACCGACCCCGACCTCGTGGACGGGATCGCCGGCGGGAACGCGCAGATCACCGGGCTCGACTCGATCACCGAGGCGAAGGACCTGGCGCTCGTCCTCCAGACCGGCGCGCTCCCGGTGGAGTTCATCCAGGTCGAGCGCACGGAGATCTCGCCGACGCTCGGCGAGGACTCGCTGCGAGAGGCGCTCATCGCCGGCATCGGCGGTCTCATCGCGGTCGCCCTCTTCCTGCTCGTCTTCTACCGCTTCCTCGGCGTCATCGCGATCATCGGGCTGGCCGTCTACGGGGTCTTCCTCTACGGAGCGATCCTGCTCTTCAACGTGACGCTGACCCTCCCGGGGATCGCGGGGATCATCCTCACGATCGGCGTCGCGGCGGACGCGAACGTCGTCATCTTCGAACGGATCAAGGAGGAGGTCCGCGCGGGCAAGTCCGTGCGCGCCGCGATCGCGACCGGCTATCGCAAGGGCTTCTCGACGATCATCGACGCGAACGCGGTGACCGCGATCACCGCCGCCGTCCTCTTCATGGTCGCCACCGGCGGGGTCAAGGGCTTCGCCTTCATGCTCCTGATCGGAACCGGCATCTCGATGGTGACGGCCGTGGCCGCGACGCGCGCGCTGCTCGGGATCCTCGCCGGCTTCCGCTGGTTCGACAACCCGGCCTTCATGGGCGCGAGCGCGCAACAGCTCCCCTCTTGGCAGAAGATCGATTTCGTCGGGCGGCGGAAGGCCTGGTTCGCGCTCTCAGGGACGGTGATCGTCGTCTGTCTCGTCTCGCTCGGCATCAAGGGCCTGAACCTCGGCATCGACTTCCAGGGCGGGAGCCAGGTCGCGTTCGACACCGCGAAGCCGACCACCGTGGAGGACGTCCGCGCGTCGACGGCCCCGATCGCGGGCGCCGACGCAGTCGTCCAGGGCCGCGGGAGCGAGTCGAACGGCGCCTACACGGAGTTCCAGATCAAGACCGAGTCGCTGACGGTGCGCGAGCAGACCGAGCTTCGCCAGACGGTCGTCCAGGATTTCGACGCGTCGGCGATCGGCTTCAAGAACGTCTCGGCGAGCTTCAGCCAGCAGATCCTCGAGGGCGCCCTCATCGCCATCGCGGCCTCGCTCCTCCTGATCGTCATCTACGTCTCGCTGCGCTTCGAGTTCAAGTTCGCCGTGCCCGTGCTCGTGGCGCTCCTCCACGACATCCTCATCACCGTCGGCGTGTACTCGATCACCGGACGCGAGGTGACGGCCGCAACGGTCGCCGCGGTGCTCACCATCCTGGGCTACTCGATCTACGACACGATCATCATCTTCGACCGCGTCCGCGAGAACGTCCCGCTCATGCGGAAGTCGAGCTTCGTCGCGATCGCCAACCAGTCCCTCTGGGAGACCATCCGCCGGTCGCTCGCGACGACGTTCATCACGCTGCTGCCGGTGGCCTCGCTCCTCGTCTTCGGCGGCGACACCCTGAAGGACTTCGCGTTCGCGCTCCTGGTCGGGATCGCGTCCGGCGCATACTCGACGATCTTCATCGCGACGCCGCTCCTCGCCATGCTCAAGGAGCGGGAGCCCGAGTGGGAGCGCCGCAAGGACGCAGGGCTCCAGGAGAAGGTCGAGGCACCGGCCGCTGCCGACGGGAAGCCCGCAGAGAGCGAGCCGTCGGAGGACGAGGACGAGGGCGAGGCCGAGCCCGTCCCGGCCGGACAGGCCGACGGCGAGCCCGAGAAACAGGCCCCGGAGGCGGCCGCCGCACGGCGCGAGGCACGCCGCAAGCGGCGACGCGCGAGACCTCATGGACGAGCCCGCTAGCGAATCCGACCGCTCCTTCCGCGGCGTCGCCGAGGATCTCTTCCTCGCCGGGGTCGGCGTCGTCGCGCTCACGAAGGACCGCACGGAGGAGCTCGTCGACGAGCTCGTCGGCCGCGGTCAGGTCAGCCGGGACGAGGCGCGCGAGGTCGTGGACGAGGTCGTCGGCCGCTGGCGGGCCGAGAGCATCCGCGTGGGCGAGCGGGCGGGGGCTACGCTCAGCGGCCTCTTCCGGGAGGTCGGGCTCGTGACGCGCCACGAGTACGAGGACCTCGAGCTCCGTCTCGCGCAGCTCGAGCATCGGCTGCGCCTCCTCGAGAAGGGCCGTGGGCCCGCGGCCTGCCGTCCGGCAGCTGGGCCGACTCTCCGAGATCGCCCAGGTTGCCGCGCGGCACGGCTTCGGGTACCTGTTCGAGACCCACGGCCCCATCCGCTCCCGGCGGGGGCGCGAGGTCGAGGTCGCCGAGACCGACGGCGGCTCCCCGCGCGGCCAGCGTCTGCGGGAGATGCTCGACGAGCTCGGGCCGACCTTCGTCAAGTTCGGCCAGTTGCTCTCACCAGCCGAGCATCGTCCCGCCCGGACATCGTCTTCGAGCTGAAGGGCCTCCAGGACGCCGTCAGCCCATTCCCGTTCGAGCAGGCTCGGGAGGTCGTCGAGGAGGAGCTGGGCCTCACGCTGGAACAGGCCTTCCTCGAGTTCGACGAGACGCCTGTCGCCGCGGCGTCGATCGGGCAGGCCCACCGCGCGGTGCTCCCCAACGGCCGCGAGGTGATCGTGAAGGTCCAGCGCCCGGAGGCCCCCCGTCGGATCGAGGCCGACCTCGAGCTCATGTACCAGCTCGCCCGCACCGCCCGCGCCCGGGTGAAGGCGCTCGAGTTCATCGACACCGTGGCCGTCGTCGACGAGTTCGCGCGCTCCATCCGCGAGGAGCTCGACTACCGCCACGAGGCCCGGAACGCCGAGCAGTTCCGCAAGAACTTCGCCGGCAACGCGAACGTCAAGGTCCCGCGGGTCTACTGGAACTACTCGGGCGCCCGGGTGCTCACACTCGAACGGCTCGAGGGCATCCACGTGCGCGACGTCGACATCGACTCGTACTCGTTCGAGGAGCGCCGTCGGCTGGCGTACCGGATCGCCGAGACGTGGATGGCGATGATCTTCCGCCACGGCTTCTTCCACGGCGACCCTCATCCGTCGAACATCCTCCTGCTCGAGAAGAGCGACCAGATCGGGCTCATCGACTTCGGGACCGCCGGGCAGCTCGCCCCCGACGACACCCCGAAGCTGACCGGCCTCTTCATCGACGCCATGAACCAGAACATCGAGGCGCTTCCGCGCCGGCTCGCCGCGCTCGGCGTCCGCTATCCCAAGGAGAAGGAGGAGGAGTTCGTCGCCGAGCTGCGGGACATCTACTACCGCTACTACGGCGCCACGCTCTTCGAGATCGATCCGCTCCAGGTCATCCGCGAGATCTTCGCGCTCATCTACCGGATGCACCTGACGCTGCCGACGCGGTTCGTGATCCTCGACCGCGCGATCGCCACGCTCGGCTCCGTCGGCTTGGAGCTCTACCCGGACTTCAACGTCTTCGAGGTGGCGAAGCCGTACGCCCGCGAGCTCTTGATCGAGCGCTTCACCCCGCAGCGGATCGCCGCGCGCACGCAGCAGGAGCTACGAGGCTACGCGGGGGTCGTGCGCGAGCTCCCCTACCAGCTCCACGATGTCCTCGAGGAGGTCCGGGACGGACAGATCGAGGTGGGGTTCCGCCACCAGGGGCTCGACGAATTCATGCAGAGCATGGACGTCGTCTTCAACCGCCTCGCGATCGCCCTGGTCGCCGTCGGCGGCGCAATCACCGCCGGGATCCTGGCAGCGGTCGTGGAGGGAGGGATCCAGATCATGGGAGTCCCCCTCGTCGCCGCAGTCGGGCTCTTCCTCTCGACGTTGCTCAGCATCTGGCTCGTCTGGGGCGTCCTCCGCTCCGGCCGTCTCTGAGCGGGCGGGAGCACCCGCGGGGCGCCGAAGGGAACGAGATGAGCGTTCTCCTCTGGTGGCGCCGTCGGCGGATCCTCCGGGCCTGGCGCCGCGGCACGATCGACTACGCCCAGGCCCGCTGGCGCTACGAGCGCCTCGCCCGCGGGCTGTAACAGCTCACGGGCGGCTGCCGTTCGGGACTGCGTCGCGCCTCACGCTTCAGCTGGCCTTGCCGGCGAGGTGATGCTCGATGAGAATGGCTCACGGGCTCAGCGACACGAGGGGGGCGCGATGCCGAGAGCAGGCGCGAGACCGACCACTCGAAGAGGAGCTGACGATGACCGTGCTTCGGGTCGCGGCGGTGCAGGCGGCGCCCGTTCTCATCGACAGGGAGACCACGCTTGCTCGCGTGGCTGATCTCACCCGTGGCGCCGCGGCCGAGGGCGCCGAGCACGTCGTTTACCCCGAGGCGTTCGTCCCGGGGCCGCCGGTGTGGATCGACACGGCTCAGGGTTCTGGGACGGTGACGACGAGTGGTACGGGATGCTCGCCGACCAGGCAGTCGTGGTGCCGAGCCCGGCGACGGCGAGGCTCGGTGACATCGCCCGCGAGGCGGGCGTCTGGCTCGTCGTCGGCGTCGACGAGCGCGAAGGTGGGACGATCTACAACACGCTCCTCTACTTCGCCCCTGACGGGACGCTCGTCGACACCCACCGCAAGCTGATGCCAACCGGGTCAGCGGACAGTCTGGGG
>CAWGSF010000002.1:0-230909 GCA_963825255.1 uncultured Actinomycetes bacterium | reverse complement strand
ACCACTTGGTTCGAAATTCGGTCTAGTCCACGGCGGGACACCCGCGTAGCGTGGCGGCATGACCACCGAGACGACAACACTGGCGGCGGCGACCACCGACCTCGAGCGTCTGCGCGACTCTATCCGCGGCCCGTTGATCGATCCCGACGACGAAGGCTACGACGCCGCGCGCGCGATCTGGAACGGTGCGATCGACCGCCGCCCCGCCTTCGTCGCTCGCTGCACCGGAGTCGCCGACGTCGTCGCGGTGGTTCGCTTCGCGCGCGAGCGTGACCTGCTTGTGGCGGTGCGCTCCGGCGGCCACGGCGTCGGTGGTCAGGCGCTCTGCGACGGCGGCTTCGTGATCGACCTTTCGCCGATGAAGGGGATCAGGGTCGATCCGGCGGCGCGCACCGCCAGGGCCGAGGCCGGCGTGCTCTGGGGCGAGCTCGACCGCGAGACCCAGCTTCACGGCCTGGCGACGGTGGGCGGGATCGTCACCCACACCGGCATCGCGGGCCTCACCCTTGGCGGCGGCATCGGCTGGCTCATGCGAAAGTACGGCGCGACGGTCGACAACCTCCTCTCGGTCGACCTGGTGACGGCGGAGGGCGAGCTCCTCGCCGCGAGCGGGGATGAGAACGCCGACCTCTTCTGGGGAATCCGCGGCGGCGGCGGGAACTTCGGGGTCGTGACCTCGTTCGAGTACCGGCTTCACCCGGTGGGACCGATCGTGCTCGCCGGGCCGATCTTTCATCTCCTCGAGGATGCCCGCAACGTGCTCCGCTTCTACCGCGAGTTCATCGCCACAGCGCCCGACGAGTTGACGACGGTCTTCGAGCTGTCGGTGGCGCCGCCGCTCCCCTTCCTGCCCGAGGACGTGCACGGCAAGCCGATCGTGATGGTCGGGGCCTGCTACGCCGGCGCGCCCGAGGACGGGGTCGAGGTGGTGCGCCCGCTGAAGGAGTTCGGCGACCCGATTGTCGACCTGCTCGAGCCGAAGCCCTACAGGGCCTTGCAGTCGATGTTCGACCCCTTGGTGCCGCACGGCTGGCACCGCTACTGGAAGTCGGTCGAGCTGCCGCCGCTTACCGATGATGCGATCGACACGCTCGTCGAGCACTCATCGGCGCCCACCTCGCCCAAGTCCTACACCATCGTCTTCCAGCTCGGCGGGGCGTTGGCCCGCGTGGGTGAGGACGAGACGGCCTTCAGCCAGCGCGACGCCGCCCACAACGTGAACATCAACGCGGTCTGGACCGAGGGCGACCCCGAGGGCGAGCGGCATGTCGCCTGGGCGCGCGACTTCTTCTCCGCCATGCAGCCGCACGCGGGCGGGCGCGTCTACCTCAACTTCCTGGGCGACGAAGGGGCCGAGCGGGTCCGCCAGGCCTACGGCGACCGGCAATACGAGCGCCTGGTCGAGCTGAAGCGCGAATACGACCCGACGAACTTCTTCCGGCTGAACCAGAACATCGAGCCGTAGCGACAGCTCGGCGGCCATCCGCGGGTCGCCGAGACGGATGCGCCATCGTCGAGCCTGCTCGAAGCGCGCTGTCGGACTTCGGTCTTCAAGGCTCGGTAAGGCGCTAAGCGAAAGACCGGACGCGGCTCCCGGCCCTAGTCGCAATCTGTGGCTGCGAGGCATCGGAGCAGCGAAGTGACTTCTGTCATGCGTCGTCTTCTCAGGTCGTGCGGGCAGCTTCGGACGCGGTTCGATTCCCGCCGCCTCCATCACATTCGTTCTGGAGCGAGCTCTGGAGTTGTCGGACAGACGGCTCCGGCGGCTCGCTTCACAACGCAGTGCTAGCCGCGGCGGAGACGCTCGGCGTCGCGGTCGCTACCATGCGAGACGCTCCGGCTGTCAGAGGAGAGACCATTCGTAAGGTTGCGATCATCGCCCGCTTGAAGAGCGGTGCCGAGCAGCAGGCCGCCGAGTTGCTCGCACACGGCCCTCCGTTCGATCCCCAGGAGATAGGTCTCCATCGTCACGCGGCGTACCTATCCGCCGGCGAGGTCGTGTTCGTCTTCGAAGGTGCTGAGGTCGACGTGGCCCTTGACGACCTTGTTGCTTATCCCTTCGGACCAACTCTGAGAGCGGCGTTCGACAAGTGGCTTCCGCTCGTCGAGGAGCCGCCGAGGATTGCGCGACCCGCGTATGAGTGGGAGCAAGAAGCGAGGTGACGTTCCTGCGCCCGGCGCCCGGGCTGAGGTGGAGGCGGCGGAAATCGAACCCGCGCAAGATTTCAACTGGGACAAGAGGGCCGAGGCGGACTACAACCACCGCCGGCGACACTCCGCGCTCGGCTACAGGGCGCCAGCTGTCTACGCTGCAGCCCGCACTCTCCATGATCGACTCTCGCTGACTGCGGCACCTATGTCACGTGTTTAGGTCGGCCGTGGCGGGTGCATACCGCGGGCGTCCGGTGCTGATCTAACCTTCCGCGCGAACAGTCGCCGGTGCGGTCATCGGCGATTGCGGAACAGCGATAGGGTCGCGGCCATGCCGTTTTCGCTCAGAAACCTCAAGCACGACCTGGAAGACGTCGGGTCCAATTTCAACGGTGCGCCGGAGCTGGAGTTCCGCCTGGCTACCGATGCGCTGGAACTCGAGCAGTCCGGCCTGTGTTACCAGCGCATCCCGCCCGGCTACCGGTTCCCGTACGGCCACACGCACACGGAGCAGGAAGAGGTCTACGTCGTCGTGCGCGGGAGCGGACGGATGAAGCTCGACGACGAAATCGTCGAGCTCAGAGAGTGGGACGCCGTGCGCGTCCCACCCGGTACGTGGCGAGGCTACGAAGCCGGGCCCGACGGCCTCGAGATCATCGTGATCGGAGCGCCCAGTCTCGGCGAAAATCGGCGTGCTGACGTCGACGGACAGCGCGATTGGTGGACTGACTAGTTCCGTGCAACGCCGACCCAAGTCACGGTCGGAGACACCGCGCCTTCTCGCCTCGCGTGCGTTCGGATGAGCAGCTGGTTGCTTCGATTCCCGCCGCCTCCATCGCCATCTTCCCCGCTAATGAGGAATGGTTGCCCGCACCCGGCGAGAACACCCTCGCCCAGCCGATGCTCCACGCCAGAGAGCGGTCCGCGATGAATCCGGCAATGGCCGCGCGCTTCAACGTGGGCGACGTGTTTCGCCTCACGATCGACTCCCAGCGAGTCGGCTTCGGACAGATCGTCGGGAGGTACCGCGATGACGCGTACTACTTCGCGATCTTCGAACAACCACACGAGGTCGACGAACCGCTCGACCTGGACGCAGTCACCGCCGGCGAAGTTGGTGCTTCTTGCATTGTCCTTCGACGCACTCCTCGACAGAGGCGACTGGGAAATCGTGGGAAACCACACTCCTCCATCACTGCGGTGGCCGCACTACGCGGAAGCGATTGCTCCGGGAGTCTTTGAGGCCGTTGACCACACTGGCAAGGTGCGCCGGCGCATCGACGAAGCCGAAGCAGCCACGCTCCCCATGCGCAGCCTCATAGCCCCGAATCGGGTCCAGAACGCGTATCGCGCCCTCCACGGCGCAGCGCCCTGGCACGAGGCGTACGATCGACTTCGGTACTAACCGCTCAGGGGTGATAGAGAGACACTGGCGCAGACGACCGTCCGTTGCCTCGACTGAGCGGTGCGAGACTGACGGGATGGGTTGCCGGAGCCCTCAGCCGATCCGCTCCGCCAGCTCGACGATGATTCCCTCCGGGCCGCGGACGTAGCAGAGCCGATAGATGCCTTCGTAGTGCTCCACCTCGCCAACGAGCTCCGCGCCGCGGGCTCGCAAGCTAGCGACGACGGCGTCGATGTCGTCGACTGCGAATGCGAGATGGCGGAGGCCCGGGGTGTTCGCCGGCGCGTGCCGGTCGCCGCCCCCGCCCGACGGGGCGTGGAACTTCACCAGCTCGAGCCGTCCGTGGCCATCCGGGGTCTCCATCATCGCGTACTCCACCTGGATGCCCTCGAGCCCTACCACGCGGTCCACCCAACCGCCCTCGACCAACCCCTCGCCCTGCAGCTTGAGTCCAACCTCGACGAAGAACTCAGTCGCGGCCGCGAGGTCGTCAACCACGATGCCGACGTGATCCATCCGTTGGAGAGTCATGCGCTCGACGGTAGCGGAACGACGGCCCCAGCTACAGCGTCGTCGAGCGCGGCAACGCGAGTCGGCGTCCCGCCCCCTGCCTCGACTGCTGAGCAGTCCCTCGGGGTGTATTCGCGAACACTCGCGCACCCGGCCGTTGTCTCGCCCCGTGTCGTGCCTCGGCCGTTTTGCCCGTCGTTCCGGGGCAGCGTACGATCGCGATCTTCGACCGAGTGCGGGAGGCACGATGAGACTGGATCGCGGAGCAGAGGAGGCTGTTCGCGGGACACTCGACCGCTACGCCGAGCGGTACGGAGCGAAGGACGTCGAGGGCGTTACGGAGTTGTTTGCTGATGATCCTGACGTGCTCCTAATCGGTACCGGTGCCGATGAGCGCTGGGTTGGAAGGCCGGACGTTCGCCGTCAGTTCGCGCGCAACTTTGCGGAGGCGGAGCGTACGCGGTTCGAGTGGATTTCCCGGCACGTCGTAGCGGCCGGGGACGCAGCATGGGTGGCTGCCGACGCGGTCGTGCACGTCACAGTGGATGGGGTCGAGCGATCGATTCCGATCCGCTTCACCGTTGTTCTCGAGCGCCGTGACGGGGTCTGGGTTTGGTTGCACCGGCACGCTTCGGTTGCCGCCGGAGGTCAGGCGCCGGGCGCCGCGTACCCGGTAGCGACCGAGAACGATTGAGACGATGACCTCACAGCCATCGCGCGCGGCGAGAACCCGGCTGTCAAAAAGCATTTCGGCACGCTGGCCCAGCCGAGACTGGCATGGCCCGAATGTATCTCGGCAGTCTGGTTCAGTCGGTCAGTTCGAACGGCGGCACCACGACCGCGCCGTCGCAGCGTGTTGTGTCCAGGCCCTTGGTGGTGCCGCGGTCGACGAAGTCCGCCAGGATCGGGTAGAGGCAGCCGCCGATGCCGAACGAGTGCCCGACGTGCGGGAAGATCATGGTGCGGCTGTCGGGGAAGTGCTGCTTCAGGTCGGAGAGGTTCGTGACGGGGTCCTGCGGGTCGGCGCCGCCCACGAGGGCGAGCACCGGCACGGGGCTGGTCGCGGGGAGCGTCCAGAGCGACCGCGGCTCAGCGCGCTTCGGGACGGAGGAGCAGGCCTGCCGGAACGCCGCGATCCGGGCCGTCGTGTAGCTGTCGAAGTCGGTGCCCCACGGTCCCGTCGCATCGAGACCAGTCCAGGGCTCGTTGCACCAGATCGACGAGCCCATGAGGTTCAGGTCGACGTCGAGATCTCCCGAGTCCGCGTCTTCGAGGGGCGCGTAGTCGCCCTTCGCGGCGCTGCTGACGACCAGCGGGATCGAGACCGCCTTCGTCCCGTCGAGCAGCATCACGTGCACGATGGAGGCGAACTCGTCGCCCGTCATGCCGTGCTCCGGGTGGGCGTTCCACGCCTTCACGAGCTCGCCGAACTGGCGCTCCCAGCCCGGGAACGCCTTCCGGCAGTCGGGGTCTGAGGCGCAGAGCCTCGCGAGTTGGTCGAGGGCGCGCTGGGCGTTGACGGCGTAGCGGTCGAAGAAGGGGACGTCGATCGCGGTTGCGCCCGAGAGGATGAGCGTGCGCACCGAGGAGGGATGGAGCTTCAGGTAGACCTGCGCCGCGGTTGCGCCGTAGGAGCTGCCGATCACGTCGAGCTGCCGGTAGCCGAGCGCTGCCCGCACCGCGTCGAGGTCGTCCATCGCCATCCGCGTCCCGTACTGGGTCACGTCGCCGCCGTCTGGGCTCGATCGCCCGGTGCCGCGCTGGTCGACGAGCAGGATGTCGCGATACAGGTTCAGCGCGCTCAACTGCTGGCTCAGGTCGGCCGCCTGGTCGGTTGCGGCGCTCTCCCGGTCCGCCGGCGAGATACGTGACCGCGTCCTTTCGGGCCGGCTTCGAGAACGCAGGCAGGACGACCACGTGGAGCCCGATCGTGCGCCCGTTCGGCTTCGTGCGGTTCTCCGGGACGACGAAGGTGCCGCAGCGGGCGTCGATCCCCTGCACCACGCACGGCTCCGGCGGCCACGACTACTGCGCCTGGCCCGAAAAGAACGCTCGGTCGATGCCGACGCCGATGCCGGCGGCGGCCACCAGGCCGACCAGAAGCCACACAACCCACCGATGCGGCCGATGAACCCGATGCGGCGCCGGGTGCGCACTCGTCGACATGGGCGAACCTCCACCCAACCATCCCCACTCGCGCGACGCGCCATCAGGGAACACACGGATCCTGCGTCCGTGCATTCGCGAATGTGCGTGATCGTCCCGGCGCATCTCATGCGATATGCGCGAACGCTGGCCCAGGCGAGGCTGACCCCTCATCGGTCTGAGGCCTGGCGTCATTCCGGGACGCGACGCGTGGCTCGACGCACCGAGCGAAGTGCGCTCGACCCGATCGCTCGCATCTGAGTCGGCGAACGTTACGATCCCGCCGTGGATCCGGCGACGAGATAGCGGTCAGACGCGGCGACCGCCGCGCGTGATTGGCGCAGGCGCCGAGGCTGCTTTCGAGGCGGCCTCGGACGCTGCGTGCCACCGCTACGACTTGGAGGTACACGGAATGATTCGTCAGAACCTGTTCTCCGACGCATGGGACGGAGACGACGAAGAAGAGGGGACTCGACATCGAGTCTTCTGGCGGCCGGACGACGCCAGGATGGGAGCAACGCTGTACGAACTGGCCCCCGACGCGCCTGAGATGCGGATGCATATGCACTTCGGAGCCGAAGAGATGTTCTTCGTCCTGAGCGGTCGTCCCGTCTTCCGGAACCAACACGGCGAAGAGGAGCTGGCTCCGGGCGACTTCGTCTTCTGCCCCGAGGGACGTGCCGGACTACACACGTTCAGCAACCCCACCGAAGAACCCGCTCAGATCCTCGCGATCAGTGCCGGGAGCTTCCCGGACGTCGTCGCCTACCCCGAACACGGATATGCATGGGTGGCGACTCGCGATCCCGATCCCGAGCTACTCGCGAGAGGCGGCGACCCCGGCATCATCGCTCGCTTCGAGATCCCGATCGAGTAGATCGTTCGGCCGTTGTCGGCCGTCGCTCGACACGACGAAGAGGCCGCGAGAGCGGCCTCTTCGCTTGCCTACATGGGATCCAGGAAAGGGGCAAGCGGACTCGAACACGCGACGGGCTCGGGTGACACTACGAACGCTCGCTCTGGCGTCATTCCGCAACACTGGCCCATGCGACTAGGCTGGCTCTTCGTTACCGGCGAACTCAAAGCCGATCGCATCGATGCCCGCGATGACAATGCCTTGCCGCGCCAGCCCCAGAGCCGGTCGGGCTCGGTGAGATTCCCGCTCTTCTATGACGGCGCAACCATCCCGGTTCAGGGGACATTCCCGGACGCTTCGCGCAAACGGCAGTGGTTGACACAATCGTCGCAAGGCGGTTAGCCTCGGCCGGCTTGGCGAGGACGGTCGCGTTTCCCGCCCCTAGAGGAGGACCCCAGCACGAGCACGGGCGCCCCGCGAAGCGGAACACTGCATCTGACGAAGGAATGCTCGGAGTACACCGGCGAGGCTGGCTCCTTCTGCACGATCGCGTCCTCGAACTTCGATGCGATCCCGATCGGCTCGAAAATCGTCTACGCCGAGGCGGCCACGGCCGCCGGCGGACTGGACACCGACATTGTGATCAATACCCCCAACGGCGACACCGCCTACGGCCATGTGGTCCTCGATGGCGCGACACAGACCGGCACGGTGACGCTGGCGGGTGGGACCGGGCAGTTGGCGAACCTCGCCGCCGACCTCGTGGTCGCCCCGCTCGCTGCACCCACCTACAGCTGGGACGGGCCGTACTCGTATTAGGAGCGACCAGCGCGGAAGTTCCTCCCGGGCCGGGACATCCCGGTTGAAATCTTGCGGGTTCGATCCCGCCGTCTCATCGCGTCAGTTCCGCGGCACGTGAGATCTCGCGGGGTTCTGTGCCCCGAGATGCGTCAGTCCTCGATCGTCGAGACTGTCAGCGGCTCGAAATCGCCGCCTCGGACAGTGAGGCGCGTGCCGCGTCTCACGTCGATGTCTCCGTTCTCGTCGAAGCTCCAGCAACCGAGGAGACCGTCGAAGTCGCGCGTCGCGAACGCGGCCTGGGTGATGGCGTCGCGGTCGGGGCGGCCAACGCGCTCGATCGCTTCCAGGATCACTCCGGTCGCGTCGTACGCTGAAGCCGCGTAGCACTCGGGCTCGAGTCCGTGGCGCTCGAGGTAGCGCTCGTAGAACGCGCGACCTCGGCCTTCGAGGAGCGCCGGCGGGACTCCTCCGAACGTGATCAAGGTGCCGTCGGCGTGCGCGCCGGCGTCGCGGATGAAGGCGTGCTCGAACAGCGTGTCGGGCCCCATCATCGTGATGGCCGGCGCGGCGGTTCGGATGTCCCGCCACAAGGGTCCAGCGCCGTTCTGAATGATTCCGCCGTAGAAGACGAGGTCAGCGCCGCTGCCGGCGATCTCTCGAGCAAGCGCCTCGTACTCGAGTTGCTTCGGCACGATCCCGAGCGGCGCCTCGGCGAGCTCGACGCCCAGGTGCTCGCACCCATCGGCAAACGGCAGTGCGACGCCACGACCACACGGCTCGTTGTCGTGAAGGACGAACGCGCGCTGCGCCCCGAGCTCGGCAGCCCATTGGGCTGCGAACAGGCCTTGAAGATCGTCGCTGAGGGCAGTGCGAAGGTAGTTGCGACGGCCTGTCGGGTAGTGCTTGTCGGGCTCGCCCGGCCCGAACGGCTTCGTCAGGCCGGGGTAGGTATTGCAGGGTGAGATCATCAACAGAGGACCGGCCGCGTTCGTGATCGGGATCGAGTAGGGCGCGGCGTCGGTGTCGAGCGTGCCGATGTAGGCAAGGACGTCGGCTTGGGCGGCGGCGTAGCGAGCATTCTCCTGCTCGCGCCCGGCGTCCCAGGAGCCCCGCTCCTCGCTTCCCCCGTCCAGGTCCTCGTACACGACCGGCACGCCGCACACGCGATGTCCGGCGTCTTCCAGTCGCATCCTGATCGCATTCACGATCGAATCGCTCTGACCGATCGACGATCCACTTCGCGTGAGGCTCGACACGATCCTCACCTGCTCGTCGAAAGCACTCATCTCCACATCGACTCCGCTGCCGAAGACCGGGTCACGGTACGACAGTCTGCTTGGCGCGGGTGCGGGACAGGGTCGCCGGGCCCGCGGCAATCACCACGACCGCAGCCGCGAGGACCATCAGCGCGACATAGATCAGGAAGGGCCGAGTGACCTGGTCGTCCTTCGCCAGGGGCTCGAAGAAGACCGTCAAGGGCACGTTGGACGCCGCATGAAACAGGACCACCATCAGCAGGCTCCCGCCGGTGCCGTTGTAGATCCAGGTGTAGATGACCGAGACCGCGACGGTGAGGACGACCCAGGGCGCGAAGAGGCCGAGCGGGCGGATGTCCGTTCCGACCAGGTACAGGGGCAGGTGCCACACGCCCCACACCACGCCGAGGACGAGGCTTGCGCCCAGGGCGCTCCTGGCAGCCTGCAGATGCGGGAGGGCAAACCCACGCCAGCCGATCTCCTCGCCGCCCGCACTGCCCGGGAAGAGGGAGAAGACGAACAGGGCGACGGCGCCGGGGATCGTCACGGTGACGTCCGGAGACTGGCCCCCGAGCAGGACGCTCAGGCCGACGGCGCCGAGGGCAAGGGTCGACACCAGCGCGACCGCCACCCACCAGCCGACACCGACCCGCCACATGAGAAGCCGGTGGAGCAGCTTCCGCACTCCGGCTCCGCCGTGGAGAACGGCGACGAGCAGGATCGCGACCGTCGAAGGCACCAGCGATCCCAGAAGCAAGAGAACGAAGCCCGGGCCCGAGGGAGAGCTGTCTCCAGAGACGCACGAGCGGCAGCCACAGAAGCCACGAGATCGCGTAAGCGAGGACGAAGAAACTCGCGAGCGGATGCTGCTGGATCAGGCTGGAGAGGCGAGACCTCGTTGACGCGGTTCCGTCGAGCTGCTCGTCTTGGATGACTACGGTCTGCATCTGCCTGTGCTCCTTCCGTGTGTGAGCGGCTCGCTCGCCGTTAGGCCAGGTCGACATGTGCAGTCCCTTCGCGGTGCCGCAGCGTGCGCAGGACGGTGTACGCCCACGCCGTTCTGACGATGCCCCAGCCGAGAGCGACCACGCCGCTGACGAGCAGGATGTAGGCCAGGTCGGGGAATCCCTGACCGAGGATGAGAAGCGGCAAGCCGAGCTGCTTCGGCACCAGCACCAGCACGAAGGCAGCCCAGGCGAGGTTCAGCGCGAGCGAGAATCCGATGCGCCAGCCGGCGCCAATGCGCCCGGCTCCGACGCGCCCGCTCCGCAGCGCCACGACCGAGCGAACGATCCCGCGCGCCTGGACGGCGAGCAAGCCGAAGATCAGCGCGTAGACCAGAAAGCTGACCATGCGGGACGGCGGCGGGGACGGGTCGCGTCCCTCGAGGATGCTCGTCACGCCGTCCGCGATGGTTCCCATGCGACCGTTGGTGAAGAGGTCGAGGGAGTTCTCCGCGTTCATCAGCACGATGACTCCCGTGCGGCTCCCGGGAACGAGCACGGCGTTCGCGTGAAAGTTGAAGGTCTCGCCCTGATGGTGGATCGCCGGGATCCCGTTGATCGGACCGACGAACCAGCCCATGCCGTACGAGGTGTCGGCCTTCGGCGTCGGCACGGCGGGCCGATGGAGCTCGTCGATTCCCTCGGGCGAGAGCAGCGAGGCGCTGCCGTACCTGCCGCCGTTCAGCTGGGCGATCAGGTAGTGGGCCATGTCCTCGGCGTCGGAGATCAGGTAGCCGGCCGGGATGAGACCGCGGTTGTAGGGCAGATCGGCCGCCCTGGGCCTGCCGAACCCGTAGTGGTAGCCGGTCGCCAGGCCGTGCCCCTCCGCGGCCGCCTCGGAGGTGAACGAGTCGCGCATCTGCAGCGGATCGAAGATCTCCGTCTGGACGTAGCTCTCGTAGGAGCGCCCGGTGACCGCCTGCACGATCAGCCCGAGGACCGAGTAGTTGATCGTGCTGTACTGGTGCGTCTCGCCGACTGGTGCCGTCAGCTCGGCGCTGCTCAGCTTGCGAACCGCCTTCTCGAGCGCCGCGTCGCTCGTGTCGCCGTTGCCCTGGTAGCGACGCCCGGTCTTGGTCGAGAGGCCGCTCGTGTGGTTCAGGAGGTGCCGGACGGTGATCTGGGCGGAAGCCTCTTCGTCGGCGACGCGGAACCACGGGAGGTAGCGCTGTACGGGCGCGTCGAGGTCGACCTTCCCCGCCTCGACCAGCTGCATGATCGCCAGCGCGGTGAACGACTTGCTCAGCGAGCCGATGATGAACGGCGTCTGCGGCGTCACGGCCCGCCCGGAGTCGTCCGCCGTGCCGAAGCCGCGCAGGTAGGCGATCCGGTCGTCCTTGACGATGCCGAGCGCGAGGCCCGGGATCCGCTGCGCCGCCATCTCCGTCCTGAACGAAGCGCTCGATCGCGGCGAACTCGGGAGCGGTATCTGCTCCGTTGGCAGCAGGAGTGTCGGAACCGGGGGCGCTCGCGAGATAGGCAGCAACCAAGGACGAGCGCGGCAAGGGCCACCCAGACCGCGATCGTTCGCTGCCTCGGGCTCCAGCGGCGCATCCATCCGGTGGGACCGGCTGCTCGTCCCGGGTCCACGGGCGCCGGGGCGGACGTCTGCGAGCTCGTCGGCTCCTCGGGCTCGTTCAGGGATGGCATCGGGTTCTCCTTTCAGCTCTGCTGCTGCAGATCGAGGGACTCACGCAGCGCATCGCCAAGGAAGAGGCTTCGCCCCGACGCGTACGCGAAGGGGTGGTAGAAGGCATCGAGCGCGCAGGTGCCCGGGACGTTGAAGTGGAACTCCTCGTCGAGCTTCCGGTCGGCGACGGCGACCATGACCCGGTCCGTCGCGGGGCTCCAGAAGAGCGAGACGGCGAGGCCGTCGCACTCCCGGCTTGCGAGCTCTCTCCAGTCGTTCATGGCGGTGGTGCTCACGATCGGCCTCCCTTGATCCGGCGACTGCTTCATGGCGGGATCGTCCAGGGCGCCTGGGTGAGCCGACCTCCCCCAGAGACGAGATCACCCTGGGTGAACCGACGGCCGCTGCGATGTACCCTCCGTCACATGTCGACATACACGGCGACGGGGGTCGAGGAGACTCCGCGTCCGCTCATCCAGTCGAAGCTGGAGGCTCCCGTCCCACGTCAGCGCGTCTCACGGCGCGAGCTTCTCGAGCTCTGCGCCGGCCCGCCGCGCAAGCTGACGCTGATCCGCGCCCCCGCCGGGTGGGGGAAGTCGACGCTGCTCGCCGACTGGCACGCGCTCGAGAGCGAGACACGGCCGTTCGCCTGGGTCGCGCTCGATGGCGGCGACAACGACCCGGTCCGGTTCTGGACCTACCTCATCCATGCGCTTCGCACCCTCGACCCGAGCGCTGGTGAGGTCTCTCTTCCCGATGCTGCGGGCTCCGCGGGTCAGCGTCGTCGACGACGTTCTCCCCGCGCTCTGCAACGAGCTCACGGCGTTGCCGCACCGAGTCGTGCTCGTCCTGGACGACTACCACCTGGTCGGGAATCCGGAGATCGACGAGGGTCTCTCCTCCTTTCTCGAGCACCTTCCCCAGACTCTCGAGCTCGTGGTCTCGAGCCGTTCCGAGCCGGCGCTCCCGCTCGCCCGCCTCCGCGCCCGCGGCGAGCTGGCCGAGATCGACGCGCAACAACTTCGCTTCTCCGAGGAGGAGGCCGGCCTCTTCTTCAACGACCTGCACGGGCTCGGGCTCGACCGTGAGGACGTCATCCGGCTGCGGGAGCTGACGGAGGGATGGGCGGCCGGTCTCTACCTCGCGACGCTCACCATCCGCGGCCGCGCAAGCGCGCACGAGTTCATCGAGGCGTTTGCGGGCGACAACCGCCACGTCGTCGACTACCTGAGCGCGGAGGTGCTGGCCGGCCTCCCCGACGAGATGAGGGAGTTCCTCCTCCATACCTCGGTCCTCGAACGCCTCTGCGCCCCGCTCTGCGACGCCGTGACCGACCGCCCCGGCTCGGTGCTCGTGCTGCACGAGCTCGAGCGCTCGAACTTCTTCCTCATCCCCCTCGACGCGAAGCGCGAGTGGTACCGCTACCACCACCTCTTCGGCGAGCTCCTGCGCCACGAGCTCGCGCTCGCCGAGCCCGAGCACGTCCGCACGCTGCATCGCCGGGCGAGCGCATGGCACCGGGAGCACGGCGATCCGTCCGAGGCGATCCATCACGCCACGGCGGCACGGGACTTCGCCGATGCCTCCGAGTTGATCCTTCGCCACTGGATCGAGTTCCGGAACGAGGCTCGCCTCGAGACCATCCTCGCCTGGCTCGACGGCCTCCCAGCCGAGACGGTGACCGACGATGCCCGGCTTTGCCTCGTGCGGGCATCGACGCTGCAAGAGGTCGGCCGGATCGCCGAGGCCGATCAGTGGCTGGTACTTGCAGCGCGGGGCGCGGCCGGTGGCTCGCTCCTGGCCGGCCCGGCGTCGGTCGCGTCCGGCGTGGCCGCGTCGCAGGCGATCAACCTGTACTTCCTCGGGGACGTGGGCGGGATCGCCGAGACGGCGCGACCCGCGCTCGAGCTCGAGGAAGCCGGCTCCGACTACTGGCGGAGCGCTCTCCTCACGACCTTCGGCGTCTCGACGTTCCTCGGAGGGGAGGGCCGGGCCGCATCGGCCCTCCTCGACGAAGCGGTGACGTCGAGCGAGGACTCCGGCCATTCTCTCGCGCTCATCCACGCCCTCGGCTGGTGCGCGGTCGTCCATGCGGAGATCGGTGAATCGAGCCGTGCCGATCAGGTGCTGGACGACACCGAGGCGCTGCAGCGAACGCAGACCGGGATGGCGAAGTACTTCGGCATGTCCATGACGCACGTTGCTCGCGGAAAGCAGCTCGAGCGGCAGGGCCGGCTCGAGAGAGGCCGACGAGGCTCTGGCCCTAGGCATCGAGCTCGCGCGACGGGGCAACGCCAAGTTCGACCTCTCGTACGGACTTCTCACTCATGCGGGGGTGAAGGGCGCTCTCGGCGATCGCCTCGCCGCGAAGGACATGCTGCAGGAGGCCCGCCAGACGGCCGAGGCGTGCGCCGACCCGGGCGTGCTGCCGGAGCTGGTGGCAAGAGTCGAGCGCAGACTCCGCCTCATGCCGAGCCGCGCGACGGAGACGCCGTACGAGGAGGATCTCAGCGAACGGGAGCTCGCCGTGCTCCGCCTGCTGGCGACCGATCTCACCCAACGGGAGATCGGCGAGGCGCTCTACGTCTCCTTCAACACCGTCAAGACCCACGTGAAGAGCATCTTTCGCAAGCTCGACGTCGCCGCGCGCCCCGACGCGGTCGCGCGTGCGCGCGAGCTGAGACTGCTCTGAGCCCCGTCTGGACGAGTGAGCGTTCCCTCGCTCCTCGTGACGCTGCCCTGCGGCGCTCGTCGGCCCGCCGGCTGGCGGGTGCGAACGCGCTCCAGGCGAACCAGCGTCCGAACCCGCGCTGAAGCGCCCTCGGGCCGCTCATGGTCAGCTTGCGAGCCCGGAGCGCGCCGGCCAGCTCGGCGCGCCCCAGGTAGACGCGGTAGAGGGTCGCAGTGTCGACCGTGACCTCGAGGTCGACGTCGAACCCGGGGTGCTGGAGGCAGACCGAGACCTCGGAGGGCTCGAGCACCATCCAGTAGCGCTTCGCCGGGTCGCGGAAGTCGAACTGGACCACCGTGCGATCCGGGGGAAGCTGCTCACGATCGACGTGGCGGGCCATCCAGACGATCAAGAGGTCGGGGTCGAGCTCCTCGGGGCGGGGATCGGTGAACGACCAGGTCACGCCCCACTCCCCGATCGCCTGCACGACCGCCTCCAGGTCCCGGCCGGCGAGCGTCAGGCGATAGTCCAGCGTCCTCCCCTTGGGGCCGGTGCGCCGCTCGACGATCTCGGCCCGCTCGAGCGAGCGAAGCCGATCGGCGAGGACCGAGCGCGAGATCCCCGGCAGGCCGCGCTGGAGCTCGTTGAACCCGCTCGCACCGCCCAGCATCTCGCGCACGATCAGGAGCGTCCAGCGGTCGCCGAGGATCTCGCTCGCCTTGGCGATCGGGCAGTACTGCGCGTAGCTCCGCATCCTCCGGGAATGCTAGCCCCGGATCCGGGCCAGGTTCGGAATTCGAACCGCTTGGTTCGAAATTCGGTCTAGTCCGTGGCGGGACACCCGCGTAGCGTCGGCGACATGGCTACCGAGACGACAACACTGGCGGCGGCGACCACCGACCTCGAGCGTCTGCGCGACTCCATCCGCGGCCCGGTGATCGATCCCGACGACGAAGGCTACGACGCCGCGCGCGCGATCTGGAACGGTGCGATCGACCGCCGCCCCGCCTGCGTCGCTCGCTGCACCGGAGTCGCCGACGTCGTCGCGGCGGTTCGCTTCGCGCGCGAGCGTGACCTACTTGTGGCGGTGCGCTCCGGCGGCCACGGCGTCGGTGGTCATGCGCTCTGCGACGGCGGCCTCGTGATCGACCTTTCGCCGATGAAGGGGATCAGGGTCGACCCGGCGGCGCGCACCGCCAGGGCCGAGGCCGGCGTGCTCTGGGGCGAGCTCGACCGCGAGACGCAGCTTCACGGCCTGGCGACGGTGGGCGGGATCGTCACCCACACCGGCATCGCGGGCCTCACCCTCGGCGGCGGCATCGGCTGGCTCATGCGAAAGCACGGCGCGACGGTCGACAACCTCCTCTCGGTCGACCTGGTGACGGCGGAGGGCGAGCTCCTCACCGCGAGCGGGGATGAGAACCCCGACCTCTTCTGGGGAATCCGCGGCGGCGGCGGGAACTTCGGGGTCGTGACCTCGTTCGAGTACCGGCTTCACCCGGTGGGGCCGATCGTGCTCGCCGGGCCGATCTTTCATCCCCTCGAGGATGCCCGCGAGGTGCTCGCCTTCTACCGCGAGTTCATCGCCACAGCGCCCGACGAGCTGACGACGATCTTCGAGCTGAGCGTGGCCCCGCCGCTCCCCTTCCTGCCCGAGGACGTGCACGGCAAGCCGATCGTGATGGTCGGGGCCTGCTACGCCGGCGCGCCCGAGGACGGGATCGAGGTCGTGCGGCCGCTGAAGGAGTTCGGCAACCCGATCGTCGACCTGCTCGAGCCGAAGCTCTACACCGCGCTGCAGTCGATGTTCGACCCGTTCGTCCCGCACGGCTGGCACCGCTACTGGAAGTCGGTCGAGCTGCCGCCGCTCACCGACGACGCGATCGACACGCTCGTCGAACACGCCTCGGCGCTCACCTCGCCGAAGTCGTACTGCATCGTCTTCCAGCTCGGGGGCGCCCTCGCCCGCGCGGGAGAGGACGAGACCGCGTTCAGCCAGCGCGACGCCGCCCACAACGTGAACATCAACGCGGTCTGGACCGAGGACGACCCCGAGGGCGAGCGGCACGTCGCCTGGGCGCGCGACTTCTTCTCGGCCATGCAGCCGCATGCGGGCGGGCGCGTCTACGTCAACTTCCTGGGCGACGAGGGGGCCGAGCGGGTCCGCCAGGCCTACGGCGACCGGCAGTACGAGCGCCTGGTCGAGCTGAAGCGCGCATACGACCCGACGAACTTCTTCCGGCTGAACCAGAACATCGAGCCGTAGCTCGGACGCGGGTTCGATTCTCGCCGCCTCCACTTCAGGGCTCGCGCGGGCGGGATTGGATCCCGGTGCCGGGCGCGGCGTCCGTCGGTCCGTGGTCGGGTCGGTAGCGCTTCCACGTCGCCCCGGTCAGAAGGCCGATCAGGAGCGTGGGCACGACGGTCAGGACACGGTAGACGAGGACTGCCGCGACGACCTCGGCCTGGCCGCCCCCGAAGCCGACGAGTGCGGTCGTCAGGCCGAGCTCGACGATGCCGAGCCCACCCGGGGTGATGGGAATCGAGCCGAGCAGGCGCACGAGGGACCACGCAGCGAACGCCTCGACGGCGGTGACCTCGTCCGCCGTGACGCCGAGGACGCGAAGCGACACGAGCAGCACCAGGTAGACGGTGAGGTGCCCGGCGAGCGTCGCGAGCGTCAGCACGTGCCAGCGGCGCCTGAGGAGTGAGTTCGTTCGGGCGCGGAAGCGCACGAACGCCTCGCCGTCCCACGTCACCGGCTTCTTCCGGAACAGCCGCTTGCCCCACGAGGCGGCTCGGGCCGCGAGGTCGCCGACCCGGCGCGCCAGCCTCGGGGTGCTGAGGCCGGCGGCGAAGCCGGCCAGCACGACCACGAGGATCGCGAGCCCGATGAACGCGATCGTGTCGAGCGCGGCATGGGGAGTGCCGGTCAGCGCCAGGAGCGCGAGCGCGACGGTCGGGAACGCGAGCATGGCGAGCTGGTTCCAGACGCCGGTCACCGCCACCGCCAGGCTGACCGGCGCGGCCGCGAAGCCCCAGCCCCGCAGCATGGCGAACGACAGCGCCATCCCGACGGCGACTCCCGCCGGCGCGACGTAGGTCGAGGCCGTCGATGCCTGGGTGACGACGAACGCCTGGCGGAACCGGAGGCCCGGCAGCGCGGCCATCCACGGAGGCGCGAAGGTGGCGAGGTTCAGCGCCGTCGCTCCCGCGAGAAGCCCGATTTCCGCCCAGGAGAGGCCCTTGACGACGTCCCACACGTCGCGGTAGTCGGCGATGCGCGGCAGGACGAATGCAAACGTTCCGACCACCACGGCGATCCCGAGGCCGCCACCGAGCACGTGTCGCTTCGAGATCCTCTTCCGCATTGCCGTCGGTGCGAGTTTCCCCGATCCCTTCCAGGCTGGCCGGGTGAGCGCGATCTCGCCTCCGGCGACGCAGGTGGCGGCCGAGGGCCACGGGTCGGTTCCCGCCGCCCCGTCACGACCGGCCCGGTAGGCCCCGTGCTGAACGGTGCGGGCGAATCCGAAGTGGGGGACTCCACCAGACGTTCACCACATGATCTCCGGACGGCCGCCCGACGCGGCCTGCCTCCGAGCTACCCTCGTCCTCCATGTGGAACCGTCCGTCCGGCGTGGGCGAGGACATGCTGCTCGGCCTCCTCGGAATCGCACTGATCGTGATCGGAGCGCTGATCGGATGACCGAAGCACCTGGACCGACGCGGGCGAAGCGTGAGCTCGAGCTGCCGTCCGAGGACGCGGCTCGTGCGAAGGAAGCGAACCTCCGCCGCCAGATGGACAAGGAGCTCGCGACCCTCCGCAACGAGTTCGCGGAACTCTCGGCCGACCAGGTGACGGCGCTCGGAGAAGCGCAGTTCCACCGCTTGCGGGCGGGCGCCCGGATCACGGAGTTCATTCCTGTCCTGGTCCACCGCTATGCCCGCGAGGAGCTCCTTCGCATCCGGGACGACGAGCTCAGTTCGGCCGCCTAGGGCGCGGGCTCGCGGAACGCGCGCCGCGGCGGAGCTAATCGCGCGGTGATCGTTGATTGCGCGGTGGGCGCCGTAGTGACCGCCGCCGATCAGGGCTCGGAGTAGACCCAGGCTTCCTTGAAGTCCGGCGAGGGGTGCCAGGTCGTGACGGCCCCCTTCGGCATCGAGGCCATGTCGCCGACGCCGAGGTCGAGCGTGGGCCCGTTGTCGATCTCGATCCGGATCGACCCGGAGAGCACGATGATCGTCTCCCGCGCCGGGAGCACCAGGCCGGCGTAGGTGCTCGCCTCGGGATCGGGCTTCCACAGCCCCGCCATCGCGGCGCCTTCCTCCACGAGCACGTGAACGAAGCCGCCGTCCTCGTCGTCCACCTCGAAGTCGTCGCGATCCACCCGCGACACGTAGACGCCGCCACCGAGATCGGTCACTGGAGCCTCCTGAGTCAGCTCATCCGGATAGGGCGCAATGCTAGCCCTCGGCGGAGGGCTCCACCGCGATCACGACCTTCCCCCTGGCGTGGTGGCCGGCCATGTGGGCGACGGCCTTTCCGGCGTCGGCGAGGGGGTAGACCTCGTCGATCACCACCCTGACGTCGCCCGACTCGAGGAGGGTCGCCAGGGCCTCGAGGTTCTCGCGGTTCACGACGCAGGTGACGAACTTCACCCGGGTCGAGCCCTTCCGCATCAGCGCGGCCCGCGCCATCCTCGGGAGGCCCGCGAGCATGCCTCCGGTGTTCCCGACGCTGTTGGGGATGAGGATGCCGTTGGGCGCGAGCGCCCGGCGCGTCGCCGTCGGCGGGTGGTTGAGCACGTTGTCGAGGACGACGTCGTAACGTCGCTCGCCCTCGGGTGAAGTCCTCCCGCGTGTAGTCGACGACGTGCTTTGCGCCGAGGGATCGGACCAGCTCGACGTTCCCGGTGCCGCAGACGCCGGTGACGTCCGCGCCGAGCGCGCGGGCGATCTGCACGGCGAAGGTCCCCACGCCTCCCGAGGCGCCGTTGACCAGGACCGACGTTCCCGGTCCGACCTCACCGACGTCGCGGACGGCGATCAGCGCGGTGATGCCCGACATGACCGAGGCGGCCGCCTCCTCGAAGCCGAGACCGGCGGGCTTCCGGATGAGCCTGGCGGCCGGAGCGACGGTGAGCTCCGCGAAGGTGCCGACCGTGGCGAGCGAGTCCTCCCATGCCGATCCGAACACCTCGTCGCCGGGCTCGAGGTCGATGACGTTCTCGCCCACGGCCTCCACGACTCCGGAGACGTCGGTTCCCCGCACCGGCGTGCGCGGCCCTCGGAGCCCTGACCTCACCCTGAGGACGTACGGAATCCCGGTCACCGTGATCCAGTCGGGGGTGTTCACGCACGTCGCACGGACGCGGACGAGCACGTCGTCGCGGCCGACCGGCGGCTGGTCGCTCTCCTCGAGCCGGAGCACCTGCTCGGGTGCTCCGTACCGTTTCTGAACGATGGCCTTCATGGGCTCCGTCACGACGATTCTCGCGCCTGACATACGATCGGCGTCGTGGCCTACGACGAGGACCTCGCGGACCGTATTCGCACGCTCGTCGGCGACGAGCCGGATCTGGCCGAGAAGAAGATGTTCGGCGGGCTCGCCTTCCTCATCGGCGGCAACATGGCCGTCGCGGCGAGCGGCCAGGGCGGTGTGCTGGTTCGCGTCGACCCGGAGGAGTCGGACGCGCTCGCGGCGGCGACGAACGCTCTGCCGATGGAGATGCGGGGACGGCAGATGCGCGGGTGGCTCCGGGTCGACTCGGACGACGTGAGCGCAGACCGCGAGCTCGCGCGATGGTTCGAGCTCGGCACTGCGTACGCCCGCTCGCTGCCGGCGAAGCCGTAAATGCCGATCGGGTATCTGGTGGCGGTGGCGCTCGTCGCGGTGTGCGCCTGGTTCTCGCTGGCGCCGCCCCGTCCGAGCCGGTCGAGGCCGCGGAACGCTAGCTTCTGGCTGGGCTTCATGGTCAACGAGCTGCCGTTCGTCGCCTTCTACTGGCTCCTCGGTTCGACGTTGCTGGCAGCCGGTCAGGGCGACTTTGACTCGCAGGTCGGCTGGGCGGCGCTCGGCCTGGCCGTCCTGACCACCCTCGGGCTCGCGGTCATCGTGCGGCGTGGGCTACGGGCCGTCCAGTCATGGAGCGCGCCCTACGCGAGGGTCTCCGCGTGGCCGCTCGACCTCGCGGCCGCCTTCCCTGGGGCCGCATCCTGTTCGCGCCTCTCGTCTTCCGCCGCCGCGACGTCGAGCGCGTCGCGAACATCGCGTACGGCGACTCGGGCGACGAGAACCTCCTCGACCTCTATCGAAACCGGGCCCGTCCGACGGGCAGCCCCGTCCTCATCCACTTGCACGGGGAAGCGTTCGTCATGGGGAGGAAGAGCCGCGAGGCGCGTCCCCCTCGTGCGTGAAGAAGATCGTCGCCTGGGTGCGCCAGCATGCCGAGGAGCACGGCGCCGATGCGAACGTCGTCTTCGTGGCGGGGAGCTCGGCGGGCGGGCACCTGGCCTCGCTGGCGGCGCTCACGCCCAACGACCCCGCCTTCCAGCCGGGCTTCGAGGGCGCGGACACGTCCGTTGACGGCGGCGATCTCCCTGTACGGCTACTACGGGTCCGTCGACGGCGGCCGACTGCCCTCGTCGCCGATGGACTACGTCCGGGAGGACGCGCCACCCTTCTTCGTCGCGCACGGCGACCGGGACACGCTCGTCGTCGTCGACGGCGCTCGGCGCTTCGTCGAGCGGTTGCGCAGCAGGTCGTCGAGCCCGGTCGTGTACGCCGAGTTGCCGGGTTCGCAGCACGGGTTCGACCTCTTCCATTCCATTCGCTAGCGACACGGTCGTCGACGCGGTCGAGGCGTTCGCCGCCCGGGTGAGGTCGCCTCAAGGCGTCAGCCGCGGTAGGCCGACCACATGTTGGTGGCGAACCGGTCCCACGCCCGGCGCTGGGGGAAGTTCGAGTAGTCCGCGCCGATCTGCGAACGCATCGCGGCCAGCGCGGCCGAGTCGTTCTCGGTCATCCAGCGGTCGGCGTAGAGGAAGAAGGGCGAGTAGTCCCATGCCGCCATCACGCCGGGGATCAGCCGCGCGGCGAGCGCCTCGGCGATCCACGCGCTCGAGGTGCAGCAGCGGCGGTAGTCCTCGCCGAGCGTGCTGATCCAGTCGCGCGGCTGCAGGTGCTCGTACGGCCCGTACTCGCCCGAGGCGCCCTTCCCGTAGTGGCCTGCGTACAGCGCGGTGGCGCCCGTCCAGCCGACCCCCGTCATCGTCTGCATGTCCTCGCCGAAGTGCGCCTGCGGGCTCTTCATGGCGGCGTCGTCGAGCATGACGCCGGCGAAGACGATCGGGAACTTGCGCCCGCTCCCGTGGCCGCCGTGCGCGTGCCAGCCGTCGTGCCCTCTCCGGACGAGGCCCGCGAGGTCGATGCCGTACTGGGTCAGGTAGACGAGGAGCGGCTCCTTCTGCTCCGGGGTGTAGTCGAGGGTGAGAAGCAGGCCCGCGTTGCCGACCGCGCGGGCGATCTCTCGCGCGTAGTCGGGCATGTACGCGATCGGCGAGTCGAAGTTGAACATGACGTTGTCGATCCACGGGCGGCGGAAGTGCGACGTGTACTCGGCGAGCGAGGGCGTTGAGCCGACCGGGGCGAGCGTGGGGAGGAGGTCCCGGCGCAGGTCGCGCGAGTAGAAGATCGGCCCGTGCCCCGCGTAGGAGGGGCGGAAGGCGTCCGGCGGAAGCGGCCCGGCCACGCTCGTCAGGATCGAGACCGTCTTCACGGGACTGCCGGTGTCCTTGTCGAAGAGCCAGCGCTTCCTCGCCCCGATCGTGCCGACGCTCACGGAGGAGACGAGCGAGTCGCCGGGCGCGAGCGAGATCGGCGGCTTGACGCTGATCCTCGGCTCGTAGCGGTTGCCGTCGGTGCGGCTGTCGAAGCCGGTGTCGATTTCGTTGGCGGGGATGTTCCTCACCGAGCCGTTGCGCCCGCCGGCCGGCTTCGGGCTGATCGCCCTGACGGTCGCGGAGCCCACGACGTAGAAGTCGCCCGTGACGAACCGCCCGACGCGCTCGGGCCGGGCGAAGCGCCACGTGATCCCGTCCTTCGTCACGGACGAGCGGAGCGGGAGGTCGCCGAGCGCCGGTGTGTCCGGCGGGCTCGTGCGCGTGTAGACGGGAACGCCGGAGGAGGACGAGCAGGCTCTCGTGGAGGCGGTGATCGTGGTGCGAGCGGAGCGGCCCGTGGACCGGACGGCTGCGACGCCGAGGCGGTAGCTCCGGCCGCACGCGAGCCCTCCGAACTTCCAGTGGCGATCGGAGGTGCTTCCGCGCCTGACGCCGTTCCGATAGGCGACGTACGCTGCGCCCGCGACGCCGCGCCACGCGATCCTGATCGAGGACTGCGTCGCGGCGGTGACGTGGACGTTCTTCGGCCGCGGGACGTTCGTGGCCGCCTGGCCGCTCGCCAGCGGGAGGACGGCGAGGAGCGGAAGGAGGAGGGCGACCCGCGCGGCGGCGGTCATGTCCTCCGTATCGGCAGGCTGGGGCGCGACGCCGAGCCCCGGGTGTCGCTCGACCTAGACTGGCGTCGTGCCGCTCGCGCCTCTCCCCGACGAGCTCGTCGAGTTCCTGAAGGAGCCGAACGCCGCGGTCATCGCGACAGTTCGCTCCGACGGCGCCCCGTACACGGCGGCGACCTGGTACGACTGGGACGACGGCCGCATCCTCGTCAACATGGACTTCGAGCGGCTGCGCCTGAAGCACATGCGACGCGACGGCCGCGTGGCCATCTCCGTGATCGATCTCGGCGACTGGTACCGCGTCGTCACGGTGCTCGGGAGGGTGGTCGAGATCCGCGACGACGAGGGCCTGGTGGACATCGACCGGCTCTCGCGCCGCTACCGCGGCACGGAGTACTGGAACCGCGAGCGGAAGCGCGTCACGGCGCTCATCGAGCCCGAGCGCTGGCACGAGCACTCGTAGCGGCGACGGCTACGGTCGAAGAGCGTCGCCGAAGCCGGAGCTCGGCGTGTGGATCTCGAGGAAGCGGACGTCCCCGTTCGCGGGAGACGCGAGCGTGTGCGGCACGCCGGGCGGCACCTGCACCCAGGTGCCGGCCTCGGCCCGCAGCTCGCGGCCGGCGGCCACGAGCGTGAGCTCGCCCTCGAGGACGTAGAACGACTCGACGTGGTCGTCGGGGACGTGGAGCGGCGGCGACGGGCTCCCGCGCTCGATCCAGTTCTCCGCGACCGCGATCTCCTCGACGTCCGCGAGAAGCGCCACCCGCCGGCCGTCGCGCTCGTCCGTGACGAGGCTGCCGCCGATGGCGGCCTCGGTCACGGGCCGGCCGCCGTCGGGAGGCGGCGGGTGCTGGTCGTACGAGAAGCTCCGGCCGTCGCGGGCCGCGCGCAGGTAGTCGGCGAACCGCCGCCCGGGCGCGTGGAGGTTCAGGTAGCGCATTTCCGCGTCGCTCCCGTTCCGGAAGCCGTGGACGACGAGCGGCGGCACGCGGGCGAGCGTCCCCGCCGGGACGACGACGGGGTCGTCGTCGAGGCCGAGCCTGACCGTGAGCTCGCCCGCGAGCACGTAGAAGAGGTCGGTGTGCTCTCGGTGCACGTGGAGGTCCGCGCCTTCGCGGTGCGGGCCGAAACGGGACCACGTCGCGTTCAGCGTCTCGTCGTCGGAGAGGATCTCGACGCGCCGGTCGGGAGAGTCGCCGACGACCTCGCCGCCGCCCGGCCGAACCAGGACGGGCTCGCTCACGGCGCGAGTATGACGACCCAGCCGCCGGTGTCTCGGTAGTAGCCCGCAGCGATCGTGCGGGACAGCCCGGTTTCCGGCTCGAGGCTTCCTTTCTAGATTCGCTCGTGGATGAGACGATCGCTTGCGTCGCCCGGCTGGAATCTCGCTCTCGGCACGCTCGCCTTCGCGCTCTGCTTCACGTCCTGGAGCCTGATCGCGCCGTTCGCGAAGACGTTCAAGGACGGATCTCGGCCTCAACTACACGCAGGCGCTGCTCCTGACCGCCGTGCCGGTCATTCTCGGGTCGCTCCTGCGGATTCCCGATGGGCGCGCTGACCGACCGTTACGGCGGTCGTCTCGATCTTCTCGGGCCTGCTCGCCCTCTCGGCGCTGCCGGCCGTGCTCTTCGGCTACGCAGACTCGTACTGGGCGCTCATCGGCGTCGGGTTTCTGCTCGGCGTGGCCGGCTCGTCGTTCGCCGTCGGCGTTCCCTTCGTGGCGGGCTGGTATCGCAAGGAGCGCCAGGGTTTCGCGCTCGGCGTCTACGGGATGGGGAACGTCGGGACCGCGATCGCCTTCTTCGGTGCGCCTGCGGTCGTCGATCACTGGGGTCGCCCGGCGCTCGGCTGGCTCACGGGCATCGTCCTGGTCGCCGCGGCGTGCGCTCTTCTACTCCCTCGCGCGAAACGCGCCCCGCGTCGCGGCCCCCACGCGCTACGGCGAGGTGCTTCGCTCCGGGTGGCGCCTCTACCGGCTCGCGTTCTTCTACTTCATCACCTTCGGCGGCTTCGTCGCGATGGCGTTTCCTGCTCCCCACGGCTGCTCCAGGACTGGTTCGACTACTCGAAGAGTGAGGCGAGCGCCCGGGCGGCGGGGTTCATCATCGCCGCCACGCTCGCCCGCCCGGTGGGCGGCTGGCTCGCCGACCGAGTCGGCGCCTACCCGGTGCTCGTCCTCGTCTTCGCGGGCATCGCGATCGACGCGGCCGTCGCTGGCCGCCATCGCTTCGGAGCCGCGGATCGTCCCCGTCACGATCACGTGCCTCACGCTCGCGGCCTTCCTCGGCGCCGGCAACGGCGCGGTCTTCAAGCTCGTCCCCGCGGAGTTCCCGAGCGACGCGGCGCCGCCGGCGGCATCGTCGGCGCTGCGGGCGGGCTCGGAGGGTTCTTCCCGCCGGTCTTCGTCGGGGTCCTGAAGGATCGCCGAGGGCACGTACACGCTACGGCTTCGTCGGCCTGCTCGTGTTCGCGCGGTCTGCCTCGCGCTCGCCGTGTCGGTTGCTGAGAGCGCGCCGCTGGAGGCTGCGAGGGGTACCTCCCGCGGGAGCGGCTCGCTGAGCGTCCGACTGTCCTGGGCGGCGCCTTTCTTCACGGAGGGCGGCGGCAACGGCTGGAGCGTGCTCTCAGCGCGACGGCCGCGACTGGGAGTCGCCTACCGCGACCGCTGGCAGCACGACAAGGTCGTGCGCTCGACGCACGGCGTCAACTGCACCGGGCTCGTGCTCGTGGAACGTCTACGTCAAGGACGGGCTGATCACCTGGGAGACCCAGCAGACCGACTACCCGTCCAACGGCCCGCGACGTCCCCGACTACGAGCCGCGCGGCTGCCCGCGCGGCGCGTCGTTCTCCTGGTACATCTACTCGCCGCTGCGCGTCCAAGCTACCCGTACGTGCGCGGCGGCCTGCTCGAGCTCTGCCGCGAGGCGCGCGCGCGCACTCGGCGACCCGGTCGAGGCGTGGGCCGTCGATCGTCGAGGACCCCGAGACGCGCCCGCGCCTACAAGTCGCAGCGCGGCAAGGGCGGCTTCGTGCGCGCCTCCTGGGAGGAGGTCGCCGAGCTGATCGCCGCCGCGCACGTGCACACGATCCGCCGCACGGGCCCGACCGCGTCGCCGGCTTCTCGCCGATCCCGGCGATGTCGATGGTCTCGTACGCGGCCGGCACGCGCTTCCTGTCGCTGATCGGCGGCGTCTGCCTCTCGCTTCTACGACTGGTACGCCGACCTGCCGCCGGCCTCGCCGCAGATCTTGGGCGACCAGACCGACGTGCCCGAGTCGGCCGACTGGTGGAACGCGAGCTACCTGATCGTCTGGGGCACGAACATCCCGAAGACGCGGACGCCGGACGCGCACTTCATGACCGAGGCGCGCTACCGCGGCCAGAAGGTCGTCGTCGTCTCGCCCGACTACGCCGAGCACACCAAGTTCGCCGACCACTGGCTGCCCGCCGCGGCCGGGCACCGACGGCGCGCTGGCGATGGCGATGGGCCACGTGATCCTGAAGGAGTTCTACGTCGACCGCGAGGTCCCGTGCTTCGACGACTACGCGCGCGCGCTTCACCGACCTGCCGTTGCTCGTCACGCTGCGCGAGCGCGAGGACGGCGCGTGCGTCGCCGACCGCTTCCTGCGCGCTCGCGACCTCGGCGACGCGGGCGAGAACGCCGAGTGGAAGACCGTCGTCTCGACGACGCGCACCGGCGAGCCGGTCGTCCCGAACGGCTCGATCGGCTTCCGCTGCGGCGAGGAGGGCGAGGGCCGCTGGAACCTCGAGCTCGGCGAGCTCGACCCGGCGCTGACCCTGCTCGGCCGCCACGACGAGCTCGTCGAGGTCGACGCTGCCGCGCTTCGACGTCGGCGACGCCGAGGGCGGCGACGACGATGCGCCGCGGCGTCCCGGCGATGCGGATCGGCGGCCAGCTCGTGACCACGGTGCTCGACCTGCTGCTCTGCCCAGCTACGGCGTCGCGCCGCGACGGGCTGCCGGGCGAGTGGCCGAGCGGCTACGACGACGCGCCGAGCCGTACACGCCCGGCGTGGCAGGAGGCGATCACCGGCGTCGACGCCGGCTCGCGTGACGCGGGTCGCGCGCGAGTTCGCCCGCAACGCCGAGCGCACCGACGGCCGCTCGATGATCGTGCATGGGCGCGGGCACCAACCACTGGTTCCACTCCGACCAGACCTACCGCGCGATCCTCGCGCTGGTGCTGCTCTGCGGCTGCCAGGGCGTCAACGGCGGCGGCTGGGCGCACTACGTCGGCCAGGAGAAGATCCGCCCGATCACCGGCTGGTCGACGCTCGCGTTCGCGCTCGACTGGTCGCGGCCGCCGCGCCAGCAGGCGACGACCCCGTTCTGGTTCCTGGCGACCGACCAGTGGCGCTACGAGCGCACGCGGGCCGACGAGTTCGCGTCGCCGCTCGGGCAACGGCGTCGCTCGACGGCATGCACCTCGCCGACTGCCACGCGCTCGCCGCGCGGCTGGGCTGGATGCCGTCGTACCCGAGCTTCGACCGCAACCCGCTCGACCTCGGCCGACGAGGCCGCGAGCGCGGCGTCGAGCGCGGCCGAGTACGTCGTCTCCGAGCTGCAGGAGGGCCGGCTGCGCTTCGCCGTCGAGGACCCGACGCGCCCGGCGAACTTCCCGCGCGTGCTCACGCTCTGGCGCTCGAACCTGCTCGGCTCCTCGAGCAAGGGGCACGAGTACTTCCTCCGCCACCTGCTCGGCGTGCCCGACGCCGCGGTCCGCGCGAGCGAGTCGCCGCCCGAGCAGCGCCCGAGCGAGGTCGCTGGCGCGACGAGGCCCCGACCGGCAAGCTCGACCTGTTCACGACGATCGACTTCCGCATGAACGGGTCGGCGCTCTACTCCGACGTCGTGCTGCCGGCGGCCACCTGGTACGAGAAGCACGACCTCTCGAGGACCGACCTGCACCCGTTCGTGCACTCGTTCAACCAGGCGATCCCGCCGCCGTGGGAGGCGCGCACCGACTGGGACGTCTTCGGCGGATCGCGAGCGCGTTCTCCGAGCTGGCCGCGAAGCACCTCGGCGTCGCGCCGCGACCTCGTCGCGGCGCCGCTCCTGCACGACACGCCCGACGAGCTCGCCCAGCCGCTCGGCGAGGTGCGCGACTGGCGCGCGGGCGAGTGCGAGCCGGTCCCGGGCAAGACGATGCCGAAGCTCATCGTCGTCGAGCGCGACTACGCCGCGGTGCGCCGAGAAGTGGCGCGCGCTCGGCCCGCTGGTCGAGCGAGCTCGGGATCGACGTCAAGGGCGTCGCGCTGGAAGCCGCGAGCGCGAGGTCGACGAGCTCGCGGCGCAACGGCGGTCAACGGCGGCGCCGCCGACGGGCGCCCGTCGCTGCGCCCGCGACGTCGACGTCTGCGAGGCGATCCTCGCGCTCTCGGGCGTCGACCAACGGCCGGCTCGCGCGTCGAGGGCTTCCGCGCGCTGGAGGAGCGCAGCGGCGTGCCGCTCGCCGACCTCGCCGAGGAGCGCGCCGACGAGCGGATCACCTTCGACGACACGCAGGTGCAGCCGCGCAAGGTGATCACCTCGCCGGAGTGGTCGGGGATCGAGTCGCGCGAGCGCCGCTACTCGCCGTTCACGATCAACGTCGAGCGCGACGTCCCGTGGCACACGCTGACCGGGCGCCAGCACCTCTACCTCGACCACGAGTGGATGCTCGAGCTCGGCGAGGGCCTGCCGGCCTACCGGCCGCCGGTCGACGCACCGGCCATCGTGGGCGAGCAGCTCGCGGGCGACCCGGGCGCGCGCCGAGGTCACGTGCGCTACCTGACCCCGCACTCGAAGTGGTCGATCCACTCCGAGTTCCAGGACAACCTGCACATGCTGACGCTGTTCCGCGGCGGCCCGGTCGATGTGGCTCTCCGCGAGGACGCCGAGACGATCGGCGTCGCCGACAACGACTGGGTCGAGGTCTACAACCGCAACGGCGTCGTCGCCTGCCGCGCGGTCGTCTCGCACCGCGTGCCCGAGGGGGTCTGCCTGATGTACCACTCGAAGGACCGCCACGTGAACGTGCCCGGACCGAGCTCTCGGGCACGCGCGGCGGCACCGACAACTCGCTGACCCGGATCGCGATGAAGCCGACGCACATGATCGGCGGCTACGCGCAGCTCTCCTAGGGCTTCAACTACTACGGGCCCGACCGGCCCGCAGCGCGACGAGGTGATCGTCGTCCGCAAGCGCCGCGCGGAGGTCGAGTACTGATGCAGGTCCGGGCGCAGGTCGCGATGGTGATGAACCTCGACAAGTGCATCGGCTGCCACACCTGCTCGGTCACCTGCAAGAACGTCTGGACGAACCGCCCGGGCACCGAGTACGTCTGGTTCAACAACGTCGAGACGAAGCCGGGCGTCGGCTACCCGCAGCGCTGGGAGGACCAGGAGCGCTGGAACGGCGGCTGGGAGCTCGACCGGCGCGGGAAGCTGCGGCTGAAGGCGCGGCGGCCGGCTGCAGAAGCTCGCTCAACATCTTCTCCAACCCCGACCTGCCGACGCTCGACGACTACTACGAGCCGTGGACCTACGACTACGAGACGCTCACGACCGCCCCGGCGTCGAGGCACCAGCCGGTCGCGCGCCCGGACTCGCAGCTGACCGGCGCGCCGATCGACCTCGCAGTGGGGCCCGAACTGGGACGACGACCTCGCCGGCGCCCCCGAGCGCGCGGCGGCCGACCCGAACCTCCGCGACGGCTCGAGGAGCAGGTGCGGCTCGAGTACGAGCAGGCGTTCATGTTCTACCTGCCGCGCATCTGCGAGCACTGCCTCAACCCGTCGTGCGTCGCCTCGTGCCCCTCGGGCGCGATGTACAAGCGCGAGGAGGACGGGATCGTGCTCGTCGACCAGGAGGCGTGCCGCGCTGGCGCTTCTGCGTCTCCGGCTGCCCGTACAAGAAGGTCTACTTCAACTGGCAGACCGGCAAGGCCGAGAAGTGCACGCTCTGCTACCCGCGCATCGAGGCCGGGCAGCCGACGATCTGCTCGGAGACCTGCGTCGGGCGGATCCGCTACCTCGGCCTCGTCCTCTACGACGCCGACCGCGTCGAGGAGGCGGCCTCGGTCCCCGACGAGCACGACCTGCTCGACGGCGCAGCTCGACGTCTTCCTCGACCCCGAGGACCCCGAGGTGCGCGAGCAGGCGCGGCGCGACGGCGATCCCCGACGGACTGGATCGAGGCCGCGCGGCGCTCGCCGGTCTACGCGCTCGCGATCGCGCTGCGGCGGTCGCGCTGCCGCTGCACCCCGAGTACCGGACGCTGCCGATGGTCTGGTACGTGCCGCCGCTCTCGCCGGTGGTGAGCATGGTCGAGGGCGACGGCTACGAGGCCGACCCCGACGACGTCTTCGCCGCGATCGACGAGCTGCGGATCCCGCTCGAGTACCTCGCCAACCTGCTCACCGCCGGCGACGCCGAGCCCGTTCGCGCGCGTGCTGCAAGCGGCTCGCCGCGATGCGCGGCTACATGCGCAAGCGGAGCTCTCGGCGGCGAGCCCGACGCGGCGATCGCGGACGCCGGTCGGCCTGGAGCCGGACGCGATCGAGCGACATGTACCGGCTGCTCGCGATCGCCGACTACGACGACCGCTACGTGATCCCGCAGGCGCACGCCGAGCTCGCGAGCGGATCGCCCCAGGAGCAGGGGGGCTGCGGGCTCGAGGCGCCTTCGGTCACCTTCACGAAGAGGCTCCTGTGAAGCATTGGGGCGTCCTCTCGCTCGTGCTCCAGTACCCGGATGCCGAGCTCGTCGCGGCGCAGGACGAGCTCGAGCGCGCAGCCGCAGGGTCGACTCCGATCGCGCGATTCCTCGGCTGGCAGCGCGACGTGCCGCTCCGCGAGCTCCGGAGTCGCTACGTCGAGACGTTCGACTTCGACCGCCGCGCAAGCCTGCACCTGACGTACCACACGCACGGCGACAGGCGCGAGCGCGGGATCGCGCTCGTCGCGCCTGAAGCGCCGCTACGCGGAGGCGGGCTGCCCCTGACGGGCGACGAGCTCCCCGACTACCTGCCGGTGCTACTCGAGTTCGCCGCGCTCGCGCCCGACGAGGGGGAGGCCGCTGCTGACCGAGCTGCGCGCGCCGCTCGAGCTCGTCCGCTCCGCGATTGCACCAGGTCGAGAGCCCGTACGCCGACCTGCTGGACGCGCTTGTCGACGACGCTGCCGAAGCCGACGAAGGCCCAGGTCGACGCGGCTCGCCGGCTCGCGGACCAGGGCCCGCCGACCGAGCTCGTCGGCCTAGAGCCCTTCACGGCGGAGGTGCCGCGGTGAGTCGGCTCGACGTCGTCCTCTGGGTCATCCTGCCCGTACGTCTGCCTCACGGTGTTCGTCGTCGGCCACGTCTGGCGGTACCGGCGTGACCAGTACTCGTGGACGGCGCGCTCGACCCAGCTGCTCGAGCGGCGCCTCCTCATGGTCGGCAGCCTCGCTCTTCCACGTCGGCATCCTCGCGGTGATCGGCGGACACGTGCTCGGCATCCTCGTGCCCGCGCTCCTGGACGGAGGCCGTCGGGCATCGACGACGACGTCTACCACTGGCTCGCCGTCGTCGCCGGCACGGTGCTGCCGGCCTCGCCGTGGTCGTCGGGTTCGGGATCCTCTGTCTACCGGCGGCTCGAGCGTCCCGCGCGTGCGGGCGACCACCCTCCGCAGCGATCTCGTCCTCTACCCGCTACTGGCCGCCGACGATCCTCACCGGGATGCTCGCCACGGTCTGGGGCAGCGCGATCGAGCGCGACGAGTACCGCGAGACGGTCAGCCCCTGGTTCCGCGGCCTCTTCGTCTTCCAGCCGCACGCGGACGCTGATGGCCGACGCCTCGCTCGTCTTCCAGACGCACGCCCTGACAGCCCTCCTCCTCTTCGCCGTCTGGCCGTTCACGCGCCTCGTCCACGTCTGGAGTGTCCCGGTCACCTACCTCGTCCGCGCGCCGATCCTCTATCGACGACGCGGCGATGCGAGGCCGGTCGGCCCCGACTCGTCGGGCGAGCTGCGGTCCGGCTAGCCGTCGGGCTCGGCGAGGTCCTTGATGACCTGCGCCCGCGCGACCGGGTCGAGATCGTCGAGCTCGGAGCGGATGCTGGTCTCCGCCGCGGAGATCTTCTCGCCCCGCTCGACGAGCTTCTCGCGCGCGTAGAGCCCACCGCCGACGAGCGCGGCGCCGAGACCGGCCACGCGCAGGAGCTTCGAGCCGAGGACGAGACCGGCGAGGAGGGCGACCACGCCGCCGGCGCCGACCTTCAGCCCCAGGGTCTCGCGGTCTGCGGAATCGAGCGTGCTTGTGGGTTCGCTCATGGCCGCGACTCTAGCGCAGCCCGTCCGAGCTAGCGGCGCCGGACGTCGAGGCGCAGCGTCCAGGGCTCGACCGTGTCGATCCGGAGATGGGTGTCGAACCACGGATCGCGAGCGAGCGTGGCCCGGACGACCTCCTCGGAGTCCGCCTCGACGACCTGGACGACGCGGTGCTCGTCCGCGAGCGGCCCGCCCAGCACGACGAAGCCCGTGTCCACGAGCTCGTCCATGAACGCCGCGTGCGCGGGCCAGTCGGACTGCTCCTCCATGGGGCGCGAGGAGTCCCAGCTGGGGCCCGAGCGCGTGAGCCGGACGAGGAAGGTCGCCACGTCGCCGCCGTCAGCCGGCGGCGGCTCCGTGCGCCACTCGTCCGCTCGCCGGCGAGCCGGCTCCGTCGAGCGTCGCGTCGAGCCAGTCGAAGACCCGCTGGCTCCGGAGCCCGGTCGCAAGCGGCTCGCAGTGAAGCGACCCGCCTGCCGCCGCCGTGAACGCGTTCTCGAAGAACCTCGCCACAGTCCGCTCTCCGATCGGCGGGATCATACCGCTGCCGTTCGAGATCAGCTGCTGAGGCCCGCGATCGCGTCCCCGATCAGCTTCGCGCCGATGACGAGCAGGAGGACGGTCATGATGACCGCGTTGTTGCGGGCCATCCAGCCCTTGAGGCGATCGAGGGGCTCCTGCGAGCGCTCGCCGAGCGCGACCGTCATCACGACCAGCGTGGCGACTCCGAGTGACGCGATCAGCGTGAACACGATCCAGGCGATCGCCTGCTCGTCGGCCGGGATGCCCGTCTGGGCGACGGCTGCGCACCCGGCGAGGATCAGCACGAGGTTCTTCGGGTTCACCGTCGAGAGCACGACCCCGGCTCCCGCCGCCTTCGCCGGCGTGAAGTGGTCGACCGCACCCATCCACGTCGGCGTCACGGGCTCCTCGTCCCCGTGCGGCCGGACGCGCCACTGCTTCAGCGCGAGCAGGAGCAGGAGCGCGCCGAGGGCGAGCTTCAGCCAGCTCACCCAGTCGGCCGGCTGACCATCGTCGTTCGCGCCGGCGCTCCCGGCCAGCGCGAGCACGACCGTGCCGGCGACCCCGATTCCGACCATCCAGCCGACGAGGAACGCGATGCCGTTGGCCCGGCCCCGGGCCGAGACGAGCATCAGGATGACCGCGATGATCGGGATCGGGCTGATCGCGATGCCGACCGCGGCTGGAAGAAAGTCACCGATCGCCTGGCCCACCTAGAGCTCCCTCGTCAGGAACGGGGTCGCGTGCCGGGCCCATTCTCGCCGCACGGTCGTCGTTAGACTCGACCCTCGGTCGACTCTGTCCACTCCAGGAGGGGCATGACTCAGGCGCCGGCGGAGGTGGGAGCCGGGAGGAAGGGGATGGCGTGGATCCCGGGCGGGACGTTCGCGATGGGCTCGGACCGCCACTACCCGGAGGAGGCGCCCGTCCGCGAGGTCACCGTCGACGGGCTTCTGGATGGACGAGCACCCGGTGACCAACCTCGAGTTCCTGCGGTTCGTCAAGGCGACCGGGCACGTCACGCTGGGCCGAGCAGGCGCCCGACCCGGCCCAGTACCCGGGCGCGAAGCCGGAGATGCTCGTCGCCGGGTCGGTCGTGTTCGAGAAGTCGGCCGGGCCGGTCGACCTCACCAACCACTTCAACTGGTGGACGTGGCAGCCCGGAGCCGACTGGCGGCACCCGCGAAGGGCCCGAGAGCACGCTCCACGGGCGCGAGCGGCACCCGGTCGTGCACGTCGCCTACCGCGACGCGGAGGCGTACGCGGCCTGGGCGGGCAAGGAGCTCCCGACCGAAGCGGAGTGGGAGTTCGCCGCGCGTGGTGGGCTCGACGGCGCGGAGTTCGCCTGGGGCGACGAGCTCATGCCGAAGGGCAAGGCCGATGGCGAACACCTGGCAGGGCGAGTTCCCGTACGAGAACACGCTCGTGGACGGGTACGAGGGCACGTCGCCGGTCGGCGCGTTCCCGCCGAACGGGTACGGGCTCGTGGACATGACCGGGAACGTGTGGGAGTGGACGACGGACTGGTACGCGTCGAGCCACGAGCCGGCGTCGCCGTGCTGCGGGGAGGATCCGCGCGCGGCGAGCGTCGACCCGGACGACCCGTCCGCCATCCCGCGGAAGGTGATGAAGGGCGGCTCGCACCTGTGCGCGCCGAACTACTGCCGCCGCTACCGGCCGGCGGCGCGGATGGCCCAGGCCATCGACACGTCGACGAGCCACCTCGGCTTTCGCTGCATCGTGCGCGCGTAGCCGGACATCCCTACCGAGAAGGAGGAAGCCGCATGTCGCAGGACAAGCCGAACATCGTGGTCTTCTGGGGCGACGACATCGGAATCTCGAACCTGAGTTGCTACAGCGATGGCCTGATGGGCTACCGGACCCCCAACATCGACCGCCTCGCGAACGAGGGGATGCGGTTCACGGACTCGTACGGTGAGCAGAGCTGCACGGCCGGCCGGTCGGCGTTCATCACCGGCCAGAGCGTGTACCGCACCGGGCTCAGCAAGGTCGGGCTGCCGGGGGCGGACCAGGGGATGCAGGCCGAGAACCCCACGACAGCCGAGCTCCTGAAGCCGCTCGGGTACGCCACGGGCCAGTTCGGGAAGAACCACCTCGGCGACCGCGACGAGCACCTGCCGACGGCCCACGGCTTCGACGAGTTCTTCGGCAACCTCTACCACCTGAACGCGGAGGAGGAGCCGGAGCACCCCGACTATCCGGACCCCGAGCAGTACCCGAACTTCCGCGAGCGGTTCGGGCCGCGCGGCGTCCTCCGCTGCAAGGTGAACCGGAACGGGAAGCAGACGATCGAGGACACCGGCCCGCTGACGAAGAAGCGGATGGAGACGATCGACGACGAGATCGTCGACGGCGCGATCGACTTCATCGAGCGCAAGCACGACGAGGGCAAGCCCTTCTTCGTCTGGATCAACACGACGCACATGCACTTCCGCACACACCCGAAGCGCAGGAGCGTGGGCCAGGCCGGCCGCTGGCAATCCCCCTACCACGACACGATGGTCGACCACGACAAGCACGTGGGCAAGGTGCTCGACAAGCTCGACAAGCTCGGCATCGGTGCGGACACGATCGTCGTGTACTCGACCGACAACGGCGTGCACATGAACACCTGGCCGGACGCAGGCATGACGCCGTTCCGCTCCGAGAAGAACACGAACTGGGAGGGCGCCTTCCGCGTCCCCTTCGTCATCCGCTGGCCGGGCAAGATCCCCGCCGGCGCGGTCTCGAACGAGATCGTCAGCCATCTCGACTGGCTCCCGACGTTCCTGGCGGCCGCGGGCGAGCCGGACATCAAGCAGAAGCTCCTCGCGGGGCACGAGGCCGCCGGGAAGAAGTTCAAGGTGCACCTCGACGGCTACAACCTGCTGCCGTACCTGACGGGCGAGGCCGAGGAGAGCCCGCGAACCGAGTTCTTCTACTTCTCCGACGACGGCGACCTGGTCGCGTTCCGCTACGACAACTGGAAGATCGTCTTCATGCAACAGCGCATGCAGGGAACGCTGGCGATCTGGGGCGAGCCGTTCGTCGCCACGCGGATCCCGTATCTCTACAACCTGCGCACCGACCCGTACGAGCGCGCCGACGTCACCTCCAACACATACTGGGACTGGTACATCGATCGGGTGTTCCTGCTCGTGCCGGCCCAGGCGATCGTGGCCGAGTTCCTGAACACGTTCGTCGACTTCCCGCCGAGCATGAAGGCGGCAAGCTTCACGATCGACCAGGTGCAGGAGAAGCTCGAGGCGGCCATGACCGCCGGCAAGTAGGGATCGAGTCGATCGAAGGAGCGCCGGAGGGCGTCCTCGACTTAAAGGCCGTGGGGAAGGTCGAAGCCGCGGACCACGAGGACGTCCTCACGCCGGCGATCGAGGAGGCGATCGCCGAGCACGGGAAGGTGCGGCTCGTCTACGAGCTCGGCCCGGAGTGCGCCTAGAGCAGCGCCCGGTCCGTAGTTGTCCGAACGGAAGCTCGGCGCGTTCACCGATGGCTCAGCGCCAGGCGGCGGCGATGCTGGGGGCTACAGAGGTTCTCATGGCAGTGCCGATGCCGTATCAGGCCATCACCAAGCCGTCGCGAGACTGGCAGGTCGCGCCGAACATGCGTGACTATGCGGCCGAGCGCACGCCCGACTTCTGGACGCGCGCGCGGCGGGATCTCACGGGCCTGCCCGGCGGCAGGGGCCTCAACATCGCCTACGAGGCGGTCGACCGCCATGCGCTCGGCGAGCGGAGGGACCACCTCGCGCTCCGGTGGCTCGGCAAGGCGGGGGCCGTCCGCGACTTCACGTTTGCCGACCTGAGCACGCTGACGAACCGCTTCGCCAACGCGCTCGGCTCGCTCGGCGTCGCGAAGGGTGACCTCGTCAGCGTCCTCGCCGGGCGGATCCCGGAGCTCTACGTCTCCGCGCTCGGCACCCTCAAGAACGGAAGCGTCTTCTCGCCGCTCTTCTCGGCGTTCGGGCCGGAGCCGATCCGCACGCGGCTCTCGATCGGTCGGGCGAAGGTCCTCGTCACGACCCAGACGCTCTACGAGCGCAAAGTCGCCTCCCTGCGCGAAACGCTCCCCGATCTCGAGCACGTGATCCTCGTCGGCCCGCAGGCAGCCGTCACCGACGTGGAGGGGACGCTCGACTACCACCGGCTCATGCTGGCAGCGGCCGACGAGTTCACCGTCGAGCCGACCGCGCCGGACGACGTCGCCCTGATCCACTTCACGAGTGGGACGACGGGGAAGCCGAAGGGAGCGGTGCACGTGCACGAGGCCGTCGTCGCGCACCACGCCACGGGGAGACTCGCCCTCGACCTCCACCCCGACGACGTCTTCTGGTGCACGGCGGACCCGGGCTGGGTGACGGGGACGTCCTACGGGATCATCGCGCCGCTCACGAACGGCGTGACCAGCATCGTCGACGAGGCTGAATTCGACGCCGAGCGGTGGTACGGGATCCTCGAGGAGCAAGCCGTCTCGGTCTGGTACACGGCGCCCACGGCTATTCGGATGATGATGAAGGCGGGCGTCGAGCCGGTCCGGGCGCACGAGTTTCCCCGCCTGCGCTTCCTGGCGAGCGTCGGGGAGCCGCTCAATCCCGAAGGGGTCGTGTGGGGCGAAAAGGCATTCGGGCTCCCCTTCCATGACAACTGGTGGCAGACCGAGACCGGCTCGATCATGATCGCGAACTACCCGGCCATGGAGATTCGCCCGGGCTCGATGGGAAGGCCCTTCCCGGGCATCGAGGCCGGCCTCGTGCACAGGCTCGAGGAGGGAGGCGTCGAGCTCGTCGAGGAGGCGGGAGCGGAGGGAGAGATCGCGCTCCGGCCGGGCTGGCCGTCGATGTTCCGCGACTACCTCGGCGAGCCCGAGCGCTACGCCGCGTGCTTCCGGGACGGCTGGTACCTCACGGGCGACCTGGCCAGGCGCGACGAGGACGGCTACTTCTGGTTCGTCGGCCGCGCGGACGACGTCATCAAGACGTCGGGCCACCTGATCGGCCCCTTCGAGGTCGAGAGCGTCATGCTCGAGCACCCGGCCGTGGCCGAGGCGGGCGTGATCGGCAAGCCCGACCCGGTCGCCGGCGAGATCGTGAAGGCGTTCGTGACGCTGAAGCCCGGCTTCGAGCCCTCGCACGACCTCGAGCGCGAGCTGCTGGCTCATGCCCGTGTCCGCCTCGGCGCGGTCGTCGCGCCGAAGGAGATCGAGTTCGCGGAGACCGTTCCGCGCACCCGGAGCGGCAAGATCATGCGCCGCCTCCTCAAGGCGCGCGAGCTCGGCCTTCCGGAAGGCGACGTCTCGACGCTGGAGGGCTCCGGATGACGCTTCCGGACGCAACGGCCGCGCAGGGCCTCGAGCGCGAGCGGGCGCTCGGCCTGCTCCGGGAGCTGCTCCGCATCCGCCGCTTCGAGGAGAAGGCGGCCGAGCTCTACAGCCTGGGGCACATCCGTGGCTTCCTCCATCTGTACATCGGCGAGGAGGCCGTCGCAGTCGGCGCGATGCAGGCGCTCGGCGACGAGGACCGCATCGTCGCGACCTACCGCGACCACGGCCACGCACTCGCGCGCGGCCTTCCACCCGGCGAGCTCATGGCCGAGATGTTCGGGAAGGCGACCGGCTGCAGCGGAGGCCGGGGAGGCTCGATGCACTTCTTCGACGTCTCCCGCCGCTTCTACGGCGGCTACGCGATCGTCGGGGGCGGGCTCCCGATCGCGGTCGGGCTCGCCCTCGCGGACGCCCTCGAGAAGCGGCGGGTTGTCACCGCCTGCTTCTTCGGGGACGGTGCGGTCCTGGAGGGCGAGTTCCACGAGTCGATGAACCTCGCGGCGCTGTGGCGGCTCCCGGTCCTGTTCCTCTACGAGAACAACCTCTACGCGATGGGGACGCCGATCGAGCGCTCTCAGGCCCAGCTGGACATGGAGCTCCGGGCGCGTGGCTACGGCGTGCCGGCCCAGGTGGTCGACGGCATGGACGTCCTCGCCGTCGAGGCGGCGACCCGCCGAGGCGTCGAGGCGGTCCGCGACGGCGGCGGGCCGCACCTGATCGAGTTCAAGACCTACCGCTTCCGCGCCCACTCGATGGCCGACCCCGACCTGTACCGGACGAAGGAAGAGGTCGAGAAGTGGCGAGAGCGGGATCCCATCGACCTCTTCGTCAGCGCCCAGGGGATCGACGAGGCCTCGCTGGCGGCGGTCGAGGAAGCGGTCGCTGCCGAGATCGAGAAGGCGGTCGCGTTCGCCGAGGCGGGAACGTGGGAGCCTGTCGCCGATCTCGAGACGGACGTCTACACCACGGGACCGGCGCCATGATCACGTACCGGGAAGCGGTTCGGCAGGGGATGCGGGAGGCTCTCGAGGACGACCCGCGGGTCTTCCTCATGGGCGAGGACGTCGGCCGCTACGGCGGTGCCTTCGCGGTGAGCATGGGCCTGCTGGACGAGTTCGGCCCAGAGCGGATCCGCGACACCCCTCTCTCCGAGTCGGCCTTCGTGGGCGCCGGCATCGGAGCGGCCGTCGCGGGATTGCGCCCCATCGTCGAGGTGATGACGATCAACTTCAGCATGCTCGCCCTCGACCAGGTCGTGAACAACGCGGCCGCGCTCCGGTACATGTCGGGCGGCCAGTTCAGCGTTCCTCTCGTCGTCCGCATGGCCACCGGCGGAGGCCGCCAACTTGCCGCGCAGCACGCCCACAGCCTCGAGGTCTGGTACGCGCACGTGCCGGGGATCAAGGCCGTCGCACCGGCCACGGTGGCGGACGCCCGGAGCATGGTCTTGGCGGCGCTCGACGATCCGGACCCGGTCTTCATCTTCGAGCACGCAACGCTCTATCCGCTCGAGGGAGAGCTCGAGGACGGCGACCTCCCGCTCGGACGGGCCGCGGTTCGCAGGGGCGGGACCGCGGTCACGCTCGTCACGTACGGCGGCTCGCTCTGGAAGACGCTCGCCGCAGCGGAAGAGCTCGCCGGCGAGGGCGTCGACGCAGAGGTCGTGGACCTTCGCTCCCTGCGGCCGCTCGACATGGAGACCGTCCTGGAGTCCTTGGCGAAGACGCACCGCGCCGTGATCGTCGACGAGGGCTGGCGCACCGGCAGCCTGGCGGCAGAGATCGGCATGCGGATCAGCGAGGACGGCTTCGACCTCCTCGACTGGCCGCCGCGCCGCGTGTGTAGCGCCGAGGTGCCGATCCCGTACGCGAAGCACCTCGAGGACGCCGCGCTTCCGAGTCAAGAGCGAATCGTCGCCACCGTTCGCGAGATGGTGGCCTGATGGCCGAGTTCGTCATGCCCGCGCTGGGGGCCGACATGAGCGCCGGGACGCTCGTCGAGTGGCGGAAGCGCCCCGGGGACCCGATCGAACGGGGAGAGATCATCGCCGACGTCCACACGGACAAGGCCGACGTCGAGGTCGAGGTCTTCACGAGCGGCGTCGTCGACAGGCTCCTGGTCGAGCCCGGGCAGAAGGTCCCGGTGGGAACGCCGCTTGCGATCATCCGGGAGGACGGGGAGGGTCCCTCCCCGAGCCCCGAGGAGCCAGAGGAGGTGGCGCGGATCCTCGCGTCCCCTTCCGCGAAGAGCCTGGCGGACGAGCTGGGCGTCGACCTGGCGACGATCCACGGCTCGGGCCCGAAGGGGAGGATCCAGCGTCGGGACATCGAGGCGGCCGCCCGGGGAGCCGCGCCCGTGCCGCCGCCCTCGCCGCCGCCCGTCGCTTCGGTCGAGACCGTGGCCGTCGGGGAGGCCGACGACGCCCAGGCGGCCATGCGACGTGCGATCGCCGCGGCGATGGCCCGCTCCAAGCGCGAGATCCCGCACTTCTACCTCAGCGAGTCGATCGACCTGAGTGCCGCCATGGCGTGGCTCGGGAGCGAGAACCTCACGCGCTCGGTGCAGGACAGGCTCCTCCACGGAGTCCTCCTGCTCAAGGCCGTCGCCCTCGCGCTCCGCGAGGTGCCCGAGCTGAACGCGACATGGCAGGGCGGTGGGCTCGTCCGGTCCGACGTGATCCACGTCGGCGTCGCCACGTTCCTGCGCGGAGGCGGTCTCGTCGCCCCGGCCCTGCACGACGCCGACGAGAAGAGCCTCGACGAGCTCATGGGAGCCTTCCGCGACCTCGTCTCTCGCGCCCGCGCCGGGCGGCTGAGGAGCTCGGAGATGACGGACCCGACCATCACGGTCACGAGCATGGGCGAGCGCGGGAGCGAGAGCGTGCTGCCGATCATCTTCCCGCCCCAGGTCGCGATCGTGGGCTTCGGGAGGGTCGTGGAGCGCCCGTGGGTCTCGGACGGGCAGATGCTGGTCTGCCCGGTCGTGACGGCGACGCTCGCGGCCGACCACCGCGTCACGGACGGCCACCGTGCGGCCGCCCTCCTCACCGCCGTCAACCGTCTGCTCCAGGAACCGGAGGCGCTATGACCACCGACGAGATCAGGGACACCGTGCTGCGCATGCTGGGCGAGATCGCCCCGGAGGCCGACCTCGCCTCGATCGATCCGGAGGTGGACTTCCGCGATCAGCTCGACCTCGACTCGATGGACCTCCTCAACTTCGTCATCGCCGTCGACGAGAAGCTCGGCGTGGGCATCCCCGAGACGGACTACGGTCGGATCGGAACGCTGGACGCCTTCGTTGGCTACCTGGCCGAGCGTCTCGACGTGGCGGCCTGATGTCCGCTGACGCCCGGCAGAAGCGTGTCGAGACTCAGCCCTCCCTCTGGCTCGGGTCGGACCCCGCGCCGTTCCGCGACCGCCGCGAGGCGGGGGAGCGGCTCGCCGCGGCGCTGTCCGCGAGGGGCGTCGTCGACGGCCTCGTCGTCGCGCTCGCCCGCGGCGGGGTCGAGGTCGCCGCAGCGGTGGCGGAGCGGCTCGATCGGCCGCTCGACGCGCTCGCCGTGCGCAAGGTCGGGCACCCTCGGCAGCCCGAGTACGCGCTGGGCGCGGTCACTCCGGGCGGCGGGCGCTACGTCCGCGCCCACGACGATCTCTCCGACGAGGAGGTGGAGGCGGCGGTCGCCGCGGCCCTCGAGCAGGCGGACGACCTCGACCGGCGTCTCCACGAGGACCGACCCGCCCTCGATCCGTCGGGCGAGACGGTCGTCCTCGTCGACGACGGCCTGGCGACGGGCGCGACCATGATGGCGGCGGTCCGCTGGGCGCGAGCGGCCGGCGCCGCGCGGGTCGTCTGCGCCGTCCCCGTCGGCGCAGACGAGACGGTCGAGCGCCTCGCACGCGAGGCCGACGACGTCGTCTGCGTCGAGACGCCCGCCTACCTCGCCGCGGTGGGCTTCTGGTACGACAACTTCGGCCAGGTCTCCGACGAACGCGTCCGCGAGCTCCTCTCAGAGCGATCCGGGGAGGCGAAGCTCGAGACCGTCGAACGCGAGCCGCGCCCGGATGCCGACGGCGCGCCCGAGCTCGGCGACCCGAGCTGACAGCGCGCTTTCGTCGCCGCGGACGATCTGCGAGCCGCAGTGCGTGAAGAGCGCCTCGCGCACGCCGGCCTCGGCGCACCAGTCGAGCTGCGTGCGAATCGACGCGTGGCCGACGGCGATGCCGTCTCGGCGGCGGAGAATCGGTCGCGTCACGGAGGCCCCGTCGCCGACGTACAGATCGACGCCGCCGAGCGCCGCCGGCGGGTCCCCGATCCGGGCGACATCGGGGACGTAGGCGAACGAGGAGGCTTCGTCCTCTACGCGGTAGCCCACCGCGGGCGCACGCAGCGAGTGGTCGACCGCGAACGCCACGAGCCGGAGGCCGGCGATCTCGAACGGCGTCCCGGCGGCGACGACGACGCGGTCCGCCAGCGGGTAGCGATCGATCGCGCTCCATGTCTCGGCGGCCGCGTAGACGGGGCAGGTCGCGCCCTTCTTGAGGCCGGCAGCGTGGTCGGGGTGGGCGTGCGTCAACACGACTGCGGTCGGGCCAAGCCGCTCGAGCTCCTCCAGCCAGTCGGCGCCGCAGTCGAGCATGACGTCTCCGCCGCCGTCGGCGACGAGCAACGCGCTGTGGCGCGCGTGGCGGCCGGTCCGCGCCTCGATCTCACCCCGTGTCCCGAGGAAACGGACGCGCATGCGGACACTATGCAGTTCAGTGCCTTGCACCGCGGTCACCACGGCAGTAGAGTCGGGCCGCTTTTTCGGGGCCGAGAGAGGGGGACGACGATGGTCGCCAGTCGGTTTCGCGGGACGGTCGCACTGGTCGGGGCCCTCCTCGCCGTGGTCCTGCTCGCTCCTGCCGCGGCGGGAGCGGCGCTCGACCGCCACGGGCACCAAGGCCACCGCGGTCTGACGCCCGTCGTCCTCTTCCCGGCGTTCCACTTCACGAAGCTCGAGGTCACCGTCAGAGGCCAGAAGGTCGCGCCCGAGTGCCCACGCTTCGGCTCGTTCGAGGACTGGTTCCTGAACGACAGCCCGAGCACGACGTTCTCGCAGGTCTGCCAGGACAAGCTCATGACCCTGCGGATCACCCGGCACGGGTTCCTCGACCAGAAGGGCGTGACGGTCAGGATCAAGGACTACGGCGAGACCGAGAGCGCGCCCTTCTACGAGCCGATGTACGAGGCGCTCGAGGCGGCGGGCTACGTGCGCGACGAGAGCATCCGCGTCGCCGGCTACGACTCGCGCCTCACGCCCGACATGCGGGGTTTCATCGAGCGGACGAAGGACCTGATCGAGGACACGTACCGCGACAACGGCCGCCGACCCGTGCACCTCGTCGGGCACTCGAACGGGCCGCTGTACGCCCAGTACCTCCTCACCCATACGAGCCGGTGGTGGAAGCACCGCTACATCCACGGCTTCACGCCCATCGCCGGGAACTTCCCCGGACAGGGGCTCCTCTACCCGCTCCTGTTCACGGGGCTCAACGTCACCGACTTCACCTTCCCGACGACGCCCGAGAACGCCGCGAGCAGCGCGCTCATGTACCTCACCGCGCCCTCGAGCTACATGAGCGCTGCGGACCCACGGATCTTCGACAGCCTCGAGACCGTCGTGGTGGACTCCTCCACCGGGCGGTCGTACACGCCCGACGACTTCCGGCAGCTCTTCGAGGACGCGGGGCTACCGTGGGCGAAGCGCCTGGCGAAGCGGTACATCGGCTTCGTCGAGTTCGCCGACCCCGCGCACTTTCCGGACGTGGACGTCTACGCCGAGAAGGGCTCGGGCATCGAGACCCCGGTGGGGATGAGCCTCGACGATCTCTCGGTCGGGCAGGTCGTCGACGAGTCGAACGAGTTCTTCCTCCGCGACGGCGACATCAACCAGGAGGACCTGACGAACGACGCGGTGCTGGCCTGGGCGGCCATGCCCTGCTTCCACTTCAGCCTCACCGACAACCCCGGCGTCGACCACTTCTCGCTGCCGGGAGATGCGGGGGTGCTGGACCGGCTTCTCGCCAACCTCTCGCGACACCGCTCGCACTGCCGGTAGCCCCGCCGCCCGTCTATCCTCCGCTTCCATGACCGTCGCCGAGACTGCACGGGGATCCGAGGCCGCGCCGTTCGTCCGTCCTGACGGCAAGGAGAAGGTCACCGGCTCCGGCCGCTACACGGCCGACCTGAGCCTGACCGGGCAGCTCCACGCCAAGTTCCGCTACGCGGATCACACCCACGCCCGCATCGTCTCGATCGACGCGAGCCGGGCGCGGGCGATCCCGGGAGTGCTCGCCGTCCTCACCCACGAGGACGTGCCGGACGTGCTCTACGGCGACCTCGTCCAGGACCGCCGGCTGTTCGCGCGGGAGCGGGTGCGCTTCGAGGGCGACATCGTCGCCGCGGTCGCCGCCCTCACGCCGGAGATCGCCGCGGCGGCCGCGGCCGCGATCGAGGTCGAGTACGAGCCGCTCCGGCCCGTGAGCGACATCGAGGCGGCGCTCGCCGAGGACGCGCCGCTGATCCACGAGGACTGGGAGTCGTACGAGGCCGACGAGAACCTCGGGCTGAACGGGAACGTGCTCGGCTACTCGACCGTCGTGAAGGGCGACGCCGACGCCGCGATCGAGGAAGCCGACGTCGTCGTCAAGGGCCGGTACGTGACGGATTCGTCCCAGGGGGCGCCGATCGAGCCGCGCGCGCTCCTGGCTCAGTGGCAGGGCGACCACGTCACGGTCTGGAGCTCGACGCAGGTGCCGTACGCGGCCAGGGCCGGCGTCGCGCACGTCCTCCAGATCCCGCAGTCCCACGTTCGCGTCGTCGTCCCGCTGCTCGGCGGCGGCTTCGGCTCCAAGTGCGACTTCCACTACGAGGGCCACGTCGCCGCGCTCGCGCGGGCGGCCGGGCGCCCCGTGAAGCTCGTCTTCTCGCGGGAGGAGGAGTTCGTCGCCCCCGACCACCGGCGCGAGGGGATGGTGATCGAGCTCGAGACCGGGGCGCGCAAGGACGGCACGCTCGTCGCCCGCCGCGGCCGCCTCGTCCTCGACGGCGGCGCCTACTGCGGCGAGGGCGGCTTCTTCGCCCAGATCGCCGCGATGCACGCCTGCGGCCCCTACGTGATCGAGAACGTCAACGTCGAGTCGACCCTCGTCTACACGAACAACCAGCCCTCGGGCTCGATCCGCGCGCCGACGGCGCCCCAGGTCTGCTGGGCCGTCGAGCAGCACATGGACGAGCTCGCCGCCGCGCTCGGCATCGACCCGGTCGACCTGCGCCGGCGCACGCTCGTCGAGGAGGGATCCGAGGGGCCCACCCGACAGGTGTTCGGGCCGATCGGGATGAAGGCGACGCTCGAGCGCGCCGTGGAGATGATCGCGCCCGACGGCGAACTCGCCGAGGACGAGGCGATCGGCGTCTCCTGCGGCTGGTGGCCGTCCTTCGGGAACCCGTCCGGCGCGTACGTGAAGCTGAATGCGGACGGCTCGGGGACGATCGTCACCGGCGCCCAGGAGAACGGGAGCGGGGCCGTCATGGCGCTGCCGCTCCTCGCCGCCGACGTGCTCGGCATGGAGCCGTCGGCCTTCTCGATCCTCTACCAGGACACCGAGGCCGCGCCGTTCGACGCGGGCTCCTCGGGCTCGCAGACGACGATGAACAACGGCCGCGCGGTCGTCGAGGCGGCACGCGAGGTGCGCGAGAAGCTCCTCGACCTCGCCGCGGAGCAGCTCGAGGTGGACCGCGAGGACCTCGAGCTCGCCGACGGCCAGGTCCGCGTCGCCGGTGCGCCCTCGAAAGCCGTCGAGATCACCGAGCTCGCAGGCTCGGGCGAGCCGCTCCTCGGCAAGGGCTCGGGGCCGGTGCCCGAGGCTCCTGCGTGCGACGCGCAGGGCTGTCTCGGGCGGCTCGGCATGGAGTCGTTCCTCGAGCCGCAGGTCTTCACGCACGCGGCTCGCGTCAAGGTCGACCGCGAGACCGGCGTCGTGCGCGTGCTGCACGTGGCCGCGGCGCACGACTCCGGCGTCATCCTCAACCGCATCGGCGCGGACGGGCAGGTCTTCGGCGGCATCGTCATGGGGATCGGGCAGGCGCTTCTCGAGGTGTCCCAGCTCGACGAGGACGGACGGCAGCGCAACCCTCATCTCCTCGACTACAAGCTCGTCACCGCGTCGGATGCCCCGCGAATCGACGTGGACTGGATCGAGACGCCTGCGCAGAACGGGGGCCCGAAGGGGTCGAAGGGCGTCGGCGAGCCGCCCACCGTGCCCACGCCGGGCGCCATCGCGAACGCGATCGCGCGCGCCGTCGGCGCGCGGGTCACGGAGCTGCCGATGACGCCCGAGCGCGTCTGGGCGGCCATGCAGCAGAACGGCCGATGACCTCGTCGTTCGTGTCCGCGACGACCCTCGAGGAGGCCCTCGCGGCTGATGGAGGAGGGCGCGCGTCCCGTGGCGGGCGGCACCGACCTCGTCGTCGGCGCCCGCCAGGGCAAGGCGCCGCTGCCGGAGCGCATCGTCGCCATCCACCGCCTCGAGGAGCTCCGGGGCACGAGCCGGTCGGACGGCGGGCTGGCTCTCGGAGCGCTCGTGACCCATGCCGAGATCGCCGCCGATCCCTTCATCCGCGAGCGACTGACCGCGCTCGCCGACGCGTCGGCGATCGTCGGCTCGCGGGCGACGCGGTTGCACGGGACGGTGGGCGGGAACGTCATGAACGCCTCGCCCGCGATGGAGATCGGCGGGCCGCTCGTGGTCCTCGGAGCCACCGCCACGCTCCGCTCTGCGGACGGCGAACGCAGCGTCCCGGTGGCCGAGCTGCTGACCGGGCCCGGAACGACCCTGGCCGCTTCCGGCGAGCTCCTCACCGAGGTCGCCATCCTGCTGCCCGCGGAGGGAACGGGGAGCTGCTACGCGCGCCTCGAGTACCGGCGGCAGATGGAGATCGCGGTCGTCGGCGCGACCGCGGCGGTGACCCTTCGCGACGGCAAGGTCGAGCGCGCGCGCGTGGCGATCACGGCGCTCGCGCCGACGATCCGGCTCGTCCCCGAGGCGGAGAAGATCCTGGTCGGCTCCGACGGAGGGCCCGAGGCGGTCGGGGCTGCCGCGAGGGCCGCGGCCGCCGCGGCGCAGCCGATCTCCGACGTGCGTGCCTCGGCCGAGTACCGGACGGCGATGGCGGAGGTGGTCGCCCGGCGGGTCATCGCGGCGGCAGTCGCCCGCGCCCGGGGCGAGACGGTCGAGGTTCCCGCGAGCTCGTCCCTCTTCGGGCGCGGAGGCGTCTCGTGAAGGTCCCGCTGACGCTGACCGTGAACGGCACCCCCTACCCGATCGAGGTGGAGCCCGGCACGACGTTGCTGTACGCCGTCAGGGACGAGGTCGGCCTGACGGGCGCAAAGGAGGGCTGCGACGACTCGGAGTGCGGCGCCTGCATGATGCTGCTCGACGGCAAGCCCGTGAACTCGTGCTCCTACCTCGCGCTCCAGGCCGAGGGGAGCGAGGTCACGACCGTCGAGGGCCTCGCCGACGGCACCGATCTGGCGCCGCTCCAGCGCGCCTTCCTCGAGCGCGGCGGCGTCCAGTGCGGGTTCTGCACGCCGGGCATGCTCATCTCGGCGACCGCCCTCCTGCAGGCGAGCGGGCAGCCGACCGAGGAGGAGGTCCGGATCGCCCTGTCGGGGAACCTCTGCCGCTGCACCGGCTACGACGGCATCGTCAAGGCCGTCCTCGCCGTCGCGTCGGCCGACTAGGCCGCCTCCGCCACCGCCGACGGGTGCAGGAGCGGCACGAGCGGCTCCCAGCCTGAGCGTAGGATCGCGACCAGCGACGGCGGCGTGACGAGCTCTGTGGGCTCCCCGCGCGGGCGCGGGATGCGATCCGCGTAGCCGGCCGGCGTCCAGGCGAGGAGATACTCGCCGAGCACGAGCCACGGCCGGTCGTCGCGGAGGACGAACGCCCCGTCCGGGAGGTCGTCCAATGACGCCCCGTGATGCCGCTGGCCGCGCGTGGCCGGGTCGACGCGCTCGGCGTGCAGCTGCGCGTCGATCGCGTCGGCTCCGATCTGGCCGGCGTGCAGCCCGGCCCACAGTGCGGTGAGGCGGTCGTAGTCACCGCGGCGACAGAGGGCGCAGGGGCGGTGCCCGGCGGCGAACGCGGTCGCCTCGTCGAGGAAGAAGAGCTCGGTGAAGAGCCCGGGCTGCATGAGCGGGCCGCGCTGCCACCCGCGGAACTCGAGCCGGCAGGCGATCCAGCGCTTGACGGCGTAGCGCCGCCGAATGCGCCCGCTCGCGTCGTGGAGGCAGCCGCGGTTCCCGTACACCAACCCGCGCGCGGGGTCGGCGACGAGCTCGCCGAGCGGCGTGACCCGGTTCTGGAGCGGCATTCCGTCGTCACGCTACCCGCGCCGGTAGGCTCCGGGCCATGTGCCGAAGCATCCACACGCTCTACAACTTCGAGCCTCCGGCGACCGAGGACGAGGTCCGCGCGGCGGCGGTCCAGTACGTCCGCAAGATCAGCGGCTTCACGAAGCCCTCGCAGGCGAACGCGGAGGCGTTCGAGCGCGCCGTCGACGCCGTCGCGGCTGCCTCCGAGCAGCTCCTCCGCAATCTCGTCACCACCGCGCCGGCCAGAGACCGCGAGGTCGAGGCGGCGAAGAAGCGGGCCCGCTGGGCCGAGCGCCAGGTCGCCTAGCGCAGGAGGCGGAAAGAGCAGAATCAGCCCGAGCCGGGAGCTTGACTTCCGAGCCGGGACGCATACTTCGTCGTCTCGTGCGCCCGGGGGAGTGCATGCATCGGTTCCGGAGGGTTCTATGCGCAGTTCCGATCGCCGTGGCGGTGGCGATCTCCGCAGGTCCGGCTGCAGCCGCGGTCGCCGTCTCGGCCGCTGCGCTCGCGCCCCCGGTCGCGAGCGACGACATCCTCACGACGCCGCAGAACACGCCGGGCATCGTGTTCCCGTCCCTCTCCGACCCTGACGGTGACGAGGTCACGATCACGAGCGCGACGCCGACCGCCGAGCACGGCACGGTCTTCTGCGACGAGTTCAGCTGCACGTACACCCCCGACCTCGACTACCTCGGGCCGGACTCCTTCGACTACACGGTCTCGGACGGCACCAGCACCGCCACGGGCACCATCACGGTGGAGGTCGTCGAGCCTACGGCCAACCTCTCGCTCGCGAAGACGGATTCGGTCGACCCGGTCGCGCTCGGGAACCCGTTCACCTACTCGGTCACGGTCGACAACAACGGTCCCGCCGACGCCCAGGAGGTCGTCGTCACAGACACGCTCCCGGCGGGGCTCGTCTTCGAATCCGCGACCTCGAACGCCGGCGAGTGCACCGAGAGCGCGGGCGTCGTCACCTGCGAGCTCGGCACGCTCGTCGTCGGCGGCGACGCCGCCATCGAGATCGTCGTCGGCACGCCGTCGACGGGGACGTTCACGAACACGGCGTCCGTGACGTCCGCGACACCGGACCCGATCGGCGAGGACAACTCGGCGACGGAGACGACGACCGTCGACACCTGTCCGGCGCTCGGCCCGGCGATCGACGACGACGGCCTCGTCACCGGCGAGGAGTGGATCATCTGCAGCTCGCCGACGGCGAACGGGACGGTCGGGGCCACGACGCCTGTGCTCCCTCCGAGCGGCCCCAACCAGGCGCTCATGACGTCCGGCGACGTCTCGATCGCCAATCCGCCCAACGACAGCCCCGACGCGGGCCGGAGCAACGGCACGGAGGCGCGGGGCGCCTTCGACGTCTCGATCCTCCGGCTCGACCTCTCCATCCCCGCCGGTGCCAACTGCCTCTCCTTCGACCTCGCCTTCCAGACGGAGGAGTACCCCGAGTACGTCAACCAGGGCTTCAACGACGGCTTCCTCGCCGAGCTCGACGTCTCCGACTGGAGCGTGGCGGGCTCGGTCATCACCGCTCCGCACAACTTCGCGTTCGACGCGGCCGGGAACATCGTCAGCGTCAACAGCTCCTTCTTCGACCCCGGTCAGGTCGTGACCGACACGGGCACGCAGTACGACGGCAGCACGCCGCTCCTGCGGGTGCAGACGCCCGTGACGCCGGGCAACCACAGCCTGTACCTCTCCATCTTCGACGCTGGCGACTCCATCCTCGACTCCGGCGCCTTCGTCGACGGGCTGCGGGCAACCCAGGTGGCCGAGGGGTCGTGCACGGCGGGCGCCGGCGAGCGCGGCGAGCTCGTCGTCGTCAAGCACGTCGTCAACGACGACGGCGGCACCGCGCAGGCGAGCGACTTCAGCCTCCACGTCCAGTCGGGCGCGGTCGACGTGAGCGGAAGCCCGCAGGCGGGCAGCGAGACGGGGACGACGTACTCGCTCGCGCCGGGCTCGTACGACGTCTCCGAGGACGCCTTCGCCGGCTACGACGCGGCTTTCGGCGGCGGCTGCAACGCGAGCGGTCAGGTCACCGTCGTCGCCGGGCAGACCGTGACCTGCACGGTCACCAACGACGACGTCGCCAGCGGGGCCAACCTCTCGCTCGCGAAGGACGACTCTCCGGACCCGGTCACCGTCGGCGAGGAGCTCACGTACACGCTGACGATCCACAACGCCGGGCCGGCCGCCGCGGACGACGTCTCCGTGTCGGACACCCTTCCGGCCGGGGTCACGTTCGGCACGGCGAACGCGAGCCAGGGGACCTGCACGGAGCTCCTCGGCGCACTGGCGTGCGATCTCGGCTCGCTCGCGAGCGGAGGGGACGCGACCGTCACGATCACGGTCACCCCGACCGCGGCCGGCACGCTGCAAAACACGGCGTCGGTGTCGTCGACGACCCCGGACCCGATCGGCGAGGACAACTTCTCGTTCGCCAACACGGAGGTGCTGGCGCCCACCACCGGAACCCTCACCGTCGTCAAGCAGGTCACAAACGACAACGGCTCCACCGCCGTCCCCTCCGACTTCACCCTGCACGTGACCGGCAACAGCCCCAGCCCGGCGAGCTTCGCCGGCTCCGCCGGAACGGCGGTCACCCTCGGCTCCGGCGCCTACACCGTGAGCGAGGACGCCGCCCCCGGCTACACGGCCACCTACTCGGCCGAGTGCACGGGCACGATCGCCCCCGGCGAGTCGAAGACCTGCACGGTCACCAACGACGACGACGCCCCCACCACCGGAACCCTCACCGTCGTCAAGCAGGTCACAAACGACAACGGCTCCACCGCCGTCCCCTCCGACTTCACCCTGCACGTGACCGGCAACAGCCCCAGCCCGGCGAGCTTCGCCGGCTCCGCCGGAACGGCGGTCACCCTCGGCTCCGGCGCCTACACCGTGAGCGAGGACGCCGCCCCCGGCTACACGGCCACCTACTCGGCCGAGTGCACGGGCACGATCGCCCCCGGCGAGTCGAAGACCTGCACGGTCACCAACGACGACGACGCCCCCACCACCGGAACCCTCACCGTCGTCAAGCAGGTCACAAACGACAACGGCTGCACCGCCGTCCCCTCCGACTTCACCCTGCACGTGACCGGCAACAGCCCCAGCCCGGCGAGCTTCGCCGGCTCCGCCGGAACGGCGGTCACCCTCGGCTCCGGCGCCTACACCGTGAGCGAGGACGCCGCCCCCGGCTACACGGCCACCTACTCGGCCGAGTGCACGGGCACGATCGCCCCCGGCGAGTCGAAGACCTGCACGGTCACCAACGACGACACGCCGTCGTCTGCGACCGCCGATCTCGAGATCGAGAAGGCCGTGTCCGACCCGACGCCGGCCCTCGGCCAGGACTTCACCTACAAGATCACCGTCACCAACGCGGGCCCGGAGACGGCGAAGGACGTCGTCGTCTCGGACGACCTGGCGAGCTCGTTGAACCTCCGCCGGGCCAGGGGATGTACCAGCACGCCGGTCTCCGGAGGCGGAACCCACGTCGAATGCGCGCTCGGCGATCTGGCGGCCGGGAGCTCGCGCACGATCCGACTCCGGGTCGAGGCCCGCTTCTTCTGCGACTTCGTCGGAACGCCGCGGCGACGACCCCGACTGGGCCATCGGGAGCTCGGACGGCGACGACGTGATCTGCGGGGGCGGAGGCGACGACACCTTCAGCGGCGGCGGAGGCGACGACAGCCTCTACGGCCTCGCGGACCCGCAGACGCTCGCGGCCCTTCCGGCGGATATCGCGAACACCGCCGAGGTGACGTCCACGACTCCCGACCTGGAGCCGGCGGACAACAGCGCCTCCACGTCCGTGACGGTCACAGCGGGAACCGACGGCCGCGACAGGATCTTCGGCAACAGGGGTGACGACACGCTCGACGGCGGTGATCGGTCGCGACGACCTGCTGGCGGGCCGGGCGAGGACTCGCTCGCGGGAGGGGCGGGCGCCGACCACCTTGCCGGCAACGGCGGCGACGACACCCTCGACGGCGGCCCCGGCCGGGACGACATGGGCGGCGGCTCCGGGGACGACACGATGGACGGCGGTCCCGGCAACGACGTCATGAACGGGAACAGCGGGGACGACACCATGACGGCGGCCCGGGCAACGACCTCATGAGCGGCGGCTCCGGGGAGGACACGATGCTCGGGAACGACGGGCAGGACATCCTCAGGGGCTCGAGCGGCAACGACACGCCTGGACGGGGGGAACGGCTCCGACGTCCTCCGCGGAGGCAGCCTCGTCGGCGGGTCGCCGGGCGCCTTCGTCCAGTGGCTCTTCTGCGGGCCGGGGATCGACCGGTACTGGCTCGGTCCTCCGGGCGAGGCCTACGACGGCTGCGAGGTGGTCATCGGCGACCGCACTCGCGCCGCCCCGCTCCACGGGCGTTGACAGACCGGGCCGCGCGTCGTACCGTCCGCTGCCTATCGGGACGCAGGGGCTTATCTCGGCACGCAGGGCGCGACTCCTTCTGGCCGCGCTGAGCTGTGGCGCGCTCCTCGCCGCCGCTCCGGCCGCGGCCGGAGCGCACCGCGCGACGGCGGATCGGTCCTCGCCCTCCGGGTGATGACGTTCAACATCTTCTACGGAGGCGACGAGCTCGACCTCGCGACCGGGGACTGGTGCACGAAGACGCGGGGGTGCAAGCGGACTCTGGCCAAGGTGATCCAGACGATCCGCGACTCGGGCGCGGACGTCGTCGGGCTCGAGGAGGGCGAGCACTCGACGCGGACGATCGCCAGGGCCCTCGGGTGGTTCGCGAGCGAGCGGATGCAGGTCGTCTCCCGCTACCGGCTCATCGACCCGCCGGGCGGGAACGGCACGTACATCTTCGTCGAGCTCGCGCCCGGCCGGGTCGTGGCGATGGAGAACGCGCACCTGCCCTCCGACCCGTACGGGCCCTATCTCGTGCGGGACGGCGGGTCGCCGCACCAGCTGACCGCACTCGAGCTCTCCACGCGCATGCCCGCCATCGAGGACGAGATCACTGCCGTACCCGGGCTCGCATCGCGGCGGATCCCGGTGTTCCTGGTGGGCGACTTCAACTCGCCGTCCCACCTCGACTGGACCCCTGCGGTCGCCGCGGTCCGACCGGAGGTCGTGTTCCCCTTCCAGTGGCCGGTCAGCAAGGCGCTCGCAGACGCGGGCTTCCTCGACTCGTACCGTCAGGTCCACCCGGACCCGGTCGCGGTACCGGGGTTCACCTGGACGCCCGGCGGGCCGGAGTCGGTCCCGAACGACGTGTTCGACCGGATCGACTGGGTCCTCGCCGCGGGATCCGCCCGCGCGCTCGAGAGCCGGATCGTGGGGGAGAAGGGCGGGCCGGACGTGGACGTCCCCGTCGTCCCGTATCCGACCGACCACCGCGGCGTCGTCTCGACGTTCGCCGTGAGGCCGGGCGAGCCGTCCCCGTTCGTCGCGGTGGAGCGGAGGCGGTGGACGATCGGGCGCCCGCTCCCCGTCGTCTTCCACGCCCGCGGACGGATGGGCGAGCAGGTGGGGATCGTGCCGGCCGGCGGCTCCGGCGCGGACACGGTGGTCGCCGTGTCCACCGGCGACGATGCTCCCGAGGACGGAACCGTGCTCCTCTCCACGGCCGGATTGCGACGCGGTTCCTACGAGGCCGTGCTCCTCGACAAACACGGCGAGGTGCTGTCGCGAAGCGCGTTCTGGCTCTACCGGCCGGGCGAGCGGACGAAGGTCTGGACGTCCCGGCACGTCTACCGGAAGGGATCGCCGATCACGGTTTCGTGGTCGAACGCCCCGGGGATGCGCTGGGACTGGCTGTCGGTGTTCCCCGCCGGGGGCAAGCTGCCGAGGCAGTCGATCTGCAACGCCGGCTACTGCGGCAACGACGACTACCTCATCTACGAGTACACGCACACCCAGATCGAGGGGACGACGACCTTCACGAAGAAACTCGCTCGTCGGGAACGGCTCCTGGCCGCTCAAGCCCGGGAAGTACGAGATCCGGCTCCTGCTCGACGACGGCTACCGCGCCGTCGCCCGCTCGAAGCCGTTCAGGGTCGTCAGGCCCTAGGGCGCCCGCGCGAGCCCGAACGGGCTGCCCTCGGAGTCCCGGCAGATCGCCCACCGCTCGCCCGGGTGGATGATCTCTCCGCCGAGCTCCTCGACGAGCGCCAACGCCCGAGCGACGTCGGCGACCTCGAAGTAGGGGAGCGAGACGCGGTCGCCCGGCCCCGGCCCGCGCTCGTGCACGCCGACCTCGACGCCGCCGGATCGAGTCTGGAGCCCGCGGCCCTCGACCGGCTCGCGCTCCGCGAGGGAGCCGCCCAGAAGTCCCTCCCAGAACCGGCGCGCCCGCTCGAGGTCGTCGGCGGGGAACTCGACGAGGGAGAGCTCGGCCACGCGGCGATCGTAGCGCCCCGTTAGCGTTGCCGAGATGGAGGGCGAGGCCGAGCGGCTGGGACGACCGTCCGAGCTCTACACCGAGCACGTGGATCTCTACGACCTCGCGTTCGACTGGGACGTCGGTGAGGAGGTCGACTGGCTCGTCGCCCGCCTCGGCCCGCGGTGCCGCAGCGTGCTGGAGCCGGGCTGTGGATCGGGCCGAATGGTGGAGGAGCTGGCCCGGCGCGGCCTCGACGTATTCGGCATCGACATCTCGCCCGCGATGGTGGCGGCGGCGACGCGTAGGCTCGACTCGGCGGGCGCCGCCGCCGCGATCGTCCTCGCGGACATGTGCGACTTCGACCTCGGCCGAGACTTCGACGGCGCGGTCTGTCCGATCAACACGCTCGGGCACCTGCGCCCGCCCGATCTCGTCCGGCATCTCGCCTGCATGGGGAGACACCTCGCTCCCGGAGCTGTCTATCTCGTCCAGCTCCCCCACTACGGACCGGAAGGCGGGGAGGTCGGCCACAGGGACGAATGGGAGGAGAGCCGGGAAGGAGTCGAGGTGCGCGTCACGTGGACGACCGAGGCCTTCGACCTCGAGCGGATGCTCGAGCGGCAGCGCTCACGGATCGAGGTCGTCAGCGGGCCGCGAGCAGGAGAGGTGATCGAGGAGGAGCACGAGATGACGTTCTGGACGCCCGAGGCCTGGGCGGTCGTCCTGGCGGCCACGCCGTTCGTCCAGACGGCCACCTACGACGGCGATCTGGACGACCGTCCGCCCGTGGCGCCGGGAACGCTGGGGACCCTGCTCTGGCACGAGCTGCGACTCGAGATGAGAGGATCGGCGCGGTGAGGGCATGACCACGACTGCCGTCCATCCGTCCTACCCGCGGGTCGGGGAGCTCTTCGAGCGGGAGCGCGAGCGCTTCCGCGCCGAGCATCCGCGCTCGTACGAGCTCACGGAGCGGGCGAAGGCGTCGCTCCTCGGCGGCGTGCCGATGCACTGGATGGTGCGGTGGGCGGGCGGGTTCCCTGTGTTCGCCCGGGAGGCTCACGGGGCGCGGGTCGTCGACGTCGACGGCCGCGAGTACGTCGACTTCTGCCTGGGCGACACCGGTGCGATGACCGGTCATTCGCCCGAGCCGACCGTGCGGGCGCTGGCCGAGCAGGCGCGCCGAGGGATCACGCTCATGCTGCCGAGCGAGGACGCCATCTGGGTCGGGAACGAGATGGCGCGGCGCTTCGGCCTTCCCTCGTGGCAGTTCGCCCTGACCGCGACCGACGCGAACCGCTTCGCCATCCGGATTGCCCGCGCCGTGACCGGCCGGTCGAAGATCCTCGTGTTCAACTGGTGCTACCACGGGACCGTCGACGAGACGGTCGTGACGCTCGTGGACGGTGTCGTCCGGCCGCGCGAGGGGAGCGTCGGCCCGCCGGTGGATCCCGCAGAGACCACGCGCGTGGCGGAGTTCAACGACGTCGAGGGCCTCGACCGGGAGCTCGCCCACGGCGACGTCGCGTGCGTCCTCGCCGAGCCCGCGCTCACGAACATCGGCATCGTCCTCCCCGAGCCCGGCTACCACGACGCTCTTCGTGAGGTGACGCGGCGCCACGGGACGCTCCTCGTCATCGACGAGACGCACACGATCTGCGCAGGGCCGGGAGGCTACACGGCCGCCTACGGCCTCGATCCCGACCTCCTCACGATCGGGAAGCCCCTCGCCGGCGGCGTCCCGGCTGCGGCGTACGGCCTCAGCGAGAAGGTGGCGCGCGGGATCCTCGACCAGCAGGAGGCACTTCCCGAGGAGCAGCGGGACGTGGGTGGCATCGGCGGGACGCTGGCCGCGAACGTCTTCTCGCTCGCCGGCATGCGGGCGACGCTCTCGGAGGTGCTCACGGACGCTGCGTTCGACCACATGATCGCCCTCGGCGAGCGCTTCGAAGCGGGCGTCGCGGCCGTCATCGAGCGCCATGCGCTCCCCTGGCACGTCGTCCGCCTTGGCTGCCGCGTCGAGTACCTCTTCCGCGCAGAGCCGGCCCGCACCGGCGCGGAGGCGGCCGCGGGCGGCGACCCGTGGCTCGACCGCTTCATCCACCTCTACGCGCTCAACCGCGGGATCCTCCTCACGCCCTTCCACAACATGGCGCTCATGTCGCCCGCGACGACCGAGGCGGACGTCGACCTGCACTCGGCCGTCTTCGAGGAGGCGGTCGCGGAGCTGACCGCGGCTGCGTAGCGGTCCCCGGGACGCTCAGGCGCCGCTCTGGTCGGCCGCCCAGTCGGCGACGAGCCGGCGGCAGCGCTCGATCATCTCCTCGTGGCGCTCGCGCTCGACCTCGAGGCGGATCGCGTGGACGACGAGGTCGTCGAACTCGGCGCTCGTGAAGTAGTCGAGGACGACCGCGTCGAGCTCGGGGAGCGCAGCGGCGCAGAAGTCGGCGAACTCGTCGGCCTGGAAGTACGCATTCGCGAGCTCGTCGTAGCGGGCGACCTTCTCCTCGTAGGACAGGTCGTCCCGGTCGGCGACCTCGAAGTAGTCGAGCGTGTTCTGGTTGATCCCGACCTTGCGGCCGGTCACGGTGCAGAAGGCAGACCAGGCGACGAGCGAGCGGATCGCCCAGGGGAAGTAGTAGTGGAGGCTGACGAGCGCGATGTCCGGTGAGGCGTTCGCGTAGTCGATCGGGTGTGCCTGCCCGCTCTTGACGATCGTCTCGCACGAGTTGAACTCCCAGCGGAAGAAGGCGTTGACGAGGCGGCTGATCGTCGCCACCTCCTGCTCGAGGGCGGGCTCGAGGAAGTCGCGGTCGACGATGTACCGGTAGTGCCCGTGCGCGCCGACGTCGTAGCTCATGACCATCGTCTGCGGCCCGATCGAGAGGCTGCGCGTGAAGACGTCGTAGCCCTCGACGCCGGCCTGGAGGTGCATGAGCCGCTCGCCGGACCCCTCGTAGGCGGCGTGCAGCTCCTCCCGGTCCGCGATCCGCGTGACGCCGACCCACATCCCGCCGTCGAACGGCTTCATGAAGAGCGGGTAGCCGACGTCGTCCGCGATCGCCTCGAGGTCGAAGTCGGGGTTGTAGCGCTCGGCCATCGGCACGTAGCGCGGGTTCTCGGGCGGCAGCCGGTGGGGGAGGAGCCAGGTCTCGGGGACCTTGAGGCCGAGGCGCATCATGGCGCAGTACGCGGCGTGCTTCTCCATCGCCTGGAAGGTGAAGGGGTTGTTGAGGAGGTAGACGTCGTCCATGAGCGCGATCTTCTTCAGCCACTCCCGCGGGAGGTCGTACCACCAGGAGAGCCGGTCGATGACGAGCGCGTAGCGCGGGAGGTGGCGGAGGTCGAACGGCTCGTTCATGACGCGCGCGGTCTCGAGCTCGTGGGTCTCGCCGCCGTGGCGGATCGGCCCGAGCCGGGAGAGGACGGCCTCGAACGCGGTCGGCCAGTCCTCCTCGGTGGCGAGCAGCAGGCCGATAAGGTGTCGCCGTGGCATTCGACCTCGGGGAGCGCTGAGTGTACGAGGTTCCCGAGGCATCCCTCGTCTCCACCGAGCACGGGCTGGTCCCACGGGGGGAGGGCTGGTACGTCGTCAACGCCCGCGAGAGCCGCTGGTTCGAGAACGACCTCTTCGGTCGGTACACGGGCTTCGAGGGCGACGTCCGGTTCCCCGTGCTCGGGATCAACATCGGCGTCCTCGATCCGGGCCAGCCCGCGTGCATGTACCACGGCGAGTCGAACCAGGAGGACTTCCTCGTGCTCTCCGGCGAGTGCCTGCTGCTGGTGGAGGGCGAAGAGCGGCGGCTGCGGGCCTGGGACTTCTTCCACTCGCCCGCCTGGACGGAGCATGTGCTCGTCGGGGCCGGCGACGGGCCCTGCGTGATCCTCGCGGTCGGCGCGCGCAGCCCCGACTCGAGCGTGCGCTACCCGGCCGCCGAGTTCGCACAGGCCCACGGAGCGGCCGTCGCGGAGACGACGGACTCGCCGAAGGTGGCCTACGCGCCCTACCCCGACGACGTCGAGCGCCCGTACCGCGACAGAGACCTGCCGGACCTCTAGGGTCGACCAGGCGTCGCTCTACACTTGGCCGCCGTGACGGTCCGGCGCGTCCTCAAATGGGTGGGCATCGCCGTCCTCGTCCTCCTGGCGATCCTGGCGGCGCTCGTGCTCTGGCCCGCCTCGACCAAGGGCCTCGCATCGTCGCCCCGGCCCGTGACGGACTACCAGCGGGCCGTCGCGGAGGTCGGGCGCATCCGCGCCGACGAGCGCGATTCCGTGATCCGGCCGTGCCTCAGCCGTGCCCTGACGCACGGGGAGAAGACCGAGCGCGCGGTCGTCCTCGTCCACGGGCTCACCAACTGCCCGGCGCAGTGGGAGCTCTTCGCCCGCGAGATCTACGAGCGCGGCTGGAACGTCCTCGTGCTCCGGCTCCCCGAGCACGGCCTCGGCGACCCGGAGACCGGCAAGATCGGCTCCGTCTCGCACCTGAAGGACCTCGACGCGCAGAAGCTCGCGCGCTACGCGGACCAGGCGGTCGACATCGGCCGGGGCCTCGGCGACCACACCGACGTCATCGGGCTGTCGCTCGGAGGGACGGTGGCCGCGTGGATCGCCCAGGAGCGCGCGGACGTCGATCGCGTCGTCGTCATCGCGCCCGCGATCGGGATGCCGACCCTGCCCTACGCGTTCACGTGGGGCCTCACCAACCTCTTCGAGCACCTGCCCGACATCTCGGTCGGCGGCGTCACCAAGCTCACGCACGAGTACCAGGGCTGGTCGACCGGCGGCATCGGCGACACGTTCGTCCTGGGCAGGTTCGTGCGCGACCACGCGGGGAAGGAGGAGCCGGCGGCGCCCGAGATCACTGTCATGCTCAACCCGAACGACGAGACGATCTCGAACCCGCTGGCCGAGGACCTCGTCGACCGTTGGCGCGACCACGGCCACGACGTCACGCTCTACTGGCTCCCGCGCACGCCCGCCCTCGAGCACGACGTGATCGATCCCGGGCAGCCGTGGGCGCGCCCGGCCTTCGTCTACCCGAGGGTGCGGGCCCTGCTCGAGGGCAGGACCCCGCCGGGCTCGTAGAACTCGGTTCAGGATGAGCCTCAGGACATCATTCTGAATCGAGTTCTTAGTCCTTCGAGGCCCGGTCCGCGGCGTCGTCGAGGCGGTAGACGCGTGCCTGCGGCCCGCTTCGCGGGCGATTCGCCGCCTCGATCCGCGTGACGATCTGCTCCAGACGCGCGATGCGGCGGTCGACTGAGCGCCAGCCGGAGGTGATGAGCTCCGCGAGGAGGGCGACGTCCTCGAACCTCTCGCGGCGCTCGTCGCCGACCTCGGTCGAGACCTTGTCGAGGCGCTGCAGCATCCGGTCGAAGAGCGCGGCGAGCTCGGCGACGTGCTTGGCGACCGGGCCGACCTCGACGCGGAGCGCCTCGTAGACCACCGTCCCGACTCCCTGGGGGAGGGTCGCCTCGAGCTCGCTCGTCGCCGCCGTGAGCCGGTCGAGCTGGCCGCTCCGCGCGGCGGCGTCCTCGGGCACGGCTGGGAGGACTTCCGGCGGGGGCTTGGGGTACCCGGGAAGCCCCAGCTCGTCGATCGCGCGACGCACGCGCTGCTCGATGTTCTCGCTGACCGGCTCGCCGTGGACGACACGGAGGACGTTCTCCGCGGAGACGCCGGCAAAGGTCGCTAGCTCAAGGATCGTCGCCACAGTTCACACTCGCTCACACAGCCGGGGACTCCACGACCGCCTCGAGCGGCCGCACGCCGTCGGTCTCCGGCGCGACGGTCCGTTCGGCGGCCGCGAGGAACGAGACCGCGTCGTCGTCCGAGCCGAGCTCCACCGCCGCGGTCGCAACGCGGACGCCGAGGGCGAGCTCGAGCCGACGGAGCACGCGCTCGGCATCCTTGAGGCCGGCCTCGGGCACGAGGATCGCGAACCGGCCGCCCTGGAGGTGGCAGAGCACGTCCTCGCTCCGGACGGAGGCGGCGAGGTGCTCGGCGGCCGTCGACAGGGACGCCGACTCGAGCTGGAGCATCACGAGGCTCAGCCGGCGGGCGTGGCGACGCGCGCGCGCATACTCGCGCGCGAGCGCCTCCTCGAGATGGCGACGGCCGTACAGCCCCGTCGCCGGGTCGAGGTCGAGGCGGGCCCGCAGGTCCTCGAAGCGGAACGCGTTCCGGAGGGCCGGGACGAGGGCCGCCGCGAGGGTCTCCAGCCGAGCGAGCTCCTCGTCGCTCACCTCGCGCTCGCACCGCCGCCAGAAGACCGCGAGCGTGCCCAGCCGGGCGCCGTTCTCCTTGACGGGAACGGCCAGGCCGGCGCGCAGGCGAAACTCGTCGTGCTCCTCCTCGTCCTCGCTGTAGCGGTAGGTGAGAGCCACCGCCCGCTCGCGCCCGCCCTCGGGCGCGCTCCCGAGCAGCTCGCGCGCGGACTCCTCGGAGGAGAGCCCGAAGGTGGCCGTGATCGGCTCCTCGCCGTCGCGGACGAGCACGATGAGGCCCGCAGCCGCGTCCCCGAGGCGCGTGGCAGCCTCGAGCGCCCGGCGGAGCACGTCCTCGAGATCGATCGACGCGCCGATGTCGTCGCCCGGCTGGGCGAGCGGAGGCCTGGAGGGCACGTGGTCGGGCTCGTCGCGCACGGAGGCTTTCGCCTCGCGGAGCCGCAGCGTCAGGACGACCACCGCGACGCCGAGCACCAACGCGAGCGCCGAAACGCCGACGGCGAACCACGTCGTGGTATCACTGATCAACCGCGTCGCCCTCCCTCGAAACAGCCGCAGTGAGCGGGCTCCTACCCTGACAATAGTCGGGTTCAGGCGAAATGCTACCGCTTAGCTACGCGTGTGACGAGCCCGCGTCGCTCGGCGGGTGATCGTCGGCCCCGAGAACGCGCAGGCTGCGAGCGGGGCGGCGGAAGCGCTGGGCGTACCAGACCGCGCCGCGGCCCATCGGCTCCCACCCGCCGTCGAGGAGTCTGTGCACGAGGGCCTCGTGCGCCCCGCGGGCTCTCTCGTGGTCGGACGCGGGCGGGTCCGAGCGGTACCACCAGAACTGAGGTGAGCGGGCCGCCTCGAACTCGTGCTGGTCGGCGCCGAGGGCGAGGGCGAAGAAATCCGCCTTCACGTATCCATGCCACCAGCCGATCTCGCAGACGTCCCAACGCTCGCGCGTCGTCCGCCCCGAAGTCGGGGTCAGGAGGCGGGAAGACCTGCAGGCTGGGGCGCACCCCCTCCTTCTGCGGTGCGCCGCACCGCGGGCAGAAGCGGGCCGTCTGCGCGACCCTTCCTCCGCAGTTCGGGCAGGCGGCCATCCCGTGAATCTATCCCGAGCCGCCCGACTCCGGTAGTGGGGATCGGATCAGCCCTTCCGGTGCAGCCGGTCGATGCCCCGCTCCGTCCACGTGGGCCGCCCAGGGTCGAAGTGGCCGGCGACGGCCCGCGCGTAGGGAAGGGACACCCGTCGCGCGTAGGCGGCGAACCCCTCGCTGCGGAGCGGCGCCCAGTCCTCGCGATACGGGACGGCCAGGTGCCTGTCGGCCACGGTCTTCGCGGACAGGAGGAAGGCGAGTCCCATCCCCACCGAGACCTCGAGCAGCGACCTGCGCTCGCGTGCGGCCTCGGCGTGGAGCCCGCGGTAGAGCGCGGCCAGCTCGTCCGGGCGGGGCAGGCCGGAGGCGTCCTTGCGGAACTCCGCCAGGGTCGAGCGGAGCTCGGCGAGCTCGAGCGGCGGCACGTCGAGCAGCCCGGCCGTGCGGCCCGAGGCGTGCTCGAGCGCCTCGAGCAGCTCGTCGACCGTATCGATGCGGCGCCTCGGGTCGAGCACCCCTGCCCGCTTCAGCTCGTCCACGAACGTCGCGAGGTACACCCGCGACCCGTGGAGGACGTCCGAGGCGGCCGCGAGGAGCCAGAGCGGGGAGAAGCCGAACGCGGCGATCGACCCGAGCTCGACGACGTTCCCGGCCGCCTTGCGCTTCGCGATCTGCCCGGCCGGGACCTCCTGCGGCTCGGTCGGCTCGACGCCTCCGACCGCCTCGATCGCGATCCGCAGCGCGTTCTTCGCCGTCGCCTCGTAGAGGCGCGACTGCCGCACGAAGCGCGGGAGGACGACCTCGGCGCTCTCGTGCAGGAGCCCGGCCGTCCCGGCGACGACGGCGCGGATCAGGCGCTCGGGCAGCGACGCCGTGTACCGCAGGGCCCTACCGAAGCTTCTAACGGAATGATGACCCGCCGTTTGGGCGCGCTGGGTGTTCGAGGCAAGGACGCAGGGAGCGCTCATACCCAGGCCGGTATGGGCGCGACCGAGGACACCGCCGCGGGCCGCCCAGCGTGGCCAGGCGGCATGGCTCCTCATTGCGTTAGGAGCTCTTGGCATCGGATACGGTGCCGCCATGACTCACGCGACGCTCCACACTACACACGGCGACGTCGACGTCGAGCTCTTCGACGACGACGCGCCGAAGACGGTCGGGAACTTCGTCACGCTCGCGAAGGACGGCTACTACGACGGCCTGACGTTCCACCGGGTCATCCCGGAGTTCATGATCCAGGGCGGGTGCCCGCGCGGGGACGGCACCGGCGGCCCCGGCTACGAGTTCGAGGACGAGCCGAACGACCATCCCGTCGTCCACGGCGCCCTGGCGATGGCGAACCGCGGCCCGAACACGAACGGGAGCCAGTTCTTCATCGTCACGGCCGAGGCGGCGCCCTGGCTCGACGGCAAGCACACCGTCTTCGGCCGGGTCACCGAGGGCATGGCCGTCGTCGAGGGGATCTCCGAGCTCCCGCGCGACGCGCACGACCGCCCGGACGAGCGGGTCGCCATCGAGCGCATCGAGCTGTCCGAGCCCGTTTAAGAGCTCCCAACACGATGAGAAGCCATGCCGCCTGGTCACACCCAGGCAGCGGGCCATCATCATGTTGGAAGCTCTAGGCGGCGTCCGGCGGGTCGAGCGCCAGGAAGACGTCGACGACCTGCGGGTCGAACTGCGTCCCGGCGGCGGCGCGCAGGCGCGCGAGCGCCTCGTCCACGGGGAGCCGCATCCGGTACGGGCGGTCGGTCGTCATCGCGTGGAAGGCGTCGCAGACGAGGATGACGCGCGACTCGATCGGGATCGTCTCGCCGCCGAGCCCGCCGGGATAGCCGCTCCCGTCCCAGTGCTCGTGGCAGCGGCGGACGATCTCGCAGACGTCCTCGAGCCGCTCGATGGGGGCGAGGATGCGGGCCCCGAGCTCGGGATGGAGGCGCACGATCTCCCACTCCTTCTCGGTCAGCGGGCCGTCCTTGGAGAGGATCGCCTCGGGAACCCCGATCTTCCCGATGTCGTGGAAGAGGGCGCCCAGCTCCAGGCGCTTCAGCTCCTTCGTGTCGAGGCCGAGCTCCCGGCCGACCAAGAGCGCCATGTCCGTGATCCAGCGTGCGTGGGTCGACGTGTACTCGTCGTTGGCCTCGAGGGCGTTGGCGAGCGCCTCCACCGTCGAGAGGAAGGTGTCCTCGAGGCTCGCGAAGCTGAACGCGTTCGCGATCGCGAGCTTGGCCTGGTGCGCGACGCCGGCGAGCAGGCGCATCTGCCGGTCGTCGAAGACGTCGTCCGTCGGCCCGTTCGAGACGACGATGCAGCCGAGCCGCTCGTTCTCGAGCCCGAGCGGCGCGACGGCGGCGCTCCCGCCGTCGGCGATCTCGGAGACGCCCTCGATCGCGCGGATCGCCTCGGTGTCGAGGACGAAGGGCTCGTCGCCGGACAGGAATGCTCCGGGCGAGCTCGTCGGGGAAGCGCAGCGTCCGTAGCCGGACGGCGCGACCGTTGTCGAACCCGTGGAGGGCCTGGGCGCAGACGTCCGTGCCGGCGCGATCCTGGAGCCAGACGGACGCCTTGGGCATGCCGAGGAGGCGGGCGGAGAGCTCGACCGTGAGCTGGAGCACCTGCTCGAGCCCCTCCGCGGCCGCGAGCTTGCGGCCGAGGTCGAGCAGCGACCGGGAGATCTCGAGGGAGGACTTCGCCCGCTCCGCCTCGAGGCGCTGCGCCTCGTAGAGGCGCGCGTTCTCGAGGGCCACCGAGGCATGGCCGCCGAGGACCTCGAGCAGGCGGACGTCGTCCCCGTCGAACTCGCCGACGCCGAGCTTCGAGATGACCACCGCGCCGATGACGCGCGTCCCGTAGCGAAGGGGAACCGCGATCATCGACTCGTCGACGTCCTCGGTGCCCGGGATGATGACGCCGTAGTCGCAGTCGAGCGCGTTCTCGAGGATGATCGACTCGCCGCTTGCCACCGCCGAGCCGGTGATCCCCTCACCGACCTTGCAGCGGAGGGCCTCGACGCTCTCGTCCGTGTACGGGTCGACGTCGCCGCGCCAGGCGATCGGCAGAAGGTCGTCGTCGTCCACCACGTAGACGCGGCAGCTGTGGTAGTCGACCAGGAGGCGGAGCTCGTCGACGATCGCCTCGCCGATCTCCCGGACGTCGTTGAGGCGGTTGAGCCTGGCGCCGAGGCTCTGGAGCATCTTCAGGTGCGCGATCGAGCGGACGTCGCGGTCGACGCTCGCCGCCGCCGCGGGACGCTCGCCGACGTCGTCGCCGAAGAGGACCGCCTCGCCCTTGCCACGGGCCTTGGCGGTCATCATCGCCACCTCCGCGCACGCGACCAGCTCGCGCGGGTTCATGGCGTGCTGGGGGCTCTGCGCGATCCCGATCGAGAGCTGGAGCCGTCCCGCCGGCTCGATCTCGGTCTCCGCCAGGGTCTCCGTGATGCGGCCCGCGAGGCCCATGGCGTCGGCGGCGCCGCAGGAGGCCATGATGACCCCGAACTCCTCGCCGCCGACCCGGCAGACGACGTCGGACGTCCGCACCGTCGCCTGGAGGAGGTTGCCGAGCTCGAGCAGGACGAGGTCGCCGGCGCCGTGGCCGTAGACGTCGTTGACGCGCTTGAAGTCGTCGATGTCGAGCATGAGCACCGCGATCGAGTCGTGGGCGCGGCTCGCGCGGTTCAGCTCGGCGCGGAGGCGGTCGTGGAAGTAGCGGTGGTTGTAGAGGCCGGTCAGCGAGTCCGTCTGCGCCTGCAGCTCGAGGACGGCTCGCACCTGGGCGTTGTCCAGGGCGAGCGCGGCCGCGTCCCCGAAGCGCTTCGCGAGCTCGAACTCCTCCTCGCTGAACTTCGCGTCGCGGCCGAGTCGGTAGACGTTGAGGGCGCCCTTGATCGCCCCGCGGGCGACGAGCGGCACCGAGATGAGGGCCTCCGGCTCGTCGGCCGGCGTGCCCGGGACCGTCTTCACGCGGGGATCGAGATGGGCGTCGTTGACGAGCTGGGCCTCGTCGTGGTCGATCGCCCAGCCGGTGATGCCCTCCCCGAGGAGGGGGCGGTCGCTCATGATCTCCTCGGCCCAGCTGTCGCGGGCCATGATCGGAATGAGCACGCGCCGAGCCTCGTCGGCCTGGTAGATCGTGAACGCGTCGTACGGGATCAGGTCCGAGAGCGTGTCCGCGATGCGCTCGAGCACGGTCGAGTGCGTCTGCTCGGAGAGGACCTCGTGGAACACGTCCGCCAGCCGGCGGTACGAGTCGACGAGCGCGCCGGCGCCCGCCGACGACGATTCAGTGGCCTGGGTGGCCTCGGCTTCCAGGCCGTTCACCATTCGGAGTTCCACGCGGGCCGCAGTACCTCCTCTCGCACCCCGGACAGACCCAGACGAATTCAACTTGGCCCGGGCCTGCCCGAGCCTCCCTCTTTCGGGGGATTCGACAAGAGTCGAGAATGCTCCTTTCGCGCTACTCTCAAGCGGTTGAGCGCCGAGGAACCGTCGCGTCCGGGCCTCGTCGAGGTCCTGATCGTCTGGGGGATGTTCGGCGTCGTCGCGGTCGAGGTCCTGGTCGCGTACGCCCGGCTGCCGGTGCACGACCTCTACCACGTCAGCGAGACGGGCCTCGCGGGGCGGCGCCGGGCGGGTCGCTCGTCTTCGTCAACTACCCGACGGCGCTCGTCGCGATCGGGATTCTCGTCGTCGTCGCGCAGCGGCTGCGCCGCCGCTGGGCCACCGTGTGCGCCGTGGTCGGCGCCGTGCTCTGCGCGGCCGTCGCGTGGCCCGGCGTCGTCGAGCAGGCCGACCTGGACGCGAAGCCCGATTAACGCCCTGGCCGGGATCGGCGTGGGCATCGCTCTCGTTCTCACCTGCGTCTCCCTCGTTCGTGACGGCGTCGGCGGGTCGGCGCCATTCGGGGGGTGGGACCTCGTCCGCATCGGGTTCGCCGTCGTCCTCCTCTTCGCCGCGCTTCCCTGGATCGCCGCCGAGAACGGCTTCAGCCTCGAGGGCGTGCCGGGCCTCGGCTCCCTGTACATGACGGGCGAGGTCTTTCCCGAGCCCGGCCACCCGACATGCTCGCGGTCCACCACGGCCACCATCACGGCATGGACGGGACGCTGCTCGCGCTCACGGCCGTCGTGCTCTCGCGCGTCCTCCCGTCCCTTCGGGGTCGCGGAGCTCGCGTCGGGTTCGGCCTCTACCTGTCGCTCATGTTCGCGTACGGCCTGACGAATGCCGTCCAGGACTTCTGGCTACGAGCAGCTCGTCAAGCGCGGCACCCTCGAGGCGCGGATCCCGAGCGTGATCGTCCCGGCGCTCTCGTGGGCGTGGCTCGCGCTCATCGCTTCAGCCGTCCTCATCTATTTTCTCGCCCGCTTCGTAGAGAAGGGCGGACCCACCAGACAGGAAGGAGCCAGATGACACGGCGCGTTCTCTTTCTCATCTCCGCGGCGCTGCTCGTGCTCTCCCTCGGCCTCGCGGCCTGCGGCGGCGACGACGACGACGAGGGAGCCGGGGCGGCGACGACGGAGGAGACCGCCACCGGCGGCGGCGGCGGGGGCGGGGGTGGCACGACCCTGGCGCTCGCGGCGGATCCCAGCGGTGCGCTCTCCTTCGACAAGACGTCGCTCGAGGCGGCGGCCGGCGACGTCACGATCGACCTCACGAACGATTCCTCGACGCCGCACAACGTCGAGATCGAGGGCATGGGCGTGGAGGAGGTGAGCGACACGATCACGGAGTCGACCACGAGCGTGACCGCCACGCTCGAGCCCGGCACGTACGAGTTCTTCTGCGCGGTCCCGGGTCACCGCGAGGCCGGGATGGAAGGGACGCTCACCGTCCAGTAGCCTCGCGTCGAGTGACGCTTCTCGACCTCCGGCACCTCGACCGCGAACGGGTGGTCGGTGCCTACCTGCTCGCGGGGGAGGAGCCGGCGCTCGTCGACTGCGGGCCCGCGAGCTGCCTGGGCGCCCTGCGGGCGGGGCTCCAGGCCGAGGGCCTCTCGGTCGGCGACCTCCGCCATCTCGTCCTCACCCACGTCCACCTCGATCATGCGGGCGCTGCGGGCGAGCTCGTGCGCGAGAACCCCGGCCTCGTCGTGCACGTGAGCGCGATCGGCGCGCCTCACCTCGTCGATCCCAGCCGGCTCGAGCGCAGCGCCAGGCGTCTCTACGGCGACGACTTCGACCGCCTCTGGGGCGCGCTCGTGCCGGTGCCGGAGAAGAACGTGAGGATCGTCGAGGAGCGCGTGCTCGACCTCGAGGCCTTCCCGACGCCGGGTCACGCCTCCCACCACGTCTCGTACCTCGCCCCGGACGGGTCGTGCTTCGTCGGCGACGCCGCGGGCGTGCGGATCCCCCCGGCGCGCTACGTCGCGCCCGTCTCGCCGCCCCCCGACATCGACCTCGAGGCCTGGGAGCGGACGTTCGCCGCGATCGAGGAGCGACGGCCGGCCCGCCTCTGCCTCCCGCACTTCGGCGTCGCGGACGATCCCGAGGCCCACGTCGAGGAGTGCCGCCTCGCGCTCGCCGTCTGGGCGGAAAGGGCCCGCGACGGCACGGAGGAGGAGTTCGTCACCGCGGCTGAGGCCGACCTGCGCGCTGCGGCCGACCCTGCGACCGCGGACCTCTTCCAGCGGGCCGGGCCGTTCTGGCAGTCCTATGCGGGCCTCCGCCGCTACTGGGAGAAGAAGCAGGAGGCGGCCGCCGCGTCTTCCGGTACGGTGTGATGCCGATGCGTCGTCCGGTGCCAGGGGTCCTTTTCGTCGTGCTCGCGATCGTGCTCGCCTGGCCCGCTGCCGCCTCCGCGATCAGGCTGCAGGCGGTCGGCGGGAGCCACAGCGCGCTGACGCAGGTGACGTCGGCGCAGAGCGGCGACCACGGCGCCCTCTACATCGTCGAGCAGCAGGGCCGGGTCATCAGGCGCGGGCCGGGCGGGAGCGAGCGCGTCGTCCTCAACATCACGGGGCGCGTGTCCTGCTGCGGCGAGCAGGGGCTCCTGTCGATCGCCTTCGACCCGACTTCGCCTCGAACAACCGCCTCTACGTCAGCTACACGAACAACGGCGGCGACTCGCGGATCTTCCGGTACCAGATGAACGACCAGCGCACCGGCGTCGTCTCCGGAAGCCGCACGCGACTCCTCAGCGTCCACCAGCCGTACGTCGAACCACAACGGCGGCCAGCTGGCGTTCTCCGGCAACGGGCGCCTCTACCTCGGACTCGGCGACGGCGGGGGCGGCCTGCGATCCCGGCGGGCGCGCCCAGCGGCTCAGCAGCCCGCTCGGGAAGCTGCTCAGCCTCGACCCGCAGAACGTCGGCGCCGGCTGGCGGAAGGACGCCTACGGGCTCCGCAACCCCTGGCGCTTCTCGTTCGACCGGGCCACCGGCCGGCTCTGGATCGGCGACGTGGGCCAGGACGACTGGGAAGAGGTCGACTCGCTCGACCAGAGCAGGCTCGGCGGCACGCGCGAGAACTTCGGCTGGGACGTCTTCGAGGGGCGAAAGCGGAGCGGCTGCTCCAACGGCGGCCTGCGCGGCGACGGCACCCTCGTTCGGCCGGTGAGCGTCTACGGCCACGGGGCGGGCCGGTGCTCCATCACCGGCGGCTTCGTGTACCGCGGGCAGAACCTCCCCGCCCGCTTCCACGGCTGGTACTTCCTCGCGGACTACTGCACCGGCGAGATCTGGCGGTTCAAGCGCGGGAGCGGCCGCAAGCTCGTGCGGAACACGCCGCACAACATCACCTCGTTCGGGGAGGGCTCGAACGGGAACCTCTTCGTCGCCACGGGCGGGGGCCGGGTCTTCAGGCTCGTCGGCTAGGCCCGTGCGGTACCGCTTCGTCGACTGCCGCTGGGAGCTCGGCAACCCGGCGCGCGGGCGCGAGCTGTACCTCGAGGGCCACGTCCCGGGAGCCTCGTTCCTCGACGTCGAGCGCGAGCTCTCGGCGGCGCCGGCCAGCCCCGGCGGGCGCCACCCGCTCCCCTCGGCGGACGACTTCGCGCGCGCGGCCGGCGCGGCCGGGATCGGGCCGGGGGTCTTCGTCGTCGCCTACGACCAGGGCATGAACGGAGGCGCGGCGCGCCTCTGGTGGCTCCTGCGCCACTTCGGGCACGACGACGTCGCCGTGCTCGACGGCGGCATCGCCGCCTGGCTCGGGCCCCTGCGGGGCGGGGAGGAGGAGGTCGAGCCGGCGGTCTTCACGCCGCGCCCGCGGCCGGGGGACACGATCGAGGCGGACGAGCTCGCCGACCGGCTCGAGGACGCCCGTCTCACGGTCGTCGACGCCCGCCTCCCCGAGCGCTACCGCGGCGAGGTCGAGCCGATCGATCCCGTCGCAGGGCGCATCCCCGGCGCGGTCAACGCCCCGTACCCCGACGAGCTTCCCGCCGGACTGGCCGAGGCCGGCGAGATCGTCGCCTACTGCGGCTCCGGGGTGACCGCGTGCGTCACGCTCCTCCGCCTCGCCCGCGCCGGCCGAGACGACGCGCGGCTCTACGCCGGCTCGTGGAGCGACTGGTGCGCCCGCGGGCTCCCCGCCGAGACCGGCCACCCGCCGAGCAAGTAACAGACTGTTACTTGCTTTCGGGGTGAGGGACGGAGTCGTCCGCCTGGAAGGCCCGCACCTCGTTCCCGTCGGGGTCGAAGCACTTGGCCATCCAGCCGATGCCGGGGATCGGCATCTTGTCGTCCGCTCGGCCGCCGAGCTCGCGCACGCGCGCGACGTGCGACGTCGATGTCGTCGACGTCGAAGTAGACGATCACCCCGGGCGGTCGCCCCTCGTTCTTGTAGATCGCGCCCGCCGGCTCGCCTCCGGCCTCGGTCATCCGGTAGGGGAACGGCGTCCCCGCGCCCTGGAACGACCAGCCGAAGAGCTGCTCGTAGAAGCCCTGCGCCCGGTCGATGTCCTCGGCCGGGAGCTCGAAGTGCACGAGACGTCCTGCCATGCGTCCTTCCTTTCAGTCGAGTTCGACGGAGGTCATGCCCGCGAAGATCTCCGCATCGGGATCCTCCCGGTATCGCTCGTAGACCGCGACGGCGACGGCGAGATCCTGGACGGCGAGCCCCGTCGAGTCGAACACGGTGATCTCGTCGGCCGCCCTGCGCCCCGGCTCGTCGCCGACGAGAATGCGACCGAGCTCGACGACGTCGTCCCGGGCCAGGGCTCCGGCCTCCACGGCCCGCGCCACGTCGCCGTTGTGGCTCGCCTGCTCCCACTCGTCCACGACGACGCGGGCCCGGAGGAGCTCCTCGACGGCGATCTCGGCCTTGTCGGGCCCGTCGGCGCCCATGAGGCTGACGTGCTGTCCGGCCCGGAGGCTCCCGGGCGCGAAGATGACCTCCCGGCCCGGGGTCACGGTGACCACGATCCCGGCCGCGAGCGCCTCAGCAGGAGAGCCGGCGACCGCCGCGGCATCGCCGAGCTCGGCGGCGACCCGCTCGGCCCGCTCGGGGTCGGCGTCCCAGAGCCGGACCCGCCGCCCCCGCGCGACGAACGTCCGCGCGACCGCGCGGCCGTTGACGCCGGCCCCGACGACCGTCGCCGGTGCGTCGTCGTCGCCTGCGAGCACCTCGGCCGCGAGAACGGCCGCGGCCCCGGTCCGGAGCGCGGTGAGCGCGCCGGCGTCCAGCTGCGCGAGGAGGCGTCCGTCCCGGGCGTCCGAGAGGAGGACGACCCCGCCCACGGTCGGGAGGCCGCGCCGGGGATTCTCCGGGAAGGAGGTGACCCACTTGAGCGTCGCGTAGCCCGCTCCCCGCGCCGGCATGGCGCGGAAGTCGCCGTCCGGAGGCGCGGGGACGTACACCTTCGAGGGCATGAGCCACTCGCCCCGGGCGTGGGCGACGAACGCCGCGCGGACAGCCTCGACCGCGTCCGCCGGGTCGAGGGCCGCGTAGACGTGCTGCGCGGAGAAGACCGAGATGCTCACAACCGGGACGCCCGCGAGGGCCGCGCGTATCCTAGGCGGGCGTGAGGGTGACCGTCTGTGACGTCGGGCCCCGCGACGGGCTCCAGAACGAGCAGGCGGTGCTCGAGCCCGCCGTGCGCGCCGACCTCGTCAACCGGCTGGCGGCAGCCGGCCTGCCCGCGATCGAGGCGGTCAGCTTCGTCCACCCGGGTCGCGTCCCGCAGATGGCCGGCGCCGAGGAGGTGGTCGCCGCGATCGAGCGGCGCCCGGGAGTCGTGTACTCGGGGCTCGTCCTCAACGAGCAGCGGCTTCGAGCGGTTCGCGGCCACCGGCCTCGACAGCCTCCACTTCAACCTGGCAGCGACCGACTCGTTCGGGCGGGAGAACCAGAACGCCACCCCCGACGAGGCGCTCGCGGTCCTCGGCCGCATCAGGGCCTCGACGCCCGTCAGCGTCTCGATCTCGGTGGCCTTCGGCTGCCCCTTCGAGGGCGCGGTCGCGCCCGCCCGGGTCCTCGAGATCGCCGAGCAGGCCTCAGAGCTCGGCGCCGCGGAGATCGTCCTCGCGGACACGATCGGCGTCGCCGTCCCCCGGCAGGTGAAGGAGCTCGTCGGCGAGGCCGCGAAGCGGTTCCCCCGGGTCGGCGTCCATCTCCACAACACGCGAAACACCGGCTTCGCGGGCGCCTATGCCGCCCTCGAGGCTGGGGCCACCGTCTTCGAGGCGTCGGTCGGCGGGCTCGGCGGCTGCCCGTTCGCGCCGCGGGCGACCGGGAACGTGGCCACGGAGGACCTCGTCTACCTCCTCCACGGCGAAGGCGTCGAGACCGGGGTCGACCTCGACGCGCTCATCGCCGTCTCCGAGTGGCTCGCAGGCGTCCTCGGGCGCGAGCTGCCGGGGCAGGTCTACCGCGCGGGAACCTTCGCCCCCGTCGCCGGCTAGCCCGGTGAGCGCGCGTCTCTTCGCCGTCGGCGGCATCGCGGCCGGGATCGGGATCCTGCTCGCGCGGATCGTCCCCGACGTGCACGGGAAGCCGCTCTTCGAGGACGAGGCGGTCAGCGGCCTGATCGCGGCCCGCCCGCTGCCCGAGATCGTCGTCACCGTCCTCTGGGAGCGGGGCGGTGCGCCGCTCCACTTCCTCCTCGCCCACGCCGCGTTCGCCGTGGACGGCGACCCGGCGACGCTCCGGTGGCTCTCGGTGGTCTTCGCGGCGGCGACCGTCCCCGTCGCCTACGACCTCGGCCGCCGGCTCGGGGGACCTGTCGCGGGCGCGAGCGCCGCCGTCCTGACCGGGTGCTCGGGAATCCTCGCCGTGTACGGCAGCTTCGGGCGCATGTACGCGCTCATGGCCTTCGCCGGGGCACTGGCCGCCGACCTCTTCGCGCGCGCGCTCGACGTGCGGACGGCGCGCGCGTCCGCCTGGGCGGCGGCCGGGGCCTGGCTGCTCGTGGCCGTCCATCCCTACGGTGGGCTCGTCGCAGCGGTCGAGGCGGGCGTCGGCCTCTGGCTCTGGCGGGGGAGGCCCCTGCGGGCCGCCCTGCCGGTCGCGCTGATCTCTCTCGCCGCGATCCCATTCGTCATCGGCGACCTGCGCCTGGCGTCGCGCTTCGAGGTGTCCGGCGACCAGGAGGGGCGCCTCGCGACCCGCGGGGAGGCCTGGGACCTGCTCGTGTCGGCCCTGCGGGGCTTCGCGGGCGGCGGCGGGCTCCTGTTCGCGCTCTTCGTCGCGCTGGCGCTCGTGGGGGCAGCCCTCCTCGTCCGGCGAAACGGCGCCTTCGTCGTCTTCGCGCTCGTCTCGATCGCCCTCCCCGTCGTCCTCATCGCGCTCGTCCCCACCGGCAGGGCGCCCGATCTCTCGCCGCGGCATCTCATCTACGGCCTCGCCGTCTGGGCGGCCCTCGTCGGCGTCGCCGTCGAGCGCGGGTCGCGCGCGCTCGGCACGCCCGGGCAGGCGCTCGCCGTGGGTGGCGTCGCCGTCGTCGCGGCCCTCTCGACCGGGGGTGTGGTCGATCCGCGCGAGGTCACCTACACGGCAGCGCTCGGGGGAGAGGAGGCGGTCGCCGAGCCGGCGGCCTGGCTCGCGCGCACGGTCTCCGCCGACGACGCCCTCTATCCCTACTCGTCGGTCTTCCTCGCCGCGCTCCCGGAGGTCGGCAAGGCCACCGGGCTGCCGCGCGCGCAGCCGCAGTCGCTGCTCGCCGCGGTCGACCGGCTCGACTACCCCGTGGGCAGCGTCATCGTGGCGGTCCCGACCGGGACGGCGCAGGTCGCCCCGGTCACCGGCGGCCGCCGGTTCGACCGCTGGCTCCTGATCAGGCGGAGAGGCCCGTTCGAGCAGCCGGTCGAGGTCCTCGCGGCCACCTCGGAGGCCCTCCGCGACGCGGAAGCCGCGGTGTCGGAGCCCGCGCCGGCGCTCGACGGCTGGTTCGCGCTGAACGAGCGAGTCCTCTGCGAGGCGCTCGCCGACCGCGGCGCCGCGTGCCCGGCCGGCGGCTGAGGATCTAAGCTCTCGGCGACCAGGTTCTTCCCGAGGAGGCGAGGCGCATGTCGGTTCTGATCAAGGGCGGCCGGGTCGTCACCGCCGCGGACGACTACGTCGGGGACGTCTTCGTCGAGGACGAGGCGGTCACGCTCATCGGCGAGTCGCTCGACGTCCAGGCCGACCGGGTGATCGACGCGGCGGGAAAGATCGTCCTCCCGGGCTGCATCGACCCGCACACGCACCTCGACATGCCCTTCGGCGGGACGGTCTCCTGCGACGACTTCACCTCGGGCACCGTGTCCGCGGCGTTCGGGGGCACGACCTGCCACGTCGACTTCTGCATCCAGGGGAAGGGCCAGACCTTCGCCGAGGCTCTGGAGACCTGGCACGGGAAGATCGAGTCGGCGAAGCCCGTCATCGACGTCGGCTTCCACCTCGCCGTGACCGACCTCGCCGAGGGCGGGACGCTCGACGAGCTCGCCCGCGTCCCGGACGAGGGCGTGACGAGCTACAAGCTCTTCATGGCGTACAAGGGCGCGATCATGGTCGACGACGAGACCCTCTTCCGCGTCATGCAGACGGCCGCCGAGACGGGCGCGCTCGTCATGGTGCACGCGGAGCACGGCGACTCGATCGACGTCCTCGTGAGGCAGGCGCTCGCGGAGGGGAAGACCGAGCCGATCTGGCACGCGCGCACGCGCCCGCCCGAGACCGAGGGCGAGGCGACGAACCGCGCGATCCAGCTCGCGCACGTCGCGGGCTGCAACCTCTACGTCGTCCACGTCTCCTGCAAGGAGGCGATCGACCCGCTCGCGCGCGCGAAGGAGCTGGGGTGGAACGCCTACGGCGAGACCTGCACCCAGTACTTCTTCGTCGACGAGACGTTCCTCGAGCGGCCGAACTTCGAGGGCGGGAAGTACGTCTACACGCCGCCGCCGCGCGCGAAGGAGAACCAGGAGCACCTCTGGCACGCGGTGTCCACGGACATCCTCTCGGTCATCTCCACCGACCACTGCCCCTTCCGCTGGGCCGACCAGAAGGCGCTCGGCCGCGACGACTTCTCCAAGATCCCGAACGGCGGGCCGGGGATCGAGGACCGGCTGATGATGGTGCACGAGTTCGGCGTCCGACCAGGGCGCATCTCGCTCAACCGCATGGTCGAGCTCCTCGCCACGAACCCCGCGAAGTTCTTCGGCCTCTACCCGCGCAAGGGCACGATCGCCGTCGGCTCCGACGCGGACATCGTCGTCTTCGACCCCGACAAGCGCGTGACGCTCTCGGCCGAGCGCAGCCACTCGCGGGTCGACTACAACCTCTACGAGGGCACCGAGGTCACCGGCGCGCCCGAGGTCGTGCTCGTGCGCGGCAAGGTGATCGTGGAGGGCGGCGAGCTCGTCGGCCAGCCGGGGGACGGCCGCTTCGTCAAGCGGGCCCGCTTCGGCGAGCCGCTCACGGCCGCGACGGGTGCAGCGGCCTAAGGAGGAGGAGGATGTTCGGCATCTCGGTCGGCGGGCTCATCGTCATCGCCGGCATCGTGCTGATGGTCGTCTGGAGCTTCTGGCTCGGCCTGATCGTGGCCCTCGTCGGCCTCGTCGCCTTCGGCGGCTTCGCCCGCGGCAGGTGGTACTGACTCGGGCCTAGCGCTCACGGGCCGACCACCCGCCAAGCGGCACGCTGAAGTGACGCTTGTGTTTCACACGCACAAACTCTTCCGCGCCACCTTTCGGGCGTGGCCTTCCACCCGCCGGTCCATCCCGAGTTCGTGCTCGCGCTCCGCGTCCTCGACGCGTTCGGCATGCCCTACGCCGAGGCCTGGCGCCTGCTTCGGCCCGTCTCGGCGCGGCTCGGCGTCCCGCGGCCGAGCTACTCGAGCGTCCGCCGCATCCTGATCGCCGAGCGGGCCGTAAGCGAGAGAACGCGGACCTTCTGGACATGCTCCTCGCGGACCTGTTCACGGGGCGCTTTCCGTACAGGTTCGTGGAACACAAAGTGGTGGGCTAAGCGTTTCGGAGCCAGCCGGCGCACGCGAGGATCGCCTCGTCGTGGCCGCCGTCGTCGAGGCCCCAGGCGAGCGCGTGGGCGATCCCCCAGCCGCGCATGCGCTCGCGGTCGAGGCCGAGCTCTGCCGCGAGCAGGTCGAGGCGGCGACGGAGGCGGCGCTCGGGGTTTGGGTCGCGCGCGAGCTCGCCGCGACGGTCCCGAAGCAGCGAGGCGGTGTCGAACTCCCGCTCGCCGACAAGCGGCTTCGGGTCGATCGCGAGCCAGGGCTCGCGCTGGGCGCGGAGGACGTTGCCGCCGTGGAAGTCCTGGTGGACGACGACCGGCTCGCCCTGCTCCTGCCCGGCCGCCCGCAGGAACGCGACGGCCTCCTCGAGGAGCTCGCGCTCGCACGGCCGGCCCGCCCGCTCCCACCGCGCCGGCAGCTCGTCCGCCCAGCGCTCCGCTTCGTCCGCGAGCAGCCGGAACGGGTGCTCGGACGGGGCGGGCCGCCAGAGCCGCCGGAGGACGCCGGCCGCGATCCGGTTCGCCTCGTCCTCGTCGGCGACCTCCCAGAGGGTCGTCCCGGGTGCGCACCGCTCGACGAGCAGCGCGCGTGCCTCAGGGTCGGAGGCGAGAAGACGCACGGCCCCGCGGCCGTGCCAGTGCCTGAGGGCGTCGGCCTCGTGCTCGCTCTCCGCCTCGGGGAAGTTCACCTTCAGGATCGCGTCCGTGCCGTCGGAGAGCCGGGCGGGCGCGACCCAGGAGATGTGGGCGGGCTCGAAGGGCGGCCCGACCTCGAGGGACCACCGCGTCGCGCACGCGTGGACGATGCCCGGAAGCCGGTCGAGCCAGTCGGCCCCGCCCGGATGCTGCCTCCACCACTCGAGGCCCGCCGGCAGGGTCAAACAGGAAGGCCCGGGCGGACCAGGCGGCCGGCCGCTCGAGGCCGGCGTCGTTCACGCTCGGGTTCAGCGGCTCGTCGAGCGGCGGGGCGTCGTAGGAGCGTCGCGTGCGCGCGGGCTCCGGCGCGCCGTAGAGCGTCGTCCGCTGTCGTGGGGCGCGGCCGGCCCCTCGGATCGCGTCCTCCATGCGCTCGGGCGGCATCTCCTGGCCGTGCGTGGCGCCGGCCGCCCGCGAGATCGACTCGTTCATGAGCGTGCCGCCGAGGTCGTTCGCGCCCGCGCGGAGCGCGGCCCTGGCGCCGTCGAGGCCGAGCTTCACCCAGGACGCCTGGACGTTCGTGATCCACGGATGGAGCGCGAGCCGCGGCACGGCGTGCATGAGCACCGCCTCGCGGAAGGTCGGCCCGGGCCGCGCCCGCCCCTGGAGGAAGATCGGCGCCTCCATGTGGACGAACGGCAGCGGCACGAACTCGGTGAAGCCGCCCGTTCGCTTCTGCTGGTCCCGCAGGGCGAGGACGTGGCGCGCCCAGCTGCGCGGGCCCTCGACGGCGCCGAACATGATCGTCGTCGTCGAGCGCAGACCGGCCCTGTGGGCCGTGTCGTGCACCTCGAGCCACTGGTCGGTGGTCACCTTGTCGGGGCAGAGCACCTGCCGGACCTCGTCGTCGAGGATCTCGGCCGCCGTGCCGGGGAGCGACGCGAGGCCGACGTCGCGCAGCCGTTCGAGGTAGTCGGCGAGCGGCAGCTCGAGCGTGGCCGCCCCCTGCCAGACCTCGAGCGCCGAGAACGCGTGCACGTGGAGGTCGGGGAGCTCCTCCTTCACCGCCGTGCAGATGTCGAGGTACGTCCGGCCTGTGAAGGCCGGGTGGATGCCGCCCTGGAGGCAGATCTCCACGGCGCCGCGATCCCATGCCTCCCGCGCGCGGCGCACGATCTCCTCGAGCGGGACGAGATACGGCTTGCCGCGGAGGTTCTCCGCGAGCTTTCCCTTCGAGAAGGCGCAGAACCCGCAGCGGAAGTAGCAGACGTTCGTGTAGTTGACGTTGCGGGTGACGACGTAGGTGACGACGTCGCCGCAGACCTCGCGCCGGAGCTCGTCGGCCGCGCCGATCACCGCCCCCAGGTCGGCGCCGCGGGCTTCGAAGAGCGCCGTGACGTCGTCCTCGTCGAGATCGACCTCGTCGCCGACCTTGGCGAGCGCGGCGGCGACCGGCCCGGAGACGGGACGCCTGCCCGCGGCCCGGAGCCCCGGTGCGCGGAGGGACGTGCCCGCCGCCCAGGACTCCTCGCGCGCGAGGCCCGAGGCGTCGGCATGGCGGAGGACCTCGCGCGCGACGCGCGGATCGGCCCAGCGCCCGAGGTCGGCGACGAACTCGGGGTAGATCGGGAGCCTCGGGGCCAGCTCGCGGCCGTGGGCCTCGGTGGCGGAGCGCAGGCGCTCGATCTCGGGCCACGGAGCCTCGGGGTTGACGTGGTCGATCGTCACCGGGGAGACGCCGCCCCAGTCGTCGATCCCCGACTCGAGGAGCCGGGGGAAGTCGCCGTAGGAGAGGTTCGGGGGCACCTGGAGGTGGACCTCGGCGGGGAGGAGCTCGCGCGCCGTCCGGGCCGTCCAGACGAGCTCCTCGAGGGAGGGCTCGGGGTGCGCGGCCATCTTCGTGCCCGGCTTCGCGCGGAAGTTCTGGACGATCACCTCCTGGACGTGCCCGTAGCGGGCGTGGAGGGCGGCGATCGCCTCGAGCGCCTCGATCCGCTCCTCGCGGGTCTCGCCGATGCCGATGAGGATCCCCGTCGTGAACGGGACCTCGAGCTCGCCGGCGAGCCGGATCGTCTCGAGGCGCGCGGCGGGCAGCTTGTCGGGTGAGCCGTGGTGCGGCATGCCTTTCGCGGACAGCCGCTCCGAGGCCGTCTCGAGCATGAGGCCCATGGAGGCCGAGACGGGCCGCAGGAGGAGGATGTCCTCCCGCGTCATCACGCCGGGGTTCACGTGGGGGAGGAGCCCCGCCTCCGAGAGCACGAGCTCGCACATGCGCGCGAGGTACTCGATCGTCGTCCCGGCGCCGAGCGCCGCCAGCTCGTCGCGCGCAGCGCGGTAGCGGAGCTCCGGCTTGTCGCCGAGCGTGAAGAGCGCCTCGTGACAGCCGGCCTCCGCGCCCTCCCGGCCGACCGCGAGCACCTCGTCGGCGGTCATGTAGGCCCGCTCGCCGCGGCGTGGGGGACGGGCGAACGTGCAGTAGTGGCAGACGTCCCGGCAGAGCTTCGTCAGCGGGATGAAGACCTTCGGCGAGTAGGTGACGCGGCCCGTCATCGCGACGCGAGGAGGAGCTCGTAGTCCTCGGGCCGGTCGACGTCGAGCGCGAGGCGGGGATCGTCGAGCACGACCGGGTCGTAGCCCGCCGCGCGCGCCTCGGCCACCGTCGTCCCCGCCGGAATGCCGAAGCGGGGGCGGAAGCCGTCGACCTCCTGGAGCGCGAGAGCGTTGACGCCCCCGTCGCGGGCCCGCGCGAGGGCAAGTGGCCGCGCTGATGCCGCGAGTGCGTCGAGCGACTCCGCCGTCACGAGCGGGCAGTCGGCCATGACGACGAGCGCGCCGGCCGCGGCCCGGGGGTCGGCGAGCGCGAGCGCGACGGCGTCGGCGTGCCCGGTGCCGGCGTCGACGAGGAGCGAGGCGCCGTCGCGGGCGAGCGCGGGATCGGGCGTCACGAGTAGCGTTCCGTCGATGGCGCTCGCCTCGCGGCACGCGGCCAGGACCCCGTCGAGCATCTCGACGACCAGCCGTGCGCGCTCCTCGGCCGAGAGCAGGGGGGCGAGCCTCGTCTTCGCGCCGGCGAGGCCCTTGACCGGCACTATCCCGAGCACGCGGTGAGCATAACGCCGCCTCCCTATGCCGTTCTCTGTGGAGGGCTCGGAGGCTCGCGCTTCGTCGACGCGCTCGCGCGCGCCACCCGCCCGGAGGACGTGACCGCGATCGTCAACGTCGGCGACGACGTCGAGATCCTGGGGCTGCACGTCTCGCCCGACCTCGACACCGTTCTCTACACGCTCGCCGGGCTCCTCGACGAGGAGCGGGGCTGGGGCGTCCGCGACGAGACGACCAACGCCCTCGACGCGGCCGGCCGGCTGGGCGGAGAGACGTGGTTCACGCTCGGCGACCGGGACATCGGGCTCCATCTCGTCCGCACCCGGCTGCTGCGACAGGGCGTCCCGCTCTCCGAGGCGACGCGGCTGCTCTGCGAGCGGCTCGGCGTCCGTGTGCGGCTCCTCCCGGCGTCGGACGAGCCCGTGCGCACGTTCCTGGCCACGCCGGCGGGCGAGCTCGACTTCCAGACCTGGTTCGTCGGTCGCCGCCACGCCGACGAGGTCCACGGCGTCCGCTACGAGGGAGCGGAGCGGGCTCGGCCGGCCCCCGGCGTGCTGGACGCGATCGAGAGCGCGGGCGTCGTCTTCATCGCGCCCTCGAACCCGTTCGTCTCCGTCCTCCCGATCCTGGCCGTCCCCGGCATCCGCGAGGCCCTGGCCGGCAAGCGCGTCGTCGCCGTCTCCCCACTCATCCGTGGGAAGGCGCTCCGCGGGCCCCTCGCGGGGATGATGGCCTCGCTGGGCCACGAGCCGGGCGTGCGCGGGATCGCGGGCATATACGCGGGGATCGCCGGCGAGATCGTCGTCGACCCCGCCGACGACGGCGCGCTCCCGGGGGCGCTCGTCGCCCCCATCGTTATGGTTGCGCCGGAGTCGAGAGCGGAGGTCGGGCGCGCGGTGCTGGAGTCCGTGGGGTGATCGGGATCGTCGGCGGAAGCGGCGACTTCGGACAGGGCCTCGCCGAGCGCCTCCGGCGGGCGGGCGAGGAGGTCGTGATCGGCTCGCGCACACCCCGCGACGACTTCGTCTCGAATCCGGACGCCTCTCGCGCATGCGAGATCGTGTTCCTCTCGGTGCCGCCGGCCGGAGTCGAGGCGATGGCAGGCGAGCTGTCCGCCGACCTCGCCGGCCGCATCGTCGTCAGCGTGGCCAGCCCGGTCGTCTTCCGAGAGGGGAGGCCGGGCGCCGCGCCGCTCGAGGTGTCGCTCGCCGAGCTCGTCGCGAGGGGGGCGCCGGAGGCCCGCGTCGTCGCGGGGTTCCACACGGTCAGCGCGCGAGCCCTCGCAAACCCGGACCTGCCGCTCGACGAGGACGTCCTCCTGGCCGGGGACGACGACGACGCGAAGGGCGTGATCGCCGAGCTCGCGGAGCGCCTCGTCGCCGGCCGCGCCGTGGACTGCGGACGGCTGGAGGTGGCGCGCTGGCTCGAGACGCTGACGGCCGTCCTCCTCAACGTCAACCGCCGCTACAAGACGAACGCGGGCATCCGCGTCACAGGCCTGCCGTGAGCCTGCACCTGCTCGACCACCAGGGGAGGACGGTCGAGGGCGCGGATCGGGCGTTCGTCGAGTCGCGTCTCGCGAGCGGCGAGTTCTTCTGGCTCGACATCCGCGAGCCGAGCGAGGACGAGTTCGCACTCCTGCGCGAGGTCTTCCGCTTTCACCCGCTGGCGGTCGAGGACTCAGAGCACTTCGGTCAGCGGCCCAAGTTCGAGGACTACGGCGACGTCGTCTTCCTCGTCCTCTATCGGGGCCGCGCCCGAGCCGGACGAGGATCAGCTCGTCGAGGTGCACTGCTTCTACTCCGAGCGCTTCCTGGTCACCGTCCGGCGCGACGAGGCTCCCGCCTGTGAGTTCCTGCGCGAGCTCTACGCACGCCATGCGCCCCAGGCCGTTCGCCCCATCGTGCTCCTCTACCGGCTCGCCGACGCCCTCGCCGACAGCTTCTTCCCGGTGCTCGAGGAGCCTCGACGACCGCCTGGAGACTCTCGAGGACGAGGTGATCGAGCGGCCGCAGGACGCGGTCCTCGAGGACGTCTTCGCTCTTCGCCGCCGTCTCGTCACGCTCCGGCATGCGATTACTCCCCAGCGCGATCTCGTCGAGCAGATCGCCGCCGGCCTTCTCGATCTGCCCGGACCTCGACGACGAGGCCCGCCGCTACTTCCGCGACGTGCACGACCACCTGACCCGCGCGACCGAGGCCGTGGACATCGAGCGCGACCTGCTCACCGGGGCGATGGACGTCTACCTCTCGAGCAGCTCCAACCGGCTCAACGTGACGGTGAAGCAGCTCACGTTGATCGCCACGATCTTCCTCCCGCTCACCTTCGTGACCGGCTACTTCGGGCAGAACTTCGGCTGGATGGTCGACCACGTCGACAGCCTGGGCGCGTTCCTCGTCCTTGGCTTCGGCCTCCAGCTCGCGGTGCTCGCGGCGCTCCTCGCGTTCTTCAAGCTGCGCGGCTGGTTCTAGCGGTGGGCGAGCTGCGAGTCCTCCCGCTGGAGGGCATCCCCGAAGTGGGCCCCGGGGACGACCTGGCCGCGCTCCTGGGCGACGCGGTCGAGCGCGCCGGCGGGCTCGCGGAGGGCGACGTCCTCGTCGTCGCGCAGAAGGTCGTCTCGAAGGCGGAGGGGCGCGTCGAGCGAGCGGACGACCACCTCGAGGTGATCCTGCGGGAGGCCCGGGCTGTGCGCCGGCAGCGGGGAGACCTCGTCATCGCCGAGACCGAGCACGGCTTCGTCTGCGCGAGCGCGGGCGTCGACCGGTCGAACACCCCCGGGGACGGGTGGGTCGTCCTCCTGCCCCGGGACCCGGACGCGTCCGCCGCGCATATCCGCGACGCGCTCGCGGAGCGCTTCGGGGTCGCTCCGGCCGTGATCGTCAGCGACTCGTTCGGGCGGGCCTGGCGGCAGGGGACGACGGACGTCGCCATCGGCGTTGCCGGGATGCGGCCCCTCCTCGACCTGCGTGGGACGCGCGACGCGCGCGGCTCCACGCTCGAGTCGACGGTGATCGCGGTCGCCGACGAGCTGGCGGGCGCGGCGGAGCTCGTCCTCGGGAAGTCGGCCGGGACGCCCGCGGCGCTCGTCCGCGGCTACCGCGTGCCGGACGGCGACGGCAGCGCGCGCGAGCTCGTCATGCCGCCGGAGCGGGACCTCTTTCCGTAGGCACGTACTCGAAGTGCGACACCGTCAGCTCGCGCTCGACGAGGAACCGATCGTCCTCCGGGTAGAAGACCGCCCGCTCGAGATCGTCGGCCGCGAACGCGCGCACCGCGTCGAGCGACTCCCAGAGCGAGATCGTGAGGAACTCCTCCCTGTCGCCGTCGGGGCGATGGAGCACCGAGAACCCGAGGTTGCCCGGCGTGCCGCGCGAGTCGGGAGCGCCGACCTCCTCCATGTAGCGGACGTAGGCCTCCGCGTCCTCGCGGCGCGTCCAGCCGCGCCAGATCCTTGCGATCACCGTTCCCTCCCTTCCTCGACGATCCAGGTCGAGCTCGCGGCCGCGAGTACGCTCTCCGGACGCCGTGAGGAGCGCCGAGCCCGCGTGGCGCTTGCGCCCGTCCTCGCCGACGCGCCACCCGACGAGGACGTGGGGCTCGCCCGCGGTCGGCAGCCGCCCGATCCGCGCCTCCATCCGGCCGAGCAGGACGCCCTCCCGCTGGAAGTCGTCCACCGCCCAGCCGCCCGGGCAGTCGAGCGCCGCCCAGACGATCTCGGGCCGCACGTCCGCGTCGGGCGTCCACGTCGAGGCGACGACGCCCTCGCGTCCGGCTACCGGCCCGGGGTAGACGGCCAGCCCGTCGTCGCGATCGGGGCCGCAGGTGAAGCAGGTCGGGTAGGCGTGGTGGACGAAGCCCGGATACCGGCCCCGCGCCGCGGCCGCCTCCTCGACGGACACGGTCGCCGGAGCCTCCAGTGGGACGCCGTCGGCCCGCCGGGCTTCGGCAACGAGGGCTTCCCCGTCGTAGAGCTCCAGGCATCCATCGGCCTCGACGACCGCGAGCTCGCGGTCGAGAGGCGGCGGCCGTCGCAGCGTCACCTCCGCCTCGCCTCCGAGCAGCCCGGCCAGGAGCCCGCACGCGTACCCGCCGTTCGCCGAGGTCGGGGGCCCGTTGTAGCGGCCCGGGACGATCATCGCCCGAGCGTCAGCTCGATCCGCCCGTACGGCGGCCGTGGATCCGTGTAGACGCGGACGTGCTCGTCCGACCCGGACACCTGCGCCGTGTTCCAGAGCCGGTTCTCGCCCACGAGCGAGACCTCGTCGAGCTCGGCGAAGCGGTCGAGCAGGCGGACGGCGACCTCGTGCAGGAGCTCCTGAATCGACGCCGACTCGAACGCGGCGAAGGTCTCGACCACCGAGTCGCGCACCTCGTCGCCGGCCGCCCGCTCGGCGAAGTCGCGATTCCGCCAGTGGACGTCCGCGTGGACGTAGAGGGGGCGATCGCGGGAGTCCGCGAGCGTCGTGTACTCGTCGCGGATGAACCCGGCGAACGAGCTCCCGGTCAGCTTGAGCAGGCGCATGCCCTCGCGGCCGGAGCGGTGCTCGAGCCCGCCGCTTTGGTCGAGCGCGAGCTCGGCGACCCCGACGTCGCCTTCGACGACCTGGAACGCCTGCTCCCCGCGGCGCGCGAACGGCACCTCCCGGGCATGGAGCTCGATCCGCTCGACGTGGTCGTACGTGTCGAGGAAGCGGCGCGCGACGAGCTCGAGGAAGCCCTCGAGCGAGGAGCCCTCGTAGTCGAGCGCGGTCGCGTGGATGAAGTTCTTCATCGAGTCGGTCGCGACGACGAGCGTGTTGTCGCCCTCGGTGTAGGAGGAGAGGAAGCTCTCGCTCCGGAGCGTCATGCCGACCTCGGCGGCGAAGAGCGAGCGCACGCCGTCGGTCCGGTAGACGGAGACGGCTTCCTTGCCGTAGCCGGTCCTCATCCCGTCTCCCACCGGTCCAGCGCGATCGCGACGAGCTCGTCGCAGCCGGTCTCGAGCTCTTCCTCGCGCGTCCGCTCGAGCCGCTCCCGCAGGACCGGCACGATCTCGGCCCGGGGACGCCGGTCGACGAAGACGACGAAGCGGAAGCCGAAGCGCTCCTCGTAGGCGGCGTTGAACCAGGCCAGCTCGGTGAGCACCTCCGGATCCTCGACGGCCACCGGGCCCTGCTCGGTCGCGGAACGGCCGCTGAGGCGCCGTTGCCCGATCCGCGGGTGGGCGTTCAGTGCCTCGATCCGAGCCTCCTCGGGGAGCGACGCGAGCACGTCGCGGGCGCGGCCGAGGGGATCGTCCTCCCGCGCGAGCGCCTCGACGAAGCTGCTCTTCGCCTGGAAGAGGTCGGCGAGCTCCTCGACGCTCAGCTTCCGCGGTAGATCGCGCACGAGTACGGAGCGAGGAGGAGGGGGACGTGGTGGTGGCCCTCGCCGATCTCCACGTCGACCTCGATCCGGCGGAAGAAGGGCGAGCGTGGATAGAAGACGAGACGGTAGACGTCGGGCGGGGCCTCGTCGCCGGCGAGGTCGGCGATGCGCCCGTCCTCGTCCGTCTCGCGGACGGTCAGGAGCTCGTCCGCCCGGAAGAGCTCGACCGTGATCCCGCGGGCCGGCTCGCCCCGCTCGGCGTCGAGGACGTGGGTGGAAATGCTCACGAGCGGAGGCATCGTATTCTTGTCCGGTGGACGAGCGCGAGCGCTTCCTGATCCGCTACGCGGGCTCCTTCGCGCCCGAGCCGATCGCGAGGGCCGAAGGGGCGTGGATCGAGACCGCGTCGGGGCGGCGCATCCTCGACTTCACGTCGGGGCAGATCTGCTCGACGATCGGGCATAACCACCCGCAGATCGCGGCGGCGATCCGGGAGGCGTTCGACGAGGTCGTCCACCTGAACTCGTGGATGCTCTCCGAGCCCGTCCTCGCCCTCGCCGAGCGGTTGGCGAGGCTCCTCCCCGAGCCGCTCGACCGCGTCCTCCTCCTGAACACGGGCACCGAGGCGAACGAGGTCGCGCTCAAGCTGGCGAAGATGCACACCGGCCGGTGGGAGGTGGTCGGGCTCACGCGCAGCTTCCACGGGCTCCTCTCGGGCATCGCCTCGGTGAACTTCTCGATGGCACACGCCGGTTACGGCCCTGTCCTTCCCGGCTCCTTCGCGGTTCCGGCGCCCTACGCCTACCGCTGTCCGATCCGCCACTGCGACGGCGCCTGCGACTGCACGTGTCTCGAGGTCGGCTTCGAGCTCGTCGACCAGCAGTCGGTGGGCTCGCTCTGCGCTTTCCTCGCGGAGCCCGTCCTCTCCGCCGGCGGCATCATCGTCCCGCCGGACGGCTACTTCCGGCGCGTCCGGGAACTGCTCGACGAGCGTGGGATGCTCCTCGTCCTCGACGAGGCGCAGACGGGGTTCGGGCGCCTGGGGACGATGTTCGGGTTCGAGCGTGACGGCGTCGTCCCCGACCTGCTCGCCGTGTCGAAGACGCTCGGCGGCGGCCTGCCCCTCGCCGCGACGATCACGTCGAGCGCGATCGAGGCGGACTGCCACGAGAAGGGCTTCCTCCACGTCACGTCCCACGTCTCCGACCCGCTCCCCGCCGCGGCCGGCCTGGCCGTCCTGGACGTGATCGCGGCCGAGGGCCTGGTCGAGCGCGCCGCCGCACGCGGGGCGTACATGCTCGCGCGGCTGCGCGAGCTGCAGGAGGCGCACGAGGTCATCGGCGACGTCCGCGGGCGTGGGCTCCTCGTCGGGCTCGAGCTCGTCGAGGACCGCGAGAGCAAGCGGCCCGCCGACGATCTCGGCGCCGCGGTCACCCGGGAGTGCTACGAGCGGGGCCTCTCCATGAACATCGTCCGCGGTGGAGGCGCGAACGCCAACTGCTTCCGCATCGCGCCGCCGCTCACGGTCACCGAGGAGGAGATCGACCTCGGCGTCGAGATCATGGATGCGTCGCTGAGAGCCGTGCGCGAGCCCGCCGCCGCGTAGCGGCCCCGGGCGCTCGCGCGGCCCCCGAGAGCGCCGGTCTTCCCGCTTGTGTTTCAAATCACGAAGTTCGGACCCGCTCGGAAAGCGGGCGCCCCTCCGTCGACCGGCGGTTTGTCGCTCGTGCGGTGGAACACAAGCCCTCTCAGAGGAAGCGGGCGGCCTGGACGCGGTGGGCGGCCGCGATCTCGCGCTCGTCGGCCCGGGCGAGCTCGCCGTCCAGTACCGCCGGCTCGCCGCCCACGTAGACGCGCTCGGCGCGGTGCGGGCCGGAGAGGACGAGCGCCGCGAGGGGGTCGTCGGCGCCGCCGAACTCGAGCCCGTCGAGGTTCCAGACGGCGAAGTCGGCGCACCTGCCCGGCTCGAGCGAGCCGAGGTCGTCACGGCCGAGGACGGCGGCGCCGCCGCGGGTGCCGAGGCGGAGGGCCTCGCGGACGGTCATCGCGGCCGGGCCGCCGACTCCGCGCGCGACGAGGAGCGCCTGCTTCACGTCCGCCGAGAGGTCGCTGCGCTCGTTCGACGCGGAGCCGTCGACGCCGAGGCCGACGGGGACGCCCGCGTCGAGCATCGCGCGCACGGGCGCGACGCCGGCCCCGAGGCGCAGGTTCGAGGTCGGGCAGTGGGCGACGCCGGTGCCGGCCGCGCCGAAGGCGCGCACGTCGGCCTCGGAGAGGTGCACGCAGTGCGCGCACCAGACGTCGCCGGCCAGCCAGTCGAGCTGCTCGAGGTACTCGACCGGGCGGCAGCCGAAGAGGCCGCGGCAGTACTGCTCCTCCTCCACCGTCTCGGCCAGGTGCGTGTGCAGGCGCAGGCCCAGCCGCCGCGCGAGCGCGGCCGACTCGGACATGAGCCGCTTCGAGACGGAGAAGGGCGAGCACGGCGCGACGGCGATCTGCGTCCAGGCGCCCGGCCCCTCCTCGTGGAGGGTGGCGAGGCCCTCGGTGTCGGCGAGGACGGTGTCCAGCTCCTCGACGAGGTCGTCGGGGGGGAGCCCGCCCTGCGACTCGCCGACGTCCATCGAGCCGCGCGAGGCGACCATGCGGACGCCGATCTCCCGCGCCGCCTGGATCTCCGCCTCGACCAGGCCCGCCCTGCCCGGCGGGAAGACGTAGTGGTGGTCGAACACCGTCGTGCACCCGCCGAGGACGAGCTCGGCGAGCCCCGTCCGGGCCGCCGCGTGCTCTGCGTCCGCGTCGATCCGGGACCACAGCGGGTAGAGGGCCCGCAGCCAGGCGAAGAGGTCGGCCTCCTGCGCCCGGGTGCGGGTGAGCGTCTGGAAGAGGTGGTGGTGCGCGTTGACGAGGCCCGGCGTGACGAGCCTGCCCGCGAGGTTCTCGAAGTGCTCCGCGAACGGCGGCGAGCCGTCGCCGGCCTCGACGACGAAGCCGTCCTCGACGAGGAGCCAGCCGTTCTCGAGCTCGGTCCCCGCGTCGTCCATCGTGACGATGTGGGCGTGCGAGAAGAGCGTCCGCACCGCGCGTAATCCTAGAAGCGCGAGATCGCCGCGCCGACCTCTTCGAGGCTCGCCAGGCTGTGGCCGCTCCAGAAGTGGTCGACGTAGGGGAGGGCCGCGTGCATGCCGCGCGCGAGCGGCTGGTAGGAGGGATCCTCCTTGAGCGGGTTCAGCCAGACGACGCGGTAGGCGAGCCGGGAGAGGCGCGCCATCTGCTCGGCGAGCAGGTCGGGATCGCCGACCTCGAGGCCGTCGGAGCAGATGACGACGACCGCGCCTCGCGCCAGCCCGCTGTGGCCGTACTCGTCGAGGAAGCGCTTGAGCGACTCGCCGATGCGCGTGCCTCCGTCCCAGTCGAGGACCTCCGCCGCCGCCCGCACGAGCGCCTCGTCGGGATCCGATCCCGGTGAGGGCGCGCGTGATCCGCGTGAGGCGGGTGCCGAAGCAGAAGGCCTCCCAGCGGGGATCGCTGCGGAGCGCCGCGTGCGCGAACATGACGAGCGCGCGCGAGTACGCGTCCATCGAGCCCGAGACGTCGAGGAGCAGGATCAGCCGCCGCGGGCGTCTGCGCCGGCGTCGCCAGGCGCGGTCGAGAGGATCGCCCCCGGTGCGGAACGACCGGCGGAGCGTCCGCCTGAGGTCCGGGAGCCCCGCGCGGGCGGCCTCGCGGCGCCTCGTCCGGCGGCGGGGGACCGAGAGATCGATGCGGCTCATCAGCTCGGCGAGCTGCGACAGCTCCTCTTGCGAGCAGCGCGAGAAGCTCTTCTCCTTCAGCAGCTCGACGGGGCTCGCGAGCCCGACGTCGGCCTCCGCGTCCATCTGCACGCGGATCTGGACCGGAGGCCCCTGCGACGGCGTCGGGGGGCCGAAGAAGCGCCCGAAGAGGGCGTCGTAGATCGGGATGTGCTCCGGCCGCGAGACGAGCGTGGCCCGCCCGGCCCAGTAGAGGTCCTCGGCCGGCAGGAGGGCGGCGGCGCGGCAGAGCTCGGCGACCCGGTCGGGCCCGGCCGGGACGCCCTCGGCGCGGAGCGCGCGTCCGAAGCGGACGAGCGTCTCGACGGAGTCTGCGGCGGAGGGGCTTGTGACGCCCACGAGCGATGCGCTACTCGACGAGCTCGGCCCAGGCGGCGTCGACCCGGGCAAGGTCCTCGCGGTTCTTCACGGCGGCGCCGATCGTCTCGCGGGCGGCGTCGCCGTCGACCGTGGGGGCGCCGAGGAGCATGAGCGCCTGCGCCCAGTCGATCGCCTCGGCCGCGCCGGGGCGCTTGACGAGGTCGAGCGTGCGCAGGCGGGCGATCGTCGCCGCGACGGAGCGTGCGAGGGGCTCCGCCACGCCCGGCGCGCGCAGGCGGATGATCTCGGCCTCGCGCTCGACGTCGGGGAACTCGATCCAGTGGTAGAGGCAGCGGCGCTTCAGGGCGTCGTGGAGCTCGCGCGTCCGGTTCGAGGTGATCACGACCGCGGGCGGCTCCTCGGCCGCGATCGTCCCCAGCTCGGGGACGGTGACGCTGAAGTCCGAGAGCACCTCGAGGAGGAACGCCTCGAACTCGTCGTCGGCGCGGTCGAGCTCGTCGACGAGGAGCACGGCTCCCGTCCCGGCTCGGATCGCCTTGAGGAGCGGCCGCTCGACGAGGAACTCCGGCCCGTAGAGCTCGGCCACGCGCTCGTCCACGGCCACCTCGCCCTCCTGGAGCGCCCGCGCGTAGAGGAGCTGGCGCGCGTAGTCCCACTCGTACAGCGCCTGCGACGCGTCGATGCCCTCGTAGCACTGGAGCCGGATCAGCTCGGCGTCGAGGATCCGCGCCAGCGTCTTCCCGACCTCCGTCTTGCCGACGCCCGCCTCGCCCTCGAGGAGCAGCGGCCGCCGCATCGAGACCGCGAGGAAGATCGTCGTCGCGAGCCCGTGGTCGGGGAGATAGGACTCCCGCCTGAGGGCCTCCTCGATCTCTTTCACCGATCCGAACCGCACCGTTGAAGCGTACGGGAAAGGGAAGGGATGGAACGCGCGGTTCGAGCGGGGTATCGTCTCCCCGACAAGGACTGCACCTGCCCGGGGTTGTCAAAAGGAGGCCACCCAGATGTACCCCGCGAGGTTCGAGTACCACGCTCCTGCGAGCGTCGACGAAGCGCTCGCGATCCTGGAGCGTTACGGCGACGAGGGGAAGGTGATCGCGGGTGGGCAGAGCCTCATTCCGTTCATGAAGCTCCGCTTCGCAACGCCGCGCGCTCTCGTCGACATCAACCGCATCCAGGGGCTCGACGCGATCGAGGAGGACGACGGGTTCCTCTCGATCGGCGCGCTCGTTCGCCACAAGGCGTGCGAGCACTCCGACCTCCTGCGCGGACGCTACGGCGTCCTCAGCGACGCGGCGCCGCAGATCTCCGACCCGATCGTCCGCAACCGCGGCACCGTCGTCGGCTCGCTCGCGCACGCGGATCCCCAGGGCGACTGGGGCTCGGCGCTGCTCGCGGCCGGAGCGGAGCTCGAGGTGACGGGCTCGGGCGGGTCGCGGACGATCCCGCTCGACGACCTCTTCCAGGGGCCGTTCACGACGAGCATGGCGCCGACCGAGGTCGCGACGGCGGTGAGGGTTCCCGACCCCGGCCCGAAGGCCGGCGGCACGTACCTCAAGCTCGAGCGCAAGGTGGGCGACTTCGCCACCGTCGGCGTCGCGGTCCACCTCTCCTTCGACAACGGCAAGGTCGGGCGGGCCGGCATCGCCCTCACCGGCGTCGGCCCCAGCAACCTGCGGGCGCGGACGGCCGAGGAGGCGCTCGCCGGCGCCGAGCTCGACGACGAGACGATCGAGGCGGCGGCCGCGCTGGCCGCCGAGGCTGCGCAGCCGCGGACGGACCATCGCGGGAGCGCCGACTACAAGCGCGGGGTCGTCCGCGTCTTCACGGAGCGCGGGCTCCGGAAGGCGGCCGAGACGGCGCGCGCCGCGTAGGGAGGACACACGATGACGGACACCGCTGTCGAGACCGGCGCGTATACGACCACGGTCACCGTGACGGTGAACGGGGCCTCGCGCTCGGCCGAGGTGGAGAACCGCCTCCTGCTCGCGCACTTCCTCCGCGAGACGCTCGGGCTCACCGGCACGCACATCGGCTGCGACACGTCCAACTGCGGCGCCTGCACGGTGCTCGTGGACGGGACGCCCGTGAAGTCCTGCTCGATGTTCGCCGTCCAGGCGGACGGGTGCGAGGTGACGACTGTCGAGGGCCTCGCGCCCGCAGGCGGTCTCAGCCCGGTGCAGGAGGGCTTCCACGAGGAGCACGGCCTCCAGTGCGGCTTCTGCACGCCGGGGATGATGATCACCGCCACCGCGCTGCTCGCCGAGAACCCGGATCCGAGCGACGAGGAGATCCGCTGGGCCATCAGCGGCCAGATCTGCCGCTGCACCGGCTACCAGAACATCGTCAAGGCGGTCCGGTACGCGGCCGCCAAGGGCAAGGAGAGCTAGTGCCCCATCAGGCAATACATACCTGCCTCTGCCCCGCGATCACGCGGCGCCTGAGCCCACCCTCGCCCTTGCCAAGGCCTCCCGGCCTTGGCCGCGAGCGAGTGCGGACTCATGCTTGGTGCTCGCGACGCAGCGATCAGCCGATATCACCTGAGGGGGCACTAGCGATGGCCGTCAGCGAAGACCAGGTCATCCGCGGCGTCGGGCACTCCGTCAAGCGGTTCGAGGATGCCCGCTTCATCCGCGGCAAGGGCAACTACTTCGACGACATCGTGCTGCCCGGGATGCTCCATCTGGAGTTCCTGCGCAGCCCGCTCGCGCACGCCCGCATCAACTCGATCGACACCTCGCGCGCGGAGGCGGTCGAGGGCGTCGTCGCGGTCGTCACCGGAGAGCTGATGGCGCAGCACAACCTCGCCTGGATGCCGACCCTCTCGGGCGACACGCAGGCCGTTCTCGCCACGGACAAGGTGCGCTTCCAGGGCCAGGAGGTGGCGGCGGTGATCGCCGAGTCCGCCTACATCGCCAAGGACGCCTGCGAGCTGATCGACGTCGACTACGAGCCGCTGCAGGTGATCACGACCCCGCAGCAGGCCCTCGAGGAGAGCGCGGCCGTCATCCGCGACGAGAAGGAAGGGCAGACCGACAACCACATCTACGACTGGGAGGCGGGCGACAAGGAGGCCACGGACAAGGCCTTCGCCGAGGCGGACAAGGTCGTCGAGCTCGACACCTTCTACCCGCGCTGCCACCCGGCGCCGCTCGAGTGCTGCGGCTGCGTCGCCGACGTGAACCCGGCGACGGGGAAGGCGACGATCTACATGACCTCGCAGGCGCCGCACGTCCACCGGACGCTGTTCGCGCTCGTCGCCGGCCTGCCCGAGCACAAGATCAGGATCATCTCGCCCGACCTGGGCGGCGGCTTCGGGAACAAGGTGCCGATCTACCCGGGCTACGTCGTCGCCACGGCCGCGTCGCTCCTGATCGGCCGGCCCGTGAAGTGGGTGGAGGACCGCACCGGGAACCTCATCTCGACCGGGTTCGCCCGCGACTACCACATGCACGGCGAGCTGGCGCTCAAGGACGGGAAGATCACCGGCCTGCGCGTGAAGATGCTCTCCGACAACGGGGCGTTCTTCTCGGACGCGCAGCCGACGAAGTGCAAGGCGGGCCTCTTCCACATCGTCACCGGCTCCTACGACATCCCGGCGGCGCACGTCGAGACGACGGGCGCCTACACGAACAAGGCGCCCGGGCGGCGTCGCCTACCGCTGCTCGTTCCGCGTCACCGAGGCGTCGTACCTGATCGAGCGCCTCGTGCAGAACGCGGCCTACGAGATCGGCGTCGACCCCGCCGACTTCCGCAAGCAGAACTTCATCAAGCCGGAGCAGTTCCCGTACAAGTCCGCCACCGGCTTCGAGTACGACTCGGGCGACTACCAGGCGGCCATGGACCTCGCGCTCGAGAAGCTCGGCTACGCGGAGCTGCGCCGCGAGCAGGAGGAGGCGCGCAAGGAGGGCAGGCTGATCGGCATCGGGCTCGCCTCGTTCACGGAGGTCGTCGGCGCCGGCCACGGCTCGGAGTACCAGATCGCCGGCCTGCGGATGAACGACGGGGCGGAGCTCCGCATCCATCCCACCGGCAAGGCCGTCCTCAAGCTCAGCGTCAAGTCGCAGGGCCAGGGCCACGAGACGACGTTCGCGCAGATCGTCGCCGAGGAGCTCGGGCTCCAGCCGGAGGACATCGAGGTGCAGGAGGGCGACACGGACAACACGCCCTACGGGCTCGGGACGTACGCGAGCCGCTCGACGCCCGTCTCGGGCGCCGCGACCGCGATGGTCTCCCGCCGCATCCGGGCGAAGGCGCAGAAGATCGCCGCGCACCTCCTCGAGGCGTCCGAGGACGACCTCGAGTGGGAGACCGGCCGCTTCAGCGTCAGGGGCGCGCCCGACAAGTCGACGACCATCCAGGACGTCGCCTTCGCCGCCTACACGAACGTCCCCGAGGGGATGGAGGACGGCCTCGAGGGCGTCTACTACTACGACCCGCCGAACATGACGTACCCGTTCGGGACGTACGCCGTCGTGGTCGAGATCGACCGCGGGACCGGGCGCGTGGAAGGTGCTGCGCTGCGTGGCGGTCGACGACTGCGGCGTCCGCATCAACCCGATGATCGTCGAGGGTCAGATCATGGGCGGCCTCACGGAGGGGTTCGCGATCGCCGCCATGCAGCTGATCGACTTCGACGAGGACGGGAACTGCATCGGCGCCAACTTCATGGACTACCTGATCCCGACCGCGTGGGAGACGCCGGAGTTCGAGCTCGGCGAGACGGTGACGCCCTCGCCGCACCACCCGCTCGGCGCGAAGGGCGTGGGGGAGTCCGCGACCGTCGGCGCGCCGGCCGCGTTCGTGAACGCCGTCGTCGACGCGCTCGCCCACGCCGGCGTGCGCAACCTCGAGATGCCGGTGACGTCGGACAAGGTCTGGGCTGCCCTCCAGGAGGCAAACTTAGGGGAGTGAGGTCATCCGACGTCATCGTCGAGGCGGGGAGGCTGGCGGCTGAGGGGGAGCCGTACGTCCTCGCCACCGTCGTCAACGTCGTCCGCCCTGCCTCCGCGCGGCGCGGCGACCGCGCCGTCGTCACGCCGGACGGGCGCGTCACGGGCTGGATCGGCGGCGCCTGCTCCGAGCCGACCGTCGTCCGCGAAGCGCTTCGCGCGCTCGCGGACGGGGAGACGAGGCTCGCCAGGATGGAGGGCGGGTGCGCCTCCGAGGGGACGGTGGAGGTGCTGATCGAGCCGGTCGTGCCGGCGCCGCTGCTCGCCGTCGTCGGCGAGAGCCCGGCGGCGCGCACGCTCGCGGAGCTCGCGCGAACCGTCGGCTGGCGCGTCCGCGACGACGGGGTCGAGGGCGCCGACGCGGTCGTCGTGGCGACGATGGGCCACGGGGACGAGGACCTCCTCGCCGCCGCGCTCGCCTCGGGCGCCGGCTACGTCGGGCTCGTCGCCAGCGCGCGCCGGGCCGCGAGCGTCCTCGCCATCCTGCGCGCGTCGGGCCTCGACGAGGAGGCCGTCCTGCGGGTCCGGGCGCCGGCCGGGCTCGACCTCGGCCCCTCGTCCCAGGAGGAGATCGCCGTCGCCATCCTCGCGGAGCTCGTCGCCTGGAGGCACACGCGTGCCGGCGAGAGCCCGGTGACGGTTCCCGAGGAGGCCGTCGACCCGGTCTGCGGCATGACCGTCGCCGTCGGGCCCGCCGCCGAGCAGACCGCGTACGACGGCGAGATCGTCTACTTCTGCTCGGCGCACTGCCGCGCGCAGTTCGAGGCCGAGCCGGAGCGATACCGGGGCCTCCGGGCGCCGTGAGAGAGATCCTCGAGACGCTCGAGCGCTGGGCCGCCGACGGCACGCCCGTGGCGATCGCGACCGTGGTCGACACCGAGCGCTCGGCGCCGCGCCAGCCGGGCGCGGTGCTGGCCGTCTCCGAGGGCGGCGACGTCGCCGGCTCCGTGACCGGCGGGTGCGTCGAGCCGGCCGTCTACGGCGAGGCCCGCGAGGTGCTCGCGGGCGGTGATCCGCGCCTGAAGACGTACGGCATCGCCGACGAGGAGGCCTTCGAGGTCGGCCTCCCCTGCGGCGGCACGGTGCACATCTTCGTCGACCGGCTCGATCCGGAGCTCGTCGCCCCGATCGCCGAGGCCGTCCGCGAGGAGCGGCCGATCGCCCTCGAGATCAGGATCACCGGCGAGGAAGCCGGCGCGAAGCGGCTCGTCGGCCTCGACGACGACGGCCCCGCCGCGCAGCTCCTCGCCCGCGGCGAGACGGGCATCGTCGACACGCCGGAGGGACAGCTCTTCGTCTCCTCCTTCGCCCCGAGGCCGGCGATGTACGTCTTCGGCGCGGTCGACCACGCCGCCGCCGTGGCCGAGATCGGCCAGTTCCTCGGCTTCCGGGTGACCATCTGCGACGCCCGCGCGAAGTTCGTCACCCGGGAGCGCTTCCCCGACGTCGACGAGCTGGTCGTCGAGTGGCCGGACAAGTTCCTGGCGGGCGCTCCGGTCGACGAGCGGACGGCGATCTGCGTCCTCACGCACGACCACAAGTTCGACGTGCCCGTGCTGAAGGTCGCGCTCGAGACGCCGGCCGGCTACATCGGCGCCATGGGCGCCAGGCGGACGAACGAGGACCGGGCCGAGCGGCTCCGCGCGGAGGGCGTCACCGACGACGAGCTGGCCCGCATCCACGCGCCGATCGGGCTCAAGATAGGCTCGCGGTCGCCGCAGGAAGTCGCCGTGGCCGTCGCGGCCGAGATCGTGCAGGTGATGAGCTCCCCCAAGCCCAAGGAGGCACTCGCCCGGTGAAGCTCGAGAACACGTTCCAGGTCGACGCGCCACCCGAGAAGGCCTGGGACCTGCTGATGGACGTCCCGCGCATCGTGCCCTGCATGCCGGGGGCGACGCTCGACGAGACCGTGGACGACACGCACTGGAAGGCGACGATGCAGGTGAAGCTCGGCCCGATCGGGCTGACCTTCGCCACGGACGTCGAGCGCACGGACGCCGACGAGGCCGCGCGGCGCGTCACGCTCGCCGCCAACGCACGCGAGACGCGGAACCGCGGGCGCGCGAGCGCGACGATCGAGTCCTCGCTCGCGCCGGTGGACGGCGGGACGCGGGTGGACATCGCCACCGACCTGTCGCTCTCGGGGACGGTCGCCCAGTACGGCCGGGGGATGATCGAGGACATCTCCTCCCAGATGGTCACGAGCTTCGCGGAGTGCCTGCAGGCCCAGCTCGGAGAGTCCTCGGAAGCGGCAGAAGCCGCCGTCGCCGCCCAGGCGAAGCCGATCTCGGGGCTGTCGCTCTTCTTCGGATCCCTCTGGCGCCGGATCGGACGCCTCTTCGGAAGGAGGTCCAGGTGAAACGCATCTCGATGACGGTGAACGGGGAGCGCCACGAGGCCGAGGTCGAGCCGCGGCAGCTCCTCGTCTACTTCCTGCGGGAGCAGCTCGGGCTCACGGGGACGGTGGTCGGCTGCGACACGTCCTCCTGCGGCTCGTGCACCGTCCTCCTCGGCGGCGAGTCGGTGAAGTCGTGCACGGTGCTCGCCGTGCAGGCCGACGGCGCCGAGGTGACCACGATCGAGGGGCTCGCGCAAAACGGCGACCTCCACCCGGTCCAGCAGGCCTTCCACGAGGCGCACGGGCTCCAGTGCGGCTACTGCACGCCCGGGATGGTGCTCGCCACGGTCAGCCTGCTGGCCGAGAACCCGAGCCCGAGCGACGAGGAGATCCGCCACGCGCTCGAGGGCAACCTGTGCCGCTGCACGGGCTACGTCAACATCGTCAAGGCGGTCAAGGCCGCCGCCGCGGCCTGAGGGGAGGCGAGATGGCGACCACCGAAGAGAAGACCGACCTACATCGGCACCTCGGTCGAGCGCAAGGAGGACGCTCGCCTGCTCCGCGGCGAGACGCGCTGGGTCGACAACATGGTGCTCCCCGGGATGCTCTGGATGGCGGTCGTGCGCAGCCCGTACGCGCACGCGAAGATCACGAAGGTCGACCTCTCGAAGGCGCTGGCGGCGGACGGCGTCGTGGCGGCGTTCTCGGGGGCCGACCTCGCCGACGAATGGGCGGGCTCGCTGCCGTGCGCATGGCCCGTCACCGGCGACTGCCACATTCCCCAGCACCGGCCTTTGAGCACGGACAAGGCGCGCTACGCGGGGGACGGCGTCGCGGTCGTCGTTGCCGAGAGCCGTGCGCTCGCGAAGGACGCCGCGGAGCTCGTCGAGGTCGACTACGAGCCGCTCCCGGCCGTCACCGACGTCGGCGAGGCGGTGGGCGACTCGGCCCCGCTCGTCCACGACGAGTACGAGGAGAACCGCGCGTACACCTGGACGCTGCAGACCGGCGAGATCGACCAGCTCTTCTCCGAGGCCGCGGTCACCGTCAAGGAGCACTACCGCCAGCAGCGGCTGATCCCGAACGCGATCGAGCCGCGGAGCGTGCTCGTGCAGCCGGTGCTCGCGACGGACGAGTACACGATGTGGTCGGCGACGCAGGTCCCGCACATCGCCCGGGTGACCCTCTCCGGAACGACGGGGATCCCGGAGACCAAGCTCCGGGTCATCGCGCCCGACGTCGGCGGCGGGTTCGGCTCGAAGCTCAACGTCTACGCGGAGGAGGCCCTGTGCCTCGTGCTCGCACGGCGGCTCGGGCTTCCGATCAAGTGGACGGAGGAGCGCTCGGAGAACTACGTGGCGACCATCCACGGCCGCGACGTCCTGCAGGAGATCGAGCTCGCGGCGACCGCGGAGGGCAAGATCACCGCCGTCCGCGTCCGGCTGACGGCCGCGATGGGCGCGTACATGCAGCTCGTCTCGCCCGGGATCCCGCTCCTCGGCGCCTGGCTCTACGCGGGGTGCTACGACGTCCAGGCGTACGACTTCGAGTGCGTCGGCGTCTTCACGAACACGACGCCGACGGACGCCTATCGCGGCGCCGGCCGGCCCGAGGCGACGTACGCGATCGAGCGGACGGTGGACGCGCTCGCCCGCAAGCTGGAGATGGATCCGGTCGAGCTTCGGCGCAAGAACTTCATCGCCGAGTTTCCCCGCGGCGATCGCGTCCGGGCTCGAGATCGACTCCGGCGACTTCCACGCCTCGCTCGACAAGGCGCTCGAGCTCGTCGACTACGACGGGTTCCGGCGCGACCAGGCCGAGCGGCGCGAGACGCGGCGACACGAAGCAGATCGGCATCGGCTTCTCGACCTACGTCGAGATGTGCGGCCTCGCCCCGTCGCGCATCCTCGGCGCGATCCGCTACGGCGCCGGCGGCTGGGACGCCGCCACGATCCGCTGCCTCCCGACCGGGACCGTGCAGGTCCTGATCGGCACCTCGCCGCACGGGCAGGGGCACGTGACGACGTTCTCGCAGATCGTCGCCGACCGCCTCGGGGTTCCGATCGAGAACGTCGAGGTGCTGCACGGCGACACGACGGTGATCCCGCTCGGGATGGACACGTACGGCAGCCGCAGCCTCGCCGTCGGCGGCGTCGCCCTCTACCACGCCACCGAGAAGGTGATCGCGAAGGCGCGGAAGATCGTCGCCGCACCAGCTCGAGGTGGCCGAGGACGACCTCGAGTACGAGAGCGGACGCTTCACGGTCGCCGGCACCGACAAGTCGATGACCGTCACGGACGCCGCCCTGTCCGCCTGGACGGCCCACAACCTGCCCGACGGGCTCGAGCCGGGCCTCGAGGACACGTACGTCTACGACCCGCCCAACTTCAGCTGGCCGGCCGGCTGCCACATCGCGGTCGTCGAGATCGACACCGAGACGGGCGTCGTCGACCTCGTCCGCTACCTGGCCGTCGACGACGTCGGCACCGTGATCAACCCGATGATCGTGGACGGCCAGGTGCACGGCGGCATCGCCCAGGGAGTCGCGCAGGCCCTCTACGAGGAAGCGATCTACGACGACGAGGGCAACCTGACCACGGGCTCGATGGTCAGCTACCTCGTGCCGTCGGCGGTCGAGCTGCCGTCCTTCGAGCTCGAGCGGACCGAGAGCCCGAGCCCGACGAACCCGATGGGCGTCAAGGGCGTCGGCGAGACCGGCACGATCGCATCGACGGCGGCGGTCATCAACGCGGTCGTCGACGCGCTCTCGCCCTACGGCGTCACCGACGTCGAGATGCCCGCGAAGCCCGAGCGCGTCTGGCGCGCGATCCAGGAAGGAGGTGCGTCGTGATCCCGGCCGGCTTCGACTACGAGGTCGCCGACTCCGTCGAGCACGCGATCGAGCTGCTCGGCTCCGGCAAGGACGCCAAGCTCCTCGCCGGCGGCCACTCGCTGCTCCCGCTCATGCGGCTTCGGCTCGCGCGGCCCGAGCTGCTCGTCGACATCGGCCGGATCTCCGACCTCTCCTACGTCAAGGAGGACGGGGACGCGATCGCGATCGGCGCGCTCACGCGGTACCACGACATCGAGCAGAGCGAGCTCCTGCGGGCGCGAGTGCCCGATCCTCGCGCGCACCGCCGGGCTGGTCGGCGACCCGCAGGTTCGCCACCGCGGCACGATCGGCGGCTCGGTCGCGCACTGCGATCCCGCCTCGGACGCGCCCACGGTGCTCCTCGCGCTCGACGCGGAGCTCGTCGTCCGCGGGCCCGGGGGCGAGCGGCGCCTGCCCGTCGCCGAGAGCTTCGGAGGCTTCCTCCAGACGGCGCTCGACCCGCAGGAGGTGCTGACCGAGATCCGCGTCCCCAAGACGGCGAGCGCCGGCTGGTCGTACCAGAAGTTCAACCGGCGGTCGCAGGACTGGGCCGACGGTCGGCGTCGCCGCGGTCCGCGAGAACGGGAGCGCGCGCGTCGCGCTCACGAACATGGGACCGGTCGCCATGCGGGCGAGCGGCGTCGAGGAGGCGCTCTCGTCCGGAGCCGACGCGGCCGCGGCGGCCGAGCGGGCGGCCGAGGGGACGAGCCCGCCGAGCGACCACAACGCGAGCGGCGAGTTCCGCGAGCACCTGGCCCGCGTCCTCACGCGGCGGGCGCTCGAGGAGGCGCTGGGCTAGCGGACGCGAAACAGAGGGGGCCGTGCCCCCAGAGCCGACGTACTACGTGCAGATCGCCGAGCCCGACGAGCCCGAGCGTTGGCACACGATCGCGCGCGTCGAGGGCCGCGAGCTGGCCGACGAGGTCGTGCGCCTCGCGAGCGGCTCCTACATGCGAACGACGGTGATCACCGAGTCGCACTACCTCGCCCGCGCGGTCTCGCGCTCGCAGTTTCGCCGCGAGGGGAAGCTCACCCACGCGGAGTGGGAGCTCGGCATGGGCGAGCACCGGCAGTACGGTCGCGCCCTCGTCGAACGGGCGCGCTCGAACCTCGCCGGTCGCTAGTCTGATTCGGGGGTCTTGGCGCCGCGGGACGGCGCCGACACTTCGAGGGAATGAGACGGCGGATCCTGACGACCGCGCTCCTCGCGCTCGCCTGCGCGGCGGTCGCGCTCCTGGGCAGCGTGATCGCGCTGCGGGCGGCCGCGCCCGAGTCGCGGGAGGTGACGCTCGGCACCGTCGACATCCACGTCGTCCCCGCGCGGAAGGGCGAGATGGACGTCTACGTGCCCGTCGTGGACTGGGGCGTCCGCGCCCATCCGTACCGGGCGCCCGTCAGCGTTCAGCTCGAGTTCCGCTCGCTCGACCGCGACGCTGCGCTCGCCGCCCTGCGCTCGGGAGGCAGCGCCGACGCGAGCCTCGCGGGCCTCGAGTCGGAGCTTCACGACGCCGTCTCCTACAGCCTGAGGCGCGCGGCCGCCTTCGCGCTCCTGGGGGCGGCCGTCGGCGGGCTGCTCGTCGGCGCGATCGCGGCCGGCCTGGGTCGGCGGCGCTGGCTCCTCCTCGGCCCCGCGACGGGTCTCGCGGTGGCCTTCGCCGCCGTGTCGCTCACCGGCCTCGGCGTGAGCAGGTTCGACTACGAGGCGCTGCGGGCCCCGACGTTCTACGCGCACGGCGACGAGCTGCCGCGCCTCCTCGCCTTCTCGGAGCGGCTTCTCGCCGCCGGCGAGGGCTACCAGGACAGCTACGGCGAGGCCGTGGCCGGGCTCACGCGACTCATCGCAGTGGCCGGCGACCGCGGCGGCGACGAGGCTCCGCCCGACCGGACGATCGTCGTCGCCTCCGATCTCCACGCCAACGGCCTCGTCCTGCCCGAGCTCGAAGGCTTCACGGCGGGAAAGCCGGTCTTCATGGTCGGCGACCTGACCCAGCGCGGCACGCGCTACGAGGCCGCCGTCGTCCCCGGGGTCGCGCGGCTGGGGACGCCCGTCGTCGCCGTCTCCGGCAACCACGACTCCCGCGCTCTCATGCGGGCCGCCGCACGCGCGGGTGTCGTCGTCCTCACGCGCAGCGGACGGCTGCGGCCGGACGGGACGACCGACGGCGAGCCGGTCGCGACGGTCGCCGGTCTTCGTGTCGCCGGTTGGGACGACCCGTCCGAGACCGCGGGCGGGACCTTCGCCGGGAGACTGCTCGAGCTGAAGGAGCAGGCGTTCCTCGACGCCCGCCGGCAGTTCCTCGACTGGTTCGCGGGCCTTCCCGAGCGCCCGGACGTCGTTCTCGTCCACCGCTACGCGTTCGCGCACGCGCTGCTCGAGGAGCTCGAGTCGGAGGGCGGAGCGCCCGTGCTCATCCTCACGGGGCACGACCACCGCCAGCACGTCGAGCCGGCGGGGCCGAACGTCCTCGTCGACGGCGGCACGGTGGGGGCGGGCGGCGCGTTCGGCGTCGGTCACGAGCTGTCGGGCTTCGCGCTCGTTCACCTCGATGCCGACGATCGCGCACGCGCGGTCGATCTCGTGGAGGTCGAGCCCCGCTCCGGGTCGGCGAGCGCGCACAGGATCGTCCTGCCCGCGCTCGAGCCGGCCGGTGGAGAAGCCGGCGGCTCCTGAGAACTCGATCCAAAATGAGGCGCTGAGTCGAGGCTCATTCTGAACCGAGTTCTAAGCGGTCGGACCGCTCGTCTACGCTGCGCCCGTGGACGTTCTGACGCCCCGTTCGCTCGAGGAGGCGCTCGTCCTTCGCGCGGAGCGCCCTGACGCGCTGCCGCTCCAGGGCGGGACGGACGTCATGGTCGAGATCAACTTCGACCGTGCGCGGCCGGAGGCGATCCTCAACCTCGAGGAGGTGGCCGAGCTCCGCGGCTACTCGCGCGAGAACGGGACGTTGCGGCTGGGCGCGGGGCTGACGTACGCGGAGGCGATGGAGGGCGAGCTTGCGAAGCTGCTGCCGGCGCTGGCCGAGGCGTCGCGGACGGTCGGCTCTCCGCAGATCCGCAACCGCGGGACGATCGGGGGCAACCTGGGCACGGCCTCGCCCGCCGGCGACGCGCTGCCGCCCCTGCTCGTCGAGGGCGCAGAGGTGGAGGTGGCGAGCGTGCGCGGCACCCGCCGGCTCGCGGTCTCGGAGTTCCTCATCGGCCCGAAGCGGAACTCCCTCCTCGGGGACGAGCTCGTCGTCGCCGTCCACGTCGAGCCGTCGGGGAGCCGGCAGACCTTCATGAAGGTCGGGCCGCGGAACGCCATGGTGATCGCGGTGTGCTCGCTGGCGCTCGCCGTCGACCCCGAGCGGGGGGAGATCCGCGCGGCGTACGGCTCGGCCGGCCCCGTCCCGGCGCTCGTGACGGGGTCGCTCGACGAGCGCGAGGGTTTCCCGGAGAAGGTGGCGGCCGCGGCGAGCCCGATCGACGACGTGCGCGGGACCGCCGCGTACCGGCGCCATGCGCTGCGCGTCCTCACCGCGCGTGCGCTGGAGCGGGTCCTGACGTGAGGATCGAGCTGGTCGTCAACGGCGAGCCGCGCGAGGCCGACGTGTGGGGCGGCGAGAGCCTCCTCTTCACCCTGCGCGAGCAGCTCGGGCTCCCGGGGTCGAAGAACGCGTGCGAGCAGGGCGAGTGCGGCTCGTGCTCGGTGCTCCTCGACGGGAAGCTCGTGTGCGCGTGCCTCGTCCTCGCCGCGCAGGCGGACGGACACGAGGTCGCGACCGTCGAGGGCCTGGCCGAGAACGGGGAGCTGCACCGCGTGCAGGAGGCGTTCGTCGAGGCCGGAGCCGTCCAGTGCGGCTTCTGCACGCCGGGCCTGGTGGTGGCGACCGCTGCCCTCCTCGAGCGGATCCCGCAGCCGAGCGACGACGAGATCCGCGAGGCGCTCTCGGGCAACCTCTGCCGCTGCACGGGCTACCAGAAGATCTTCGACGCGGTGCGGGCTGCTGCCGGGGCGGGGTCGTGAGGGGCCACCCCATGCCACCACCCGCTTTCGAGCGTAGCGAGCATCTCCGCGCAGATGGCGCGCAAACCGTGCCAAGACCGCACCACATCGCCACACGATGAGCACCCCCGCCCGCAAGCTCGAGCACGGCCGCGTCGGCGAGTCCGTCCGCCGCGCCGACGCCGTCCCCAAGGTCGCCGGCGAGTTCGCCTACGCCAGCGACCTCTTCGCCGCCGGAATGCTCTGGGGCCACACGGTCCGCAGCCCGCACGCGCACGCCCTCATCCGCGCGATCGACACGAGCAAGGCCACCGGCATGCCCGGCGTCCACGCCGTCCTCACGCACGAGGACGTCCCCGGCGAGAAGCGCTACGGCCTCGAGTTCCGCGACCAGCCCGTCCTCGCCTTCGAGCGCGTCCGCTACTTCGGCGAGCCGGTCGCCGTCGTCGCCGCCGAGAGCCCCGAGCAGGCACGCCGCGCCGCCGAGCTCGTCCGCGTCGAGTACGAGCCGCTCGAGCCCGTCACCGATGCCGCGACCGCCACCGAGAGCGACCCGATCCACCCCGAGCCGTTCACGCGGGGCCACGGCTTCCGCGACGACCCGCGACCGAACGTCGTCCGCTCGATGGTCATCCGCCACGGCGACCCGGACGCGACCGCCGACGTCTCCGTCGAGGGGACCTACGAGCTCGGCATCCAGGACCAGGCGTTCCTCGGCCCCGAGTCGGGCCTCGCCGTCCCCGACGGCGAGGGCGGCGTCGACATCTACGTCGCGACCCAGTGGCTCCACGTCGACCGCGACCAGGTCGCCCCGTGCCTCGGGCTGCTCCCGAAGCAGGTGCGCATCCACCTCGGCGGCGTCGGGGGCGCGTTCGGCGGCCGCGAGGACCTCTCCATGCAGATCCACGGCGCGATGCTCGCCCTGCACACGAACCGGCCGGTGAAGTTCGTCTACAACCGCGAGGAGTCGTTCGTCGGCCACATCCACCGGCACCCGGCCCGCATCTGGATGGAGCATCGCGCGGACGGCGACGGGAAGCTCGTCTGCGTCCGCGCGCGCATCCTCCTCGACGGGGGCGCGTACGCCTCGAGCTCGGCGGCCGTCCTCTCGAACGCCGCCTCCTTCGCGTGCGGGCCGTACGCCGTCCCCAACGCCCTCGTCGAGGGCACGTGCGTCTACACGAACAACCCGCCGTGCGGCGCCATGCGCGGCTTCGGCTCGGTGCAGTCCTGCTTCGCCCACGAGGCGCAGATGGACAAGCTCGCCGCCGCCCTCGGCCAGCGGCCCGTCGAGCTCCGCCTGCGGAACGCTCTCGCCCCGGGCGACGTCCTCCCGACCGGCCAGCGCATCACCGGCGCGCTGCCTGTGGCCCAGGTGATCCGCCGCTGTGCCGAGATCCCCGTCCCGGATCCGGAGGAGCTGCCGCGCGACCCGATCCGCCTCCCGGGCGGTGCAGGCAACACGACCCGGGGCGAGGGCGTCCGCCGCGGCGTCGGCTTCGCGGTCGGGTTCAAGAACATCTGCTACTCGGAAGGCTTCGACGACCACTGCGCCGCGCGCGTGCGCCTCTTCGCCGACGCCGACGGCGACCTCGTCGCGGAGGTCCACTCGGCAGCCGCCGAGGTCGGGCAGGGCGTCGTCACCGTCATGGCCCAGGTGGCGCGCACCGAGCTCGAGATCGAGAACGTCGTCGTCGCGCCCCACACGACGGCCGCGGTCGGGTCCGCCGGCTCCACCTCGGCTTCACGCCAGACGTGGATGACCGCCGGAGCGGTCCAGCTCGCCTGCGGCGAGGTCAAGTCGGAGCTCGCCCGTCGCGGTGGCTCCCTGAAGCCCGGGGAGGAGATCGACGTCGAGCGGGTCTACCGCCACGTGCGCACCCAACCTCTCGACCCCGAGACGGGACAGGTGGCCGAGGACGAGCGCGCCCACGTCGCCTTCGCCTGCGCGGCCATGCGCGTCGTCGTCGAGGTCGACGTCGAGCTGGGCCTCACCCGGGTCGTCTGGATCGGGACGGCACAGGACGTGGGGAAGGCCCTCAACCCGCAGGCCGTCGAGGGTCAGATCGAGGGCGGCATCGCGCAGGGCCTCGGCCTCGCTCTCATGGAGGAGATCCAGACGCGCGACGGCCTCATCACCAACGCGAGCTTCACCGACTACCTCATCCCGACCGCCCTCGACATGCCGCCCGTCGCCGCCGAGCTCGTCGAGGAGGCCGAGCCGGACGCGCCCTACGGCGTCAAGGGCGTGGGGGAGCCGCCGACGGTCGTCTCGACCGCCGCGATCGTCGCCGCGCTCCGCGACGCGACCGGCCGCGAGCTCGTCCGCGCGCCCGTACGCCCGGACGAGATCGTCGGCCTGTAGCCTCCGGACGGTGACCGGCTACACGGTCAGGAACCTCAAGGAGATCGAGGACTCGGCGGTCGGGGGCGGGCTCTCGCCGGAGCTCGAGGCCCGCTTCGCGCGGAAGCCGCTCGAGGCGGAGCAGGGCGGCCTCAGCTACCAGCGCTTCGCTCCCGGCTACCGCAGCACGTTCGGACACCGGCACGAGGACCAGGAGGAGGTCTACGTCGTCCTCGCCGGCAGCGGGCGCATGAAGCTCGACGACGACGTGGTCGAGCGTGGGCCAATGGGACGCCGTCCGCATCGCGCCCGAGGTGACTCGCGCCTTCGAGGCCGGCCCTGACGGCGCCGAGCTGCTCGTCTTCGGCGCGGGGAAGGCCGGCGCCGAGACCTGCCCGGCTGGTGGAGCGACTGACCTGACCGGCGATTCACGCTCCCGCGGCTGGCGGCTTCGACGCAGCGCCGGCCCCGCTCGTCCTTGCCCGTACTCCCGGTACGGGCTGCGGACGATCGTGACGCCCGGCTTGGTCTCACCGGCCAAGGATCAGAGCATCACGACGAGCTTCGTCCCGGCGCCCTCGGCCTGGCGGCGCCAGGCCTCCTGGAAGCGCTCGAACGGGACGGTCTCGACGTCCACCTCGACCTTCCCCTCCCGGGCAAGCTCGACGAGGCGCAGGTACTCGCGGGCCATGACGTCGCGTGGCGTCGCGAGGTTCGAGTAGCCGAGGATCTCGAGCTCCTTCCCGCGGACGTCCGCCGAGAGGAGCGGCGCCTCCGGCCCCGCCGACTGGCCGATGTGGACGATGCGGGCACGCCGCGCGGCAGCACGCGCTGCGGCCACGACCGGCAGCCCCCAGAGCGGGTCGACGACGAGCGTCGGCCCCTCGCCGCCGCACGCGTTCCGGAACGCGGCGGCCATCTCCTCGACGTCGCCTTCGAGCGCCACGGTCGCGTCGGCGCCCAGGCGCGCGGCGCGCTCGAGCGCCTCCGGCCGCCTGCCCGCCGCCACCACGCGGCCCGCGCCGAGCACGCGCGCGCCCTGCATCGCGACGAGCCCCACCGTGCCGGTCGCACCGAGGACGAGGACGGTCTCGCCGTCGCGGACGGGCGCCCGGACGGCGACCGGGAGCCACCCGGCGAGGCCCGCGACGCCGAGCGCGCCGGCGAGGGCGGGGTCGACGTCGTCCGGAAGCGGGAAGAGCGCGTCCTCGGGCACGGCGATGCGCTCGGCGAGCCCGCCGTTGCGTCTCGTGCCCATGCCGGCGCCGTGCGCCCAGACGAGCGTCCCCGCCGCGAGCGTCTCGCCCTCGAGCACCCGGCCGACCACCTCCGAGCAGGCGACGAAGGGGACGGGCGGGTGCCCGCCGTAGAAGCGTCCGGCGGCGACGTTGATGTCGATCGGGTTGAGCGGCACCGCCTCGACCGCGACGAGCGCCTCGCCCTCGCCGCGTACGGGATCGGGCGCCTCCCCGGGCTCGGGGATCTTGCCGACCTCGCTGACGACTGCGGCGCGCACGCCGCCGATTCTACGGAGCGCGTGGCTCCGCTAGCGCTCGATGTCCGCGACGATCCCGGGGTGCCGCGCGCGCCAGTTGGCGAGGTAGAAGCCGAGGTGGAGCATCGCCTGCTCGGCCGTTGCAGCCGTCGGAGGCGCCACCTCGACCGTGGACTCGCCCGTCTGCGAGGCGCTGTAGTTCGCGCGCTTGAGCGACGCGAGCAGGTCGTGGACGAACGCAGGGTTGGAGACGTGAACCACCATTGCCGCAGATCTCCCGGCTCTCAGTGTGCGTCGGCATTGCGGGGCGGACAACTCCCCGAAGGGTGAGAATCGCGGCGTGGCCCGCCTGGCCGTTGTGCTCGCCCTCGCCCTCGCACTGGCGGCCTGCTCGAGCGAGCAGGAGAGCGCCCCAGCCGACGCCAACAGACGCCACGACCGGCGAGGCGCCGCCGAGCACGCCGACCCGCCCGTTCGGGGAAGGCCGCCACCGTCGCGGCCGTGATCGACGGCGACACCCTCGCGCTCCGGAACGGGCGGCGCGTGCGACTCGTCCAGATCGACACCCCCGAGCTCGCCGAAGGCGAGTGCTACGCGCGCGCGTCGGCCCGAATGCTCGCGGGATGCTTCCGCCCGGCGCGAGGATCAGCCTCGAGGCCGACCCGGCCCTCGACCGGGTCGACCGCTACGGCCGCCTCCTCCGCTACGTCCACCGCTCCGGGAGGAACGTCAACCTCGAGCTCGTCCGCCGTGGCGCGGCGAGCGTGTGGTTCTTCGAGGGCGACCGCGGTCGCTACGCCGACCGGCTCCTGGCCGCAGCCCGGCGCGCGAAGGCGGCGCGACGAGGCCTCTGGGGAGCCTGTCCGGGAACGCGACTCGACCCCGAGGCGGGCGTCGAGACGAGCGCCCGGCCCGCCAGGGCCTCCAGCGGCCGGTGCGACCCGTCCTACCCCGGCGTCTGCATCCCGCCGCCTCCGCCCGACCTCGACTGCGCCGACGTCCCGTACACGGACTTCCGCGTCGTCGGCCGCGACCCGCACCACTTCGACGGCGGCGGGGATGGGATCGGCTGCGAGAGCGAGCGTTGACTCGGGGCAATCACCCCTCCGAGTGATCCCCGCCGTTTGGGCCGCAATCTACGCTCAGAAGCGGAAAGGCGTCGTCGGTGAACCTGCGGGATCTGCCTCTCGGAAGCCTCATCGTGCGCGACGGGATCGCGCGCCCTGCCGTCGTGCGCGACGCGCTGGTCGAGGCGCAGGAGACCGACCGGCGCCTGGGCGAGGTCATGCTCGCCCACGGCTGGATCCGCGAGGCCGACCTCGCGCGCTTGCTCGCCGAGCAGGAGAAGCTCGACTACATCGACCTCGCCAAGCTCGACCTCGCCGACGAGGCCGTCGACAAGCTCCCCGAGGCGGTCGCCCGCCGGCACAAGGCGATCGCGTACGGGTTCGCGGGCAGCGCGCTCCTCATCGCCATCGCCGATCCGACCGACGACGCCGGGATGGAGGCCGTGCGCGAGGCCGTCCGCGGCCGCATCCGCTTCCAGGTCGCCCTCGAGAGCGAGATCGACGCGGCGCTCGGCGACGCCTACGGCGAGCCGCTCACGGCGCCCGCCGCCTAGCCCACACAAGTAACAGTCTGTTACTTGTGGGCCCCGATCCGCGGCCGCTATCGTCGCGCTGTGCCGGATCTCGCGCGACGGCTCGCGGTGGCCCGCGGCGACGAGCTCGCCGACGTCGTCATCGAGGGGGGCAAGGTCTTCTCGGCCTTCACGCGCGAGTGGCTCGAGACCGAGGTCGCGATCTGCGACGGCTACGTCGCCGGCCTCGGCGAGTACGCCGGCAAGGAGGTCATCCACGCCGGCGGGAAGTACGTCGTCCCCGGCTTCGTCGACGCGCACATGCACCTCGAGTCGACGAAGCTCCTCGTCGACGAGTTCGCGCGGCTCGTGCTGCCTCTGGGGACGACCGCCGTCGTCGCCGACCCGCACGAGATCGCCAACGTCCTCGGCACGGACGGCGTCCACTGGCTCGCCGACCTCTGCGCGCAGGTGCCGCTCGACGTCTTCTTCATGGCCTCCTCCTGCGTGCCCGCCTCGGTGTTCGAGTCGCCGCGCCGGGCGCTCGTGCCCGGTGACCTCGAGGGGCTCCTCCGCCGCCGGCGCGTGATCGGCCTCGCCGAGATGATGAACTTCCCCGGCGTCATCTCCGGCGACCCGCACGAGCTCGAGAAGCTCGCGCTCCCCGCCTCGCACGTGGACGGCCACGCGCCGGGCGTCCTCGGGAAGGAGCTCCAGGCCTACGCCGCCGCCGGCATCGGCTCCGACCACGAGTGCTACACGGCCGAGGAGGGGCGCGAGCGCCTGCGCGCCGGCCTCTGGGTCCTCATCCGGGAGGCGACCGCCGCGCGCAACCTCGAGGCGCTCCTGCCGCTCGTCGAGGAGTTCGGGCCGCACCGGCTCGCGTTCTGCACGGACGACCGCGAGCCCGAGCACATCGCCGAGGACGGCCACGTCAACTCGATGGTGCGCGACGCCGTCGCGCGGGGGACGGCGCCCGAGGACGCGCTCATGATGGCGACGCTCAACCCCTGCCTCTGGCACGGCCTCAGGCACCTCGGCGCGCTCGCGCCCGGCTACCAGGCGGACGTCCTGCTCCTCCCCGACCTCGAGTCGTTCGAGCCCGAGCTCGTCCTCAAGGCGGGGAAGCCGGTGGGGGAGATCGAGCGCGTCGACGTCCCCGAGTGGGTGAAGTCGACCGTCCACGTCCAGCCGGTTGCCGTCAACGACTTCCGCATCCCCTGGGAGGGCGGCGAGGCGCGCGTGATCGGCCTCGTCGAGGGGCAGATCGTCACCGAGTCGCTCGCCGAGGAGCCGCGCGTCGAGCGCGGGCTCGCCGTGTCGGATCCCGGCCGCGACCTCCTCAAGATCGCCGTCGTCGAGCGTCACCTCTCCACTGGGCGCATCGGCCTCGGCTTCGTGCGCGGCTTCGGCCTCCAGCGCGGCGCGATCGCCTCGACGATCGCCCACGACGCCCACAACATCGTCGTCGTCGGCGCCGACGACGGCGACATGGCGCGCGCCGTCCAGCGGCTCGCCGAGCTCGGCGGCGGCATCGTCGTCATCGAGAGCCGCGGCGTCCAGGCCGAGCTGCCGCTGCCGATCGCCGGGCTCCTCTCGGAGGCGCCCCTGGCCGAGGTCGTCGAGGCGAGCGAGGCCTGCGTCGAGGCCGCGCGCGCGCTCGGCTGCGAGTACCCGGCGCCCTTCCAGACGCTGGCGTTCCTCGCCCTCTCGGTGATCCCCAGCCTGAAGATCACCGACCGCGGGCTCGTCGACGTCGACCGCTTCGAGCTCGTCCCGCTCGCCGCCGACAAGACCTGAATCCGCTCTAAGCAAGCGGGCCGGAGCGGCCGATAGAGGGGTCATGCCCGCTGTAGGAAGGGCCTCCCCCCGCCGCGCGACCCTGGACGCCATCGCCCTCGCGCTCACCTTCCTGGCGGTGGACGGCCTCATCATGCTCGCCGTCTTCACCGGCCTGGTGGACGCGACCCAGGGCGTCATCACCGTGCTCGCGCTCGCGGCGATCGTCCTCCTCCTCTACCGCGACGACGTCATGGACGCCATCGCCACCGGCAACGAGAAGCTCGGCCTCGGCGTCGACGACGAGCCCGTGCGCAGCGTCCTCGACCGCCTTCGCACCGAGGGCTGGACGGTCGAGCACGAGGTTCTCGGCCCCGGCGGCCGCTGGGTCGCCTCGCTCGTCCAGAGCGAGAAGGGCGCCTACCTCATCGAGACGCGCAACCGCGCCTACCGGATGGAGCACCTCGGCCGCGCCCGCCACCACTCCGCGTGGCTCCACGGCGAGGTCGGCGGCTGGGTGACGCCGGTCCTCTGCCTCCTGCAGCGCGACGACGCAGCCCCACCGCCGCGAAGGCGTCTGGATCATGGGCGTCGAGCACCTCGCGGAGTGGCTGCGCGGTCGGACCGCGCCGGCGGCTGCGCGGGCTGCCGCGATGCCCCGCCGCCCTCAGAGGGGTAGATGGCCGAACGCCTAGGTCGTGAAGGCCGAGAGCTGGACGAGCTCCCCGTCCAGCTCGAGCCCGGAGCCGAGGAGGCCGCGCGCCTAGAGGCGCACGTTCCTCGCCGAGGCCGACCGAGGGCTCCGCCTGCCGTGCGCTCCAGCCCGTCGAGGAGCTTCGGTGCGCCTGCCAGCGTCTCGTCGTGCGAATGCGTCCCGGGGGTGATGCCAGAGCGGTTGACGCTCACCCCTTCCTTACCACTAGCTCTCGGCGGGGAAATGGAGGGCTGAGCGCCAGCGTTGAGAGACCACGAACCCCCTGCAAACCTGTCTGACCGGCAATCAACCCGAGTGTGGACGCGGGGTGCACTACTGTTCCCTTGTCGACGACTCGCGATACGCCGGGATCTGGTCACGGCCCCTCGTGGGCGACATCCGAGAGGACTGGACGGTGCTACCGTCGGCACGCCCGAGTCAAGAACAGCGTGCGAGCGAAGCCGACCCGGCGTGTCTACGGACCATCGCTACTGCGCGAGAAGGCCTCACTCTCTTCCGCAGCAACACTTCCCGACGGGGATCTATCCTCGACCCTTCTTCGCGGCGAACGTGACGTTAGTCAGACGACTCTCCCGTAATCACCTTCGAACCCCGACGGCCACAAGCACGGAACCTACCTTGAACACACGCGGCCTGAGCTACGGCACGATGCTGTTGCGCCTGACGGGGTGAGATCGACGCCGCATTATTGAGACCACGTCCCGCGATCAGACGCGAATTCCTCGTACCGCTCGGCCCGGACGGCCTGCGATCACGCCCGTCCGATCGGCCCCGGACGATCACCCCCGCAGGCCGCCTTCCACCCCGGCAGCGCCATCGCGGATGTGATCGTGCTCGCCGACGGGATCGTCGTGGTACGGCGCGTGGCGTCGCGGACGCGGGGCGCATCTTGGCATGCCCTAGCTCGGAGAGGGAGACGTTACGCCGCGGCGAGGTCCGAGCCGCCATGGCGTCCTCCTTTGGAACCGAGTTCGACGTTTACAACGCATCCATCGAGTTCCTTCGGGAGCATGGTGCTGAGATCGTTTGCGCGTCGCCCCCGAGCGGCACGGACACGCGCTTCAAGGTCTGCATCTTCCCCAAGGTTGGCGATGTCAAGGGCCCTCGCGACGAGCTCGACATTTGGCTGCCACCGCGCGGTACTTGCTGCTGGTCGAGGCGAAGCCGAAGCTCACCGACTCGCTGTCTCGCCTCAACCGGGCGGGAGAGTCGGATTGGGACGAGTTGCTACGCCTCATGTCGATTGACGAGGAGTACTTCTGACACGGTTCCTCGCGCGCCTACGGGCGGGATGTAACCGGTCGGCGAAGGCTCGCAGGCTTTGCCTTCCACGTCTACGATCGCAGCGCTTCCAGCGGACGCCCTGGGAATTCAGGTCAGTGGTTCCGAAGACGTCTACCTAGTCGGCAGCGTGCCCGAAGACCTATGGGTCCGTCTGAGGCCGGTCGCGCGAACAGCGTCGATGTGGACAAAGAGTCACACTCCTGCTGCAAAGGACATCTGGGCGGTGCGCGAGTAGCGGGATACCCTCATCGACGTGGCCCGTCGGGCGTTCCAAGTTCCCGCTGCGCGAAGTCGATGTGGATCTGGGCTCTGAGGTCGACCCTGACTACGGCGAAGGTGACACGTCGACTGAAGAGGACGACTCGTTTCGTCGCAAGATCGAGGAGCAGGACGCCGAGTCCCGGGCGCCTCGGCCGGCGCGGCGCGCGCCGGCCGCTGATCCTAGAGAAAGTTGGAACCATGGGCGGTCAATGCACTCTCGCGACGGCGGTCTTGTCCTCTCGCCCACCGATCTCAACGCCTTCCTGGCGTGCGAGCACCTGACGACGCTCCAGCTCGCCGTCGCGCGCGGCGAGCTCGACAAGCCCTTCCGGCACAACCCGCACGCTGACCTCATCCAGCGGCAAGGGGGAGGAGCACGAGGCGCGCTACCTCGCGCGGCTCCGAGGAGCAGGGCCGCGAGGTCACGACGATCGTCTTCGAGCACGACTGGGAGGCGCGCCGCCCGGGCGACCGAGGAAGCGATCCGCAGAGGCGCCGACGTCGTCTACCAGGCCGTGCCTCACCGACGGCACCTGGCGCGGGTTCGCGGACTTCATCGAGCGGCTCGCCGACGGCGGCTACGAGGTCGTCGACACCAAGCTCGCCCGCCACGCCAAGCCGCAGCACGTGCTCCAGCTCTGCTTCTACACCGAGCAGCTCGCGCGGATCCAGGGTCACTGGCCCGCAGGAGATGCACGTCGTCACCGGGCTCGGGGAGCGCGAGTCCTTCCGGCCCGGACGACTTCCTCGCCTACTACCGCCGGCTCCGGGCGCGGTTCCTCGACGCGGTCGAGCGGCGGCGCGCGACCTACCCCTACCCGGTCGACCACTGCGGGCTCTGCGACTTCCTCGCGCTCTGCAAGGAGCGCTGGGCCGAGGACGACCACCTCACGCTCGTCGCCGGCGTCTCGCGGCTCCAGGTCGAGCGGCTCACGGCCGCGGGAATCACGACGCTCGAGGCGCTCGCCGAGGCCGACCCGGACACGAAGGTCGGGAGCATGCGCGCCTCCACCTTCGAGCGGCTCCACCACCAGGCGCGGCTCCAGCTCCAGCACCGCCGCACGGGCGAGCACGAGATCGAGCACCTCCCCGAGGAGCCGGACCGCGGCTTCGCGCTCATGCCGGAGCCGAACGACGGCGACATCTGGCTCGACCTCGAGGGCGACCCGTGGTTCGAGCCGGGGCGCGGGCTCGAGTACCTCTTCGGCTGGATCGAGCTCGGCGAGGACGGCGCGCCGCGGTACGTGCCCATCTGGGCGCGCGACCGCGACGCCGAGCGGCGCGGCTTCGAGCAGCTGGTCGACCACATCGTCGAGCGCCGGCGCCGCTTCCCGGGCATGCACGTCTACCACTACGCGCCCTACGAGCGCACCGCGCTCTCGCGGCTCATGGGCGAGCACGGGACCCGCGAGGAGGAGATCGACGACCTGCTCCGCGGCGAGGTGCTCGTCGACCTCTTCCGCGTGACGAAGCAGGCGCTGCGCGCGTCGGTGCCGAGCTACTCGATCAAGGAGGTCGAGAAGCTCTTCGGCTTCGAGCGCCACGCCGTCGTCGGAGGCGGGGGCGACTCGGTGAACGCGTTCGAGACGTGGCTCGAGACCGGCGACGAAACGCTCCTCGAAGGGATCCGCGACTACAACGAGGAGGACTGCCTCTCGCTCTACGAGCTCCATCGCTGGCTGCTCGGCCGGCGGCCCGCCGCCATGCCGTGGCGGCTCCCGCCGGAGGAGCGCGAGCGGAGCGAGGAGGCGGAGGAGCGCGACGCCGAGCGGGCCCGCGTCCGCGACGCGCTCCTCGCCGACGCGGAGGAGGGCGATCCCGACTGGCTCCTCGCGCACCTCCTCGACTACCACCAGCGCGAGGAGCGGCCGCAGTGGTGGGAGTACTTCTTCCACCGCGGGCTCGACGACGAGGAGCTCGTCGCGAACAGGAACACCCTCGGTGGGCTCGTGCCGGACGGTGACCCGTACAAGCTCAAGCGGTCCTGGTGGTACCCGTTCCGCTTCGAGGCGCAGGAGCACAAGATCCACGGGGGCGGCGTCGACCCGAAGACCGAGCGCGGGTTCGACGTCGTCGTCGACGACGAGCACGGGAAGCTCCAGCTCCGCTGGGGAAGCGAGCAGGCGGAGGAGGCGCTCCCGACCGCGCTCATCCCGCCGATGCCGCTGGTCGCGAAGCCGCAGCGCGCCGCGCTCCTCCGCTTCGCAGAGAATCGGGAGCGGTACCCGGCCGCGGTCGAGATCCTCGAGCGGCGGCCGCCGAAGGCGAGGCTGGACGGCACGCTCACCGAGGCCGCGCTCAGCCTCGACCGGAGCTATCTCTTCGTGCAGGGCCCGCCCGGCTCCGGCAAGACGTGGAGCGGCGCGCGCGCGGCTCTCGCGCTCATGCGAGCGGGTCGGCGGGTCGGCGTGACGGCGCTCAGCCACAAGGCGATCCACAAGTTCCTCGACGACCTCGAGGAGGCGGCGATCGAGGAGGGCTACGAGTTCCGGGGTCGGAAGAAGGGGAGCGGCGAGGGCCGGTACGAGGGCCGGTTCGTCGAGCCGACCGACTCGAACGACGCGATGCTCGACCCGGAGCTCCAGCTGGTCGCGGGAACGTCCTGGCTGTTCGCGCGCGAGGAGCTGGACCAGCACATCGACACGCTCTTCGTGGACGAGGGCGGGCAGTTCTCGCTCGCCGACGCGATCGCCGTCGGCACGGCGGCGCGAAACCTCGTCCTTCTCGGCGACCCGAACCAGCTCCCGCAGGTCTCGCAGGGCTCGCACCCGCCGGGCGCGGAGGCGTCCGTGCTCGGTCACCTGCTCGGCGACGCCGAGACCGTGCCGCCCGACCGCGGGCTCTTCCTCGAGCACACCTGGCGGCTGCGGCCGGAGGTGAATGCGTACATCTCGGAGACGTTCTACGAGGGGCGCCTCGAGCCGGCGGACGGTCACCTCGACGCGCTCGATCGCAGCGGGGAACGGCGTGCGCTTCCTCGCCGTCCCGCACCAGGCGCACAGCCAGGCATCACCCGAGGAGGCCGAGGCGGTGCGCGCCGAGATCGAGCGCCTCGTCGGGACGCCGTACGTCGAGGACGGGGTCGAGCGGCCGCTCGCCTACGACGACTTCATCGTCGTCGCCCCGTACAACGCGCACGTGCGTCTGCTGCGGGAGCACGCTTCCCGAGGACGTGCGGGTCGGCACGGTGGACAAGTTCCAGGGCCAGCAGGCGACGGTGTCGTTCTTCGCGATGGCGAGCTCGTCGGGCGAGGACGTCCCCCGCGGCCTCGACTTCCTCTTCTCCCGCAACCGGCTGAACGTCGCGGTCTCGCGGGCGAAGTGCCTGGCGTACGTCGTGGCGAGCCCGAGGCTCCTCGAGACGAGCTGCAAGACCGTGGAGCAGATGCGGCTGCGTGAACGCGCTCTGCCGGTTCGTGGAGATGGCCGAGGCGGCTCGGTCAGAGCGCTAGAAGCCCGAAGACCCGCCGGCGTCGGCGGCGGGGCTCCTTGCCCTTCTCCGCGAGCTCGGCCTCGATGCGCGCGACGCGCTCTCGGAGTCGGCGGCCGATCTCCTCGCTGCGGGCGCGATCCTCAGGTGTTCTCTTCTTCATCGTCCTCCTCCCGCAGAATACGCAGGATCTCGAGCGTGTTCGCGTGGATGTCGGCGAGCCCGCCGAAGATGTCGAGCACTTCGTCCCGCGTCAAGGCAGGTTCAGGTGCTGGCTGCCGACCGAACATGCCTCCATCGTGCCCACGCTGCTCTCCTCGCTCAAGATGGCCGCGCCGGACCAGTCCTGCAGGTCGGACGGGGCCCGGTCGCGGGACGACTTCTGATCGACCCGGATTCGTCTCGCTCGACGACTGAGCGCTCAGAACAGGTGGTGCTCGCCGCGGTCGCGCGGCTCCGCCTCCGGGAACCGCTTGAGCCCGACGCCGGCGAGCTCGCCGGTCGCCGGATGCCGCGCGAAGCGGGGGAGGAGCTTCTTGAAGTAGCCGCTGCCTTGCCCGATCCCGCGCTGGCCGGCCGCGGTCACGGCGACGACGAGGTCGGCGCACTGGAGGCCGATCGAGTAGTGGCTCGGGCCGAGGAAGAGGCCCTCGACGATGCGGCCGAGCTTCACGTACGGCGTCCCCTCCTCGGCCAGGTCGCCGAAGAAGCGCCGAAGGCGCGCGTCCTCCTCGCGGAAGCGGCTGTCGACGACGATGATCCCGAAGTCGTCCTCCTCGACGAGCAGGTGGTGGAAGCGCTCGGCGAGGAACATGAGGGCCGTGCCGTAGACGTCCTCGGGCGAGCGGAAGAAGGCGTGCTCGGCGGGCGGGAAGACCTCCGGCCCGGCGTCGAGGTCCATGACGACGACGTACGCCGTGAACGGCGCTCCCGCGAGCGAGTCGAAGACGGCGTCGGCGAGCGCGTCGGGCACCTCGCCCTTGCGGATCCCGTGCCACTTGACCTCGCGGTCGAGCGGCCAGCCGTGCGCGCGGAGCGTCTCCTGCCAGCGCTCCTTGAGCCCGGGCCAGTCGCGGTCGCGGACGGCGATGCCGCCGAGCGCGAAGATGCCGCCCTGGTCGAGCTTCCCGCTCTCGTCGAGGAACAGGAGGTGCATCGCCCCTGGACAGTACGGGTTGTGACCGAGGGGTAGTCAGGCGGCGAGGCTTGCCAGCGTCGCCAGCAGGTCGTCCGCGTAGCGCTCGAGCTTCGCCGGGCCGATGCCGGGGACTGCGCTCAGCTCTCCTCGCGTCGAGGGTCGGCGGGCGGCGATCTCGTGCAGCGTCGAGTCGTGGAAGACGACGTACGCCGGCACCGCGTCCGCCTTCGCGCGCTCGGCCCGCCAGCGCCGCAGCGCCTCGAACTCGGGCGTCGACTCCCGCTTGGCCGCCTTCGCCGGCTCCGGGCCGACGACGCCCAGCTCCGTGAGGAACCGGCTCGGCTTCGCGCCGGCCGTCCACGTGAGCGTGAGCCACCGCTTGGCGCGCGTGAGGCCGACGTAGAAGAGGCGTCGCTCCTCGGCGAGGCGGTCGCCGTCGGCGGCCTTGCTGTACGGAAGCTCCTTCTCCTCGAGCCGCGGGAGGAACACCGCGTCCCACTCGAGGCCCTTCGCACGGTGGTAGGTGAGGAGGTGGACGCCCCGTCCTTCGGTCTCCGCGCCGAAGCGCTCCTCGAGGTCCCGGAGGAAGTCCGCGACGGTCGCCTCGGGCCCGAGCTGCTCGGCGAGGGCGAGCAGGCGTGAGAGGTCCGCCTGGCGGGTCAGCTCCTCGTCGCCCAGGCCACCCGGCGGGCGGGCCGTCCAGCCCTGCTTGCGCACCGCCTCGGCGACGGCGCCCACGGCGGAGGCATCGGGCCGTCCGCGCAGCAGCCGGATCGTCCGCTGCGCGGCCGGCCGGCGGATGAACGCCCCGCCTCGTACCTGGAACGGGATCGCGGCGAGCGCGAGCGCCTCCTCGTAGTCCTCCGAGCGCGCGTTCAGCCGGTAGAGGACGGCCATCGCCTCGTAGGGGACGCCCTCGCCGTGCAGCCGTCGGACCTCGCCGGCGAGGAACGAGGCCTCGCTCAGGCGGTCCGGCTGGACCGCCGCCACCGGCTCCGCGCCACCCGGCAGCGCCGCCCGCAGCACCTTCTCCGACCCGCCCAGCTGCGGCACGAGGCGGTTGGCGAGCTCCAGGATCTCCGGCGTGGAGCGGTAGTTCTCCTCCAGCCGGACGACGAGCGCCTCCGGGAACCGCGCCGGCATCCCCAGGAGATATTCGGGCGTCGCGCCCGTGAACGAGTAGATCGACTGGTAGTCGTCGCCGACGACGCAGAGGTCGTCGCGGTCGCCGACCCAGCGCTCGAGCAGCTCCTGCTGGAGGAGGTTGACGTCCTGGTACTCGTCGACGGTGAAGGCGCGGTACCGCGCCCGGAAGGCGGCGAGCGCTTCCGGATCCTCGTCGTACGTGCGCACGGCGAGCTCGAGGAGGTCCTCGAAGTCGATCCTGCCACCCGCGGCCTTGCGCTCCTCGTACGTGCGGAAGACGCGCTCCATCAGGTCGGGCGGGACGGGCGGCTCGTGGTCGCCGAGCGAGCGGCGGTACGTCTGCGGGGTCAGGCGGCGGTTCTTCGCCCACTCGATCTCGGTGGCGAGGTCGGCGAGCGGGCGGAACCGGAACGGCACCGGGAGGGCTCGCGCGATGGGGAGGAGGACGGGCGCCTTCGTGGGCAGGAGCTCGCCGAGCTCCTCTCCCCGGAAGTGGCGAAGCTGGGCCAGCGCGGCCGCGTGGAACGTGCGTGCCGGAACGCCGTGCGCGCCCAGCCGCGCGAGCCGCTCGCGCATCTCGGTCGCCGCCTTGTCGGTGAAGGTGACGGCGAGGATCTCGCCCGGCGCGAACGTGCCGGTCGCGACCTGGTTGGCGATTCGCCGCGTGATCGTGGTCGTCTTGCCCGAGCCTGCGCCCGCGAGGATGCACACGGGCCCGCGCACGGCTTCGACCGCGCGGCGCTGCTCCGGGTTGAGACCCGCGACGATGTCCTCGCTCGCCACGCCGGCGAGACTAGCGAGCGAGCAGGTCGGTATCTCGTTCCGGAGCGAGTTGTTACATCACTTCGGCGATGTGATGTAACCTGAGCTCGTGAAGCGGCTCCAGATCATGATCGAGGAGGACCTCGACGCGGCCCTCGGCCGGCAGGCCCGGCGCGAGCGCGTGTCGAAAGCTGCGCTGATCCGTCGCTATGTGCGCGAGCGCCTGGCGCCGCTCCCCCCGCTGCACGAGGATCCGCTGTGGGAGTTCGTCGGTGGGAGCGATGCCGAGCCCGTGGAGGACATCGACGAGTTCCTCTACGGGCCCCGCGAGCACGAGTGATCTTCGTCGACACGTCGTTCTGGATCGCGCTGCGCCTTCGGCGCGATGGGCGGCACGACGAGGCGCTCAGGCTCCTCGACGGGCACAGGCAGTCGCCGCTCGTCACGAGCAACCACGTGCGCGGCGAGACGTGGACGTTTCTCCGCGCGCGCGGCGGGCATCGAGACGGGGTCGCGTTCCTGGAGATGGCCGAGGCCACTCCACGCCTCCAGCTCGCGTTCGTGAGCGAGTCACTCGAGCGCGAAGCCGTCGAGTGGCTCCGCCGCCACGACGAGCGTCCGTACTCGTTCGTGGACGCGACGAGCTTCGCGCTCATGCGCGCGCTGGGGATCCGCGAGGCTCTCGCCTTCGACGGCGACTTCGCGGCGGCCGGGTTCGTCGAGCTCCGCGCCGTCTAGCGGGAGACGACGCCTGCGCCGGATTGACCGGGCGGGGGCGTGACTGGTAGACCGGCACTCCCGAGACAAGGAGGCTCCCATGAGATGGATCGCGCGCGTCGTCCTGCTCACCTCGGTCGCGGCGGTCGCGGCCGGGGTGGGGTTCGCGGTCGCCGGCGACGGCTCGCACTCGGCGTCCGCCCACGGCAACCGCTCGCACGGGCCGTTCGGGTTCAGCAAGGTCGTCTTCCTGAGCCACGTGAACACGGTCGGGATGCCGATCTTCCCCGGCGACCCGCCGTTCGAGCTGGAGACGCTCTTCACCGTCGAGAACGACGGCTTCAAGCTCAACAAGATGACGATCGGCGAGCACTCGGGCACGCACTGGGGCGCGCCGTGCCACTTCAACGCGGGCGAGCGCTGCGCGGAGGACATGGCGCCGGAGGACTTCTTCCACCCGGCCGCCATCGTCGACGCGCGGCGGCAGTCGGCGAAGGATCCCGACTACGCGCTCACGGTCGCCGACCTCAAGCGGTTCGAGCGGAAGCACGGGCGCATCCCGCGAAACGCGGTCGTCGTCATGTGGACGGGGTGGCAGGAGCGCTGGGACGATCCCGACGGCGTTCTTCAACGAGGACGCGGACGGCGTCATGCACTTCCCGGGCATCTCGGTGGAGGCGACGCAGTGGCTGATCGACAACCGGCGAGCTCGGCGGCCTCGGGATCGACACGCACGGCGTCGACCCGGGCTCCGACACGTCGTACGCGACGAACACGCTCCTCCTCCAGGGGCACCGCATCCACATCGAGAACATGGGCGGCCTGGAGCAGATGCCCGCGAACGGCGGCTGGATCGTCGTCGGCGGCGTCCGGAACGAGGGCGGATCGGGCTCGCCCGCGACCGTCTTCGGGCTCGTGCCGTGAGGAGGTGAAGCGATGACGACGGATCTCACCGTCCGGCTCGAGGATCGCCCCGGCGTGCTGGCCGGCGCCTGCCAGGCGCTCGGCGCGGCGGGCGTCAACATCGACGGGATCTGCGCCTACCCGGCGGGGACGGCCGGGCAGGTGCACCTGCTCGTCGAGGACGCCGCAGGGGCGCGCAAGGCGCTCGTGGACGCGGGGCACGAGGTCGTGGCCGACCGCGAGGTGATCGTGACCGAGGTCGAGGACCGGCCCGGGGCGGCGGGCGAGCTGCTCCGCCGGATCGCCGAGGCGGGCGTCAACCTCGAGCTCGTGTACCTGGCGACGGGGACGCGGCTCGTGATCGGCGCCGACGACCTCGAGAAGGCGCGCACGGCGATGGCCTAGCCGTGCGCGCGCGGCCCGACCGTCTCGAGCGGCTCCCCGAGCAGTACTTCATGCGGCTCCTGGCGCGCGTCGCCGCCGCGGCCGCGGAGGAGGGGGAGCCGCTCGTCGACCTCGGCCGGGGGAACCCGGACGTGCCGCCGCCCGCGCACGTGGTCGAGACGCTCGCGGCGGCGGCACGTGGCCCGGCGGCGCACGGCTACCCGCCCTTCCGCGGGATCCCGGAGCTCCGGGAGGCGGTGGCGGCCCGCTACCGGGACGTCTACGGCGTCGAGCTCGACCCCGAGCGGGAGGTCGCGGTCGTCCCCGGGACGAAGACCGCCATCGTCGAGCTCGCGCTCTGCCTCGCCGGGCGCGGGGACGCGATCGTGCTCCCCGACCCGGGCTACCCCGACTACACGTCGGGTGTCGCGCTCGCGGGCGCGCGCGAGCTGCGCGTGCCGCTCGACCCCGACGCCGGCTTCGCGCCCGAGCTGGCCGATGTCCCGCGAGACGGCGTCGCCGCCCTCTACCTCAACTACCCCTCGAACCCGTGCGCGGCGTCGGCGCCGCCGGGCGTCTTCGCCGGGGCCGTCGCCTACGCGGCGGAGACCGGCGCCGCCGTCGTCCACGACTTCGCCTACGCCGATCTCGTGTTCGACGGCCTCGAGCCGAGGAGCTTCCTCGCCGAGCCGGGCGCGCGGCGAGGTCGGCGTCGAGCTCTTCTCCATGTCGAAGAGCTACGGGATGGCCGGCTGGCGGCTCGGCTTCGTCGTCGGGAACGCGGAGATCGTCGAGCGGGTGAACCTCCTCGGAGACCACGTGCGCGCGGGCGTCTTCCGGCCGGTCCAGGAGGCGGGAGTGGCCGCGCTCACGGGGCCGCAGGAGACGGTGGAGGAGCGGCGCGCCCTCTACGAGCGGCGCCGCGATCGCGTCCTCGCCGTGCTGCCCGGCGCGCGCTCGGACTCGACCTTCTACGTCTGGTGGCGGCTCCCGGAGGGCCTCACGCCGGAAGGCCTCCTCGTCGAGCAGCGGGTCGCGGTCGCGCCGGGGGAGGGGTTCGGCGCGCAGGGAGCGGGCTGGGCGCGCATCTCGCTCGCGACCGCGGACGAGACCCTCGACGTCGGCCTCGAGCGGCTCAGTCGTCTCTCGGCGCCCTGAGCTCGTCCGAGATCGCCCGGTACTCGGTCGCCTGGAGCTTGGTCTTTCGGCCGCCCGGCCGCTTCCTTCATCGCGATCAGGTGGTCGAGTGAAGCCACACGGACGGACGCCCTTGCACATCGATCACAGTGGCGGCCCTCCGCAACCGCTCGTAGGGAGGAGCCCCAGCGGGATCCCCGAGGAGGTCGACCGATCCCATCGTGGTCGTGAAGGTGAAGTTCGCTCCGGCGGCCAGTGTCTTCGCGTCGAGGAGAAACGGCACGTCGGCCGGCGCGCCGCGGAGCTTGGCATCGAGAGAGCCCAGGAGCGCCGCGAGCTTCTCGAGGTTTTCCTGCTCGCGGCTGTAGGCGAAATCGACGTCGTAGGTCGAGAGCGACGAGCCGTGAACCCCACCGGCCACTCCTCCGATGACGACGAAATCGATGCCGGCGTCCGCGAGCGTTTGAGGAGCGGGACCGGATCGAACGGCTCTTCAGCGTCGGCCACTGAGCTGGAGCTCCCTCATCCCGCGTGACCACTCCGCCTGCCGACGGATGCGATCCTCGGGTGCGAAGCGGAGATTCGCCTCGATCAGCGTCCGGTCGTGCCCGTAGTCGATCGGGCTCGCGGACAGCTCGAGCTCCTCGCCGAGGAGGTCGAGGAGGCTCGCGAGGGTGCTCACCGACGGCGAGACGACGTCGCGCTCGATGCGCGAGATGGCCGCCTGGGAGGTGCCCGCGCGTGCGGCGAGCTGCTCCTGGGTCACGCCGTGCCGGCGGCGGGCCTCACGGAGCAGCCGACCGGGCGTCATACGTCGAGTATATCTTTTCTGACGTACGCCGCTAGCGGTAGCGGTAGACGATGCGGCCGCGGGTGAGGTCGTACGGGGAGAGCTCGACCTTCACGCGGTCGCCGGGGAAGATCTTGATGCGGTAGCGGCGCATCTTGCCGGCCGTGTAGCCGAGAACCTCGTGCCCCGAGTCGAGGTTGATCTTGAACATGCCGTTCGGGAAGGCCTCGACGACCTCGCCTTCCATCTCGAGCTTCTCTTCCTTGGTGGCTATCGATTCACCCCCTTTCGGACCGGAGAATAGCGCCCTCCTCGACGGGGAGAAAGCGTGGGCCGACGGGTGCCGAGTGGATGATCGAGGTCGTCGTCTGGCCGTAGAGGACGAAGCGGTCGAGGATCGGCTCGAGGTCCTCCATCGCGCGGAGGTGGAGCTTGACGAAGAAGCAGTCCTCGCCCGTGATCCGGTAGCACTCGACGACCTCGGGGATCTCGCGCGCGACCTCCGGGATCTTGTGCAGCTGCCGTGAGAGGGGACGGACGCGGACGACCGCGGCGAGCGGGTAGCCGATCGCCTTCGGGTCGACGGCGGCGTGGTAGCCGTTGATCACGCCCGCGCGCTCGAGGCGCTGGACGCGCTCGGCGACGGCCGGTGCCGAGAGGCTCACGCGGCGGCCGAGCTCGGCCATGGAGAGCCGCGCCTCCGCCTGGAGCTCCTCGATGATGCGACGGTTGGTGTCGTCGATCAGCTGCGTTTCGGTGGCCATCGATCGGAACTCCTTCCATCCACAGGCGTAGTGGCGCTCATGCCTTCGATCGTCCATTTCGGAATCGTAGCCCGCCGGGAACACTTTCTCCATGGACGTCGTGCGCGAGTCGCAGGTCGTCGGCCGTCGACCGGGTCCCGCCCGCCAGCGTACTTCGTCGGCAGCGCCGTCTTCCACTACCTGGGGCCGGCCTTCGCCGTGCTCCTCTTCGCGCTCGTGCCGCCCCTGGGGGTCGCGTGGCTCCGGATCGCGGCCGCGGCGGCGGTCTTCGCCGCGTGGCGGCGGCCCTGGCGGACGCTCGCGGCCCTCGACGCCGCCGGGTCGCGGCTGGTCGTGAGCATGGGCGCGGTCCTCGCCGTGATGAACGTCTGCTTCTACGTCGCCATCGACCGGCTCCCCCTCGGCACGGTGGCGGCGATCGAGTTCCTGCCCGTGATCGGGCTCGCCGCTCTCGGGGCGCGCACGCCGCGGAACGGGGCCGCGCTCGTCCTCGCGGTCGGCGGCGTCTACCTCCTCACGAACGTCCAGCTCGAGGCGGAGCCGGTCGGCCTCGCCTTCGCCTTCGCGAACGCGGCGCTCTTCGCCCTCTACATCGTCCTCGCGCACCGTGTCGCCCAGCACGGCGCCATGGCCGGGATCGACGGGCTCGCCGCGGCGATGCTCGTCGCCTGGGTCGTCGTCACGCCGCTCGCGGGCTGGGCGGCGCTGCCCGCGCTTCGCGAGCCCGCTCGCGCTCCTCGCGGGAATCGGCGTCGGCATCACCTCGTCGGTGATCCCCTACGTCTGCGACCAGCTGGCCATGGCGCGAATGCCGCGGGCGACCTATGCGCTGCTCGTGTCGCTCCTGCCCGCGACGGCGACGGTGATCGGCGTCGTCGTCCTCCGCCAGATCCCGACGCCGGCGGAGATCGTGGGCGTGGCGCTCGTCGTCGTCGGTGGTCGGCGTCCACCGGGACCTCTCGGAAGCCGCTCGGTAGTTCTCCGCGGCGGACGGGGAATTCTGCCGATGCCGACGACCCGGCTTTGGCGGAAACTTGTGTCATGACGGACACCGTCCGGCGATCGACCTCGGGCAAGCGGCTCTTCCTGCTCGCCCTTGTCGTCTCGCTCTGCGTCACCGGGGCGATCGCCATCCTGACGCTCCTCTTCGCGGAGTTCGACGCGACGGCGGGGCGCATCCTGGGGACGACTGCTCTCCTCGCCCTCGCCAGCCTCCTCGCCCTGCCGGCCGGTGTCCTCCTCGACCAGCACAGGGCGCTGCCGCTCGCCTGGGCGGTGATCGCCGCGTCCGCGGCGGGCTTCGTCGTCGCCATGGTCGTGCTCTGGGCCGCACCCGACACCGAGTGGCTCATGAAGCTCGCGGTCACCCTCGGCCTTGCCGCCGGCGTGGGCGCGCTGGCGGCCGCGACGACGTCCAGGCTCCGCGAGGGGGAGAGCCGGCGTCTCCGGGCGCTGTACTGGGTTGCGATCGGTCTTGCCGTCGTGCTCGCCGTCCTGATCGCCGTCGCCGTCTGGGCGGAGATCCAGGACGCGGCCGGCTACTACCGCGTGCTCGGCGCCACGGCCGTAGCTGCCGTGTTGGCGTCGCTCCTCCAGCCCATCCTCAGGCGGATGGAGGCGCCGGCCGAGAGCGCCACGAGCTCGTGCTCACGCTGGACTCGCCGCCCTCGGAGGAGGCGGTCGCGGCGGCCGTCGAGGCGCTCGAGAGCACGGCTCGCAGGTCGAGAAGGTCGTCGGACCGCGCCCTAAGATGGGCTTCCCGTGGCGGAAGCGCCCTTCGTCCACCTGCACGTCCACTCCGAGTACTCGATCCTCGACGGGGCGTGCCGGATCCCGGAGCTGGCGGCGCGGGCGGCGGAGCTGGAGATGCCCGCGGTCGCGCTCACGGACCACGGGTCGCTGGCCGGGGCGATCGAGCTCTACCGCGAGGCGGGCGACGCGGGCGTCAAGCCGGTGCTCGGGTGCGAGGTCTACGTCGCCGACGACCGGCGCATCCAGCGGAAGGGCTACGCGCACCTCACGCTCCTCGCCGAGACGAACGAGGGCTACGGGAACCTCATCAAGCTCGCGTCGGCCGGCTACCTCGAGGGCTACTACTACAAGCCGCGCGTCGACTGGGATCTCCTCGCCTCGCACGCGAAGGGGCTCGTCGCGCTCTCGGGCTGCCTCTCGGGCCGCGTGGCGAAGGCGCTCGAGAACGGGAACCGCCCCGAGGCCGAGGCCGAGGTGGCGCGGCTCGTCGACATCTTCGGGCGGGAGTCCGTCTACCTCGAGATCCAGGACGCGGGGCTCGAGGTGCAGAAGGGGATCAACGCGGCCCTCGCCGAGATCTCGCAGGGCACCGGGCTCCCGCTCGTCGCCACCGGGGACGTCCACTACCTCCGCCACGAGGACGCGCGGGCGCACGAGGCGCTCCTCTGCATCCAGTCCGGGGACACGCTCGCCAACCCGAACCACTGGCGCTTCGACACCGACCAGTTCTACTTCAAGACGCCGGCGGAGATGGCGCAGGACTTCGCCGACTACCCGCAGGCGCTCCGGACGACGCTCGAGATCGCCGAGCGGTGCTCGGTCGCCATCGAGCTCGGGGTCATCCACCTGCCGCGGTTCCCGACGCCGGACGGCCGCGAGGCCTTCGACTACCTCGTCGAGCTCTGCGAGAAAGGCCTGCAAAAGCGGTACTCCAGCGTGACGCCGGAGCTCCAGGAGCGGCTCCGCTTCGAGCTCAAGACGATCAAGGAGATGGGCTTCGCCGACTACTTCCTGATCGTCTGGGACTTCATCCACTTCGCCAAGACGAACGGGGTCGGCGTCGGCCCCGGTCGCGGCAGCGCGGCGGGGAGCCTCGTCGCGTACTCCCTCGAGATCACCGACATCGACCCGATCAAGTACGACCTCCTCTTCGAGCGCTTCCTGAACCCGGGCCGGAAGTCGATGCCGGACATCGACATCGACTTCTCCGTGCACGGCCGCGACCGGGTCATCAACTACGTGACGGAGAAGTACGGCCGCGACCAGGTGGCGCAGATCATCACCTTCGGGACGATGATGGCGCGCGCCGCCGTCCGCGACGCCGGCCGGGTGCTCGACATCCCCTACGGGACGGTCGACAAGGTCGCCAAGCTCATCCCCGAGGGGCCGAAGGTCTACCTCGACGACTCCCTCAAGCCCGGCGCCGAGCTCAAGCAGGCCTACGACGCCGACGAGATCGTGCGGCAGATCGTCGACCTGGCGAAGCCGCTCGAGGGGCTCGTCCGCCAGGACTCGATCCACGCGGCGGGCGTCGTCATCGGCGACCGGCCGCTGACCGAGTACCTGCCGCTGCAGCAGAAGGGCGCCGACCAGGAGCTCGTCACGCAGTTCGCCATGGAGGACGTCGAGGCGCTCGGCCTTCTGAAGATGGACTTCCTCGGCCTCCGGAACCTCGACGTCATCGACAAGGCGGTCGAGCTCGTCGGCGGAGTCGACATCGCGCACCTCGCCCTCGACGACGCGAAGACGTACGAGATGCTCGCGCGCGGGGAGTCGACCGGCGTCTTCCAGTTCGAGTCCTCGGGCATGCGCGAGGCGCTCCGGCTCGTGCGGCCGACCGAGTTCGAGGACCTCATCGCGCTCGTCGCGCTCTACCGGCCCGGGCCGATGGCCTACATCCCCGTCTACGCGAAGCGGAAGGCGGGCCAGGAGGCGGTGACGCTCCCGGACCCGCGCCTCGAGCCGATCCTCGGGCCGACGTTCGGGATCATCCTCTACCAGGAGCTGGCGATGGAGATCGCCAAGCAGATCGCCGGCTTCTCGCCCGCCGAGGCCGACGATCTCCGCAAGGCGATCGGCAAGAAGATCCACAAGCTGATGGCATCCCTCAAGGAGAAGTTCCTCGAGGGCTGCGCCGCGAACGGCGTGACGCCCGCGGTCGCAGGCCAGCTCTGGAAGGACATCGAGTCGGCGCAGGACTACTCCTTCAACAAGTCCCACGCCGCCTGCTACGCGCTCATCGCCTACCGCACCGCGTACCTGAAGGCGAATTGGCCGGCGGAGTACATGGCCGCGCTCATCTCCTCGGTCATGAACACGAAGGACAAGGTGCCGTTCTACGTGGCCGCCTGCGACGAGATGGGCATCGAGGTGCTGCCTCCGGACGTGAACGTCTCCGCCGAGGACTTCCGCGTGGTCGAGGAGAAGATCCGCTTCGGGCTGAACGCCGTAAAGAACGTGGGGGAGAGCGCGGTCCGCTCGATCCTCGCCGCGCGCGAGGAGGGCGGACCGTTCTCGTCGATCTGGGACTTCTGCGAGCGCGTCGACCCGCAGCTCGTGAACAAGCGCGCGCTCGAGAGCCTCGTGAAGTCCGGCGCCCTCGACTCGACCGGGCGACGCGCAGGGGGATGCTCGAGGTGCTCGAGGACGCCCTCTCGGCGGGCGGCCGTCTCCACGCCGACCGGCTCGCCGGCCAGGGCTCGATCTTCGACTCCCTCGAGGTCGCCGGTGAGACGGAGAGCGACGGGGCCCACCACCGCCCGATTCCCGGCGAGGAGTTCGAGAAGCGGGAGCTGCTCGCGCTCGAGAAGGAGAGCCTCGGCCTCTACGTCTCGGAGCACCCGCTCGACGCGGTGCGCGATCAGCTCCGCCGCAAGACCAACTGCCGCATGGCCGAGGTCGAGCGCCGGCGCGACGGCGAGGTGGTCACCGTCGCCGGCATCGTCGCCGCGATCAAGCAGCTGACGACGAAGAAGGGCGACCCGATGGTCTTCCTTCGCCTCGACGACCTCTCGGGGTCGATCGAGGCCGTGGTCTTCAACTCGGTGTACGTTGCCGCGCGGGAGCTGCTCGAGCCCGACCGGGTCCTCGTGGTCAAGGGCCGCATCGACCACAAGGAGGGCGAGACGAAGCTCATCGCCCTCGAGCTGGCGCCCTTCGAGGCGACGGCCGACAAGGGCGAGGTCCGCCTCAAGCTGGACGCGCGCAAGGCTCCGGCGGGGACGATCCGGGAGCTCGCGGATGTCGTGCGGAGCTTCCCCGGGGAGGCCGAGGTCGTCCTCGAGCTGGAGACGTCGATCGGCCAGCAGACGTACGCGTTCGGGCCGGGCTTCCGGGTGCGGCCCGAGGCGGACTTCTACGCCGAGGTGAAGGCGCTCCTCGGCGAGGCCGCGATCCGCTAGCCCTGGTCGGTCTGCGGCGTCGCGGTCGGGCGGCGGCGGCCGAGAGCCTGGACGAGACGACGGAGCGCGCGCGGGCGCTCGGGCTCGAAGTCGGGCTCGGCGTCGACGCGGGCCGGGCCCTGGTCGGGGCGGCCCGACAGGGACCCGAAGACACTCACCGGATGATGACGAAAGAGGTCGCGATCGTTTCTCATGCACTCAGGACGGGCGAGAGGCGGCCGATCTTCCCGCGGGGTGGGGTTAAGAACCCCTTTCGAAATGAACCACTGAGTCGCCGGGCCGCCCTGGACGGCGCGATCCTGCGTCCTCGGTCGCGCCCGTATCTCCTCGATACGAGCGCTCCCTGCGTCCTTGCCTCGCACTCGCCCAGGACACCCCGGCGACGAGGCTCCATTCCGAAATGAGTTCTTTAAGGGACAGTTAACGACGCGACTTCCCCCAAGCGGGGGACAACCGTTGGCGTCTTAAGGCCGAAGGTGAGAGGTACATCAGCGCGGAAAGAACCCCAACGATGCCTGCGGTAGAACAAGAACTCCAACTCGATTTCGACGCCGAAGCAGAGCTCGTGCGCTCCTGGCGCATGGAGGAGCTCGAGCGGGCCGGCTACACGCTGGCCGATGCCGAGCAGCTCGCCGATCTGACCTACGTGGATCTCCACCTGGCGACCGGCCTCCTCCGTCGCGGCTGCCCGTCCGAGCTGGCGCTTCGGATCCTCGTCTAAGAGCTCGATCCAGAATGAGGCACTGAGTCGCCGGGCCGCCCTGGACGGCGCGATTCTGCGTCCTCGGTCGCGCCCGTATTCTCGAATACGAGCGCTCCCTGCGTCCTTGCCTCGCACTCGCCCAGACACCCCGGCGACGAGGCTCATCCTGAACCGAGCTCTGGCCGGCTGAGCCCGTGAGGGAGCCGGTAGGCTCTCGCCGGTGATCCGGCCGGGCACAGCGCTCGCCTCGATTCCGAGCCCCTCGAGCGGCGACATCGACCTGGGGCCGGTGCAGATCCATGCCTACGGGCTCATGCTGCTGCTCGGCATCGTCGCCGCCACGTGGCTGACGGGCCGGCGGTGGACGGGGCGGTGGGCGTTCTGGCGCGAGCCGGGCGGCGACCTCGTCTTCAGCGTCGCCATGTGGGGTGTCGTCGGCGGCATCATCGGCGCCCGCCTCTACCACGTCGTCACGAGCTGGAACACGGTCGACGACGAGTGGTGGGAGCCGTTCGCCGTCTGGCAGGGAGGGCTCGGCATCTGGGGCGGCATCCTCGGGGGCTTTCTCGCCGGCGCGATCGTCGTGCGCCGCAAGGGGGAGAGCATCGTCGCCGTTCATGGACGCCGTCGCGCCCGGGCTCCTGCTCGCGCAGGCGATCGGCCGCTGGGGCAACTACTTCAACCAGGAGCTGTTCGGGAAGCCGACCGACCTCCCCTGGGCGCTCGAGATCGACCCCATCAACCGCCCGGTCGGCTACGAGGCCGACGAGACCTTCCATCCGACGTTCCTCTACGAGTCGCTCTGGTGCCTGCTCGGCGTCGGCGTGCTGCTGCTCGTCGACCGGCGCTTCAAGCTCAAGCCGCCCGGCCTCTTCTGCCTCTACGTGCTCTGGTACACGGCCGGGCGCTTCGTGATGGAGCTCCTGCGGATCGACCCGGCGCACGAGATCGCGGGCCTCCGCCTGAACGGCTGGGTCTCGATCGGCGTCTTCGTGCTCGCGCTCGTCGGCCTCGTCTGGTCGCAGCGCCGCGGCGAGCACAAGAAGCCTCGGCCGCCGCAGGCCGAGTCGCCGGCGGCGGGGCGGAAGATGGCCATCCCGAAGGGCCGCGTCCGGTAGCACCTCTAGCCTCCCGCGCATGGCGCTTGCCGTGCGCGAGCTTCCCCTCGACCTCGACGCGTTCGAGGGCCCGTTCGACCTTCTTCTCACGCTCGTCCTGCGCGAGGAGCTCGAGCTCCGCGACGTCGACGTCGCCGAGATCGTCGTCGCCTTCATCGAGCGGCTGGCCGAGCGCGAGGAGCTCGACCTCGAGGCCTGCGGGGAGTTCCTCGTCCTCGCCTCGGCGCTGCTCGAGCTGAAGGCGCGCGGCCTCTTCCCGGACGAGGAGCTCGATCTCGAGGGCCTCGACCCGGAGGAGGCGGCCGAGGAGCTCGCCGAGCGGCTCGCCGTCTACCGGCGCTTCCGCGCCGCCTCCGGCTGGCTCGAGGAGCGGCTGGAGGCGGAGTCCGACCGCTTCTTCCGCCTCGGCCCGGCGCCGCTCTCCCCGGCCGTCGAGCGGCCCCTCGCAGCGCAGGATCCCGCGCAGCTCGTCGGCGTGCTGCGCGCGCTCGCCGCCGAGCCGCCGGAGCCCTCGCTCGGGCACCTCGTCCTCTCCTACCCGCCCGTCTCCCGGTTCCTGGAGCGCTTCCGCACGCTGCTCGCGTCGAGGGGCCGGTTCGCGTTCGACAACGAGGTCGACCGGCTCCCACGGGTCGACCAGATCATCGCCTTCCTCGCGCTTCTCGAGCTGCGCAAGCGCAACGAGGCGCAGATCGCGCAGGCGGGGCCCTTCGAGCCGATCACGGTATGGAACGCCTCCGCCTCGTAGAGAACCCGGTCGACCGGCTCGCGCGCACGATCGAGGCGCTGCTCGTCATCGCCTCGAAGCCGCTCTCGATCGACGAGCTGGCGACGGTGACGGAGGAGAGCGAGGAGCGGGTCGAGACCGCCCTCGGCCTGATCGCCGGCCGGCTCCGCGAGGGCCGCAGCGGCATCGTCCTCGAGCACGTCGCCGGGGGCTACGCGCTCCGGGCGTCGAGGGACGCGGCCGAGGCCTGCGCCCGCCTCGTCGAGCGGCCCGTCCAGCGCGGGCTCTCGCAGGCCGCCCTCGAGACGCTCGCCGTCGTCGCCTACCTCGGGCCGATCAGCCGCCCGGAGATCGCGAGGATCCGCGGCGTCGCGGCCGATTCCGCCGTCGCGGGCCTCGTCGAGCGCGCGCTCATCGCCGAGGCCGGCCGAGACCGGGAGGGCGGCGCGGTCCGGTACGAGACGACGCCGCTCTTCGAGCGCGTCTTCGGGCTCTCCGGGCCGACGACCTGCCCGAGCTCGAGGAGCTGGGCGGGGACGCAGCGAGCTGCGGGCCCGGCTCGAGGACGTCGCCGGCCGCCGCGGCGCGTAGGCGAATGGCCTTCATCCGCCTGGTCTCCGACGACGAGGCCACGGGAGCGGCCGCGGCCTCTTCGAGGCCGACCTGGCCGAGGACGGCTACGTCGCCAACACGACGAGGCTCTTCGCCCGCGCCCGGCCGTCCTCGAGGGCTGGGCGCAGCTGCGCACGCGATCAGGGACACGATGGACCGGCGCCGCTACGAGCTCGTCACCGTGGCGGCCGCGCGGCGTCTGCGCTCGAGCTCCTGCATGCTCGCGCACGGGCAGGTCCTCGCCGAGCGAATCCTCGAGCCCTCCGCCGTGCGTGCGCGTAGCGCTCGACCACCGGTCGGCCGGCCTCGATCCGGTGGACGACGCCCGATCGCCGAGAGCTGACCCGGCGCTTCCGGCCCCTTACCGGTCCTTCCAGATGGAGCTTGTGTTCCACGCGCACCGTCCTTTCGAGGGCGGCGAGAAGGGCTCGAGAGCGCGCCCACCGAGGACGAAGATCGTGATTTGAACACAAGCTCCCCTGCGAGCGGTCGAGGGGCAGCGCGTGCGCCGAGCTCAGGAGGCCCTGACGATCCCCTCGGCCTCCTCGCGCGTGAACGCGCGGAGGGTCTCCGTCGTCACCTGGCCGTGCTTGGCGACCTCGATGAGGATCTGGTAGGCGGCCTCGTCGTTCGGGGCCTCGAAGATCTCGACGACGTCGAAGCGCCCCAGCGTCACGTAGGCCTGGAGGAGCTTCCCGCCCCGGCTCTCGATCGCCTGCTCGGCCTCCTCCACCCGGTCCCGCCACGCCGGGATGCCGCCGAGGCCCTGTGACGTCCACTTCATCAGGGTGATGTAGATCGGCACGGGGAGATCATGACCTGCGGTGCACCACCCGGCAATGCCGCCGCGCCACACGGCACCGCCGGTGGTGCACCAGAGAAACGGGGGCCGAGGCGAGAGCCCCGGCCCCCGCGCTCGCGCTAGCCGATCACGTGGAAGACGAAGTCGAACTCGGTGCCGTCCGGATTCCGCCAGTGCAGCTCCATCGAGCCGCGCGCGTTCCGGTAGGCGCCGGTACCGCCCGTGATCGCGAGCGTGGAGTCCGAGCCGTCGTCGTAGAACGGCCCCTGGACGGTGATCTGCCCCTTGCGGAGGAACGTCGTCCACGAGCACTCCAAGGCCTCGCCGACCACCGTGCGGATGCACGAGCCCTGGTCGGTGCCGACCGCGTGCGTGTTCGTCTTGTCGAAGACCTCGTTGGCGAAGACGATCGTGTCTCCGAGCGAGTCGTCCTCCGGGCCGAGGTCGACGACCGTGTCGGTCGTCGCCCGTTCGACCACGTGGATCCGCTTCCCTCCCTTCCCGTGGTGGCTTCCGTGGCCCCAGGCGGCGAGCGCGAGAACGAGGGCGACCGCCGCACCGAGGGCGAAGAGCGCGTAGAGGCGTCTCATGGCCCCTCCTCGGTCGTGGAGCCCCGACCCTACGCCTCGTCCGGAGCGGGCACAATCCGTCCACCGATGCGGCTGAACGCCTACCTCGCGCGGGCCGGCGTCTCCTCCCGCCGTGGTGCGGAGGAGCTGATCCGGGCCGGCCGCGTGCGGGTGAACGGGGAGACCGCGGGGCTCGCGACCTTCGTGGCGGAGGGTGACCGGGTCGAGCTCGACGGGACCCTCCTCGAGACGGAGCCGCTCGCGTACGTCCTCCTGCACAAGCCACCGGGCGTCGTCACGACCGCCGACGACCCGCACGGCCGGCCCACCGTCGTCGGCCTCGTCGGTCACGAGCGCCGCGTCGTCCCCGTGGGGCGCCTCGACCTCGACACGTCCGGCGCGCTCCTCCTCACGAACGACGGCCCGCTCGCGCATCGCCTCATGCACCCGCGCTACGAGGTGGAGAAGGTCTACGAGGCCGAGGTCGACGGCCTCCCGGACGAGGACGTCCTCTCACGCCTCAGGGAGGGCGTGTCGCTCGACGACGGCAGGACCGCGCCCGCCGGCGCCCGGCTCCTCCGGCTCGACGAGGACAGGGCGGTGCTCGAGCTCAGCCTCCACGAGGGGCGCAAGCACCAGGTGAAGCGGATGTGCGAGGCGGTGGGCCACCCGGTGCGCCGCCTCCACCGGCGCGTCTACGCGGGGCTGGGCGTGGGCGAGCTCGCCCCGGGCGAGTGGCGGGAGCTCCGCCCCGACGAGGTCGCGGGGCTCAGGGAGCTCACCGCGCGTCCGCCGCCCAGGGCAACGTCCCCTCGCGGTTGAAGACGAGCTCCTCGACGTAGACCAGTCCGAAGAGCCGGTCGAGGAGCGAGCGGCGCCGCCAGTCGACGAGCATCCAGGCCTTCGCGACGAGGAGGAGCGCGACGAGGACGATCGACACCGTGATGGCGATCCGCTCGGCCCGGCTGTACTCGCCGAGCGGTTCGCCCGCGAGGACGAGGTAGACGTTGTCCACGGCGAGCGCGAAGACGAACGCGAGCGCCCCGCGCGGCACCGTGCGCCGCCAGCCGGGGGGTCGGCCCGATTGCTCCCGGACGAGCTCGAAGTCGAGCGCGCGCATCCCGAGCGTGGCGCCCGTCGTCCAGTAGAAGGCGAAGTAGGCGACGACCGGCACGGCGACGATCACCTGCGAGACCGCGATGAGCGCGGAGCCGGGGATGCCGCGGAGATCGCCGGCGGTGAAGCTCACGGCGCCGACGGCCTCGAAGACGCCGGCGAAGATCGAGGCGAGGATGAAGATGACCCCGCAGATGAGCCAGTCGATCGCCCCGGCCCCGACCCTGCGGAGCGGGCTCGGGAAGGTCGCCGTGTAGGCGCCGTCCGGGGCGACGAACATCTACGGCGGGACGAAGCCGACGCGCTCGTGGGCCCGCGCGAGCGTCTCGGCGGCGATGGCGTGCGCCTTCCCGGCTCCCCGGGCGAGGATCTCCCGGAGCGTGTCGGGGCTGCCGCGCAGCTCGCCGTAGCGGAGGCGGATGGGGTCGAGGAGGACGACGACGGCCTCGGCCACCTCCTCCTTGAACCTCCCGTAGCCGGCGCCGTCGTAGCGGTCCTCGATGTCCTCCGGCGCCTCGCCCGTGACCACGGCCATGATCTCGATGAGGTTCGTGATCCCGGGCTTGTCGTCGGCCCTGACGACGTCGCGGCCGGAGTCGGTCACCGCCGAGCGCACCTTCCGGCGGATCGTGTCCGGCGGGTCGAGCACCTTGACGATCCCCAGATCGGACGAGAACGTCGTGGACATGCGGCTCTGCGGATCCTGGAGGTCCATGATCTTCGCCCCGAGCTCGCCGTAGGTGCCCTCCGGGACGACGAACGTCTCGCCGAAGCGCTGGTTGAAGCGCTGCGCGAGGTCGCGGGCGAGCTCGAGGTGCTGCCGCTGGTCCTCGCCGACGGGCACGACGTCGGCGTTGTAGAGCAGGATGTCGGCGGCCTGGAGGACGGGGTAGGTCAGGAGGCCGACGCCGAAGCTCTCCTGGGCGGCCGACTTCTCCCGGAACTGCGGCATGCGCCGGGCCTCGCCGTAGGGCGTCATGCACTCGAGGACCCACGAGAGCCTGGGGTGCTCGGGGACGTGGCTCTGGACGAAGAGGGTGCAGACGTCGGGGTCGAGCCCGCACGCGATCAGGAGCGCGGCGAGGTCGAGCGTCGACTCGCGAAGCTCCTCGGGCTCCTGCGGCACGGTGATCGCGTGCAGGTCGACGATCGGGTGGAAGGCGTCCACCTCGTGCTGCTCCTCGACCCAGCGGCGGATGGCCCCGACGTAGTTGCCGAGGTGCTTCTCGCCGGTGGGCTGGATGCCGGACAGGACGCGCACGGTCGGCCCGATTATCCCTCACTACACTTGCTGGTCGATGGCACTCTCGCAGCCCGTCTGGACGCCGTCCTCCTGGCGCGGTCACCCGGCGCAGCATCAGCCTGACTGGCCGAGCGAGGAGCGGGCCGAGGCCGCCCGCGCGCAGCTGGCGAGCGTGCCGCCACTCGTCTTCGCCGGTGAGGCGCGCGAGCTGCTCAGGGCGCTCGGCGAGGTGCAGGCGGGCCGCAGGTTCCTGCTCCAGGCGGGTGACTGCGCCGAGTCCTTCGCCGACCTCTCGGCCGTCCACATCCGGGAGAAGCTCAAGATCCTCCTCCAGATGGCGGCGGTGCTCACGTACGGCGCCACGCTCCCCGTCGTCAAGGTGGGGCGGATCGCAGGGCAGCTCGCCAAGGCCCGCACCTCGCCCACCGAGACCGTCGGCGGGGCGGAGATCCCCTCGTTCCGCGGGCACATGATCCACGACGACGTCCCGACGGCGGAGGCGCGGATCCCGGATCCGGACCGCATGGTGCAGGCCTACCACCACGCGACCGCGACGCTGAACCTCCTGCGGGCGTTCACGAAGGGCGGGTTCGCCGACCTCATGCGCGTGCACGAGTGGAACCAGGAGTTCGTCGCCTCCTCGCCCGAGGGCCGCCGCTACGAGCAGCTCGCGTCCGAGATCGAGCGGGCGCTCCTGTTCATGGCGGCGTGCGGCATCGACCTCGCCCGCGAGCAGCGGCTGCACCAGGTCGACGTCTGGACGAGCCACGAGGGCCTCGTCCTCGACTACGAGGAGTCGCTCACGCGCAGGGACTCCCTCACGGGGGACTGGTACGACTGCTCGGCCCACATGCTCTGGATCGGGGAGCGCACGCGCCAGCCCGACGGCGCGCACGTCGAGTTCTTCTCCGGCGTCCACAACCCGCTCGGCGTCAAGGTCGGCCCCACGGCCACCCCCGACGAGGTGCTCGAGCTGTGCGAGCGCCTGAACCCCGGGCGCATCCCCGGGCGGCTGACGCTCGTCGCCCGCATGGGCGCGGAGCACGTCTTCGAGCTCCTGCCGCCCATCCTCCGCGCGGTGAAGGAGGCCGAGCATCCGGTCGTCTGGGCGTCCGACCCCATGCACGCGAACGCGTTCCGCACGGACTCGGGCTTCAAGACGCGGCGCTTCGACGCGATCATGGCCGAGATCGAGGGGTTCTTCGCCGCGTGCCGCCGGGAGGGGGTCTGGCCCGGCGGGATCCATCTCGAGTTCACGGGCGAGGACGTGACCGAGTGCCTCGGCGGGTCGGAGGCCGTGCTCGAGGAGCAGCTCAACGCCCGCTACATGACCCTGTGCGACCCGAGGCTGAACGCCCGCCAGTCGCTCGACCTCGCCTTCCGACTCGCCGAGCTCATGCGCCGGCCGGGCGGCAGGCGCGATTCGGCGTAGTGGCGCTGCAGAAGCTCGCGGTCGTCGGCACCGGGCTGATCGGCGCCTCGGTCGGGCTGGCCGCGAAGCGCGCCGGCGTGCCGCTGGTGACCGGCTACGACGCCGACCCGGAGTTCCTCGCGGTCGCGGCGGAGCGCGGTGCTCTCGACGAGCCTGCCGAGAGCCTCGTCGCCGCCGTCGAGGACGCCGACCTGGTGGTCGTCGCGACGCCGGTGGCCACGCTGGTCGAGCGGATTCGCGCAGCGTTGGCCGCGGTGAGCGACGGTGCGACGGTGACGGACGTCGGCTCGACGAAGGCGGCCCTCTGCGCCGCGGTCGAGGATCGAGCCCGCTTCATCGGCGGCCACCCCGTCTGCGGCTCGGAGGCGCGCGGCCCGATGAACGGCAGCGACCAGCTCTTCGCGGGCGCCACGTGGTTCCTCACACCGGTCGCCGAGACGGAGCCCGAGCGCTATCGCCTGCTGCACGGGTTCGTGGCGTCCCTCGGCGCGGTGCCGGTGGCGATCGACCCGACCGCGCACGACCGTCTCCTCTCGCTCACGAGCCACCTGCCGCACGCCCTCGCCAACGTCGTCCTGAACCACGCCGGCTCCGTCCGCGTGGACGGCCACGAGCCGCTGTCCGCGGCCGGCGGGTCGCTGCGCGACATGACGCGGGTGGCCGGCGCGAACCCGCGCATCTGGATCGACATCTTCCTCGAGAACGCCGACGAGCTCAGGACGGCGCTCGGCGAGCACCGCCGCCGGGTGGAGGAGCTCGAGAAGGCGCTCGGGAGTCGCGACGCGGGCTGGCTGGCGCGCTGGATCGGCGAGGCGGGCGTGAACCGCCGGCGCCTGCTCGCGGAGGCCTACGAGGATCCGGGGGCGATGCAGCGCGTGCGCGTCCACGTCCCCGACCGGCCGGGGGTCCTCTCGGGGATCACGCAGGCGCTCGGCGCGGAGAAGATCAACATCGAGGACTTCGAGCTCGAGCACCTCTCCCCGGAGCGGGGCGGGACGCTGAGCGTCCTCGTCGCAGGCGAGAGCGCCGCGCGCAGGGCGGCCGAGCTCCTCGAGGCCCAGGGCTACTCCGTCATCGTCTCGCCGGCCTTCGAGGACTGAGGGGGAGTGCCCCTCCAGGCAATGCCCACCACGCTTTCGCCGGCTGCAAAGCTTGACCTGAAGGGGCACTAGGCCCGATGAACATCGAGCCGGCGGTCGCGGTGCGGGGCGACATCGCCGTCCCCGGCGACAAGTCCATCTCGCACCGGGCGCTCCTCCTGGGGGCGATCGCCGACGGCGAGAGCGAGATCGACGGGTTCGGAGCCTCGAAGGACACGCTCTCGACCGCCGCCGCCGTGCGCGCGCTCGGCGCGGAGGTCGAGATCGACGGCGAGCGCGTGCGAGTCGGAGGCGCGGGCCTGCGCGGGTTGCGGGAGCCTGCCGGCGCGCTCGACTGCGGCAACGCGGGAACTCTCATGCGGCTCCTGCCGGGGATCCTCGCCGGGCAGCAGGGGCGCTTCGAGCTCGTCGGCGACGAGTCGCTCTCGGGGCGGCCGATGGAGCGGATCGCCGAGCCGCTGCGCGCCATGGGCGCCCGGGTCGAGACGACGGACGGGCACGCGCCGCTCGCCGTCGAGGGCGGCGCGCTCACGTCCGTGCGCTGGGAGCTTCCGGTGGCGAGCGCGCAGGTGAAGTCGTGCGTGCTCCTCGCCGGCCTCTACGCGAGCGGGGGCCCGACGGTGGTCGTCGAGGGCTTCCCGAGCCGCGACCACACCGAGCGCATGCTCGAGGCGATGGGGGCGCGCGTCCGGCGCAAGGCGGGCGAGCCGGGCATCTGGCCGGCGGAACGGCTGCGGCCCTTGCGGCTCGAGATCCCGGGCGACTTCTCGTCCGCGGCCCCGTTCGCGGTCGCCGCGACGCTCCTGGCCGGGTCGGAGCTGCGCCTGCACGGAGTCGGGATCAACCCGACGCGCACGGGGTTCCTGGCGGTGCTCGAGCGCATGGGCGCGCGGATCTCGTTCTTCAACCGGCGGAGCTCCGGCGGCGAGCCGGTGGCCGACCTCGAGGTCGATCCGGCAGAGCTCACCGCCGCGGAGGTCCGGCCGGAGGAGGTCCCGGGGCTCGTGGACGAGCTGCCGCTGTTCGCGCTCGCGGCCGGGATGGCCCGGGGCGAGAGCGTCGTCACCGGTGCGGAAGAGCTGCGCGTGAAGGAGTCGGACCGTCTCCAGAGCGTCAAGGATGCGCTCAAGCCACTGGGCATCCACATCGAAACGAGCCAGGATGGCTTCCGGGTTCGCGGGGTCCCCACCCGCCCTCGGGGTGGGGGTGTGGTGGAGGCCGGCGGCGATCACCGGATCGCGATGCTGGGGGCGATCGCCGGGCTCGTCTCGCGTGAGGGCGTCGAGCTCCGGGGCGCCGAGAGCGCCGCTGTAAGCTTCCCCGACTTCTTCGCCATGCTCGACTCCCTCGTCCTTCGATGAGCCGGGAGCGCCCATGATCGTCGCCATCGACGGGCCGGCGGGCTCCGGCAAGAGCACGGTCGCGCGCGAGCTCGCCGACCGGCTCGGCGTCCGCTACCTCGACACAGGAGCCATGTACCGGGCGCTGACGTGGCTCGCGCTCGAAGCGGGGATCGACCTGGACGACGGGCCGAGACTGGCCGAGCTCGCGCGCGAGCAGCCGATCCGCTTCGAGGGCGACCGGGTCGAGGCGGGCGGGATCGACGTCACCGAGGAGATCCGCTCGCCGCGCATCGACCGCCGCGTCTCGACCGTCGCGCGCCATCCCGAAGTGCGCGAGATCATGCGCGAGCGCCAGCGGGAGCTCGCCGAGGTGGGCGACGCCGTCATCGAGGGCAGGGACATCGGCACCGTCGTCTGCCCCGATGCCGAGGTGAAGGTCTACCTCGTCGCCGACCAGCGGGAGCGCACGCGGAGGCGCCTGTCGGACCGTCCCGAGATCGGCGCGGAGGCGCTCGCCACCGACCTTCGCCTCCGCGACGAGCGCGACGCGGAGCAGATGCAGCCCGCTCCCGACGCGGAGACGATCGACACGACCGACCTGACGGTCGAGGACGTCCTCGACCGCATCGGGCGCCTCGTCGAGGCGCGGACGAGCGCGTGAACCCCGTCGACCTCGTCTACTGGACGGTCGGGAAGGGCATCTTCGCCTCGGCCACGCGGATCGTGACACCGCTGCGTTCCTACGGCACCGAGCGCATCCCGCGCGAGGGCGGCGTCGTCCTCGCGATCAACCACTTGGGGTTCATCGACATCCCTGTCGTCGGCACGGTGTGCCCGCGCCGGATCGTCTTCGTCGCGAAGAGCGAGCTCTTCGAGCACCCGGGCCTCTCGCAGCTCATCCGCGCGCACGGCACGCTCGCGATCCGGCGCGGCGAGTCCGACCGTGACGCGCTGCGACGGATGCGCGAGGCGGTCAGGAACGGCGAGGTGCTCGGGCTCTTCGTCGAGGGAACGCGACAGCGCAGCGGCGTTCCCGGCGAGGCGAAGCCCGGCGCGGCGATGATCGCGATCCAGGAGGGCGTGCCCGTCGTGCCCGCCGCCGTCCACGGCTCCCAGTCGTGGAAGCCGGGCAACTTCCACCCGGTCTCGATTGCCTGGGGCGAGCCGATGCGGTTCGCCGAGCACCCCCGGAACTCGAAGGGCTACGCGGCCGCGACGCAGGAGATCCAGGCGGAGATCTACCGGCTCTGGCAGTTTCTCGTCCGCATGCACGAGCTCGGGCGGCCGAAGGGCGCGGTCCCGCCGCGGCGCGAGAAGGTCCCGGCCAGAGTCTCCTAGTGGCGGAGAAGCCGCTCCTCGGCGTCGTCGCCGTTGTCGGCTTCCCCAACGTCGGCAAGTCCACCCTCGTCAACCGGCTCACGGCGACGCGCGAGGCGGTCGTCTTCGAGACGCCCGGCGTGACGCGCGACCGCAAGGAGGTGGTCTGCGAGTGGGCGGGTGCGCGGTTCGTCCTCGTGGACACCGGCGGCGTCGACGTGGCGGATCCGTCCCCGCTCACCCGCCAGGTCGCCGAGCAGGCGAGGCAAGCCGTGGAGGAGGCCGACCTCGTGCTCTTCCTGGTCGATGCGAGGACGGGGATCACGCCGGGAGACGAGGAGGTGGCGGAGATCCTGCGCCGCTCGCACAAGCCGGTGATCGTCGTCGCGAACAAGGTCGACGACCCGCGTCGAGACGCGGAGGCGCTCGAGTTCCACGCCCTGGGGCTGGGCGACCCCGTCCCCATCTCGGCGCTGCACGGGACCGTGACGGGCGATCTCCTCGACCAGGTCGTCGCGGCGCTTCCGGGCGAAGGACCGCCGGACGTGGGCGAGGAGGCCGTCCGGGTGGCGGTGCTGGGCCGGCCCAACGTCGGCAAGTCGAGCCTCGTGAACGCGCTCGTCGGACACGAGCGGGTCATCGTCTCCGACCAGCCGGGGACGACGCGCGACGCGGTGGACACCGTGCTCGTGCGGGGCGAGACGACGTTCGTCCTCGTCGACACGGCCGGCCTCCGGCGGAAGCGGCGCCAGCGCCAGGGCGTCGAGTACTACTCGGAGCTGCGCGCGATCAGGGCGGCCGAGCGCGCCGACGTGGCGCTCGTCCTCGTCGACTCGAGCGAGGGCCTGGTCGACCAGGACCTCACCGTCGCGGACGTCGCCCGCACGGCCGGGTGCGCGACGCTCGTCGTCCTCTCGAAGTGGGATGTTGCCGCCGTGGGAATCGAGGACGTTCGCCCTCTCCTCGAGAAGCGCCTGCGCCAGCGACCGCCCGTCGTCGCCGTCTCCGCGACAGACCGGGAGAGGAGTGGGACGCGTCCTCGACCGGGTCGAGGAGCTGTTCGCGCGCTCCGTCTCGCGCGTGTCGACCGCCGAGCTGAACCGGTTTCTCCAGGGCCTGCGCGAGTCGCGTCCCGGCCCGAGCAGGAACGGGCGCCGGCTCAACCTTCTCTACGGGACGCAGGTGAGCGCGCGCCCGCCGCGCTTCCGCATCTTCGTGAACGATCCGTCGCTCCTGACGCGGGACTACGGCTACTGGGTCGAGAACAGGCTCCGCGAGCAGTTCGGGCTGGCAGGTGTCCCGGTCGTGATCGACTTCGTCCGGCGGTCGTGACGATGGTGGTCACGGTCGTCGGCGGCGGCTCGTGGGGCTCGGTCTTCGCCGCGCTCCTCGCGGAGCGGGGGCACGACGTCACGCTCGCGTGCCGCGATCCCGAGGAGGCCCGCGTGATCGCCGAGACGGGCCGGAACCCCCGCTACGTCCGCGACTGCGACCTCTCCGGAGTCCGCGCGGCCGCGCTCGCCGACGCGCCGCTCGACGGCGTCGACCTCGTGTGCCTCGCCGTCCCGAGCCGGGCGTTCCGGGCGCTCGTGCAGGAGCTGCCGGGAACGGTCCCGCTGCTCAGCCTCACGAAGGGCCTCGACCCCGGGTCGGGCGAGCGCCTCTCGCAGGTCGTCCAGGGCCGCCCGGTGGCGGTCCTCTCCGGGCCGACGCATGCGGAGGAGGTCGCGCAGGGCCTGCCCGCCGCTGCCGTGATCGCGTCGGAGGACAAGGCGCTCGCGGTGGAGCTCCAGCACGCCGTCAACTCGACGCGCTTCCGCGTGTACGTGAACAGCGACGTCGTCGGGGTCGAGCTCTGCGCGGCGGCGAAGAACGTGATGGCGCTCGCCGCCGGGGGCGTGGACGGCTTCGGCTTCGGCGACAACGCGAAATCGGCGCTCATCACCCGCGGGCTCGCGGAGATGACGCGGCTGGGGGAGGCCTGCGGCGCTCGCGCCGAGACCTTCGCCGGGCTCGCCGGCATGGGCGACCTGGTCGTGACGTGCTTCAGCCCGTACAGCCGAAACCGGCGGGCGGGGGAGCTGATCGCGCTCGGGCATGCGCCAGAGGACGTGGAGGCCGAGATCGGCATGGTCGTGGAGGGCCTGACGACCGCGCCGGTCCTGCGCGACCTCTCGCGCCGGCTGGGCGTCGAGCTGCCTCTCACCGAGGCGATCTGCCAGGTGCTCGCCGGCAAGAGCGCCACCGAACTGGTCTCAGGGCTGATGAGCCGGAAGCCGACAGATGAGTAAGGTGAAACCCGTGCGTCTCATCGCCGTCCTGCTGCTCGCCGCGCTCATGGCGGTCGCGGCCGGCTGCGGGAGCAGCAGGAGCGCCGGCGGGGCGGCCGACGTCGTTCCCGCCGACGTCGCCGTGGTCGTCTCGGTCGACACCCATCTCGACGGCGCCCAGTGGCAGGCCGTCGAGGACCTCGCGGCGAAGTTCCCCGGCGGCGAGGGGGCGGTCGAGAAGCTCTTCGCGACGATCGCGGCCGACGACGATCTCGACTTCGAGCGTGACGTGAAGCCCGCGCTCGGCCCCGAGCTCGTGCTCGTCGTGCCGAGGCTCTCCACCTCGGGCGACCAGTCGGTCGTGGCGCTGACGCAGCCCGCCGACCCGGCGGCGTTCGAGCGCCTCGTGGCGAAGAGCGACGAGCCCGTCGCGACCGCCGAGGTCGACGGCTGGCAGGCGGTCGCGTCCGACCAGGCCACCTTGGACGCCTTCCTCGACGCGCGCGACGGCCCCCGGCTGTCCGAGTCGGATGCGTACGCGCAGGCGACGTCGGGTCTCCAGCCCGACGCGCTCGTCCACCTCTACGTGAACGGCGAGGCGCTCGCGGCCGTCCAGGGCGCGGCGCCCGGGCCGCTCGGCGCGCTCCTCCCGGGCGGGCAGGCGCCGGCGATCGGGGCGACGCTCCGCGCGGAGGACGACGGCGCCCGCGTCGAGGGTCGCATCGTCTCGCCGGACGGCTCGGCGGGCGCCCTCGCGGCGGACCCGTACGAGGCCACGCTTCCCGAGCGCGTGCCCGGCGACGCCTTCGCATACGTCTCGTTCGACGATCTCGCGAGCGTCTTCTCTCGATACGCCGACGCGGTGTCGCAGGCAGAGCCGGACGCCGCCGGCGGGATGGGGCTCGCGCAGGGCCTCCTCGGGATCTCGCTCGAGGACGACCTCGGGCCGCTCTTCGCCGGCGAGAGTGCCGTCTACGTCCGGGGCGGCAAGGAGACGCCCGAGGCCACGCTCGTGACCGAGGTCGACGACGAGGGGCAGGCTGTCGCCACGCTGGACGACCTCGTCGAGGGCCTCGGAGGGCTCATGGGGCTCGGTCAGCCGCGGCGCCACGAGGTGGCCGGCGTCGAGGCGCGGACGGTCAGGGTCTCGCCGGAGATGTCGCTCACCTACGCCGCGTTCGACGGGCTCCTGGTCGTGACGACGTCGCCGCAGGGCATCGAGGCCCTCCGCGGCGAGCACGCGAGCCTCGCCGAGAGCGCCCGCTTCCAGCAGGCGCTCGCCAGCGCGGGAGTCCCGGCCGCGACGACGGGATTCGGCTACGTCGACCTCCAAGCGGCGCTCGGGCTCCTCATGGTCGCGCCCGTGAGCGCCGCCGATTCGGCGGAGGCGCGCAAGCACCTCGAGCCGCTCGGGAGCGCCGTCTTCTGGGGCTCGCCCGCCGACGATGCCCAGAGCTTCTCGCTCTTCGTCGGCATCGACTAGCCCCGATCGCTAGCCTTCCGGCCTGTGGCAGCGCGTGAGTACCTCTTCACGTCGGAGTCGGTGACCGAAGGTCACCCGGACAAGGTCGCCGACCAGATCTCGGACTCCGTCCTCGACGCGGTCATCGGGGAGGACCCTCACGGCCGCGTCGCCTGCGAGACGCTCGTGACGACGGGCCTGGTCGTGGTCGCGGGGGAGATCACGACCACGACGTACGTCGACATACCCCGGGTCGCGCGCGAGCGGATCAGGCAGATCGGCTACGACCGGGCCAAGTACGGCTTCGACGCGGACACCTGCGGCGTCATCGTCGCGATCCACGACCAGTCGGCCGACATCGCGCTCGGCGTCGACTCGTCCTACGAGGTCCAGCACGACCCCGACGACGACGACCCGCTCGACCAGATAGGGGCGGGCGACCAGGGGATGATGTTCGGCTACGCGTGCACGGAGACGGACGAGCTCATGCCGCTCACGATCACGCTCGCCCACCTCATCTGCCGCCGTTTGGCCGAGGTCCGCAAGGCCGACGTGCTGCCCTACCTCCGCCCGGACGGGAAGGCGCAGGTCACGATCCGCTACGAGGTCGACGAGCACGGCAAGCAGCAGCCCGTGGAGATCGAGCGCATCCTCGTCTCGACGCAGCACCGCGACGGCCTCGACGTCGACGCGCTCATCAAGCCGGACCTGATCGAGCACGTGCTGCACCCGATTCTCCCGCGCGAGCTGTACGACGAGCACCACTTCGAAGAGCGCGACTTCGTCCTCGTCAACCCCACGGGGAAGTTCGTCACCGGCGGGCCGATGGGGGACACCGGGCTGACCGGCCGGAAGATCGTCGTCGACACGTACGGCGGCGCCGCCCGGCACGGCGGCGGCGGCTTCTCGGGCAAGGATCCCACCAAGGTGGACCGCTCCGCCTCCTACGCGGCCCGCTACGTGGCGAAGAACGTCGTCGCGGCCGGGCTCGCGGACCGCTGCGAGGTGCAGGTCGCCTACGCGATCGGGGTCGCGCACCCCGTCTCGGTGTCGGTGGACTGCTTCGGGACGGAGACCGTCGCCACGCCGCGCATCACCGAGCTCGTCCGGGAGCACTTCGACCTCCGGCCGGGGGCGATCATCCGCGATCTCGACCTCTGGCGGCCGATCTACGCGAAGACGGCGGCCTACGGCCACTTCGGCCGGGCCGAACACGACTTCACCTGGGAGCGCACGGACAAGGCCGACGCGCTCCGCGCCGCCGCCGGGCTGGCGGCGGAAGTCCCCGCCTCGTAGGGCAAGGAGCGCCGGGCGCGGGGCCGAATGTCGGAGCGTGCCCCAGCGCTTCGACACGGCGCGGTTGGGGCGTTCAGCGACGGCGTGTTCGCGATCGCGAACACCTGCTCGTCCTCGAGATCTCCGTCCCTCTCGGCGACGATGACGGCGATCGGGCGGTACGTCGCGGGCCACCCAGGCTTCGTGCGCGACGGGGTGACGAAGGAGGAGGTGGAGGCCGTGACCTCCCGGACGACGCCGAACCCGGCCTTCTACGGCCTCGTCCTGGTCTTGGCCATCCTCGTCATCGCAGTGGCGATCCCGATCATGGCCGCTCGCGCCGGGCCGAGCCCGGCGTCCGAGAGCTAGGCGGCCGGGCGCACGAAGAGGCCCGAGGCCGCGCGCTCGCCGATGGCGCGCTCGTCGCCCTCCACGGTGACGGCGAACTGGCCCGCTGCCGGCTCGGCGCGGCGTAGCTCGAGGTGCGTCCCCGGGACGAGGCCCTCGTCGTAGTACCAGTGGAGAAGCTCGCCGTCGTGCTCGGCGAGGCGGACGATCTCGGCGCGCTCGCCCTCCGCGAGGTCGGAGAGGGGCTTGAGCTCGAGGTTCTCGGCCTGCTCGAAGTCGGTGTCGACCGGCCACCCGTGCGGGCAGCGGTCGGGGTTGCCCAGCTGCTCGGCGATGCGCTCGACCATGTCGTCGGTGAACGTGTTCCCGAGCATGTCGGCCTGCTCGTGGGCCTCCGCGGCCGTGTAGCCCATGAAGTCGGTGAGGAGTCGCTCGATGATGCGGTGGCGGTAGACGACGCGCTCGGCGACCTCGCGGCCCTTGGGCGTGAGGATCGCCTCCTTGTGCTCGCCGCGCTCGACGAGGCCCTCGGCCTCGAGCCGCTTCAGCATCTCGCCGGCCGAGGCGCGCGAGACGCCGAGCATGTCGGCGACGCGGACCGCCAGGGTGGACGCGCCCTTCGTCTCGGGGCGGTACTCCCCGATCGGAAATGCGAGGAAGTAGATCGTCTCGAGGTAGTCGTCGACGGTGTGCCCGGCGGCCATGACGGCATCAATCCTACTGCCAGCCGGGTGTGAGACGATCGCCCTCTGTCGCCGCGACGAGAGGAGGACGCGTGACCGGTTCCGGTGCCATTCACTACCGCTGGGAGGACATGCCGAAGGAGGAGCTGAAGCCCGATCTGCGGCGGCGCCTCATCTCGACGGACCGGATGATGCTGGCGCACGTGTACCTCGAGAAGGGCTGCATCGTCCCCCAGCACGCGCACGAGAACGAGCAGCTCACGTACATCCTCGAGGGCGTCCTGCGGTTCTGGCTCGGCGAGGACGAGTCCGAGGTCGTCGACGTCGCGGCGGGAGAGGTCCTCCACATTCCGTCCGAGCTGCCTCACAAGGCGCAGGCCCTGGAGACGACGCTCGACGTCGACATCTTCGTCCCGCCGCGGCAGGACTGGCTCGACGGCTCGGACGCGTACCTCCGGCGCGGGTGAACCTCGGGCTCGAGAACAGGGTCGCCCTCGTCTGCGGCGCCAGCCGCGGGCTCGGGCGCGCCGTCGCCGACGAGCTCGCCGCCGAGGGCGCCTCGGTCGCGATCTGCGCGAGGGACGCCGAGCGCCTCGCGGCCGCCGCCGGCGAGATCGAGGAGGCGACCGGCGCCGTCGCGCTCGCCGTGCCGGCCGACCTCGCCGCGGCGGGCGAGCCCGCCCGCGTCGTCGAGGCGTGCCTGGAGCGGTTCGGACGCCTGGACATCCTCGTCGCCAACACGGGCGGCCCGCCGGCGGGGACGCACGACACCCTGAGCCCCGAGGACTGGGAGCAGGCGACGGCGCTGCTCCTCGTCAGCACGGTCGAGCTCGCCCGCAGCGCCCTGCCGGCCATGAAGGCGCAGGGCTGGGGCCGCATCCTCGCCGTGACGTCGGTCGCGGCGAAGCAGCCGGTCGCGAACCTCATGCTCTCGAACAGCCTGCGGGCCGCCGTCACCGGCTTCGCGTCGACGCTCGCGCGCGAGGTCGCGAAGGACGGCATCACCGTCAACACGATCCTCCCCGGCTACACGAGCACCGAGCGCGTGACGGAGCTGAACCGCGCGAACGCGGCGCGGGAGGGCGTCGAGCCCGAGGAGATCCAGGCGCGGCTCGAGGCCGACATCCCGCTCGGCCGCCTGGCCGAGCCACGCGAGTTCGCCGCGCTCGCGGCGTTCCTCGTCTCCGAGCGCGCCGGCTACATCACGGGCGGGGCCTTCGCCGTCGACGGCGGCTGGCTGCGCGGGCTCTTCTAAGTAACAGACTGTTACAAGTCACCTTCTCTCAGGAAGGTGCTCGGCGACGTGCGAGCGAGCGGCTTCAAGCACGCGGTCAGCCTCGGAGGAGGCCTCTGGCGGATTCAGAGCTGACCGGCGCGAGGATCGCATCCAGCCGGTCTCTCAGACTCTCAAAGGCGGCTGTCGTTGCCGGTCGGCTGAGTACTCGAGGGGCCGATTCGGGTCGCCACGATCCAAGTAACAGACTGTTACTTGGGTTCGGCCCGCTGTCGTGGATCGTCGGTCTCGAAGGCTGCGCCGCCGTCTGAGGGCGGGACTAGGGTGGATCGGCCGTGACCCGGTTCGCCTCCGTGATCCCGCTCGTCTCCGCGCGCGCCGTCGCGCGGCCGTACACGTACCTCGCGGATGGGCTCGAGCGGGGCGCGGTCGTGTCGGTGCGCTTCGGGCGCGCGCGTCGCCGGGGGATCGTCGTCGGGCTCGAGGACGAGCCTCCCCGGGACGTCGAGCCCGTCGCCGTCGAGGACGTGCTCGGCGCCGTCCCGGAGCCCCTTCTCGACCTCGCCCTCTGGCTCGCCGACTACTACGGCTCCACGCCTGCACGGGCGCTGGCCCTGGTCGCCCCGGAAGCCCGCGCGCGGCGCGCCGGCGCGCGCCGCCGCAGCGTCGAGGACGAGCTGCCCGCCGAGGAGGCTCCCACCGCGCTCAGCCACCCGCAGGAGCAGGCCCTGGAGCGGATCGCGGACGCCCTCGACGGCGTCGGTGGGTCATTCCTCCTCTACGGGGAGACCGGGAGCGGGAAGACGGAGGTCTACCTCCGCGCCTGCGCGGAGGCTCTCGCGCGCGGCCGAGGCGCGATCGTGCTGGTGCCGGAGATCGCGCTCACGCCGCAGGCGCTGGGCCGGTTCCGGGCCCGCTTCGGCAGCCGCGTGGCGGTGCTCCACTCGGGGCTCACCGAGGCGGAGCGGCGGGACGAGCGAGCGCGAATCGCCTCCGGCGAGGCCCGGATCGTGGTCGGCGCCCGCTCGGCCGTTCTCGCTCCGATCCCCGCGCTCGGGCTCGTCTGCGTCGACGAGGAGCACGATCCGTCCTACAAGCAGGAATCCGACCCACGCTACGACGCGCGCACCGTCGCGGCGAAGCGGGCCGCGCTCGAAGGCGCGGTGGCCGTCTACGGAAGCGCGACGCCGCGGCCGGAGAGCTGGGAGCGCCTCGAGCGCCTCGAGCTCGGCGCGCGCCTCGCCGGGCCACTTCCGCGCGTGCGCGTCGTCGACCTGCGGCGCGAGGCGGGCTACCCGCTCTCGGCGCCGCTCCTCGCAGAGCTGGGCGCGCTCGCAGACCGCGGCGGCAAGGCGATCCTCCTCCTGAACCGGCGCGGTGTCGCGCCCGCGCTCCACTGCCGCGCGTGCGGCCTGACGCGGCGGTGTCCCTCCTGCGACGTGGCGCTGACGCTCCACGCCGACGATGCCCTCCACTGCCACCACTGCGGCCGCCGGGAGCAGGCGCCGGTCGCGTGCTCGGCCTGCGGCGCGGCTGAGATCGCCCGCCTCGGGGCCGGGACGGAGCGGCTCGAGTCGGAGCTCGCGAGCCGGGTTCCCGAGCTCGAGCGCTTCCGGCTCGACGCGGACGCTGCGGGGCATCCCGGACGGATCGTCGAGATCCTCGGGCGCTTCGCCGCGTGCGACCGCGGGGTGCTCCTGGGGACGCAGATGGTCGCCAAGGGCCACCACTTCGAGGGCGTGGCGCTCGCGGCCGTGATCGACGCGGACACCGGCCTCGGCCTTCCGGACTTCCGGGCCGAGGAGCGGACGTTCCAGCTGATCACGCAGTTGGCGGGGCGGAGCGGGCGCGACGCTCCCGGACGCGTGATCGTCCAGACGTACCAGCCCGACGCCCGCCCGATCGCGCTCGCCGCCCGTCACGACGTCGAGGAGTTCCTGGCGGGAGAGCTCGCGCGCCGGCGGGAGCTCGGCTACCCGCCCTTCCGCCACCTGGTCCGGATGGTCGTCGCGGGGCCTGGTGAGGCCGCCCCGGCCCGCCTGCTCGGCGAGCTCCGCGCGGGCCTCGAGGGCGCGGGCGACGACCTCGAGCTGCTCGGCCCGGCGCCGCTCCTCCGGCTCCGCGGCCGCCGCCGGGCCCAGCTCCTCGCCAAGACCGCCGCGCCGAGGGCCGTCGCCTCGCGGGCGGCTCGCCTGCTCGCCGCCGCCGCTCCGGCCATGCGCCGCGACGGCCTCACGGCGTCGGTCGACGTGGATCCCCAGGGCCTCGGGTAGGCGGGTCCGGCGTTTCGCAGTCCGCGTCTTCGGGCACACTCGACGGCATGGGAATCGGAGAGATCATCGGACTGATCGTCATCGGCCTCGTCGTGGGCGCGCTCGGGCGGCTCTTCCATCCCGGCGTCGACCCGCTGGGATTCCTGATGACGCTTGCGATCGGGATCGCCTCGGCGTTGCTCGTCGGGTGGCTCGTGGGCGGCGGCATCATCGGCTTCGTCCTCGCCGTGATCGTCGCGGTCGTCCTCGTGGCGATCTGGTCGCGAACGCTGGGCGCACGGCGCAATGCCGCCGTGGACCGCCTGTAGGAGCCCCTGCGACCGGGTTAGACTTCGGCCCTCGTGAGCGAGGTCGAAGGTCAGGTTCGGAGCGAAGAGCTCGACGCCGAGCGCGAGGCCCGGCGTCGAGTCGCTCTGGCCCAGATCCGCCAGTACCCGGACCCGGTCCTGCGCCTCGCGGCGAAGGAGGTCGAGGACGTCGACGAGACGGTCGGCGGCCTCGTCGAGCGGATGACGAAGCTGATGCAGGAGGCGCGCGGCGTGGGCCTCGCGGCGCCGCAGATCGGCGTCCTCCGGCGCGTTCTCGTCTACCAGACCGACGACGAGCGCCCCCTCGTCGCGCTCGTCAACCCGCGCCTCACCGGCTCCTCGGAGGAGCAGGAGACCTCCGAGGAGGGCTGCCTCTCGCTGGGGGCGGCCTCGGTGGTCGTGCCGGTGGAGCGCGCGCTCCGGGTGACCGTGGCTGCCTCGACGCCGGCGGGCGAGCCGGTGGAGATCGAGGCCGAGGGTCTCGAGGCACGGGTCATCCAGCACGAGCTCGACCACCTCGACGGCGTGCTCATCATCGACCGGACGACGCCGGACGAGCGACGGGGGGCGCTCGCGCAACTCCGCCCGCAGCCGATCCTCGGACCGATCGCATGACCGCGATCTGCGCACGAGCTTGAGCATCGCCGTCGCCGCGACCGGCCCGTTCGGGGCGGCGATCCTCGAGGGGCTCGCGGCGCGGCGCGAGATCGAGGTGCTCCTGACGAAGCCCGACAAGCCGCAGGGGCGCGGGCGGAAGAAGCTCGCGCCGCCGGCGAAGGAGGTCGCGACGCGGTACGAGATCCCCGTCGCCCAGCCGGAGCGGCTCACGGAGTTCCCCGGCGAGGCCCGGATCGTCATCGTCGCGGACTACGGCGTCCTCATCCCGGAGAAGCTCCTGGTCGACCGGCTCTGGCTGAACGTCCACCCGTCGCTCCTGCCGCGCTGGCGCGGCCCCGCGCCCGTCGAGCGGGCCCTGATGGCCGGCGACCGCGAGACCGGCGTCACGATCCACCGGACGACGCCCGAGCTGGACGCGGGGCCCATCGCGGCGCAACGGCGCTTCCCGATCGGCCCGGACGACGACGCGGGCGTGGTGTTCGAGCGGGCGACCCGGGTCGCGCTCGAGCTCCTCGACGAGGTGTTCGCGGAGCCGACGTTCGTCCCGCAGCCCGAGGTGGGCGTCACGCAGGCCGACAAGATCACGGCGGCCGATCGCGAGCTGGACTGGTCGCTGCCGCCCGAGGAGAACCTCAACCGCATCCGGGCGCTCTCGCCCCACATCGGCGCGCGCGGGCTCGTCGAGGGACGCCGCCTGCTCGTCTGGAAGGCCCGCCCCGCCCGGCCGGAGGCGGCGCTCGCGGCAGGCGGCCTCGAGCTCCTGGAGGTGCAACGCGAGGGGGGTCGTCGCATGACCGCGGAGGAGTACCTCCGCGGCCTGCGCAAGTGACGGCGCGTGCGGTAGCGCTCGACGTCGTGCGTCGCGTCTTCGACGAGGACGCGTACGCCGACCGCGCGTTCAGGGCGGCGGCGGAGGGCCTCGACGGCCGCGACCGCGCCTTCGCCATGCAGCTCGCCTACGGAACGGTGCAGCGCGCGCGAACGCTCGACCACGCGATCGAGACCCTGGGCCGGAGGCCGGTGCGGAAGCTCGACCCGCCCGTGCGAGCCGCGCTGCGAACGGGGGCGTACCAGCTCGCCTACATGGACGGCGTCCCGGCGCACGCCGCCGTCGACGAGACCGTCGAGCTCGTGCGGAAGGCGGGGCTGGAGCGCGCCGTCGCCTTCACGAACGCGGTGATGCGCCGCCTCTCGGAGGGCCTGCCCGAGCTACTCGCGCGGCTGCACGAGGAGACGCCTGCCGCGGCGGCGCTCATGCACTCGTATCCCGACTGGATCGCCGAGACGTGGTGGCGCGAGCTCGGGCCCGAGGGCGCGCGGGCGCTCATGCGGGCGCAGAACGAGCCGCCCGAGACGGCGGTTCGGACGCCCGACGGCACGAAGGTCGTCGACGCGATCCCGCAGGAGTGGCTGGAGAGCGGCTACGCGTGGCCCCAGAGCCGGGGCTCCCAGCTGGCGGGGGAGGCGGTCGGAGCGCGCGCCGGGGAGCGCGTCCTCGACCTCTGCGCCGCTCCCGGCGGCAAGGCGACACAGCTCGCGGCCGCCGGCGCCCTGGTCCTCGCGGTCGAGAAGCACGCCGGGCGCGCGCGGGAGCTCGAGGAGAACGCAGCGCGCCTCCACGTCGAGGGCCTCGCGGTCGTCTGCGCGGACGCCCTGGAGCTCCCGGCCGGGCTCTGCGACTTCGACCGGGCCCTCGTCGACGCTCCCTGCTCGGGTCTGGGCGTCCTCAACTCGCGGCCCGACCTCCGCTGGCGGGCGGAGCCGCTTCCCGACCTCCAGCTGGCGCTCCTCCGTGCGGCCGCCGAGCGTGTGCGCCCGGGCGGGACGATCACGTACTCGGTGTGCACGATCAACGCCGCCGAGAACGCGGCCGTCGTGGACACGTTCGGGCTCCCGGTCGACGATCTCGGCGCGCAGTGGCCCGAGTTCAGGCATCCGGACAGGCCCGAGTTCCTCCTGACTCTCCCGCACGTCCACGGCACCTCCGGCTTCTTCATCGCTCGGATGCGGGTCTAGGAACCCCTTTCGAAATGAAGCACTGAGTCGAGGCTCCATTCCGAAATGAGTTCTAAGATCGAGCAGTGGCCTGGCGTGACTGGATCCGGACGGTCGAGATCGAGCCGTCGCTCTACGCGGCCGACTTCACGCGCCTCGGCGAGCAGATCCAGCACCTGCTGAACGCCGGCGCCCGCGTCTTCCACTTCGACGTCGGCGACGGCCACTTCGTCGAGCCGATCACGATCGGGCCGATCGTGCTCGAGGCGATCTCGCCGATGATCCACAAGGAGGGCGGCGTCCTCGACGTCCACCTGATGGTCGACAACCCTGAGCACCACTTCCCGCAGGTCGCGGCCGCCGGGGGCGACAGCGTCACGTTCCACGTCGAGGTGACCGAGGAGCCCTGGAAGACGATCGAGGCCGCGCGCGAGCACGACCTCGGAGTGGGCGTCGCCTTCAACCCCGAGACGTCGGTCGACGAGGCCGTGGCGGCCTCGCTCGGCGCCGATCTCGTCCTCTGCATGAGCATCCACCCGGGCTACTCGGGACAGGAGTTCATGCCCGAGTCGCTCGACCGCATCCGCGAGCTGCGCGCCCAGCTCCACGAGCGGATCGTCGTCCAGGTCGACGGCGGGATCACGCGCAAGAACGTCGGCGCCGTCCACGAGGCCGGGGCAGAGGCGATCGTCGCCGGGTCGGCCATCTTCTCCCGGGAGGACCTGAACCGGGCCTACCTCAGGCTCGTGCGCGCGCTCGCCCCGGAGGACTGACACGGACCAGGCGTATCTGGAGCGGGCGCTCGAGCTCGCCGAGCGAGGCAGGGGGACGACCGCGCCGAATCCCGTCGTGGGGGCCGTCCTCGTCCGCGACGGCCAGGTCGTTGGGGAGGGCTGGCACGAGCGGGCGGGCGGGCCGCACGCGGAGATCGAGGCGCTCGCGGCGGCGGGCGACCGGGCACGGGGCTCGACGCTCTACGTGACGCTGGAGCCGTGCGCCCACCACGGGCGGACGCCGCCCTGCGCGGACGCGCTCGTGGAGGCCGGCGTGGAGCGGGTCGTGGCGGCGGTCGGCGACCCGAACCCCGGGACGGACGGCGCCGGCCTCGCGCGCCTCCGCGCCGCTGGTGTCGAGGTCGAGTTGGCGGGCGGCGAGCTCGAATGGCGCGCCCGCGTCCAGAACGAGGCCTTTCGCGTCTGGGTGTCGGCGGGCCGCCCGTTCGTCGTCTACAAGGCCGCGGTCAGCCTGGACGGTCGCGTGACGGTGCCGGGATCGCGGTGGGTGAGCGGCGAGGAGAGCCGGCGGCGCGTCCACGAGCTGCGCGGGCAGATGGACGCGGTCGCGGTCGGCATGGGCACCGTGCGCGCCGACGAGCCGCAGCTGACCGCGCGCGGGGTGGAGGCGAGGCGGCAGCCGCGGCGGCTCGTGTTCGGCCGCGGCCCGTTGCCCGAGGGTTCCGAGCTCGAGCTCGTCCAGGGCCCGCTCGATAGTGCGCTCGCACGCCTCGCGGAGGAGGGAGTCCAGTCGCTCCTCCTCGAGGGTGGGCCGACGCTCGCGACCGCGTTCCTCGCGGCGGGGCTCGTCGACAAGCTGCTCCTGTTCGTCGCACCGACGATCTCGGGCTCCGGGCCGCGCTTCCTCGGCGACCTCCACGAGCCGCTGGGCCTCCTTCACCTCTCCGCGGAGCCGGTCGGCGCCGACGTTCTCGTCACCGCCTACCTGCGCGAGCCGTAGGCGCGCTCTCGTCGTCTCGGCTCGGCGCTTGTGTTCCACGGCCGGGGCGCTCGTGGACATGTCCCTAACGCCGCTGCCAACCTCGTCTGCCCGGATCCGAGGGTGAACGGGTGCTTGTGCGGTGGAACACAAGCCAGGTCGACGGCGCGCGGCGCGGTACCGTTCGGGCGTGTTCACGGGGATCGTCCGGGAGCTGGGCGAGGTCGAGGCCGTCTCGGCGCGGGGTGACGGCGCCCGGCTGGAGGTCCGCGCGCCCGAGACCGCGGCGGGGACGGGCGTCGGCGACTCGGTAGCGGTGAACGGCGCCTGCCTGACGGCCGTCGCGGCCGACGACGGCGTCCTCGCATTCGACGTCGTCGCCGAGACGCTGCGCCGGACCTCGCTCGGCCGCCTCACGCCTGGCTCACGCGTGAACCTCGAGCCCGCGCTCCGGGCCGGCGAGCCGCTGGGCGGCCACCTGGTCCAGGGGCACGTCGACGGCGTCGGCCGCGTGCGGCGCGTGGACGCAGAAGGTCTCGAGATCGCGGCGCCGGAGAACCTCCTGCGCTACTGCGTCGAGAAGGGGTCGATCGCCGTCGAGGGCGTGAGCCTGACGATCGCCGGGCTCGGCGAGAGCTCGTTCTCGGTCGCGCTCGTCCCGCACACGCGCGAGGCGACGACGCTCGGCGCGGCGTCGGAAGGCGACGAGCTGAACCTCGAGGCGGACATCGTCGCCAAGCACGTCGAAAGGCTCCTGGAGCGTTAGGACCCCTTTCGGAATGAAGCACTGAGCCGCCGGGCCGCCCTGGACGGCGCGATGCTGCGTCCTCGGTCGCGCCCGTATCTCTTCGATACGAGCGCTCCCTGCGTCCTTGCCTCGCACTCGCCCACGGCACCCCGGCGACGAGGCCTCATCCCGAAAGGAGTCCTGAGACCCCCCCGGCGCGGTTACGATCTGAGAGGGATGAGCGCGCAGGTCGACACGAAGGCCCCGTTCGCCACCATCGAGGAGGCGATCGAGGACGTCCGCCAGGGGAAGTTCGTGGTGGTCGTCGACGCCGCCGACCGGGAGAACGAGGGCGACCTCACCATCGCCGCGCAGTTCGCCACGTCGGAGGCGATCAACTTCATGGCCACGCACGGCCGGGGGCTCATCTGCCTCTGCCTCAGCGAGGAGCGGTGCACCGAGCTCGGCCTGAAGCCGATGACCTACAACAACGAGACGCCCTTCGAGACGGCGTTCACGATCTCGATCGAGGCCCGCGAGGGCGTCACCACCGGCATCTCGGCGGCCGACCGCGCGCGAACGATCCAGGTGGCCATCGATCCGACCAAGGGCCCGGGAGATCTCGTCCAGCCGGGCCACGTGTTCCCGCTGCGGGCGCGGCCGGGCGGAGTGCTCCAGCGCGCCGGGCAGACGGAGGCAGCGGTCGACCTCGCCCGCCTGGCCGGCCTCAACCCGGCCGGCGTCGTCTGCGAGATCATGAACGAGGACGGGACGATGGCCCGCGTGCCCGACCTCGTGCCGTACTGCGAGCGGCACGGGATCAAGCTCGTGACGGTCGAGGACCTGATCGAGTACCGCCGCCGCACGGAGAAGCTCGTCGAGCGCATCACCTCGGTCCGGCTCCCGACGGCGTACGGCGAGTTCACCGCCGTCGCGTTCCGCGAGGTGCTGACCGGCAAGAGCCACGTCGCGCTCGTCAAGGGCGACGTCGAGGAGCACGAGGACGTCCTCGTGCGCGTCCACTCGGAGTGCCTCACCGGCGACGTCTTCCACTCGTTCCGCTGCGACTGCGGCGAGCAGCTCGAGCTCGCGCTCCGGCGGATCGCCGCGGAGGAGCGCGGGGTGCTGCTCTACATGTCCCAGGAAGGCCGCGGGATCGGGCTCCTCGCCAAGCTGAAGGCCTACGAGCTGCAGGAGAACGGGCTCGACACGGTCGAGGCGAACATCGAGCTCGGATTCCCGCCCGACGCCCGGGAGTACGGCATCGGCTCGCAGATCCTCGCCGACCTCGGTCTGACCTCGATCCGCATCCTCACGAACAATCCGCGCAAGATCACCGGTATCGAGGGCTTCGGGCTCACGGTCGTCGAGCAGCTCCCGATCGAGGTACCGCCGAACATCGAGAACCGTCTCTACCTGGAGACGAAGCGCGACAAGCTCGGCCACCGCCTGCATCACCAGGAGCAGCGCTTCGAGGAGCCGGCGGAAGAGTCGTGAACGAGGACCTGCGCGCGCCTGAGCACGCCGTCGGCAGCCTCCGGCTGCCCGCCGGCGTGGGCGTGATCGCGGGATCGCCGAACGGGTCGCGGCGTACCGTGGGGATCGTCGTCGCCCGCTTCAACGGCGAGATCACCTCGCGCCTTCTCGACGGCGCGATCGCCGCGCTCGAGGACGCGGGCGTCGAGCGCGACGGGGTGGAGGTGGTTCCCGTCCCGGGCGCCTTCGAGCTCCCCCTCGGCGCGATGGCCCTCGCCCGGACGCGCCTGTACTCCTGCGTGATCGCCCTCGGGTGCGTGATCCGCGGGGAGACGCCGCATTTCGACTACGTGGCGGCCGAGGCGGCGAGCGGGCTCCAGGTGGCCGCCCTCGAGACGGGTGTCCCCGTCGCGTTCGGTGTCCTCACCTGCGACACGCGCGCCCAGGCCGAGGCGCGCGCCGGCGGCGCCCGCGGCAACAAGGGCGCGGAGGCGGCGCGCACCGCGCTCGAGATGGCCGACCTGTTCGGCCGCCTGCGCGCGCGGGCGGGTCAGTAGCCGGCACGGCGGCGGAGTCCACGGCGGCAGCTATACTCGTCCGCCGATGTCCAAGGTCTGCGCAGTCTGTGGGAAGGGCCCCTCGTTCGGCCACAACCGGAGCCATTCGATGGTGGCGACGAAGCGGCGCTTCAACCCCAACCTCCAGCGTGTGCGCATCCTCGTGAACGGCGTGCCGCGCCGGAGCTACGTCTGCGCGCGGTGCCTGAAGTCGGGCCGCGTCGAGAAAGCGCTCTAGCGCTCGCGCGCGCGGCGCTCGCCGCGCTCGAGGCGAGCCGGACGCGCATCGACGACCTGAACGTCTATCCCGTGCCCGACGGGGACACGGGGACGAACATGACGCTGACCGTGCGGGCGGTCGTCGAGGCGCTCGAGCGTGATCCGGGCGCGAGCATCGCGCGGGCCATCCTGATGGGCGCGCGCGGGAACTCGGGCGTCATCCTCTCGCAGCAGGTCCGGGGCGTCGTGGAGACGCTCCCCGCCGACGGCGCGGGGGACATCGCCTCGCTCGCCCGCGCCCTGCGCGCGGGAAGCGACAGGGGCTACGCGGCCGTCCCCGACGCGAAGGAGGGGACGATGCTCACGGTCGGCCGGGCGCTCGCCGAGCGGGCGGAAAAGCTCGCTGAGACGGACGTCTCGCTCGAGGACGCGCTCGCCGATCTCGTCGCGCACGGGGGGCGGGCGCTCGAGCGGACGACGGATCAGCTCGACGTGCTCCGGCAGGCGGGTGTCGTCGACGCCGGAGGAGCGGGCGTGCTCGAGATCGTCCGCGGCATCGCCTCGCACGTGCGGGGCGAGGAGCTCCCCGAGCCCACGCCGATCGTCGAGCCGATCCCACTCGAGGCGATCCACCAGGAGCTCTCCCGCTTCCGCTACTGCACGTCGTTCTTCGTCGAGGGCGAGGCCGTCCAGCCGCAACGCTTCGAGACGGAGCTCGCTCCGCTCGGCGACTCCCTCCTCGTCGTCGGCGGCCCGGGCGCCGTCAAGATCCACGTCCACACCGACGATCCGGGAGCCGTCCTGCAGGCTGGCGACTGCGGTGGGCGTGATCGAGGAGGTGGACATCAAGAACATGCACCTCCAGACCGTCGAGCGGGAGGAGCGGCTTCTCACGACCGCGGACACGGCGAGCGGGGTGGTCGCCGTCTGCGCCGGGGAGGGCACACGGCGGCTCTTCGAGAGCCTCGGAGCCGTCTGCGTCGAGGGCGGGCAGTCGATGAACCCGTCGACCGCCGAGATCGCGGCCGCGATCGAGAGGCTCTCCGCCCGGGAGGCGATCGTCCTCCCGAACAACGGGAACGTGATCCTGGCCGCCGAGCAGGCGGCCGACGCGAGTGAAAGGCCCGCGCGGGTCGTGCCGACGCGCTCCGTCCAGGCGGGGCTGGGGGCGATGGTCGCGTTCGACCCCGACCGAGAGGCCGCGGCGAACGCCGCCGAGATGGAGGACGCCGCCGGCGGCGTGCGGGCCGGAGCCGTGACGCGCGCCTCCCGGGACGCGATGGTGGACGACCTGGCCGTGGCGGAGGGCGACTTCCTGGGCCTCGTCGAGGGCGACCCGGTCGCCTCCGGCCCCGTGCTCCACCCGGTCGCGCGAGACGTTCTCGAGCGGCTGCTGGAGGAGGGGGCCGACGTGCTCACCGTCCTCGTCGGCGACGGGGCCGAGGGCGTGGACGACCTCGTCGCCTTCCTGCAGGAGGAGCATCCGGACCTCGAGCTCGAGGTCCACGAGGGCGGGCAGCCGCACTATCCGCTCCTGTTCGCGGCCGAGTAGGCCGATAGTCTCCCCACGGTGTCGGAGGGTCCGATCAGCGTCGTGCTCGTGGAGGACAACCACGTCTTCCGCGAGTCGTTGGAGCTTCTCCTCGGGGTGGTCCCCGACCTCGAGGTCGTCGCCGCCGTCCCCGACGGTCGCAGCGCGCTCGGCGTGTGCACCGAGCTCAAGCCGGACGTCGTCCTCATGGACTACCGCCTCCCCGAGCTCGACGGCGTCGAGACGACGGCCGCGATCGGCGAGGCGTGCCCGCAGACGGCGGTCGTCGTGCTCACCGCCACGGCCGAGAGCGAGGAGGTCGACGCCCTCTACGAGGCGGGCGCCGTCGCCTGCCTGACGAAGGACCGCCAGCTGGAGGAGATCGTCGGCGCCGTCAGGGACGCCGCGGGGCGCGGTGCGGCTCTCCGCTGAGAACACCGCCATCGTCCTCGACTCGACGGCCGACTGCCCGGACGCGCGGGAGCGCCACGCCAACTGGCGGACGGTGCCCCTCTACGTCCGCTTCGGCGAGGAGACCTTCCGCGACTACGTCGACATCTCCGCGGACGAGTTCTACCGCCGCCTGCGCGACGCGCCCGAGCCGCCGCGGAGCTCGCAGCCGACCCCGGCCGACTTCGCCGCGGCCTACGAGGAGCTTGCCGGCTACGAGCGGATCATCTGCGTCCTCATCCCCGCGAGGCTCTCCGGGACGCTCCAGAGCGCGACCCTCGGCGCGGAGTCCGCGGGCGACGGGCGGGTGACGATCGTCGACTCGGGCGTCGCTTCCGGGGGAACGGTGATCCTCGCGGACGCGATCCAGCGGCGGCTCGAGCGCGGCACGAGCGACGAGGAGATCGAGGCGCTCCGGGAGCGCTTCGACGAGACTCGAGGGCTCCTCTTCACCGTGGAGACGCTCGAGTACCTCGTACGCGGCGGGCGCATCGGCAAGGCGGCCGGGCTGGCGGGCCAGCTGCTGTCGGTCAAGCCGATCCTCCACATCGAGGACGGCGAGGTCGCGCCGCTGAAGCGGGTGCGCGGGCGCGCCAAGGCCCTGAGCGAGCTGCTGCGGCTCTTCGAGGAGGGAACCGAGGACTCGCCCACGCTCCACGTCGGCGTGGGGCACGCCGACGCCCCGGGCGACGCCGAGGCGCTCGTGCAGCGGATCCGCGCCGCCCGCCCGCAGGCGTCGCTCGACATCGTCACGACCCTCGGCCCGGTGATCGGGACGCACGGGGGGCCGGGAACCCTCGGGCTCTTCTGGTTCCAGGACGAGACGTGAGGCCGATCCGCCCGGTCGCCCTCGTAGCCGTCGCCCTCGTCCTCGCCGGCGCCGGGAGCGCGGTGGCCCAGGCGCCCGCGGCGGGCCCGCCGAACGTCGTCATCGTGCTCACGGACGACCAGCGCGCGGGAACGCTCGGGCCGGACCGGTCGCCCGCCATCTGGAACCTCATCCGCCGGCGGGGCGTCTCCTACCCGCGGGCCTTCGTCCCGACCTCGGTGTGCTGCCCCAGCCGCGCGTCGATCCTCACCGGCCTCTTCGCGCACTCGACGGGCGTGTACTCGAACACGACCGCGGACGGAGGCGGCTGGCCGGCGTTCTACGCGAACGGCATGGAGGACCGGACGCTTGCTGTCTCCCTCCACGAGGCCGGCTACCGCACCGGCCTCGTCGGCAAGTACCTCAACGGCGGCCCTCCCTTCCCCGGGCACGTGCCCCCCGGCTGGGACGTCTTCGCCGAGCTCCCCGGCGGGTACTACGACTACACCTTCGCGGGGCAGGCGCACGGCAGCGCGCCCGAGGACTACTCGACCGACGTCCTTCGCGACGCGGCCGTCGAGTTCATCGGCGACACGCCGCCCGGCCGGCCGCTGTTCCTCTACTTCGCCCCGTACGCGCCCCATGCGGGCTCGATCCCCGCGCCCCGCCACGTGGACGCCTGGGCGGGGCGGGTGAGCGTGCCGCGGGTGCCCGCCTCGTTCACGGAGGACCTCCAGGACAAGCCTCCGTGGATCCGGCGCCTCCGGAAGGTGACCGGCCGCCACCGCTACGCGGACGTGCTCGAGCGGCGGCTGGAGACGATGATGGGCGTGGACGAGGCCGTCGCGGCGCTCGTGCGCGAGCTGAGGACGACCGGGCGGCTCGGGAACACGTTGATCGTGTTCCTCTCCGACAACGGCGTCCTCCTCGGCGAGCACCGCCTCTACGGGCACAAGAACTTCCCCTACCGGATGGCGACCCAGGTGCCGATGCTCGCCCGCTGGGACGGGCGCATCGAGCCGGGCTCGACCTACCGCGCGCCCGCGCTCAACGTCGACCTCGCCCCGACGATCGCCCGCGCGGCCGGGGTCGCGATGGCGACCGAGGGGATCGACCTCCTGGGGCCGAAGCGGAGGAAGGGCTTCCCGCTCGAGGGCAAGGACTGGCAACACAGCCCGAGGCTCGTCGTCCCGGCGTTCTGCGGGTTCCGCACGCCGCGCTTCGCGTACGTCCGCTACGCGACCGGCCACGAGGAGCTCTACGACTACCGGCGCGACCCGCAAGAGCTCGAGAACGCCGCAGGACGGCTGCCCCGGATCCGGGCGTCCCTCGAGGCCCGGGCGCGGGCGACGTGCGCACCGGTGCCTCCGGGCTTCAGCTGGGACGGCACCGCGAGGCTCGACCCCGCGGACGCGCCCCCGCGCGAGCGGGCGTTCGAGTAGCGGTCACGCGGTCCGGGCGAGGAGCGCGCGGATCGCGGATTTCGGATCGTCGACGATCGGGCCTCCGTGATCGAGGCAGAGCACGTCGAAGTCGAGCGCCAGGAGGCCCTCGACGCTGCGCCTCGTCGTCTCCGGGTCGTCGTGGTACTCGAAGGGCACGAAGTCGAGGTCGCGGCCCGCGTAGTGCGTGAGGAGGTCCGAGACGACGAGGACGCGCGGGTCGCCCTCGCGCAGGAACGAGAAGTGCGCCTCCTCGGGCCCGGGCGTGTGCACCGCCCGGAGGCCGCCCGGGAGCTCGTCTCCGGCCCGGTAGCGCCTGTCGGGCTCCTCCTCCATCGGCCGCGTCCCGTCCGGCGCCCAGACCGGCGCCCCCAGCTCGCGGCGGTAGCGCCAGGCGGATCGCTGGTGGCACTGCGCGGTGAGGCAGATCGCGGTCACGTCGCCGAGCCGGGCGAGCGCGTCCGCGGTCGAGCCGCACCGGGTCGACCAGCACGATCCCGTCCGGCCCCGCGACGGCGTGCCCCGTGCTCTCGGCTCCGCCGATCCGCTCGTTCGCGACCCCCCAGCTCCACACGCCCGGGACGACCTCCTCGGCGGCGGGCGCGACGGCGGTGGGCTCGGCCATGCGCCGATATCGTAGGCGGCCGTGCGCCACGTGGCTCACTGGGACGACGTCGAGACGACCCGCCGCGAGGCTGGCCACATCGCCGGCACGTGGCGCGACCTCGGGACGGCGGCCGGCACCGTCACCGCGGGTGTCAAGCGGATCGACGTCGACCCCGGGAAGTGGTCGACGCCGGCCCACTCGGAGGGGGCCGAGGAGGAGATCTTCTTCGTCCTCGCGGGCACCGGGCTCTCCTGGCAGGGAGGCTCTGTCTACGAGGTGCGGGAAGGGGACTGCCTCGTCCACCTCCCGGAAGGGGAGGCGCACACGCTCCGCGCCGGCCCGGACGGCCTGAGCGTGCTGGCCTTCGGACAGCGCCTCCCGCACGGCAACACGGTGCTCCCGCGCGCCGGCGTGGCATGGATGTTCCCGGCGTTCGTCGACGTGACGCCCATCGTCGAGGGTCAGACCCCGTACCTCCGCGAGGGCGCGGTGGGAGAGCCGGACGTCGCCGATCCCTCTCCGCGTCCGGCGGCGATCGCCAACCTCGCCGACGTGCCGGAGGAGGAGGAGCGCCACGGCGACTGCGCCGTCGTCGAGCGGGATCTCGGCCGGGCCGTCGGCTCGGTCGACACCGGCGTCGGGTACGTCACCATCCCGCCCGGCCACATCGGCTGGCCGCCCCACTGCCACTCCGCCGAGGAGGAGATCTTCGTCGTGCTCGGCGGCGACGGGGCGGTCGTGCTCGGGGACGAGGAGCACGACGTCCGCCCCGGCCACGTCGTCGGGCGCCCGCCCGGGACGCGGATCCCGCACTCGTTCCGCGCCGGCGGGGAGGGGCTCACGTACCTCGCCTACGGGACCCGCGTCCCGAACGACATCTGCTACTACCCGCGCTCCGGGAAGGTGAACCTGCGCGGGATCGGCCTCATCGGCCGGATCGAGCCGCTCGACTACTGGGACGGCGAGCCGGCCTAGACCCGGCCCGCCGGAAGAACCCGGCCCGCTCCCTCGTCCCGTGAGCAGGTTCACGGGATCACAAGGAGTGAGAGAGATGGGCCAGCAGAGGAAGCACTCGTTCGTCAAGCGCCTTGCGCTGCCGCTCGCGGTCGCGGCCCTGGCGGCCCCGGCCGCGCAGGCGCGGATTGTCGCGCCCCCAAGCCACCCACCGAAGAGCGACTCGGAGAGCCCGGTGCTCTTCCATCAGCTCCGGCGGACCGCTCCCGACGGGCAGGCGCCCACCGTCTACACGACCTCGCCCGCCTCGGCCGCGGTGACCGGCACCGACTGGGTGGACAGGGGATTCGGCGTCGGAGCGGCGTTCGGAGCGTTGGTCGTCGGCGCCGGGCTCGGGCTCAGCGCTCGCAAGGCGCGGCGCGAAGCCACCGCATGACGAAAGCAGCGCCGTGAGGCGCGAAGGCTAGAGTTGAAGCCGCTCTGAGCCTCTCCGTCCGGTCTCCCGTCTCGCCGGCCGGCTTCGCCGGCGTCACACGGGGTGCGCACGCGCCGCTCCCGAGGCGCGCCGATCCGGACGTCTCGGTCGAGACGCTCGCGGGCGTCGGCCCGAAGGTCGCGGAACGCCTGGGACGCCTGGGGATCGTCACGCTCCGCGACCTCGTCGAGCACATCCCGCGCGCCTACGACGACTGGAGCGAGGCGACCGGGTTCGCGGGGCTGGCGCTCGGGCAGGAGGCGACGGTGCGCTGCGCGATCGAGCGCGTCAAAGTGCGGCCGACGCGGCGCCGGAACCTCAAGATCGTGCAGGCGATCGTCCGCGACGGCGAGGGAACCCGCGTCGCCGCGGTCTGGTTCAACCAGACGCTGGGTCACGCGGCAGCTCGCCGAGGGCACCGAGCTCCTCGTCCACGGCCGCCTCGCCGGCGACTCCTTCACGGTCGAGCGCCACGAGCTGGCCGGTAGGACCGAGGGGCTGCACACGGTCGGCCTCGTGCCCGCCTACCGCGCGAGCGAGGAGGTCTCCAGCGCGAAGCTCCGCGACCTCGTCGAGCAGGCCCGGCCGCGCCTGCGCTTCCTGCCGGACCCGCTGCCGGCCCGCCTCCGCGCGGACGAGGGCCTGCCGCTCCGCGCGGACGCGCTGGCGGCCGCGCACCGGCCGCGCGAGCGCGATGAGGCGGAGGCGGCGCGCGCCCGGCTCGCGCTCGAGGAGCTGCTCGTCCTCCAGGTGCGCGTCCTCGGGCGGCGCCGGGAGCTGGCGGAGGAGACGAGCGCGCCTCCCCTGGGCGAGGACGGGGAGCTGATCGGGCGCTACCGGGAGCTGCTGCCCTTCACGCTCACCCCCGACCAGGAGTCCGCGATCGGGGAGATCTCGGCCGATCTGTCGTCCTCCCGCCCGATGCAGCGCCTCCTCCAGGGCGACGTCGGCTCGGGCAAGACCGTGGTGGCCCTCTACGCGATCCTGCGGGCCGTCGAGCGCGGTCACCAGGGCGCGTTGATGGCGCCCACCGAGACGCTCGCCGAGCAGCACTTCCTCACCGTGGAGGAGATCTGCAACGAGCTCGGCGTCCGCTGCGAGCTCCTGACGAGCTCGCTCCCCGCCGCGCAGCGGCGCGCTGCGCGTGATCGGCTCGCGAGCGGGGAGGCCGACGTGGCGGTGGGCACCCACGCGCTCATCCAGGACGAGGTCGAGTTCCGCTCGCTCGCCGTCGCCGTCGTCGACGAGCAGCACCGGTTCGGCGTCGAGCAGCGCCGGGCCCTCGGGAAGACGACGCCGCACGTCCTGCACATGACCGCCACGCCGATCCCGCGCACGCTCGCGCAGACCGTCTACGGCGATCTCGACGTCACCGAGATCGCCCGCCCGCCTGCCGACCGCCGGCCCGTCGTCACGCGCTGGGTCGGCCACGAGCGCAGCGCGGAGGCCTACACGCGCCTGCGGCGGCATCTCGGGGAGGGACGCCAGGCCTACGTCGTCTGCCCGCTCGTCTCGGAGTCCGAGACCGTGGAGGCGCGGGCCGCCGAGCAGGAGGCCGAGCGGCTGCGGGCTGCGGAGCTCGCGGGCTTCCGGGTCGGCTGCCTGCACGCGAGGCTCAGGACGGCCGAGCGGCGGGAGGTGATGGATGCCTTCAAGCGCGGCGAGCTGGACGTCCTCGTCGCGACGACCGTGATCGAAGTGGGCGTCGACGTGCCGAACGCGACGATCATGATCGTCCAGGAGGCCGACCGCTTCGGCCTCGCGCAGCTCCACCAGCTGCGCGGGCGGGTGGGCCGCGGCGCCGAGCAGTCGTACTGCCTGCTCGTCTCGCGGCCGAAGGAGGAGCTGACCGAGGAGGCGGCGCGGCGCCTCGAGGCGCTCGTCGAGACCGCCGACGGGTTCGAGCTGGCCGAGGTCGATCTCGAGCTGCGGGGCGAGGGGCAGCTGCTGGGCACGCGCCAGTCGGGCCTCTCCGACCTGAAGTTCGCCCGCCTGACGAGGGACAGGGAGCTGATCGTCCGGGCGCGGAGGCTGGCCGAGGCCCTCGCGGACGAGGAGGACGTCGTCGTCGGCCCGCTCCGGCTCGAGGCCGAGCGACTCGATGAGGATCATCGCGGGTTCGCGTAAGGGGGCGCGCATTCTCGCGCCCAGGGGCCTCGACACGCGCCCCACCGGCGACCGCGTGCGCGAGGCCGTCTTCAACCTCGTGGGGCCGGTGGACGGCGCCGAGGTGCTCGACCTCTACGCCGGCTCGGGCGCGATGGGTCTCGAAGCTCTCTCGCGCGGGGCGACGCGCGTGACCTTCGTGGAGTCGGATCGCGCCGCGGCGGAGACCATCGTCAGGAACCTCGACAGGCTCGGGCTCGACGGCGCCGTCGTCCTGCGCGAGGACGCGGCCCGCAAGCTGGCGGCGGACGCCGGGGCGGGCAAGCGCTACGATCTCGTGCTGATCGACCCGCCGTACCGCATGCTTGCAGGCATTCTGCCCTCTCTCGCGTCCCACCTGCCCGCCGTCCTCGCGCCCGACGGCCTGGCCGTCGTCGAGTCGGACGCCCGGGACGAGCCCGAGCTTCCGCTCTCCCTGCGGACGAGCCGGCGCTACGGGTCCGCCCGCGTGACGCTGTTCGAGGGGTCGGCTCCCTGAGCGGGTCGGATCCGGTCACCTGCATCTGTCCCGGCAGCTACGACCCGGTGACGAATGGCCACCTGGACATCATCAGGCGCGCGGCCGGCATCTTCGAGCGCGTGATCGTCGGCGTGGTGCGGGATCCGCAGCACAAGTCGACGATGTTCTCGGTGGAGGAGCGGGTCGGGTTCCTGCGGGAGGCCCTGGCCGACTGCGAGAACGTCCAGGTCGAGGTCTTCTCCGACCTCGTCGTCGAGTTCGCCCGCCGGTTCGGCGCCCGGACGATGGTCAAGGGCCTCCGCGCCATCTCGGACTTCGAGTGGGAGTTCCAGATGCACCACCTCAACCGGAACCTGGCGCCCGAGGTCGAGACGATGTACCTCATGTCGAGCCCGCAGTACAGCTTCCTCTCGTCGAGCGGGGTGAAGGAGGTCGCGTCGTTCGGAGGGAACGTCGACGAGCTCGTGCCCGAGCCGGTTGCGCGCCGCTTTCGGGAGCTTTTCCCGCGCGGGAAGCCCGGCGCGCCCGTCAGCCCGCAAGAGTAGACTGAATCGGCTTCATGGACGTCCTCGTTCTCATCGACAAGCTCGACGACCTCGTGCACAACGCGAAGGCCGTGCCGCTCACCGACCAGGTGCGGATCGACCGCGAGGAGATCTACGACATCCTCGACCAGATGCGGGCGACGATCCCGGAGGAGATCAAGCAGGCCCGGTGGATCGTCAAGGAGCGCCAGGAGATGCTCGCCGAGGCCAAGCGGGAGGCCGACCGCATCCTCGGCGAGGCGCGGGAGCAGGCGGTCCGGGAGGCGTCGCAGACCGAGATCGTCAAGCTCGCGGAGCGCCAGGCGCAGGAGATCGTCGAAGAGGCCCGCCGCCAGGCGCGTGAGACCCGCCTCGAGATGGAGGACTGGGCGGACTCGATCCTCTCGACGCTCGAGGTGAACCTCGACAAGTTCCTCGGCGCCGTCCGCCGGGGGCGCGAGCGCCTCCACGAGCGCTCGCAGGAATCGGTCGTCGCCGGCGTGACGAGCGACGAGCAGCAGCCCGTCTGAGAATCCCGCGAGACCGCGCTTCGGCTTCGCTACGGTGAGGCCGTGACGGTGTTCAACGTCCGCACGGTGAAGCTCCGCCCGGGCGAGCAGTTCCGGGACGTGCGCAGCGTGGACCTCGAGCCGCTGGAGCTCGGGGGCCAGCGCTACGTGCCCGTCCCCGAGAGCCCAGAGGCCGTGCTGACCCTCGGCCAGACGAGCTCCGGCCTCGTGCTCGAGCTCGAGCTCGACGTGCGAGTCGTCGGGCCGTGCGTGCGCTGCCTGACGGACGCGGGCCTCACGGTCCACGTCGCGAGCCGCGAGTACCAGGCGACGAGCCCCGGGGAGTCCGACGAGCTCACCACGCCCTACCTCTCCGAGGGCCGGCTCGACCTGTCGGCGTGGGCCCGGGACGCCCTCGCGCTCGCGCTTCCGGACAAGATCCTGTGCCGCGAGGACTGCGCGGGGCTCTGCCCGGTCTGCGGGCGCGACCTGAACCGGGAGCCCCACGCCCACGAGGAGCAGGAGACCGACCCGCGCTGGGCGGCCCTCTCCGAGCTGCGCGACCGGCTCTAGTGCCGCGGATCCCGTAGGCGCCACGGTCGCCTCCGTCCGGTCGTCATCGTGCTTGTGTTCCACGGCACGAGCCCTCCGAGCCGAGGTACCGGCGTGAGGCGTAACCAGCGGCGAGCGTGCATGACGCTTCTCGTGGAGCGAAACGCGGGGCCTCCGGGCTCGCCGGAGAGCCCGCCGGCAAGGCCCGGAAACGGGTCGAGACTCCTTGTGCGCGTGGAACACAAGCCACCGTCCGGGCTGCCGGGGCTCGGGGCGCAGTCGGTATACTCGACCGCCGCGATGGCCGTTCCGAAGCGAAAGACGTCGAAGTCCCGCCGCGACAAGCGGCGGGCCACGCACACCCTCTCGCTCCCGGCGCTCGTCGAGTGCCCCCAGTGCCATCAGCCGAAGCGACCCCACCACGTCTGCCCGACGTGCGGCACCTACCGGGGCCGCGAGGTCGAGCCGCTCCGGACTCCCGCTCCGTAGGTCCGTGGCCCGCACGTGACCGTCCGGGTCGCCGTCGACGCCATGGGCGGCGATCGGGCTCCCGAGGAGATCGTCGCGGGCGCTCTGGCCGCGGCGTCCGACGACGTCGCGCCGATCCTGTTCGGCCCGCGCGAGACGCTGGCGCCGCTTGCGGAAGGCCTCGAGATCGTCCACGCAGAGCAGGTCGTCGCGATGGACGAGAAGCCCTCGGACGCCGTCCGCGAGAAGCGCGAGAGCTCGCTCTTCCTCGCCTGTCGTGCGGTCGGGCACGGTGAGGCCGAGGCGGTGGTCGCCGCGGGGAACACCGGGGCGACGCTCGCCGCCGGCCTCATCGAGATCAGACGGCTCCCCAACGTCCACAGGCCCGCGATCGCCGTCCCGATCCCGGCGCTCGACGGGCCGTCGATCCTCGTGGACGCCGGGGCCAACGCCGACGCGCGTCCCGAGCACCTCGTCCAGTTCGCCCACATGGGCGCCGTCTTCGCCGAGGACGTCGCCGGCCTCCGCGATCCGACGGTCGGGCTGCTCTCCATCGGGGAAGAGCCCGAGAAGGGCAACCGGCTCGTGCGCGAAGCGCATGCGGAGCTCGCCGGCGCCGGCCTGAACTTCGTCGGCAACGTCGAGAGCCGCGACCTGCTGCGCAGGGCCGCGGACGTCGTCGTCTGCGACGGCTTCACGGGGAACATCGCGCTCAAGCTCCTGGAGGGAACGATCAAGACGACGCTCGACACCTTCCGGGAGGAGGTGACCGCCTCGGCGCGCGGGAAGCTGGGAGGCCTTCTCATCCGGCCGGCCGCCAGGGCAATGCGCGCGCGCCTCGACCCGGACACGTACGGCGGCGCGTACCTCCTCGGCCTCCGTGGGCTCGTCGTCATCGCCCACGGCAACTCCTCCGAGACGGCGATCGCGAACGCGATCCGCTACGCGGCGCGGGGGGTCGTCGGCGGCGTCGTCGAGCAGGTGGCGGCGCGGCTCGAGACCCGCGTGGGGGAGGCGGCCGCGCGCTGAACCCGGGGCGGATGCGTGGTAGCATCCGGCGCCGCCCCGCTGGGCACCCTTACCGACCAGAGAAAGGCAGGAGAGAACACCGATGGCAGCTTCGCGCGAGGAGATTTACGAGCGGGTGAAAACCGTGCTGGTGGATCAGCTCGGGACCGAGGAGAGCGAGATCACCGAGGAGGCCTCGTTCCAGGAGGATCTCGACGCCGACTCGCTCGACCTCGTCGAGCTGATCATGGAGCTCGAAGACCAGTTCGGGATCAAGATCTCGGACGAGGATGCCCAGCAGATCCAGACCGTCGGCCAGGCAGTCGACTACATCTCGTCCCACCAGTAGCGAGGGCGCGGAGCAGCTCCTCGCCCTGATCGAGGGGCTCGACGCCGAGCACCTGCGGCAGGCGTTCACGCACGCGTCCTGGGCGCACAGCCGGGCCGACTCGTACGAGCGGCTCGAGTTCCTCGGCGACAGCGTCCTCGGCCTGGCGATCGCCCAGGAGCTGTACGAGCGCTTCCCCGAATACGCCGAGGGGAGGCTCGCGAAGATCCGGGCGCACGTCGTCTCCCGGCAGAGCTGCGCGGTCGTCGGGAAGCGGCTCGGGCTCGGCGAGCTGTTCGCACGAAACGCGGGCGACGTCGACCCGCACGAGGTCAAGCGCCTGGCGACGAACCGCAACGTCCTCGCCGCCCTCGTCGAGGCGTGCCTCGGCGTGCTCTACCTCGAGCACGGGTTCGAGGCGATCCGCGGGGCCGTCATCGCCGCCTTCCGCGAGCGGATCGACTACGCGCTCGAGGGCCACGTCGACTACAAGACCGAGCTCCAGGAGGAGCTCGCCCGTCGCGGCCACTCCGTCGTCTACACGGTCGTCGAGGTCGACGGCCCGCCGCACGACCGCCGGTTCACCTGCGCGGCCAACGTCGAGGGCGAGGTCGTCGGGACCGGCCACGGCGCCTCGAAGAAGGCGGCCGAGCAGGCCGCCGCGCGCGAGGCGCTCGAGGCGCTCGCGCCGACGTCGTCCTAGACCGAGGCCCTGGGAGGGGCGATCAGCGTCGCGCCGATCGCGCCGCCGAGGTCGCCGAGCGCCGCGGGAAGCACCGCCGGCGGCCGCTCGGAGACGAACAGGTGGGGCTGCATGGCCGCGGCGATGCGCTCGACGTACGGCTCGCCGAGCCGGGTGCCGAGTCCGCCCCCGATCACGACCGCCTCGACGTCGAGGAGGTTGATCGCGGAGGCGATGCCCGCGCCGAGGGCGGTGATCGCCCGGTCGATGAGCGCGACGGCCATGTCGTCGCCGTTGTCGAGCGCGCGGGCCCAGACGCCGCTCGTGAGCCGCGTGCGGCCGTGCTTCTCCATGATCTCGAACAGGTCCGTCTTGCGCCCGCGCTCGACGAGGTGCCGGGCGCGGGCCTCCATCGCGCCGCGGCCGGCGTAGGCCTCGAGGCAGCCGCGCCGCCCGCACGGGCAGTGCGCCCCGCCGGTCTTGACGACGACGTGCCCGATCTCGCCGGCCGCGCCGCGCCCGACCCAGGGCTTGCCGTCGAGGATGAGGCCGCCCCCGACCCCGGTTCCCCACCAGACCCCGAGCAGGGAGGAGTACGGGCCCCCGGCGCCGAGCTCGAACTCGCCGATCACCGCCACGTGGACGTCGTTCTCGACGGCGACCGGCGCGCCCACGGCTGCCGCGAGCGCGTCGGCGAGCGGGAACGTGCCGTCCCAGTCGGGCAGGTTGCGCGCCTGCGCGACCGTCCCGGCCGCGTGGTCGATCGCCCCGGGCGAGCCGACGCCGACCCGCTCGAGGGCGCCGGTCTCGAGACCAGCCGCCTCCGCCGCGCCGCGCAGCGTGGCGGCGATCGCTGCCACGACCGCGGTCGCGCCGCCCGAGGTCGGCGTCGGGCTGCGCTCCTGGCCGATCACCGTGTGTCCCTCGTCGACGACGACCGCCTGGATCTTCGTCCCCCCGAGGTCGACGCCGCCTCGCATTGCGCTACCGCCGCAACCGGATCGCGTTCACGTCCTCGGCGACGATCTCGTCGGCCCGGCGCTCGAGGTCGTCGACGTCGTCGTGCTCGGCATGGATGTACCGGCCCGAGAGCGCGTCGAGCCGACCCGAGGCGAGGGCGCGGACGAGGCGGGGAGCCAGCTCGGGCGGCGTCCAGGGAGCGTCGTCCGCGAACGTTCCCTCGGTCATTGCCGTTCGGACGAGGCCCGGGCTGATCGAGAAGACCGGGATACCGTGCGGCGCCAGCTGGTTCGCGAGGTTCTCGCTGAAGCGGTGGACGGCAGCCTTGCTGGCGCTGTACGCCGTGTCCCGAAGGCCGGGGAGGTACGCGGCGCCGCTCGCGACGTTGACGATTCGCCCGCCGCCGTGGGCGAGCATCCGCGGGATTGCGGCCCGGCAGCAGAGGTAGACGCCGAGCACGTTCACCTCGAAGACGCGCCACCAGTCCTCGGGCTCGACGCTCCAGGCGGCTCCGTCCTCGCGCAGCATCATGCCGGCGTTGCAGACGAGGACGTCGAGCGGGCCGAGCTCGCTCTCGGTGCGCTCCACCATGCGCTCGACGGCCTCCCGTTCGGACATGTCCGCCTGGATGGCGATCCCTCCCGCCTCGGCAGCGGTCTCCTCGATCTCGCCGGCGCTTCGGGCGGCGACGGCCACGCGCGCGCCCGCACGCGCGAGCTCGAGCGCGATGCCGCGGCCGATGCCGCGGCCACCGCCGGTGACGAGGGCGACGCGGCCCGCGAGCTCAGTGCCGGAAGCCATCCTCGGCGGATCCTACGCGAGCACCGGCTCCGCGCCGGGGTCGCGGCCGGGTATACGGTTCGACCGTGGCCTTCGTCACCAGGGGCTTCCAGGGGCGCCGACGTCAGGGAGACGACGGTGGACGCGTCCCACCAGGCCAGTACCTGACGGACGACTTCCCGGTGCTCTCCGCCGGGCCGACGCCCCACACGCCGCTCGACCGGTGGAGCTTCACGATCGCCTCGACCACGGGCGAGGAGATCGCGCGCTGGAGCTGGGACGAGTTCCGGGCGCTCCCGAGCGAGACGGTGACGGTGGACATCCACTGCGTCACGAAGTGGTCGAAGCTCGACACGACGTGGGAGGGCGTCTCCGTCGACACGCTGCTCGAGGGCGTCGACGCCGACGCGGGCTACGTCACGGCGTGGAGCGACGGGGGCTACACGACGAACGTCCCGCTCGAGGACGTCACCGACGGGAAGGCCTGGATCGCCTTCGGGTACGGCGGTGAGCCGCTCGATCCCGAGCACGGCGGGCCGGCCCGGCTGCTCGTGCCGCACCTCTACTTCTGGAAGAGCGCCAAGTGGGTGCGCGGGCTGCGCCTCATGGACGAGGACGAGCCGGGCTTCTGGGAGTCCCTCGGCTACCACCTCTACGGCGACCCGTGGCGGGAACAGCGGTACTGGGGCGACTGAGGGCTCCCCTCGCCTGGCGGCTCGCCGAGCTCGTCGAGCTCGTCCCCGAGACCGCAGGCGTGAAGACGCTCGTCCTCGACGTGCCCGCCTGGGCCGGGCACGCCGCCGGCCAGCACGTCGACGTCCGCCTGACCGCGGAGGACGGCTACCAGGCGCAGCGGAGCTACTCCATCGCCTCGCCGCCCGGGGGCGAGCGGGTCGAGCTGACCGTGGAGCGCCTCGAGGACGGCGAGGTCTCGCCCTTCCTGACCGACGTGCTGGAGCCCGGCGACCGCTTCGAGCTGCGAGGGCCGGTCGGCGGCTACTTCGTCTGGGACCCCGAGTCGCCCGGGCCGCTCCACCTCGTCGGGGGCGGGTCTGGGTGTCGTCCCGCTGATGGCCATGCTGCGCCACCGTGCCGCGACCGGCGCCGGCGCTCCGGCGACGCTGCTCTACTCCGCCCGCTCCCACGAGGACGTCATCTACCGGGAGGAGCTCGAGCGCCTGGCCGCGGAGGAGGAGGGACCCGAGGTCGCGTACACGCTCACGCGGAGCCGTCCCGAGGGCTGGACGGGCTACGACCGCCGGGTCGACGGCGACATGCTCGCCGAGGTCTTCGGCGTTCCGCCCTCCGGCGCGACGGCCTTCGTCTGCGGGCCGACGAGCTTCGTCGAGGCCGCCGCCGACGGCCTGGTCGCTCTAGGCTACGAGGCGGGCCGGGTGAGAACCGAGCGGTTCGGGCCCACCGGGACCTAGCATGACCATGGAGAGCTCCGACCTCATGCTCGACGGCAACGCGCTCGCGGGCCCGCTCGCGGAGATCTTCGTCGGCGAGATGACCGTGGCGCGGGCGACGTGCGCCGCGTGCGGCGCCGTGCGGGAGGTGGGCTCGCTCGTCGTCTTCGCGGCCGCGCCGGGGACGGTCGCCCGTTGCCCGGACTGCGAGGCCGTCCTCCTGCGGGTCGTCCGCGCCGAGCGCCGGATCTGGTTCGAGCTGCGCGGCGTCGCCTGCCTCGAGCTGCGCGTTCCCGACGTGTAGACGCCAGGTGATCGAGCGACCCGAGACAAGGTTCGCGTGGAGCGGCGACGTCTCGCTCGCCTACCAGGTCCTCGGCGAGGGCCCGACGGACCTCGTGTACCTCCCTGGCTGGGCTTCGAACGTTGACGTGATCTGGGAGAGCCCGTCCTACAGCCGGTTCCTACGGCGCCTCAGTCAAGGACGACGGCTCGTCGTGACCGACCGACGCGGCTGAGGGTGCTCCGACCGCTTCTCGCCGAGTGACGTGCCGCCGATCGAGACGCTGACGCGAGGACCTCGGGGCAGTCATGGACGCGGCCGGCTTGCCTCGGGCCGCGGTTCTCACCACCCTCGAGACGTCGATCGTCGCGTGCCTGTTCGCGGCGACCTACCCGGAGCGGGTGTCCGGCCTCATCCTGGCCGACCCGCTTGCGCGCTACGAGGCGACCGAGGACATGCCCTGGCTGCCGGACTGCCGAGCGCTGGGAGGAGATGACGCGCAACATCCACGATCACTGGGGGACGCGCGACTATTCGCCACGAGCCGTACATGGACGACGCGGAGCAGGAGTGGTTCGCTCGCCTCCAGCGAGCGTCCTTCGGCCGCGGCGCCTTCGAGTTGGAGCTGAACCGCTACCGGGCGACCGACATCCGCAGGCGTCCTGCCGGCGATCCACGTGCCGACGCTCATCCTTGTCGACGCGGACAGCGTCGACACCGAGCTCGCAGCACCGACCGGGAGGTTCGTCGCCAGGGAGATTCCCGGCGCCAAGCTGGTCGAGCTTCGCTGCGACGACCGTTGGTGGTGGTACTCGCCGTGGGCCGACGGCATCGCCGCCGAGACCGACCGCTTTCTGGCCACCGTTCGCGAGGAGGAGGCCTCCTTCGAACGGACGCTCGCGACCGTCGTCTTCACCGACATCGTCGGGTCCGACCGAGCAGGCCGCCGCGCTCGGCGACCGGGCGCTGGCGCGAGCTGGTGGAACGTCACCACGCCGTCGTTCGCGGCCATGCTCGCCCGCTACCGGGGCTCGGAGGTCGACACGGCCGGCGACGGGTTCTTCGCGACGTTCGACGGGCCGGCCCGCGCCGTTCGGTGCGCGCCGGCCATCGTCGAGGCGGTCCGGCCTGCTCGGCCTAGATGTCCGCGCCGGCGTCCACACCGGCGAGATCGAGACGATCGCGGGGAAGGCCGGCGGCCTCGCGGTCGTGATCGGCTCCCGGCGTGGGAGCCATGGCCGAGCCGTCGGAGGTTCTCGTGTCGCAGACGGTGAAGGACCTGACGGCGGGCTCGGGCCTCGTGTTCGAGGACGCCGGCGAGCACGAGCTGAAGGGCGTCCCGGACCGCTGGCGCCTCTACCGCGTGGCGAGCTGACGCGGGACGACTAGCCGGCCGCGGCGAGGAAGGTCCGCAGGCGGTCGACGACCGCATCCTCGTACTCGTCCCTGACCTCTGGCGGGACCGCGTCGGTGACGAGTTGCCAGGCGAGCGCGCGGGCGATCCCACCGAGAAGGTCGGCCGGCCCGAGTGCGCGCAGGAGGTCGGCGCGCGTGCGAGGGCCGGTCCAGGGCTCGAGGTACGCGTCGCGGTAGCGCTCGAGCTCGGGAGCGTCCTCGTCGACGCCCAGGTTGTAGGCGAGTACCCGCATGGTCACGTGGAGGGTGAAGAACGGGTGCGCGACGCAGGAGTCGCCCCAGTCGAAGAAGACGTACGCCCCGTCCCTGACGAACACGTTCCCGTCGTGGAGGTCGTCGTGCTGGATCGTCTCCGGGAGCTCGTGGGCGGCGAGCTCCTCGCAGAGACGCGCGACGGTCGGCGTCAGCTCGTGCAGGCGCGCCAACTCCTCGGCAGAGAGAGAGCCCTGGCGTGCGAGGAGGTCATCGTAGAGCGCGGGCAGGCCCGCGAGCCGGCGATCGGGGGCGCCAGCGGCGAGGAGCTCGTCGCGGTCGGGGGCGACGGCGAGCTGGAGGTCGGCGTAGAGGGGCAGGACGGCCTCCCACCGCGACGGGTCCGGGTGCTCGGCGAGAAGCTCCCGCAGGCGCGTCCCCCCGTCCGCCTGGAGCATCCACCCCCGCTCGCGGTCGGCGGCGAGGAGGCGGGGCAGGCAGTCCGGGCGGCGGGCGGCGAGCACCGGAAGCACGCCGACCTCGTAGGCGACGGCCGGCATGCTCGCCTTGAACCAGACGTCGCCCCCCGTGGTGGGGACGCGGAGCACCGTCGACCAGGGCCGGACGTGCGGCTGCTCGACGACCCCGGAAACGGCCAGCCCGAGGCGGGCGAGCTCCCCGTCGATCCAGGCACGGGACTCCTCGAGCCAGGCCGGCTCCGTCCACACGAGCGACATCGCGCCAGCCTAGAGGAGGCCCGTCCGTCCCCATCGTCAGACTTCGCGCTCGTGTACCTGCGCTCCGTCTCGATCCGGGGCTTCAAGTCGTTTCCGGACCCGGTCGAGGTGCGCCTCGAGCCGGGCGTGGCCGTGGTCGTCGGGCCGAACGGCTCCGGCAAGTCCAACGTCTCGGACGCGATCGTCTGGGCGGCCGGAAGCCTGAGCCCGAGCGAGCTTCGCGCCGAGCGCCCGGAGGACGTCCTCTACGCGGGCTCGAAGGACCGCCAGGCGGCCGACTGGTGCGAGGTCGAGCTCGTCTTCGACAACGAGGACGGCGACGGCCCGCTCGAGTACTCGGAGCTCTCGGTCGTGCGCCGCCTTCGGCGAGGAGAGGACGGCGAGTACCTCGTCAACCGCGCGCGGGTGCGACGCACCGACCTCGTCGAGCTGCTCGCCGACGTGGGGCTCGGCGGCGAGATGCACTCCATCGTCGGACAGGGCCGGGTCGAGGAGATCCTCGCCTCGAAGCCGGCGGAGCGGCGGGCCCTCGTCGAGGAGGCGGCCGGGCTGGGGAAGTTCAAGCGGCGGCGTCACCGCGCGGAGCTGCGCCTCGCGCGCGTCGAAGTGCAGGCCGAGCGCGCGCGGGACCTCGAGGACGAGGTGCGCAAGCGCCTGCGGCCCCTCGCCCTCCAGGCGACCGCGGCCACGCGCGCGGAGAAGCTCGGCGAGGAGATCGAGGAGCTGAAGGCGCGCCTCGCGGCCGCGGAGCTCGAGGTCGTCGAGGGTCGGCTCGCCGAGGTGGAGGAGAGGCTGACGGAGGCCGGCCAGGAGCGGCGCCGGCGCGACGAGCGCCTCGAGGGGGTGCTCGCAGAGCGACGGCAGGCGGAAGAGGGCCTCGCGGAGGCAGCCGGCCGCCACGAGCAGGCGACCGCCGCCCTGTACCGGCTCCGGAGCTCGATCGAGCGCCTCGGGCTGCGGCGCGAGCGGGCCGAGGAGACCGCGGCGAGCCTGCGCGCGGAGGCCGAGCGCCCGCGTCCTGCCACGCGTCCCCAGCCGCCGAGCTACGAGCGGGCGCTCGCGGCCGCCGCCGGCTGGGAGCCGGCGGCCGTGGAGCTGGCCGAGGCCGTCGCCCGGCTCGAGAGCGCGCAGTCGGAGCGACGCGACGCGATCGTCGCCCTGGCCGGCGGCGAGAGCTGGTTCGCGGCGGACAGCGCCGCAGCGGCGATCCCGGTGGAGCCCGCGCGGCGAGAGGACGCTCTCCGCAGGTTCGCGGATGAGGTCGAGCGAACGGCTCTGGCGCTGGCAGCCGCCGCGACCACCGCGGAGCGGCTCGAGCCGGCGCTCAGGGCACGCGTGGACGCCGGCGGCAGCCGATCGGCCGCGCTCGGAGAGGAGTTGCGGCGCCTGGGTGGCTGGGAGTCGGAGCTGCGCCGTGCCGCGGCGGAGGCGGGCGAGCGCGTGTCGGCGATCGGGATCGAGAAGGCCCGTCTCGAGGCCGAGCGGGACGAGATCGTCAAGCGCGTGCCCGAGGGTGCCGAGAGCGAGGCGCTGACGGACGAGGAGGCGGACGAGCTGCGCGATCGGCTGGGGCGCCTGGAGCGCCGCCGGGAGGCCCTCGGCCAGGTGAACCCGCTCGCAGCCGAGGAGCACGCGCGGGAGAAGGCGCGTCTCGAGGAGCTGACGGCGCAGCGCGAGGACCTCGAGCGCTCGCTGACCGAGCTCGGGGCTCTTCGCGACGAGCTCACGGACACCGTGGAACGGCGGTTCGAGGAGACGCTCGCGGCGGTCGAGCGCCACTTCGAGGAGGTGGCGACGACGCTGTTCCCGGGCGGCAGCGGCAGACTTCTGCGTGTCGAGGACGAAGAGGGAGGGGAGCCGGGCATCGAGATCGAGCTCCAGCCGGCGGGGAAGCGGATCACCCGCCTCTCGCTCCTCTCCGGCGGCGAGAAGGCGCTCGGTGCGATCTCGTTCCTCTTCGCGCTCTTCCTCGCGCGGCCGTGCCCCTTCTACCTCCTCGACGAGGTCGAGGCGGCGCTCGACGACGCGAACATCGGGCGCTTCACCGACCTTCTCCGCAGGTTCGCGGACAGGGCCCAGTTCATCGTCGTCACCCACCAGAAACGGACGATCGAGGCCGCCGATATCCTCTACGGCGTCACGATGGGCGCCGACGGGATCTCCCAGGTCGTCTCGAAGCGGCTGTCCGCCGAGCCCGAGGCCCGGGCGCTCAGCGCGTGACGCCCACCTGGGCGGAGTTCCTCGGCGACCGCGAGGCCGCCCCGGCCGCCGACGAGGAGAAGCGCCGCGGGTGGTTCGGGCGACTGCGCGACTCGCTCACGGCGAGCCGCCAGGCGCTCCAGCGCGAGCTCCTGGTCGACCCCAACGACGAGGAGGCGTGGGAGCGAATCGAGGAGGCGCTCATCGCCGCGGATTGCGGCGTCGGCGCGACCGTCGAGATCGTCGAGCGCCTCGAGGCGCTCGACCCGAAGACGCGCGAGGAGCTCCTCGCGGGGCTGGAGGAGATCGTCGCCGACCTCGTCACCGTCGAGGGGCAGGAGCACCTGGCCTTCGGCGGGCCGCCGAGCGTCGTGCTCGTCGTGGGCGTGAACGGGACCGGGAAGACGACGACCATCGGCAAGCTCGCCAACCGGCTCCAGGAGTCGGGGAGATCCGTCGTCCTCGCCGCGGCGGACACGTTCCGCGCCGCGGCCGAGGAGCAGCTGGAGATCTGGGCGGGTCGCGCGGGCGCCGACTTCGTCGGCTCGCAGCGAGGCGCGGATCCTGCAGCGGTGGCGTTCGACGCGATCTCGGCGGCGGAGGCACGGGGCCGAGACGTGGTCGTGGTCGACACGGCCGGCCGCCTCCACACGCAGACGAACCTCATGGAGGAGCTGGCGAAGGTGCGGCGCGTGATCGCCGGCAGGCTGGAGGGCGCGCCGCACGAGGTGCTCCTCGTGCTCGACGCGACGACGGGCCAGAACGGCATCCGCCAGGCGAAGCTGTTCGACGAGGCCGTCGGCGTGACCGCGGTCGCGCTGACGAAGCTGGATGGAACGGCGAAGGGCGGCGTCGCGGTCGCCGTCACGCACGAGCTCGGGCTGCCGGTGAAGCTCATCGGCGTGGGTGAGGCCCTCGACGACCTGCAGCCGTTCGACCCGCGCGACTTCGCCCACGCCCTGGTGGCGCAGGGATCGTGACGCTCTCGTCGCGCTTCGCGCGCCAACCGGCACGATCCGCGCGCCCTGCCCGTGCTAGCTCTCGCTAGGCTCGAAGCCGGGTGGTGGTCCGGGGTGGCCCCGGGGCCGTCCTAGCGCTCGACGCCGAAGGCGATGTCCACGGTCGTGCGGAACACCGTGATGTCGTCGTTCTCGACCACGGCGCTCATCTCCACGACGTGCGCTCCGCGGATGTCGCGCACGGTCTTCGCGGCCTCCTTCACGGCCACGCGGGCCGCCTCCGCGAAGTTCGACTCCGACTGTCCGATCACGCGGATGACCTTCGCGATCTCTGCCATTTCGTCGCCTCCTGAGGTCATGGGTGGAAAAAACGCGCGGCTACACTTCCCGCCGGCCCATGTTTGACACGCTTTCCGACAAGCTGCAAGCGGCGCTCGGCGACCTTCGCAGCCGCGGCGTCCTCACGGAGGAGGACCTCTCCCGCGCTGCGCGCGAGATCCGCCTCGCCCTGCTCGAGGCGGACGTCAACTTCAAGGTCGTGAAGGACTTCGTCGCCCGCGTGAAGGAGCGCGCCGTCGGCGCCGACGTGACCAAGAGCCTGACGCCGGGCCAGGAGGTCGTGCGCATCGTGCACGAGGAGCTGACCGAGCTCATGGGCTCGGGCGGGTCGCGCCTCGCGTTCGCCGGCCGCCCGCCGACGGTCGTCCTGCTCGTCGGTCTCCAGGGCTCGGGGAAGACCACCGCTGCGGCGAAGCTCGCGCTTCTGCTCCGGAAGACGGAGAGCAAGTCGCCGGCGCTCGTCGCCGCCGACCTCCAGCGCCCGGCCGCCATCGACCAGCTCGAGCAGCTCGGGAAGCAGATCCAGGTCCCCGTGTACCTCGACCGCTCCTCGCAGGACGCGGTCGCAGTGGCCAGTGGCGGGATGGAGCAGGCGCAGTCGCAGGGCCGCGACGTCGTCATCGTCGACACCGCCGGCCGGCTCCAGATCGACGAGCCGCTCATGGTCGAGCTGGCGGCGATCCGCAAGGAGGTGAAGCCGCACAACGTCCTCCTCGTCCTCGACTCGATGACGGGCCAGGAGGCGGTCGCGGTCGCCGAGGCCTTCGCGGAGCGGGTGGACTTCGACGGCGTGGTGCTGACGAAGCTCGACGGCGACGCGCGCGGCGGCGCCGCGCTCTCCGTCAAGGCGGTCACCGGCAAGCCGATCAAGCTCGCGTCCACCGGCGAGAAGCTCGATCAGCTCGAGTACTTCCACCCCGACCGCATGGCCTCGCGCATCCTCGGGATGGGCGACGTCCTGACGCTCATCGAGCGGGCGGAAGAGGCGGCCGAGGCCGACGAGCAGGAGGAGATGGAGCGCCGGCTCCGCGCAGGGCAGTTCACCTTCGACGACTTCCTCCAGAGCTACCGGATGATGCGGCGGATGGGCCCCGTCAAGTCGATCGTGGGCATGATCCCCGGGCTCGGGAAGCAGCTTCAGGGCCTGAACGTGGACGACCGGGAGCTCGGCCGGGTCGAGGCGATCGTGCTCTCGATGACGCCGCAGGAGCGCCGCCAGCCGGAGATCATCAACGGCTCGCGGCGGGCGCGCATCGCGCGCGGGAGCGGGACGACGGTGCAGCAGGTGAACCAGCTCCTGAACGCGCGCAAGCAGATGGCGAAGATGGTCAAGCAGATGGGAAAGGGCAAGATGCCGAACATCCAGTCGATCGCCGGGCAACGGCGGCGCTGACGAGGAGCGAAAGGACGGTATGGCAACACGCATCAGACTGACTCGCGTCGGGTCGAAGAAGAACCCGATCTACCGGGTCGTGGTCGCCGACGCGCGCTCACCGCGCGACGGCCGGTTCATCGAGATCGTGGGGCGCTACAACCCGCAGACGAACCCCTCCACGATCGAGCTCGACACCGAGAAGATCCAGGACTGGATCGGCAAGGGCGCCCAGCCGAGCGAGGCGGTCAAGCGCCTCCTCAAGACCCAGGCCTCGTAGCGGCCGATGGAGGAGCTGCTCGCGTACCTGGCGCGGAACCTCGTCGACCACCCCGACCAGGTGCGGGTCGAGCGGGTCGAGCAGGACGGCGCCGTCGTGCTCCGGCTGCACGTCGCCGAGGACGACGTCGGCAAGGTGATCGGCCGCCAGGGCCGGATCGCCCGCGCGCTCCGGACGCTCGTCCGCGCGAGCGGCGGGCACCGGCACGAGCGCGCCGTCCTCGAGATCGTCGACTAGTGGCGGCAGAGCCCTGGGTCGCGGTCGGCCGCGTCGGCCGGCCGCACGGCGTCCGCGGCGCGTTCGTGGTCGAGGACGCCAGCGACGACCCGGCGCGTCTCGCGGTCGGCGCGCGCGTCTACGTCGAGCGGGAGCCCGCGACGGTGGTGGAGTCGAAGCGCGCCGGCGGCCGGCTCGTCGTGCGCCTCGACCCCCGGCCTCCGCGAGGCGCCGTCCTCGAGCTTCCCGTTGCCGAGCTTCCCCCGCCGGGCGAGGACGCCTTCTACGTCTTCCAGCTTGTCGGGCTCGAGGTCGAGGAGGAGGGTGGCCGCGCGCTCGGGCGCGTGCAGGACGTCGTCCCCGGCGTGGCGAACGATGTGCTCGAGCTCGAGAGCGGGATCGTCCTTCCGATGGTCGAGGAGTGCGTGCGCGCGGTCGATGTGGAGGAAGGGCGAATCCTCATCGCTCCCGGCTTCGCGCCCGAAAGCTAACTTTTCCGCTCGCCCAGTCCCCATGCAGATCGACGTCTTCACCCTGCTACCGCACGCGTTCTCGTGGCTCACCGAGCAGCGGCCGCTCGCGGCCGTCCTCGGCTCCGAGCTCGAGCTCCGCTTCCTCAACTACCGGGACTACACGCCGCTCACCGGCGGCCAGGTCGACGACGAGCCCTACGGCGGCGGGCCGGGCATGGTTCTCCGGGTGGACGTCGCCTGCGCAGCCCTGGAGGCGGTGTACGGCGACACTGCGGGACGGCGGGTGATCGCGTTCACGCCGCAGGGCCGGCAGCTCGACCAGGCACTCGTCGAGGAGTTGGCCGGCGAGGACGCTCTCACGCTCCTCTCCGCGCGCTTCGAGGGCTTCGACGAGCGCATCCTCGAGCACGTCGCCACCGACACGGTGTCGATCGGGCCGTACGTCCTCTCCGGCGGGGAGCTGCCGGTGATGGTGCTTCTCGACGCGGTGGCCAGGCGGTTGCCGGGCGCCATCCGCGAGGAGAGCGGCGCCGTCGAGAGCTTCTCGGAGCAGCTCGACGGCGGCCTCGAGTTTCCGCACTACACGCGTCCCGCCGAGTACCGGGGCTGGCGCGTGCCCGACGTCCTCCTCTCCGGGAACCACGCGCTGATCGAGAGCTGGAGGCGCGAGCAAAGCCGGGAGCGGTCAGCGGGATGAGGGGCCCGCTCGACCGCCTCACGGGCGCGCTGCCGGCACCCTGGGACACGATCGTCGACTGGGTCGTCACGATCGCCGTCGCCGTGGCTGCCGTCCTCGCGCTCAAGGCGTGGGTGATCAACCCCTACCGCATCCCCTCGTCCTCGATGGAGCCGACGCTGCACTGCGCGCGGCCGGGTGCGCTCTGCGAGTCCGGGACGTCGGACCGGGTCCTCGCGAATCGCTTCATCTATCACTTCCGGGATCCCGCGCGGGGCGACATCGTCGTCTTCGAGACGCCGCCCGAGGCCGTGACCCGCTGCGGCGCGGGAGGGACCTTCGTCAAGCGGCTCGTCGCCCTCCCCGGGGACACGATCGGCCAGCGGAACGGCGTCCTCCGGCTCAACGGCGAGCCGGTCGCCGAGCCGTACGTGAACGGCGGCGGGCCCGGCGACGACTTCAGGATGCGGAAGCTGGGCGATGACCAGTACTTCATGATGGGCGACAACCGCGCCCACTCCTGCGACAGCAGGGTCTGGGGCCCCGTCGGGCGGGAGGATCTGATTGGTCCCGTCTTCGCGGTCTACTGGCCAGTGTCCCGCCTCGGCCTCCGCTAGAGAGAGGCGGCCGCCTTCCTCCGAAACCGCGTCGAGTCGCTCCCCGCGCCCTGGCCGACGATCGTCGACTGGGCCGTCACGATCGTCGTCGCCGTGGCAGCCGTCCTCGCGATCAAGGCGTGGGTGATCAACCCCTACCGCATCCCGTCGTCGTCGATGGAGCCGACGCTGCACTGCGCGCAGCCGGAGCCGGGGTGCGAGGCGGGGACGTCCGACCGCGTCCTCGCGAACCGGTTCGTGTACCACTTCCGCGACCCCAAGCGCGGGGACATCGTCGTCTTCGAGACGCCCGAGCGCGCCCAGGAGGTGTGCCCCGGGCCCGGAAACGTCTTCGTGAAGCGGCTGATCGGTCTCCCCGGAGACACCGTCGAGATCCGGGGCGACAGCCTCTACGTCAACGGGAAGCCCTACCCGGAGCCCTACGTGAACGGCGGCGCGGTCGGGAACGAGTTCGGCCCCGTCAAGGTGTCCCAGGGGAAGTACTTCATGATGGGCGACAACCGACTGGACTCGTGCGACAGTCGCAAGTGGGGCGCCGTGCCGCGGGACAACCTCATCGGCCCCGTCTTCGCCGTCTACTGGCCCGTTCCCCGCGTCGGCTTTCGGTAGTCGACCGCCCGTCGCGGCGCGCTTTCGCTAGCATTCCCCCCCGGCTCCGGCCGCCCTTTTCATGACGACGCCGATCGACATCCTCGAGCGCAAGCAGCTGCGCGACGACAGGCCGCAGTTCAAGGCGGGCGACACCGTGCGCGTGCACTTCCAAGTGATCGAGGGCCAGCGCCGGCGCGTGCAGGTCTTCGAGGGCATCGTCATCAAGCGCCAGGGCGCCGGTGTCCGTGAGACCTTCACGGTGCGCAAGAGCTCCTTCGGCGTCGGGGTCGAGCGGACGTTCCCGCTGCACTCCCCCAAGATCGAGCGCATCGAGGTGGCCGCGATCGGCGACGTGAGCCGGGCGAAGCTCTACTACTTGCGCTCGAAGGTGGGGAAGAAGGCGCGCGTCCGCGAGAAGCAGCGGACCTAGCGGCTATTCTCGGCTCCGTGGCGACCAGCCGGCGTCCGGGCCGCAGACTCCTCTCGTTCGACCGGCGCCTCGGCGTCCGGTTCGTGGCGGGAGCAGACGAGGCCGGGCGTGGCAGCCTGGCCGGGCCGCTCGTCACGGCGGGCGTCCTCTTCGACTACGCGCGGCTCCGCGACCACCGGGTGCGCCCGCTCGCGCTGCTGAACGACTCGAAGCAGGTGGATCCGGCCGAGCGCGAGCGCCTCTTCGCCGCCGTGGCCGCGTGCGCGACCCGCGTCGCGGTCCGCGTCATCCCGCCCGCGGCCATCGACCGCGACGGCCTGCACCGCTCGAACCTGCGCGGCCTGCGCGAGGCGCTCGCCGCGCTCACGCCGCCCGCGGAGGCCTGCCTCGTCGACGGGTTCCGGCTGGGGCCGCTCGCCCCGGAGCACGAGGCCATCGTCGACGGCGACACGAAGAGCGCCGCGATCGCCGCGGCGTCCATCGTCGCCAAGGTCGTCCGCGACCGGGCAATGCGTCGCTTCGCGGCGGTGTTCCCGCAGTACGACTTCGCCTCCCACGTCGGGTACATCACGCCCGGGCACTCGGCGATCGTGCGCAGGCTGGGACCGAGCGCGATCCACCGGCGCTCGTTCGAGGCGAGGTGCTATGTGGATCTCGAGGACGCCGTCGCCGAGCCCGCAGCCCTCTCGGCGGCTCGGGCCTGACGCCGAGCGACGCGTTCGCCGACACTTCCGCCTGCGCGGGTACCGGATCCTCGCGGCGAACGCGCGCGCCGGTCGCTACGAGGTCGATCTCGTCGCCCGCCGCGGGCGAGTGCTCGTCGTCTGCGAGGTGAAGGCCCGGAGCGGACCGGGCTATGGCGACCCGCTGGAGGCGGTCGGCCCCGAGAAGGCGCGCCGGGTCGAGCAGGCCGCGCTGGCATGGCTCGGTCGGCATCCGGAGCTCGCCGAGCTCGAGCTCCGCTTCGAGGCGGTCGCCGTTCGCGGTCGTCGCGTCGAGCGCGTGTCCATGCACTGAATCGGCTCGAAACCGGCACAAAGCGCGCGCCACGCGTGCGCGTCTGCCGCGTAGCGTCGGTGACGTGCTCGCGCGCGCGGTCACCCATGCGCTCGTCGGTCTGGACGCCCGGACCGTCGAGGTCGAGGCGCACCTCCAGCGAGGCGTGCCGGCGTTCACGATCGTCGGCCTGCCGGACAAGGCCTGCCAGGAGGCGAAGGAACGCGTCAGGAGCGGCATCGCGAGCGCCGAGCTCGAGTGGCCGCTGCGGCGCATCACCGTCAACCTCGCGCCCGCCGGACTGCGCAAGGAAGGTTCCGGCTACGACCTTCCGATCGCGCTGGCCGTTCTCGCCGCCTCCCGGCAGATTCCGCCCGAGCGCCTCGCCGGTCATGCCGCCGTCGGCGAGCTGGCCCTCGACGGGCGCCTCCGGCCCGTTCCCGGCGTGATCGTCGCGGCCGAGGCTGCTCGGCGGGCCGGGCTCGACTGCTTGCTCTGCGCGGTCGAGTCTGCCCCCGAAGCCGCCCTCGCCGGCGTGCGGCCGGTTCCCCTCCGCCACCTTGCCGAGGCCGGAGCCTACCTCCGGGGCGCCTTCGAGCCGGCATCCGTCGAGCCGGCGACGGTTCAGACGAACGGATCCGGTCTCGACCTCGCCGACGTGCGCGGTCAGGAGCGGGCGCGGCGGGCCCTCGAGATCGCCGCCGCCGGCCGTCACAACCTCCTGCTCGCCGGGCCGCCCGGCACGGGGAAGACGATGCTGGCGCGCAGGCTCCCTGGGATTCTCCCGCTGCTGACGCGGGACGAGGCGCTCGAGGTGACCCGGATCCATTCGGTGGCCGGGGTCCTCCCTGCATCGCAGCCGCTCGTCGGCCGCCCGCCCTTCCGGGCACCGCACCACACGGCGTCCGCCGCGGCGGTCGCGGGCGGCGGCCCCGGCCCGCGGCCCGGAGAGGTGAGCCTCTCCCACCGCGGTGTCCTGCTCCTCGACGAGCTGCCCGAGTTCCACCGGCCGGTGCTCGAGGCACTCCGTCAGCCGCTCGAGGACGGCATCGTCGCAGTCGCGCGGGTCACGGGCCAGGCGGTCTTTCCGGCGCGCTTCCTGCTCGTGGGAACCATGAACCTGTGTCCGTGCGGGGCTCGAGGAGATCCGGCGATCGAGTGCACCTGCACTCCGCAGCGGCTGGCCGCGTACGGAGCGAAGCTCTCGCGGGCGCTCCTCGACCGCTTCGACCTGGTCGTCTCGATGCCGCGTCCGCGCGCACGGGAGCTGGACGGCCGTCCGGGCGAGAGCTCGTCGCTCGTGCGCGAGCGCGTCGAAGCGGCCGCCGCCCGTCTCCAGGAGCGGCGACGCCCCCTGGGAGGCGAGGGACGTGAGCTGCTCGCTCGCGCCGTGGACACGCTCCCGCTCTCGGCCCGTGGGAGGGCGCGTGTCGCCCGGGTCGCGGCGACCGTCGCGGCGCTCGCCGGCGCTGACACGATCGGCCCTGCCCACGTTGCGGAGGCGCTCTCCTACCGCTCGCCGCGGGAGCTCGCGCCGTGACGTTCACCTCCGTGGCCAGAGGTCGGCGGAACTATCCGCGGCTGCTCGCCGAGCTCCACGATCCGCCGTCACGGCTGTACGTGCGGGGAGAGTCGGCGGACGTCCTCGAGCAGACAGCCGTGGCCGTCGTCGGCGCGCGAAGCTGCTCCGCCTACGGGGCGCAGGTCGCGCGGGCTCTCGCGCGGGAGCTGGCGGCCGCCGGAGTGGTCGTCGTGAGCGGGCTCGCCCGCGGGATCGACGGCGAAGCGCACCGAGGCGCGCTCGCCGCGGGCGGCCCGACCGTGGCCGTGCTCGGCTGCGGGATCGACCGCGACTACCCGCGCGCGCACGCCGAGCTCGCCCGCCGCATCGCCGGCAGCGGCGCGGTCGTCTCCGAGTATCCGCCCGGCGTCGAGCCGGCGCCCTGGCAGTTCCCGGCGCGGAATCGGATCATCGCCGGCCTCGCCCGTGCCACGGTCGTCGTCGAGGCGCGGCAGCGGTCCGGCGCGCTCATCACCGCGGACTTCGCCCTCGAGCTGGGGCGGGAGGTCTTCGCGGTGCCGGGCGAGATCACATCGGGGCTCTCGGCCGGGACGAACGACCTCATCCGCCAGGGAGCCACGCCGCTCCTCGCGGCCGAGGACGTCCTCGAGACGCTCGGCCTCGAGCCGGCTCCGCCGGCGGTCCCCGACACCCTCTCCGCGGAGGCGCGTGCAGTCCTCGCGCGTCTGGCCGACGGCGCGCGGTCGCCCGACGAGCTCGTCCGCGAGACGTCGCTCCCGAGCCCGCGCGTCGCGGTGGCGATCACCGAGCTCGAGCTCGCGGCGCTGGTCGTGCCAGGGGACGGTGTCTACCGCATCGCGAGCGAGGGGAGGGTGCCGTTGGGTCCGCCTGCGTAGCCCATACTGCCGATCAGTCGGGGAACGACTCCGGCTGCGTCGTGGCTCGGAGGTAGAGCTCCTCGTCGATGTTCCGCCCGGTGACGACGAGGACGACGGGGCCCTCGACGTCCCCGAGCTGGGGGACGGCGGCGAACGCCGCGGCGGCAGCGCCCTCGATCCGGATTCCGACCTCGGCGAGGGCGCCGAGCGCGGTCGCCATCTCGCGCTCCGAGACGAGGAGCATGCGGCTCGCCACGTCGGCGAGGACGTCGACCGCGAGCGGGATCGCGACGCGCACGCCGAGGCCGTCGGCGAAGGTCGCAGAGCGAGTGCTCTCGACGACGTGGCCGGCCCGCCAGCTCTCGACCATGACCGGCGCCTCCTTCGGGGCGACGCCGACGCGGGCTGTCCGCGATGCCTCGTTCGCGAGATGGAGCCCGATCCCGCCGAAGAGAGCGCCGTTCCCGACGGGGACGACGACGACCGCGGGCGGTTCGTCCAGCTGCTCCAGGATCTCGCGGGCGATGGCGCCGTAGCCCTCGTACTGGGCGCGCTCGGCGCCGTCCTCGAAGAAGGGGAGGCCTTCGGAATCGGCGAATCGCCTCGCCTCGTCCTTCGCCTGGTCGAAGTCGGCGCCCTCGAGTCGGAGCTCCGCCCCGAGCGCCTCGATGAGGTCGACCTTCGCGCGCGTCGCGTCCTCGGGAGCGAAGACGACGACGCGCAGCCCGAGGCGCTCCGCGGCCCACGCCGCCGCCGCGCCGTGGTTCCCCGTCGACGCGGTGACGACGCCGTCGGCGCCGGCCTCGTGGTAGGCGGTGAGGACCGGCAGCGCTCCGCGCCACTTGAACGCCCCGAGCTCGTGGACGTCCTCGCGCTTGAGCCAGAGGTCGTGACCGGGAGCGAGGCTCGGTGGCGCAGGTTCGAGAGGGGTGGGGAGATCGCTCACGCGAAGAGGCGGGCCGGGTTGTCGGATGCGACCGCTGCGAGCACATCGTCGCCGAGCTCGGCCACAGCCTGCAAGGTCGAGTCGACGGCGAGGACGGGGAAGTCGCTGCCGAAGACGAGCCGGCCGGCGCCGCAGGCGGCGAGGCAGAGCTCGAGCGAGCGCGGGCCGTACGACGCCGTGTCGAGGTAGGCGTTCGCGCGGGCCTCCGCCGGAGGGCCGGGCCCGCGCAGCTGCAGCCGCTCGAACTGGAAGGGGCCACCGCCGCCGAGGATGGCGAAGACAGCGGCGAGGCCCGGGTGTCGCTCCGCATCCCCTGCGAGCCAGGCGAGGTAGGCGGCCTGCATCTGGGCCGGGTAGTCGACGACCGCCGCCCACCAGGGCGGCGCGTCGGGTGGAAGCGCGGCGGGCGGCCCCGGATGGACGAAGAGGACCTGGCCCGCGTCGGCGAGCTCGCCCGGGAGCCCACGCGAGCCCTCTGACGGCCGCCCCTGCCGACACGCAGGCGCCCGCGAACCCGTCCAGGCAGGCGCCGGCGGCGAAGGCGCGCAGTCGTCCCTCGGCGGCCGCGACGAGCTCGGCCGCTCCCTCGTTGTAGGCGCCCTCGAGCTCCGGGTGCTCCTCGGTCTCGAGCGTCGGCGGGAGTGAGATCACAGCGACGTCGATCTGAGACTCATCGAGGACGGCCAGGCGCGCGTGGAGGTCGTGGGCCCGCTCGTCGAACGGGAAGGAGCCCTCCCGGAGCTCGAGCCGCTCACCGTCGAGGCGCGGCGACTCGCGACGCGCCCTCAGCGCCTCGATGAGCGCGGGCGGATAGAGGTGCTGGTGGACGTCGAAGCGAGGCATCGCTCAGTCGACCGCGAACCGCCGCAGCGCGTCCTCGTCGAGCTCGATGCCGAGCCCCGGGCGATCCGGCACGGCCAGCGTGCCGTCGCCGGCGGGGACGAGCGGCTCGGCGAGCATGAAGTCGCGCCGCTCGGGCGTCCAGTCGGGCGGGTCGTAGGGAAACTCGAGGAAGGGCCCGCCGCCCACGCCCGCGGCGACGTGGAGGTTGGCGAGGAGCCCGATGCCGTTCGTCCACGTGTGCGGCGTGAACCAGAGGCCGCCCTCGCGGACGCGTGCGGCGAGGTCCACTGTCCGGCTGATCCCGACGGCGAGGACAGCGTCCGGCTGGTAGACGTCGAGCGCCTCCGCATCGAGGTACGCGTCGAGCTGTGCGGTGGTTCGGGCCATCTCGCCTCCTGCGATCCGCACGCCCGTGTCCGCCCGCAGGCGCGCGAGGCCCGCCGTGTCCTCGCCGGGGAGCGGCTCTTCGAGCCACAGGACGTCCAGGTCGCGCAGGGCGCCGGCGATCTCGCGGACGGCTGACGCGCCGAGAGCCGTGCTGACGTCTCCCGGCATGCGCCAGCCTTGATTGAGGTCGACGGCGATCTCCATGTCCGTCCCGACCGCCCCGCGGACGGCCGCGACGGTGGCGAGGCCCTCCTCGAGCCGCGCGCCCTCCACGCGGACCTTGAGCGCGCCGAACCCCTCGTCGCGGAGGCGGAGCGCCGACTCGGCCTGCTCGGCCGGCCCGGCGAGCGAGCCGGTCGAGGCGTAGACGGGAAGCCGCGTCGCCGCGTCGCCGAGGAGCGACGCCACGGGAACGCCGGCCGCCTTCCCGGCGAGGTCCCAGAGCGCCGCCTCCAGCGGCCAGTACCGGCCCGCGTGGAACGTGATCGTCTCGAGCGCGCGCGCGTGCCGTTCGAGCGCGAGGGGATCCCGGCCGACGAACAGGTGCGCGTAGCGCTCGAAGCCGTCCATCGTGTCCCCCGAGCCGATGCCGACGAGGCCCTCGTCTGTCTCGACGAGGACGATCGTCGCCTCGATGCCTCCTCGAGGCACCGGGTCCCACGCGGCGATGAAGGGAGGGTCGAGCGGGCAGCGGAGCCGCCGGAGCGTGATGCCGGTGATGATCACCTGCGGAAGAAGGGGTTCTGCGGCTCGTCGCGCACGGCGAGAAGATCGTCGAGCGCCGGGCGTCGCTCCGCCGCGGCGGTGAGGGCGCCCCTCGTCGCCGAGACGTTGTTCGTGTAGACCTGCTCCTCGTCGTCGGCCGCCCAGTCCACCCAGACGGCGGCCACGAGCACGAGATCGTCGACCTCGTCGGCCGGGATGACCCCCTCGGCGACGGCGGCGAGCACGCCCTGGGCGACGCCCGCCTGCGCCGCGCCCCAGGTCAGTGCGGCATGGCGGTCGTCGCGGACGTCCGCCTTGTTGACGAAGAGCGTCGCCGGCTTCACCGGCATGTTCGGCCGGAGCACGACGACGAACGGGATGTGCCCCTGCCGAGGCGTCGCGAGCGCAGTCGCCCAGGCGGTCTCCACGGGCCCGCCCTTGCGGCCGAGGACGGTGTTCACGTGGGCCGCGTTCGGGCCGCTCCCTGCGAACCCTTCGCCGATCAAGGTGGCGGCGACGTCGCTCAGAAGCGGATCACCCCGCGCGCGACCTCGCCCGCGTTCATCGCCGCGAAGGCCTCGTTGATCTCGTCGAGCGCGAAGGTCCTGCTCACGAGCCGATCGAGGGGGAGCCGGCCCTCCATGAAGAGGTCGATGACGAGGGGCATGTCGATCTGCGGCAGGCACGAGCCGTAGAAGCTGCCGGTGACGACCTTCTCCTCGCGCGGGATGTCCTCGGCGGGAAGGTCGGCGGTGACGCCGGTCGCCGGCAGCCCGACGGCGACGACGGTGCCTCCCCGCCGGACCGTTCCGTAGGCCTGCGCGAGGACGCCCGGGGCGCCGGCGGTGTCGAGGGCGTAGTCCGCGCCGCGCCCGTCGGTGAGCCCGCGCAGGAAGTCGGCGACGTCGTCGGCCTGCGGGTCGACGGCATGCGTCGCGCCGAGCTCGAGAGCCGTCTCGCGCTTGAACGGCACCGGGTCGACGGCGACGATGGCGTGCGCCCCCGCCATGACGGCGCCGAGGATCGCCGAGAGCCCGACGCCTCCGGCGCCGAAGATGGCGACGGTCGAGCCGGGCTCGACCCGCGCGCGGTTGACGACCGCGCCGAACCCGGTCATGGCCGCGCAGCCCACGAGCGCGGCGACGTCGAACGGGGCGTCGTCGCGAACGCGAACGCAGCAGCCCTCGGGGACGATGCAGCGCTCCGCGAACGTCGAGAGGTAGCTGTAGTGGTAGAGGGGCTCCCCCTCCCGCGAGAGCCGGAGGGCCCCGCCCGGGAGCGTCCCGCGGAACATGTCCTCCATGGCCACGTCGCAGAGCGCGGCGCGCCCGTGCTGGCAGTAGAAGCAGCGCCCGCACGCGGGAAGCCAGGAGAGGACGACGTGGTCGCCGGCGCGGAGCTCGGAGACCCCGTCGCCCGTCGCCTCGACGATGCCGGCCCCTTCGTGCCCGAGGACGACGGGAAGCGGGTTGGGCGTCGCGCCGACGACGACGTTCCAGTCGCTGTGGCACACGCCGCTCGCCTCGAGGCGAACGAGCACCTCGCCGGGGCCGGGATCCCCGAGCTCGACCTCCTCGACCGTCAGCGGGGCGTTCGTCTCGCGGAGAACGGCGGCGCGCACATCGGCGATTCTAAGAGCTCCCAACGGGATGACGACCCGCCGACTGGGTGCGATGGGTGGTTCGAGGCCAGGACGCAGGGAGCGCTCATGCCGAAAGAGGCATGGGCGCGACCGAGAACGCCGCCGCGGGCCACCCAGCGCGGTCAGACGGCATGGCTCCTCATCGTGTTAGGAGCTCTGAGACATGCGCGCAGGTACGCTCGCGCCGTGGAGATGCAGGCGGCCGTCCTCTGGAAGCCGGGCACGCCCGTCGAGATCCTCGACGTCGAGCTTCAGCCGCCTCGCGCCGGGGAGGTCCTCGTCCGGATCGCCGCCTGCGGCGTCTGCGCGAGCGACCTCCACGTGGTCGACGGGTGGCTTCCCGAGCCGCTTCCGCTCGTGCTCGGGCACGAGGCCTCCGGCGTCGTCGTCGAGACGGGGCCCGGCGTCGAGCGCCTGCGTCCCGGCGACCACGTCGTGCTCGCGCTCGTCCCGTCTTGCGGAGAGTGCGAGAGTTGCCGGCGCGGCCGGCCCAACTTCTGCGAGCTCGGGGCGCGCATGGGGGAGACGGGGACCCTCGCGGACGGGACGTCACGACTCTCCGTCGACGGCGTCCAGCTCCACCACTTCAACTCCGTCTCGTCGTTCGCCGAGCACGCCGTGGTCCCCGAGTCGGTGGCCGTCCCGATCAGGAAGGACGTCTCGCTCGAGACGGCGGCGCTCGTGGGCTGCGCCGCGCTCACCGGCTGGGGCGCCGTCACGAGGATCGCCGCCGTCGAGGAGGGAGCCAGGGTCGCCGTCTGGGGCTGCGGCGGGGTCGGGCTCTCCGTGCTCCAGGCTGCCAGGCTGGCGGGCGCCGGGGCGATCGTCGCCGTCGACACCCGGCCGGAGAAGCTCGAGCTCGCGGAGCGTCTCGGCGCGACCGACACGGTCAGAGCGGTTCCGGACGCCGCCACCGCCCGCCGCGTCCGCCATGCCACGGGTGGGGGCGCCGACTACGCCTTCGAGGCGATCGGCAGCGAGGAGACGATCCGGGAGGCCTGGGACGCCCTCCGCCCGGGCGGAACGGTCGTCGTCCTCGGGATCCCTCCCAAGGGAGCGAGCGTCACGATCGACACCTGGGGCTTCATCAACGAGAAGACGATCAAGGGGTGCTTCCTCGGCTCGGCGCAGATCCAGGAGGACGTCCCGCGGCTCGTCGACCTCCACGCCGGGGGCGAGCTCAGGCTCGAGGAGCTCGTCAGCGATCGGCTTCCGCTCGCGCGCCTGCCGGAGGCGCTCGACCGCCTGCGGTCGGGCGACGCGGTCCGTCAGCTCGTCGTGTTCGACCTCGTCTGAGGCCGCTCCGCCTGGAGCTGCCGCAGCTCGTCGAGCGGGATATGGCAGCGGATGAACCGGCCCGGCGCAACCTCGGCGAGGGGCGGCTCCTGCTCCTCGCAGATCGCGCCGAGGTAGCGGGGGCAGCGGGTGTGGAAGACGCAGCCGGAGGGTGGATCCGCTGCGCTCGGGATCTCGCCTTCGAGCCGGATTCGCGCCCGCTCCTCGCCCTCGACGGTCGGGACGGCGGAGAGGAGCGCCTCCGTGTAGGGGTGGTGCGGAGGCCCGAAGACGGACTCCGCGTCGCCGAGCTCCATCAGCCGGCCGAGGTAGAGGACGGCGATCCGGTCGGAGAGGTAGCGCACGACGCCGAGGTCGTGCGAGATGAAGAGGTACGTCACGCCCTCGTCCCGCTGGAGGTCGGCGAGGAGGTTGAGGATCGCCGCCTGGACGGAGACGTCGAGGGCCGAGGTCGGCTCGTCGCAGACGACGACCCGAGGGTCGCCCGCGAACGCGCGCGCGATCGCCACCCGCTGCTTCTGGCCTCCCGAGAGCTGAACCGGGCGCGCGTTCAGGAGCCCCGCGTCCAGGCGGACGGCGTCTACGAGCTCCAGGAGGCGCTTCTCCCGCGCCTCTCCCCGCAGCCCGCGCAGCTTCGTGAGCGCGCGGCCGACGATGCGCCTGACGGAGGAGCGCCGGTTCAGGGCAGAGTCCGGGTTCTGGAAGACGATCTGAAGCGCGCGGACCTGCTCGGCGTCTCTCCTCGTCACGCGGGGAGCGAGCGGCGCGCCCGCGAGCTCGAGGACCGAGCCCTCGTCCGGGGCCGTGAGGCCCAACAGCAGCCGAGCGAGGGTCGTCTTGCCGCTTCCCGACTCTCCGACGAGGCCGAGCGTCTCACCGGTCTTGACCGCCAGGTCGACGTCCACGAGCGCGCGGACGAGGTTCCCCTCCTGGCGGAAGGTCTTGCTCGCGTGCCCGATCGTGACGACGGGTCCTCCTTCGCCTCTCGTCCGGTCAGTCGGTTCGACGCGGGCCGGATCGGTGCGAGGGAGCTGCGCCGCCTCCCCGTGGAAGTGACAACGGCTCGAATGCCCACCTCCGATCGTATGAAGTGGGGGATCCTCGACGTGGCAGATCTCGCGCACGAGGCCGCAGCGCGGTGCGAAGACGCAGCCGGGCAGATCCGCCCCGAGTTGAGGGAGAAATCCGGGGATGGTGTCCAGACGCTCCCTGTCCTTGCGCGCGCCGCCGCGCGGCAGGCAGCGCAGGAGCCCGACCGTGTAGGGGTGCCGGGGGTCGTAAAGCACCTGCTCGGCCATGCCCTGCTCGACGAGTCGCCCCGCGTAGAGAACGCCGACCCGCTCGCACATCCTCCTGATGACTCCGAGGTTGTGGCTGATGAAGAGGACGCTCGTCCCGAGCTCGCTCCTGAGCCCGGCGACGAGGTCGAGCACCTCCGCCTCGACCGTAGCGTCGAGGCCCGTCGTCGGCTCGTCGAGGATGAGGAGCGTGGGGTTGGACGCCAGCGCCATGGCGATCACGATCCGCTGCTGCATCCCGCCCGAGAGCTGGTGCGGGTAGCGGCGCATCACCCGACCGGGGTCGGAGATCTGCACCCTGGCGAGCATCTCCCGCGCTCGCTCGTCCGACTCCCCGGTGGCCGTGCCGATCAGGCGGAAGCTCTCGGCGACCTGGTCGCCGACCCGGAGGGACGGGTTCAGCGCGGACGCCGGGTCCTGGTAGACGATCGAGAGGGTCGTGGCCCGCAGCCTTCGGACCTCCGCTTGACTCATTCCCAGCAGGTCCTGGCCGTTGACGCTTATCGAGCCCGAGGTCACCCGTCCGTTCCGGGGCAGGTAGCGCATGATCGCGTACGCGGTCGTCGACTTGCCGCAGCCGGACTCGCCGACGAGCCCGTAGGACTCGCCCTCCTCGACCACCAGCGAGACGCCGCGGAGCACCTGCCTGTCGACGCCGCGGACGCGGTAGGCGACCTCGAGGTCTCGGAGCTCGATCGCCGGCCTGTTCATCGCTCGAACGTCCTCGCGAGAGCGTCGGCCATGAGATTGATGCCGATGATCAGGGTGGCGATGGCCAGGGAGGGAAAGAGGACCGTCCACCAGACGCCGCCGTTGATGAACTGGTAGTGATCGAAGATGTCCCGGCCCCAGTCGGGCACCGACGGATCGGCGCCGAAGCCCAGGAACGCGAGGGTGGCGATCGTGAAGATGGCGTAGCCGAGCCGGACGGTGAACTCGACGATCACCGGCCCCATCACGTTGGGGAGGATCTCGGCGACCATGATGTAGGGACCTCGCTCGTTGCGGAGCCGCGCCGCCTGAACGTAGTCCAGCTCCCGTTCCGAGAGAACCGCCGCCCGCACGGTCTTGGCGATGATCATGGAGAAGACGATCCCGATGACGAGGATCAGCGTCACGCGGGACGGGCCGAGGGAGACGATCGCCAGGAGTGCGAGGATGATGACCGGGACGGCGAGCATTGCGTCGACGACGCGCATGGTCACCTCGTCCACGAGCCCGCGGTAGTAGCCGGTGACGAGGCCGATGGCCGTGCCGAGCACCGTGCCGAGCAACGTTGCGAGCGGGGCCGTGATGAGGATCGACCGCGCTCCGACGATCACGCGGGAGAGCACGTCTCGCCCCAGGCGGTCCGAGCCGAAGAGGTGGTCGCCCGATGGCGCCGCGAGCTTGTTGAGGATGTCATCCGCCTGGGGGTCGTGCGGAGCGATGAGCGTCCCGAGGAGGGCGCAGAGGACCCAGGCGCCGACGATGACGAGCCCGACCACGAACGTCGGGGAGCGAAGCAGAAGGCGGACACGCTCCCTGCGGGCGATCTTCGCCTCGTCGCGGACAGGGATGGCGATCGGGGCACCCGGGTCCTCGATGATCGTCATTCGGCGCCTGCGTAGCGGATGCGGGGATTGAGGAGCGAATAGAGGAGGTCGGCCACGAGCATGGCGATCAGGAAGACGATGCCGACGATGAGGACGCTCGCCTCGAGGAGCGGCAGGTCCTTCTGGCTCGCGGCCGTGAAGATGAGCTTGCCCATGCCCGGGTAGTTGAAGAGCGTCTCGATGACGACGAGCCCGCCGATCAAGTAGCCGGTCTGCGTGGCAACCACCGCGATCGTGGGCAGGAGCGAGTTGCGGAGGACGTGGCGCCCGATCACGGTCCGTCTCGGAAGCCCCTTGAGGTAGGCCGTCCGCGTGTAGTCGGCGTCGAGTGCCTCGATCGTGCCGGCCCGCGTGATGCGCGCGATGTAGCCGAAGAGGAGGATCACGAGCGTGAGAGCCGGGAGGAGGAGGTACTCGATCTGGGTGAGCGGACTGCTCCCGGGAGGCGCGTTCGCGCTCACGGGGAGGACGTCCAGCCAGAGCCCGAAGACGAGGATGAGGATGATCCCGGAGACGAACTCCGGAACGACGGAGAGCGTCAGCCCCCCGATCGTGATGACGCGGTCGCTGAGTCGGTCGCGGCGGAGGGCGGCTACGACGCCCCCGAGGATCGCGAGCGGAACGACCAGCACGAAGGCGAGGGCGGCGAGCTTGATCGAGTTGACGATCGCCAGGCCGATCAGGTCGGAAACCGGGATGCCGAGGGCGTACGAGTCGCCGAGATCGCCCTTGAGGAGACCTGTGATCCAGTCCCAGTACTGTCGCAGGAGCGGCTGGTCGGTGCCCAACTGCTCGTTGAGGGCGTCCACGGCGGCCTGGTCCGCGAAGGGACCGAGGATGCGACGGGCGACGTTCCCGGGCAGCACCTGCGCGCCGAAGAAGACGATGACGCTCAGCAGGAAGAGCGTGATCGCCGCGAGGCCCAGCCGCTTGAGGAGAAACCTTGCGATGGCCGCTCCTATGCTAAGGCGGTCCCGGCCTGTCGGCCGGGACCGCCCGTCGCCTTCTCTCGCTCAGGAGGTGAAGCCGGCTTTCGAGAGGTCGAACTGGCCGGTCGCCGCCGAAACGGCTCCCTGGAGGTTCGGCTTCGCGGCGCTGAGGAAGTTGTAGAAGTACGGGAAGATGATCGGCGTCTCGTCGAGCAGCAGGTCCTGGATCTGCTTGGCGGCCGCCTTCTGCGAGTCGAGGTCGAGCGCGCCCACGTACTGCGTGACGAGGTCGTCGTACTGCTGGTTCTTGAAGTGGGCGGAGTTCCAGACGCCGATCTTCGGGTCGCCCGAGAGCGCTGCCGTCAGGTAGACGTTCGGGACGGGCCGGTGCCCGTAGTCGGTGATGCCCATCACGGAATCGAGCCAGGTCGACTTCCCGAAGACGCCATCGCCGTAGTAGGTCCCGGCGTCCGTGATCTTCAGGTTGATCTTCACCCCGATCTGCTCCGCGTAGCTCTTCACCAACTGGGCGAGGTCGGGGATCTCGAAGCCGTTCCACGTGTCGAGCTGCACCTCGAAGCCGTCGCCCATGCCGGCGTCGGCGAGGAGCTGCTTGGCCTGCTCGATGTCCTGCTCCCGCTGGGGAACGGAGGTGTCCGTGGAGGGATAAAGCGGTGCGAATGGGCTGTCGTTCCCGATGTCCGCCCTGCCCTCCCAGAGGCCCTCGACGAGGGCGTTCCGGTCGATCGAGAGGGCGATCGCCTGCCGGACGCGCTTGTCGGTGAACGGCTCCTTGTCGGTTCGCATGTGCAGCTGCCGGTGCGTGGCGGTGCTGATGGCGATCACCTGGACGTCGGGATTGTCGAGGAGCGCCTGTCCGCCGGCGACCGAGAAGTGCTCGAGGAAATCGACCTCGTCGCCCTGGATGGCGACGACCATCGCCGCCTCGTCGTCGTAGAACTTGACGTCGATCGCGTCCGGGGTCGCGCTGCCGCCCCACCAGCCGTCGAAGCGGCTCGCCGTGACCCCGACCTTGGGCGTGAACTTGTCGAGCTTGAACGGGCCCGTCCCGTCGAACGTCTTCCCCCAGTCTGCGGGGTCGAGGTCGGCGGGGATGATGATGGCGTTGTAGTTCGCGGAGGAGACGAGCGTCGGGAAGTTGCCGTTCGCCGCGTCGAGGTTGAAGACGACCGTCGCGTCGTCGGGCGCCTCGATGTTGCCCGGGGAGAGGACGCCTCCGAGCGCCGACTGGGCGTTCGCCGAGCCGCCGTCCGGGTTGATGAGCTTCTCGAACGTCTGGACGACGTCGTTCGCCGTCAGGGTGGCGCCGCTGTGGAACGTGACGCCTTCGCGGATCTTGAAGGTCCAGGCGGTTCCGTCGGCGTTCGGCTCCCAGCTCTCGGCGAGGCGCGGCTGAAGGGCGAGATTCTCGTCCGAGAAGGAGAGGTACTCGCCCGTCGTTCCGAGCACGCCGGCGCCGCCCTCGTCCTGGACGAGCAGCGGGTTGGGCGCGGTGGTGGGCTGGATGAGCGCGACCCTGACCGTTCCTCCGGCCAGGGCTCCGCCCGTCGTCTCCGTCGCTCCGGTCGCTCCCGCGGACTCGTCGTCGTCCCCGCCGCAGGCGGCGGCGATGAAGGAGAGGACGGGTAGCGACATGCCGACGACCGTTCCACGGCGTATCAGCTCGCGGCGGGAGATCTTCCCGTAGACGAACTCGTCGATGAGGTGGTTCTCGAGCTCGCTGCTCTCCCCGCGAAGCTCGTCGACCCGGCGCTGTGTCTCGTCCATCTGGACTCTCCTTCCCCGACGCTCGGCGCGGCTTTGAGCGCCGCTTATAGCTCATCCCCGAAACTCGGTCAATTCGGGCGAGCCGTGGCCCTCACCGGGTCAGACGGCCTCCCGCGCGGGAAGTTGGCCCAGGCGGCCGAGGAGCAGGTCGACGAAGGCGGGGACGTCGATGTCGACCGCGACCTTCGCGTTGGGCTCGGGGAGAGCGGTGCGGCGCCTCATGTCGACGACGGTGCGACCGCGGCAGAGCCCCGAGCCTGAGTCGACGTCGACTCGCCGGTCGAGCGTCTCGACGATCCCCGGCCTGACGACGTGGGCGACGGCGACCGCGTCGTGGATCGGGCAGCCGCCGTGCTGGTAGGCGCGGCGATAGAAGCCTCCGTAGAAATCGAGCATGGCCGCCACGGCCGCACCGATCGGGCCCGTGCCGCGGAGAAGGTCGGCATGGGCCGGCGTCAGCACGGCCCGGTTCGTGACGTCGAGGCCCACCATTGTCACGTCGAGCCCGCTCGAGAAGACGCGGTCGGCTGCCTCGGGGTCGACCCAGACGTTGAACTCGGCCGAGGCCGTCATGTTGCCCTCGGCGATCGCGCCGCCCATGAGCACGATCCGCTCGAGCTCGCCGGCCGCGGCCGGATGATCGGCGAGCAGGAGGGCGACGTTCGTGAGCGGGCCGAGCGCGATGAGCGTCTTCGGAGGAGCCTGCCCGGCCTGCTCGGCGAGGAACTGAACCGCGTCCGGGAGCGGCGTCGCGCGAGCCGCCGGCAGGTCGGGGCCGTCGAGTCCCGTCTCCCCGTGCGCGTCTGCGGCCGTCACGAGACCGCGGACGAGGGGCCGCTCGGCTCCGGCGGCGACGGGGACGTCGGCGCGTCCGGCGAGCTCGAGCACGCTGAGCGCGTTCGCGGTCGTCTTCTCGAGCGTCTGGTTCCCCGCCACGGTGGTGACGCCGACGACGTCGAGCTCCGGGCTGGCCAGGGCGAGCAGGAGCGCGATGGCGTCGTCCTGGCCCGGGTCGCAGTCGATGAGGACGGGAATCACGGGCGAATCGCCTCCGGTACGCGCACTGGAGCTGCAACCCCTTCCGCGGCGCTCGCGAGGAGCGCGTCCATCGTCGCGGCCGTGACGACTGACTCTGCCAGGGTGGGAATCGGCTGTCCCTCGCCGCGCACTGCGGCGGCGAAGCTCTCGAGCTGGAGGCGGAACGGATTCTCGGCGGCGACCGGAAAGGCCGTCGTCTCGAGCTCGCCCCAGCCGACGCTCCTGCGAACGAGAACCTCGATCGGGCCCTCGATCCGCCACGCGACCGGCAGCACGACGTGGCCGGAGGCCCCGGAGATCCTCAGCTCGTGGTCGAAGTCGGAGCGCTTGCTGCTCTCGATCACGCCGACGACGCCGTCCGCGTATTCGATCAGTCCGAAGAGCCGATCGATCGTCCCGTACCGTGCGCTTGTCCCCGCGAGGCCGAGGGCCCGGCGAGGTGCGGCCGCCGCGAAGCGGTTGCAGGCATCCACGCAGTAGCAGGCAAGATCGAAGGGGACGCCGCCCCCGAGGTCGTGCTGCTGCCGCCAGTCCCGCTCGGGGTCGTCGGGCTCGCTCTCCTGGAGGTCGAGGAGGCTGAAGGCTGCCGAGATGCTGTCGACCGGCCCGATCTCTCCGGCGTCGAGAAGCTCGTCCAGCCGCCGAATCGCCGGGTGGTGCCGGTACATGTACCCCTCGACCACCAGGGCCTGCGCCTCCCCGGCGGCCTCCCAGATCTCGAGTGCTTCCTTCGCGTCGAGCGCGAGAGCCTTCTCGCAGAGGATGCTCGTGGCCCCGGCCTCGAGGCACCCGAGCACGTGCTCTCGGTGGTGGCTCGGCCAGGTCGCGACGACGACGCCGTCGAGGTCGTGCTCCTCGATCATCGTCCTGTAGTCGGAGTAGGCCCGCTCGCACCCGTACCGCCCGGCCCAGTCCCTGGCGAGCTCGAAGCGGACGTCGCAACAGGCGACGATCGCCGCCGCCGGAGTGCTCGCCGCGGCATTCCCGTGACGCTCCGAGATTCCGCCGCAGCCGACGAGCCCTAGCCGGACGGGCCCGCTCGCTCCGGTCACGTCGCCAACGCTCCAGAGCGCACGAGGTCGCGGACCGGATCGAGATCCGGCGTGAGCGTGTCGCCCTCGTCCATGAACGGCACCAGCTCGCGCACGAGCTCGTACGCCCGCCGCGTGCCCGCTCCGAGCGCCGGCGGCGCGCGGAGGTCCACGGCCTGGGCGGCGATCACGAGCTCGATCGCCACGAGCGACTCCCCGAGGCCCACCATCTCGGCCAGGCGGCGGGCCGCGAGCGGCGCCATCGTGATGCGGTCCTCGATTCCCTCGGCGTGCGTCGTCGTCACCACCTCGAAGGAGACCGGCTGCGCGAGCAGGCGCGCCTCGGCGGCGAGCGCCTGGGCGGTCACACCCAGCTCGCCCAGTGAGTTCTCGACGAGCCCCTGCCGCGGCGCGAGGGCATCGGGGAGGCCGGTGAGCGGGCCCTGGAGGAGCTTCTCGGCGCGCTCGCAGGCGCTGGTGAGGGCGGGCGCGAGCGCGATCCGGAGGAAGTCGAGCGCCGCTGCGAGCGGGAGGACGTCGAAGTTGGCGACCGAGACGATGCGGTCCTCCTCGAGGACGAGCAGCGGGTTCTCCTGGGCGGCGTTCAGCTCGGTCTCGAGCTGGCCGCGCGTGAAGGCGAACGCGTCGCGGAGGGCGCCGTGCACCTGGGGAAGGCAGCGGAACGTGAGGGGGTCCTGCAGGTTGCGGGCTGCGCCGGGCTCCCAGAGGTAGCTGCCGTCCAGCGCCTGGCGCAGGAACGTCAGCGAGACGACGATGCCCGCGTACGGACGGACCTCGGCGATCGCCGGGTGGAGGAGCGTCAGGTTGGCCGCGAAGGCCTCCAGGTCGAGCGCGCCGGCAACCTCCAGCGTTGCCATGAGGCGCTCGGCGTCGCCGAGCGCGAGGCCGGCCAGGGCGGTCGAGAAGGCGTTCGAGCTGAGGAGGCAGATGCCCTCCTTCGCGCGGAGCTCGACGCCGGCGAAGAGGGCATGGGCGATGTCGGCGTTGGGGGGGAGATCCGCCTGTCCGATCGAGCCGAGGACGCGGACCCGCGGGCGCTCGCGTCCGTTGAGCGCGGCGACGTAGCGCTCGGCGATCTCCGGGCGCGCCCCTCCGGTTCCCCTCGCCAGCAGGTTGGCGATCCGGAGCATCGTCGCCCGCACGACCTCCTCGGGCGCGTCCGGGCCCGCGGAGACGCGGTGGTTCTCGATCAGCGCCCGGTTGAACGCCGCGGTCTCCTCCGGCGGGACGCGCATCTTCTTGCGCGCCCCGACGCCCGTGGAGAGGCCGTAGACCTCGTCGCCGCGCTCCAGGACGCGCTCGACGAGGTCGGCGCCGGCCTGCATGCGCGTCACGGCCGCGGAGGCGAGCTCGACCTTCTCGTTCGCCCGCGCGACGCGGACGAGCTCGTCGAGCGTCAGGCTCGACCCGTCCAGCACGACGGTCACCTCAGTTCCACACCAGGCCTGCGGTCTCGACGATCGTCCGGAGCTTCGCTTCCTCGTCCTCCAGCGTGAGCGCGTTGCCGAGCACCGACGTCGCGAAGCCGCACTGGGGCGACAGGGCGAGGCGATCGAGCGGGATCACCCTGGCAGCCTCGCGGATCCGGCTGGCGAGCTGCTCGGGCGTCTCGCGGCGGCCGGACTTCGTCGTCACCAGCCCGAGGACGACGTGCTTGTCCTCGGGCACGGCCGCGAGGGGCTCGAACCCGCCGGAGCGCTCGTCGTCGTACTCGAGGAGGAGCCGCTCCGCGCGGACGCGCGGAAAGACCTGCTCGGCGAGCCAGCCGTAGTCGCCCGCGACGAGCCAGCGGCTCGCCTGGTTGCCGCGGCAGAGGTGGAAGCCGAACGTCACGCCCGGCCGATCGCCGATGACGAGGTTGTCGAGCTCGAGCCCGAGGGCCAGCCACCGCTCCGCCGGCCACCCTCGGCTCGCATAGAAGTCCCGGTAGCGCGGGTCGAGCAGGAGGGGATAGTGCGGCGCGTCGAGCTGGATGTACGTGGCTCCGAGCCGGACGAGCTCGTCCACCTCCTCGCGGAGGAGCGCCGCGACGTCGGCGAGGAAGTCTTCCAGGGTGGGGTAGGCCGCCCGGGAGCGCTCGGGCTCGTAGAAGTTGGCGAAGAGGCTCGGGCTGGGGATCGTCACCTTGAGGATCCGGTCCGTGCGCCCGCGGGCGTAGGCGACCTCCTCCGCGCAGAGGTGGCGCTTCCGGCGCAGCTTCGACACCACCCCGAGCGGCGGCCGGTCGACGACGAGGTCGCCGAGGTCGTCGCTTCGCCACTCGCCCCAGAGGAAGGCGTCGAGGTTCCAGGGACCGAACCCGTCGACCGCCGCCGGCAGCTGGCTCTGGAAGGACAGCCGTCGCATCTCGCCGTCCGTGACGACCTCGAGCCCGGCGTCCTCCTGGAGTCGGATCGCCTCGTCCACGGCGCGATCCTCGGCGCGCTTGAGATCGGCGGACGAGAGCTCTCCGGCGGCGAAGCGCTCCTGGGCATCGAGGAGCTCCGGGGGCCGGAGCAGGCTGCCGACGACGTCCGTTCGGGCCTGGACCACGACGCGTAGCGTACGTCCATCGCTAGCATTCGGGCTTCGCGCGGACGCGCGGGGTTCCCGGATGAGAGATGTTCTCATGCTCTGCCCGCAAGAGCGGGACCTGAAGGCGATCCGGGCGGCCGGGCTCGAGGAGCGCTACTCGCTTCACTTCGCGGGCTCCGACCTCGATCAGCTCGAGGACTTCGACCCCGAGTCTTTCCTCGCCGAGTGCGAGGGGATCCGGGCGGACGCCGTGGTGGCCACGAAGGATCTCTCCGCGCTCCTGGCCGCGATCCTGGCCGATCGTCGCGGGCTCCCCGGGCCGAGCCCGCAGGCGCTTCTCCGCTGCCAGCACAAGCCCGCCTCGCGGGCGGTGCAGCACGAGGTGGCTCCCGAGGCGACTCCCCGGTTCGAGCTTCTCGAAGCGAACGGGGACCCTCCTCTGCCGATGCCGTTCTTCGCCAAGCCGGTCGTCGGGCGCCTCTCCCAGAACGTCTTCCGCATCGACGACGAGGAGGCGCTCCTGGCGCTCCACGAGCTCGACCGCTACACGGCGCGCTATGCGCAGATCGCCGCGCTGGCCGGGGGCGATCCGGCATCGGTGCACGGCTTCCTGGCCGAGGAGCTCCTCTCCGGGCTGGAGGTGACCCTCGAGGGCTACGTCCGGGACGGCGCGGTTACGACGATCGGGATCACCGACTCGGTCAAGTACCCGGGAACGCTCAGCTTCGAGCGCTTCGAGTACCCGAGCGCGCTGCCCGCCGATCGTCAGGCCGAGCTCGCCGAGGTCGCCGCCCGGGTCCTTCCTGCGCTGGGCTTCGACGGAGGGTTCTTCAACGTCGAGTACTTCGTTCCGGAAGAAGGCCCCGCCCAGATCATCGAGGTCAACGGCCGCATCGCGTCCCAATTCGCTCCGCTGATAGCGGGCGTGCACGGCCGCTCGACCTACGACGCGCTGTTCGAGCTGGCCCTCGGCCGCGACCCGGCGTGGGACGCGGGCGAGCCGACGTGCGTCGGCATCAGCTACTGCCTGCGCGTCTTCGAGGACGCCTACGTCGAGGCAGTGCCCGATCCCGAGCCGGATCTCGAGCTACTCGTGCGCCCTGGCGTACTCCTCTCCGAGCAGGGCACGAACGACGCGCAGAGCTATCGTCTGGCGATCTTCACCGGCTTCGGCGAGACGCGCGAGGAAGCGGTCGAGCGCTGCCGCGAGCGCGCGGCGTCGCTCAGCTTTCGGCTGGCGCCGGTGCCGGTTCGCTGACGACGGGCGGCGGCTCGGTCCCGCGCGCCTCGCGGTTCGAGATCCCGATCGCTCCGACCGCCGCGCCGGCGAACGTGAGCGCCGCCGCGAGGAGCATCCCCGCGCGGAACCCGTCGATGGAGGCCTCGCGGAGCTCCGGAGCGGTCTGGTTCTTGGCGAGCGGGACCGCGCCGGGGGCCTCCGTCCGCGCGTCGAAGACGAGCCCGATGACGAGGCCGATGACGGCGACCGCGACGAGACTCCCCAGGCGGGACACGGTCGAGTTGACGCCGGAGGCGATGCCGGCGTAGCGCTCGGGCGCCGACTTGAGCGCGGTCGCCGTGATCGGCGCCACCATCACGGCGAGCCCGAGCGAGAAGAGGCCGAGCCCGACGATGCCCGCCGTCCAGAAGTCGGCCTTGTCCTGAACCATGATGAAGACGAGCGTGCCGAGCCCCATGAGCGCGGGGCCGAGCGTCAGGAAGAGCCGAGGGCCGTGTACGTCGGAGAGGGCGCCGAAGCGTGCGGCCAGGAAGATCAGGACGATGCTCGTCGGGATGTTGATGAGCCCGGTCTCGAACGGCGAGAAGCCCAGAAACTGCAGGTAGATGGTGAAGAACACGAGGAAGCCGTAGAGACCCGCGTAGACGAGGAACGTCTCCGCGTTGGCGACCGCGAAGTTGCGCGCGCGGAAGAGCGCGAAGGGGAGCATCGGCTCCTCCGTGCGCATCTCGACGACGACGAACGCGGCGAGAGCGACGACTGCTCCCGCGAACGCCCACCAGACGTCGGCAAACCCCTTGTCGGCGCCCTCGACGAGGCCGTACGTGAGCAGCCCGAAGCCGAGGGCGGCGAGCGCGGCACCCGGGAGGTCGAGACGACGCGGACGCTCCGCCGGGCGCTCGCCCTCGAGGCGCCCAGCGAGGGCGAGGAGGACTGCAGCCCCGGCCAGCGGCAGGTTGATGAAGAAGATCCACCGCCAGGAGACCCACTCCACGAGGGCGCCCCCCACCGGCGGCCCGGCGATCGTCGCCACGCTCGTGAACGAGGTCCAGAGGCCGATCGCCCGTCCTGCCTCCGCGCCGTAGACGCCTCGGAGGAGCGCAAGCGAGTTCGTCGTCAGGAACGCGCCCGCGACGCCCTGGAGCGCCCGTGCGACGATGAGCATCGCGCCGTTTGGCGAGACGCCGGCAAGGACGGAGGCGAGGGCGAATCCCGCCGCCCCGGCGACGAAGACGGTGCGGCGGCCGTACCGGTCACCGATGGCGCCGCCCACGAGGTAGAGGGCCGCGAGCGCCAGCGAGTAGGAGAGGAAGATCCACTGCTGGCCGGTGAGGCCGAGGTCGAGGTCCTCCTCGATCGTCGGGAGCGCGACGATGACGACGGTCGCGTCGATGAACGCGAGAGACGACCCGAGGACGGTCGCGGCGAGCGTGAGGCGCCGCTTCCTGTTGACACCGTCGCTCCCCACGCGCGGAGGATACGCCAGCGGCGTCTAGACTCCGGGACGTGGACGTTCGCCTCGCCATCGCCTCGCGGCGCGAGGTGCGCGAGTACGACCGGCGCCCGGTCCCACCCGAGGTCGAGCGGTGGATCCTCGACGCGGGGAGGCTCGCGGGGAGCGCCCAGAACCGCCAGCCGTGGCGCTTCGTCGTCGTGGAGAGCGCCGACATTCGCGACCGGCTCGCCGACTGCGTGTTCGTCCCCGACAACGTTCGCGGGGCGACGCTCGTCGTCGCGATCGTCCTCTCGGGCAACCGCCCCGCCTCCCTCGATGCGGGCCGGGCGACCCAGAACATGCTCCTCGCCGCCCACGGCGAGGGCGTGGGGGGCTGCCCCAACGGGATGCCCGATCGGGACCGGGCCGCCGAGGTGCTCGGGCTCGGGGAGGGCGAACGGCCGGTCTCGGTGCTCACCTTCGGCTACCCGGCGCGGCCGCGCGACCCGGAGAGCCGGTCGGCGGAGGAGTGGAGCGCCCGCGCGAGTCGCAGGCCGCTCGACGAGCTCGTCACGCGGATCTGATGGATCTCCGACGCCGAGCGCGTGGCCGCCCTCGCCGGCGAGGCGATGTACGGCCGCGACCGCGCGTCGCAGTCGCTGGGGATGGTCCTCGAGGAGACGCGGCCGGGGTACGCGCGCGTCCGGATGCCGGTCCGTGCCGACATGCTCAACGGCCACGGCACCTGTCACGGCGGCATCGTGTTCGCGCTCGCGGACTCGGCCTTCGCGTTCGCCTGCAACTCCCACGACGTGGTCACGGTCGCCGCGGGCTGCAGCATCGAGTTCCTCGCGCCCGCGCGAGAAGGGGACGTGCTCGTCGCCGTCGCCGAGGAGCGCGTTCGGGAGGGCCGGAACGGCGTCTACGACGTCGATATCACGCGCTCGTCGGGCGAGATCGTCGCCAGCTTCCGCGGCCGCTCGGCCTCGACGCGGGGGCGCGTGCTTGACGAGGGGGGACACGACCCGGCATGAATGCAGGGGCCTCGACGGCCCCACCGTCGCCCTACGTCCACCGGAGGTCTTGCATGGAAGGCTGGCAGAAGTACGCGGCTGAGCTGCTCGGAACGTTCGTCCTCGTCTTCGGGGGGACGACGGCCATCGTCGCCACGTCCCTGATGGGCGTGCCCGTCTTGCTCGCCGTGCCGTTCGCCTTCGGCCTGGCGCTCCTCGCCGGCCTCTACGCCTTCGGCGAGGTCTCCGGCGGTCACTACAACCCGGCCGTCTCGCTGGCGATGTTCCTCGACCGCCGCCTCTCGAGCCCCGACCTCGTCCGCTACTGGGGCGCGCAGTTCGCCGGGGCGATCCTGGCCTCGCTCGTCCTGCTCCTCGCGACGAGCCAGGACGACGTGGCCGCGACAGCGACCGTGCCGGGCGTTCTCGGCGACGGGACGGCGTTCCTGATCGAGCTGGTCTTCACGGCGATCTTCGTTCTCGTGATCCTCCAGGCGAGCGCCAGCGGCCGCTTCGGCTCGAGCGCGCTCGTCGCCATCCCGCTCGCTCTCGTCGCGATCCACTTCGCCGCGATCCCGTTCAGCGGCTCCTCGGTGAACCCGGCGCGGACGTTCGGCCCTGCGCTGATCGGCAACGAGTGGACCGGGATCTGGATCTACTTCATCGCTCCGCCCCTGGGCGCCGCGCTGGCGGTCGCGATCCACCGGGGCGTCGTAGGAGCTGGCTTGCAGAGGCCGGAGGCCGCGGTCGCCGAGGTGCTCGAGGAGGGCGACGCGCCCGACGCGGGGCGCCGCCGCTAGGCGAGCCTCACCAGGCCGGGACGTCGTCCTCGACGGGATTCAGGCGCTTGTCGATCGCCGTCCTGGTGATCCACGCTGCGACCGCGGCGAGGACGGCGGCGGGAAGGACGTCCGTGCTACCCGTGCCGACGAGAAGCGCGGCGAGCAGGAGCGATGCAATGACGAGGCGCGTCATCGCGACCATCCCCGCGGTGGCGCCGACGGCGACTGCGAGGGTCGGCGAGACGTCGAAGGCGACCACGGCGAGCATGGCCAGGGCGACGCCGAGGAACATCGCCGGGAACACGGGGCCGCCGCGGAACCCGCACGAGAGGCTGATCGCGTAGGCGAGGCCCTTCGCCACGATGAGGACGACGAGGATGCCCGCCGAGTCCTCCGCCACGAGGTCGGGCAGCGACGACTGTCCCGAGAAGAGCACGTCCTGCGAGCTTGCCCCGAGCAGCTCGGCGAGCTGGGCGAGGAGGCCGACCGCCAGGCCGCCCGCGAGGAGGAGTGGCGTCATTCCGAGCCGTTTCGGGCCGCGGTCGAGAACGGCGCTTCCGAGCTGGCGGACGACGCCGATGATCAGCGCCGTTCCGATCCCGACCGCGATGCCGATGACGAGATCGCGGACGCTCGTCCCGTCGTAGACCGGCAGCCCGGGGACTGCGAGGACGGTCTCCTCGAGGCCTCCCCAGTTGCCGAGCCCGACGAAGAGGAGGTAGCCGATCGCCGCCGCCACGAGTCCCGGCAGCAGGATCGGGATCAGCATCGCGCCTGCCCCGATCCCGGCCTCGATGAGGATGACCCCGGCGACCAGGGGCCCGCCGAACAGCGCCGAGATGGCCGAGAAGGAGCCTGCCGTCGCCAGGACCTTTCGCTCGGCCTCACCCATGCGGAAGTAGGGGGCGACCGCCATGCCGACCGCCGACCCGAGCGCGATCAGGGGCGCTTCGGGGCCGAGCACCGCGCCGAAGGCGAGCGTGCCGAGCGCCGCCAGCGCCACCCCGGGCGCGTGCGCGAAGGGCGTCGGCTCGACGTTGAGCCCTTGCAGAGGAACGTGGCCGCCGTCGCCGGGGAGGAACCTGCGAGCCGCGAGGACGACGGCCGCGCCGACGACGGGCAGGCCGATCACGAGGAACCACGGGGGCGACGAGTATCCGAGCGCGTCGGGGAGGTCGTGCCAGAGCCAGCCCTCGGCCTCGTGCACGAACGCGAGGAAGCCCGCGGCGACGAGGGCGGCCGGGAGCCCGATCAGAGCGCCGGTCAGGATCAGGCGGAGGTACGCGGCCCCGCTCAGCGTCGGCCTGGGCGTCTCGTTCATGGCCGGCATTCTCATCGAGGAGCCAGACACCGCCCTCTCATCGACCGCTCATGCCAGGTCCGTACGGTGGGCCGCATGATCCGGTCGCTGCTCATGCTGGTCGTCGTGCTGGTGGCGCTTCAGGCGGCCGGCTGTGCCTCGGACGACACGGCCTCCACGACCGTCGCGACGGGCTCGACGGCGTCGGAGGCGGCGGCCCCGCCGCTTCCGCAGGGAAGCGAGCCGGTCGAGCTCGACCCAGCCGACTTCGTGGCCGAGATCGACAACCCGTACTGGCCGATGTCCCCGGGCAGCAGGTGGGTCTATCGCGAGACCGACGGGAAGGGCGGGGAGATGCGGGTCGTGGTCACGGTGACGGACCGGACGAGGACGATCCTCGGCATCGAGGCGACCGTGGTCCACGACCTCGTGACCGAGGACGGCGCGACGGTCGAGGACACGTACGACTGGTACGCCCAGGACCGGTGGGGGAACGTCTGGTACATGGGGGAGAGGACGGCCGAGTACGAGGACGGGAAGGTCGTGACGCAGGGCCGGGTCCTGGGAAGCGGGCGTCGACGGCGCCCAGCCGGGCATCGCGCTTCCGGGCAGCCCCGAGGTCGGCATGACCTACCGGCAGGAGTACAAGGCGGGCGAGGCCGAGGACGAGGGCGAGGTCCTCAGCGTCGACGAGAAGGTCGAGGTCCCGTTCGGCTCCTACTCCGGTGTTCTCATGACGAGGGACACGACCCCGCTCGAGCCCGACGTCGTGGAGCACAAGTTCTACGCGCGGGACGTCGGCCCCGTCCTCGCGCTCACGGTGTCCGGCGGCTCGGACCGCGAGGAGCTCGTCCGCTATGAGGCGGGCAGCTAAGCGTGGTCAGCTCGCGACCTCGGCCGCCTCGCGATCGCGCCGAGTGCTAGCACCTGAGCGGTCGACCGGTGCATCATGTCCGTCGACCCGAAGGAGGCGCACATGCTCGGTTGGATCGACGACATCGAACGGGTGACTCTCGACAACGAGACGTTTCGCACCGTCGTGTACACGGGCGAGCACACACAGCTGACGGTGATGCGGCTCGGGCCCGGGGAGGACATCGGCTGGGAAGCGCACCCCCACCTGGATCAGTTTCTGAGGATCGAGCAGGGCCGCGGGCGGGCCGAGCTCGGTCGAACGGCGGATCGTGTCGAGGAGACCCACGACGTCGAGGGCGACTGGGCGATCGTGGTGCCCGCCGGCGTCTGGCACAACGTCGTGAACACGGGCGACGGCGAGCTGAAGCTCTACTCCCTCTACTCGCCTCCGGAGCACCCGGACGGCACCGTCCACCGGACGAAGGCGGACGCCGAGGCGGCCGAGGCCGAGCACGGCGGCTGACCGGTCTTACCGAGACCTAACCGAAGGCGGCGAAAGCTTGGGAGAAACCGGGGGCGCCGCTTAGACGAGGCTTCATAGAGTCGGTCTCCTCCAGTCGAAGCAACGCGAGAGGGGGAGATGAGATGTCCAGGGCAACGGGACGAAGGCTCGTGACGAAGGTCGGCCTGGCGATCGCGATCGCCGGCCTTCTCGCTGTCGCCTACTCCGTGTTCGCTGCGAGGTCGGCGGCAGCGGGCACAGCCCACGTGCCGCGGCGCGACACGCCACGATCGTCGGCACGAGCGGGCCCGACAAGATCGAGGGCACCGCGCGGTCGAGACGTGATCGTCGCCAAGGGCGGCGCGGACGACGTGGAAGGTCGCGGCGGCAACGACCTCATTTGCGCCGGCGACGGGAACGACCATGTCGAAGGCGACGCCGGCAACGACAGGATCCTCGGAGGTCGCGGCGACGACGACCTCGAGGGGAAGAGCGGAGCGGACGTGCTCAACGGCGGCCCGGGCTTCGACAAGGGCCAGGGCGGCCTCGGCGACGACACGTGCGTGAAGGTCGAGCGGCCGCACAGCTGCTGACCTGCGGATCCGACAACGGCGCGACCGTCCTCGTGGCGGGCGGTCGCGCCGATGAGTTCGTGGTGTCGGCATCGTCTACCCGGGGAAGACCTGTACGGCACCAACGAGAGGAGACGACCGATGCACGAGATCACGCCATGTCTGTGGTTCGACACCGAGGGCGAGGAGGCCGCCGCCTTCTACACGTCGGTCTTCCCGAACTCCAAGATCCTGGACGTCGCGCACTACGGCGAGGCGGGGCCCCGGCCCGCGGGGACCGTGATGGCCGTGCGCTTCGAGCTGGACGGCCAGCCGTTCGTCGCCCTGAACGGCGGGCCGGAGTTCACCTTCAGCGAAGCCGTCTCGTTCCAGGTGAGCTGCAAGACGCAGGAGGAGGTCGACCGGTTCTGGAGCGCCCTGACCGACGGCGGCGAAGAGGGCCCTTGCGGCTGGCTGAAGGACAAGTTCGGCCTCTCGTGGCAGATCGTGCCGACGCGCCTCATCGAGCTGCTCGACGATCCGGACGCGGAGAGGTCGCAGCGGGCCATGCGGGCGATGCTCGAGATGAGGAAGATCGAGATCGCCGAGGTCGAGCGCGCCGCGGACGGGGTGGGGGCGGCACAGGCCGGCTAGGCGCCGACCCTTCCAGGCGAGCTGCGCTCGGTCGGGTGGGCCGAGTCGAGGTCCCGGTTACGCTGGGGTTCATGGACGAACCGAGGTACAGCGTCAAGGCCTTGGACGAGTCGACGTGGGCCGCGCTCGCCGCGTTGGTCGGGCGCAACAACGGCGTCTTCGGCGGCTGCTGGTGCATGGGGTTCCACCCCGAGGGGGCCGGCGGCAAGGACACGACGCCGCTCTGAACCGCGAGCGGAAGCTGAGCGTGTCCGGGCGGGAACGGCTCACGCGGCGCTCGTCTTCGGCGGGCGACGATTGCGTGGGCTGGTGCCAGTTCGGCGCACCCGACGAGGTGCCGCGGATCAAGAGCCGCAGCGGCGTACGAACGAGGTCAGACGACGTTGCCGGACCCGAGGTCGTAGCGGCGGTCTACGTCGCGTCGTGGAACGTGCTATAGTGAACCAAATGGTTCAGTCTTACACGACCGTCGACCGCGCCTTTGGAGCCCTCGCCGACCCGACCCGCCGCGCCGTCCTCGAACGGCTCGGCGCCGGCAGCGCGTCGATCAGCGAGCTCGCCGAGCCCTTCGGCATGTCGCTGACCGGAATGAAGAAGCACATCAGGCTGCTCGAGGAGGCGGAGCTCGTCACGACGGAGAAGATCGGCCGTGTCCGCAGGTGCATGCTCGTGCCCTACGCCTTCGAGGGCATCACCACGTGGCTGCAGCGGCTCGACCGCTTCGCGCAGGTCGTCGAACGGACGAAAGGAGCACGAGATGGCTGAAACGAAGTCCACTGGATTCACGGCCGAGGAAAAGGCTGCGATGAAGGAGCGCGCCCAGGAGCTGAAGGCGGAAGCGCGCAAGGCGGACGGGGAAAACGCGGTGCTCGCGAAGATCGCCGAGATGCCGAAATCGGATCGCGTCATGGCCGAGCGGTTCCATGCGATCGTCAAAGCCAGCGCGCCGGGCCTCTCGCCGAAGACCTGGTACGGGATGCCCGCGTATGCCAGGGACGGCAAGGTCGTCTGCTTCTTCCAGAGCGCGGAGAAGTTCAAGGCGAGGTACGCGACGGTCGGCTTCAGCGACGAGGCGAACCTCGACGAAGGCGCGATGTGGCCGACCTCCTTCGCGCTGAAGGAACTGACTGCCGCCGACGAGGCGCGGATCGGCGCGCTCGTGAAGAAGGCGGTGAGCTGAGGGCCCAGCTCGCCGCTGGGCCCCCGCCCGCTTCGCGCAGGTCGTCGAACGGACGAAAGGAGCACGATGAGCACCACCACCGTCACCACCCCGAACGAGCTCGAGATCCGGGTCGAGCGGGTCTTCGACGCGCCGCGCGCGCACGTCTACTCCGTCTGGACGGATCCGCAGCTGATCCCCGAATGGTGGGGCGACGGCACGGTCGTCGAGGAGATGGACGTCCGCCCGGGCGGCACCTACCGGTTCCGAACCGCGTTCGGGGTCGTCGAGGGCGAGTTCCGCGAGGTCGAGCCACCCGAGCGCCTCGTGCAGACGTTCCAGAACCACCTGCAGACGCTCGAGTTCGAGGATCTCGGCGAGCAGACGAAGCTGACGCAGACGATGCGCTTCGAGACGACCGAGCAGCGGGACACGACGATGCAGTACGGCGTCGAGGAGGGCGCGAAGGCGGGCTTCGAGCGCGTCGACGCGCTGCTGGAGAAGATCGCGGCGTGAGGCCGGCGCCGCGTTCGCGTGCGCAGCGCAAGACGGACACGCTCGCGCTGCTCGTGACGGAGGTCGACTGCTGGGTGGCGAGCGCGGACGAGAGGGGGAACGCGCATCTCGTCCCGCTCTCCTACTGCTGGGACGGCGCGGCGCTCGTCCTCGCGACGCCGCGCTCGTCTCCGACCGCGACGAACCTCCTGCGTGCCGGCGTCGCACGCGTCGGCGTCGGTCCGACGCGCGACGTCGTGCTCGTCGACGGCCGTGTGACGGAAGGCGTCGACGACGCGAGCGCCGATGCGCACGCCGAGCACACCGGCTTCGACGCGCGCACGGAGGCCGGCGACTACGTGTACCTGCGCGTGACGCCGACCGAGATCCGCGCGTGGCGCGAGGCGAACGAGCTGTCCGGGCGGCTGCTGATGCGCGACGGGGTGTGGTTGCCGCTGGACGCGTGAGCTTCGGCGGCACGACGCGCCGAGGGTACAGTGACTGCGTGCGGAGTCGTGATCCTCAGGAGGTGGCGTGATGAACGGTTCGGTCGAGAAGGCGATCCTCGCGGGTGGGTGCTTCTGGGGGATGCAGGACCTCGTTCGGATGCGGCCGGGCGTCGTGTCGACGAGGGTCGGCTACACGGGCGGCGACGTCCCGAACGCCACCTATCGCAACCACGGCACGCACGCGGAGGCGATCGAGATCGCCTTCGACCCCGAGCAGACGTCCTACCGTGACCTGCTCGAGTTCTTCTTCCAGATTCACGACCCGACGACGCCGAACCGCCAGGGAAACGACATCGGGATGAGCTATCGCTCGGCGATCTTCTACCTCGACGAGGAGCAGCGCCGCGTCGCGGAGGACACCATCGCCGACGTCGAGGCCTCGGGCCTCTGGCCGGGGAACGTGGTGACCGAGGTCGTGCCGGCGGGGCCGTTCTGGGAGGCCGAGCCCGAGCATCAGGACTACCTCGAGCGGTATCCGAACGGGTACACGTGCCACTTCCCGCGGCCGGATTGGGTCCTGCCTCGGCGCGCGGCTGCAACGGCCGGCTAACGCGCGTCGCGAACGTTCTTCGAGAAGCGGCGACAGGTGCCTGTCGCCCGCTTCTCACACCGCTAGGCGAGTGCCGCCGCGGGGGCCGTGGCGACGGTGCCGCGGGTCAGTTCTGGTCCAGCTCCTCGCGCAGCTTGCGCGCGAAGGCCTCGGGTCGGCCGGCGTATCCGAACTCGCCGCCGAGTTCCATACCCGCTACGCGGACGCCTGCCCGCCTGCTCGTCTTCAACGCGCCGGCGTTCCGGGCGCTGCTCTCGCAAGCCCCGCGCGTCCGCCGCAAGGTGGTCTCGAGGGCCGCGCTCCGGCTCGCGTCGTCGTCCTAGTTCGGGCGAGGAACTTTCGGCCCCTCGTCCGCGTGCGTGAGCCACGTCGGAGCGGCTAGCGCGAGTACGCGCCGCTGTCCCTCGGTCGCGCCGCTCCCGAGCTCGTGGAACGTGTACGCGACGTCGCCGCCGATGACGACGAGGCCGTCGGGCGTGTCGACGAGGACGCTCTGGTGCCCGCGCGTGTGGCCGGGCGTCGGCAGCAGCCGGATGCCGGGGAGCACCTCCGCCTCGCCGTCGTGCTCGACGTAGGTCGCACCCGGGAAGTCGACCCATTCGTGTGGGTCATGAGGCCCTTGCAGCTCGAGTCGCTGGACGTGGATCGGCACACCGGGAAACAGGCGGTTGCCGCCGCAGTGGTCGAAGTGAAGGTGGGTGTTGATGACGCACACGACGTCTCGGGGGATGTTCTCCGGCATCGGCACCGGCGCGCCTTCCTCGTCCAGTTCCGGCGTCGAGTCGAGCATGCCGGTGTCGACGAGGACGACGCCGTCGGCGTGCTCGATCGTGTGCACGTAGACGGGTAAGCCCGCGAAGGTGGCCGCGAGGTGAGCCGTGATGGACCCCTCGATGATCTGGGCATCGAAGTCCTGCGGCGATGTCGACATCGTGCTCCTTTCGGCTCATAAACGGTAATGGAGGTATACGACGCCGCTGCGAAAGCGGCGCTCGTCCAACAGCTCGAGCTCGGCGTGGACGCCGGCGGTCTCCCAGTTGACCATCGTCTCGTACATGCGCCGCCGGTACAGATGGGTGCCGACGGCCCGCTCGAGCTCGTTGACGAACGCGTGCACCTCCTCATCCGGCTTCGCCCAGCCGAATTTGTCCTGCTCTTCCTCGACGTAGCCGTCGAGCGACGCGATCGCCGAATAGATCAGGCTGGCCATCTGAAACCTCCTCCCGCGCTAGTTGCGGAACGTGAGTCCGCGCTCATCGAGGGCGTCCCGCAGGGCCGTGATCCCAGTCGGCCCCATGCCGTGCAGTTGCTCGATCTCGGATTCGGGACCTGCGCCAACTGCTCTAGGCGCGTTACCCCGCACGGGTAAGGGCGCGTCGCGCCGGGGCGGAGAGCTTGGGGAAGCCGGTGTCATCCTGGTTGGGCAATTGGGTCCTCCAGATCGCTGGTCGGGGATCGGCCTTCGGTGCTGAGACCGCGATCAGGGACGGACCTCATCGCTCACGCGGCGCGCGGACACAGACCCACGAGGCTCTTCTTTTGCGCGGAGTAGGTCGACGCGCGTGCGTCAACGCTCCACAAACGGCTCCATACCCACCGCACGCTGGGTCAAGAGCAAGTCGCCCTGAACGGAAAATCCCCGTGAGCGGGGATTTTGCGAAGCCCTCTGTCGGACTCGAACCGACGACCCCCTCCTTACCATCGAGCGAAGAGGCGGGAACCGCGGGCACGGGCGGGAACTCGCGGGCACGAAAGCCGCGCAAGAAGAAGGAAACGGCCGAAGACGAGTGACCGCGCGTGGACGTCCGTGCCCGCGCTGGTGTTCCCTCAGTGTTCCCTCGGCATTTGACGCGGCCCGACGATGAGGCCGGCCATCTGTCGGTGCCGGTGTGGTGAGAGGCGGCTGCTGGGAGCGCGCGTGCGTCGAGGGGATCTTCGACTACCGGACCGGTGAGGTGCCCGTGCTGCTTCACGCAAGCGCCCGCCGCGCCGCCTCGTCGAACGGCGTGAGCTCGAGCGGCAGCAGCTTCCGGATCCGCTCCTCGCGCGCGATCGTCGGATTGCGCAGTCCTTCGACGAGCGGCCGCGCGACCGACGCGCTCACCGGCGTGACAAGGTTGAGCCAGAGCGAGGAGAGGTAAGGCGTCAGCACCGGGACCTCGACGATTAGCGGCTTCCGGCCGAGCAGGGCAGCGATCCGCTCGATCATCTGCCGGTAGGTCATCACCTCGGGCCCGCCCGTGTCGTAGCCCTCGCCGTACGCGGCTTCGTTGCCGCAGACGCCTGCCAGGTAGCGGGCGACGTCGTCGAGCGCGATCGGCTGCGTCGGCGTCGAGACCCAGCTCGGCGTCACCATGACCGGTAGCCGCTTGACCAGGCCGAGGATCGTCTCGAAGGCAGCGCTCCCCTTGCCGACGATCATGGCCGCACGCAGGGTCGTTACCGGGACGCCCGCGGAGGCGAGCCGCTCTCCGGTCTCACGGCGGCTGCGCAGATGCGGTGACGCGTCGGGGTCGTCGGCGCCGAGCCCGCCGAGGTAAACGATCTGCTGCACCCCTGCGTTCGTCGCCTCACGCGCGACCGTCTCCGCCGCCGCGCGATCCTGCTCCTCGAAGTTCTGGGCGCCGAGGGAGTGGACGAGGTAGTAGACGACGTCCGCAGCTTCCAGGGCCGCGGCGACGCCGTCTCCGCTCGCTGCGTCGGCGACCAGCCAGCGGACGCCGGGCCCGTCACGCGCCGTGCGCGAGACCGCGGTCAGCTCGTGCTCCGCCAGCAGCGGCACGAGCGCCCGTCCGACGACGCCGGTTGCGCCGAAGACGGTGACGTTCACGAGTCCCCGCTCCGCAGCAGAAGCTCGAAGTAGCGGAGGCTGACCGCGGCATGGAAGGGGCTCTGCCCTTTCGCGTAGAGCATCCCGGTCCACGGCGGCGCGCCCGCGCGGGCGGCGAGCCGCGGCAGGTACCCCTCGACCGTGACGCTCAGCTCCTGCTGCTCGCCCTCGGGTCGCTGTGCGAGGGTCACCGACCGCCGGCTCGGAGCGCGAGCAGTCCACCCTCGATCGCGTGCCGGCAGCTGACGAGCCCGCCCTCGAACGAGAGCTCCGGCAGCCCGAAGGTGAGCAGCGTCGCACCGCCGAGCAGCTTCAGCTTGCCTCCGCCGCCCGTCCAGCTCGCGCGGACGCCGCCGCGCGTGAAGCGGTCGACCGCCTGCCAGTAGGTGACGCCGAGCGTGCGGGCGCCGGCCTCGGACTCGTCGACCACAGGCCGCGCCACGAGCACGCGCTGGCGCGACTCGAAGCCGCCGGACTCGAGCACGCGCTCCGATGTCTCCCAGCCCGTCACGCTGCCACCGCCATCGGCGAAGGGTATTCCCCCGCTACGGATTCGGGTCCATCGCCGTTGCGGGAGATCTCCATCCGCCTTCGCCGCCAGGGAGATGAGGAAGGAGAGGACGATCGCCACCCGCCAACGATCGCGCAGGCGATGCGCGCTGTGGTCGACCGCAGGGGGTATCGTCGCGTGTGTGCGCACATTCCGGTACGCAGCGGCGGTTGCCGTGGCGGCTGCCGGGGGAGCAGCGGCGACGCGCCGCTCAGTCGCCACCTGGTATCCCGGTGTGCGCAAGCCGAGTTGGACGCCGCCCTCGCAGGCTTTCGGTCCGGTCTGGACTCTGCTCTATGCACAGATGGCGTACTCGGCGGCGCGGGTTGCACGCTCGTCTGATCCCGGGCGTCGGCGTGCGCTTGCGCTGTGGTGGCTGCAGCTGGGGCTGAACGCTGCCTGGACGCCGGTCTTCTTCGGCGCACGCCGAACCGGCGCCGGCGCGGTTGTCATCGGCGCGCTCCTGCCCGCCGTCGTGGCCACCGCGGTCGCAAGCGGGCGCGTCGACCGTCGGGCCGGGCTGCTCTACGCGCCGTACCTGGCGTGGTCGACCTATGCGGCGGCGCTCAACCTCGAGATCTGGCGGCTGCAACCGCTCCTAGACGACCGTCTCGCGCCGTTCACGACTGCCGAACCGGCAGTAGGCTCAGAGGCATGGAAGACGGGTCGCTTCTACGAGGCAACGCGTCGCTGGCTGTGCTCCACGCGGCGCAGGCGGCGGTGATCCTCGCGCTCTCGACCGACTTCTCGCTTCCGGTGACAGGCGCCTTTATGGAGGCGCAGCCGGGGAGCGGGCTGCCGAAGCAGGACCTGCTCTTCGACCTGCGCATCGGCCCGCTCGTCGGCGCGTTCCTCCTGCTCGCGGCGCTCGACCATGCGCTCGTCGCGCTGCCGCCTTTCCGCTCGCGCTACGAGCGCTGCCTCGCCGCGGGCGTCAATCCGTTCCGGTGGCTCGAGTACTCGTTGTCGGCGTCGCTGATGGTCGTGCTGATCGCGATGCTGACCGGGATCGCCGACTACGTCGCGCTGCTCGCCCTCTTCGCCGTAAACGCGGCGATGATCTTCCTCGGTTGGCTGATGGAGTTGCTCAACCCGCCGGATCGGGCGCGGACGCGCTGGCCGCCCTTCGTGCTCGGCTGCGTCGTCGGCGCCGTCGCGTGGGTTGCGATCGCGGTGCAGATCGGGGTCTCGGCGGGACGTGGACACGCGCCGCCGGGGCTTCGTCTACGTGATCTTCGTGTCGCTCTTCGTCCTCTTCAACAGCTTCGCCGTCAACCAGGTGCTGCAGTACAAGCGGGTCGGGCGGTGGCGCGACTACCGCTACGGCGAGCGCTGGCATCTCTGGTTGAGCCTCGTCGCGAAGAGCCTCCTCGCTTGGCAGGTGTTCGCGAACGTGCTCGTCCTTGAGCCAACCGTCACAACTCCTTACCACCCTTTAGGCGGGTCACAGATGGTCGAGCCTCGCGGCGGTGATCGCGCCCGGAAGCTCTGCCCGTTGTTCGTGTGGCGCCGCAGGTCGATGCACTGCCCAAGGGTTCGATGTCGAGCGCCGGCTTGCGCTGCGACCGAGACGATCAACGTCCGGGCAACTCCGCTAGTCAGACCACCACTCGCGCTGGCCATCGACGTCTTCGCGCGGATCATCGCCGAGGTTGGGCGCGCCGATGACGAGGATCTCGAGGCCCTCCGGCCCGGCCTCGTAGCCTCGCCACGTGCCGGGCGGGACGCGCACCGCATCCATTCCTTGAGCTCGACGATCTCGTCGTCGACCTTCATCCGCCCGCTCCCGCGTAAGACCACGTACACCTCCTCTTGCTTCGTGTGCGTGTGGCCGTACGGAAAGCGATAGCCGGGCGGGACGCGCGCTGGTAGCTCAGGGCGGATTTCTCGAGCGCGAGCGCCTTGGTCGCCGCGCGGAACTCCAGGTCCGGCGGGCCGTCGAACCTAGAGCCGATGTCCTCAAGATCCTCCTTGATGTTGCTGAGCGTGAACGGCACGGCCCAATCCTATGGCGTCACTCCGCAACACCCGGGCAGGCGAGACGCCTTGCTCTCGGTTGAAGGACTGGTGGCGGTGTAACCCGGGTCGGCAACATAGTGCGGTGCCCCCGTGTCCGACTTGCCGTCGCACTGATTATCGAGTCCTCGGCCGGAGTCTGGTGCTACTGAAGCGGACGCCGCGAGGGCAACGGCCGCGGCGGATGACTTTCGCGGTACAGAGGGGTCAGACGCGGTTCGGATCCGTTTGAACAAGCCGAATTCGGTGTGCCGACGCGCCTAACGAGGGAACATTAGCGAGTGCCCGTGAGCGCCCGCGCGTGACAGCCGTTTACGAACTGGACAAGCCGATTGCCATATTTGCAGGATTTTCGCCAAGCCCTCTGTCGGACTCGAACCGACGACCCCCTCCTTACCATGGAGGTGCTCTACCAGCTGAGCTAAGAGGGCGCTCGGCCCATCGTAGCGGGCTTCCCTGGACGTCCACCCGTTAGAGTCCCGGCATGGCGACGATGTCCTCGAGGCCCAGAGGCATCCGCGGGGCGGTCAGGCGGATCGTCGCGCACGGAAAGGCGCTCGCGGTGCTCGAGCGCGAGCTCGCCCAGCTCGAGATGAAGCGCAAGGCCGGCTCGCTCGGGGCGGGGGCCGGAGTGGGCATCGCCGCGGGCGTGGTCGCATTCTTCGCCGTCGCCTTCCTCCTCGCCGCGGCGGCGGCGGCGCTCGCCCTCGTCGTGCCGACGTGGGCCGCGCTCCTGATCATGTTCGGGATCCTCCTTCTCCTCACGATCATCCTCGGCCTCGTGGCGAAGAGCCTGCTGAGCAAGGGCACGCCGCTGGCACCCGAGCGGGCGATCGAGGAGGCGCGTCTGACCAAGCAGGCGGTGAGAAGCAGTGGCGCGTAGCGATCGGAACAGCGATGACGTCGTCCGCGACATCGCGACGGAGCGGGAGGAGCTCGTCGCGGCCGTCGAGGATCTCCGCGGGGGCGTCCGCAGGCTCAGCCGGAAGCTCCCGGTCGTCCTCGCCGGAGCCTTCGCCGTCGGCGTGGCCGCGGCCGGGGCGGTCGTCGGCTTCCGGCGTCTCCGCGACTAGGAGCCCGACGGGTAACGGAGGTCCTACCCCCGACGCGGGATGGGCCTAACTCCGCGGCGGGATCGAGGCCGACCCTGCCGGGCCCGATCCGAGTGGTGTATCGCCCATCACCCGGAAAGGACTGTCCGCATGCAGAACTTTCTCCTACGTCTCGCCGCGGCCGGCGCTCTCGTTCTCGCCGCCCTTCCGCTCGGCGGCTGGAAGTGGGGCTAGCCCACCCGCGCACTCCGCTCCGTCTGGCGCCGCCCCCGGGCGGCGCTAGGCGCTCTTGAGGGCCTCGACCTCCGCCGGTCGCACGCCGGCGGCGAAGACGGCGACGATCTGCGGATCGAACTGGGACCCTGCGCAGCGCTCGAGCTCGGCGACCGCCTCCTCGTGGGCGACCCGCGACTGGTAGACGCGCTCGCTCGTCATCGCGTCGTACGCGTCGGCCACGAAGAGGATCCGCGAGCCCAGCGGGATCGAGTCGCCCCCGAGCCCCTGGGGATACCCGCGTCCGTCCCAGCGCTCGTGATGGTGCAGCACCCACGTCGACACGGGCTCGACGCCGAGCGAGCGGAGCATCCGGTAGCCGATCTGGGGGTGGCGTCCGAGGACGAGCCGCTCCGCCTCCGTCAGGGGGCCCGGCTTGCGGAGGATCTCCTCGGGGACGGCCAGCTTGCCGAGGTCGTGGAGGCTGCCCGCGAGCCGCACGAGGTCGATCTCCTCGGCCGTCAGGCCGAGGAGCGCGGCGATGCGCGCCGCGAGCTCGCTGACCATGTAGGAGTGCCGGCCCGTATAGGCGTCGCGGGCGTCGACGGCGTGAGCGAGGCTGGCGGCGGCGTGGAGGCGCGCCTCGCGCTCCGGGGCCGCGACGATCCCGGCGAGGGGCGGCAGCTCTCCGAGGTCGGGGCGGTACGCGCGCACCTGGCCCTTCCCGTGCGCCTTCGCCAGATAGAGCGCCTTGTCGGCGACGGCGAAGATGTCGGTGCGCTCGAGGCCCGGCTGCGGGTAGGTGACGATTCCCGCCGAGATGCGGACAGTGAGACCCGGCGCCGCCTCGAGCAGCGCCACCCGCTCGAGCACGCCGTCCGCGACGGCGACCGCCTCCGGCTCCTCCTTGCCCGGGAGGAGGACCGCGAACTCGTCACCGCCGATCCGGAAGGCCTCCCCGTCCTGGCGCAGCCGCGCGGCGACCTGCGCGAGGACGTGGTCGCCCTTCGGGTGGCCGAGGCGGTCGTTCACCTCCTTGAAGTTGTCGATGTCGAGGATGCAGACGCTCAGGGGAAGACCCTTCTCCTCCGCCTCCACGAGGGTCTCGCCCAGCCGCTCGTGGAAATGCCGATGGTTGCCGAGGCCGGTGAGCGGGTCGGTGAGAGCGAGGCGCATCGCGTCGAGCTCCCGGAAGACCGAGCGCTGGTAGAGCGCGATCGCGGCGAGCGGGCCGACGAGCGCGGCCGAGAGGAAGGGCGAGCGCTCCCAGAGGACCGCGAGCATGAGCGTCAGCGAGGCCATGATCGCGAAGGCGATGAACGTCGAGCGGACGGCACGGCTGAGGAGGGAGAGGAAGCTGTCCCGCGCCCACCTGCTGACAACGAGCGCGACGAGCGGGAGGTTGACCGCGTAGAACGCCGTCGCCCCGAGGGCGACCGCCAGGGCGAGCCAGCCGAAGCCCTCCGAGGGGACGATCCCGGCCGCCCCGCCTGCGGCCGCCGCGGCGAGCGCGTAGACCGCGCTGTTGTAGAGGACGCGGATGGCCGGCTGGCGCCGAGTGATCTCCACGAGGAGCTGCGTGACGACCGCGACGAGGATCGCCGGCGCCCAGCCGTAGATGACCGCCGTCCCGACGATGAAGACCGTCGCGAGCGACGTGCCGCCAACTGGGACGTTCTCGATGGGGACGGGGAAGGCCTCGACGAAGGCCGACGCGAAGAGGAGCACGGCCAGGCCCGCGAGCATGGAAGGGGACGGCTCCAGCGCCGCGAGGGCCGAGATCGCGACGACGACGGCGACGGTGCCCGCGAACACGACGGGGACGACGACCGGGAGCAGGCGGCTCGTCTCGCGCGAGACGCGCACGGCGCTCTGCCCTCCGGTGGAGGCCTCGGCAGTCGACGGCTCGGCGATGGTCTGGTTGACGGCGATCCCGGACTCCCCTCCGGACGCCGGGTTCTGGCACCCGAGGTCGGACGGGCCGCAGAGCTCCTTCTTCGATTAAGACACGGAATCTCCTCGTGTCAAAGGGGAAGCGGAATCCCTGCAAACGCGCATGCCGCCCCTGCCGTAGAGGTCGCCAAATGCTCCCTCCGTGTGGTCCCGGTGTGGTCTCGGGAAGTTGTCAGGTGAGGCAAAACAGGCCGAGGCGCGGCTGATCCCGGGCGGAACCCGCACTGCGCCCCGGCGAGGTCGGGCTACGCCGAGAAGGGCGGGCTGCCTAGATGGTCGTTTCGGACACGCCTCGCTCGTTCTCGGCGTCCCGCCAGAGGAAACGGTTCAGAGGCGGGCCGAGGAAGTAGCCGATCCCGAGGCCGGCCGCAAGGAACCCGAGCGGCCGCAGAAGCTCCCGCAGCATCTCTCGCAGCGCTGCACGAAGGAGGAGAAACCCGAGCCGACCGAGGAGGCTCCGCACCGCGCGAGAGTGTACGCCGTTCGGCCTGGACTGGCGGCCGGGACGCGGCTGATCACCGTCGGGCGGAACCCGCACCGCGCCGGCGAGATGCGTTCTGAAGCCGCTAGATGTAGCGCCGGATCTCGCGGACTGGCCGGTAGTTGTAACGAACGAAGCACGGACAGCCGTCGCTGCCGTGGCTCATCACCATCGGCACCCCGTCCTGGTGCCTGACGAAGATCGTGACGTGCGCGGACACGAATGTTGGAAGGTCGGGGTCATAGTGGACGAGGTCGCCGGGGCGAATATTTTCGACCTTGCGTACACGCTTCCCGTGATCGAGCAGCGTCCCAGTGAACCCCCCTTTCCAGTTCGCGCCGTTCACGATGTCGTCGAGACCAAAGCGCAGGAAAAGGCCGTTCCAGAGGCACCAGGTCACGAACGACGAGCAGTCGGCCTGTTTCGGAAACTCCCCCCGCCGGGCTCGGCGATCCTTGGTGATGCCCTCCCACCGCGGCGTTGCGTCCTGTGTGTAGAAGATCTCGTCACTGTGGGCTTTGGCAAGCTCTGCGGCCTGGACGGCTCGGTCACGGGCGCGGATGCGCTGGTTGACCCCGAGGCCCGATACCGACGGCACTAGCCTTCGTCCTCGGCTAGCTCGAGCCGGCCGATGTCGCCCTGGTCTGGCGGCATGTCCTTGGGATCCGTCGGCTGCAGCTCCGCGATCTCGGAGTCGTCGTCCGCCTCGGGCTCGTCTGCGTACTCGGGGTCGTCGTCAGCGAACTCGTACTCGTCCGTCACGCGGGCGACTGTAATCCTTTGTGGCAAGGAGTGCAAGACTGCCGGGACGCGGCTGATCAACGTCGGGCGGAACCCGCACCGCGCCCCGGCCGTTCCGAGCCTACGACCTGCAGGCGAGCTCGCCTAGATGGCTCTTTCGGCCGGAGTTGTCGGTTCGCGGTCTTGAGTTGTGGGGGCGGCGGTTGTAGCATCGAGCACTTGACTCGCTTGGGCCGACTAGCCGTCCTGTCCGCCCTGGGGATGATCCCTTTCTCCTCGGGCACCGGGTGGGCCGCCACGGTGTCAATGTCGCAGGGTGGGGAGCAGGTGAACTATGTGGCGGCGGCCGGCGAGTCCAACGCGCTCGTGCTCATTTTCGATGCTCTGAGTATGAGCGTCCGTGTCTCGGATCCCGGTGCGACCATCTCCGTAGGCACAGGTTGTGTCTTGGATGGGGCTGACGCGATTTGCCAGCTTGACAATGACAGCGATGACTTCTGGGAGCCTTGGGTAGAGCTCGGCGATGGGGACGACAGCGCGGATCTTTCAGAGGCTGGCTATGTCGTTGCGAAAGGCGGCGCCGGCAATGACCAGATCGTGGGCGGCCAGGAAGACAGCATTATCGAGGGTGGCCCTGGAAACGATCACTTGACCAGCCACGGCGGCATGGATTACCTCACCGGGGGCGAAGGGGACGACCAAATCTTCCTAGGGGCACAGTCCGACCAGGGCGAGGGTGGCCCCGGAAACGACACAGTCAACGGCGGCCCCGGTTGGGACGGGCTTGAGGGCGATTTGGACGCGTCGAGCGGTTCAGGCAAAGACATCCTCATAGGCGGGCCTGGACACGATGCTGTGTTGGCGGTCGGTAGATATCTCCGCGTCACACCAACCGCACTCGTCGGCCAGGGCAACGACACCTTGGTCGGAGTCGAGAAGGCAATGCTCTCCGGAGACAACGGGGACAACGTCATCAACGCCCGCGCCTGGCGGGGAGAAACGCTCCTCCTCGGCTTCCGCGGCAATGACCTCATCGTGGGCGGCTCCGGGAACGACTTCGTTTTCGCCGGTGGAGGCAACGACGTTGTTCGTGGTCGCTCCGGACGCGACGAGCTTGCGGGCGGCGGAGGAGCCGATGTCCTCTTTTCTCGCGACTTCTTACGCGATCGTGTCGTTGGAGGCCCGGGCCGCGACCGAGCGCGAGTCGACAGACTCGACACCACGAGCCTGATCGAACGCTTCTTCTAAGCGCCCGGAGACGCCTTGCGCCGATGGGGGTTGTCGGCCCTGCGCTCGTAGCTCGCGAGAGCTCACCATTCCCTCGACCGCCGGAGCCTCGAGCCCTGCGCCTGCTTCTCGCGCATGAGCTCGTTCCCGCGCTTGCCGGCAGCTTGCAAGTTGCAGCGGGCGTGCGCTGGCCCGAGGTAGTGAACCTTGTCGTCGTCGTGATCCAAGTGCCAACGGGTGTTGGGCAGGATCGGGAACCCGCAGCGAACGCAGGAGGCATAGCCGGACTGAACGACGGGCTCCCAACGCTTGCGCTCGGCCTGGTGGGTGCGCCGTAGCCGCGAGCGGTGGTCGAGGCCTTCGGGCGCGACCAGTTTGACCCGCGCTTGCGCCTCCTAGCCATCGCGCACCCATGCCCGCTCACGCTCACGCTTGTTTCGCCGTTCGGCCAACTCGCTCTCCCGTTGCGCCTGCGCCTCCAGCTCGGTCAGCAAATCGTGGAGCTCCCGTGCCAACCGCGCCCGTGCATAGGGCGGTGCCTCCAAGAGCGACTCCGCGAGCAGCCGCGCCACCGAGGCCAACGGCTTCTGCGCCCCGTCCAGGGACAGCTCGGCCAGGTATGCCTCCACGGCCCCTGTGACGCTGTCAGGCTTTTTTCTGCTCAAGAGAGGGAAATCTGACTGGCGGCGGCCCCTCGACGGCACGGATGACCTCGGCGATCGTGATCTCGGCCGCCGGCCGCGCGAGCCAGTAGCCGCCGTCCGCTCCCCCCTGGCTCTGCACGAGCCCGTGGTGGCGAAGCTCGAGGAGGATGCTCTCGAGGAACTTCAGGGGGATGCCCTGCGCCTGGGAGATGCGCTCGCCCTTCACCGGGCCGTCGGGGGCGGCGGCGAGCTCGGCCGCGGCGCGGAGCGCGTAGTCCACCTTCGCCGAGACACGCATGCCTCCATTCTCGCCGGGAGGGCCGGGGTCGTGCGGACGAGAGCCGCGCGGGCGGGTCGGGCGACCCGCCCGCGCCACGTCGTGATCTAGGCCGTCGCGGAGCGCCGACGCTGCGTCCCCAGCAGCGCGCCGAACGCGAGCAGCGTGAGCCCGAGCGCGGCGAGCGCGCCGACGAGCCCATCGCGCCAGTGGAAGCCGTTCGGCTCGGAGGCCGCCAGGACCGGCTGCCCGCCGCCGATCGTGCCGTAGGCGTCCGGCATCGCCCGAACGTAGCCGGCATACTGGTTCGCCGGCTCGGCGCCGGACGGCGCCCGGTACCGCTTGTAGTCCGCAGCCCGCACGACCGCAATCGGCTCGCGCGTGTCCACGCTCCGCGCCTTGCCGACACCAGACCAGTTGCCGCCGTCCACGCGCGCCTGCGCGGCGGGGACGATCATCGCCGCCACCGCGAGCCCGAGAACGAGACGCCTGAGGACACGTGTCCTTCTCCGGTTCCGCACCTCAACCCCTCCTTGCTCCACGCCGGCTGGTGCCGACGCTCACAAGACGGCGGGCGGATCCCTCTCCTTCCCATCACGGCAGTGCGCCGTAGGCCTGGTGGCGTCGGTGCTTGGGCGCGGCGCCAGTGACCTATCCGGATGCGATCGGGAGGATCCGCGTGAACTCGCGCTCGTAATAGAGAAAGCGGTAGCCCAGATCGTCATTGAGCGCCAGCATGGGGGCATTCGAGACGTCGTTGCTCGTCGTGATCTCGCGAATGCCTTGCCGGTGGGCCCACCCGATCGTCGCCGATTTCACGAGCCGGCCGAGCCCCCGCCGCCTGTGGGCCCGGATTGTCCCCGTAAAGGCGTTCGTGGCCCGACGCGTCTCCGTATCGATCTCAAGCCACGAGAGCGACACCGGCTTACCTTCATGGACGACCACGAAGCTTCCCTCAAGCGTAAGGTCGGGACGCTCGAGACTTCCGCGTCGCCACTCGTCGTAGCGAGTGCGGTCCCAGGGCTCGTCGGCGGGCGCATCCGCCACGGCCTCGGCGAAACACTCGTAGAGCTCGTACGGCTTGTCCGAGATTTCGGCGAGGCTCGCCAGGCTGTACCCCTTGCGCGCAGCGCGCGCACGGAGTTCGTCGAACCCGCTCGCATCTGCGGTCGCGGGATCGAGAGCGGAGACCCGCTCTTTGCGGCCCTCGGTGAAGCCTCTCTGCCCCAAGAACCGCTCGCCCTCGGGACGCTCATCGGTCAGGGCTGTGAGGCGCTCGGCGCCGGCGTTCGAGAGATGCGCTTCCGCCTTCTCGTAGAGCCGCGAGCCCACGCCGCGGTTGCGGGCCCCCTCGCGTACCCCGACCCAGACGCGGGATCCCCCCTCGACCGACGAGTCGTAGACGAGCAAGGCTTCCGCGCAACCGATGAGACGACCACGATCCTCGGCCACGAGCATCAAGAGCTGCGCCCTTCGTGGCTGAGCACGGATCCAGTGCCGGACACCCGCCTCTGTGAAGACGAAGGCGGGCTGCGTCTCCCGCAGGATGTCCCTCACCTGCGAGGCATCAGCAGGCCCGTAGGGCCGAATCAACATCGCCTGGGCACCATCGAAAGGCTACGCCTCAGACGAAGACCGGGGTGGAACCGAGTCCGCGGACGCCGGGCACGGAGCGGGGAAGAGCAAATACCCTGCGTAGCGAGCCGATGCGGGCGAGAGGACTCGAACCTCCAAGGGGTTCTCATGGAGGTGGCGTGTGTTGGCTGATCGTGGTGCCATGCGGGTTTCGGTGGCTCGACGTGCCTCCCGTGTCCCGCGATCAGGGCGGGTTTACGGACTGAGCGCGGACTGCCGCGGCTCCCGCCGCTCTTGAGGTCGCGTCGATGGCCGTTGTAATGTCGTTGAGGTTGATCCGTCGCATCGCGTTCCCCACGGATACGTGATTCAGACACGGAATCTCCTACTGTCAAATGAGGGGGTGTAGGCTTGCGCCGTGATCGGCGAGCGGGAGGAGACCTTCTTCACGGGCGCGCTTCTCGACCCGGAGGACTTCCGGCTCGACCAGGACTACCTGCACGGCAAGCGGACGACGATCGTCCTGACGATTGGCGCCGAGGGGAGGGAGGAGGAGTGGGCCGAAGTCGAGAGCTTCCTCGCCTCGGGCCCAGACGACCGCCACTTCGTCCTCGACCACGAGACCGGTGAGGTGAGGTTCGGAGACGGGGAGCACGGCCGTCGTCCCCCGGCCGGGAGCTCGGTCGAGGTGACCTACCGCCGCGGCGCCGGCGCCGCCGTCCTCTTCGCCGTCCCGCTGGCCGCGGCGGTCGTGGGCTTCGCCGTCGCGCTCGCCCTGCTTCGCCGCAGTTCGTGAGGGCATCACGCCCGCCGTCACGGACCGGCTTCCCGATCCCCTAGCGGCGACGTTCTTCCAGCTCCGGGCGGCGCTCGACGCGGCCATTCCGGCCAAGCAGCTCGACCGCAACCTGCTCGTCGGCACGTGGAACCTCCGGGCGTTCAGCGATCTCACCGAGAAGTGGCGCGCCGAGGACGGGGACGAGCCGCTGCGCGACCTCTTCG
>CAWGSF010000001.1:0-634685 GCA_963825255.1 uncultured Actinomycetes bacterium | reverse complement strand
GCGAGGCGCCGACCAGGGGCGCGAGCAGGTAGATCCAGAGCGAGTCGAGGTCGCCGGAGACCAGCGCCGGTCCGAGGGAGCGCGCCGGGTTCATCGACGCGCCGCTCACCGGCCCGCCGACGAGCGCGCACAGCCCGACCGTTCCGCCGATCGCGAGCGCCGCAGCCTCGCCGACCGCCCGGGTGTCGGTCGCGACGGCCATGATCACGAGCATCAGGAAGAAGGTCAGCACGACCTCCCAGAGGAACGCCTGGCGATCTGACCCCGAGGGAAGCGTGGCGCCGACGTTGGCCACGTCCCCGAGCGAGGCGCGCAGGAGCAGCGCCGCCACGACGGCCCCGGCGGCCTGGGCGGCCCAGTAGCCGGCGACCCGGCTCCACCGGAAGTGCCGCGTGAGGGCGAAGCCGAACGAGACGGCGGGGTTGAAGTGGGCGCCGGAGACGTGGCCGAGCCCGTAGATCATGGTCGCGATAGCCAGACCGAAGGCAACCGCGATGCCGAGCTGGCCGAGACCACCGCCCTCGGCATCGACCATGATCGCCCCGGCGCCGAAGAAGACGAGCGCGAAGGTGCCGAGCGCTTCGGCGGCGAGGTCGGCGTCCGGCCGTCACTCGTCGCGGTCGGGGACGAGCTCGGCGAGCAGGACCAGCACGCGCGAGTCGATCTCGTCGCGGATCGCCCGCACCGCCTCGAGGTCCAACCCCGCCGGATCGTCGAGCTCCCAGTCGACGTAGCGCTTGCCCGGGTAGATGGGACAGGCGTCGCCGCAACCCATCGTCACCACCGCATCCGCAGCGCGGACGACCTCGTCGGTGAGCGGCTTGGGGAGCTCGCGGGAAAGATCGATGCCAAGCTCGGCCATCGCTTCGACGACGACCGGGTTGACCTCCGCGGCGGGATCCGAGCCCGCCGAACGCACGAGCACCGTGCCCTTCGCCCGGTGGTGCATGAGCGCCGCCGCAATCTGCGAGCGGCCCGCGTTGTGGATGCAGACGAAGAGCACCTCCGGGACGTCAGTCACCGGCTCGATCTTGCCGAAGTCATCGATGACCGTCAATATCCTTCACGGGATGAGAACCATCGCCACGCTCGCAGGCAGCTGCCCCCCGCTCCTCCAGCAAGCCCTTGAGCCGGCCGAGGCCGACGAGCTCGCCGCCGTGCTCAAGGTGCTGGCCGAACCGGCACGCCTCCGCCTTCTCAGCCTCATCCAGGCCCAGCCTGACGGCGAGGCCTGTGTCTGCCATCTGGTGGAGCCTCTCGGCCTCACGCAAGGCACGGTCAGCCACCACCTGAAAGCGCTCCTCGAGGCCGGCCTGGTGACGCGCGAACAGCGCGGGAGCTGGGCGTACTACCGCGTCGCGCCCGACGCTCTCGGCTGCGTCAGGGCGCTGCTCGCGTAGGCGGGGGCTTCTCCGGCGCCGGCCTGGTGCGCCGGACGACCAGGGTCGCGCCCCACACGGCCAGCGCGACGAGCCCGGCGACGAGCGAGACCAGCACGAGCTGGTTCGCATAGGGGACGTCGAGCAGCTTGAGGCCGCTCAGGGCGAGGACGCCGGCGAGGGAGAAGCGCAGAACCGTCTCCGGCAGCCCGACGCTGATCTGGCTCCCGATCAGGACGCCCGGAATCGAGCCGACCAGGAGCCAGGCCATGGCGAGAACGTCGACGTTGCCCGCGACGAGGTGGCCGAGTCCGGCGACCCAGAGCAGCGCCGCTGCATGGGCGATGTCCGTCCCGACCACGAACTTGGCGGCGAGCGGGAACAGGAGGAGCATGGCGAGCGCGAAAAGCGTCCCGCTCCCAACCGAGGTCAGCCCGACGATGAAGCCGCCGACGAGGCCGATGGAGACCGCGACGATGCGATCCCTGGTCGACAGCCGGCCCAGGCTCGCCTCCGTCCGGGTCGGATGCACGAGCGCCTTGACGACGAACGCGATCGCCCCGACGAGGAGCGTGTACCCGAGCACCCGGCCCTGGACGGAGTCGACGCTGTCCCCGTAGCGGTCGGTCAGGTAGGTGGCGGTCCATACGCCGAGGAGGGACGCGGGCGCGCTCCCGACGAGCATCCAGCCCGCGAGCCGAGCCCTGACGGTGCCGAGGCGCCGGTGGCGAACGGCCCCGAAGGACTTGAAGATGGCGCCGTGCAGGATGTCGGTACCGATCGCCGTCGCCGGGTTGAAGCCGAAGATGAAGATGAGTAGCGGCGTCATCAGGGCCCCGCCGCCCATGCCGGTCATCCCGACGAGGAGCCCGGTGATGAGACCGGCGAGGATGAGCCGCGGGTCGTTCACTGCGTCCGGATCAGTGCACAGCGAGCACGTCGCACGCCGCTCGGCGCATGACGTTCTGTGCCACGCTTCCCTCGACGAGCCGCTCGAAGAACTTCTTCTTGCGCATCCCGACCACGATGAGATCGGCCTTCCGTTCCTCGGCGAGCGAGACAATCGCCTCGGCCGGCTGCCCGACCGATTGGACGAGCTCGGCGTCGATGCCGCGCTCGGCCAGGTAGGCCCGCGCCTGCTCGAGCCGCTCCCGGCCGTAGTGGGTCACGTTCTCGGCGGAGTCGTGATCGCGCGGCGCGACGTTCGTGACGACGAGGGCGGCGCTCAGGCCTTCGGCGAGGTCCGCGGCCCGGGCGAGGGTGCGACTCTCGGGGTCGTCGAACGCGACGACGATGGTACGAACGGCAGACATGTTCGTCACAGGGTAGGCGCTCACCCCGACGACCGCGGCGGTCGGACGTCTTGCGATACCGCCTGACCACTGATCTCGTCGACTGCTCCAGACCGCTCGTGGTTCGGGTGCTTACGTCGGGTCAGGCGCTGGGTGCGAGCCCGGCCGTCGCCCGCGTAACGGTGGCCGCTCGTGCGTCGCGGGCTCGCCCGCGCTCGATCAACACGGCTGCGATGGCGAAGCAGACGAGGCCGACCGGGCCGACCGGCGGCGGATGGACGGCGAAGATCGCGGAAGCGCCGACCAGAAGGGTTACGGCCCAGCCCGCGCCGGCGCGGCGGAAGGCGACCGCGGCCGACAACAATGCAACGACCCAGCCGAAGAAGCCGAGGACGAGCGAGACCGAAACGGGGTCGGCGAGGATGGCGTTGCCGTTGTAGTCCTGGATCGCGTCGGCGACCGCTGCCTGCTCGTCGGCCGGCAGTCCGTTGGCGTAGTCCACGAGGATGCCCGTTCCCAGGCCGACCGTCACTTCATAGGCCGTGTAGAAGACGAGGAAGAAGACGAGCGCGATACGGCTGACCGTCGCCGCACGGCTTTGCAGGCCGTTCAGCAGCAGATAGGTAGCGAACGCCAGCAAGGGGATGAAGAACAAGAACGCTGTGTGGACGACCAACCAGGCGTCGACGTCGTGGCGCACTCCTTCGTAGATGTCGTCGCCACCTGGCGGATGCCACCACAGAATGACGGCGAGCGCCAGCGGGGTCACAACCACGAACGCGCGGCGAAGGTAGACCAGAGTCATGACGCTCCTCCTTCGGTTTCCAGGAGTGAGCGATCGAAGAACGCCACGACCCGCCGCTCGTACTCCTGTGGCTCGGCGTCGATCGCGCCCGTGTGGCCGCCTTCGGCCGCCCAGAGCTCCTTGGGCTCGTTCGCCGCCTCGTAGTAGGTGGGAGTCAGGTTCTCGCCTCCCTGCCCCGGCGTGGCGTAGATGAAGAACACCGGCACCGCGATCTCGGCGCTGAGATCCTTCAGACCCGGGGGCGGCAGGTCGCTCGTGAAGGCAGCCGTCGCGGCGGTGATCAGGCCGATCACGCCGGTGGTGATCCACGAGTCCAGCCCGGGCAGTTCCACCGCCTCGCGGACGGAGCGGATGCCGGCGCCCTCGGAGACGACGGCCCGCAGGTCTTGCGTCTCGGCCGCCGCCTGGAGGAGCACCTCGCCGCCGACCGAGAGGCCGAGCGCGCCGATGCGGTCGTCGTCGACCTCGGGCCGATCCTGCAGGAACGCGATCGCTGCCTTTACGTCGCGCGTGCCCGCCCAGCCGAACCCGTTCGGATCCCCCTCGCTCTCGCCTTCCCCGCGCCGGTCGAAGAGCAGGACGCCGTAGCCGTGCTCGACGAGCATCCTGGCGGGCTTCTGCGGCCCCTTGCGACCCGGGACGACGATGACGGTGGCGCCGTTCTTCGTGGGCACGTACCAGCCCTCGAGCCGAAGGCCGTCGCTCGTCGTGAAGGCGACGTTCTCGTACGGGGCGCCGAGCTCCGCGGTCGGCACGTAGGCGCGCGCCGCGTGGGTGACTACGTACGACTCCGAGACCGGGTAGACGACGATGTACGCGACGAGCAGGAAGCCGACCGTCAGCAGAGCCCGCCGCAGGTACCGGCGGACCACGCTGCCGCCCTTCCTCGATCTCCAGAGCGTCACGAGCCCGATACCGATGAGGAGGAAGCCGGCCGGGATCGCCAGGAGCCCTGTGTAGTCATCTCCGGAGGGGCCGTTCTCCCGGGTGTAGTAGCCCGCCTCGCCGACGCCCATCACAACCACGAAGAGCCCGACAAGGATTGCGAGCGTCCCGCGGAGGCCCGGCCGAAGACGCGGGTAGGCCCAGGCGAAGAGGATGAGGAGCCCGGCTTGCACGAGGCCGCCGGCCAGGTGGTCACGTGCCGAGGTTCCCGGCTGTGGCTGGAGGAAGTTGTCGTCGACCACGTGGAGCGCGGCGAGGCCGAGCGCGAGCCGCGCAAGGCCCGCCTCCGTGCGAAGGGCCGCCGCGACTCGCGCGGCGGCCCCTCTGGACTCGGAGATCGGTTGGCTCGCGCTCGCCACGACCGTGCTAGGAGCTCGGCGTGGGAACGGGCGGCGCCTTGACCGGCTCGAGCTTCTCGCCGTGCTCGAAGTGCGGAAGCCACTCGAGCCAGCTGGGCAGGTACCAGTTCCAGTCGCCGAGCAGCTTCATCGACGCCGGGAGGAGGACCGCCCGGACGATTGTCGCGTCAATCAGGATCGCCACGGCCAGGCCGACGCCGAACTGCTTGAGCATCAGCATCGAGAGCGTGGCGAAGATGGCGAAGACGCCCACCATCACGATCGCGGCGCTCGTGACGACGCCGGCTGTCGTCTTGATCCCGTGGGTAATGGCCTCGTCGGTGCTCATCCCCCTGTCGTACGACTCGCGAATGCGGCTGAGGATGAAGACGTGGTAGTCCATCGACAGGCCGAACAGGATCACGAACAGGAGAATCGGGAGGAACGGGTCGATTCCGCCCGTGAACTCGAAGCCGAGAAGCCCCTTCCCCCAGCCGTGCTGGAACACCAGCACGAGGACGCCGTAGGCGGCCCCGATCGAGAGCAGGTTGAGCACGATCGCCTTGGCCGCGATCACCAGCGACCGGAAGGAAAGGAGCATCACGACGAACGCGAACAGGAGCACGAACCCGAACACGAGCGGCGCGACGGCCTTCATCTGGTCGTTGTAGTCCTTCGCCTGCGCGGTCGTGCCGCTGACGGCGACCTCGGCGTCCGGCAGGGCTCCCAGCGTCGGCGGGATCACCTCGTCGCGCAGGGCGGCGAGAGCCGCGTTCGAGGTCGAGTCGGTGCCGTCGCCCTCGACGGGGATCGAGATGTTCGCGACCGTTCCCGCGGTGTTGACGTCGATGTCGATCGGCTCGTTCATGAGGCCACTCTGCAGAGCGCGCCACTCGAGCTGGCCGATCGCCTCCTGGACGGCCGGCGCCTCGACGTCAGGCGCCTTGACGACCACGTTCGCTCCGATCTCGGTACCCGGGAAGGCGTCCTTGACGCGGTTGTAGGCGGTCAGGAACTGCGGTGGGTACGAGTCGATGCTGGCCTGGGCCGTGCGCAGCTGCAACGCGGGCAAGGCGAGTGCCACCAGGAGACCACCCGCCAACGTCACCGACAGGGCCGGGTGCCGGAGCACGCGGTCGATGATGGCGCCCCAGATCCGGCCTTCGCCGTCGTCGCGGCGCAGCCTGTGGACGAACGGCACGCGCACGCGATCGACCCTGTCCCCCAGCTTGGAGAGAAGAGCGGGCAGCACCGTCAGCGACCCGAGCATCGCAACCGCGACCACCGTCATCGTGGCGACTGCGAACGACGCGAAGTCGGCGTCACCGGTGAGGAACATGCCCGCCATGGCCACGAGGACGGTGAGCCCCGAGACGAGAACCGCTCGACCGGAGGTTGCTGCCGCCGCCTCGAGTGCGGCCTCCTCGCTCCGGCCGGCCGCACGCTCCTCGCGTTCGCGCTTCAAGTAGAACATCGAGTAGTCGACGCCGACCGCGAGCCCGATCAGGAGGATGATCGCGCCGACGCCGTCACTCATCGGCAGCGCCTGGCTGAAGACCGCCACGAGACCCATCGCCGCGAGGACGGCCGTGAGCCCCAGCAGGAGCGGGATGCCCGCTGCGACGAGCGCGCCGAAGGCGATCAGGAGGATGCCCAGCGTCAAGGGAATGGAGTAGAGCCCCGCCTTCTTGAGGTCGTCGAAGAACGCAGCCTCGATCTCCTTCCCGGTGCTCTCGCCGAACGACCCGACGTAGAAGCCGGGGTTTGCCTCTTGAATCTCGTCGACGGTGGCGACGATCGGGTCGACATGATCGACGGCCTCGTCGGAGGGTCCGGCGATCTCGACCGGAATCAGCACCGAGTGCTTGTCACCGGAGATCTGACCGCTTCCTTCGGCGTCGAACGGCGATTCGACCTTCGCGACCTCCGGAAGCGCGGAGACTCCGTCGACGATCTCCCGCACGACCGCCTGGAACTCCGGCGAGGACGCCGTCAGCTCCCTGTTCTGGACGACGATGGCCTCACCGGCCGGCTGCTTGAACTCCTCGTAGAGAATCGTGTCCGCCCGCCCGGATTCCCCGGGCCCGGAGGTCTCCCAGACGATCTCCTTCTGGGTGAAGAGCGAGTTCCCGATCGCAAACGCCACGAACGCGAACGCGAGCCAGCCGAAGATCGCCTTCTTTCGATGGTGGGCGCTCCACCGGGCCATCCTCGCCGCGAGATTGGTCGGTCGGGTCGAGTCCTTCTCGTGAGGGGCACCGGGCATCGTCGGTCTCCTTCCGAAGCGGTCCGTGAGGCCAACCTAGGGCGGCGCCGTCACGATCGCATCGGTGATAACGCCGGTGCGGCGCGCGTCTCGTCAGGCGGAAGCCACCACGCTCAGGTGCCCGATCGCCGCGACGAGCCCAGGGCCCAGAGGGAGGCGCGCAAGCTGGGTACGGGACTTGACGCCGAGCTTTATGAACACATGGCGCAGGTGATGCTCGATCGTCCGAGGCGACAGGAAAAGCTGCGCCGCGACCTCTTTGTTGGAGAGGCCTTCCGCCACCAGGCGTGCGATCTGAAGCTCCTGGGGCGTGAGCTGGTCGACGGTGCTCGGGTCGCGCTTTCGCGCCGTCTCGCCGGACGCGCGCAGCTCGGCCCGCGCCCGCTCGGACCACGGCTCGGCGCGTAGGCGCTCGAACGCCTCGAGAGCGACGCGCAGCTGCACGCGCGCGTCGGTGCGCCGGCGCTCGCGACGCAGGTGCTCGCCGTAGAGCAGCTGGATGCGCGCGAGGTCGAACGGGCCGCCATCCGCGCCGAGCCGGAGCGCTTCCTCGAAGTGCGCCGTCGCCTCCTCGCCCTCGCCCAGAAGCGCGCGGCAGCCCGAGAGTCGAGGCTGCACCCACGCGTAGCCCGACTCGGGCGCCCACTCCTCGAACTCCGAGAGTGCATCACGTGCCTCTTCCATGCGCCCTGCCCGTACTGCGGCTTCAATCGCGTCTGGAGTTGCGCCCTTGGCTATGAACGCGTCGCCGACGTCCGGTCGGGGGTCGGCGACGACCCTGAAGTGCTCGAGGGCCTCGGTCCAGCGTCCGTGCCCAAGCTCGAGCATGGCGAGCACGTACATCGCCCACGTGGCGCGCGCGGGCAGGCCGTGAGCGGCAGCAAGCTCGAGCATTTCACCGCTTCGCTGACGAGCCTCGTCGTCGTCACCGCGGATGGCCGCCGCGAAGGCGAGGAGGCCCAGAGGAGTCGCGGTGGAATTGGCGGCGCCGAGCTGCCGCGCGAACTGCAGTGCCTCGCGCGCCACGAGCGCTGCCTCCTCGAAGCGCTGCGCCAGGTAGTGCTGAGCCGCGCTCATGGAGAGTGCTTCCGCGAGGATCCCGAGCTCCCCGCGTGCCCGAGCGAGCGAGGTCGCCCGGTTGATCAGCGCTCCGAAACGCTGATTGTCCCCGACGAAGATCGCGGCGACGCTGACCGCATAGATGTGCTGAGCGTTATCGGAGGTGGACGCTTGAGCGAACGCCTCCTCGAGCTGGGCACCGTCGGACGACATATCGCCGCCCCGAACCTGCGCAAAGGCGGCGAGGGCCTGGGCGACCGACATGAGCTCGTCGTCCCCGCCCGCGGATACTACGTCGGCTGCCAGCCTGGAAACCTCTGCGCGAGCCGAAGGGTCGCCGCTCATCGACGCAGCGGCGTTTGCCCAGATGAGGAGCTCGACTGCCTTCGACGCGTCGAGCGCGGCGACCTGGCGAGCAGCGCTGATCAGCCTCGAGAAGCCATTCAGCGGGCGGCCACAACGAAGCTCGGCCACTCCGACCGCGAGGTCCAGCTCGCTCCGAAGGAGAGTGTCATCGACCAGAGGGTCGGCCTCGCCGGCAAGCTCGATCGCATAGTCGTCAGCGCCCGCGATGCTCGCAGCTCGCGCGGCCCGGGTCAGCCGATGGCCTCGAGCGTGCTCATCCGTCGAGAGGTCGGCGGCACGCGCGAACGCCTTCGCCGCGGCCCGGTAGCCGGCTCGATACTCGGCGCGCTCCGCGGCCTCCTCCAGCGCGCGGACGGCTTCCTCGTCGGGCTCGAGGACCGACGCCGCGAGATGCCAGGCTCGGCGGTCCGCGTACTCCTCGTCATCCGCCAATGCGTCCGCAAGCGCACGATGGATGGCCAGACGCTCGTGCGACGTCGCCGCCTCGTAGACCGCTGACCTCACGAGCGGATGACGGAACTCGAGCCGGCTCCCGTGCACGGAGACCAGGCCTGCCCGCTCGGCAAGGTCGAGCCCGCGCGGGCCGGCGCCGAGGGCCTCGCTCGCTCGAGCGACGAGCCTTGCGTCCTCCAGGTCGTCGGCCGAAGCGACCAGCAGGACCCGCTGGGCGTCGTCCGGAAGCCGGCGCACGCGCTCGAGGAAGATGCTCTCGACCTGATGCGTGAGCGGCAGCGACTCCGGAAGCGGCTCCTCGCCGGCCAATTGACCCTCGCTGAGTGCCGACGGTAGCTCCACGAGCGCGAGCGCGTTCCCTTGCGTCTGTTCGATCAGACGCTCGCGGACGGACGGGACCGCCGAAGTTGCGACCCGGTCGAGCAATGTCGCGGATGCTTCAGGGTCGAGCCGTTCGACGAGCAACGTCGGCAGGTCTTCCGCCTCGAATCCCCGAACCTCGCCTTCCCGCGCCGCAAACAGCATCACGATTCCCTCGGCGTCAAGGCGGCGTGCGACGAACATCAGCGCATCGGCCGAGACCTTGTCCAGCCAGTGCGCGTCGTCCACGAGGCAGAGCACGGGGCGGCGATCCGCCATCTCCGAGAGCAGCGAAAGGCACGCGGCGTAGACAAGGAAACGCTCCTCTCCGGCTCCCTCCTGGAGGCCCAGCGCGCCGCCGAGCGCCGCGGCTTGCGGGCCGGGCAGCCGGTCCAGATGGCTCAGCGCCGGCCGAATGAGCTGGTCGAGCGCAGCGAACGGAAGCTCCGCCTCGGACTCGACGCCTCGCGCCATGAGGACGTGCATGTCGCCGGCGCGGTCGCGTGCATCCCTGAGAAGCGCGGTCTTCCCGATGCCCGGCTCGCCGTAGATGACGAGCGCACCGCTCGTCGAGTCGCGAGCCGCCTTGAGCAGCCTTCCGATCTCGGCCCGCTCGGCGTCACGCCCGTAGAGCACGCAGGCAGCGTGCAGCACGAAGCGGTTTTCGGCAAGTTGGACGCAGACGACGACCGGCCGTTTCACCGATGCGATCGGGGCAATGGGCTCCTACGCTGACGAGGCGACGACCACCTACGACCTCATCGCGATCGGCGCCGGCACGGCTGCCCGGGCCGCGGCGATCCAGGCAGCCCGACTGGGGAAGCGGGCCGCGCTCGCGGAGCGTGAGGACGTGCTCGCCGGCGGGTCCGAGAACTGGAGCACGCTCCACACGCAGACTCTGCGCGTCGCGATCGTCGAGCTGACCGGCCAGGCACTCGGCCCCTACGCCCGTGCCCGGCGGAGGAAGCACGAGTTGACGATGGACGAACTCCTGTGGCGCGCCGCGCCGGTGATCGAGCACGAGTTGGACTCGGTACGCGACGAATTGCGGCGCAACTCGATCGACGTGCTCGCTGGGAGTCCGTCGTTCGTCGATCCCCACACGCTCGAGGTGAACGGCCGAAGGGTTTGCGGAGACCGCTTCGTGATCGCGGTCGGCACGAGACCGGCGCGCCCCCCCAACGTGGAGTTCGACGGAAACCGGATTCTGGATGCCGACGGGTTGCCGGGACTGAGCACGATTCCAGGGACTCTCACGGTCGTCGGTGCCGGAGTGATCGGCCTCGAATTTGCCTCGATGGCCGCCGCCCTCGGGATCGACGTCACCGTAGTGGATCGGCGGGACCGCATTCTCGACTTCGTCGACGACGAGCTTGTCGAGACGCTCTCCTACCACCTTCGCGGTCTCGGAGTCGACCTGCGGCTCGACGACGAGGTCGAGGCTGCTCGACCCGAAAACGGCGAGGCCGTTGTACAACTGCGCAGCGGGGAGAAGCTGGTCTCCGAGGCCGCCCTCTACGCGGTGGAGCGCCACGGCACTACCGACGCGCTCAACTTGCAGGCTGCAGGTCTCGAGACCGACGCCCTGGGGCTGATCGCCGTCGACTCGGACTTCAGAACGGGCGCGGCTCACATCTTTGCTGCAGGAGAGGTCATCGGCTCTCACGACTCCGTGCGCAGGCCGACGGACCAGGGGCGGCTCGCAGCGCTCGCGGCGTTCGGCGAGCAGGCAGCGCCGTCGGCACATCTGCTCCCGTACGGGATCTACACGATCCCGGAGATCGCCTTCGTGGGCTCGAACGAAGGAGAGCTCGTCCGGCGGCAGGTGTCGTACGTCGCCGGGATCGCCCGCTACAGCCAAGTGGCGCGCGCGGAGATCGCAGGTGATCGCGTAGGTCTGCTGAAGCTGCTCGTGGACCCGGAGACGAGACGCCTCCTCGGCGTTCACATCATCGGTAGCTTGGCGACGGATCTGGTGCACTTCGGGCAGGCGGCGATCGCCGGCGAGCTGCCCGTGGACTACCTCGCCGATACGGCCTTCAACACTCCGACGTTCACGGAGCTCTACAGGCTTGCCGCACTCGACGCGCGGAACCGACTCGACAAGGACACCGAGGAGGCAACACCATGGGCAAGAATCGGCTGGGCGGCCAGGTAAAGCTCGTCTCGAGCCTTCAGCCGAACTACGTGCTCTCCTGCCGTTCGGCCTCGGCCTTGAGATGTCGAAGCCCATCTCGAAGCGAGCCGTCGAGCATCTTTCGAAGGCGACCGCTGAAGAGCCGTGCAATCAGCCCTTCGTAGGACTCTTCCGTACTGATCAGAGTCTGCCCATCACGTTGCTCGAGCGTGTGGACGTGGAACGCTTTGATCCCCATCGACCTGCCAGACCATGCGATTCGGTGAGGCGCTTCCACGACTTCGAGCTTCGACACGACCGTTCCGGGGCCGGCCTTCCAGCGGAACTCCGCTCCTTCCTCGAGACGTCCCTGCAGCGAAGCGGACTTGACTGCGGGGTTCCAGCTCGGCCACCGATCGATCGCCGTTAGAACATCCCAGACGACCAGTTGGGGGGCTCTGATCTCGATCTCAGTTGCCGCGACCACCGGTGCCCCGATACCCATCTCAGACATGATTACTGCGTCTCATCGGCTGAACGAGGTCGCATTCCAGAGGCTCAGAGCAGTCCTAGCTCGCGCGCGCGAGAGACCGCGTCCGGGCGTGTGGCGACGCCGAGCTTGCGGAAGATGCTCTTCACGTGGGTCTTGACGGTATTGAACGAGACGTAGAGTTCCTCGCCGATCTCCCGCTGGGTGAGATCGGTCGCGAGCAGGCGGAGCACGGCGAGCTCCCGTTCGCTGAGATCCTCGGCGTACGGCGTCTGCGCCGCGCGGCTTGGCAGGAGACGGAGTCTGCGCTCAACTCTTGCCACCAGCTCGGGCAACAAGCCCGGATCGACGCACGCCTCGGCCGCCTGGCGGGCCTCCCGCAGCATGTCTTTCGCGGCGCGGCGGTCGCCGAGAGCGCCCTTCACGCCCGCATGAGTGAGGAGCCCGTACGAGAGGTCGAACTTGGCGTTGCCCCGCCGCGCGAGCTCGATGCCCAGGGCCAGGGCCTCGTCGGCCTCTCTCAACCGGCCCTGCCGCTCGAGCAGCTTTCCGCGTGCGACGTGCACCATGGACATGCCGAAGTACTTCGCCATTCCGGTCTGGGTTCGCTGCAGCGCTTCGCCGTCGTCCAGGATCTGATCGGCGCGACTCGATTCACCGATCTCCGCATGAACGACCGCGCACCAGCCGAGGGCGTGGATGAGCGCGAGGGAATGGTCGGACTCCTCGCTCGACCTCACCGCTTCGTCGAGGAGGGCTGACGCGGCCCGGCCCTCTCCTCCAAGGAAGGCCGAGACGCCGAAGGTCGTGAGGAGAGCGCTCCGCCAATAGTCGGAGCCGGCTTCCTCGAGCTCGAGCGCGGGTCGCGCCGTCTCGGCGATTCCGCCCGCGTCCCCGAGGAAGTACAGATTGATCGCCTGCGACGCGGCCACGCCGGACGCGACCGAGGCCGGGCCGGCGAGGAGCGACCCACCGTCCGCACCCCGCGCGGCAAGTACCAGCCACTGGTCGGCCTCGGCGATGCGGCCGACCTCTTGCAGCGTCGAGGCCCGCACAAGGCAAAGCCGGGCATCGCCGGTCACCGTCTCGGCTGGGAGGCCGTCGAGCCAGGCAAGGACAGTCTCGAGGCGCGCCTCGTTTCGAAACTCGATCCAGTGGCGAAGGATCAGCTCCGAGGCATCGGCGAAGTCCCCTGCCGCGGTGGCGTGATGGATCGCCTCGGACGGATCGCCCTGCTCTCGGTGCCATGCGCTCGCCCGGAGATGCAACGTGCGCACCTGCTCGGGCTCGACAAGCGCGAGCTCGTGGCGCAGGAGCTCGCCGAAGAGGTGGTGGTACCGGTACCACTCGCGTTTGGCATCGAGAGGGATGAGGAAGAAGTTCGAGCGCTCGAGCTCGTGCAGGATGAGCAGAGAGCCAGGTCGGTCGGTCACCGCGTCGCACAGAGGGCCGCAGAGGCGGTCGAGGGGGGACGTGTGGAGGAGAAAGCCCCTCACCTCCTCTGGGAGGCCGGCCAGCACCTCCGCGCTCAGGTAGTCGACGACGTGGCGGTTGTCGCCCGCAAACGCCTCGATGAACTCATGCGCGCTTGCGCGGCCGCGAATGGTGAGCGTCGCAAGGTAGAGACCGGCAGCCCATCCCTCAGTCAGCTCCCGTAGCCGGATGACGTCCTCGGTGTCGAGCCCGAGCCCGTGCAGGTCGTTGAAGAAGAAGCCGGCCTCCTCCTCGGAGAAGCGAAGCTGTTGTGCGTCGATCTCGGCCAGCTCGCCACGGGCGCGGAGGCGGGCGAGCGGGAGCGCCGGCTCGGAACGGCTCGAGACCACAAGCTCGAGGGTCTGGGGAAGGTGCTCGAGAAAGGACGAGAGACCCTCGTCGATCTCCGGATTTCCGACCAGGTGATAGTCGTCCAGGACGAGCACGACTCGGTGCGGTAACGCCGTGAGCTCGTTGCAGAGCGCGGGGAGAACGTCGCCGACGACGCTGACCCGCGGGGCCCGCAGCATCGGAAGCGAGACCTCGCCGGCGCTCGGGTCGAGGGTGCGAAGCGCGTGGATGAGGTAGGTCCAGAAGCGGACCGGATCGTTGTCGCCGCCGTCGAGCGCGACCCAGGCGAACGGCCGAGTCTCGCTCTCCAGCGAGTGCCAATCGGCGAGCAGCGTCGACTTCCCCCACCCGGCAGGCGCGCGGATCAGCGTCAGCTTGCGCGGCGGGCCGGCGCACAGGTCGAGAAGCTCGCGGCGTGAGACGCGCTGGCGCGGGACGGGAGCCTCCAGCTTCGACTGGATAAGCGGCCGCGAAGTCTCCTCGACCCCCGTCGCCGTGTATGTCGACATGACCAAGGAGCGTACATCGCACCCGCCGTCGATTCACCCAGGGTGATCTCGTCGTCGGGTGAAGTCAGCTCACCCAGACGCCGCAGACGATCCCTCCGAAGTCACCGGACAACGGAGGTCGATCGTGATCGCCACCGCCATCAACGACTGGAAAGAACTCGCAAGCCGGGAGTGCGACGGCCTCACGGTCTCGCTCTTCTGGAGTCGAACGGCCGGCCGTGTCAAGGTCTCCGTCGCCGACCAGAAGCTCGACGAAGAGTTCCACCTCGACGTCCCGGGCGCTTGCGCGCTCGATGCCTTCTACCACCCGTTTGCGTACGCGTCCGGGCGAGGCCTCTGCTTCCGCGACCCGATGCGTGCGCAGCCGCAGAACTTCGTCCCTGAAAGGAGTGCAGACTGATGACGATCGATTCCGTCCAGTACGCCCGCCGCTGGAAGACGCTCGGCGTGCTGTCGCTGAGCCTCGTAATCATCGGGCTCGACACCACGATCCTCAACGTCGCTCTGCCGACGCTGCAGGACGAGTTCGACGCCTCTCCTTCGAAGTTGCAGTGGATGGTCGATTCGTATCTCCTCGTCTTCGCGGGCCTGCTGCTCGTATTCGGCACGCTCGGCGACCGTTTCGGACGCAAGCTGGCTCTCCAGGCGGGCGTGTCGATCTTCGGGCTCGCCAGCCTCGGCGCCCTCGTCGTCGACTCGTCCGATGGGGTAATCGTCGTGCGCGCGGCGATGGGCGTCGGTGCCGCTCTGATCATGCCCGCGACCCTCTCGATCATCGCGAACGTCTTCACGGCCTCTGAGCGCGGCAAGGCGATCGCCATCTGGGCAGCGCTAGCGGCAGTCGGGATCGGCCTCGGCCCGCTTGCGGGCGGGCTCCTGCTCGAGTGGTTCGACTGGTGGTCGGTCTTCCTCGTCAACGTGCCGTTCGCGGCCGTCGCGCTGCTGCTCGGCGTCCGCTACGTGCCCGAGAGTCGCGACCCCCGGCCAGGCTCCTTCGACCTGCTCGGGGCTGCGCTCTCCACGGCCGGCTTCAGCATCCTCGTGTACGCCGTCATCGAGGCGCCCGAGAGGGGTTGGCTCAGCGGGCTCGTCCTGGGATCGCTCGCTGCGAGTGTCGTTCTCCTGACCGCATTCGTCTGGTGGGAGCGACGTATCGACGAGCCGATGCTCGACCTCAACTTCTTCCGAAGCCGCCGCTTCAGCGTGGGCACCGCGGCGGTCAGCGTCGCCTTCTTCGCCCTCCTCGGGGCGATCTTCGCGCTGACCCAGTACCTGCAGTTCGTCCACGGCTATAGCGCGATCGAAGCGGGCGCGATCATGAGCCCGATGGCGCTCGGCCTGATGATGGGCGCCGGGCTCGTCGAGCAAGGCGGTGCTGCACCTCGGAATCGCCCGCGTCGTCGCGACAGGACTGGCCGGCCTGGCTCTCGCCCTGGCTGCTGACCTTGCTCTGGGAGCCGAGCACCAGCGCATACGCGCTTGCTGCCTGGTTCTTCGGGCTGACCCTGGCGATGGGCTGGGTGATGGCTCCCGCTACGGAAGCAGTGGTAGGCGCGGTACCGGCCGCCAAGTCGGGCGTTGCCTCCGCCACCAACACCGTCGCGCGCATGATCTCCGGAGCGTTCGGCGTGGCTGTGATCGGCTCGCTCGTCAGCTCCCTCTACTCCAACGAAGTCGAAGGCTCGCTGGGCGCCCTGCCGCCAGAAGCGCAGGCTCAAGCCGAGAACTCGGTTGGTGCTGCCAGCGCGATCGCCGGCCAGCTCCCACCGGACGCGGCTTCCCAGCTGCTTGGCAGGACCGGGGACGCCTTCACCCATGCGATGGGCATCGGCCTCCTGATCGCGGCAGCACTTGCGGCCGCCACGGCCATCATGGTGCTCCGCTTCCTGCCCGCCCGCGACCTCGACGCGCGGGAGGCCGAAGAGGCTCGCGAGCCCCTCGATCTCCAGCCCCAGAACTGAGAGGAGCACCTGATGCCATCCGTCAAGACGCGCGTTATCCAGAACGAGCCTGGAGAGCCGATGAACCCGCAAGCATCGGCCCCACCGCCCGCGGGCCGGGAACCGCCACCGGATGGATGCACATGTCGACCTGGCCTAAGGACGAGCGAGTCCCCCACACGGAAGGAGCGAACCATGCAGACCGTCGTTGTCCATGACACGCAGCCCAACACAACCGTGTCAACGAAATCTCGCCTCTCGAGCCTGATCGAGCAGCATCCGCTCGCAAGCTTCTTCCTCCTCGCCTACACGATTTCCTGGCTTCTGTGGCTACCGCTCGTGGTCTCCGGAGATAGCTCTCCCACGGGCCCGGGTTTCGTTCTCCTGCTTCTGGGATCGCTCGTGCCTTCGTCGGTTGCCATTCTGCTCGTCGCCGTGCTGCACGGCCGAGCCGGAGTACGGGGGCTGCTTCATCGGCTTCTTATCTGGCGAGTCGGTGTTGGCTGGTGGGTTGCGGTCGCGCTGGTGTCAACCCTTGCCCTCGGCGCCGTCGGCGTGAGCGTCTTGCTCGGAGGCCAATCTCCGGATGTCACCGTGACGATCCCCGGGGCCGTCGCCCTGTTCATCCTCTTCATCTTCCCGGGCAGTGCGGGGGGCGAGGAGCTCGGCTGGCGTGGGTTTGCTCTGCCACGCCTGCAAGCTCGCCGGAGCGCCCTGGGCGCAAGCGTCGTCCTCGGCGTGGTGTGGGGTGTGTGGCACCTGCCCCTGTACCTGCTCGGAACGGACATCCGCCCGCTCAGCCTCTTCGCCCCGTGGATCCTCTTCACCATCGGCCTCTCGATCATCCTCACCTGGATGTACAACGGCACCGGCGGGAGCCTCCTGATCGTGGTTCTGGCTCACGCGGCAATCAACTTGGGCCTGACGGTCTTCTTCGAGCCCCTCGACGACCAGATCGCTCAGCCCTTCCTGATCCTTGCCGCGCTGCTGATCCTCGCGGCTGGAGTCGTGGTGGCTGTGGCGGGTCCGGCGACTCTGTCCCGCACCCGCACCAAGCAGGTTGTCGTACCGTGAGCCGGTGTTCGGCAGCGGAATCGACTTGAGATGAACGCTTTCGCTGAGCAGGTGAGGATCGTGTCGAGCCTCACGCGAAGTGGGTCGTCGATCGGCCAGAGCGATTCGATCGTCAACGCGATCAGGATGCGACTGGAAGACGGCGGAGATCGCGTGTGCGGCGTGCCGGTCGTGTACGAGGACCTGGACGGAGGGAGCGAGGAGCGGGGCTCCTGGGACGCGGCGCGCGAGCAGGCGAACGCTCGTTACGCCGCCGCCCAAGCCGACGTGCTCGCCTACATCGGCACGCTCGATACCGACGCTGCGCCCTACTCGATCCCAATCACCAACGCGGCGGGCCCTCTTCTGATGATCTCGCCCTGCAACACCTACCCCGGCCTGACGAAGCCGTTCGGGCCGGGTGAGCCTGACAAGCACTACCCGACGGGCCGTCGCAACTACCTTCGCACCGCGCTCAGCGACGATCTTCAGGGCCTCTTCGCAGCGCAGTGGGCTGCCGAGCTCGGCGCACGACGCGTGTTCGTCCTTCACGACACCGAGCCGTGTGGTCGTGGCGTCGCCTTGCCGTTCGCCGATGCGTGCGAGCGACTGGGCGTCGAGCCCGTCGAGGCGCCAGTCGGGATCGTGCCGAAGCAGCTCGAGTACGAGGCGCTGGCTCAAACGATCGCCGGGAGCGGCGCTGACCTCGTCTTCTACGGCGGCATCATTCAAAACGGCGCCGGACCGCTGTGGCGTGACGTTCGTACCGCCGCGCCGGCCGTGACGATGATGGGGCCCGACACGCTGTTCGAGCACGCCTTCATCCGCGACGCCGGCGCACACGCCGAAGGCACTCTGATCACGTTCGGAGGCGTTCCGCCGGCGCTCCTCGAAGGACGAGGTCGGGTGTTCCACGAACGCTACGTCGAGCGCTTCGGGCTCGAGCCCGAGTGCTACGCCGCCTCTGCCTACGACTCGACCGGGGTGATCCTCGAGGCGATCGAGCGCGTCGGCCGCGCCGACCGCGATGCCATCACCCAGGCCGCCTTCGCGACCCGCGACTTCGACGGTCTCCTCGGTCGCTGGAGCTTCGACGAGAACGGAGACATCGACGTGAGACGCGCCACACGGCTCACCGTTCGAAACGGCGACTTCGAGCCGCTGACGGTCTTGCCGATCGAGGATTGACGCATCCTCGGGCACCTGAACCCCGCGAGACTCGCTTCCCACGCTCGGCAGCAATCAGCTAGCCGTGGCCATTGTGATGCGCTCCCTCTTCGAGCGATGAAGGCCGCATGGAGTAAGGAACCGCATGAGGAAGGAACTCACGGCCCCGTCCGTAGTTGGCCGTAAGCGAATGAGCGGCCTCCCTGATGGCCGGGCGCAGGCGTCCGTGGGATGCTCGTCTGGCTCCGGAGGGAGGTGGTTGTGCGCACCGAGACGTTGGTGAGGATCAGGTAGGCGCGCCGAGCGAGACGACCGAGGCTCATAGACCTCGCGCGCGCTGATCGAGCTCGCGGGCGTCGAGAAGGTGTACCGGATGGGCAAGGTCGACTACCGCGCCTTGCGCGGCGTCGACCTCGCGATCGGCACGGGCGAGATGGTCGCCGTCGTGGGCCCGTCGGGGAGCGGCAAGACGACGATCCTCAACCTGATCACCGGGATCGACCGGCCGACGGCGGGGGCGGTCACGGTCGACGGGCAGCGCCTCGACGAGATGAGCGAGGAGCAGCTCGCCGTCTGGCGCGGCGCGAACGTCGGGATCATCTTCCAGTTCTTCCAGCTGCTGCCGACGCTGTCGGCGCTCGAGAACGCGGTGCTGCCGCTCGACTTCGCCCGGCGCGGCTCGAAGCGGGAGCGCTTCGAGCGGGCACGGCACAACCTCGAGCTGGTCGGGCTCGGCGACAAGCTCGACCACCTGCCCGCCGAGCTCTCGGGTGGCGAGCAGCAGCGGGTCGCGATCGCGCGCTCGCTCGCCGCCGATCCGAAGCTGATCGTGGGCGACGAGCCGACGGGCAACCTCGACAGCGTCACCGCAGAGGAGATGTTCGAGCTGCTCGCGCGGCTGAACGGCGAGGGGAAGACCGTTCTCTACGTGACCCACGACCGCGAGCTCGCGCGGCGCGCGAGCCGCATCGTCACCATTCGCGACGGCGTCGTCGTCGCCGGCTGAGGTGGCACGACGGTGTCGGCGCTGCTGCGCAAGTCGGTCACCGACCTGACCCGACGGAAGGCGCGAGCGCTCTTCTCGATCCTGACGCTCGCGCTCGCCGTCGCGAGCATCTCGATCTTCGCCGTGCCCGAGCTGATCGACCGCTCGATGCAGTCGGAGGTCCGGGCCGAGCGGCTGGCGCACCTGACGGTGTCGACGAGACCCCTGCCCCTCTCCGATGCTCAGCTCGCCTCGCTCGCGGCGCTCCCCAACGTCGAGGCGGTCGAGGCCCGGAGCGAGGTCCAGACGCGGGTGTACGTGGGCGAGCGCCGCGCGCCGGCCGTGCTGATCGGCGTCCGCGACTTCGCCCGCCAGGCGGTCGACGTCGTCCGCGTCACGTCCGGCGCCGCGCCCGCGCGAGGCGAGGTCCTCGTCGACGTGCAGAACGCGAACCAGGGCATGTACGAGGGTCGCACCGGCGACGTCGCTCGCGTCGTCGGCCCGAGCGGTGCGGAGGGGAAGCTACGCGATCAGCGGCGAGGCGACTGAACCTCGGCGGCGGCCGGCAGGTCGCGGACGACGATGTCGTCGTCCTCTACGCGACCGCGGAGACCGTCGCCGCGCTGAGCGGCGAGCCGGGGTACGGCGAGCTCGCCTTCCGGCTCCGGGATACGAGTGCGGCCTCGGTCTCGAGCACGATCGAGGCGGTGCGCGAGTCGCTCGCGGGTATGCCCGGCTTCACGGGCTTCTCGGGCCTGCCCGAGGTGCGCGCGCCCGGTGACTGGCCGGGCAAGGAGGACTCCGACCTGTTCGTCGACTTCTTCGGCGTGATCACGCTGCTCGCGCTCCTCTCGGCGCTGGTCTTGATCTCCAACACGATGACGACGCTCGTCTCCGAGCAGACGGGCGAGATCGGAATCATGCGGGCGGTCGGCGCCCGCCGCCGGCAGGTCGCGCTCGTGTACCTCAAGACGGCACTCCTGCTCGGTGCCATCGGCACGCTGGTGGGAATCGCGCTCGGCATCCTGCTTTCGAATCTGCTCGCCTCGTTCTTCGGCTCGACCTTCTTCGCAATCGACGTCGGCTTCGGCGTCGACCTGACCGTGGTCGCCGTCGCGGCCCTGATCGGCGTGCTCGGCCCGGCCCTCGCCGCGCTGCCCGCCATCCGGCGCGGTACCCGCGTCGACCTGCGCGAGGCGCTCGAGTCGACCGGCTCCGCCGTCGGCAGCCAGGACGCCGGCGACCGGCTCCTGCGGCGTGTCCGCTTCCTGCCGCGGACGATGCAGATCGGCCTGCGCGGCGTCGGCCGACGCAAGCGGCGGACACTCGCGACGGCCCTCGTCGTCGCGCTCGCCGTCGGCAACCTGCTCGCGATCATGGGGCTCGCGGCGGCGGCGACCAAGGCCACCCGCGCAGCCTGGGGCGAGCACATCGAGGAGATCCGCATCTGGACCGGCGGGGGCACGCCCTTCGACGAGCGCGCCGCCCAGGTCAATCCGCTCGACCCCAGGAGTCGCCGAGGCGCAGCCGGCACTCGTCAACGACGTCGAGCTCTCCGGCGAAGAGGCATTCGTCTGGGGCGTGCCGCGCGAGCCGCTCATCCGCCTCGACACGACCGACGGGCGCTGGTTCACGGCCGCCGAGGAGCAGGCACGCGACCGGGTCGCCGTGATCGAGCGCAATCTGGCCGAGCGCACCGGCACGGAGGTCGGCGACCGCGTGACGCTCTCGACCGCGGCCGGCGCCGCCTCGCTTCCGGATCGTCGGGATCGCGAACAACCGCCAGGAGGACGGCACCGTCCTGTTCGTCCCGCTCACGACACTTCGCTCGCTGCTGCACGAGCCCACGGGGGTAAGCACCTACTGGATCAAGACGACCTCGCCCGAGCAGGCAGTCGTCGACCGCACGTTCACCCGGCTCGAGGACCGGCTCAACACACTCGGGTACCAGATGGGGGGCGAGATCACGTACGTCGAAGAGCGCAACGAGGTCGCCGCCAACCGCACGATCACGACGACGATCGCCGTGTTCGGGTTGCTGATCGTGGCGATCAGCATGGTCGCGCTCGCGAACGCGATCACGATGAGCATCCTCGAGCGCACGCGCGAGATCGGCATCCTCCGCTGCATCGGCGCGCGGGCACGTGACGTCCGGCGGATCTTCGCGACCGAGGGCGTCGTGCTCGCGCTCGCCGGCTGGCTGCTCGGCATCCCGATCGGCTACGCGCTCGAACGCTTCCTCGTCTGGCTGGTCTGGGAGGTCGTCGACGTGCGCATCCAGTTCGTGTTCCCGCCCTGGAACATCGTGCTCGCCCTCGTCGGGACGATCGTCCTCGCGCTCCTGATCATGCTGCTGCCGGTCCGCCGCGCGGTCCGCTTCCGGCCCGGAGAGGCGCTTCGCTACGCCTGAGATCACATAGGGCAAGGGGTGGCGCGATTCGTGGCCCCGGCGGCGGCGGCGTGCCGAACGCGGTGGCGGAGCATGGCCGTGGGCAAGGGATCGCCGTGATCGAGCGGGGTGACTTCATGCTCGCCGCCGCCCTCGAGCTCGTGCTCGGCGTCGGACACGGGTGGACCCTAGCCCACTGCGAACGCTCACCGCTCACGGACGTCAGTCCGGCGTTGTCCGTGCCGTCCTCAGGAAGGTGCGGGCGATCCCGAGCGCAGCCTGTGTGGGAGTGACGCCGTCGGCGTCGGCCGCGGCCAGGAGGCGGCGCGTCGTCTCGCCGACCAGCCGCTCGACTCCCGCCAGGCAACGGGCCGGATCGTCTCGACACTCGGGCGCCTCGTACAGGTGGATGCCTCCTGCGTTCGTCACGAAGTCCGGCAAGGCGAGGATCCCGCAGTCCGAGAGGGCGTCCGTCGCGCCCGGAGCGTATGGGACGTTGGCCGCCGGCACGACTGCCGCACAGCGAAGCTCGGACGCAGACCCGGGAGCGATGACGTGTGGACGCGCTCCCGGGACGAGCACGTCGCACTCGACCGCGAAGAGCGCCTCGCGCGGCTGGGCGGGCGTGCTCCCGTGGCGGACGAACGCGTCACCGTGGCGAACGCGGAGAGCGAGCAGCTCGTCCACGTCGAGCCCGGCCGGATCGACGAGCGTTCCGTCGATCGTGCTCACCGCGACCACGAGCGCGCCGGAGCGAGCGCACGCGCGGGCGGTGCCGGCGCCTGCCTTTCCGAACCCCTCGATCGCCACGCGCGCGCCCTCGAAGGGCCGGCCGAGTCGCTCGAGGGCGACCGTCGCCGCGCCCTTGATCCCGTGTCCGACCGCCAGGTCGTCCATCCCCATCCCCTCGTGCGTGCGAGCCCAGATGGGCGTCGCGCTCCCCTCGGGCTCGAGGGCGAGGAAGTCCTCTGGGTGCGTTCCCATGTCAGGCCCCGTGAGGAAGAAGTCCCGCCACTCGCCCACGCGTGCGAGATACGCTCCGAGCACGGCCGCGCGATCGCCTTCGCCGAACCGGATCCCCGCCTTCGCGCCCGCATAGGGGACGCCGCAGACCGCAAGCTTCCACGTCATCGCGCGTGCCAGGCGGGCCACCTCGTCGGTCGTCACGTCCGGGACCATCCGCGTCCCGCCTGCCGAGGTCCCGAAGAGCTCGTGGTCGATGACGACGACGGCGTCGAGGCCGACCTCCGGCTCGTCGATCTCGATCACGCGTGCGGGAGGTGCGTCGTCGCGCTCGAGGACGGACATGGGGGCGCACGCTATCCCACTAGGGGACGACGAAGCCGGGTGCCTCGAGCTGCTCTTGAACCGGCCGACTGAAGTCTTTCCATCGACCGGCTCCAAGAAGGGCTCCGTTGAGCCAACGATGGAGGCGGCGGGAATCGAACCCGCGTCCGAAGCCTCCCCGCGCTTCTAGAACGCCCGCCGCCGCCACTCGACGCTCGGCTACCGACGCCGGACCGTTTCGGGAGATGATCACAAAGGAACCCCAGACAGCCGTCGCTGTCTCACGCTGAGGGTCAAACGGAAACGGGTTAACTCGATGGCCCACGATGGCAGCGAACGGTTCAGTGCGCGTCCGACTCCTCGCCCCACCCCAGCTCGATCGCCTCGGCAACCTCCCTGAGCACGATCCCGACAACGGCCATCGCCTGGCAGGCAACGAAGTGCTCGTCGTCCAGACGGGGCACGCTCAGCATGCCACTCCGCCAGGAGCTCGTACTCGCTCGACTTCGTCCGGAGAAGCTCGCAGAGACATCATCTGCGGCGCTCCCGATCGCGCTCCTTCAGCCGCTCTAGCACGGCCCGCAGGTGCGGGTTGAGCTCGCTACCGGGTGCGATCTGACCCCTGCTACCGGAGTCCGGCTTGCCTTCGGCGTTCTCCGGTAGCACGGGTTCGAATCCCGTATGCGCCTTGAAATCCCTGCTCAGCGGGGGTTTCGGTTGCCGAAACTGACGCCGATAACGCGGGCTCGATTCGATCCGCACCAGCGCTGCTTCCGGATCTAACACGAAGCGGACGACACGCGACCGACCGACCGCAAGCTCCTGCCATACGCGGGTTCGAGTCCCATCACTCCTCCCGGCCGATTGATACCTACCTACGCGGGAGGGGTTGATACCCGACCCCCAAAATGCCAAGTCCTGCGAACCCGAGGGCCCACAGGACTTGACGCGACGACTCTGACAGGCATCGCCTCCGGCGTCAAGCAGACCTCCCGCGCGCATCCGCGAGAGCCGAGCGCCGGTGCTTATCTCGTCGTCTCGAACTCATCGCCTGTAACGGCCCGCTGCCGATCGTTCCCACGGACCTCACGGGCTCTCCATTCGTGCAAGAGCGCGGCGACGAAGAAGCAGCCGAACGCGAGCGTGCCCAGCGGGAACGGGTGCCCGCCCATCAGGAACACGGCCGCGAGTCCGACGAGGATCCATTCGCGTCGCGGCGCTCCTTGGCGGCGAGCCGCCAGAGCGAGAGCCCCGACCGCGACCACCCATCCCAGCGTCCCGATGATGCTGAGTGCGAACGGCGGCCCCACAGCCGGCCAGTCCTTGACGACGTCGAACACGCCCTCCTGTTGCACGGCCGATAGGTCTCGCGCGCTTCGCATCGCGAGCCCCGTGCCGATCCCGGCAACCGCGTCGTAGGCGCTGAAGAAGACGAGGAAGGCTCCGACTCCAAGACGGGTCACCCATGCGTTCGCGCGTCCGAAGCTGTCTGCGAGCAAAAGTACGGACAACCCGACCAACCCGGTGAGCGCGAGCTGGATGACGTGGAAGCCGGCGAACCACGTCGACGCGTCCATCAGGGCCTGCACGGTCTCGTCCGGCTGGGGATGAAGGATCTCGAGGCCCGCGAGCAGGAGCGGTGGAACGAGCAACAGCACGCGGCGAAGCGCCACGGGCATCGGCCAGATCCGATCGGCCCGCTGGAACGCGCCGCCTTCCTGCACCGTCTCGGCCGGCATCGTCAAGCCCCCTGCAGCGAGGCGGCGTTGCCCGCGGCTTCCCGACGGGGCCGCAGCTCGAGCCAGGCGATGCCGGCGAGGAAGAGCGCCATCCCGATCGGCCCCACCGGTTTCGCATGGCCGAGCGCGAACACGGTCGCGCCGATCGCCATGAGCGCGAGAGCGGGCCGGGGAGCCCTTCCCCCGAGCGCCGTGACGACGGTGAGCGCGACGGCGAGCCAGAGCAAGCCCGCGCCGAAGTAGAGGATGTAGCCGAGCGGTTCGGGCTCGAGTAGCGCGTCCATGAGCCGGCCCGCCGCAGGCTGGTCGGCAACCGGCAGCTCGTTCGCCTTCTCGGCGACGATCCCCCAAGCGATCCCGAGGACGGCGTCGAGCGCCGTATACAGGATGACAAAGGGGAGGATGAGGGCTCGCGCGACTCTGGCCGCACGGCCGTCGATCCCCTCGACGAGCAGCCAGAGTATGTAGGCAAGTCCGCCGATGAGGAAGAGCTGCGCAATGTGCAGCCAGATGAACAGTCCCGTCTCGTCGCCGACCTCGGGATTGTCTGTATGCAAGAGCCCAAGGACCACGTAGAGGAGCGGAACGCCGAAGAGAACGGCTCGGCGCACCGGGATGCTGCGCTCGCCTTCCATGCTTCTCACCTCAGTTCGCGAGTTCATTGGGTGTCCAAGAGGGCGTCGTCGAAGAACCCGACTACGCGGCGCTCGTACTCCTCCGGCTCGGTCGTGATGCCGGCGATGTGCTGGCCGTTCGGGACCTCCCAGATCTGCTTCGGCTCCCGCGCGGCCGCGTAGAAGCCCTTGTTGGGCCGCGTCTCGCTTCCGCCCTGGCCGTGCTCGCCGTAGACGAAGAAGACAGGGGTCGGCGCGATCCTGGCGACCTCGCTGTTCAGGCTCGGCGGCGCCAGCTCGTCCGTGAAGACCGTGAGGGCCGCGATGAGGCTGACCTGGGCGGGGAGGTCGAGCAGCCGGTCGCGCAAGCCTGGGTTCGCGAGCTCGTCGCGAAGCGACTGCCCACTCGCCCCCTCGGAGACGACCGCGGCGAAGGCATCCGAGTGGGCGGCGGCGTGAATCGCCATCTCGCCCCCGACGGAGAGGCCGATGACGCCGATCCGGTTCGGGTCGACATCCGGCCGCAACCGAAGATACCCAGCGGCGGCATTGAGATCCCGCTCCCCTCCCCAGCCGAAGCCGTTCGGGTCGCCCTCGCTCTCACCCTCGCCGCGACGGTCGAACAGGAGGACTCCGTAACCGTGGCTGGCGAGCATCCGTGCCTGCTTCTGCGGGCCCGACCGGCCCGGGAAGGCGATCACGGCGGCGCCGTTCTTCGACGGGATGTACCAACCCTGTAGGAGCAGGCCGTCGGCGGTCTTGAACTGGACGTCCTCGAACGCGGTTCCCAGCTCTGGCCGCGGTACTTCCGCCCGCGCCGAGTGCGTGACGACGTACGCGATCGAGGTCGGCAGGAGAACGACCCCCGCTGCGAGCACCACGCCGACCGCCAGCAGCAGGCGGCGCCCGTACCTCCACGCCCGGCTGCCGCTCTGCCGCCGCGACTTCCAGAGGGTCGAGGAGCCGATGGCGAGCAACAGGAGTCCGGCGGCGAGCGACAGGAACCCCGTGAAGTCGTCGCCGGAGGGGCCACCGCTCGTCGTGTAGTAGACGGCTTCCGTGCCGGCGAGCACGCCGAAATAGCCGAAGAGGAGTGCGATCGAAGCGCGAAGCCCGGGACGCAGCCGCGGGTACGAGATCGCTGCGGCGGAGATCAGGACGAGCGGCACGAGGCCACTGACCAGGTGATCACTCGCCGACCGGCCAGGCTCGGGCTGGAGGAAGCGGTCGTCGACCACGTGGAGCCCGATGACCGCGAGCGCTAGCCGCGCGAGGCCGACCTCCGTGACGCAGGGCTGCCGCGACCCGCGTCGCGGCGGCCCTGCCGGATTCGGAGACGGGTTGAGTCACGCTCGTCACGACGGCTCTTCTAGGCGCTCGGCGTGGGAACGGGCGGCGCCTTGACCGGCTCGAGCTTCTCGCCGTGCTCGAAGTGCGGCAGCCACTCGAGCCAGCTGGGCAGGTACCAGTTCCAGTCCCCGAGCAGCTTCATCGACGCCGGGAGGAGGACCGCCCGGACGATCGTCGCGTCGATCAGGATCGCCACGGCGAGGCCGACGCCGAACTGCTTGAGCATCAGCATCGAGAGCGTCGCGAAGATGGCGAAGACGCCCACCATCACGATCGCCGCGCTCGTGACGACGCCGGCTGTCGTCTTGATCCCGTGGGCGATGGCCTCGTCGGTGTTCATCCCCCTGTCGTACGACTCGCGAATGCGGCTGAGGATGAAGACGTGGTAGTCCATCGACAGGCCGAACAGGATCACGAAGAGGAGGATCGGGAGGAACGGGTCGATTCCGCCCGTGAACTCGAAGCCCAGAAGCCCCTTCCCCCAGCCGTGCTGGAACACGAGCACGAGGACGCCGTAGGCGGCCCCGATCGAGAGCAGGTTGAGCAGGATCGCCTTGGCCGCGATCACCACCGACCGGAAGGAAAGGAGCATCAGGAAGAAGGCGAACAGGAGCACGAACCCGAACACGAGCGGCGCGACGGTCTTCATCTGGTCGTTGTAGTCCTTCGCCTGCGCGGTCGTGCCGGTGACGGCGACCTCGGCGCCCGGCAGGGCCCCCAGCGTCGGCGGGATCACCTCGTCGCGAAGGGCGGCGAGAGCCGCGTTCGAGGTCGAGTCGGTTCCCTCGCCCTCGACGGGGATCGAGATGGTCGCGATCGTTCCCGCCGTGTTCACGTCGACGTCGATCGGCTCGTTCATGAGGCCGGTTTCGAGCGCGCGCCACTCGAGCTGGCCGATCGCCTCCTGGACGGCCGGCGCCTCGACGTCAGGCGCCTTGACGACCACGTCGGCTCCGATCTCGGTACCCGGGAAGGCGTCCTTGACGCGGTTATAGGCGGTCAGGAACTGCGGCGGGTACGAGTCGATGCTGGCCTGGGCCGTGTGCAGCTGGAGCGCGGGCACGGCGAGCGCGACCAGGAGACCACCCGCCAACGTCACCGACAGGGCCGGGTGCCGGAGCACGCGTTCGATGATGGCCCCCCAGATCCGGCCTTCGCCGTCGTCGCGGCGCAGCCGGTTGAGGAACGGCACACGAACGCGGTCGACGTTGTCCCCCAGCTTGGAGAGAAGCGCGGGCAACACCGTCAGCGACCCGAGCATCGCAACCGCGACCACCGTCATCGTGGCGACGGCGAACGAGGCGAAGTCGGCGTCCCCGGTGAGGAACATGCCCGACATGGCCACGAGCACGGTGAGCCCCGAGACGAGAACCGCTCGACCGGAGGTCGCTGCCGCCGCCTCGAGCGCGGCCTCCTCGCTTCGGCCGGCCGCACGCTCCTCGCGTTCGCGCTTCAAGTAGAACATCGAGTAATCGACGCCGACCGCGAGCCCGATCAGGAGGATGATCGCGCCGACGCCGTCACTCATCGGCAACAGCCTGGCTGAAGACCGCCACGAGACCCATCGCCGCGAGGACCGCCGTGAGCCCCAGCAGGAGCGGGATGCCCGCCGCGACGAGCGCGCCGAAGGCGATCAAGAGGATGCCCAGCGTCAAGGGGATGGAGTAGAGCCCCGCCTTCTTGAGGTCGTCGAAGAACGCAGCCTCGATCTCCTTCCCGGTGCTCTCGCCGAACGATCCGACGTAGAAGCCCGGGTTCGCCTGCTGAACCTCGTCGACGGCCGCGACGATCGGATCGACGTGGTCGACGGCCTCGTCGGAGGGGCCGGCGATGTCGACGGGGATCAGAACCGAGTGCTGGTCACCGGAGACCAGGCCGGCGCTCTCCCCGGGGTCGAAGGGCGATTCGACCTTCGCGACCTCCGGAAGGGCCGAGACTTCGTCGACCACCGACTGGACGACCGCCTGGAACTCCGGCGAGGACGCCGTCAGCTCCGCGTTCTGGACGACGATGGCCTCACCGGCCGGCTGCTTGAACTCCTCGTAGAGAATCGTGTCCGCCCGTCCGGACTCCCCGGGCCCGGAGGTCTCCCAGACGATCTCCTTCTGGGTGACGAGCGAGTTCCCGATCGCAAACGCCACGAACGCGAACGCGAGCCAGCCGAAGATCGCCTTCTTTCGATGGTGGGCGCTCCACCGGGCCATCCGCGCAGCAAGATTCGTGGGTCGGTTCGAGTCCTTCTCGATAGGGGCGCTGGGCATCGGGGTCTCCTTCCGAAGCGGTCCTTGAGGCCAACCTAGGGCGCCCGCCGTCGCGATCGCATCGGTAATACCGCCGGTGCGGCGCGCGTTTCGTCAGGCGGAGGCCAGCACGCTCAGGTGCCCAATTGCCGCGATGAGCCCAGGGCCCAGAGGGAGGCGCGCCAGCTGTGTGCGGGACTTGACGCCGAGCTTCGCGAACACATGACGCAGGTGATGCTCGATCGTCCGGGGCGAGAGGAAGACCTGGGCCGCGACCTCCTTGTTGGAGAGGCCCTCTGCCACGAAGCGGGCGATCTGGAGCTCCTGGGGCGTGAGCTGGTCGACCGTGCTCGGGTCGCGCTTTCGCGCCGTCTCGCCGGACGCGCGCAGCTCGGCCCGCGCCCGCTCGGCCCACGGCTCCGCGCGTAGGCGCTCGAACCCTTCGATAGCGGCGCGGAGCTGCACTCGCGCATCGGTGCGCCGGCGCTCCCGCCGTAGGTGCTCGCCGTAGAGAAGCTGGAGGCGCGCGAGGTCGAATGGGCCGCCGTCGGCACCGAGCCGGAGCGCTTCCTCGAAGTGCGAGGTCGCCTCGTCGCCGTCGGCAAGGAGAGCGCGACAGCCTGAGAGTCGAGGCTGCACCCACGTGTAGCCCGAGTCCGGCGCCCACTCCTCGAATCCTGCGAGCGCAGCACAGGCCTCCTCCAGGCGGCCTGCCCTCACCGCGGCTTCGATCGCATCGGGAGTTGCGCCCTTGGCCAGGAACGCGTCGCCGACGTCCGGGCGAGGATCGGCGACAACCCTGAAGTGCTCGAGAGCCTCGTTCCAGTGTCCGCGGCCGAGCTCGAGCATGGCCAGCACGTACACGGCGTACGTGGCGCGCGCCGGCAGGCCGTGCGCAGCGGCAAGCTCGAGCATCTCACCGCTTCGCTGACGAGCCTCGTCGTCGTCACCGCGAATGGCCGCTGCGAACGCGAGGAGGCCCAGAGGAGTCGAGGCGGAATTGGCGGCCCCGAGCTCGCGCGCGAACCGCAGCGCCTCGCGCGCCACGTGCGCTGCCTCCTCGAAGCGCTGCGCCAGGTAGTGCTGGGCGGCGCTCAGGGAGAGCGCTTCCGCGAGGATCCCGAGCTCCCCGCGTGCCCGAGCGAGGGAAGTAGCCCGGTTGATCAGCGTCGCGAAACGCTGATTGTCCCCGACGAAGAGAGCGGCGACGCTGACCGCGTAGACGTGCTGAGCATCGTCGAAGGTGGAAGCCCGTGCGAACGCCTCCTCGAGCTGGGCACCGTCGGCCGACGTATCGCCGCCCCGGACCTGCGCAAAGACAGCGAGGGCCCGGGCGACCGACACGAGCTCGTCGTCCCCGCCCGCGGATACGACATCGGCAGCCAGCCTGGAGACCTCTGCGCGAGCCGAAGGGTCGCCGCTTATCGACGCAGCAGCGTTTGCCCAGATGAGCAGCTCGACCGCTTTCGCTGCGTCGCGCTCCGCGACCTCGCGAGCAGCGACGGTCAGCCTGGAGACGCCGTCCAGCGGGTGGCCACAGCGAAGCTCGGCGACTCCGACCGCGAGCGCGAGCTCCGCCCGAAGGAGCTTGTCGCCGACGAGAGGGTCGGCCTGGCCGGCCAGCTCGACCGCATACTCGTCGGCGCCTGCGATGCTGGCAGCTCGCGCGGCGCGGGCCAGGCGGCGGCCCCTGGCGTGCCCGTCCGACGAGAGCTCGGCGGCGCGCGCGAACGCCTTCGCCGCGGCCAGATAGCCGCCCCGCTCCTCGGCGCGGGCAGCCGCCTCCTCGAGCGCGCGGACGACGCCCTCGTCGGGCTCGAGAACCGATGCTGCGAGGTGCCAGGCCCGGCGGTCCGCGTGCTCGTCGTCCTCTGCCAGCGCGTCGGCAAGCGCGCGATGGACCACCAAACGCTCGTTCGACGTCGCCGCCTCGTAGACCGCCGACCTGATGAGCGGATGCCGGAAATCGAGCCGGCTTCCGCGCACGGAGACGAGGCCTGCCTGCTCCGCAAGGTCGAGCCCGCGCGCGCCGGCGCCGAGCGCTTCGCTCGCCCGGGCGACGAGCCGTGCGTCCTCCAGGTCGTCGGCCGAGGCGACCAGCAAGACGCGCTGAGCCTCGTCCGGAAGCCGCCGGACCTGCTCGAGAAAGATGCTCTTGACGCGAGACGTGAGCGGCAGCGCCTCCGGAAGCGGCTCGTCGCCGGCCAGCTGACCTTCGCTGAGCGCCGACGGGCAGCTCCACGAGCGCGAGGGCGTTCCCTTGCGTCTGCTCGATCAGGCGCTCGCGGACCGACGGGGCCGCCGAGCTTGCGACCCGGGCGAGCAAGGTCGCCGACGCCTCAGGGTCGAGCCGTTCGACGAGCAGCGACGGCAGGTCTTTGCGCCTCGAATCCGCGGACCTCGCCCTCGCGGGCCGCAAACAGCATCACGATGCCCTCGGCGTCGAGGCGGCGCGCGACGAACAGCAGCGCCTCGGCCGAGACCTTGTCGAGCCAGTGCGCGTCGTCCACGAGGCAGAGCACGGGACGGCGATCCGCCATCTCGGAGAGGAGCGAGAGGCACGCGGCGTAGACGAGGAAGCGCTCTTCTCCGCCCCCGCCCCGGAGGCCCAGCGCGCCGCCGAGTGCCGCCGCCTGCGGGCCAGGGAGCCGGTCGAGATGGCTCAGCGCCGGCCGGAGGAGCTGGTCGAGCGCGGCGAACGGAAGCTCCGCCTCGGACTCGACGCCTCGCGCCGTGAGGATGTGCATGTCGCCGGCTCGGTCGCGGGCATCCCTGAGCAGCGCGGTCTTGCCGACGCCCGGCTCGCCGTACATGACGAGCACGCCGCTCGTCGAGTCGCGAGCCGCCTTGAGCAGCCTTCCGATCTCGGCCCGCTCGGCGTCACGCCCGTAGAGCACGCAGGCAGCGTGAAGCACGAGGCGACTTTCGGCAAGTCCGCACCCGACGACCACCGGCCGTTTCACCGATGCGACCGGGCGGCGCGGCTCCTACCCTGACGAGGCGACGACCACGTACGACCTCATCGTGATCGGATCCGGCACGGCCGCCCGGGCCGCGGCGGTTCAGGCAGCCAGGCTCGGAAGACGGACTGCGCTCGCGGCGCGTGAGGACGCGCTCGCCGGCCGGTCCGAGACCGGGAGCTGGCTGAAGGCCCGGGCTCTGCGCGCCGCGATCGTCGAGTTGACCGGCCAGGTACTCAGCCCCTATGCCCTCGCCCGCGACAGGAAGCACGAGCTCACGATGGACGACCTCCTGTGGCGCGCCGGGCCGATGATCGAGCACGAGTTGGACTCGATGCGCGACGAGCTGCGGCGCAACTCGATCGACGTGCTGGCCGGGAGCCCGTCGTTCGTCGATCCCCACACGCTCGAGGTGAGCGGCCGCAGGATCGCCGGCGAGCGCTTCGTGATTGCGGTCGGCACGAAATCGGCGCGCCCTGCGAGCACGGAGTTCGACGGGCACCGCGTGCTGGATGCCGACGGCCTGCTCGGGCTGAGCGCCATCCCCGAGAGTCTTGCGGTCGTCGGCGCCGGCGTGACCATGCTCGAATACGCCTCGATGGCCGCCATCCTCGGGGTCGAGGTCACGGTCGTCGACCGGCGGGAGCGACTCCTCGACTTCGTCGACGACGAGCTCGTCGAGGCGTTCGGCTATCACCTTCGCGGTCTCGGAGTCGACCTGCGACTGGGCGAGGACGTCGAGGCTGCCCGAACCAGGGACGGACACGCCGTCCTCCAGCTGCGCGGCGGGGAGGAGTTGGTCTCCGAGGTCGCCCTCCACGCAGCGGCGCGCCGCGGAGCCACCGACTCGCTCAACCTCGAGGCGGCGGGGCTCGAGGCTGCCCCCGGGGGGCTCATCGCGGTCGGGGCGGACTTCAGAACGAGCGCAGATCACATCTTCGCCGCCGGCGAGGTGATCGGCTCTCACGACGATGTGCGAAGGCCGACCGACCAGGGTCGATTCGCGGCACTGGCGGCGTTCGGCGAGCACGCAGGGTCGTCGGTCCGCCTGCTCCCGTACGGTATCTACACGATCCCGGAGATCTCCTTCGTTGGCTCGAACGAAAGGGAGCTCGTCCGCGAGCAGGTGCCGTACGTTGTCGGCATCACCAGCTACAGCCAAGTGGCCCGCGGGGAGATCGCAGGCGATCACGTAGGTCTGCTGAAGCTGCTCGTGCACGAGGAGACGAGACGCCTCCTCGGCGTTCACATCATCGGCGCCTCGGCGACGGAGCTCGTTCACGTCGGGCAGGCGGTGATCGCAGGCGAGCTGCCCGTTGACTACCTCACCGATACGAGCTTCAACGCCCCCACGTTCACCGAGGTCTACAGGCTTGCTGCGCTCGACGCGCGCAACCGCCTCGACAACGACACCGGGGCGAGACACCAGGCACAAGAGTCGGGAGCAGCGACACGGCAACTCCGATCGTGACTCCGACGGCCGCCAGTGGCCCGCTCTTGTGAGTCATCGGCCAGGAGCGGGGCCACCGATTTCTGCGATCGATTCTTGGCTCAACCAAGCCGATGGAGGCGGCGGGAATCGAACCCGCGTCCGAAGCCGCACCGTGAAGAGCCTCTCCAAGCTCAGCCTGCCCTTGCGTTTCGCCCTACGGCCGGTGGGCTGGCAAACCTACCGTCGGACTAGTCGATCCTGAAGTGTCCCGCCTCGGGCGATCGGCCCTCCGTCGGCGGCGAGCCCGTTTTCTGACGCCGGGTTTCCGATCCACGGGCCGAGACCGGAGCCGACGCGCTACCTAGTTAGGCAGCGAGTGCGAGTTCGTTCTTGTTCGCACTTGCGTTGTTCCCGGTTGTTTTACGAGGCCGACCGGGGACCTCGGCTTGCAGCTCTTCCGGAGAACCGACCCCGTCGAGACCAGGTCGCCCCCAGGCGTCAAAGTATAGCCGTGGCCCGGTCCCGCCCCCGTCTCTCCCAGACGCTCGTCCTCCGCGTGGACGCCGTCTCGAACGCGACGCTCGCCGTCTTCCTCCTGGCGGCCACGTGGGACGGCCTCTACGACTTCTTCGGGCTCCCGCTCCCCGACCCGCCGTTCTACGCCCAGATCCTCGGTGCCGTCCTCGTGGCGCTCGCGATCATCGAGTGGGCTCTCGCCGGCACGGCGGCGGAGCGCACCGTCGTCTTCGCGGCCGCCGTCGCCAGCGTCCTCGCCGCGGCGATCCTCGCGGCCTGGCTCCTGACGACGGACGCGGAGCTCGACTCCCACGGCCTCGTCGCCCTCTGGTCGATCGCCGGCTTCCTCGTCGTCGCGGCGGCGATCGAGGCGATCACGCTCAGTCGCGGCGAGCCTTGAGCGCGCGCTCGATCTGTCGCTGGGCGTCGCGGTCGGCGATCGCGCGCCGCTTGTCGCGCACGTCCTTCCCGCGCGCGAGCGCCAGCTCGACCTTGGCGCGGCCGTCCTTCCAGTAGAGCTTCGTGGGGATGAGCGTCAGCCCCTTCTCCTGCACCTTGGCGGCGAGCTGGTCGATCTCGCGCCGGTGGAGAAGGAGCTTGCGGTCGCGGTCGGGATCGTGGTTCCCGACCGACCCCTGCGCGTACTCGGGGATGTGCAGGCCGACGAGGAAGACCTCCTCGCCGCGCACGTCGCCGAAGGCGTGCTGAAGGATCGCCTTCCCCTCGCGCAGCGACTTCACCTCCGTCCCCGTGAGGACGAGCCCGGCCTCGTAGCGGTCGAGCAGGTGGTAGTCGTGGCGCGCGCGCCGGTTCTCGGCGATCTGCTTGGTCCCTCCGGCCATGTCACGAATTGGACCAAAAAAATTCGCCGAGCCGGTTGCGCTTTCGTCCCCCCTGCCGGCGAACCTTCCGCTTCCGCGTAGTGCCTACCGGCGAGGCTTCGTCCTAGTCGCGCTCCGTGCTCGGCGCAATCGGCACCTTAGAGAACCGCGTCCTCCGCGCGCAAGGGGGTACGAGATCTTTCTCCGCAAAGAGCGTGAAATATCGCCGTCCGGTTACGGGAGTCCGAGCTCGACCTTCCCCTCCCACCTCCGGACCTCCGCCACGGTGACCTCGATCGGGTCGCCGAGGCGGTAGGCGCGGCCTGTCCGGCGGCCGACGAGGGCAGTCCCGAGCGTGTTCAGCTCGAAGTAGTCGCCCGCGAGCCTGCGCACGGGCACGTAGCCTTCGAAGACGCCGTCGAAGCGGACGAAGATGCCCGACGGGATCGCGCCGATGACCTCGCCCTCGAAGGTGGCGTCCCAACCCTCCTCGAAGAGCCGCCGCTCGAGGAACCAGGCGAGGCACAGCTCGTCGGCGCGGTACTCGATCCCCGCGAGGGCGCGCTCGCGCACGGACGCCCACTCGGCAAGCTCGGGCAGGTCCTCGGGGAGCTCGACGTCGAGGACGCCGAGCTCGTGCAGGAGCGCGCGGTGGCATACGAGGTCGGGGTAGCGGCGGATGGGCGAGGTGAAGTGGCAGTAGGCGCGGCTGGCGAGACCAGAGTGGCCGAGGTTCGCGGGGTCGTAGCGCGCCTGCTTGAGCGCTCGGAGCACGAGCGCGGGAAAGGCCTCGGCTCCACGCCCCGACTGCTCCTGGTAGCGGGTGACCGCGGCGCTCGCGCGGCCCGCGAGCCGGGCGGCGTCGGCCGGGCTCAGGTGGTCGGGCGCGGCCGGCGTCGGCACCTCGAGATCGGCGAGCTTCGCGAGGAGGAGCTCGACCGACTGCGGGTCCGGCCGCTCGTGGACGCGGTACAGGGCGTCGCGCTTCCGGCCGGCGAGGAGGCCAGCCACCGCCTCGTTCGCGACGATCATCAGCTCCTCGACGAGCATGTGGGCGAGCGGCTCGGCCTCGATCCAGGCCCGTTCGACGCCCCCGTGGCCGTCGAACGCGAACGCGATCTCCCCCGTCTCGATCCGGAGCGCCCCCCGCGCGTAGCGCCGCCGTCGCAGGGCCTCGGCCACCTGCTGGGCGAGAGCGAGCGTCTCCGCGAGCTCCTCGCCGGCGTGCTCCCGCCCGGCGAGGATCGCCTGCGCGTGGCTGTACGTGAGCCGCCCGCGGCTGCGGATGAGGCTCCGATAGAAGCGCGGCTCACCGGGAACGAGGTCGCCGTCGAAGGGGATCTCCACCGTCACGCAGCGCCGCTCCTCGTGCGGGCGAAGGCTGCAGAGCCCGGCCGAGAGCTCTTCGGGGAGCATCGGCTCGACACGCCCGGGCACGTAGAGCGAGAACGCGCGCTCGGCGGCGTCCTCGTCGAGCGGCGACCCGGCGGGCACGTAGGCCGAGACGTCAGCGATGTGGACCCAGGCGCGCGCGCCGTCTCCCTCGCGCTGGAGGCTGATCGCGTCGTCGAAGTCCTTCGCCTCCGCCGGGTCGATGGTGCACGCGAAGAGCCCGCGGAGATCGACGCGATCCGGCTCCTCGTCAGGCGGAGGCGGCGGCAGGGGAGCGTGCTCGCGACGCGCGCCCTCGTGCCAGAGCAGTCCCTCGAGGACGGCCTCGATGTCGTCCGGGCGGCCGAGGACACGCTCGAGGCGCGCCCGCCCGGCCCCGAGACGGAGGACGACGAGATCGCCGACGGCCGCATCGCCGGCGCCCTTGCGGTCGACCACGACGGGCCGGCCGCCGCCGAAGTACGGCTCGCCGACGAAGAGCTTGCCGCGGCGGGCGAGCTCGCAGACCGCGACCTCCGCCAAGTCGAGCGCTAGCCGTCCCGGAGGACGTCGAGCATCGTGGCGCGGGCGATCCGCAGGGCCTCGTCGCGCTCCGTCAGCGGGTCGTCGACGGCGACGATGCCCGGCTCGATGCCCCGCCCCGTGATGTCCGCGCCGGCGGGCGTCAGATACTTCGCGGTCGTGAGCTTGAGCGCCCCGCCGTCGCTGAGCGGGGCGACGGTCTGCACCGACGCCTTCCCGTACGTGCGCTCGCCGACGAGCACGGCGCGGTCGTTGTCGTGGAACGCGCCGGCCAGGATCTCGGCGGCGCTCGCGCTCCCCCCGTCGACGAGGACGACGAGTGGCAGGTCGGGCTGCGTCGAGAGGCCGCTGACGCTGTACGTGTGCGGCTCCTCGTGGAGGCCGTCCGTTCGGCACACGATGCCCGAGCCGAGGTAGACCGAGGTGACGTCGACTGCTTCCGAGAGCAGGCCGCCGGGGTTGTCGCGGAGGTCGAGGATCGCGCCCTTCGCGCCCTTCTCCACGAGGCGGGCGGTCGCCTGCTCGATCCGGTCGGCCGACCCGGTCGGGAAGGAGAAGACGCGGATGTACCCGACCTTCCGTCTTTCGACTCTCACCATGTGCGCGCTGATCGGCGGCACGTCGATCTGCTGGCGCATGACCGTGAACTCGAGGGTCCCCTTGTTCGGCCGCTGAACGCTCAGGTGGACGAGGGTGCCGTGCTCGCCCTTGATCAGCGCGAGCGACCGCTCGAACGACAGGTTGTGCGCGGCCCGGCCGTCGATCCGCACGATCACGTCGCCCGGCCGGATCCCGGCCTCGCGGGCGGGGCCCCTCAGCGCGGAGGTGACGGTGAGGCCGTTCCGCGCCGGGCCGACGGTCAGCCCGATCCCCGAGTAGGTGCCGTCGGTCGTCTCCTGGAGGCTCTCGTACTCGTGCTCGGTGAGGTAGTCCGTGTGCGGATCGTCGAGGCCCTCGAGGATGTCGTCCACGGCCGGCCGCTCGAGCACCGCCGGGTCGATCCAACGGTAGTAGGAGGACTCGAGCTCGGCGCGCACCTCGTCGACGAGCGTGATCGGCCGGTCGCTGCGGAGCGGCCCGCTCGTGGCGCGAACGCCCCCCTCCGAGTTGGTGAGGAAGAAGCCGAGGATGAACGCGCCGAGGACGACGACGATCCCGGCGACGTAGCCGACCGTCCGCTTCACGGAGCACCCGCCGTCGTCGGTGCCGGGCGTCCCGCCGTCACGGGCCTAGATCCGCAGGAAGCGCCGCAGCGTGATGCCGGACCCGGCGGCGCCGACGAGGAGGCTGACGGCGACGAGGATGAGAGCGACGACCGGGAAGCTCCAGGCCTGGATGTCGTCCGGGCTCTCGATGCGGCCCATGATCCCCGGCAGCGCCAGCTCCTTCGCCATGAGGAGGAGGATGACGGCGAGAACCGAGCCGGCGAGCCCGCAGAGGATGCCCTCCAGCATGAAGGGCGCGCGGACGAACCAGTTCGTCGCACCGACGAGCTTCATCACCTCGATCTCACGCCGCCGCGCGAAGATCGAGAGACGGATGGTGTTGGCGATGAGGATGGTCGAGGCGATGAGGAGGATGATGCTCCCGACGAGGAAGATCACCCCGATGATCGTGGCGACCTGAAGGACCCGTTCCGCCTTCTTCTCGCCGTACTTCACGGTCTCGACGCCGGTCGGCGGCGGGTCGAGCGTCGCCGCGATCTCCTGCACCCTGTCGGCGTCGGCCGGGATGACCTCGTAGGAGGCAGGGAGCGGGTTCCGGGCGCTGTTCTGCGTCAGGTCGGGGAACCGCTTCTTCATCTCCTCCCAGGCATCGTCCTTCGAGACGAACTTGAACGACTTCACGTCGGGGTTCGACGTGAGCTGGGTGCGGACGGCCTCGATCTGCGAGGGGGTCGCCTCCTCGCCGCACGTGAGCTGGGTGCAGAAGTAGACGTTGACGACGAGCTCCTTCTTCACGTGGTTCGTCCACGAGATGACCCAGCTCCCCAGCGCGATGAAGAGGCCGAGCAGGAACATGCCGATCAGGACGGTCATGACCGCGGCGAACGTGGTCGAGAAGTTCGCCGCGATCGAGTGCACGGCCTCGGAGACGAAGAGCTTGGTTCGACTCACCATCGCCGCGTCCCCTATCCGTAGCTGCCGCGACGCTCGTCGCGGGTCACGGTCCCGTCCTCGAGCGCGATCACGCGCTTGCGCATCTTGTCGACCATCTCGCGGTCGTGCGTGGCCATGAGGACGGTCGTCCCCGTGCGGTTGATGCGGTAGAGAAGCTGCATGATCCCGACGGAGGTGTCGGGGTCGAGGTTGCCGGTCGGCTCGTCGCAGATGACGAGGGGCGGGTGGTTCACGAACGCCCTGGCGATCGAGACCCGCTGCTGCTCGCCGCCCGAGAGCTCGTTCGGGTAGTTGTTCATCTTCGAGCCGAGGCCGACGAGGGAGAGGATCTCCGGGACCTTGCCGCGGATCTGCGACTTCGACTCGCCCTGCACTTTGAGCGCGTACGCGACGTTCTCGTAGGCGGTGCGATCCGTGAGGAGCTTGAAGTCCTGGAAGACACAGCCGAGGTTGCGCCGCAGCAGGGGCACCTTGCCTCCCTTGAGCCGCGCGAGCTCGCGACCGCCGACGATGATGCGGCCCTCGGTCGGCTCGAGCTCCTTGAGGAGGAGGCGCATGATCGTCGACTTGCCCGAGCCCGACGGGCCGACGAGGAAGACGAACTCGCCCTTCTCGATGACGAAGGTCGCGTTCCGCAGGGCGACGACGTTCGTGTCGTAGACCTTCGTCACGGCCTCGAAGACGATCATGGGCGTCCCCGAGGGAGGGGGCGCCGGGACGACGTCCTCGGTCGACGTCTCGGCGGCGGGGTCGCCGTTCAGCGACGGCGCGGCCGCGTCAGACTCTTCGAGGTGCTCTGTGAGGTCGGCTTCCTGCACCGGTTTCTACCCGGCTGCGCCCGTCCCGAGGGCGCGCCTGTGGGGGAATCGCACGGAGCCGGAGTGTAGCGAAAGGGACGGCCGGAGGGCGCATGTCGGCCATCGTGGACACGGCCCACCGACCCCCTTGATTCGAGGCAGCACTACGCGACCGCTCCCGTTGCGCGCGCGAGCAGGTACGCGCGGATGAACGGGTCGAGGTCGCCGTCGAGGACTCCCTGCGCGTTTCCCTCCTCGACGTCCGTGCGGTGGTCCTTCACGAGCTGGTACGGGTGGAGGACGTAGCTGCGGATCTGGCTTCCGAACCCGGTGTCGAGCACCTCGCCGCGCTCCCGGGCGAGCTCCGCCTCGCGCTTCTCGAGCTCGTGCTCGGCGAGCCGGCTCTTGAGGATGCGCATGGCGGTCTGGCGGTTCGACAGCTGCGAGCGCTCGTTCTGGCACTGGACGACGATGCCGGTGGGGACGTGCGTGATCCGGACCGCCGAGTCGGTCTTGTTGACGTGCTGGCCGCCGGCCCCGCTCGCGCGGTACGTGTCGATGCGGAGGTCGGCTTCGTCGATCCCGATGTCGAGATCGTCCGGGACGAGCGGGCTGACGATCACCTGCGCGAACGACGTGTGGCGGCGGTGGGCCTGGTCGAACGGCGAGAGCCGGACGAGCCTGTGCACTCCCCGTTCCGCCTTGAGCGTCCCGTAGGCGTTCTCGCCCTCGACCGTGAAGGTCGCCGACTTGATCCCGGCCTCCTCCCCGGCGGAAACCTCGAGCAGCTCCGTCTCGAAGCCGCGCTCCGCGGCCCAGCGAAGGTACATGCGCAGAAGGATCTCCGCCCAGTCCTGCGCGTCGGTGCCGCCCGTGCCGGCGTGGATCGAGACGACCGCGTCGCCCCCGTCGTACTCGCCGGTGAAGAGCGAGTCCTCCTGGAGCCGGTCGAGCTCGCCGCGCAGCGCGAGCGCCGTCTGCTCGATCTCGTCGAGCTCGCCGTCGTCGGAGGCGAGCGCGAGGAGCTCCCCGAGGTCGTCTGCCTCGGAGCGGAGGCGCTCGTAGCTCTCGAGGCGGCGGGAGAGCCGCGCGTGCTCCGCGGAGGTGCGGGCCGCCTCCTGCTGGTCGTCCCAGAAGCCGGGCGCCCCCATCGCCTCCTCGAGCTCGGCCGTGCGCGCCCTCAGCCCTTCGGGGTCAAAGGTAATCACGGACCCAGGCGAGCTGGGTCCCGATCTCCGCGAGCTCTCGCTCGAGTGCGCTGCGCTCGGCCATGGACGGGATGGTAGCGGGCTTGGACGCCGGGGCCGCCGCGGGCCTCCCTCCGCTTCGAGCGTATCGCCGACGGGCGCGCGCATGGCGCGCCGATCGTCACGCGGGCACGACGGCGTGTGACGAGAAAGCTACGGCGCTAGGCGCCGTGGCACTTCTTGTACTTCTTGCCCGAGCCGCACGGGCAGGGGTCGTTCCGCCCCACCCGCTCCTCGGCCGCGACGACGCGCTGGCCGGTAGAGACCGTGGTCGCCGCGCCGGCCGCCGCGCCCGCGGTCGAGCTTGCCAGCCCCGCACCGGCGGCCTCGCCCCCGGCCGCCCCAGCGGCGCGAATGGCGTCCGCGCCGGCGACGGAGTCGTGCTCGTAGACGAGCCCGCCGTTGCCCGCTCCGTCCGGTGGCGGCGGAGCCGGCTCGAGCGCCGCCTCCTCGGGCCGCTCGATCTGGATCCGGAGCAGGTAGCGGACGACCTCCTCCTGGATCACGTCCGAGAGCTCCTCGAACATCGCATGCCCTTCCGAGCGGTACTCGGAGAGCGGGTCCTTCTGCGCCATCGCGCGGAGATGGATCCCGTCGCGCATGTACTCCATCGACTCGAGGTGCTCGCGCCAGCGGGTGTCGACGACCTGGAGGACGAGGTAGCGCTCGACCTCGCGCATGAGCTCCGGGCCGTATTCCTCGACCTTGGCCGCATAGGCGTCGCGGGCGTCCTCCTGGAACTCCTCGACGAGCTCCTCGCGCGTCATGGAGGCGAGGTCGAGCTCGGAGGGAGAGATCTCCGTCTCGTAGAGAGTCTCCATCTCCTTGAAGAGCGAGTCGACGTCCCACTCCTCCTGGTACTCGGCCTCGGTGTGCTCGTACACGATCCGCGCGACGAGCTGATCCGTCCAGACGCCGATCTCCTCGGAGAGGTCGACGCCCTCGAGGACGGCCCGGCGCTGCTCGTAGATGACCATACGCTGGACGTTCATGACGTCGTCGTACTTGAGGACGTTCTTGCGCGAGACGAAGTTCTGCTCCTCGACCTTCTTCTGCGCGTTCTCGATCTGCTTCGAGAGGATCGACGCCTCCATGGGCTGGTCGTCCGGAAGCTTGAAGCGCTCGATGATGTTGAAGATGCGGTCGCCGGCGAACAGGCGCACCAGGTCGTCCTGCGCCGAGAGGTAGAAGCGGGACTCGCCCGGGTCGCCCTGGCGGCCGGAACGGCCGCGCAGCTGGTTGTCGATGCGCCGCGCCTCGTGGCGCTCGGTGCCGAGCACGTAGAGCCCGCCGAGCTCGCGGACGCCCTCGCCGAGCTTGATGTCGACGCCGCGCCCGGCCATGTTCGTGGCGATCGTGACGGCGCCTGGTTCGCCGGCGTTCATGATGATCTCGGCCTCGCGCTCGTGCTGCTTCGCGTTGAGGACGTTGTGCGGGATGCCCTGCCGTTCGAGGAGCTGCGAGAGGTGCTCCGAGACCTCGACCGAGATCGTCCCGACGAGGACGGGCTGGCCCTCCTCGTGCCGCTCCTTGATGTCGGCGATGACCGCGTCGTACTTCGCTTCCTTGCTCTTGTAGATGTAGTCGTTCTCGTCGTCGCGGGCGACCGCGACGTTCGTGGGGATCTCGACGACCGCGAGGTCGTAGATCTCCTGGAACTCCTTCTCCTCGGTCTTGGCGGTACCGGTCATCCCGGAGAGCTTCTCGTAGAGGCGGAAGTAGTTCTGGAGAGTGATCGTCGCCAGCGTCACATGCTCCTCGCGGATGGCCACGCCCTCCTTGGCCTCGACGGCCTGGTGGAGGCCCTCCGACCAGCGCCGGCCCTCCATGATGCGGCCGGTGAACTCGTCGACGATCTTCACCTCGCCGTCCTGGACGACGTAGTCGACGTCGCGCTGGTAGAGCGACTCGGCCTTGAGCGCCTGGTTGAGATGGTTGACGAGCTGGGCGTGGCGCGGGTCGTAGAGATTGTCGATCCCGAGCGCGCGCTCGACGGACTCGATCGCCGTCTCGCGCGGCGCGACCGTCTTGAACTTCTCGTCGTACTCGTAGTCGGCGTCGTCCTCGGGCTTCTCGACGCCCTTGGGGACGAACTTCGCCGGCACGCCCTCGAGCGTGCGCACGATGCGCGCGAAGTCGTAGTACGTCGTGGCGGCGGTCTCCGGCTCGCCGGAGATGATGAGCGGCGTCCGCGCCTCGTCGATGAGGATCGAGTCGACCTCGTCGACGATCGCGAAGGCGTGGCTGCGCTGGACGGTTCCCTCGAGCGACGTCGACATGTTGTCGCGGAGGTAGTCGAAGCCGAACTCCGAGTTCGTCCCGTACGTGATGTCGGCGGCGTAGGCCTCCTTCCGCTCGGCGAAAGGCATCTGGTTGCGGATGAACCCGGCGCGCATCCCGAGCGCCTCGTACACGGGGCCCATCCACTCCGCGTCGCGCTTCGCCAGGTAGTCGTTCACCGTCACGAGGTGGACGCCGTTGCCGGGCAGTGCGTTCAGGTAGAGCGGCATCGTGGCGACCAGGGTCTTCCCCTCGCCCGTCTTCATCTCGGCGATATCGCCCTCGTGGAGCACGATCGCGCCCATGACCTGGACGTCGAACGGCCGCATCCCGAGGGACCGCTTCGCCGCCTCGCGGACCGCGGCGAAGGCCTCGAACGCGAGGTCGTCGATCTCCTCGCCGTTTGCGAGCCGCTCCCTGAACTCGACCGTCTTCGCGGCGAGCTCGGCGTCGGAGAGCCCTTCGAGGTCGGCCTCGAGCGAGGCGACGTAGTCGGCCTGATTCGCGAGGCGCTTGAGGCGGCGGCCCTCCCCGACGCGGAGGACGCGCTCGAGGGCACCGTAGTTCTGGGGCATCGAGGCTAGGTTAGCGGCAGGTCGTCACAGGGGGTCGATGGTGAGATCCCATCGTCCGTCCTCCACCCTATCGGCACGCGCGACGAAAGCCTGAAAGCGCTCCCGCCCGCGCCGCTCGAGCTCGCTCGCGGCCGCGCCGACGAGGCCGGTGGGCTCCTCGCCGAGGATCTCCCCGTCGACGATCACCATCCGCTCGCCCTCCGGCGGGATGGCCACCTCGAGCGTCTGCGCGGGGACGTCCCGCGGGAGGTCGACGACGTCGGACTCGAGCTGGACGGCGCCGACCAACCACTCGAGCGTCGCTCTGGCGCACCGCCCGGGCGGCGTACGGCGGGGCGAGCTCGAGCCCCGCGGTGATGTCGCTCAGCGCCTCGGCGCGGAACCTCGCCGACGAGCGAGCCGTCCCCGAGGAGGCGGAAGTCGAGCTCGACGACCGACTCGCCCCGGAGCGACGGCAGCTCGACGATGGCGGTCGCGTCCCACTCGCGCTCGCGCGCGAGCCCGGAGACGCCGGCCTCGACCCAGCGGAACGCGCGCGGATCCCTGATGTCGTCGTCGGCAGCCACTAGGCGACCTGGGGCTCGATCAGCCCGTAGTCGCCGTCGCGGCGGCGGTAGACGACGTTCACGTCCGAGGTGTCGGCGTTCTGGAAGACGAAGAAGTCGTGGCCGATCAGCTCGAGCTGGAGCACCGCCTCCTCGGGCGTCATCGGCTTCACCGCGAACTGCTTCGTCTTGACGATCACGGGGCTCTCCTCGTCGGGGACGACCGGGATCACCTCGGCCTCCTGGACGCCGTGGTTCCGGCCGTGGCCGCGCCGGCGCTTGTCGCGGTAGCGGCGCGCCTGACGCTCGAGCTTCTCCACGAGCTGGTCGATCGAGGCGCGCATGTCGCTCGAGCTCTCGCGGGCCCGCAACACGGGGCCCTTCGTCCACACGGTCGCCTCGGCGATCTGGTTGTCGGAGATCGACGGGTTCTTCTCGACCGCGAGCTCGAGCTCGAGCCGGGTCGTGTCGTTCAGATGCTTGTCGAGCTTCCCGAGCTTCTCCTGGGCGTAGGTCTTGAGGGTGTCGCTCACCTCGACGTTCTTGCCCTTGACCTGAAGTCTCACCGGAGCCTCCCTCGTCGGTCTCCCCCAGCCTACCCGCCGGGGCGAGAGCGCATCAACGACCACCCTCAGCCCCTGATCGCCCGGGCGAACGTGACGACGTGTACCGGTCCGGCTCCCGCGCGGCGGAGCTCCCGGGCGGCCGCGTCGACGGTCGCGCCGGTCGTGTAGACGTCGTCCACGAGGGCCACGGCGCCGGCCGCGGCGCGCGGTCGCCCGGAACGCCCTGCCGCACGTTCGCTCTCCGCGCCGCCTTCGGAAGCCCGCGCTGCGGCCGCACGCTGCGGGCGCGCTCGAGGAACGGCTCGACGGGGAGCGCCCACCGTCGCCCGAGCTCTCCTGCGAGCATCTCGGCGGGGTTCGCGCCGCGCCAGGCGACGCGGTCGGGATCGCCGGGAACGAACGCGAGCGCGACCGCGGCCGGACGCGGGACGACGTCCACGACGAGGTCGGCCGCGACCGTGACAACCCGGCCGAGGCCGTGCTCCTTCCACGCGGCGACGAGCGGCCGTGCCGGCCCGTCGTAGGCCACCGCGGCCCGGGCGGAGGCGAACGCGAGCCGGCGGCCCGCGCACTCTCCGCAGCGCTCGACCGGCCACGCCGTCGGGCAGCCGCAGCGGGCGCACGCCGCTCCGCGCAGGAGGAGCAGGCGCCCCCGGCACTCGCCGCAGAGGAGCTCCTCCCCGCGGCCGCAGGCCAGGCACCGCCGCGGTGCCAGGAGATCGAGAATCCACGCGCCGATGCGCTCCACACCCACCCCCGGGGGTGGGATAGCGCGTCGCGGCGCGCGTGTGTGTCACAGAGGTGTGCCGGCTTCGCGCTAGCCGGGGACGACCGCCACCCCCTCGTCCGCGGAACGGTAGAGCGCCTCGATCGTCCGGGCCTGGCCGAGGGCGTCCTCGCGGCCGAGGAGCGGCTCGGCGACCCCGCGGATCGCATCGCCGAGGTTCTCGAGCTCGAGCCGGTACGAGTCGACCGGGGTGAGCGAGATCTCCTCGACCTCGTCGTCGCGCCTCATGCACGATCACGGGCCGGCGGCAGTGCCACGGGTCGTCGAGGAAGAGCGACCCTTCCTCGCCGATCACCTCGAGCTCGTCCCTGTCGGGGAGCGCGAGGCCACAGTCGAACTGCGCGGTCACGTCGCCGGGGAAGCTCAGGAGGCCGGCGAAGACGACGTCCACGCCGCTCTCGCCGACGAGCTGCCGGGCGAAGACGCGCTCCGGCTCTCCGCCGAGGAGGCGCGACCCGCTGACGCAGTAGCACCCGACGTCCATGAGGCCGCCGCCGTCGAGGTCCTTCGCGAGCCGCACGTTCGCGTCGTCCTCGACCGTGAAGCTGAACGCGGTGCGCACGACCCGGAGCCTCCCGATGGCGCCGCCGTCCACGAGCTCCCGCAGCTTGGCGGTCTGCGGGTTGTGGCGGTACATGAAGGCCTCCATGAGGATCCGCCCCGCACCGTCGGCGGCGTCGAAGGCCTTCTCGACGTCGGCGGCCCGGCGGCTGAGCGGCTTCTCGCAGAGGACGTGCTTCCCGGCCTCGAGCGCCTTGATCGACCACTCGACGTGGAGCGAGTTCGGGAGGGAGATGTAGACGGCCTCGACGTCGGGATCGTCGAGCAGCGCCTCGTAGCTTCCGTGCGCGCGCTCGATCCCGTTCTCGCGGGCGTACTCCTCTGCCCGGGCGAGGTCGCGGCTCGCCACGGCGACGACGTCGACGCGGTCGGACTCGCGCGCGCCGGCGAGGACGAGCCGGTTGATGTGTGCAGTCGAGATGATTCCGAGGCGAACGCTCATCCCCAGGACGCCTCCGTGACGGGCCGGAAGGCCGTGTCGAGGACGCGGAAGCTCCGCGGCCGCGTGAGCACGAAGAGGACGACCTCGGCGACGTCGTCCGGGGCCATCATCGTCGCGAGCTCGGGCATGTCAGGGGTGCGGCCGCGACCCATCGCGAAGTCGGTTGCGACGCCTCCCGGGCAGACGTTCGTGCAGCGGACGCCGCGATCCCTGAGCTCGTGGTCGAGCGCCCGCATGAAGCCGACCTGCGCCGACTTCGACGCGCAGTACACCGACTCGAGGGGAAGCCCGCGCAGCCCGGCGACCGAGGCGATCATGACGATGTCGCCCTCGTCTGCCTCGAGGATGTGCGGCAGCGCCGCGCGCACGGTGTAGAGGGCGCCCTTCACGTTGACGTCCACGATCTCCTCGACGACCTCCGGGTCGAGCTCGTGGAAGGGCCCGTAGGCGCCGACGCCGGCGTTGACGACGACGATGTCGAGCCGGCCGAAGCGCTCGACCGTCTCGCCGACGATGCGCTCCATGTCGGCGGGCCTGCGGACGTCCGCCGGGCCTGCGACGGCGCCCTCGATGCCGAGATCGTCGCCGCTCCTCGAGGCGAGCCCGAGCGAGACGCCCTCGCGGTCGAGGGCGCGCGCGACCGCGGCGCCGACGCCGCGGCTCGCGCCCGTCACGAGCGCGACCTTGCCTTCGAGCGAAGTCATGCCACCTCCAGAGGTCGTAGGGCGGGATAGAGGGCGCGGAAGCGCCCGTAGCCGTCTGCGTAGACATCTTCCCAGGCCTCGTCCGGCTCAACCGTCTCCCGGACGGAGACGCAGGCGGCGACCGCCTCGGGCACGTCGGCGAAGACGCCGGCCGCGACGCCGCCGAGGAGCGCCGCGCCGTAGGCGGCGCCCTCCTCGACAGCCGTCCGCTCGAGCGGGAGCCCGAGCACCGAGGCGACGATCCTCAGCCAGAGGAGGCTGCGCGCGCCGCCGCCCGAGACCCGGCCCACTTCGAGCCGGCACCCGAGCCCGCGCAGCACCTCGAGCGAGTCGCGCAGGCCGTAGGCGACGCCCTCGAGCACCGCGCGGACGAGCGCGCCGCGGTCGTGGCGGAGCGACAGGCCGGTGAACGCCCCGCGGGCGCCGGGGTCGGCGTGCGGGGTCCGCTCGCCCGCCAGGTACGGCAGGAAGGTGAGGCCCTCGACGCCCGGCTCCCAGCGCTCGGCCTCGGCCAGCAGGCGGTCGTATGGCTCGCCCGGCGCGACCGTGTCGCGGAGCCAGCGCAGCGAGCCGGCGGCCGAGAGCATGACCCCCATCGCGTGCCACGTGGCGGGGACGGCGTGGCAGAAGACGTGCGCGCTCCCGCCCGGGTTCCCGCCGTATGCCTCGAGCGGGGCGAAGACGACGCCGGACGTCCCGAGCACCACCGACGCCGGCCCGGGCTCGGCGACGCCGACGCCGACCGCTCCGGCCGCCTGGTCGCCGGCGCCGGCTGCCACCGGGAGGCCCGCCGCCGTCCGTCCGGACACCTCGGGCGACTCGAGCGCCTGCGGCAGCCACTCGGCCGGGATCTCGAGCGCCGCGAGGACGTCGTCGCTCCAGCGGCGGCCGGCGACGTCGAAGAGGAGTGTTCCCGACGCGTCCGCGACGTCGATCGCCCGCTCGCCGGTCAGGTGCAGGCGGACGTAGTCCTTCGGGAGGAGGACGTGGGCGATCCGCTCGTAGACGCCGGGCTCGTTCGCCCGCAGCCAGAGGAGCTTCGGCGCCGTGAACCCCGGCAGGGCGCGGTTCCCGGTCAGCTCGAGCAGGCGCTCGAGCCCGACCCGCTCCTCGATCTCGCGGCACTCCGCCTCGGTCCGCTGGTCGTTCCAGAGGATCGCCGGCCGCAGCACGGCGTCGTCCGCGTCGAGCGCGACGAGCCCGTGCATCTGCCCGCTGAGCCCGATGCCGGCGACGTCGTCGACCTCGAGGGCGGCGAGGGCGTCGTCCGCGGCACGCCGCCAGTCGTCCGGGTCCTGCTCCGCCCAGCCGGGCCGGGGCGTCGCCAGCGGATAACCGGACTCGGCCCGCGCGACGACCTCGCCGTCGGGGCGGACCGCGATCGCCTTGACGCCCGTCGTGCCGACGTCGAGCCCGACGAGCGCCGTCACCGCTCCGCGAGCCCGGCCGCGGCGAGCGCGCGCCGGGCGAGCTCCTCGTCCTGCTCCCCGGGCAGCCCGCTCACGCCGACGGCGCCGACCCGGCGCCCGTCCTCGAACGCGGCGACGCCCCCGCGGAAGAACGTGAAGAACGGGTCGAAGCTCTGGAGCTCGGCCGGCTCGCCCCCCACCTTGTCGGCCAGCTCGCCCGTCGAGCGGGCATCGCTGCGCGCGGCGGTGTAGGCCTTCCGCTGCGCGTTCAGCCGGGTGTCGGGCGGCGCGCCGTCCATGGTCGCCGCGGCGACGAGCTCGCCGTGGTCGTCCGCCACGAAGACGGACACCGGCCCCGGCGCGGCTCCGACGACCGCGTCGACGACCCGGCGCGCCTGCTCCAGCCTCACCGGGCGCCCAGCGCCGCGTACACGAGCTCGTACGCCCGGACGGCGTCCTTCTCGGCCTGCGCCTCCCGCAGGGCGGCGGCGTCGATCCGCGCGGCGACGTCGTCGATGAAGCGCCACTGCAGGACGCTCCGGCGGACGGCGGCGACCGCGTCCTCCGTGTAGGGATAGAGGTCGAACCCGAGCCGCTCCCCGTTCTCGCCGTAGCCGGCGCGCCACAGCTCGACGGCGAGCTCGAGCGTCTCCATGAACGCCGTCGTCCCGACCATGTTGTCGTCGTCGAACGTCCCCCAGCCGGAGTTCGCGTGCTGGTGCCCGAGCAGCCCCTCCGCCGCGAGGAGCGCCGCGTACTCCGCGAGGTTCTCGCCGTTCATGAGCAGGTGCTGCCAGTCCATGTTGACCGTGACTGGAGCTGGTAGCCGCCCGGCACGAACCGGGTCACCATCGACCCGAGCGCCCAGATCCCGAGGCTCGTCTTCACGCCGCGCTCCCCCGATAGGCGATCTCCTCGCGCGCGCCGCTCGCCGAGGAGCGCGTGATCGCGTCGCACACCTCGGCGCACCGGTATCCGTCCTCGAACGTCGCGCCGTGGGGGGCGACCGAGCCCTCGTCCGCGATCGCGTCCAGCAGGTGGCGGATCTCGTGCGTGAACGTGTCGCCCCAGCCGACGATATGGCCGGGCGGCCACCACAGCGACATGAAGGGATGGTCGGGCTCGGTCACGAGCACGCGCTCGAACATCCGCCCCTCGCGGGCAATCTCGAGCTCGTTGAGGCGCTCGACGTCGAAGGAGAGCGTGCCCCGCGAGCCGTTCACCTCGAACGTGTTCTGGTTGATCCGCCCGCGGGCGAGGCGCGAGGCCTCGAGCGTCCCGATCGCGCCGTTCTCGAACTCGACGGTGGCGACGAACGCGTCGTCGACCTCGCGACCCTCGACGTACGTCCGGACCACGGCGGAGATCGCTCGCCGGCTCGCCGACCAGGTAGCGCCCCAGGTCGACGATGTGGGCGCCGAGATCCCCGATGGCGCCCGATCCCGACGCCTGCGCGTCGAAGCGCCAGCTCGGCGGGGCGTCCCAGCCCCACGACTGGAGGTAGCGCGCGCGGAAATGGACGACGTCGCCGAGCTCGCCCGCCTCCAGCAGCTCGCGCGCGAGCCGGACGGCCGGGACGAAGCGGTAGTTGAACCCGCACATGTGGACGACACCTGCCCGCTCGGCCTCGCTCCACATCGCGTGCGCCTCCTGCGCGGTGCGGCCGAGGGGCTTCTCGCAGAGGACGTGCTTGCCGTTCCGGGCGGCCTCGATCGTCGGCTCGGCGTGGAGGGCGTTGGGGCCGCCGTCGTCGAAGAGGCCGATCCGGTCGTCCGCGACCTGCTCGCGCCAGTCCGTGACCCCCTCGGCCCAGCCGTAGAGCGTCCGCGCCGCTTCGAGCTTCTCCCGGTCGCGGCCGGAGATCGAGACGAGCTCCGGGACGAGCCGCGTCCCGAGCGCCCGCTGGGCGAGGAACGCGCGGGAGTGCGCCTTCCCCATGAAGGCGTAGCCGAGCATGCCGACCCCGATCGCTTCGGCGTCGGGCATCCGCGTTCGTCAGACGCCGCCGCGCGCCGTCCGGCGCCGCTTCGCGTACGCGTCGACGAGCACGGCGCCGAGGAGCACCAGGCCGGTGATCACGAACTTCGTCCCCGACGCGAGGCCGAGGAGATCCATCCCGTTCTGGATCGAGGCGATGACGAGGGCGCCGAGGAGCGCCGAGGTGACGCGGCCGACGCCTCCGAACAGGCTCGTGCCGCCGATCACGGCGGACGCGATGACGAGCAGGAGCAGGTTCCCGCCGCCGGTGTTGGTCGCGACCGAGCGGAGCCGGGAGGCGAGCATGATCCCGCCCGCGCCCGCCATGAAGCCGCCGATCATGAAGACCGCGATCCGGACTCGGTCGACCGCGATCCCGGCGCGGCGCGCCGCCTCGGCGCTGCCGCCGACGGCGTAGACGTGACGTCCGAACCGCGTTCGCGAGGCGACGAACGACCAGAAGACGAGGAAGACAAGGAGGATCACCGTCCCCCAGGGGACGCCGCGGTCCTCGTTCAGGTACCAGACCGCCGCGCAGGTCACGGCCGCGAGCCCGACGATCTGGGCGACGATCACCACGATCGGCTTCGCGTAGAGGCCGCGCGCCAGGCGCGCGCGCGCGTTCGCCAGCTGCGAGAGCGCGAACGCGGCTACGACCACCCCCACGAGGATCCAGCTCAGCGTCGGGTTCATGAAGTCGTTGGCGATCCCGACGACGACGTTGTCCTGGATCCTGATCGTGCCCACGCTGCGAGGCCTGCGTCGTGAGGATGAGGACGACGCCCGACCAGATGAGGAGCCCCGCGAGCGTGACCACGAACGACGGGACGCCGGCCTTCGTGATCACGAGCGCCTGGACGAAGCCGATCGCGGTCGTGCAGAGGAGGGCGGCGCCGATCGCGGCCCACCAGGGCCAGCCCGGGTCGTCCGGCCGTAAGAGGAGCGTCATCACGACGCCTCCCACGGCGCTCACGAAGGCGACCGACAGGTCGATCTCGCCGATGAGCAGCACGAACACGACGCCGATCGCGATCGTCGCGATCGCGACCATCTGGAGCAGCAGGTTCGTGAAGTTGCGCTCGGTGAGGAACGTGTCGTCGAGGAGGCCGAAGACGATGACGATGACGACGAGGCCGAGGATGATCGGGAGCGATCCCAGCTCGCCGGCCTTGACCCCCTGCCACCAGCGGCGCAGGAAGCTCGAGAGCGACTCCGTGCCGGGACCCTCGCCCGGAGGGGCGACGGGCGGAAGCGGCTCCGCCACCACGGCGGCGGTGGGATCGAGACCCGCGTCGTGCTCCGTCATGCCTCCGCCACCTCCGTGGCGCCCATCCCGGGCACGTGGCTGATCGTGCCGGCGGTGATCGCGTGCACGACCTCCTGCTGCGTCGTCTCGGACCTCTTCAAAAGCGCGACCCGCTGCCCGAGGCGGAGCACCGTGATCCGGTCCGCGGCCTCGAACACGTCGTGCAGGTTGTGAGAGATGATCACGACCCCGAGGTCCCGTTCCGCGAGCCGGCGGACGAGATCGAGCACCTGGGCCGTCTGCGCCACGCCGAGCGCGGCGGTGGGCTCGTCGAGGATGACGAGCTTCGAGTCCCACATCACCGACTTCGCCACGGCGACGGCCTGCCGCTGGCCGCCGGAGAGCCCGGCGACCGTCTGGCGGACTGACCGGAGCGTCGTGACCGAGAGGCTGTCGAGCGTCTCCCGGGCCGAGCTCTCCATGCTCGACTCGTCGAGCACGACTCCGGTGCGCACGCGCTCGCGTCCGAGGAACATGTTGGCGACGACGTCGAGGTTGTCCGCGAGCGCGAGATCCTGGTACACGACCTCGATCCCGAGCTTGGCCGAGTCGCGCGGGCCGTGGATGTTGCACGCTGCTTGCCCTCGAAGCGGACCTCGCCCTCGTCGAACGGGTAGATCCCGGCGACGCTCTTGATCAGGGTCGACTTCCCGGCCCCGTTGTCGCCAACGAGGGCCATGACCTCGCCGCGGCGGACCTCGAAGTCGACCCGGTAGAGGGCCTGGACGGCTCCGAACGCCTTCGAGACGCCCCGGCACTCGAGCAGCGGGGTGTGGGTCTCGGGCGTTCCCATCGTCTAGAGCGGGAAGGCGGGGACGCCCGCAGGCGTCCCCGCGTCTCCCGTGCGTTCGTATCAGCCGCCGTTCTCCTTGCACCAGTCGGTGTCCGCGGTGTCGCCGGTGCAGATCTCGTCGACGGTCCGGAACCCGTCCGCGATGACGGTGTCGGCGATGTTGTCGACCGTCACGCCGATCGGCGTCAGCGCGAGGTACGGCACGATGCCGTCGCCGGTCGGGGTGTCGGAGGGCTTCCCGTCCTCGGCCTTGATCCCGATCGACGCGAAGTCGAAGTCGGATTCGATCGCCGTGGGATCCTCGCCCGCGCAGAGCGCCAGCGCGGCCTTGGCGGCGACGTCCGCCTCGGCCTGGATCGGCTTGTAGACGGTCATCGTCTGCTTGCCCAGCACGATCTGCTGGATCCCGGCCGCCGTCGCGTCCTGACCGCTCAGCGGGACGGGCCCGACGCCCGCGGCCTCGAGCGCGTTGATCGCCTGCGTCGCCAGGTTGTCGTTCGCGGCGAAGACCGCGTCGATCTTGTTGTTCGCCTTGGTCAGGGCCTGCTCCATGATCCCCTGACCCTCGCCGTTCGCGCCCCAGCCGGGGACGAACTGGTCACCCGCGAGCGTCCACTCGCCGGCATCGACCTTCTCGTCCACGGTGGCCTTGTAGCCGTCACGGAAGAGGAACGCGTTGTTGTCCTCCTCGCCGCCGTTGAGCATGAAGACCGCGGGCTTGTCCGCAGGAAGCGCGTCGATGACCGGGGTGAGCACCTCGGCCATCGTCGCCCCGACCTTGACGTTGTCGAAGCTGACGTACGCCGCGCCGCCCGAGCTGCCGGTGTTGAACCGGTCGTACTCGATCACCTGCGACGCCGGCGTCCTTCGCCGAGTCGATGATCGCGCCGCCCGAGCCCGTGTCGAGGCTGACGAGCACGATCACGCCCGCGCCGTCGGCGATCGCCTGCTCGGCCTGAGACTGCTGCGTCTCGGCGGAGTTCTCGGCGTTGACGATCGTGTGCTCGACGCCGGCGTCGGTGAACGCCTTGTCGAAGTAGGGCCGGTCGTCGGTCTCCCACCGTGGCGACGAGGCGCTGTCCGGAAGGAGCACCCAGATCGGCTTGTCGCAGCCACCGCCTCCCGCGGCAGCCTCGCCGCCGCCTGTGTCGGTCGCCTCGCCCTCGTCATCGTCGCCGCCGCAGCCCGCCGCCACGAAGGCGAGCGACGCGACCAGCGCGGCGATCACGAAGAGCCAGGGGCGGTGCCGCCCGGATCCGGTGGACATGAACGAAAATCTCCTCACGAGTTCCTCCCTCTCGAACACGGACGACGCCTGCTCTGTCGCGGGTACGTTAGGGGGCCGGACGGCCGTTTTCAAGCCGGGTCCTCGAAACGCCTTTCAGCGGCTCTCCGCATATATCGGGCCGCTGACCGCCCGATTTTGTCCAGAACGCGCGAAAGCGTAAGGTCCGGTGCCATGACGACGGAGCCGGGAACGTCCGGTGGCGTGCGGGAGCTCAACAGGCTCCGGGTCGTCGACGCCCTGCGACGGGGGGGGACGACGAGCCGGAGCGAGCTCGCCCGCCTCACGGGGCTCTCGCGGACGACCGTCGCGAGCGCCGTCGCCGACCTGCAGGCGCGAGGCCTCGTCGTCGAGACGACCGCCGACGGCCAGGGCCCGACCACGCAGGGGCGGGGCCGACCGCCAGTCCTGCTGCGGCTGAGCCCGTCGGCCGGAGCGGCGGTCGGCATCGACTTCGGTCACCGGCATCTGAGAGTCGCGGTGGCCGACCTCTCGTCCGCCGTCCTCGCCGAGCGCTCGGTCGAGCTCGACGTCGACCACGAGGCGGGCATGGCGCTCGACGCCGCCGCGGAGCTCGTCTGCCAGCTGCTCGCCGAGGCGGGCGTCGACCGATCGCTCGTGATCGGCGCAGGCATGGGCCTCCCGGCGCCGATCGACCGGCGGAACGGGACCGTCGGCTCGTCGACCATCCTGCCCGGCTGGATCGGTCTCCGCGCCGGCCCCGAGCTCGCGCAGCGCCTCGACACGCACGTCGAGGTCGACAACGACGCCAACCTCGGGGCGCTCGCCGAGGTCACCTTCGGCGTCGGCCGCGGTCTCCGCGACGTCGTCTACGTGCGGCTCTACTCCGGCATCGGCGCCGGCCTCGTGCTCGGCGGGCGCCTCTACCACGGGTCGACGGGGCTCGCGGGCGAGGTCGGCCACGTCCAGGTCCGGGTGGACGGCGTGGTCTGCCGCTGCGGGAACCGTGGGTGCCTCGAGACGATCGCCTCGACGGGGGCGCTCCTCGCGCTCCTCGGTCCCGCGCACGGGGACCACCTCACGCTTGCCGGCATGCTCGACCTCGTCGCGGACGGCGACCCGGGGGCCACGCGGGTGGTCGGGGACGCCGGGCGGGCCATCGGCCGCGTCCTCGCCGACCTCTGCAACAACCTGAACCCCGAGGCGATCATCGTCGGCGGCGAGCTGAGCGCGGCCGGCGGGCCGCTCCTCCGCGGCATCCGGGACTCGGTCGACCGCCACGCCCAGCCCGGCGCCGCCGGGGCAGTGCAGGTGCTCCCGGGCGTCCTCGGGGAACGAGCGGAGGTGCTCGGCGCGCTCGCCCTCGTCGTCGGCGACACGGATCGGCTCCCCTCGGCGCGGCTCGCGGGCCTCCGCCCCGCCGAGGCCCTCGTCGGCTAGAGGGCCGGGGCCCGGCTACTCGGACGCGGCGGGGTAGCGAAGGATGCTGTCCGCGAGCTTCGACGCGTCGCCGAAGATGCCGGCGATGGCGAGTCCCTCGTCGGGGACGACGCTCCCCGGCAGGAGGGCTGCGCGGCGGATGGCGGCGGCCTCGCCCACGAGGCAGTCGGCGCCGATCGCCGCCGGGCCGCGGATCTGCGCGCCGGCCTCGATCGTGACGTTGGGGCCGAGGACGACGGGCCCGTCGATCGTCGCGGTCGCGTCGATCCGGCACCCGTCCTCGGCCCAGACGCCGGGCGAGATCTCCTCGCCGGGGACGTCCACGCGCACGTGGCCGAGCACGGCGTCGAGGATCGTGTTGCGCAGCTCGTCGAGGTCGCCGACGTCGTTCCAGTAGGCCATCGTCGTGTATGCGTAGACCTCCTCGCCGGCGGCGACGAGGGCCGGCCAGACGTCCTCGCCGAAGTCGTAGAACGTGCCCGAGGGGATCCGCTCGAGGAGCTCGGGCTCGATCACGTAGACCCCGCAGTTGGCGAGGTCGCTGCGGGCCTCGTCGCGCCGCGGCTTCTCCTGGAAGCCTCGCACGCGCGTGTCCCGGTCGAGGATGACGACCCCGTACGAGGACGGGTCGGCCACGGGCTTCACGGTCAGCGTGGCGAGCGCCCCCGTCCGCTGGTGGTGGCCGAGGAGCGCCGTCAGGTCGACGTCGTGGAGGCCGTCGCCGGACGTGATGAGGATCGTCTCGTCGCCCCAGTAGTCCTGGAGGAGCTTCGTCCCTCCCGCGGTGCCGAGGAGCTCGGGCTCGTGCGACCAGCGGATCGACATGTCGAGCGCGGAGCCGTCGCCGAAGTAGCGCTGGATCATGTCGGAGAACGCGTGGAGGTTGATGCCCACCTCCGTGACGTCGTGGCGGCGGAGGAGGTTGAGGAGGTGGTGGATGACGGGCCGGTTCGCCACGGGCATCATCGGCTTCGGAAGGAAGTCCGTCAGCGGGCGCAGGCGCGTGCCCAGCCCCGCTGCCATCACCATCGCCTTCACGACGGCACCTCGACCCTGGCGAGCCCGGCGAGCGACTCCTCGTACGGCGGCCGGTGGACGCCTTCCTCGGTGACGATCGCGGTCACGAGCGCGGCAGGCGTGACGTCGAAGGCCGGGTTGCGGGCGCCGAAGCGGCTCGTGAGCTCGGCCGGATCACGCTCTTCGATGGGGATGTCCGCACCGCCGACGGCGCCGAGGTCGACGGTGGAGCTGGGCGCGACGACGTAGAGCGGGATCGAGTGGTGGGCCGCCAGCACGGCCAGGGAGTACGTGCCGATCTTGTTCGCCGTGTCGCCGTTCGCCGCGATGCGGTCGGCGCCGGTCAGGACCGCGTCGACCTCGCCCGCCGCCATCAGCGACCCGGCGGCCGCGTCGGCGACGACGGCGTGCGGGATGCCGGCGCGCTCGAGCTCCCACGCGGTCAGCCGCGCCCCCTGGAGAAGCGGCCGCGTCTCGTCCACCAGCACCTGCTCGACGAGCCCGCGCGCGAACGCCTCGCGGACGGCGCCGAGGGCGGTGCCCACGCCGCCGGTCGCGAGCGCGCCTGCGTTGCAGTGGGTGAGCACGGTCGTGCCGGGCTCGAGCAGGTCGGCCGCATGACGCGCCATCCGGCGGCAGCGCTCGACCTCCTCCTCGTGGAGGGCGCGGGAGCGCGCCGCCAGCGCTGCGGCGTCCTGCTCCCCTCGCCGCATCTCGCCGATCGCCCACGGGAGGTTGACGGCCGTGGGCCGCGCCGCGAGGAGCGTCGCCGCGGCCGTGTCGAGGTCCTCGCCGCGCTCGGCCGCGAGCGCGTACCCGTAGGCGGCCGCGATGCCGATCGCCGGCGCGCCGCGCACCGCCAGCGTCCGGATCGCCTCGGCGACCTCCCCGGAGGAGCGGCATTCCAGCGACTCGACGGCGTCCGGGAGCCGCCGCTGGTCGAGGAGGACGACGCGGTCGCCGTCCAGCCTCACGATCTGCCCGGGCTCGAGGTCGGCCGAGGCTAGGTCCCCTCGTCCCAGGACGACAGGTAGCGCGCCTGCTCGTCCGTCAGACGGTCGATCTCGACCCCCATGCTCGCGAGCTTCAGGCGGGCGATCTCGTGGTCGATCTCCGGGGGCACGTCGTAGACGCGGGCCTCGAGCGTCCCGGCGTTCGCCACCACGAACTCGGCCGAGAGCGCCTGGTTCGCGAAGCTCATGTCCATGACGGAGGCGGGATGGCCCTCCGCGGCGGCGAGGTTGACGAGCCGGCCCTCGGCGATCAGGTACAGGCGGCGGCCGTCCGCGAGCTCGAACTCCTCGACGTTCGGGCGCGCCTCGCGCGTCGCGACCGCGAGCTCCCGGAGCGCCGGGATCTCGATCTCGACGTTGAAATGGCCCGTGTTCGCCAGGATCGCCCCGTCCTTCATCCGCTCGATCGCCCCGCGGGCGATGACGTTCTTGTCGCCCGTCGCCGTGCAGAAGATGTCGCCGACCTCGGCCGCCCGCTCGATGGGGAGCACCTCGTAGCCGTCCATCAGCGCCTCGAGCGCCCGCAGCGGGTCGACCTCGGTGACGATCACCTGGGCGCCCATGCCGCGGGCCCGCATGGCGACGCCGCGCCCCGTCCAGCCGTAGCCCGAGACGACGAAGCGGCGTCCGGCCAGGAGGACGTTGGTGGCCCGGATGATCCCGTCGATCGTCGACTGGCCGGTTCCGTAGCGGTTGTCGAAGAGGTGCTTCGTGTTCGCCTCGTTGACCGCGACGATGGGGAAGGCGAGCTCGCCCTGTGCCTCGAGCGCGCGCAGGCGGATGACGCCCGTCGTCGTCTCCTCCGTCCCGCCGAGGATGTCGCCCAGCCGGTCGCGGTGCTCCTTGTGGAGGACGCCGATGACGTCGGCGCCGTCGTCCATCGTCAGCTGCGGGCCGTGGTCGACGGCTGCCGCAATGTGCGAGTAGTACGTCTCGTCGTCCTCGCCCCGGATCGCGAACACGGGAATCCCGTACTCCGCCACGAGTGCCGCGGCGACGTCGTCCTGCGTCGAGAGCGGGTTCGACGCGCAGAGGAGGACGTCGGCTCCCCCTGCGGCGAGCGTCCGCGCGAGGTTGGCGGTCTCGGTCGTGACGTGAAGGCACGCCGAGATGCGGTAGCCGTCGAGGGGCCTCTCGCGCTCGAACCGCTCGCGGATGGCGGCGAGCACCGGCATCTGCCTGTCGGCCCACTCGACGCGGACGACGCCCGCCGAGGCGAGCCCGAGGTCCTTGACGTCGTGGCGGGGAGCGGTGGTCGCCATGCCGGGCGTCAGTCTACTGAGAACGGGTTGGACGCCTGAGCGGCTACGCGTCCGCCCGGCCGTAGCGATCCTCGAGGCGCACGACGTCGTTGAGCTCCGGTGTCGAGACCTCGAGGACGAAGGTGTCCTCGAGGGCGCGCCAGCGATGCACCGTGCCCGGCGCGAACCGGAACGCGTGCCCCGGCCCGACGACCTCCACGTCCGGCGTACGCCCCGGCTCCCCCACCTCCAGCTCGACGCGGCCGGAGTGGATGTAGATCACCTCGTCCTTGCGCCGGTGGAACTGGAGGCTCAGCTGCTCCCCCGCTCGGATGAAGAGCACCTTGCCGACGTACCGGTCGGTCGACGCGTAGATGAGCTCGAAGCCCCATGGCTTGTCCACGCGCGTCACGGGCACCGCGAAACGGTCGAGATCGAGGAGATTCGGGGTCAGGTCGCTCACGAGGCGGTCCTACCCCAGCGCGCTCGCGTCAGTCAAGCGCCCCCGGGTGCGCGCGCAGGTGCTCCTCCGCCAGACGCAGCTCCTTCGGGGAGTTGACGGTCAGCCAGACCCCCTCGTGACGGAAGGCGCGCAGGCGCCCGCGCGCGGCGAGCTCGGGGAACGTGGTCGTCTCGTGATCGCCTCGCTCCGGCAGGGCGGCGAGCGCCTCCTCGCCGAGCGCGTAGACGCCGCAGCTGACCCAATCGTCGAGGAGCCCCGCCTCGGCGAAGGCCGTGACGACGTCTCCCTCGCCCAGCTCGACGACGCCGAACGGCGACCTCGGCCGCGTGACCGTGATCGTCCCGGCGGCACCCGCCTCCCGGTGCCTCGCGAGGAGCGCGGCCAGGTCGACGTCGAGGAGCTCGTCCCCGTTCAGGACGAGCACGTCGCCCGACTCCGTGCGCGCACCGGCCGCGAAGCGCAGGCCTCCTCCGCGGCCCAGCGGCTCCGGCTCGGCCGCGGCCACGACCTCGACGGCCGGCCGCGCGAGCTCCGACTCGAAGAGCTCGGCCTGCCCCGCCGCGCAGCTCACGATCACCCGGGTCACGCCGGCCCGCTCGAGCAGGTCGAGCTGGTAGGAGGCAAGCGGCCGCCCGGCCACCTCCACCAGGGCCTTCGGCCGCCCTCCCGCCGCCTCGCCGAGCCGCTCGGCCTTGCCGCCGGCGAGGATGATCGCCTCCACTCAGCTCCCTTGGGCGGGTGCGGAGGGGCGACCCACCGACTCGTACTCGAAGCCGGCGGCCCTGACGACGGCCGGATCGAGAAGATTGCGGCCGTCCACGATCAGCGGCGTTCGCATGGCCGCGAGAATCTCGGGCGACGCGAGGCCGCGGAGCTCCGCCCACTCGGTGACGATCACCGCCGCGTCGGCGCCGGTGAGCGCCGCGAGCACCGTCTCGTGGAGCTCGACGCCGTGGAGAACGGCGCGTGCCTCGTCGAGCGCGACCGGGTCCCACGCGCGGACGACTGCGCCCTCGGCCGCCAGCCGGGGCGCCAGGACGAGGCTCGGCGCCTCGCGCAGGTCGTTCGTGTTCGCCTTGAAGGCGAGGCCGAGGAGCGTCACGACCTTGCCGCTGAGCGAGCCGAGGCGGGCCTGGAGCTTCTGGACGACCCGCCGCTTCTGGAGCTCGTTCACGTCGATCACGGCGCTGAGGAGCTGGAAGTGGTAGCCGGAGTTGGCGGCGAGCTGCTTGAGGGCGGAGGCGTCCTTGGGGAAGCAGGAGCCCCCGTACCCGATCCCGGCGCGCAGGAAGTGCGGCCCGATGCGGTGGTCGAGGCCCACGCCGAGGGCCACCTGCTCGACGTCGGCACCGACGAGCTCGCAGACGTTCGCGATCTCGTTGATGAAGCTCACGCGCGTCATCAGCGCGGCGTTCGAGGCGAGCTTGATCATCTCGGCGGAGGCGACGTCGGTGCGCACGATCGGGACGCCGAGCGGCTCGAACAGCGCAGCGACCCGGTCGCCGTGAGCAACGTCGTCGGCGCCGACGACGACCCGGTCGGGCCGCGCGAAGTTGTCGAGGCCCGTCCCCTCGGCCAGGAACTCGGGGTTCGAGGCGTAGCCGACGTGGCCGAGCCCGCGCTCGTCCAGGCGCTGGCGCACCCGGGCGCCCGTGCCGACGGGGACGGTGCTCTTCATGACGAGCAGAAGGCCGTCGTCCCCGCGCGGCAGCTCGTCGAGCACCTGCCAGACGGCCGAGAGGTCGGCATCCCCGGACGGCGTGGACGGCGTCCCCACGCACACGAACACGACCCCGGACGCGGGGAGGTCGGCCATGTCGAGCGTGAACCGAAGGCGCGAGCGGTTGCGGGCCAGCGCCTCGTCGAGGCCCGGCTCGTGGATCGGCACCTCGCCGGCCTCGAGAGCGGCGATGCGGTCGGGAAGGACGTCTCGAACGACGACCTCGTGGCCGAGCTCGGCGAACCCCGCCGCGGTGATGAGGCCGACCCAGCCCGCCCCGACGACCCCGAGGGGCTCGCGATCCACGCCCGGGCCTAGGATCGGCCGAGAGGCCTGAGGCCCTCGGCGATGGCGATCATCGTCTCGTTCGAGAGCTTGTTCAGGAGCGTGTTCACGACCCAGTACACGGCTCCGTCCTGCTCGAACGCGATGGCGTGGAGCTTCGAGCCGCTGAAGTAGAGCTTGTAGAGACGGCCCTTGATCGTCCGCTCGAGCGTCGGGCCCTCGAGGAGCGGCGGGTCGGTCCAGTTCGTCTCCTGGATGCCCCAGTACTCGTTCCCCGTCTCGTACGTGATGCGCAGGGCGCGGTGGTCGGCGAGCCGGTAGGCGCGGACGCCCTCGAGGGTCGAGAGCGAGGAGCTCGAGTCCTTGACGGTCGGAGCCATGATCGTGAAGCGCGTCTGCTTCCGGAGCGGTCGCAGGAGCGGGGCGACGGAGTCGTCGCTGACGACGGTCGGCTTCTGCCGCTCCGGCGTCGTGTCCCGCGGCGCCGGGCCGAGGGTGCCCTGGAAGGTCTTCCCGACGACGACGCGGAGCATCGACTCGAGCTTCTCGTTCGCCGGTGCCTGCTCGGCGTCGGCGTCGCCGAAGAGGTCGGCCATCCGCTTCGCGGCGAGGTCCGCGTCGGGGACGGCGGGGTCGTAGTAGACGGTCGTGTGGAAGTAGTCGAAGTTGTCCGCGTTCCCGCCGTTCGCGGCCTTGTAGCCGATCTGCCCGAGCCGGTACGCGGCGTCGTCGGCCGCGCCGGCGACGCCGTTCCCGTTCAGGACCTCGACGGTCACCTGCGAGGGCGGCGGGCCGCTCTCCTCCTTCGGCTTCCCGCCCGTGGCCACGGTGATCGCCTTCTCGGGCGCGCGCACGTCCGGGTTCTCGAAGCGCTGGACGGCATCCTGGAGATCGGCCTCGCGAGACGGAGAGCTCGTTGTAGCCCGAGACGTTCTCGAGCGGCACCTGCTGGAACCCTCCGGCGGGGAGGCTGTAGAGGGCCCGCGCGTAGCTGATCACCTCGTCCGGATCGAGCGCCTTCTTCCCGCCCTTGGCCACCTCGACGTTCTCCGTGATCGCCTTCACGACCCCGGGCAGCTGGAAGAGCGACCACGTGTCGGAGACCTGCTGCTTGAACGCCTTGACGAACTCCTGCTGCCGCACCACGCGCAGGAGGTCGGAGTCGGTGTGGCGGAAGCGCACGAAGTCGAGCGCCTGGCTGCCGTCGAGGTGCTGGTAGCCCGGCTTGAGGTCGATCTTCGCGTAGGTCGAGCCCGCGGCGAGGGTCGAGTTGTCGTTGAAGTAGCGGTGGTCGACGTCCATGTAGACGCCGCCGAGCTTGTCGACGATCCGCTGGAACGCCTTGAAGTTCACCGTGATCATGTAGTTGACGGGCAACCCGGTGAGCTGCTTCACGGTCGCCAGCGTCCCGCGCGGGCCGCAGTAGGCGTACGCCTCGTTGATGCGGCCGCTCCAGGACGGGTGCCCCGAGCATCCCGGGATGTCGACGATGAGATCGCGCGGGAACGACAGCATCGAGACGACGTTCTTCTTCGGGTCGATGCGGACGAGCATGACCGTGTCGGACCGCGATCCCGCCTCGATCTCGCCCGCGCGCTTGTCGTAGCCGATCACGATCGCCGTGGCGGGCTGCCCGGCGGTGGGCGCCTCGAGGATCTCCTGCGCCGCGATGACCTCCTTCGAGTGAGGCCGGATCGCGGCGACGCTGTAGTCGAAGTAGAGCTTCACGCCCCCCGCGAGCGCACCCACGGCCACGAGGACGGTGATGATCAGCCACATCACGACCTTGCCGAGGAGGCGGATCGGGTTCCGCCGGACCCGGTAGGACGAACGAGGGGACGGCGCCCCCGAGGGAGGGGTGACGGGCCGCGCCTGCGGGGGCTCGGGCGGGATCGGCGGTGCCGGCGGCGAGACGCCGTTGCCGTTCGCCGACCCGAAGCTGCGTCTCTTCTGGGTCGTCCGCATCTACGAAAAGTCGCCTGGCGGCGACGCAAGGAGGATACCGAAGCTCACGGTCGTCGCGTCTCGGTTCTACGCCCCCCGGACGGACTCCTCCGCGGTCCGCGAGGCCCGCGCCGTCGGCGGAGGCTCACGCCCTCCCGGCGTGGGCGCGGTTGAGGACGTCCTCCGCGAGGCGGGTGCCCTCCACCATGTTCGACAGCTTCTCGTAGACGACGTCCCAGCTCCGGGTGCGCAGGCCGCAGTCGGGGTTGACCTGGATGCGCTCCGGGCCGCCCAGCGTCTCGACGGCGTAGAGGATGCGGTCGCGGACGAGCTCGGCCGGCTCGACGAAGTCGGAGTGGATGTCGAGCACCCCGAGGCCGACTCCCGGGTACCCGTGCTCGGCGAAGAGGGCGAGCGTGTCCGCGTAGCCGGGCCGGTCCTCGTCCTTCGTGCCGAGCTCGCGCGAGTCGCGGTTGGCGAACTCGAGCTGGAGCTCCAGGCAGTCCTCGAGCTCGAGCACGTGCGGCCAGAGCGCCGAGTAGTCCGAGAAGCAGATGTGCATCGAGCGCTTCTTCGCCCCGACGTCGCGCAGCGCCGCGTTGAAGCCGAGGACGACCAGCGGCACCTCGGCGGGCTTCGTCGTCGCCGCGGGCTCGTCGATCTGGATCCACTCCGCGCCGGCCTCGACCAGCCCGACGACGTTCGGGCGGATGACCCGTTCCGCGACGTCCTCGACGAACTCCCGGCGCGCCTCGTAGCGCCGCGCCGCCGAGCCCCCGAGCGCGCCGTCGCGCGCGTAGTGCTCGTCGTAGGACCAGTCCACCATCGTGTAGGCGCCCGTGAGCGGCACCTTCACCGGCCGGTCCGTGTGCTCCGCGACGAACCGGAACTCCTCGACGTCCTGCGGCCCGTCCGCGGACGGCCGCTCGACCACCGCCGCCTTCGCGTAGTACTTGTTGTCGAAGCTCCGCACGGTTCCCCGCTGCTCGAAGCCGTCCGCGAAGGCCGCCACGTGGTCGTACATCTCCGTGCGGCGCTGCTCGCCGTCGTAGACGACGTCGAGGCCCGCCTTCTCGAGGAGCCTGAGCCCGTACCGCGCGGCCCAGTCGTCGACCGCCGCGAGGTCGAGGCTCCCGTTGGCGAGCATCTCGACGAGCTCCTCGTGGCCCTCGACCTCGAGACGCTGCCCCCACCGCTCGGCCTCCCGGACGTCGTCCTCGCCGAGCGGCCGCCCGGCGAAGGCCTTGACCCGCCAGGAAGGCTTGCCGAGGCTCCCGATCTCCCGCGTCGTGAAGCGGACGTCGTCGCTCACGCGGCCACCCTCTCGCGGACGAGCGCGGCCGCGCGGCCCAGGCGGAGGAGCTTCTCGCGCGCGATCGGCTCGGGGACGAACTGGAGGTCGCCGCTCGTCGTCAGCGAGATCCCCGCCGGGCGCCGCTCGAGGAGGGCGTCGACGAAGCCCGCCAGCTCCTCGGGCGCCTCGAGCGCCGAGGAGCGGGCGTCGACGACCCCGGCTGCGATCTCCTTCGGATAGTCCTCGGGCACGGCCTCGAGCGCGGTCGCGTAGAAGTCGACGCCCACGGCCGCCACGGGCGCGTCGACGAGGGCGTCGAGCGCGCCCGCCGCATCTCCGAAGGGAAGCTGGAGGACGAGCGGTACCCCGGTCGGGAGCTCGCGGAGGCCGGCGACCGCCTCGTCGATCCCACCTTCGCGCGCGAGGAAGGGGTCGGAGAGGACGACCAGGGCGCAGCCCGCTGCCGCGTCGGCCTCGATCTGCGGCGCGAGGACGTTGGCGGCGAGCGCCTGGGCGGACGCCCTCCCGCCCGCCGCGCGCGAGAGCGCGAGCGGGGCCGGGAGCGTCGCGAGCCAGCGGCCTGGCGGCAGGTCGGGAGCCGGGACGGGCTCGCCGAGCCTCGGCTCGCCCTCGACGAGGAGCGCGCGATAGAAGGTGTTCGTGTCGAGGAAGCGCGTCAGCGGCCGCGCCTCGAGACCGGAGCTCCGCTCGGCCAGCGGCCGGAAGAGGTCCTGCCAGGCGAGCAGCCCGTCGGTCAGGAGGTCGAGCCCGGCGTCCTCCTGGGCGGCGAGAAGCGCCTCGGCGTCCTTGCGACGCTGGTCCTCGACGGCCTCGGCGGCGACGCGCCCGCGGTCGAGGTCGCGCGTCGCCTGGACGAGCGCCTCCGAGCGCGGATAGATCCCCGGTGCGTAGGCCTTCATGCCCGGCTCCTCGTCTCGTCCCCGGCGGCTAGCCGCGGCCCGCCACCGCGATCTTGTTCTCGGCGTGCCGGAGGCGCTGCTCGATCTGCCAGCGGTCCATCGCCTCCTCGCCGGCATCCGCCCGCTGGAGCAGGCGGCGAGCCTCTTCGGCCTCGCGGCGCGCCTCCTCGACGTCGATCTCCTCGGCGCGCACGGCGTCGTCCACGAGGACGAGCGCCCGATCCTGCTGCACCTTGAAGTAGCCCGGCGCCCGCGGCGAACGTCTGCCACTCGCCGCGCGCCTTGATGCGGATCTCCCCGGCCCTGAGCATCGCGACCAGGGGCGCATGGCGGGCGAGGACGCCGATCTCCCCCGCGTCTCCGGGGACGATGACCATCTCCGCCTCGCCCTCGTACGCGGCGCCCTCGGGCGTCACGAGCGAGAGGTCGAACGTCCGGACCGCGCCTTCCTTCGTCGCCATCCGCCGCGCCTACACCGCCGCGGGCTCTGCCTCGGCCTCGCGCTCGGGCTCGGGCTCCGCCTCCTCGCCCTTCTCCTCGGCCGGAGGCTCGTCCTCGCCGGCCATGCGGCGCGCCTGCTCGACGGCCTCGTCGATCGTGCCGACCATGTAGAAGGCCTGCTCGGAAAGCTCGTCGTGCTTCCCGTCGATGATCTCCCCGAAGCCCTTGATCGTGTCCGCGAGGCGCACGTACTTGCCCTCCGTGCCGGTGAACGCCTCGGCGACGAAGAACGGCTGGGAGAGGAAGCGCTGCACCTTGCGCGCCCGCTGGACGGTGACCTTGTCCTCGTCGGACAGCTCGTCCATCCCGAGGATGGCGATGATGTCCTGGAGGTCCTTGTAGCGCTGGAGGATCTCCTGGACCCGCGTCGAGGTCTCGTAGTGCTCCTCGCCGACGATGTCCGGCTGGAGCGCGCGCGAGAACGAGTCGAGCGGGTCGACGGCCGGGTAGATGGCCTGCTCCGCGATCGAGCGCGAGAGCACCGTCGTCGCGTCGAGGTGGGCGAACGTGTTCGCCGGGGCGGGGTCGGTGAGGTCGTCCGCCGGGACGTAGATCGCCTGGACGGACGTGACCGATCCCTTCCTCGTGGACGTGATCCGCTCCTGGAGCTGGCCCATCTCCGTGGCGAGCGTCGGCTGGTAGCCCACGGCGGACGGCATCCGGCCGAGGAGCGCGGAGACCTCGGAGCCAGCCTGCACGAAGCGGAAGATGTTGTCGATGAAGAGGAGGACGTCCTGGCCCTCCTCGCGGAAGTACTCCGCCATCGTCAGGCCGGAGAGGCCCACGCGGAGCCGCGCGCCGGGAGGCTCGTTCATCTGGCCGAAGACGAGGGCGGTCTTCTCGATCACGCCCGACTCGGTCATCTCGATCCAGAGGTCGTTGCCCTCGCGCGAGCGCTCGCCCACGCCTGCGAAGACCGAGAGCCCCTCGTGCTCGGCGGCGATGTTGCGGATCAGCTCCTGGATGAGGACCGTCTTGCCCACGCCCGCACCGCCGAAGAGGCCGACCTTGCCGCCCTTCACGTACGGCGCGAGCAGGTCGATGACCTTGATGCCGGTCTCGAAGATCTGGACGGTGGGCTCGAGCTCCTCGAAGGCGGGCGCGGCGCGGTGGATCGGCCACCGCTCCCCGGAGACCGCCTCTCCCTCGTCGATCGGCTCGCCGAGGACGTTGAAGATCCGCCCGAGGGTGAGCTGCCCGACGGGAACCGAGATCGCCGCGCCCGTGTCCTCGACGTCGGCACCGCGGGGAATGCCGTCGGTCGCGTCCATCGCGACGGCGCGCACGCGGTCGTTCCCCAGGTGCTGCTGCACCTCGGCGATCAGGTCGATCGCGGGCCGTCCGCCGGCCTCGGGCACCTGGATCCGCAGCGCGTTGTAGATCGCGGGAAGCTCGCCGGAGAAGACGACGTCGATGACGACGCCCTTGATCTCGACGATCTTGCCGACGTTCGTCGGACGCCTTCTGGGCCATGAGTCTCCCGGTCTCGATTCTCGCGCGTAGTCTAGCCGAGGCCCAGCCCCGAGCCAGCGCGCTCGCCAGACGAGCGCGGCCACAGGGCTCGCCTGGTCGGCAGCGGAGTTGCCGGGCGCCGCGAGAGCTCCCGCGCCGGACCGCCGCGCTCGAACACGCCGCCGCCACCCGGGCGGCGTGGTCGAGCTGTCATACGTGCGACGCGATGAGCGTCGGCTGGACGGGCATCCGCTCTGGATGACGATGAGGCCGGCTGGAAGTCCCGGCCTGGGGCCACGCGGGAGGCCTCCGCTCGCCACTGCCGGGCTAGGCCGCGGGATCGGTTGTCCTGGGCGCGCGACGGGTTCGGCGGCTCGACGAGCAACCCGACCGGGGCGCCGGGAGCGAGTGCCGGCCGGCGGCGGATCAGCGACCGCGAGCACGCCGAGCCCCGCCGCGAGCGCCAGCGTGGCGCGGCGTCCCGACAGAGCGACGCGCCGCGCTCGTCCTGGGGCGAGCGGACGGGCCGGACGGGAGCTGCCGCTCGGGAGCCGAGCGGAGTGCGCGACTAGGTCGTCACGCCCACGTCCGGTCGCGCGAACGCTGCGCACGCGTCGCAGACGCCGCAGGTGCCCCGCCAGGAGCTCCTCGCTCGAGCTGCGAGAGCTCGTCGTCGAGCTCGAGAGACGCCCATTCGCGTGCCCGCTCGCAGCCCGCGCCCAGCGAGAGATGCCTGCTCATGTCCGTTCCGACGACCGAAAGCGGCGGACGGTTAGACGTGCGCCGCTCGCTGAGCTCGCTCGCCGCGCTCGAGGGATACCAGCAGGCCGCGTAGTGGTCCTGCTCGACCGTCGCCAACGGACGGGATGTCCGTGCGGCAGATCTCGGGCACCTCGTCCGTACGGCCGGTAACCAGGCGCGCCTTCGGGCAGCGGGGGTGGAACGGGCATCCCGGCGGCGGTCGACGGCGAGAGGGCACGTCCCCTCGGAGCACGATCCGGCTCGCCCTGGCCGCCGGTCGGCCCGACCCTGGGCACGGCGGAGAGAGAGCGCCGCCGTGTACGGGTGCTTCGGGTTCTCGTAGAGCTCGTCGGCTCGGCGACCTCGACGATCTGCCCGAGGTACATGACGGCGATCCGGTCGGACATGTGCCGCACGACCCCGAGGTCGTGCGAGATGAAGAGGTACGTCAGGTCGAAGTCGTCGCTGGAGCCCCTCGAGGAGGTTGAGGATCTGCGCCTGGATGGAGACGTCGAGCGCCGACACCGGCTCGTCGCAGACGATCAGCTTCGGGCTGAGCGCGAGCGCGCGCGCGACGCCGATGCGCTGCCGCTGGCCGCCCGAGAACTCGTGCGGGTACCGATTGTAGTGCTCCGGGTTCAGGCCGACGAGGTCCATGAGCTCCTGGACCTCCGCGCTTCTTCGAGCCCTCCGTGCCGTGGATCGCGTAGGGCGCGCCGACGATCTGGCCGACCGTCTGCCGCGGGTTCAGCGACGAGTACGGATCCTGGAAGACGATCTGCATCTCGCGGCGCAGAGGCGCATCCTCGCGCCTGCCGTAGCCGCGTGATGTCCTCGCCCATCGAAGCGTGATCGACCCGCTCGTCGGCTCGAGCAGCTTGAGCACGAGGCGGGCGGTCGTCGACTTCCCGGAGCCGGACTCGCCGACGAGGCCGAGCGTCTCGCCGCGGCGGATCGTGAAGCTGACGTCCTCGACCGCGTGCACGTGCCCGACGGTGCGCTGCAGAAGACCCCGGTGGATCGGGAAGCACTTCGTCGAGGTGCGCGACTTCGAGAAGGGGCTCGCTCGAGTCCGTCGACCCGACTCGGGGGCGGTGAGGGTCGCCGACTGGCTCACACCGCCACCTCGGTCATGCGGGCCTCCCGCTCGGCCCAGAGGTGCCGCTTCTCGTCCGGAGAGAGGTGACAGGCCTCCGCGTGCCCGCTCCCGCGGTCGCGAAACTCGGGCCGCTCCTTGTCGCAGCGACCGAAGCGATGGGGGCAGCGCGGGTGGAAGGGGCACCCTGGCGGCACGTGGATCAGCGAGGGCGGCGATCCGTGAATCGCGATGAGCCTGGATGCCTTCTGCTCCACGCGCGGGATCGACTCGAGCAGCCCCCACGTGTAGGGGTGGAGAGGCTGGTCGAACACGGCATCTCTCGAGCCCAGCTCGATCGAACGCCCCGCGTACATGACCATGACCGTCTGCGCGACCTCCGCGACCACGCCGAGGTCGTGCGTGATGAGGATCACTCCGATGTTGAACTCGTGCTTGACGCGGTCGATCAGCTCGAGGATCTGCGCCTGGACGGTCACGTCGAGCGCGGTCGTCGGCTCGTCCGCGATGAGGATGTCCGGGTTGTTCACGAGCGCCATCGCGATCATCGCGCGCTGTCGCATGCCGCCCGAGTACTGGTGCGGGTAGTCGCGAAACGCTCGCGCGGCCTGGGGATCCCGACCGCCTCAAGAGCTCGACGACGCGCTCCTCGGCCTGCTTCTTCGGGACGTCCTCGTGTACCCGGATCGCCTCGACGATCTGGTCCCCGACCCGGTACATCGGATGCAGGCACGCGAACGGGTCCTGGAAGATCATCGCGATCTCCTTGCCCCTGATCTTCATGAGCTCCTCCGGCGGATCGTGAGCAGGTCGCGGCCCTTGAAGAGGATCTCCCCGGAGACCGAGCGCCCTCTGATCAGCCCGAGCAAGGCGAGATTCGTGACGCTCTTGCCCGAGCCGGACTCGCCGACGATGCCGAGCGTCTCCCCGCGGCTCAGCGAGAACGAGAGCCGGTCGACGGCCTGGACGACGCCGTCGGGCGTCGGGAACTCGACGTTGAGCTCGCGAACGTCGAGCAGGACCTCGCCGACGTGCGTGCTCACTGGTACCGAACCCGCGGGTCGAGGTACGCGTAGGCGATATCCGCGAGCAGATTGAACAGGACGACGAAGACGGCGCCGAGGAGGACGACTGCGACGACCACGGGCAGGTTCGAGTTGAAGGTCGCGGTGAGCACCCAGGAGCCGACACCCTGCCAGTTGAAGACCGTCTCGGTGATCACAGCCCCGCCGATGAGGAGCGCGACGTCCATCCCGAACATCGTCACGATCGGCGTCAGGCTCGCGCGCAGGCCATGCTTCACGATCACGTCACGCTCGGACAGGCCCTTCGCCCGCGCCGTGCGGATGTAGTCCTCGCCCATCGTCTCGATCAGGCTCCCTCGCGTCATCCGCGCGTAGAACGCTGCGTAGAGCAGCGAGAGGACGAAGCAGGGCATGATCAGGTGGGTGAACCACTCCTTCGGGCTCTCCGCGAACGGCACGTAGCCGGTCCCGGGCAGGAACTGGAGTCGCTCGTCCGCCGCCAGTCTCGGCGAAGAGATAGAGGGCGACGAGGCCGAGCCAGAAGACGGGCGCGGACACGCCGAAGAGGGCGAAGCCCATGGCAGCCCGGTCGATGCTCGCCGCCTCGCTTGATGGCCGAGATGACGCCGATCGTGATGCCCATGATCGCCCACAGGATCGCGGCGCCGATCGCGAGCAAGAGCGTCCGGGGCAGCCGGTTCGATGAGCTCGGCCCTCACGGGGACTCCGGTGTCGTAGGAGATAGCCGAGGCCGGGCCAGCCGTACTCGTCACCCGTGACGAGGTTCTTGACGAAGAGCCCGTACTGCTCGTACCAGGGCTTGTCGAGCCCGAACTCCTCCCTGACCGTCGGCGATCGTCTCCGCCGTCGGCGCCTTGCCGGCGAAGCGGCGGGCAGGGTCGCCTGGCGGCAGGACGTAGAAGATGAGGAAGGTGAGCACCGTGACGACGAGGACGACGAACGACCGACCAGAGGATCCGTCGGACGATGTAGGCCGCCCACCTTAGCTCATCCTCTTCCCACGATACCGCCGCTCCTTGCCTTCCGCCCCGAAGGGAGGGTGGGCCCCCCGCCGGGGGCGCCCACCGTGGCTTCCGCTTAGTCCTGTCTGCTTCGACTGGTCGACGGCGACCTGGGGCCAGGCCTGCATGCCGGTCGACTGGTCGAAGTCCCACGTTCGGTCACCGCGCTCGCTGATCGATGTTCGTGTAGTTCCGCCAGATCCACGGGACCCACGGAACGACCTCTTCCATGACCTTCTTGTCGAGGTCGCCCCAGCAGTGTCGTCCGCTCGGTCGTCGTCCTCGATCGCGATGCACGCGTCGATGTCGGCGTCGACGCTCGGGACGCCGCCTTGCGGGATAGTCGATCCCCATCTCCTTGGCCTGGTCCTCGGTCAGGCCGACGAGCGGCTCGTTGTAGGTGAAGTCGGGCGTGATCGCCCGTCCGTCGAACAGGTAGAGGAAGTACGTGAACGCGTCGGCGTAGTCCTTGCCCCAGCCCGCGGTGCCGCTGAACGGCACCTTGCTCCGTCGGGCGTGAAGATGAACTCGTACGGGTCGTCGAGCTGCGGGTCTTGAGCGTGATGCCGATCTTGGCGAGTCGATCCTCGATGATCGGCACCAGACTCTTGTCGCGCTCGGTGTTGCCCGTGATGTTGAGGACGTCGTTGCACTCGAGTGCGTCGCAGACGCCGTCCTGGTTCGGTGTCGTACTTCGACTGCTTCATCTCCTCCTTGGCGGCCTCGACGTCGCCCGCGAAGTCGGTGGTCTCGTACGGGTCGTAGCCCTCGAGCTCCGACGGCAGACATCGTCGGCGGGAGTGATGTGCGTCGCCGGCTCACCGACCGTCGGGCCACCCCAGGCCTCTGGATCATCGCGTTCTTGTCCATGACGAGGTTCACGGCCTTCCGCACGTGGATGTCGTCGAACGGCGGCAGTCGCAGGTTCATCGTACCAGGTAGAAGACGCCCGTCGTCCGGGTTGGCCTTGAGCAGGCCCTCGAGGTCCGGGTTCTCGGTGTACTCCTTGATCGATCCTTGCCCGTCTCGCTGCAGAGGTTGTCCTCGATCTGCGCTGCCTTGGTCTTGTCGAAGCAGTCCTCGTTGTTCGAGTTGATCTCGAAGTCGAACCGGTCGGGTAGTTCTTGCGGACGTCGTCGCGTCCGCCTGGTCGTAGTCGGGGTTGCGGACGAGGATCAGCTGGCTTCTCCGGGTTGTAGCCCGGAGATCGGCTTCATCGTGTCGCAGCTCGTCATGTCGAGCTGGTCCGAGCCCTCGATCATGTACGGGCCCGAGGAGATCACGTAGCGACCGTAGTCGCCCGCCTTCGTGAAGCACCCCGCGACCTCCTCGGGCACCGGCCCCGCCGCGGCCATCGCGAGCCGGTAGAGGAAGTCGCCGGCCGGCTTGTCAGGTGGAAGACGATCGTCTTGTCGTCGGGCGTCTCGATGCCCGAGACCGACTTCGCCTTGCCGTCCGCGACCGCCTTGAAGCCCGTGATCACCTCGTAATAGAGCGGGTAGCCGAAGGCGCCGATGTCGGGGTTCGCGAGGCGGTCGAACGCGTACTTGACGTCCTCCGACGTGATCGCGCGGCTCAGCGGCGGTCCGAACATGATCCCGTCCTTCAGCGTGAAGGTGTAGGTGAGGCCGTCCTCAGAGACCTCGGGCGGGTCGGCGGCGAGGTCGGGCATGGACTCGTTTCCCGCCGACCCGGCCGTTCCAGCTTGTAGCTCATGAGCTTCCGGAGCAGGAGGTTGTAAAAGCTCCAGCCGACCGCGGTGTACTCGGCGGTCGGATCGAAGTCCGAGGTGAAGTCGAAGGACGTCTCGACGTCGACGCGGTACGTCCCGCCCGGCTGTCGCCTGCGCCCGCGGTGCTCGGTTTCGCCGCCCCCGGCCGAGCCGCCTCGTCGTCGTCGCCTCCGCACGCCACGACGGCGAGCGCCAACGCCGACGCCAGCGCGAGAAGTCATTGCAAGTCGTCTTCGTCTCACGTCACACCCTTTCTGCCGTTTCCGCATGGTTCGTCCGCCCCTGAGCCGCCGCTCCGGCGCTCGGGACCCGTGCACTACCGAAAGAAGTGGACGGCAACCCCGCCCGAAAGTTAGCCTCCGGCCTGCGGCAGTCCTTCAGCGGCCCGTCCTCGGATCGAGCGCGTCCCGGAGCCCGTCGCCGAGCAGGTTGAACGCGAGCACCGTGGCGACGAGGAAGAGCCCCGGGAAGAGCATGAGCCACCAGGCGACGTCGAACGCTCCCGACGCGTCGGACAGCATCCGCCCCCAGGACGGGCGTGCGAAGGTGGCAGGCCCAGCCCGAGGAAGGAGAGCGCGGCCTCGAAGAGGATGTTGCTCGGGATGAGGAGCGTCGTGTAGATGATGATCGGGGCGACGAGGTTCGGAAGGACGTCGCGCGACATGATCCGCATGTTCGAGGCCCCGAGGGACTGGGACGCCTCGATGAACTCCTTCTCGCGGATCGAGAGCACGTTGCCGCGGATGATCCGTGCGATGTACGGCCAGCTGAAAAGCGCGATGATGAAGATGACGAGGGTCTTCCCCGGCTGGACGTAGCCCGCCGAGGCAGCCCTCCTTCGACGAGCCGCACGCGGCGACGATGCCGATGGCGAAGAGCAGGAGCGGAAGGGCGAGGATGAGGTCGATAACCCGCGAGACCACCGTGTCGGTGAAGCCTCGGAAGTACCCGCCGACGATGCCCACGATCGTCCCGATGACGACCGCGATGAACGTCGCTACGAGCGCGACCTCGAGTGAGGCGCGCGCCCCGTAGAGGATCCGGACGAAGACGTCCCGGCCGGAGAGGTCCGCCCCGAAGAGGAAGTCGCTGTTCGGCCCCTTCGGCAGCCCGAAGTCGTCGAGCATCTCGGTCTGGAAGAGCTCGTTCGGTCCCGTGGTGGATGAGCTTCCTCGAGATCACTCCCGGCGAGAATCGCCAGCGCCGTGAGAACGACGAGGAAGATGAGGCTGCCAACGGCGGTCCTGTCCTTCCGGAACCGCTCCCAGAAGAGCTGGCGCGGCGACTTTCCCTCGATCTCGGCGTGCTCGAGGGCCATTCCGGCAGTCTCGACCGCCGTCGAGGTCTCGGGTGCTACAGAGGCCATCTGCTCCTAGGCTGCAACGGAAGGAGTGTAGTCCACTCCCCAGCGAGCGTCCACGGCCGCGGCGGCCCTACTGCGTGAGCGCATCCGCGCCGGCGACCACCTCGAGGATCTCCTGGGTGATCTCGGACTGGCGCGCGCGGTTCATGTCGAGCGTGAGGCTGTCGATCAGCTCGCCGGCGTTCTTCGAGGCGTTCCGCATCGCCGTCATGCGCGCCCCGTGCTCGGAGGCCGTCGACTCGAGCAGCGCGCGGAACACGGTCGTCTGCAGGTAGGTCGGAAGCAGGCGGGCGAGGATCTGCTCGGGCTCGGGCTCGTAGATGAAATCCCCCTCGAGCGCGATCTCGTAGGCGCTCTTCTCCTCCTCCTCGAGGAGGGTGCGCGGGATCGGGAGCACGTCCTCGACGACGACCGTCTGCGTCAGGGGCGAGACGTAGTGGTTGTAGACGATGACGACGCGGTCGACCTCGCGCTCGGTGAAGAGGTCCGCCAGCGTGTGGGCGATCGCGACGGCGTCGGCGTAGCCCGGCCGGTCGGTGAAGTCCACCCAGGCCCGCTCGATCGCGTAGCGGCGGAACCGGAGCGTCGACCGTCCCTTCTTCCCGACGACCACCCAGCGCACGTCGGCTCCGCCGGCCCGCACTTCCCGCTCGAGCTGGAGCGCGCGTCGCAGGATCTGGCCGTTGAAGGCGCCCGCGAGCCCGCGGTCGCCGGTCAGGGGCAGGATCGCCACGGCCCGCACGTCCTCCCGCTCCTCGAGGAGCGGGAACCCGCGCGACGGGGTGGCGCGCGCGGTGCCGACCATGAGCTCGGTCATGCGCTCGGCGTAGGGCCGGAGCGCGGCGATCCGCGCCTCGGCGCGGCGCAGCTTCGCGGCCGCGACGAGCTCCATCGCCTTCGTGATCTTGCTGGTGTTCCGGACGGAGCGGAGCCGCCGCTTGATGTCCTGGACGGTGGCCATCGCGCGCTACGCGGCTCCCGCGACCCCCGCTTCCTCGTGCACGGCGAAGCTCTCCTTGAACCTCTCGATCTCCGCCTTCGCGGCCTCCTGCGCCTCGTCCGGGAGGTCCCCGGACTCGCGGATGCCGGCGTAGACGGAGCCCTCCGTCCGCAGGAGCTCGCGCAGCTCCTCCTGGAACCGCGGAACCTGGGCCGGCGGGATGTCGTCCAGGTAGCCCTGGATGCCGGCGAAGATGGCGACGACCTGCTCCTCGAGCGGCCACGGCGCGTACTGCGGCTGGTTGAGCGTCGCCACCATCCGCACGCCGCGCGCCAGGGTGCGCTGGGTCTGCGCGTCGAGCTCGGAGCCGAACTGCGCGAAGGCCTCCAGCTCGCGGTACTGCGCGAGGTCGAGTCGGAGCCGGCCGGCGACCTTCTTCATCGCCTTGGTCTGCGCGTTCCCGCCCACGCGGGAAACCGAGATCCCGACGTTGATCGCCGGGCGCACGCCCGAGAAGAAGAGGTCGGACTCGAGGAAGATCTGTCCGTCCGTGATCGAGATGACGTTGGTCGGGATGTACGCGGACACGTCGCCCGCCTGCGTCTCGATCACGGGCAGGGCCGTCAGGGAGCCGGCTCCGAGCTCGTCCGAGAGCTTGCAGGCGCGCTCGAGCAGGCGCGAATGGAGGTAGAACACGTCGCCCGGGAACGCCTCGCGGCCGGGCGGCCGGCGCAGGAGGAGCGACATCTGCCGGTACGCGTCGGCGTGCTTCGAGAGGTCGTCGTACATGCAGACAGCGTGCTTGCCGTTGTAGAGGAAGTACTCGCCCATGGCGCACCCTGCGTACGGCGCCATCCACTTGATCGGCGCCGCCTCCGTCGCGGAGGCCGTGACGATGATCGTGTAGTCCATCGCGCCGGCCTCCTTGAGGCGCTCGTACACCTGCGCCACGGTGGAGGCCTTCTGCCCGATCGCCACGTAGACGCAGATCATGTCCTGGCCCTTCTGGTTCAGGATCGTGTCGACGAGGATGGCCGTCTTGCCCGTGGAGCGGTCGCCGATGACGAGCTCCCGCTGGCCGCGCCCGATCGGGATCATCGAGTCGATCGCCTTGATGCCCGTCTGCAGCGGCTCCTTGACCGGCTGGCGGTTGACGACGCCGGGCGCCTTGTACTCGAGCAGGCGGGTCTCCTTGGCGCCGATCGGGCCGGCCCCGTCGAGCGGCTCGCCGAGCGGGTTGACGATGCGGCCGATCAGCTCCTCGCCCACCGGGACGCTGATGACGCGGCCGGTGCGCTTTACGGTCTCGCCCTCCGAGACCTTCTGCCAGTCGCCGAAAAGCGCGACGCCGACGTTGTCCTCCTCGAGGTTGAGGGCGATGCCGGTGACGCCGTGCTCGAGCTCGAGCATCTCCAGGGTCAGGCAGCTCTCGAGCCCGTAGACGCGCGCGATGCCGTCACCGATGGCGAGGACGGTGCCGACCTCGGCGAGGTCGGTCTCGACGTCGTAGTCCTCGATGCGCTGCTTGAGGATGGACGTGATCTCTTCGGGACGTAGCTTCACGCTCTCTCCTTAGGTTCTGGCCGCCAGGTCCTGCCCGAGCCGGTTCAGCCGGCCGCGCACACTCGCGTCGAGGCGCTGCGAGCCGGCCTGGATGACGATGCCGCCGATGATGTCGGGATCGACCCGCCGCGTGGCTTCGACGCGGCGGCCCGACGCGTCCTCGATCTGACGCACGACTCTCGCCGCCTCCTCGTCGGAGAGCTCGACGGCCGTCGTCACCTCGAGCTCGAGCACGCGCGCCTCGCGGGCGATCAGCCGCTCGAACTCGTCCCCGATCTCGTCGATCTCGGCGATGCGGCCCTTCTCGGCGACGAGGAGGAGGAAGTTGCGGACCAGCTCGTCGGCGCCTGCGAGCACTGCCTCGAGCGCGTCGCGCTTGACCGGCGGCTCGACCTGCGGGTTGCGGAGGAACGAGCGCGAGCTCCTCGGACTCCCTCACGGCGGCGACGAAGTCGGCCAGCTGCTCGCGGACCTCGGCGAGTCGCCCCTTCTCGCCGGCGGCCTCGAGGAGCGCCTCGGCGTACACGCGCTGGGGTGCGGCCATCTAGTCCAGTTCTCGCTCGCGATCTGCTTGACGTCGACCTCGGCGATCGTCTCGTCGATCAGCCGGCGCTGGTCATCCTCGTCCAGCACCTTCCCGGTCACCTTCTCGGAGGCGAGGAGGGTGAGCTCGACGACGTCCCTGCGGATCTGCTCGCGGAGCCGGGCGTTCTCGGCGTCGAGCTCCTCGCGGTTCTTCTCGAGCCGCTCCTTCAGGTCGGCGTCGGCCTGCTCGCGCGCGAGGTCGAGCTGGCGCTGCGCCTGGCGGCGCGACTCGTCGAGGATCTGCTCCCGCTGGGCCTTCGCCTCCTCGCGCTCCTTCGCGGTCAGCTCGCGGAGCTCCCGCGCCTCGGCGCGCGCCTTGTCGGCCTCGTCGAGGGCCTCGCGGATGCGGTCGCGGCGCTCGTCGATCAGCGCCTGGACGCGGCTGAACGCGAACCGCCGCAGAAACCAGAGCACGAGGACGAACGTGACGATCGTCCAGACCATGAGGCCCGGGACGACGTCGATGAGCGAGCCTTCGCTCTCCTCCGTCGTCGTGGTCTGGGCGAAGAGGAACGCCTGCGAGAGCGCGTGACCCATCAGACGAGGACGAAGGCGAGCAGCCCGCCGAGGAGCGCGTAGAAGACGACGGCCTCGGTGAGGGCGAAGCCGAGCCACTGGATCCCGGTGAGCTCGCCGCGGAGCTCGGGCTGGCGGGCGACCGCCTGGATCATCGAGCCGAAGATGTAGCCGATGCCGATGCCGGCGCCGACCGCGCCGAGGCCGACCCCGACGCCGAAGGCGATGGCCTTCCCCAGGTCCCGCCAGCCCGGCGTCGGTCGTCTGTGCGAGCAAGATTTCCACGAACTCCTCCTTAGTGTTCCGGTTCGATCGCGGCGCCGATGTAGATGCCCGAGAGCAGCGCGAAGACGAACGCCTGGATCGTGACGACGATGACGACCTCGAAGAGGTAGATCCCGAAGCTGACGAGGACGGCCCCGGGGATGAGCCACCAGGCCGAGAAGATGAAGATCAGGCCGAGCATGACGAGGATCAGCATGTGGCCCGCGAGCATGTTGGCGAAGAGTCGCACCGAGAGCGAGATCAGCCGCATGAACTGGGAGATGACCTCGAGCGGCACGATCAGCACCAGCAGCGGCTTCGGCGCGCCCTCGGGGATCCAGCTCTTGAAGTAGCGGCGGGCGCCGTTGTAGCGGATGCCCTCCACGTGCGTCGAGACGAAGGTGATGAGCGCGAGCGCGAGCGTGACGCTCAGGTTCGCGGTCGCCGCGTAGATCCCCCAGGTGGGCAGGTCGACTCCGAGGACCTCGTATTTCTCGCTCGAGATCGGGAGCGGGACGAAGCCGATGATGTTCAGCACCCAGATGAAGAGGAAGAGCGAGGCGACGTACGGAAACCAGCGGTGCAGCGCCTTCGCCGGAATGCTCGACTCGGCGATCTGCTCCTGGACGAGCTCGTAGATCGACTCGCCCGTCGTCTGCCGGCGGTCGGGGCGCAGCGCGAGCCCGAAGCGCATGAGCCAGACGCCGAGCAGGATGGTGAGGAGCCCTCCCAGCCAGAGGTAGACGACCGCCTTGTTGATCGAGAGGTCGAGCGGGCCGATCTCGATCGGGACCCACGGGTCGAGGATGAACTCGTGCTGCGGGTCGAAGTCCCCGGAGGCGGCGAGGAGCAGGTTCATCTCTTCGCCTCTCCGGAGAAGTACAGAGCGAGGCTCGCGCCCAGCTCGATGCTGTACGCGGCGGCGTAGACGAGCGCGCCGGCGAGCGCGAGGGTCGAATCGGTCGCCGCGACGGCGAGGAGCGCGACCCCCAGGAGCATCCCGCGCCCCATCATCCCGAAGGCGACGAGGCCCGAGCCCCGCAGCGTCGGCTCGCCGATGCCCACACGCGCGAACAGGATCCCGAGGGCCTGGCTCGCCGCCCAGAGAACGGCCCCGAGGGCCCAGCCCTGGACGTCCCAGCCGGCGACGAGGAAGAGCGGGAGCGCGAGCGCCACGACCGCGCCGCCGAGCAGCACGGGAGCGCGCCGCTCGGGCATCTCACGCGGGGTGAGGAGGGCGCCCGCCATTAGCTCGGCTCGGGCGTCGAACGTAGGGCGGCCACGACGAGGTGCATCTTATTCGGCCTCAGCCTATCAGTCCGACGCCGGCTCTCGTGACAGGCGAAACCCTCTGAATATGGGAAAAGCGCCTTACTTTGTGCCGGTCTGGAGGGCGCCGAGCTCGCGGACGACCGCGACGAGGAGGTCGACGTCCGCCTCGTCCGTGCGCCAGTTGACGATCGCCGGCCGGAACGCCACGAGGCCTCCGAAGCTCGTCGTCCCCACCGAGACCCGGCCGTCCGCGAGGACGGCCGCGCCGAGACGGGCGTTCAGCTCGTTCAGCTCCTCCTCGGGGGTGCCCGAAGGGCGGTAGCGGAAGCAGACGATGTTCAGCGGGACGTCGGCGAGGCGCTCGAGGTCGGGAGCCTCGTCGACCGCGCGGGCGAGCCGCTGCGCGAGGTCGAGGTTGCGCTCGACGAGCTCGCGGTAGCCGGCCCTGCCCCACGCCCGGAGCGCGGCCCAGACGGCGAGCGAGCGGGCGCGCTGCGACGACTCGGCCACGAGGTAGCCGTACGTCGGCTCCGGCTCGTCGGACGGGAGGTAGGCGGCCGACAGCGTGAAGACCTTGGCCAGGAGCCCGGGATCGCGCACGAACGCGAAGCCGCAGTCGTAGGGGACGTTGAGCCACTTGTGGCCGTCCGCGATAACCGAGTGGGCCCGCTCGACGCCGTCCGCGAGGGCCGCGACCCGCGGCGACACCCGCGCGAAGAGGCCGAAGGCGCCGTCGACGTGGAGCCAGGCGCCGTGCTCCTCGGCGAGATCCGCCAGCTCGGCGATCGGGTCGAACTCGCCGGCGTTGACCTCCCCGGCGTTGCCGATCAGGATCGCCGGCGCGCCGTCCAGCTCGCGCAGGGCCGTCGCGAGCCCGGGCAGGTCGATGCGGCCGACCGCGTCGCGCGAGCACTTCAGCACCGGCTCGCGTCCGAGCCCGAGGATGGCGAGCGCCTTGACCGCGCTGGGATGGACGAACCCGCTCGAGAGGACGGGCACGGGCGGGAGGCCCGCGAGCCCCTCCGCTCCGATGTCGCGGCCGTGCTGCTCGCCCCACCACTGCCGCGCCGCCGCGAGCCCGGCGAGGTTCGCGCCGGTCGCCCCGGTCGTCAGGGCGCCGCCCCACTCCGCCGGGAGCCCGAAGAGGTCCTTCAGCCAGTCGAGCGCCACGGTCTCGAGCCGCGTCCCGAGCGGCGAGCCGACCCAGCTGAACGCGTTCTGGTCGAGCGCGGTCGCCAGCCAGTCGGCCCCGAGCGCCGCCGGCGTGACCCCGCCGGTGACGAAGTGGAAGAACCGCGGGCCGGGCGACGCCGTCGCCGCGTCGGTCGCGGCCGCAAGCTCTTCGATCGCGGCGAGGGCGCCCGCGCCCTCCTCTGGCAGAGGCCCGCCGAAGCGGCCGGCCGCCTCCGCCGCGCCGTCCGCGAGCACCGCGCGCTCGTCGAGCTCCGCGAGGAAGGACAGCGCCCGCTCGGACGCGAGCCGGGCCGCTGCCTCCGTCTCGTCCTGCAGGGGGCTCACGCGCTCTTCAGCGTGCGCTCCTCGTCCTCCCCGGTCCGCCGCTGGTCGACCCACGTGCGCACGCGCGAGAACTTGAGGATCTCGAGCAGGATCACCATGTAGAGCGACGTCGCGATCACGATGAGCGCGATCGCGACGACGGCGAGCGTCGGCCACAGGTGCCACTCGCCGTGCGCGCGAAACGGGACGAAGCGCGTGGCGAGCGCGCCGCCCGCGAGCACGAGGCCCCAGACGTAGAAGTAGAGCGCTGCGCGCGTCTGCGAGAAGCCGATGTTGCGGAACCGGTGGTAGAGGTGCCACGGCGTGGGCTCGTGGAGCGGCCGCCCGTACTTCAGGCGCTTCGCGATCACGAACGACGTGTCGAGGATCGGCACGGCCAGGATGAGGAGCGGGAAGAGCAGGGCGACCGTCGCCGCCGTCTTCAACGCGCCCTGGATGGCGACCGCCGCGAGGATGAACCCGAGCAGGTGGGAGCCCGAGTCGCCCATGAAGATCCGGGCCGGGTAGAAGTTGTGCCGCAGGAAGCCGAGGCACGCGCCGGCGACGATCGCCGAGAGGACGGCCGCCTCGGGCCGGCCGAGCGAGAGCGCGAGGACGGCGAACGTCCCTCCCGCGATGGCGCTGATCCCGGCCGCGAGACCGTCCATCCCGTCGAGGAGGTTGATGACGTTCATCATCCCGACGATCCAGACGACCGTGGCGACGACCGAGAGCCACTCCGGCAGCTCGTGGATCCCGAGGAGCGGGAAGCTGAAGTGCTCGATGGTGACGCCGAAGTAGACGGCGATGAGCGCCGAGGCGATCTGGCCGCCGAGCTTGACCCACCAGGGGAGGCCGCGGAAGTCGTCGGCCATGCCGACGGCCGTCGCCACCGCCGCGCCGAGGAGGATGCCCCGGTAGGCGGGCGTCAGCTCGAGGAACGCGAGCGCCGGGATGAAGATCCCGAGGAAGATCGCGAGGCCGCCGAGCCGCGGCACGGCCCGCAGGTGCATCCGCCGCTGCTCTCCCGGCTCGTCGACGACGCCGAGAACGCGGGCGACGCGACCCACCGCCGGCGTGAGCACGAGGACGACGGCGAGCGCGACGAGGAACCCCCAGAGGACGTCCATGTGTGCCGTGAAGATGTTCAGCACGGGTGAGTCGTCAGCCTACTTCGTCCCGTAGAGCCGATCTCCCGCATCGCCGAGGCCCGGCACGATGTAGCCCTTCTCGTTGAGCCCCCGGTCGACGGCCGCGATGACGACGTGCACGTCGGGATGGAGCGCGTGGAGCCGCTCGATGCCCTCCGGCGCCGCGATGATCGCGATCAGGCGGATCGACTGGGCGCCGGCGCGCTTGACCGTTGCGACGGCGGAGGCGGTCGAGTTCCCGGTCGCGAGCATCGGGTCCAGGATGATGACGTCGCGGTCGGCGATGTCGGCGGGAAGCTTGACGTAGTACTCCACCGGCTCGAGCGTCTCCTCGTTCCGGTAGAGGCCGATGAAGCCGACCCTCGCGCCCGCGATGAGCGACAGGACGCCGTCCAGCATCCCGACCCCCGCCCGGAGGATCGGGCAGACGGCCACCTTCTTCCCCGAGATGCGCGGGACGGTCGTTCGCTCGAGCGGCGTCTCGATCTCGACGTCCTCGGTCGCCAGGTCCTTCGTCGCCTCGTACGTGAGGAGGAGCGTGACCTCGTTGACGAGCTGCCGGAACATCTGCGTCGGCGTCTCGACGTCGCGCAGCAGCCCGAGCTTGTGGCGGACGAGCGGGTGGTCGACGATGGTGACGCGCTCGGTGGCGACGCTCACGCGACGTACTCCGGATACCCGCGATAGCCCGGGTAGAGCGGACGGCGCTCGCAGAGCGCCTCGCTGCGCCCGAGGAGCTCCCCGGCGTCGCCGTCGCCGAGCGCGCCGGTCATGATCGCGGCGACCTCGCGCAGGTCGGCCTCGTCGAAGCCCCGCATCGTCACGGCCGGCGTTCCCAGCCTGATGCCCGAGGCCTCCATGGGCGGCCGCTCGTCGAACGGGACGGTGTTGCGGTTCGCGGTGATCCTGACCTCGTGCAGGCGCTCCTCGGCCGCGCGGCCGGTCCACTCGCTCTGACGCAGGTCGACCTGCAGGAGGTGGTTGTCGGTCCCGCCGGTGAGCAGGTCGAACCCGCCCGCGATCAGGCCCTCGGCGAGCGCGTCGGCGTTCGCCCTGACCTGGGCCTGGTACTCGCGGAAGGCCTCCGAGGCGGCGATCCTGAAGCACGTCGCCTTGGCGGCGATGACGTGGAGCAGCGGCCCGCCCTGCATGCCCGGGAAGACCGCCTTGTCGATAGCCAGCCCGTGCTCCTCCTTGCAGAGGACGAACCCGGCGCGCGGCCCGGCCAGGGTCTTGTGTGTCGTGGACGTGACGAAGTCGCAGTGCGGGACGGGATTCGGGTGCAGGCCCGCCGCGACGAGGCCGGCGATGTGGGCCATGTCGCAGAGGAGGAGGGCGTCGACCTCGTCGGCGATCGCGCGGAAGCGGTCGGCTTCGATCACGCGCGAGTACGCGGACGCGCCGCACACGATCAGCTTCGGCCTGTGCTCCTTGGCGAGGCGGAGCACCTCGTCGAAGTCGATGAGGCTCGTCTCGCGCTCGACCCCGTAGCCGACGACGTCGTAGAGCTTCCCCGAGAAGTTGACCTTGAGGCCGTGGGTGAGGTGGCCGCCGTGGTCGAGCCGCATCGCGAGGATCGTGTCCCCCGGCTCCAGGCAGCTGAAGTAGACGGCCATGTTGGTCTGCGCGCCGGCGTGGGGCTGGACGTTCGCGTGCTCGGCGCCGAAGAGGTCCTTGGCGCGGTCGATCGCGAGCTGCTCGATCTCGTCGACCACCTCGCAGCCGCCGTAGTAGCGCCTGCCCGGGTACCCCTCCGCGTACTTGTTCGTGGGCACGCTGCCGACGGCCTCGAAGACCGACGGCCACGTGAAGTTCTCGGAGGCGATGAGCTCGATCTGGCTGCGCTGGCGCTCGAGCTCGCGCCCGATCAGCTCGACGAGCGCCGGATCGACCTCGGCGAGCGCCGCCCTCCGCAGCTCCTCGAGCGTCTCCACCGCGACAGCCATCGGCTGGCACTTTACTGCCCTGGTCCTCAACCCTGGACTAGAAGAGAGGGCCGCTCTGTGGGATCCTGTCGGGGTGGGGATCGTGGGGGTGCTGGCGGTTGCGGGCCTCGTGCTCGTGCCGCTCGCCCGCGAGTACGCGGACTTCCGCCGCTCGTGGGGGCTCGGGCGCGCGGGCGCGTTCCTGACGACGCTGCTCGTGCTGCCGAGCGTCGGGATCGGGCTCGCCGTCGCCGCCCCGTTCGCAGAGCGCCCCACCGTCCAGTGGGGCGTGACGATCGCGGCGGCGCTGGCCGCCTATTCGCTCGCGGTGCGCGCCGTCGAAGCGGCGCTCGGCTCCGAGCGGGCCTCCCGCTCCGGCTGAGCGGCGTCCGCCTCTGCCCCCACCCCCGCCGTGCGCATGTGCTTGATGACGTCGGCGAGGATGACGTCGAGGTCGAAGCTCGCCTGCCAGCCGATGGCGGCGGCGATCTTCTCGGTGGCGGGGACGCGGTGGACCATGTCCTCGATGCCGATGCCGTAGACCTCGTCGTAGGGGACGAAGGCGAGCTCGGAGTCCGAGCGGGTCATCTCGAGGACGCGCGCGGCGAGGTCGAGGATGCGGATCTGCTGGCCGGAGCCGACGTTGTAGATCTCGCCCGAGGCCTCGGGGGAGGCCATGAGGCCGGTGAGCGCGCGCACGGTGTCGGAGACGTGGCAGAAACAGCGCGTCTGCTGCCCGTCGCCGTGGATCTCGAGCGCCGCACCGGCGAGGGCGCGCTCGACGAAGCGGGGGATGACCATCCCGTACTGGCCGCTCTGGCGCGGGCCGACGGTGTTGAAGAGGCGGGCGATCGTGCAGTCGAGGCCGCGCTCCTGGTGGTAGGCGAGCGCGAGCAGCTCGTCCATCGCCTTCGAGTCGGCATAGGCCCAGCGCCGGGCGGTGGTGGGCCCGTAGATGCGGCGGGCATCCTCGGCCAGGGGCTCGGGCGAGCGGTGGTCGCCGTAGACCTCCGAGGTGGAGGCGAGCAGGACGCGCTTTTGGAAGCGGTGGCAGTGCTCGAGGACGATCTCGGTGCCCTTGACGTTGGTGACGAGCGTGCGCACGGGCTCCTCGACGATCAGGCGCACGCCCACGGCCGCGGCCAGGTGGAAGACGACGTCGCAGCGGTGCACGAGCTCGTTGACGACGGCGGGGTTCAAGACGGAGTCGACGACGAGGTGGAAGTCCCAGCGCTCCTTCAGCTGGGCGACGTTTGCCAGCGAGGAGGTGGAGAGGTCGTCGAGGCAGAAGACCTCGTAGCCCTCGGCGAGCAGGGCCTCGCACAGGTGGCTGCCGATGAAGCCGGCGCCTCCGGTGACCAGGGCCTTGGGTCGTGTCGGGTGCGGCTCCACGTCTCGACTCTACAAGCCCGGCGCGCTAGTGGCCCTGCTCGGTGGCGAGCGCCGCACGCACGTGTGCGTGCGCCTCGTCCGCGGCGACCGCGCCCTCGCGGAGCACGACCGGCGCGGGGCCCGTCACGTCGATCACGGTGGACGGCGTCCCCGGGAGCTCCCCGGCGTCGACGATCGCGCCGACGCCGTCGAGGATCTCCGGCGGGATGTCCCCGACACGGGCGGGGTCGCGTCCGCGGTGGACGTTCGCGCTCGTGGCGAGGACGACGCCGACCCGCCCGACGACGGCGAGCGCGGGCGGAGGGAGATCGGGGACGCGGATGCCGATGGCCTCCGGGGTCGTGCCGCAGGCCCAGCGGAAGCGCCGCGCAGGGTTGGGGAGCACGAGCGTGTAGGGCCCCGGCAGCAGCGCACGAGCGACGACGGCCGCCCGCCCGCGCGCCTCGGGGATCGCGTCGAGGATCGCGTCCAGGTCGGCCGCCAGGAGCGCGACCGGCATCGTCTCGGGCCGTCCTTTCAGCGCGAGCAGCCGCCGGAACGGCGGCTCCCGGTAGGCCTCGACGCAGATCCCGTAGACCGTGTCCGTCGGGAGCACGACCACCTGCCCGGCGCGCAGCGCGGCCAGGGCATCCTCGACCGCGAGCGTCGAGACCTCGGTCACGGCCGGCGCCCCTCCACCACCCGGTCGCGGCCGGCGAGGTCGGGCGTCGCGAGGACGTCCGCGTATCCGAGCGCCTCGAGGCCCGAGGCGACCGTCGCGGCCTGCCCGTCCCCGCACTCGAGGACGAGCCACCCGTCCGGGCGGAGCGCGTCGCGTGCGCCGCGGGCGACGGCTTCCCAGAGGCCGTCGCCGACGACCGCCTCGTAGGGCTCGAAGAGCCGGATCTCCGGCTGGAGGTCGTCGAACTCCGCGGCGGGCACGTACGGCGGGTTCGACACGACGAGGTCGAAAGGCCCCACGAGGCCCGTGAGGAGATCGCCGAGGCGGAGCTCGACACGGCGATCGAGGCCGGTCCGCCCCGCGTTCTCGACCGCGAGCGCGAGCGCGTCGGCCGAGCGGTCGACGCCGATCACCTCCGCTCCAGGATGCTCGTCGGCGATGGCGAGCGCGATGGCGCCCGACCCGGTCCCGACGTCGAGCACGCGCGGGCGCGGCACCCCCTCGAGCCGGGCAAGACAGCGCTCGACGACCACCTCGGTCTCGGGACGGGGAACGAGGGCGCGCCGATCGATCCCGAGGGTCAGCCGGCGGAAGCCCCATTCCCCAAGCACGTAGGCGAGCGGCTCGCGCGCACGGCGTCGCTCGACCAGCGCGGCGAGGCGCCCCAGCTCGTCGGCCGAGAGCTCACGGTCGGACGCGTACAGCCCGGAGCGCGTGGATCCGAGAACGTGGCCGACGAGATGCTCCGCATCGACGCGCGGGGAGGGCACGCCGGCCGCGTCGAGCTCGCGCGCGACGTCGTGGACCGCTTCGAGCGGGGTCACGCCGGCGCCGCGGCCTCGAGCGCCCGGCGCCGCTCCTCCGCGGCGAGCGCCTCCGTGAACTCCCCCAGGTCGCCGTCGAGGACGCCGTCGAGCCGGTGGAGCGTCAGCTTGATGCGGTGGTCCGTCACCCGGTTCTCGGGGAAGTTGTAGGTGCGGATCTTCTCCGCCCGATCGCCGCTTCCGATCTGTGAGCGCCGCCGGGCCGAGAGCTCCTCGCGCTGGCGCTCCAGCTCGGCCTCGAGCAGCCGCGCGCGGAGCACGCGCATCGCCTTCTGCTTGTTCTGGAGCTGCGACTTCTCGTCCTGCATCGCCACGACGATCCCCGTGGGCAGGTGCGTGATCCGCACGGCCGAGTCGGTCGTGTTCACGCTCTGGCCGCCGGGGCCGGTGGAGCGGTAGACGTCGATCTTGAGGTCGTTCGGGTCGAGCTCGACGTCGACCTCCTCCGCCTCGGGCATCACCGCGACGGTGGCCGTCGACGTGTGGATGCGCCCCTGGGACTCGGTCTCGGGGACGCGCTGCACGCGGTGGGTGCCGCCTTCCCACTTGAAGTGGGAGTACGCCCCGTCTCCCTTCACGCCGAACGTGACCTCCTTGAAGCCGCCGGTCTCGCTCGGGCTCGACGAGAAGGGCTCCCACGTGTGCCCCAGGCGCTCGGCGTAGTGGGTCAGCATGCGGAACACGTCGCCGGCCCAGAGCGCGGCCTCGTCGCCGCCGGCGCCCTGCCGGATCTCGACGACGACGTCCCTCGCGTCGTTCGGGTCCCGCTCGACGAGCGCGAGCTTCAGCTCCTCCTCGAGGCGCTCGGCCTCGACCGCGAGCTCGTTTCGGAGCTCGCCGAGCTCGGGGTCGTTCTTGGCGTCCTCGAGGTCGCGCGAGACCTGGCGCCACTCCTGCGCGAGCCGGTACGGGCCCTCGAGCTCCTTCAGCCGGCGGCCGGCCTGGGCGGCCGCATTCCGGTCCGCGTAGAGGCCGGGGTCGTTCATGCGCTCCTGCGCCTCGACGTAGGAGCGCTCCAGCTCGTCGACGAGAGTGTCGAACCCGGTGCTCATGACCGGCTCAGAATAGCCCCGTGGAGACCGGGCTCGGGATCGACCTCTACTGGCTTCCGTTGGGCGCGGGCGGCCATTCGGTGCGCCTCAACGGGCGCGCCTTCGAGTGCGTCGCGGCCGGACTGGAGCGGCGACCGCCGCTCGACCTCTACCACTCCGCGCTCGAAGTCCACGTGCCCGAGGGGCTGTTCGTGATCGAGCAGGCGCCGGCCGGTGGCGGAGACGGCGCCGAGAGAGGCGTCGTCGCGGAGGGCCCCGTCGGCAGCCGCTGGGCCGGGCGCCTACGGGTCTTCCGGTACGAGGTACGCCGCTGGCGTGGCGGGGTCATCGCGGACATCGGCGAGGCGGTCGAGAGCCCGCGGCGGCTCACGGACGACCCGGAAGCGGCCCGAAGAGTGATGGATCTCGCCGCGAGCGTGCCCACGCCCGTGTGGGGCCGCGACGAGCTCGGCGCGGGCGAGATGTGGAACTCGAACTCGACGATCGCCTGGGTGATCGCGCGCTCGGGCCTCGAGGCCGAGTCGATCGATCCCCCTGCGGGCGGTCGCGCGCCGGGCTGGCACGCCGGCGTCGTCGTGGCACGCAGAGGCGGCCCGAAGAGCTCGATCCAGAATGAACACTGAGGCTCATCCTGAACCGAGCTCTAGGCCATGACCTCGACCCGGCGCTCCTCGGGGGTGAGCCGCCCTTCCAGGCGGAGCACCTCGCGGAGAGCGCGGATCGAGACCTCGATCTGGTCGAGCGACGGCTGCCTCGTCGTCAGGCGCTGGAGCCACAGCCCGGGCGCGAGGATCGTGCGCAGGACGGGGTTCTGCGGGTAGCGGCCGGCGAAGCGGATCACCTCGTAGGCGATGCCGGCGATCACCGGCAGCAGGAGGATGCGGGAGACGATGAGCCAGAACCACCCGGGCTGGCCGACGAAGGCGAAGACGAAGATGGCGATGACCATGACGTAGAGGAGGAACGCCGTCCCGCAGCGCACGTGGATGAGGCTGTGGCGCTGGACCGCCTCCGGGTCGAGCTCGTCGCCGGCCTCGTAGGCGTTGATGGCCTTGTGCTCGGCGGCGTGGTACTGGAACACGCGCTTGAGGTCGGGCAGGAGCCCGATGAGGACGAGGTAGAGGACGAAGATCGTCACGCGGACGAGGCCCTCGACGACGACGAAGGCGCCTGTCGAGTCGATCGGGAGCCAGCTCGTGATCAGCGCCGGGGAGACCTTGAAGAGAAGGAGCGCGAAGCCGATGGCGATCGCGAACGCGAACGCGAGCTGGCCGCGCGAGAGCTCCGTCTCGACCTCACCGTCGTCGCCCTCCTCCTGCGCCGCGTAGTTCGCCGAGATCGCGAGGGCCCGGAAGCCGATCGCCAGCGACTCGCCCAGCGCGAAGACCCCGCGCACGATCGGGAGCCGCGCCCAGCGGTGGCGGAGGAGGAACGACGAGATCGGCCGGTTGACCTCCGCGATCTCGCCGTCGGGCTTGCGCACGGCCACCGACCACGCGGACGGGCCGCGCATCATCACGCCTTCGAGGACCGCCTGCCCGCCGATGGGGGCCGAGCTCACGGCCGGAAGGGTCCTCTACTGCTCGCCGCGGCGGGCGCCGGCCTTCTCCAGGCGCCGCTGGAAGCGCTCCACCCGGCCGCCCGTGTCGACGAGCTTCTGCTTGCCCGTGTAGAACGGATGGCATTCGGAGCAAATCTCGACATGGAGCTCGGGCTTCGTCGAACGGGTCTGGAACTCGTTACCGCAGGAGCAGCGAACGGTGGCGATGACGTACTCGGGATGGATGTCTGCCTTCATTTCTCGGCCTCGGGGTGCTTTCGCTTGAGGATACCAGAGGCCGTTTGGGCAGCCACGTTGCCTCCCGAGACGACGACCGCCACAGTCGCGGCCTCGACATCGGGCACCTTGCCGGCCAGGAGCGCGGCCACCCCGACGGCCCCCGCCGGCTCCGCGGCGAGCTTCGCCCGCTCGTACAGGAAGCGGAACGCCTGCTCGATCTCCTCCTCGGTGACGAGGACGAACTCGACGCCGAGCTCGCGGCAGACGCGAATGGGGAGCTCGCCGGCGAGCGGCGTGTTGAGGCCGTCGGCGATCGACCTCGGCTCGACCCTGACCTGCCGACCGGCGAGGATCGACTCGCCGAGGGCCGCGGATCCGACCGGCTCGACGGCGACGACGCGCCGGCCCGGGAGCGCCGACGCGATCCCGGTGACCAGCCCGCCGCCCCCGACCGGCACCACGACCACCTCGACGTCCGGACGGTCCTCCGCGATCTCGAGGCCGACGGTGCCCTGGCCGGCGAGGACGAGCGGATCCTCGTGCGGGTGGACGAGGACGCGGCCCGTCTCCTGCTCGAGCTCCGCGAGCCGCTCGAAGACGTCTCCCGGCCCGGACGCCCGCGTGTCGACGACGGCGCCGTACCCCACGGCCGCGGCGCGCTTGAGCTCGCTGGCCCCGTCCCACATGACGACGAGGCAGTCGATGCCCTCGAGGGCGCAGCCGTAGGCGAGCGCGGCGGCGTGGTTGCCCGCCGAGGCGGCGATGACGCCGCGTCGCCGCTCCTCGGGGCCGAGCGCGGCGAGCTTGGCGATGACCCCGCGCGGCTTGAAGCTCCCGGTCTTCTGGAAGAGCTCGGCCTTGAGGTAGGCCCGACCGCCGAAGGCGCGCCCGAGGGTGTCCGAGGAGAGCAGCGGCGTCCGGTGCACGCGGCCTGCGATCGCGGCGGCGGCGGCTTCTACATCAACGAGTATTCGGGACCGTCCCCGCCCTCGGCGGGCGTCAGGCGTCCGCCCTTCGCGGTGATCGCGCCGCACTGGACGCAGTTCGAGGCGGTCACCTCGAGGTCGACGACGTTCCCGGCCGGGCTCGCGTCGTCCCCGAGCTCGTAGACGTGGGCCGGGCACATGTGCGCCCACGCCTCCGCGACCTCGCGTCGCACCTTCTGGTCGACACGGATGTGGCTCGGCGCGTCGTCCCGCGTCTTGTTCCCGGAGAGGTAGACGCTCGAGAGCTTGTCGAAGACGAGCTCGCCGTCGGGGGCCGGATACCGGGCGGCGCGGCTTCCGACCTCGACGGGCACCTCGGCGTCGCGATCGAGCTCCTTCGTCCCCGACGGGATCTTGCCCAGCGTGTTGAGCGAGAGCCCCGCAATCAGCGACCCGCGGACGAAGCCGTTGCTGAACGCCGGCCGCATGTTGCGGACGCGGCGGAGGTCATTCCACACGTAGCTGTCACGCAGGGCGTCGTCGTAGCCGTCGAGCGCCCCGGGCGCCCAGGCCGTCTCCCCGGGCCGAATTGCGTCGAAGGCGGTCTCGGCGGCGAGCATCCCCGACTTCATCGCGTAGTGGATCCCCTTGAGCGCGGGAACGTTCACGAAGCCCGCGGAGTCGCCGACGATCATCCCGCCGGGGAACGAGAGCCTGCTCGGCAGCGCCTGGAGCCCGCCCTCGGGGATCGTCTTCGCTCCCCACTCGACCCGCGTCCCTCCGGCCAGGATCTCGCGCACGAACCGATGGGTCTTCAGCTCCTGGAGGAGGTCGTGGACCGAGAGAGTGGCGTCCGTCGAGTCGAGCCCGACGACCATGCCGATGGCGACGTGCTCGGCGTCGAGCGGGTAGATGAAGCTGCCGCCGAACTCCCGGTACCGTTTCCCGCCGCGTAGAGGCCAGCCCATCGTGTGGATGACCCGGTCGAGCGGGCGCGGAACCCGCCAGAGCTCCTTGACGCCGAGCGCGTACACCTGCGGGGCCTCGGTCAGGCCGAAGCGGGCCGAGGCGATGCCCGCGAGGTGGCCCTGCGTCCCCTCGGCGAGGATCGTGACCCGGGCGCGGATGTCGGACCCGGGCTCGAAGTTGGGGAGCTCCTCGCCGTCCTTGCCCCGCCCCCGGTCGCCCGTCCGGATGCCGAGCACCCGGCCGCCCTGCTCGAGGAGCGTGCGGGCGCTCGTCTCCGGGACGATGGTGACGCCGAGCTCCTCCGCGCGCTCGGCGAGCCAGCGCCCGACCTCGCAGATCGAGGCGACGTGATGGTTGTGGTTCCACATGGTCGGCGGCAGGGGGACGCGAAGGTGTCGCGTGCGCGTCAGGTAGTAGAGCCCCTCACGCACGACCGGGGTCCGGAACGGCATGTCCTCGGTGTGGAGGCCGGGGAAGAGCTCGCGGAACGCGCGCGGGTTGACGACGGCGCCCGAGAGGAGGTTGGCCCCGGGGGCCCGGCCCTTCTCGACCACGGCGACGGGCACGTCGCCGAGGTCCTCGCGGACGTCGGGGCTCTCCTCGAGGAGCTGCCCGAGGCGGATCGCGGCGGAGAGGCCCGCCGGGCCCGCGCCGACGACGAGGACGCCGACGTCGATCCGCTCGTCGGGCGGGTCGGTCGGCTCCGCGACGAACTCCCGCCAGTCGAACGGCGGCGGGAAGTCGGCGGGACGTGCGCTCATGCTCCCCTCGCCTTCACGAGCTCGGTCAGCCGGGGCACGATCTGGTGGAGGTCGCCGACGACGCCCAGGTCCGCGTACTCGAAGATGGGGGCGTTCGGATCCTTGTTGATGGCGACGATGGTGCCGGCCGCCTGCATGCCGACCTTGTGCTGGATCGCGCCGGAGATCCCGCAGGCGATGTAGAGCCGCGGGGCGACGGTCTTGCCGGTCTGGCCCACCTGCGCCGCGTAGGGGTACCAGCCCGCGTCGACGACGGCGCGCGTCGCGGCGACGGCACCGCCGAGAGCCTTCGCCAAGTCCTCGAGGAGCGAGAAGTTCTCCGGCTGGCCGAGGCCCCGCCCGCCGGCGACGATCACGTCGGCGTCCTCGATCGACGGGCCCTCGCTCTCGGCGTGGGCGCGCTCGAGCATCACCGCCCGCGTGGAGAAGTCCTCGAGCTCGACGGGGATCTCGACGACCTCGGCCTCGCCGCCGGCCTCGACGGGCTCGAAGGTGCCCGAGCGGATGAGCGCGAGACGGGGCTCGCCTTTCCAGCCCACTTCGGCGTAGATCGAGTCCTGCAACGCGGGGCGTCGCCCGACGAGCGTGCCGTCCCGTCGCTCGAGGTCGACCAGATCCCAGTTGAGACCGGCTCCCAGGCGGACGGCGAGGCCGGCTGCGATGTCGGCAGTGAGCACCGAGGCGCCGAAGAGAACCGTGTCGATGCCCTGCTCGGGAACGAGACGGGCGAGGACGTCCACCCTCGGCTGCGGAAGCGGCGCCGCCAGGGCGGGATCGTCGGCGACGTAGACACGGGCGGCGCCGTGTCGTCCGGCCTCCGCGGTGAGCGCGGCGACGCCGGATCCGCACACGACGGCGGCAACGTCGCCGTCGAGCTGCGCGGCCTTGGCGAGGACGCCGAGGGAGCCGCGGACGAGCTCGGCCTCGTGGTCCTCCAGGTAGACGAGAGTCGCCATCAGTGGTTCCTCCGGCGGCATTGTCGAATGCCGGGCGTGCGAAAACCGAGCCAGGCAAGGACGCAGGGAGCGCGCAGTGTCAAAGCCTGAGCGCGACCGAGGACGATGACTGGCGACGGTTTGCAGCCGCCAGGCGTCGACAGGTGTCGTCGGGGGAGCCACCTTAAACGAGCTTGCGCTCCCCGAGGTAGGCGAGCACCTTCTCCGCGGCGGTCCCGTCGTCCTCGATCCGCACCGACTCGCCGCGCGACGGAGGGTCGGCGAGCGCGAGGACGGCGGTCCGCGAACCGGCCTCGCCGACCTCATCGGCCGCGAGGCCGAGATCGGCGATCGAGAGCTCCTCGTAGGGCTTGCGCTTCGCCCCCATGATCCCCTTGAGCGACGGGTAGCGCGGGTCGTTGATCGCATCCGAGACGGCGACGACGCAGGGAAGCGGCGCCTCGATGACGTCGTAGCCGTACTCGGTCTGGCGCTTGACCGTCGCATTCCCGCCGGCCAGATCGAGGCTCGCCGCCTGGGAGACGACCGGAAGGCGGAGGAGGTCGGCGAGCGCCGACCAGAGGACGGAACCGTCCGAGTCGCTCCCCTGCTGCCCGAGGAGCACGAGGTCCGGCCCCTCGCGCTCGACGACCTTCGCGAGAGCGCGTGCGGTGGCGACCAGATCGGAGCCGGCGAGCGCGTCGTCCGCGACGTGCACGGCGCGGTCGGCGCCGATCGCCAGCGCCTTGCGCAGCGAGTCGGCTGCCGAGGCCGGGGCCATCATCACCACGACGACCTCGCCCTCCCCCTGAGCCTCGTTGACGCGGAGGGCCTCCTCGAGGGCATGCGTGTCGAAAGGGTTCAGGGCAGCAGTCCCGCTGCGATCGAGGCGGAGGGAGCCCGAGTCGATCCGCGTGCGCGCGGACGCTTCCGGCACCTCCTTGACCAGGACGACGATCTTCACCCGGGGGCGGATCCTATCGATCGGGCCAGGGCCGGCCGGGCCTCAAGCCGGGAGCGGCAGCTGCCGAAGGGTCTGCTAGTGTCCGCGCCTTCAGGCGCCGCCCCGGAGCGTCGGACTGCTCGAATGAGCCGCCACCGGACGACAGCCGCAGCTCTCTTCGTCCTCCTCGCCACGTGGGCCTTCTCGGGGACCGCGGTCGCCGCCGTCCCGCGGCTCGTCTTCCCGGTCGTAGCCAAGGTCTCCTACGTCAACGACTTCGGCGATCCCCGGCCGCAAGGACGCCATGAGGGGAACGACATCATGGCCGCGAAGCGCTCGCCCGTCGTCGCAGTCGAGGCCGGCCGGGTGGAGAAATGGGGACGTTCCTCGCGGGGCGGCTGCATGCTCTACCTCTACGGCAAGAGCGGGACGACCTACATGTACATCCACCTGAACAACGACAGGACGCTCAAGAACGACAACCGCGGCGGCTGCCGGAACGGGATCGCCTACGCGCGCGGGCTCAAGCGCTCGCAGTACGTGCGGGCAGGGCAGCTCATCGCGTACGTGGGCGACTCCGGCGACGCCAACGGCCTCGCGTCCCACCTCCACTTCGAGCTGCACCCGAACGGCGGCCGGGCGGTGTCGCCCTACCGGCGCCTCCGCGGCGCCATGCACCTCCTCTATCCGCGACCGCCAGCGACCTTCCCGACGGTCTCCCTCGTCATCGTCGGGACCGTCACCGCGACGCACCCCGAGCTCGACCCGCAGCTCGTCCAGCTCCGCGTGAGCAAGGTGCGGATCGTGGAGACCGGGTGGGTCGCGAAGCCGGCACGGATGGTCACGCTCGCGCTGCCAGCCAGAGGACGAGACTCACCCCGTCGGCGCTCGCGGCCTTCGTCCCCGGCGATCCCGTCAGGGCGATCCTGGAGAACGTCCCGCAGGACCTCCGCTCGGCCCGCGCGCTCGCCGGCGTGCACACGCTCGCGAGACTCGTTCCGCGCTAGCCGGGCAACGCGGCGCGCAGCTCCCGGGCCGCGCGCTCGGGGTCGTCGGCATCGCCGATCGCGCGCACGACCGCGACGCGCCGGGCGCCGGCCGCGACGACCGGTCCGACGGTCTCCGCGTCGATGCCGCCGATGGCGAACCAGGGCACGCTCGCGTGGGCGGCCGCGTGGCGGACCAGCTCGAGCCCGACCGCGGGCCTCCCCGCCTTCGTCGGCGTGGCGAAGACCGGGCCGACCCCGACATAGTCGGCGTCGGCCGCGGCGAGCTCGGCGGGCGAATGGGTCGAGAGGCCGAGGGGGATCCCGAAGCGGCGCACGGCCGCCGGAGGGAGATCCTCCTGGCCCACGTGGACGTAGTCGGCGCCCACGAGGACTGCGAGGTCGGGGCGGTCGTTGACGACGAGCGGCACACCCAGACGGCGCGTGACCTCACGGGCCTCCTCGAGCAGGGGAAGGAGCTCGCCGTCCGGGAGGCTCTTCTCGCGGACCTGGACCATGTCCACCCCGCCCCGAACGGCCGCCTCGAGGAACGCCCCGAGATCGGTCCTCGCGCGCGTGATGAGATAGAGGTGTGCCCGCGCGGCGGCGTCAGCCGCCGGCGACGGGCCGCGCGACGACGAGACGGTCGCCATCCTCGAGCCGTACCTCCCCGTAGCGGTCACGCTCGACGGGCTCGCCGTTCCGCTCGACGAGCGCGTAGCGCGGCCCGACCTCGAGGCGCTCGAGGAGGGAGGACAGCGTCTCCCCGTCCGCGATCGCCTGGGCCCGGCCGTTGACCTCGACGTTCATCCCCGGTGGATCGCGCCCGTGAGCGGGCTGGAGGCCCGCGCGACCGCGTGCTCGTCGATGATCCCAGCCCGGTAGGCGGCGCGGCCGGCCTCGACCGCGAGCCGGAAGGCCCTCGCCATGGCCGGTGGATCGTCCGCGCGGGCGATCGCCGTGTTGACGAGCACCGCGTCCGCGCCCAGCTCCATCGCCTCGGCGGCGTGCGACGGCGAGCCGAGGCCGGCGTCCACGACCAGGGGGACCCGCGCCTGCTCGACCATGATCCGGATCGCCTCGCGGAGCTTGAGCCCGCGGCCGCTCCCGATCGGCGCGGCGAGGGGCATCACCGTCGCACAGCCGACGTCCTCGAGCTTCGTCTGGAGCACGGGGTCGGGAAGCACGTACGGGAGGACCGTGAAGCCGTCCTCGACGAGCTCCGCCGCGGCGCGCAGCGTCTCCACCGGGTCCGGCAGGAGGTAGCGGGAGTCGGGAATGACCTCGAGCTTGACCCAGTCGGGCAACCCGCCCGCACGGGCGAGCCGGGCTGTCCGCACGGCCTCGGCGGCCGTCTCGCACCCGGAGGTGTTCGGGAGGAGCAGCATGTCCTCCGGGAGGTACGCGGTGATGTCGTCGTCGCCCGTCGCGCCGAGGTCGATCCGGCGCACGGCGACGGTGACGATCTCGGAGCCCGAGGCGGCGAGGGCGTCCCGCATCGTCTCGAAGGTCTCGTACTTGCCGGTGCCGGTCAGGAGCCGCGAGCGGAACTCGCGCCCTGCGATCACGAGTGGTTCGTCGGTGCTCATGCTGGTCCCTTCGCTGGCATGACCCAGATCAGGTGGTGGCGGTCGAGGCCTCGCGGCCTCCTCTCAGCCTCCGTCCAGAGGCTCCCGCTCCCGTTCAGACTACCGTCCGCGGAACTCCGGGGGCCGCTTCTCGGCGAACGCGGCCATGCCCTCCTTCTGGTCCTCGCTCGCGAAGAGCATGGCGAAGAGCCGGGCCTCGGTCTCGAGGTTGCTCCGGTGCGGTCCCTGGAGGGAGAGGTTCACGGCCTCCTTCGCGTAGGCGAGCGCGAGCGGGCTCTTGGCCTCGAGGCCGCGGCAGAGGTCCAGGGTCTTCTCGCGCAGCTCCCCGGGCTCGTACACCGCGTTGACGAGGCCGTGCTCGAGCGCTTCGGCCGCGTCGACGGGGCGCCCCGTGAAGATCATCGCCTTCGCGAAGCCGAGCGTCGTGGTCCGCGCGAGGCGAACCGAGCCGCCCCAACCAGGCAGGATCCCGAGGTCGATCTCCGGCTGCCCGATCCGGGCGTTGGTCGAGGCGAGGCGCAGGTCGCAGGCGAGGGCGAGCTCGCAGCCGCCGCCCAGGGCGTAGCCGTTGATCGCGGCGATCGTGGGCTTCGGCATCGTCTCGAGCAGGTTCCCGCACGCGTGCCCCAGCTCGCCCCAGCGCCGCGCCTCGAGGACGCCGAGGGTCTGCATGTACTTGATGTCCGCGCCGGCGATGAAGGCCTTCTCGCCGGCACCGGTCAGGACGACGACGCGGGCGGTCTCGTCTGCCGCCAGCTCCGCGAAGGTGTGGCGGAGCGACTCGAGGTGCTCGAGGTCGAGCGCGTTCAGCGCCTCCGGCCGGTCGACCGTGACGAACGCGGTGCCGCCGTCGCGCTCGACGCCGATCATGCGTCCGCGGGGACGTTGGCCCGGAGGAAGTCGACGATCTCGCTCATCGGCGCACCGGGCGTGAAGATCTCGGCGACGCCCTGCTCCTTCAGCGACTCCACGTCCTCGCGGGGGATCGTCCCCCCGACGACGACGAGGACGTCCTCGACCCCGTTCTCGCGCAGCCCTTCGAGGATTCGCGGCACCAGCGTCATGTGCGCGCCGGACAGGATCGAGATGCCGACGGCGTCGGCGTCCTCCTGGATCGCGGTCTCGACGATCTGCTCCGGCGTCTGGTGGAGGCCCGTGTAGATGACCTCCATCCCGGCGTCCCGCAAGGCCCGCGCGATGATCTTCGCCCCCCTGTCGTGGCCGTCGAGCCCCGGCTTCGCGATCACGACCCGGATCTTCCTGGCCATGGTGCGCCAGTATATGGAGGTGCGCCTGAACGTCATCGGCTCCTCCCCGGCCTGGCCGAACCCCGGCGGGGCCCAGTCCGGCTACCTCCTCCAGGGCGACGAGTCGCTGCTCCTCGACTGCGGGCCCGGCGTCCTCGGGAGGCTCCGGGAGCTCGACCTCTACCCGCAGTCGGTGGCCATCACGCACTTCCATCTCGACCACTGGGGCGACCTCGTGCCCTGGGCCTGGCTGAACGCGTACGGCCCGCAGCAGCATCGGATCCGATGCGCGCTCTGGCTGCCGCCCGGCGGCCGGAAGGAGCTGACCGACTTCGCCGACCGCTGGGGCAACGACTCGATGTTCGAGCAGGCGTTCGATCTGAAGGAGTACGAGACGGGCGTCCCCTTCCGGACGGCGGGCTTCGAGGTGGAGGCGCACCGGCTCCCCCACTACACCCTCACGGCGCACGGGTTCCGCGTGAGGCACGACGGCAAGACGCTGGCCTACTCGGGCGACTCCGCGCCGACCGACGAGCTGGCGCACCTCGCCGCGGGCGCCGATCTCTTCCTCTGCGAGGCGACGCTCGCCGAGGGCTCGAAGGACGGGCAGCCGCGCGGACACCTATCGGCGGAGGAGGCGCTCGCGGCGGCGGACGGCCCGATCCTCCTCACGCACCGGCCGATCGAGCTGCCGGCGCCCGACGGCGTGCCGGTCGCGCACGACGGGCTCGTCGTCGACATCTAACCTGGCGGGCGGTGCCCAGCCTATGAAGGTCATGATCGTCGGGCTCGACTGCGCCGAGCCCTCGCTCCTCCTCGAGCGCTACCGCGACGAACTGCCGGTCCTCTCGGGCCTGATAGAGCGCGGCGCGTACGGACGGCTGACCTCGGTGATCCCCCCGATCACGGTGCCGGCGTGGTCCTGCATGATGTCGAGCAGGACGCCCGGGGACCTCGGCGTGTACGGCTTCAGGAACCGGGCCGACCACTCCTACGACGGCCTCTTCATCGCCAACTCGACCGCGATCAAGGAACCGCGCCTCTGGGATCTCGCCACGCGGGCGGGCAAGCCGTCGATCGTCCTCGGCGTGCCCGGGACCTTCCCCCCGCGGCCGCTCAACGGGGTCATGGTCAGCTGCTTCCTCACCCCGTCGACCGAGAGCCAGTTCACCTTCCCCCCGTCGCTCAAGCCGGAGATCGAGAACGTCGTCGGCGAGTACCTCTTCGACGTCCGCGACTTCCGGACCGAGGACAAGGACTGGCTCCTCCGCCAGGTCTACGAGATGACCGACCGGCGGTTCGCGCTCGCCGAGCACCTCCTCGACTCGCGCCCGTGGGAGCTCTTCGCGATGGTCGAGATGGGCGTCGACCGGATGTACCACGGCTTCTGGAAGCAGATGGACCCGGAGCACCGAAAGCACGAGCCCGGCAACCGCTTCGAGACGGCGATCCTCGACTACCACCGCCACGTGGACGAGCTGATGGGCCGCGTGCTCGCGCGGGCCGACGAGGAGACCGCGGTCCTCGTCGTCTCCGACCACGGCGGGAAGCGGATGGACGGCGGCATCCGGGTCAACGAGTGGCTCCGTCAGGAAGGCCTGCTCACCACCCTCGCCGACCCGGAGACGGCGGTGCCCTTGCGGCAGGCGGGCATCGACTGGGCGAAGACCGTCGCCTGGGGCGAGGGCGGGTACTACGCGCGCGTCTTTCTGAACGTCGCCGGGCGCGAGCCCGAGGGGACGGTGCCGCCCGAGGACTACGAGCGCGTCCGCGACGACCTCGCCCGGCGGCTCGCCGAGATACCCGACGAGAAGGGCGAGCCGCTCGGCACGCGCGTCTTCGTCCCCGACCAGGTGTACGAGCAGGTGAACGGCGTCGCGCCCGACCTCATCGTCCACTTCGGCGACCTGCTCTGGCGCTCGGTGGGAACGGTCGGGGGCGACGAGGGGATCCACACGTTCGAGAACGACACCGGCCCCGACGACGCGAACCACGCGCAGGAGGGCCTCTTCGTCCTCGTCGCGCCGGGCGTCGAGCCCGGGCGCCGGGAGGGCGCGCACCTGCTCGACGTCGCGCCGACCGTCCTCGACCTGCTGGGCATCGCCGTCCCGGGCACCATGCGCGGCACGAGCCTCCTCGCGGCGTCGAGTCGGGGTGAGCGGACACGTCCCGCTTGGTCTACGGGGGTGCCCGCTCACACCCAACCGCGAGGGACGCGTAGAGGGAAGCCAGACGCGACCCCTCGACGTACGAACGACGGCTGCGGCCAGCCGTCGCCGCCTTGCGAGGCTACTGGACCCCCGGCGACGCGACTACTAGCCGTCCGGCCAGCCTAGAAGACCGGCGTCTCGCGCCAGGTGCCCCACACCTCGCGGAGCGCCTCGCACATCTCGCCCATGGTCACGTACGCCTTCGTGGCGTCGACGATCGCCGGCATGAGGTTCGCGTCCGGCCGAGCTGCGTCGCGGCGGAGCGCGGCGAGCGTCCTCTCGACCGCGGCCGCGTCGCGCCGGGCTCGTAGCGCGGTCACCCGCTCGATCTGCTTCCGCTCGAGCGCCTCGTCGATCTTCAGGATCTCGATCGGACGCTCGTCCGGCTCCTGGTAGCGGTTCACCCCGACGATCACCCGCTCGCCGGCCTCGACCTCGCGCTGGAACCGGAAGGACGCGTCGGCGATCTCACGCTGGAAGAAGTTCTCCCTGATCGCGGCCACCACTCCGCCGAGGGCGCGGATGCGGTCGAAGTAGTCGTAGGCCTCGGCCTCGAGCCGGTTGGTCAGGTCCTCGAGGTAGTAGGAGCCGCCGAGCGGGTCGATGGTCGAGGCGACCCCGGTCTCGTGCGCGAGCACCTGCTGGGTGCGAAGCGCGAGCTTGACCGCGTGCTCGGTCGGGAGCGCCAGCGCCTCGTCGAAGGAGTTCGTGTGCAGCGACTGGCAGCCGCCGAGCACGGCGGCCATGGCCTCGATGGCCGTGCGCACGATGTTGACCTCGGGCTGCTGCGCCGTCAGCGAGACGCCCGCGGTCTGGGCGTGGAAGCGCATGAGCCAGGAGCGCGGCTCCCTCGCTCCGTAGCGCTCGCGAAGCTCCCGCGCCCAGATGCGCCTCGCGGCCCGGAACTTCGCGATCTCCTCGAAGAAGTCGATGTGCGCGTTGAAGAAGAAGGAGAGACGGGGGGCGAAGTCGTCGACGGCCAGGCCGCGGGCCATCGCCGCCTCGACGTAGGCGAAGCCGTCGGCGAGCGTGAAGGCGAGCTCCTGGGCGGCCGTCGAGCCGGCCTCGCGGATGTGGTAGCCCGAGATGGACACGGGGTGGAAGAGCGGGACCTCGCGCGCGCAGTACTCGATCATGTCCACGCACAACCGCATGGACGGCTCGGGCGGGAAGATCCACTCCTTCTGCGCGATGTACTCCTTGAGGATGTCGGTCTGGATCGTCCCGCGGAGCCTCGCCCGGTCGACCCCCTGCTCCTCGGCGACGCCGATGTAGAAGGCGAGGAGGATCGCCGCCGGCGCGTTGATCGTCATCGAGGTCGAGACGGCGTCCAGCGGGATGCCGTCGAAGAGCTGCTCCATGTCCGCGAGCGAGTCGATCGCCACGCCCTCGCGCCCGACCTCGCCGAGGGACCGCTCGTGGTCCGAGTCGTAGCCCATGAGCGTGGGCATGTCGAAGGCGGTCGAGAGGCCCGTCTGTCCGTGGTCGAGGAGGTAGCGGAACCGCACGTTCGTCTCCTCGGCCGTCCCGAACCCCGCGAACTGCCGCATGGTCCAGAGCCGCCCGCGGTACATGGAGGGGTAGACCCCCCGCGTGTAGGGGTAGAGGCCGGGGTAGCCGAGGTCGCGCTCGTAGTCGAATGCCGCCGTGTCCGGCGTGTACAGGGGCTCGACCGGAAGGCCGGAGATGGTCGTGAAGAGGGCGTCGCGCTCCGGCAGCGCTCCGTAGTGCCCCCGACGCCACTCCTCGGTCGCGTCCGGCGCCCGGGGATCCTCGCTCGTGGCCATCGTGGCCGAATTCTACGCGGCGGCGGCGAGATCGCCCCGATCGCCCGTCCGAGGGCCCCCGGGGTCACCCGGACGGGGGGTAGGAGGCCCGCTCATGCGCGTTTCATACCGTCCTACCTCCAGCCGTCCACCGCTTCTGCCGATGGATTCGTACGGACAACCCCGCGAGGCGAGCGGGCACCAACAAATCGATGGCGGACCTTCCTCCACTGCGGCAGACGGAGAACGGCGCGACGAGCGTCGAGCGTGATGCCCTGCGCGGCGCCCCCGTGCGCGCGGCGGCCGCGCTCGCGCTGGCGGCGGCCGTCTTCCTCGCCGTCGTCGCCATCGCCGGCCTCGGTCGCCTCGACGCCGACGTCGTCTTCCTCCAGAACGCGCTCGGCCCGGAGAGGGCGCAGGCGCCCCTCAGCCGCAGGCCGGCCCCCGGGGTCGACGTTCGCATCCACGACGAGGGCTACACGGTCTCCCACAAGGGCGCGTCCTTCTCGGTCGTCTCGCAGGACGTCGGGGACGCCGAGTGGAAGCGGCACGTCTACGGAGTCACGCGCGAGACGGACTTCGGCGCCGAGACGATCGTCGTCAAGAACGGGCGCACCGAGGAGTTCCTCACGGTCGCGAAGCGCCAGGGCGAGCGGACGTGGCGCTGGCAGCTCGCGACGCGGCTCGTCCCCCACATCGGCAGCGACGGGAAGGTCTGCTTCCTCGACCCGACGCGCAAGCACTCCGCCGACATCAGCCTCGACCCGGTCCGGATCCTCGACGAGCACGGGCGCGACATCACGCCCAAGGGGCTGCGCTGGGGGCTCGACGACGACGGCGGCACGTGGTGGCTGACCCTGAAGCTCGACGACTCGAAGCTCCCCCTCCCCTACGTCATCGACCCGGCGGCCAACTACCCGACGCCGCTCAACCTTCGGAGCACGGCGACCTCGGACACCGGCGGCTGGACCTCGACGGCGGACTCGGGCACGGTCGACACGACCACCGACAACATCGCCGGCGCCAGAACGCGACCGGCTGGTACGCATGGAACCCGGCGCATCGAACACGACCCAGCTCACGACCATCCCGACGACGACAGACGGCAAGCGGCTGGATCGTCGACCCGGCTGGCGGCGCGACCGGCTTCCCCGCCGGCAACTGGAGCTTCACCGTCGTGACCGACATCCCCAACACGACGCTCACGGCGGGAACGGCCATCCTGACCGTCGGCGTCTGGAAGGGCACGGTCTCCGGGTCGGCCTTCGACGCCGACAGGGACGATCCTCACGCCGACCGACGACCCGGCGGCGCAGAACCTCCGCACGACGGTCAACCCGAAGACCACGACGGTCACGCTACTCGCTCCCCGCCTTCTCGCTCGCCGCCGGCGAAACGCTCTTCGTCGACTACTGGCGTCACCAGACAGGCGGCATCAACACCGGCACCGCGACGTCGCCGCCGGCTCGACTTCTACGTCAACGACGGCAACGCATTCATCACGCACCCGGCCGCCGACGACACCGCCCCGTCGCACTCGCTCACGGTCACCGAGCTCACCAACCCCGGCGGCCAGTACTTCGACGCGACGACGGCGACGCAGTACTACAACACCGCTGCGGGCGGGACCTTCCGCGTCAACGACGCCGCGACCGACGCCGGCTCGGGCGTCGCCTCGGTGACGTTCCCGGCGCTCGCGGCAACCGGCTTCACGCACACGGCGGTCACCGACACGACGAGCCCGTACCAGTCGAACACGTACACGTGGACGACGGCGAACACGACCTCGCCGGGATCCCAGGCCGTCTCGGCCGTCGACAACGCCCTCAACTCCTCGAGCCCCTCGCCCCAACTGACGCTCACGCGCGACGTCACCGCCCCCACCGGCCAGACGCTCTCGCTCGTGGGCGGGCCCTACTACACCTCGCTCTCGGTCTCGCTGACGCGCGGGTGACGGCTCCGACGGCGGCTCGGGCCTCGACACCTCCTCGCGTCTGTACGAGCGCGACTCGGCCACGCTCACGAACGGAAGCTGCGGTGCCTTCTCCGGCTCGTGGACGACGGTGGCCAACCCGGACGCGACGGTCGCCTCGGGCACCTGCTACCGCTACCGCTACTCGATCGCCGACAACGTCGGCAACCGCTCGGCCACGGTCACCGCCTCCGTGGATGCCAAGGTGGACACCTCGGCGCCGGCGGCCCCCTCGCTCAGCCTGGCCGAGAATCCCGCCGATCCCGACCAGCACGTCTCCGGCACCACCCTCTACTACAAGCCGGGTGCAAACGGCGGCACCTTCCGGGTGACGGCGAGTGCCTCCGACGGCCAGTCGGGGATCGCCTCGGTCGCCTTCCCCGCGATCGCCAACGTCACCGGCGGGGGCGCCGATGCCTCGAGCCCGTACGAGATGGACTACACCTGGGGCGCCTCCACGGTCGCCACCGGCAACCAAAACGTCACCGCCACGAACAACGCCGGGCTTACGAGCGCCAACGGGCCCTTCACGCTGACGCAGGATTCCACGGCCCCCACCGGCCAGACGCTCTCGCTCGTGGGCGGGCCCTACTACACCTCGCTCTCGGTCTCGCTGACGCGCGGGTGACGGCTCCGACGGCGGCTCGGGCCTCGACACCTCCTCGCGTCTGTACGAGCGCGACTCGGCCACGCTCACGAACGGAAGCTGCGGTGCCTTCTCCGGCTCGTGGACGACGGTGGCCAACCCGGACGCGACGGTCGCCTCGGGCACCTGCTACCGCTACCGCTACTCGATCGCCGACAACGTCGGCAACCGCTCGGCCACGGTCACCGCCTCCGTGGATGCCAAGGTGGACACCTCGGCGCCGGCGGCCCCCTCGCTCAGCCTGGCCGAGAATCCCGCCGATCCCGACCAGCACGTCTCCGCCACCACGCTCTACTACAAGCCGGGTGCAAACGGCGGCACCTTCCGGGTGACGGCGAGCGCCTCCGACGGCCAGTCGGGGATCGCCTCGGTCGCCTTCCCCGCGATCGCCAACGTCACCGGCGGGGGCTCCGATGCCTCGAGCCCGTACGAGATGGACTACACCTGGGGCGCCACCACGGTCGCCACCGGCGACCAAAACGTCACCGCCACGAACAACGCCGGGCTCACGAGCGCCAACGGGCCCTTCACGCTGACGCAGGATTCCACCGCCCCCACCGGCCAGACGCTCTCGCTCGTGGGCGGGCCCTACTACACCTCGCTCTCGGTCTCGCTGACGGCGGGTGACGGCTCCGACGGCGGCTCGGGCCTCGACACCTCCTCGCGTCTGTACGAGCGCGACTCGGCCACGCTCACGAACGGAAGCTGCGGTGCCTTCTCCGGCTCGTGGACGACGGTGGCCAACCCGGACGCGACGGTCGCCTCGGGCACCTGCTACCGCTACCGCTACTCGATCGCCGACAACGTCGGCAACCGCTCGGCCACGGTCACCGCCTCCGTGGATGCCAAGGTGGACACCTCGGCGCCGGCGGCCCCCTCGCTCAGCCTGGCCGAGAATCCCGCCGATCCCGACCAGCACGTCTCCGCCACCACGCTCTACTACAAGCCGGGTGCAAACGGCGGCACCTTCCGGGTGACGGCGAGCGCCTCCGACGGCCAGTCGGGGATCGCCTCGGTCGCCTTCCCCGCGATCGCCAACGTCACCGGCGGGGGCTCCGATGCCTCGAGCCCGTACGAGATGGACTACACCTGGGGCGCCACCACGGTCGCCACCGGCGACCAGGATGTGACGGCGACCAACAACGCGGGTCTGGCTGGCGCCGCCGCCGCCTTTGCCTTCCGGCAGGACGGCAGCGTCCCCTCGACCACCGACGACACCGCCTCCATCGGCTCCGGCTGGAAGACGACGAGCCAGGTCGTCGACGCTCACGCCCGACGACGGGGCCGGCTCCGGGGTCGCCGCCACGTACTACACGACCGACGGCTCGACGCCGACGACCTCCTCCGCGCAGGGAACGACGATCAGCCTGACCGCTGACGGGATCTACACGATCAAGTACTTCTCGGTCGACAACGTCGGCAACGACGAGCCCGTGCGCACCGCGTCCACGCAGATCCGCATCGACGCGACCGACCCGAGCTCGGCGACGCTCGACGCCCTGCCCGGCGCGATCCGCAACGGCCAGGAGCTCACCGGCTCCGGCGCCGACGCCGGCTCGGGCGTGGACTCGATCACCTACCTCTACTGCTCGGGCACCTCCTGCACCCCGGCGACGCCGATCGGCTCCAGCTCGACGGGCCCCGACTACAGCGTCACCTGGTCGAGCATGCCCGCCGATGGCAACGTCCGCGTGCTCGCGCGCGTCTTCGACGTCGCCGGCAACACGCTCGACTCGACGATCCAGGACGTCGTCGTCGACAACACGAACCCGACTGGATCCCTGACCGCCCCGGCCGACGCGGCCTTCGTGGCTGGCTCGGTTCCCGTCTCCTCGAGCTCCGCCGACTCCGGCTCGGGCGTCGCCTCCGCCCAGTTCGAGCGCCGGCCGGCGGGCGGCGGTGCCTGGACGTCGATCGGGACGGACGTGACCTCGCCCTACTCGGTGAGCTGGGACACGACCTCGCTCGCGGACGGCGACTACGACCTGCGGGTCGTGACGACCGACCAGGCCGGCAACACGTTCACGTCCGTCCCTGCGCACGGTCACCGTCGACAACGCGTCGCCGAGCGTGACGATCGTGGCGCCCACCGGCTTCGTCAACGGCGGATCCGCTGATCCGTTCACGATGACCGCGACGACCCCCGACGGAGACGTCGACCAGGTCGAGTTCTTCAGCTGCTCGAACGCGAGCGCCGCCTGCGGCAGCGGGACGTGGGTCTCGCTCGGCACCGACACGTCGGCGCCGTACTCGGCCCCGTGGCCGATCGACGTCGATGGGAATCGCGCTCTGCGCGCCGTCGCCACCGATCACGCCTCCAACACCGGCGCGGACGTCGTCCAGGTCACCATCGACCGCACCGACCCGACCGGGTCGCTCACCGCCCCCGCCAACGGCGCGTTCCTCGTCGGCACCGTCGCCGTCTCCTCGAGCTCCGCCGACTCCGGCTCGGGCGTCGCCTCCGCCCAGTTCGAGCGCCGGCCGGCGGGCGGCGGTGCCTGGACGTCGATCGGGACGGACGTGACCTCGCCCTACTCGGTGAGCTGGGACACGACCTCGCTCGCGGACGGCGACTACGACCTAAGGGTCGTGACGAGCGACCAGGCGGGCAACACGTTCACGTCGTCCACGCGCACGGTCACCGTCGACAACACGGCTCCCTCGGCTCCCGTCATCACCCTCTCGGAGTCGAGCCCGTATGCCTTCGTCTCGGGCACGGAGATCTTCCTCAACACGAACGAGTTCGACAGCTACGACGTCTCCGCCACGAGCTCGGACGCCGCCTCCGGGATCGCCAAGGTCACCTTCCCGGGCGGGATCGACGATCTCTCCTCGCCCTACCAGACGAGCTACGGCTTCCTCGACCTCTTCGGCACGCAGACGGTGACGGCGACGAACGGCGCCGGGCTCACCGCCGCGGCCGACTTCGAGGTGACCGAGGACGTCGATGCGCCCACGGGCGGCTCGGTCTGCCTACACGGGCGGCTACGACGCCGACGGGCAGGTGGCGGTGAGCGTCGATGCCGGCTCCGATCCGCTCTCGGGCATCGCCGCCGGCACGGGCGTTCTCGAGCGGCGCACCTCCACCCTTACCGGCAACGCCTGCGCCGCCTTCTCCGGGGGCTGGTCGACGGTGACGAGCCCGGACACGCTCGCCTCCGGTCTCTGTGCCCAGTATCGCTACCGCGTCTTCGACCACGTCCAAAACGAGGCCACCTACACCTCGGGCGCCGTCGTCAAGGTCGACCTCTCCGCCCCGGCGGCTCCCGTCATCACCCTCTCGGAGTCGAGCCCGTATGCCTTCGTCTCGGGCACGGAGATCTTCCTCAACACGAACGAGTTCGACAGCTACGACGTCTCCGCCACGAGCTCGGACGGCGCCTCCGGGATCGCCAAGGTCACCTTCCCGGGCGGGATCGACGATCTCTCCTCGCCCTACCAGACGAGCTACGGCTTCCTCGACCTCTTCGGCACGCAGACGGTGACGGCGACGAACGGCGCCGGGCTCACCGCCGCGGCCGACTTCGAGGTGACCGAGGACGTCGATGCGCCCACGGGCGGCTCGGTTGCCTACACGGGCGGCTACGACGCCGACGGGCAGGTGGCGGTGAGCGTCGATGCCGGCTCCGATCCGCTCTCGGGCATCGCCGCCGGCACGGGCGTTCTCGAGCGGCGCACCTCCACCCTTACCGGCAACGCCTGCGCCGCCTTCTCCGGGGGCTGGTCGACGGTGACGAGCCCGGACACGCTCGCCTCCGGTCTCTGTGCCCAGTATCGCTACCGCGTCTTCGACCACGTCCAAAACGAGGCCACCTACACCTCGGGCGCCGTCGTCAAGGTCGACCTCTCCGCCCCGGCGGCTCCCGTCATCACCCTCTCGGAGTCGAGCCCGTATGCCTTCGTCTCGGGCACGGAGATCTTCCTCAACACGAACGAGTTCGACAGCTACGACGTCTCCGCCACGAGCTCGGACGCCGCCTCCGGGATCGCCAAGGTCACCTTCCCGGGCGGGATCGACGATCTCTCCTCGCCCTACCAGACGAGCTACGGCTTCCTCGACCTCTTCGGCACGCAGACGGTGACGGCGACGAACGGCGCCGGGCTCACCGCCGCGGCCGACTTCGAGGTGACCGAGGACGTCGATGCGCCCACGGGCGGCTCGGTTGCCTACACGGGCGGCTACGACGCCGACGGGCAGGTGGCGGTGAGCGTCGATGCCGGCTCCGATCCGCTCTCGGGCATCGCCGCCGGCACGGGCGTTCTCGAGCGGCGCACCTCCACCCTTACCGGCAACGCCTGCGCCGCCTTCTCCGGGGGCTGGTCGACGGTGACGAGCCCGGACACGCTCGCCTCCGGTCTCTGTGCCCAGTATCGCTACCGCGTCTTCGACCACGTCCAAAACGAGGCCACCTACACCTCGGGCGCCGTCGTCAAGGTCGACCTCTCCGCCCCGGCGGCTCCCGTCATCACCCTCTCGGAGTCGAGCCCGTATGCCTTCGTCTCGGGCACGGAGATCTTCCTCAACACGAACGAGTTCGACAGCTACGACGTCTCCGCCACGAGCTCGGACGGCGCCTCCGGGATCGCCAAGGTCACCTTCCCGGGCGGGATCGACGATCTCTCCTCGCCCTACCAGACGAGCTACGGCTTCCTCGACCTCTTCGGCACGCAGACGGTGACGGCGCACGAACGGCGCCGGGCTCACCGCCGCGGCCGACTTCGAGGTGACCGAGGACGTCGATGCGCCCACGGGCGGCTCGGTTGCCTACACGGGCGGCTACGACGCCGACGGGCAGGTGGCGGTGAGCGTCGATGCCGGCTCCGATCCGCTCTCGGGCATCGCCGCCGGCACGGGCGTTCTCGAGCGGCGCACCTCCACCCTTACCGGCAACGCCTGCGCCGCCTTCTCCGGGGGCTGGTCGACGGTGACGAGCCCGGACACGCTCGCCTCCGGTCTCTGTGCCCAGTATCGCTACCGCGTCTTCGACCACGTCCAAAACGAGGCCACCTACACCTCGGGCGCCGTCGTCAAGGTCGACCTCTCCGCCCCGGCGGCTCCCGTCATCACCCTCTCGGAGTCGAGCCCGTATGCCTTCGTCTCGGGCACGGAGATCTTCCTCAACACGAACGAGTTCGACAGCTACGACGTCTCCGCCACGAGCTCGGACGGCGCCTCCGGGATCGCCAAGGTCACCTTCCCGGGCGGGATCGACGATCTCTCCTCGCCCTACCAGACGAGCTACGGCTTCCTCGACCTCTTCGGCACGCAGACGGTGACGGCGACGAACGGCGCCGGGCTCACCGCCGCGGCCGACTTCGAGGTGACCGAGGACGTCGATGCGCCCTCGACGAGCGACGACACCTCGTCGATCGGCACGGCGTGGCAGACGGCTCCCGTGACCCTGACGCTGACTCCGGGCGACTCCGGCGCGGGCGTCGCGGCCACGTACTACACGACGGACGGGAGCCTACCGACGACGAGCTCGGCGCAGGGGACCACGATCAACCTGAGCGCGGACGGCGTCTACGTCATCCGCTACTTCTCCGTCGACCGGGTGGGGAACGTCGAGCCGGTGCGAACGGCCTTCGACATCATCCGGATCGACAAGACCGACCCGGCCCAGCCGACGATCACGCTCTCGGAGTCGAGCCCCTACGCATACGTGTCGGGGAGCGAGATCTTCGTCAACACCGGCCAGTCGGGGAGCTACGACGTCTCCGCCACGAGCTCCGACGCCACGGCGGGCATCGAGCGGATGTCCTTCCCGGGCGGCGTGGACGACGTCACGAGCCCCTACGGCACGAGCTACGGGCTCGGCGACCTCTCGGGCGTGCAGACCGTGACGGCGCACGACTACGCGGGGAACACGGCGAGCGACACGTTCACGGTCACGCCGGACACCGCCGCCCCGACCGGCGGGTCCGTCGCGTACGCCGACGGCTACGACGCCGACGGGCAGGTGGCGGTGAGCGTCGATGCCGGCTCCGATCCGCTCTCGGGCATCGCCGCCGGCACGGGCGTTCTCGAGCGGCGCACCTCCACCCTTACCGGCAACGCCTGCGCCGCCTTCTCCGGGGGCTGGTCGACGGTGACGAGCCCGGACACGCTCGCCTCCGGTCTCTGTGCCCAGTATCGCTACCGCGTCTTCGACCACGTCCAAAACGAGGCCACCTACACGTCCGCGCAACGTCGTCAAGGTCGACCTCGACGGGCCGCAGACGACCATCGACTCGGCGCCGCGCGACCCGAGCTCCGACACCTCGCCGTCGTTCGACTTCTCCTCGAACGAGCCGGGCGCCACCTTCGAGTGCCGCCTCGACGCGGGCGCCTGGACGGCGTGCACGAGCCCCGAGTCGGTCGGGCCGCTCGCCGACGGCAGTCACGACTTCGAGGTACGGGCGACCGACGGCGCCGGTAACACCGACGCGACGCCGGCCTCCCACACCTGGACGATCGACACGGTCGCGCCGCAGACGACGATCGTGCTCGTCCCGGCCGATCCGTCGAACGACGACGCCCCGACCTTCGAGTTCGAGTCCGACGAGCCGGGCGCAGCCTTCGAGTGCCGCGTCGATGCGGGCGCCTGGACGCCCTGCACGAGCCCCGAGGTCGCCGGCCTGCTCGCGGACGGCAGCCACACCTTCGAGGTACGGGCGATCGACGGGGCCGGTAACACCGACCCGACGCCCGCCTCGTACACCTGGACGGTGGACACGGCCGCGCCGGACACGACCTTCACGACCGTCCCCGGCAGCCCCTCCAACAACGCGTCCCCGTCGTTCGAGTTCGACTCGAGCGAGCCGGGCTCGTCCTTCGAGTGTCGCCTCGACGGCAGCTTCGACTGGGATCCGTGCGCGAGCCCCGCGACCGTCGGCCCCCTCGTCGACGGCGGGCACACGTTCGACGTGCGCGCGACCGACCCCGCGGGCAACACCGACGGGACCCCCGCCTCGCACACCTGGACGGTGGACACGGGCGCTCCGCCGGTCTCGATCACCCAGCCGTCCGGCTTCGTGAACGCGTCCGACGCCGATCCGTACACGGTGCGCGCGACGAGCCCCGACGCCGACGTCGCGAGCGTCGAGTTCTTCAGCTGCTCCGACGCCTCGGCGGCCTGCGCCGGCGGCAGCTGGGTCTCCCTGGGCACCGACTCGACCGTTCCGTTCGAGGCCTCGTGGCCCGTCGATCCCGACGGCAACCGAGCCCTCCGGGCGGTCGCCACCGACACCGCATCCAATGTCGGCTCCGTGGTGATCGACGTGACGATCGACCGCACCGTTCCCGACACGACGATCGACTCCGCTCCGTCGGATCCGAGCTCCGACACCTCGCCGTCGTTCGACTTCTCCTCGAACGAGCCGGGCGCCACCTTCGAGTGCCGCCTCGACGCAGGCGCGTGGACGGCGTGCACGAGCCCCGAGGCCTACTCGGGCCCTCGCCGACGGCAGCCACACGTTCCGGGCGCGGGCGACCGACGGGGCAGGCAACACCGACGCGACCCCCGCCGCCTACTCCTGGACGGTGGACACGACCGCTCCGCAGACGACCATCGACTCGAGCCCGAGCAACCCGAGCTCGAGCGCAGCGCCGTCGTTCGACTTCTCCTCGAGCGAGCCGGGCTCGACCTTCGAGTGCCGCCTCGACGCGGGCGCGTGGACGGCGTGCACGAGCCCCGAGGCCTACTCGGGCCTCGCCGACGGCAGCCACACGTTCTCCGTCCGCGCGACCGACGCGGCCGGCAACGCCGACCCGACTCCCGCGTCGTACACCTGGACGGTCGACGCGACGCCGCCCGGCGGCGGCCTGGCCGATCCCGGTCAGTACCTGCGCGGGACGGTCGCCCTCAGCGCGTCCCCGAGCGACACCGGCGTGGGCGTGCAGAGCGTCGACTTCCAGGTCTCCCCCGCGAACGCGGGCTCCTGGAGCTCGATCGACGTGGACACGACCTCGCCGTACGGCGCCGCGTGGGACACCACGCTCGTCGCCGACGGCCTCTACGACCTCCGCGTCGTGGTCACCGACAACGCGGGCAACTCGACCGCCTCGGCGGCCGTCGAGGACCGGATGGTGGACAACACGGCGCCGAGCGCCACCATGAACGATCCGGGCGCCTACCTCCGCGGCACGGTCGGGCTGACCTCGAACGTGAGCGACGCGGGCTCCGGCGTCGCGAGCGTCGCCTACGAGCGCTCGCCGGCGAACGCCGGCACGTGGACGTCCGTCCCGGCGTCGTGGAACACGACGAGCGTCGCCGACGGCCTCTACGACCTCCGCGTCGTGGTCACCGACAACGCTGGTAACTCGACCACCTCGGCGGCCGTCGAGGATCGAACCGTGGACAACACGAAGCCCGGGCTCTCGACCTCCGACCCGTTCGACGGGACGACGCTGGCGGCCGCGGGAGCCCTTCAGGTCGTCGCGAGCGAGGACGTCTCCGGCATCGTCGGCGCGACGATCGACGGCGGCGCCGCGCCCCCCGCGTCGGTCACCGGCGACACGGTCACCTACACGCAGAGCTTCGCAACCGGGCCGCACACGCTCGCCGGCGAGCTCGAGGACCTGGCCGGGAACCGGCAGCCGATCCGCGTCCACTTCACGGTCTGGTCGGGCACCGCCAGCGACTACCCCTACGTCGAGAAGAACTCGTTCGCCGCAGCCACGATGTCCCTCGCCGCCACGAACGCCGCCTCGACGCTGACGGTGCCGGCGGGCGCCTGGTCGGGCGCGCCCGCAGGCGACTGGCTCGTCCTCCGCCTCGACCCGCAGCCCTCGACGGGCGCGTCGGGCGGCTTCCAGCCGGCCGGCGACGTCCTGGACGTCACCGCCTACTGGGCCCTGGCGGGCACCGGCGTGACCTCGTTCTCCTCGCCGCTCGAGCTCGAGATCGACAACACCCTCTCGCAGGTCATCCCGGCGACGTTCGAGAGCGGCGCCTGGCGGACGATCGCCGCCGTCCCCGGCAGCAGCCTCCCCGGCTCCTGGCAGGACGGCTTCGAGCGCGACGGGACGAACGTCCGCATCTTCACGCGCCACCTCTCCCGCTTCACGCTCCTGCGGGACGTGCAGGCACCCGGCGTGCCGGGCGGGTTCAAGGGCGCGGTCAAGAAGAAGAAGTTCTCCCTCTCGTGGACGGCCGCGAGCGACAACTCGGGCCTCGTCGCCGGCTACCGCGTCTACGCGAACAACGCGGTCGTCAAGGCCGTCGGCGGGAGCACCCTCACGGCCGCCATGGGCGCGTTCAAGACGACCGACAAGAAGGCGTATGCCGTCGCCGCCGTCGACGAGGCCGGCAACGTCGGCTCCCGGACCTACGCGCTGAAGGTCGTCCCCAAGGTCGCCAAGCTGACGCTCTCCTCGGCCAAGAAGTCGCTGAAGAAGCGCGGATTCAAGGCCGGCCGCGTCACCTACAAGGCCTCGGCGAAGGTGCCGCAGGGCAAGGTCATCAAGGGGAGCTCCACCGGTCTGCGCCGCTCCGGGACGAAGATCGGGCTGACGGTGTCTAAGGGCGGCGGAGCCGCGCACCGGCCCGTGCCGTCGCCGTACCCGCCCTACCCGCCCGACCGCGCCGCCGAGCTACACGACGCCGCCGCCGAGCTCGACGCCGCCGCCGCCCGCCCCGACGTCCCCGGAGCACGACCTCGCCCGACCCGACGGCGACCGGGACCGGCACGGCGACGCCCCAGAACGTCCGCCTGGCCCCGCATCAGCTTCTCCTCGCCGAGTCGAGCAGCGACTTCGACAGCCTCCGCCGCGAGCTCGGCTTCGGGCTGATGGCCGCAGCGTTCACGTTCGCGTTCCTCGCCGGCCTGCGGGCCCGCCGGCCGCGCGAGGAGACCGAGGGCGCCGATCCGGAGCTCCTCTGGGACTCGCGGGCGCTCCAGAGTGTCGGCCGCGCGGTGCGGCGGCTCACCGGCCGCCCCTAGAGTCCTCCCCTAGACGGCCGCGGTGACCGCGATCGCCGCCGCGACGGCGAGGAGGGTCACGCCGATGAGCTTGCGTAGGGCGGCCTCGGAGACGCGTCCCGTCGCGCGGGCCCCGAGCCAGCCGCCGGGCACCGCCCCGGCCAGGCCCACCGCGAGCACCAGCCATTCGACCTCGAGCGTGACCAGATGGCCGAGGAACCCCGCGACGCCGAGGAAGAACCCGACGATGAGGTTCGTCCCGACGGCTGTGTGCGCCGGCAGGCCGACACTGCGCATGAGCGCCGGGAGCCGGAGCGTTCCCAGGATCAGCCCGACGGCACCTCCCAGGAGGCCGATCGCCCCGCCCGAGACCGCAGCCGAGAGGCGCGGCCGCCGCGACGCCGGGGCGGCGCGCAGCTCGAGGAGGAGGTCGAGCCCGTTCCACGCGATGACGACGGCGATGAGCGCGAGCAGGAGGTCGCCGGGGACGAGGTGGCCGAGCAGCCCGCCGAGGAACGCGCCGACGACCGAGGGCGGCGCCATCCAGGCGACGATGCGCCAGCTGACGCGCCCCGCGCGGGCATGCACGACCCCGCCGGAGAGCGCGGCGGCCGCGCTCACGGCGATGTTCGTGCCAGCAGCGGCGGCCGGATTCCCCGAGGCGAGGAGGATGGCGGGAAGGCGAAGGCTCCCCAGAACGAGCCCGACCATCGAGCCGAGGAAGCCCGCGACGAACGAGCCCGCGGCGGCTAGGGCGAGCTCCCAGGCCTCCACAGGGGCTCGGGCGAGCCGGTGTCCGCGTTCGCCGCGCGGGCGAGGATGAAGAGAAGGTCGCTGAGCCGGTTGAGGTACGCGAGCGCTGTCGGGCTCACGGACTGGCTCTCGGAGAGCGCGACGGCCAGCCGCTCCGCGCGTCGGCACGCCGCCCGAGCGACATGGAGGCGCGCCGCGGCCTCGGAGCCGCCGGGGAGCACGAAGCTCTTGAGCGGCTCGAGCCGGGCGTTCACGAGGTCGCAGAGCTCCTCGAGCCGCTCGACCTGAGCCTGCGTCACCCGCAGGCGCTCGCGCTTCTCGTCCTCGAGGGGGACGGCGAGGTCGGCGCCGAGGTCGAAGAGGTCGTTCTGCGCCTGCTCGAGCCAGGGCCGGAACTCCGCCGGGAGGTCGCCCGCGAGGGCGAGGCCGAGGAACGAGTTCAGCTCGTCGACCGTCCCGTACGCCTCGATGCGGAGGTCGGTCTTGGAGACGCGGCTCCCGTCACCGAGGCTCGTCTCGCCGGCGTCTCCGGCCCGCGTGTAGATCCGCGTGAGGCGGACGGGCTCGTCCCGGCGTCGCACGCGCCGAGTATAGAGCCGGGTTCGCGGCCGCTAGCCGCCCGGGCGAGGGATCGCCACGGGCTCGTCGACGTTCGTGATCGCGAAGTCGAAGTGCATCTCGGCGCTCTCGCCGCCCTGCTCGAAGCTCATGTCCACGAGCGTGCGCAACGGAAGGTGGCTCGTCTCCGAGACGTAGAGCACGACCCGCGTGTCGCCGAGGCCCGCGGAGAGGTCGGGCAGCGCTCCGCCGGGAACGGCGCCGAGCTGCCCGAGGAACCCGTTGACGAGACCGGCGGTGTCGAGGACGCCCGTGATCTTCACCGCGGGCTCGCCGCCGACCTCCTGGCCGCCGTCGACGTCGACGTCCTTGATGTACGGCACGAAGTCGAACTGGTCGACCCCGGTCGCCTCGCCCGCGGGAGCCTGGACGCGCTGCCAGCTGCCGCCCGCCTTCATCCAGGCGGTCTTCCCGCGGGTCACGACGGTGACCTCCGGGAAGCCGGGGACGTCGTCGGAAGAGACCGTGACGAGCGACGCGCCGCCGTCGTCCTTGCTGGCCGCGCCGCGCATGACGAGCGCGAAGTCGCCGACGGAGGTCTCGAGGACGAGTCGCCCCGCGAAGCGGAACGACTCGACCTGCGCCATCGCCTCGTCCGTCTGGGCGAGCAGATCCTGGGCCTGCCTCCCCTCCGCGCCGACACAGCCGGTCAGCGGCAGGAGAGACGCCACGGCGAGCACCGCCATGATCGCGAGCCTCCGCATGCCGAGAGGATCGGCCGCAGGGCGCTGCGCGCCGAGACTCGAACGGGTGAGCTAGGCGGCGGCGAACTCGCGCCGAACGGCGCGCAGGGTCGCCTCGCGCTCGACGAAAGCGGCCACGACCGCAGGATCGAACTGCTTCCCGGACTCCGCGACGATCTCCTGCCCGGCCTCCTCCCAGGACCGGGCCGGCCGGTACGGGCGGTCGCTCGTCATCGCGTCGAGCGCGTCGGCGACGGCGAAGATCCGGGCGGCCGGCGGGATGTCCGGGCCCGAGATCCCGTCTGGATAGCCGCTCCCGTCCCAGCGCTCGTGGTGCGAGCGGACGACTTTCAGCCCTACGCCCTTGAGGAAGGCGACCCCGCCGAGCATCTGCTCGCCGAGCACCGTGTGGGTCTTCATGAGACGGGCCTCGCCCTCGTTCAGCGGGCCGGGCTTCTGGAGGATGCGATCGGGGATCCCGATCTTCCCCACGTCGTGGAGCAGGAAGCCGTACTCCGTGCTCGGGTCCTCGACGAGGTCCGGGCTGACGGCGCCGGCCAGCTCGAGCGCGTAGCTCTGGACGCGCTGCGAGTGGGCGCGCGTGCCCGTGTCCTTCGACTCGAGGGCGCTCGCGAGCGCCGCCACGGTCTCCTTGTAGGCGTCCTGCAGGAGGAGCCGCTGTCCGTGCTCGATCTCGAGGAGGTGGCGGAGGTCCCGCGCGTAGAGCAGGAGCTGCTGCTGCTCGCCCGTGCCCTCCGGCGCGACCGGCCTGCGCGGGACGGCGGTGAGGCCGCCGGCGAGGCGCTCGACGAGATCGAGGAGCGCGAGCGGGCTGAAGGGCTTGCGCATGAACGCGTCGGCGCCGGCCTCGTCGGCGAGCGCCCGGTCGTCGATCGAGCCCGAGAGGAGCACGACCGCGATGCCTCGCGTCGCCTCGTCGCCCTTCATCATCGCGCAGAGCTCGAGCCCGCTCATGCCCGGCATGCGGACGTCGAGGACGATCGCGTCCGGCCGTGTCCGGCGCACGGACTCGAGCGCGGTGTCGGCGTTCGCGGCCTCGTCGACCTCGATGTCCACGACCTCGAAGGTCGTGCGCAAGAGCGCGCGGAACGCGGCGTCGTCGTCAACGATGAGAAGGCGCATCGGCTGGCTCCCGAAGTTGGGCGTCACACCTTCCATCGGCTCTCGGCCGCTCCCCCTTTAGAGGGAGTGCCACCTCACTCGCATCAGGAGTAACTATAGAAGCCGCGGCCGGTCTTCCGGCCGAGGCGGCCGGCGGCGACGTGCTCGCGCAGGAGCGGGCACGGCTCGTACTTCGGGTCGCCCAGCCCGTCCCTGAGCACCTCCATGATCGAGACGCAGGTGTCGAGCCCGATCAGGTCGGCGAGTGCCAGCGGGCCCATCGGGTGGTTGAAGCCCAGCCGCGCGATCGTGTCGATCGCCTCCGGCTCGGCGACGCCGTCGTCGAGCGCGTGGACGGCCTCGTTGATGAACGGCATGAGGATGCGGTTCGAGACGAAGCCCGGGAAGTCGTTCGCCTCGGCCGGCGTCTTGCCGAGCTCGCGGGCCAGCTCGACGATCTCGCCCACCGTCTCGTCCGACGTCTCCGGCGCGCGCACGACCTCGACGAGCGCCATCACCGGGCACCGGGTTGAAGAAGTGCATCCCGATCACCCGGTCGGGCCGGGACGTGGCCTCGGCCAGCGTGGCGATGGGAATCGAGGAGGTGTTCGAGGCGAGGACGGCCTCGGGGCGAAGCGTTGCGTCGGCGCGCCTGAAGACGTCCTGCTTCACGGCCGCGTCCTCGACGACGGCCTCGACCATGAGATCGGCGTCGGCGAGATCATCGGTCGGCAGGATCCGGGCGAGCACCTGTGCGGGGTCGTGGGGAGCGCCCTTCGCCGCCAGCTTCTCCAGACTGGTCCCGATCCCGGCGAGACCCATCTCCACCGCTCCCGGCGCCGCGTCGTGAAGGAGGACGGTGCGCCCGGAGGCCGCCAGCACCTGGGCGATCCCCGCTCCCATCTGGCCGGCGCCGACCACGAGGACACGCTCGAACCTCACGCCCCCGGACACTACTGGAACCGCCTCGAGCGACGACGTGTACTCGCCGTAGATGCTCCGCACCGCACTCGTCACCGCGACCGTCGCCCTCACCCTCGTCGCCTGCAGCGGGAAGGACGAGGCGGCCGCTCCGTCGGTCGAGCAGGGCGGCGACACGGAGACGGCCCCGACGGCCGCCGCGACGCCGACGGCGACGGTGCTCGCCGCCTGGGCGCGCCCGCGGGGAACGAGCTCTGCTGGGCGAACGCGCGGACGCTCGCGCCGGTCGGCGGACACTCGCTCGTCCTCCCGTACTTCACGTCGGCGGCGGAGCGCTCCCCCGACGGGAAGACCCTTGCGCTCGGCGTCGGGGACAAGGGCGTCGTCCAGTTCGTTACGGCGACTCGGTCGGCGCGTCGAAGTAGGCGAAGACGTCGAGCTCGTACGCCCCCGGCTCGAGGTCGACTCGCCAGGTTGTCTCGGGCCCCAGGGCAAGGGGGATCTCCGCGACGGTTCTCCTCTCGCAGCCGAGCGGATGGACCGCGACGCTGCCGATGCAGCCCTGCTCGTCGTCGCTGAGCAGCCCTCGGGGCGCGTGACGTCCGCGTCCTCGAGGACGATCCGCACCTCCTCGCCCCGCCGGACGTGCTCAGCTGCTCGGGCGTGATCGGCCCGCTGTCACCGCAGGCGCCGACCGCCTCGCCCGTCGCCTCGTCGTGTAGTCGCACGCAGTAGGAGTCCGGCACCGCCGTCTGCCTGCCGGCGTCGCTCTCGAGGACGATCGGCGGCGGTGTCGTTGCCCGCTATCGGCAGACGCGGCTCGTGTCGACCTGCTCGGTCGCGGCCGATGTCGTCGGAGCGCCGCCGCCGCCCGTCTCAGCCCCGGCACCGCAGCCGGCCGCGGCGAGCGCGAGAGCGCGAGCAGGCAGAGGAACGAGCCTCATGCCTACTGAGACGCGAAAGGGCGCCGGAAGGTTCCCTAGACCTCGACGAGGAGGGCGTCGCCCTGACCGCCGCCCGAGCAGATGGCCGCGAGGCCGAGCCCGCCGCCGTTGCGGTGGAGGTCGTGCACCATCGTCCCGAGGATGCGGGCGCCCGAGGCGCCGATCGGGTGGCCGAGCGCGACCGCGCCGCCGTTGACGTTCACGATCGCCGGATCGGCGCCGAGCATCTTCACGGAGTTGACGGTGACGGAGGCGAACGCCTCGTTGATCTCCACGCGGGCGACGTCGTCGATGGTCTTCCCCGCGCGGTCGAGCGCGCGGGCGCTAGCCTTGGCGGGCGTGCGGGCGAGGTAGGCCTGCTCGTCGGCGATCCAGGCCTGCGAGAGGATCGTCGCCAGGGTCTCGAGCCCCCGCTCGCGGGCGAAGTCGTCGCTCGCCAGCACGAGCGCCGCTGCGCCGTCGTTGACGCCGGGCGCGTTGCCGGCGGTCGTCGTGCCCTCCGAGTCGAAGACGGGCTTGAGCCTGGCGAGCTTCTCGAGGGACGTGTCGCGCCGCGGCGACTCGTCGGTCTCGAGCCCGTTGACCGGGACGATCTCGTCGTCGTACAGGCCCTCGTCGATGGCCGCGATCGCGCGCTCGTGGGAGCGAAGGGCCCAGGCGTCCTGCTCCTCGCGGGTGATGCCGAGCTCGCGCGAGACGAACGACGCCTGCTCCACCATGTGCTTGCCGTCGAACGGCGAGACGAGGCCGTCGTGGAGCATGAGGTCGATGACCGTCCCGTCGCCGAGGCGGTAGCCGAACCGGGCCTTCTCGAGCGCGTAGGGCGCGTTCGACATGGACTCCATCCCGCCCGCGACCACGACCCGCGCGTCGCCGGCCCGGATCATCTGGTCGGCGATCTCGACGGCGCGGATGCTGGACGCGCAGACCTTGTTGACCGTGTCGGCGGGAACCTCCTTCGGGAGCCCGGCGCCGAGCGAGGCCTGGCGGGCCGGCGCCATCCCGGCGCCTCCCTGGAGCACCTGCCCCATGATCACGTAGTCGACCTCGTCGCCCGAGAGCCCCGAGCGCTCGAGGGCCGCGCCGATCACGAGGGCTCCGAGCTGCGGGGCCCGGTAGTCGCGCAGGCCGCCGCCGAGCTTCGCGAAGGGCGTGCGGATCGCCGAGAGGATGACCGTGCGGGCCACGGAATCAGCCTAGCAACGAGGGTTCAGCGTTCCCGGCGCGCGCGCCAGGCCTCGGCCATGGCGACTCGCTCGGCGATCGACGGGTGGTTCTCCATGAGGATGAAGGCCCAGGTCGGCGGGCTCGGGTCGAGGAGAGCCTCCCGCGAGAAGCCCCGGAAGAGGCTCTTCGCGGCCGCCGGGTCGCGCGTTGTCTGGAGCGCGACCCAATCCGCCTCGGCCTCCATGTGCCGCGTGATCGCATTCTGGGCAGGAAGCGCAGCGATCTCGAGGGCGACGAGGACGAGCAGCGCGAGCGGCACGGCGGTCGGCTCGGCCATCCCGCCGCGCCTGCGCGTCGCCCAGGCGATGAGCAACGCACCGGGGAATGCGAAGAGCGCGTACCAGGCGATCGACTTCCAGAGGTGGTTGCGGGCGTGGTGGCCGAGCTCGTGGCCGAGGACGACGCGCACCTCGTCCTCGTCGAACCGGTCGACGAGAGTGTTCCAGAGGATGACGCGTCGGGTCGGGCCGAGCCCGACCGCGGCCGCGTTCGGCGCCTCCCACGAGTCCACCTGCTGGACCCGGATCGGGACGTCCGGCAGCCCCTCCTCCTCGGCGAGGCGGTCCGCGTCGGCCTCGACGCGCCCCGGCGCGTGCCGCTGCTCGGGGATCAGGTACGGGGAGTTGAACGTGAAGATGAGCGCCAGGCAGACGAAGGCCGCCCCGCCGGGAATCCACCACCAGTTGCCGAGCGGGCCGGCCAGGCCCATGACGATCAGGAGGGCGAGGCAGACGAAGAGGAACTCGCCCCCGAGTGCAAACCAGTTGAGCACGATCCAGTCGAGGTAGCCGAGCTCCGAGACGTCGTGGCGGCGCTGCCACCAGAGGTCGAGCATCCCGAACGGCACCTGGACGAGCCAGAGGATCGCGAAGCCGAGCATCCCGAGCAGCATCCCCGTGCCGATCCGCCCGGCCGCCGACTCCCGGACGAACCGCGCGCCGTAGCGCGCGTAGAGCCCGAAGACGACCACGAGCACGACGATCGAGGCGAGGAAGCTGAAGCGCAGGAAGCGCTCGTAGTCGCGCGCCCTCGCGAGCTCGTCCGCCGAGAGGACGTCGCCGGCGGAGACGTGCGGCAGGCGCAGGTCGCCCGGGATCACGCTCTCCCAGAGGAGCCACGCGGCGACGGCCCAGACCGCCGCGAGGGCCGCTAGAACGAGGGCGAAACCGGCGCGTCGGGCCACGCGGGCAGCGCCTCCGGCTCGGGCTCCTCGGGCGCGACGTAGTCGGACGGCCCGGCGAACGGATAGCTGTCGGTCAGCAGGTACAGGTACCCGTACGTCTGCCCCGAGTAGCGGAGGCAGTAGGCGCCGAGGTTTCGCAGCCCCTCGGGCATCCGGCCCAGGACGAGGCCCACGAACCAGCCGAAGAGCCCGACGAGGAAGAGCGGCCCCCCGAGCGCGCCGTGGACGACGAACGCGGGGAACGCCAGGACGATCCGGAAGGCGGTCTTCCAGCGGTTCTGCCGCTCGGGGCCGTCGATGACGAGGTCGACCGGATAGCTCCCCGCGGCGCCCACGAAGCCGGGGAACGGGTTGGCGACGAGAAAGAGGAACGCGAAGACGTGGGTCTCGTAGCGCACATAGGCGGCGATGAAGCGATGGAGCGCGCTCGGGAGGGTCCCGGTCACGAGCGTGGCGAACCAGGCGGCGATGAGCGCGAACGCGACGGCGATGCCCCAGAGAACCAGCCAGACGAGGTGCGGGAACGTCAGGAGCAGGCGGAAGAAGACGGTCAGCCGCGAGCGTCGCAGGTCGTCGTCGACCGCGATCCGGATCGGCTTCTCGGGGGTGGGCTGGGTGGCGGCGGGGTCGAGCGGGTCGCTGCTCGGATAGCGGTCCGTGAGGAAGAGGACGTAGCCGAAGGTCTGGGCCGAGTACCGGAGGCAGTAGGCGACGAGGTCGCGGAAGCCCATCGGGGCGCGCCCGAGGGCCATGCAGGCCCACCAGCCGAGGAGCGCAACCACGACCGCGACGCTCAGCTGGTCGGCGAGGTAGATCCAGGCCTGCTCGTCCGCGCTTCTGGATTCGCCCTGATAGCTCCCGCCGCCGCCGCCGCCGAACGCGAAGGATCCGAGCGCGCTCGACAGCGCGATCGCGGGCGCGGCCAGAATCCCCCTGAACGCCGTCTTCCAGCGGTTCTGGCGGTCCGGCTCCTCGACCGTCACGTCGATCGGATAGCTGCCCGCCGCCCCGGTGAAGCCGGGGTACGGGTTCGCCGCGAGGAAGAGGTAGGCGCCCAGGTGGGTCGCGTAGCGCACGTAGGCCGACTGGAAGCTGTGGAGCCCGCGCGGAAGTCGTGCGGTGAAGAGGACGATGAACCAGCTGAGGATCGCCACGAAGAAGACCGCGATCCCCCACAGGGCGATCCAGATGATGTGCGGGATGGCGAGGAGGATCCGGAAGAACACGGTCAGGCGCGACCGCAGCGAGGTCGTCCGTGACCGCGAGCCGGATGGGATGCGGCTCCATCGTCGTGATTATCGGCACGGACCCGGACGCCTGCGGGAACGCGCTTGACGCGCGCCGCCGGAGTCGCCTACGCTCAGGCAGATGACGACTCCCGACCGCACCTGGTGGGCCTGGCGCCGCGAGCGGAGCGGGAGCGTCGCCTGCTAGCAGCAGGGCACGAACAGCCCGTTCCGCTCGAAGACCCCCGCCAGGTGGGTCTTTTTCGTTTGCCGTGACGACCGCACCCGACATCCACGCCGACCTCATCACCCCGCTCGGGGCCTATCTGCGGCTGCGCGCGGGCGAGCGGGCGAGCTTCCTGCTCGAGTCGGTCGAGAAGGGCAGGCTCGGGCGCCACAGCCTCGTCGGCGCCGGGTCCCGCCTCGTGACGTTCGCCGAGGCCGAGCGGGAGGTCGCCGCCGGCCGTCCGATCGTCGGCTACCTCGGCTACGACCACGTGGCGACGCTCGAGCCGACGGTGCAGCTCCCGGCCGACGGCCCGGGGCTCCCCGAGAGCCGTTTCGTGGTCGCCTCGACCCTCGTCCGCTTCGACCACGCGGCGAGCGTCGCACAGGTGCTCGCAGGCGACCCGGCCGACGTCGCCGCGCGCCTCGCCGGCGCGGTCGAGGAGGTGCCGAGAGGGCCGGTCGCGAGCGGGCCGACGACGCGCTCTCCCGGCCGCGAGGCCTACGAGGCCGGCGTCGGCGCCGCGAAGGAGCACATCCGCGCCGGCGACGCGTTCCAGATCGTCCTCTCGCAGCGCGCCGAGCGGCCGACCTCGGCGCCGGCGATCGCCGTCTACCGCTCGTTGCGGCGGATCAACCCGTCCCCGTACCACTTCCTCCTCGACCTCGACGGCATCTCGCTCGTGGGCTCCTCGCCCGAGACGCTCGTGAAGCTCGAAGGGACACGGGCGTCGCTCAACCCGATCGCCGGCACGAGGGGCCCGGGCGAAGGCGACGCGGAGGAGCTCCTCGCCTCGGACAAGGACCGCGCCGAGCACGTCATGCTCGTCGACCTCGGTCGCAACGACCTCTCGCGCGTCTGCGTGCCGGGGACGGTCGACGTCGTCCGCTTCCTCGAGGCGGAGCGCTACTCGCACGTGACCCACCTCGTCTCCGAGGTGGCCGGAGAGCTCCTCCCGGGCCGCACGGGGTTCGACCTCCTGCGGGCGTGCTTCCCGGCCGGGACGGTCTCCGGCGCACCGAAGGTCCGCGCGATGCAGATCATCTCCGAGCTCGAGGGGTATCGCCGTGGGCCCTACGCGGGCGCGGTCGGCTACGCGCTCCCCGACGGCACGCTCGACACGTGCATCGCGATCCGCACCGTCGTCCTCGCCGACGGGCTCGCCCGGCTCCGGGCGGGTGCCGGGATCGTCGCCGACTCCGACCCGGCGGCCGAGCACGAGGAGTGCCTGCGCAAGCTCGCCGCCCTCGAGGCGGCGCTCGCCGATGCCGAGCAGAATGGAGCGGCGGCGTGATCCTCCTCGTCGACAACTACGACAGCTTCACCTACAACCTCGCGCACCTCTTCCAGGAGCTGGGCGCCGAGGTGACGGTCGTCCGGAACGACGCCATCGACGCGGACGAGGCGGAGCGGCTCGGCCCGAGTCACCTCGTCGTCTCGCCCGGCCCGGGCCGCCCGGCGGACGCCGGTTCCAGCGTGGAGATCGTCAGGCGGCTCGCGCCGAGCGTGCCCACGCTGGGGGTCTGCCTCGGGCATCAGGCGATCGTCGAGGCCTTCGGGGGCGAGGTCGGCCAGGCGCGACGGCTCCTCCACGGGAAGGCCAGCGCCATCTCCCACGACGGCAAGGGCATCTTCGAGGGCCTGCCCGACCCCCTCGAGGGCGGGCGCTACCACTCGCTCGCGGCCGCGCGCGTCCCCGAGAGCCTCGAGGTGTGCGCCACCGCCGAGGACGGCGAGATCATGGCCGTCCGTCACCGAGACCTTCCAGTCGTCGGGATCCAGTTCCACCCCGAGTCGGTGCTCACGCCCGACGGCCCCGAGCTCGGTCGCAACTTCCTGGCGGGGAAGCGATGACCATCCAGGAGGCGCTCACAGGGCTGCTCGAGGGTCGGGCCCTCACCCAGGCGGAGGCCCGCGACGTCATGAACCAGATCATGAGCGGGGAGGCGACGCCGGCGCAGATGGGCGGCTTCCTCGTCGCGCTCCGCCTGAAGGGGGAGACCGCGGACGAGATCGCGGGGTGTGCGGAGGCGATGCGGGAGCACGTGCTCTCGGTCCGTCCCGGGCGGGACGATCTCGTGGACACGGCGGGAACCGGAGGCGACGGGGCGCGCACGTTCAACATCTCGACCGCCGCCGCGCTCGTCGCGGCCGCCGCGGGCGCCGGAGTCGCCAAGCACGGGAACCGTGCGGTCTCCTCCGCCTCGGGCTCGGCCGACGTCCTCGAGGCGCTCGGCTTCGAGCTCGAGCTGCCCGTGCCCCGGATCGAGCGCTCGATCGACGAGCTCGGATTCGGGTTCCTCTTCGCGCCCACGCACCACCCGGCCATGCGCCACGCGGCGCCCGTGCGTCGCGAGCTCGCCACGCGAACCGTCTTCAACGTGCTCGGCCCGCTCACGAACCCCGCCGGCGCGCGGGCCCAGGTCGTCGGCGTCTACGCTCCGGAGCTCGTGGAGACGATCGCCTCCGTGCTCGTCCGGCTCGGCGCGAGACGCGCCTTCGTCGTCCACGGAGCCGGCGGCGTCGACGAGCTCTCGCCGGCCGGGCCGAACCTCGTCTGCGAGGTGGTCGAGGGCCGCGTCGTGCGCCGGGAGATCGATCCGCTCGACCTCGGGGTCGCCCGCTGCTCTGCGGCCGACCTCGCCGGCGGCACGCCCGAGGAGAACGCCGCGACGGTGCGGGAGATCTTCGCCGGCGCCGCAGGCCCCAAGCGCGACGCCGTCCTCCTGAACGCCGCCGGGGCGATCGCCGCGGGCGGCCACGCGGAGGATCTCGTGGACGGCTATCGCCTCGCCGCGGCGGCCGTCGACTCCGGCGCCGCCTCCGAGCGCCTCGACGCTCTCGTCGCCTTCTCCCGCGAGGCGGCCTGATGGGGCGATTTCGCGACGCGCTCGCCGGGCCGGGGCTCGCCGCCATCGCGGAGGTGAAGCGACGGTCTCCCTCGGCAGGCGACCTGCGGCCCGACGCCGACGCGCCCGTGCTCGCGAAGGCTTTCGAGGAGAACGGCGCCGCTGCCGTCTCGATCCTCGTCGACGAGCGCTTCGGCGGCTCGTTCGCCGACCTCCAGGCGGCGCGGGCGGCCACGAGCATTCCCCTGCTCGCGAAGGGTTTCTTCAGGGACCAGGGCGACTTCCTCCAGGCCCGCATCGCCGGCGCGGACGCTGCGCTCCTCCTCCTCCGCGATGTCGACGACGAGCAGGCGCGGCTCATGCTCGACGGCGGGCGCACGCTCGGCCTCGACGTGCTCGTCGAGGCCCATGACGCCGGGGAGCTCGACCGTGCCGTCGCTCTCGGCGCGGAGATCGTCGGCGTGAACGCGCGCGACCTGGGAACGTTCGCGATCGACAGGGCGACGCAGCTCGAGCTCGTCGCCCGGGCGCCGCGCGATCGCGTGGTCGTCGCCGAGAGCGCGATCGCGAGCCGCGCGCAGGGCGCCGAGGCCGAGCTCGCCGGCGCGAGCGCCATCCTCGTCGGCTCGGCGCTCATGCGTGCCGACGACCCGGGCGCCAAGCTCGCCGAGCTGATCTCCCGCCCGCTCGTGAAGATCTGCGGCCTCACGCGTGAAGAGGACGTGGCCGCTGCGGCCGAGGCCGGCGCCGACCTCGCGGGATTCATCCTCGCCGAGAGCCCCCGCCGCGCGGCGAAGCCGCTGCCCGTGCCGGACACCATGCTCTCCGTCGCGGTCTTCGTCGGGACCCCCGAGGACGCCGGCACCGACCTCGTGCAGCTCTATCCGGAGGAAGAAGGGCACCGCGCGCGCGACGGGGCGCTCCTCCGTGACGGGGAGAAGGTCGCCACCGTCGTCGACCTCCCCTGGCTCGGCAAGGACGAGCGCCACTGGGAGCGCGCGGCCGGCGTGCACGGCCGGGTCGTGCTCGCCGGCGGCCTCGCGCCGGACAACGTCGCCGCCGCGGTCGGTGCGGTTCGCCCCTGGTGCGTGGACGCGAGCCGGAGCCTCGAGACCCGCCCGGGCGTGAAGGACCACGGGGCCGTGCGCGCGTTCGTCGACGCGGTGCGCGCCCTGGAGGCCGTCCGCTCGTGAGCGTCGCGGAGCGCGGCATGTTCGGGGCCTACGGCGGCCAGTACGTCCCGGAGACGCTGGTGCCGGCGCTCGACGAGCTCGAGCGCGGCTGGCGGGCGATCTCGGGGGACGCGTCGTTTCGAACCGAGCTCGCCGGCCTGCAGGCGACGTACGTCGGCCGCCCGACGCCGCTCTACCTCGCCGAGCGCATCGGCGACGGCCGCCGCGTCTACCTGAAGCGCGAGGATCTCTGCCACACCGGCGCGCACAAGATCAACAACGCCCTCGGCCAGGCGCTCCTCGCCCGCCGCCTGGAGAAGACCCGCATCGTCGCTGAGACCGGCGCGGGCCAGCACGGCGTCGCCGCGGCGACCGTGTGCGCGCGCTTCGGCCTGGAGTGCGTCGTGTACATGGGCGCCGAGGACATGGAGCGACAGCGGCCGAACGTCGAGCGGATGCGCCTGCTCGGCGCGGACGTGCATCCGGTCGAGTTCGGGACGAGAACGCTGAAGGAGGCGACGAGCGAGGCGATCCGGGACTGGATCACGAACGTCGAGACGACCCACTACCTCATCGGGTCGTGCGTCGGCCCGCACCCCTATCCGGAGATCGTCCGCGAGCTCCAGTCCATCATCGGGCGGGAGGCGCGCGAGCAGGTGCTGGCCGCGGAAGGCCGGCTCCCGGATGCGGTCGTCGCGTGCGTCGGGGGCGGGTCCAACGCGATCGGGATCTTCGCGGGGTTCGTCGACGACGAGGCCGTCCGCCTGGTCGGCGTCGAAGCGGCGGGCGCTGCGAGCCTCGGCACCGGTCGCGCCGGGGTGCTCCACGGCGCGCGGTCGTCGATCCTCGCCGACGACGACGGCCAGATCGCCGACGCTCACTCCATCTCGGCCGGGCTCGACTACCCCGGCGTCGGGCCGGAGCACGCCTTCCTGCGCGACACCGGCCGCGCAACCTACGTGCCGGCGACCGACGCCGAGGCGCTGGCCGCTCTCCACCTCCTGACGGAGCGCGAGGGCATCATCCCGGCGCTCGAGCCGGCCCACGCCCTCGCGCGCGCCCTCGAGCTCGACGCGGCGCTCGTCGTCGTCTGCCTCTCGGGACGGGGCGACAAGGACCTCGCCGTCGTCCTCGCAGACGGGCGATGAGGAAGCGGCTCTCCGTCTACCTGATGGCGTTCCCGGAGACGCCGGAGCTGGCCGCGGCCGCGGTCGCCCGCGGAGCCGACCTGCTCGAGCTGGGGTTCCCGTTCTCCGACCCGCTCGCGGACGGCCCCGTGATCCGGCTCGCCGGAGAGCGGGCGCTCGCGAGGGGCATGCGCACCGGCGCGTGCCTCGAATGCCTCGCCGAGACGAGGCGTCTGGTCGGCCCGGACGTCCCCCTCGTGCCGATGACCTACGCCTCGATTCTCGAGGCCTACGGGTACGAGCGCTTCTGGGACGACGCCCGTTCGGCGGGGGCGTCGAGCCTGATCGTGGCCGACCTCCCGCTCGAGGCCGCCCCGGAGATCCCCCGCGTCCAGCTCGTGGCGCCGACCTCGCCGAGCGAGCGAATCCGGCGCGCGGCGGAGCGCACGGCCGGCTGGCTCTACCTCGTCTCGGTGACCGGGACGACGGGAGCCCGCCCCGACGTCTCCACGCAGCTTGCCGGGCTGGTCGACCGCGCGCGGAGCGTCACGGACGTTCCCCTGCTCGCCGGGTTCGGCATCGGCACGCCCGAGCAGGCGGCCGCCGCCGCGGCCCTTGCCGACGGCGTCGTCGTCGGGAGCCGGGCGGTCCAGGTCGCGGACGAGTCGGGCCCGGACGGGCTCGGGGACTACGTCGCCTCGCTGCGCGCCGCGCTCGACTCGCTGCCGGTCGCCGCATGAGGATGCGGAGCGGGGCCCGGTCGGGCCCCGCTCCACGGCTCACTGCAGACCCCCTGCTCAGTGAGCGAGCGTGCGGACGCGCTCGCAATCCACGGCCGTGTCGCCGGGCCGGAGCACGGCGCGGTCGCGATCGTCCTCGCTCTCGCCGCAGTCGAGCGTGTCGGGAGCGCCGTCGTCGGCCGCCGCGAAGAGACGGTCGCTCCCCTCCTCCCCGCTCAACTCGTCCGCCCCCGCGCCGGCCCAGAGCCCGTCGGGCCCCAGCCCGCCGAAGAGGTGGTCGTCCCCGGAGCCGCCCCAAAGTCGATCGGCGCCGTCGTCCCCGTTGAGCGTGTCGTCGCCGCTCTGGCCGAAGAGCAGGTCCGCCGCGCCCAGCCCCGAGACCGTGTCGTTCCCGGCGCGCGCGAGGATGAAGTCGCGCTTCTCGGATGCCTGTCAACGTGTCGTCGCCCCGCGTCCCGCGCTGGAAGACGACCCGTCCCGGCCGCGCGGGCATGGTGCGCACGCGCTCGCAGTCCACGGCCACGTCGCCGGCCCGGATGAGCGCCCGGTCGCGGCCGTCGCCGCAGTCGAGGACGTCCGGCTGCCGGTCGTTCTCGCCGGCGCGGAGGACGTCATGGCCGGGCCCGCCCTCGAGCGAGTCGGCGCCCCAGCCGGCGGTGAGGTCGTCCCAGCCCTCCCCGCCCTCGAGCGAGTCGGCCCCACGACCGCCGTGGATGACGTCCGGGCCGTCGTCGCCGGACACCGTGTCGTCGCCGCGCTGCCCGAACAGGAAGTCGGCGGCGCCGTTGCCGGCGATCACGTCGTCGCCGTCACGGCCCTTGACGAGATCGCGGCGGTCGGTGCCCGCGAGCGTGTCGTCGCCGTCCGTCCCGACGATCAGCTTCGCGTTTGCAGCCGGAGCGACTGCGAGCACGGCGAGAACCGTGCCGACCAGGAGGAGCAGCGAGCGTTTCACGGGCGTTCCTTTCCACGGAGGTGAACGTGCGGACAGAACTGAAACACTCTCCTGTGAGGAAGCCGTGGCCGTTCTGTAAAGCGGCGGTAAGACTTCGTGAGGCGTGTCACGCGGTCGCGCGCTTCACGTCCCGCCCGTGCCGGACATAGGCTGTAGCCCGATGCACACGCTCGAGCTCACGGACGCGGAGCTTCGTCTCGTCCGGGCCGCGCTCACGTCCTACCTGGAGGACTTCGGCCATGACGAGGCGGACCTCCTGCGGGCGATCAAGGAGATCCTCGGGCGACTGCCGGAGCCCGCCGAGCAGGGCCTCTAGTGGCCGTCCTCGAGTCGAGAGCCGACCGCGCCGCCGACGACTACGCCTCCAACCGGGCCCGGATGATCGAGCTCCTGGAGGAGCTGCGTGAGCGGACCGAGCAGGTCGCCACGGATCGCCCGGCCGACGCGGTCGAGCGGCATCGCTCCCGCGGGAAGCTGCTCGCCCGGGAGCGAGTCGAGCGCCTGCTCGACCCGGGCACCGCGTTTCTCGAGCTCAACGCGCTCGCGGCGTGGGACCTCTACGGAGGAGACGCGCCCGGAGCAGGCATGATCACCGGCATCGGTGTCGTGGCGGGCGTCGAGTGCGTGGTCGTCGCCAACGACGCGACGGTGAAGGGCGGCACGTACTTCCCGCTCACGGTGAAGAAGCACCTCCGCGCCCAGGAGGTCGCCCGGCAGAACCGGCTCCCGTGCATCTACCTCGTCGACTCGGGCGGCGCCTTCCTCCCCATGCAGGACGAGGTCTTCCCCGACCGCGACCACTTCGGGCGCATCTTCTTCAACCAGGCGACCATGTCGGCCGAGGAGATCCCGCAGGTCGCCGTCGTCATGGGCTCGTGCACGGCCGGGGGCGCCTACGTGCCCGCGATGAGCGACGAGTCGGTGATCGTGCGCGGGACCGGCACGATCTTCCTCGGGGGCCCGCCGCTCGTGAAGGCGGCGACGGGAGAGGACGTGACCGCCGAGGAGCTCGGCGGCGCGGACGTCCACGCGCGCGTCTCCGGCGTCTCGGACCACTACGCCGTGAGCGACGAGCACGGCCTTGCACTCGCGCGCGAGATCGTCGGAAACCTCGGCCACCGCAAGCCGGACCCGCCCTGGGACGTCCTCCCGCCCGAGGAGCCTCTCTACGACCCCGAGGAGCTGTACGGGATCGTCCCCACGGACTACTCGAAGCTCTACGACGTCCGCGAGCTGATCGCGCGGATCGTGGACGGCAGCCGCCTGCACGAGTTCAAGCCGCTGTACGGCGAGACGCTCGTCTGCGGCTTCGCGCGGATCGAGGGCTGGCCCGTGGCGATCCTGGCGAACAGCGGCGTCCTCTTCTCCGAGTCCGCCCTCAAGGGGGCGCACTTCGTCCAGCTCGCCTGCAAGCGGCGGATTCCCCTGCTGTTCCTCCAGAACATCACCGGGTTCATGGTCGGCAAGGACTACGAGGCCGGCGGGATCGCCAAGGACGGGGCGAAGCTCGTCACCGCGGTCGCCTGCGCGCAGGTGCCGAAGTTCACGGTCATCGTCGGAGGGTCGTTCGGAGCAGGCAACTACGGGATGTGCGGGCGTGCCTACGAGCCGCGCCAGCTCTGGATGTGGCCGAACGCCCGCATCTCCGTCATGGGCGGCGAGCAGGCGGCGACGGTCCTCGCGGCGGTGGGCAGCGCCGACCCGGACGCGATCCGCGAGAAGTACGAGCGGGAGGGAAGCCCCTACTACTCGACGGCGCGCCTCTGGGACGACGGGATCATCGACCCGGCCGACACGCGCAAGGTGCTCGCCCTCGGAATCTCGGCCGCGCTCAACGCGCCCATCCCCGAGACGTCCTTCGGCGTCTTCCGGATGTAGGACCTGGACTCCCCCGGTGCCCTACGGGATCCTCGATGCGGAGGACGTCGAGCCTGGGTACGGGGGCGTCTTCAGATAGGTGCGAAAGCGTCTCGGCGTCCAGGCGTTCGGGGTGAACCAGGTCGACCTTCCCCCGCACGGGGAGGGACGCACAGCACGACACATGCCGACTCGGGCCAGGAGGAGGTCTACCTCGTGCTCGCGGGCGACGGCGTGATGATCATCGACGGCGAGGAGGTCGAGCTCCGGCCGGGCCGCCACGTCTTCGTGGCGGCCGAGTCCGTGCGGCAGCCGATCGCCGGCCCCGACGGCCTCTCCTGGGTCGTCGTCGGCGCCCCGCCGCAGGACGGCGGTCGCCCGAGCTCTAGCCCTCGGCCAGCCAGGCGGGAACGAGCGCGTCGAGCTCCTCCCGCTCAGCTCCGGTGAGCCCGCGGAGCGGCGCGCGGACGTCCTCCCGGACCGGCACGCCCCGGAGCGCGAGGATCCGCTTGAGCGCGGCGTGGCGCGGGAAGGCCTCGAGCCCGTCCCGGAGCTCTCCCAGGCGCGCGCTCCGCTCGGCGCTCGGCTCGCGCACGGCGTCGGCGACGAGCTCGGGGAACGCGGTCGCGAGGGCCGACACGGAGCCCCTCGCGCCCCGCCGCATGCCCGCGCCGATCAGGCTCTCGGCGCCGATGAAGATGTCGAGCCCTTCCAGCAGATACGGCTCCACGAGCTCGAACGGGGAGTCGGAGACCTTCATCCCGGCAAGGTTCGGCGCGACCTCGCGGAGCCGCTCCAGGACCGCGACGGGCACCGCGTAGCCGCTCACGCGGGCGAACTCGTAGACGTAGAACGGCGTCGGCGCGCACGCGGCGGCGGCCGCGGTGAAGTGCGCGACGAGCGCGTCGTCGTCGAGCTGGAAGTACGGCGGGCCGATGACGGCGACGGCCGCCGCTCCCGCCGTCGCCGCGTGCTCTGCGAGCCGGACCGTGTCGCTGGTCGTCTGGGCGCCACAATGCACGGCCACGTCGAGCCGGCCGGCGGATGCCCCCAGGAAGAGATCGGTGACCCGCCGCCGCTCGTCCGGCCCGAGGAGGATGCCCTCGCCCGTCGTGCCCATGGCGAGTAGGCCGCTCAGCCCGCCCCCGGCGAGGAAGTCGGCGAGCGGCCCGAACGCGTCCTCGTCGAGCCGCGCCCCGTCGTCGCGAAGCGGCGTCACCGCCGCGGCCAGAGCGCCCTGGATCACGCCGCAAGCCTATGCTGCCCGGCGATGAGCGCGCTGCGGATCGAGAGGGACGGAGCCGTCCTCCGCATCACGATCGCGAAGCCCGAGCGCCGGAACGCGTTCGACGCATCCCTCATCCGCGAGCTCGGCGAGGCGTTCGCCGACGTCGGCGACGCGCGCGCCGTCGTGCTCGCCGGCGAAGGGCCGAGCTTCTGCGCGGGCGCCGATGTGGAATGGCAGCGCGCCTCCATCGATCTCTCCTACGACGAGAACGTCGAGGACGCCCTGCGGCTCTACGAGATGCTGGCGGCGATCGACTCGTGCCCGGCGCCGGTTGTCGCCCGCGTCCAGGGATTCGCGCTCGGCGGAGGCTCCGGGATCGTCGCGTGCACGGACGTCGCCGTCGCCGGGGAGGATGCGGTCTTCGGCTTCACCGAGGTGCGGCTCGGGATCATCCCCGCCGTCATCTCGCCGTTCGTCCTCGACCGGATCCACCCGGCCGGGGCCCGGCGCTACTTCCTCACGGGCGAGCGGTTCGGCGCCGACGTCGCGCTTCGGATCGGTCTGGTCCACGAGATCGCCCCGCACCTCGACGAGGCCGTCGAACGCGTCGTCGGGGATCTGCTCCGCGCCGGGCCGGAGGCGGCGCGCGCGGCGAAGCAGCTCGTTCGCGAGCGACCCGGGGGCGACGAGGCGGCCCGGATCGCGGCGAGGCTCCGGACGAGCCCCGAGGGCCAGGAGGGCCTCCGCGCCTTCCTCGAGAAGCGTCCCGCGATGCTCCCCGACGGGGAGCGATGGGGAGTCTTCGCGGACGAGGCGAGGGCGCATGATCGCTCAGCCCTCGCCGGGAGGAACGTGTCGCACGGCTTCGTGTCGACGTACGCCGCTCGCGGCGTGCAGAGCGCGACGGACTGAGGAACCACGAGCACGTAGCGGCGATCGCCGACCCGGTAGTGGACGCGGAACGACTCGAGCGTGACCCGCGTGCGAACGCACCACGAGTCCAGCCTCCCACCGACGGCCGTCGTGCTCTGCGGCCCGCTGCCGGCGGCCAGTCCTTCTCCCCGGTCAGCCCCTCGACCTCGGCCACGTCGACGGCGACAAGACCCGCGTCTCCCGGGCTTCTCTGAGGCCGCGACTGGTGGTCGCTCTCAGCTCTTCTAGGCTACGGCCCGATTGGGCCGGTCTCGGTCGTGACGTTGGTGGTCCCGCCGAACGCTCCTACGGCGAGCAGGTAGAAGACGAACACGAGCAGGACGATCGCCAACGCGACCAGTTGCCAGCGGTGGCCCTTGGCCCAGGTCATCTGACCTCCTCTCCTAGTTGTGGCCGGTGACGCTGACGGCACCGCTGTTGTCCATCCCGATTCTCACCCATGGATAGCGGTGCTTGCACGATATGAGCGGAATGTTGAGGCACTGCTTGAAGTGCCCCTCGGTCTTGACGCTCGCGCCCCCGGTACCGACGCCGCCCGTCCGAACCAAGTTGACGTGCCCGACCCAGTCCCAGGTCGCGTCGATATTCGACGGGCCGCGGCTGTAGTCCCAGAGCGCCGTGATCTTGGCGCCGTCGTAGCAGAAGCTCTGCTTCTCCCAATACTTATAGAGGACGAAGCCGAGGACGCTCTTGTAGGTGACGGTTCCCTTGACCCACTTGCAAGAACTCCCGGCCACTGCTGAGCGCATCGAACTCGGGACGGTCGTGCGGGAGAGTGCTCCCGACTCATTGACTGCCACCGAGCTCTCGACACCCTCGTCGTTCGTCGGCGCTCCTGCCGCAGGAGCATCGCGCCCACCTCGGGAGTCCCCGACAGCGTCGGCGGGCGCGGTGCTCGCAGGGGCAACGCCGCGCGCAGACGGTGCGGCGGCGGAAACGACGAGAACGATGATCACGGCGACGACTGATCGGAACGCCGACTCGAGCGTCGGGTGCACGGCAACCTCCCTCATCCGGAACCGGAGCCGAGGCTGCGGGCGTCCGCCGCTCGAGTTCGCTGTCCCTCTCAGGATACCCGATCGTTGTCGCTCCTGACAACGGCTCTTCTGGCCCTGTCCCGAAAGGACTTGTCGAACCGGCGTCTAAGCTGCGCTCGCCCCGCCCGTCCTCCACGATGCGCGCATGGAGATCCGGAAGCTCCTCGTAGCGAACCGCGGCGAGATCGCCGCGCGGATCTTCCGCACGTGCGAGCGCCTGGGCATCTCGACCGTGGCGGTCCACGCGCCGGACGACGAGGGCGCGTTCCACACGCGACGCGCGGACGAGGTCGTTCCGGTGGGAAGCTACCTCTCGGCCGCGGACCTGATTGCCTCGGCCCGCCGGGTCGAGGCGGACGCCGTCCACCCCGGCTACGGTTTCCTCGCCGAGAGCGGCGACTTCGCGGAGGCGGTGCGCGGCGCCGGCCTCGTCTTCGTGGGGCCGTCCCCCGACGCGATCAGGGCCGCGGGGGACAAGCTCGAGGCCAAGCGCCTCGCGCAGGGGGCCGGCGTGCCGGTCCTCCCGACCGGCGACCCGAAGGAGGTCGGCTACCCCCTGATCGTCAAGGCGGCCGGAGGCGGCGGCGGCCGGGGAATGCGGGTCGTGCGCGCTCCCTCGGAGCTCGACGAGGCGCTCGCCGCCGCCGCGCGGGAGGCGAAGGCGGCCTTCGGCGACGAGCGGGTCTTCTGCGAGCGCTACCTCGAGCGGCCCCGCCACGTCGAGGTGCAGCTCCTCGCCGACCGGCACGGCACCGTCCTCCACCTCGGCGAGCGGGAGTGCTCGATCCAGCGCCGGCACCAGAAGGTGCTCGAGGAGAGCCCCTCGACCGCGCTCGACGACGACCTGCGGGCGGCGATCGGCGACGCCGCCGTCGCGCTCGCGCGGGCGGGCGCCTACGAGAACGCGGGCACCGCGGAGTTCGTCGTCGCGGACGGGGAGTACTTCTTCCTCGAGCTCAACGCCCGGCTCCAGGTCGAGCACCCCGTGACCGAGCTGGTCACGGGCGTCGACCTCGTGGAGCAGCAGCTCCGGATCGCGGCGGGCGAGCGCCTGGCCCTCGACGTCGGCCCGGCCGACGGGCACGCCGTCGAGGCACGGCTCTACGCCGAGGATCCGCTCACCTTCCTGCCGCAGGCGGGCCGTCTCGAGCTGCTCGAGCTCCCCGGCACGGTCCGGGTGGACGCCGGCGTCGAGGCCGGCGACGCGGTGCCCGTCGCCTACGATCCGCTGATCGCCAAGGTCATCGCCCACGCCGCTTCGCGCGAGGAGGCCCTCGACGTGTTGTCGGGCGCATTGCGGGCGACTCGCGTCGCCGGGCACGACGACGAACCTCGGCTTCCTCCGCTGGCTGGTCGACCATCCCGACGTCCGCGCCGGGCGGACGACGACCGCGTTCCTGACGGAGAACCCGCCGCTCTCGCTCGCGAGGCCCGCGCCGCGGTCCTGGGCCGGTCGGGTGGCGGCTGGGCCGCGACCTGGATGGCCGCCGAGGCGCCGCGCGTCGGTGCCGCCGACCGTCGAGACGACGGCCCGTCCCGCTTCGGGAGCCCACGAGACGAGCGCGCTCACGGCGCCGATGCCGGGCGTGGTCATCCGTGTCCTCGCCCAACCGGGAGACCGCGTCGAGCCGCGCCAGCCGCTCGTCCTCCTCGAGGCGATGAAGATGGAGACGCCGCTCGTCTCGCCGTACGCAGCCGTCGTCCGGCGCGTGCACGTCGCCGAAGGCGACCGGGTCGCGGGCGGCGCGCTCCTCGTGGAGCTGGAGGAGTAGTGGAGGCCGGCGACCTGCTCCCCGACCCGCTCGCCCAGTTCCGGCGCTGGCTCGACGAGGCCCTCGCCGCCGGGATCGCCATGCCGGAGGCGATGACGCTCGCGACAGCGGACGCATCCGGTCGGCCGTCGGCCCGCACGGTCCTCCTCAAGGGGCTCGACGAGCGCGGCTTCTCCTTCTTCACGAACACCGAGAGCCGCAAGGGGACGGAGCTCGCCGAGAATCCTCACGGCGCGCTCGTGTTCCACTGGCCACAGGAGCCGCGCCGACAGGTGACGGTCGCCGGGCAGGTCTCGACGCTCGGCCGCGAGGAGTCCGAGGCGTACTTCCGCACCCGGCCGCTCGGAAGCCGCCTGGGCGCCTGGGCCTCGCGCCAGAGCACCGTGATCCCCGACCGCGCGGCGCTCGACAGGGCTTACGCGGAAGCCGAGGCGACCTACGGCGACGACCCTCCGCTCCCGCCGTGGTGGGGCGGCTACGTCCTCGCGCCCGCGCGCCTGGAGTTCTGGCAGAACCGCGCGAACCGCCTGCACGACCGCTTCCGCTACTCGCGAGCGGGCGACGGCTCGTGGGCCCTCGAGCGCCTCGCCCCCTGAGGCGGCCTAGCCGAGAAGGTCGCGGAGGCGCATGGCGAGGCCGGTGTCGCCCTCGACCTGGATCTTGCCCATGAGGAAGGCGCCCATCGCGTTCTGCTCGCCGCGGACGATGCGCAGCAGCGTCTTCTCGGGGACGGCGATGACGCAGTCGGCGTCCGCGTCGCCCTCGCTCACCGAGACGGTGCCGTCGTCGACGGCCACGAGCCAGCTGCCCGCGCCCTCGACGTCGAAGCGGTACGTCGCGCGCAGGCCGCGCGTCCGCTCGGAGCCCCCGGCGGTCCTCGTCGCCAGCTCGTCGAAGAAGTCACGGGCGCTGTCGGGCATCGTCGGAGCTTAGAACTCATTTCGGAATGAGGCCTCGTCGTCGGGGTGTCCTGGGCGAGTGCGAGGCAAGGACGCAGGGCGCGCTCGTATCGAGGAGATACAGGCGCGACCGAGGACGCAGCATCGCGCCGTCCAGGGCGGCCCGGCGACTCAGTGCTTCATTTCGAAAGGAGTTCTTTAGACCGGCGCCGTCGCCGGCTCCGTCGGGACGATCGCCCGCGCCGGGGGAAGGAGGAGGGTCAGGAAGATGCCGAGCGCGGGCCCGAGAGCGGTCACGAGCACGGCCGTCTCGAGGTCGACCACGTCCGCGACCGCGCCCAGCGTGAGCGCCGCGATCCCGCCCAGCCCGATCGCGAAGCCGATCGAGAGCCCCGACGCCAGCCCGACGCGGGCGGGCAGGTACTCCTGGCTCATCACCAGGGTGACGCCGAACGTGCCGATCACGGCCATCCCCGCGCAGAAGAGGGCGATCGCGCCGACGGCCCCGCCGACGAGGACGTACGTGAGGATGAGCGGCGGCGCGACCACGAAGCTCCCGAGCAGGACGGTCCGCCGGCCGACCCGGTCGGCGAGCGGCCCGCCCACGAGCGTCCCCAGCGCTCCGGCCAGCAGGAAGACCGCGAGCATCCAGGTTCCGTAGCCGGCGCCGTTCCCCCGCGAGATCTCGTAGAGCGGGATGAACGTGAAGAGGCCCATGTGCGCGAGGCTCCTCAGGCCGACGATCCCGAGGAGGAGGGACAACCCTCCCCACTGGCTCCGGGCGCCGGGGCGGGCGCCGAACGCCGCGTGCCGGGGCGTGAACGACGCCAGGTACGGGAGCAGCACCACCAGCACCGACCCGACGACGAGGCCCGGAAGGACGAGGAACACCCCGCCGTCGAGGCCGAACCCGAGCGTGATGACGAAGAAGGACGCGTAGAGCGGGCCGAGCGCGAAGCCGACGTTGCCCCCCACCGAGAAGAGGGACATCCCGCTCGCGCGCCGCTCGCCGCTCACGAAGCTCGCGTACTTCGAGCCCTCCGGGTGATACGCCGCGACGCCGACCCCGGAGACGAGCACGCCGAGGAGGACGAGCTCGTAGCTCGGCGCGACCGAGGCGAAGGCGATCCCCATGCCGGCCAGGACGACGCCGGCCGGCAGGATCCAGAGAACGCCGCGCACATCCGACCAGAGCCCGAACGCTGGCTGGATGATCGAGGACGCGATCGTCGCCGTGAGCACGAGCGCGCCGGCCATCGTGTAGGTGAGGTCGAAGCGGTCGGTGAGGAAGGGCAGGAGCGCCGGGAGCGCGCCCTGCGCGAGGTCGGTCGCCAGATGCCCCGACGAGAGCGCGCTCATCGCCCGCGTGTCGACGCCCCGGTGCACGTGCCGAACGTTACCGTCCGGTCGTCAGCGGCCCTGCGCGGCCGCGATGAACGCGTGGCAGATCTCCCTCTGCACACGGACGATCTCGCGGCGGTTCCGCTCGAGCTCGAGTTCCGAGCCCGTCTCGTGCAGACGTTCCCTCTCCACGAGAAGCCCTCCGAGGAGATCCTGGAGGGCTTCGACGGGGAGAGGTTGTCGCCCGCGAGGGGAGGGTGCGGGCTGGGGAGAGGGTAGAGCTGCGCTCATTGCGCTTCCTCTGTATCGGCGTGGCCGGAAACGGGCGTATCCCTCGTTCGGGGCAGGTGCTCGGTGTCCTCCTATACGATCCTCCGTCGCGGATGGAGATCGAGCTCGTCGAGGCGCCGCCCGAGGGGGTCGAGGCCGACGTCCTCGCCTTCGCGGTGCCGGACCCGGTCACTCTCTCCGATCCCGCCCAGGAGCTCGATCGGGCGGTGGACGGGCGCTTGCGACACCTGATCGAGGACGGTGAGCTCACCGGCGAGCGAGGGCGCGTGACCCTCCTCCACACCGAGTCCCAGGTGGCCGCGCGCAGGGTCGCAGCCGCCGGCGTGGGCAGCGGCGGGCCCACGGTCGACGACCTGCGGACCGCTGCGGGCGCACTCGCCACGCGGGCCGCGGACGTCCGGGGGACGGTCGTCGCATGGGTCATCACGGCGGACGGTGGGCTTCCACCCGAGGAGCAGGCACGAGGGATCGTCGACGGCACCGTCCTCGGCCCGTACGAGGCCGGCCGCTGGAAGACGAGGACGGAGCAGCGAGGAACGATCGAGCGGCTTCTCCTCTGCGGCCCGGGCGCCCGGGCGGCCCTGGACGAGGCGAGGCGGGCCGCGGTCGTCGCCGCGTGGGCGAACCGCTGCCGCGACCTCGTGAACGCTCCAGCGAACGAGCTCGACCCGGAGGCGCTCGCCGGCTGGGCGGAGGAGCTGGCCGCTTCGAGCCCGGCGCTCCGCTTCGAGGCGCTCGGCCCCGAGGAGATCCGCGCGGCCGGCATGGGTGGTCTCGAGGCCGTCAGTCGCGGGAGCGACACGCCTCCGCGCCTGATCACGCTGTCCTACGAGCCCGAGCAGCCCGTCCGGCCCGACCTGCGCGTCGGGCTCGTCGGGAAGGCGATCACCTTCGACGCCGGCGGTCTCTCCCTGAAGCCGGCCCTCCACCTGGACGAGATGAAGTCGGACATGGGCGGCGGCGGCGCCGTCCTCGCCGGCCTCGGAGCGATCGCGGAGCTCGGCCTCCCGCTGCGGATTCTCGCGGTCGTCCCGTCCTGCGAGAACCTCCCGAGCGGGCACGCCTACCGGCCGGGCGACATCCTGAAGGCATCGAACGGCAAGACGATCGAGATCGCGAACACCGACGCCGAGGGGCGGCTGATCCTCGCCGACGCGCTCTGGTACGCGCGCGAGTCGGGAGCGACCCACCTGCTCGACCTCGCGACCCTGACGGGCGGAATCGTGGTTGCGATGGGCGACCTCTACGCCGGCCTCTTCGCGAACGACGACGCCTGGGCGGCGGAGATCGAGGAGGCTGCGGAGACGACCGGCGACCACGCGTGGCGGCTGCCGCTGCACGAGCGTTACGACCGGTACAACGACTCGGCCTTCGCCGATCTCAAGAATTCGTCCGACCTCAGGCAGGCATCGCCGATTCTGGCGGCGGCCTTCCTCCAGGAGTTCGTCGGCGAGGGGCCGTGGGCCCACCTCGACATCGCCGGGACGGCGTACCTCGAGCGCGGCCGGGGCGACTACTACACCCGCCTGGGGGCCACCGGCTACGGGGTTCGGCTTCTGGCCGAGCTCGCGCGCCGGCTGGCCGCGTAGCGGGCGTGGACTTCGACCTCTCCGACGAGCACGAGCTCCTCCGGGCCACGGTCCGTGAGTTCGCGGAGGCTCGCATCGCGCCCGTGGCCGAGGAGCTCGACCGGGAGCACCGCTTCCCGTACGAGATCGTCGCCGGGCTCGCCGAGCTGGGGCTCATGGGCATCCCCGTCCCCGAGGAGTACGAAGGAGCCGGCGGGGACACCGTCGCCTACGCATTGGCGATCGAGGAGCTGACTCGCGTCGACTCGTCCGTCGCGATCACGGTGGCCGCGCACACCTCGCTCGGGACGATGCCTATCCTTCTCTTCGGCACGGAGGAGCAGAAGCGCGACTGGCTCCCCGACCTCGCCTCCGGACGGCGGCTGGCGGCGTTCGGGCTCACGGAGCCGGAGGCTGGCTCCGACGCGGGCGCGACGAGGACCACGGCCGAGCTCCGGGGTGAAGATTGGGTCGTCAACGGCTCGAAGATCTTCATCACGAACGCGGGCACCGACATCACTGCGTGCGTGACGATCACGGCCCGCACGGACGAGGACGAGATCTCGAACCTCATCGTGCCCAACGGGACGCCGGGCTACGAGATCTCGGCGCCGATGCGCAAGATGGGCTGGCGCGCCTCGGACACGCGAGAGCTCGCGTTCCGCGACTGCGCCGTGCCCGAGGGGAACCTGCTCGGCCCGCGAGGAGCCGGCTTCCGGCAGTTCCTCGAGATCCTCGACGGAGGGCGGATCTCGCTCGCGGCGATGGGCCTCGGCCTTGCCCGCGGCGCGTTCGACCTCGCCTTCGCGTACGCGCGCGAGCGCAGGCAGTTCGGCAAGGCGATCGCGGAGTTCCAGGCGATCCGGTTCGCCCTCGCCGACATGGCCACGGAGATCGAGGCGGCGCGCGGGCTCGTCTACAAGGCCGCCTGGCTCAAGGATCAGGGGCGTCCGTTCGCCCGGGAGGCCGCCGTCGCCAAGCTCTACACGGGGGAGCTCTCGAAGCGGGTCGTCGACCGCGCGCTGCAGATCCACGGTGGCTACGGATTCATGGACGAGTACGCGATCTCGCGTCTGTACCGCGACCAGAAGGTGCTCGAGATCGGCGAGGGCACGAACGAGATCCAGCGCCTCGTGATCGCCCGCCAGCTCGGGCTCTAAGCCCGGGGCCACCCCGGTCCACCACCCGCTTTCGAGCGTAGCGGCCGCAGGCGCGCCGATGGCGGGCGGGTCGTGACGAGTCCGTCGCGGACCGGGTCGGATATGAGTTCACGGGTGACGACGACCAGCGGGCGGCTCTACACCGGCTCCTCCGGCTTTTCCTATCCGTCCTGGCGCGGCGGCTTCTACCCCGCCGACGCCCGCCCGGAGGACTTCCTCCGCCTCTACGCCGAGCGGCTCCCGAGCGTCGAGCTCAACACGACCTTCTACCGATTGCCGGCAGAAGAGCAGTTCCGGCACTGGGCCGCGCAGACCCCACCGGGATTCCGCTTCGCCGTGACGATGACCCGCGGTGCCACCGCGCGTGGGCGCGTGCAGGGCGTCGCTGCCTTCTGCCAGACGGTGCGCGCGCTCGGCGACCGCCTCGGGCCGATCCGCGTCAAGGTCCCGCAGGCGCGCGACGACGGCTTCCTCCGGCTTCTCCTCGACTCGCTCGACCCGGAGCTCGCCGTCGCGCTCGACTTCCGCCACGGCTCGTGGGACGAGCCCGACGTCTCTGCCCGCCTGGACGAGCGCGGCGTCGTCCGGGTCGACGACTGGAGCGGGCCGGCCTCGTTTCGCTACCTCAGGCTCCGCGACACGCCCTATGAGGACGCCGATCTCGTCCGGCTCGCCGCCGAGATCGGGCCGCCGCTCGACGGCGGAAGCGACGTCTACTGCTATTTCCGCCACGAGGACGCGCCGACCGCGCCCGGGTACGCGGAACGTCTTCTGGAGCTCACGGGCACCGGGGAAGGAAGAAACCACGAGGCTCCGGCGTCCTGAGGGCATGTACTACAGCCCTCACACACAGATCGCCCTGGCCAAGGCGCGCCAGGACGACCTCATCCGCGAGGCCGAGCGGCACCGCCTCGCCCGTGCGGTCAAGGTCGAGCGCCCGGGGATCCGCGACTGGATCGCCGGCCGGCTCAACCGCGGCGGCGCTGGCCGCGTCGCTCCCGCCGCCCAGTAGCGGCGAGAGCTACCGCAGGCGCTCGAACGGATAGCCCTCGTCGGCGATCCGAGAGAGGAGCTCGGCGCAGTGGTCCTCGTCCCGCATGGCGAGGGTCAGCTCGATCTCGGTCCCGGTCACCGGCAGGTCCATCCCCTCGCGGTGGTGGTCGACCTTGAGCACGTTCGCCCGCTCCTCGGCGACCGTCGCCAGGAGCCGGGCCAGGTTGCCCGGACGATCGTCGACCCTCGTGCGGATCACGAGATAGCGGCCTGCGCGCGTGAGGCCGTGGCGGAGCACCTCGATGAGCGAGCTCGCGTCGATGTTCCCGCCCGAGAGCAGCGGGCAGACCGGATCGTCGCCGTCCACCTTCCCGGCGAGGAGGGCGGCGACCGACGCCGCGCCGGCGCCCTCGACGGTGAGCTTGCAGCGCTCGCTGATGAGCAGGATCGCATGGGCGATCTCCGTGTCGGTGACCGTGACCACCCCCGCGAGCCGGTCGGCGAGGATCGACCGCGCCGTCTCTCCGGGTTGCTTCACGGCGATCCCGTCCGCGATCGTGTTGCCGGACGGCACCGAGCCGGCGTACGGCGCGCAGGCCGCCGCCTGGACGCCCACCATCCGGATCCCCGGGCGGAGCTCCTCGAGCGCGAGGGAGATGCCCGCGGCGAGTCCACCGCCGCCGATGGGGACGACGAGAGTCCCGACCTCCGGCCCGAGCTGCTCCGCGAGCTCGATGCCGACGGTGCCCTGGCCGGCGAGCACGAGCGTGTCCTCGAACGCGTGGACGAAGGTCTCGCCGGCTTCGGCCCGCTCGCGCCCGGCGGCGACCGCCTCGTCGAAGCCCTTGCCGGTGAGCACGACGTCGGCGCCGTAGCTGCGGGTCGCGTCGATCTTGGCCGTCGGCGCGTCCTCCGGCATGAACACGGTGGCGCGAACGCCGGCCTCGCGCGCCGCCCAGGCGACGGCCTGCCCGTGGTTCCCGGCGCTCGCGGTGACGACGCCGGCCGCCCTCTCTGCCTCCGTGAGGTTCGCGATGCGGTTGTAGGCGCCGCGGATCTTGAACGACCCGGTGCGCTGGAGGTTCTCGGCCTTCAGCCACACCGGGCGCCCCGCGAGGCGGCCCAGCGTCTCCGAGGAGTAGACGGGCGTGACGCGCGCGATCCCGTCGAGCCGCCTCTGCGCCTCGTGGATCTCAGCGAGCGTCGGGATCGTGCCCATCGTCGACATCGAAGACCTTCTCCATGATCTCACGGACGGCCGTGAGCGGATCGAGCTCGCGCCGCTGCACCGCGCCGAGCAGGCGGCCCAGCTCCGCATCCTCGGCAACGGCCTCTTCCAGACGCGCCCTGGCGCGCGCGCCCGCCACCGCGAAGACCTCGCCGGCGAGGTTCCGCGCGCGGCGCTCGGCCAGCGTCCCGCTCGCCTCGAGGTGGGCGCGGTGATCTCGCACCGCGGACCACAGCTCGTCGACGCCAGCTCCTCGCACCGCCTCGGTGAGGACGATCGGCGGGCTCCAGTCCACGTCGGTGTCGAGCGCGAGCACGGAGCGCACCTCGTTCACCATCGTCTTGGCCGCCGGATGGTCGCTCTTGTTGACCGCGATGACGTCGGGGATCTCCATGATCCCGGCCTTGAGCGCCTGGATCGAGTCGCCGGAGCCGGGCATGAGCACGAGGAGGACGGTGTCGGCGATCGTGATGACCTCGACCTCGCTCTGCCCCGTGCCCACCGTCTCCAGGAAGAGGAGCTCCTTGCCTGCCGCGTCGAGCAGGAGCGCGGCCTGGAGGGTCGCTTCCGCGATCCCGCCCAGGTGCCCGCGCGTCCCCATGGAGCGGATGAACACCTCCGGGTCGAGGAAGTGGTCTGCGAGGCGGATCCGGTCGCCGAGCAGGGCGCCCTGCGTGAACGGGCTCGAGGGGTCGACCGAGATGACCCCCACGCTCGTGTCGTCCCCGCGGACGAGACGGACGAGCGCGCTCACGAGGCTCGACTTCCCGACGCCCGGAGGTCCGGTGACGCCGACCGCGTAGGCGTTTCCCGTCTCCGGGTACAGCTCGCGGATCAGCTCGTACGCGAGCGGGTCCGAGCTCTCGACGAGGGTGATGGCGCGGGCGAGCGCCCTCCGGTCTCCGCCGCGGATGCCCTCCACGAGCTCCGCCAGCGTCCAGGACCTGGCCATCAGGCCGGCGTCAGGACGCGCCTGAGGGCGTCCGCGAAGAGCTCGTTCTCCTCGGGCGTCCCCACCGTGACCCGGATGGCGCCGGGCGCGCCGAACCCGCCGAGCGGGCGGACGATCACGCCCTCCCGGAGCAGCGCGTCGAAGACCGGGCGGGCATCGTCGCCGACCTCCGCGTAGACGAAGTTCGCCACGGGCTTCGGCGCGAGCGCGAGCTCGAGCCCCGAGCAGAGCTCGACGAGGCCGGTCCGGGCATCCGCGTTGAAGGCGCGGCGGCGCGCGAGCTCGTCCGGGTCCCCGAGGCTCGCCACGGCGGCGTCCTGCGCGGGCTGGGTGACGTCGAACGCGTTCCGCACCTTCTTCACGAGCCCGACGAGGTCCGGATCGGCGATCGCGTAGCCGACGCGCAGGCCCGCGAGCCCGTAGATCTTCGAGAACGTGCGCAGGACGAGGACCCGCCGGCCGGCCTTCAGGTGCTCCTCGATCCCGTCCGGGTAGTCGGGATCCTCGACGTACTCGAAGTAGGCCTCGTCGAGGACGGTGAGGACGTGCGCCGGGACGCGCGAGAAGTAGGCGTCCACCTCGTCGCGGGAGATCATCCTCCCGGTCGGGTTGTTGGGGTTGCAGAGGTAGACGATCTTCGTCCGCGCCGTGACCGCGGCGAGGATCCGCTCCACGTCGTAGCGGTGCTCGGTCAGCGGCACGCGCACCGGCGTGGCCCCCATCTTGATCGCGCCGATCACGTAGCTCGGGAACGACGGCCATCCGCAGACGATCTCGTCGCCCGGGTCGAGAACGGCGAGCGAGAGGTAGGCGATGATCGCGTCCGCGCCCGCAGCCACGGCGATGGCCTCGGGCTCGACGCCGTGCTTCTCGGCCAAGCCGAGCACGAGGCGGTAGGCGCCCCCGTCCGGGTAGCGGTTCAGCTCCGGAACGCCCCGCCCGAGCGCGGCCTGGGCCGCGGGGAAAGGCCCGAACTGGCCCTCGTTCGACGCGAGCTTGACGACCCTGGGGAGCCCGAGCTCCCGCTGGACCTCCTCGGCCGGCTTGCCCGGCTCGTAGGGAACGAGGTCGGCGAGCGCCGGCCTGGCGAAGTCGTCGGACACCCAGAAACCTTAACCTGTCCCTCCGTGACCGAGATCGGCCTCTTCCCGCTCAATCTCGTGCTCGTCCCGGGCGAGCAGGCACCCCTCCACATCTTCGAGCCGCGGTACCGCGAGCTCATCGCCGAATGCCTCGACAGGGGACGCGACTTCGGCCTGGTGCTCGAGGACGACGCGGGGATACGGGAGGTCGGGACCCGGTGCTCCGTGGTCGAGGTGCTGGATCACTTCCCGGACGGAAGGCTGAACGTCGTCGTTCAGGCGCGCGAGCGCGTCCAGCTTCTGGAGATGACCAAGGGCCGCGCGTTCCAAACGGCCGAGGTCGAGAGCCTTCCCGACGAGTCGGACGAGCCGAGCGAGGACGAGATCGAGGAGTGTCTCGCGGCCTACGCGCGCGTCGTCGCAGCCGCGGAGGCCGAGCTCGAGGATCTCGACCTCGACGACTCGATCGCATACCAGATCGCCTCGCGGATCGACTTCGGCACGGAGGTCAAGCAAGGGCTTCTCGAGATCCGCTCCGAGCGCGAGCGCGTCGTCCGCCTCGCACCCATGCTCAACCAGGCGGCGGAGGCGGTCGAGCGCGAGGCGGAGATCCGCGGGCGCGCTTCGGGCAACGGCCGGGTCGAGCCCCTCTAGCCCTCCGCAGGGTCGCTAGCCGGTTCGCCGGATTCCGTGCACGGGGCGACCCGAGGCCTCCCACGCGTAGTAGGAGGCGCTCGGGCCGAAGGACGGCTCGTAGCCGACGATGCGCGGGTTCCGCCCCACCTCCTTCGCCCGCTGGGCATGCCACAGGAGGTTGGGGTCGTCGCGCTGCTCCCACACGAGGATCAGGTGCACGGCCGTCATGAACTCGGCCACGTAGGAGCATCCGGCCGCCGGGCACGGGAACGGGTCGGTGCGGACGCAGAACCAGCCCGCGTGGTCCTCGCCGGAGTCGTCGGTCCAGAGCTCTTCCTCCTCCTCGAGGTCGTGCTCCTCGAAGAGGACCGACCCCGGCCTCGGCTCGAGCGGCTCGCTCACCCGGTCACATCTCCTTCGCCATCAGAATCGCGTCCACGAACTCCCCGCCGCGCCGGTAGTGCCCGCGGCGGTAGCCCTCCCTCTCGTAGCCGAGACCCTCGTAGAGAGCGATGGCCGCCTCGTTGTACGGGAAGACATGGAGCTCGATCTTGCGGACGCCGACCTCCCGCGCCCACTCCTCGGCCGCCGCCATCAGCGCACGCCCGATCCCTTGGCGGCGGTACGGCTTCGCCACCATCAGCCCGAGGTCGGCGACGTGCTCGCTCGCGGGGTGCGGGTCGCGGGCGACGGAGAGGCGGCCGACGATCTCGTCCGCGGTCTCGGCGACGAAGACCGCGGCGTCGGGATGGCGTCGCACCGCCCGTAGATAGCGGCGCTCCTCGGCGGCGCTCCTCCACTCGCCGTTCGTGATCAGCCAGCCCTCGTCCTCGGTCCCGACGGCGCGCGCGAGCCGGACGAGCTCCGCGGCGTCGCCGGGAGCGGCGGGCCTGATCCGGACACTCATGCGGAGACCACCACGCCGGCGCCGCTCCGCCTCGAGTCGCCGGCGGCCTCGAGCCCACCGTCCTCGCGCACTGCGACCGCCGCGGCACCTCCGAAGTAGAGGTTCCGTCCGCCCCAGCGCACGACCTCGAGCCCGCCCTCCTCCAGGCGGTCGGCGGTGTCGGACGCGATGCCGCCCTCGAGCTGGAGGACATCGCCCTCGAGGTGCACGCGCGGCGCCTCGATCGCCTCCTCGACGGTCATCCCGTGGTCGACGACGTTGGCGACGATCTGGAGGATCGCCGCCCGGAGTCGGATCGAGCCCGCGCTGCCGACGACGAGACGGGGGGAGCCTCCCGAGAGCACGAACGACGGAGCCATCATGCTCGTCAGCCGCGCGCCGGGCGTGGCGGCCGCCCCGCCGGGATTGAGATCGGGCTCGCCGAGCATGTTGTTGAGCTGGATCCCCGTGCCCGGGACGAAGAAGCCGGAGCCGCAACCCGTCGAAGCCGAGAGCGACGCCGCGTTCCCGTTCGCGTCGAGGACGCTGATGTGCGTCGTCGACGGGTGCCCAGCGCGTTCCGCGAGCGCCTCTGCGACCCCGGCCCGCACCGCCCGCGCCGATGCCTCCACCCGCTCGTCGGCGAGGATGCGACGGGCCGCCCCGCCGCGGAAGAGCTCGCTCAGGAAGGCGGGGCCGCGGACCCGCGTCGCCTCGCGCATCACCAGCGCCAGTGAGGCGAGCGCCTCCGGGCCGCCGGCGGGAGGCATCTCCCCGAGCCGGTCGAGAACGCGAAGCGCGAAGGCGATCAGCAGGCCTCCGGACGAGGGCGGGGGGTTCGAGACGAACTCCGCGTCCCGGTACGCCGCGCGCACGGGGCGCCGCCGGATCACCCTGAACTCCGCCAGGTCGGCCTCGGTGACGCGTCCGCCGCGCTCGCGGACCGCCGCGGCGAGGCGCCGCGCGAGCTCGCCGCGGTAGAGGACGTCGGCGCCCTCGTCCGCGATCCAGGCGAGCGTCTCCGCGAGCTCCTCCATGACGACGGTCTCTCCCTCGCCGATGGGGACGTCGCGGCCGTAGACGCGCCTGCCCTCGGGCTCGCTGCGGAGAATCCCGTCGAGGATGTCGTGGAGGAAGGCCTGCGCCGCGTTGAGCCTGACCCCGGCCCGGGCCGCCTCGATCGCGGGCGCGAGGAGCTCGGCCCACGGCAGCCGGGCGTAGCTCTTGTGGGCGGCCGCGAGCCCGGCCAGCGACCCCGGCACGGCGCACGCCGCGGGCCCGATGAGGAAGATCTGCGTCGTCTGCTCGTCGAACCGGACCTCGACGGCGGTCATCTCCTCCACCTCGCCCGCCGGGAGCCCGCGGCCCGGGACGGCGACGAAGAAGTCGAGCAGCCGGTCGGTGCGGTCACGAGCGCGGTGGACGAGCATGAAGCCGCCGCCACCCGCGCCCGTCAGCGGGCTCTCGGCGATCCAGGAGACGAACGCCGCGGCGATGCAGGCGTCGACGGCGTTCCCTCCCTCGCGGAGGATGCGCGCACCCGCCTCTGCGGTGAGCGGGTGGCCGGCGGCCACGGCACCCTTCATGGGGCGGAGCGTACCGCCGGGCGCCCGGGGGCTTCTAGAGGTCGCTCAGGAAGCTCGGTGGCTCGAGCGGGTCCGGCTCGGCCGGGCGGGAGGGGCGCTCGGCCGGCTGGCCGATCCCCGTCGCGATGACGGTGACCCACACCTGGCCGGCGAGGCGCTCGTCGATCGTCGCGCCGAAGATGATGTTCGTCTCCTCGGTCGAGCCGCGGCGGATGACCTCGGCGGCCTCGTTCACCTCGAGGAGCGTCAGGTCCTCCCCGCCGGAGACGGAGAGGAGGATGCCCCTGGCTCCGACGAGCTCGCTGTCGATGAGCGGCGAGCGCAGCGCCCGCTCGGCAGCCTCGTGGGCGCGGTTGTCTCCCGTGGCGAAGCCGATGCCCATGAGCGCGGAGCCGGCGTTCGTCATGATCGTGCGCACGTCGGCGAAGTCGAGGTTGATGAGGCCCGGCATCGTGATGAGGTCGCAGATCCCCTGGACGCCCTGGCGGAGGACGTCGTCGGCGATGCGGAACGCGTCCAGCATCGGCGTCGAGCGGTCGAGGACCTCGAGGAGACGGTCGTTGGGGATGACGATGACCGTGTCGCAGACCTCACGCAGGGCCGCCGCCCCCGCCTCGGCCTGCGAGCGACGGCGCGTGCCCTCGAAGCGGAACGGCATGGTGACGATGCCCACCGTGAGTGCGCCGACGTCCTTCGCCAGCTGGGCGACGATCGGCGCGGCGCCGGAGCCCGTGCCGCCTCCTTCGCCGGCCGTGACGAAGACCATGTCCGAGCCGCGGAGGACGTGCTTGATCTGATCCTCGGCCTCCTCGGCCGCGCGGCGGCCGAGATCCGGGTCGGCCCCGGAGCCGAGGCCCTGCGTCAGCTCGCGGCCGATGTGGAGCTTGATCGGCGCCTCGCACTGCTTGAGCTGCTGGATGTCGGTGTTGATGGCGATGAACTCGACCTGCGAGATGCCCGCCTCGATCATCCGGTTCACCGCGTTGAGGCCGGCGCCGCCGACGCCCACGACGCGAATGACCGCGAGGTAGGCGGCCGAGTCGGGCCGCGGCGTCGTCCGCATCCGCGGCGCGGGCTCGACCAGGCGCCGGGCCGGCTCGGATCGACGCTCGCTCTCGGGCGCGGCGTAGGGACGATCGGGCGCGCCCGGCGCGGGCTCGGGCGGCGCGCTCGGAGCGGGCACGGGCGCCTCGGGGACGGACGGCGTCTCGGGCGGCGCCGCCGCCGCCTCTGCCTCCGAAGGAGTGGGCTCGGCGGGCGGCGTCTCTGCGGGGGGCGGGTCGTCGAAGACAGGCGCCGCGGCCTCGACCGTGGCCTCGTCCAGGAGCGAGCGCTCGCCGGCCTCGGGAGCCTCGCCCCCGGGCTTGTCGGCCTGGCGCTGCGCCGCTTCCGTCGCCCTGAAGAGCTCGGCGAGCGGGCCTTCACGCATGCTGGCGCGGCGTCGCGCCATCGAGCACCTCCTTCGCGAGCTCGCGGTAGGCCTCCGCAGCCGACCCGGACGGCTCGTACTTGAGCACCGAGCTGCCCTGCACGGGCGCCTCCGCGTAGCGGACCGTCTTGCGGATCCTCGTCTCGAAGACGAGGTCGCCGAAGTTCTCCTGCAGCATCTCGACCGCCTCGCGGCTGTGCAGCGTGCGGCCGTCGTACATCGTCGGCAGGATCCCGCGGATCTCGACGATCGGGTTGAGGTTCTCGCGGATCATCGTGAGCGTGTTCTCGAGCTGGACCAGGCCTCGGAGCGAGAGGTACTCGCACTGGACGGGCACGATGACGCTGTCCGCCGCGGTGAGCGCGTTGATGGTCAGGAGGCCGAGCGACGGGGGCGTGTCGACCAGGATGTAGTCGTAGCGGTTGCGCACCGGGAGCAGCGCCTTCTGGAGCGCGCGCTCGCGGCCGATCATGCTGGAGAGCGCCAGCTCGGCGCCCGCCAGGTCGATCGACGAGACGGCGAGGTCGATCTCGGTCCGGTGGATGACCTCGTCGATCGGGAGGCTGTGGACCAGCACGTCGAACATCGAGCGCTCGACCCTGTCGGGATCCATGCCCTGGCTCATCGTCAGGTTGCCCTGCGGGTCGAGGTCGACCCCGAGAACGTTGAATCCCTGCTCCTGGAAGGCGACGGCGAGGTTGAGCGTCGTCGTCGTCTTCGCCACGCCGCCCTTCTGGTTGGCGAGCGCGATGACCTGACCCAGCTTGACTCCCTGTGATGTCGGCGTCCGCCGAAGCGGACGCGAGAGAATGCCCGAAAGGCCCATAGAGGGCTCCTGTTTCGTGCCAGGGTAGCACAATCCTCCTCGGCTTCTTACACCGCAATCCGGCTTGGGAAGCGGGCCTGCGCTCTCTCAGACGGCTGCGCCGGGGTGTCTCTCCGGCACCACCTCCGCCCTCGCGTCGAGCAACCGCCTGCACCCGTCGAGCGCCGCGGCGGCCGTCGCGGTCGCGTCGTCGTCGCGCCCGGCTTCGGGCGCGCGAGCGGCCCCCCGGCGCTCCGCCGCGAGCCAGGCCTCTCCCTCCCGGAGGAGCTGCCTCACCTCGGCGAGGAGCGCGGCCGAGGGCGCACGCGCGCCCTGAAGCGCCTCGATCCGCTCGAGGCGGCTGATCACCCTCCGAGCCTCGTCCATGAGACGAGGCTACGCCGCCGGGCCGCGCGGATGTGTGTCGCCGTGTGCCGGATCACGCCGTCGTCCGCCGCGACATTCGCGCCAGTAGACGAACGCAAGGACGGCGATGCCACCGAGGCCGACGCCGAGCGCGATCCAGCTCCGCTCGAAGATGGGGAGCAACGCGCCGAGGATGATCCCGACGACGAGAATGCGACAGCGCCGACGCCGGAGGAGCTCGGCGCGGCTCGGGATCATCCCGCCGCGAGCACGCGCGTGGCCGTCGAGACCTGCGGCCGCGGGCGAAGGCCGAGCAGTGCCTCGTCGAGCGTTGCGACGAGACGCTCGCGCGATCCCTCCATGAGAGTCTCGACCAGCGCCCGGCGCACCGCGTCCTCGGCCCTGGAGCCCGGCCCGTCGCCGTCGAGGAGGGCTCTCAGAGAGAGCAGGAGCTCCTCGCGCTCGCGGGCGGTCTCGCCGAGGAGGACGGCCGCGCGCATGGCCGCGGCCCATGGGCCCTCGTCGCAGCCGAGCAGCGTGTCGAGCGCTTCCCGGAGCTCGTCCGAGCGATGGGCGCCGCCGTGGAAGAGGGCGAGCTCCCAGCGGTCGAGGGCCTCGAGGAGGTCGATCGGAGCCTCCGCGAGCCGGGCCTGGAGCTCGACGACGAGCGGCGCGCGAAACTGATCGAGGCGGGTCGCCTCGCCGGGAGGAACCTGCGCGGCGGTCGCGGGCATCGGGCGGACGCCGTACGGGCGCCAGTCGAGCCGCTCGAAGACCACGGGGCCGGCCGCGACGGCGCCCGGCGTCCCCAGGCGCAGGGCGCTGACGGCCCGCCCGAACTCGACCGGTGCGTCGGGCACCTGGCACGCCTGGGCGTCGAGCTCTGCCTCCAGCTCGAAGACGAGCGTCCGGTCCACCTCCCTGCCCCAGTCGCGCGGGAGGAGCCGCGCGGCGTCGGGCCAGGCGGCCGTCAGCTCGCCGGCGACCGTCGGCCGGACCCGGATCCCGCGCGCCAGCTCCATCGGCCCTCCTGCCGTCAAACCCACGATCGGCGCGATGGCCACGTAGGAGCGCCGGTCTCCGAAGAGCGAGCGCTCGAGCTCGAGGTACGCGCGCTCGAAGGCCGGGTCGTCCCAGTCGAAGCCGCCGCACGCCTCGGCCGTGCGAACGAGGAGCGGGATGAGGACCGTGCGCCGCAGCGCCTCGTCCTCCCCCACGCGCTCGTCGGCGTGCGCACCCGCGAAAATGCCGGCGGCGGGCTCGTCCTTCAGCGCTGCGAGCGCATCGCGGGCGTCCTCGCGCAGCGCGATCCGGCCCGCGCGCTGCTCGATGAACGAGCCGACCAACGGCCGGTACTCGTAGAGGGTGGGGCGGTTCGGCCCCGCGTGCTCCTCGAGGGCGACCGGGATGTCGGCGCCCTGCTCCAGCTCGAGCCCGAGGTCGAAGAAGGCCCCGAGGCAGAAGGCGCGGAGCGCCGCGAAGAGCCCCGGCGAGCGCGGAGCCCGGCGCTCGGCCCCGTCCGGGGACCGCTCGTCGGCAGGCAGGTCGGACACCCGAAACGGTTACGCCCCCGCGGGGCCCGTTCCTGCCTGGCACGCCGGACACCAGTAGGCGATGCGCGCGTCGTCCCCCTGCGGGTAGGAGCGCACGAGCGCCCCGCAGCGACGGCACGGCCGGCCCGCACGCCGGTAGACCTCCCGCCGGCGCCGTCCGCTTCGCATCAGCCGGGCCGAGGCCGCGAGCAGCGCGCGCAACTCCCCGTCGTCCAGCTCGCGCAGCCGCCGCCAGGGCGAGATCCCGGCCGCGAAGAACGCCTCCGCCCTCCACATGTTCCCGATGCCGGCGACGAGGCGCTGGTCGAGAAGCGCCTCGCCCGCCTCGCGGCCCTGGTCGGCGGCGCGAAGTCGGGCGAGCGCGGCCTCGAGATCGGGCGGCTCGGCCATGATGTCGGGGCCGAGACGGCGGAGAGCCTCCGGCCGGCCGCGCGTCACCTCGAGCACGGGGCCGTTCCAGAGGACTGCCTGGCGCTCGCGGCCGCGGAGGATGAGCCAGGGCGTCCCGAACGGGCGCGTGTCCGCAGCCTGAACGCGCCAGCGCCCGCGTGTGCGCAGGTGGCTCCTGAGGGTCAGCCCGCCCTCGAAGCCGAGGAGGAGGTTCTTCCCCACCGCCTCGACCCGCTCGAGGCGGCGCCCGTCGAGCCTGGCCGCGACCCCGAGCACCGCGGCGCGCGGATGCGGCGCCTCGACCGCGACGACCTCCCCCTCGAGCGACCGCAGCCGCTCGGCCGCGCGGTGGAGCGCGTCGCCCTCAGGCACGGAGCACGGCCCGGCGCGGCCCCGCCAGGAAGCCAGCCTCGACGAGAAGCGGCATGACCTCGGTCTCGCCCACCGGCTCCCCGTCGAACCGCTCGACGGCCAGGCGCTTGCGGCCGGCCCGGCGCGCGTGCTCCACGAGCGCGGCCAGGGCCGTCCGCAGCCAATCTTCCTCGGGGTCCCGCAAGGGGACGAGCGAGCGGCCGCCGCGCTCGACGAAGAGTGCCGCCTCGCCGTCGAGGAGGACGACGTGCGCGCCGGCCACGCGCGCGGCGCGGGCGCCGGCGCGCTTGGGCCAGGCGAGGGCGGCGCCGTACGGCTGTGCCGGGTCCGCCGCCGCGAGGACGAGAGTCGTTCCCTCCGCCGGCTTCTCGCGCAGCCGCTCGACGGCGCCGGGAAGGGCGAACTGGGCCCCGCCGAGGCTCTCGACGAAGTAGCCGCGACGGCAGACCCCGAGGGTCTCGAGCTTGCGGAGCTCGCGGTAGACGGGCGCGTAGCCGCCGGGGACGCCTTCGGCCCTGACGCCGTCCCGCGTCACGATCCCCTGGCGCTCGAGGAGGAGCTCGGCGAGCGCCCGCGGGTCCGGCTCGCCCGGGAACAGCCCGCCTGTCGTCGACCACCTCCCCTGGGTCGCCGTGATCGCGTCCGCCCTCCGGCGCGAGAAGCGCCGCGGCGTCCTCTCGGGCCTGGGCGCGGCGTACCGGCGCGCCGCGCGAAGGGGCTGCCAGGCGTCGTTCGTCACCTCGCCCGCCCAGACGAGATCCCAGAGGGCGGGAAGGGCGACCTCCGCCTCGAGCCCGCTCTCGTGCAGGAGGTCGAACCAGAAGAGCGCCCCCGAGCCGAGCGCCGAGCGGAGCGAAGCGTGCTCCTCCCCTTCGGGCGGCGGCAGCGCGGCGGGACGCCCCAGGGCGGGCGCGTCCTCGCGGAAGAAGAGCGCCACCCGCTCGAGGCCCGCCCCCACCCAGACGACCTCGCCCGCGGCGGTCAGCTGGTCGAGCCACGGCGGCTGGTAGCCGGGCACGCGGCGCGGGAGAAGGTCGGACTCCCAGAGCACGACCGGCAGCGAGAGGCCCTGGAGCGGCACGAGGGCCTCGCGCAGCCCGGCCCGCCGGCCGATCCCCTGCCAGGCGGGCAGGAACCGACCCAGCGCGCCCTGGTCGACCGGCTCGACCTCCTTGCGGAGGCGCGCGAGGCTCGCCCGCCGCACCCGGCGCAGGACGTCCGGATCGCACCACTCGCGCTCGGTGCCGCCCGGGCGGAGCTCCCCGCGCACGAGGTCGAGGCGCGCGAGGGCCTCCTCGGCGCGTTCGGGGTCGAGCCCGAACCTCTGCGCCGCCTCATCGGTCGTGAACGGCCCGCGGCCGCGGGCCCAGCGGCGCAGGATCCAGCCGAGCGGGTCCTCGCCGCCCTCGAGGTAGACGTCGGGGAGCCCGGAAGGCGGCATCGCGCCCACGGCATCCCGGTAGCGCCCGGCGTCCTCGGCGGCGACGAGGCGCTCGTCGCCCGCGATCCGGATCCGGATCGCTCGCCGCTCGGCTTCCAGCGGCGCCGCGAGCTCGTCCTCGAACTCGCCGAGGGCGAGGTCGCCGCGACGGAGCAGCTTGTCGTGGAGCGCGTCAGGCGTGGCGGGGGCTCCGCGGAGCTCGCCCTCCACCTGCACGAGCGCCTCGGGATCGATGAGGTCGCGCAGCTCCTCCTGGCCGAGGAGCTCCCGGAGGAGGTCGCGGTCGAGCGCGAGCGCCTGCGCACGCCGCTCGGCCAGCGGCGTGTCGTCCTCGTACATGTACGTGGCGACGTAGTCGAAGAGCAGCGAGGAGGCAAAGGGCGACGCGCTCGGGGTCTCGACCTCGACGAGATCGACGCGGCGCTGCTCGAGCGCACGGAGGAGCCCGCCGAGGGCGGGGAGGTCGAAGACGTCCTGGAGGCACTCGCGGTACGTCTCGAGGACGACCGGGAAGTCCGGGTAGCGGCGCGCGACCTGGAGCAGCCCCTGAGCCTTCAGCCGCTGCTGCCAGAGCGGCGTGCGCTGGCCGGGACGGCGACGCGGGATGAGGAGCGCCCGCGCGGCGTTCTCGCGGAAGCGGGCGCCGAAGAGGGCCGTGCCGCCGAGCTCGGCCACCACGAGCTCCTCGAGCTCGTCCGGGGGAACGAGCACGTCGCCCAGCGGCGGCGGGCTGTCGGCGTCGGGCAGGTGGAGGGCGACGCCGTCGTCCGACCAGATGAAGTTGGCCTCCAGTCCGAGCGACTCGCGCAGGCGGGCGGCGAGCGCGAGCGCCCAGGGTGCGTGCACGCGCGCGCCGAACGGCGTGAGGATGCAGAGCCGCCAGTCCCCGATCTCGTCGCGGAAGCGCTCCACGACGACCGTGCGGTCGGAGGGGAGGACGCCCGTCGCCTGCTCCTGCTCGCGGAGGAAGGTGAGCAGGTTCGCGGCGGCCCGCTCGTCCAGGTCGTGGGCGGTCGTGAGGCGGGCCACGCGCGGCCTCGTCGTCGAGCGCGACCAGCTCGCGCCCCGTGCGCCCGATCGCCTCGCCGAGCTCGTACGGGCGGCCGACCCCCTCTCCCTTCCAGAACGGGACGAGCCCGGGGACGCCGGGCGCGGGCGAGACGAGCACGCGGTCGCGGGTGATCTCCTCGATCCGCCAGGTCGAGGCGCCGAGGAGGAACGTCTGGCCGGCTCGGGCCTCGTAGACCATCTCCTCGTCGAGCTCCCCCACGCGCCCGCCGCCGTCCACGAGGTGGACGCCGAAGAGGCCGCGGTCGGGGATCGTCCCGGCGTTCGTGACGGCGAGGCGGCGCGCGCCCTCGCGCCCGCGCAGGAGCCCGCCGACCCGGTCCCAGGTGATGCGCGGGCGGAGCTCCGCGAACTCCTCCGACGGGTAGCGCCCGGCCAGCATGTCGAGGACGTTCTCGAGCTGCTGCCGCGTGAGGTCGCGGAAGGGCCACGCCCGCCGGACGAGGTCGTGGAGCTCGTCGACGGCGATCTCCTCCTGCGCGCAGATCCCCACGATCTGCTGGGCGAGCACGTCGAGGGGGTTGCGCGGCACCCGCGTCTCCTCGATGAGGCCCTCCTTCATCCGGCCCGCGACGACGGCGCTCTCGAGCAGGTCCGCCCGGAACTTCGGGAAGATGCGCCCCTTGGACGGCTCGTCGAGCCGGTGGCCCGCGCGGCCGACGCGCTGGAGCCCGCGGGCAACCGACTTCGGCGACTCCACCTGGACGACGAGGTCGACGGCGCCCATGTCGATCCCGAGCTCGAGCGACGAGGTGGCGACGAGGCACGGGATCGTGCCCTTCTTCAGGAGCTCCTCGACCTCGATCCGCTGCTCGCGCGCCAGCGAGCCGTGGTGGGCCCGGGCGATCTCCTCCTCGGCCAGGTCGTTGAGGCGCAGCGCCAGGCGCTCGGCGAGACGCCGGTTGTTGACGAACACGATCGTCGTGCGGTGCTCGCGCACGAGCTCGAGGAGAGCCGGGTAGATCGACGGCCAGATCGAGCCGCCCTCGCCGGGCTCGCGCATGTCCTCGAGCGGGACGACCACGCGCAGGTCGAGCTCCTTCGCGCGGCCGGCGTCGACGAGCTCAACCGGGCGGCCGCCAGAGACGAAGCGGCCGATCTCCTCCAGGGGCCGCTGCGTCGCCGAGAGGCCGATCCGCTGGAGCGGCCCACCGGTGAGGCGCTCGAGCCGCTCGAGGCTGAGCGCGAGGTGCGCGCCGCGCTTCGTCCCGGCGACCGCGTGGACCTCGTCGACGATGACGACCTCCACCGTGCGGAGCGTCTCCCGGGCCTGCGAGGTGAGCATGAGGAAGAGCGACTCGGGCGTCGTGATGAGGATGTCGGGCGGGTTCCTGAGCATGGCCGCGCGCTCCCGGGCGGGCGTGTCCCCGGTGCGCACGGCGACGGTGAGCTCGGATCCGATCCCGGCGAGCGGGCCGCGGAGGTTTCGCTCGACGTCGTAGTTGAGCGCCTTCAGCGGGCTCACGTAGAGGACCTGCGTGCCGCCGCCGGGCCGGGCCCGGTCGAGCGCCCAGAGGAACGCCGCCAGCGTCTTGCCCGAGCCGGTCGGCGCCTGGACGACGACGTGGCGACCCGAGGCGATGGCCGGCCAGCCGAGCTCCTGGGCGGGCGTCGGCCGTGCGAACGTCTGCTCGAACCAGGTCCGAACCGCCGGGCTGAAGGGCTCCAGGGAGCTCACGCGCCCAGCCTACCCATGCCGCTCGGGCTAGACTCGGAGCGTGGCGACGACGAGCCCGACGCGCCTCCACTACACCGGTGACGACGAGGCCGACCGCCTCCTCGTCGAGGAGCCGCTCGCGCTCCTCATCGGCTTCGTTCTCGACCAGCAGGTGACCGTCCAGAAGGCGTTCTCCGGCCCCCTCGAGCTGTGCCGGAGGCTCGGCACCCTGGACGCCGCGGAGATCGCGGCGACCGATCCCGGCGAGCTCGAGCGGATCTTCCGGGAGAAGCCCGCCATCCACCGCTACCCGGGGACGATGGCGCACCGCGTGCAGGAGCTCTGCGCGACCGTCGCCGACGAGTACGGAGGCAGGGCCGACCGCGTCTGGCTCGAGGCCGAGACGGGCGAGGATCTCGAGCGGCGCTTGCTCGCCCTCCCCGGCATCGGCCCGATGAAGGCCCGGTCGCTCATCGCCATCGTGGGCAAGCGCTTCGGCGTCCGCCCGCCGGGGTGGGAGGACGTCGCCCCGACACACCCCACGCTGGGCGACGTCGACTCGCTGGAGGCGCTCGAGGCCTACCAGGAGAAGAAGCGCGCCTACAAGGCGTCGCTCAGGGCCGCCCGCGCCGCCAGGTAGCCGCACATCCCGTGCACCCCGGCGCCCGGAGGCGTCGAGGACGAGCAGAGGTAGACGCCGGCGGCCGATGTCCGGTAGGGGACGCGCCGGACGACGGGCCGCTCGAGGAGGCCGCGCAGATCGGCGACGCCTCCGGTGACGTCGCCGCCCACGAGGTTGGGGTTCCGCGCCTCGAGATCGGCCGGCCCCTGGACACTCCGCGCCAGCACGCGCTCGCGAAACCCGGGCGCGAAGCGCTCGACCTGCGCCTCGATGCGGTCGCTGACGTCGAGCGCCGACCCGTGGGGAACGTGGCAGTAGGCCCACGCCGTGTGCTTGCCCGCCGGCGCCCGGGTGGGGTCGAAGAGGGTCTGCTGGGCGAGGAGCACGAACGGCCGCTCCGCGTGCTCGCCGCGCCACGGAGCGCGCTCGGACGCGGCGATCTCCGCCAGTGTTCCACCCAGGTGCACGGTCGCGGCGCGGCCGCACTCCTGGGCCGTCCAGGGGATCGGCCCGTCGAGCGCGTAGTCGACCTTGAACACGCCGGGCCCGTACCGGAAGAGCTGGAGGCGGCGCCGCTCGCGCTCCGACAGGCGATCGCCGGCCATGCGGGCGAGCGCGTGCGGGCCGACGTCGCAGAGGACGAGCCGCGGCCCACCGAGCTCGTCCAGCGAGGTCACCGGAACGTCCGTCTCGACCACGCTGCCGAGCTCGCGGAGCTCCGCGACGAGCGCGTCCGCGATCCGCTGGGAGCCGCCGCGCGGGAAGGGCCAGCCGACCCGGTGCCCGAGGGCGAGGAGCACGACGCCGGCGGCGGCCGAGGGTCTCCGCTCCAGGGGGATGAGCGAGTGGGCCGCGCAGCCGGCGAGGAGCGCGCGCGCCCGCTCGCCGCGGAAGGCGCCGGCGGCGAGCCCGGTCGCCGGCCGGAGCGCCCGGCGCGCGAACCGCGCCAGCGCGACCGGGTGGCGCGGCACCCGCAGCAGCGGGCCGAGGACGGCTCCCTCCAGAAGATCCCAGTCATCCACGACCGGCCCGAGCAGCCGCTCGTAGGCGGACCGGTCCTCGCCCAGGCCGGCGGCGGTCTCCGCGACCGAGCGCTCGAGGAGGACGGCGCTCCCGTCGTCGAGCGGGTGCGCGAGCGGGGCCGGCGGCTCGACGAGCTCGACGCCGTGCCGCGCGAGCGGCACCGTGCGGAAGAAGGGCGACCCGGCGAGGAGCGGGTGGATCGCCGAGCAGCGGTCGTGGACGAACCCCGGCAGCGTCACCTCGCCGGAGCAGAGGCCGCCGCCGATCTCCGGCGCGCCTTCGCGCACGACGACCGACATGCCCGCGCGCGCCAGCGTGAGCGCGGCCGCGAGCCCGTTCGGGCCGGACCCGACCACGACCGCGTCGGGAGTCAGTGGACCTCGGCGGGGAGCGAGGCGCGCGTCTCCCGCAGCATCTCGCGCGCGATCACGATCCGCTGGATCTCCTGCGTCCCCTCGTAGATCTGCGTGATCTTCGCGTCGCGCATCATGCGCTCGACGGGGTACTCCTTCATGTATCCGTAGCCGCCGAGGATCTGCACCGCCTCGGTCGTGACCTCCATCGCGGTGTCGCCGCAGAAGAGCTTCGCCATCGCCGAGAGCTTCGTCAGCGGCTCGACGCCCTCGTCGATGGCCGCGCCGACCTTGTAGAGCAGCCCGCGCGCGGCCTCGCACTTCGTCTCCATCTCGGCGAGCTTCCCGGCGATCAGCTGGTGCCCGGCGATCGGCCTCCCCATCGTCTCCCGCGTTTTCGCGTACTCCAGGGCGTAGTCGGTCGCGCCCTGCGCGATCCCGAGCGCCTGGGCGGCGATCCCGGGCCGCGAGCGGTCGAGGACGCGCATGGCCACTCGGAAGCCCTCGCCCTCCTCGCCGATGCGGTTCGCGACGGGCACGCGGCAGTCCGTGAGGAAGACCTCGCCCGTCGTCGAGCCCTTGATCCCCATCTTCGGCTCGATCCGGCCGACCTCGAACCCGGATGCGTCGCTCTCGACGAGGAACGCCGAGATGCCGTCGTGCCCGGCCGCGGGATCGGTCTTGGCGAAGACGACGTACAGGCTCGCGACGCCCGCGTTCGTGATGAAGCGCTTCGAGCCGTTGAGGACGTACTCGTCGCCCTCGCGCCTCGCCTCCGACCGCATCGCGGCGGCGTCGGAGCCGGAGCCGGGCTCCGTGAGCGCGTAGGCCGGCAGCCACTCGCCGCTCGCCAGCCGAGGTAGGTATCGGTCCTTCTGCTCGTCGGAGCCGTCGTTCTTGATCGCGAGGGAGCCGAGCTCCTGCATCGCCAGGATGAGCCCGGTGGTCGCGCAGGCCTTCGAGATCTCCTCGACGGCGACGAGGACCATGAGCGTCCCGGTTCCCGTGCCGCCGTGGGCCTCGTCGAACGGCAGCCCGAGGATGCCGTGCTCGCGGAAGAGCTCGACCATGTCCCAGGGGAACTCGCCGGTCTCGTCGATCTCGGCCGCGCGGGGGGCGATGCGGTCGCGCGCGAGCGTCCTCACGAGGTCGCGGATCTCGCGCTGCTCGGCGGAGAGCGGCTCGTACCCCACTGCCTCGATTCTATTCGGCGTCCCCCCAGGCGAGATCCCGGACGGCGAGCGGGATGCGGATGAGCGCGCCCTCGGGCGTCTCTGGTCGCGGAAGACGTACACGCTCGCCCTGGTCGCCAGCGCCGTCCAGCGCTCGTCCGGTGACCACGCGATCGCGTGCGGAGCCTGCGCACGTCCGGAAGCGTCGACGCGCGTCGGCCTGGTCGGTCCGAGCAGGCCGACGCCGTAGCGGGCCGAGCACAGCGACGTAGCGTCCGCGCGGGCTCGGGCGGACATCGCGAGCAGCTCCCGACGACCCAGCGCGGCTGCGCGACGACCACTCGTCGTCCTGCGAAGCATCGCCAGAGCCCGCTCCCGCGGCGCTGTACGTCGACCGGCAGAACGACGGCCGTTCCTCTCCAAGCCACTCGGCCTGGACGGCGCGATAGCCGTCGCTCCGTCGTCGACCCGAGCGCGGCGGGAGCGCCGCCGGCTGAGCGCCTCCTGCGAGACGACGACCTGGACGGTGTGGTAGCCGAGGCCCGACCAGACGACGTCGCCGTCGAAGGCGCCGATGCCGCCGCTTCGCGGAGAAGGGCTCGCACATCTCGAATCGGGGACGCGTGCGGCCGGCTCGAGATCGGGGAGCGTCATCGCGTGCAGGCGGCAGTCCTCGTCCGAGTACGTGATGACGCCGGTCGACCCCGGACTCGCGAAGCTCGCGAAACGGCGCGTTCGTCCTCGCGAGCGGGAACCGCGGCGGTCGCGGTCGGCGCGGCCGCATCGGGTCACGGTCTGCTCACCCCGGAGCGTGTCGGCCGTGGCCGCGAGCGCCGATGCCGGCGACCGCGGCGACGACCAGCCAGGTCAACCAGCGCCGCATCGCTACCACCACATCAGATCGCGCGCTGCAATCGGGATGCGCACGAACTCGGGACTCGACTCGTCGGCCCGGAAGACGTAGACCCCGTCGGAGGTCGCCTCGGCGATCCACCGCTCGTCGTACGACCAGGCGATCGCGTCACCGTGGCGAAGGGCCGGGCGCGCGGTCTCGCCGTTCCGGTCGACCACGGCCAGCCCCCCGGGCTCGACGATTCGGGCGGTGACGAACGATCCGCGTGGGCTCACCCGGAGATCGGTGAGGCCGTCGTAGCCGTAGCCGGGCACCGAGAGGAGCCGCCCGCCCGCGAAGACCGCGAGCAGGTCGAGGGTCTCCCGGCGCTTCCGCGCCTCCACGATCACGGCCAGACGATTCGCTCCGAGCCAGATGAACTCGGCGACGGCAAAGCGATATCCACTCCACGCGCTCCCGAAGCTCGCGCTCGACGCGGCTCCGCGTGAGGAGGACGCGCTCGCGCACGAGCTCCGGCGCCGCGACCGGTGCCGTCAGCTTGACCACCCCGCCGTCGCGGACGAGCCCCACCGCGTTCCCGGGGCCCCACACGGGCGCGCAGCCCGGATAGCGGGCCAGGACCTTGCCGGAGGCGTTCGTCACCTCGACGCGCCCGCGACGGCACCCGATCCGGTAGGGGACGCCTAGCGGGCCTGGCGACGCGAGCCTGCACGAGCTGCCGACCTGCTCCGCGCGGGGCGCGAGATCGCCGACGGGGCCCGGCTGGAGGTCGGGGAACGTGAGTGAATGGACGGCGCAGTCCTCGTCTGCGTAGACGAGGCCACCGCTCAACCCCGCCGTTCTCAGGCTCGAGGCAGCGAAGTCCATGCCCGGGGCGGACGCCGCTCGCGTCACAGTCGGTGCTGCCGGCTCGGCCTCGGCCAGTGCCGGCTCCGAGTCGCCCCCGTCCCGCAACGCGTCGATGCCCGCGGCGAGAGCGAGGGCGACGACCGCCCCCACGAGGAGCCAGGTGAGGATCCGGCGCACCGCTGGTCAGCGAGTCTTAGCACCGATCCTCACGTGCAGGTGGTTGTCGTGGTTCCAGAGCACCTGGACGACGCCGGGCGGGCCCGTGAAGCCTGTCGCCGGGCCGACGTAGATCAGCTCGGCGCCCGCGCGCACGAAGCGGTCGACGAGGTCCTGCGCGAGTCCTCGGTCGATCTGACCCACGATCCGGGGCGGCCGCTCGCGCCCGTCGAGGCGTGGGTAGTACACGTCGACGTCGAGGCCGTTCTGGTGCGTGGCGTGCTTCGGCCCGAACGGACCGCCGCGGGGACGGCTGAGATCGCCGATCCCGACACGGGGCGCACCGGGATGGGCGGCTGCGTACTCGCGAACGACCGCGAGCACGAGCCGCACGAGCCGATCGGTCCCCCAGCGCCGCCAGGGGCGGTTCGGCCTGCGGTGCAGCACCGGGTCCCAGGTGAAGAAGTCGCGGCCCTCCGCCGGAAGGCGGACGCCGCGCACGAGCCGCCCCGCGGCCGGCGTCCCGAGCGCCGCGGAGGCGCGCCAGACGACGCGCTCGGCCGTGGAGCGGGCGCGACGTCGGGCGGTGCGGCCGGGCCCCGCATCGACGAACGCGCCCGCGACGGGAGCGAGGGCGAGCGCGAGCAGGGCGGCGGCGGTCCTCACCTGCCCGAAGTACGCTGGGGCGCAGTGACGGGGTCCCGGACCCTCACGCGGCCGCCCCGCGTAGCTCCTGTCATGGTCATCGCCGTGCTGGCCGTCGCGGCGCTGCTCGCGCTTCCGGCGGCCGCCCCCGCGCAGGAGAGCCACTGGCTCCTCGGCCTCTCGCAGCGCGGAGAGCGACCGATCCGCGTCAACCGCTTCGGCGACTTCTCGAGCCCGCGGAAGATCCTCGTGGTGGGCTGCATCCACGGGAACGAGTGCCAGGGGCGGAAGATCACGAGGCGCCTGGCCCGCCACGCCGTCCCGGCGGGGATCGACCTCTGGATCGTCCACCAGCTCAACCCCGACGGATTCCGGCTCGGTGTGCGCCAGAACGGGCGCGGCGTCGACCTCAATCGCAACTTCGGCTCCGGCTGGGTCCCGATCGGGGAGCGGTGGGACCCCGAGTACTCGGGCCCGCGCCCCTGGTCGGAGCGGGAGACGCGGCTCGCCCGGAAGGTGATCCTCCAGGCGCGGCCGGACGTGACGATCTGGTACCACCAGCCGCAGGCGCTCGTCCGGGCGTGGGGCCAGAGCAGGGCATGGCGCGTCGCTACGCGCGCCTCGCGAGGGAGCCGTACCGGTCCATCCCGTGGCCGCACGGGACGGCGCCGAACTGGCAGAACCACAGGTTCCCTGGCACGGCGTCGTTCGTGGTCGAGTTGCCCGCGGGATCGCTCTCCGACGCGGCGGCCGCCCGCCACGCGCGCGCCGTCAGGCGCCTGCTGCTCCCCTGAGCCCTAGGCGATCGTGGTCGTCTCGGACACAGCGGAGTCCGCGAGGAACCGGGCCAGGCGCTCCACCTCGTCCTCGGCGAGGGAGACCGCCGCAGCGGCGGTCGGCTTCCCGGCCTCCGCGCTCCAGACGCTGAAGCGGACGTGCGGCGGGTCGTCTCCTCCGCCGAGGTAGCGGGAGACGCGCAACGCCCTCCCGCGGTCGCCCTCGAGGAGCGGGTGCGGACGAAAGGCCTCGACGATCTTGAGGCGCTGGGGCGCGCCGCACCAGGGGCAGAAGCGGAACCGCTCCTCCACCTCGCCGTGACAGGCGGCGCACGAGCGCATCGTGGCCGGAAGCGTACGACGGTCCCGGGACCTCCGCAAGGCGCCGGGTCGTATTGAGACGATGGACCTGAGCCGGGCGCCCGCTCGTATAGTCGCCACGCGATGGCGGACGCGGGCCGTGACGAGCGCGCCTGGGTACGCGGCGCACAGGCGGGATCGGCCTCCGATCTCGAGGCCCTCTTCCGCGCCCACTGGTCGCGGGCGCACCGCGCTGCCTACCTCGTCCTCCACGACGCCTCCGCCGCGGAGGACGTGGCCCAGGAGGCGTTCCTCGCCGCGGTTCGGCTCGCTGGACCGGTTCGAGGCGGGGAGGCCGTTCGGGCCCTGGCTGCACCGCATCGTCGTCAACCGCGCGATCGACGTGGCCCGTGCGCGGACGCTCCGGCGGGAGGTCGCGGCCGAGCACGTGCTCGAGACGACCTCCGCCCCCGAGCCGACCCGCTCGCAGGGCCAGCTCTCGGAGGACGTGATGCTGGCGCTCGCCTCGCTCTCCCCCGACCACCGGGCGGTGGTCGTGCTTCGGTACCTCCTCGACTACTCCCCGGGCGAGATCGCGAGGATGCTGGGCCTGCCGCGCGGGACCGTGAACTCCCGTCTCCGCCGGGGGCTCGACGCGCTGCAGGGAGACGTGGACCGGGAGGTGGAGGAGTGAACGACCTCCGAGCCTTGCTCTTCGCCGTCCCGTTGCCGGACGAGGCCGACGCGGAGCGCCGTGCCTGGGAGGTCGTTCGCGCCGCGTACGCCGAGCGCGAGCCGCTTCCCCGCCCGCGGCGCCTGCTCCGCCCGGCACTGGCTCTGGCAGTGGTCGCCGTCGTCGCCGCTGCGGCGCTGTCCCCGCCCGGCCGCGCCGTGGGCGACTGGATCCGCGACCGGGTCGCCGGCGAGCCGAACGCCGAGCCCGCCCTCGTCCGCCTGCCCGCGCCCGGGATGCTCCTCGTCACCTCCGAGCGCGGCGCCTGGGTCGTCCGCGGGGACGGGTCGAAGCGGCTGCTCGGCGCCTACGGCGGGGCGAGCTTCTCGCCGCGCGGCCTGTTCGTCGTCGCCACCGCCGGCCACCGGGTCGTCGCGACGGAGCTCGACGGCGATCCGCGCTGGTCGCTCGCGCGCCCCGGCCGCGTGGGGGACGCCCGCTGGGCCCCGACGCCGGGCTTCCGCATCGCCTACCGGGAGGGGGAGACGCTCCGGGTCGTCGACGGAGACGGGACCGGAGACCGCCTGCTCGCGCGCGACGTCGCCCCGGTCGCGCCCGCGTGGCTTCCGCGCGCGAACCGGACGGTCCTCGCCTACGCGCGGGCCGACGGGGTCGTCTCGCGCCGTCGACGTCGACTCCGGCGAGGAGCTCTTCCGGACGCCGGGCATCCCGGGGATCAGGGAGATCCTCTGGACGCCCGACGGGCACGTTGCCACCCTCACGAGGAACGAGCTCGTCGTCCACCGCCGGAACGGCGAGCCGTTCGAGCGTCCGACGGTTCGACTCGGCGAGGGGCACGAGCTGCTGGGACGCGGTCGGTGGCCCGGCCGACAGCGTCGTCTACGCCGACTACGACGCCGGCGCCCGGAAGACGACGCTCGTCCAGAGCGGGCTGCTTCGGCGGCGGAGCTTGCCGTACCATCGGCCCGCGCGAGATCTACACCGGCCCGGGCCACCTCCGGGATCTCGTCCTCTCGCCGGACGGCCGCTGGCTCCTCGCCGCCTGGCCCGAGGCGGACCAGTTCCTCTTCCTCCGCCTCTCCCCGCCGCGGATCAAGGCCGTCGACAACATCAGCGCGAGTTCGATCCCGGCGATGCCGGCGCAGGATCCTTCCCGCAGGTCGCCGAGTGGTGCTGCCAGCCCCAGGCCGGGGCTCAGTAGCGGTAGTCCGAGTCCTCTTCGGTCGTCGTCTCGTCGGTCGTCGTCGGGCCGCCCCGCCGCCGCCGCCGATCACGAGTGTCCCTTCCATGCCCTGCTGGCGGTGACCGTCGATGGGGCAGTACATCTCGTACTCGCCCGCCTTGGACGCGTCGACGGTGAGGTCGGCCGACTCACCCGGCTGGAGGTCGGCAGTCTCGACCTCCTCCGTCGGGCCCTCGACCTCGAGCGCGTGCACGACCGAGCCGGTGTTGACGACGTGCAGCGTGACCGTTCCCGGATCGAGCGAGACCGACGCCGGATCGAGCGCGAACTCACTGAGATCGATCTGCTGGCCCGTGCCCGAGCCGGCGTCGTTGGGGGCCGCGTCATCGGAAGACTCCCCTCCGCCGCACGCCGCGAGGAGGAAGGTAACGGCGCCGACGAGGAGGAGCGGACGCATCGCTCGTCCATACGCCGGCCGGGACCGGACGGTTCTTGGCACGTCGAGCGAACCGCGTGCCGACCGCCGCCCGAACAAGCCCTGGCACGGACACGGGAGACACCATGAGCCTACGAGCCACTTCGCAGTCATCGCCCTCATCGTCCTGGGCGTCGCCGGCGGGCTCGCCGCCTGCGACGGTGACGACGACGACGCGGCCGCCCCGGCGACCCAGACCATGACCGGACACGCGATGTCGGCCGGCATGTCCGCGGGCGGTGCCACGAGCGCCGCTGCGGATCTCCGCGTCGCGCTCGACACGCTGCTCGGGGAGCACGCGCTCCTCGCGATCGCCGCCACCCAGAAGGGCTACGACGGCGATCCCGACTTCGACCTGGGTGCACCGGCGACACGCTCGCCCATGGCGCAGCACCCGGAGATGTTCGGCGGCTAGCGACCCCGGGAGGATCTATCGTTGCGGCCGTGATCCTCGAGAACGGCACCGTGCGGACGCTCGACCCCTCCCTCCCCCGCGCTGCGGCCCTGGCGATCGCCGGCGAGCGCGTGGCGGGAGGGGTCGGCGCGCACGAGACCGCCCTCGCGAGCCCCGAGCGCGTCGACCTGGGCGGCCGGTGCGTCGTCCCCGGGTTCTCGGACGCGCACGTGCACTTCCCCACCTGGTCGCTCGCACAGCACCAGGTCAGGCTCGAGGGTGCGGAGGGGCTCGACGAGGCGCTCGCCCGCGTCGCCTCGGCGGTGGGGGACGTGCCCGAGGGCCGCTGGCTGCGCGGGCTCGGCTGGCGCAGCGGCGACTGGGCGCCCGCCGTCGAGCCGACGAAGGAGGCACTCGACGCCGTCAGCGGCGACGTCCCCGTGGCGCTCATGTCGAAGGACTACCACTCGCTGTGGGTCAACTCCGCGGCCCTCGCCCGGGTCGAAGGCGACCTCCAGGTCCCGGGCGGCGTCGTGGAGCGCGACGAGCGGGGCGAGCCGACCGGCGTCCTGCGGGAGGAGTGCGCCTGGCACTTCCGCGACAGCTACGCGCGCCCGACCGAGGACGAGATGGTCGAGGCCTGCCGCGAGGGGATCCGGATCGCGAACGCGCGCGGCGTCACCGCGATCCACGACAAGGACGGCTGGCTCGGGGCGCTGCGCGTCTTCGAGCGCCTGCGCGGCGAGGAGGCGCTCACCCTGCGCGTCTGGCAGTCGCTCCCCTACGACCACATCGACCGGCTCGCGGAGATCGGCGTCTCCTCGGGGCTCGGAGACGACCTCCTGCGCGTCGGCTACATCAAGGCCTTCCTGGACGGGACGCTCGGCTCGCGGACCGCCCTCCTCCTCGACGGCTCGGGAGTCGAGATCGTCGGCTACGAGGAGTTCGTCGACATCGTCGCCAGGAGCGCCCGGGCCGGCTTCCCCGTGGCCGTGCACGCGATCGGCGACCTCGCCAACCGGCGCGCCCTCGACGCCTTCGAGGCAACCCGGGACGAGTGGCTCCCCCGCGGCCTCCGTCAGCGGATCGAGCACGCCCAGCTCCTCGCGCCCGAGGACGTCGGCCGCTTCGCCGCGCTCGGCGTCGCGGCGTCCGTCCAGTTCAGCCACGCGCCCTCCGACCGTGACATCGCCGACCGCTTCTGGGAGGGGCGAACGGACGGCGCCTACGCATTCCGCTCGCTTCTCGACTCGGGCGCGCTCGTCGCCAACGGCTCAGACGCTCCGGTGGAGGAGCTCGACCCCCTGCTCGGGATCCGCGCGGGCGTCCTCCGCACGCTCGACGAGCGCGAGGCCTGGCACGGCGAGCAGTCCGTGACGGTCGAGCAGGCGCTCCACGCGACCTGCGTCGCGCCCGCCTGGCTCGCCGGCGACGAGCGCCGCCGGGGGAAGCTCCTCCCCGGCTACCTCGCCGACCTCGTCGTCCTCGACCGGGATCCGCTCGACTGCCCGGCCGACGCTCTCGGCGACATCGAGGTCGTCGCCACCATGCTCGGCGGCCGCTGGGTGCACAACGCCCCGCCCTGGTAGCGCGTCCCGGCCCCGTGGAGGGCCGGGGCTACAATGAGCTCATGCGCACGATGAAGCCCGTCCATGACGAGGAGTGCGCGGTTGCCTGTACCGCCGACATCATCGGCTCCAAGTGGACGGCGATCATCGTCCACGACCTCTCGGAGGGCCCGCGCCGTTTCTCGGAGCTCGAGCGCGCCTGCCCGGGCATCAGCCCGCGGACACTCTCCGAGCGGCTGCGCGGGCTCGAGCAGGAGGGCGTCCTCGAGAAGCGCTCGGGCGCGCGCCGCGCCGAGTACGAGCTGACCGGCAAGGGCAAGGCGCTCCTGCCGATCATCGAGGAGATGCGCACGTTCGGCCACCACTGGCTCGTGCCCGACGACGCCCACACGCACCGCCACGGCGGGAAGACGGTCGCTCCGGCCGCCTAGGGCCCGGCGATGACGACCTGCCCCGCCTGCCACGAGCAGCTCGACAACGACGCGCAGGTCTGTCGACACTGCTTCCACGTCCTCGACGCGCAGGGCTGGCAGCACGACCCGGGCCGCCTCGGCGCCGACGATCGCGGCGGCGGCCGCCCCGTCGAGGATCCTCCCGTCGGCCCGCTGCCGGTCACAGACGGCGGCATGGTCGGCGGCGCGTTCGGCAGCGCGCTGCGCCTCATCCCGGCCGGGCTCCTGGCCCGGTCGCGCAAGGGCGGCCGGAAGAGCTAGCCCTCGAAGTCGACGTCGGCGGTCGCGACCGTCCCGGCCGTCCGCCCCGGCGCGCTCTGGTCCGTCCAGTACAGGTTCGTGTGCGCGATCACCTGATCCGGCGGCGGCGCGCCCCACTCCCTCTGATCCTCCGTCGTGTGGGCGTCACTCACGAGCGTCGCGTCGTACCCCCTGACGAGCGCGCCGTGGAGCGTCGAGCGGATACACGCGTCCGTCTGCGCGCCGACCACGACGAGCCGTCCGACGCCGAGGCCCGACAGCACGCTCTCGAGATCGGTGTCCTCGAAGGAATCGCCGTAGGTCTTCTCGACGAGTGGCTCGCCGTCGCTCGGGGTGAGCTCGGGAACGATCCGCCACTCGTCGCTCCCCTTCGCGAGGCCTTCGTCGAAGTGCTGGACCCACACGACCGGGACCTGCTCGCGTCGGGCCTTCTCGACGAGGCTCCCGACGTTCGCGACGACGGCATCGCGATCGTGAGCACCTTCGACGACGCCGTTCTGGACGTCGACGACGAGGAGCGCGGTGTTCGGCCGGTTCTCGAGTGTGGTCATTGGCCTTCCCTCCGTGGTGTCCGGACAACGGTAGTACACGCGGCCGGTCTCGGCCGGAACCGCCGGCTCCCGGTCGGTGTACCTTGGACGACATGGGACGTCGCGCGGCCACCATCCTCCTGTCGGGCACGCTCGCCGCCCTCGCCGCGATGCCCGCCTCGGCCAAGGAAGGCGGCGAGGCGACGCTCGTCGCGCCCATCCCGCCGAACGCGTCGCCGGGCGAGAGGATCACCGTCTCCTGGACGCTCGCGTCGGAGGAGAACGGCGAGCGGCAGCCGTTCGGAGCCGAGGGCCTCTACATCCGGCTCCTTAGCGCTGCGAGCGGAAAGCCGACGATCGGCGACGCGACCGGGAGCGCGGACGGCGGGTACGTCGCGACCGTGCGCGTGCCGGAGGGCGGGATCGACGGCATCCAGGTGGGGCTCCGCGGATGGGCCACCGATGCAACCGGCACGCACCGCAGCGACGTGTTCTTCCCGGTCACGAACTGGCCGACCGGGACCGAGAGCGCGACTCCGGCGGCCGGCCCCGCTCCGAGCCCTCCGGCGGAGGACGGTCGCCCCGCGCTCTGGATCGGCGGCCTCATGCTCGCGCTCGTCCTGGCGCTCGGCAGCGCCGGCGTCGTCGTGCAGCGCCGCCGCCACGCGCCGTCGACCGGCTAGCGGCGCACGACGTTCCTGGCGAGGAAGAGGAGGTTGGCCGGGCGCTCGGCCAGCCGCCGCGAGAAGAAGGGGAACCACTCCGGCCCGTAGGCGGTCGCGACGAGCACCTTGTAGCCGCGCGCGGCGAGGTCGAGCTGGAGCTGTGTCCGGATGCCGTAGAGCATCTGGAACTCGAAGCGGTCGCGCCCGATCCCCTCACGCTCGGTGAACTCGATCACGTGCTCGATCATCCGCTCGTCGTGGGTGGCGACGGCCGTGTAGACCCCGCCCACGAGCATGCCCTCCACGAGCCTCACGTACGCGGCGTCGACGTCCTGCTTGCGCGGATAGGCGACCGTCTCGGGCTCGAGATAGGCGCCCTTGACGAGCCGCAGGTTCGGCTCGAGCGGGAGGAGGCTCTCGAGGTCGGCCGGGGTCCGGTACAGGTAGGACTGGAGGACGGTGCCGACGTTCGCATGCCCAGCCCCGCGGAGCCGACGGTAGATCGAGAGCGTCGCGTCGACGACCGCGGAGTACTCCATGTCGAGGCGGACGAAGTTGCCGAGGTCGGCGGCCCGATCGACGACCCGGCTGACGTTCGCGAACGCGACGTCCTCGCCCAGATCGAGGCCGAGGTGCGTGAGCTTGAGAGCGACGTTGGTCCGCAGGCCCTCCTTGTCGACGCGCTCGAGGATCTCGACGTAGGCGCCGGCGACGGCGGCCGCCTCGTCCTCGGTCTGGACGTCCTCTCCGAGCAGGGTCGCGTTCGTGGCCAGGCCGCGCTCGTTGAGCCCGCGGAGGACGCCGACGCACTCGTCGAGCGTCTCGCCCGCCACGAACCGCGAGGCTCCGAGCCGCATCCCGTGCGCCCGCACGAAGCGCCGCACGGTGCCGTTCTGCGCCGAGACGAGGATCGCCTTGCGGAGGCTGCCGTTGACGGTCGCCGAGAGCGTGCTCATCGGCGCGGCAGCTCGGCGAACGCCACCAGGGTCTCCCGGGCCGCTGCCACCCCGAGCGGGATGTAACGGACGAGCAGCCGCTCGTTCGGCGAGTGCACGTTCGCGTCCGGGAGGGCGAAGCCGCTGAGGACCGTGGGGATGCCCTTCTCCGCGAGGGCGGGGACGAGCGGGATCGAGCCGCCGGACCGCAGGAGCAGCGGCCGGCGGCCGACGACGCGCTCGAAGGCGCCCTGGGCGAGCCTGATCGCGGGCGCGTCGGGAGCGATCAGCCCGGGAGGGCTCGTCGACCGGCGCTCGATCTCGAGCTCGGCGCCCTCGGGAGCCGCCTCACGGAGGATCCGCTCGAACGAGTCCGCGAGCTGCTCCTCGTCCTGTCCCGGAGCGACGCGAATCGAGACGTTCGCCTCCGCGAAGACCGGCAGGACGGTCTTCACGAGGTCGGCTTCGCCGCCCGCGATCCCGTTGACGTCCACCGCCGGCGCCGCGAAGGTGCGAAGGTAGAAGTCGTCCGCGGCGTCGGCGTCCTTGGGGGTGGCGCCGGTGGCCGCGAGAACGGCCGCCCCGGGGTCGAGCTCGGCCCACGAGGCGAGCTCGTCGGCGGTCGGCTCGGTCACGCCGGCGCGAAGCTCGTCCGGGACCGCGACGACCGCCTGCAGCGTGTCGGCCAGAGCGTGGACGGCGTTCATCGCCGCGCCCCCGAACATGCCCGAGTGGAGGTCCCGCTCCCCGGTACGGAGGCGGAGGTGGAAGTAGACGAGCCCGCGCACGCCGATGTCGAACGCGGGCGTGTCCTCCCTCGGCATCATGCTGTCGAAGATCACGCAGGCGTCGGCGCCGCGCTCGTTCGCGGCGAGGAAGTCAACGATCGAGTGGCCGCCGATCTCCTCCTCGCCGTCGAACGCGACCCGGACGTTGACCGGCAGAGCGCCCTCCTCCGCGAGGGTGCGCGCCGCCTTGAGCACGAGGTACGCGTTCCCCTTGTCGTCCACCGCCCCGCGGCAGTAGAGGTAGCCGTCCCGGATCTCGGGCTCGAACGGCGGCGAATCCCAGAGGTCGAGCGGCGCGGGCGGCTGGACGTCGAAGTGGCCGTAGAGGAGGACGGTAGGCGCAGCGTCGGCGCCGCTCGACGCGCGGAGCTCGCCGACCGCGAGCGGCTGCGCGTCCGTCTCGACGAGCCCGGCCTCGCCGCCAGCGGCGCGCACGAACTCGCAGAGCCACTCGCCGGCGCGGCGCACGTCGCCGGCGTGCGCCGGGTCGGCGCTGACGCTCGGGATGCGGAGCCACTCCGAGAGCTCCTCGAGCCAGGCGGGATCGAGCTGCTCGCTCACGCGCGGGAGTCTACGGACGCCCCCGCACGGCCGTGACGTAGGCTCGGCTGGATGGACGCGGGGCGGTGGCACTCGAGAGAACGCGAAGGTGTCAGCCTCTCCTGTCTCGACCACTCCGGCCGGGAACCGGCCGTCCTCGTGCTGCACGGGCTCGCGGGATATGCCCGAGAGTGGGACGAGACCGCGTCATGGCTCTCCCGGAGCCACAGAGTCGTCGTGCCGGAGCAGCGTGGCCACGGGCGCAGCGAACGCTCCCCCGCCGACGTCTCGCCAGAGGCTTTCGTCGACGACGCCGAGATGTGGATCCGTGCGCTCGGTCTCGCGCCTGTCGCCGTCGTCGGTCAGTCGCTCGGCGGTCTGACTGCGCTCCTGCTCGCCGCCGAGCATCCAGACCTCGTGCGCGGCATCGTCGTGGTCGAGGCCACGCTGGAGGCGGACACCGATGCGCCTGCGCGGCTGCGAGCCTGGCTCGAGTCGTGGCCAGTGCCGTTTGCCTCTCGTCGCGAGGCGGCTGACTTCTTCGGCGGAGGCGGCGCTCCGGCGACCGCATGGGCCGCGGGCTTGGAAGAGCGATCGGACGGTCTCTGGCCGAGCTTCGCTCCGGACGTTCTCGTCCGAATCCTCGCGGAGGCGAGCGGACGGGCGTACTGGGAGGAGTGGCGCCGGATCACGTGCCCGGCACTCGTGGTCCGCGGTCAGCGCGGATGGATGCCCGAGGACGAGACACGGCGGATGGTCGAAGCGCTTCCGACGGCGCACCTCGCCGAGATCCCGGACGCCGGCCACGACCTTCACCTCGAGCGACCCGAGCGCTGGCAGGCGGTGCTCGGCGAGTTCCTGGACACCCTCGACCGGTGACCCTTCGCCCGCCGGTCGCGGCCACCTCGTTGCGCGATGCCCAGCAAGTAACAGACTGTTACTTGCTGCGCCCGGAGCTCGCGCTCCATCACTGTGGCCAGCGACGGCAGGAGCAGGCCGAACCCGGCTTGGCGTCAGGCGACGTCTTTGAGCTTCTGCGACTCGGCCAGTGCCTGAAGCTTCTTCAGGCACTGGTTCTCGATCTGGCGCACGCGCTCGCGGGTGACGTTGAACGTCCGCCCGACCTCGTCGAGCGTCCGCGGGTGCTGGCCGTCGAGCCCGTAGCGCATCTCGAGGACCCGCCGCTCGCGGAGGGAGAGGGTCTCGAGGATGCGGGTGAGCGTCTCCTTGCGGAGCGTCGTCTCCACGGCCTCGTCGGGAGCCGGCGCGCTCTCGTCGGCGAGGAAGTGGCCGAACTCGGACTCCTCCTCGTCGCCCACGGGCTTCTCGAGCGAGATGGGAGCCTGCGCCGTCCGGCGGATCTGGTCGATCTCGTCGGGGTCGAGCTCGAGCTCGCGCGCGATCTCCTCCGTGGTCGGCTCGCGCCCGAGCTCGCCCAGGAGCTTGCGCTCGATGCGGCCGATCTTGTTCAGCTTCTCGACGACGTGCACCGGCATGCGAATCGTGCGCGCCTTGTCCGCGAGCGCGCGGGCCACTGCCTGGCGGATCCACCACGTGGCGTACGTCGAGAACTTGAAGCCTTTGCGGTAGTCGAACTTCTCCGCCGCTCGCACGAGGCCGATCGTCCCCTCCTGGATGAGGTCGAGGAACGGGAGGCCCTGGTTACGGTAGTTCTTGGCGATCGAGACGACGAGGCGGAGGTTCGACTCGACCATCTTCTGCTTGGCGGCGTGATCGCCGCGCTCGATGCGCTTCGCCAGCTCGACCTCCTGCGCAGCGGTCAGCAGCGGCACGCGGCCGATGTCCTTGAGAAAGAGCTGGAGCGCGTCCGTCGAGATCTCCCGCGGCTCGGCCTCGAGGACGGGCGCAGGCGCGCTCTCGGGCTCGGGCTCGACCTCGACGACCTCGATCTGGGCCTCCTCGAGCAGGACGTGGAGCTCCTCGAGCTGTCCCGGCTCGACGTCGTCGCCGAGCGCGACGGCGATCTCCTCGTGCGTGACGAAGCCGGCCTCCTGGCCCTGGCGCACGAGCGCCCTGACGTCGTCGTGCTCGAGCGAGATGCTCGCCACGCTCCCCATCCTCCCCTCGAGATCCCCTACTCCCGTTCTCCTCAACGTAGTCGGGACCGGCGACTTGTCAACGGCTCTCCCTGCGTCGAATCTCCCTCGCGTGCGCCGCGACTCTTGCACGCGCACCGGATGGCCGCCATACCCCGTTCGGGGGAGTGGCTAGGATCCGGCGCCCTCTAGACGCTCGAGGAGTCGTTTCGCTTCCCTCCCGTAGAAGCCGTCGGGGTCCTCCTCGCTCGCCAGCCGCAGCTGGCGGAGCGCCTCCTGGAGCTGCCCCAGCCACGAGAGCGCGAGGCCGAGATGGTAGCGGACGACCCCGTCCGAGTCCTCGCGCGCGAGCGGCCCGAGGCGCGAGAACGTCTGCGACGGATCGTCCTTGTCGAACCGCCCGATCGCCGCAGCGACCTGCGCCGGGAGGCTCTCCGGGTCGGCTGCGGCCGCTGCGAGGAAGGCCTCGCGCGCCGACACGGGCATCCCGACCCGTTGGAGCGCGCTCCCGTAGAGGAGCTTGTCCTCGACGCCGCCCGAACGGGCGCGCCTCGCGAGCGCCGCCAGTTGCTCCTCGGGCGGCCGACCCCGGAGGTCGGCCGGCGCTTCGAGCGGAGCGACGAACGGCGGCCGGCCGGGGGCGAACTCGGGGTGGAGGATGTCCTCGGCCCGGAGCGCAGCCGAAGAGTCCGGGTCGCGGCTCTCCACCTCGCGCAGTTGGCGGACGGCACCCGCCTCGTCCCCGGCGGCCAGGAGCGCGAGGCCGAGGTGGAGTCGCGCGACGCCGCTCGCCGGGTTCTCGGCGACGAGCTGCTCCAGTCGCTGCTCGGTCCCGTCCGGCCAGGCGGAGACGGCGGCGCCGACAGCCGCCTCGACCGAGTCGGGGTTCTCGGCGAGGATCTCCTCGAAGCGCGCGGTTGCCTCGGCGCGCCGGCCCTGGTCGTGCAGCCGCTCGGCTGCGCGCAGCGCCCGGGCCTCGGCGTCGTCGCGGAGGAGCAACCCCAGCTCGAGCGGAGGTGCCGTGCGCTCGACGGTCGTCGACGTGGACGGCTCGGCGCTCTCCCCCTCCTCGGACTGGAGCAGGGTGACGCCGACGACGACCGCGGCCGAGACCGTTGCCGCGACGCCGACCAGAACGCGTGCCCGAGCTCGGGGAGACATCGCCCGAATGTAGCCCGTCGAGCTCGGTGCAGGATGGGTCTCGTCGCCGGGGTGTTCTGGGCGAGTGCGAGGCAAGGACGCAGGGAGCGCTCGTATTCGCGAATACGGGCGCGACCGAGGACGCAGCATCGCGTCGTCCAGGGCGCCCCGGCGGCTCAGGTTCTCATGCTGGATCGAGCTCGTGACCCTTGCGAGACGCCGCACGTAGGTCGCTATACTCATTGAAGCGATGCCCAGCTACCGCGACCTTCTGCAGCAGGTGAAGAGCGAGATCGAGGAGGTCGACGCCGCCCGCGCGTCGGCCGTCCGCGACACCGACTCGACCGTCTTCGTCGACGTCCGCGAGCGCAACGAGTGGGACGAGGGCCACATCCCCGGCGCGATCCACGTGCCCAGGGGCAACCTCGAGTCCCGGATCGAGGCCGCGGTGCCCGACCGCGAGACGCCGCTGATCCTCTATTGCGCGTCGGGCGCGCGCTCCGCGTTCGCCGCGAAGACCCTCGAGGAGATGGGCTACGAGAACGTCTCATCGCTCGCCGGCGGCTTCGGCGACTGGAAGCGAAACGGCTTCCCCTTCGACGTCCCGCGTGCGCTCGACGAGGCGAAGCGCCGGCGCTACTCGCGCCACCTCCTGATCCCGGAGGTCGGCGAGGAGGGCCAGCTCCGCCTGCTGGACTCCCGCATCCTGCTCATCGGCGCCGGCGGCCTCGGCTCGCCCGCGTCGCTCTACCTCGCCGCCGCCGGCGTCGGCACCCTCGGGATCGTCGACGACGACGCCGTCGACGAGACCAACCTCCAGCGACAGATCGTCCACTCGACCGAGCGGCTCGGCGAGTCGAAGGCCGAGTCGGCCAAGCGCACGATCGAGGCGCTCAACCCGGACGTCACCGTGAAGGTCTTCCGCGAGCGGCTCACGTCGGACAACGTCGACCGGATCCTCGGCGAGGGCTGGGACGTGATCGTCGACGGGGCGGACAACTTCCCCACCAGGTACCTCCTGAACGACGCCTCCGTCTGGCACGGGATCCCCGTCGTCCACGGCTCGATCTTCCGCTTCGAGGGCCAGACCACAGTCTTCAAGCCGAAGGACGGGCCCTGCTACCGCTGCCTCTTCCCGCAGCCGCCACCGCCCGAGCTCGCTCCGAGCTGCGCCGAGGGCGGCGTCCTCGGCGTCCTCCCCGGGATCGTCGGATCTCTCCAGGCCAACGAGGCGCTCAAGCTGGCGCTCGGGATCGGCGAGCCGCTCGTCGGCCGCCTGCTCCTCTTCGACGCCCTCTCGACCCAGTTCACGGAGATCAGCCTGCGCCGCGATCCGGACTGCCCCGTCTGCGGCGACCACCCGACGATCACCGACTACATCGACTACGTCGAGTTCTGCCAGGGACGACCCCACGAGGTTGCCCAGTGATCAGGGTTCGCATACCGCCGACCCTGCGCACCGAGGTCGGAGGCGCGCGCGAGGTCGAGGCGACCGGTGCGACGATGCGCGAGGTCCTGGCCGACCTCGCCGAGCGCTTCCCCGGGCTCGGCCGCCAGGTGCTCGAGGACGGCGACGGGATCGCCCCCTTCGTCAACGTCTACCTCGACAGCGAGGACGTCCGGACGCTCGACGGCCTCGACACGCGGGTGGACGAGGGCGCGACGGTCATCCTCCTGCCGGCGATGGCCGGCGGCGAGCAGACACTGACGCCGTCCCTCCTCGAGACCATCGGCTCGACGCCGCTCGTCGAGCTCCCGCGGCTCGCCCCGCATCCCGGCGTGCGCCTCTACGCAAAGCTCGAGGGCCAGAACCCCACCGGCTCGATCAAGGACCGCGTCGCCCTGGCCATGATCGAGGCGGCGGAAGCATCCGGCGAGCTCGAGCCTGGCCGCGAGCTCCTCGAGCCGACGAGCGGGAACACCGGCATCTCGCTGGCGATGGTCGCGAAGCTGAAGGGGTACCCCCTCACGTGCGTCCTCCCCGAGAACTCCACGCCGGAGCGCGTCAAGCTCCTCGAGCTGTACGGCGCCCGGCTCGTCTTCTCCCCGGCCTCCGAAGGCTCGAACGGTGCAGTGCGGCTCGCATTGCGTCTGGCAGAGCGCGATCCGCGCTTCTACATGCCGTTCCAGTACGGGAACGAGGCCAATCCCCGCGCCCACTACGAGGGTACGGGCGCCGAGATTGCAGACGCCCTCCCGCAGGTCGACGCCCTCGTCGCCGGTCTGGGGACCGGCGGCACCCTCATGGGCGCCGGGGACCGGCTCCGGGAGTCCTTCCCGGACGTGATCGTGGCGGCCGCGGAGCCGCTCCAGGGCGACCTCGTCTACGGGCTACGCTCGCTCGCGGACGGCTACGTCCCGCCGATCCTCGACGTCTCGAGGCTCGACCGAAAGGTCCTCGTCACGAACGAGGAGTCGGTCGAGGGCCTGCGGCTCCTGCTCGAGCGCGAGGCGATCTTCGCCGGCGTCTCGTCGGGAGCGGTGATCCACGTCGCGCGGCGGATCGCGCAGGAGCTCGACGAGGGCGTCGTCGTCGCGGTGCTCGCGGACGGCGGCTGGAAGTACCTCTCCGCCGACTTCTGGACGCGCCCGGCCGGCGAGGTGGGGCCGTCCATGGAGGACCGCGTCTGGTGGTGATCCCCGCCGAGGTGCGCTCGGCGCTCGTCGAGCACGCCGAGGCGGAGCGACCGAACGAGGCCTGCGGCCTGATCGCGCTCCGCGATTCGGTCGCCGAGCGTTACTTCCCCGGCACGAACCGGGCCGCCAGCCCCTACCGGTTCGAGCTCGAGATCGATCCCGAGGTCTGGTTCCTCGAGGACGACGGCGCCGAGCTGGCGGTCTTCCACTCGCACCCGTCGAGCCCCCCGCGCCCCTCGCGCACGGACGTCGAGAGCATCGGCCTCTGGGAGGGCCGGCCCTACGTGATCCTCTCGCTCCGGTCCGGCGAGATCGCCGCCTGGCGGATCGCAGACGGGGCGATCGACAGCCTGCCGCTCTCCTAGGCTCCCTTGGGGAACCTTTTCCCCGCCCGCGCCGTCTCAGCAAGTGCATGAGGACTCTCGCCGTCATCGCAGCACTTGTCGTCGCCCTGCCCGCCGCGGCCTGCGGCGGCGATGACGACGAGGCTGCCGCGACCGCGACGAACGCGGGGATCGGGACGACGGCAGTCTCGATCGAAGAGGCACTCGCGTCCGACTCCTCCGAGCCGCTCCTCGTCAGCGGCAACCTCCTCGCCGCCGGGGGCGAGGTGAAGCTCTGCTACGCGCTCGCGGAGTCGTTCCCGCCCCAGTGCGGCGGGGCCTCGCTCGTCGTCTCGGGCCTCGACCTCGCCACGGTCGACGGCCTCGTGACCGAGGGCGACGTGAGCTGGACCGACCGGCCGATCGAGCTGAGGGGCGTCGTCTCGGACGGGACGCTCACGGTGAGCGAGAATGCGCAGCGGTGACGGTCGGGCATCTCGAGGGCTGGAACGAGGTTCGCGGCGCCTTGCAGCGCGGCTACCGTTTCGCGGACTTCGCCGAGGCGATGGCGTTCGTCAACCGCCTCGCAGCGGCGGCCGAGGAGGCGAACCACCATCCGGACATCACGATCAGCTGGAACGCGGTGACGGTTCGCTGGTGGACGCACGTCAAGCGAGCGATCACCGAGCGCGACGTCGAGATGGCGCGCCGAACCGACGAGCTCGCGTCCTCCTCCTCGCAGCACTGATCGCCCTCGTCGCGGTTGGCTGCGGGTCGGAGTCCGACGACGGCGGAGCCGCGGGAGGCGGTGGTGGCGGCGGTGGCAGCACCGAGACGACGCCGACGACGGAGCTCACGGTCACCTTCTGGTCGCAGGGCAAGAACGGCAACCCCCCGTGGGAAGCGACGCTGACGTGCGATCCCGCCGGCGGCACGCACCCTGACCCCGAGAAGGCATGCGAGCTCCTCGCGGCCGATCCCGACGCCCTCGAGCCCGTCCCCCAGGACGTCGCCTGCACGCTCATCTACGGCGGGCCGGAGGTGGCGACGATCGTCGGCACGATCGACGGCGAGAAGGTCAACGCCACGTTCAACCGCTCGGGCGGCTGCGAGATCGACCGCTGGGATCGCATGGCGGCCGTCCTCCAAGGTGGGGATTGACGCCCGCGCCGAGCGGGCACACAACGAGACGATGAGGCTCGCTCTCCCGGCCGCAGTCGTCGCGGCGTTCCTGCTCGCCCCCTCCGCCCAGGCCCTACGGCTCCCGGACGCACCCGGCTGCCCGATCTTCCCGGCCTCGAGCGTCTGGAACAAGCGGGTCGACAAGCTCCCTCTTCGGAAGGACTCGAAGACGATCGTCAAGGCCATCGGCCCGCGGCTGAACGTCCACGCCGATTTCGGCTCCGGCCTCTGGGACGGCGGCCCGATCGGCATCCCGATCACCGTCGTCGACAGCTCGCAGGCGACGTCGCCCGTGAGCTTCGGCTACGACGACGAGAGCGACCCGGGCCCCTATCCGATCCCGAGCGACGTGGCAATCGAGGGCGGCCCGAGCGCTGACGGCGACCGGCACGCGATCATCGTCGAGAAGGACTCCTGCACGCTGTACGAGCTCTTCGACCTCTGGCCCTCGTGGTCGGCGGGCTCCGGGGCGATCTGGAACCTCGGCTCGAACGCGCTCCGCCCGCGCGGCTGGACGTCGGCCGACGCCGCCGGCCTTCCGATCCTCCCCGGCCTCGCCCGCTACGACGAGGTGGCGCGGGGCGTCATCGACCATGCGCTGCGCTTCACCGTCAGCCGCACGCGCCGCGCGTACGTCTACCCCGCCCGGCACTACGCGAGCAGCTACACGAGCAAGCGCCTCCCGCCCATGGGCCTGCGCCTGCGGCTGCGCAAGAACTTCCCGGTGGCGAGCTACCCGCCGCAGGCGAGGGTCGTCCTGCGCGCCCTCAAGCTCTACGGGATGATCGTGGCCGACAACGGCTCGAGCTGGTACATCTCCGGCGCCCCCGACCCCGGCTGGGACAACGACCAGCTCCACACGCTCCACCGCGTGAAGGGCTCGGACTTCCGCGTCGTCAACACCTCCAAGCTCAGACCCTGAACAAGTAACAGACTGTTACTTGTTGACGGCGACTGGGCCGGCCTCCTCGGCCGCCGAGCGGCGCAGGGCGCGCCGAGCACGCGTGCCTGGGCGACGGCGTCGGCCCGGGCGAGAAGAGGCTCGCGCTCCCCGGCGATCGCGAGTGCGAAGTCCTCGAGCTCGAGCCGGTACGAGTCGGCGACGTCGACCTCGACTCGCTCGACGCGGTCTCCGCGGCGAAGCTCGATGCCGGGGCGGCTGCAGAGCCACGGGTCGTCGACGATCGCGGAGCCCTCGGTCCCAAGAGCCTCGATCGCCGCCCGGAAGGGCAGCCGCAGGCCGCAGTCGACGAGGCCGTGGACGCCGCCGGGGAAGTCGAGGATGCCCGTGAAGAGGTCGTCCACCCCGGTCGGGCCGATCACCTGCGTGGCGACGACGCTGCTCCGGGTCCCCGCAAGCAGCCGCGCGCCGCTGACGCAGTAGCACCCGAGATCCAGCAGGGACCCGCCGTCGAGGTCCGGCGCGCAGGCGGATGTTGTCCTCGCCCTGGACGAGGAACGAGAACGAGGCGCGCACGAGCTGGAGGCGGCCGATCGCCCCGCCGCGGACGAGCTCCTCGAGCCGGCGCGTCTGGGGGTTGTGGCGGTACATGAAGGCCTCGGCCAGCACGAGCCCCGCCTCCTCGGCCAGGTCGAAGAGCGCTTCGGCCTCGTCGGCCTCCGGCGTGAGCGGCTTCTCGCAGAGCACGTGCTTCCCGGCCTCGAGGGCGCGCCGCGTCCACTCGACGTGGAGCGAGTTCGGCAGCGGGACGTAGACCGCGTCGACCCCGGGGTCGGCGAGGAGCGCGTCGTAGCTCCCGTGCGCGTCCGCGATCCCGTTCGCCCGCGCGTACTCCTCCGCCCGCGCCGCCTCCCGGCTGGCGACGGCGACGACCTCGACGAGGCTCGAGGCCCCTGCGGCCGCGAGGATGCGGCGGTTGATGCGCGCGGTCGAGAGCAGCCCCGAGCCGGAGGCGGCTCTCAGGCACAGAGATCGCGGGCGACTCCCGTGTAGACCTCGACGCAGCGCTCGACGCTGGCGAGATCGACCCATTCGTCCACCGCGTGGGCGCCCTCGCCCACGGAGCCGAAGACGACGGTGGGGATCCCGGCGGCCGAGAACAGCGCCGCTTCGGTCCAGTACGGCGCGCCGACGATCTCCGAGGTCGCCGGCGAAACGGCGGACGAGGCCGACGATCTCCTCGCCTTCGGAGGTCTCGAAGTGCTCGCGCGAGACGAGCACGCGGATCTCGGCGTCGACGTCTCCGAGGAGCGCTCGCAGCTCGGCCTCGACGTGCGCGACGGACTCGCCCGGGATCGTCCGGCGCTCGCCCTTGAGCAGGCACCGCTCCGGGTAGCTCGAGAACTCCTGCCCGCCCTCGATCACCGAGGCGTGGACGGAGCCGCTACCGAGCAGCGGCGTGGGTCGGGCTCCGCGCGCAGGCGGCCGTCCAGCTCGGCGAGCCGGGAGAGCACCGGGCCCATGTTCGCGATCGCGTCCACGCCGAGATCCGGCCGCGAGCCGTGCGCGGCGCGACCGCGAGTCTCGATCTCGAAGGCGACGAAGCCCTTGTGCGCGAGCACGAGGCGCAGCTCGGTCGGCTCGGCGACGATCGCCGCGTCGGCCCGGTAGCGCTCGGCGATCCGCGCGCTGCCGATGCTCGCGACCTCCTCGTCGCAGACCGCGGTGACGACGACGTCGCCGCGGAGACCGTCCCCGGCCGCGGCGGCGCCCGCGAGCATGATCGCCGCGAGCCCGCTCTTCATGTCGTAGGAGCCCCGGCCGTGGAGGCGCCCGTTCTCGACCGTCGGCTCGAACGGCGCGTCCATGCCGTCCGTGCCGACCGTGTCCATGTGCGCGTTGAGGAGGAGCGTGCGCCCGCCGCCCGACCCGCGGACGATCCCTACAGCGTTGAACCTGCCCGGCGCCACCTCCTCGACCTCCGCATCGAGGCCCGCGTCCTCGAGCCACCGGGCGACGAAACGTGCGATCTCGCCCTCCCCGGCGGCGCCCGGGACCAGGTCGGGATTGATCGAGTCGATCCGGACCAGCTCCGAGACGAGCTCGACGACGTCGCCGCTTGCCATTACGCGTAGGGCTGGACGAACTCCACCGGCGCCCCGTCCACCTCGATGAAGGAGACCCGCACCTCGCCGAAGACGTCGAACGGCTCGGCGATCACCGGGTGACCAGCCATGGCCTCCTCGAGGCTCGCGACGCGGTAGGCGACGTGCGGAACCGTCCGGACCAGCTCCACCTCCGGGCTGTCCGGCTCGTACCAGAGCCACTCGACGCGGAACGCGTGATCGCCGGGGCTCGTCAGCCAGAGCCGCTTCGACTCGAGGAAGCGCATGCCGTCGCGCTTCGTCGGCGCAGGCACGCCGATGTGGTCGAACTGCACGCCCGCGATCCTACTCGGCGCGCTCGGCCTCCGGCTCCTGCTCCTCCTCGGCCTCCTCGTGCTCGAAGAACTCGACCTCGAGCCGCTCGATCCGCTGTCCCGCGAGCTCCACCACCTCGAAGCGAAGGCCGTCCCAGACGACCTCGTCCCCCTTCTCCGCCACCCGCCCGAGCGCGCCGAAGACGAACCCGGCGACGGTGTGGTAGTCCTCCTCGGGGAGCGACGTCCCGAACTGCTCGTTGAAGTCGTCGATCGTGAACGTGCCGTGGATGAGGACGTGGCCGTTCTCGAGCCGCTGGATCGACTCGTTCGGCAGGTCGTACTCGTCCTCGATCTCGCCGACGATCTCCTCGAGCAGGTCCTCGAGCGTGACGATGCCCTCGACGGCCCCGTACTCGTCCATGACGAGCGCCATGTGCTGGTTCTGCCGCCTGAACTCGCCGAGGAGCGCGGCGAGGTCCTTCGTCTCGGGCACGAAGTACGCGGGCCGGACGATGTCCTCGATGACGACGTTCTCGATGCCCCTGTCGTAGAGGGCGCCGAAGAGGTCGCGGACGTGGAGGATGCCGATGACGTCGTCGAGCGAGTCGCGGTAGACGGGGTAGCGCGTGTAGGGCGAGTCGATGACGGCGGCGAGCGCCTCCTGCGGCGGCAGCTCGTTCGAGAGCGCGACGACCTCGGGCCTCGGGACCATGACGTCGTGCGCCTCCTTGTCGGCGAAGTCGAAGACCTTGTAGAGCATCTCCTCCTCCGCCCCCTCGATCTCCTCCGTCTGAGCCACGATCAGGCGGATGTCCTCCTCGGTGTGCATCGTCATCCCGGCCGGGGCCGGTGTGACGCCGAAGAGCCGGGCGATCCCGTTCGCCGAGCGCTGCAGCAACCACACGAGCGGGTACGCGATGCGACCGAGCCAGTCGAGGGGCGGCGCGAGGGCGACCGCAAGCCGCTCGGATCGCTGGAGCGCGATGGATTTCGGGACGAGCTCGCCGAGCACGACGCTGAGGTACGTCAGGATCAGGAACGAGAGCAGGAAGGAGACCCCCCGCGAGAGCCAGTCGTCGAAGTAGCTCGACAGGAGCGGCTCCCCGAGGGCACCGAGGAGGATCCCGAAGACCGTGATCCCGACCTGCGTGGTCGAGATGAAGCGAACGGGGTCGTCGAGGAGCCGAAGCGCCGTCCGGGCCGAGCGGCTGCCCGCCTTGGCCATCGTCTCGAGGCGTGCTCGGCGGGCCGTCACGAGCGCGTACTCGGCGGCGACGAACACCGCATTCCCCAGCACGAGCAGGAGAATGACGGCGATGCGTAGGGAGTCGCTCACGCCCCGTCCTCCGGGGCGCGGGTACTAGGCGGGATCTCGTCCAAGTCTTGAAATCAGCATAGCGGAGCCCTCAGAGGGCCTCACCTCCCACGAGGGTCTCGAGCGGCGTGAAGTCGGGCGCCAGGACTGCGATGTCCGCACGGTAGCCCGGGGCGATCCGGCCGCGGTCGGAGAGACCGAGAAGCCGCGCCGGGACGAGGGCGGCCATCGTGGCCGCCTCGACGAGGCCGAAGCGGGCCATGCGCGCGACGAGGGCGGCGCCGCAGCAGTCGCCACCGAGGAGCGTGCCGTCGGGCCGCTGGGCCGGTAGTGGGACGAGGTCGCTCGTGAGGGCGATCCGCTCCGGGCCGGCGACGCGCACGGTCAGCTCCTCGACGAGCGGATGGAGGTGCCGCCCGTCGGTGAGGAGCCCGAGAACGACGCGCTCGTCGAGGAGAAGGCGCGGGACCGGGCCGGTGTTGCGCGCCTTCACCGGCTTGGTGGCGTTCCAGACGTGGGTGGCGAAGCGGGCTCCGCGGTCGACTGCGGCCCCGACCGTGAGCGCGTTCGCGAACGAGTGGCCCAGCCCGACGACGATGCCCGCCGCGACCAGACCCTCGACCGCCTCGAGCGCGCCGGGGAGCTCGGGGGCGAGCGTCACGAGCCGGACGAGGTCCGGGCGGGCCGCCCACTCCTGCACCAGCGCGCGATCCACGGGGACCAGCTCCTCGCGCGGGATCGCCCCGGCGGCCTCGGGGTTGAGGAACGGCCCCTCGAGATGGAGGCCCAGGCAGAGCGGATCCTCCTGCTCGGCGACCTCCCGCGTGGCCAGCAGGTAGCCCGTGACGCCCTGACGCCCGATCCCCTCGGGCGCATAGACCTGGAGGTCGATGAAGCCCGGAAGGAGCAGCCGGTCGGTCGCCGCGGCGTCCCGCCGGTCGACGGAAACGATCGTTCCGTCGTCGATCGTCACCCTTCCGGGGTAGGAGCCCGAGGAAGGATCGACGACAAGTCCCTCTAAAGTGTGAGCGCTCGCCACCCGATCTATCATCGTGCCTGGGGAGCGAGCCGGACGATGTCGAACGAAATCACCTGCCTGATCGCCGACGACCACGAGGTCGTGAGGGAAGGCCTTCGCCTCTCCCTCTCCCGCGCGCCCCAGATCAGAGTCGTGGGCGAGGCCTCGGACGGCGCCAGCGCCATCTCGGTGGCGGAGCGCCGCCGGCCGAACGTCGTGATCATGGACGTGCGGATGCCCGGCATGGACGGGCTCGAGGCCACGAAGATCCTCGCCGAGCGCCTGCCCCAGACCAACGTCCTCATCTTCACGGCGTACGGCGAGCGTAGCCTCCTCGGCCGCGGCCTGGAGGCCGGCGCCAAGGGGTACATCCTCAAGGAGGCGCCGCACCAGACGCTCCTCCGCGCGATCGAGAAGGTCGCGAGCGGCGAGGGATACGTCGACCCGGCGCTGATGCCCGCGCTGCTCACGCGCGAGCGCGAGGAGATGCTCACGCAACGCGAGCGAGAGATCCTCCAACTCCTCGCGGACGGCATGTCGAACGCCGACGTCGCAGCGCGGCTCTTCATCAGCCAGGAGACGGTCAAGAGCCACGTCCGGCACATCCTCGCCAAGCTTGAGGCGGACACGCGCACCCATGCCGTCGCGATCGCGCTGCGCGAGTCGATCATCGACTGACCCCCTCCTCCGGCGATGACCGTCGGCGGTCGCGTCTCCCGGAACGCGCGCGGAGTCCTCGTCGGCTGCACGGTCGGCGCCGCGCTCGATCGGCGCCCTCGGGCTGGCGTTCGACGAGCCGGTCGTCGCCGCCGCGGGCCTCGTCGCCTCGACGGCCTTCTTCGGCGGCTTCGCCCTCTACCTCATCGTCGCCGAGCGGCGGCGCCACGAGTACGCCGAGGACGAGCTCCAGGCCCAGGCGACCTTCCTCGAGTCGCTCGTCGACTCGATCGCGGCAGTGTCCTCGACGCTCGATGCGACGGAGATCCTCGAGCGGACGTGCGACGAGGCCAAGCGCCTGTTCGCCGCGCCGAGCGCCCGCATCCTGCCGCCCGGGCGGTCGGGTGACGGCGCGAGCACGGGCGGCGAGCGGCTCGTCGTGCCGCTCGCAGTGCGCGGCGAGCGCCTGGGCGATCTCGAGCTGACGCGGCCGGAGCCGTTCCACCGCTGGGACCACATGCGCGCCACCGTCCTCGCCGACTTCGCGGCCCGCGCCGTCGAGAACGCCCGCCTCCTCGAGGAGGCACGCGACCGCGAGAGCGAGCGCGAGCGGCTCACCGAGCGCCTCATCACGGCCGAGCAGGACGAGCGCCGGCGCCTCTCCCTCTTCCTCCACGACGGGCCGCTCCAGTCGATGTCCGGGATCGCGCTCATGCACGACGCCGCGCTCGCGGCGCTCGACGACGGCCGCGTCGGGGACGCGAAGAAGGTCATGGAGAACTCGCTCGAGAAGGAGCGCGACACGATCCGCGTCCTCAGGGACCTCTCGTTCGCGATCGAGCCGCTCGTCCTCCGCGACCAGGGCTTCCACGCCGCCGTCCGCGCCCTCGCCGACCAGGTCGAGGAGACGCACCGGATCACGGTCCGGACGGACGTCGCCGCCGGCGAGCGCCTCGGCGAGAAGACGCAGGTCGCGCTCTATCAGATCATCCGCGAATCGCTGAACCAGGCCGTGCGCCGCCGGCCCCTCCGCATCGACGTGGCCGTCCTCCAGCGCGAGGACGGCGGCTTCGAGACGGAGATCGGCGACGACGGGGTCGAGGAGCGGCGCCGCGCCTCGATCGAGGCGATCGACGAGCGCGTGAAGATCCTCAACGGCCGCCTCTCGGTCGACAGCGGCGTGAACGGCGGCACGCTCGTCCGCGTCGTCGTCCCTCCGTACGTCGCTGCGGCCGGCGAGGAATAGACTCGGCCGCCGATAGCCGTGGCCAAGCACCTGCTCTTCGTCTGCAAGCCCTCGGGCTACGAGCTCCTCGAGCGCGACGGCGACCCGCCCGAGGTCGGCGATGAGGTCGAGCTCGATGGCGGCGTCCGTCAGACGGTCCTGAAGGTCGCCTCCTCCCCGCTCCCGCAGGACACCCGTCCCTGCGCCTACCTTCAGAGCTAGGGGGACGCGGAGCCGACGGCGTCCTCGGCGGCGGCGCGGCCGAGAACCAGCGCCGAGGCGAGCGAGCTCGCCCAGCCACCCGTCGAGATGCCGCCGACGTCTGCCCCGGCCGCCCAGAGACCGTCCGCCGCCCGGGCGCGCGCGTCCACCCGGATGCCGCCCAGCGTGGCGGTGATGCCGGCGACGACCCCGACCCTCGTGGCTCCGTCGACGCGTTCGACCGGGGCGCCGGCCCGCCGGGCGAGCTCGATGACGTCGCCGACGGTGCGCCCGCGGATGGGCTCCCCGAGGGCCGCGTCCACGACCGAGTACCAGGCGCGGGCGCCCGGCTGCCGAGCCGTCCACTGGACGACGTCGATCTCCGACCACGTCCGCGCCTCGTAGCGCTCGCCCCGGTCGTTCTCGACGGTCGCGTGGCGGGCGTAGACCTGGGCCAGCGGGACGAAGTCCTCGGGCGCGATCCGCGGCGCCGCGGCGAGGTTCCGCCCGTAGAACTCGTCCAGGCCGGCCGAGAACGACGCTCCGCGCCCGAGAGCCAGCCGTAGCCCGTCTCCCGCGCTCCACGGGTTGGCGCGGAGGACGAGGGCGTCGGCCTCCGGAGTGACGTGCTCGCGGACGAGCGCGCGGTCTCCCTGGAAGCCGCCCGTCGCCAGGACGAGGGGGACGCCGTCGGGAACCGCCTCCAACGGCTCGCCCAGGCGAATCTCCCCCGCCCGGGCGACAAGAGTCTCGGTCAGCCCGTGCGGGTCGAAGCGGACCCCGGTCGTGAGCGGGTTCCCGGTGTCGCGCTCGACCACCGGCGCGCCCAACGACTCGAGCCAAGCGACGGCGTCGTCGAGAGCCTCCCACACGGCTCGCTGGAGGTCTTGATCGCCCCCGGGACATTCGTTGCGGAACGTCTCCCACTCCCGGTAGCGCCAGACGACGCCGCTCGAGAGGAGCATCGATCCCCCGGGCCGGTCGCCCTTCTCGTGGACGACGACGTCCGCGCCCAGCTCCCGGGCCCTGACGGCGGCGGAGAGCCCGGCCATCCCGCCCCCCGCGACGACGAGGTCACCCACGTGCCGGATCTCGCTTGTGTTCCACGCTCACGAAGTCTGGCAGGGCTCTTCGGGACGGCGACGAGTGGCGCACAGCGCGCCGATCGGTCGTCAGCGAAGGGGTCCACGAGCTTGTGCGGTGGAACACAAGCACTCGGATCGCCGCGCGGGAAGCGCGCCGGCGGAGCGACTCCTACGTGAGCGAGAAGGTCGGCTTGTGCTCGACGTACTCGAGCTTGATCCGGTCCGGGCCCCAGACGAACACCGCGTAGGTGTTGGCCCCGTCGACCACGTCGGCGATCTCGAGCCCGCGCTCCTCCGCCTCGTCGAGGTAGCGCTCGGCCGACTCGACGCGGAGGCCGAGGTGGTTGAGGAGCGGCCGCTCGCTCTCGCCCGGATCCCCCTGCTCGAGGAGGATGTCGGCGTCCCCCGCCCGCAGGCGCCCGTCCTCGACGGCGAAGCCGAGCTCGGCCAGCCGGGCGAAGGTCACGCCGGGGTCGTGGACGCGGAAGGCGACGTGCTCGAGGTCGTAGGCGACTCCCTCGTCTGCCTCGACGAACGCGAGCCGCAGACCCTCCGGCGCGTCGAAGGCCGCCGCGCCGTCGTCCCGCTTCACGACGAGGCCGGCCGGAAGCGCGGCGAGCGCCTCGTCGAGGTCGTGGACGCGGAGCCCAACCCGAGCGAGCGCTCCCGGCTCGCGGTCACCCTCGGCGGCGAAGAGCGTCAGCTTGCCGCGACGGGCGTCCGCGCCGACGAGCGTGAAGCGGTCGGTCCGGTCGATGACGTGCATCCCGGCGTGCGTCGTCAGGAAGTCGGCGAGCCGGTCGCGATCGGAGACCCAGAGGGCCACGTGGTCGAGCGTCTCGACCTGCATCGGTCGCAGCGTACCCATACCCCGACCGCCTAAACGTCCCCGCCGCCCGGCGCATTCCGACCGGCTCGGCCGGCCGCGTAGAATCCTTCCTCCCCGAACACGCAGGAGGCCAGTGTCCATGCTCACCTTCGGCGTCACCGTGCTGCCCGACCCGCCCCACTCGCGCTTCGTCGAGCTCATGCAGCTCGCCGAGAAGCACGGGTTCGAGTACGGCTGGACGTACGACTCCCACATCCTCTGGCAGGACTCGTACCCGCTCCTGACGCTGCTCGCGGTGCACACGGAGAAGCTGAAGCTCGGCCACTGCGTGACGAATCCGGGCACCCGCGAGCCGACGGTGACCGCGAGCGGGTACGCGACGCTCCACGACATCTCCGGGGGCCGCATGGTCATGGGGATCGGGCGCGGCGACTCCGCCCGGCGGGTGATCGGCTACAAGCCGGTGAAGATGGCCGAGTTCGAGGCCTCGTGCCGGATGATGAAGGACCTCATGAACGGGCGCCCCGTCGAGTGGAACGGGAAGGAGCTCGAGCTGACGTGGGCGCAGGGCCGCGAGCGCATCCCGATGTACATCGCGGCGTACGGGCCCCGGGCGCTGGGCGTTGCCGGGCGCGTGGGCGACGGCGTGATCATCCAGCTCGCCGACCCGATCATCATCCAGTGGATCATGGATCAGGCGCGCGCGGCCGCGGTCGAGGTCGGCCGCGACCCCGACGAGCTCGAGTGCATCGTCTGTGCCCCGAGCATCGTCACCGACGACCTCCAGGAGGCCCGCGAGGCGGTCCGCTGGTTCCCGGCGATGGTCTCGAACCACGTCATGGACCTGATCGAGCGCTACGGCGAGCACTCGGAGATCCCCGCCGAGCTCACCGACTACGTGAAGGCGCGCAAGTTCTACGACTACCGAGACCACAGCCGCGAGGGCGCGGCCCACGGCGAGTTCGTCACGGACGAGATCTGCGACCGCTTCAGCGTCATCGGCAGCGCCGAGGCCATCGGCGAGAAGCTCCGCGAGCTCGAGTCGATCGGCGTCGACCACTACAACATCTACCTCATGACCCACGGCCAGGAGCACATCCTGGCCGCCTACGGCGACGAGATCATCCCCGGCCTGCGGGCCGCCGCCTGATGCCGATCCACGAGCACCTCTTCGACGTCGAGGACGCGAAGCGCCGGCTCGAGGAGGGGAACGGCGGCTACGAGGTCGTCCACACCTCCCCGGGTCTCGAGGTCGGCGTCTACGTCCTCGTCGCCCCGGAGCCCGACCGCCAGCAGCCGCACGAGGACGACGAGGTCTACGTCGTCCTCGAGGGCCGGGGGACGCTCCAGGTCGAGGACGAGCAGATCGACATGACGGAGGGCCAGGCGATGTTCGTCGCGGCCGGAGCCGAGCATCGCTTCACGGGCTACGAGTCACTCAGCCTCCTCGTGATCTTCGCCAGGCGCGGCTGAGAGGACTCAGGCCCGGCGCCTAGGCGCCGGCCGGCTCGAAGCGCGCCTCCGCGTCCTTCCCGGCGACGAGCACCGCGCAGGGCGCCGTCCGGACGAGAGCCTTCGACACGCTGCCGAGCAGCGCCTCCCCGATCGGGCCGCGACCGTGGGAGCCCGTGACGATGAGGTCGTAACCGCCCTCCCGCGCGACCCGGACGATCTCCTCGACCGGATCCCCGTGCTCGATCTGCATCTCCGACGCGATGTCACGCTCCCGCAGGTAGGCGTGTCCGCGGGCGACGTCCTCATGCGCGTGGGGGCGCATGCCGACGTGGCCGCCGGCCTTCGAGCCGCGCGCGTCCGGCGGAACGACGCTGAGGATGGTCACCTCGGCGCGCGCCCGCCTCGGAGAGGGTCGCCGCGCTCGCAAGGGCGTTCTCGCTGTGCTCGTAGCCGTCGTAGGCCAGCAGGATCTTCATGGTGCGCTCCTTTCGACCCTGCTCAGGATGTATGCCCACGGCCGACGCGGCATCCGCGAGCGCACGCACGCCCGCTGTGGGATTGCCGCAGCCTGCGGCTAGGAGGCCGCCGCGAGCGCCAGGCGGACGGCGCGGGCGAGCGGCTCCGGGACTTCGACGCCCTCCTCGGAGAAGTGGCGCCAGGCACGCTCGGGCTTGCCCGAGTGCCCCTGAAGCCCGGCCACGGCCTCGAAGTCGGGCTCGAGCACGACGGTCCGCTCGCGCCCGGCGACCTCCGCGATGAGGTCGTTCAACGCCGCCTCGGCGGGGATGGGGTCCTTCCCGGGGGCGGCGTCGCGGTCGTGGACGACGACGAACGGGATGCGGCAGGCGATGCAGATCCGCGCGAAGACCGGGATGTTGGACTTGCCGCCGCACTCGACGACGGAGATCTCGTCGCGATCGAGGTCGTGCCCGAGCGCGGCGAAGACCGACGGGAAGACGAGCTTCTCCGTCCGCCCTTCCACGAGGATCGCGGCGCGCGCGAGGAAGAGCTCGCTCCGCTCCGCGTCGAACTCGCTGACGACGCGGAACGCCTCGTCGGCGTCGAGCGGCTCCGGCTGGGAGATGCGCGTGCCGGCCTCCCCCTTGTGCTCGACGAGGACGAGCTCTTCCAGCCGCGCGACGTTCAGGAACGCGGGAGCGTGGGTGGAGTAGAGAACCTGGTTGCCGGCGGCCGCGAACGCGCGCAGCCGGCGGTAGAGGTAGCGCTGCGTCTGCGGCCGCAGGAAGAGCTCGGGCTCCTCGACGAGGAGGACGACGCCGGCGAGCCCGGCCTCGCAGCACGCGTCGACGGCGGCGACGAGGGCGCCGGCGGCGGCGGCCTCGGAGTCACGCGCGCGAGGCTCGGCGAGCGCGGCCTCGAACTCGCGGACGATCTCGGCGGCGGACGAGCGCCCGTCGGAGACGGCGAGGAGCGGCCCGCCTCGGCGCGCGGCCGGCAGGAAGAGCACGGGCGGCGCGCCGGCCCGCTCGGCCCGCGGCGGGTCGGGCGGGCGGGCGACGAGCGAGACGCGCCCGCCGCCGGCGAGGTCGGCCTCGACGGTGATGGTGTCGACGTCGTCGCGGCGGAGGTCCTCCGGACGGATCGGCGCCGCCGGGTCGAGGAGCGCCCAGATCGCCCGCAGGAGGTTCGACTTCCCCGAGCGCGCCTCCCCGACGAGGGCGGTCACGGGCCCCAGCGTGAGCGACACGTCCCCCGCCGAGCGGTACGCGCGGATCCGGACGCGTGAGAGGAGCGCCATCGTGGGCGCGACGATACTGCGGGCGGGGTCCCGCCGGTGCTACGTGACCGCTCTGGCCCTCGTGGCGGGCAGCGGCGTCAGCACCTGCTCCAGCCGCTCGCGCAGCGGCTCGTACGCGGGCGGGAGCGAGAGTGCCTCGCCGAGGGTCTCGAGCGGCTCGTCGGCCGTGAACCCGGGGCCGAGCGTGGCGATCTCGAACAGGACGCCGCTCGGCTCCCTGAAGTAGATCGAGCGGAAGTAGAAGCGGTCGATGATGGGCGTCGGATGCAGCCCCGCGTGGGCGACGCGCTCGCGCCAGGCCTCGTGGTCGTCCATCGTCGAGGCCCAGGCGACGTGGTGGACGGTTCCCGCGCCGGAGAGGCCGCGCTCGGCCGGCGGCGCGTCGTAGGCGTAGAACGAGCCGCGGCGCTCGCCGCGGACCTCCCAGGCCTGCTCGCCGTCCGGGGCGAACCCGAGCGTCTCCTCGAGGATCTCCCGGCTCCTGCCGGGGTCGGTCGAGTACGCGCGCACGCCGTCGAAGCCCTGGAGCGCCAGCTCGGGCGGGATCTCGGGGTGCTGCGCGACGAGCGGCGCGTCGTCCGTCTCGACCACGGAGAGCTCCAGGCCCATCCCCTCCGGATCGGAGAACCGGAGGCTGCGTCCCTCCCGCTCCGCCTCACGGCCCTCCGACGCGAGCCGATCTCCCCAGAAGGCGAGGGCGTCGTCCGAGGCGACGCGGAACGCCACCGTGTGCACCATCCCGGCGCCCGCGCGCCCGCGCGGGAGCCCCGGGTACTCGAAGAACGTCAGGTCTGCGCCGGGGCTGCCCACCTCGTCCGCATAGAAGAGGTGGTAGACGGTCGGGTCGTCCTGGTTGACCGTCTTCTTCACCAGACGCAGGCCGAGCACGCGCGTGTAGAAGTCCACGTTCCCGGGCGCGTCCGCGGTGATCGCGGTGACGTGGTGGATGCCCTCGAGCTTCATCGCCGTCCTTCCTGTCGTGTCCGTCCTACTGTCTAGCAACTACGGGCTCGCCGGAGGTATTCCGAGCGTCGTAGCGCCTGAAGCCGGGGAGTGCCAGCGCGGCCACGGCCACCCCGGCGATGCAGAGGAGACCGCCGGAGACGATGGAGACCCGGACGCTCGTGATCGCCGCCACGACCCCCGCCTCGAGGTTCCCGAGCATCGGGCCGGAGGAGTAGCTCACCTGCTCGATGCCGGCCAGGCGACCGCGGAGGTGGTCGGGGACGGTCGTGTTCCAGATCGCGGAGCGGAAGATGCCGCTGATCATGTCGGCGGCGCCCGCCAGGCCGAGGGCGACGAGGGCGAGGGCGAGGTTGGGCGCGAAGCCGAGCGCGGCGATCGCCGCCCCCCAGCCCGCGGCGGCCCAGACGACCGCGATGCCGTGGCGGTTCACCCGGCCGGTCCAGCCGCTCGTCACCGTGGCGACGAGGGCTCCGACCGACGGGGCCGCGTACAGGAGCCCGAGCACTCCGGCTCCGCCGAACTCCTCGGCGAACGCCGGGAAGAGGGCCAGGGGCATGCACAGCTGGTACGTCTGGTACGGCAGCGCGACGAACGTGATCATCGAGCCGAAGAAGGACAGGCCCTGCCCGGCGAAGAGCAGCCGGAAGTCGCGGTGCCGTCTCAGCGGGCCCACGTCGATCGTCGCGAGCCCGACGAGCGACCGGACCCGGCCCGGCTCCGGGACAGGAGGCGCCGGGCCGAGCCGCTCGGCCTCGCGAAGATCCTCGCCGCTCACGACCGGCTACGGTAATCCCATGAGCATTCGCGAGCGGGCGCGCGTGCTGGTCGAGCGCGCTGCCGAAGTCGGCTCCCTCCCCTCCGACCCGCCCGACGAGCGGCTGCGGAAGTCGGCCCTCGTCCTCTCGTCCCTCCTGATCACGCTCCTCGCGTTCATCTGGGTGGGGACGTACGCAGCCCTCGGGCTGTGGCGCTCGGCCGCCATCCCGTTCGCCTACCAGGTCGCGTCGGTCGTCGGGCTGGCGCTCTTCGCGAGGACGAGGGACTACGCGTTCTATCGAGGCTGCCAGCTCGGGCTCATCCTCGCCCTCCCGTTCCTCCTCCAGTGGAGCCTCGGCGGCTTCGTCGACTCGAGCGGAGTCGCGCTCTGGGCGCTCGTCGCCCCGTTGGGAGCGCTGGTCTTCTGCGGGCCGCGGGAGGCGGTGCCGTGGTTCGTGGCCTTCGTCGGCCTGATCGCGGTCTCCGCAGCGATCGACGGGCGGCTCCCCGAGCCCTCGCCTCCGATCCCGTCGTGGGTCACCGTCGCGTTCTTCGCACTCACGATCGTGGGCGTCTCCCTGACCGCCTTCCTCCTCATGGAGTACTTCGTCCGCTCCCGGAACCGCGCGCACCGTGCGCTGGCCGCGGAGCGGGAGCGCTCCGAGAGCCTTCTCCTCAGCATCTTCCCCCCCTCGATCGTCGAACGCCTGAAGGTCTCCCACGGCGTCATCGCCGAGCGAAGCGACGAGGTGTCGGTCCTCTTTGCCGACATCGCGGGCTTCACCCCCGCGGCCGAGGGCCGCGCGCCAGAGGAGGTCGTCACTCTCCTCGACGAGATCTTCTCCACGTTCGACGACCTGGTCGCGCGCCACGGGCTCGAGAAGATCAAGACGATCGGAGACGGCTACCTGGCTGCCGCCGGGATCCCCACGCCGCGGCCCGATCACGCCGAGGCCGCCGCACGTCTCGCCCTCGCCATGCTGGAGGCGCTCCCGACCGTGCCCGGTGCCTCCGGTCTCGGCCTCCGCATCGGCATCGACTCTGGGCCCGTCGTCGCAGGCGTGATCGGGCGGAGCAAGTTCGGCTACGACATCTGGGGAGACACCGTGAACACGGCCAGCCGCATGGAGTCGCACGCCCCGGTCGGCGCGATCCAGGTGACGGAGAGGACGTCGAGCCGGCTCGGCCCGCGCTTCGAGCTCGAGCGACGCGGGCAGGTCGATATCAAGGGGAAGGGCGAGATGACGACGTACCTCCTCCTCGGAGAGCGCCCGGAGCCCGCGGAGGCCCGCTACGAGCCGGCCAGCTCGCGGTAGCGAAAGCACGTGACGACGTGGTCGTTCACGAGGCCGGCCGCCTGCATGAACGCGTAGCAGACGGTCGGGCCGACGAAGCGGAATCCGCGCCGCTTGAGCTCCTTGCTCATCGCCTTCGACTCCGCGGTCTCGGCCGGGATCTCCGAGACCGTCCGCGGTCGCGCGACGAGCGGCCGGTCGTCGACGAAGCCCCAGAGAAGCGCGGCCAGGCTTCCAAGCTCGTCCTGGACCTCGAGCACGCGGCGCGCGTTCTCGACGGCGGACTCCACCTTGAGCCGGTTGCGGACGATGCCGGGGTCGCCGAGAAGCCTCTCGACCTTCCCGGCGTCGAACCGTGCGACCTTCGCGGGATCGAAGCCCGCGAACGCCTTCCGGTAGCTCTCGCGCTTGTGGAGGATCGTCGCCCACGAGAGCCCGGCCTGCGCGCCCTCGAGGACGAGAAGCTCGTACAGCGCGCGGTCGTCCCGAACGGGGACGCCCCACTCCTCGTCGTGGTAGGCGACGTAGAGCGCGTCGCCCTCGGGTACCCACCCGCACCGTCGCGGCATCTCGGTAGCCTAGGCCGACGCCCGGAATACCTCCGAGAGCCCACCCGTTGAGACCAGTGTTCACGGCCGAGAGGAGCGAGTGTGTCCGCGACCGCGACACCTGATCCGAGGCGCTGGAAGGCACTCGCCGTCCTCGGCGTCGCCTACCTGATGGTCGTCCTCGACATCTCGATCGTGAACGTCGCGCTGCCGTCGATCGAGACCGATCTGAACTTCGCCCGCGAGGATCTCCAGTGGGTCGTGAGCGGCTACGCGCTCACGTTCGGCGGCCTCCTCCTCCTCGGCGGGCGCCTGGGTGACCTCCTCGGGAGGCGAAACCTGTTCATGGTCGGGCTCGGCCTCTTCGCCCTCGCCTCGCTCCTCTGCGGCCTGTCCGTCTCGGCGGGGATGCTCATCGCCATGCGCCTCCTCCAGGGAGCCGCCGGCGCGATCCTCTCCCCCTCGGTCTTCTCGATCACGACGGTGACGTTCGCGGAGGGCGCGGAGCGGAACAAGGCGCTCGGAATCCTCGGCGCCATCGCGGGCTCGGGCGCGGCGATCGGCGTCCTCCTGGGCGGCATCCTGACCGAGTACGCCGGGTGGGAGTGGATCTTCTTCGTCAACGTCCCCATCGGGATCCTCGCCCTCCTCGCCGTCCCCCGTTACGTGAGCGAGAGCCATGCGACGGATCTCGAGCGCCACTTCGACGCCGCCGGCGCGATCACCGTCACCGCGAGCCTCATGATCTTCGTGTACGCGCTGACGCAGACCACGAACGTCGGCTGGTCGTCGGCGCAGACGATCGGCCTCTTCGTCCTCTCCGCGGCGCTCATGGTGGCGTTCTTCTTCATCGAGGCGCGGTCGCGCTCCCCGCTCGTCCCGCTCCGCATCTTCAAGCGCCGGACGCTCGTGGGCGCCAACACGGTCGGGTTCGGCCTGGGCACGGCGATCTTCGGGATGTTCTTCCTGCTCTCCCTCTACATGCAGCAGGTGCTCGGCTTCTCCGCCCTGCAGACGGGCGTCGGCTACCTGGCCGTCGCGCTGACGGCGGTCGCGGCCTCCGGCATCGCGCAGGCGCTCGTGACGCGCCTCGCGGTCAAGCCGGTGCTGGCCACCGGCCTCTCGCTGCTCGCGGCGGGGCTCATCTTCTTCACGCAGGTCTCCGTGGACGGGTCGTACGTGAGCGACCTCCTTCCCGGCTTCCTGCTCATCGGCGTCGGGCTCGGGTTCTCGTTCGTCCCGGTGTCGATCGCGGCACTGGCAGGGGCGACCGACAAGGAGGCAGGGCTCCAGTCCGGGCTCATCAACACGTCGCAGCAGATCGGCGGCGCGCTCGGGCTCGCCCTCCTCTCGACGGTCGCGACGACGCGGACGGCGAACCTCCTCGAGGAGGGGGTCTCGCAGCCGGTGGCGCTCACCGAAGGCTTCAGCCTCGCGTTCTGGGTCGGCGCGGGGGTCGCGCTCCTCTCCGTCGCCGCGACGCTCGTCCTGCTCCGGCGCGACGAGCTCGCCGCCGAGCCCGAGACGGGGGCGCGCACGTCGGCTGAGGCGAGCGCCTAGCCGCCCGCAGCCAGGAGGAGGGCGATCCCCGAGGGGTCGCGGACGAGGACTCCGTCGGACTGCTCCTCCGGCTCCCCGCCGGCATCCCGAACTCGCGCGGCGGCGCGGTCGCGCTCGCCCGCGTCCGGGAGGACGATCGTCGCCCGGCGCAGGGCGGCGGAGCCCGGCGGCGGTGGGCCGGAGCCCCGGCTCTGCCACGTGTTCGCGCCGATGTGGTGGTGGTAGCCGCCGGCGCCGAAGAACGCGGCCGAGCCGAAGAGCTCGGCCATGAGCTCGAAGCCGAGGACGTCGCGGTAGAAGGCGATCGCCTCTGCGGTGTCGGCCACCTGGAGATGCACGTGTCCCATGTCCGTCCCGGCCGGAAGCCCGTCGAACGGCTCCGTCGCCGGGTCGTCGAGCTCGCCGAGGAGCGAGGGCACGTCGAGCGGCTCGGTCGTCATGCGGCTCCAGACCTGCCCCTCCCACACGTCCCGCGGCCGGTCCCGGTAGATCTCGATGCCGTGCCCGTCAAGGTCGGTGAGGTAGATCGCCTCGCTGACGAAGTGGTCGGACATCCCGACGAGGGGCACGCCGTCGCGCGCCGCGTGCGCGAGCCAGCGGGCCAGGTCGGCGCGCTCCGGCAGGCGCAGGGCGTAGTGGAAGAGCCCCGTGTGGCGCCGCGCCGGCATCGCCCCGGGCTCCTCGGCGAGGACGAGCAGCTCCGTGTCCGCGGTGCCGAGCGAGACCCGATCGCCGTCCCGCTCCCTCGCCGCGAGCCCGATCGCGTCGCCGTAGTAGGCGAGGGAGCGCTCCAGGTCGCCAACCGTCAGGTGGACCGCCCCCATGCTCGTCGTGGCCGGGAGCGAGGGAGCGGCCGTCGCGCTCATGGGGCCAGGCTACCGCCGAGGAGGTTGGCCGGGTCGTACCGCTCCTTCAGCGCCCGCAGCCGCGCGAGGTTCTCGTCCCCGAACGAGGCGCGCAGGAGCTCCGACCCCTCCTCGAAGAGCCCGGGGAAGTTGAGATACGCGCCGCCGCTCCCGAAGCGCTTCATCCGATCGGCGGTCGCGCGGGCCCACGCGAGGTTCTCCTCCGCTGCATCGGCCTCGTCCCAGTTCGCCTCGACGCCGATGAGGTATCGCGGGCGAGCGCCGAACGCGGTCGCCCCGGCCTCGACGCGGTCCATCGCGCCACCGTGGTACCAGACGTCGATGGTCGAGTGGTCCGAGGGCGCGTCCTCGGCCGCGCCGATCAGCTCCTCGATCGCCTCGTCCCCGAGCTCGTCGACGTCGGCCGACTTCCAGTAGTAGAGGCGTCCGTCGGGGTAGTCCTCGTCGAGCGCGGCCTGCGCGTCCGTGTACGGCATCGGGCCGCTCAGGTCGGCGATCGGATCGCCGAGCTCTCGCAGCGGCGCGAGCGCCCGCTCGCCCTCCTCGGCGCCCCCGGGGTGAAGCGCGAGAACGGCGGCGAAGGGACGGCCGTGCAGCTCCGCCGGGAACATGTCCGCGTGCGGAACGCGGCCGAGGACGCCGATCGGGCTCACCTCGTCCGGCCCCGTCGCCGTGTACTCGTCGATGACGCGCAAGACCTCCGCGGTTCGCTCGCCGGGGTAGAGGACGAAGCAGAAGAAGACCTCGGGGCCGACCGGATGGAGGCGATACTCGAAGGCCGTCGCGACCGCGATGCCGCCTCCTCCGCCGCGCAGAGCCCAGAACAGATCCTCGTTCTCGCTCTCGCTGGCGACGAGCCGCTCGCCGTCGGCGGTGACGACCTCGACCGAGACGAGATTGTCGCTCGAGAGGCCATGCTGGCGGCGCAGGTAGCCGATGCCGCCGGAGAGGGTGAGGCCGGCGATCCCCGTCTCCGAGACGACGCCGAGCGGCGTTGCGAGCCCGAACCTCTGCGTCTCGGCGTCGAGGTCACCGAGGGTGCAGCCGGCCTCGGCACGGACGGTGCGTGCCTCGGCATCGACGCGGGCCCCCCTCATGCCCGAGAGGTCGATGACGAGCCCGCCGTCGTTGAGGGCGTTCCCCGCCACTCCGTGGCCACCCCCGCGGACCGTGACGGCGAGGCCCCGCTCCTGGGCGAACCTGACCGACTCGATCACGTCCTCGACGCCCTCGCAGCGGGCGATCAGAGCCGGGCGGCGGTCGACCATCCCGTTCCAGATCCGCCGCGCGGCATCGTAGTCGCCGTCGCCGGGCTGGACCACGGGGCCTCGGAGACCCGCGCGCAGTGTCTCGAGCGCGGCCTGGTCGAGCATCGGCGCGGTTGCCATCGTCGCAGCTCCTCTCTCGCAGTCAACAGACTGAACAGTCGGTACATATAACAGACCGATTAGTCTTTTTCAAGACCCTGGAGCCAGGAGAAACGATGAGTGTGGGGCCTCGATGAAGACCGGATGGTTCGCTACACTCCGGGCGTGCCCCGTGACGGAACGGCAACGAGGACGCGCATCCTCGACGCGGCCCAGGCCCTGGTCCTCAAGCAGGGCTACGCGGGGACGTCGGTGGACGACGTGATCGAGGCGGCCGGCACGACGAAGGGCGGCTTCTTCCACCATTTCCCCTCCAAGCAGGACCTCGCTCGGGCTCTGGTCGCGCGGTACGCGGCCGAGGACACGGCTGTCCTGAACGAGCTCTTCACCCGCGCCGAGCGGATGAGCCGCGACCCCCTGCAGCAGCTGCTTCTCTTCGTCGCCCTCCAGGAGGAGAGCGCGGACGAGCTCGCCGACGAGGATCCAGGGTGTCTCTTCGCCTCGTTCTGCTACGAGCGCGACCTGTTCGACCCGGGCACCCGCGAGCTGATCGCGGAGGCCCTCCGCGAGTGGCGCGACCGTACGCGCGCGAAGCTCGACGAGGTCGCCGAGCGCTATCCGCCGCGGATCCCGGTGGACCTCGACGCCCTGGCCGACGAGGGCGTCGCGCTCTACGAGGGCGCCTTCGTCCTCTCCCGCGCGCTGGGGGAGCCGGGGCTGCTCAAAGGGCAGCTCCGCCACTTCCGCACGTATCTCGAGCTCCTCTTCAGCCCCGCCTAGTCGTCGCCGGGCCCCGAGTCGTCGTCGCCGTTCTCGGAGTCCTGCTGCGTGCCGACGACGTGGTAGCCCTGGTCGAGGTTCACCTCGACGGTCGACCCGTCGGCGCGCCTGACCTCGACCTCCCAGCCGGGGCCGCCCTCGGCCCGCTCGACCTCGGCCGCCTGGCCGCCACCGACGTGGGCGACCGCGGCCGCGGCGGCCCTGTCGGCCTCCGGTCCCGTCACGGACTCGTCGCTGTCCCCTGCCGTCGACCAGGCAACTCCCCCGCCTGCAAGTGCTGCGACGACGACAGTCGCGGCTCCGATCTTGACCCACTTCCCGCTCATCTCGCCTCCTTCTCGGCTGACGGTGGCGACGGTAGCCAGCCCAGCTGAGACGACGATGAGAGCGCCCCGGGGCTCGCTCTCATCCTTCTCTCATCTCCAGTGGGACAATCGGTGAGGTGCGCGTCTTGATCGTCGAGGACGACGTGAAGATGGCCGGCCTCATCCGGCGGGGCCTCACCGAGGAGGGCCTCGCCGCCGACGTCGCGAAGGACGGCCACGACGCCCTCTGGATGGCGGCCGCGACCGACTACGACGCCATCGTGCTCGACGTCATGCTCCCCGGCGGGGACGGCTTCGACGTCTGCCGGAGCCTGCGGGAGAAGGGGCACTGGGCGCCGGTGCTGATGCTGACGGCCCGCGACGCCGTGGAGGACAGGGTCGCCGGGCTCGACGCCGGCGCGGACGACTACCTGACGAAGCCCTTCTCCTTCGCCGAGCTCCTCGCGCGTCTCCGCGCGCTCGCCCGCCGCCCCCCGCTCGAGCGCCCGGCCGTCCTCGAGGTCGGTGACCTCCAGCTCGACCCGGCGACGCGGCAGGTCTGGCGTGCCCAGACCGAGGTGAAGCTCTCGACGAAGGAGTTCGCCCTTCTCGAGACGTTCATGCGCCGTCCCGGCGAGGTGCTCTCGCGCTACCAGCTGCTCGAGCACTGCTGGGACTACGCGTACGAGAACCGCTCGAACGTCGTCGACGTCTACGTGCGCTACCTGCGCGAGAAGGTCGACCGGCCCTTCGGCCGGAGCTCGATCGAGACCGTGCGGGGGGCCGGATACCGGCTTCGCCGGGAGTGACGATGAGCCGGCTTCCGATCCGCCTCCGCCTCACCCTCGCCTTCGCGCTCGCCATGGCGGTCGTCCTCGTCGCCACCGGCGTCTTCCTCTACGCCAGGCTCGCCGACTCGCTCGATCAGGCCGTCGACGAAGGCCTCACGGCGCGTGCCGCCGACATCGTTCCTTCCCTGCGGGCCGGAGACACCGAGCCGGCCTTCTCGGGCTCGAGTGCCGACGCGGACGAACGCTTCGCCCAGCTGCTTTCTCCGGACGGTCGGATCGTCGAGCAGACGCCCACGCTGGGGCCGGAACCGCTGCTCACGGTGGACGAGCTCGCCCGCGCGGAGCGCGGCTCGATCACGACGGAGGTCGACGGGGCGCCCGGCGTCTCGGGCCGCGCCCGGATCCTCGCCGTCCCGGTGGAGACGCCGAGCGGGCCGCGCGTCCTCGTCATCGGCGCGTCGCTCGACGACCGCGACGAGACCGTCGGAGGATTCCTGACCGAGCTCTTCCTCGTCGGGCCGGCGGCGCTCGTGCTCGCCTCGCTCCTCGGATACGGGCTTGCCACGGCGGCGCTGCGCCCCGTGGAGTCGATGCGCGCGGAGGCGTCCGCGATCTCGGCCTCCGAGCCGGGCCGGCGCCTGCCCCTGCCCGGCTCGCACGACGAGATCCATCGCCTGGGCGAGACGCTGAACGCCATGCTGGACCGGCTCGAGGCGGCGCTCGAGCGCGAGCGCACCTTCGTCGCCGACGCCGGCCACGAGCTGCGGACGCCGCTCGCGATCCTCAGGGCCGAGCTCGAGCTCGCCCTGCGACGGCCGCGCTCGCAGGTGGAGCTCGAGCGGACGGTTCGCTCGGCGGCGGCCGAGGCCGAGCGTCTCGCCCTTCTCGCCGACGACCTGCTCGTCCTCGCCCGCGCCGACCAGGGCCGCCTTTCCGTCCGGCGCGACCGCGTCTCGTCGCGCGAGCTCCTCGCGCACGTCGCCGAGCGGTTCTCGGCCCGCGCCCGGTCGGCCGAGCGGGCGATCGAGGTGGACACGGACAGCGACCTCGAGCTCGCGGGGGACGCACTTCGGCTGGAGCAGGCGCTCGGAAACCTCGTCGAGAACGCCCTCCGCCACGGCCGCGGGACGATCCGGCTCGCCGCCGCCGAGTCGAACGGCCTCGTCGAGCTGCACGTCCTCGACGAGGGCGTCGGCTTCCCCGCGGAGTACCTCCCGCACGCGTTCGACCGCTTCAGCCGTGCTGACGATGCCCGCGCGGGCGACGGCGCCGGCCTCGGCCTGACGATCGCCGACGTGATCGCGCGGGCGCACGGGGGCTCGGCGTACGCCGCGAACCTCGAGCGCGGCGGCGCCGACGTCTGGCTCTCGCTCCCGCGGGGGTAGAGGGCGGCGAGAATGCCGCCATGACAATCATCTGGTTCATAGTCTGGCTCATCGCGGACCTCATCGGCGACGAGGAAGGGCTCACGTTCGACCCCGTGAACTTCTGGGCGGGCTGGCTGCTCCTCGCGCTCGCGCTCGACCTCGCGGCCGCGCACGCGCCGACGATCGTCAAGACCGGCCGCTAGTCGACGAGCTTGCGCGTCATCGCGTAGATCGCGATGCGCCAGGTGGCGAGCCCGAACACGATCAGCGCGCCGAGGCGGAGGAGATCCGTCCAGACCCAGCCGAACGCCGCGCCGCGGACGAGCTCGACACACTGGTAGAGCGGGTTGAAGTTCGCCAGGACCTGGGCCCACTCCGGCAGCGTGCTGATGGGGAAGAAGGTGCCGGCGACGAGGAAGAGCGGCGTGAGCACGGCGCTGACGACGTAGCTGAAGTTCTCGAACGACCTGGCGAACCCGGCGATCGAGATCCCGAAGCAGGCCCAGCCGTAGCCGGAGATGAACGCGATGAACGGAACCGCGAGCATCCCCCACGACGGGTCGAGTCCGAAGAAGATCGCGACGACCATCGGCACGCAGCCGAAGACGCCCGTGCGCATCGCGATCCAGAGCGCCTCCGCGGTGACGAGCTCCTCGGTGTCCACGGGAGCCGCCAGGATGGCGTCGTACGTACGCTGAAACTTGTATTTCACGAACGTCCCGAACATGGCCGGGAAGGCGCTCGAGAACAGCACGGCGGTGGCCACGATCCCCGTGCCTATGAACTCGACGTAGTCGTAGCCGCCGACCTGGTTGACGAGGGCGCCGAAGCCGAAGCCGAAGGCGAGCAGGTAGATGGTCGGCTCGACCGTGGAGGAGAACGTCGCCGAGCGCCAGTACGAGGAGAAGTTGACGATCTCCCGGACGAGCACGCCCGTGATCGCGGGGCGCTCCAGGCGGCCGATCGTGGGCGCGCGGGCCGGCTGCACGGCCATCAGTCGATCTCCTCGCCCGTGAGGAGCACGAACACGTCCTCGAGGTTCGCCGGGCGTCGCTCGCCCTCGGGCGCGCGCCCGTCCGCGCGCTCGACGCCGAGCACGGAGACGCTCGTCCCCGTGCGGCGTGTCGCGAGCCCCGCGGCGCGGCACGCCTGCTCGGTCTCGGCGAGCTTCGCCGGCGGCCCGTAGACCTCGATCGCCTCCCGCCCGGCGTGCTCGGCGACGAGCTGCGCCGGCGGCCCCGCGGCGACCGCGCTTCCGTGCGACATGATCAGGACGGTGTCGGCGAGGCGCTCGGCCTCCTCGATGTAGTGGGTGGACATGAGGATCGTCGTCCCTTCCGCCCGCAGGGCGTCGATCAGCGCCCAGAGCTCCTGGCGCACCTGGGGGTCGAGACCGACGGTCGGCTCGTCGAGCAGGACGAGGCGCGGCCGGTGGACGAGCGCGCGCGCGATGAGCAGGCGCCTCCTCATCCCGCCGGAGAGCGTGTCCACCCGGCTGTCCCGCCGGTCGACGAGGTTGGCCATCGTGATCGCGCGCTCGACGGCCTCGCGGCGGTCGGCGCGGCCGATCCGGTAGAGATGCGCGAAGACGCGGAGGTTCTGCTCCACGGTCAGGGTGACGTCGAGGTTGTCGAGCTGCGGCGCGACCCCGCACTGCGCCCGGGCGGCCTTCGACTCTCCCGGCAAGGTGAAGCCGAGCACCTCGAGCTCGCCCTCGTCGGCGATCGCCTGCGCCGTGAGCATCCGCATGGTCGTCGACTTGCCCGCGCCGTTGGGCCCGAGGAGGCCGACGCACGTGCCGAGCGGCACGTCGAGGTCGAGCCCGTTCACGGCCGTGATCGGCCCGTAGCGCTTGACGACCCCGCGCAGGCGGATGGCAAGCCCGTCGCTCACGCCCTCAGCTTGCCAGTCCGCCGGACGGCTAGGCAGCTTCGGGGACGGACTCGGCCTCGGTCGCCGTCGCGGCCTCCGGGGCGCGCAGGAGCACGGCGGCGAGGACGGCGGCGACGGCTGCGAAGAGCGCTCCCACCAGGAACGCGGCGTGGTACCCGCCGGTGAGGGCGGCGAGAGAGTCGTCGCCGGACGCGAGCAGGGTGTCGGTCCTGGACGCCGCGAGGCTCGCCAGGACGGCGAGGCCGAGCGCGCCGCCCATCATGAAGGCCGTGTTGACGACCCCGGACGCGAGCCCTGCCTCTTCCGGCGGCACGTCGCTCATCGCCGCCAGGAGCACCGGGTTCATCGCCATGCCGACGCCGAAGCCGAGAATGATCATGCTCGGCAGGACGTCGACCGCGAAGCTACCGTCCACCGGCGCGCGCGCGAAGAGCGCGAGCCCGACCGCGACGAACGCCATGCCCGTGGCGAGCGGCATCCGGATGCCGAAGCGCATGACGAGCTTGGCCGAGAGGCCGAGGGAGAAGGCGCCCATGATGATCGTGGCCGGCAGGAAGGCGAGCCCCACCTCGAGCGAGCTGTAGCCCAAGACGAGCTGCAGGTAGAGGGCGGCGAGGAAGAACCAGGCGAACATCGCGGCCGACCAGAGGATCCCGACGACGTTCGCGGTCGCGACGTTGCGCAGGCGGAAGAGGCCGAGCGGGACGAGCGGCGAGGTCGCCCGGGACTCGATGACCAGGAACGTCCCCATGAGCGCCGCCGCGAGCGCCAGCAGGCCGACCGTCCGCCCGGACGTCCAGCCCACCTCGTTGCCGTTGACGATCGCGTACACGGCGAGCATCAGCGAGCCGGTCACCGTCGCCGCGCCGGCGACGTCCAGCCGCCCCTCGCCCGCCTGCCCGCGGCTCGACGGCAGGAGCATGAGCGACAGCACGAAGACGGCCACGCCGATCGGGACGTTGACCAGGAAGATCCAGTGCCAGTCGAGGACGTCGGTGAGCACGCCGCCGAGGATCACGCCGACGCTTCCGCCGCCGGCGGCCACGAAGCCGATGACGCCCATCGCCTTCGCGCGCTCGCCCTGCTCGGTGAAGAGGGTCATGATCAGGGAGAGGGCGACGGCCGCCACGATCGCGCCGCCGAGGCCCTGCACGGCGCGCGCGGTGATGAGGAACGCCTGTGAGCCGGCCAGGCCGCAGGCGAGCGACGCGCCCGTGAACAGGCCGAGGCCGCTCAGGAAGAGGCGGCGGTGGCCGTAGAGGTCTCCCAGGCGGCCGCCGAGGAGGAGGAACCCGCCGAAGGTCAGCAGATAGGCGTTCACGACCCAGGCAAGCGAGGACTGCGAGAAGCCGAGGTCCTCCCGGATCGAGGGCAGGGCGACGTTCACGATCGTCGTGTCGAGCACGATCATGAGGTCGCCGAGGCACAGCACGACGAGTGCGAGCCAGCGTCTGCGGGTGTCCAAGGTCATCAGGGTTTCATCCTTTCCCGGTCGTCCGTCTCGAAACATCCGACCGGGACCGGACGCCAAACTCATCGGTCGCCTTCGATGAGACTAGCGGCGCCGGGGAGTCCTACGCGTGATGCCCTCGCCACTGCCGCGAACGGTTGCGTTCGCCGTTCACGGCCCCATCGCCCGCGCCGATCTTCCGGGTCTCTGCGACCGGGTGTGCGCCATCTTCGCCGGAAGCGGCGCCGAGATCGCCTACTGCGACGTGGCGGGCGTCGATTCGGACGCGGTCACCGTCGACGCCCTGGCCCGCCTCCAGCTCGCGGCCCGCCGCGCGGGGTGCCAGGTGCGGCTCCGCCACGCCTCGCCGGAGCTGCTCGAGCTCGTCGCGTTCATGGGACTGACCGACGTCCTTCCGGACTGACCGATGAGTTCGCCCGCCCGCTGCGGTCGTAAGGGCATGAACCAACGAGGGAGGATCCGATGACCCAGAACGGCTCGCGAAAGATCTTCGTCAACCTGGCGGTGAAGGACCTGGACCGCTCGGTGCAGTTCTTCACGAAGCTCGGCTTCACGTTCGACCCGCGTTTCACGGACGAGCAGGCCACCTGCATGATCGTCAGCGACGAGGCCTTCGTCATGCTGCTCGTCGAGGGCAGGTTCCAGGACTTCACGAAGAAGGAGCTCGCGGACCCGGCGCGTCAGACCGAGGCGATCATGGCCGTGTCGGCCGAGAGCCGGGCGCAGGTCGACGAGCTCGCCGACACCGCGCTCGCATCGGGCGGGTCGGCGGCGAACGCGCCCATCGACATGGACGGCTTCATGTACGGCCGCAGCTTCCAGGACCCCGACGGCCACCTCTGGGAGGTCGTCTGGATGGATCCCGCCGCGCTCGCGGCCTAGGGGCTACGGCTCGGGGGGCCGCGGCGGGAGGCCGAAGAGCGGGAACAGCGTCTCGGTGTCGAGGAAGAACGTCAGCTCGACGATCTTCCCGTCCTCGAGCTCGACCACCTGCAGCGCCCAGGGTTCGTAGCCGTCGCCCGACTCGCTGGGCTTGTACTGGCCGAACGCGGGCGAGCCGTTCGCCGTCCCGGCCGGCACCACGCGGGAGCCACGGCAGCCGATCCCGGGCCCCCACCACCAGGTGAAGATGTCGTCCCTGCCCGCGAGCCACAGGTCGAACGGTGGCATCGACTGCGTCGCGTCCTCGTGGATCAGCGCGGTCAGCGCGTCGATGTCGTAGCGCTCGAACGCCTCGACGTAGCGGGCGAGGAGCGCCTGTGCCTCCTCGTCGAGCTCGGCCGGCTCCTCGACGGTGACGTCGTCGGCCGCGAGAGTCGAGCGCGCGCGCTGGAGCGCGCTGTTCACCGCCGGCACACTCGTCTCGAGCAGCTCGGCGACCTCGCTCGCCTGCCAGCGGAGCACCTCGCAGAGGATGAGGACCGCCCGCTGGCGGGGTGGGAGGTGCTGGAGCGCGGCCACGAACGCGAGGCGGATCGTGTCCCTGGCGACGGCCACGTCGGCCGGGTCTCCCTCCGGCGTCACCCGGACGTCCGGGATCGGCTGGATCCACGTCGCCTCGGGCCGGGTGCTCAGGTTGGCGGCGTCGGGCTCGCACGCCGGCCCCAGGTCCATCGGCCGCGCGCGCCGCTCGCGACCGCCGAGCATGTCGAGGCAGACGTTCGTGGCGATCCGGTAGAGCCAGGAGCGGAGCGCGGCCCGGCCCTCGAAGCGATCGAAGCCCTTCCACGCGCGGATGAACGTCTCCTGCACCGCGTCCTCGGCCTCGAACGCCGAGCCGAGCATGCGATAGCAGTAGGCGGTGAGCTCCGACCGGTGCTGCTCCAGCTGCTGCGCGACTTCCCCGGACTCGGGCGCGACCGTGAACGAGGAATCCCCCACGGCGGACCATGGTAGGCAATCCGGGCCGGCCCCCGCGGACAGCCGCCGCGTTCGCCCGCCGTTACCGCTTCGTTACGCTGGACGTGCAGGCTTGCGGCGCAAAGCGATACCGACAGGAGGAACGAATGACGACGACGAGCCAGGAGCCGGCGACTGCGGCACGGCTCCAGCTGGGCACCGAGGCGCCCGACTTCGAGGCGGAGACGACCGAGGGCCGCATCCGCTTCCACGAGTGGATCGGCGATTCGTGGGCGGTGCTCTTCTCGCACCCCAAGGACTTCACCCCGGTCTGCACGACCGAGCTGGGAACCATGGCGAAGGTCAAGCCGGAGTTCGATCGCCGCGGCGTCAAGGTGATCGGGCTGTCCGTCGATCCGATCGAGCGGAAGGACGGCTGGGCCGACGACATCGAGAAGACACAGGGCGAGCGGCCGAACTTCCCGGTGATCGCGGACTCCGACTACGAGGTCGCGAAGCTGTACGGCATGCTGCCGGCGAGCACGAGCGGCGACCCGCTCGAGCGCACGCCGGCCGACAACCAGACGGTGCGCAACGTCTTCGTCATCGGCCCGGACAAGGCGATCAAGCTGATCCTCGTCTACCCGATGACGACCGGGCGCAACTTCGACGAGATCCTGCGCGTGATCGACTCGCTCCAGCTGACCGCCACGAAGAAGGTGGCCACGCCGGCGAACTGGCGGCAGGGCGAGGACGTCATCATCGCCGGGTCGGTCACCGACGAGGCTGCCAAGGAGCTCTGGCCCGAGGGCTGGGAGTCCCCGCTCCCGTACATGCGGATCGTCCCGCAGCCCAAGGACGACTGAGCCCGACCGAGGACTGTGCGAGAGCGCCCGGCCGCCGGGCGCTCTCGCGTCTCGCGGGCTCAGTGCCCGACGACGCCAGGCGAGCCGATCGGGCTCGTGACCGCTCGACCGCTCGCCGCGGCAGCCTGGCGCCATAGCGCACGAGCGAGGCCGACGAGCTGCTCGAAGAGGTCGCGGCCGACCCGCCCGCGGCCCAGGAGATCCGCGGCCGGTATCCGCAGGTCGGGAGGCTCGCCCTGTCCCAGTACGTCGAGGTGGACCACGCGCTGAAGCTCGTCGACGGCACCTCCGAGCGGGGCGGCTACCTCATGAAGGAGCGAATCGCCGACGTCTCCGAGCTCGTCTCGGCGCTCGAGCGGGTCGCCGCGGGCGGGACGGTCGTCGAGCCCTCCCTCGTCAACGAGCTCCTGGACGCTCCCGCCGCCCGCGATCCCCTGGCGGAGCTGACCCCGCGCGAGCGCGAGGTGTCGACGCCGGCGAAAGCCGCCGCGTGCACGCCGTGCTCGCCTTCCTCCGGGCAACGGGTGCCCAGCAGTCGCCTACTGGAGCGCGGCTAACTCCTCCGACAGGCGCTCGGCGAGCATGATCGTCGGGAGATGCGTGAACGCCGACGGGACCGTTGGGGACGATCGACGCGTCGACGACGCTGAGCCCGTCGACGCCGTGGACGCCGCCCGAAGCGTCGACCACCGCCCCGTCATCGGGCCGCGGCCCCATCGCGCACGTGCCGACGACGTGCGGGATCGACCAGGCGGTCGCCGAGACCATCTCCGTCAGCGCGGCGCCCTCTCGCACCTCCGGCGTGGGAGCCTTCGCGCACAGGCGGCGGACCTCCGGCCGGTGAGCGACCTCGAGCGCGCGCAGGTAGCCCTCGGCAAGCCGCTCGACGTCGGCGGGATCGCGGACACCGGGGAGCTCGATGCGGGGCGCCGCGGCGGGATCCGCCGAGCGGAGGCTGACCGTTCCTCTGGAGCGGGGGCGCATGAGGCACGCGTCGATCTCGAAGATCGGGGGGTCCCCGAGCGGGTCGGTCAGCCAGAGCATCAGGTCCGGCGCCTCGGCGCCGGGCGTGATCGAGCTGTGGAACGTGGCGACGACGTGAAGGACGGGGCCCTCGCGAGCACTCCCCCCGTAGCCGCAGTCGATCTCGACGCCGACGTGATCGGCGAGGTTCGCGCCGACGCCCGGCAGGTCGACGCGGACCGGGACTCCCACCGAGCGCAGATGCTCCGCCGGGCCGATGCCCGAGCGGAGGAGGATCGGCGGGCTGCCGTACGTCCCCGCGCAGAGCACGACCCTGCCCGCTTCGACCGTTGTGCCGTCCAGAAGTCGCACCCCGACGGCCCGATCCCCCTCGAGCACGACGCTGTCCACCTGCGCATCCGCGCGGATCGTCAGGTTCGACGGAGCGCCGGCTGCGGGGAGATAGGCGTCGGCCGTCGTCACCCGGACGCCGTCTCGTGAGGTCATCGGCATCCGGCCGGCGCCCACAGCCCCCGGCTGGTTGTGGTCCTCGACGGCGGGGAAGCCGACCGCTTCCAGCGCGGTCAGAGCCGCCGTCGCAACCTCGGAGAGCTCATGGCCGAGGTAGCGATCGACCGGCAGCGCACCGCTGTCGCCGTGCCAGGGCCGATCGCCGAAATCGACGTCCGCTTCGAGCCGCGTGAAGGTCGGGAGCACGTCGTCGAATCCCCAACCCGGATTGCCGAGCGCTGCCCACTCGTCGAAATCGCCGGGAGAGCCGCGGAGCCCGAACCTCGTCACCCACGAGGTCCCGCCGAGGAGCCTGCCCCTGCGCAGGTTCTCGACCTCGCCGCGCCCGTCCGGCTCGGACACGTAGCCCCAGTCGAAGTCGCGATTCAGGCCCCAGCCGTCGCGGAACTCGTCCGGAATGCTCGCTCGGAGGTCCGGGCCCGCCTCGAGGAGGAGCACCGAGCGCGAACCGCGCTCCACGAGGCGTGAGGCGACAACGCAGCCGGCGGCGCCGGCGCCCACGACGACGTCGTCGTACACCTCGGCGGTGCTCTCAGTCGTCACCGGCGTACCGTACGCAGTCCGAGTCAGGGCTCGAGGAGCGCGAGCGCGGCCTGCTCGACCTCGGCCTCGGACAGCAAGACGAGGCTCGAGGCGTCGCCGAGCGGGACGAAGGAGTCCTTGCTCGCCACGCGCGCGAGCTTCCCGCTGTAACCCGCGTCGACGAGCGCCGCGACAATCCCCTCGGAGACGCCGCCGGTCCGGCGCGTCTCGTCGACGACGAGCACGCGGCCGGTCGCGGCCGCCTCGCGGAGGATGTCCTCGACGGGCATCGGGGCCAGCCAGCGGAGGTCGACGACCCGCGCGCGCAGTCCGCGCGCCTCGAGCCGGCGCGCGACCCGAAGCGACATGAGCAGCCCGTTCGCCCACGAGACGAGCATCAGGTCGCCGCCGTCGCCGTAGACGCGCGCCCGACCGAGGGGCGCCTCCCCGGCGGCCGGGGCGAGCCAGCCTTCGTCCCCGTCCTCGTACATGTCTCGGGTGTGGTAGAGGGCGATCGGCTCGAGGTAGACGCACACGGTCCCGTCGACGCTCGCCGACTCGACGCACGTCCGCAGCAGCGCCGCGGCGTCGTCGGGCCTCGCCGGCGAGGCGATCACGATTCCTGGGATGTCGCGGAGCACGCCGACCGCGTCGTCGTTGTGGAAGTGCCCGCCGAAGCCCTTCTGGTAGCCGTAGCCGGCGATCCGGATCACCATCCCGTTCCGGTACTGCCCCTGCGAGAAGAACTGGAGAGTCGCCGCCTCGCCGCGGAGCTGGTCCTCGGCGTTGTGCAGGTAGGCGAGGTACTGGATCTCGGGAACCGGCAGGAACCCGCTGACGGCAGTGCCCAGCGCGAGGCCGAGGATCGACGTCTCGTCGAGCAGCGTGTCGAACACACGCCCCTCGCCGAATCGCCGTTGGAGCCCGCGCGTGACGCCGTAGACGCCGCCCTTGAGCCCGACGTCCTCGCCGAAGAGGAGCACGGCCGGGTCGCGCTCGAGGGCGTCGGCCAGGGCCAGGTTGACGGACTGGGCGAGCGTCACCGGCTCGTGACCGGCGTCGGCGGCGGTCGAGGGAGCCGTCCGAGGGGCGAGCGGCCGCATCACCTCCTCCGCCGAGCCGAGCTGCGGCAGCCCCGCCGCCTCGTGCGCGCGGGCGAACACGCGCTCCCGCTCGGCGAGGTAGTCCTCCGCGAGCTCCTCCCCGCTCCGGACGCCGGTCTCGGCCAGCCAGCGCCCGGTCGCGAGCAACGGGTCGGCGTCCCAGTCGGCCCGGATCTCCTGCGGCGTGCGGTACGCCGTCTCGACGTCAGCGCCTGCGTGGCTGAGGAAGCGAACTGTGCGCAGGTGGAGGACGCCTGGCTCGCGGTCCTCCCGGATCCTCTCGACGAGATCCTCCGCGGTCTCGAGGGTGACCTCCGGATCGACCCCCGCCGCCGCCTCGTAGCGGAGCGCGGCCCGCGCGCGGAGCGCCGACTCGACCCAGCCTCCCGGCGAGCGGACGCTGATCCCCAGCCCGTTGTCCTCGCAGACGAAGAGGAGCGGGAGCGGCATCCCCTGGTGCGCGAAGTGAGCGGCCGTGTTCAGGCCCGCCTGGGCGGCCGCGTGGTTGACCGAGGCGTCGCCGAAGCTGCAGACGACGACGGCGTCCTCGGGCCAGGCCGACTCGATACCGAGCGTCCGCGCCCGCTCGATCGCGAAGGCGACGCCGACCGCGCGTGGCAGATGGGACGCGATCGTCGACGTCATCGGGATGACGGCGAGCGCGTGGTTGCCGAACACCTTGTGGCGGCCGCCGGCGATCGGCTCCTCCCGCGCGGCGGTGACGCCGCGGAGGATGTCGGGCACCCCGTCCCGTCCCGCCTGCGCAGCCCGCGCGAGGTAGAAGGCGCCGGAGCGGTAGTGGAGGAGCGCCGGGTCGGTCGGGCGCAGCGCGAGCGCGACCGCCGCGTTCGACTCGTGCCCCGCCGAGCCGATCGAGTAGAAGCTCCGCCCGGTGCTCCTGCAGAGCGCGGGCGGCGAAGTCGCAGAGTCGGCTGCGTACCTGCGCCCGCCAGATCGCCTCCGCCCCCGACGCGTCGCCGCCGTCGCCAGAGGGCAGCGCCCGCAGGCCGTCGAGCAGATACGTCTCGAGAGGGTCGAGCTCCATCGCGGACCACAGCCTGACAGCCCGACGCGTCCCCGGAGCGCGACTACGAGAAAGCCCGCGAGAGCGGGCCTTTCGAGTAGCGGAGGTGGTTGAACCCGCGACCTCCGGGTTAGAAGCTTCTGCGGAGGCTCAAGGGATTCAAGGCGCGTTTCGCTACCGGTTTTCAGCTACCGATCTCAGCTAACCGGGGACATCTCAGTGGGCACAAGACCCGCTTGGAAATGGCCAGTACTCGCCGTAGCCCACCCCCTGAGCGGGCTCATCGACTCGGCGGCGGCCGGCGTGGAAACGCGGGCCGCCGCGAGTCCTGGTTCACGCATCCAAGCGGGTGCGCTTGCCTCCGTAGACCGCAAGCGCGTAGATCACCAGCACGTCGATCGTCAACACGACCAGCGACCAGAACGGGTATGCCTGAATCATCAGCAGCTGCGCGATGCCCTGCAGGCCAGCGATGAGGATCCCGGTCCAGCGAGCCAACTGGGAGCCAGTCGTGATGCCGAACGCGGCGAGGATCGCGACCACACCGACGACCATGAGGATCCAACCCCACGTGTTCAGGTCACTGAACACGAACTGTGCGTTGGCGACGTAGAACGACGACTTCGAGATCGCCACGAGCCCGTCGATGAACCCCAAGAGCCCTGCGAACCCAAGCATGATCGCTGCGAACGTCAGCCAACCAAGGCCCTTCTCGGCCGTGTAGTCGTAGCCGACCTCCGCGTAGTCATACCTGGTGCCCGTGGCGGGGCCGTTCACCTGTGTCGGGATGGTGCTCATACACCCACACCTCCTTTCGTCGTGAACTTGTCCCTGACCGCGGGGGACTCGTTCACGGAAATCACTCGATTCATTCTTGCCCGCGGGGAGCGGCAGGACATCGGGTCTGCTTCTGATCGAAGGTACGGAGAACTACTCATGGCCGGCCGCGAACCTTCACTTGCGCGCGTTGGGCTGGAAGTCCCAGACGAGTCCCGGTCGCCGAACTCGAGGGCCACGACCCGGGCCCCGGGAATGAGAAAGGCCCGCGAATGCGGGCCTTTCGAGTAGCGGGGGCAGGATTTGAACCTGCGACCTCCGGGTTATGAGCCCGGCGAGCTACCTGACTGCTCCACCCCGCGTCGCGAGCGCAAGGATAGCATCCGTTCGTGCCCTGGTGGACGTGGCTCTCGCTCGGCATCTTCGCGCTCTCGCTCCTCGGCGCCGGGATCTTCGCGGCCTTCGCGGTCGGCCGGATGAGGCAGCTCGTGCCCGTCGTCGACACGATCCGAGCGCAGGTCGACGAGCTCAACCGCGCCGCTGAGGAGCTCGAGCGCCGCCGCGCGCGCACCGAGGCTCGCCGCGAGGAGCTGGAGCGGGCCAGAGCACGGCTCGAGGTCTCGCTCGAGCGGTTCTCCGTCCTCAGGTGGGGGATCGCGGACGCGCGCCGGGACCTCCGGCGCATCCGCACGCTCACCGTCCCGAAGTGACCCGGGTCGGCGTCGTCGACCTGGGCACGAACTCGACGCGCCTGCTCGTCGCGGACGTCGAGGACGGCGCCGTCCAGGAGCTCGACCGCCGCCTGACGATCACGCGTCTCGGCGAGGGGGTCGACGCGCGCGGGCTCCTCCTCCCCACGGCGATCGCCCGCGTCCGGAACGTCCTCACGGAGTACCGCCGCGCGCTCGAGGCGGACGGCACCGAGCGGACACTCGCAGTTGCGACGAGCGCGGTACGGGAGGCCGACAACGGCGAGGCGTTCCTGGGCGAGGTCGAGTGGAGCTACGGCTTCGACACGCGCCTCCTCACCGGATCCGAGGAGGCGATCATGACCTTCCTCGGTGTCGCCGCCGGGCGGGAGCTCGAGGCCGGGACCCTCGTCGTCGACATCGGCGGCGGCTCGACGGAGCTCATCCTCGGTGCTGCCGACGGGATCGCCTGGCACCGGAGCCTCAGGCTGGGGTGCGTGCGCCTGACGGAGCGCTTCGTCCGCTCCGATCCGGCCGGCGTCGACGAGATCGAGGCGTGCTCGGCGCACGTCCGCGAGCTCCTCGAGCGTGACGCACCGAGGGAGCCCCGCCCCGACCGCGCGATCGGGGTGGCCGGAACGGTGACGACGTTCGCCACCCTGTCCCTCGAGCTCGAGACGGAGGATCCGGCGCTCGTCCACCGCCACCTGATGAGCCGGGGCTGGATCGCGGCCGAGGTCGAGCGCCTTGGGGCGCTCTCGGTCGCCGAGATCCGCGCCGTCCCGGGAATCCACCGCGACCGCGCGCCGGTGATCGTCGCAGGTGGGATCGTCCTCGCCGAGACGCTCAGGCACTTCGGCCTCTGGGAGGTCGAGGCGAGCGAGCAGGACCTCATGCACGGCGCCGCGCTCGCTGCCGCCGCGCTCCCGGAGCGCCCGGAGGGGAACGCGCCTCCCGGCGCCTACACCTGCTGCTAGAGAGAGTCGCCCTCGTCCGGCGGGGGCGGGGGCTCGTCCTCCGCGAGGCGCCGCACGACCGGCTCGCGCGGGAGGATGCCGAGCAGCTTGCCGTCCTCGGTGACGGCGAGGCGCTCGAGCCCCGACTCGGCCATGAGGATGACCGCCTCGTCGAGCGGCGTCTCGGGATCGACCGTCGGCACGTCGGACTCCGCCAGGTCGCCGGCGGTCAGCGCGCGCAGATCGCGCCCGGCGGCCACCGCCTCCACGATCGCGCTCGTGGTCAGCAGGCCGACGAGCTCGTCGCCGTCGACGACGAACACGCTCTCGACGTTCGGCTTGACGAGCACGGCCGCCGCCTCCTGCGCGGCGGCGCCGGCCTGGAGGACGCGCGGGTCGGAGACGAGCGCCTCGCGGACGATCACGGTGTCACACCGCCCGCTCGACGAGAAGGGTGAGCCCGTCGATCCCGCGGACGCGGACGCGCTCGCCCGCGGCGGCCTGCGTCTCGCACCGCGCCCGCCAGAGCTCCCCCTGGATCCGCACCTGGCCGACGGGCGTCAGCGGCGTCACCACCTCGGCGCTCGCGCCCAGGAGGGTCTCCGCGCCGACCTTGACGCGCCCGCGGCGCGTGTACCAGAGCCAGAAGAACGTCTCGCTGACCTCGATCAGCCCGCCGACCACGAGCACGGGCAGCATCCACTGGTCGGGGACGACCAGGAGTGCGACCAGGACCGCGCCGAGAAAGATCACCGAGGTGATTCTCGCTCGCGCACGGCGGCTCCCGCGGCGTCAGTCGCTCACCGGACGAGCTCGAACGCGAGGAACCGCGAGCCGACGACGACCGCGTCCTGCTGCTTCGTCGCCGTCGCGCGGACGGTCTCCCTCGCGCCGAGCCGCAGCCGGGCGACGAGTGCGTCGCCACGCGGCTGGTTGCGGAACGCCCGCAGGAGCGCGTCGAACGTCGCGGGCTCCGAGTCGTCGCCGCATTCCTCGTCGACGATGAAGCATGGGATCTCCGCCGACGTCGAGCCGCCGCCGAACACCTCCACGAATCCGTCCCTGCGTGCGTTCGCGGGCACCGGCAGCGAGATGTCGACGTTCTGCATTCCCGTTCGGTGCGCGGGCTTGAGCACGGCCCGCAGGCGGATCGTTCCCCCGGGCCGCGCCCTGACGACGTCGCGCTGGACGTAGCGAGAGCCGTTCCATACGAGCACCTTGCGGACGGAGTACTGCTCGAAGGCCTGCTCGACGTCGAGCGTCGGAACGTCGATGCCCGTGACGGTGATGTCCTCGCCGTCGAACGCCTGGAGGACCTCGGCGGTGAACGAGAGCTCGACGACCGAGTCGAACGAGATGTCGAAGCGCGACGCGTAGTGCGTCGAGCGGGTCAGCTCCCAGCTCGCGCCGCCGTCGCGCGTGCCTCTGATCGTGTAGGCGACCTCGGAGTTCCCCTGGCCGATGCGGTCGATGGTCACGTCGATGTTCTGGAAGAGGTGCTCGAACGCGAGGAAGGGGAGGAAATCGGGGAAGACCGCGTAGCTCGCGCCCTGGCGTGTCCGCCCGGAGTCGAGGTCGGTGACCGTCGAGGTCACGGGCGACGTCGGCGCGTCGGCCCCCAGCGTCGCCACGATGCCGGCGAGCCGGTCCTGCGTGACGGTCCCCACGCCCTCGGCGACGTTGGCGAGCTTGTACGAGCCGAAGATCGGGTCCTTCACGATCGTGATCGTGTCGGCCGCGCGCGCGGCCATCGTCGTCTCGCCGGTCCAGTTGAAGGGGTGCCCGAACGCGACCGCCTGCCCCTGGCACACGAAGGTCGTCGTCCCGATCCCGGCGACGGTGACGTCGCCGAGCGACATCGCCGCGGCGAAGGAGTCGCCGGCGCGAACGGCGCCGTTCGAGGGCGGGCCGTGCGAGGCCGACGAGCCGCCGTACGCGATGAAAGGCAGGCCCTGGCGGTCGATCGCCTGCTGCATGCGCGCGAGCCCGCGGCTCGTGAGGCCCGAGGCCGAGAGCGGCGTCTTCAAGCGGGAGAGGGCGGCGACCTGAGCCACCGAGACGCCTGCCGCCTGCGCCATCCGGAACGCGAGCGCGCGGGGAACGGCGATCCGACCCGGCGCCCTGGCGCTCCCCCCTCCGCCCCCGGAGAGGAGTGCCGCCATGTCCTCGGCCGGCGTGATGCCGGCGAGCGTCGAGCCCCCGCCCGCCAGCCCGTAGGCGATCGCGCCGGCCAGCTTCCAGCGGCCGCTCGAAGGATCGCGGAAGAACACCGGCGATCCGGACGCGCCGGCCCACAGCCCGCCGGCCGCGGTCACCGCCGACCCGGAGAGATCCGCGACGATGATGTCCCGCCCGGGCCCCACCGCGTCCTGGAGGATCCCGAGCACCGAGACGCCCAGCGTCGTCGGATTGCGCCCGCTCGTGACCGAGAGCGCCGTGCCGTTCATCCCCGCAGTCACCTGGGACAGCGGCATGACCTGCGGGCACTCGCGGGTGAGCTCCCAGGTCGAGGGAGTCCCCGTCGCCGACGCCGCCCCGGCCAGCGCGAAGGCAGCCGCCAGAACGCCAGCGGCAGCGATCGTCCGTTTCGCGAGCTCGACTCTCATCCCTCTCGTCCCTTCGGTTCCCCCCGCCACCGCGTGGAACTGGTGCCCGTGCTCAGCATGAGCGTTTTCGCCCCGGATTCCAAGTGGGAACGGACCGACTCCCCCCGAACGGTCGGTCCCGGGAGGCGACCGCTGCCGTCAGGGGATCGCAGGGTCGACTGAGGCGGCAGGTTCGGCGGGAGCCCCGGCGTCGCCGGCCGCAAGTGTCGTCCTGACCGGCGGGCGGCTCGGAGGGCGCTTCGGGCGTCGCCGGCTGCTCGGCGGGGAGCTCCGGGCTCGCATCCGGGCCCTCCGGGATCTCGGGCATCCATGGCGGCAGCCCGCCGTCGTCCTCCCCGTTTCCGGTCCCCTCGCCCGGCTCGGGCGGCGCCGGCTGGTCGCCGTCATCGCGGTGGCAGCGGCTCCAGCGGCCTCGATCGTCCCAGGACCACGAGCCTCGCCAGCTGCTCCTCTCCCGCTCCCTGCACCGGTCGTGGCGCCATGCCGGCTCGGGATCGTCGTGCGTTCGCCAGGACTCGTCCTGCGCCTCCGGGCCCTCGCCCAACTGGGGGCGGGTGCTCGGGTCGGTCACGGCGGGAGCGGGTCGGGCCACCTGGTTCCGCAGGGCACCCGTGGACTTCGAGGCATGGCCGGAGGAGGCCGTTCGAGCCGCGGCGTTCGCGGACGAGTGCGCAGCCGCCAGGACGGCCACGGTCTCCACCCGCTTCGGAGCCGGGCGTGCTTCCCGGGTGGTCGCGGCGGACGGCTGGCGCTTCGCGCTCGCGGCCGGATCGGCCGAGCGAGGCGCGGATCCCGCGCCGAGGGTGCCGACGATCGCGACGCTCGCCGTCGCGGCGGCGAGCTTCGCGGCGACCGGCAGCGACACGAGCTTGACGACCGTGCCGGCCGCCTCGCCGGAGCCGTAGCCCGTCAGCGCCTGGAAGATCGAGTCGCGGACCGCGAGCGCGATGCTCCCGGCGCTCGCGACCGCACGCACGGAGCTCAACCTCGACCTGAGGCTTTGCCTTGCGCGGAAGAGGACGGACTTCACCGACGAGACAGGGAGCCCGGAGCGCTCGCTCATCTCGTCGTAGCTGAGCCCGCAGATCTCGCGCAAGACGACGGCTTCCCGCTGCGGGTCGGGCAGTTCCGTGATCGCGTCGTAGAGCTCCCTGACGTCGGCCCGGCGGCGGGCGACGTCCTCGACAGCGTCGCCGACGCCCTCCGTCACGGCGAGGGGCAGGGGCTCGGCCATCCGCGCGTGAATCCTGCCGCGACACTCGTTGCGCGCGATGGCGGCGAGCCAGCCCGCCGGGTCGCGCGGCGCGGTGCCGCCGAGAATGCTGCGATGGGCCGAGAGGAACGTCTGCTGCGCGGCGTCCTCCGCCTCGACGGGATCGCGCAGGAGATGCCGGCAGAGCGTGTAGACACAGCGTCCGTGCTCCTCGAAGAGCCCGTGCACGACCGTGCCGGCAGCCTCCGGAGAGGGGCCGCGGGGACGAGGAGCCTGTACGAGGCCGTGCTGCATAGGCATGGAAGCGGAGAACCTGGGCGCGGATCGTATCCCACTTCGGCCGCCAAGTCATGCGCTCACCACCCATAGGTCGAGTGCGACTTCGCGAAGTAAGCGGAACTTTTTTCGCTCGGTCGACTCTTAACGTGTGGGTCGGAACAGCCGCCCGAAGATGGCCGCGTCCTCGGGAGGCGTTCACCCGCGAGACGGCCGGGGCCGCCCCAAGCGGAGGCGCCGGGCCCGGGGAAGGCCGCAACCTCGGGCCCTAGCCTCGGCCTGCCCGAAACAGGTCGCCGCCAGTGCCGGGGGTGAGATTCGAACTCACACGCCCTTGCGGGCAGAGGGTTTTAAGCCCCCCGCGTCTACCGTTCCGCCACCCCGGCTAGGGCACGTTACGTCGAGCCGGGCTGTAACGCGTCCAGGGGGAACTTCTCGGGATTGTCGCCCTGCGGCCCCCGGAAGTCGTCGAGGAACCCGCCGAAGGCGGCCTCGTCGAAGCCCGTGCAGCGCATCGCGTGCGACCAGGCGGTGAGGACGACCTTGTCCGCGAGCGCGGGTGCCTCCGTCTCGAGCTCGGGCGCGAGCGGGGCGACGATCAGACCGCGGGGGTCCTGCTGGTACCAGTCGGCCAGCTGCGCCACCGTCTCGTCCGACATCTCGCTCCCGTACTGGACGACGACGCCTCCGTGCTCGAGGTTGTGGACCAGGTGGATCTGCGGGACGGGCTGGTCGTAGAGGTTCCAGATCGCCGGCGTCGGGTTGTGCAGCCCGCTCGAGGCGGGGATCGAGTCGTACTCGTACCCTTTCGGGAGATCGAGGACGTGTCCCGCCTTGAGCGCCGGGTAGGTCTGGCGGACGCAGTTCCCCGATCCGGCGACGGCGCCGTCGTCCGCGCTGCTCCCGCCCGAGGTCGCGAACGCGATGCCGACCGCCGCCGCGGCGACGGCGAGCACGCCGACGATCGCGACGACGAGCATGCGCGTTCGGCGCGCGCTCCGCTCCTCGCGGTAGGGCCGCGGGGCCTGGACCGAGCGCTTCGGAGGGCTGGGGACGCGGGTCTTCTTCTTCTTGGCCAAGCGACGAAAAACGGTATCAGCCGGTCGCTCGCGCGCCGGCGCCGAAGAAGTCCGCCACGGCGCCCAGATCGTCGACCAGGGGAGCCGGAGGAAGGGCCTCGAGAAAGCGCCGGCCGTACGCGCGTGTGCGCAGGCGGGGGTCGAGGACGGCGACGACGCCGCTGTCGCCGTGGCCACGGATCAGGCGTCCGAACCCCTGCCGCAGCTGGAGCACGGCCGAGGGGAGCGCGTACTCGGAGAACCAATCGCCGCCGCGGCGCGCGATCCGCTCGCAGCGGGCCTCGACGAGCGGGTCTCCGGGCGCGCTGAAGGGGAGCTTGTCGATGACGAGGAGCGAGAGCGACTCGCCCTGGACGTCGACGCCCTGCCAGAAGGTCTGCGTGGCCATGAGAATGGAATCGACGTCCTCCCGGAAGTTCTTGAGCAGGCGCTCGCGGGGCGCGTCGCCCTGGATCAGCACGGGGAACGGGATCCGCGGGACCGCGCGCTCGGCGAGCTCGTCGAGGGCACGGTAGGAGGTCGTGAGCACGAGGGCCCGCCCCCGCGAGAGCCGGCACAAGGCGATGACCTCGTCGGCGACGCGCGCGTCGTAGCCCGAGGACCGCGGCTCGGGGAACGCGCGCGGGACGTAGACGAGCGCCTGCTCGCGATAGTCGTAGGGCGAGGCGAGCGAGACCTCGCGCGCGTCGTCCAGCCCGAGCCGGCTCCGCAGGAAGCGCGACTCGAGGGTCGCCGAGACGAGCACGGAGACGACCTCACGCTCCCACAGGGCGCCGCGCAGGATCTCGGCGACGTCGACCGGAGCCCACTGGAGCGCGCCCTCCTCCGCCCAGGAGACGGTCTCGTCTCCGTCCACGGTCAGGCACGCTCCCACGTCGTCGACGACGCCGAGGGCGCGCCGCGCGAGCTGGTCGAGATCCTCGCTTCCGCCGCGGAGCGCCTCGGCCAGCCCGACGAGCGCCCGGTCGAGGGCGGCGGCCGGCGCGGAGGCCGCCTCGACGTCGGCAGACGTCAGGCGTCGCCGCCCACGGCCCGGGTCGAGCCCCGCGAGGAGCTCCTCGGCCCGGCGGTCGATCTCCTCGAGAGGCCGGCGCGGGACCGTTCTCCCGGACTCGCGGCAGGCGCGCTCGACGTCGCGCAGGAGCTGGCGGAGGCGTCCGAGCGAGACGCGCCCGCCGAACCACGCGGCGGCCCCTTCCTCGAGCTTGTGGGCCTCGTCGAAGACGACCGCGTCGTGGTCGGGAAGCACTCCTGCGCCGTCGCCGGTCCTCGCGCGAAGAGCGAGGTCGGCGAAGTAGAGGGCGTGGTTCGCGACGACGAGCTCGGCCTCGGCGGCCCGCTCCCGCGCCCGCTCCGAGAAACAGGTTCCCGCGAAGGGACAGCGTCGGCCGGCGCAGCGGTCGGGCCCGACGGCGAGCTCGGCCCAGAGCGTCGCGCCGGGCTCGAAGGAGAGCTCCGCCCGGTCGCCCGTCTCCGTCGTCTCGATCCAGTCGCGCAGCCGCTCGAACTCACGGGCGTCCTCCGGGGAGCGAAAGAGCGCTCCGCTCGACCCGCCCAGGAGCTCCAGGCCGTGGACGCTGCGACGGCAGAGGTAGTTCCCGCGACCCTTCAGGACGGCGACGTCCACGTCGCGCCCCAGCGCCGCGGCCGCCGCCGGGACGTCCTTCGTCAGGAGCTGCCCCTGCAGTGCCTTCGTCGCCGTGGCGACGACGACGCGCTTGCCGGAGGCGAGCGCCGGGATCAGGTAGGCGAGGCTCTTCCCCGTCCCGGTCCCCGCTTCCGCGAGGAGGTGCTGGCCGCGGTCGAGGGCGTCGGCGACCTCCTGCGCGAGCGCTGCCTGCTCCGCCCGCGGCTCGAAGCCCGGAAGCGAGGCGGCGAGCCGCCCATCGGGACCGAAGAAGTCGCGCATCGGGGACGCGGAGCGTAGAGGGCCCGCCGGTCAGCATAGCGAACGCGTGTTCGTCCTGCCGGCTCCGCCCGGCCTCCCGTTTCAACCTGCCGAAGAATGCGCTCTTCCCTCGCCCTGCCGCCGGTCGCGGTACCGCGTCCACAGGCCGTCCAGAAGGACCGCGAGGACTGCGATCGCGATGATCGCCCAGAAGGTCTCGGGCGCGTTCTGCAGCGTGTCCACGGCGAAGAACCCGAGCACGACCGCCGTCACCGAGATGGCCAGCACGACGATCGCGGCGTTGCTCCCGGTGTCCGCTCGCCGTCTGTACCCGGCTACGCCGATGAGGATGAAGATCATGAGCGCGACCGCGCTCCCCACCGAGGCGATCGACGAGAGGTCGACGAGGTTCGCGACGAGGAGGACCAGCCCCGCCGTGATGAACAACCCGGACCTCGCCCTGAAGCGGGTGCTCACTCCGAAGAAGGGCGGGAAGAGTCCCTCCGCTGCCAGCATCCCCGTCAAGTTCGACGAAGCGTAGAGCGTCGCGTTCGTCGCGCCCGCGGTCGAGAGCAGCGCGGCGACCGCCATGACCGTGAAGCCTGCCTCGCCGAGCGTCGGTCGGGCCGCTTCCGCGATCGCGGTCTCCCCGTACTGGATGACCTCGGCGACGGTGAGAGTGCCGAACACGCCGAGCGCGATCAGGACGTAGGTGAGCGACGTGACTCCCAAAGCCTGGTACGTCGCCCTGGGAAGATCGTGAGCGGGGTCGCGCAGGTCGCCGGCGGTGAAGGTGATGACGTTGAAGCCGAGGTACGCGAAGAAGGTCAGGGCGACGCTCGCGACGATCTTCGAGAACGACGGGTATCCGCTGAAGGCCAGGAGCCCGAGATCGATGTCGGAGATGGTCACGACGATGAAGACGGCGAACACCGCGAGCACGCCCGTGACGATCAGCGACTGGGCCCGCGCGACGAACGTGGCTCCGACCATGTTCACAGCCACCATCGTGAAGATGAGCGCGGTCACGAAGACGTTGTCCCACCACCCCGCGGCGTCGTCGCCGACGAAGAGCGAGGTTGCGTAGCTCCCGAACGAGACGGCGACCATGGCGCAGACGATCACGATCGCGGCGATGTACCCGAGCCAGGATGCGATCCCGACGAGCCGCCCCTTCCCGAACCCTTCGATCAGGTAGGTGATGAGTCCGCCCGAACTCGGGAAACGGGTCCCGAGCTTGACGCAGACGTACCCGAGCAGTGCGGCCACGATGCCGCCGATCAGAAACGAAATCCAGACCGCGGCGCCGGCGACCGCGCCGGCCTCGCCGAGGAGCGCGAAGATGCCGGCGCCGATCATGCTTCCGATTCCGAGGAATGTCGCTCCGCGAACGGTCATCGGCCAGATCCTCGCCGACTCCCCGGCCGGCGGTATCCGGTGATGGCCGCGTCGAGCGTCAGCGGTTTCCCCGATTCACCTTCGGAAAGCGCTCCATCCCGGGTGCGACGCTAGCCTTCCGGCGATGGAGCAGCGGGTCAGCCTCGTCACGCTGGGCGTCGCCGACCTCGCCCGCGCGCGGGCGTTCTACGAGGGCCTGGGCTGGACGACGGGCGCCGGAGCGGGCGACGACGTCGTCTTTTTCCAGGCGGGTGGAATGATCCTCGCCCTCTGGAGCCGCGAGCAGCTCGCCGAGGACAGCGGCGTGGCCGACTCCGGCGGCTGGGGCGGCGTGACACTCGCCCACAACGTCCGGTCGCCGGCGGAGGTCGACGCCGTCATGGCGACGGCGGAGCAGGCGGGGGCGACGATCGCACGGCCGGCCGGCACGACCTTCTGGGGCGGCTACTCGGGCGTCTTCGTCGATCCGGACGGGCATCCGTGGGAGGTCGCCCACAACCCGGGCTGGACGATTCGCGACGACGGCTCGATCGAGCTCTAGGCCCCACGGAAGCGCGGCGCGCGCTTCTCGAGGAACGCGGCGAGCCCCTCATGCGCGTCGGCCGTCTCGAAGAGCTGCTCGCAGAGACCCGCCTCGCGGTCGAGCGCCCGTTCGAGCGCTTCTCGCTGCCCTTCGTCGAGAAGCCGCTTCGACCCGGCCACGGCGAGCGGCCCGAGCCCCGCGATCCGCTCGACGAGGCGGCGGGCCTCAGACTCGACGTCGTCGACGACGACGTCCACGAGCCCGAGCGCGAGCGCCTCCTCGGCCCCGACGAGCTCGCCGGTGAGGACGAGCCGACGCGCGGCCCGCGGCGCGAGAAGGCTGAAGCCGTTCGAGACCGAGAGGCCGATCGCTACCTCGGGGCACCCGAGCCGCGAGCGCGGGCTCGCGAGGCGGATGTCGCACGCGACCGCGAGCTCGAACGCGCCGCCGACGCACACGCCGTCCACGGCGGCGATCACGGGCTGGCGCGCCGCCACGACCTCGCGCGTGAGGCGGTTGAACGCGGTCAGGGTCCCCGCCCACTCCTCGGGCGTGAGGTCGGCCGTCTCGCCGAGGTCGTCGCCCGAGGAGAACGCCCCTCTCTCACCGGCGAGCACGATCGCGCGCGCGTCGCCCCGCCCCGCCTGGGCGAGCGCGTCGCCGAGCGCGGCGAGCGTCTCTCCATTCCACGCGTTCAGCCGCTCGGGCCGCGCCCAGCGGATCCATGCTCCGGAACCCTCCTGCTCGAGCCGCACCGTCACTCCGGCGGCTCCTCGCCCTCGTAGACCCGGTAGACGAGCTTCGCCTTCCCCTCCGTCCGCGGCAAGGTGGACGGGCGGACGACGCAGGTGAAGCCCAGGCGCGTCTTCACCGCCCGGGCGAGCGCGTCGCCGTCCTCCGAGGCACCCTCGACCAGGATCTCGACGGGTGGCTCGACCGGGAAGGTCTCGAGGACGACGGCGAAGCGGTCGACCCCGTGCTCCCGGAGAAGCTCGCCGACCGCGCTGGGGAAGACGTTGACGCCGCGCACCCGGAACATGTCGTCGCTCCGCCCGGCGACACGGAAGCGGAAACCGGTGCGCCCGCACGGGCACTCGCCGCCGACGATCTCGGCGACGTCGCGCGAGCGGAACCGGACGACCGGTGTCGCCTCGCGCGCGAGATGGGTGTAGACGAGCTCGCCCCGGGCCCCCGCCTCGATCCCGACAGGCTCGCCGCTCTCCGGGTCGACGAGCTCGACGAGGGTCCCGTCCTGGCCCGAGAAGTGGAGGCCCTCCCCCTCCTCGCACTCCCCCGCGAGCGTGCCCCAGACGTCCGAGAGCCCGTAGGTGTCCCCGAGGGTCGCGCCCCATGCCTCCTCGACGCCTCGGCGGGTGGCCGCCATCTGCCCGCCGGGCTCGCCCGAGACGATGAGCTTCGCCAGGCCGAGCGAGCGCGGATCGGCACCCCGCTCCCGAGCGGCGTCCGCGAGGTACAGGGGGTAGGTGAGCGTCGAGAAGAGCGCGGTCGGGCGCAGATCCTCCCAGAGCTCGAGCAGCCGGACTGTCTGGCCGAGCCCGACGGGGACGACGGTGGCGCCGGTCTCCTCGATCGCGGCGTGATCGACGAGGCCGCCTGTGTAGAAGCTGTAGCTCATGCAGTGGAGCACGGTGTCGTCGGGCCTGATCCCGGCGGACCAGAGCGCGCGGGCGCCGATGCGGGCCGACGTGCGCAGGTCCTCGGCCGTGTAGCCGAGGACGAGCGGCTTCCCTGTCGTCCCCGAGGTGAGGTGGAAGCGGACGACGTCGATCGGATCGGCGCAGGCGAAGTCCCCGAGCGGCGGCTCGGCGGCCTGAGACTCGCGCAGCTCGTCCTTCGTCGTGAAGGGGAGGCGGCGCAGGTCTTCGACCGTCTGGACGTGCTCCGGCCTGACGCCGGCCTCGGAGAGCTTGCGCTGGTAGAAGGGCGCCCGGTCGTAGCAGCGCCGGATCTGCTCGCCGAGCAGCTCGTCCTCGAGGCGGCGCGTCCAGACGGGCGGCATGGTCTCCGTGCGCTCGTCGAAGTAGCGCGCCCACTCCACGCGGGCAAGCGTAAGGCCTGGGCCTGCCGGCGAACAGTGCGCGCTAGAAGATCTCGGCGAGCGCCCCGAGCGCGCGCTCCACGTCGGAGGAGTCGTTGAAGGCGTGGAGCGAGAACCGGACTGCGCCGAGGCGCGGAGAGACGATCACGCCCGCGTCTCCCAGACGCGTGGCGATCTCGACGCCGTCCCGGCCCGGGAACCTGGCGATGACGATGCCCGCGCGCCCGTCGTCCTCCGCCGGCGTCAGGACCTCCGCGCCGAGCCGCTCGACGCCGGCACGGAGCTCGCCGGCGAGAGCGAGGTCGTGCGCGAGGACGTTCTCGATCCCGAGGTCGAGCAGGTAGTCGACCGCGGCCGAGAGCGCCGCGCCGGCGGCGTACGCCGGCGTCGAGTACTCGAGCCGCCGCGCCGAGCGGGCGAGCGGGATGGTCGTCGCGTCGAACGCGATCGCGTCCTCGGTCGAGCGCCACCCGACGAAGGGCGGGTCGAGCCGCTCCCAGAGCTCGGGACGCAGGTAGCAGATGCCCGCCCCCGGCGCCGAGCAGAGCCACTTGTAGCCGGACGAGACGACCACGTCGACGCCGAGGCCGGGGGCGTCGAGCGGGACGACCCCGGCGGACTGCGTCGCGTCGAGGACGAGCGTCGCCCCGACGGAGCGCGCGAGCTCGACCAGTCCGGCCGGGTCGAGCCGGTGGCCCGTCGCGTACTGGACGTGGCTCACGCAGATGACGGAGGTGCGCTCGTCCACGACCGAGGCGATCGTCTCGAGGGAGAACGACGCAGGGTCGTGGAGCGCCCGCGCCAGGCGAACCTCGACGCCGGTGTCGCGGGCGAGCCGGAGCCACGGGTAGGTGACGCTGGGGAACTCGAGGTCGGCGGAGACGACGTTCTCCCCCTCCCCGGGCTTCAGCCACCACGCGACCTGGCAGAGCGCCTCGGTCGCGTGTGTCACCACCGCGACGTCGTCCGGCCTCGCGCCGAGGAGCCGCGCGACCGCCGCCCGGGGGACGTCGCCGATTCGCTGCTCGATCTCGTCGTCGAACCCGACCGTGCCGCGCCCGGCGATCTGCGACCCGAGCTCCTCCGCCGCCCGCTGCACGGGCAGCGCCTCGAGGCCGATCGAGCCGGTGTTCAGGTAGACGACCTCGTCGAGCACCGGGAAGTCGCTCCGGGGCGCGAGGGATGGTCGGCCTGTGCTCACTGGCCGGGCGGGAAGTTGACCTCGAGCTTGAGGACGTCGGGCCGGTGGTAGTGGCCGGCGGGGTCGAAGCGCTGCCGCTCCTCGTGCAGGCGGGCGGGATCGAGCTCCGCGTAGAGGATCCCCTCCTCGTCGTAGAGCGGCCCGGCGAGGTAGGCGCCGTCCGGCCCGAGGATCGCGCTGCCGCCCCGGCCGAGGATCTCGATCTCCGCGAGCTCCTCGAGGAGGGGGAAGTCCTCGGGGTAGGCGGCCGTGCGCTGGAAGTGGGACGGGGCGATCACGAACGCCCGCGACTCGCGCGCGATGTGGACGAGCGTCGCCTGCCACGCGTCGGCGTCGTCGGCGGTGGACGCGATGTAGAGCTCGACCCCCGACTCGTAGAGGGAGAAGCGGGCGAGCGGCATGTAGTTCTCCCAGCAGATGAGCCCGCCGAGGCGGCCGAAGCCGGTCTCGATCGCCCGGAGCCCGCGTCCGTCGCCCTGCCCCCAGATGAGGCGCTCGTGGTTCGTGGGGACGAGCTTCCGGTGGTGGAGCGCGAGCGCGCCCTCGGGGTCGTGGTAGAGAAGCGTGTTGTAGAGGGTTCCCGGCCGCTCGGGGTCGATCTCGGTCACCCCGGTCACGAGCCAGATGCCGTGCTCGCGCGCGATCTCGCCGAGACGGTCGGCGGCCGGGCCGGGCACCTCGACCGACTCCGCGGCGAGGCGCGCGAAAGCCGCCTTCGCGCGTGGGTCGTCCCAGCCCGCGAGGAACCGCGCCCACGCCGAGGAGGGATACGCGGGGATGAACGCCTCCGGGAAGACGACGAGCTCCGCTCCTGCTCCGGCCGCCTCGCCGGCGACGGCGTCCAGGCGCGCGAGGCTCGCCTCCCGGTCGAGGACGACGGGCTCGACCTGGGCGCAGGCGACGGTGACGGAACGGCGCACTGGACGGGTTCTATCGGAAAAGTCCGCACTTTGCGGATTCTTCGCCCGATCGCCGCTTGACCGGCTCGCTCCGGCGTTTGTACGCTCGCGCCTGCCAGATCCGGTAAGCCCTCGGGCTCGCCGGATTTGGCGCTTAAGGAACCGGTTCCGTCCGACCGCCTCTCTACTGTTCGTCGGCCCATGATCGGGAGCCTTGTCATCCTCGTCGTCCTCGCCGCCGCGCTCGGGCTCGGCGCCCTGTGGCTCGTCCGCGTGCTCCGGGCCGAGCTCGCTGGGCTCCGCGCTGCGAGCACCGAGGAGCTGGCCGGGCGAAGCGCCGAGATCGACCGCCGCCTCGCGGGGATGACCGAGACGATGGACCGTCGCTTCGGCGAGCTCGACTCGAAGGTCGACCGCCGGCTCGGCGAGATGGACGTCAAGGTCGACCGGCGCCTGGAGGGCATGACGAAGACCTCGGCGAGCATGCACGAAGGCCTCGGCAAGGTCGGCGAGACGACCACGCAGATGAACGAGCGGCTGAAGGGCCTCGAGCGCTTCGAGCAGATGCTGCGCCCGCCCAAGGCCCGTGGCGGCGTGGGCGAGCTCATGCTCAAGCAGCTCCTCGCGGACGTGCTCCCCGCGGGCAAGTATCGCGCTCCAGCACGGCTTCACGAGCGGGGAGCGGGTGGACGCGGTCATCAAGCTCGACGGCGCCCTCATCCCCGTCGACGCGAAGTTCCCGCTCGACAACTTCCAGCGCTTCACCGAGGCCGGCGACGACGTGACCCGCGAGCTCCACGCCAAGGCGTTCGCCCGCGACGTGAAGGGCCACATCGACGCGATCGCCGAGAAGTACATCCGTCCGGAGGAGGGCACGTACGAGTTCGCGTTCATGTACCTCCCCGTCGAGGGCGTCTACTACGAGCTCGTCTGCAACCGCATCGGAGGCGACGCGAACCCGGTCGAGCACGCGCAGAAGCGGAAGGTCTTCCCCGTCTCCCCGAACACCTTCTACAGCTACCTGCTCACCCTCGCCCAGGGCTTCAAGGGCCTGCAGATCGAGGAGCACGCGCGCGAGGTGATGACCTACGTCGCCGACCTGAACCGTGACTTCGCCCGGTTCAAGACCGACTTCGACCTCGTCGGCAGGCACATTGGCAATGCGCAGACGAAGTACGGCGAGTCGGAGCGGCGGCTCTCCCGCTTCGAGACGAAGCTCGAGCGAGCCGGCGAGTCGGAGTCGACCCTTCCCGACGCGCCCCAGGGCGAGCTCGCCGAGTTGCCGCACGCGGCCGACGCCGCCTAGAACCGGGCGCGGCACCGGTTCGTATACTCGCCCGGGATACTGCGGTGGAGTTCGGCTGGTTCTTCCTGTGGCTCGGCGTCGCCCTGCTCGGACTGGGTTTCCTCCTGCTCCGCGCGTGGTGGCGCGAGCGCACCTTCGCCGGCGCCGCGCTGACGCTCTCCGCGGGGCTCCTCCTCGTCGGAGCGGCGTGTCAGCAGTTCATCCTCTTCGGGATCTCGATCGGCGACGGGCCATCCGTCGACTCGGCCGCGTTCGTCACGGTCACCGTCGTCGCGGCCATCCTCGCCACGGCCGTGCTGGTCGCCCTCGGCACACGCCGGGGACGCGCGAGCCTCCGCGAGGGCGCCGAGCGCTCGGACCGCATCCGCGAGCTCGACGTGCTCGGGAAGATCGCGCGCCTGAGCTCCCGCTCCGGGTCGATCGAGGAGCTCGGCGGCGCCATCCTCGACGCGGCGGCGCCCGCCGTGGGGGCCGACGCGGCCGTCCTGCTCCTCTACGACAACGACCGCCGCACCCTGACCTGCCAGGCCGCGAGCCGGATCCCGGATCCGGCGTGGCGCGGCTTCGAGATCGACGTCTCCGACGACTTCAACCAGATCCTCCTGTCGTTGGGGAAGCCGCTGGTGGTCAGGGACGTTGCCCGCGAACGGCGACTGACGATGGATCTCGCGCGGGCGGTCGGGGCCCGGAGCGCCCTCGTCGTCCCCATGCGGCACGAGGGCCGCCCCGTGGGCACGCTGACCTTCTACGCCGTCCGCGCGCCCCGCCGGTTCGATGCCCTCGCGGTGACGGTGGCCGAGCTGATCGCCAAGGAGACGGGCGACGTCCTCGAGCGCGCCCGCCTCCAGGAGGAGGTGCTCGAGGAGCGCGAGCGGGCCGCCCGGGTGCTCGCCCACGTCGGCGACGGCGTCTTCTTCGTCGATCGGGCGGGGGTCGTACGCCTCTGGAACCCGGCCATCGCCGCCGTCACGGGCGTGACCGCGGACGAGGTCGTCGGGCGGGCGCCGGAGGACGTGCTTCCCGGCTGGCGCGCGATCGCGCCGCTCGTCCCGGTGGCGAGCGCGCCCGTCCCCGCCGCCGGGCACGCCGAGACGCTCCCGCTCGAGATCGGCGACCGGGAGCTCTGGATCTCGATCTCAGCGGTCCGGGTTCCCGACGGGACCGTCTACACCCTGCGCGACCTCACCGAGGAGCGCGGCATCGAGCGGCTGAAGAGCGAGCTGGTGGCCACGGTCTCGCACGAGCTGCGGACGCCGGTCGCGGCGGTCTACGGCGCCGCGGTCACCCTGCGGCGGCGCAACCTCGAGCTCGACGACGAGGGACGCGCGCGGCTCCTGTCGGTGATCGCCTCCGAGTCGGACCGGCTCGCGCGGATCATCGACCAGGTGCTGGAGGCCAGCAGGCTGGACATGGGCACGTTCGCGCAGTCGACCGAGCGGTGCGACTCCGTCCCGCTCGTCGCCGAGGTGGTCGAGGCCGCGCGGACGCACCTCCCCGAGGGCGTCGGGATCGACCTCGACGCGGCCGACGAGATCCCCGCGGTCGCAGCCGACCCGGACATGCTCCGGCAGGTGCTCGCCAACCTCGTCGAGAACGCGGTGAAGTATTCGCCTGCCGGCGGGCAGGTCCACGTCTCCGTCGAGGGCCGGGTCTCGCGGGTGCTCTTCGCCGTCCGCGACGAGGGCCTCGGGATACCGCTCCGCGAGCAGGAGCGGATCTTCGAGAAGTTCTACCGGCTCGATCCCAACCTCAGGCGAGGCGTCGGCGGCACCGGGCTTGGCCTCTACATCTGCCGCGAGCTGGTGCGCAGGATGGGCGGGCGGATCTGGGTGGCCTCGCTGGAGCGCGAGGGCTCGACGTTCTTCTTCGAGCTGCCCGTCTCGGACGCCGACGACGTCCCGGCGGACGACCGGGACACGGCCCTCGAGGCCCCGGCGCAGGCCTAGTAGCGGAGGAGGGCGCCGATCCCGTCGGCGGGATCGAGGTCGTCGCGGTGGCGCACGGCCCAGACCGTGCCTCCGTGCGCGAGCGTCTGATGGACCGCGAGGTCGAGGCCGTCCTCACAGTCCTCGAGCTGCGTTCCGTCCAGCGGACACTTGCTCCCTTCCGCCGCGAGCCGGCCGCAGGCAGGGCAGCGCCTGACGGCCCGGGTCACTCCCTCGCGGAAGAGCAGGAGGTCGACCCGCCCGTCCGACGCGGCCTCGAGCGTCGAGGCCCAGCCGGACGCAGCCCTCCCATCCCGGCCGGCCTCGTCGCGCCAGCGCTCGACCACCTCCCTCTCGCGCTCGTCGCGCCAGCGCTCGAGCACCGGAACCGCGACCTCGAGGAGCTCCGCGGGGGTTGCGTGCGCCTCCGCCTGGGCCACCCCCGCGACAGCCGCGCGGGTCTCCTGCGAGAGGAAGCCGGCGAACTCGGCCCACGTCTCCTCGAGCGCGACGACGACCACCCGCGGTCCGTGGAGCCGGCGGACGAGCGTGTCGAGGACGTCCGCCACGCGCCGGAGGTGCTCGGCCGCGCGCTCGTCGGCGTGTCGCTGGAGCCGCGCCTGGGCCCACCCGCCCTGGTCGTGTCGCCGCGGCTGCTCGTCGAAGTAGTCGGCGAGGTCCTGAAGCCGACCCGCCCGGAGCCGGTAGAAGCGACCCTGCTCGCGGCTGACGGCGAGCACGAGCGCGCCTTCGCCACGGCCGACGAGCGGCACGAGCGGAGCGAGGTAGAGGCGCGGGCCGACCCTGATCCGGTCCGCGACGACCTCGGTGAGGGGAAGCGGGCGCCAGACGTTGTCCAGCCCCGCGCAGAAGATCGCGAGGCCGTGCGCGCCGTTCAGCTCGAACTCGAGCTCGAAGTAGCGGCGAATCCGCTCGAAGTCGGCTTTGAGCCCCTGCTTCTGCGCGTGCGTCAGCTCGCGCCCGCGGACGCCGTTCGACCTCGCCCCCTCCTCGAGGAGCGAGTTGAGACGGGTCTGCGCGTCGCTGGCGTTGGCGAGCACCCGCGGCTCGAGATCGAGGTAGACGCTGATCGCGAAGCCCTTCTCCGCCTCGAAGCCGGCGAGGTCGCGGAGCTCGTCCCACGTGACGGTTCGTGCTATCGCTCGCCCCCTGTAGGTTTCCGTGCGGGCCGTGGACGCTGACGACGGAACAGGGACTCCGGCCCGATCGTTAACAAGACTAGTAGGCATCTGCACCTGGGAACACCCCTGACGAAGAGAGGATTCGAGTGAACGCAAGCGACGTGCGCGAGGTGATCGTGATCGGCGGAGCGGCCGCCGGGTATACCGCCGCGCTCTACACGGCCCGGGCGAACATGAAGCCCCTCGTGTTCGAAGGGGTCAACTGGGGCGGCCAGCTGATGATCACGAGCGACGTCGAGAACTATCCCGGCTACCCCGCCGGCGTGCTGGGCCCCGAGATGATGCAGGAGTTCCGCAAGCAGGCGGCGCGCTTCGGCGCCGAGTTCGTGACGGACGACGTCACGAAGGTCGACTTCTCGGAGCGCCCGTTCCGCGTGTGGGTGGGCGAGGACGAGTACCGAGCGGAGACGGTGATCGTCGCCACGGGCGCGAACGCCCGCCAGCTCGGCCTCGAGTCCGAGCGCAGCCTCCAGGGCCGCGGCGTCTCCTACTGCGCCGTCTGCGACGCGGCCTTCTTCCGCGACCGCGAGGTCGTCGTCGTCGGCGGCGGCGACTCGGCCATGGAGGAGGCCACGTTTCTCGCCAAGTTCGCATCGAAGGTGACGGTCGTCCACCGTCGCGACGTCTTCCGCGCCTCGCAGATCATGGAGGACCGCGCCAGGAGCAACGAGAGGATCGAGTTCGTGCTCGACTCCGTCGTCGAGGAGGTGGTGGGCGGCGACGTCGTCACGGGGGTCGTCGTCCGCAACGTCAAGACCGGCGAGCGGACCGAGATCCCGGCGGACGCCCTGTTCGTCGCGATCGGACACGATCCCTCGAGCGGGCTCTTCAAGGGCCAGCTCGACATGGACGAGGCGGGCTACCTGATCACGAAGGGCAAGAGCAGCGAGACGAACATTCCGGGCGTCTTCGCCGCCGGCGACGTGCAGGACCACGTCTACCGCCAGGCCGTGACGGCGGCAGCGTCGGGGACGATGGCCGCCCTCGACGCCGAGCGGTGGCTCGCGGCGGAGCGCGGCCGCCAGCTGGACGCGCTCGCCGCGCCCCGCAGCTAGGTGCCACGGAGGGCGCGTCCCGCGCGCTAGCGTTTCCTCGTGCCCTACTTCATCTGCCCGAACTGCCAGCGGCGGTCGGTCGACGACGACGGCCGCGAGGGCCTGACCGGTCAGCCGGTCGCGTGCTCCAGCTGCGGCTTCGGCTTCCTGTTCGAGATCATGGACGACTACTACCCCGCTCCGGGGACGGGCTTCCTCGTGTGCGACAGGGTCGGCCGCGTGATCGCCGCCGGCCAGGGGGTCTTCGAGCTGACCGGGTACCAGGAGCGCGACCTCCTCGGCAGCGAGGTGGACAGCCTCTTCGAGCCCGGCGGCGACGGCCCGACGCCTGCCGCGCTCGTGCTCGAGTGGGGAGTCCGCCGCTTCGACCAGAAGCTGACGCTCAAGACGCACGCCGGGCTCCGCAAGGTCGTGCGCGCCGACTTCTTCCCCGCCTACGACGAGAACGGCGGGCTGCTCGTCGCGCTCGCGCCGCGCTAGACGCGGCTCGAGGGACAGAGGTCGACGAGGACGCAGGCTTCGCAGCGCGGGTCGCGAGCGATGCAGACGCGTCGGCCGTGCCAGATGAGCAGATGGGGAAAGCGCGCCCAGTCCGCCCGCGGGACTAGCCGGACGAGGTCGCGCTCGATCTTCACCGGGTCGTCCTCTCTCGTCAGGCCCAGCCGTTGCGAGAGCCGGCGGACGTGCGTGTCGACGACGATTCCCTGGGTTGCACCGCGCTCGGAGGCGACGACGTTGGCGGTCTTCCGCCCGACGCCGGGGAGGCGGACGAGCTCGGCGAGGCGGTCCGGGACCTCGCCGTCGTACTCCTCGACGAGCATGATCATGGCTCCACGCAGGTTCCTCGCCTTCTGCCGGTAGGTCCCGGTCGGGCGGATGTCGGCCTCGAGCTCGGCCAGCGGGACGGCGAGGTAGTCCTCGGGGGTGCGGTACTTCCGGAACAGGCTCTCGGTGACCCGGTTGACCGTGACGTCCGTCGTCTGAGCCGACAGCATCACGGAGACGAGGAGCTCGAGGTCGTCGCGGAAGCGCAGCGCGATGGTCGCGTCGGGGTGGGCCTCCGCGAGGCGGTCGATGATCGGCCGGATGCGGTCGCGCTTGGGGCCGACCCGCCGGCGGGCCTCCCTGACGTAGCTCCGGGCCATCGGCGAGAGCGTATGGCGTGCGGCTCAGAGCGGCGCGCCGGCACCCCGAATGCTTGTGTTTCACATCACGAAGTTCGTTCCCGGCTCTGGGCGCGGATCCGTGAGCCGGGACCGCCAACCCGGGACGGGGCCGTGGAACACAAGCGCTCGGGGCGACCGGCTCCGAACGCACGGCCGGCGTCGGAGATCAGGCCTCGGCGTAGACCGCCGGCTCCTCCGCGACGACGAGCCGCGGGCCCGCGCAGACGCGGTCGAGCGCGGGACAGCCCGCGCAGGTGAACTCGCTCGGCGTCGGGCGGAAGTCGCCCTCGCGGACGCGCTCGATCGCCGCCGAGAGCTCGCCCTCGAGCCCCGCGACGTCCTCCCGGCCGAACCGGGTCGAGACGACGGCGTCCTCGCGCTCGAGGAAGTGGTAGACGACCTCGACCTCCCGGGCCCCGGCGCGAAGGCAGGCGAGGGCGTAGACGCCGCGCTGCAGCCGGTAGTCCTCCTCGACGATCTCCTCGGGCGTGCCCTCGGCGAGCGAGTTCGTCTTGTAGTCGAGGACGAAGGCCTTGTCGCCGTCGCTCCAGTGCACGTCGAGGCGCCCATGGAGGAGCACCCCGTCGTGCTCGAACGCGAAGGGCCGCTCCGGGGACGCGCCGGAGAGCGCCGCGACGCGCTGCGCGAGCGCCGAGTCGCAGTACGAGGCGACGAAGCGGCCGATGCGGCGCCAGCTCCTCGTCGCTGACGGCCGGGTACCAGCCGCGCACGACGTCGACGTCCGGCGGCTTCGGCGAGGCGAGGTCGACCGTCTCGAGGAGGCGGTGAGCGGCATCGCCGATCTCCGTCGCCGCGAGACCTGCTTGTCCGGGCACGGACCCGTGCGCATCCGCCGGCCGCATGCCGGCCACCCGTTCGGCGTAGTAGCGGTAGGAGCAACGCTCGAAGAGGGCGAGCGCGCTGTAGGAGAGGCGACGGACGGCGTGGATCGGCGCCGTCGGGATCGACGCGAGGTCGGGGAGCTTCGGCGCGGGCGGGGGAAGCGGCGTCAGGTCCTCGCCGACGAAGAGCTCGAGCTGGGCGCCGTCCACAGTGGGCTCGGCCAGCGGCGGCGCGGGGTCGACGTCCGGCCGGTGACGATCGACCCGCACGAGAAGCCGTGTCCCGTCGCGGACGAGCTCGAGCGGGCCGTCGCCCGCGGCGTCGAGCTCCCGCGCGTCGAGCCGGGAGAGGACCCAGCCGATCGGCGTGCCGGCGTCCGCGGCGCGCGAGGGGTCGATGGCCCCCGAGACGATCAGACGGTCGATCGCCCGCGTCATCGCCACGTAGTAGAGACGGAGACGCTCGGCGCGCTCGGCCTCCCGCTCGGCCTCGCGCACGCGCTCGTACTCGAACGCGGGGCGCCGCGAGCCGGTCGCGGGATCGGCGACGCGGAAGCCGAAGCGCCCGTCCGGCAGGCAGAGGATCTCGTCCGGCGACGACGTCGTGCGGTCCCGCCCGGCGTCGGCCACGATCACGACCTTGAACTCGAGGCCCTTGGCGGCGTGGATCGTCAGCAGGCGCACTGCATCGCCGCCCTCCTCCTCCGCCACCGCCTCGAGCTCCCGCGCCCCCACCGCTTCCTGCTCGCGGACGAAGCGCACGAAGCCCTCGACGTCACGGCCGCGCAGCTCCTCGTAGGAGCGGGCGAGCCGGGCGAGCTTCCGGAGGTTGGCGTAGCGGCGCCGGCCGTCCCACTGGGCGAGGACGGCGAGGTCGTAGTCGTGGTCGGCGACGATCCGCTCACAGAGCTGCTCGAGCGAGAGCTCGCGCGCGGCGAGCGCGAGCCGCTCGTAGCGCTGGAGGAAGGCCCGGCAGAGGTGGCGGTCGCGATCGCCGAGATCGCCGGGGAGGCCGCGCTCGAAGGGGAGAAAGAGCGGCCGCCTCGGCGCCGCGCGCCGCAGGAGCACGAGCGCGTCGTTCGAGAGCCCGACGAGCGGCGAGGCGAGCACGGTGACGAGCGCCTCGTCGTCGTAGCGGTTGTGCAGAAGGCGGAGGTAGGCGAGGAGATCGACGACCTGCTGCTGGCCGAAGTAGCCGCGGCCGGTGGCGCGATGGGTGCGAAGCCCCGCCTGCCGCAGCTCCTCCTCGTACCACTCCGCGTCGGTCCCGGCGGCGAACAGGAGGACGATCTCCCCGGCCGCCGCCTCCCCCGAGTCGACGAGCTCCTTGACGCGGGAGGCGATGTGACGCGCCTCTGCCCGGCGCCAGTGCACTGGAGCGCCGGCGTAGCTGGCCTTGTCGGTGACGAGCAGCTCGACCGGCGCGCCGAAGACCGGGTCGGGGAACCTCCCGGCCGCCTCGAGCGGCTGGAAGCCCTCCCCGAACTCGCTCGAGAAGAGGTGGTTGACCGCGGCGAGGACCTCGGGGCGCGAGCGGTAGTTCTGGGTGAGCGCGAGGACGCCGCCGGTCTGCTCCCGCCGCTCGCGGAAGACCTCGACGTCGGCGTGGCGGAAGCGGTAGATGGACTGGAACTCGTCGCCGACGAAGAAGAGCTCCTTGCCCTCCGGGCCCTCGGCGAGCAGGTCGACGATCTCGCACTGGAGCCGATTCGTGTCCTGGAACTCGTCGACCATGATCGAGCGGAACCGCCAGCTCTCCCGCTCCCGGACCCCGGCGTCGTCCCGCAGGAGGTCGCGGGCTCCGAGCTGGAGGTCCTCGAAGTCGAGCGCCGACTCGCGGTCCTTCGCCGCGCGGTAGGCGCTGCCGAACGAGTCCAGCAGCTCCTGGAGAAGGTCGCGGTCGCGGCTCGCGAGCTCGTCGAGCGCCGCCTGCTCGACGGCCCGACGCGCCTCCTCGTACGTGGCGGCGCGCTCCCCGCGGGCGCGGAGGTCGCCGAGATCGAGCAGGCGCTCGGGCAGCGTCCGCTCCTCCAGGACCTCGAGCGCGCGCGCCGCGGTCGCCGTCGCCGTCTCCCCCGCGCCGGCATCCGAGACGAGCGCGCGTGCCGCCTCCCGCAGCTCGTCGACTCGCTCGGCGAGACCCGGGCCGGATCCCAGCTCGAGGACGAGCGGTCGCCCGGCCGCGCGCAGCGTCTCGTGGACGCCGGCGATCATGCGGCGGAGCGCGCGGGCCCCGTACGTGGCGAGGAGGCCCAGCCGCTCGGGGTCGCCCGCCGCGCAGAAGCCGGTGAGCGCGTCCTCGAACGCCTCACGCTGGAGCACGCGCGCCTGGCTCTCGTCGAGCACGCGAAACCGTGGGTCGAGGCCGGCCGCGAACGGATGCGCCTTCAGCAGGCGGTGGCAGAAGCCGTGGATCGTCGAGATCCAGGCGGCGTCGAGCTCGCGGGCGAGGTCGGCCCGTCCCGCCTCTGCGAGCCGCGAGCGGATCCTGTCGCGGAGCTCGCCGGCGGCGCGCTCCGTGTACGTGATGACCAGCAGGGAGTCGACGTCCAGGCCCACCTCGCAGACCGCCTTGACGAAGCGCTCGACGAGCACCGTCGTCTTCCCCGTCCCGGCACCCGCGGAGACGAAGACGACCCCGGGCGCCTGGATGGCGGCAGCCTGCTCGGGGTTGGGGGCGTTCATGCGCCGGCTCCTGGCTCATGAACGTGTGCGAGCCGAAGGCGAGCGACGTTCATGAGCGCTTCACCCGGCACATCGGCGCCAGATCGCACCACGACGGGCAGCCGGCGTCGCCGAGCGGGTCGTGGCGGACGTCGCCCTCGCGGATCCGCCCCACGAAGCCGCGGGCGTGCTCGACCGCGCGGTCGATCTGCTCCCAGAAATCGTCTTCCTCCCGGTAGTCGTTCCTCGCGTAGCCGGGGACGCCGTCGTCGCGAGCGGAGGCGCGGAGCAGCCCGCGGGCCTCGCGCTCGCCCGCGAGCGCACGGTAGAGGCCGCCGAGCGGCTCCACCCCGACGAGGTCGCGGAGGACGAGCATGTAGAGAGGGATCTGGAGCCGCAGCTCGGAGTCGATCTTCGCGGCCGAGAAGACCGTCTTCCCGGACTTGTAGTCCCACACGATCCCCCGCGCGCTGAACGGGTCGAGGTCGATCCGGTCGATCTTCCCGGAGAGCGCGAAGCCGCCGAGGTCGAGCCCTCGCTGGAGCTCGGGCGCCGACCGCTCGGTCCCGAAGGAGACCTCGAAGCGGCGCGGGACGAGCGGAGCCTCGGAGGCCGCCTCCGCGCGGACGAACAGCTCGAGATCCCGCCAGAGGCGGCCCTCGAGCTCGCGGCGGTCGACGTCCGTCAGCTCCTGGCGGATGCCCTCCAGCGCCTCCCCGAGGCAGCGACGCAGGAAGCGGAGGGCGTCCTCGAGCCGCGCGGGCTCGACCCTCTCCACCCCCAGCTCCTTCGGCAGCCCGGAGTAGAACTTGTGGAGCGTCGTGTGCGCGAGGGAGCCGTGGAGCTTCGCGTCCACCTCGGCGTCGATCGTCCGCGGGTCGATGACGCGCTCCAGGAACCAGATCGACGAGCACGTCGCGAAGGCCTCGAGCTCGGTCACGTTGAAGGTCGTGCGGCGGGCGAGCTCGGCGAGGACCGCCGGGCTCGTGAGCTCCGTCGGACGCTCGAACGCGTGCCTGGCCCGGCGCAGCCGCCGCTCCCAGCCGTTCGCGGCGGCGATCGCCTCGGCCCCCGGCGCATCGTCGGCGGCGAGGACGGCGAGCGCGCGCAGCCGCTCGCGCTCGGTCGCGGCCTCCTCGAGCTGCCAGGTGAGCGACGAGAGTGGCCGCCGTCGCGTCCAGTGGGCCACGTCGCCCGCCGCGAACACGGCGCGCACCTCCTCCCAGAAGGGGCTTGCCTGCCTCGGGGCCCCCTCGTCGGTGGCGGCCTCGCGGACGAGGTAGAGGCGCCGCGTCGGTCGTGTGCAGGCGGCGTAGAAGAGGTAGCGATCGCGGCCGACCGGGTCGGGGCGCGTGAGGCGGGACCGCGTGCGCGAGTCGAGCTCCCTGCGGACGTCGTCGTCGAGGAACGGCGAGGCGTGGGCGCGCCGGGGCAGGCTTCCCTCCTCCAGCCCGAGGAGGAACACGACCTCGAAGCGGCGGGTGCGCGCGCGCTGCAGGTCGAGGACCGCGACCCGCCCCGGCTCGGCGGCTCCGCCGAGTCGGACCTCGACGCGCTCGAGCGCTCCGAGCACGTCGTCCTCGCCGAGCTCGCCGGCGAGCTGCTGCCATCCCTCCAGCTCGCCGAGGAAGCGCGAGACGGCCTCGTGGGCCCGCAGGTCGAGACGGGACGACTCGCCCACCGGCGGCGACTCGAGCCCGTGCGCGGCCCGAAGCATCACCCTCGCGAGGACGCGGACCGCTTCGACCGGCGAGGCGGCGCGCGCGGACCTCCTCGAACGCGGGCAGCGGGTGGTCTCGGAACCGGAGCAGGCGCTCCTCGACGTCGCGCCGGACGCCGAGCCCTCGCAGGCGGCCCTCGAGGTAGTCGACGTGCGCGCGCGCGAGACCCGAGTACGGGGAGCGGAGATACGCGAAGAGCTCGCCGCGCCCGCCCGACTGCCAGAGGAAGCGCAGGGCCGCGAGGAGCGCCTGCCCGAAGGGTGTCCGGCCCAGGCGCGTCCGGCCCTCGACGGCGTAGGGGACGCCGGCAGCCGAGAGCGCCGTCTCGAGCGGGGCGCGGAAACGCTCGAGCGACGGGCAGACGAGCCCGACGGCCTCGGGCGGCGTCCCGTCACGGAGCAGGCGCAGGACCTCGTCCGCGACGAGCTCGAGCGCCGCGCGCGCGCCGGCGCCCTCGAGGAACCGGACGGCTCCCTCGAGCGGGGGCGGCTCCGAGTCGGGACCGTCGGCGAAGAGCGCCCGCTCCAGGTGGGCGAGTGCCGGATGGGTCTCCGCGGCCGCCGCCGGAGGCAGCTCCTCGACCCGGCCGTCGGCGAGAGCGGCGAGATCCTCGGCCGTCCGGGCAAGCGACGCGAACGCGGGCCGTCCCGGCTCGTACGGGAGCGACACGGTCACCTCCGCCCGGCCGGCCAGGGCCTGGAGCAGCGCCCACTGCGCGCCCGTCAGGTCCTCGAAGCCGTAGGCGAGCACGGGGCGGCCGTCCCAGGCCGACAGCTCGCCCTCGATGCGCTCGACGGCGTGCCGCCGCTCGAGGTCACGATCCCAGAGCCCCAGGCTGTCGAGCTCGTGCCGGTACGCGGCATAGAGCGACGCGACATCGCCGCCCACCTCGGCGGGGTCGACGAGCCCCGCCTCCAGCTCGGAGATGGCCCCGAGCAGCGAGTCGCCGAACCCGGCGAACCGCGCAGACGCGCGGAGGCCGTTCAGGCTCGCGCCTGCGACCGCCCGGCGGAGAGCGAGGGCCTGCTGCGCCTCGGTCGCTACCTTCCGCGGCTCCCCGTCGCCGCGGGCAATCCTCTCGAAGAGGTCGTCGAACGTTCCGATCGCGCCGCCGAGAAGCGCTGGCCGCCGGACGAGCAGGTCGCGCTCGACGCGGTCGACTTCCGCCCGGTTCGGGACGACGAGGAACGGCTCGCGGTCGAGATTCTCCAGGTATCGCTCGAGGAGCCGCGCGACCTTCCCCGCGTTCGCCGGGCCAACCAGCAAAGCGAGCGGCACCGACGTCAGTCTAGCGTCCGTCCCGGAGGCCACCCGAGCCCCCGGGACGGGGTCCGCAGGCCTTACGCGCTCTTCGGCCGGCGCCCGCGACGGGCGACGGCGCGACCGGGCATCGTCCCGGCGCAGTTGTCGCAGAGGTCCGCGGCCTTCGCGCCGCGCCTGGCGTCGGTGTACGTGATGCGCATGCCCGCCCCTCTTCCTTCGGCGACTTCGGCGCCGCAGTTGTCGCAGACCAGAATCGTCTTTCGCGCCACGGTATTCCTCCTCGAAAACGGTTCGTGAACGTCGAGCGCGCGCACTCTACTCGCCGGAAATCACGCCGTGCACGGAGAACCGCTCCCGACGCGCGCCTCCGCGTAGCCGATTGTCAATACCGGAAGCCTTTCTCCGCCGGAATGTCGGGCGAAAACGCCGCCCGCGAGGACATGGCGGTCGGAGCCCTGGCGGCGCGAAATGCGCGGGCCGGCCGGTCCTGCCGTCGCCTAGACTCAGGCCCGCATGGAATCGCGAACCGTCGTCGTGCTGGAGGGGGATGGCACCGGGCAGGAGCTGCTCGAGGAGGCGCTCCGCGTCCTCGCGCCCGACGTCGTCGGCTTCGAGCTCGACCTGCCCCGGTACGACCTCTCGCTCGAGTCGCGCCGGGCGACGCAGAACGCGGTCGTCAACGACGCCGCTCGGGCCGTCCGGGAGCACGGGCTCGGGCTCAAGGCGGCCACGATCACGCCCGAGGGCGCGCAGGACGTCGGGAGCCCGAACCGCATCCTCCGCGAGGAGATCGGCGGGCACGTCATCGTCCGCACCGGCCGCCGCATCCCGGGGGTCGTCCCCATCGGGGGAGCCCACTTCCCCATCTCGGTGGTCCGCATGGCGGTCGGGGACGCGTACGGCGCCCGCGAGTGGCGCGAGGGCGAGGGAGAGGACGAGATCGCGTACCGCACCGAGCGGATCGAGCGGCGGATCTGCCGTGCGGTCGCCGAGTTCTCCTTCCGCCATGCCGAGCGGACGAAGGCGAAGGTCTTCGGCGGGCCGAAGTACACCGTCTCGCCGGTCTACGAGGGGATGCTCAAGGAGGAGATGGACGCCGCCGCCGGTCGCCACCCCGAGGTCGAGTACGAGCCGCAGCTGATCGACGCGACCTTCGCACTCCTCATCGGCTCCGCCGGCGAGGCGCTCGTCATCCCGGCTCTCAACCGCGACGGCGACATCCTCTCCGATCTCGTGCTGCCCCTCTTCGGCTCGATCGCCGGCTCGGAGTCGCTCCTCGTCGCCTTCAACGAGGACTACACGCCCCGCGCGCTGATGGCCGAGGCGGCCCACGGGACCGCGCCCGCTCTCAAGGGAAAGAACGTCGCAAACCCGATGGCGATGATCCTCGCCGGCGCGGCGCTCCTCTCGCACATCGACGACGACGAGGCGCGAAGCGCCGGCCGCGCCATCAGGGAGGCCTGCCTCGAGGCGGTCTCGGCCGGCACCCGGACGGCGGATCTCGGCGGGCACGCCTCGACGACCGAGTTCACGGACGACGTCCTCTCGCGCGTTCGCTCCAAGCTCGAGGTCTGGGCGACCCTCGGAGAGGGTTGAGAGCCCTCTTTCGGTACCTGCGCGGCCTCGACCCGAGGTTGCCGAGACCTGTCTGGATCCTCAGCCTCGGCGGCCTCGCGAACGCGATCGGGCACGGACTCGCCTACCCGTTCCTCGTCATCTACCTCCACAACGTGCGCGGGTTCTCGCTCGCGACGGCGGGGCTCGTGCTCGCGACGACGGGGGCCGTCAGCCTTCTCTGCGGGCCGGCCGTCGGCGTCGTCGTCGACCGGGTCGGGGGACGCGCCACGCTCGCCGCTGCGCTCGTGCTCCTCGCCGTCGGCTTCGGGAGCTATGCGCTCGTCCGGGAGCCGTGGCAGGCGTTTCTCGCCGCCGCGATCGCGGGGATGGGCAACTCGGGCTTCTGGCCGAGCCAGTCGGCGCTCCTCGCCGGCCTGACCCCGCAGGCTCGGCTCCACGGCGCGTTCGCCCTCCAGCGCGTGTCGAGGAACCTCGGCATCGGCCTCGGCGGGGTCGTCGGGGGCCTGATCGCCACGACCTCGAACCCGACGAGCTTCACCGTCCTCTTCCTCGTCGATGCTGCCACCTTTCTCGTCTTCGTCGGCATGCTCGCGTTCGTGCCGAAGCCGGAGATCCCGGCCGCGGCCGACGCGCTCCGAGCCGGGCGCTACGCGGACGTCCTCCGCCACCGTGCCTTTCTCGGGCTCGTCGTCCTGAACGTCATCTTCGTCAGCGCGGGCTACGCCCAGTTCGAGCTCCTGCCCGTCTTCGCCAAGAACGAGGCCGGCGTCACCGAGAAGGGGATCGGCGTCATCTTCCTTCTGAACACGCTCGTGGTCGTCCTGGCGCAGTTCCCGGTGTCGAAGGCGCTCGAGGGGCGACGACGCATGCGTGCCCTCGCAGCGATGACGGTGCTCTGGGCGGCGGCGTGGCTCATCGTCTTCGCCGGCGGCCACCGGCTCGAAGCCGTCGCGGCGGCGGCCGTCTTCGCCCTCGCGGCCGTCCTGTTCGGCCTCGGCGAGTGCTTCCAGGGACCGGTTCAAGGTGCGCTCGTGGCCGATCTCGCCCCGCCCCACCTGCGCGGCCGCTACATGGCCGTCTCGACGATCTCGTGGGACATCGGCTTCGTCATCGGGCCCGCCGTCGGCGCCTTCGTCCTCGGCGCGGAGCCCTTCGCTCTCTGGCCGCTGGCGGCAGTCGTCTGCCTCGTCGCAGGCGCCGGCTCGCTCGCGCTCGAGCGCGACCTGCCCAGGCAGCTCCGGCTCACGCCGGCGTAGCGTCTGCGGCTAGGGGTGGAGCCGGTAGAAGCGGAGGGTGCGGTGCTCGATGGGGAGCACCTCGACCTGCGCGAACCCGGCCTCGTCCGCGTAGCGGCGGAGCGTGTCGGGCCGCATGACCGTCCCGGTCGCGGCCGAGGGCGTCTCCGACCGTCCGACGGGGAGACAACAGAGGACGCTGTAGCAGTACATGAGCCGCTCGAGCTCGTCCCCCGGGGCGACGAAGGACTCCGCCACGCGCTCGTCCACGACGAGGACGGCGCCGTCCTCGGCGGCGAGCCCGCGCATCGACCGGAGGACGTCCACGGGACGGGACATGTCGTGAACCGCCTCGAAGACCGTGACGAGCTGGTAGGAACCGGCGAGCTCCGACTCCCCCGCGTCGCGGACGTGGAAGCTGACCCGACCCTCGAGGCCAGTCTCGGCGGCGTTCGCGCGGGCGAGCTCGATCGAGGCTTCGTCGAGGTCGTAGCCGTCGACGAGGACTCCCGGATAGGCGCGTGCGATCGAGATGGTCGACCAGCCGGCGCCGCAGGCGATGTCCGCCACCCGGGCGGCCGGCTCGGCGAGGAGGCGCTCGTGCACGTCCGCGATCGCCGGCAGCCACTCCGAGCCGAGGAGGTTCGTGAAGAGCGGCCGGTTCCCGCTCGCCTGCGCCTCGCGCCCGAGCTCGCCGTAGCTCGTCCAGGGGACACCGCCCCCGGTCCGGAACGAGTCCTCGAGCGCCGGGAGCACGCCGCCGAGCGACGCCGCGAAGCGGGCCGTGGGCGGCGAGTACGAGAGCGAGTCGCGATCGAGCAGCGCCTGCTCGTGTCCCGGCGGGAGCCGGTAGCGCCGCTCGTCGGCGGCCGCGCCCGGGTCGTCGACCGCGAGGATCCCCGCGACGGCCTGCTGCTCGAGCCACTCGCGCGCGTAGCGCTCGTCGGTGCCGGTCTCTCGGGCGAGGTCGGCAGGGGTCGCCTCACCGGCCTCGGCCAGCGCCTGGTACAGGCCGAGGCGATCGCCCAGGTGGACCGTGAGGAGCTCGAAGGCGCCGAGCGCAGCGCCCGAAAGTCGCTCGGCCAGAGCGTCTCGCTGGGCGACCTCCGTCGGGGTGGCCGTCGGCGCTCCTAGGTTTGCTCGAGCGGCGGGTTCTGGACGTTGTGCTCGGTCGCGTACTCCTCGACGAGCTTGTCCACCACGTCCATGCCCTCGCCGTAGGCGTAGTTGACCTTGACGAACGGCTCCCACTTCTCGGGGAGCGCGTCCTCGGGGAAGATCGCCTCCACCGGGCACTCCGGCTCGCACGCGCCGCAGTCGATGCACTCCTCCGGATCGATGACGAGCATCCGGTCGGCCACGTGGATGCAATCGACCGGACAGACGTCCACGCAGGACAGGTCTTTGATGTCGATGCAGGGCTCGGCGATGATGTAGGTCACTTCCGGGCCAGTTTATGCGACGAGCTCTTCGACCAGTTGCGGTGCCCGCTCGGCGAGGGCGGAGCGGACGACGACACGATCGAGCCCGGCTGTTTGGGCCGCCCGCAGCCCCGCCTTGTCGGTGTGATTCGTGAATCCGAGGATGGGGACGTCCGCGTAGGTCTCGGCCACCTCGTCGGGGTCCACGCGCGCCAGATCGCAGATCACGAGGTCGGGGGGGTCGACGCTCTCGGTCGTCGTCAGCCGGTGCGTCCCGCTCAGGAGCGCGTCGAGCTTGCCTCGAAAGAACAGGTCGACCCCAACGAGCAGGATCGTGGCCACGGGCGGGAGCGTACCACCGCTTCCAGGCCGCACAAAACGCTCTGCTAGCGTTGCCCGCCATGGAGGCCGGCCGGCTGCACACCGTCGCCCGCGTCGAGGACGTGCCGCCGGGCAGCGCGCGGGCCGTGCAGGCGGGCGACCGCGAGCTCGCCCTCTTCAACGTCGGCGGCACCTTCCACGCGACGCAGAGCGAATGCCTCCACCTCAGGGGCCCGCTCTGCCACGGGCGGCTCGAGGCGGGAGTGGTCTCGTGCCCCTGGCACGGCTGGCAGTACGACGTGACCACCGGCGAGAACGAGTTCGACCGCGCGATCGTGCTGGAGACGTTCGACGTCGTCGTCGAGGACGGGGAGGTCAAGGTCCTCGTCTGAGACCGGGCTCGCGCAGGGGCTCGAGCTCATCCGGAGCGGTCGGTACTACGACGCGCACGAGGTCCTCGAGGACGAATGGCGGGCGGCCGAGCCGGCCGAGCGCGACTTCTTCCAGGGGCTCGTCCACGTCGCCGTCGCCTGGTACCAGGCGGGACGCGGCAACCGGGTCGGCTGTGAGCGGCAGCTCGAGAAGGCTTCCCGCCGCCTCGCGCCCTACACGCCAGTCCACCGGGAGCTCGACATCGCTGCGCTCCTGACCTCCGTCGAGGCCGCCCGCGGCCGGTTCCCGGAGCTTCCTCCCCCGTGGTTCAGAGCTCCTTGAGGTAGCGGCGCGAGACCTCGACCAAGCCGAGACTCGCATAGAACGTGTGCGCCGCCGCCCGCTCCGGCGGCTCGCGGCTCGTCACCTCGAGGTAACGGCAGCCCATAGACCGCGCCCGCTCCTCGACCGCGCCCACGAGGGTGCGGCCGATGCCCTTCCGTCGGCGGTCCCCCGCGACGACGAGAGCGGAAAGCCGGCACCAGCTTCCGTCCGCGTGGAGAAGAGGCATGACGCTCGCGGAAGCCAGGCCGGTGAGGGTTCCGTCGTCTTCCGCGACCAACAGGAATGAGGCCGGTTCAACGGCAAGGATCCGCGCACGGCCTCGCACACGCTCGATCTCGTCCGGATATCCGAGCTCGTCCAGGAGCCCGGCCAGCCGGGAGGCGTCATCGGGTGTGGCGTCCCGAACCGTCACACCCCCACGCCGAAGAACTCGAAGGCCCGGTTGACGCCGACGTTCAGCCACCAGAACCGGTCGAAGAAGAGCAGGAGCCCGAGCGCGACGAGGAGCGCGCCCGCGACCACGCGCAGCACTTGGTAGCGGTCCCTCAGCCAGCGAAACGCGCCCATCGCCCGGTCGAAGCCGACGCCGACGGCGAGGAACGGAAGCGCGAGGCCGGCGGAGTAGACCAGCAACAGGAGCGTTCCCTGGGCGACGGTCTGGCCCTCGCTCGCCAGGGCGAGGATCGACGCGAGCACGGGGCCGATGCACGGCGCCGCGCAGAGCCCGAACGCGGCACCGAGGAGCGCCGCCGAGCCCGTCTGGCCCGCGCCCTGGACGAGCCCGGGGGCCGCGAGCCGGTCGAGGTACGGGAGCGGCAGCAGGCCCATCATCGCGAAGCCGAGCACGACGACGAGGAGTCCGGCGACCGCGAGGAGAAGCTGCCGATTCTCGCCGAAGAGCCCTCCGGCGGCAGCCGCGGCCGCGCCGAGGGCGACGAAGACGGCGGTGAAACCCGCGACGAAGGGAAGGCTCGCCAGCAGGACGCGCCGGCCGCCGGTGCCGACCTCGCCGCCGGAGACCACCGCGAGGTAGCCGGGCACGAGCGGGAGGACGCAGGGAGTGGCGAAGGAGACGAGGCCGGCCGCGAACGCGAGGGGGATCTTGGCCTCCACTATCCGTCGAAGCGCGCGAGTTCCTCGTCGAGCCGGCGCTCGAGGTCTGGGTCGAGTCCCGCTCGGCCGTTCGCGGACGGCTCGCCCGGCGGAGGCTCCTCGGCGACCCGCTTCCGGCTCCAGCGGCGCAGCGCCAGGGCGAGGAGGGCCACGGCGACGGCGGCAGCCGCGAGGGGCAGGGCCCAGGCGAGGAGGTTGAAGCCCGACTTGGGCGGCGCCGCGAGCACGCTCTCGCCGAACTGCGCCACGAGCTGGTCCTTGATCTCCGACTTCGTGTCACCCGCGGCGATGCGTGCCCTGATGAAGGTCCGCATGCGGTCGGCCACGGGCGCGTCCGAGAGTGCGAGCAGGGAGTGGCACGTCGGGCAGATCAGCTCCTGCTCGAGCTCGGCGAGCGTCGGGTGCTCCTCGCTCGCCGCCACAGGCGCCGCGGCGACGAGCGCGGCGAGGAGCGCGAGGAAGGCCAGACCGCGTCTCATCGGCTCGGAGTGTCGAGGGCGGCCTGGATGTTCCGCTCGAGCTGCTCCGCGTCGAACTCGCCGACGATGTGCTCCCCGACGAGCCGCCCGTCGCGGCCGACGAACCACGTCTCCGGGAAGCCGGTGACCCCGAAGCGCCCGAGGCTCGCGCCGTTCCCGTCGTAGGCGATCGGGTAGCGGAGCCCGTACCGCTCGACGAAGCTGCGGGCGTCCGACTTGAGGTCCTGCGCGTCGATCCCGACCACGACGAGCCCCGCGTCGCCGTGGCGCTCCCAGGCGTCCTGGAGAAGCGGCGCTTCCTTCTTGCACGGGAGGCACCACGAAGCCCAGAAGTTGAGCACGACGGCCTTGCCGCGGTAGTCGGCGAGGTTGATCGTCCCGTCGCCGTCGAGCGACTCGAAGCTCAACTGCGGCGCAGCCGGACGCTTCCCTCCCGCGAGGGCGTCGTCGAGGCCGCGGCCCTCCTCCTGCTGCACCACGCGCCAGCCGAGCAGGGCGACGAGGAGAGCGACCACGAGGACGGCAGCCGCCTGCAGGATGTGCTTGCCGCGGCGCGCCATGACTCGCGAATCAGTCTAGCCCGGCCCGGGGCCGTGAGCCCCGGAGAACCCTAGGACGAGACGATGAAGACCGGCGTCCCGATCCGCACGCGCTCGAAGAGCCATTCGGCGCTCGGGATGAGCATGCGGATGCAGCCGTGCGACGCAGACGTCCCGACCGAGCCCGAGTTGGGCGTCCCGTGGATGCCGACTCCGGAGGCGCTCAGCCCCATCCACCGCGTGCCGAGCGGGTTGCCCGGACCGGGCGGGATCGGCGAGGCGCCCGCTGCCCACGGCTCGTCCGGCGGGTACCACCAGGGGTTCCGCCGCTTGGAGACGATCGTGAAGCTCCCGAGCGGGGTCGGGTAGGCCGGCATCCCCACGGCGACGGGGAAGACCCTGGCGACCCGCATGCGCCCGGCGCCGTGCGCGCGGTAGAGCACGAGCCGGTGAGAGCCGCGACGGATGACGATCGCGCGGCCGAAGCTCCTCGGCGTCAGGCCCGGCTTGATGGTGCGGGCCGGCAGTGTGATCGGGTCGCGCACGTGCCCGCGGAGCGCCGCGACGATCCTGGCGCGAGCGACGTTGCGGACGAGCGCGCGGCCTGGGCGCGCCTTCGTCAGCTTCGGCCGGATGCCGACCAGGATCGCCTTCGTCGGCACCGGCGAGCGGCGGAAGATCGTCGCCCGGCGCGTGAGCCACTTCTTCAGGCGTGGCCCGATCACGACCTCGAGCGTCAGGTCGGTGCCGACCGGCGCGGCGAGCGCCTCGGTCACGGCCTTCGAGATCCTGGCGCTGGCCCCGAGCTCGCCCGGCGGGACGGAGAGCGTCTTGCCTCCGAGCCTGAGCTTGAGCGGCTGGTCGAAGAACGCCAGCAGGGCGGCCGTCGCATCGTCCGCCGTCTGCCCGGAGACGTCCACGTTGGAGACGGTGACGTCGTCCGGGATGACCGGCGGCGTCTGGGCAGCCGCGGGCGCCGCCGTGGCGAGAAGCGCCAGGGAGGCGAGCAGGGCAAGAATCGCGAGCCGCTTCACGGTCGAGCGATCTTAGCGGAGCGGCCTGCTGCATTCTTCACGGTACGACCACCCCCGATCTCGCATGATCGTCACCCTCCACGTCGCCACCGGCGGCCTCGTCGGCGCCCTCGCGGGCTCGCGCGCCCGCGCGGTCGGGCTCGGCCTCCTGGCCCACGCGGCCGGGGACCGGGTCCCGCACCACGACCTTCGCTCGCGCCGCTTCGAGACGACGAGCGGCATCGCGGCGCTCCTCCTGCTGGCCGCCGCCAGGGGGCCGCTCGATCCGGCCGTCGTCGGAGCCGCCGCCGCGTCGGTGCCCGACGTCGAGCACGTCCTCCCGTTCCCGCAGGCCCGGCGGCCGCAAGCTCTTCCCCAGCCACCGGATTCGCGGCTGGCACCGGTCGGGCGGTCTCCCGACGTGGCTGCAGCTCGTGGCCGCGGGCGCCATCCTCGGCGGCCTCGTCGCCGGGCCCCTCTACGGTCGGGTCGGCAGGTAGTCCTCGTCGAGGTCGCCGCCCTGGGCGACGAAGTCGATGATCATCCGGTCGGTGAGCCACTCGACCGGCGCGCGATCGTCGGTGAGCGGCCGCTCCGTCGCGAGCACGGGCCTCAGCCCCTGCCGGAAGAGGGGGACGAGGGAGGCCACGGCCGGCGGCGCGTCGGCGACCCGTTCCACCAGCTGCTCGCGGTCGGTGGGGCTGTCGAACCCGAGCATGAGCTCGTTGAAGCGGAGAGGGCGCCAGCTCCATGCCTGCGGGAACTCGGCCAGGAGGGTGCTGCCGACGGCGGCGGACAGCCGCTCGTCCCCCGGCACCCCGGCGACGTTGAGCGCGATCACGCCGCCCGGGTTGAGATGCTCGCGCGCGGCGGCGAAGAACTCGCGCGTCGCCAGGTAGAACGGGATGTACGGCTGGTGGTAGGCGTCGACGACGATGAGGTCGTAGGTCTCGTCCGTGAGCTCGAGGTACGGCCGGCCGTCGGCGGTGATCACGTGGAGCCTGGGGTTGTCGCCCAGCCCCATGTAGCGACGCGCCGCCTCGGTCACCTCGCCGTCGATCTCGACGCCGTCGATCTCCACGTCGGGGTAGAGCTCGCCGAACGCCCGGGCGACGGTGCCGCCCGCGTTGCCGATCACCAGCATTCGCTTCACGGGCCGGTCCGCGAGCGGCGGGACGAGCAGGAAGGTGTCCCAGACGCCGCCGGTGAGGACGGAGTCCGGGTGCCAGATCGAATGGACGGCGACGCCCTCGTTCAGCCTGAGCGCCCGCGAGCCGTCGGCCCTGTCGACGATCTGGATGTACTGGTAGGAGGACTCCGTCTCGAAGACGAGGCCCGAGCTCGCCTTGATGACGCCGGCGGGGACGAACAGGAGCGCGGCGACCGCCAGCGTGAGCAGCTGCCAGCGGCTCCCGAGGAGCAGCGCGGCCGCGAGCGCGAGGAGCGCGGCCGAGCCGAGCATCGTCCGCTGGGTGCCGATGAGCGGGATCGTGACGAGCGCCGAGAGGAACGTCCCGAGGATGCTCCCCATCGTCGAGAGCGCGTAGAGCCGGCCTGCCACGGTCCCGGCCTGGCCGACCTCGACCAGCGAGAGCCGGATTGCGAACGGCGAGACCGCGCCCAGGAGCGTGACCGGCACGGCGAAGAGCGCGAGTGCCGCGAAGAAGGAGCCGACGACCGCTCCGACCGAGACGGCGTCGAGGCCGCGGAGCGCGAGGTCGAGGATCGGCCTCGCGATGAACGGCGTCACGGCGATCGTGAGGGCGGCGCCCAGGATGATCCACCCGAGGACCCGCGGCTCGGGCCGCCGGTCGGCCACCTTGCCGCCGAGCCAGTAGCCGAGCGACAGGTAGAGGAGGATGAGGCCGATGATGTTCGCCCACACGATCGTCGAGCTGCCGAAGTAGGGCGCGAGCAGGCGCGAGGCGGCGATCTCGGTCGCGAGCGTCGCCCCGCCGGCGATGAAGACGACGGTGCCCAGGCGGACGCGGCCCACCGCGACGGCAGGAGTGCTCACGGCGGCTTCCGACGCCTGGGTCACGCGCCTCAGCGTGCCAGCTTGACGCAGACGATGGCGCAGTCGTCGGCGAGGTCGCCGCCGCTGAACGAGCGGCAATCGGCGAGAATGGCGTCGGCGAGCTCCTGCGCCCCGAGGGCGTGGTTCGCGGCGAGCACCTCGTCGAGCCGCTCCATGCCGTAGAGATCCCCGCCGCGCCGCGCCTCGAGCACGCCGTCGGTGTAGAGGACGATCGTCGACCCCGGCTCGAGGTCGACCCGCTCGGAGCGGTACTCCTGGCGGCGCTCGATGCCGAGGACCAGCCCGGCTGCCCCCAGCGGCCGCACCCGTCCGCCCGGCCGGACGAGGCGCGCCGGCGGGTGGCCGGCACAGGCGCACCAGACCGTCCGCGCGGTCGGGTCGATCAACGCGTAGACGGCGGTCACGAACTCCCCGGGATCGAGCTCGTCCGCAACCACCTCGTTCAGGCTCTCGAGGAAGGCGCCGGGCTTCGCGCCGGCCCGGACGAGGACGCGGAAGCTGAACTTCGTCATCGCCATGTCGGCGGCCGCCTCCACGCCCTTGCCGAGCACGTCCCCGACGATCACCGCGAGCCGGCCCCCGTCGAGCTCGACGAAGTCGTAGAGGTCCCCGCCGACGTCGAGGCGCGCCGAGGACTCGTAGACATGCCCGAGCTCGAGCCCGCGGACACGGGGCATCTCCCGCGGGAGGAGCGAGCGCTGCATCGTCTCGGCGAAGTCCTTCTGCTGCTCGTAGAGCCGCGCGTTGTCGATCGCCAGCGCGGCCTGGGCGCCGACCGCGAGCGCCGTCTCGACGCCTTCGCGGTCGACCGGGCGGTCGGCGTCGAAGGAGACGAGCGTCAGGGTCCCGAGCACCTCGCCCGGCGTCGCGAGGGGGATGACCGCGGCCGTCGCACCCTGGCGGAGAAACGGATCGAGCACGCGATGGACGTCTTCCGGGGCGGCGGTCCCGGGAGCGAGGACGACCGGTCGCCGCGAGCGGAGAAGCCGCCGGGCGAGGGGCGCGTCCACCGGCTGCGGCCGGGTGAGGAGGTCGCCCGCGACCTCCCGGGCCCGCGGCTCGGCGACATGGGCCGCGCGCGTCGTCAGCCACTCGTTGCGGGCGTCGGGCATCCGGATCACGGCGACGTCGACGTCGAGCAGCTCGACCATCGTCCGTGCGATCGCCTCGAGCGTCGCCTCGTACGAGAGGCTCTCCGCGAAGGACTGGGTGATGGCGTAGAGCGCGCGGAGCTGCCGCGCGCCCCGCCGCTCGGACTCGAGGGTTCGCTCGAGGATGGTGGAGAGCTCCTTCGCGCGCTCGTGCAATCGGGCGTTCTGCACCGCCACCGCGAGCTGGCTCGACAGCGCGATGAGGAGCCCCTCCTCCCCGTCCCGGTACGGCCGGGCTCGGGTCCGGAACACGGCCAGCGCCCCGATCACCTCGTCGCCCACGAGGAGCGGGACGAAGAGAGCGCGCCTGATGTCGCTCTGCTCGAGGACGTGCTCGAGCCCGGCGAGCCGCGGGTCGGCGCGCAGATCCTGGATGAAGAGGAAGCCGCGGCTCCGGAACGGCCCGAGCGCGAGCTCGAGCAGGCGCTCGGCGAGGTCAGTGTGCGATCCCGCGAGGCCCCGCGACGCCGCTTCGACGAGCCGCTCGTTCTCGCGGAGGTAGACGGCGACGTGGCCGCTCCCCGTCAGCTCGGCAACCCGCTCGACGGCCGTCTCGAGCGTGTGCGCGAGCGAGAGGCGCGCGATGGCCTGCCCGATGACTGCGGCGAGGGTCTGCGAGCGCTCGAGGGCGAGCGCGGCCAGGCCGACGCGACGGCTGCGGGAGAGGGCGACCGCAGCGCGCGCCGCGAAGGGCGAGAGCCGCTCGAGGTCCGGCTCGCCCGCGGCGTCCGGGTCGAACGCGAGCTGGAGGGCGGCGACCGGCGGCTCCCCCAGCCGGATCGTCTGCACGACGAGCCGTCCCAGCGCGCGAGCTCCGGCCGACGGGGCCTCGAGCTCGGCCTGGACCCGGGCGGCGGCCGCCTCGAGGTCCGGGCCATCGGGACCGAAGCCGTGCGCCGCGATGAGCGCCGGCGGCGCGTCGGCCTCCACCCGCCAGACGAGGGCGCCCACCGCGCCCGCAGCCTCGCTCGCGATGCGGGCCACCTGCTCGGCCGCCTCCTCCTCGTCGGCCCCGGCGGCGAGGGCCTCGCCGAGGAGCTCGAGCTGCGCGCCGGCCAAGGCGGTCCCCGCGTCGGCGCCCGGACCGGGCGCAGTGTCGAGGCGCAAGGCGAGCGCGAGGTGCGCGGCCGCGGCCCGCGCGAGACCCTCCTCCTCCGGCCCGAAGGGAAGTCCCGACCGGTAGACCTCCAGAGCCGCGACGACGGTGCCGTCCACGACGACGGGAAGGAGGCGCGCGATCGGAGCGCCCGCCCGGGCCGCCACGCGACGGACGCCCGCGGGAGCAGCGGGGTCGCCGGCAGCATCGGTGAGCTCCACCTCGTGCTTGCCGAGCTCGAGGACGGGAATCGGCGTGCCCTCGATCTCCGCGGCCAGGGCCGGCGACTCGGCGTCGACAGCGCGGGCGACGAGCTGCGAGTCCCCGTCGGCGAGCCGCGCGACGACGATGTCCGCTCCGGTTCCGAGGGCAACGGCGCGGACGAGCGCGCGCAGCCCGTGGTCGATCGGCGCGCCGCGGACGAGCTCGAGCGCGGCGGCGGCGAATGCCGTCAGAGCGCTCGCAGCCGTCTCGGTCGGCGCGGCTCCGGTGGACGCGGTCGCCCCTTCCATGGCGGCCATTATCGCCCTCGCCCGGGCGGGCCCGAGCGCCGCCTCCGGTTGCAGGTACGGCCCGGAGCCGCAAGAATCGAGCCGATGGCTGCCCCCGCACCGCGGCGAACCGAGTGGGAGGCCCCACCGACCCAGGAGCCTGAGATCGATCCGTACGCGCTACGACGACGGATCCGGCGCGAGCGAGCGAAGCGCCGGTCGCGCATCGAGCATCGTCGCCAGCAGCGCCTCGCCGGGCTGCGGTTCCTCTTCCTCATCGGCGTCCTCATCTTCCTGACGCTGTTCATCAGCCTGTCCGTCTGGGAGAAGGTGGGCACGCTCTTCGGCATCTAGATGCTGACGCTCCTCGCCACCACGCCCACCCGGAGTCGGGAGGCGCGGCCGTGACGGAAGGCGGACCGGCCGCCGGGCCACGGTCCCAGCCCGGCCCTGCCGCCGCCGGCCTCTGGCGCACCGGGGAGCTCCTCGCCTGGCTGGGCGGTCTCGTGCTCACGCTCAGCACGTTCATGGGCTGGTACTCGATCTCGGGCGACCTGCGCGGGACGCTCTCCGTGCTCGGCTGGAACACGGGCACGATCGGGAAGCTCGTCTTCGTGGTCGGCATCCTCGTGCTGGCACTTCTCGCGCTGCGCGCCTTCGGGATCGAGCTGCCTCCGAGCGTCCCCGACGGCATGGTGATCGCGGGGCTCGGCCTCTTCGGGACGGTGCTCGTCCTCATCCGCCTGTTCGACGTTCCCGAGCGCTTCCAGCCTGCCGTGAGCCGGGGCATCGGCCTCTGGCTCAGCCTCCTGGCGTCACTTCTCCTGATCGTGGCCGGGCTCCTGAAGTCGACCGAAGACGCCTGACCAGCGCGACTGCGGTCAGGCCGACCGCGGCCCCCAGCAGGGCTCCGGCGATGACGTCGAAGGGGTAGTGCACGCCGATGTAGACGCGCGAGAAGCAGACCGCGGCGGCGAGCGCTCCCAGGGCCCAGCCCCCGCGCCCCAGGAGGAAGGTGAGGACGATCGCGCCCGCGACGCTCGTGGCGGCATGGCCCGACGGGAACGAGCTGCAGAGATCCCAGCGGAGCAGCGGGTCGGCGCTCGCCACCACCTCGTAGGGCCGCTCTCGGTCAACCGCGAGCTTGATCGCCGAGGCGAGGAGGTCGGCGCTCCAGACCGTCGCCGCGGTGATCAGCGTGGTCGCAAGCGGAGGCTTCCGGGCCCAGAGGGCCAGGACCGGCGCGAGGGCGATCCAGAGGAGGCCGGCGTGCCCGGCCGCCGAGAGCGCGACGAAGATCCAGTCGAGAGGCGCGACGCGGTGCTCGACGACCCAGGTGAAGGCGTCGCGGTCGAGCTCCACCGCACGGGCCGCTCAGGACCGGAGGAGCTGCCTGGTCGCGTCCAGGAGCTGGCGGGGGTCGAACGGCTTGCCGAGGAACGCCTGGGCGCCTCGGTCCGCCGCCTCCGCGGTCCGGTCGAGCTTGCCGCTGTACATGATCACGGGGATCGAGTCGACGCCGTGCCGCTCCTGCACCCGGCGGAGCATGTCCCAGCCGTCCATCTGGGGCATCATCACGTCGAGGAGGATGAGGTCGGGCAGCTCCTCCTCGAGCGCGGCCAGCCCCTCCTCGGCGCTCCCGGCCTCCCGCACGACGTGGCCTTCGCCCTCGAGGCTGGCACGGACGAAGGCGCGCAGCGCAGCGTCGTCGTCGACGACGAGGATGCGCCCGGCCGAGACGGGCGCCGCTCGGCCGCCCGTGAGGAACGCCTCGAGGTCGGTCCGGCGGAAGCGCCGGTGGCCCCCGGGCGTGTAGAAGGCGGGAAGGCGGCCGCTGTCGGCCCACTTCCGGACCGTGCTCTGGGCGGCGCCGAGGAATGCGGCCGCCTGGCCGAGGGTGAGCCACTCCCGACCGTCGTCCGCCAATCGTCCCGTGGCGACGGGGCCGCGCTGTCGATCATTGGGCATGGGCCGCTAGCGACAAATCTACCAATTTCTCCGCGGACTTCTACGGCGCGGAGGTCGTGACCGTCACCGTGCGCTCCTGCGGAGCGACGGTGAGCGGCTCGAGCGTGCGCACGATGGTCTGCGTCCCGCCCGGGCGAGGCGTGTCGTCGATCGCGCGCCCGATCGCCATGCCGGCGACGAAGACGAGGGCGAGGACCGCGAACCGGATGATCCACACCGTCAGGCGGCGACCCCGGGATCGTCGGCGCGCCGCCCGGCGACGCTCCTCCGCTCGGGCCGCTCCGGTCGACGACGCCATGGTCAGGGACGGTAGTCGCTCGCGCCCCGGGCGTAGAGGGCGAAGGCGGCGTCCTGGACGAGCGCCGCGTCGCGGATGCCGGCCCGTGACCGCGGTGTGGTGGCGCCGGCGACCACCTCGAGGACCCAGTCCTCCGAGCCCTCGTACGCGCTCGCCAGCTCGGCGAGGGTGAAGGTCTGGCCGACGCGCCGGCGGAGCTCGGCGAGGACGGCGTCGACCAGCGCCGCCAGGTGCCGGGACCTCGCGGTCTCCTCACCCTCGGCGTCGAGGCGCCGCCTGCCGTCGTCCCACTGCTGCCTGGCGCTCGCAAGCATCTAGGCCTGATCCCGGTCGTCGAGCGCCTGCCCGCAGCGCGCGTCGGAGCACCAGGGCTCGCCCACCTCGGCGAGGATACGCTCGCCGAGCTCGTAGCCCGGGCGCGCGAGCGCGAAAGCCGCGTGGGCGTGAAGGCACTTGAGCTTGCCGCGTGCCCGCGTCCCCCCGATCCCGACGTCGAGCTCGGGCCGCAGCTCGCGCTGCTCGCGGTCGGCGCGGGAGAGGCTCGCGGCGAGAGCGGGCTCGGATTCCGCGGCGCGCGACCAGCGCTCGACGCCGCCGGCCGCCTCGAGCCGGGCGATGGCCGCGTCGAGCCAGGGGCAGGTCAGGTAGAAGGTCGTCGGGAACGGCTTCCCGTCGACGTCGAACGGGGCCTGCTCCGTAACCGCGGGAAACCCGTGCGGACAGCGGAGAGCCACTCGCCGAACCGGCCGGGCCGGTCGGCCGAGCTGCCACGAGACCACTCTCTCGTCGTCCATCCGATCATCGTAACGACGCCCCGGCTCGAGCCTTGCGCGCCCGGTTCCACTCGTCGGCGCCCGCGACGATGAAGAGCCGCTCGCCCGGCCTCACGTACCCGAGTCGGCGTGCCTTCCGCTCGACGAACTCGGCCGTCCCCGCCTCCTCGATGCGCTTCTCGAGGACGACGTTCCCGTGCTCCAGCTTCGCCACCTGGGCGCGGCGGGCCTCGACGTCCGCCGCCGCGGCACGATAGGCCCGCAGCGGGTGGACGTACCCGACGGCGATCGCCACGAGCACGAGCGCTCCGATCCAGCGAAGGACGAGCGCCGACCTCGAGGGACGGCGAGTTCGAGCACGGGGACCCCTGGCGGCCATGGGCGTGCAAACTTCGACCGCCCCGAGCAGCCTCCTGCTTCGTAGCAGACGCATCGGACGGAGCGCCCCCGGGCGCCCGCCGCCGCTACGCCGTCTCGACCCTGATGACGTTGGTCGAGCCGGGGACGTTCACGGCCGTCCCTGCGATGATCACGACCCGGTCGCCGGGAGCGACGAGCCCGGTCTCACGCGCCTTGGCAAGGCTGCGGGTCCAGAGGTCTTCGACGTTCTTCGCCTCTTCCATCTCCGCGGGGACGACGCCCCACTCGAGGGCCAGCTGCTGGACGGCGTGACGCCGGTGCGTGACGGCGATGATGGGCCGGCGGGGTCGGTGTCGCGCCACCGCCGAAGCCGTGCGCCCGCTGAACGTCGGGACGAGGATGGCGGCGGCGCCGAGCACCTCGGCGATGTCGCAGGCCGCGTTCGACATCGCCTCCCCGACGGTCGGGAAGGGCTGGTCGGCCGCCTGGGCCAGCTCGTGCCGGTAGGGGAGGCTCGGCTCGACCGCGCGCGAGATCCGGTCCATGAACGCGACGCTCTCCACCGGGTACTGGCCGACGGCGGTCTCGCCGGAGAGCATGAGCGCCGACGTCCCGTCGAGGACCGCGTTCGCGACGTCGCTCGCCTCGGCCCGCGTGGGCTCGGGCCGGCTGATCATGGACTCGAACATCTGGGTGGCCGTGATCGCCGGCTTCCCGTGCTCGAGCGCCGAGATGATGACCCGCTTCTGGACGAGCGGCACGGCCGCGGGCCCGATCTCGACGCCGAGATCCCCGCGGGCGACCATGACGGCGTCCGAGGCGCTGATGATCGCGTCGAGCTCGTCCAGCGCCTCGGCCTTCTCGATCTTGGCGATCACCATCGCCTTCGCGTCGGCGGCGTTGAGGAGCTCGCGGAGCCCGTGGCAGTCCGAGGGTGAGCGGACGAAGGAGAGGGCCACGTAGTCGACGCCGACCGAGAGCGCGAACTCCAGGTCGGACAGGTCCTTCTCGGTCAGCGTGGGCACCGGGATGGGCACGCCCGGGACGTTGACGCCCTTGTGCGCCCCCACCGCCCCACCGACGAGAACGGTGGCGCGCACGCGCTCCCCGTCCACCTCGTCCACGCGCAGGCGGACGAGGCCGTCGTCGATCAGCACCTCGTGGCCCGGGCGGAGGACCTCGGTGAGGACGGCGGGCATCACGGGGAGGTCGAGGTCGCCGGCCGCGCCGTTGGCCCCGCCGACGATCTCGATCTCGTCTCCCTCGACGAGGATCCGCGGCGCCTCGAGGTCTCCGACGCGGATCTTCGGGCCCTGGAGATCGGCGATGAGGGCGAGCGGCCGGCCCGCCCGCTCCTGCGCCTCGCGCACCAGGCGGGCGCGCTCGCCGTGCTCCTCGTGGGTGCCGTGCGAGAAGTTGAGCCGCGCAGCGTCCATGCCCGCGGCCACGAGCCGGTCCACCATCTCCGGGTTCGAGGTGGCGGGGCCGATCGTGCAGACGATCTTCGTGCGGCGCAGCCCCTGCGTCACGCCTTCACGTTAGCGTTCGCGCCCGCGGGCGCGGCGCTCGGGAACGCCTATCTGCCCGCGCGCGGGAACGCGGCCCAGCCCGGATACTCGGCGCGGCTCCCGAGCTCCTCCTCGATCCGGAGGAGCTGGTTGTACTTCGCCACCCTGTCGCTCCGGGACGGGGCCCCGGTCTTGATCTGGCCCACGCCGCTGGCGACGGCGAGGTCGGCGATCGTCGTGTCCTCCGTCTCGCCGGAACGATGGGACATGACGGCCGCGTAGCCGTTCGCCCGGGCGAGCTCGATCGCCGCGAACGTCTCGGTGAGCGTCCCGATCTGATTCACCTTCACGAGGATCGCGTTGGCGACGCCCTCGTCGATCCCGCGCCGCAGGCGCGCGACGTTCGTGACGAAGAGGTCGTCGCCGACGAGCTGGACGCGATCGCCGAGCCGCTCGGTCAGCTCGCGCCAGGCTCTCCAGTCGTCCTCCCCCAGCCCGTCCTCGATGGAGACGACGGGGAAGCGGCGGGCGAGGCCGTCCCACCACTCGATCATCTCGCCCGGCGCATGCGCGGCGCCGTCGTGCTCGTACACGCCGTCGCGGAGGAGCTCGGTGGCAGCCGGGTCGAGCGCGATCCCCACCCGGTCGGCGTGACCTGCGCGCTCGGCCGCCTCGAGGACGACCTCGATCGCCTCGTCGCTCGAGCCGAGGTCGGGCGCGAACCCACCCTCGTCGCCGACGCCGGTGGCGAGGCCTCGCTCGTGCAGGAGCTCCTTCAGGCGGTGGAACGTCTCGGCCCCGACCCGGAGCGCCTCGGAGAACGAGGAGGCGCCGGCGGGGACGACCATGAACTCCTGGAGGTCGAGCGAGTTCTGCGCGTGGGCGCCGCCGTTGACGACGTTCAGCATCGGGACGGGGAGCACGCGGGCGTCCTCGCCGCCGAGCCAGCGGTAGAGCGACATGCCGGCCTCGAGCGCTCCGGCCTTCGCGGTGGCCAGGGACGAGCCGAGGATCGCGTTCGCGCCGAGCCGCGACTTGTTCTCGGTCCCGTCCAGCTCGACGAGCAGCGCGTCGACCGCTGCCTGGTCCGCTGCGTCGGCCCCGACGAGCGCCGGGCCGATCTCGCGCTCGACGTTCTCGACCGCCCGGAGGACGCCCTTGCCGAGGTAGCTGGCCGGATCCCCGTCTCGAAGCTCGACCGCCTCGAACTGCCCGGTCGAGGCCCCGGACGGGACCGCCGCCCGCCCGAGCACGCCGGAGTCGAGGACGACGTCGACCTCGATCGTGGGATTCCCGCGGGAGTCGAGGATCTGTCGGGCGTGGACGCGGTCGATCTTCATGCGAGCGCCTCCTTGGCGAGGGAGTAGTACCGATCCTGCTCCTCGAGGTCGAGGGAGCGCCAGTCGAGCCCCTCGCTCGCGGCGAGCTCGGCGGCCCGCTCGACCCGCTCGACGAAGCGGCGGCTCGTGGCCCGCAGCGCCAGCTCGGGGTCGACGTTCAGCGCCCGCGCGAGGTTGACGACGGTGAAGAGCAGGTCGCCGAGCTCGCCGACGAGGCGCGCCGGAGGCTCGGTCTCGGGCGCCGGGGCCCCGGCGGCGTCGATCTCCTCCTCCAGCTCGCCGACCTCCTCGCGCACCTTCGCCAGGGGGCCCGCCGCGTCCAGCCAGTCGAACCCCGCCGCGGCGGCCCGCCGTTGGACCTTCCGCGCGTGGAGGAGCGCCGGGAGCGTCTCGGGCACGTCGTGGAAGATGCCCTCCCGCTCCTCCTGCTCGCGCTTGATCTCCTCCCAGCGGCCCTTGACCGCCCCCGGCGTCTCGAGCTCCGCCTCGCCGAACACGTGGGGATGCCGGCGGACGAGCTTGTCGTGGATGGCGCGTGCGACGTCGGCGAGGCTGCCCGCGCCCCGCTCTTCGAGGAGGAGCGCGAGGAACACCGTCTGGAAGAGGAGGTCGCCCAGCTCGTCGAGCAGCGCCGGATCGTCACCGGCGAGCGCGGCGTCGGCGACCTCGTAGGCCTCCTCGACGGTGTGCGGGACGATCGTCCCGACCGTCTGCGCCCGGTCCCAGGGGCACTCCCGCCTCAGCCGCTCGGCCAGTTGCTGGAGCTCGACGAGCGCCTGCTCGAGGCCGTCGCCGCCGCCCAACGGCTAGTGCTCCTTCAGGTAATGCTGCCCCGCTTCTGGCGAGCGAAAAGCGCGGCAGGCGAGGACGCAGAGAGCCCTCGTATTCCTGAATACGGGGGCGACTGAGGACGCGGCCTGGCGCGGCTTTGCAGCCGCCAGAAGTGCGGCTGGTATTGCCTGGAGGGGCACTTATCCGTCGGTCGTTCCCGTCGCGGTGCCGTCGCCGGTCGTCGCGCCCGTCTGCGTCTTGGCGGGCTGGAACCCCGGCGCGTACGCGATCTCGGGCCTCAGCCGCGCGGTGAGCTCCTTGAACCAGGTGTTGAATTCCTTGTTCTTGCTCTGCTCGAGGAGCTGCTGGCTGATCTGCTGCTTGACGTCGGCGAGCGGCTGGCTCGACTTCGGCGTCGTGTCGCTGAGCGCCTCGATGATGTGCCAGCCGAACTGGGTCTTGATCGGGCCGGAGAGCTCGCCCGTCTCGAGGCCGAAGGCGGCGGTCTCGAACGGCGCGACCAGCGTCCCCTCCTGCGCGGTGAACTTCCCGCCCGTGTTCTTCGACGAGGGGTCCTGCGAGTACTTCTTCGCGAGCTGGGCGAAACTGGCGCCGTTCTCGAGCTGCCGGTGGATCATCTCCGCCTGCGCCTTCGTCTTGACGAGGATGTGGCGGACCTCGCGCGACGCCGGCGTCTCGAACTGCGCCTTGTTCTCGTTGTAGAAGTCCTGGATCTGCTGATCGGTCACCTTCACGTCCTTGGTGACCGCCTCGAACACCTTCTGCGGGAGCAGGCGCGTGTTGCGGATGTCGCTCTTCACCTGCTCCTCGGTCAGGCCCTGCTTCTTCAGCTCCGCCAGGTACGCGTCCTCGTCGCCCTGGAAGAACTGCTGCTTCAGGTTCTCGAGCTCCTTCTCGACCTCCTCGTCGGTGACCTCGACGCCGAGCTCCTCGGCCCCGATCTCGAACTGGGTCTGCTCGACGAGGCTCTTGACGATGGCCGTGCGGAGCGCCGCGTACTCGGGCGTCCCGGCGACGGGGAACTCCTGCTTGCGCTGCTCGTAGGTCGCCTCGGCCTGGGCGAGGAGCCGCTCGTAGTCCGACTTGGGGATCTCCTGGCCGCCCACGACGGCGACCGCGTCGGCGGGGACGTCCGGCGCGGACTGGTCGTCGCCACCGCCGCAGCTCGCCGCGAGCACACCGAGGGCGAGCGCAGCGAGCAGGGCTGTGATGCGAGTCCAAAGAGGCATGGGGCGGTACAGCTCAGGCCGAAAGCCGTAAATCGAGGATAGCATCGACCAGCGCGAGCGCCCCCGGGAACCCGTCGCCCCTCTGCGTGACCTCGCGCTTGGCGCTCGAGTAGACGGCCGTGGGCGCCGCGGAGCGGAGCGCCCGCAGCTCCGCCGAGCCCAGGACGAGCGGCCCGACGACGGCCCGGCCGCCGCGGAAGACCAGGTAGTCGGCGCCGATCCGAGCGAGGCGGAGCTTCGCCTCCTGGATCGCGAAGAGGCTCTCGACGGGCTCGGGGATCGGGCCGAATCGATCCTCGGTCGAAGCCCGCAGCTCGCGGAGCTCGTCCTCGGACTCGGCGAGGGAGAGCCGCCGGTGCAGGTCGATCTTCTGGGCCTCGCCCGGCACGTAGTCGGCGGGGACGTACGCGTCCACCTGGGCGTCGACCCGCACGGGCCGCGCGACCGCCCGCCGCGTGCCGCTGAGCTCGGCGACCGCCTCGCCGAGGAGCTCGACGTAGAGCTCGAAGCCGACGGCGGCGACGTGGCCCGACTGCTCGGCGCCGAGCAGGTCGCCGGCACCGCGAATCTCGAGGTCCCGCATGGCGATGGCGAAGCCGCTGCCGAGCTCGGTGTGGTCGGCGAGGGTCGCCAGGCGCGCCCGCGCCTCGGGCGTCAGCTCCGCACCGTCCGGATAGAAGAGGTACGCGTGGGCGACGACGTCGCTCCGCCCGACGCGGCCGCGGATCTGGTAGAGCTGGGCGAGGCCGAGGGCGTCCGCCCGCTCGACCACAAGCGTGTTCGCCTGCGGGATGTCGAGCCCCGACTCGATGATCGTGGTCGAGACGAGGACGTCGGCGTCACCGGCGAGGAACGAGAGCATGTGCGCCTCGAGGTCCCGCTCGGGCATCTGGCCGTGGGCGACGAGCAAGCGCAGCTCCGGGCAGAGCTGCCGGAGGTGCTCGGCCGCCTCGTCGATCGTCTCGACCCGGTTGTGGAGGAAGAACGACTGGCCGCCGCGCTCGTGCTCCCGCACGAGAGCGGCGCGGACGAGCTCCTCGTCGTACTCGCCGACGTGGGTGCGGATCGGCCGGCGGCCCTGGGGCGGAGTCTCGATGACGCTGATGTCGCGCAGTCCCGAGAGGGACATGTGCAGCGTCCGCGGGATCGGCGTCGCCGTGAGCGCGAGCACGTCCACCTCGAGACGGAGCTGTCGGAGGAGCTCCTTCTGGGCGACGCCGAAGCGCTGCTCCTCGTCGACGATGACGAGGCCGAGGTCTCGCGGGACGACGTCCCGCGAGAGGATGCGGTGCGTTCCGATGAGGACGTCCACCTTGCCCGCGGCGTAGTCGGCCAGCACGCGCTTCACGTCGGCCGGCCTCCGGAACCGGGAGACCATCTCGACCGTCACGGGGAGGTCGCGGTAGCGCTCGCGAAACGTGTTCCAGTGCTGCTGGGCCAGGATCGTCGTCGGCGAGAGCATCAGCGCCTGCTTGCCGTTCGCAACGGCGATGAAGGCGGCGCGGACCGCCACCTCCGTCTTCCCGAAGCCGACGTCGCCGCAGACGAGCCGGTCCATCGGCCGCGCCGCCTCGAGGTCCTCCTTCACGGCCTCGATCGCCTGGCGCTGGTCGGGCGTCTCCTCGTGGTCGAACCCGGCCTCGAGACGCTCGACGAGATCGCCCTCCGACTCGTAGGGGACGCCCGCCGCGCGCTGCCGCTGGGCGTAGAGGGCGAGCAGCTCGCCGGCGAGCTCGTGCGCCCCTGCCCGGGCGCGATTCTTGATCGCCTGCCAAGCCTTGCCGCCGAGCTTGGAGAGCGCGGGGGCGTGTCCGTTCGCCCCGACGTAGCGCGACACCTTCCCGATCTGCTCGTGGGGGACGTAGAGCCGGTCGTCGCCCTTGAAGGCGAGGAAGAGGTAGTCGCGCGTGACGCCGGCGACCGTCTTCGTCTCGAAGCCGAGCAGCTTCCCCACGCCGTGGTCCTCGTGGACGACGTAGTCGCCGGTGCGGAGGTCCGCGAAGCTCTGCAGGGCGCGACCGATGCGGGCATCCGCACGCGGCGGCCGCTTGCGGAAGACCTGCGTGTCGGGGAGGACGATGACGTCCACGTCGCGGAGGACGAACCCTCGCCGTGCGGGCGAGACGACGAACACGAGGCCGGGCCCTGCCGGGAGGTTCTCTCCGGGATCGAGGACGACGGCCTCGATCCGACGGAGCATCGCCTTCGTCCGCAGCGCCTCGCCCCGGTGCGCGAACGCGACGACGACGCGACTCCCTCCCCGGACGTACGCGAGCAGGTCGCGTTCGGCCTCGGAGAGACCGCGGGCGGCGACCGCGGGCCGCTGCGCCTCGAACGCGTGGGGCTGGCCCGCGGGAAGCGCGGAGAGACGGATCGCGTCGCCCACCTCGAGTCGGACGCCCAGCTCCTCGAGGACGGCCTCCTCGGCCTCGTCGGCCTGCCACACGAGGTCGGGCGCCGGAAGCGGCGGCACAAGGTCAGCCGGAACGGGCGGGACGTCGCCGTCGCCGAGGAGCATCGGCTCCGCGCCGTCCAGGCTCCGCTCGGCCGCCGCGTAGACGACGGCGCTCTCGAGCTCGTGGAGCGTCCGCTGCGTGAACGGCGAGAAGGCCCGCAGGGACTCGATCTCGTCCCCGAAGAGCTCGATCCGGACCGGCTCGCGCCCGGTGGAGGGAAAGACGTCCACGATTCCTCCACGCACGGCGAACTGCCCACGCTCCTCCGCCTGGGGAACCCGTTCGTAGCCGGCGAGCACGAGCCGCTCCGCGAGCCCTTCGACCCCCGGCTCGTCGCCGACCCGGAGACCGATCGGCCCCGGTCGGGCGTCCGCGGGGGGAACCCCCTCGGTCGCCCCGATCGCGGACGCGCAGACGAGCCCCCCGCCGGCCAGGACGTCGAGTGCCCGGGCCCGCTCGCCCACAAGGTGCGGCGGCGGCTCGAGGCCGCTGCCCCAGCGGACGCCGCGCGACGCGAAGAGTCCGACCTGATCCTCACCCAGGAACCAGCCCGCGCCCTCGGCCGCGTCCCGCGCCTGCGCGTCGTCCGGCAGGAGGCACACGAGCGGCCCGCCGCGGGCCAGATGGAATGCGGCGAGGAAGAGCGGAAGGATCGGCTCGGAGACCCGCGTGTCCGCGGGATCGGCGAGCAGCGCCGCCAGGCGCTCGCCTTCCGCGAGCGCGCGGGCGATCGGAGCAAGGGCAGGTGCCGGGGATGGTGGCGTCGGGTCCATGACGACCGACGGAGCCGCGGCTCCGCCGGCGGTCATCGTACCGAGGGCGACACGAGCGCCGATTACGATTCGGCCGTGGCCGGAGAGCTCCGCCCGATCGGCACGAGACCGACGCTCGTCGCCTCGTTCGACCCGCCGGGGGCCGCCGACGGCTATCGCCGGTGGCGGAAGGAGCACGCGGCAAGCCTCGCCGACGTGCCGGCCGACGCGATCCGCGTCGAGCACGGGCGCGCGCCCGCCGGCGGGCTCTTCGTTCGGGTGCGGATCGACGAGCAGCACCTGCCGCCGGCCCTCGCCCCTTAGACGCCCGGCGAAGCCCGGGCTAAGGTCGGGCACCTCATCTGCCGAATGAAGGGTGAAGCACCGGCGTCGGGCCGCTACGGCGCGCGGAGCATCTGCGGCGGGTCGTCCTCCGGGGCGGCCCGCCTTTTACACGAGGTTCGCCGGGGCCGCCGCGGGCCTCCCTCCGCTTCGAGCGTACCGTGCGAAAGCGCGCGCGTGGCCGACTGAAGCGTGTCGAGACCGTGACTAGGCCCGCTCGTTGAAACGCTGCTGGGCCTCCTCGAGCCCGTCCAGGGCAACGGTCTCGACCGCGTCAGCCGCCCGTCCCACCAGGGCGTCGACATCGGCCTCGGGCGGGAAGGCGGACAGGACGAAGTCCGCCACCGGCCTCGGGTCGCCCCGCTCGGGCCGCCCCACGCCCACGCGCAACCGCAGGAACTCCTGCGTCTTCAGGTGCTGCGCGATGGAGCGAAGCCCGTTGTGGCCGGCAAGCCCTCCCCCCGCCCGGGCCTGGAGCCGGCCCGGCTCGAGATCGACCTCGTCGTGAACGACGAGCAGGCCCTCGGGCTCGACCTTGAAGAAGCGCGCGGCCGCGCCGACCGACCGCCCCGACTCGTTGACGTACGTCTGCGGCTTGAGGAGCGCCACGCGCCGGCCGTCGATTCTCGCCTCCGCGAGCTCGCCCGAGAACTTCGAGCGGAACGTGGCTCCGTGGCGCCGGGCGAGCTCGTCGCACACGAGGAACCCGACGTTGTGCCTCGTGCCCGCGTACTCGCGGCCAGGGTTGCCGAGGCCGGCGATGAGCAGGTCGAGCGTCGAGGCCGCGTCGCCCCGCCGGAAGAGTCGCACGACCGGAGTGTCCTAGCTCTCGGTCGGCTGTTCGCCGCCTGCGCCTTCGCCCTCGGGCGCAGGTGTCTCTTCCGCGGCCGCCTCCGCCTCGCCCTCCGGCAGCTCTTCGCCCTCGAGGGCCTCCTCTTCCTCGACCTCCTCGGGCAGCTCGACCTTCGTGGGCGGGGTGACGATGGCGACGACGGACTCGGGGTCGTCCAGGAGCTTGACCACATCGGGGACGGCCACGTCCGCAATGCGAAGGCTGTCGCCGATGGTCATCGACGAGATGTCCAGCTCGAGCCGGTCGGGAACCTCCATCGGCAGCGCTTCGACTCGCACCTCGCGAAGGACGAGCGTGAGGACGCCCCCCTCCTTGACGCCCGGGGACTCGCCGGTGGTCTCCACCGCGACCTGCGCGGTGATCACCTGGTCGAGTCGCACCTCGTGCAGGTCGACGTGGAGCAGGCGTGCCCGTGTCGGGTCGAGCTGGTAGTCCTTGAGCACCGCGTGGTGCGCGGTCTTCTGGCCGTCGAAGACGACGTCGAGGATCGCGTGAAGACCATGGCCGCCCGTCAGCGCGCGACGGAGCTCGCGCTCCTCGACGGTGAACGCGTGCGGCTTCTTGCCGTCGCCGTAGAGCACGCCCGGAACCAGGCCTCGCGCGCGCAGCCGGCGAGAATCGGCGCTCCCGCGCGACTCGCGCTCCTTGACCTCGAGGTTGACTCGCTCGTCGGCCATACCGGCGGGCAAGTGTAGCGAAGGCGCTGAGGACGGCTGCCGGTGCTACCCGGCGGCCTGGTGGGGCTCGAGGCGGCCCTGAAGCTGCGAGACGTAGACCCCCAGCTCGCGCTGTCGCTGCTCGAGGCGCTCCTCGCGGAGCACGACGAGGTCCTCGCGCCGCTCGACCTCCTCCTCGCGAAGCTCGAGGTCAGCCTCGAGGATGGCGCGGCGGCCCTCGAACTCGTTCTCGCGCTCGTCGAGCTCGCGGCTCCGCTCGCGGAGCCCGCTCTCGAGCTCCTGGGCACGCCGCTCGCGGCGTTCGAGGCTCTCGCGGGACTCCATCAGCCCCGCCGTCGGCTCGAGGGTCTCCTCCAGCTCGGCCAGGCGCCCCTCGCGTTCGGCCAGGCCCTCCTGAGCGGCCCGGAGCTGGGCCTCTCGCTCCTCGAGGCTGCGCTCGCGGGCGAGGAGATCCGCCGTGCGTTCGTCCGCACGCGCATCGAGCCCCGGTAGCCGGTCGAGGTTCTGGATCTCGACCTTGATCACCGGCGGGACGAGTGCGTTGCCGCCGGTAGCCGCTTCCTTCCGGGAGCGCCGCCGTCTCCGGCGTCGCCGCCCAGGCTCGGGCACGTCCGCGGGACGGGGGTCGAAGGTATCAGGCACGTCTGAACGGCATGCACGTGGACAATCGTCAGCCGGCTCCCGCGCGCCGATCCCTCATAGTGACCATCCGCGCGCCGTCACCCTTTCAGGGGTGCCGGGGCCGGAGACCGCCGTCGACGTCCCGACGGTGGTCCCTCCGACCCCACGACGAGCTAGCAGCCCTGCGTGCCGCGCTGGAACAACAGGTTGAGGACGCCGCGACGGAGCGTCACGGGCGTTCCGGTCTCGGACCGCCACTGGACGTTGAAGACGTGCGTGTCGTCGGCCTCGAACGGGGCCGTTCTCCCCACGAAGGTGAAGGAGAACGACTCCACGCCGCTGGGGACGAACCGGGCCGGGCCGGGCTTCATCGGCGCCTCCGGGACGCCGTCGATGACGACCCGGAAGAGGACGGGCCCGCCCTCCACGGTCACGCTGACCATGGCGGTCACCTGCCGCAGCGTGCAGCGCGTGAGCGCGAGCCCGCGCACGTTGCGCCACTCGGTGCTCGACGTGGTCCTCGCGTCGGTCGACCACCTCGCCGACTGCCGGTCGAGCTCGCTGCCCAGCCGGCCGTTCGCGGCGAACACGGCCACGGGAGCGGCCACGAGCAGCGCCAGGACGGCGAGGACGACGAGCGACCGGCGCCCCGTGAGTCTCTTTCGCACCACAGACCTCCTTCGCATCGCAAGGACAGTTGTGTCACCCAACCACGTTGCCCGTGGCGTCTCAAGGCGTCCGGCAACCGGCTCCTCGGGTTCTGGCTAGAAGAAGGCTTGCGCGGCATCATTCGAGTGAAGGATGCGGAGATAACTGCTATCGAGGAGCTGAGCCGGCGCCTCGCCGGCGGGGAGGTCGTCGTCATCGACGGGGGCATGGGAACCGAGCTTCAGGCTCGGGGGGTGCCCATGGACGACGAAGCCTGGAGCGGCGTCGCCAACCTCACGCACGACCACGTCGTCCAAGAGATCCACGAGGACTACATCCGCGCGGGGGCGGATGTCATCATCGCCAACACGTACGCCGCCGCGCGGCTGCCGCTGGAGCGGGCCGGCTACGGCGATCGGGTCGTGGAGGCAAACCGGCGCGCCGTTCGGGCTGCGCGCGAGGCGCGTGACTGCGTGGCCGATCGGCCGGTCGCTATCGCCGGCTCGATCTCCTACGCGGCGGCCGAGGACGTCGTGCTTCGAGGTCGACCGGGGCCGGGGGGAACCAAGCTCCTCGAGCACTACCGCGAACAGGCCTCGGCCCTGACCGAGGCGGGCGTCGACTTGATCGCGCTCGAGATGATCACTTCGCCCAGCTTCGGCAGCCCGGCGTTGGAGGCGGCCGCGGAGACCGGTCTGCCGGTCTGGCTTGGCGTGAGCGTCGAGGTCGCCCTCGACGGCCACGTGGCGATGCTCGACCGGCCACAGGACGGGCTCGACGAGCTCCTCGACGCGCTCCTCGGATCGACGGTCTCCGCGGTCACGGTGATGCACTCCGTGATCGAGGCGGTCGAGCCGGCGCTGGAGGTCATCGCGCGGCACTGGAGCGGCACGGTGGGCGCCTATCCGCACTGCGGCAACTACAAGCCGCCCGAGTGGATTTTCGGGGACATCACACCCGAGGCGTTCGCGAGCGCGTCCGTGGGCTGGGTCGATCGGGGCGCGCAGCTTGTCGGCGGCTGCTGCGGGATCCGGCCCGAGCACATCCGTGCGCTCGCGGACATGCTCCTCGATCGGCCCCCGGAGGACGCGCGCCGAGCGCCGGCCGCCTGACCTCGGCCCCTTTCTACTTCTGAGGCGGCAACCGACTCTAGTCGGTCACGTCGCCGGTGACGGTCGTCTCGTCGAGGCGGAGAACGGCGGCCTCATCTTGTTGTTCCCATAGATCGGGTGCTGACGCGGGAGTCCCGGAGCTTCGTGCAACGCGTGATCTCGTAGGGCACGCTCGGCAGGCCGCAAGTTGAACGCGGCGAGGCCCCTGTAGGGGCTCGCGGGCAAGACGGCGGGCGCCTCGGTCATTGCGTCGCCCCGATGCCGACTCCCAGGTAGAGCGCGAGCGAGTCCACGTACTGCTCGAGGGGCGCATCGACGAGGTCGACATCGCGGCTGCGCCAGAAGGCGCGTTCCATTGGGCCCACCGAAGGCCCAACGGCCCAGGAGCGATACGTGAGGGGCGCGCCGGCCCAGAGCCTGTTCAGCACCAGGCGCAGGTTCCAGTCGCGCATGCGGTAGCCGAGAAACAGAAAGTGGCTCCGGCGAAGGGGTGCGGCGAGCCCGACCGGCACTGCGGTCGCGAGCTCGCTCTGCGGGAGGTAGTCGATGTAGTCGTCCTCGGTGATGACGAAGCTCTCCCAGGATCGGTCGGGGTCGGCGTCGATCCCTCCGTGCAGCTTCAGGATCACCGGCCGCTTCTCGAAGTCGAGCTCGGTCGCATAGGTGTTGGGGACGTCGATCACGTGGGCGCTCATCCCCGGGCCGACGTGGCAGAACTTTCCGCGGTTCGGCCCCGCGGCCAGGTACGAAACGACGTCGAACTCCTCGCCCTCGGCGAGGAACGCCTCTTCGAGCGCCAGGTCGTAGCTCGTGGTCAGGATCAGCTGCTGCGGCGCCCCGCGCTCGCGCAACACTGCCGGCAGCGCGGCGAAGAGGCGATGAATCGATGTCGGCGCCGCGGCTCTCGACGCGACGAGCTCGTGCAGCTCGTCGTACAGCGGCCCGGAGCCCTTCATCAACGCGGCGAACTGGGCAATCCGCGTCAGCTCGCCACCCTCGTCGGCAGGGAATTCGAACCGTTCAGCCAGCCGCCGCGCCAGCTCTCCGCACCTCGCTGCCCAGGATGGGCACGAGCCGGCCGGCGAGGAGCGCGGCCGCCACTCCGTCGAGCTCGTCCTCCGGGCCGGCTCGCGCGAACATTCCCTCCAGAGACCGCTCCTGCCGCAGGATCGCGCTGTGCAGGCGATGCAGCGCGGGGCCTGGCTCGATGCCGAGATCCTCGAGGAGAGAGCGGCGCGCCTCCTGGTAGGCGTGCAGCGCGTCCGCCTGGCGCCCGGAGCGATAGAGCGCGAGCATCAGCTGACCGCGCAGGCGCTCACGCTGTGGATGCACGGCGACCAGAGCCTCCAGCTCGCCAAGAACGTGGGCGTGATCGCCGAGCTCGAGCTCGGCGTCGATTCTCTCCTCGACGATGCCCAGCCGGAGCTCATCGAGCTGGGCGATCGCCGTCTGCGCGAACTCGTCGTACTCGAAGCCGGCGAGCGGCGGCCCGCGCCAGAGCTGCTCGGCCTCGTGCAGGAGCTTGACGCGCTCTCCGGCCTCGGCAGCCCGGGCTTTGTCCGCGAGCTGGCGCGCTCGCTTGACGTCGAAGACATCGTCCCGGAGCCGGAGCTCGTAACCCGGCGATCGGGTGACGAGACGCTCCGGTCCGAGGAGCTTCCGGAGCCGTGAGACCGCGTTGTGAACCGACGTCAGCGCGGTTCGTGGGGGCGCCTCGCCCCAGAGCGCGTCGATCACCCGATCGGACGAGACGACCTCGTCGACGTTCAGCAGGAGCAGGGCGAGGAGCGTTCGCTGGTTGCGGCCGCCGAGCGACAGACCTGCGCCGGCGTCGACGACCTCGATCGGGCCGAGGATCCGGAACTCCACAGGGTGGTTGTACCAGCCGGGTATGCGGCTGAACAGGGCTCGTTGGTGAGCGATTAGGCCCCGGTGAGCGGGCTGTTTGAGGGCGGACGGACGGTGGCCGCATGGCTACCAACCCGCCCCATCTCATCGTTCGGGTCGGCGCCGCGCTCGCAGTCGTCGCGCTGATCATGTTGTCCCCCGCTGACTCGCGGAGCGTCGCCGCTGCCTTCGTGCCGGAGACTGCCGATAGCACAACGGCGCCGACCGAGGTCGTCGAACGGACGCCGACCCTCCCGGCGCCCTGCCCACTGCGTCTGCCGAGGCGTCTGCCGAGACGGACGCGCGGCGTGGCGATCCTCATGTACCACCGCGTCAACGTCGTCTCCTCGTCCACGCCGGCGATCACCCGGAGGCTCACCGTCGACCCGGTTGTGTTCGCGCATCAGATGCGGTGGCTGAGAAGCCACGGCTACCACACGATCACGCAGCGCCAGCTCTTCGACGCGCTCATGTGCGGCCGGGCACTCCCCCGAAAGCCGATCCTGATCACCTTCGACGACGGCTATCGCGACACGTTCACCAAGGCCTCGCCGGTGCTCGCACGTCTCGGCATGCGCGCGACCGCGTATGTCATCTCCGGACGGATCTCGAAGCCGAGCTTCCTCCGCTGGCGACAGCTGCCGCGGCTCGAGGCCCGCGGGATCGAGATCGGGTCGCACACGGTCTCGCACCGTGAGCTCACGACCCTGTCCGACAGTCAGGCACTCGCGGAGCTGGTCCGGTCGCGGCGCGCGCTCGAGCAGAGGCTCGACCACCGCGTGCCCTGGCTCGCCTATCCGATCGGCGCGTACGACGCCCGCATCGAGGGCACTCGCTCGGCGCGCCGGCTACGTCCTCGCCGTGACCACCGAGGCGGGTACTCGCCAGCCGCCCAGCGGCCGCTCGCCCTTCATCGCCTCCGCATCCTCGACTCGACCGGTGTCCACGGGCTCGCCACGATGCTCGCCGGCGCCAACTAGGTTCGCAACCCGCATGGCTGCGCGAAACGCTAGAAGAGCTGGTTCTCGCCGGCGAAGATCGCCGAGACCGACTCGTCGGAGAAGACGTTCTCGATCGTCTCCGCGAGGATCCCGGAGATCGTGAGGACGGCGAGCTTGTGCGGGCGGTTCAGCTCGCTGACCGGCACGGTGTCCGTCACCGCGATCCCGGCGAGCTCCGAGCCGGCGAGCTTCTCGAGCGCGTCGTCCGGGAAGAGCCCGTGCGTCGCGCAGGCATAGACGTCGCTCGCCCCCGCCTCGATCAGCGCCTGCGCGCCGGCGATGAGCGTCCCGCCCGTGACGATGATGTCGTCGCTCATGATCGCCACCTTGCCGGCCACCTTCTCCGCGCCGATGACCTGCGTCACGGCAGCGACGTCGTGCGCGGGACGTGTCTTGCTCATGATCGCCCAGTCCGCCTCGAGCATCTGGGCGAACTTGGCCGCCATCTTCGCGCGGCCGGGATCGGGCGAAACGACCACGACTCCGTCGCCGTGCAGCCCCAGCGTCTCGCGGTAGTACCGGGCGAACAGGGGTAGAGCCGTCATGTGATCGACGGGGATCCGGAAGAACCCCTGGATCTGCCCGGCGTGGAGGTCCATCGTGAGCACGCGGTCGACCCCGGCCGCGTCGAGGACGTCGGCGAGGAGCTTCGCCGTGATCGGCTCCCGCGGCGACGACTTCTTGTCCTGCCGCGAGTACGGGAACCAGGGCATGACCGCGGTGATCCGGTTGGCGGAGGCGAGCTTCGCCGCCTGGATCATGACCATGAGCTCCCAGAGGTAGTCGTTGGCCGCCCGCCCGTGACAGGCCTGGACGAGGAAGACGTCGGCCCCCCGGATCGACTCCCTGTACCGGCAGTACGTCTCGCCGTTGGCGAAGGTCTTCAGCTCGACCTCGCCGAGCTCGATGTTGAGCTGGTCGGCGATTCTCCCGGCCAGAACCGGGTGCGAGCGTCCCGAGAAGAGCATGAGCTTGCCCGAGGGGCCGCGCTCGAGCCAGCGGCCGCGCTCGCCCTGCGGCTGCGGCGTGTGCTCGGGCGTCATGTCGAGGCCCGGAAGCGCGAGCTCAGTCGTTCCGCTTTCCACGCAGGTAGCTCTCCTTCGTCACCTGACGCGCGCGCGCGATGGCGAGCGAGTCGGGCGGCACGTCGTCGGTGATGTACGAGCCGCCTCCGATCCATGCGCCGTCTCCAATGGTCACGGGAGCCTCGAGACCATTGTGAATCCCGGTCCTGACGTTCCGGCCGATCGTCGTCTTGCCCTTCGGCCGGCCGGGCTCGTGCGGGAAGTTCGCCGTGATCGTCCCGGCGCCGACGTTCGTCCCCTCGCCCACCTCGGCGTCTCCGAGGTACGAGAGGTGGGGCACCTTCGTCCCTTCTCCGATCCGGCTGTTCTTCAGCTCCACGAAGGTTCCGGCCTTGGCGCGCGCAGCGAGCACCGTTCCTGGGCGAAGGTAACAGAACGGCCCCACGACCGCTTCCTCCCCGACCTCCGCGTCGACGGCGACCGCGTGCGGGCCGACCTCGGCGCCGCGGCGGACCACCGTGGCACCGCGCAGGACGGTGAACGGGTGGATGACCGCATCGGCCTCGATCTCGACCTCGGGCTCGATCCACGTCGTCGCCGGGATCGACGATCGAGACCCCGGCCTCCATGTGGCCGGAGAGGATCTCGTCGCGCAACGCCGCGCCCGCTGCTGCGAGATCGGCCCGGGTGTTCACGCCTTCGCCGACACGGGGGTCGGCCGCACGGTACACGGCCACGGCCCGGCCGTCATCCACCAGATGACGCACCGCGTCGGTGAGGTAGAGCTCCCCCTGCGCGTTGTCGGTGTCGAGGTGCGCGAGAGCGCTCCAGAGCGCGTCCGCGGCGAAGACGTACACAGAGGAGTTGACCTCGCGGATCGCGAGCTGCTCCGGCGTGGCGTCGCGCGCCTCGACGATCGCCCGCAACCGCCCGGACGAGTCGCGCACGATGCGGCCGTAGGCCCCCGGGTCGGCCGGCTCGAACGAGAGGACGGTCGCGGCGGCGCCCTCGGCGCGATGGGTCTCGGCGAGAGCGTCGAGCTCGTCACCTGAGAGGAGCGGAGCGTCGCCCGCCAGGATGAGGACGTCGCCCTCGAACTGCTCGAGTGCCGGGTGCGCCGCGGCGACGGCGTCACCGGTCCCGCGGGCCGTCTCCTGGATTGCGAGGACGGCGCCGTCCGGGAGCGTGCCCTCGAGCTCCGGGACGGTGCCGGGCGACGTGACGACCACGAGCGGGTCCGGGTCGAGCCGGCGTGCGGCGTCGATCACCCAGTCGACCAGGCGCCGGCCGAGGACCGGGTGCAGGTGCTTGGGCCGCCGCGACCGCATGCGTGTGCCGAGCCCTGCGGCCATCACCACCGCTGCGAGGGGGGTGCGCGTCACGAGGAAGTCATGGCTGGGGCGGGAGGATTCGAACCTCCGGTCACGGGACCAAAACCCGCTGCCTTACCACTTGGCTACGCCCCACTGCCCGCGAGTATATGGCCCGGCTAGCGGCGGTCCAGGAGCAGCATCGCGAGGAGCACGCCGGCCATCAGCACGAGCGCGACGATCGCGAGGCCCTTCACGAGCACCCAGAGCACGGGGACGAGCACCGCGATCAGCTGCGAGACGGCCAGGATCCAGATGACCTCGCGGGGGGTGCGGCGATCGGTGCGCCGACCGACGAGCAGGTGGAGGGCGACGGCGACGGCCGCGAGCGCGAGCACCCAGAACCAGCCCAGCCCGCCGACGAGCACGAGCAGGCTCTCGACGAGCCCGATCGCGAGCGCGATCCGAAGCCGGTACGACCGGAGCCGCTGGTCGGGGTCGCCCTCGTGGAGCTCGATCGCAGGAGACGTCGCCACGTCGTTCGAAGTTACCAGACGGCTGCTGCGATCCAGGTGCGCACCCGACGGCCCAGGCGCCGCTCGGCCTGGACGGCGTCGCGACGATGGTGGAAGAGCCCGTAGACGGCCGGCCCAGCGCCGCTCAGATCGGCCCGGAACGCGCCGGCCGAGAGCAGCTCGGCGGCGAGCGGCGCGCCGCCCGCGGCCTCCGCCAGATCGTTGGGAGGCAACGCGGCGAGGTCACGAGGACGCCGGACCTCGGAGAGCGCGTCGAGGAGCGCCCGCTTCCTCGTCTCGAAGCCCGCCGCGCGGCCGAGCTCGTCGAACCGCTCGTAGACGGACGCCGTGGACGCCTTCCGGGCGTCACCGGGAACCGCGATCAGCACCCAGAAGTCCTGCGGCAGCTCGAGCGGGGTCAGCCGCTCGCCCGCTCCTTCGGCCAGCTTCGGGCCCGGTTCCAGGAAGAAGGGGACGTCGGCGCCGATCGAGGCGGCGAGCCGTCGCAGCCGCTCCGGCGCGAGCGGCTCCGGGAGCGATGCGTTGGCGAGGCCGAGGGCCCCGGCGGCGTCGGCGCTTCCGCCGCCCAGGCCCGCGGCGACCGGGATCTCCTTGGCGATCCGCGCGCGCCACCTCGGCTCCACGCCCGCCTCCGCCGCGAGCCGCGCGAGCGCATCGCGGACGATCGTGTCCTCTTCGAACCCGACGACCTCGAGCTCGTCGGCGGGCCCGAGCTCGAGGCGGTCGCAGACGTCGACGCGCTGGAGCACCGTCGCGACCTCGTGGAGCCCGTCCTCTCGCCTCGGACCGACCAGCAGCGCGAGGTTGATCTTGGCCGCGGCGATCGCCCGGGATTCGCTCACGGTAGGAGCTCGGACAGCCGGAGGAACTCGGGCGGCTCGAGCGCCTGCGGTCGGACGTCGGCGGCCCGGCCCATCTCGGCGAGAGCAGAAACGGCCTCGCCCCGGCTCGCCATGCCGGTGAGCTCCAGCGAGTTGGCGAGCGTCTTCCGCCGGTGTGCGAAGGCCGCCTGCACGACCTCCCGCACCCGCGCGACCTCGGGGCCCCAGGACCGCGTGCGGCGGAAGGCGACGAGCGCGGAGTCGACGTTCGGGGGCGGCGAGAAGCACGTGCGCGCGACCGGGCGGAGCCCGGTTCGCTCGGCAGTGAGCCTGATCAGCACCGACACCGACCCGTAGCTCCTCGTCCCCGTCGAAGCGAAGAAGCGGTCGGCGACCTCGCGCTGAACGAGCACGCACCACGCCTCCACGGTGGGCAGCCCCCACAGGCTCTCGGCCACGAGCGGCGTCGCGATCTGGTACGGGAGGTTGGCCACGAGCTTGCCCGGCGGCGGATCGAGCTCGTGGAGCGGAAGCGCGAGCGCATCGCCGAACACGAGCTCGACGTTCGTCCGCCCTTCGAGCCGTTCGCGCAGGTGGGGCTCGAGCGAGCGGTCGAGCTCGACCGAGTGGACGACGCGGACGCGGTCGGCCAGGTAGGCGGTCAGGATCCCGAGCCCCGCTCCGACCTCGAGGACGACGTCGTCGGCCCGCAGCTCCGCGAGGCGACCGGCGACGCCGAGGATGTTCTCGTCGACGAGGAAGTGCTGGCCGAGCTCTCGCCTGGGCGTGACGGGGAGCTTCACGGCAAGCCGAAGACCGCCGTGGCGTTGGCGGCGATCCGCTCTCCGACCGACGCGGCGGTCTCCCCACGAGCCTCCGCCAGGGCCTCGAGGGTGTGCAGGACGTACGCCGGCTCGTTCCGGCGCCCCCGGACCGGCTGCGGCGCGAGGTACGGGCAGTCCGTCTCCGCGAGCAGGCGGTCGGCGGGCACGCGGGCGGCCGCCCAGCGCAGCTCCGGCGCCTTGGGATAGGTGGCGTTTCCTGCGAAGGACACGTACCAGCCGTGCTCGAGCGCCGGCGCCAGGAGCTCCGACGAGGAGAAGCAGTGGAGGATCACCGGGACGTCAGCCGGGAGGTCGCCGAGCGCCGTGACGGTGTCCTCCTCCGCGGCGCGCGTGTGCACGACGAGCGGCTTCGCCAGCTCGGCGGCGAGCCGCCGCTGGGCACGGAACACCTCCGCCTGCCGCCCGCGCGGGGCCCGGTCGCGGTAGTAGTCGAGCCCCGTCTCCCCGACCGCGACGGCCTTCGGATGCCCGAGAAGGCTCCGGAGCTCGGCGAGGTCGCGATCGGTGACCGATCCTGCCTCGTGGGGGTGGAGCCCGAGCGCCGCGTAGACGCCCTCCTCCCGCTCGCAGAGCGCGAGGGTGTCCCGGCACGACTCGATGCTCGTCCCGACGCTGACGACCCGCTCCACGCCGACCGCCCGCGCCCGCTCCAGGACCTCGCCCGCGTCCTCGAACGCGTCGAGGTGGGCGTGGGTGTCGATCATCCGCGAGGCGGCCGCGAAGGCTTCACGCCGCCGCGGTCGGCGTATCGACCCGCGGGAAGAGCGGAGCCGCCGGCTCGATCCCCTCGACCTCCACGGCGAGCCCCGCCGCCACGTTGGCCCAGGCGAGATCGGCCGGCTGACGCAGGCTCGAGAGGATCCGTTCGGACGTCTCGGGGACGAACGCCGCGAGCGCGACGGCGACCGCCCGCAACCCGTCGGCGAGCTCGTACAGGACCTGGTCGAGCTCCTCTCCGCGCGCGTCGTCCTTGGCAAGCTCCCAGGGCGCGGTCTGCTCGACGTGGCGATTCAGGCGGCGCACGAGCTCCCACACGCGGTCGAGCGCGCCCGTGAGATCGAATTCGTCGAGGCACGCCGCGACCTCCGCCCCGACCTGCTCGACCTCGGCCGCCAGCGGCTCGGAGACGTCCGCCGCGTGGAGCCGGCCCCCGCGGTAGCGCGCGATCATCGCCGTGGTTCGCGAGAGCAGGTTGCCGAGGTCGTTCCCGAGCTCCCGCTCGTAGCGCTCGTGCATTCCCTCGAGGGAAATGCTCCCGTCCTGCCCGAACGTCGCGACGCGGAAGAGGTAGAAGCGCAGCGGGTCCACCCCGTAGACGTCGACGAGGTCCAGAGGGTCGATGACGTTCCCGACCGACTTCGCGATCTTCCGCTCGTCGAGGAGCAGGTATCCGTGCACGAAGAGCTGTCGCGGCGTCTCGATCCCGGCGGCGAGCAGGAGCGCCGGCCAGATGACGCAGTGGAACTTGAGGATGTCCTTCGCCAGGAGGTGCCGCACCTCGGGCCAGAAGGTGGGCCGGAGGTCCTCGTCCTCGCGTGCGAACTCGAGCGCGCTCCAGTAGTTGATGAGCGCGTCGACCCAGACGTAGACGACCTGGTCGGGATCCCAGGGGACCGGGATCCCCCAGCGCTGGGACGCCCGGCTGACGCTGATGTCGTCCAGGCCACGCTCGATGAAGCTGCGGGCCTCGTTGTAGCGGAAGCGCGGAAGGACGATGTCCGGCCGCTCGTCGTAGAGACGAAGGAGCCTGTCCTGGTAGGCCGAGAGGCGGAAGAAGTAGTTCTTCTCCTCGACGTGCTCGGGCGGGATCCCGTGCTGCGGGCACAGGCCGTCCACCAGCTCCGCCTCCGTGTAGAAGGCCTCGCACCGCGTGCAGTAGAGCCCCGCGTAGACGCCCTCGTAGATCTCGCCCGCGTCGTAGATGCGCTGCAGGAACTCCTGGACGAGCTTCCCGTGCCGCGGATCCGTGGTCCTGATGAAGAAGTCGTTCGACGCGTTGACCCGAACCGTCATCTCGCGGAAGGCCGCCGCGTTGCGGTCGACGAACTCCTCGAGCTCCAGGCCCGCCTCCGCCGCGACGCGCGGGATGTTCGAGCCGTGCTCGTCCGTCCCGGTCAGGAAGAACGTCTCCTCGCCGCGCTGGCGCCGGTGGCGAACAACGACGTCCGCGGCGATCGTCGTGTACGCGTGCCCGATGTGCGGCGTCGAGTTCACGTAGTAGATGGGCGTCGTGACGTAGAACCTCATCGGCGCCCATCATACGGACGGTCTTCGGGACGAAACGGCGCGGCGAGAGCACCGAGATCAGGAGGCCACGAGGAGCTCCGTGCTTCGACGCGGCGAGTGGTGGGGCCCGCCGCGAGTACCGCATCGTCGCGACAGCGGCGAGCGCGGAGGAGCCCGGCGGCCCGGCGGGGCTGCGACGGGCTCGCAGGCCGTGACGGGGCCCGGGACAGGGCTCGCCGCGCCCGCCGGCGCAGGTGCAGGTGCAGGACCAACCCCCGGCCGACGCCTGCTCACCGCGGCGATGCCAACCGCCCCGAGCATGGCCGTGCACACCACCGCAACGAACAGGACGGCCTGCGGCGGAATGGCACGCGAACCGCCTCGGGGCGCGGAGCGACCCTGTCCATCCCCCGCCGAAGCACGAGGCACCGAAGCAGCGACCTCGAACGAGCCGGGGAGGGTGCGTCGGTCCACCGTCCAGGAGGGTTGCTCGGCCGGGGATCGAGAGCTTCCGGCTCCCGCGACCGCGACGACGCCGGCCGCGGACGCCGGCGTCCCGGGCGCGACCTCACGGCCCTCGGCCCGCGCCGTCTGACGACCCTCGCGCGCCCGCTCGTCGTGGCGCGCGGGCGCGGCGGACGCGTGTGGGGCAGGAGCAGCAGCCGGCGCGTCGGGACCGGCCGCGGGCGCGGAGGACGCCGCCGGCGCCGGCTCGACGGCGGTGGCCGCGGGCGCCTTGACCGGCGCCCTGGCGGGGAGGAACGCGAGCGGGTCGAGGTAGCCGTCGGCCTCCGAGGTCCTCCGAACGCCGAGATGGACGTACGGCCGTGGATGCTCGGCCTCGCCGCTCGGGCCGACCTCTCCGACGACGACGCCCTCCTCGACCTCCATCGCCCGCGGGACGGCGATGCCCCCGAGGTGGACGAGCGTGACGGACAGGCCGTCGTCTGTCTGGAGGGTCAGCGTGCGACCACCGCCCGGAACCGTGCCGGCGAAGCTCACGATCCCGGACACGGGAGCCCGGACCGCGTCGCCGGGGTCGGCGCCGACGTCGACGCCGCGATGCTGCCCGGCGGCATAGGGGTCGTCGCCGTACTTGAAAGGTCGAAGCACCGGCCCGTCGACGGGCCAGGTCCAGGCGAGTGCGGGCGGCGCGCCGGCCTGGAACGCGATCAGGACCGGAAGCAGGGCGACCATGCGTCTCATGCCTGCCTCCTGTTGTCTCTGTTGTGAACGGACGTCCACCGTAGCACGCTCGCGCCGGTGTTGTCAACTCCGACGACAGAGGGCGGCCGGCGGAGCCCGCTCAGAGGGAGGAGCGGTAGAGCCGGTTCCGCGGCACGCCGGTGAGCCCGGCGACGACGTCGACCGCGCGGCGCCGCGGCAGGCCTGCGGCGGTGAGCTCCCTGACGGCCTCGAGGGCTCCCTCGGACTCCCCGTCCCTCCCGCGTGAGCCGGGGCCGACGACGAGGGTGATCTCTCCCTTCGGGGCCCGCCGAAACCGCTCCGCCAGCTCGCGCGCGGGCCCGCGCGCGACCTCCTCGAACCGCTTCGAGAGCTCGCGGCAGACCGCAACCGGCCGGTCGGGGTCTACAGCGGCGAGGCTGGCGAGGCTGGCGGACAGGCGCCGCGGAGACTCGAACGCGACCGCCGGCCACGACCAGCTTCCGAGCTCTGCCCAGAGCCGCTCGAGACCGGCCGCCGTTCGCGGCAGGTACCCGAGAAACGTGTAGCGGTCGCCCACGAGCCCGCTGGCCACCAGAGCCGTCTCGACGGCCGAGGGCCCGGGGAGCACGCGAACCTCGAGACCCCGGTCGAGCGCGGCCCGTATGAGCCTGGCGCCGGGGTCGTTCAGTCCCGGAAGGCCGGCGTCGCTCGCGAGGGCGATCCGCTCGCCCGCCTCCAGCCGCGGGAGGATCTCCGCCGTCCGCCGGGCCTCGTTGTGCCGGTGGAACGACGTCAGCCGCGCGCGGACGTCGTGACGGTCGAGAAGGACGCGCGTCCGGCGAGTGTCCTCGCAGAGGACGAGGTCGGCCTCGCCGAGCTCCCGCAACGCCCGTAGCGTCACGTCCTCGAGGTTGCCGATGGGCGTCGGGCAGACGACGAGCGGCATCAGCCCGCTTCGAGCAGGTCGAAGGTGACGAGCGCCGAGCCGACGAGCCCGGCCACCTTGCCCAGCTCGGCGGGCACGATCCTCACCTCGTCCCGCGATGGCGAGAGGGCGCGCTCCGCCACGACTCTGCGAGCCGGGGCGAGCAGGAGCTCGCCGGCCTGCGTACCGAAGCCTCCCCCGACGACCACGACCTCGGGGTTGAAGACGTTCACGTAGTCGGCGATGCCGACGCCGAGATGGAGACCGACGTGGTCGATGACGTCGCGGGCGTCCCCAGGCCCGAGCGCAGCGAGCTCGACCGCGAGCCGCGCGTCGACGGCGCGTCCGGCGGCCGCGGCGCGACCGAGATCGCCGTCGGGCCGGTCGGCCGACGCCTGGCGCGCCAGCACGTCCGCGGCCCGGCCCGAGGCCAGCGCCTCCAGGTGCCCGCGACCGGGGCAGACGCCCTGGCACGGAGGCCCGTTCAGGTCGATCGTGATGTGACCCAGCTCGGCCGCCGCGCCGAGCGCTCCGCGGTAGAGGCGGCCGTCGAGGACGAGGCCGCCGCCGACGCCCGTGCCGAGAGTGAGCATGACCATGTGCTGCGTGCCGCGCCCGGCGCCGAGGCGGTGCTCGGCGAGGGCCGCCGCGTTCCCGTCGTTCTCGATCGTGACGGGGACGCCGAACCGCGTGGCCAGGAGGTCGCGCAGGTCGACGTCGGCGAGCGGGATGTTCACGGAGGTGACTGCCCGCCCCGACCGCTGGTCGATCGTGGACGGAACGCCGACGCCGAGGCCCGCGAAACCGTTCGTTCCGAGGCCTGTGATCACCCGCTCGAGCTGGGCGAGAAGCGCCTCCTCGCCGGTGAGCTCGGTCGCCTCGAGCATCCTCTCCCCCACCGATCCGTCCCGTTGGACGATCCCCGCGGCGACCTTCGTCCCGCCCAGGTCGACCGCGATGACGTGGGGAGCGCTCATTCCGGGTCTGGCTACGATACTCGGTCGCTGTGGCCTCCAAGGACAAGCCGTACCGCGTCTACAGGGGCGGGCGCGCGAAAGGCCCCGTCCCCCGCGCCGCCACCGAGAAGCCGCCCCGCCCCCCGGACGGTCACGACCCCTATGCGCGGCCGAAGACGAAGCCGCCCCGACGCCGTCGCCGCTGGCTGCGGATCGGCCTGATCGTCCTCCTCGTCGCCGTCCTGCTCGTCGCCGTGTGGGCGCTCCTCGGGTACCTCGCGTTCCGCAGCGGCGTCAAGAAGGCGAACGAGCGGCTCGACTCTCGTGCCTACCGGGTCCTCGCGCCGCAGGACGGGCTGATGCTGTCGAACCCGTCGACAATCCTGGTGCTCGGCACGGACGAGGGACCGGGCCGCGAGCCGCCCTTCCGCTCCGACGCGATCATCATCGTCCGCACCGATCCCGACGAGCACCGGATCGCGCTCCTCTCCATCCCGCGCGACCTGCGAGTGACGATCGCGGGCCAGGGGGAGCAGAAGATCAACGCGGCGTACGCGTTCGGCGGGCCGACGCTCGCCATCCGCACCGTCCGCCAACTCACGGGCATCCCGATCAACCACGTCATCGTCGTCGACTTCTCGAAGTTCAAGGACGTCATCGACACGCTCGGCGGCGTGACGATCGTCGTCCCGAAGCCGATCCTCTCGAACAAGTTCGACTGCCCCCACTCCACCAAGGCGGAGTGCGACCAGTGGCCCGGATGGCGCTTCAAGAAGGGCGAGCAGACGCTGAGCGGCCGCCGGGCGCTGATCTACGCTCGCGTGCGCGAGAACCAGCTCGACCCGTCCGACACGGACATCACCCGGGGAGAGCGCCAGCAGGCCGTGGTCGAGGCGATCGCGGACGAGGTCACGAGCTTCGGGACGTTCCTCCGCATGCCGTTCATCGGCGACGACCTCGTCGCGCCCCTCGCCACCGACCTCTCCGCGAACCAGTTCCTCCAGCTCGGGTGGGTCAAGCGCCGCACGCCGGCGAGCAACGTCATCAAGTGCCGGCTCGGCGGGACGATCGCCGACATCGACGGCCAGTCGTTCATCCTCGGAAGCGAGGAGAACGCGTCGGTCATCGCGATGGTGACCGGGCAGTCGGCTCCGCAGCCGCCGCCGCCGGGCTCGGGCCCCTTCGGCCCCGGCTGTCAGGTCGGGAGAGGCAGCTGAGCCGGCGTCGTGATCCGTCAGGCTTCCGCGGCCTTCGGCTCGGGCTTGTCCGGCTTCTGCGTCTCGCCCGAGTCCGAGCTCCCGTCGCCGCTCTCCTTCGCCGCCGGCCGCCGGCCGCCGCGACCGTAGTCGGTCGAGTAGAAGCCGGAGCCCTTGAAGTGGATCGCGGCCGGGTAGAGCACCTTCTCGACCGGCGCCTCGCCGCACACCTGGCACACCTCCGGGGACGGGTCGTCCATCCGCTGGAACAGCTCGAAGGTGTGGCCGCGAGGGCACCGGTACTCATAGATCGGCATGGCAGAAAGGCCGCTGTTTGCAGCGGGAGATGCTAGCAGGGAGCACGGCCGCCACCGGCACTCGCGAGGAGGGAGTGCCAGCGGTCCCGCCCGGCCGCGACGAGGTCACGGGAGCCCACCGGCGCTTCGTCGCCGGCGTCGTCGCGATCACCGGCGGGCTGGCCGCGTTCCTGCTGCTCCGCCTCGACGCGCTCCCCCCGCACGAGGACGAGACCCTCGCCTTCTTCGTCAGCCGGCGCTCGCTCGGAGACGTGCTCGGGATCGTCATCGGAGAACGCGGAGGGGCGCCGCTCCACTACCTCCTCGGGAACCTCATGCTCCAGCTCGACCCGAGCCTGACGAGCCTGCGGCTCATCTCCGTCGCCTTCGCGGTCGGAAGCATGCCTCTCGTGGCGATCCTCGTCGCTCGCCTGACCGACCGGCGGACCGCCGTCCTCGCCACGCTGCTCACCGCCGTGAGCTGGGTGACCCTCTACCACGGGATCTACGCCCGCATGTACAGCCTCTTCCTCTTCACGAGCATGCTGTCGATCGTCCTCCTCCTGCGCGCCCTCGAGCGGGACACGATCGGGCGCTGGGTGGCCTGGTCGGCAGCGACCCTCGCGCTGCTCGCGGCCCAGCCGTACGGCGCCCTCGTCCTCGCCGCCCAGGTCGTCTACGTCGCGGCTCTCCGCGTGCGGCGGCCCTTGCCGGTTCGCAAAGCGCTCGTGGCGCTCGTGGCCGTCGTCGTGGTCGCGGGACCGCTCTGGCGCACGTACCTCCTGCTCGCGTCCCGGTTCGAGGTCGGCCTCGGGGAGCGGAACGGCTCCGAGCTCGGCTCGCCGATCGACGTGGTCGAGTACGTCTGGGCCGTGATGGGCGACTTCGTCGGCGGCTGGGACTGGGTCACCGCGGTGGTCGCCGTCGTCGCCCTCCTCGGCCTGGTCGTCCTCGCACGGACGAGGTCGGAGTCGGCGATCCTCGCCGGCTGCGTCGCGGGCGTGCCCCTCCTCGCGTTCGTCGCCGCGCGCTCCGGCGCCGGCGCCGCGCTGGAGACGCGCCACCTCATCTTCGTCCTCCCCTTCTTCACGACCGCGCTGGTCGTCGGGCTCGAGCGCCTCACCGCGCCGGCGGGGAGGTTCGCCGCCCCCGCCCTCGGCGGCGCGATCGCGCTGCTCCTGGCGGCGCAGGTGACCTGGGGGCTCGACCGCACGCCCTGGCTCTACGAGGGCGAGCCCGACGCCCGCACCCAGGCCCGGGCCGACGCGGCCGCCTGGCTCGCGGCGACGAGCCGCCCGGACGACGTCCTCTTCGGCTACGAGCCGACGTACCTCGACGCCTGGGAGAAAGGCGCACCCTTCGGGGACATCTTCGTCCCGCGCGCGGACCCGAAGCTCGCACTCGAGGCGCTCGAGGACGCGGGGACTCCTCTCGGCCGGGGCGTCTGGGTGCTGGACGCCTCCGACCACCTCGACCCGAGCCAGGTGCGCCTGAGCATCCCGGACGGAAGCCCCGGCTCCGCCTTCGAGGCACGGGCGTTCGGCCCGTTCCTCGTCGTGCGGACGCGCTCGCCCGCGCGCACCATCGAGAACTACCTCCAGGAGACGCTGAGCGTCCAGGGGCTGAGCTCGGAGCTCGGCATCGGGGACGCCGGCCGGAACCGGGTCACGGCCGAGGAGGCCCTGCGGCGCCTCCATTCCGAGCGCTAGGCCCGGTCGCCGCGCGCCTCGCGCTCGACCAGCTCCTCGTAGCAGGGCGCCTGCTCGAAGGCGGCCAGCCCGGCCGGCGTGTGCCGCCTCGGCGGCCCGCGCCGGACCTTCATGCGCCCTGCGGCCACGAGCCCCGCGGCGCTGCCGACGAGGCCGCCGAGCAGGAACGTCCGGAGTCGCTTCGCGCGTTCGCCCTCCACGAGCCCGATTGTAGGGTGCAGGCGGTGATCTGCACGCTCGGGGATCTCCTCATGGACGTGATCGTGCGCCTGGACGGCCCGATCGCGGAAGATACGGACACATATGGACGCACGCGGGTGGGAGCCGGAGGCCAGGCGGCGAACGTCGCGGCGTGGGTGGTCGCGCTGGGCGGGCGCGCGCGCTTCGTCGGCAAGCTCGCCCGCGACCCGGCCGGGCGCGTCCTGGCGGACGAGCTGGGCCGGCGCGGCGTCGAGCTCGCCGGGCCCGAGGCGGAGGCCGGGACGGGAACGGTGGTCTCGATCGCCACCCCGGACGGGGCCCGGACGATGCTGAGCGACCGCGGCGTCTCGACCGACTTCCGCCCGGAGGAGCTCGACCCGGCGTGGCTTGCCGGCTGCGACTGGCTGCACGTCGCCGGGTACAGCCTCGTGACCTCACCGCTGCGGGAGACCGCGCTGGCCGCGGCCGCGCAGGCGCCGCGAACGAGCGTCGACCTCTCCTCCACCGCTGCGATCGAGACGGCCGGCGTCGACGCTTTCCGGAGCGCGCTCGAGGCGCTCCGACCGGAGGTCGCCTTCGCCAACGAGGCGGAGGCCGAGCTCGTCGGCGAGCTCCAGGCCGAGACCGTGGTCGTGAAGCGCGGGGCACGGGGCTGCGTCGTGCGGCGCGGCGCGGCGACCGAGGAGCACGCCGCGGTTCGTGCCGAGGTGGTCGACTCGACGGGAGCCGGCGACGCGTTCGCGGCCGGCTTCCTCCTCGGGGGCCCGGAGCTCGGCCTCGCGGCGGCCGCGCGCTGCGTCGCGACCATGGGGGCGATGCCGTAGTGGCCGATCTCGTCCGCATCCACCCGGAGGTGCGCGCCGCGCTCGAGGCGCGCCGGCCGGTCGTCGCGCTCGAGACGACGCTCGTCTCGCACGGCTTTCCGCGCGGCGAGGGAGCCGCCGTCGCGGCCGAGGCGGAGCGCCGCGTCCGCGCGGCGTGGGCTGTTCCCGCGACCGTCGGCGTGATCGACGGAGTCATCCAGGTCGGGCTCAGCGAGGAGCAGCTCGAGCGCTTCGGCGACTCGCCCGACGCGCGGAAGGTCGGTCCCCGCGACCTCGCCGCCGCCGCGGCGCAGGGAGCGCTCGGCGCGACGACCGCAGGGGCGACGCTCGCCGTCTGCCGGGCGGTCGGCGTCGGCTTCCTCGGCACCGGCGGCCTCGGAGGGGTCCACCGCGGCTGGGCCGAGCGGCCCGACGTCTCGGCCGACCTGGGAGAGCTCGCGCGGACGGAGGCGCTCGTGGTCGCTTCCGGGGCGAAGTCCCTCCTCGACGTGCAGGCGACCGCCGAGCTGCTCGAGACGATCGGCGTCCCCGTGCTCGGCTGGCGCGTGGACACCATTCCGCTCTTCTATGCGCGCGAGGGCGGGCCGGCGGTGTCCGCTCGGGTGCAGACGGTGGAGGAGGTCGCGCAGATCGCGCAGTACCACTGGCGCCTCGGCCGGCACTCGGCGCTCCTCCTCGCGCGGCCGCCCGACGAGAGCCTCGACGTCGAGCCGCTGATCGAGGAGGGCGTCGCGCAGGCCGAGCGCGAGGGCGTCCGCGGCCAGGATGTGACGCCCTTCGTCCTCGCATACGTCCACGAGGCCAGCGGCGGGAAGACCGTCGAGGCCAACAAGCAGCTCATCGTCGAGAACGCGGCGCTCGCGGCCGAGGTTGCGGTCGCCTACTCGCGGCTCGACTAGGCACATGGAACGTCTGGCAGCCGTCGTCCTCGTCGCCGCGCTCGCGGGCTGCGGCGGGTCGCAGGAGCCCGAATCGTCCCCGCCGCTTGCCTCGGGCCCCGAGACGACGACGGAGCAGACGGCCACGGAGGGACAAACGACGACGGAGGCCGCCCCGCCGCGGTCCCAGGGTCCCCCCGGCGCCCCGCGCTTCGTCGCCGGCTACCGCGACTGGCGTCGGCTGAACCAGGAGCCCATCCCGCCACGGGCCTCCGATCCCCACAACGGCACGAAGAACGTCTACGCCTCGGACGGCCGGCGCGCGAACGGACGGTTCCCGCCGGGGACGATCGTGGTCAAGGAGGCGACGAGGCCGGGAGCCGACTTCGTCGGCCTGATCGCGACCATGCGCAAGGTTCGCGGCGCGGACCCGGCGCACAACGACTGGGTGTTCGTCGAGTACACACGCGACGCGGCCGGCGAGCGCTTCCGGCTCCAAGCGGAGGGAGCCGTCTGCTGGAGCTGCCACATGGGCGCCCTCGACCGGGACTACGTTTTCACGCCCTGACGCCGAAGCGTCACTCGTCGATCCGCTCGATGGCGACGATGTCGTCGATCGAGAAGTCGGCATCTCCGGCGGGCCCCCACCCTGCGATGTCGCCGCTCGGGAGCACCGCGACCGGCTCGAGCACGCGGCCGTCGCGGAGGAGGAGTCGCGTCTGGTGCGCGCCCCAGGCGTCCTGCGGCCAGGAGGCGACCTCGGCGGCGAGCCAGTCCGGCAGGCGCGTGGGCTCCTCCACGCCGGCGGCGCCCCTACGCGCCGAGGAGCTTCATGAGGTCGTCGACCTCGAGCATCTCGTACGACTGCGTGTGGACGCTCCCGCGCGCGCCCAGGGCGATCGAGACCTCGGCGATGACCGACGAGCTCTCGGCCTCGACGATGTTGACGAAGTCGTGCGGGCCGAGGACGAACCACTGGTGGAGCACCTTGGCCCCCAGCTCCTCGACGTCCTTGTTCACCTCGCGCAGGCGGTCCGGGTTCGCGCGCAGCGTCTGCAGGCCCTGGTCGCTCAACGTCGACAGCATCAGGTACTTCGGCATCTCTCCTCCTACTCGCGGTCTCCGCCGCGCGAGGATACAGCGGCCCGTGCCCGCTGCTCGTAGTAGAGGACGGCGAGGCCGAGGAAGAAGAAGGGCGCGAGGACGAGCTGGACGAGCGCGGCGGCGGCGACTCCACCGTTGTCGGCGAAGCCGATCAGCGTCAGGCCGATGAGGGTTCCGAGCACGAGGTAGACGATGACGAGCGCCGCCACCACCCCGGCCGCGTGCAGGTACTCGGCCCGGGCGAGGATCACCGAGCGGTGGAGCGAGTACGCGAGCCGGTCGAGCGACCCGGGCACGTCGTCCCGCTCCTCGATCATCGCGACGGGGATCGAGAAGCCTGAGAGCGCCAGCCAGAGCACGGCGATCACCAGCAGGAAGAGGTAGCCGACGGCGATCGCGAACGGGACCGCGACGACGAACGTGAGCACGACGAGGACCGGGACGCGTCCCCCGACGTGCTGCCAGGCAGCCGTGAACGAATCGCCGGCGACGAGCCGCGCGGCGGCCGCGTAGAGCGCCGTGAAGGCGAGCGCGAGCACGAGGACGGAGACGAGCCCCGGGACCACTCGCGAGAGCAGGAAGGCTCCCGCCTCGATCAGCCCGAGGCCGACCGCCGCCCGGCGGCGCCGGCCGTAGAGATGGATCGTCTCGGCGAAGACCTCACCGAGACGGAGCGGGCGATCGGGTACCACGCAGCGGGACTCTAGGCTGCGCGCACGGAGATCCGCGGCGAAAGCGTCCGCCTCGAGAAGCGCCTCCGGTAGGCTCGGCCGGGTGGGCTACACGATCTTCCAGCGGGACTGGGCTCGAGTTCGTCCCGCGGGCCGAGAACGACCCGCGCTCGATCGCCTCGCTCTCGGACGCGCTGTCGGCGTCTCGCGCGAACATCTGGCGGTACCCGCCCGGCGCGCAGGGGAAGCGGCATCGCGACCTGGCGCAGGAGGAGGTCTTCGTCGTCCTCGAGGGCACCCTGACGATCGACCTGGGCGAGCCGCCCGAGCGGCACGAGATCGCCCGCGGTGGCCTCGTCGTCGTCGAGCGGGGGACGATCCTCCAGCTTCGCAACGCGGGCGACGAGGAGCTCGTCCTCTTCATCTACGGCGCCCCGCCGGAGACCGGCAAGGCCGAGTTCTTCGACCCGGTTCCCTAGATCTCGTTCAGCCGGAAGCCCGGGTCAGCCGCGCTCGACCCGGTAGACGCCTTCGAGGTGCGCCGCGGCGACCGGGAGGCCGTTCTCGACAGCGCGGGCGAGGAGGGCGTGGCGGGTTGCGATCGCCGCCTCGGGGTCGCGGTCGAGCCCTTGTCCCCATTCCGGCCGGGCGGCGTGGAGCGGGTGGAGCACGGAGTCGGTGAGATAGAGCAGCTCTCCGACGACCTCGACGGCCAGGTGGCCAGGCGTGTGCCCAGGCGCGGGGAGCACGCGAGCCCCCGGAGCGACCTCGGCCTCGCCGTCGAGAAGGTCGACGACGCCGGCGACGTCGAGTGGCGGCAGCTGCTCCCGCGCCGGACCGGCCGAGAGCACCGACATCTCCGCAAGCTCGCTCCTCCGAAATCCAGAGCTCCCAGTCGAGCCGCGCCATCACGTACCGGGCGCGCGGGAACGCGGGCGCCCCGTCGCGCGCGAGGCCGCCGATGTGGTCGAGGTGGCCGTGCGTCACGACCACGACGTCGACCTCCTCCGGCGTCACTCCGAGGCGATCAAGCTCGCCCCACAGGCCTCCTCCCGACCCGCCGAAGGGGTGCTCCGCCGACCCGAGCCCGGTGTCGACGAGGACGACCGCCTCCGCCGTCCGGACGAGCAGGCAGTGGTACGGAACGTCTACGGGCTGCGGGCCGTCGAGGGCGGCTTCGAGCTCGGCGGGCTCGACGTCGTCGAAGAGGGCATCGAGGGCGAGCCCGCCGCGTCCGTCGCTGAGCAGGGTCGCGGTCACGCCGTGGCGGTCGCCGGCGCGGCCGCCTTCTCGAAGACGAGCTCGCCGTCGCGGACGTCGACCCGGACGGTGTCGCCCTCGGCGAACTCGCCCTCCAGGAGCCTGAGCGCGAGCGGGTTCTCGACGAGGCGCTGGAGGGCCCGCTTGAGCGGCCGGGCACCGTAGGTCGGGTCCCAGCCGGCCTCGGCGACGTGCTCCTTCGCCCCGTCGGTCAGCTCGAGCGTGAGCCCTCGCTCGGCGAGGCGCGCGCGGAGGCGCTCGAGCTGCAGCTCGACGATCTCGCCGAGCTGCTCGCGGGTCAGCCGGTCGAACTCGACCACCTCGTCGACGCGGTTGAGGAACTCAGGCCGGAAGAACTCCGGGAGGGCCTCGGCCGAGCGGATGTTCGAGGTCATGATGATGACCGTGTTGCGGAAGTCGACGGTGCGCCCGTGGCCGTCGGTGAGGCGGCCGTCGTCGAGGATCTGGAGGAGGACGTCGAAGACCTCCGCGTGCGCCTTCTCGATCTCGTCGAGGAGGACGACCGAGTACGGGCGGCGGCGGACGGCCTCGGTGAGCTGGCCGCCCTCCTCGTACCCGACGTATCCGGGCGGCGCGCCGATCAGGCGCGCGACCGTGTGCCGCTCCTGGTACTCGGACATGTCGAGCCGGACGATGGCCCGCTCGTCGTCGAACATGAACTCGGCGAGGGCGCGGGCGAGCTCGGTCTTCCCGACGCCGGTGGGGCCGAGGAAGATGAACGAGCCGATGGGGCGGTTCGGGTCCTGGAGGCCGGTGCGCGCGCGGCGGAGGGCATTGGCCACGGCCGAGACGGCCTCGTCCTGGCCGATGACCCGCCGGTGGAGGCGCTCCTCCATGTGGATGAGCTTCTCGGTCTCGCCCTCGAGGAGGCGGTCGACGGGGATGCCCGTCCAGCGCGCGACCACGGCGGCGACGTCGTCCTCGTCGACCTCCTCCTTCACCATCGGGTCGAACTCCTGCTCCTCGCGCTCGGCGAGCTCCCGCTCGAGATCGGGCAGCTCGCCGTAGCGGATCTCGGCGACCCGCTGCAGGTCGCCGGAGCGTTCGGCGCGCTCGGCCTCCATGCGCAGGTCGTCGATCCGCTGCGTGATCTCCTTGACACGGTCGAGCTGCTCCTTCTCCTTCGCCCAGCGGGCGGCGAGCTCGTCGCGGTGCGCCTTCGCGTCGGCGAGCTCGCGCTCGACGGGCTCGCGGACCTCCCCGGACTCCTTGCCCATGGCTGCCAGCTCGATCTCGAGCTGGCGGACGCGGCGCTCGGCCTCGTCGAGCGGCAGCGGCGACGAGTCGATCTCCATCCGCAGGCGCGAGGCGGCCTCGTCGACGAGGTCGATGGCCTTGTCGGGCAGATAGCGGTCGGAGATGTAGCGGTCGGAGAGGATCGCCGCGGCGACGAGGGTGGCATCCCGGATGCGGACGCCGTGGTGTGCCTCGTAGCGCTCCTTGAGGCCGCGGAGGATCGCGATCGTGTCGGCGACCGAAGGCTCGCCCACGAAGATCGGCTGGAAGCGGCGTTCCAGGGCGGCGTCCTTCTCGATGTGCTTGCGGTACTCGTCGAGGGTCGTCGCGCCGACGGCGCGGAGCTCGCCCCGCGCGAGCATCGGCTTCAGCATGTTTGCCGCGTCGACCGCGCCCTCGGCCGCGCCGGCCCCGACGATCGTGTGGAGCTCGTCGATGAAGAGGATAATGTCGCCCGCCGACTCCTGGATCTCGGTGAGCACTGCCTTCAGCCGCTCCTCGAACTCGCCGCGGTACTTCGAGCCGGCCAGGAGCGCGCCGATGTCGAGCGCCCACACGCGCTTGCCCTTGAGCCCCTCCGGAACGTCGCCGGCGACGATGCGCTGGGCGAGGCCCTCGACGATCGCCGTCTTCCCGACGCCTGGGTCGCCGATCAGCACGGGGTTGTTCTTCGTCCGGCGCGAGAGCACCTGGATGACGCGGCGGATCTCCTCGTCACGGCCGATGACCGGGTCGAGCTTGCCCTGCTCGGCGAGCTCGGTGAGGTCGCGGCCGAACTTCTCGAGCGCCTGGTAGGAGCCCTCCGGATCCTGGGAGGTGACGCGCTGGGAGCCGCGTACCGCCTTCAGCGCCTCGAGGAGGGCGTCGCGTGGGACGGCGTCGAGCGCGAGCAGCAGGTGCTCCGTGGAGACGAACTCGTCCTCGAGCCGTCGCATCTCGTCCTCGGCGCGGTCGAGAGCCTCGGAGAACGCCGCGGAAGCACGCGGCTGCTGCGCCGAGCCCTGCACCGCCGGCCTGGCCGAGAGCGCCGCCTCGGCGCGGGCGCGCACGTCGGCGACCGACGCGCCGGCGCGCTCGACGAGCGTGCGCGGCAGCTCCTGGTCGAGGAGCGCCAGGAGGAGATGCTCCGGGTAGATCTCGGGGTTGCCGGCCCGGCGCGCGAGCTCCTGCGCGGCGCCGACCGCTTCCTGCGACTTGATTGTCAGCCTGTTGAAGTCCATGTCCCTCGCTTCTGCGGGAGCGTGTTGTCTGGATCGCGGTAGAGGACGATCTCGCGGCGGTATTGCCGGTGCACCCTGGCGACCTCGTCGCGTATCTCCCGCTCGAGGCGCTCGACGCGCGTGCGGAGGCGGGCGAGCTCGTCCTCGAGCCGGAGGACGTTCTCCACCCCGGCGAGGTTGAGCCCGAGCTGCGTGGTGAGCCGCTGGATGAGGCGGAGGCGCTCGAGGTCGGCGTCCGAGTAGAGCCGGGTGTTGCCTGGCGTCCGCCCCGGGCGGACGAGCCCCTTCGCCTCGTACATGCGGAGCGTCTGCGGGTGCATGCCGACGAGCTCGGCGGCGATGCTGATCATGTAGCGCGGGCGGTCTTCCATCTCAGGCCTTCAGCTTCTCGCGCACGTCGCGGTTCGACGCCTTCTGAAGCGCCTCGATCGCCTCGCGCTCGGCCTTCGTCACCTTCGCCGGCACGGCGATGCGCAGGCGGGCGAGGAGATCGCCGCGGCCGCCGCCGTTCAGCTTCGGAGCCCCCTTGGAGCGGACCCGCAGGAGCTTCCCGTCCTGCGAGCCGGCGGGGACCTTGAGCGAGATGCGGCCGTCGGGCGTCGGCACCTCGACCTCCGAGCCGAGCGCCGCCTCGCCGAACGTCACCGGCACCTCGATCAGGAGGTCGGCGCCGCGGCGCTCGAAGAGCGGCGACGGCGCGACGCGGGTCGTGACGATGAGATCGCCGGCGGGCCCGCCCGCGAACCCGGCCTCGCCCTTCCCCTTCAGCCTGATCTGGGTGCCGTCGCGAACGCCGGCGGGGATCTTCACCGTGTACCGCTTCGTCCGCCGCTGGCGGCCCATGCCGTGACAGGTCCGGCACGGCTTCTCGATCACCGTGCCGTTACCGTGGCAGCGCGGGCAGGGGCGGGAGAAGGCGAAGAAGCCCTCGTCCTCCGAGGTGACGCCGCGCCCACGGCACTCGGGGCAGATGATCGGGGTCGTGCCTGGCTCGGCGCCGGTGCCGCCGCAGGTCGAGCAGGTCGTCTCGAGCTCGACGGGGATCTTCGTCGTCAGCCCCTTCAGGGAGTCCTCGAAGGAGAGGTTCACGGTCACGCCGACGTCGGCGCCGCGCTGGGCGCGAGAGCGCCCGCGCCCGGCCGAGCCGCCGGCGCCGCGCCCGAAGAGGCCGCCGAAGAGGTCTCCGAGATCGCCCAGGTCGCCGATGTCACCCGCCCAGGTGAACCCGCCGCCGCCCGGCGCGCCCGTGAACATCCCGGACCCGACCCGGTCGTACTCCTTGCGCTTGTCCGGTTCGGAGAGGACGTCGTAGGCGCCCTGGACCTCCTTGAAGCGCTCCTCGGCCTCCGCGTCGCCCGGGTTGCGGTCGGGGTGGTACGTGCGCGCGAGCTTGCGGTAGGCCTTCTTGATCTCGTCGGCCGACGCGGTCTTCGGGACGCCGAGGACCTCGTAGAGATCCTTCACTCGGCCGCCCCCTGCGAGATGACCACGCGGGCCGGCCGCAGGATGTGGTCGCCCAGGCGGTAGCCCTTCTGGATCACCTGGAGGATGGCGCCGTCGCCCGCCTCCGAAGGCTGCGTCAGGAGTGCCTCGTGGACGTGCGGGTCGAAGCTGCCGTCCGTCTCGATCTCGACGAGCCCCTCCTTGCGAAGCGCGTCCGAGAGCTCGCGGTGGACGAGCTGAACCCCCTCCTCGAGGCGCGCCTCCTCGTGCTCCTCCGCCGCGACGAGCGCGCGCTCGAGGTCGTCGAGCACGGGCAGGAGCTCCTTCACGAGCCGCTCGTGCGCGCGCGACACCAGGCTCTGCTGGTCCCGCGCGACGCGCTTGCGGTAGTTGTCGAAGTCGGCTGCGACCCGCCTCAGGTCGGCGAGGTACTCGTCGCGTTCCTTCTCGAGGAGCGCGATGCGCTCCTCGAGCTCTGCGAGCGCCCGTTCCACCTTCTCCGGGCGCTCCGTCTCCTCGGAGGAGGCCATCAGGACTGCTTCGCTTCCTCGTCGATCACCTCGTAGTCGGCCTCCTCGACGACCTCGTCGTCGTTGTCGGCGCCACCATCGCCGGCGGCGGCGTGGGCGGAGGCCTGCTCCGCCTGCACCTGCTGGTAGACGGCCTGGGCCAGCTGGTGTGCGGCCTGCATCAGCTCGTCCGTCTTGGCCCGGATCTCGGCGGCGTCCTCGCCGTCGATCACGCCCTTGAGCGCCTCGACCCGCTCCTCGATCGTCTTGACCGTCTCCTCGTCGAGCGACTCGCGGTGCTCGGCGAGGCTCTTCTCGGTCGAGTAGACGGCCGTCTCGGCCTGGTTGCGGGCCTCGGCGAGCTCGCGCATCGTGTGCGCCTCGCCCGCGTGGGTCTCCGCTTCCTTGACCATGCGCTCGACCTCCTCCTCGGAGAGGCCGGAGCCGCCCTCGATCCGGATCTGCTGCTGGTTCCCGGTGCCGAGGTCCTTCGCCGAGACGTCGAGGATGCCGTTTGCGTCGATGTCGAAGGCGACCTCGATCTGCGGCATGCCCCTGGGCGCCGGCGGGATGCCGACGAGCTGGAACTTGCCGAGGGTCTTGTTGAACGCGGCCATCTCCGACTCGCCCTGGAGCACGTGGATCTCGACCGAGGGCTGGTTGTCCTCGGCCGTCGTGAACGTCTCCGACTTCTTCGTCGGGATGGTCGTGTTCCGCTCGATGAGCGGCGTGGCGACGCCGCCCTTCGTCTCGATCCCGAGCGAGAGCGGGGTCACGTCGAGGAGGAGGACGTCCTTGACCTCTCCCCGGAGCACGCCCGCCTGGATGGCGGCGCCGACGGCGACGACCTCGTCCGGGTTGACGCCCTTGTGCGGGTCCTTGCCGACGAGGCTCTTGACCTTCTCCTGCACCGCCGGCATGCGGGTCATGCCGCCGACGAGGATGACGTGGTCGATCTTCTCGGCGGTGAGTCCGGCGTCCGCGAGCGCCTGCTTGGTCGGGGCGACCGTACGCTCGAGCAGGTCGTGCGTGAGCTCGTTCAGCTTCGCGCGCGTGAGCTGGAGGTCGAGGTGCTTCGGGCCTTCGGGCGTCGCGGTCACGAACGGCAGGTTGATCTGCGTCGAGGTCGTGGACGACAGCTCGATCTTCGCCTTCTCCGCCGCCTCGTAGAGCCGCTGGAGGGCCATCTTGTCCTGGCCGAGGTCGATGCCCTGGTCGCGCTTGAACTCCGCGATCATCCAGTCGACGACCGCCTTGTCGAAGTTGTCGCCGCCCAGGTGGTTGTCGCCGTTCGTCGCCTTCACCTCGAAGACGCCCTCGCCGAGCTCGAGGACGGAGACGTCGAACGTCCCGCCGCCGAGGTCGAACACGAGGATCGTCTGGTCGTGCTCCTTGTCGAGGCCATAGGCGAGCGAGGCCGCGGTCGGCTCGTTGATGATCCGGAGCACGTTGAGGCCGGCGATCTTGCCGGCGTCCTTCGTCGCCTCGCGCTGGGCGTTGTTGAAGTAGGCGGGGACGGTGACGACCGCGTCGGTGATCGACTCGCCGAGGAAGGCCTCGGCGTCCGCCTTGAGCTTCTGGAGGATCATGGCCGAGATCTCCGGCGGCGCGTACTCTTTGCCGCCGGCCTTGACGCGGACGTCCCCGTTCGGGCCGGAGACGACCTCGTAGGGGACGATCTTCATCTCCTCGGAGACCTCCGAGAACTTCCGGCCCATGAACCGCTTGATGGAGAAGATGGTGTTCTCGGGATTCGTGACCGACTGCCGCTTCGCGGGCGCGCCGACGAGCCGCTGGCCGTCCTTCGCGAACGCGACGACCGACGGGGTCGTCCGCCCGCCCTCCGCGTTGGGGACGACGGTCGGCTCGCCTCCCTCGAGCACGGCGACACACGAGTTCGTCGTGCCGAGATCGATGCCGATGGTTCGTGCCATGTGCTGAAGACCTCGCTTCCTTCGGGAGCTTTCAGAGCTGAGAAAATCTAAGCCTTCTTATAGCAGATCAGCGGCCCGGCCCGAGCGGGCTCAGGAGCGCGCGACGACCTGGATCGTGCCCAGCGTCGGGTCGGCGCAGTAGGCCAGACGCGTCCCCGCATCTGCCGCTTCGCGGAGCGAGGCGACGAGGCTCTCCGAGACGACCTCGCCCGGGGCGATCGCGGGGATCCCGGGCGGGTAGGGAGCCACCATCTCGGCGGCGATCCGGCCCGCGGCGTCCTCGGCCCGGACTGTCTCGCGGGGCGAGAAGAACGCCTCCCGCGGGGTCATGGCCGGCTCGGGCGCGACGTCCCAGACGACGCTGGCTCCGCCGGGGAGGCGCGGCTCGCCGCGGCGACGGGCGAGCGAGGCAACCAGGGCGTCGCAGAGGAGCTCGACGCCGGCCTCCGTGTCGCCGATCGTCAGGAGCGGGACGAGCGTGTCGCGGTTGGCGAGCTCGAAGCGAATGCCCTGGGCGAAGAGGTCGGCCTCCACCTCGAGCCCGTCGGCGCCTGTCCCCGGGAGGGCGAGTGGGATCTTCGTCGGATCGTCGGCGTCGACGACGACGAGGCCGTCCACCTCCGCCAGGCGCTCCCGGGCGAGGGCGGCAAGGCGCACCGTCTCGGCGAGAAGCTCCGCCCCGCGCGTGGCCATCATCATCCGGGCCCGGTCGAGGCTCGCGAGCAGCATCCCCGCGGGGCTCGTCGTGTGGAGGAGCTCGAAGGCCTCGTCGAGGCGCTCGAGGTCGAGCCGGCCGCCGCGCGCCACGAGGTACGCCGTCTGCGTGAACGCCGCGAGGGTCTTGTGGGCGGAGGCGACGAAGCCGTCGGCGCCGGCGGCGAGCGCGTGCGGCGGCACGTCCGGATGGAAGCCGAAGTGCGCGCCCCAGGCCTGGTCGACGACCAGCGGGACGCCCGCGCCGTGGGCGACCTCGGCGATGGCGGCGACGTCGGAGAGGACGCCGACAAAGCTCGGCTCGACGAGGAAGACGCCGCAGGCGTCCGGGCTCTCCGCCAGCGCGGCGGCGACGCGCTCCGGCGCCAGCCTCAACGGCAGGCCCGTGGCCGGGTCGACGTCGGGCCTCACCCAGACCGGCTCGAGCCCGGAGAGGACGAGCCCGGCCAGGACCGACTTGTGCATGCTCCTCGACGTCACCACCCGATCGCCCGGGCGGCCGAGTGCGAGCGCGAGCGCCTGGTTCCCCTGGGTCGAGCCGTTCGCGCAGAAGCGGCAGAGGTCGGCGCCCCAGAGGTCGGCGGCGAGGCGCTCGGCCTGGCCGAGGACGTCCGAGCGCATGTGGAGGTCGTCCGCGCCGGAGGAGAGCGGCAGGTCGAGCAGCAGCGCGTCGTCCACGAGGTGGGGCGCACGCTTGTGCCCGGGGGTGGTGAACGGCGTGATCTCGGCGGCCAGGAAGGCCGCGGCCGCGTCGGCCAGTGGTGTCGCGCGCTGGTCCACGGAGCGCGGTTCTATCGGATCATCGCCCGCTCCGCCCGAGCCTCGTCCGTGCGCGGACCTCCCGCGCAAGGCGTTTGTGTTCCACCCGCACAAAGTTCGAGCGCTCCGAGGAGCGGGCGGGCGGGCATGCGATCGCGTACGGAGCGCGTCGAGAGGCTTGTGCCGTGGAACACAAACGCTCGACGGCTGACGTCCTCAGCGGGTCGACTCGGGCAGCGGCTCCGGAGTCCGCGCCCGGCGCCGGAGCAGGCCGCGGCCGGGCTCGACCGGGGCGCCGCTGGCGCGGAGGATGAGCGTGACGGAGACTACGATCGCGATCGCCGCGACCACCATCTGCAGCGTGATCGCCTCGCCCAGGAGAAGCGCGGCGAGGGCGACGGCGACGATCGGGTTCACATACGCGTAGGTGGACACGAGCGAGATGGGCGCGGCCCGCAGGAGCCAGACGTAGGTGACGAACCCGATCAGGCTCCCGACGACGATGAGGTAGCCGACCGCGAGCAGCGAGTCCGTCGTCCAGCGCGCATCGCCGATCTCGCCGCCCACCAACGACACGACGAGGCACAGGACGCCGCCGCAGAGCGCGCCGAGGCCGGCCGAGACGACCGGGCGCGACGGGAGCGCCGCGTCGCGCGAGAAGAGCGACCCCGCCGCCCACGAGAGCGCGCCGAGCACGATGATGAGCGCGCCGACGCGGTCGATGGAGCCCTCGCCGAACGGGTCGAAGAGGAACGTGAGCCCCACGAACCCGAGCGCGAGGCCCACGTACGCCGACGGGAGGAGCCGGCGCCCGAAGGCGACGCGGTCGAGCAGAACCATCCAGAGGGGAATGCTCCCGACGAGGAGGGCCGCGACCCCGGCGGGCACGGTCTGCTGCGCCCAGGCGAGGCTTCCGTGGCCGAGCACGAACAGCAGGCCGCCGAACACGAGCCCCGCCAGGACCTGCGGTCGGCCGATCGGGTCTCCCTTGCGGTCGCCGCGCGGGAGGGCCCAGGCGAGGAGGATGGCGCCCGCGACAACGTGCCGGATGGCCATGGCGAGGAACGGGGGCAGGTCGCGGACGACGATGGCGAGCGCGATGAAGGTCGAGCCCCAGACGACGTAGATCGTCGCCAGGGCGAGCCAGACCCGCACTCCGTACCGAGCCGCCACGGAACGAGCATGCCCACCGGGACATGATCAGCGCAATTCCAGTTCCCGGCGGAGTCCATCAAACGCGCTGATCGGCCTCGCCACTGAGCTACGCTAGCGGCGTGGAGCGGCTGGTCGACACGTTGGGACGGCCGATCCGGGACCTCCGCGTCTCGGTCACCGACCGCTGCAACTTCCGCTGCGTCTACTGCATGCCGAAGGAGGTCTTCGGCCGCGAGTACCCGTTCATGCCCAGGGCCGAGCTCCTCACCTTCGAGGAGATCGAGCGCCTCGCGCGCTCGTTCGCCGGCCTCGGCGTCGAGAAGATCCGCGTCACGGGCGGCGAGCCGCTCGTGCGCCGCGACCTCGAGGTGCTCGTCGGGAAGCTCGCTGCCATCCCCGGGCTCGACCTCGCCCTCACGACGAACGGCGCGCTCCTCGCCCAGAAGGCGCAGGCGCTCCGCAACGCCGGCCTGCGCCGGATCACGGTCAGCCTCGACTCGCTCGACGACGAGGTCTTCCGCGCGATGAACGACGTCGACTTCCCAGTAGAGCGCGTGCTCGCCGGAATCGACGCCGCGCTCGCGGCCGGGCTCGAGCCGGTGAAGGTGAACGTCGTCGTCAAGCGCGGGCTCAACGAGGACGGAATCCTCCCGCTGGCGAAGGCGTTCCGCGGGACGGGCGTCGTCCTCCGGTTCATCGAGTACATGGACGTGGGCCACACGAACGGCTGGCGGCTCGACGACGTCGTGCCCGCCGCCGAGATCGTCGAGACGCTCGCCGCCGAGTTCCCGCTCGAGCCGGTCGCGGAGTCCTACCGCGGCGAGGTGGCGAACCGGTACCGCTACGCCGACGGCGCCGGCGAGATCGGCGTCATCGCCTCCGTCACCCAGCCCTTCTGCGGCGACTGCACGCGCGCGCGGCTCTCCGCCGACGGCCGGCTCTACACGTGCCTCTTCGCCGTCCGCGGCCACGACCTGCGCGCCCTCCTCCGCGGCGGCGCCTCCGACTCGGAGCTCGACGAGGCGATCGCCGACGTCTGGCGCGCCCGGGGAGACCGCTACTCCGAGCTCCGCTCCGCCGCGACGCCCGACCCGGCCAGGGTCGAGATGTCGTATATCGGCGGCTAGCCGATCACCGCTCGGATACCGCCTGACTTCCGAACCGACACGCTGGGTAGACTGACTGGGTGACCGCCGTCGGCCGACTGCTTCCGCGCGGCTGGGGAGATTTCTTCTTCCAGCTCGCCCTCTGGCTCGGCTTCGGGCTCGCCTACCAGGTCGCCCGCGGGATCGCCGACCGCAGCCCGCTCGAGGCGATCCAGAACGGCCTCACGGTCATCGACGTCGAGCGCGGGCTCAACCTCCTCGTCGAGATCGACATCCAGCGGACGGTGCTCCACGCCGGCGACTTCCTCCTCGAGGCGGTCAACTGGACGTACTGGTTCTCGCAGTTCCCGGTGCTCGGGCTCTCGCTCCTCTGGATCTACCTCTTCCGGAACGAGTCCTTCATCACGGTCCGCAACTGGGTCTTCGCCACGAACCTCCTCGCGCTCGTCGGGTACGTGCTCCTGCCGACGGCGCCGCCGCGGATGTTCCCCGAGGCCGGGTTCGTCGACACGCTCGCGCAGTCGGCGTCGGTGAACCACGGGAGCGGGCTCGTCGAGCTCGCCTCGAACCCGTACGCGGCGATGCCGAGCGTGCACTCGGCGGACGCCCTCATCATCGGCTTCGCCATGGCGACGCTCGTGACCAGCCGCTGGGCTTCGATCCTCTGGACGCTCTGGCCGACCTGGGTCTGGTTCTCCGTCATGGCCACCGGCAACCACTTCTGGCTCGACATCGTCGCCGGCGTGGGCGTGGCCTTCGTGGGCGGGGCGATGGTGGCCTGGGCGCAGGACCGGCGCCTTTCGCCGTCTCCGGCGCTCTACCCGTGCAGGCGCGCGTAGCCGCGCCTGCCGTGTAGTCTCGCCACGCCGGTGACCCGCACTTCCCAGGCAGAGCGCGCGAAGCGGACCTACCACGACGAGGCCCGCCGCATCGCGAGCCGCTCGATCGCCGGGCTCGAGCGCACGAGCGTCACGCCCGACGCCCTCACGATCTCCGGGGTCGGGCTCTGCATCGCCGGCGCCGTCGTCGTCTACTTCGAGTACGTCTCCGAGTGGCTCTTCCTCGTCGGCGCCGCGCTGTTCGTCGTCGGCTCGATCCTCGACATCCTCGACGGCGCGCTCGCGCGACGGAGCGGCAAGGGCTCGCCGTTCGGCGCCTTCCTCGACTCGACGGTCGACCGCATCGGCGAGGCGTTCATGATCGCCGCGATCGGGCTCGTGCTCATGCGGGACGGGAGCACCTGGGGGCTCGCGCTCGCCTTCGCCGCCATGGCGGGCTCGTTCCTCGTCAGCTACACGCGCGCCCGTGCCGAGGTGCTCGGCCTCAAGGGCGACGTCGGGCTCGGGAGCCGCGCCGAGCGGGTCGTCGTCATCACGGCCGGCCTCGTGCTCGCCCCGATCGGCGCCCTGCCGTGGGCGATGGCGATCCTGACCGCCACGGCGTGGATCACGGTCGTCCAGCGTGTGCTATCAGTTCGGGCGCAGATCCGCTCTTCCTGATACTCTGCTAGCAGCACTATGGCTGCTAGCAGAAAGAGCATCCTCGTCCGCATGCCTGCGCCGCTCAAGCGCGCGCTCGCCCGCGAGGTCGCCCGCCGGCACGAGACGATGAACGACGTCGCGGTCGGGCTCCTCGCCGAGCGCTTCGCCGTCCCCTTCGAGCCGAGCGGACGGCGCGGCGCCTCGGCGCCGGGCGCGAGCGGAGCCGTGCTCCTGCGCGTCTCGCCGGAGATCAAGAACGCGCTGCGGGACGAGGCCGCGCGCTCTGCTAGCACGGTCAACCAGCTCGTCGTCGACACGCTCTCCGAAGAACTGCGAGGAAAGGAACCAATGGCTAAGCAGAACGGCAGCACGAACGGCAAGGCGCGCTCCCAGGACAAGGTCCGCGTCGCGATCATCGGCGTGGGGAACTGCGCCAACTCCCTGCTCCAGGGGGTCGAGTACTACAAGGACGCCGACCCGGAGGCCTTCGTGCCCGGGCTCATGCACGTCGACCTCGGCGGCTACCACGTGCGCGACGTGGAGTTCACGGCCGCCTTCGACGTCACGAAGGACAAGGTCGGCAAGGACCTCGCCGACGCCATCTGGGCCCACCCGAACGACACGTACCGCTTCGCCGACGTCCCGAAGACCGGTGTCACCGTCTCCCGCGGCATGACCCACGACGGCCTCGGCAAGTACATCTCCGACGTGGTCGAGAAGGCGCCGGGCGACACGGACGACGTCGTCGAGATCCTCCGCGAGACGAACACGGACGTCGTCGTCAACTACCTCCCCGTCGGCTCCGAGGAGGCCACCAAGTGGTACGCGGAGCAGATCCTCAAGGCGGGGTGCGCGATGGTGAACTGCATCCCGGTCTTCCTCGCCAAGGGCGGCTACTTCGGCAAGCAGTTCGAGCAGCACGGCCTGCCGATCATCGGCGACGACATCAAGTCGCAGGTCGGCGCGACGATCACGCACCGCGTCCTGACGTCGCTCTTCCGCGAGCGCGGCGTCCACCTCGACCGGACGATGCAGCTCAACGTCGGCGGCAACATCGGACTTCCTCAACATGCTCGAGCGCGACCGGCTCGAGTCGAAGAAGATCTCGAAGACGCAGGCGGTCACGTCCATGCTCGACTACGACCTGGGCGAGAAGAACGTCCACGTCGGCCCCTCCGACTACGTCCCGTGGCTCACCGACCGCAAGTGGGCGTTCATCCGCATGGAGGGGACGTCCTTCGGCGACGTTCCGCTCAATCTCGAGATGAAGCTCGAGGTGTGGGACTCCCCCAACTCGGCCGGCATCGTCATCGACGCCGTCCGGCTGGCGAAGCTCGCCCTGAACAACGGCGTCTCGGGCGCGCTGGAGGCGCCGAGCGCCTACCTCATGAAGTCGCCGCCGAAGCAGATCGCCGACGACGAGGCTCGGGACCTCGTCGAGGCCTTCATCAAGCGCTACGCGCGCAAGACGGCCAAGACGGCCGCCGCGGCGACCGCCTAGCCCAGGGGCCCGAGGGGCCGGCCCGCGCCGGCCCCTCGGGGTATCCACAAGTAACAGTCTGTTACTTGTTCAGCGGCGGCTACCAGGTCGCGATCACGCGGCAGGGGCCGCCTGAGCCCTCCTCCCACGGGATCAGGCCGACGTAGGCCGTCGCCCCGTGTGACGGGATCGTGTCGAGGTTCTTGAGGTTCTCGATCCCGTAGCGGTCCGTCGCGAGGTAGTTGACGTGCACGGGGAACGTCGTCGAGTTGCCCGGGTCGAGGCTGAGCGTGTCGACGCCGATGCCCGTCACGTCCCGCTTCTCGGCGAGCCACATGGCTGCCTCCTCGCTGAAGCCGGGGAAGTTGTAGTTCGGGTAGGCGTCGCCGCCCTTGAACTCGAGCGTGTCCCCGACCTTGGTGGCCCAGCCGGAGTCCATCGCGACGATCGCGCCCTTCGGGATGCGGCAGTGGCGCCGCTCGAAGCGCTTGAGGTCGCGGACCTCGACCATGGCGTTCGGATCCTTCTCCGCACGCCGGGAGATGTCGATGACCACGATCGGCGCGAACAGCTCCTGCGGGGTGATGTCGGGCGACAGGCGCCCGCCCGGGACGAAGTGCCCCGGCACGTCCATGTGCGTGCCGGAGTGCTCGCCGAACGTCCACCGCTGAGCGTAGAAGCCCGACGTCGCGTAGTCGGCGATCGTCTCGCGCTCAGGCCCGGTGCCGTTGACGAAGACGGGAAAGCCCGCCGCGAACGTGTGGGTCAGGTCGGCGAAGTGCCGCTTCCCCTTGTGGTGCCGCGAGCCGTGAGCGAGCGCGCCCGACGGGAACGCGGCGGCGAGAGCGACCCCGGCCGCCCCGAACAGCGCCGTGCGCCGGTCGATCTTCGGCGAGGGCCGTCCCTCCACCTCGGTCTCCTTGCGAACGGTCTCGACCGTGCCCGGAAGACACATGACTCCTCCCCCTTTCCGGGTTGGGTGCCGCGACGCTAACCGGGGTCCGGGGAGGACGCAAGCCGCCCGTAGAATCGTCCGCGTGAGCTTCCGCGTCTGCATGGTCACCCCGTTCTCGTGGTCGCAGCCGCACGCGGTCAACGACCACGTGGCGGGCGCGGCCGAGGCGCTGCGCGGCCGCGGGCACGAGGTCGTCGTCCTCGCCCCTTCCGGGCGGGCGACCGCCCTCGCCGCAGGCCGCCGTTCGCTGAAGCAGCTCGTCCGCGAGAGCCTCCCACTCGAGGACGTCGTCGCGGTGGGGCCGGCCGTCCCAGTCTCGCGCCGCAGCCGGCTCGGCGTCCCGCTGGGGGTGCGGGCGAGCCTCGAGCTCGCGCTCACGCGCGACCGCTTCGATGTGGTCCACGCGCACGAGCCGGGCCTCCCGAGCCTCTCCTACCTCGCGCTCCGCGACGCGCCGGGGAAGCTCGCCGTGGCGACCTTCCACTCGGCGGAGCGCCTCGGATACCCACCCGGGCGGAAGCAGCGGGAGAAGCTGCTCGGGCGCGTGGACGCCCTTACGGCGACGAGTGCCGCAGTGGCGGAGGCGGCGGCCTCGCGCTTCCCCGGCGACTACCGGGTCCTGCCCGTCGGCGTCGACCTCGACCTCTTCCGGCGAGCCCCGGCACGACGGCGCTTCGTCGTCGAATGGCGCCCGGAGGAGCTCCCGCGCCTTCGCGCAGCCTTCCGGGCCCTCCGCGATCTCGACGGCTGGGAGCTCGTCGTCCTGCGGACGTCCTCGCTCGTCGGGCGCCCGTACGTCCCGAGAGCGCTGCGCGGGCGCGTGGTGATCGCAACGGCCCTCGACGCCAGCTCCCGCGCGACCCGGCTGGCCGGAGCCGCCGCTCTCGTGCCGGCCGCCCGCGGCAACGAGCGTCTCCCCCTCGAGGCGGCGGCGTCGGGTGTCCCGCTCGTCGACCCGCCGGGCTCGCAGGCGCAGCCGGAGCTCGTGACCGCCGCCCTCGCACGCCTGGCCGAGGATGAGGTGTGGCGGGAGAAGAGCTCCGCGGAGGTCCGCCGCGAAGCCGAGCGGGAGGGCTTCGAGCAGCTCGCCACCGAACTCGAGCGCCTCTACGGCGCAGTGCTCGGGAAGCGGCGCGCCGTCAGAGCGGCCGACCCGCTCGCCGACCGGCCGCTCGTGCTCGCCGACCTTCACATGCACACGGACCACTCGCACGACTGCGCCGTCCCGGTCCCGGCGCTCCTCGACCACGCGGAGCAGATCGGGCTCGGGGCGATCGCGATCACCGACCACAACGTCTTCTCCGGCGCGCGGGAGGGGGTCGAGCTGGCGAGGAGACGGCGGCTCACCGTCATCCCCGGGGAAGAGGTGAAGACCGACGCCGGCGAGGTCATCGGCCTCTTCCTCGACGAGGAGATTCCCCGCGGCATGTCGATGGGGGACACGATCGCCGCCATCCGCGACCAGGGTGGGATCGTCTACCTCCCCCACCCCTTCGACCGCCTGCACACGATCCCCGATCCGCGGACCCTCCACCGCCACCTGGCCGAGATCGACGTCTTCGAGGTGTACAACGCCCGCCTGCTCTTCGAGGCCTACAACAGGGAGGCGCTCCGCTTCGCCCGGAAGTACAACCTGACCATGGGCGCGGGCTCGGACGCCCACGTGCTCCAGGGCGTCGGCACCGGCCTCGTGCGCATGCACGCGTTCGAGACGCCGGAGGAGTTCCTCATCTCGCTGCGGAACGCGGAGATCGTGCGGCGGCCGAAGTCTCTCCTCTACCTGCAGGGCCTCAAGTGGGTGGCCCAGGCCCGGGAGCGGCGGGCGAAGACCGCGGTCCGGTAGGAGGAGGGCGAGCGGACCCCGAATACCGCCTGAGCCGTGCCCGTGTCTGCCGACGACATCTCCGAGCGCTACCTCAAGAAGGCGATCGCCGAGATCAACGAGCTCGGCCACGAGATCGGCAAGGAGGCCGGAGCCGAGCGCGTGGCCGTCCTCGGCTCGGGACACCCACTCGCCGACATCTTCCTGCTGAAGCACCGGCCACAGACCGCCGAGGTGCACGAGGGCGTCGCGTTCTTCGGGCGCTCGGGGCAGGCCGTCCTCAAGTCGATCCAGCGCCTGCACGTCGACCCGATGGCGATCTACGGCACGAACTGCGTCAAGTTCGAGGGGATCGCGGACGAGGACGCCGAGCGCTGGCTCGCACGCGAGCTCCACGTGGTGCAGCCCAAGATCGTCGTCGTCATGGGGCAAGATGCGGGGGCATGCCTGAACGCCGTCAGGTTTCCGCTCGCGGCGGAGATCGAGGACCGGATGGGCGAGATCCAGCGCTTCACGCCGACGATCGACGCCCTGCTGACCCCGGACGTGGACGCCTGCCTGGACGAGCAGCGGGCGAAGCGGGAGTTCTGGGAGGCGTTCAAGGCTCTCGGGCCCTGGTGGTCCGCGCTGCCGCCCTACTAGCGGTCCTCGCAGCGCTCGCCGTCTACTACGCGGTCTCCGAGTCGCTGCCCGACCTGAGCACGTGGGGCGACGTCGCGTTCATCGGCCTGGTCCTGATCCCGACGGTCTTCTCCCTGACCTGGATCGCCCTCCCGCTCTGGCAGGAGGCCGGCCGCGGCGTCCTCGGCGGCGCGATCCTCGTCCTCGTCGCGCTCGCCGCGGCGTTCTGGGCGCTCGACTTCGACGTGGCCGCGAACTTCGCCAAGCTCGCGGCCGTCTCGACGATCGGCTGGTGGTTCCTCGGCTTCTTCGAGGCGGTGAGCTGGGTGCTGCTCGTGGCCCTCTTGATCGTCCCCGTGGACATGTACTCGGTCTTCCAGGGGCCGACGAAGGTGATCGTCGAGCAGCAGCCGCAGGTCTTCGACGCGCTCTCGATCGCGTTCCCGCTCCCGGGCGAGCACAACTCCGCCCAGCTGGGCCTCCCCGACGTGCTCTTCTTCTCGCTCTTCCTCGGCGCGACGGTCCAGTACGCCCTGCGGACCGGGCTGACGTGGGTGTTGATGACGCTCTCGTTCGGCGCCACGCTCGCGCTGGCCGTCGCGTTCGAGATCGGGGGCCTTCCGGCCCTGCCACTCCTCTCGGCCGCGTTCGTCCTCGCCAACGCCGACCTCATCTGGCGCGAGCTCAGGAAGCGGCCGCCCCCCGATCCCCCGTGAGAGTCGCCGCGCTGTACGACATCCACGGCAACCTGCCGGCGCTGGAGGCCACCCTCGCCGACGTCGAGCGCGCGGGCGCCGACCTGATCCTCGTCGGCGGCGACATCGCCATCGGGCCGATGCCGGGTGAGGCCCTCGAGCGCCTCCTCGCCCTCGGCGACCGCGCTCTCTACGTCCGCGGGAACGGCGACCGGGAGATCGCGGAGCCGGGCCCCGAGGGGGATCTCGACCTCTGGCAGCGGCGGGCCCGCTGGTCCGCGGAGCAACTGGGCAGCGAGCAGCTCGGCTTCCTCGCCGGGCTGCCGGAGACGGTCTCTCTCGAGATCGACGGGCTCGGCCCGACGCTCTTCTGCCACGGCTCGCCGCGAAGCGACGAGGAGATCCTGACGGCGATCTCGCCCGAGACGCGGGTGGCGGCCGCCATCGAGGGCGTCGCCGAGGGCCTCGTCGTCTGCGGGCACACGCACGTCCAGTTCGACCGGGTGGCGGCCGGAAAGCGGCTCGTCAACGCCGGCAGCGTGGGCATGCCGTACGAGGAGCGGACGGGGGCCTACTGGGCGCTCCTCGGGCCGGAGGTCGAGCTGCGGCGCACCGAGTACGACCTCGAGGCCGCGGCCGCGGCCATCCGCGCCACCGGGTTCCCGGATGCCGACGGGCTCGCGCGCGAGAACGTCCTCACCGTCCCCGGCCCCACCGAGGCGACGGAGCACTTCGAGCGCCTGGCTCAGACGGCCGGCCAGTACAAGTAACAGTCTGTTACTTGTCGGGCTCGCTGCGGGTGAAGAGAGCCACCGTCTCGATGTGGGGCGTGTGCGGGAACATGTCCACCGGGCGGACGCGCTCGAGGCGGTAGCCGAGCTCGCGGACGAGGTCCTTCGCGTTCCCGGCGAGCGTCGTCGGGTTGCACGAGACGTAGACGAGGCGCGGCGCCTCGAGGCGCCCGACGTGCCGCACCGCCTTCCCGGAGAGCCCTGCCCGCGGCGGGTCGACGACGACGACGTCGGGCGGACCGGCGCGGTCACGGAGCTCGTCCACGTCGCGGCCGACGTCCCCCGCGAAGAAGGCCGCGTTCGCGAGGCCGTTCAGCTGCGCGTTCTCGACGGCGCAGGCCACGGCCTCCTCCGAGTGCTCGATGCCCCAGACGGTCAGCGCCGAGCGCGCCAGGGTGAGGCCGATCGCGCCCGTGCCGCAGTAGAGGTCGTAGACGGTCTCCTCGCCCGTGAGGGTCGCGTACTCGCCCGCGAGCCGGTACAGCACCTCGCACATGGCCGTGTTCGTCTGGAGGAAGGCGTTCGGGCGAAGACGGAAGCGCAGGCCGAGGATCTCCTCCTCGATCGCCTCGTCGCCCCAGAGGAGGTCGGTCGGGAGGTTGGTCACCTCGGCCGGGGTGTCGTTCACCGCCCAGTGGATCGAGCGGACCTCCGGGAACCGGCGCAGGGCGCCGACGAGGCCGTCGGCGCCGGCGAGGTCGCCCGGCGCAGTGACGAGCACGACCAGGGCCTGGCCGGTGTTCCGCCCCTCGCGGACGACGAGGTGGCGCAGGTAGCCGTCCTGCGCCTCCTGGTCGTACGCGGGAAGCCCCTCGGCGCGCGCCCATGCCTTCACTGCGTCGCGGACGGCGTTGCCGAGGCCGGTCGTGAGCCAGCAGCGCTCGAGGTCGATCACCTCGTCCCACCGGCCGGCGCGATGGAAGCCGAGGCCGAGGGTGCCGTCCTCGCGCGTGGTGAACGAGTACTCGAGCTTGTTCCGGTACTCGAAGAGGGACTCGGCCGGCACGGCCGGCTCCAGCTCGAAGCCGTCGAGGCCGCCGATGCGCCGGAGCGCGTCCTCCACCTGCTGCGCCTTCGCGGCCAGCTGGGCGCCGTACTCGAGGTCCTGGAAGCGGCAGCCGCCGCAGGCCGGATAGTGGGCGCACGGGGCCTCGACCCGCGGCGCCCCGGCCTCGACGACCTCGAGCGACACGGCCTCGGCGTGGTTCCGCTTCACCTTGGTGATCCGCGCGCGGACGAGGTCGCCCGGGAGCGCGCGCCGCACGAAGACCACGAACCCGTTCAGGCGCGCGACGCCGCTGCCGCCGTACGCAAGCGAGTCGATGCGGAGCTCGAGCTCCTGGTCGCGGGAGACGGGGGCGGCCATTCGGACGATCGTAGCCGGGCTAGAGTTGCGGGATGCGGCTCGGCATCGTCGCCGACTACGACCCCGGCAACGAGACCCACCTCGGCACGGATGCCGGACTGGCCCACGCGGGGATCGACTTCGAGTGGGTGCCGACGGAGGAGATCTCGCCCGACGACCCGGCCGAGCGCCTGGACGGCTTCGCCGGGCTCATGATCGGGCCTGCGAGCCCGTACCGGAGCATGGCGGGCGCCCTCGCCGCGGTGCGACTCGCCCGCGAGCGTGGCGTGCCGCTCGTCGCTACCTGAGGCGGGTTCCAGCACGTGCTCGTCGAGTACGCTCGCAACGTTCTCGGAGTCGAGGAAGCAGAGCACGCCGAGACGAGCCCTGACGCCGGGCGGCTCGTCGTCACACCGCTCTCCTGCTCGCTCGTCGGGCAGCGGCAGCGCGTTCACATCCTCCCGGGGACGCGTGCGGCCGAGCTCTACGGTCGCGACGACGCGGTCGAGCGCTACTACTGCAACTACGGCCTCAACCGGGAGTATCGCCCGGCGCTCGAGGCCTCCGGCCTGCGGGTGAGCGCGGAGGACGACGACGGCGAGGTGCGCATCGTGGAGCTCGACGGCCACCCGTTCTTCCTGGGCACGCTCTTCCTCCCGCAGATGACCTCGAGCAGGGACGAGCCGCACCCCGTCCTGGTCGGGCTGGCCCAGGCTCTCAGCTCAACAGCGCCCGGTGGAGCGTCACGGGTGTCGTCAGGCCCTTGAGGACGATGTCGCCGATCAACTCGAAGCTCACATCGTCGAGCGGCCCCGCCTCGACGACGTCCTGGCTCACGAGCACCTCGCGCGGGCGCGCATAGTCCGCGATCCGCGCGGCGACGTTCACCGTCCGGCCGAAGTAGTCGCCGTCCTGGAAGACGACGGGGCCGGCGTTGACGCCGACGCGCGCGGGAACCTCGACCGCGCCGGGTGCGCGCTCGACGAGCTCGAGCGCGCACCGGACCCCTTCGGCCGGGTCGGCGAAGTGGAACATGACGCCGTCGCCGAGCCACTTGATCGCCTGCCCGCCGTACTCCCGGGAGGCCTCGTGCACGAGCACGGCGAGGGCCGAGGCGAGCTCGGCGGCGGCCGCGTCCCCGCGCTCCTCGGTGAGGGCGGTGAAGCCGGTCAGGTCGAGGAACGCGATCGCGGGCGCGCCCCGGGTGGCTCGCGGGCGAATGCCGTGCGCGTCGAGATACTCCTCCGTGTTCTCCGCCATGTACCGGACGAGCGCGCGCTCGAAGTGACGGCCGTAGAGCCAGTCGATGAACCTCCGGGAGAACTGGATCGCCCGGCCCGCCATCTCCTCGACGATCCGCCCGCCTTCGTCCCAGCTCACGTCCATGCGGAGGATGCGCTGGCGGACGTGCTCCTCGAAGAAGCGGATGTTCGCGGCGGCCAGCCGCTGTGCGGTCTCTCCCTGGAAACGCGCGAGGCGGACGAGCTCCTCCTCGTCGAGAAGCTCCCACGCGTGAAAGAAGCTCGTGACGACCTCGGCCTCGTCCTCGCGGACAGGGTCGTCCGGCCCCGGCTGCGGTAGCCCGAGCGCACCGACGATCCGACCGACGAGCTCGGGCGGGCGTCCGAGCCGGGCGGTGAGCTCTCGCCAGGTCCCGCTCGGCGGGAACGGCTCCGTGAAGTACGCCCCGACGCCGCCGAAGTCCAGGTCTCCCGACGCGACGCCGGCGGCGATGTCCTCGAGGGCGATCCCGTTTTCCTCGAAGGAGGCGACCACCCGCACGAGGGGGACGTCGCCAGAGGTGAACGCGCCGTCCTCGCCGGGACGGAGGATGCCCAGCTCGACGAGGCGCCGGACGAGCGCCGGCGGCCGCTCCGAGCGCTCGGCGAGCTCGGCCTCGCTCAGCCGCGCCGCCACGCGTCTACCCGAGCTTGGAGACGTAGACCTTCCGCGTCCTCGGGCCGTCGAACTCGCAGAAGAAGATGCCCTGGTACGTCCCGAGCGCGAGCTGCCCGCGTTCCAGAGGGACGAGCACCTGGGGCCCGACGAGCGAGGCCCTGACGTGCGACGGCCCGTTCGGGCCGTCGACGTCCTCGTGGCGCCAGGGCCACGCGTCGTCCACGATCTCGTCGAGCGCCGTCGCGAAGTCGCTGAGGAGCTCGGGGTCGATCTTCTCGTTGATGGTCACGCCCGCGGTCGTGTGCGGGACGTAGACGAGGGCGGCGCTCCCTTCGGAGCCGTTTCCGAGCGCCTCCCGGACCTCCGTGGTGATGTCGAGAAGCTGTGTCTTCTGTGCCGTCGTGACCTGGATCTCCCGCACGGGCAGCTATCCTACGCGACCCATGGAGGCGGCCTCGTCGAGCAGCCTCGCTCCCTATCGCGAGGAGGCGGACCGGTTCATCGCCGCCCTCGACGAGGAGTACTACCTCCACTACGCGGGGCTGAAGGAGGACTTCGAGCTCGAGTCGATCTACGAGCGCTTCGCCGACCTCACCAGCCTCGACGCATGTCGCAACCTGGCCGAGGCGGCGGCCGCGGGAGGCGCCGGCGAGCGCGAGCTCTGGCGCTTCGCGTGCGACGGCTACCTCGGGCAGCTCACCCGCGCCGAGGCGGAGGAGATCGCGGGCCTGGAGGCGTCCCTCACAGCCTCGGTAGACGGCGAGGACATCCCGTACCGGATGCTCCGGCCCGCGATCGCGAACGAGCCGGACGCCGACCGGCGCGCGCGCCTGGACGCGGCGCGGGTCGAGCTCGCCGAGGAGCACCTGACGCCCCGACACGTCAGCCTCGCCGAGAAGCGGCGGGCCGGAACGCGCGATCTCGGCGAGGAGACCTACCGCGGGCTCTACGAGCGGTTCGGGTTCCCGCTCGAGCAGCTCGCCGCCGAGTGCCGCGCGCTCCTCGCCGAGACCGAGGACCTGTACGTGACGACGTTCGACCGCCTCCTGCGGCAGCGGGCGGGGGTGTCGCTCGACGAGGCGCGGCGGTCGGACGTCCACCGCGTCTTCCGTGCCCCCGAGTGGGACGCCTCGTTCCCGGCCGACGCGATGGTGCCGGCCCTGGAATGGACGCTCGAGGGGCTCGGTATCGACCTGCGGGCGCAGGAGAACGTCCACCTCGACCTCGAGAGCAGGCCGCGCAAGAGCCCGAGGGCCTTCTGCGCGCCGATCGAGGTGCCCGGCCGCATCATGCTCGTGATCAAGCCGATGGGCGGCCCGGACGACTGGTACGCGTTCTTCCACGAGGCCGGGCACGCGGAGCACTTCGCGCACGTCTCCCCCGCGCTCGCCGTCGAGTTCAAGCGGCTCGGCGACAGCTCCGTGACGGAGGGGTGGGCGATGCTGCTCGAGCACCTCGTCTCCGACCCGGACTGGCTGTCGCGCCGCCTCGACGTCCCACGGCTCGACCGGTTCGCCGCCGACGCCGCCGGCGGCCTCCTCTACTTCGTGCGCCGCTACGCGGGCAAGCTCCTCTACGAGCTCGAGCTGCACGGCGACGTCGAGCCCGAGTCGATGCGGCCCCGCTACGTCGAGTGGCAGCGGGAGGCGACGAAGATCGAGCCGCCCTCGGCCGACTTCCTCGCCGACGTCGACGCGGGCTTCTACTCGTCCTGCTACCTGCGCGCCTGGGCGTTCCACGCGCAACTGCGGTCGTTCCTGCGCGAGGAGTACGGCCGCGCCTGGTTCACGCGGCGCGAGGCGGGGTCCCTTCTCCGGGAGCTCTGGAACGAGGGCCAGCGCATGACCGCGGCCGAGCTGCTAGCCGATGTGACGGGGGCCAGGCTGGAGCTGGCCGCCGTAGGTGCGAGAATCAGGGAGGAGGTGTCCACATGAGGCGAATCGTCATCGCCGGCGCTGCCGGCCGCGACTTCCACAACTTCAACGTCGTCTACCGCGGGCGCAGGGACCTCGAGGTCGTCGCGTTCACGGCGACCCAGATCCCCGACATCGACGGGCGCTTCTACCCGCCGGCGCTGGCGGGGGAGCGCTACCCGGAGGGAATCCCGATCGTCCCCGAGCAGGAGCTGGCCGCGCTCGTCCGTGACGAGCGGATCGACGAGGTCGTGTTCGCGTACTCCGACGTCACGCACGAGCACGTCATGCACGTCGGCTCGATCGCGATGGCGGCGGGGGCGGACTACGCGATCCTCGGGCCGCGCGCGACGATGATCGCCTCCGACAAGCCGGTCGTCGCCGTCTGCGCGGTGCGGACAGGCTCCGGCAAGAGCCAGACGACGAGATACGTCGCGGGCCTCCTCCGTGACGCCGGGAAGCGCGTGGCGGTGCTCCGCCACCCCATGCCGTACGGCGACCTGACGCGGCAGGCGGTCCAGCGGTTCGAGCACTACGAGGACCTGGACGCAGCCGACTGCACGATCGAGGAGCGCGAGGAGTACGAGCCCCACATCGCCGAGGGGAACCTCGTGTTCGCGGGGATCGACTACGCCGCCATCCTCTCGCGCGCCGAGCAGGAGGCCGACGTGATCGTCTGGGACGGGGGCAACAACGACACGCCCTTCATCCGGCCCGACCTCCACATCGTCGTGTGCGACCCGCACCGGCCCGGGCACGAGCTCCGCTACCACCCGGGCGAGACCAACCTCCGCATGGCCGACGTCTGCGTCGTCAACAAGACGGACACTGCGCCGCCCGAGGGCATCGAGGCCGTGCTCGACTCGATCCACCGGGTGAACCCGCAGGCGCAGATCGTCCGCGCCGCCTCGCCGTTCCACGTCGAGGGCGGGCGCACGGACGAGATCCGCGGCAGGCGCGTGCTCGCCGTCGAGGACGGGCCGACGCTGACCCACGGGGAGATGAGCTACGGCGCCGCGGTGCTCGCCGCGAAGCAGCACGGCGCGGCCGGTCTCGTCGACCCGCGGCCGTTCGCGGTCGGGTCGATCCGGCGGACGTTCGAGGCGTACCCGCACGTCTCGGAGCTCCTGCCGGCGATGGGCTACGGGCGCAAGCAGATGGAGGAGCTGCGCCAGACCATCGCCAGCTCCGACGCCGAGCTCGTCCTCATCGGGACGCCCATCGACCTGCGTCGGGTCATCGACATCGACAAGCCCGCGCTCCGGGTCACCTACCGGCTGCAGGAGCTCGGCGACCCGACGCTCCAGTCGATCCTCGAGGCGCGCGGGATCGTCGCCGCGTCCCCGGCGCTCGCCTAGCCGCTCCGAGAAGGCGTCGCATCGAGCCGCGCGTTGGGCTTCGTCTCGGAGTTCGTTCGGGAGCTTGTGTTCCACCGCACAAGGGAGGATCGTCCCCGGAAGCCCCCGAAGAATGCGCCCCAGGGCTGAGATGAAGGGGGCTCGAAGGGTCGTGCTCGTGGAACACAAGGTCGAGCTGGCGGCGGATACCCGGAGGGCGGGTTCGTGCTGACCGTGCTCGCGCTGGGCGGGAACGCCCTCCTGGCCCGGGGGGAGCGCGGCACGGCCGCCCAGCACAGGGCCAATCTCGGCGCCACCTTCGCGGCGGTCGCACGGCTGCTCGAGGGCGACGTGGTCGTCACGCACGGAAACGGGCCCCAGGTCGGGAACGAGCTCCTGCGCCAGGAGCTGGCCGCCGCCGAGGCCCCTCCGCTCCCGCTGTGGCTCGCCGTGGCGCAGACCCAGGCCGAGATCGGCTCGCTCGCGGCGTCCGAGCTGGCGCACGCGACCGGACGGCCCGTCGCCGTCGTGGTCACCCACGTGGTCGTCGACCCGGAAGACCCCGCCTTCGGCGAGCCGACGAAGCCGATCGGGCCCTACTACGACGCGGAGCGGGCGCAGGCGCTGGAGCGCGACCGGGGCTGGGCGCTCGTCGAGGACGCCGGCCGCGGGTGGCGACGGGTCGTGCCCTCGCCCCGCCCGCTCGACATCGTCGAGCTCGACGCCGTGCGGACGCTCCTCGCCGCCGGACAGCTCGTGGTCGCAGCGGGCGGAGGCGGCGTCCCGGTCGTCCGGCGGAACGGCGGATTCGACGGCATCGACGCGGTCATCGACAAGGATCACGCCTCCGCGCTCCTCGCCGCCGGCCTCGGCGCCGAGCGGCTGGTCGTCCTCACCCAGGTGCCGGGCGTCTACCGACGGTTTGCGAAGGGCGAGGAGCCGAGCGACCTCATCGCCGAGCTCCGCCCGGACCGCGACCGCGACCTCGTCGCCGAGCTCGCGGCGGGCAGCATGCGCCCCAAGGTCGAGGCGGCCCTCGACTTCGTGGAGCGAACCGGAGGCGAGGCGCTGATCACGAGCGCCGACGCCGTCGAGAACGGCGGGGCCGGGACGAGAGTCGTCCCCGCCCCCGGTCCGTGAGCGCGGGTCGCGCTACGAGCGCGAGCTCTGTCCCTCGACGGTGCCCTGCGACCCGATCTGGATGCGCTTCGGCTTCGGCTCCTCGGGCTTGGGGACGCGCACCTCGAGGACCCCGTCGGCGTAGCTCGCCTTGATCTCGTCCTCCTGCACTCCCTGCGGGAGCGTCACGCTCCGCGAGAACGCGCCGAAGCGGCGCTCGAAGCGGTAGAAGCGGTCGCCGGAGTGCTCGGACGTCCGCTCGCGCTCGCCGCTGACGGTGAGAACCCCGCCGTCGAGCTCGACGGCGATCTGATCCTCGGCGATGCCGGGGAGGTCGAAGGAGAGGACGAGCCCGTCCTCCGTCTCCCACACGTCCACGGCCGGAAGCCAGGTCGCGGACTGGCCGTTCCCGGGCGTCGCGCCGGCGAACTGGCTCATCCACCGTCCCATCTCGTTCTGGAGGGCCGTGAGCTCACGGAACGGCTCCCAACGGACATGTGCCATCTGCAGTGCCTCCTTCGTGAATTGCTGCGATGCCAATGAAAAAACCTTAGCGCATGCGTATCAGGTTAGCGAGACGCTAGGATGCGCGCGTGATTCCGGCCCAGCAGCTCAAAGGGCGCCACTTCCTGCGCATCAAGGACTGGGATCCCGAGGAGCTCCTCGTCATCCTCGACCTCGCCGACCGCCTGAAGGCGCGCCAGCGCGAGCGGATCCCCCATCGGCTGCTCGAGGGCCGGGCGCTCGGGATGATCTTCACGAAGCCCTCGACGCGCACGCGGGTGAGCTTCGAGGTCGGGATCGCGCAGCTGGGCGGCGCGGGCCTCCACCTGGCCGCGGGCGACCTCCAGCTCGGGCGCGGCGAGACGATCCGGGACACGGCCACCGTCCTCTCCCGCTACCTCGACGGCATCATGATGCGCACCTTCGCGCAGGCCGACGTGGACGAGCTCGCCGAGCACGCGGAGGTGCCGGTCATCAACGGGCTCACCGACGAGTTCCATCCGTGCCAGGCTCTCGCCGACGTCATGACGATCCGGGAGCGGCTGGGGACGTTCGACGGCGTGCGCGTCGCCTACCTCGGCGACGGCAACAATGTCTGCCACTCGCTCATGGTCGCGTGCGCGAAGCTCGGAATGGGCTTCGTCGCCGCGACGCCCGAGGGGTACGAGCCGTCGGAGGAGGTCGTGGGCTGGGCGCGCAAGGCCGCCGAGGCCGCGGGAGTCGCCGTGGAGCTGACCGACGATCCCCGCGCGGCCGCCACCGACGCGGACGTCCTCTACGCGGACGTGTGGACGAGCATGGGCCAGGACGAGGAGCGCGAGCAGCGGCTGGCCGACCTCGAGGGCTTCGGGATCGACGAGGAGACGGTCTCGCTCGCGAGCGAGCGCGCGATCGTCCTCCACTGCCTGCCGGCGCACTACGGCGAGGAGATCAGCGAGAACGTCCTCTACGGGCCGCGCTCGGCCGTCTGGGACCAGGCCGAGAACCGGCTCCACGCCCAGAAGGCGCTGATGGCGCTCGTCATCCGCTAGGGCCGGTGAGCTTCGAGGACCGCGTGCGCGCCGCGCTGGAAGGGCTCCCGCCGGAGCTGCGCGCGGCCATGGAGAACGTCGAGATCGTCGTCGAGGACGAGAATCCCCAGGATCCCGACCTCCTCGGCCTCTACCTCGGGATCCCCCTCACGGAGCGCGATTCGGGCTACGCGGGCGCGCTCCCGGACAAGATCGCCATCTACCGGATCCCACTCGAGGAGGAGTTCGGGCACGACCCGGCGCTGCTCGAGGAGGAGATCGGCATCACCGTCGTCCACGAGGTCGCGCACCACTTCGGGATCGACGACGACCGCCTCGCGGAGCTCGGCTGGAGCTGACGGCGCGCCGGGCTCAGTCGTGGACGCGGGCGATCAGCTCGCCTCTGCGCAGCACCTTGCACGCGACGCCGCCGAGCCGCACGTCGTAGCCGGCGTCCCTCGGGAAGAGCACCTTGTCCCCCGGCTCGATACCGGTCGTGTCGGCACCGACGGCCGTCACGATCCCGGAGCGGCAGACAGCCTCGGCGCTCTGCGGGATGATCAGGCCCGTCCGCGTCTCGACGTCCTCGTCGAAGGTCTCGACGATGAGGTGGTCGTCGAGCGGCTCGAGCGTGAGCGTGAGCGGAGCCGGATCCTCCATCTGGTCTGATTGTAGGCCCGGTCTCCCGTAGCATCGGCTCCGCATGCCGCGGAGCACCGTCTGCCTCTCGTTCGACTTCGACGCGCTCTCGGTCTGGCTCGCCTACGACAAGGCGACGCCGGCGATGCTCAACCGGGGCGAGTACGGGGCGCGGGTCGGCGTCCCGCGCATCCTCCGCTTCCTCGCCGACCACGGGCTCGACGCGACGTTCTTCGTCCCCGGGCACACGGTCGAGTCCTTCCCGGCGGAGACCGCCTCGATCCTCGAGGCCGGCCACGAGGTCGGGCACCACTCCTACGCGCACCTCGACCCCAGCACGCAGACCGCCGACGAGGAGCGCGCCGACATGGAGCGCGCGTGGGCCGCTCTCGGCGCGATCGGCGTGACGCCCCTCGGGTTCCGCGCGCCCTCGGCCGACCTGTCCGAAGCGACGCTCCCGCTCGTCGAGGAGCTCGGCTTCCTCTACGACTCGAGCCTCATGACCGACGACTACCGGCCGTTCCACCCCCGCATCGGCGACCGCGTCGCCCGCGGCGTCCCGCTCGAGCGCGGCCGCGAGTCGACCGTCTGGGAGCTCCCCATCTGCTTCGAGCTCGACGACTGGGTCCACTTCCAGTTCAACTTCGACCCCTACCGCAAGGGCGGAGCCACCCCGACCGACGTGCTCGAGATCTGGCGGGAGGAGTTCGACTGGATGGACGAGCACGTGAACGGCGGCGTCCTCACGCTGACCATGCACCCGCAGGTGATCGGGCGGGGCCATCGCGTCGCCATGCTCGAGCGCTTCGTCGCGCACTGCGCGGAGGCGGGCGCACGGTTCGAGCGCCTGGGCGACGTCGCCCGCAGGCTCTAGCCGGGCATGATCGCGCTCTGGCCCTGCTCCTGCTCGTCGCGGGCGTCGTTGCGTGGAGGCGGCGCGACGAGCCGGGCGGGCGAGGGTGGCCGTGGTTCCTTGCCTGGGCGCTCGCCGGCTTCCTCATGAGCTTCAGCCTCGCCGCCGGCTTCAGCATCGGGCTCTACATCCTGCCCATCGCGGCCGTCGCCCTCTTCTGGGCCGCCCGGCGTTCGCCGCACCTCCTCGAGGCCACGGGGTTCCTCGTCGGGATCGTGGTGACCGCGGCCCTCGTCGTCGCTCTGAGCGCCTAGCCCTGCCGCCGAACGACGCGAAGCGTCGCCGTCATGCCGAGCGCCTCGTGGTCGGCGAGGCTGCACCAGAGCTTGAAACGGCCGGCCTGGAGCTTGAACGTCCTGACGGTGCGCTCGCCCGGGAGGGTCTCGCCGACCGTGTGCACGGACGTGCCGCCGATGCGCCTGAGCTTGAGGTTGTGGGGATCCTCGCCGAAGTTCGCGAGCTCGATCTTCACCCGCCCGGAGGGCACCTTGATGCGGGAGAGGGTGAAGCGGTACTCGTCGGCCACCGCCTGGACGCGCGTCGGGAACGCGGTCGCCGCGGCGGCGGGCGGCGCCTCCCAGGGGCGGAGGGAGAGGAGCAACGCGCCCAGGGCGACGAGCAGCGCCAGCGTGCCAACGGCTGCGTGCCGGTGGGCAGGGGTCATTTCAGGAGGGTCGGCTGGGTGAAGCTGGAGGCGTTGGGGATGATCGCGTCGGCGTCCGCGCCCAGCCACTGATCGAGCAGCGCGCTGTAGAGGGCGCGGAAGTCGAAGGTCGCCTTCAGGTTCCCCTGGCCGTCGAGGCCGCCACCGGAGCCGCTGGCGAGGCCGGGGAACCCGCCCAGCATGGTGCCCTGGACCTGCGAGCCGATGAGGAGCCCGAGCCCGGCGGCGCCGTGGTCGGTGCCGAGGGAGCCGTTCTCTTCCCCACGGCGGCCGAACTCGCTCCAGACGTGGACGAGCACGCGGTCAGCGAGCCCGCGGGCCTCGAGGTCGCGCTGGAAGGCGCGGAGCGAGTCGGCCGTGAGCGAGAGCGCGGTCCCCAGGTCGGTGGCCTGGTCGGCGTGGGTGTCGTACATGCCGGGGGCGCTGACGGTCACGCAGCGGAGCGGCAGACCGGCGGCGATGAGGGCGGCGAGGCCGGCGAGCCGGGACGGGAACGGGTTGGAGCTCGTCGGGTAGGTCGCCATGCTCCCCCAGTTGCCGCCGTCGAAGGGCAGGAGCTGGCTGCGCAGGCGCGCGACCTGGGCGGTCACCTCTGCGACCTTGGCATGCGCGGGGTCCGACGCGGGCTGGAACGTCCCGAGGGCGTCGAGCATGCGAACCTCCGGCTCGCCCCAGACGTTGGCGGCCCAGAAGTCGTAGTCGTCGATCTGCGAGACGGCCGCGATGGGCACGTTCGCCGAGGCGAGCGCCGGATGGAGCGAGTCGGAGAGCGCGAGGCCCTGGAGGGGGTTGTCGCTCGTCCCGGCGATGTCGAGGTAGCGCCCCAGCCAGCCGGTGCGCAGGTGCGGGTCGGTCGCCCCGACCTCCCAGTAGTGGCGCGACGTGAAGTGCGACTGGTCGGCGTTCGTGTACCCGATGGCCGGGATCACGGTCACCTTCCCCTCGCCGTGGAGCTCGGCGAGCGGGCGCGAGCGACGGGTGCCAGCGCAGGCTCGTGTCCTCGGCGAAGGGCTGTCCGGCGCTCGCCGGAAGCGCGAGCTGGGGCCGGAGCGAGTTGTACTGGGGATGCCCGGCGGGGAACAGCATGGAGAGCGAGTCGGCCCCGCCGTCGAGGAAGACGGAGACGAGGATCGGATCGGTGGGGGCGGCGGCGCGGGCGATGCCCTCCTCGAACAGGCCGAGCGGGAGCTTGCCGGCGCCGTAGACGGAGAGGGCGAGCCCGGCGGCGCGGGCCAGGAAGGTTCGGCGATTGAGCCCGCTCCCTGCCGGAATCGGCATGCCCGGCTCGATGACCGGCAGGCCGTTCCCCGCCTCGGCGACGGAGCGGCGGAGGAGGGTCGCGCGGGAGAACTCGTTGCAGGAGCAGCTCATGTCAGGAGGTCTGGAAGTCGGGGCAGATGGCGACGAGCATTCGGAGGGCGTTGAGGGTGAGCACGGGGTACTGCGCCTGTTTCCAGGACTGATCCGCGTCCGCGAGCGCCGTCTGGGCGAAGCCCATGAGCGCCGCCCGCGACTTGTCCTTCAGGGTCGGGTTCCCCCAGAACGCGAGGGCGCGCGAGAGGAGCTGGTTGGCGTTCATCGGCAGCGAGCCCGCCGCGTCGCCGGGGTCGAGCGCGTACGGCCTGGCGGCGTAGTTCGCGGACATCCAGCGGCCGCGGAACGTCGAGGTGTCGAGCCAGCGGTCCTCGTTCCAGCCGGCGACGTTGGGCGGGTAGAAGAGGCGCTGGCCCTCGATCTCCGAGATCCAGGCCCAGGCGCCGGTGTCGACCGGCCGCCGGCGCGCCCGCAGCATGCCGGCCACCTGGACGATCGGCGGCTTGAGCATGCGGGGCCCCTTGTAGAACTGAGGGTGGCGCAGGATCGCCCCCACGACCGGGCGGATCTTGTAGCCCGAGCGCTTGTAGAGGGTGCGGAGCGCGCGCTCGGTGGACGCCGACGGCGGCGTGGGGATGAAGTAGCTCCAGAGCCTGCGGACGAAGTACGACGCGTGGGCCGGGTTGCGGATGCAGAGGCGGGGGGCGTCCTGCCAGCCGAAATTGCCGCTCTTCCCGAAGATGACCTTCGCGCCGGTGTCGTGACGCGCGGGGTCGTAGCGGAAGTTGACGTCGCCGAGACCGTCGACCCAGTCGTTGCGCCAGCCCGTGAGGGCGCGCGCCTGCTCGCGGACGTCCTGCTCCGTGTACCCGCGGCCGGCGCCGAGCGTGAAGAGCTCCATCAGCTCGCGCGCGTAGTTCTCGTTCGGGCTCCACTTCGTGTTGTCCCGGCCGTTCAGCCAGATCAGCATCGCCGGGTCCTTCGTGATCGAGATGAGGAGGTTCTCGAAGTCGCCGAGGGCGTTGCGGCGCAGGAGCGCGTTCTGGTTGAGCATCCACTTCTGCGAGCCGACGCCGGCGTTCGAGGTCGCGAACCAGTCGTGCCAGACGAGCGTCATCCGCTCGACGAGCTGCTGGTTCGAGCGCACCATGCGGTCGAGCCACCAGAGGTGGTCGTGGCCCCAGGCGTCCTGGGGGGAGAGCGGCTCGCCGTCGTCGGCCGTCGGGGCGCGGCCGCTGAGCCGCGCCTTGGGCGGATGGAGGAGGTCGTCGACCGCCCGCTTCATCCCTTTGCGGGCGACGCGCGCCGCCTCGCCGGGCCTCGGGCCGAAGCCGGCACGCCAAAGCAGGCGCTCGGCCTCTTTCCTCCCGAACCGGCCGTGGTAAACGGGCACGTGTGCGGCCACGGTCTCATCATCGGCGGGGAGCGGGAAATCGCCTCCCCTTTTGGTGTACGCGTGACGTCCGGACGTAGAATCGGAGGCCCGTGAGAACGTCGATCAGCCAGGCCTATCCCGACCGGGTCGAAGTGCGGGGACGAGACCTCACCGGCGACCTCATGGGCAGGCTGAGCTTCACGGAGTACTTCCACCTGCTGCTGACCGGGCGCGAGCCGACCGAGGACGAGCGCTTCTTCCTCGACGTGCTCCTCGTCTCGATCGCCGAGCACGGGATGATGCCGAGCAACGTCGCCGCGCGGATGACGCTGGCCGCCGACCCGGAGTCGCTGCACGGCGCCGTCGCGGCGGGGATCCTCGGCGCCGGCCCGGTCGTCCTCGGCACCTCCGAGGCGTGCGCGCGGCTGCTCGAGGAGATGCAGGAGGCGGTGTCCGCCGGCGAGGAGCCGCGCGAGGTCGCCGAGGAGACGGCTCGCGCGGTCCACGTGGCCGGAGAGAAGATGCCGGGCTTCGGGCATCCGGTCCACCGGCCGCTCGACCCGCGCGCCGAGCGGATCCTCGAGCTCGCGGACGCGCGCGGCGTGAGCGGGCCACACGTCCTGCTCGCGCGCTGCCTGCGCGACGCCGTCGCCGCGACGTGGGACAGGCCGCTGCCCATGAACGTCGCCATGTCGATCGCGGCTGTCATGCTCGACCTGGGCTTCTCGTCCGCGACCGTGAAGAGCGTCCCGATCCTCGCGCGCACGGCCGGCCTGCTCGCCCATCTCGCCGAGGAGCGGGAGCATCCTGGCGGCTTCGCCCTCGCGGCGGCGGCCGAGGAGGCCGCGGAGTACGAGCCCGGGCCGACGCCGCGCCCGTTGATGCTCGAGCCCGAGGTCGAGGCCCGCCCGTGGGACGACCAGCTCGCCCTCGACGACGAGCCGCTTACCGCGAGCAGCTCGCCTTCCTGTTCGAGCGCTCGGCCTTCTACCGCGAGAAGCTCGGCGCCGCCGCGCTCGCGTCGGCGGAGGCGGCAGGAGGGCTCGCGGAGATCGCGCGGCTGCCCCTGACGGACAAGCGCGAGCTCAGGGAGACGCGCACGGCGGACGACCCGATCGGGGCCCACCTGTGCGTGCCGCCCGAGGAGATCGTCCGGATCTACTCGACGAGCGGCACGACCGGAGCGCCGAGCTACGTGCCGCTCACGGCGGAGGACCTCGAGAGCTGGGTCACGGGCTCGGCCCGCAGCTACGCGGCGTCGGGCGTCCGGGCCGGCCAGCGCATCGTCTCCACCTACAACGCGGGGCCGTTCGTCGCCGGCGCGGCGCTCGCGGCCTTCGACCGCATCGGCCTCTGCCACATCCCGGTCGGCACCGGGAACACCGAGCGCCTGCTCCGCTCCGTCCAGGAGCTGCGGCCCGAGGCCGTCGTGCTCACGCCGTCCTACGCGGCGCACCTCGTCGAGGCGGCGGCCGAGCGGGAGGTGAATCTCCGGGAGTCGAGCGTCGAGCGGGTCCTCGTCGCGGGTGAGCCGGGCGGCGGGGAGCCGGCTTTTCGCGCCCGGTTGGAGGACGGCTGGGGCGCGAAGATCACCGAGGCGATGGGCATCGGCGACATCGGCGTCTCGCTCTGGGGCGAGTGCGAGGAGCAGGACGGCATGCATCTCGGCGCGCGCGGCTTCGTCCACGCCGAGCTGATCGACCCCGGGACGGGCGCCGGGCTGGAGATGGAGGACGGCGCCGGCGGCGAGCTCGTGCTGACGCACCTGCGACAGCGCGCCGCGCCGCTCTTGCGCTTCCGCACGCGCGACCACGTGCGGGTCAGGACGAGCCCGTGCCCGTGCGGCCGGACCGGGCCGCGGATCCGCTGCGTCGGGCGCACCGACGACATGCTCATCGTCCGCGGCGTCAACGTCTTCCCTTCGGCCGTCCGCGACGTCGTGAGCGCGTTCTCTCCCGACGTGAGCGGCAACGTCCTCGTCAGGCCGGAGGCGCCCGGCGTGAAGCAGGAGCCGCCGCTCCCCGTCAGCGTCGAGCTCGCCCCGGGCGCGGAACCGGATGCGGCGCTCGCCGAGGCCATCCGTGCCAGACTCCGCACCGTACTCGTCGTCCAGACACGGGTCGATCTCGTGCCGTGGGGCAGTCTGCGGCGGAGTGAGTACAAATCGAGGCTGGTCGAGCGCTAGTGCAGAAGCTTCAGACGCAGGGCGTCCACCACATCACCATCGTCGGAGCCGACCGGCAGACGTCGATCGGGTTCTGGGAGGGCGTGCTCGGCATGCCCTTCGTCTTCGAGCAGCCCAACCTCGACAACGCGTCCGAGAGCCACCTCTACTTCGACCCGGGCGACGGGCGACTCATCACCGTCTTCACGAACGAGGAGCGCGAGCCGGACCCGACCCGGACCTCGACCGACATCGGCTGCGTCCACCACATCGCCTTCTCCCTCTCGCAGGCGACGTTCCGCCAGGCCGTGGAACGGCTGGACGAGCGCGGGATCCGCCACTCCGGCGTCAAGGACCGCGGCTTCATGGACTCGCTCTACTTCGAGGATCCGCTCGGCCTCCTGATCGAGCTCTCGTCGTACCGCTTCGTGCCGCCGGAGGGCTTCACTCACGCCGAGGTGCTGCTCGAGGCGCACACGATCCGCGAAGCGCGTGGGGACTACGCGATCGCCGAGGTCCACCTCGCCGACGCCATCGAGGAGCTCGTCCGGCGATCACGGGCTTCTCTCTCCGACGATCGATCGCCGCAGGACCCGTACCGCCAACGCTAGGAGGAGACATGGCTGCGAACACGCTGAGCATCCTGAAGCCGAGCGTCAACAACCTGACCGCCCGGATCTTCGTGCGGGCCGCGGGGCTCGAGTTCGAGGAGCTGGACGTGTGGGGGAAGAAGGGCACCCCGGAGTTCCTGGCCAAGGACCCGGCCGACCTGACGCCGCTGCTCGAGGAGGAGGGGCTTCCGAAGGGAGCGATCTGGGAGAGCTGCGCCATCATGCAGTACCTCTGCAACAAGCACGGCCTCGATCGGTTCTACCCCACGGACCCGGCCGAGCGGGCCATGGTCGACAGCGCGATGTTCTACCTGATCGGCACGTTCTACCCGCTGCTCGCGCGCGCCACGTACCCGGCCCTCGGCTTCGGCCAGTACGCGGGCGAGGTCGCCACGTCCGACGCCTCCGACGAGATGAAGGCGAAGGCCCAGAAGGACGCCGAGGAGGCCCTCGCCGGGCCCCTCGAGGTCTACAACACGTTCTTCCTGGCCGGGCGGCCGTTCATCGGCGGCGACCAGCCTTCGATCGCCGACATGCGCTTCGCGGCGACGCTCGAGTTCCTCCGCGCCGTCGACTACGACTTCCCTGCCTGGACCGAGGAGTACATGGCCCGGGTGGAGGAGGCTCTGGGCGAGGCCTACTCGGAGCCCGTGGCAGACGTGCGCGGCTACGTCGAGTACGTGAAGTCGCAGGGCTCGTGACGGACGCCCTCGTCACCACGGTCGTCGGCAGCTACCCGCAGCCCGAGTGGCTGATCGACCGGGAGCGACTCGGCGCGCGGCTGCCGCCGCGCGTCCGCGCGCGCGAGCTCTGGCGGGTCGCGGAGCCGTTCCTCGAGGAGGCGCAGAACGATGCGACGCGCCTCGCCGTCGGCGACCAGGAGCGCGCGGGCGTCGACATCGTCACCGACGGCGAGATGAGGAGGGAGAGCTACTCCAACCGCTTCGCGACGGCGCTCGACGGCGTCGACCTCGAGAACCCCGGCGTCGCGCTCGACCGCACCGGCCACGAGAACCCGGTCCCCCGGGTCGTGGGCCCGGTCCGGCGGACGCGGCCGGTCGAGGTCGGCGACGTCGAGTTCCTCCGCTCGATCACCGACCGCCGGATCAAGATCACCGTCCCGGGCCCGTTCACGATGACCCAGCAGGCCCAGAACGACCACTACCCCGACGATCGGAGCCTCGCGCTCGCGTACGCGGACGCCGTCAACGAGGAGCTCCACGACCTCAAGGCCGCCGGGGCCGACATCGTCCAGATCGACGAGCCGTACCTCCAGGCGCGCCCCGGCCCGGCGCGCGAGTACGCCCTCGAGGCGATCGACCGCGCGCTCGACGGGGTCGAGGGCGACACGGTGCTCCACACGTGCTTCGGCTACGCGCACATCGTCAAGCAGCGGCTTGCGGGCTACCCGTTCCTCGCCGAGCTGAACGACTGCCACGCCACGCACGTCTCCCTCGAGGCGGCGCAGTCGGACCTCGACCCGGAGGTGCTCGGCGAGCTTCCCGACAAGACGATCGTCCTCGGCGTCCTCGACCTCGGCTCGCCCGAGGTGGAGACGCCGGACGTCGTCGCGGATCGGATCCGCGGCGCGCTCGCCGTCGTGCCGCCGGAACGGCTCGTCGTCGCCCCGGACTGCGGGATGAAGTACCTGCCGCGGGAGCTGGCGTTCCGCAAGCTCCAGGCGATGGTCGCGGGCGCGCGTCTCGTCAGGGACGCGCTCGTCCCGAACTGACGCGGCCGCCCTGGCCACCCTGGCAGGACCCTCGCAGTCCGCGGTAGCCTCCTGACCGACCATGGTTGGCCCCGAGCCCCCGGGCTCGACGAGTAGATGGGGCGCTCTGACAGGGCATGTGGGCAGGAGCGATACCCGTTCGTTGCTCCTGCTCGGGATCGGCATCGTCGGGATCGCCGTCCGGATCTGGATCTGGTGGAGCTCCAGGGGGACGGTGGACACGGGCGCGTGGCGCTTCTTCGGCGAGCAGGTCCACGAGCATGGGCTCGCATACGCCTATGCGAACGTCGACCGCTTCAACCACCCGCCGCTCATGGGCCTGTACGCTGCCGAGGCGTGGGACCTGACGCGCGGGGACGAGCTGGCGCACTTCGCCCGCGTCATGAAGGTTCCCGGACTGATCGGTGACGCGATCGTCCTTGCGGCGCTCACGCGGATCGGGGGCCTTCCGCTCTTCGCCGCCTACGCGACCGCTCCGACCGCGGTACTCATCACGAGCTACCACGGGAACACCGACGGCCTCTACGTCGCCTTCATCCTCCTGGCGGCGCTGGCGTTCGATCGCGAGCGGTTCTTCTGGGCCGGCCTCCTCTTCGGCGCAGCTCTCAACGTCAAGGTCCTCCCGGTCTTCCTCCTGCCTCTCCTCCTCATCGCCCTGCCCGACCGCCGGGCGCTCCTCCGAGCCGGCGGCGGGCTCGCGCTCGGGGCGATTCCGTACCTGCCCCTCTTGCCCGGATCCGCCGGGGACATGTACCGGCAGATGGTCGCGTACAACAGCGTGCGGAACGACTGGGGCATCCCGGCCTTCCTCGAGCCGGCGTCCGAGCAGGACGGCCTCGATCACGTCGCGGGACCGGTGAGCGATGCGTTCGTCGCCTCGGGCCGCTACCTGATCGTCGCGGCGATCCTCCTCCTGGCGGTCGCCGCCCGTTTCCGCTTCCGACTGTCGATGGTCGAGCAGTTCGCGATCGGAGGCGCCCTCTTTCTCATCCTCGCACCCGGCTTCGGCGTCCAGTACATCCTCATCGTCACGCCGTTCCTCTTCCTCGTCAGCCTCCCTTACGGACTGGCCTTCGCGTGGCTCGCGGGCGCGTTCCTCGCGGTTCGCTACTGGATCCCGATCGGTTCCGGGCACCCGGTGCGCGCGAGGCCGAACACGTCGGGCCGCCAGCTCGCCGGCGAGATCGGCGTGCTCGCCTGGGCGACGCTGATCGTCTTCGTCTGGACCCGGATCAGGGCCGCGGTCGCGCGCGGCCGGGCCGAGCCGGGCGCGCGGGTCTAGGATCGCGCCATGGTCCCCGAGGCGCCGCTCGAGGACACCGGCTCCGGGCTCGCGCCGGCCGGCGCAGGCTGGTTCGTGCTGAACGCGCGCGAGGCGCGCTGGCGTGACCGCCCCGCGAGGCAGGAGCTTGCCGTTCACCGGCTGGACCGACGCCTAGACGGAGACCCTCTTCCCGCAGCTGGGCGTGAACCTGTTCGTCCTCGAGCCGGGCGAGCCGATCGGCCTCTACCACTGGGAGGCCGACCAGGAGGACTTCCTCGTGCTCGCCGGCGAGGCGCTGCTCCTCGTCGAGGGCCGGGAGCGGCCGCTGCAGCAGTGCTCGTCGCCGGCCACTCGGCGCACGTCCTCCACGGCGTCGCCGACCGTGTCATGGACGACTGCGCGACGAGCCCGACGTTGCGAAAAAACCTCGGCCTCCTCTTCCTCGTCGATCTCGAGGGAGACCGGCGGAGGCGGTCCCTCAAGCTCGACTACGCGCACACGCGACTCGCCGACGGCGACGACGCGGCCTGGATCGACGCGCTTCCACCAGGCGGCGGCTGTCACCCGCGGCGTAACGGCTTCCGCTGCGGTGCTCGCGCGCGCCGGCTCTGCGATCATTGCACCGGATCTCACGATGGCAGCGGAGGACTTCACGAACCTGCTCGACGAGGCGGGCGTCTCCTACGAGATCCTCCCGCACCCGCGCACCGAGAGCGCGGCGGCCGAGGCGGAGGCGCTGGCCCTCCAGCCGGGAGATGTCGCGAAGACTCTCGTCGTCGTCACGCAGGACGGATACGTCCGCGCGGTGCTCCCTGCCTCGGAGCGCATCGACCTGCGCAAGCTGCGGGAGATCAGCGGCGGGGGCAAGCGAACTGTCCACCTGGCCACGGAGGATGACCTCGCGCGGGACTACCCCGAGTTCGACCTGGGAGCCGTCCCGCCGATCGGGGGCCCCAGGCGCGACCCTGTCGTGATCGACCGGCATCTCGCCGAGCGCGACTCGGTCGTGCTGGAGGCGGGGTCGCACGAGCAGTCCGTGCGCATCTCGACGGCTGACCTCGTGCGCGTCGCCGCCGCCGAGGTCGCCGAGATCTGCGCCGACTAGCGCGGCTGCGCGGCGGTCGCGAACGCCCCGGCGTAGAGTCGGCTCATGGATGCCGGGCTCGTGCTCGCGATCGCGCTGGCCTTCGCCTTCTCGTTCACCAACGGCTTCCACGATGCGTCCAATGCGATCGCGACCCTCGTGGCGACCAGGGGCGCACGGCCGCTGCAGGCGGTCGTCCTCGCGGCGATCTTCAACATGCTCGGCCCCCTCGTCGTCGGAGCCGCCGTCGCGAGCACGATCGGAGGGATCGTCACCGTCGAGGGAGCCAACGGCGTCGAGATCATCGGCGCCGGGCTGGCCGCCGCAGTCTCCTGGAACGTCTTCACCTGGTGGTTCGGACTTCCCTCGAGCTCGGGGCACGCGCTCGTCGGCGGGCTCGTCGGCGCCGGCCTGGTCGAGGGAGGAATCGAGGCGATCAACTGGGGCGGCTTCGACGGCTGGCACCCGGTCGGTGTGCTCGGGACGCTCGTCGCGCTCGCCGTCTCCCCGTTCCTCGGCGCGCTGGTCGCGCTCGTCGTCATCCGCGGGGTCCGGCTGGCGGCGAGGCGCGCCACCCGCCACTGGCGAGGACCCGTCGTCGCCGGGGAGTGGGGAATGTCGGCGGCGCTCGCGTTCAGCCACGGCGCGAACGACGCGCAGAAGTCCATCGGCGTGATCGCCGCCCTCCTCCTCGCCGACGGGCAAATCGAGACACTCTCGGCACCCGTCTGGGCCGAGGTGGGGTGCGCCGCCACGCTCACCCTCGGTACCGCCCTCGGGGGCTGGCGGATCGTGGAGACGGTCGGCCGCCGTATCTATCACCTCCGAGCGGTCGAGAGCCTCGCCAGCCAGACGGCTTCGACGGGCGTCATCCTCGGCGCCTCACTTCTCGGAGGCCCCGTCTCGACGACCCACGTCGTCGCGTCCTCGGTCGTCGGGATCGGCGCCGGCCGCAGGCGCTACCGGCACGTGCGCTGGCTGGTCGTGCGCAATATCGGGCTGGCCTGGGTGGCTACGATGCCGGCGACGGCCGTGCTCGCGGCCGGGGCGTTCGTCGTCTGGAGGTCGCTCGCATGAAGCGTGAGCGGTGGTTTCTGCCCGAGTCGCCCGACGTGCTCGGACTTCTCCGCCTCCAGCTCTCGGTGACGATGGAGGGAATGGATGCGTTCGCCGTCTGGGCGGCGGGCGACGCAGCTCAGGGGGAGACCGTCCGCGACTGCGAGCACCGCGCGGACGAGATCAAGCGTGAGCTCCAGCGGGCGCTCCGGGCCGCCTTCGTGACGCCGCTCGAGCCTGAGGACCTGTTCGCCCTCGGCCGGGGCATCGACTGGATCCTCAACCTGGCGAGGGATGCGGTCGGCGAGTCGGAGGTGATGGATTGCCCACCCGACGCCGCCGTGGCGGAGATGGCCGCGCTCCTCGCCGAGGTGGTCCGCCACATCGACGAGGCCGTCGCGCGGCTCGCCGCCAAGTCGGGCGACGCCACCGAGCCGGCCGAGGCGGCGATCAAGACGGAGCGCGCCCTCGAGCGCGTCTACCGCGCTGCGATGGCGTCTCTGCTGGAGATCGACGACCTGCGGCTCGTCATGGCGCGCCGCGAGCTCTACCGCCGCTGCTCGCGGATCGGGGAGACCGCCGTCGACGTCGCCGAGCGAGTCTGGTACTCGGTCGTCAAGGGAAGCTGAGAAGCGCGGAGGCCGTCCCGCCGGTGACCCCTCGCCGGGCCGGCGCGCGCCGAGGTCGTCGGCAGCTAAGGGGCCAAGGATCGCGCCAACCGGGGAACCGCGGCCCGGCTGGAGCGGGTGCTCACGGCGGCCGGGAAGAGGTCCCACCGCAAACCATTTGCTGAAGCGGGCTTGCGGTCGTGTGTCACCATCTCGAGGAGGTGGAGAGCACGGTCCTCGAACTCCTTCGCCGGTACAGAATCGCGCTTCAGTCGCGTCTGACATGCCCCTGTTGGGGCGATCGGCCACCTTCTGCCCAGAGAACGAGAAACGGGCTGTTTCCAGCGGCTTTCTGATGGAGCGTACCGGGATCGAACCGGTGACCTCCGGCTTGCAAAGCCGGCGCTCTCCCAGCTGAGCTAACGCCCCGCGTCAGGGACTAACTGTACTCGCGAGCGGCGTCGGAGAGCGCTGCGCCGGGCTTGCTAGTCGCCCCAGTCGAAATCGCGGGAGCGGCCCCAGAGCGTGTCCTCGGGCTCCACGGGCGGGTCCGTGTCCTCGCCGGGCCACGCGAGCACCTTGCTCGGCTCCAGCTCGGGCTCGTTGCCGCTGAGGGTGTCCTCGAGGCGGGCCTGCTCCTCGGTCTTGAACAGTGGGTGGTTCTGGAAAGGATCCTGGACGCGATAGCGGTCGATGGGCATGTTTCCGTCTAGCTGCGAGTTCCGCCGCTTCAGCTCGAGGTGTTCCTCGATGACGCGGGCGAACGTGGTCTCCTTCTCGACGCTCACTCACACCTCCGGGTCGGGAACGGGGGCGGCGCAGGATTGTAGACGACCTGGCGCCTGGGAACGCTAGTCATGGGCGCGGACGATGGTACCTGCGTCCGCAGAGACGACGCAGTTCTTACCCGAGCTCTTGGCGCGATAGAGCGCCTCGTCCGCCGCGGCGAAGAGGGCGGCCGGGGTCTGGGCGTCCGGGAAGGCCGCGACGCCGAAGCTCGCGGTGACGGCGACGAGCCCGCCTGGATGGGTGGTCATCGGTCGCGCGGCCAGCGCACGGCGCAGGCGCTCGGCCAGCCGGTGGGCGCCCTCGAGGTCGGTCTGCGGGAGGAGGATGGCGAACTCCTCGCCGCCGTAGCGGGCCGGCAGGTCGATGTCGCGCACCGTGGCGCGAAGGATGTCGGCGAAGGTGCGGAGGACATCGTCGCCCGCCTGGTGGCCGTTGCGGTCGTTCACCTGCTTGAAGTCGTCGAGGTCGGCGAGGATCAGCGCGAGGTGCCCGCCGAAGCGCTCGGCGCGGGAGATCTCGCCCTCCATGACCTCCTCGAAGTGACGGCGGTTCGGGAGCTCGGTGAGGCCGTCGGTGTTCGCCTGGCGCTCGACGAGGCGGTGCAGGCGCTCGTTCTCGAGCGCGATCGAGGCCTGCGAGCCGAGCCAGTGGGCGAGCTCCCTCGCCTCGTCTTCGAAGTCCTCGCCCCGCGGCGTGAGATAGAGGACAGCGCCGTCGCGGCCCTCGGGCCCGATCGGGATCGCGAGCGGCCTGCCGCCCGAGTCCGGGTCGCCGTCGCTCGCGATCTCCTTCTCCCCCACCACCAGGCGGCCGCCCGCGGCGCCGGTCGCCTCGACCGCGTTCGCGACGATGACCTGGAGGAGCGTGTAGGGCTGGTGCGTGGCGGCGAGCGCGTCGCCGAAGCGGGTGATCGCGTCGCGCACGCGCCCCCGCTCGGCCTCGAGCTCCTCGAGCCGGGCCTCGAGCTGGGCAGCCATGTCGTTGAACGCCTGGCCCAGGGCCGCAAACTCGTCCCGCCCGCGGACGTCGACCCGCCTCTCGAACTGTCCGCGCGCCACGCCCCCGGCGGCGTCGGCGAGCTCGCGCAGCGAGCGGACGATCGTCCGCCCCAGCGCGTACGCCAGGATCCCGACGGCGAGCATCGCGACCGCAGAGAAGAGGAGGAACCGGCGCTGCAGGTACAGCGTCGCCTTGTCGATCGCGCTCTTGGGCGTGAGCCCGACCAGCGTGACGGCGGGGCTTCCCCGAGGGCCCTCGGCGACGAGGTCGGTCGCCACCGTTCGGTACTGGACGCCGTCGACCTTCGCGTACCGCGGGCCGTTGGTCGAGACGTCTACCTCCGAGGCGAGCCGCTTCGGAGCGATGACGCGGCCGCCGGCGACGAAGGCGAAGCGGTCGTCCTGCTCGAGGGCGGCGCCGCGGGCGAGCGAACTCGCGAGCCAGTCGGTGAACGGAAGCCAGACGACGACCGTCCCGACGGCCTTCTTCGTGTCCGGCTCGACGACGCGGACAGCCCGGACGGCCGCGTTGCGCGCGGGCTCCTCGCCGGCGAGCAGCACACCGTTCTTCGCGTAGAAGGCGCTGCGCTCGACCTCGCCCGCCGTCTCCAGCAGAAGAGAGCGGTTCCGCGTGGCGAGGGCCTGCTGCACCTGGGTCGCGTCCGCGAGCGACGTCGCGGTCTGCTCCACCTCGTTGATCCGTTCCGCGTAGTCGCCCTGGGCGACGCGAAGAGCTGTGCTGAGACGCGAGTCGACCGACCCCGTCTCGCCCCTCCTGGCCACCTCGCTGAACGCCCACGTCGCCGCCACGAGGGGCAGCAACGCGAGCAGCATGAAGTAGATGACGAGTCGGAGCTTGAAGCTTCCCATGCGCTGGAGCGGGTCCTCTCTCGAAGGTAGTAGCCGATACAAGAATCGGCTCGGAGGCAATGCCCCTTTAGAGGGATACTTCGGGCGGGCCTAGAAAATCGGTCGCTCGAAGAGGATCGCGGCCGCGATTCCAACGAACCAGCACACGGTCGTGAGCACGACCGCGAACGGGACGAGCCGCGCGTCGCGGCCGCCCATGACGGCGGCGACGAGCGCGAAGAAGACCGCCGCCGTGCACACCTTGCCGGGCTGGTAGATCACACCGACCAGCGCGGCGAAGATGGCGAAGGTGGCGAGGAAGTCGGCGACGAGCTGTGCCGGCCGGACGCGATCGCCGAGCTCCTGCCCCTGGGCGCTCACCGCGCCCTCCGGGCGCGCGCGGCACGCGCCGGCTCGCCGCGGCGGCCGCGGTCAGGCGCGCCGTGCGGACCGGGCCGGCGCCCGGGAACCGGAGCGCGCGGGTCACGCCGCGGGCGGAGGTCGATGCCGCCGCCTCCCAGGCTCTCTCCGGCCTCAGCGGTGCCCGGCTGGGGCGGATCCTTCACCGACCACCACACGAGCCACGCGAAGTACAGGGCCGGGATCTTGAGGATCACCAGGAACCAGATGGTGAACCAGACCATGAGTCGCTGAGTGTAACCTAGCCCGCTGACCCCAAATAGCAACCCCCGGGCGGGCGCCGCTGCGGCACAGTCAGGCGCTCCTGCCGCGGGCCTCTCGATGGCGTCGAGGGCCCGCGCCCGCCGCCCGGAGAGGAGACGGCACGTTGACCCCAATTCCCCCGCGCGGGCTCCTGCTCGCGCTCGTAAGTGTGATCGCCCTGACAGCCCCCGCGGGCGTCCCCGCCGCGCCCGACCGGCCCTCGGAGGCCGCTGAGCTCGTCGGCCAGATCACGAAGCACCGCTCGCAGGCCTGGCACTGGCAGCGCGTGATGGGCGCCCGGCGAACCAAGACGGACTTCGCCGAGCGGAAGACGACGTCGATCGATGCGCTTCTCGCGCTTCGCGACCGTTGGCGCACCCGGGCGATCGGCGAGCGCACGCGGTCGCGGCGCCCGCCGCACAGGGCCGCGTGGTCGTGCATCCAGCGGCACGAGGGGCGCTGGAACGACCCGGGCGCCCCGTACTACGGCGGCCTCCAGATGGACCTGGCGTTCCAGCGCCGGTACGGGAAGTACCTCCTTCGCCGCAAGGGAACCGCGAACCGCTGGACCCGACTCGAGCAGATGTGGACGGCCGAGAAGGCGCTCCGAGCGGGCCGGGGCTTCTACCCCTGGCCGGTGGCGGCGAGCCGCTGCGGCCTCATCTAGCGGCGTCCGGCGGGCGGAGGACCGCGAACGGGTCGGTGACCTCGAGGTCGGCCGCCGCGAAGCGGAACACGGATGCGGGCCGGCCGCCGGCGCGCCCGGGAGGGCGCGTCTCGCCGGTCGGCTCGAGCAGGCGGCGACGGACGAGGACACGCTGGAGGTTCGTGGCCGAGACGTCGTGCCCGAGCGCGGCACGGTAGAGGCCGCGAAGCTCCGAGATCGTGAACGAGGGCGGGGCGAGGGCGAAGCCGATGTTCGTGTACGAGAGCTTGGCGCGGAGGCGGCTTCGGCCCGTGAGGACGATGTCGGCGTGATCGAACGCCAGGGCGGGCAGGTCGTCCACCGGATGCCAGGCCGTGTCGTCGGGGACGCGCGGGTCGACGTTGGCCGGGACGAGCCCGAGGTAGGCCGTCGCGACGAGCCACTGCTCGGGATGGCGGCGGGGCTCGCTCAGCGTCTCCAGCTGCTCGAGGTGGGCCAGGTCGCGCACGTCGACCTTGGCGGCGAGATGGCGCCGGATCGACTCGTCGAGCGTCTCGCCGAAGGCGAGCAGCCCCCCTGGGAGCGCCCAAGCGCCGCGGGCGGGGCCGCGGGCATGCTGCCAGAGGAGCGCCTGGAGGACGCCCTCGCGGACCTGGAGGACGACCGCGAGCGCCTCGTGGGCGGGCCGGGTATCTGTGGTAGACTTGACCATTGGTTATCGCCTTATAGGCAAAAACTCTCCGAGAGGATACCAATGAGAGCGCTCATCATCGTCGACATGCTCAAGGACTTCGTCGACGGCAAGCTCGCGAACCCGAGGGCGAAGGACATCACCCCGCCGCTCCAGCGGCTGCTCGCACATGCCCGCGAGGAGGGCTGGGTCGTCGTCTTCTCGAACGACGCCCACCAGCCGGGCGACCCGGAGATGAAGATCTGGGGCGAGCACGCGATGGCCGGAGACCCGGGCGCCGAGGTGATCGACGAGCTCGCGCCGCGCGAGGGCGAGATCATCTCCGAGAAGCGCCACTACGGGGCCTTCGACGGAACCGGGCTCGACGAGCAGCTCCGCGAGCGCGGCGTCGACGAGGTCGTCATCACCGGCCAGCACACGCACATCTGCGTGCGCCACTCCTCCTACGGCGCGCTCATGCGCGGCTACGAGATCGTCATCCCGAAGGACGCCGTGTGCGCGTTCGAGGGCGTCAGCGAGGAGGACGCGCTCGAGTACCTGAAGCAGACCTACGGCGCGACGATCACGACGGTGGACGAGCTCGTCGGCGCGCGCGCAGCCGTCACCGCCTAGCACGCACTCGAGGGGCGGCCCGGCTCCCGGCGGGGCCGCCCCTCTCCCCTCGCTACGCTGGCGGCGTGAACCGCCTGGCGGGCGAGACCAGCCCCTACCTCCTGCAGCACGCCGGCAACCCCGTGGACTGGTATCCGTGGGGCGAGGACGCGCTCGCGCGCGCCCGCGCCGAGGACCGGCCCATCCTCCTCTCCGTCGGCTACGCGGCCTGCCACTGGTGCCACGTCATGGAGCACGAGTCGTTCGAGGACGAGGAGACGGCGCGGCTGATGAACGACGAGTTCGTCTGCGTGAAGGTCGACCGCGAGGAGCGCCCCGACGTGGACGGCCTCTACATGGACGCCGTCGTCGCCATGACCGGCCGCGGCGGCTGGCCGATGACGGTCTTCCTCACGCCCGAGGGAAAGCCCTTCTACGGCGGGACGTACTTCCCACCCGAGCCGCGCATGGGGATGCCTGCGTTCCAACAGGTGCTCCACGCCGTCGCGGACGCGTACCGCACGCGCCGGGACGACCTCGAGCAGCAGGCCGGCGTCCTCGTGGACGCGATCCGGCAGGCGAGCGAGCAGGCGCCCTCCGCCGAGCCGCTCACGAGCGCGCTCCTCACCCAGGCCGTCCCGGGCATCCGGCGGTTGTTCGACCCTGCCGAGGGCGGGTTCGGGCCGGCGCCGAAGTTCCCCTCGGGCTCGACGATCGAGCTGCTGCTGCGACAGCACGCCGAGCGGGGCTCGGAGGAGGCGCTGAGCATGGCGCTTCTCACCCTCGACCACATGGCCGCAGGCGGGATGTACGACGTGCTCGGCGGCGGCTTCCACCGCTACTCGGTGGACTCGCGGTGGCTCGTCCCCCACTTCGAGAAGATGCTCTACGACAACGCCCTGCTGGCACCCGCGTACCTGCACGCGTGGGTCGTCGCCGGCGAAGAGCGCTACCGGCGGATCGCCTGCGAGACGCTCGACTACATGCTCCGCGAGCTCAGGCTCCCGGAGGGTGGCTTCGCCTCCGCCCAGGACGCCGACACCGACGGGGTCGAGGGCCTCACCTACACGTGGACGCCCGCCGAGATCGAGGCCGTCCTGGGCGTGCCGCACCCGGAGTGGCTCCAGCCCTTCGAGCACGGCCGCGACGTCATCCGGGCCGAGATCCCGGCGGATGCGCGCGCCGCGCTCCTCGAGGCCCGGGAGCGCAGGCCCCAGCCGCTCCGCGACGACAAGGCGCTCGCCGCGTGGAACGGCCTCGCCCTGGCCGCGTTCGCGGACGCCGGCGCCCGGCTCGACCGGACGGACTACGTCGAGGCGGCGGTCGAGCTCGCCGGGTTCCTGCTGGGGCCGCTCTCCGACGAGCGGGGCCGCCTCCTGCGGAGCTACCGGGAAGGGGACGCCCGCATTCCGGGCTACCTCGAGGACTACGCGAACGTCGCCAACGGGCTCGTCGAGCTCGCCTGGGCGACTGGGGAGGTCCGCTGGCTCGAGGAGGCCCGGCGGCTCGCCGTCCTGATGGTCGACCTCTTCGCGGACGACGAGCGGGGCGGGTTCTTCGTGGACGCGCCCGAGGGGGACGGCCTCGTGGCCCGGCGCAAGGAGTTCGACGACCACCCGACCCCGGCCGGCAACTCGATGGCCGCGTTCGTCCTCCTTCGGCTGTCACGTCTCTACGGCGATCCGGAGCTCGAGCGCCGGGCGGTCGGCGTCTTCAGGCTCGCGCGCAACCTTCTCGAGCGGGCGCCGGGCGCCGTCCCACACCTCCTCTGCGCGCTCGACCTCCACTTCTCGCCGCCCCGCGAGATCGCCGTCGTCGGCGAGTCGGACGAGCTTCGCCGCGCCGCGCTCGCCGGCCTCCGGCCGAACACCGTGTTCGCCTTCTCCCCCGGCCCGACCGATGCCGTGCCGCTCCTGGCGGGGAAGAGCCTCGTCGAGGGGGAGCCGGCGGCGTACGTCTGCGAGAGCTTCGCCTGCCGGCAGCCGGTCACGGCGGTGGCCGACCTCGAGGCGGCGCTGGCTCCCTAGGGACGCACGACCACCGGGGCGCCGAGGGGCACGACCCGGAACAGGAAGCGCATGTCGGCGGTGCTCGCGTGCGGGCACCCTGCGGAGGACGCCGCGCCGATCGAAGACGGGTCGTTCGTCCCGTGGATCGCGATCCGGTCGCCGCCGCGCCAGCCGGCGGGGAGGCTGGTCTGGTGCGCCGAGAGGGCGAGGATGCAGCAGCCGTACGCCGAGCTGTACCGGGCGCCGGGCAGCTTGTCGGTGACGGCGAAGCGCCCCACCGGCGTCGGAGAGCTCGGGCGGCCGACGCCCACGGTGATCCGGCGGAGCACCCTCTCGCCGCGGCGGACGACGAGTCGACGGGCGGAGAGGTCGAGCGTGAGCGCGACCCGCGTGTGGGAGATGCGAAGCCGGCTCCTCGCCTCGTTGACCCAACCGAGGCGGCCGTTCGCGACCAGCGTCGTGATCACGCCCAGCCACCGACCGCGGCGCTCGGCGACCGCGAGCGTCGTGGGCGACCCGAACTCCGTGCTGGCGCCGAGCCGGGCGACCACGCTCCCGTGCGGGCGCGCACGGACGAGGATCGTGGCCCCGCGCCTGGGACGGGCGATCTCGTGCCCGGGCGACCGCTGGGTGACCGCGGGGGCCGACGCCACCGCCTCGGCCTCCTGCGGGGCGGGGCCGGGCGCGACGACCGCCGTTCCCTCCGGCGCCTGGCCGGCAGCGGGCCGCGCGAGGAGCAGGAGGACGACCCCGATCGCTGCGAGCACCGCGACCGCGGCGAGTACGTGCGGCGGCAGGTAGAAACGCCCCATCCCGACCCCCATCGGGCGTTCTGCCGCTCGGCTTCGTCACTCGAACGAGGGAAACGTGCGCTTCGCCACAAGACGCCGGGGCGCCTCCGTCGGAGACGCCCCGGTGCGGGCTAGACGCGGGCCGGCTTGGCCGGTGCCTTCTGCGCCCGCACGACCGTGAGTCGCGGGCCGCCGCGCTCGAGGCGCGGACCGGCGCGGACACGGACCTGCAGGCGGGCGAGCGCCCGGGCTCGCAGGGCGACCTCGGCAGCGCCGAGAGGCTTCACCTCTCGCACGCGCCGGGCCTCCAGATGCAGCCGGTGGAGCTCGACCATGGCTGATCCCTCCTTCCGTTGTTCGGGGCGCCCCGGGGCGCCCCCGCGGTCAGAGGGCGCCTGGGGAGCCTTCGGCGCCTGGATGTGTCGCGAGCGGTGGAAAAACCCACGCGAAAGCACACGTCTGCATTTCCACGCGAATTACCGCAGCGACACGGTGAGAGCTGTTCTCTCTCAGGTAGAGGCTCGATTCACTGTTTGTCATCTCGAATATGCACGTCACCTCGCTCCTCGATCGTTTCGTTCGCTTCCGAAACGACGAAGGCGACCCGACTGGGTCGCCCTCGACAGAGCAGTCATGCGCCTGATCTACGTCAGCGCGCACGCCTTTCGTCGAGGGCTCGGGCCGATCCGACCATGACCCGGCCGTGGCTGAAAGCGACGGCCGATCCCACGCGGAGAGCCTCCGTGGTCTCTGGAAGGAATCTGATGGGGATCATGGCGTCTCTCATCTCTCAGGGGTGGACAGGGACGCACACTACCGCACACTTCGGACGATGGCAAGGAATTTCTCCGAACCGATCCGATCGCACTCGAGAGCACGAGAGAAGGAAAACCGCGAGGTGAATTTCAGCGCCACCGCTGGCCGGCGGCGAGCGATCATTCCGTGTGGGATCGTTGACGAGGGTCGGTCGCCCGTACTAGCGTCCCACGTCCGAGACGGGATTCCGGGGGGACGCCTCCCGGGGGAGGAGGGACGATGCGGAGCAAGCTCGTTGTGGTGCTGGCGGCTTTGGTCGCGGCGGTCTTCAGCTCGACGGCCTCGGCGACGGGGTTCTCGAACCTGCAACCCGGCGTGCCGAGCGCCGACCTCAGGGAGCGGGTTCCGGTCAACGTCGTCTTCGTCGGCTTCGGGCCGGACGAGGTGGGCAAGTCGGAATTCCGCGGCGGGCTGCCGTCGGAGTACCGGCCGATCGTCCGCTCTCGCCTCTGGTACGGCGTCGTTCAGGAGCTCGGGATCGACTACCGGTTCGACTACTCGATCACGTACACGAGCTCGTCGTGGGAGAAGAGCTTCTTCAAGACGCTCCGGCGGCTGGCGGTCCCCGCCGACCTCACCGAGTTCCAGACGGCCTACAACGACCAGGACGGCACGCGCGACGTGGGGCAGAACCACTTCATCGACGCGCCCAGCGTCGAGAAGTGGCTCATCGACAACGCCCCGAAGGGCGTCGACACGCGCCGCGACACGATCTTCTTCGTCAACTGGTGGGGCCGGTCGGACTACATCGACCACGTCTACACGAAGTTCGGCGAGCCCGATCCCGACACCGGCCACGACTTCGGGGTCGAGACCGAGAGCCGGAAGATCATCGGCTGGGGCGGCACGACGCCCGACGACGAGGAGACCGGGCTGGGCAGGCGCGGCGTCAATCGCGTCTGGTTCTTCGACCTCTCGGCGGGCCCCGAGGCCTGGGGCGGCAACTTCGACATCACGAACGAGGACCTCGACGGCGACGGCGAGCCCGACTACCGGATCCCGGTCGCGTGGGAGTACGCGGACGACGGCTACCGGTCTCCCGACGCGCTCGCCGGGCGATCTGAGCCTGGTCGCCCGCTACGCGGCGATCAACCTCATGTTCACCTCGTCGCCGCTCTACCCGCCGTACCTGACGCCCGGAGCTCCTCCCGACCAAGATCAACCTCGACACGAACACGTACGAGGGCTGGCCCGGGGTCGACGCGAGCGCGCGACTACCGGAAGCCCGACCTGCTCCTCCAGGAAGCTGGGCGAGCTCTTCCCGTCGAGCTGGTCGGTGGACGAGCAGGACCTGAAGTTCAAGGGCAAGGCGAAGACGTGCTACGAGCTCTGGCTCGCGGACACGGAGACCTGCTTCCGCGACCGGCCGCAGTACCCGCCGTTCGCCAACCTCTTCCTCTACAACGCCCTCAACCTCGACGACGTGCTCGACCACGACCCTGCGAGGGGCAAGCGGATCTACGAGGCCCCCGCCTTCGCCTACGCGACGACGGACGACCTCGCCGCGGGGTTCCTCGGCTACGCCGACGACAACTGGACCGACGGGACGCAGAGCTTCGTCTTCAGCTTCGTCTCCCAGAGCGTCGTCGACATCGGGTACGGGCTGACGACGACGGAGATCCACGAGTACGGCCACCACTTCGGGATGAGCCATCCGCACGACGGCTTCGACTGGGAGACGGGGGTCGACTACGAGCCCACGGGCCCGTTCTACTTCGCCTGGGCGACGCGACGAGCACAACTCGATCATGAGCTACATCGACCTGAACTGGGACTTCAGCCAGTTCGACCGTGACAACGCGGCCCGACACCAGGCCGCCGGCTACATCCTCAACGCGAACGTGATCGCGGGCCGGATCCTCGAGAGCCGGAAGGCCCGGCGCGCAGCCGGGTACCTCGACCGCGGCCGACGCGGCCGTCGGCAAGGCCGAGAAGGCCATCGCCGCCCACGACTACCCGGGCACGTGGCAGGCCGCGCGCACGGCCTACGAGCTCGTCCTCCTCGGCGCCGACAAGGCGAACGTGGACGTCGAGGCGAGCTACGGCGGCTGGGCGGTGCAGCCGAAGGTGAAGTCCAAGAACGCCGGCAGCAGGAACGCCGTCGTCGGCTACGCGGGCTTCGACCGGATCGGCCCGGGCACGAAGCGCGGCCTGGACTAGGACGACACTGCGTGGAGGGTCCCCGCCGCGGGGGCCCTCCACGCCGAAGCTCGGTTCAGGATGAGCCTCAGAGCTTCCTTCTGGATCGAGCGCTCAGTTGCGGATGTCGACGAAGGCCGGCGGCCGCAGGAGCTCGGGGTCGGCTCCGGGCACCGGCCGTCCGCCTGCCTCGTCCACGTCCCGGGCCATGCCTTCGATGTCCCGCATGCCGGGGAGGAAGTAGGCGCCGAGCGTGAAGACGACGCCGATCGCGGCCGCGCCGATCAGGGTCGCGCGCGGGCCCACGAGGCTCGCGACCGGCGCCGTGAGGGCGAACGAGAGCGGCAGGAGCCCGATCGAGATCAGCCAGTCGAGGCTGGACACGCGCCCGAGCATCGACGCGGGGACGTGGTACTGCTTGATCGTCGCCCAGACGATCGTCCCAACGGTCTCGAGGGCGTTGAAGAGAAGGCACGCGACGGCGAGCTGCCACGAGGCCGTCGCAAGGCCGTAGCCGGCGACGGCCAGCGTCGCGATCGTCCACGACGCGTACATGACGGTCATGTCGCGCCGCGGATGGCCGCGCTGGCCCATGATGAGCGCGGCGCCGATCGCGCCGATGCCACCTGCGGCGAAGATCAGGCCGAGGGCGTTCGCGGAGGCGCCGAGCTCGTTCTTGACGACGTAGGGCAGCAGGACCTCGGCCGGGCCCATGAAGGCGAGGTAGGCGAAGGTGGCGGAGAGCAGCGTCCCCCAGAGCCAGACGCGGCGACGCACGAAGCGAAGGCCCTCCTTGACCGCCTGTACCGAGGAGTCGACGTGCTCCGAGCGCGGATGGGCGGCGGGACGCATGAGGAAGACGAAGACCGTGGACACGACGAAGGAGGCCGCGTCGACGGCGAAGGCCGCGCCCGTCCCGAAACCCGCCACGAGCAAGCCCCCGAGCGCGGGGCCGGCCAGCCGGAGCGTGATCGGACGGACGAACTGGTCGAGCGAGTTCGCCGCCGGCAGGTCAGCGGTCGGGACGATGTCGGGGACGATCGCGTCGAACGCGGGCGTGAAGAACGCCGTGCCGATGCCGTAGAGGGCGACGAGGATCGCGAGCTCCCAGAACGTGAGGAGGCCCGTGATGGAGAGCGTCGCCAGCACGCCGACGACGACCGCGCGCCCGACGTCCGCGCAGAGCATGAGCCGGCGACGGTCGACGCGGTCGCTGAGGACGCCCGCCGGGAGGAGGAAGACGAGCGTCGGGATCGTCATCGCGACGCCGAGGAGGGACAGCGCCGCGGGCGCGTTCCACAGCTCGTAGGCCTGCCAGGCCATCGCGATCAGGAAGATGCCGTCGCCGAGGAGGGAGACGGTCATCCCGGTCCAGAGCATCCGGAAGTCCCGGTGCCGGAGCGGGGAGAGGAGGTTGACCCGCGAGAAGCCGCCCGGGCGGTCGAGCCCCTCGTGGCTATGCTGCATGCGAGTGCTGCTCGCCCCCGAGGTACTCGAAGAGCGCCTCGTTGTCCATCGGCTTGGCGAACAGGAATCCCTGGCCGAGCTCGCAGCCGAGATCGCGGAGCGAGACGATCTGCTCCGGCAGCTCGATGCCCTCCGCGACGACGTCGAGGTTGAGGCTGGTGCCGAGGGCGATGATCGCCGCCGCGAGGCCCGAATCCTCGTGCTCGGCCGACAGGAACGACCGGTCCATCTTGAGGATGTCGATCGGGAAGCGGCTCAGGTACGAGAGCGACGAGTAGCCCGTGCCGAAGTCGTCCATCGCCAGGAGGATCCCGAGCTCCTTCAGGTCGTGCAGGCGCTGGACCGCGAGGTCGGTGTCGGCCATCATCACGGTCTCCGTGATCTCGAGCACGAGGCACGACGCCGGCAGGCCGCTCGACTCGAGCGCGCCGCGGACGTCGTCGATGATCGTCTCGGACTGGAGCTGCTTGACGGACAGGTTGACGCTGATCGTCAGCGGCGGGATGCGAGGCAGGCGCTCGTGCAGGAGCACTCCCTGACGGCAGGCCTCCTGGAGGACCCAGCGGCCGATCGGGATGATGAGGCCGGTCTCCTCGGCGAGCGGGATGAAGTTGAGGGGCGCGATCATGCCGCGGGTCGGGTGGTTCCAGCGCAGGAGCGCCTCCACGCCGTAGTCGTCCCGCTCGTCGAGCCGCACGACGGGCTGGTAGTGGATCGCGAGCTGCTCGAGCTCGAGGGCGCGCTGGAGCTCGGCCTGGAGCTCGAGCCGCTCGACGACGCGCTCGTGCATCGCGGGCTCGAAGACGCGGTAGCCGCCCTTCGTGTCGCGCTTGGCCATGTACATTGCGACGTCCGCGTTCCGGAGCAGCTCCTCCGCGTCGGGCGACTCGATCTCGTGATCGGCGAGGCAGATGCCGACGCTCGCGCGCGGGTAGACCTGCTTGGCGTCGACCTCGAACTGGAGCTCGAGCGCCCGCAGGATGCGCCCGGCGACGTCGGCGGCCTCCGAGGAGTCGTCGATGCCGTCGAGGAGGATCGCGAACTCGTCGCCGCCGAAGCGCGCGACGGTGTCCCCCGGCCGCACGGCGTCGAGGAGCCGGCGCCCGACCTCCTGGAGGACCGTGTCGCCCGCGGCATGCCCGAGGCTGTCGTTGACGGTCTTGAAGTCGTCGAGGTCGATGAACATGACCCCGATCGCGGGGCCGCCCCGGATCGAGCGCAGGATCGCGTGCTGGACGCGGTCGGCGAACAGGGCGCGGTTGGCGAGGTCGGTGACCGGGTCGTGGAAGGCCTGGTGCTCGAGCTGGTCCTCGAACGCCTTGCGCTCGCTCACGTCACGGCTGTTGAGGACGATGCCGCGGACGTGCTCGTCCTGGAGCAGGTCCGTGTGCTGGACCTCGAACTGGAGCTCGGTGCCGTCCCGGTGCCGGAGCTTGAACTCGAACACGTGGGTCTCGGAGCCGCCGCCGACGTACGCCTCGCCGACGCCCGCCACGATCTGGGCGAGCCTCGGCCGGTCGGACTCGCTCAGGAGCCGGCTGAAGATGCTGCCCTCGATCTCGTCGGCGCGATAGCCGAGGACGCGCTCCACCGAGGGGCTCTGGTACGTGACGACGCCGTGCGCGTCGAGGACGGTGATGAGGTCGCTCGAGTGCGCGACCAGCGACCGGAACCTCGCCTCGCTCTGGCGGCGGTGGAGATCCTCGGCGAGCGAGGCGCCCTCGAGGGCGAGGGACACCTGCGAGGCCAGCGACTCGAGCGAGTCGAGGAGCTCGCGGGGGATGGGAGACTGCGTGCAGAGGACGAGCAGGCCGTGCGTCTCGTCGCGGACGGAGAGCGGCAGGAGGAGAACGACGTGACCCTGGTCGAGGCGGAGCTGGGTCCGGACGGCCTCGGGTAGCGCCGAGATGTGGAGCTGCTGGATCGTCCTGCCCGACCCGCGCAGCCACCGCTGCGCCTCCTTCGAGAGCGCCCAGCCCCCGCCGTTCTCGCCGGACGAGGCGACGACGACGATGCCGTCTTCGGTCAGCAGGACGAGGCGAACCGTGGTGGAGTGCCCGGTCATGGCGACGACGGACGAGACCGCGGCCTCGTTCACCTGATCTCCCCCGGCGGCCGCGACGAGATCCACGCCCGCCCCGCGCAGGGCGAGCTCGCGCGAGGCCGCCCGCTCCTCCTGCCGCACAAGACCGGCCATGCGGGCGACGACGAGCAGGAAGAGGACGGCCGAGGCAGTGATCACCACGAGCCTGTCCGGGTCGTCGAGCGCCTGCCAGATGCGGATGCCGGGGGCGATCAGACACGCGAGGGTGAGCAGCGCGAGGCGCGTGGGCGTCAGGCGGGTTCGGGACTCGAGCGCGGGCTCCTCGAGCGTCCGCATCGAGGGGTGCAGCGCCGCCGCGCCCCAGAGGAGGTAGAAGGCGATCCAGCCGACGTCGTAGATCAGCTGGTGGTTGTAGGCCTCGGTGAGGAGCGCGTACGTGTACGCCGAGTCGACGGCGAGGAGGGACACGATGCTGCCGACGAGGAGGTAGAAGGCGGGGGCGCGCTTCCCGTTGTCGACCGCGAGGCGGACGGCCGCGGCCAGGAGAAGGATGTCGCCAAGTGGGTAGGCGGCCGACACCGCCTTCTCCATCAGCGTCAGGCCGGAAAGGTGGACGTTCGGGGCGACGAGGAAGACCCAGGAGAGGAGGGCGATGCCGACGGAGATGATCAGCGAGTCGATTGCGCCGGCGCGGTCGCCCTGCGGGTTACGGCGCCGGACGAGGACGAGCAGGCCGGCGACGAGAGCCGGGTACACGGTCAGGTAGATCGCGTCGCCGATCGACGGGAACTCCACCTCGGCGCCGGTCAGCTTGGGATAGCTGTAGGTGTAGAGATCGCCGGCGAAGAAGAGGAAGAGCCCGACGATGAAGAGCGCCCACGCGAGCCACGCCTTCGGACGGTGGATGAAGATGCCGACGGCGACGGCGACGGATGCCGACAGCCCCAGAAAATTGATGAGGGGACCGTTTCCCTGGAGGGGCGGGAACCACAGGTACGCCGCGGTCAGGAGGCCGCCGACCGCGAGGTAGGCGATCCAGGCGCGACCGCGCCAGTCGATCCCGCCGAGCCGGCTCACGCCGCGAACTCCTCCTGCTGTGCCGGGCGGAGGTCGAACGCGTTGGCGAGCTTGCCGAGGACCTCGATGAGCTGATCGACCTCGGCCTCGGTGTTGGCGGCGGTCATCTGGATGCGGAACCCGACCTCGCTCTTGGGGACGAGTGGATAGGCGGCGAGCGTCACGTAGATGCCGTGGTCGAAGAGGAACCGGCCGGCCGCGTCGATGTCGTCGTGGCGGGCGAGCGGCACCTCGATGATCGGGAAGCCGGAGCGGTTGGGCGTGTGGACGCCGAGGTGGTCGAGGCACTGGAGGACCTTGTCCGTCTTGCGCCAGAGGTCGGCCCGGATGGCGTCACCGCGAGTCTCGTTCACGTCGAGCCCGGCGAGGACGGTCGCGAGCGAGGCGATCGGCGAGGGCCCGGAGTACAGATACGGGGGCGCGGCCGTCTTCAGCAGCTCCTTCAGCTCGGTCGGGCAGGCGACGAACGCCGCCAGCGACGAGTACGACTTCGAGAAGCCGGCGACGAGCACCACGCGGTCGTAGGACTCCCCGCAGAAGCGGACGACGCTGTTCCCCCGCTTGCCGAAGGGGCTCGACTCGTCGGGCGCGCGCTCGCCGATGACGCCGAACCCGTGGGCGTCGTCGACGTAGAGCATCGCGTCGTATCGCCGGGCGATGCGGGCGAACTCGGCCAGGTCGGGCGCGTTCCCGGTCATGCTGTTGACGCCGTCCATGCAGATGAGGCGCGTGCTCGACCGGTCCTGGCGAAGCAGCTGCTCGAGGTCGTCGGGATCCTCGAAGCGGAAGCGCTTCATGGTCGCGCCGCGGGCGGCGGCGAACTGGCAGCCGTCGTAGATGGTCTTGTGCGCCCGGTTGTCGACGAAGATCGTGCCGTCGCCGGCCAACACCGGGATGACGGAGAGGTGGATGAGCGTGATCGTCGGGATGACGAGCGCGTCCTCGCAGCCGAGAAGCTCGACGAGCCGATCCTCGATCTGCTGGTAGAGGACGGGGCTCCCGAGCATGCGGGACCAGCTGGGATGCGTCCCCCACCGCTCGAGGTACTCGGGAATCGCATCGATGATCTCGCGGTCGAGGTCGAAGCCGAGGTAGTTGCAGGAGGCGAAGTCCGCCAGCCACCGGTCGCCGATGCGGATCATGCGCCCGTCGAGCTCGTCGATGACGGCGTCCGTCATCGGATTCGAGCGCTCGAGCTCGGCCAGCTCGCTGCAGGCGGCCAGCCAGCGGTCGATCCACCGGTCGGAGGCGCGCGGGGACCGCAGGCCGTCAGGGCGGAACGCGCTCATGCGCCCAGCATCGGCAAATCTGCATGAGACTTTAGGAATCTCCGCACCGAACGGGCCGGCCGCGGGGGCCCGCGGCGGCTTAATCGCGGCTCAACATCTGACCGGGATCTCGGGTCGGTACACCCGGTCATGAGAACCACACGGACAGACGCAGCAGCATCCGCCCTCGTCGCGACGGCGCTCGTTCTGTTCGCGAGCGCGTGCGGCGGAGGCGGCTCGAGCGCCTCGGCGGCCCAGACCCCGACCGCTCCCAACTCCAGCAAGACCGTCTCGGTCGTGAAGGTCGACGGCGTCGGCAGCGTGCTCGTCGACTCCAAGGGCGACGCGCTCTACTCGCCCGTCCAGGAGGCGAGCGGCACCATTTCCTGCACCGGAGCGTGCACGGCGATCTGGATGCCGCTGACGCTCCCGACGGGCCAGAGCACGCCCTCGGGCACGGCCGGCCTCGAGGGCAAGCTCGGGGTCGTCGACCGGCCCGACGGCACAATGCAGGCGACGTTCGAGGGGAAGCCGCTCTACACGTTCGCCGAGGACTCGGGCCCAGGAGTCGTCTCGGGCAACAACTTCAGCGACACGTTCGAGGGAAAGAGCTTCACCTGGCACGTCGCGAGCATCGGCGCGACCTCCGGCTCGGGCTCCTCGACCTCGACGAACCCGTACGGCTACTGAGCCTCCGTCCGCTCAGTCGGATGCCCCGAGGATCCCGGGGCATCCGACCTACGGCAGCACGAAGAAGGCGATGGCGGCGAACTGACAGCCGGCCGCCACGATCGTGAGCAGGTGGAAGACCTCGTGGTAGCCGAAGACGGTCGGAGCGGGATCGGGGCGGCGCAGGAGGTAGACGAGCGCGCCGAGGGTGTAGAGCACCCCGCCCGCCAGGACGAGCAACGTCCCGGAGATCCCCGTCACGTCGACGATCCGGGGAAACGCGAGGAGGCCGACCCACCCGAGGCCGATTCCCAGCACGGCCGAGATCCACCGCGGAGCGTCGACCCAGACAAGCGTCCGCGCGATCGCGAGCGCCGCGCCGATCCAGACCACTCCGAGGACGGAGAACCGCCATGCGCCGCTGAGCACGAGGAGGCCGTACGGCGTGTACGTCCCGGCGATCAACAGGAAGATCGCGGCGTGGTCCAGCCTGCGCATGAGCCGCCGAGCCGCGGGACGCCAGGTGACCGTGTGGTAGAGCGCGCTCACCCCGAAGGAGAGCGCGAGGCACCCCGCGAAGACGGCGGCGGCGACGCGCTCGCGAGACCCGGGCGCCGTGACGACGAGCGCCACGCCCAGCGCGGAGAACACGACGAACGCGTACAGGTGAAAGACGCCGCGGAGACGAGGCCTGACGGCGCCCTCGTCCATCGTTACCTGTAGCGGTAGACGATGCGGCCGCGGTTCAGGTCGTACGGCGACAGCTCGACCTTGACACGGTCCCCGAGGAAGATCCTGATGCGGTAGCGCCTCATCTTCCCGGCCGTGTAGCCGAGCGTCTCGTGGCCGTTGTCAAGCCGGATCCGAAACATCCGGTTGCGGAGGGCCTCCACGACCTCGCCCTCCATCTCGAGCTTCTCTTCCTTGCCGGCGATAGGGAACTCCCTTCTGGTTCCTGAGACGTCGTCCTGCTGATTCTGATGGTGCCCGTGACCGCCGAAGCGGTCACGGGCAGGTGCTGCAAGCCTACGAGACCGGGACGGTCGGCCTGACGTTCGTCGCCTCGGGACCCTTCTGGCCCTCGCGCGAGTCGAACTCGACGCGCATGCCCTCGGTGAGGCTCTTGAAGCCCTCACCGGCGATCCCGCTGTGATGCACGAACAGATCCTTCGTGCCCTCGTCAGGGGTGATGAACCCGTAACCCTTGCTGTCGTTGAACCACTTCACGGTTCCAGTTGCCATGAAAAAACACCTCCCTCACCGCTCACGAACAAGTAGGGAAGGCGCTCTGCGCGAACCGGACTCGCTCTAGGTTGACCGCCGCAGGGTAGCAAGACGTCGCGGCCGTCGGACTCGCGGGGTCCACACGAGGATCGGTGCCGTAGAGTCGCGCGGTGGACATCGTTCTCGCGCTCGCCGCCGCGTTCCTCTTCGCGCTCGGGCTCGTCCTCCAGGAGAAGGCCGCTTCGGCGCAGTCAGCGGACACCGTCGGGGCGGGCTTCCTCGCCCGCCTCGCCCGCCAGCCGGTCTGGCTCCTCGGCCTCGCCGTGCAGGGGCTCGGGTTCGTGGCGCAGGCGATCGCGCTCGGGATCGGTCGCATGGTCGTCGTCCAGCCGCTCCTCGTCTCGAGCATCGTCTTCGCCCTCCCGTTGGGGCGGCTGATCGAGGGGCGCCCGATCCGTCGCCCGGAGATGGTGGGAGCCGCGCTCGTCGCCGGCGGGCTCGCGGCGCTGCTGCTCGTCTCGAAGCCCGCAGCCGGCGACGACGACGCCTCGCTCCGCTCCTGGGCGGTGGTCGGCGGCGCGAGCCTCGGCCTCGCCGTTCTCCTCTTCGTCCTCGCGCGCGACCGCAGCCCGGCGATGCGGGCGGGGCTGCTCGGCACGGCCGGCGGGATCCTGTTCGGCCTGGGCGCGGCGCTGACGAAGACGACCGTGTCGATGCTCGACGACGGCGTCCTCGCCGTCCTCGGCGATTGGCACGTCTACGCGCTCGTCGTCGTCAGCATCGCGGCCTTCTGGCTCGAGCAGGCGGCGCTCCAGACCGGTGCGCTCGCGGCCGCCGTGGCGACGACCATGGCGTTCGACCCGCTCTCGAGCCTCGTCTACGGAATCGTCCTCTTCCAGGAGAAGCTCCACGAGACGGCAATCGGGTACGCCCTCTGCCTCGTGTCGCTCGCGGTCGCGCTCGCCGGCCTCGTGATCCTCGCGCGCGCGAAGGGCAGCGACGCCCCGCCTGCGGCCGAGGGCGCCACGGCGCCGGTCACCGTCTGACCTCGGCCGCGGCCGTCTTCGTTGCGTTCGTCGCAAGGTTCTGGGAAGATCGCGCCGGCGTACCGCGTCCTGTAGCCGCCACATGGCGTCCGCCCGTGGCGGACGGCCTCCGCGCCGAGGCCGCGGCCCTGGAAGCGCTCGGCGAGGTAGACGTCGATCCCGGCGTGGCGGTACTCGGGAGTGCTCTCCTCGTGGTACTCGATCCCCCCGGCGACCTCGCCGCCGACCTCGACCACGAGCAGCACGACGTCGCTCGAGGTGCCCAGCTTGCCGAGGACCTCCTCGCGCGACTCGGGCTCCCCCCACCAGCGGGCGACCGACGGCTCGCCGAGGATCGCGAGCAGGGGGTCGACATCGCCCTCTCCGCCCGGGCGAATCGTCACGCGCTCGCCGGTCAGGGTCGGCCGCTGCTCGTCCACGCCTCCGCCTCGTCCGCGAAGCGCGTGATCTCGTCGGCGACGAGCCCTGGCGCCGTCATGGTCGCCGCGTGGCCCTGGCCGGGGAGGAGCGCCACGCGCGCGTCGGGGAGCGCGGCGCGGATCCGCTCGGTCCCCTCCCGCGCCCACTCCGGGCTCTCGCCGCCGAGGAGGAGCAGCGCCGGGACTGCGAGCTCCCGGAACCGCTCGGCCTCGACCTGGTAGGCCTCCTCGGCCCGCACCTCTCGGACGATCGTGGGAGCGGCCGCGATGCGAGCCTGCCAGGTCGGAGCCGAGCGGATCTGCTCGACCTCCTCGTGGGTCAGGCCGAAGAGGCGGAGCGACTCGACCATGGCCTCCTCGCGCTCGCCTGCGGACACGAGCGCCTCGATCCGGTCGAGGTCGCCCTCCTCGACCGCCGCGAGGCCCGGCGACCCCTCGTAGAGGACGAGCCCACGGACGTTCCCTGTGAGGAGCGCCGCGCCGAGCGCCGCCGTCGCGCCGAAGGAGTGGCCGAACACGATCGCGGGCCGGTCGATCGAGTCGACGAGGCAGGCGACGTCCTCGAACTCGCGCTCGATGGTGTAGTCGGGCGCGTCGCCGCTCTCACCGCGGCCGCGGCGGTCGAGCGCATGGACCGTGAAGCGCTCGATGAGCTCGGGGACGAGGTACCTGAAGCTCCAGTGAGCCCCGGTCGTCCCGTGGACGAGGACGAGCGGTGGCCCCGTGCCGGTCCGGTGGTACCCGATCCGGGTCCCGTCGCTCGACCGCACGTGGTCGACGGCGGCGGTCGCCTCACCCACGGCGTCGAAGGCTAGAGGATTCCAGTGGTGGACGGGCACGGCAGTCGACGGCCCGCAACCGATGTGACCTTCGGCCAACTACCGATGCCACAGCCGGCGGCCGGTCGTACGATCGAGGTGAGATATGGACAGCAATCAGAAGGAGGCGTGATGGCAGAGCAGACTGAGACGCCTGTCCTCGACCTGCTGGCGAAGATGACCGATGCGTCGATCGAGGCGTCGAGCCTGGATCCGGAGGCGCTGATGCTCACCCGGATCGCCGCGCTCGTCGCGGTCGACGCTCCCCCGGCGTCGTACATGCTGAACCTCGCCGCGGCGGCCGAGATGGGCATCGACGAGGACAAGGTTCGCGGTGTCCTCGCTGCGATCGCCCCGATCGTCGGCACCGCTCGCATCACCGCAGCCACGGGCAACATCGTCCGGGCGCTCGGTCTCGCGATCGAGATGGCGGAGATGGACGAAGAGGCCTGAGCCCCCGCCAGCGCCGAGAGGGCAAACCCACGAGGCCCGAAGCGGGCCTCGTGGCGTTCGTGCCTTCGAGGCGTGGGGGTTAGTCGGACAACTCGGGCTCGAGGCCGAAGCGCGCGAAGAGCTCGGGCGACACGAAGGCGGTGATGTCCTTGATCAACGTGCCCTCGAAGGTCACGACGTCGATCGCGGTGGCCTTGAAGCGACCGGTCTCGGCGTCCTCGGAGTAGTAGGCGACGGCGGGCTGGGCGTTGGCCCGGACGAGGACCGGCCGCGCCTCGGCGCAGAACTCCACCGCGGTCTTCGCGAACCCCGCGATCGTCTCGCGGCCGCGCCACCAGCTCGACCACGGCGGCATGGAGAACGTGGCGTCCTCGGCCAGGAGCGCCCGCAGCGCGTCGACGTCGCCCTTCGCCCACGCATCGACGTAGCGTCCGACGATGTCGCGGACCCGCTCGTCCCCGAGCGTGCGCAGCGTCGCCTGCTGGCTCTGCGCGGGGAGCCGTTCGTCGACGGTCTTACGGGCCCGCTGGAGGGCGCTGTTCACGGACGCGACCGTCGTCTCGAGCGAGTCGGCGACCTCGCGGGCCGAGAACCCCAGCACCTCGCGCAGGACGAGCACCGCCCGCTGCCGCGCCGGCAGGTGCTGGAGCGCGGCGATGAAGGCGAGCTCGACGGCCTCCCGCTGCTCGTACCGTGCCTCGGGCGCCGCGTAGCCGTCCGGCATGCCGAGCTCCTCGTCCGGGTACGGCTCCACCCAGACCGACTCGACGAGCGGCTCGCCGGGATCCTTCGAGGGAACGCTCGCAGGCCCGTAGTCGACGGGGAGGACGCGCTTCGGACGCCGGGCGATCGCGTCCAGGCACGCGTTGGTGGCGATCGTGTAGAGCCAGGTGCGAGGCGAGCTACGGCCTGCGAACCCCGCGAGCCCGCGCCAGGCGCGAAGCAGCGTCTCCTGGAGGGCGTCCTCGGCGTCCTGGAGCGAGCCGAGCATGCGGTAGCAATGGGCGTGGAGCTCGGCGCGGTGGCTCTCGACGAGGCGCCGGAAGGCCTCCTCGTCGCCGCTCCGCGCGGCCGCGAGCAGCTCCTGGGCATCCGGCGAGCGTGTGGAGGTGACAGCCACGGTCACGAAGGTAGACCGGCGGGGCGCCGGAAACTCATCGCCGCGATGAGTCTCGTGCGTCCGCCGGTCCACAACCGACAGACTATGCCGCCGGCGGCGTCCAAGCGAGTCGTCCACCTGGAGCTCCGCACCGGCAACCTGCCGCGCGCGTGCGCCTTCTACACACAGCTGCTCGGCTGGCGGGCGGAGACGGTCGACCTGGCCAGCGCGTCGTACCTCGCGCTCGAGCTCGGAGCGACGGATCGGAGGCGGGGTCGTCGAGCACGACGCGACCGGTGCCCTCTGGCTTCCATACGTCGAGGTCGACGACGTCGGGGAGACGACAGAGCGGGCCCGCCGGCTCGGAGCCTCGGTCGTCCTCGAGCCTCGGGAGGGCCCGGTCGGCTGGCGGAGCGTCGTCGCCGCGCCGGCCGGCGCCGAGATCGCCTTCTGGCAGCCGAAGGCCTGAGCCGGTCAGGCGTCCTGGGGGAAGCGCACCCCGTGGTACGGCTCGTAGCGGTCGTAGAGCGTGACGATGAGCGTCAGCAGCAGCATGAAGAAGAGCGTGTCGCCGAACGGCACCTCGGAGCCCTTGATCAGCTCGGCGAGCGCCACGAAGGCGACGTTGGCGACCGCGAGCGAGACGAACGCCCAGGCAAGCGATGCCAGCCCTCGACTCCGACGCGCAGTCCAGAGGCCCAGCAGGGAGTCGACCGTGATGAGGATCGCGGCGCCGATCATGATCTCGAGGTTCGACGCCTCGAGGCCCGGCACGATCTGCGCGAAGATCACGCAGACGAGGCCCACGAGCAGGATCTTCTCCACGAGCTTCCGGTCGAAGACCTTGCGGTGCTGGGCGATCCAGGCGTCCCGGGACGCGGGATCGGCGACCTCGGCAGGGATCGGGTCGGCCGGGATCCGCCAGGAATGGTCGGTCGCCGGCAGCCGCGGCCGCACCACCCACTGGAACACGGCGAGCAGCGCGAGGAGCGCGGCGGCGCCGAGGACCCCGACCCACGGATGGGCTGCGACGAGCTCGGTCGTGTCGAGCTCCGCTATGTGGATCCACCATTCCTGCGGGAGCTTGACGAAGATCCAGATCACCGCTGCGATCAGGACGACGTTCCTCATCGTCAGTCGCTTGGGGTTCCAGCGCAGGCGAATCGCCTCGTAGACGATGAAGAAGTACTCGAAGGTGTTGGGGAAGATCAGCAGCAGGGCCCGCCAGTGGAGGAGCTCGAAGAGCGCGACGCCCGCGAGGCGGTAGTAGAAGAGGAACTTCCCCACCCGAACGGCGTCGCGGTTCGTCCAGTTCCGGAGCGTGGAGAGATAGGCGATCGTGAGGTAGTAGACATCGAGCGCCTTGTCGTAGCTCTGGTAGCCGCTGAGGTCGAGATCGGTGAACGTCTGGAAGATCGTCTGGTCGATCCCGTCCAGGACGAGGCAGGCGAGGATGGCCGGCAGCGGGAACCGCGGGATGAAGAGCGGCAGCAGCAGCCGTCCGGCGACGACCAGCCAGAAGACGGTGAGATCCGACGCGCCGGCGTCAGTCGGCACGCCGCGAACGATCTCACGTCGACGCGACGGCGGGGAGCCAATCTCTGACCGCAGCGGCGACGGCGTCGAGATCGGTCCGCAGGCTGTGGTCGCCCGCCACCACGACGACCGTTCGGCGCGCGCCGCCCGGCGGGATCCCGAACCGGTCCCGCGCGCCCTGGACGACGAGCGTCGGGATCTCCACCGCGTCGAGCTCGGGGAGCCGGCTCGGCGACGTCCCGGAGGCGCGCCGCGGAGGCTGTAGCGGGAACGCGAGGCAGAGAACCGCGTCGGCAGCCGTCGCGCCTGCGGTCCGGCACGCAACCCGCGCGCCGAGCGAACGGCCTCCGACGACGAGGCGCAGGCCCGCGAACGCGTCGGCGCGCAGGTGACCGACGACCGCGATCCAGGCGGCGTCGAGCTGCCGCGCCGGCGCCGGCGCGCGCTTCCCGGCCACGCGGTACGGCTGCTCGACGAGGGCGACGCTGAAGCCGACCTCGCGGGCCGCCTCGGTCGCGGCCGTGAGGTCGGCCGAGGTCACGCCACCGGCCGCCCCGTGGCCGAGGACGAGCGCGCCTCGCGGCTCGTCCACGGGCCGGAGGTGGACGTTCGCAGGGCCGTGCGGGGTCTCCACCGCAGTCATCGCACGACCGTGTAGGTGACGTGGATCGCGGCCGGGGAGTCGATCACCCTCCTTCGCTCCAGCCGTCCGGCGCCGGGGCCCACGTGGTCGAAGAGCCGGACGCCGTCGCCAAGGAGCACCGGCGCGAGGTGGAGCTGCACCTGGTCGAGCAGACCCGCGGCGAGATACTGCTGCGCGACGCTCGCGCCGCCGGCGACCGCCACGTCCTTGTCTTCGGCGGCGGCCCTGGCCTGTTCGAGAGCCGCCTCGATGCCCTCGGTGACGAAGGTGAAGGTCGTTCCTCCCTCCTTGGTCACCGTCTCCCGAGGGTGGCTCGTGAGCACGAACACCGGGTGCCGGAAGGGAGGGTCGTCGCCCCACCAGCCGTCGGCGTTCGGGTCGTCCTCCCAGGGTCCGCTCCCGCCGCTGAACATGCGCCGGCCCATGATGGTCGCGCCGGTGGCGCCGAGCGACTCGGCCACGAGGTCGTCGACCGTGCCGGTCTCGCCGCCCTCGAGGCCGTGCCGCTCCCGCCAGGTCGCGAGCCCGAAGGCCCAGTCGTGCAGGCGCTCGCCGCCCTCGCCGAGCGGCTGCTCCAGGGTCTGGTTCGGCCCGGCGACGTAGCCGTCGAGCGACATCGAGATGTCGAGGGTCAGTCTGGTCATGGTCGCCTCCTGGGTCCGGTTCCGATCAGGGATGACCTTGCCGCTCCGTGTATCTCATCGGTCCGATACCCGCTCTCAGTCCGGGAGAAGCGGCACGGTCGGGCCGCCGTCGTGGCCGAGGAGGACCGCGCGCGTCACGGCGTTCACGCCGAACCGATCGCGCACGTCGTCGATCGCCGCGTCGAGCGCCTCTCGGCTCCCGCGCTCGAGGGGCAGCCGGAGCTGGACGAAGCGGTCGTCCTCGAGGTTCGCGACGGCGACGCCGACCAGGGTGAGGCCCCGGCGCCGGATCGTCGGCCCGACGCTCGCGAGGAGCGCCCTCGCGGTGGTAAGGATCAGCTGCGTCTGGGCGCTGGCGTAGGCCAGCGTATGCGACCGGGTCGCGCGGGAGAAGTCGTCGAAGCGGAGGCGAAGGACGACGGTGCGTCCGGTCCGCCGAGCCGAGCGCATCCGTCGCGTCACGCGGTCGACGAGCGCGACGAGCGCCGCGTCGACCTCCTCCGGGGACCTCGGCGAGCGGCCGAGCGCCCGCTGGGCCCCGATCGACCCGCGTCGGCGGCGGGCCCGCACCCGTCGCGGGTCCCGGTTGTGCGCGAGGGCGTGGAGATGGCGCCCGGCCGCGCGACCGAGCATCGACACGAGCGCCGTCTCCTCGAGCCGGGCGACCTGGCCGACGGTCATGAGCCCCTGCGCGTGGAGCCTCTCGGCGGTGACGCGCCCGACGCCCCAGAGCCGCTCGACTGGCAGCGGATGGAGGAAGTCGAGCTCGGACTCCGGCGGCACGACGAGAAGCCCGTCGGGCTTGGCGACGCCGCTCGCCACCTTGGCCAGGAACTTCGTCCGCGCCACCCCGACGGTGATCGGGAGGCCGACTCGCTCGAGGACCGCGCGCCGCAGCCTCGCCGCGATCTGGGTCGGCGTGCCGGCGATGCGCTCCAGGCCGCGCACGTCGAGGAACGCCTCGTCGATGGACAGTCCCTCGACGAGCGGCGTGGTGTCCTCGAACACGCGGTACACCGCCTTGCTGGCTTCCGCGTAGGCCGACATGCGGGGCGGAACGACGACCGCGTCGGGGCAGAGCCGGCGCGCTTGCCGCCCGCCCATCGCCGTGAGGACGCCGTACGCCTTGGCCTCGTAGCTCGCCGCGAGCACGACGCCTCCGCCGACGATCACGGGCCGGCCGCGCAGGCGCGCGTCGTCCCGCTGCTCGACCGACGCGAAGAACGCGTCGAGGTCGGCGTGGAGGATCGTCGCCTCGCCTGACACGAACATATGTTTGCACGTCTTCACGCCCACCGCCGCCTAGGCCTGCCGGGTGACGCTCGACGATCTCGCCCCCAGTACCGACCGAAGCGGCGCGGCGACGGCGCAGACCTGGGCGACGCCGTGGATCGTCAGGCCGGATCCCGGCGGAGCTCCATCGTGGAGCAGTGGATGCCGCCCCCGTTCTTCTGGACCTCGTCGTACGGCAGCGTCACGACCTCGACCCGCCGCCGCTCGAGCCGCTCCGCCGTACGCGGATTGCCCTCGCTCAGGAGGACCCGGCCCGGCCGTACGGCGAGAGAGTTGATCGCCCATCGCTCCTCGGGATGGCACCAGACACCTTCGATCCCGAGCTCTCTCAGCCTGTCGAGAAACCAGTGCGGCAGTCCGGCCGGGTCGACGAGCGCCTTGTCGACGTCCACCATGGCGAAGTGGCCGTCCAGGTGGATCGAATACCCGCTCATCGGGACGACGATCAGCTCGACCCCGAGCCACTTGAGGATCTCGGCCAGCTGGGAGGCGGCCTCGTCGTTGCATCGGATCGATGTCCCGAAGGCCGCGACGCGAGGCGTCAGCTTCGCGAACGAGCCCCCTTCGAGCAGACCGGTTCCCGTGATCGTGCGCAGGATCGGGACGCCGAGCGCTCCGAGCGCCTTGGTGATGCTCCGCTCCTCGCCTCTCCGCATGAGCGGAGCGAGGCGGCCGACGATGACGCCGCCCGGAACGGAGACGAGCGGGTCGCGGGTGTACATCGCCTTCGTGAACCGCTCCTCCAGCGGCTCGGCGAAGTGCACCTCGACGCCCTCGGTCTCGAGGGCGGCCACGAGCCCCTCGTACTGCTGCGCGACGAGCGGAACGTCCGGCGGTTCCTCGCTTTCCCAGTACCAGCCGCCGTTCGGATCGACGAGCGCCCGTGCCGCGGGATTCCACGCATCCGCCCGTATCTGCTCGAGCTCCCGCCCGGGGCGGCGCAGGAGCACCGAGCGCAGGGCGCCCACCTCGTCCACAGAGCCCCAGCGCTCGCCCCACACCCGCTCCAGCTCCGCCGGATCCTCGAACGGAGGCTCCGCCACAGGCGGGCAGAGCATCTGGTGGTAGGACTCCGGGAAGACGTCCGTGCTCTCGCCCTCGACCGCCACGGCGCTCACCGTAGCCGAGGAGGCTCGCACGGCCAAGCCTGCGCCTCGAGGTGCACCGTCTCCCCAGGTGCTCTGCGACGACGAGACCTAGGCGAAGTCCTCGTCCAGCAGCACCTCGTAGATCTCGACGCCGGTCCGCCGCCCCGCGCCCTCGCCCGGCGACATCTCGTTCAGCGCCGCGTCCGCGCGCCGCATGTCCTCCTCGGTGTCGCAGTAGACGATCCCCAGGGCCGTCCCGCGCTCACGGTCGGCGAACTGCACGACGCGCTTCACCGTCTCCATGAGCGTGCGGACCTGTTCGGGCGCGCCCGAGGGGAGATCGCCCGAGGCCCGCGACTGATCGATCTGCGCCTTCATCTCTGCGACCTGCTCGTCGATGCCGCCCGGGTCGAGCCCTTCGAAGCGAGCCATGCGCGCATACATCCCGGTCTCCTTCCGTCGAGTGCGCCGCAAGGGTAGCGCCGCCGGGTCAGGGGACGATGAACTTCGTCCAGCCGATCAGCTTGCCGTAGCGAGCTCGCGCCTTCGAGCCGTAGCCCGGCCACGCGTAGGCGAAGTAGGTCCCCGGCTCGAGCGTCTGGCGGTGGCCGCCGAACTGCCAGCTCGCCGCCATCCGGTGACTCGGCCGCGAGGGCCAGCGACTGAGGACCTCGATCGGGCCGCGCCAGACCTGGACGTTGTAGTAGTCGGCTCCTCGAACCGAAGCCCAGCGGAGACGCGGAGGGCTGGTGAGCCGCGCCCTCCAGCCGGGGGCGACGAACCTGCTCGGCCGCGCGTCGAAGAGCGCCGGCGGGGACACGTTACCCACGAGGTCGTAGCTCATCGCCCGGTAGCGATACTCGCGGCCGTTGGCCACACGGGTGTCCGTGAACGCGGTCACGCGCTGCGTCCGGAGGACGACCTGCCACTGCGTCGTCCCTCGCCGCGCCCGGCTGACGACGACGCGCGTGGCGTCCCAGTCGGTCGGCTTCTGCCACGCGAGCCTCACCGAGCCGTTGCGACCTCGCGCGACGAATCCGTGGACGGGCGCCGGCGGGACCGAGTTGACGACGCGCACGCTGAAGCCGGCCGCGACCGCGTGCCCGCCCCAGTCGGTCGCCGTGCAGCGCACGGCGGTCGTGCCATGAGGGAAGACCGCCCCCGATGCCGGCGAGCACGCGACGGCGGGCGATGGATCGAGCTCGTCCGCGGCGAGCGCCTCGTAGCTGAACCTCTCGCCTGCGACGGCAGTCTGCTCGAGGAGCGTGTCGGAAGGGACCGCGGTGAACGAGGGAGGGAGGTTGTCGATGGCGACGACGGCGGCGCTCGAGAAGCCTGTCGTGCCCGCCACGTTCGTGAGCTCCGCGACCGCGGTGAAGACACCGTCCGGGAGAGGCCCGTTGAAGGAGAGCGACCAGGGGCCCGCAGGGATCTGGGCGACGGCCGTCGCCACGGCCGCTCCACCCGGACCCCCCGCGTAGAGGTTGAGCTCGAGGGTGCCCGCATCGCCCGCGCCCGCGAACGTGGGCGAGCGGTTCTCGGTGACGGTCCCGTTCTTCGGCGCCGAGAGCGAGACGGTCGGGACGGAGACGTCGATGGTGAACCTCGTCGCCTGGCTCGCGCCGTGGTTCCCGGCCCCGTCGCCCTGCTCCGCCGTCACCGTGTAGAGATCCGCGGCCAGCGGCGAGGCGGGCGTCACGGTCCAGACTCCGGTCACCTGGTCGACCGGCGCGTTCAGCCGGACGTCGGGCGCGCCGCTCGTGCTCGACCCTCGTCGCAGGAGGACGGAGACGGCGGACGCGTCGCCCGGGGCCGTCCCGGCGGTCCCCCTCAGGGTCGGCGTCGTGTCGTTCGTGAATGCGCCGTCGGTCGGCGACGTCACCGCGACGCTCGGCGCCGTCAGGTCGACGGTCCACGCGAACGTCGCGGCGAGGCCCTCGTTGCCGGCGAGGTCGCGCGCCTTCACGGCGAAGACATGGAGGCCCTCGCCGAGGCCGGCGAGGTTCACGGGGCTCGAGCACGACTCGAAGGAGCCTCCGTCGAGAGCGCAGAGGAAGGTGGCGCTTGCGTCGCCGTCGGCGAACGTGAGGGCCGCGCTCGTGGAGCCCGTGACGACCGGCGGCCCCGACAGCGAGGGCTCGGGAGGCGCCGTCAGGTCGACCGTCCAGGCGTGGGCGGCGGGATCGCTCTCCGCGCCGTCGGCGTCGACGGCCTTGACCGCGAACGAGTGCGACCCCTCGGTGAGCGCGGTGAGCTCGACCGGGCTCGTGCACGGCGGCGAAGTCGGCCTGGTCGAGGCTGCAGAGGAACGAGACGCGTCGTCTCGTCTCCCGAGAACTCGAGGTGAGCCGTCTGCGCGTTCGTCGGGCTCGCGGGTGCCGTCGTGATCGTCGGCGAGGCGGGAGCGGCCAGGGAGGCACCACCCGCGAGGAACAGCGCTCCCACTACCGTCCCGACGAGGGCGAGGAGACGGACGGGCCTCATCCCGAGATCGCCACGAGCGTGCCGAGCAGGGAGCCCACCGTCAGGACGCAGAGCCCTGCAAACGCGAGATCGGCGCGCCGCTCCTGGAGGCCGTCCACCGAGAGCCTCGCCAGCAGCCGGCGGGGCGCCACGGCGGCGGCCAGGAGGAGGACGGTCAGGAGGACGGTGCCGACGAGGAGAAGTCGGGACGTCGGTCGAGAAGGGAACCGTGTCGGGCTCGGCGCGAATCGGTGCGGCCGTGGGCCGCGCGCGACGACGGAGTGACCGCCGCACCGCCCGGATCCGGCTCGTGGGACCGGGTAGCCGACGCCGACGCTCTCCGGCTTCGCCGCCGGAGCAGCCTTCCTCTGCTTCTCCGGCCGATCTGGCTTCTCGGCCTTCGGCGTCCGCGTCGAGACGGCCTTCTTCGACGTCCTGGGCTCGGAGCTCGTCGCGGACGGCGACGACGGCTCCGACGACGGCGCGGGCTCGCGACGGCGGAGCCGGCGCAGGATCAGGCGCGGGGTTCGGCCGCTGCGCGAATCCCGGACAAGCCGCCGCGGCTGCAAGGACCGCGCAGCCGAGCACTGTGAGAAGGAACCGAATCGAACCCCGATTCATTCCGACGCCTTGGCAAACCTACGGTCGGCCGGAGCCCGGCTCAAGCCAGGATCGCCTGGTCAGACGGCTAGGTTTGCCACGCCGGGCGGCAGAAAGGAGTAGATATCGGTAGAGCCCGAGACGGGCCCGTTCCTCGATCAGCTCTGCTGCTCGAGGAACGCCCGGACGAGTCGGCCGGCCGTCTCCGTCGCGGTCGCCGCCACGCGCATCGTGTGCTCGTGGCTCAGCCGCTCCTCGCTCATCCCGGCAGCGAGGTTCGTGATCACCGAGAGCGCGGCAACTTCAAGGCCGGCCCGACGGGCGAGGATCACTTCCGGGACGGTCGACATGCCGACGGCCGTGCCGCCGAGGATCCTCGCGGCCTGGATCTCGGCCGGTGTCTCGAACTGCGGGCCCGAGAACCAGACGTACACGCCCTCGCGGAGCTCGATGCCCAGGTGTGCGGCCAGCTCGCGCAGCTGTTCCCGAAGCCGCGGCGAGTACGCGTCCACCATGTCGACGAAGCGGTCGGTGTCGTTCTCGCCGAAGAGCGGTGAGACGCCGGTGAGGCCGATGTGGTCGGAGACGAGCATGACCGAGCCCGGCGCAAGCTCGGGGTCGAGACTGCCGGCGGCGTTCGTCAGCACGAGCGTCCGGCAGCCGATCTCCGCAAGCGTCCACACGGCCGTCTTCATCCCGTCGGGACGGCCGTCTTCGTAGAAATGCGCCCGGCCCTGCATGAGCGCGACCGGGGTCTTGCCGACATGCCCGAGCACGAGCCGGCCGGCGTGCCCGGCGACGCCCGCATCCGGGAAGCCTGGGAGCTCGGCGTAGGGAATGACGACGGGCTCGCCCACCTCGTCCGCGAGCGGGCCGAGCCCCGAGCCGAGCACGACGCCCACTCGGGGAACGAGCCCGCCGGCGCGCGCGCCGATCACATCCGCAGCCGCCGAAGGCACCGGCCCACGATACTTGGGCACGGCCGCGAGCCGCGATCAGCCGGCGAGCAGGGCGTCCATCTGGCTGACGGACTGCCGAAGCCCCTCGTCCGCGCCCATGGCCAGGAGCTGGTCCATCTGCTCCCGAGACTCGAAGGCGGAGCGCAGCTCCATCCGCGTGCCGCCGTCGTGCTCGGTGAGCCGCAGCTGCACGGTGCTGATCGGCATGTCAGCGCTCGGCGTCCCGATCCTGATCGGCGAACCCGTCGGTGAAGTCGAGCGACCGCGGCGGGTCGACCGCCGTGATCCGCCACCAGCCGCGGTGCCTGTCACCCTCCGGGCCGGTCATGAAGTACGTGACCGCGCCACCCGGGGTGAACTCGTGCTCCTCGACGGTCGCGGGATAGGTCGGCGGGCCCCACCACCGCTCCAGATTTCGCGGGTCGGCCCACAGCTCCCACACGCGCTCGATCGACGCGTCGAAGTCGGCGGTCAGGGTTAGGGTCAGGTTGTCGAAATCCTTGTCGACGCTGGTGACGCTCATCGGCCTCGTCCTCTCGTCGTGGTTTGCTCATCCGGGCCGGGTGCCTGCGCGAGCAGGCGCGCCATCCGGTCCACCCGGTCGCGCCAGGCGCTCTCCAGTTGGTCGAGGGCCTGCCGCGCCCGACCGACTGCCTCGAAGTTGCTGCGAACGAGTTGCTCCCGCCCGCGGCGCTCCTTGCTGACCAGTCCGGCACGCTCCAGCACGGCGACGTGCTTCTGTACCGCCGCGAAGCTCATCGGGTAGGCCTCGGCGAGCCGGGACACCGACGGCTCGCCCGCGACGCACCGCCGGAGGATGTCGCGCCGCGTCGCGTCGGCAAGCGCGTGGAACAGCTCATCCACCGGCTCGTCGGCCAGCTCATCTACAACCATTTGGTTGTAAGTTAGCAGACTGTCGATCGAGCTAGTCGGACTCGAACCGACGACCTCATGGGTGCGATCCAGCTTCGCGTGACGGGTTCACGGTCGTTCGTCGCTGTTCACGAATGTCCGCCTAAGCTGGACTTTCAGGGTCGGTTGGCGAAGCGGGCTTCACGCTTCTTCGCAGAGAATCGCGCACGCTCTATGTCAGAAACGTGTCACTCGACGTTGTCAGCTATGTCAAAATCGGGCGTCGCTCGGAGCCGGCTGTGTGCCGAAGGAGCTCCCGCCTGTCACGCCAGATAGAGCCGCCCGTCTTGTCGAACAGGCGACGACGGCTACCGCGTCAGCCGGCTGGCCAGAACGAGGTCGGCGTCACGCACCTGAGCGGCATGCAGACGGCGGTTTCCAAGGCCACATCGTCGACCCGCATGAGGTCGCTCACCGACGCCTCTCTGCCTCCGCTAGTCACCGATGAGAAACCGGCGCACCAAGAGGCGCCAGCACAGGACCGCCACCGCGATGGGGCCGAGGAACCCGAGCAGCCAGAAGGCGATCTGGCTGTCGATCTGATCGACCATCCAGCCGAAGTTCATGCCGAAGAACCCCGTGAGGAGTGTGAGCGGCACGAAGATGGTCGCCACGACGCTCACCACATACGCCCGCTCGTTCAGCTGCAGATCGAGCAGCATCGCCAACCCGTTCGCGGCGGCGTCGACCGAGGCCAGCAAGCGGTTGACCTGCTCGTACAGACGGTCGAAGTACGCCTCGTCTTGCGTCTCGAAGCCGCGGAGCGCTCCGATCTCCACACCGATGCGCGCGAAGATGGCCTGCTCGGCACTGACCCAGCGCCGCATCGTCGCGAGCCGCGAGCCGGCCGCACGGAGCGTCTCCCTCGGCACGTGCGCGCCGCCCCCCTCGGTCCACGACATGCCGAGGGCATCCAGCCTCCGCTCGACCTCTCCCAGCGCCTCGGAGGTGGTCACGAGCATCGCCTCGAGTACCGCGTAGACGACGTATCGCTTGCTCCGTTTCTCAGGCAGGTCGGGGGCGAGGACTGCAGGCAGGGAGACTCGCTCCTCGTGAAGCGTCAGCAGGTAGTCGCCGGTGACGAGGACACGGACCTCGAGCGGTCGTAAGCGGAACGCGGCCTCGTCGGTTGGCGTCTCCGGCTCGACATAGCAGCGGAGCGCGAAGACGACGGACTCTCCGTCGGCGTGGAACGACCGCGATGCGGAGGCATCGCCGGAAAGAGCCAGAGCCGGAAGGACGCGCTCGGGAATCCTCAGCGCATCGACGAGATCATCACGGCTGGTCTCGCTGAGCGAGACGTCGAGCCAGAAGAAGCGCCCCTGCTCCCGCAGCACAGCGACGCGGTCTCGCACGCCGGCGTCGAGCCCGGAGAGCATCTCCGTCACGCCACCAGACTAGAGTTGCCGCAGGACGCTTCCACGGCGGTGATGGCCGGCCTGCGTGGCGATCAGGCGAAGGCCCCAGCCTCGGGTCGTGGTGCGGTATTGGAGAGGACACTCGAGTTGCCGGGGCCAAGCGCGACCGCGCCCGAGCTTCGCCTCGTCGACGACAGAGGCCGCGAAACACCGAGCGGGAGATGTGGATCCTGCAGATGCACACGGCGCTGGGCGAACTCCTGTCGCACGTCCCCTTCGTCTCGGACCTCGCGCACGATGTCGTCGCGTACCACCACGAACGCTGGGGACGGGTCCGGCTACCCGTGGGGGCTGAGAGGCGCGCCGATCCCGCTCGCGGCCGGATCTTCGCGGTCACAGACGGGCTCGACGCGATCACTCGAACTCGACCGTCGTCCGGCTGCGATCGGCCGTCCACCGCTCGATCTCGTCTGCGTCTGCTCGGTGAGGGTGCTGCTCATCCTGTCTCCTTGGTCGTTGGATCCAGCGAGAGCATCTGGCGGGCCGCCGCCACGTCGCTGCCGCACCGCGGCTCGTCCACTGTCGCGCGGCTCCGGTTCTCCAGCTTCGGAAGTCAGCGAGCCGTAGACGGCGGCAACGACCGCGGTCACCGGGACCGCCAGATACGCGCCGGGAATCCCGAAGAGCGAGCCGCCCGCGGCGACCGCGAGCAGGATGACCGCCGGGTGGAGCTCGACGCGGCGGCTCTGGATCATCGGCTGCAGGAACGTCCCCTCGACGAACTGCACCACGACGACGAGGGCGAGAACCGCGAGCGCGAGCTGCCATCCTCCGTCCGCGAAGCCGACGAGCACCGCGACGAGGCCGGAGACGAACGCGCCGACGTAGGGAACGAACGAGGCCATGAACACGAGCACGGCCAACGCGAACGCGAGTGGTACGTCGAGGAGCACGAGCCCGATGCCGATCAACACGGCGTCGATCGTCGCGACCTGAGCCGTTCCCTGAACGTAGCCCCCGAGGACGTCCCACGCGCGCCGGCCCGCACGATCGATCGCGGGCCGGACCTCGGGACTGCAGCGCTGCAGGATCCGGGTCCAGAGCGCCTCGCCGTCACGCAGGACGAAGTAGAGCATCGCGACGGCGAGCACGACGTCCGCGACGATCCCGGCACCCGTCTGCACGCCGGCGGCGGCGTAGCCCGAGGCCTCGCGCCAGGAATCCTCAAGCGTCGATTGAAGGTCCTCGGTTCGCGCGACTGACAGGTTGAATGGCTCACCCTCGAGCTGGTCGGCGATGTCGTCGACTGCCCGCGAGACTGCGGAGCGGAGCTCGTCGAACTGCTCGACGACCGAGATCGTCGCGATCGCGACCAGCCCGATCACTATCGCGAGACCGGTCAGGAGGGTGAGCGCAGCGGCCGGCCGCTCGAGATGGCGACGGCCGCGGAACCACGAGGCGACAGGCGACAGTGCCGGCGCGATGGTGAGCGCGACCGCGATCGGCAGGACGATCACGCGGAGGTACCAGAGGAGTCCCAGGACGAGCGCGAGCGCTGCCGTGCAGATGAGCAGCCTCCAGGTCCACGCCGCCGCCCGTTCCAGGTTCAGCGGTGCGGGTGGCAGCTTCATCGGATCAGTCGATCGTCGTGAGCGCGCAGGCGACGAGGAAGCCGCCGTTCGTGGCGTAGGCGACGAGCGGCCCGCCCTCGGCGTTCACTTCGGGCATCATGGGTCTGCAAGCGAGGCGAGCACGGCGCCCGCTGCGAACGCGGTCAGCATTGCTCAAGAGAAAGGCCCTGGAAACAAGTCCTTTCTGGTCTTAGCTCGACTCGGCCCACCATGCGAGCCGGGGGTAGTCGTTTCTGGCGGAGAGGGCTTGTGGCATGAATCTGCAGTTCCCTCTCAGGTTCGTGCGCCCGCCGAGTCGGTCGCAAGTTGATCAGCCTCCATCCTCGCGAGGGCCGCATCGAGCGCTGCATACTCGGCCTCTTCGACTGCGGCATACGCGAAGTCGATCGCAAACAGGGCGTCGTTCTCGGCACGCTCGGCTCGCCACTCGACCCTGTCCACGTCGCGTTCGGCCCGGAAGTGATCGATGTCGTCACGAATCTTCGCGAGGTGCTCGTTCCACGACCGCTGCAAGTCGTTCCACCAGACGGATAGCTTGTCCTTGCCAGCGTCGGCAGACTTGCGCAGTTTCTCGGCCCGTTCCTGAGCCGATACGCGCGCTGTCTCGACGTCCCGCTCGAGGTCGGCTTGAGCCCCCCGCGCGGCTGCCGCCCGGTCCTCCTTTGCACGGGCAGTTCGTCAATTCATCCGATACGGCCAGGTCAGCCTCCGTCGGGGCGGGTTGGTGTGCAACTCCCGTCGACCGTACGCCCGACCATGCCCGTTGAGATCGGTGTTATCGCGCATTCTCGAGCGCGGATAACTACTCAGCGGTAGCGATCCCCCTCGGAAGCCGCACACGAGGCGATGTCGAGAAGCTCTTCTTCGCCGTCATCCGAATCTTCTCCTCGAACGAGCCGCCGACGCCGAGGAGAGGTGGAGGAAGACCGGAGCACCCCTGGGGCAGTAGCGCTCACGATCGTGCAGTCGTCCGCCGAGGCGAGGAAGCTCCAACAACAAGCCGGAGGAGCGGCGCGAACGCGGAACAGACTTCGTAGCTCCGTTCTGCGTCGCTCGTCGGGCGGAAACGGTCAAACCGTCGTGAGCGCGTAGGCGACGAGGAAGCCGGCGCTCGGCGCAAAGGTGACGAGAGGCTCGCCCTCGGCGTACGCCTGCGGCATCACCGAGTCGGCAAGCGAGGCGAGGACGGCGCCCGCTGACGAAAGCAGCGAGCATCCCAGGCCACTCGTCCGACGCGATATCAGCGGCGATCGCTCCGGCGATCAGTGCGAGCGTGAGCAGCACGGCCGTCGCCCCAGACGGCGAGGACGCGGGCCGAGGAGATCCCGCCCTGCCGCACCGCGGCGGCGCCTCCGAACGACTCCGGCAGGTTCGAGACGGCGATCGAGGCGAGAAGCGATCACGTTCAGGCGCGGCGCGCTCCTCGGCCATATAGGTCTCCGCCTCGGCAAACGGAGGCGGCATCGCCTCTTGGCCTATGTCGGCGGCTTCGTCTTCGCCGTCATCATCGAACTTGCCCTGCTCAACGCTGGCCGCGTCGTCCCGCAAGCCGCAGTAATACTCTGGCTTTGCCCCGTTCTCAGATACGTCCCGGCTGGCGAGCCGTGGATCCGCCGAAGCGGCCCCTGCTCTTTGTCAACCCGAGGTCCGGTGGCGGCAAGGCCACGCGCGCCGGCCTCGCCGAGCGTGCGCGCGACCGCGGAATCGACGTGATCGTCGTGCGCCCGGAACAGACCCTTGAGATGCTGATCGATGAGGCCGTGGCGCACGGCGCGGACGCGCTCGGCGTCGCCGGCGGCGACGGATCACTGGCCGTCGTCGCGGCAGCCGCCCTGGCACACGGGCTTCCTTTCGTCTGCGTTCCCGCCGGCACCCGCAACCACTTCGCGCTCGACCTCGGCGTCGATCGCCACGACCTCGTGGGCTCGCTCGACGCGTTCACCGACGGGGTCGAGCGCCGGATCGACGTGGCGGAGGTGAACGACCGCGTGTTCCTCAACAACGTTTCCCTTGGAATCTACGGCGATGCGGTTCGGCAGCCGACGTACCGCGACGCCAAGGCCCGCACGCTTCTGAAGACGGCGGCGGAAGTACTCGGACCGAGTGCGCCTGCGGCCGACCTGCAGATCGTGGACGACCGCGGCCGCCCGCATCGCGACCCCGCCGTCGTGCTCGTGTCGAACAACCCCTACTCGCTCGACCCCCCGCGCGTGCCCGGCACGCGGCCGACGCTCGACAGCGGGCAGCTCGGCATTCTTGTCCTCGACAGACCACGGCCCGGCCAAAGCTCGGGGCGGACGTGGAGCGCTACGCGGCTCGAGATGACCGCCCCCGCGCGGGTCCACGCCGGAGTGGACGGCGAGGCGGTCACCCTCAGCCCGCCGCTGTGGTTCGTCATCCGGCCACGCGCGCTCCGCGTCAGGATCTCCGCCAGCCACCTGGGCTGGTCGCCGTCGGCACGGCTCCCGTGACGAGCATCACCGGGCGACACGTTCGCATCGCTGGCTGCCATCTTCAGCTTCTTCCTCATCTTCGCCGGAGCTTTCGACATCATCCTGTCGATCGCCTCCCGCAAGGAGATAGAGATCTGGTGGCTGCAGCTCATCGGCGGGATCATCGAGCTCGCGCTCGGCTTCTGGGCGGCCGGCTACTACGGCCGCAGCGCGGTGCTGCTGGTCGCCTGGGTGGCAGCCTTCGCCATTATCCGCGGCGTCAGGGACATCGTGGCCGCCTTCCGCGTGCGCGAGCTGCAGCACCCGAAGCCCGCCAGCTGAGGGCGGTCCCCTAGGGTTCGGACGTCGCCTGTTCTCGCCCGCTCTTCGAAAGGAGGGCTTTCGTCTGTGTGTAGCCGAACGCCCAGAGCATGACCCCGACGCCGAGGACGACGTTCCAGACGGTGATCACGGAGTCCTGGACGACCGAGAACGCGGCGATGCTCTCGGTCGGCGAATAGCGTCGCAGGGTCACGAGGTCGAGCGCCTGCGTCTGCCCGACTCCGCCCGGCGTGATCGCGAAGAGCTGGGAGAGCGTGTGAGAAGCGGCGACGAGAAACACGGTGAACACGGTCACCGGAATGTCGAATGCGGCCATGAATACCATGGTCACCCCCATGCGGCACCCGTACGAGACCCCGGAAGGTAATGCCACCTCGCGCGCGTAGCGGCGCCGGTCGCGGAAGATCGCCGCGCCCTGCTTCGCCTTCTCCCACTCGTCGACCACGCGTCGCCTGACGCGCGGCCAGACGAAATAGCCCGCACCGATCACGGCAACGGCCACGACGCCGATGAGGACTGGGTGAGAGGCGAAGAAGTCGCCGACCTCGTCAGACGGCGAGCCTTTCGAGACCGTGTGCGGGAGGAAGATCGCTACCACGATGACGGTGATCACGCTCGCCGCCGCGAAGAAGAGTGCCTGGACGACCGCTGCGGACGTCAGACCCGCAACCGAGGATCCGGAGATGCTCGCCCGGAAGATGCCGATCATCGCCACTGTGCCCGCCTGTGCAGGCACCACCGCGTTGATTGCCGTCCCTCCCTGCGAGGCACCCCAGGCGATCTTGAACGACAAGTTGCTCGTGGGGTATGCGGCGCGCAGGATGTTTCTCCAGGAGAGGCCGATGAATGCGGACTCGGCGGTCTTCAGCGCGAGAGCGGCGACGAGCCAGTAAGGCGAGATGTCCCCGATGCGCCCGCCGACCTCGGCGATCCAGTTCCAGAGGTCGCCGAGCACGTTGGCGAGAATGGCTGTAGGCAGGGCCGGAAAACTCCTGGGGGTGAGAATAGTGGTGGACCGCGCCGAGCCCAAGCGAGGTCAAGATCCAGATCGGGTCACATCCTGGCGGCCATTCGCTCGCGAGTTCGCGGAGGTCGAGGTCGGGGCCCGAGCTCCGGCATTCGAGCGGTCCCGAGTGCCTCCAGATGCATCGAGGACGACCACAGCGGAGCTTCGCGCGACCTGTAAAAGGCCCGCTCTGCGGGCCTTTCGTCATGGAGCTAGTCGGACTCGAACCGACGACCTCCTGGGTGCGATCCAGGCGCTCTCCCAGCTGAGCTATAGCCCCGCGCGGATCACAGTCTAGCGGCGTGTCGCCTCTACGATTGCCGTGATGAGAGCCGTGGTGCTGGACGATGCGGGGCAGCCGGCGCTCGCCGACCGGCCCGAGCCCGACGGGGGCGGCGAGCTCGTGTCCGTGCGCGCCTGCGGCCTCTGTGGGACGGACGTCCAGAAGATCGGCCGCGCGGCTCCCGGCACCGTCCTCGGGCACGAGGTCGTCGCCGAGGACGAGGAAGGCAACCGCGTCGCGCTCGTCCATCACCTGCCGTGCGGCGAATGCGACCGCTGCCGCTCCGGCCACGAGACGACGTGCGAGCGCTTCCCGGCGCCGACGATCGTCCCCGGCGGCTTTGCCGAGCGCGCCCGCGCTGCCCAGACGGTTCCCCTCCCCGACGCGATCGACGACGTGGTCGGAACGTTCACCGAGCCGCTCGCCTGCGTGCTGCGGGCGATCGAGCGGCTCCCGAGAGGGCGCGTGCTCGTCGTCGGCTGCGGGTTCGCCGGGCTGCTCTTCACGCAGGCGCTCGTCCGCCGCGGGGACGACGTCCTCGCGGCCGATCCGCTCCCGCACCGGCTCGAGCTCGCGCTCGGCTACGGCGCGGCGCCGCAGAACGGCGCCGTGGACGCGGTCGTCCTCTGCGGCCACGCAGGCCTCGACGAGGCGCTCGCAGCACTCGCTCCCGGCGGGACGCTCCTCGTCTTCGCCTGGCTGACCGAGCCGGTCCCGGTCGACTTCGAGCCCGTCCTTCGCCGCGAGCTCTCGCTCGTCGGCTCCTGCTCGGCGACGCCGGCGGCGATGCGGGACGCCATCGAGCTCCTGCCAGAGCTCGACCCGATCCCGACGGTGACGCTGCCGCTCGACCGGTTCTCCGCGGGCCTCGACCTCTACCGCTCGCACGAGGCCGTCAAGGTCGTCTTCACCTTGTGAGGGCGCTCATGTACCACGGGCCCGGCGACCTGCGGGTCGAGGAGGTCCCCCGGCCGGAGCCGGGCGAGCGCGACGTCCTCGTCCAGGTCGAGGTGGCGCTCACCGACGGCACCGACGCGAAGGCCTTCCGGCGCGGGCATCCGCTCCTGCTGGCCGAGACGCCGAGCCCGTTCGGCCACGAGTTCTGCGGGATCGACGTCGCGACCGGGCGGCGTGTCGTGGCCGCGAACTCGGCGCCCTGCGGGGAGTGCGCGGCCTGCCGCCGCGGCGAGGAGACGCTGTGCGAGAACCTGCGCCCGTTCCTGAACGGCGCCTACGCCGAGTACCTTCTCGTGCCGGCCCGGATCGCGGAGCGGAACCTCCTCCTGGTCCCGCCGGCCCTCTCCCCCCAGGTCGCGGCCCTCGTCGAGCCGCTCGCCTGCTGCCTGCACGGCATCGAGCGGGCCGCGATCGAGCCCGGCCAGACGGTCGCCGTGGTCGGCCCAGGCCCGATCGGGCTCATGCTCTGTGCGGCGGCGAAGGACGCCGGCGCCCGCGTCGTCGCCGTCGGCGGGCGCCCCGGGCGGCAGGAGCTGGCGGCGACGTTCGGGGCGACGCCCGGGGACGATCGCGCCGCCGACGTCGTCATCGAGGCGGTGGGCACCGAGCGAGGCCTGGCAGGACGCGCTCGGGCTCGTCCGCCCCGGCGGGACCGTCGTCTTCTTCGGCGGCCGCGAGGTCGCGATCGACACGTTTCGCCTCCACTACGAGGAGCTGACGCTCCGCGGCGCGTTCCACCACACGCCGCGGACGGTCCGCGCGGCGCTCGCCTTCCTCGCCAGCGGCGCCTATCCGTGGGACCGGCTGGTCACCCACCGGGTCGGGCTCGAGCAGGTGGCCGCGCTCTTCGCCGATCCACCGCCCGACCTGCTGAAGGCGGCGGTCGTCCCCTAGAACTCGAATCGGAATGACGCTTCGTCGACGCGGCGTCGTGGGCGAGTGCGAGGCAAGGACGCAGGGAGCGCTCGTATTCGTGAATACGGGCGCGACCGAGGACGCAGCGTCGCGCCGCCCAGGGCGCCGCGGCGACACAAGCTTTCATTTCGATTCGAGTTCTTAGGAGCCGGCGCGGCGGACGAGCGTGACGCCGTCGCGGACTGTGAGCATCACCGCGACCACGGCCGGGTCGGACGCGATCCGGTCGTTGAGCGCGTCGATCGCCCGGGTCTCCGGAGCGTCGTCGGGAGCGACGACCCGGCCCGACCAGAGGGTGTTGTCGAAGACCATGAGGCCCCGCTCGGCGAGGCGCGGGAGCAGAACGTCGTAGTACGTCGGGTAGCTGACCTTGTCCGCGTCGACGAACACGAGGTCGAACTCCCCCTCGAGCCGCTCCACGGTCTCGAGCGCGGGGCCGAGGTGGATCGTGACGCGATTCTCGAGGCCCGCCTCACCGAGGTACCGGGCGGCGACGGCCGCGTGGGCCTCGTCGATCTCGCACGTGTCGATGTGCCCGCCGGGAGGAAGGGCCGCGGCCATCGAGACGGCCGAGTAGCCGCTGTAGGTCCCCACCTCGAGCACCCGGCGCGGCTGGAGGGCGAAGACGAGGAACTCGAGCAGGCGGCCCGCCACCGTCCCCGACATCATCTGCGGCGAGGACAGGTGGGCCCGCGTCTCCTCGGCGAGGCGCGCGAGGAGCTCTCCGGGCGGCGTCGTGTGCGCCTCGGCGTAGCGGTCGACCTCCTCCGAGACGACCGCGGTCACTGCCCGTTCCTGGTCACGCGAGAGCCGCCGACGATCGCGTCGTGGCCGTCGCGGAAGCGCACCCAGGCCTTCCCCCCGCCGTCGTAGTCGCGCCCCCAGACGACGAGCGTCGCCTCGACGCCGTCGACCCGGCAGCGCTCCGTCCCCTCGGGGTCCACCCCGCGCCAGACGCGGACGAACGGGTTCTCGTCCCACTCGCGCCCGATCGTCGTCTCCTCGCTGTGTCCCGGGTAGACGACGGTCTCGTGCGGGAGGACCATGAGGACGTCCATGACGGAGCCGCGGAGGTCGTCGAACCCGTCCTGCGTCCCGCCCACGGCGCCGGCGAAGAGCGTGTCCCCGCTGAAGACCGTCTCGCCGTCGACGAAGAAGGCGAGCATCCCCGGGGCGTGCCCCGGGGTTCGCAGCGCCTCGATCCGCAGGTCGCCGGCCTCGACCACCTCGCCGTGGCCGAGCGGCTCCGCGCCCTCGATCCCCTCCTCCGGAGCCGCGAGCACGCGCAGCTCGAACCGCTCCTGGAGGGGCCGGTGATGCGCCACGTGATCAGCGTGCGCGTGCGTCGTCAGGAGGTCCGTGGGATGCACGTCGAGGCGCTCCACCGCGGCGAGCAGTGGCTCGAGCGGGGCGCCGGAATCGACGAACACGGCCGTTCCGCCGGGGTGATCGGCGACGAGGTAGGCGTTCGACAGCCACCGGGGATCGATGCTCCGCTCGACGATCACGCCGGGGGAAGCATGCCAGGGGAGGAGGTCTCGGCGGCGGCCTGCCGCCGCCGGCTCGTCAGATCGAGGTGGAGCAAGGTCAGGCAGACGGCCGCGTACGGGAGGACGAGAGCGAAGAGCGCCGAGCCGACGAGGTTGATGGTCGAGAGCGGCGCGTCCGTGACGAAGATGATGAAGATCCCGGTGATCGGCCCGGCGAAGAGCAGGAGGACCAGGAGCACGGACGCGATCGCAACCGTCCTCCACCAGTGGCCGCGAACGAGGCCCGTGCTCCCCGCGTAGGCCTTCCGGCCGCCCCGGCCCTCGAAGGCGGCAGACTGCTGGACGAGCGCCCAGTCGACGCCCTTCTTCACCGCCAGGGGCAGGCCGATGATGGTCGCCGCGAGCAGGAAGACGGCGACGAGCCCGCCGAGGCCGAGGCCGACGAAGCTTCCAGATCTCGCCCTTGAGGCCGCGAAGGATCGTCCCGGCGCCGGGACGCTCGCCGCGGTCGATCGCCCGCATGACGAGCACCACGGCCGCTCCCACGACGAGCGGCGCGAAGCCGTGGGCGACGCTGCCGACGAGGAGCGCGACGAACCCCTCGACCTTGTCGTCCTCGAGCGCGTCGAACGCCTCTCTGAGGTCGGTGGCGTTGAAGAGCAGCGCCTGCGCCGCCACCGCGATGCTCCCGGTCAGGACGGCGACGAGCCCGATCGGGACGAGGAGCCACTTGTGCTCCCAGTAGATGCGGAAGGACGTGTCGATGATCTGGCCCGCGGCGCGCTCCCGCCGGAGCGGCGTCGGCACGGTCGGGCGCCACTGCGTGCGGACGGCGAGCGCCGCGATGCCGAGCGCGAGGAGGCCGAACGCGACGAGCGCGTAGAGCGGACTCGCCGAGGTGTCGTTGAGGACCCCCGAGAGCGAGCTGACCGCGCCGCAGAAGAAGCCGGTCACCGGCTCGCCGTTCTTGGGCACCGTCGGCGACGAGGTGCGGAGCTTGCTCATCCAGCGAAACGGCTCGAGCCACTGGCGCTTCATGTTCGGCCCGGTCGGGCCGTTGGAAACCCCCGGCTCGCGCTGGCCCCAGTGGCCGCGGTACGTGAGCCACGCGTCGGGCCCGTCGGCGGCCGGGAACGTCGAGACGACGATCGGAGTCGGCGTCACCCTGAACGACGGCCCGCGCGTGTCGTCGCAGCCGAGCCCGGAGCCCTTCTCGCCGTTCCCGAGGTACAGGGCCGAGCCGAACTGGCTCGCATGCGAGCCGGAGGACACGTAGACGACAGGGTGGCCGCCCTCCTTCTCGCACCTCGGGGTCGGTCCAGGCATGCCGCTCGCCGCCTCGTGCTGGGCGTAGGCGACCTCCGAGGGCTCGAGCTGCAGCGCCTGCATCGGCCGAGTCGGCGCGAACGCGAGCTGGATCATCTCCCAGTCGCTCTCGTGCTCGTCGTTGAACTGGTTGAAGAGGTAGTAGAACCAGTACTGGAGCGCGATGCCGCGGACGCCGCGCTCGTGGACGACGTGGGCGTAGATGACCGGCCGGCGACCGTGCATGAGTCGCTCCGACTCGCGCGCGTACGTGCAGCCCGGCCGGCGCGGATGGCCGACCAGGTCGAGGTAGTAGTCGCCGCCGAGGCCCGCGATGTCCGCCGCCGTCGCGCCGTTGGCGAGGACCCGCGTCTGCCGGAAGCGCCCCTCGTCGGCGGCCGCACGAGCCGGACCGTCGGGTTGCCGAGGGTGATCTCGACGGGCGAGGGCCGGTATTGCTCGCCGGACCGGGAGCAGGGCGGGTGCGGGTTCTCCTTCAGCATCATGATCGGCGCGTGGCGTCGGGCGAGCTCGCGCTCGGCGGCGCTCTGGGCGCCGGCAACGGTGGGCACCGCCAGGACGGCGACCGCCGAGGCGACGACGAGCACCCGTCTGCCGAATCCCGCCATGCCGCGGGTAGCATGCCCCGCGGAACCCGGATCAGGAGGATGATTCGCACATGGCCGGCCTCATGAGCCGCACCTCGAATGCCGTCAAGGCGTGGTGGTCGAAGCTCCTCGACCGCGCCGAGGATCCCTCGGTCACGCTCGACTACTCCTACGAGAAGCAGCTCGAGATGCTGCAGAACGTCAAGAAGGGCGTCGCCGACGTCGTCACCGCCAAGAAGCGCCTCGAGCTCCAGACCCAGAAGCTCGAGCAGGAGCTGCCGAAGCTCGACCAGCAGGCGCGACAGGCCCTCGGCGCCGGACGCGAGGACCTCGCCCGCGCGGCGCTCGAGCGCAAGGCGCTCGCCCAGCAGCAGCTCCAGGGCCTCGACACGCAGGTCGCCGGCCTCGAGGCCCAGCAGGAGAAGCTCGTGGAGAGCGAGAAGCGCCTCTCGGCCAAGGTCGAGGCCTTCCGCAGCCAGAAGGAGGTCATCAAGGCCCAGTACTCGGCCGCGGAAGCGCAGGTGCGGATCGGCGAGGCCGCGACGGGGATCGGCGAGGAGATGGCCGACACCGGGCTCGCGATCCAGCGCGCCCAGGACAAGACCGAGGACATGCAGGCGCGCGCGGCCGCCGTCGACGAGCTGGTCGCGGCGGGGACGCTCGAGGACTTCACGTCCGGCGAGACGTCGCTCGATCGCGAGCTGGCGCAGATCTCGACGCAGAGCCAGGTGGACGACGAGCTGGCGAAGCTGAAGGGCGAGCTGGCCGGGGGCGAGAAGCAGAAGGAGCTGGAGGAGAAGTCGTGATCGTCCGGCTGATGGGCGAGGGGCAGTTCGAGGTCGGCGAGGAGCTCCTCCCGACCCTGAACGAGCTCGACGACCGTGCGATGGCCGCCGCGGACGCGGACGACGAGCCCGAGCTCGACCGCGTGCTCGAGGACATGTGGAAGCTCGTCCTCGCCGAGGGCGAGCGACTCCCCGACGAGGCCCTGGACACCTCCGACGTCGTCATCCCCCCGAGCGACCTCACGCTCGAGGAGACGCGCCGCCTCTTCTCCGAGGAGGGGCTGATCCCGGACTTGCCGGCTAGCCGGACGCGTTACTCGAGCGGCGGGTCGAAGAGCGCCGAGCCAGCGGGACAGGTCCCGCTCGATCGGAAGCTCGCCCTGGAGCTCGTTCTTCAGCCGGAGCTCCTCGGCGTTGTCGCGCTCCTGCTCCTCGCCGGTGGGGACGAACGGCCAGAACGTCCCCGTCTTGAAGCCGTAGATCAGGTACGTCTGGCGCTCGCCGCCCTTGAACGGGAAGAGCGCGGCCAGGAGCTGCTCGTCGAAGCCGCGCGCCTGGAGCTCGCTCGCGACGAGGTTGACGCGTGTGACGAGGTCCTCGAAGTCCGGGTCGCGGACGACGAGCCACTGGTAGCCGAGCGAGTCGTCCCGCCGCCGGATCTGGGATCCCGAGGTCTGGGCGACGACGCCCAGGAGCTCGTCGATCTCCTGCTCGGCCCGCATGAACTCGCTCGCGGAGAGCGGCTTGAAGACGACCGCCGCGACGCCGGCGGACGTGAGGCCCAGCTCCGCCTGGAGGGTCACCTGGGCGGTCGAGAGCGCGAAGAGCCGGTCGATCGTCGCCCGCCTCAGACGCTTGCGCCCGAAGAGGACGTCCCCGAGGCCCAAGCCCGCCGCCCCCTACGCGGCGATCGGGCGGCCCATCTCCTGCGCGATCTGGGCGAGCCGCTCGAGCCGCTTCTCGAGGGGTGGGTGGGTCATGAAGAGCGACCCGAGCGTGGACTTCACGCTCGTGGGGATGATGAAGAACGCGTTCATGCCCTCGACCTGCCGCAGGTCGCGCTGCGGGATCTTCGTCATGTCGCTCGCGATCTTCTGGAGCGCGCTCATCAGCTGCTCCGGCGCGCCCGTCAGGAGCGCGGCGCCGCGGTCGGCGGCGAACTCCCGGTAGCGGGAGATCATGAGGATGAGCATGTAGCTGATGACGTACGTGACGAGCGAGACGACGATCATGATCGCGACCGCCGGCGCGCCGCTGTCCCGGTTGCGGCCGCCGCCGAACATCCCCGCGAACATGCCCATGCGCATGAGGAAGGCGGCGAGCATGGAGAAGAAGCTCGCGATCGTCATGACGGCGACGTCGCGGTTGGCGACATGGGAGAGCTCGTGCGCGAGGACCCCCTCGACCTCCTGGGGCTCGAGCCGTCGCCACAGCCCCTCGGTGACGGCGACCGCCGCGTGCTTCGGGCTGCGCCCCGTCGCGAACGCGTTCGGGACGTCGGTCGGGATGATGGCCACGCGCGGCTTGGGCAGGTCGGCCATGGCGCAGAGCCGCTCGACCATCGCGTGGAGCTGCGGCGCCTCGTCCGGCCCCACGACCTTGGCTCCGGCCGCCGCGAGCGCGATCTTGTCGGACGTGTAGTACTGGAGAAAGGCGAGCCCGCCCAGGAGCACCACGACCGGGACGATCCCGAGGTTGAAGTACGAGACCATGAACGCGAAGAAGGCGACGTAGAGCGCCCCGAGCAGGAACATGGTCAGGAACATGCGGGACGAGAGCCCGAAATCGCGTCCGTATGCCTTGCGTCTCATGCCGTGAATGGTACCCGCGGGGTTACCCGCAACCGGGCGCCAACGGGACGGCAGAGACTGCCCAGCTCGAAGGGCCCGGCCCGGTCGGCGACGATGCTCGTCATCCCGTCGGGCGCCTCCTCGACGCAGACGTCGCCCGCCGTCACGCGCCAGGTCGGCGTCCAGCGGACGGCCAGGCGATAGGTGCCCGGGGCGCCGACCTCGCCGGCGACGTGGTCGTGGCCCATCGCGGTGATCCGGGCGCGCGCCGGCCCGGTCAGGATCGGCTTCGGGTCGGGGAGCTCGTAGACCGTCACGTCCCCGGGGCGGGCGATCTCGAGCAGGCCCGACCGCCCGGAGCGGAGGAGGTCGGCCTCCCGCTCCTCCCCCACCCGGCCGAGCTGCGTGTTCGGGAGCAGCACGTACCGGACGCCGAGGCTCTCCAGCCACGCCCGGTACTCGGCCGGCTCGAGCGGGGCCTCGTAGAAGAGCGGGTTCGAGGCGATGTCGAGCTGCCGGTACCAGCCCCGGGCGAGCGGGAAGCCCGCCCGGGGGACGTAGTACGCCTCCCAGTGGTCGCCGGTGGGGACGACCTCGACGCGGTAGTCGGGGCTCCAGCGGGCGGCGAGCACGTCGAGAGCGGGCTGCCAGAACGACGCGCTCGAGGAGCGGGTGTCCGTGCGATGCGTCGCGCCCCCGACGTAGGGGACGAGGGTGAAGGCGAGAGCGCCGGCGAGGGCGATCCCCGTGAGCCAGCGCGGGCGGTAGGAGGCGATCGCCGCGGCGAGGAGCGTGAGCGGGAGGGCGATTCCGCGGAGGCGGGTGACGTTCTCGCCGATCGGCGACGGGACGACGAAGGCGATCACGGCCGCCAGCGCCCAGAGCCCGAAGAGGATCGCCAGGCCGCGCCCGTTCTCGCCGCGAAGCGCGAGTGCCGCGCAGGCCGCGGAGAGGGCGAAGACGGCGACGAGCTCCGAGAAGCGGAAGAACGGATACTCGGAGTGGTCCCGGTAGAGGACGAGGAGCGCTCCCTGGAGCGCTCCGAGGACGACAAGGCCGCCGCCCACGACGACCGCCGTCCGATCGAGGCGGCGGCCGCGCGCGAGGAACGCCGCGAGCGCCGCGAGACACAGGAACAGGAAGGCGAGCGGCGAGAGCCCGGCGGTGAGCGCGGAGAGCGCGACGGCCGTCCACCTCCGGCCGGACTGGAGCGCGAGGAGCGCCCCGAGCGCGGTCGCGAGGGCAACCGCGTACGGGTAGGTGCCGGTGAACAGGGGCCCGCAGGCGACGACGGCGAAGGCGCGCGCGGCCCAGCGCGCCCGGTCGCCCCACTCGCGGACGGCGAGCGTGGCGAAGAGCGTCGAGGCCGCGACGACCGCGAGGAGCGCGAGGACGTCGTTGCCGAGGAGCGCGGCCGGGAAGTAGTAGAGCAGGCTGTAGCCGACGAACGGGTAGTGGCCCGCGTACCAGAAGGTGTCCCAGACGAGGACGCCCTCCCGGACGAGCTCCGTGCGGTAGAGGTGCGCGGGCAGGTCCCCCGGCGGCGGGCCGAAGAGGACGAGGGGCAGCCCGATCGCGAGCGAGAGGCCGGCGGCGAGGACGGCCTCCCCGGAAGCGAGCGCGCCTAGAGTTCCCGGCATGGCCCGGACGGCAGCGTTCGCTCTAGCGTTCCTCGCGCTCATGGCCGGCCCGGCGCAGGCTACGTCGTTCGAGGTCGTCGTGGTGCCGGGCCTCACGCTCGACGACCTCGAGGCCGTCCAGGAGGACGGCGCGGTCGGGCTCCTGAACCCCGGCGCCGGCCCGAAGACGAGCGCGGCGCTCGCCGAGGCGGCCCTCGTCCGCGGCGAGGTGCGGAACTCGCTCCGCGGCGGCGCGGTGGAGGGGCCTGTCCTCGTCCAGCCGACGAGCGGCGAGCTCGGGAGCGCGACGGGCCCGGCGATCTACGTCGGGCTCCCGACCGGAGGCACCCAGGCGAACGACGCGCGCTACCCGATCCTCGTCGTCGGCGGCGGCTACGAGGGCCTCCTGACCTCGGACTCCACGCGGATCTCCGGGCTCGCGTCGATCGCGGACGTCGCGCCGACCGCGCTGGGGCGCGAGGATGCCCTCGGGCACGAGCCCGCGGCGAACGCCGTCGCCGAGCTGCGCGACCTCGACGATCGCATCGACGCGAACAACGACGTGCGCCTCCCCGCAACGCTCCTCGTCTGCGCCCTCGTGCTGTGGCTCGCGGTCCTTCGCCCCGGGGCCGCCGTGCCCGGCCTCGCCGCCGCGCTCGCCGCGAACCTTCTCCTCGGGATCGCGGGCGTCTCCGGCTTCTGGACGGTGCTGGCCGTCATGGCCGCGGCGGTCGTCGGCGGCGGCCTCCTGCTCGCCCGCCTGCGAACGCCCCTCGCGCTCGGCCTGGTCCTCGTGGGCGTCGTCGCCGCCTACCTCCTGGTGCTCGGGATCGACGGGACCGCCGTCGCGCTCTCGCCGTTCGGGCCCACGCAGAACTCCCGCTACTACGGGCTCTCGAACCTCCTGGAGACGCTGCTCCTCGTCCCGGCGCTCGCGGGCGCCGCGCTCGTCTACGCCCGGCTGGGCTGGGTGGCCTTCGCGGCGTCGGCCTTCATCGCGTTCGCCGCCGTCGCCGGGAACCGCTTCGGCGCCGACGGCGGCGGCGCGATCGTGCTCGCGGCCGGGTTCGCGGTCCTCGCGGTCCTGCTCGCCGGGGCCGGGCGGCGGGCCCTGGTCGCCGCCGTCGCCGGCGCGCTCGCCCTCGCGCTCGGGCTCATCGCGCTCGACGCGGCGACGGGCGGGTCGAGCCACGTCACGCGCGCCCTCGGAGACGGCCCGGGGGGCCTCGTGCGCGACCTCGCCGACCGGGTCGAGCTCTCCTGGGAGCGGGCGACGTCCTCGTGGGCCTCGGCGCTCGCGACCGCTGCGCTCCTGGTCGTCTTCGCCTTCCTCGTCTTTCGCATGATCAGCCGGCCGGAGCCGCTGGCCGAGCGGGCGGTCCCCCTCTCGCTGGCCGCCGCCATCGGCGTCTCGCTCGTCGTCAACGACTCCCCCGTGGACGTCCTCCTCGTCGGCACGACCGGCTACGTCGCCGCGGCGGCCGATATGATCCCCGCCCGATGGCCCGGCTCCTCGCGCTCCTCGTCACCGTCGTCGCCGCTGGCCCTCGTCGCCGGCTGCGGCGGAGGGGAGAGCACCTCCCCCGCGCCCGAGACCGTAGAGGGCACGCTCCCGGCCCAGCCCACCGAGACCGGCGGCGGGACGGAGAGCGGCGGCGGAGGCCTCACGGGCGACCCGACAGCGGGCAAGGAGGTCTTCGCGTCGGCGGGGTGCGGCAGCTGCCACATCCTCTCGGACGCGGGTGCGACCGGGAACGTGGGCCCGAATCTCGACGACTCGACGATCGACGAGGCCGCGGTGGTCACCCAGGTGGCGAACGGGGGCGGAGGAATGCCTCCGTTCAGCGGCTCGCTCAGCGAGCAGCAGATCGCCGACGTGGCCGCGTACGTCGTCAGCGCGCGCGGCAGCTGAGCCCGCTCCTGCCGCCGGCCTTTCCGCGCGAGGTCGACGTCCTCGCGTGCGACCTCGATCGCACGCTTCGTCTGGGAGGACGGCGCCCTGCGCCCGCGGACGCGCGAGGCGATCCGCCTGGCGCGGGAGGACGGTATCCGCGTCCTGGTCGTCACGGGCCGGATGTTCCGGTCGGTCCGCCCCTACCTCGAGCAGGCGGGCATCGACGATCCCGTCGTCTGCTACCAGGGCGCCGTCGTCGCCGACCCGGCGACCGGCCGCTTCCTCCGCCACGAGCCGATCCCGCTCGAGCTCGGCAGAGAGGTCGTCGCCACCCTCCGCGACGAGGGGTTCCACGTCAACTGCTACGTCGACGACGAGCTCTACGTCGACGAGGTGACGCCCGCGGCCGAGCGCTACGCCGGCTTCCAGCACCTCCCCGTCCACGCCGTCGGCGACCTCGTCGGGTGGCTCTCCGAGCCGCCGACCAAGCTCGTCGCGATCGACGAGCCGGACGCCCTCGACGGCCTGGAGGAGCGCATGAAGGAACGCTTCGCCGGCCGTCTCTACATCTCGAAGTCGCTTCCCTACTTCCTGGAGTTCGCGAGCCCGAACGTGACGAAGGCCTCGGGGCTCGCGTTCGTGGCCGAGCGCCTCGGCTTCGCCGCCGAGAGGACGGTCGGCTTCGGGGACGGGGAGAACGACGTCGAGCTCCTCGAGTGGTCGGGCTTCGGCGTGGCCGTCGCGAATGCCCACGAGCGCGTGCTCGCCGTCGCCGACTGGGTCTGCCCCTCGGCGGCAGAGGAGGGCGTCGCCCAGGTGATCGAGGCGGTCCTGGCAGCCCGATTCGGGTAAGGCGCCGAGTCGCCAGGCATCACCCGAACCAGGCTCCTAGACTCCCGCGCATGATCGACATCCGGGCGGCGAGAGCGGAGCCCGAGGCCTACCGCGCAGCGCTCGAGCGGAAGGGGGCCGCGGACGAATTCGACGCGCTCATGGACGCCGACCGCGCCTGGCTCGCGCTCGTCCCGCGCGTCGACGAGCTGCGCGCGCAGACGAAGCTCAAGGGCAAGCCGACGCCCGAGCAGCTCGAGGAGCTGAAGGGAGTCAAGGGCGAGCTCCAACAGGCAGAGGAGGAGCTGGCCGAGGCCGAGCGCCGGCGCGCGGCGCTCCTCGACCTCGTCCCCGCCCCGCCCGATCCGAGCGCTCCAGACGGCTTCACCGACGAGGACGCCGAGGAGCTCCGGCGCGTCGGCGAGCCGACGGAGTTCCCGTTCGAGCCGCGGGACCACCTCGAGCTCGCACGGATCGACACCGAGCGCGGGGCCAAGGTGTCCGGCTCGCGCTTCGTCTACCGGATCGGCGCCGCCGCGCTCCTCGAGCTCGCGCTCTACCGCTTCGCGCTCGACCGGGTGACGCGGAAGGGCTTCACGCCCGTCCTCCCACCGGTGCTCGTCCGCGAGGAGGCGATGTACGGCACGGGCTTCCTGCCGACGGAGGAGGTCAACATCTACCGGGTCGAGCGGGACGATCTCTACCTCACCGGCACCTCCGAGGTGGGGCTCGCTGCGATGCACGGGGGCGAGATGCTCGACGCGGACGCGCTCCCGCTCCACTACGCGGGCTACTCGACGTGCTTTCGCCGGGAGGCGGGGGCCGCCGGCAAGGACACGCGCGGCATGTTCCGCGTCCACCAGTTCGACAAGGTCGAGATGTTCGTCTTCTGCCTCCCCGAGCACTCGCCCGAGGAGCACGAGGGGCTCCTCGCGATCGAGGAGGAGCTCGTCGGCGAGCTCGGCATCCCGTACCGGGTCGTGAACATCGCCGCCGGCGACCTCGGCGCCGGCGCCTCGAAGAAGTACGACATCGAGGCCTGGTTCCCCGGGCAGGGCCGGTACCGGGAGATCACCTCGACGTCAACCACGACCGACTACCAGGCCCGGCGGCTCGACGTCCGCGTCCGAGGCGAACAGGGGCTCGAGCACGTGCACACGCTCAACGGCACCGCCATGACCGCGCGGGTGATGATCGCCGTGCTCGAGAACTTCCAGGACGAGCGCGGGGCCGTCTCGGTCCCCGATGTCCTCGTCGGCTTCGGAGCTCCGGCGCGCATCGAGCCGGGCGACTAGGCGGCCAGCCGACTAGGGCTCGAGCGCCTTCTCGAACCAGTGGTCGGCGAAGGGCTCGTCGTTGAAGGCGGGCACCTCGACGTAGCCGACGGAGCGGTAGAGCGCTATCGCCTCGACGAGCGTCGCATTCGTCTCCAGTCGCACCGTTCGGTCGCCGTGCTGCGCGGCGCGTGACTCGAGCTCGGCGAGGAGCCTCCGCCCGATCCCCAGCCCGCGGGCGGACTCGGCGACCCACATGCGCTTGATGTCGGACGGCGCATCGGGGTAGTGCTTGAGGGCGCCGCAGCCGACGGGGGCGCCGTGGACGTAGGCGATCAAGAGGATCCCGAAGGGCGGCCGGAGCTCGTGCGGCTCGGCGGTGCTGCCGACGTGGGGATCGAAGCGTGCGCCGGAGCGGCGCTCGAGCTCGGCGAAGTAGGCGCGCAGGCATTGCCGTGCGTCGGGATGCTCGGGGTCGACCTCCCGGAACTCGACGAGCGCGATCGTGAACAGGCGCTCGACGTCGCGCATGGCTGCGACGAGACGGTCGCGCTGATCCGGGGTCAGCGGCTCGAGGAACGAGCGCGCGAGCTCGTCGCTCCGCCGGTCGAGCTCGGCGCGCTCGGCACGCCCGGCCGGGGTCAGGCGCGCCGCACGGGCCCGGCGGTCTGTCGACCCCGGCACGACCTCCACCAGCCCGGCGGCCTCGAGGGAGCGGAGCAGTCGGCTCGCATGGCCCGAGTCGAGGCCGAGGCGCGACCGGAGCGCCCGGACCTCGCAACCCTCGTCGCCGATCTCCCAGAGCACGCGCGCCTCCGCAAGCGGACGGTCGCGGGACAGAAACCGATCGTCGAGCGCGCCGACTCGCTGGGTGACGGCGCGGTTGAAGCGGCGGACATGCTCCACCATCGTCTGCTGCATTCTCTGATCTTAGTCAGATAAACATGGCGGGGGCGCTGCCGGGATCAACAAGTAACAGTCTGTTACTTGTCGCGGGCTAGACTGGCCCGCTGGGCGGGGTGCCCGAGCGGTCGAAAGGGGCGGTCTTGAAAACCGCCGAGCCCGTAGAAACGGCTCCGTGGGTTCGAATCCCACCCCCGCCGCTCAGCCGTCTTCTGGGCAGGCTCACGCCTCCCGGAAGGCGATCAGAGCTCCGATTCCACGCGGCGCGCCCGCTTTACCGTCGGGATCCACGAGCTCGAGGACGGGCGTCGCCTCCCAGTGCCAGCGGTCCCGGCGCCTTCGTGCGCCCTGACGCACGCTGATCGGCTGGTCGGGGACACCCAGGGTGTCGCCGGGCCGGATAAGCGCTCCCTCCGCGAGGTAATGGGCGATCTCGTTGAGGAGCGGACCGGCACCGTCGGCGAGCTCCGCGGGAACGTCGTAGACCTCCAGCTCGGGCCTCCCGAACTTCACGAGCCCGTGGGTATGGAGCCAGTCCCAGCCGCCTCCGTCGTCGGCGAGGGCATGGATGGTGACGTGGTCGCGCACGTCGAAGTCCTCCACGGCTTCCGGGTTCCGCCAGCCGCCCGGGCCGAAGAAACGAAGAGCAATCAGGTCCTGGACGACACCGTCCGCACGTTCAGCCAGCTCGTTGGCAAAGCGAGTCGTCTCGAGAACGGCGTCGGACACCGACCCACCAGCATCGGACAGCGTGACCCAAACCTCGTGTCGCGCCTCCTCGGCCCGACGGATCGCGTCACCCTCCAGCCCGAGGCTCGGCTGGACCTCGGCCGGCGGTAGTGGTGTTCCGGGCTCGGCGATCTGGAGTTCGATCGCGCCCGCCCCTTCGAGGTGGATGAAGGGGTCGAGTGCCGGAAGCGTTGGAGCCGCGCAGCGAACGAGAAACTCGCACGTCGGTGCGGGCGGTTCCCACGTTTCGCTCCTCGACCGGAACAGCGACATGGACAGATGATCGGCTGGAGCACCACGGGCCTCAAGCTCTCCCCGCCTCGCGCCGATACGGAAGGTGGACACGAGGAGCACGGACATCCCCGACGGTCGCCGCAGTCCGCCGGGGTGAGAGATCCGGCTCCTCGTTTCCATGAGCGCGCCTACTTCGGCGCCGGCGGAAGCGGCGCTCGGAGCAGGCGGGCGGCGATGCCGCGGATCGTCGTCGTCCCGTACTCGTGGCTCGGGTTCCACTGGGTGAGGATCGAGATCGCAATGCGCTCGCCTCCGCGCAGCAGGAGCGCCGACTGATGCGTCACGCGCCCCGTGCCCGAGCCCCAGCCTCCCTTGAAGTGGATCTTCCACCCGTTCGGGACGACCGGAGGGATGCCCCAACGCTGCGACAGCACGATCCGGGCCAACAGCCGCATCGCGTATCCGCGATGGCGCGCGGGGACGAGGCGGTCGATCCGGTAGAAGAAGCGCGCCTGGTCGCTCGCGCTCGTCGTCGAGAGGCCCCACGGGGTGCGAAGGCTGAAGTCGCGCATGCCCGCGCGGTGGGCGACCCGGTGGACGCCGCCCGAGCCGACGATCCCGAGGACGCTGCCCGCCGCGACGTTGTCGGACCACCTGATCATCGGCCCGAGGAGGTGCCGGTCGCCCGCGCGCAAGTCCCGGTGCCGCACGTCGGCGCGGTTCAGGTACGCGACGAGGAGCATCGCCTTGAGGAGGCTCGCCGAGGGAGCGCGGAGCCGCCCCCGGTACGGGTGGATGTGCCCCCGGGCGTCCACGACGGCGAAGCTCTCGACGCCTGCGCGGTGCGCGAGGTAGTCGATCGCGTCGGCCTTCCGCTCCGGCCAGCCGGCCGCTCCGGCGGAGGGAACGAGCGCGAGGGCGACGGCGAAGACGGCGACGAGCCGCCCGAGCATGCGCCTAGACGACGCCCTGAAGGGCGGCGATCTCCCGGCGAAGGGCGAGCCGCCCGAGCGCCTCGGCCTCGATCTGCCGGACGCGCTCGCGCGTGAGTCCGAGCCGGCGGCCGATCTCATCGAGGGACTCGGGGTCGCGCTCGCCGTTGAGGCCGTACCGGCGCTTGATCACCTCGCGCTCGCGTTCGGGGAGCTCGGAGAGCGCCTCTCGCAGGGCCTCCTGCGCGAGGCTGATCGTCACCTCCTGCTCCGGCCCCTGGTCCTCGTCGGCGATGAGCTCCTGGAAGGTCGTCCCGCTCTCCTCCGCAATCGGCCGATCGAGGCTCGTGACCGCCCGCGCGACCTCGCGAACCTCGCGAACCTGGTCGGGCGAGAGCTTCGCCGCGCTCGCCACCTCCTCGTCGGTCGGCATCCGGCCGAGGCCGGGCGCGAGGTCCCGCTCGGCACGGCCGATGCGCTGCTCGCGCTCGACGATGTGCACGGGGACCCGGATCTCCCGGGACTTGTTGGCGACGCCGCGCTGGACGGCCTGGCGGATCCACCACGTCGCGTACGTGGAGAACTTGAAGCCCTTGCGCCAGTCGAACTTCTCCACCGCGCGGATGAGGCCGATGATGCCTTCCTGGATCAGGTCGAGAAGCGAGAGCCCGTGGCCCTGGTAGCGCTTCGCGATCGAGACGACCAGCCGCAGGTTCGAGTTGATCATCTGCTCCTTGGCCTCGAGGTCACCGCGCTCGATGCGCTTGGCGAGCTCGACCTCCTCCTCCTTCGTGAGCAGCGGATAGCGGCCGATCTCGCTCATGAAGAGCTGCACCGCGTCGGTGGTCGCCACGGCGAGATCGCCGTTCACGTACGTCGAAGCCTTGGCGCGCGAGCGCCCGCAGTCGTCGCGCAGCCCGATCCCCCGGCGCTCGATCTCCTCGTAGAGGTCCTCGACCTGCTCGTCGTCGAGCTCGAGCGCCTCGACGAGCCCGTCCACCTCGGAGTACTCGAGGCACGAATGCTCCTCGCCGCGGTCGAGGAGCGCCTGGAGCTGCGCGTCCATAGCTTCTCGTTCCACCTTACGCGAGATCGTCCGGCGGGTAGCACGCCGCCGGCCGGGACGCCGTAGGCTCGCGGCGTGACCGGGTCCGCCGCGGAGCGCTACCTCCGGCTGGGGCTGCAGCTCGGCCGGCACGTCGACGGGATCGTCGACGCCTACTTCGGCCCTCCGGAGCTGGCGGCCGCCGTCGAGGCGGAGCCGCCCGCCGACCCGCGTGCGCTCGTCTCCGACGCGGAGGCACTGCTCGACGAGCTCGAGGACGGTTGGCTCCGCGACCAGGTGGGGGGCCTTCGCACCTACGCCGGCGTGCTGGCAGGCGAGGCCCGCTCGTATGCCGACGAGGTGGAGGGGTGCTACGGCGTGCGGGCCACATTCACCGACGAAGCCGTCTTCACGGCCGCGCACGAGCAGCTCGAGGCGCTCCTCCCCGGCGAGGGATCGCTGGCCGAGCGGTACGCGCGGTGGGAAGACTCGATCCACGTGCCGGCGGAGCAGACCGAGCGCGCGATGGCAGCCGTCATTCAGGAGGCCCGCGCCCAGACGCTCCACCTACTCGAGCTGCCGGACGGCGAAGGCGTCTTTCTCGAGATCGTGCACGACGAGGCGTGGATGGTGTCTCTGTGACTACCTCGGCGACCTGCGCAGCCGGATCAGGGTCAACGTCGACTTGCCGAGGTCGGCCATCGAGTTGCTCATCCTCACGCTCCACGAGACGTATCCCGGCCACCACACGGAGCGTTGCAGCAAGGACGACCTGCTCGTGCGCGGCCGCGGGCTGCTCGAGGAGACGCTGGTGATCGTGCCCACGCCGCAGACGCTCGTCACGGAGGGAATCGCCGGGCTCGCGCCGGAAACGCTGCTCGCGGGCGACGACGGTGCGGCGTTCGGCGCGGTGATCCACCGCGCCGGCATCGAGCTCGGTCTCGATCATGCTCGTGCGGTCAGACGCGCCCTCGAACCGTGCGCGTGGGCGGACGTGAACGCGGCGTTGATGCTGCACGACGGCGGAGCGAGCGAGGGCGAGGCGCAGGCGTATCTCGAGCGCTGGGGCCTGCTGACCCCGCAGCTCGCCGCCCATGTGGTCCGCTTCATCACGGAGCCCACGACGCGGACCTATATCGTCACCTACTCGGCCGGACACGAGCTCTGCCGCGCGTACGTCGCCGGCGATCCGGAGCGTTTCCGCCGCCTGCTGACCGAGCAGGTGCGCGTGCGCGACCTGCTCGACGCGGCAGCCTGAGCCTCGCGAGACACGAACGTATGTTCTATACTCTGATCGCACAGTGGCCGCGCGCCCAGTACCTCGAGGACACCTGCAAGACGGCGCTGAACCGCGTCCCCGACTCGAGCCCGCTGCCGTTCCGCTGGACGGTGAACCCCTACCGCGGCTGCACGCACAGCTGCCACTACTGCTTCGCGCGCGCGTTCCACACGTACCTCGACCTCGGGGTCGGCGACGACTTCTCCTCGAAGATCGTCGTGAAGACGAACGTCGCCGAGGTACTGCGGCGGGAGCTCGCCTCGCCACGGTGGGAGGGGGAGACCGTCGCCATGGGCACGGCGACCGACCCGTACCAGCACTGCGAGGGCCGCCACCGGCTGACGCGGGCCGTCGTCGAGGCCCTGGCGGACTTCCGGAACCCGCTCTCGATCCTCACGAAGTCGACGCTCGTCGTCCGCGATCTCGACGTCTACGAGCGGCTGAACGAGGTCGCGCCGCTCACGGTCTCGATGAGCGTCGGGACCCTCGACGAGGAGGTGCGCCGGGTCGTCGAGCCGGGAACGCCGCCCGGGCGCCGGCGCCTCGAGATCCTCGCCCGCTTTGCCGAGGCGGGCATCCGCACCGGAGTCCTCGTCGCGCCCGTCCTCCCCGGCCTCACCGACGACGAGGAGCGCCTCGACGAGGTGCTCGCCGCCTGCGCGGAGGCCGGCGTCGAGTGGGCCACGGCCATCGTCCTCCACGTGCGGCCGACCATCCGCGAGCACTTCATGCCGTGGCTGAAGCAGGCGTATCCGTGGCTCTACCCCCGCTACGTCGAGCTCTACGGCCGCCGGTCCTACGCCCCGCGCGCGTACCAGGAGCAGGTGAGCGAGCGGTTCGCGCGCCTCCGTCTCCGGCACGGGCTCGCACCGACGGGCGGAGGGAGGCCGGTCCCCGCGGGTCGCCAGGACCAGCTGGCCCTGGCGGTCTAGGGAGTCCGGCGTCTCAGGGTCGTCGCCCCGAGGGCGAGCGCGAGGACGATGAAGCCGCACACGATCGCGACGTCCAGGGCGAAGAGCCTGCCGGTGTCGCCGAGCGTGGCGCGGGCGAGCGCGTCGTAGGCGTACGTCAGGGGCAAGACGTAGGAGAGGGCGTGGAGCACCTCGGCCATGTCGGCGCGGGGAACGAGCAGCCCGCAGAGGAGGATCTGGGGGAGGACGAAGGCCGGCATGAACTGGACGGCCTGGAACTCGGTCGTGGCGAAGGCGCTCAGGAAGAGACCGAGCGCCATCCCGAGAACGGCGTTGGCGATCGCGATCGCGACGACGATCCAGACCGCGCCCTCCGTCTCCAGGCCCAGCGGGCCGAACGCGACGACCGACGTGAGCGTCGCCTGGACCGCGGCGACGAGGGCGAAAGCGAGCCCGTAGCCGACGAGGAGGTCGAGCTTCGCCAACGGCATCGACATCAGCCGCTCGAGTGTTCCCGAGGTCCGCTCTCGCAGGACGGCGATGGAGGTGACGAGGAACATCGTGATGAAAGGGAACAGCCCCACCATTGGCGGCCCGACCCGCTCGAACGTCGCCTCCTGGTCTACGAAGACGTACTTGAAGAGCGTCAGGAGGAGCGGCGGGACGACGAGGAGGAGCACGAGGGTGCGCCGGTCGCGCACGAGCTGCCGCAGCAGGCGTGCCGCCGTCGCGAGGGCGATCCGGCCGCTCACGAGCCCTGCGCGAGCTCGAGAAAGGCTCCTTCGAGATCGTCTCGCCCGGTTCGCTCGAGCAGCTCCTGCGGCGAGCCGGTGCCGACGAGCGCGCCCTCGCGCAGGAGTAGGAGGTCGTCGCAGCGTGCCGCCTCGTCCATCACGTGGCTCGAGACGAGGAGCGTCGCGCCTCCGTCCGCGAGCCGGTGAAAGGTGCCCCAGAGATCCCGGCGAAGCACCGGATCGAGGCCGACCGTCGGCTCGTCGAGAACGAGGATGTCCGGCTCTCCCAGGAGCGCGGTGGCGAGGGAGACGCGTGCCGTCTCGCCGCCGGAGAGCGTGCCGACGAGCTGGCGGGCGTGCTCGTCGAGGCCGACCGTCCCGATCGTCGCGTCGACCCGATCGGCCGACACCCCGAGGATGCCCGCGAAGTACCGCAGGTTCTCGCGGACGGTCAGGTCGCCGTAGACCGACGGCGCCTGCGTCAGGTATCCCACCCGACGCCGGAGCTCTCTCGAGCCCGCGGGGCGGCCCAGGACCGTGACCTGACCCGCCTCGACGACCTGGACGCCGACGACGGCACGCATGAGCGTCGTCTTCCCGGATCCGCTGGGCCCGAGCAGGCCGGTGACGATCCCGGGCGCGACGTCGAGCGAGATGCCGGGGAGCACGAGCCGCCCTCCGCGGCGCACGCGCAGGCCCTCGATGCGAACGGCCGCGTCGGCCACGGCGTGAGCCTAGTACCTTCCGAAGTACGCCCTGACGTCCGGCGGCATCCGCCGGTTGATGAGCGCGCCGACGGGCGCGAGGGCGAACCACGAGAGGAGCGCCAGCGTCGGGTTCACGAACGCGATCGGGATCGAGAGGAAGAACACGCAGACCGGGAAGAGGGAGCCGAGCCGGGTCGCCTCCCAGGTACCGGGCGGCGCTCCCGCCCGCAGGAGCCGCTCTCGATAGGCGTGACGGGCGCTGAGCAGCTCCATCGCGCTCACCGCCGCCATCGAGAGCGCGAAGACGACGAAGGCGATCGGGTTCTGCTCGTACTCCCCGATGAGCGAGGTCGGAAACGGCAGGAAGGCGATGAACCCGAGGTAGAGCGAGGTTCTGCGAGAGCATGCGGCGGTCGAGGCGGTCGAGCCGCGAGTAGAACCAGTGGTGCGCGAGCCAGTAGCGGCCGATGACGTAGAAGGAGACGACGAAGCTCGCGATCTCGGGGATCGCGTCTCTCAGGGCGTCGAGCATGTCGCGGGAGCTGCCTCCGTCCGGGGCAGGCCCGACACGTCGATCTGGAGGACGAGCAGCGTCATCGCGATGGCGAAGATCGCGTCGCTGAAGCCCGCCACGCGACCGAACTCCGCGCTCCCGCGCGCGATGCCCTGGGCGCCTGCCTGCTGCGGCACCGGACAAGGCTACACCGCTAGCGTTGGCGCCCAATGGCCCCGATCCGCATCGGGACGTGCTCCTGGGCCGACGAGGCGCTGACGAAGCACTGGTACCCGAAGGGCGTGCGCTCGGCCGAGGAGCGGCTCCGCTACTACGCGGAGCGCTTCTCGACGGTCGAGGTCGACTCGACCTACTACCGGCTGCCCGACGAGCCCATGGTCGAGCGCTGGGCCGAGAGGACGCCCGACGGCTTCGTCATGCACGTGAAGGCCTTCGGCGTGATGACGCGCCACCCGGTGAAGGCCGAGCAGCTTCCGCCCGACCTTCGCGACGCGGTGCCGGTGGACGAGCGCGGTCGCGTCGACCGGCCTCCCCGGGAGCTGCGCGCCGAGGTCTTCGCGCGCTTCCACCGGGCGCTCGAACCGCTGCGCTCGGCCGGGAAGCTCGGCGGCATCCTCCTCCAGTTCCCGCCCTACATCGTCGCGAAGGACTCGTCCCGCGAGTACCTGTCCTGGGCGGTCGACCAGTTGCGCGGCGACCGTCCGCTCGTCGAGTTTCGCCACCGGAGCTGGCTCGAGGAAGAGCGGCGGGCGGAGACTCTGGCGCTCCTCGAGGAGCTGGGAGCGTCCAACGTCGTCGTCGATGCCCCGCGGACGGATGCGAAGAACCTCGTTCCCACCGTCGTCGCCTTGACGAGCCCGCTCGCGTACGTGCGCATGCACGGGCGCAACGCCGCCACGTGGAACGTTCGCGGCGGCAGCGCGAGCGACCGCTTCGACTACCTCTACTCGGACGACGAGCTGCGCGAGTGGGCCCGTCCATTGGCCGACCTGGGTCGTCAGGCCGACGAGGTATACGTCCTCTTCAACAACAACCGTTGGAGCCGGCGGCCCGACGGAACGACCGTTGCCCAGGCGCCGGAAAACGCCCGCACCTTGCGCGGAATCCTGGATGAAGAGGGGGTTCCAACCGCGTAGACAGTGGGCTACGGTTCAAGTCGGAGGGAGGAAACGCCGATGGAGAGGGGTGTGGTGGGGAGCCGTCTAGGCACGCACGTTCTATGGACCGTTGCGCTCAGCGCGGTCATCACGCTGCTTGCGCTCGCTCCCGCCATCCTGCCCGGCGACCGCGTGCTCGACCATCTGCCGCCCCCGCTCCGCGGGACGGCCGAGGTCGCCCAGGTCGTCGCCTCGGCGCTCGCACCGCACAAGACCCCGGCAACGCCGGCCGCCCGGCCGCAGGCTGCCCCCACCTCCCCCACCGGTTCGGCAGCCCTCGGCACGTCCGCCTCCGCGTCCCCGCCCCCCACCGCGGGAACGGGCCGGACGAGCCCCGGCGGCTCCGGGAACGGGCGGCCCGGCCAGCACCCGGGCGGCGGCTCCGGCTCGAATCCGGACGGCCCGCCTCCTCCCGCCGGCGCGCCCGGCGAGCCCGGCGGCGAGGAGCCGTCCCCGCCGCCGGACGACGACGAGTGCGCAGACCACGATCGCGACCGCGATCACCACAGCTGGCGCGACCGAGACGACGACCGCTGCGAGCACCACCACGAGCGGCACGACCGCTGCAAGGGTCGCCACGATCGAGGCGATCGGGGCGACGACTCCGATCACCACAGCTGGCGCGACCGCGACGACGACCGGGGTCACCACGGCTCGCGGGACCGCGGCGACGACCGTGACCATCACGGCTGGCGCGACCGAGACGACGGCGGCGACCGCGGCCATCACGGCTCGCGGGACCGCGACGACGACCGGGGTCACCACGGCTCGCGGGACCGCGGCGACGACCGTAGCCATCACGGCTGGCGCGACCGAGACGACGACCGCGACCGCGGTCATCACGGCCGGGGGAGCCGGGACGACGATCGCGACCACGGCCGCGGCCACGACCGGCACGAGAAGCGCGACCGCGACTGGCGCTGACGCACCACCTGCCCCTCTAAGCTCACGAGATGGAGCGCGTCTCCATCGCGCACGACGTCCGGCCCGCGGCCGGCACGCCCGAGGGCGCGCTCGTGCTCCTGCACGGCCGCGGAGCGGACGAGCAGGATCTCGCTCCGCTCCTCGAGCTTCTCGACCCCGAGCGGCGCCTCGTCGGCATCCTCCCGCGGGGCCCGCTCGCGCTCCCGCCCGGCGGCGCGCACTGGTATGTCGTGCGCGAGATCGGCTATCCGGACCGGGAGACCTTCGTCGCGACCTTCGCGCAGGCGTCGTCCTGGCTCGACGGAGCGCTCGTAGAGGCAGGAGTCGACCCCGGGCGCACGGCGTTCGGCGGTTTCTCGCAGGGCGCGGTCATGTCCTACGCGCTCGGCCTCGCCGCCGGCCGCCCGCGGCCCGCGGCCATCCTGGCCATGAGCGGGTTCATCCCGCGCGTCGACGGCTTCGAGCTCGACCTGGAGAGCCGGGCCGGCCTCCCCGTCTCGATCTCGCACGGCACGTACGACCCCATCATCGGCGTCGAGTGGGGGCACGACGCGCGCGAGCGCCTCGAGGGCGCCGGCGCGGACGTGCGCTACCGCGAGGACCCCGTCGCGCACCAGATCGCCCCCGGCGCGCTCAGCCAGGCGCGAGACGTGCTCGCGGGAGCGCTCCTGCGGGACGATCAGGCGCGCCAGTAGGAGCGCGTCAGCAAGGCGACCACCGGGACGATCTCGAGGCGGCCGGCCCACATGAGGGCGGTCATGATCACCTTGGAGACGTCGCTGAACGGCGCGAACGAGCCCATCGGCCCCGCGAAGCCGAACCCCGGCCCGACGTTCCCGAGCGTCGTCGCCGAAGCGGCGATGGCGTCGAAGGGCGACAGCTCCAGCCCCACCCGGTGCGCGTCCAGAAGCAGGAGGACCGACCCCGCGACGAAGATGCCGACGTAGAGCAGGACGAAGGCGATCACCGCCCGCACGGTCCGCTCGTCGACCGTGAAGCGGTTGATCCGGATCGGCGCCACGTACTCCGGGTGGAGGGTCTGGTCGAGCTCCCGCCGGAGAACCTTCCCGATCACGAGGTGCCGGACGACCTTGATCGAGCCGCCGGTGGACCCCGCGGAGCCGCCCGGGAACATCAGCGCGACGAGGATCATCGCCGCCGCGGGCACGGTGACGACCCAGGTGGCGAAGTCGGTGCTCCCGTAGCCGGTCGTCGTCATCATCGAGACCGCCTGGAATGTCCCGGTCCGGAAGGCGCTTTCGCCCGTGTGGAGGCCGGCGTCCCAGAGGATGACCGCAAGCAGGAGCGAGCCGCCGACGAGCAGGCCGACGTACAACCGAAACTCCTCGTCCCGGAGGAGCGCCGCCGGCCGCCGCCGCGGCAGGGCCCGGTAGAGGAGCGCGAAGTTGGCTCCGGCGATCGCCATGAAGAGGACGAGAACCCACTGGGAGGCGGGTGCGAACAGCTCGGCCGACGTGGGCTCCGTGCCGAAGCCGCCCGTCGGCATGGTCGTGAACGCATAGGCAACTGACTCGTAGAGGCCCATGCGCTCGTCGACCCCTGCCCACCCGAGGGTGGCGAGGATGAGGATGAGCACCGCGGTCAAGGCCACGTACAGGAGCCAGAGCCGGCGGGCCGTGTCCTTGATGGAGACGGTGAGCGCGTCGAGCTCGGGGCCGGGAAGCTCCGACTCCATCAGCTGGCGCCCGCCCACGCGCAGGCGCGGCAGCACGGCGAGGGCGAGGACGATGATCCCCATGCCGCCGAGCCACTGGCTGAACTGCCGCCACATGAGGAGCGAGCGGCCCACCGCGGGGATGTCCGTGAGAACGCTCGCGCCGGTCGTGGTCATGCCCGACATCGACTCGAAGTACGCGTCGACCGGGTGCGAGAGCTGGTCTTCGCCGGAGAGGAGGTAGGGGAGCGAGACGACCGCGGCGCCCAGGACCCAGGTCAGGGCGACGACGAGGAAGCCCTCGCGGATGCCTACGCGCTCCTTCCCGCGGGTCACGCGCTCGAGCCCGTACCCGAAGGCGGCGGTCATCAGGCCGGCGAGCACGAACGGCCAGGGCGACTCCGAGTAGCCGAGTGCAAGCGCTGTCGGGAACAGGAAGGCGAGCGACAGGTACTTGACCAGCGAGCCGACGAGGTTGAGCGCCGCGCCGACCTCGACGCTGACGCGGAGCCGCTCCGCGGCAGCGCTCACAAAGCCTTCTCGACCTCGGCAACCCGCCGCGACTCGGTGAAGATGATCGCGCGGTCGCCGGGCTCGAGCTGGTCCTCGCCGTGCGGGAAGATCGCGCTGCCGTCGCGGACGATCGCGCCGATCAGCGAGCCGGTCATCGGCAGCTCCTTGAAGGGCCTGCCGACGAGCCGGCTGCTCTCGCGCACGGTGATGTCGAGGACCTCGTAGCGATCGCCCTCGAGCATGGCGAGCTGGCGGATCCGCGGGTCGTGGGCGAAGCGAACGATCTCCTCGGCCGTCACCGAGCGCGGGTTGACGGCCACGTCGATCCCGGCGCGCTCGAAGACCTCGATCGAGAACGGCTCGTGGACGATCCCGATCGTGAAGCCGATGCCGTGCACCTTGGCCAGCATCGCCGCGTACAGGTTCTTCGCGTCCTCGCGCATCGCGAAGACCGCGGCGCGGGCATGCCCGATCCGCTCGCGCTCGATGAACTCCGAGTCGATCCCCGAGGCGCAGTAGACGCGGGCCTCGGGGAGCTCCTCGGCGACCTCCCGGGCGCGCTCCTCCCGCGGCTCGACGACGCGGACACGGATGTGCTGCTCCTCGAGGAGGACCTGTGCGATGGCGAGCCCGGTGGCACCCGCGCCGAAGATGACGACGTCGCCCACGGTGTGCTGGCCGCGGGCCATGATCCTTCCCCACTCCCGCGCGGCGCTGGGCGAGCCGATGACGATGATCCGGTCGCCCGGCGCGATCGCCTGGTCGCCGCGGGGCACGAGCATGCTGTCGGCCCGGATGATCGCCGCGACCTTCGAGTCCTTCGGGATCGTCGCCTCCTTGAGCGGAGGCCCGACGAGCTCTCGGTACGGCCCGGTCGCCCCGTCTCCCCCGAGCGGGACGTCGAACTCGACGATCTGGACCTGGCCGTCGGCGAAGATGTCGGTCTGCTTGGCCGCCGGCACGCCGATCGTGCGCGAGACGGCGTGCGCTGTCTCGAGCTCGGAGGAGACCATGAAGTCGACCTCGATCTGGCGCTCGTGCCACGCCTCGAGGTACTCGGGGTTCGAGGTGCGGACGATCGTCAGCGCCGGCGAGAGCTTCTTCACGAGCGTCGCGGCGACGAGGTTGATCTCGTCCCGCGACGTGCAGGCGATCATGAGGTCGGCCGCCTCGATGCCCGCGTCCTGGAGGACTCGCCGCGTCGCCCCGTTGCCGGTCACCGAGCGGACGTCGTAGCGATAGCCGATGGCCTGGAGGCGGGCCGCGTCGAGGTCGACGACCGTCAGCTCGTGGTCGGAGTGCAGCGCCTCGACGATGGTCGTACCGACCTGGCCGGCCCCGAGGACGACGATCTTCATGGCGAGCGGGAGCCTAGATGGTGGCCGGGCCGGCCGTCAGCGCCACTCGGGCTCGTCCTCGATCCCGACCGCGTCGGCGATCCGGTTGATGTAGTTGAAGTAGGAGATCACCTGGATCGCGTCGTGGATCGCGGCGTCGCTCCAATCCAGCGCACGGAGCGCGTCCATGTGCACCCGCGTGACGCTCGCCGGCTCCGCCGTCATCGTGACCGCGAGATCGCAGAGCGCGCGCACACGCGGCTCGAGGTCCGCGTTTCGGTAGTCGTGCATCGCGTGCTCGGCCAACTCGTCTGGTGCGCCCTCGGCACGGAGGTCGTCGGCGTGCGCGCGAATTCAGTAGTGGCAGTCGTTCGCGACCGAGACGACGACCGCCAGCAACTCCCGCTCGGCCCGCGACAGCTCCGACGGGCCGAACATGATCGCGGCGTAGAGCGCCATCGAGCGGTTGAGGACGGTCGGGTTCAGGCACATCGCCTTGACGATGTTGAAGACCTTCCCCGCCCGCCCCATCGCGGCGGCGTACTCCTTCGCGAGGGGCCCGGTCGCCTCGTCGACGTCGGTCAGTCGGATGTGCGGCACGGCCGTAGTCTGCCGCACCGCTTGCATCGTGTCCCGTGGGATGCACTAAGCTGCGCGTCGCCGTCGAGGAAGGAGAGGACGTGGGAGAGGAGCCGAGGGCTCTGCCGACATCGGGGAGGCCGTCGCCGGCGTGCTCCGCGCCGCCGAGGACGCGGCCGAGAGAATGCGCGCAGACGCGCGCGCCGAGGCGGCGGCGATCCTCGACCAGGCGCAGGGCAGCGCGTCCTCCCGGATCGAGGAGCTGACGCGGGAGGCGGAGCGAACCCGGTCCGATGCCGAGGACTACGCGCAGGACGTCCGCTCGGCGGTGGACAGCTACGGAACCCAGCAGCGTCGCGAGGCGGAGGAGGAGGCGCGACGGATCCTCGCCGACGCGGAGGAGCACGCCCGCGCCGTGCGCGAGGCCGCGCAGGAGATGGCCGGCCGGATCGAGGGAGAGGCCAGGACGCGCCACGAAGCCCTCCGCGACGAAATCAGGATCCTCGAGGAGCGCCGCCAGCAGGCGCTCGACCGGCTGCGCGATCTCGTGCTCGAGCTGAACGACTTCCTCCCGGAGGCCTGCGCCTCCCGGCCGCGAGGAGCCCGAGCTCCTGTCGTCGCTCCAGCCCGAGCGGCAGAGCTGAGCCTCGGCGACGAGCTCCGCTCCCTCCTGCGCGGCCACCCCGCCGGGGTCGTGGTGCTGACGGTGTCGGTCGACGACGACCGCCTGGGCCTGACCGTCGGGTCGTTCGTCTCGCTCTCGCTCGAGCCCCCGCTCGTCGGCGTCGCGATCAGCCGCCAGGCGGCGATGCACGAGCTGCTGCGCCGGGCGGGGACATTCGCCCTCAGCCTGCTCGCCGGCGGTCAGGAGGCCGTGGCGCAGCACTTCGCGCGCGGCGTGCCGCCGCTCGCGCACTGGCACGGGATCGCCTGGCGGGAGGGCTCCTCGGGCGCCCCGCTCCTCGAGGGCGCGCTCGGCTGGCTCGAGTGCACGTGCGTCGCCGAGCACGCGACCGGAGACCACTCGCTCTTCGTCGGCGAGGTGTTCTCCGTCGAGCGGGGAAGCAACGGGCCCGCCCTCGTCCACGTCGGCCAGGACTACCTGACGCTGTGATCGAGGCCGTCGTCTTCGACCTGGACGGGATCATCGTCGACTCCGAGCACGTCTGGGACGAGATCCGGCAGCAGCTCGCCGAGGAGCGCGGGGGCCGCTGGCACGCCGATGCCTCGCGCGACATGATGGGCATGAGCTCCGTCGAGTGGTCCGTCTACATGCGCGACGTCATCGGGCTGCGCGAGTCCCCTGAGGAGATCAACGCGGAGGTCGTGCGGCGCCTCGAGGACCGCTACCGGGAGGCGCTACCGCTCATCCCCGGCGCGGCCGAGGTCGTCGAGGCCCTCGCGGCACGCTGGCCGCTCGGGCTCGCGTCCTCCTCGAACCGCGAGATCATCGACCTCGTCCTCGCGGTCTCCGGGCTCGACCGCTTCTTCGCGGCGACCGTCTCCTCCGAGGAGGTCCCGCGCGGGAAGCCGAGCCCCGACGTCTACCTCGAGGCCGCACGGCGACTGGACGCCGGCGCCGATCGCTGCGCGGCGATCGAGGACTCGGAGAACGGCATCCTCAGCGCGAAGGCGGCGGGGATGCGGGTGCTCGCCGTCCCCAACCCGCAGTTCCCGCCGGCCGAGGACGCGCTCGCGGTCGCAGACGTCGTCCTCGACTCGGTCGCCGAGATCACGCCCGGGGTCGTCGAGCCGGCCTAGCCGGAGCTCGACGAGCCCTCGATGGTCTCGATCGTGTCCCTGATCTCGGCGACGGACAGCAGCTGACCCATCGCGGTCTTGGCGGACTCCACGTCTCCGCCCGCAGCGAGCCCCTGGACCCGGCCGAGCGACGTGCGGAGCGAGCGCAGGCGGTTGGACAGCTTGTCGCGCTCCGACTCGAGCTCCTCGGGCGCGTCGGCGTCGGCGACGTTCTCGACCTCGACCTGCACCTGCGCGCGGATCTGCGCGAGCTGCTGCGTGAACTCCTGATCCGTCGTCGCCGTGGTCGGGAGCGCCTCGATCCGATCGAGGAGCGCGCTCACCTGGGCCGCCTCTTGCTGGAGGTCCCCGCCGCCTCCGCCGCCGCCGCCCGAGCCGCCGCCGCAGGCGGCGAGCGCCGTCACGGCGACGGAGACGAGCGCGAGCAGCGTGGCCCTGCGCATGTGGCGCAGGACAATAAACCCTCCGCCGGACCTCAGTCCACCCGGCCGAGGAGGACGCAGCCGTTGTGCCCGCCCAGGCCCATGGCGTTCGAGAGCGCGACCCGGATGGTCGCCTCACGCGCCTCGTTCGGCGACGTAGTCGAGGTCGCAGGCGGGATCCGGATGGCGGTAGTTGATCGTCGGCGGGATGACCCCCTCGTGGATCGCGAGCGCGCTCACGATCGCCTCGATCGCGCCGGCCGCGCCGAACATGTGCCCGACCATGGACTTCGTCGACGAGATGGCCAGATCGTGGGCGTGTGCGCCGAAGACCTCCTTGATCGCGTTCGTCTCTGCGACGTCGCCCAGCGGCGTTCCCGTCCCGTGAGCGTTGATGTAGTCGACCTGCTCGGGCGACACCCCTGCCCGGTCGAGCGCACGGCGCATCATCTCGGCGACCCCGACCGAGTCCGGGTCCGGCTGGAGCATGTGGTGGGCGTCGTTCGAGGCTCCGTAGCCGAGGACCTCCGCGTAGATCCGGGCTCCACGTGCCTTCGCGGCCTCCATCTCCTCGAGGTGCATGACGGCGGCGCCCTCGGCCATGACGAACCCCTGGCGGGTCGCGTCGAAGGGTCGCGCGGCCGTCTTCGGGTCGCCGTTCTCCGCCGCGAGACCGCGCATCGAGCAGAACCCGGCGAGGATAAGGGGGTGGATACAGCTTTCGGTCCCCCCGGCCAGGATCACGTCGGCGTCGCCCCGGCGGATGAGCTCCGCCCCTTCGCCGATCGCGTGCGAGCCGGTCGCGCATGCGGAGACGATCGCGTAGTTCGGCCCGCGGATCCCGAGCTCGATGGCGAGCTGGCCGCTCGCCGAGTCGACGAGGACGTTGGCGAGGAAGGTCGGCGAGACCCTGTCGGGGCCGCGCTCGTGGAGGACGTCGTACTGGCGCATGAGCTCGTTGAAGCCGCCGATGCAGTTGCCGATCACGACGCCCACGCGCTCCGGGTCGAAGCCGTTCGTGCTGGCGTCCGCGAGAGCTTCCTTCCCGGCGGTGAGAGCGAAGAGGACGTTGCGGTCGAACTTGCGGACGTCCCGCGGCGACGCGGCTCCGGTCGGGTCGTAGTCCTTCACCTCGGCGGCGATGCGGACGGGGAACTCGCTCGGATCGAACGCCTGGATGACGTCCACCCCGCTCTCGCCGGCGACCAGCCGGCTCCACGTCGTGGGGGCGTCGTTTCCGAGGGGCGTGACTGCCCCGATACCTGTGATCGCCACGCGTCGCATGAGTGTCGTTAGCGTTTAGACGAGCGACATGGCCTCAAAGGTTTCGCCCAAGCTCCCGTTTCCTCCCATGGAGGCCGAGCTCGTCGACGAGCTCCCCGATCCGGACGGCTGGCAGTACGAGCCGAAGTGGGACGGCTTCCGCGGGATCCTCGAGAACCTCGACGGCGATCTCCACCTGTGGAGCCGCAACGCCCGGCCCCTCCTCCGCTACTTCCCCGAGCTCGAAGCGCTCGGCGACCGCCTGCCTCCCGGGTCGGCCGTCGACGGGGAGATCGTCATCGAGCGCGAGGGCGGGCTCGACTTCGACGCCCTCCAGATGCGCCTGCACCCCGCCGAGAGCCGGGTGCGCAAGCTCTCGGCCGAGATCCCGGCGGGCTTCGTGGCCTTCGACGTCCTCCTCTGGGACGGCGAGGCCTTCCACGACCGCCCGCTCGTCGAGCGGCGCGCGAAGGTGGAGACGCTGCCGTTCGACGTCTCCCCCGCGACCGGCGACCTCGCCGTCGCGCAGAAGTGGCTCGACAGGCTCGAGGTGGCGGGCTTCGACGGCGTCATCGCCAAGCGCCTCGACATGCCGTACCTACCGGGGTCGCGCGAGGCGGTCCGGAAGGTGAAGGGGGAGCGGACGGCCGACTGCGTCGTCGTCGGCGTCACGTGGAGCGAGAAGGGGACCGGCATCGCCAGCCTGGCGCTCGGCCTCTACGACAACGGCGAGCTCCGCCCGGTCGGCTCGGCGCCGGCGAGCGGCAAGAAGCGCGAGGAGATCCTGAGCCGCGTCGAGCCGCTCCTCGGGCCGAACCCGGAGCGGAGGCCCCGCGGCGCGCCGAGCCGGTGGAAGCCGAAGGCAGACCTCGAATGGAGCTCCGTGCCGCCGGAGCTCGTCGTCGAGGTGCGCTACGACAAGTGGCAGAAGGGCCGCTTCCGCCACAACTCCCGCTTCCTCCGCTTCCGGCCGGACAAGGATCCGGACCAGTGCACCGTCGACCAGGTGCGCCCCCGGCCGAGGAAGGGCGACCCGACCGTGCCGGGGCTTCTGGGCCGCAAGTAACAGTCTGTTACTTGGGCTGCTCGAGGCCGAGCTGCTCGAAGCGGGAGGCGAGGCTGACCTTCCGCTTCCACATGCCCGCCGTGAGGTCGCCGACCTCGGCGACCCGGTCGCGCATCGTCTCGAGCGTGAAGGCGGCGGGGTCGACGCTCGGCACCTCCTCCCAGCGGAGCGGCGCCGACGCGCGCGCGTCGGGGGTCGGCCGGATCGAGTACGCCGACGCGATCGTCCGGTCGCGCGCGTTCTGGCCGTAGTCCACGAAGACGCCGCTCCTGTCCGCGACCTTCCAGGTGGTCGTCGCGACGTCCTGGTCGTCGATCCGGCGCTCGACCTCCTGCGCGAGCGCCTTCGCGAAGCGGCGGACCTCGGGGAAGTGGAGCTCGGGCCGGATCGGGGCGAGGATGTGGAACCCGGTCGCGCCTGAGGTTTTGGGAAAGCTCGCGAGGCCGAGCTCGTCCATGACCTCCTTCACGACGAGGGCGATCTCGGGCACGAGCTCCCACGGATTGCCCTCGCTCGGGTCGAGGTCGATGAGAAGGTAGTCGGGCCGCTCGACGTCCGCGACCCGGGCGTGCCACGTGTGCATCTCTATGCAGCCGAGGTTGGCGATCCAGGCGAGGCCGGCCGCGTCGGTCACGACGGGGAAGTCGGCCGTGCGGCCGCTGCCCGGGAAGACGATGTGGACGGTGTCGAGCCAGTCCGGGTGCGGCCTCGGAACGCGCTTCTGGTAGAAGAACTCGCCCTCGACCCCGTTCGGGTAGCGCTTCATCTGCATCGGGCGGCGCTGGACGTGGGTGAGGACGGCCGGAGCGAGGTCGACGTAGTAGCGGACGAGGTCGCCCTTCGTGAGCCCCGGGCCGGGGAAGAAGACCTTGTCGAGATTCGTGAGCGCGACGTCGCGACGGCCGATGCGCATCACCGCGAGCGTAGTGGCTCGAATCCCCCTATGGAGGGACGGCACCGGCCCGCGTCCGGGCGATGATGCAGGTGCCGGCTCCCCTCACATCCCCGGCGTCTGGCGAAGGCCCGTTTCGGTCGTGCGGCTCCTACCCAAACCGAGGCGGGCTTCGTCACGTCTGGGGCCGGAAATCCCGCTGGTACCATGGCCCGGCACCTGGAGAAGTGGCCGAGTGGACGAAGGCGGCGCCCTGCTAAGGCGTTAAGGGGGTACAAACCTCCTTCGAGGGTTCGAATCCCTCCTTCTCCGCTCCGCAGCACGCTCGCACGAACCCGTCGGAGGGGTGGCAGAGCGGACGAATGCGGCGGTCTCGAAAACCGTTATCCGTCGTTTGGCGGATCGAGGGTTCGAATCCCTCCCCCTCCGCTCTCAATCACGCCGTTCGCCGACGACGTGAGCGAGGTCTTCACCGTCGGGAGGCTCACGCGGCCGCCACCCTGTCGAGCGGCTCCAGGATCCGTACCGCCAGCTCCGGCGCGCAGCCCTGCCCGACGAGCTCGATCAGGGCGTGGAGGTCCCACCGCGGATCCCGCGAGAGCCTCGACGCGAGCGGAGCGTCGAATCCAGCAGCGGCAAGCTGCTGCCGCCGCCACCGGACGACCTCGAACGCCTCGCGCGCGCCCCTGATCTGCTGAGCGCCCATGACTCCTTGGTGATCCCGCAGGGCGGCTTCCTACCGAGGATCCGGCCACGGCCTTGAGCGGTTCTTGACGCGCGCCTCTTTACGGTGCCGCCGAGTGTGAGACGCGGAAGAGAGGCGACGTGACGCTCGTGGTCATCGTCGTCGGGCCGCACGAGCGCTTCCGGCCGGCAGGTTCCGGCGCCGGACATAGGGTCTCCCGGCGCCGGAACCGATTTCGACCTGCCAGACTCGGCGATCACGATGGGCTCCATCGTCCGCCGGATCCGCCTGGACATCGCGCGGCCCGATCCCTTCTGGCCCGCGCAGCTCACCGTGCTCGTGGCGATCCTGCTGTACCTCACGCTGCCCGACAAGCTGACGATCGGGCCGGGCTGGCTCGTCCCCGCGGTCGAGGGGCTCCTGCTCGTCGCCCTGGTCGTCACGACTCCGGGAGAGTGCGCGCGCCCGAGCCGGACGCGACAACGGCTCGCACTCGCCCTGATCGGGATCCCCGTGGTCGCGACGCTCGCAGGGCTCGGCCTCCTCGCCGACGCCGTCATCAGCGAGGGTGCCGCGGGGGAGGGCCTGATCCAGGCGGCGGTCGTGCTCTGGGGGACGATCGTGCTCGTGTTCGCACTCCTCTACTGGGAGCTCGACCGCGGCGGGCCCATCGCCCGCGCGCAGCCGGAGGCCGCGCCGCCAGCCGACTTCCTCTTCACCCAGAACTCCCCCGAGGGCCGCGAGATCTCGCCCGGCTGGCAGCCCTCGTTCGTCGACTACCTGTTCCTGGCGCTGACCACCTCGACGGCGTACAGCCCGACCGACACCGTGCCGCTGTCGCCGAGAGCCAAGATGGCGATGGGCGTCCAGGCCGTGGCCGCGATGGTCACGATCGGGCTCCTGATCGCGCGCGCCGTGGGAAGCCTGACGTCGTGACCGCGCCGGTCGACGTCGTCTGCGTCGGGATCCTGGTCGCGGACGCGATCGCCCGCCCCGTCGACGGCCTGCCTCCGCGCGGCTCGCTCGAGCTCGTGGACGAGATCACGCTCCACGGCGGCGGCTGCGCTCTCAACACGGCAAGCGCGCTCACGCGGCTCGGTCGGCACGCCGCGGCGGTCGGCAAGGTCGGCCGGGACCCCTTCGGCGACTTCCTGGTCGGCCTCCTCGACGCCCGCGGCGTCGACCGGCGCGGCGTCCTCCGGGACCCGTCCGTCTCCACGTCGGCGAGCATCGTCCTCGTCGACGCGGAGGGCGAGCGTACGTTCCTGCACCTTCCCGGCGCGAGCGGGCAGATCCGGGCGGACGAGCTCGACCCCGACGTTCTCTACTCGGGCCGGGCGCTGCACGTCGCCGGCGCTCTCGTGATGCCGGGGCTCGACGGAGACCCGACCGCGGCGCTGCTCGCGGGGGCGCGGGCGCACGGGCTGCTGACGAGCCTCGACACGGTCTGGGACGCCACCGGGCGATGGGAGCGCATCGTGCCGAGCCTCCCCCACCTCGATCTGATCGCGCCCAGCCTCGCGGAGGGCCGCGCGATCTCGGGCCACGAGGCTCCGGCCGATGTCGCCGCCTGGCTGCGGGAGGCCGGAGTCGGCACCGTCGCGCTCAAGATGGGGGCCGAGGGCTGCTACGTCTCCGGGGACGGCTTCGAGGGCCGGGTGGACGCGCCGTCAGTCTCGGTAGTCGACGGGACCGGCGCGGGCGACGCGTTCGTCGCCGGCCTCCTCTACGGCGTCCTCGCGGGCTGGCCGCTCGAGCGCGCGGCTGCGCTCGCCAACGCGACGGGCGCCCTCGCGGTGACCGCCGTCGGCGCGGCCGAGGGCGTGCGCGGGCTGGACGAGACGCTCGCCCTGGCTGGGCTCGACCGGTAGGAGGTCGGTAGTTCCCCGGCAGCGCGGATCGGCGTGTTCCCCGATGCCCGCGGGCACGTGCTCCGGCAGGGTGGCCGCATGACCGTGAGAGACGTGATGACGGTGAACGTTGCGTCCGTCGGGCCAAAGGCGTCGCTCAAACAGGTCGCGGAGCTGCTCGTGGAGCGCGGCGTCTCGGGCGTGCCGGTGGTCGACGCCGACCGCCGCGTCCTCGGCGTCGTCTCCGAGGCCGACATCATCGTCAAGGCCGTCACGCGGCCGGCCGCCGGAAACATCCTCGCGCAGCTCTCGGGCCGCGAGGACGCGGACGAGCGTCGGCTGAATGCGACGACGGCCTACGAGGCGATGACCGAGCCGGCCCTGACCATCGAGGCCGACCGCCCGCTCAGCGAGGCCGCCCGCGTCATGGTCGACGCGGGCGTCAACCGCCTCCCCGTGGTCGTGGACGACTGCCTCGCCGGCATCGTGTCGCGAGCCGACCTCGTCAGGGCCTTCATCCGCCCGGACAGTGACATCCAGGAGGAGCTCCTCACCCTCGTGGCGGCCGGTGACCTGCCGATCTCGCCCGCCGGCCTCGACCTCGCCGTCGAAGGTGGACGGGTCACCGTCAGGGGCAGCGTCGAGAGCGCGGCGACCGCGGCTCGGCTGGAGGCGTCCGTCCGTCACGTGCCGGGTGTCGTCTCGGTCGACTGCTCCGGTCTGAGCTGGCCCGCCCGCGCGAACACGGAGCGGGCCGAATGAGCAGGAAACGGGGTCGGGACCGAATCTGGCTCGACTCACGGGGGGTGGGCGGCGCCCACCGGACGGGCGAGATCCTGGAGACCCTCGGCCCGCCCGACCGACCGCGGTACCGCGTGCGCTGGGAGGACGGCCACGAGTCGATCGTCACTCCCGGAAGCGACGCCCGTGTCTCGATCAAGCGCGCAGCGCCTGCCCGCCGGACGGCGGCGAAGCCCGCGCCGCGGGCGAAGGCGGCCACCGGCCCCGCTGTGCCGCCCGCGTTCCCGACCGCGGCTCCGGGTGACCGCCTGATCGTCCGTTCTCACCGCGTCGGCGAGCCGGAGCGCGACGCCGAGGTCCTCGAGGTGCTCGGGACGGGAGGGCATCCTCCGTTCCGCGTCCGCTGGCAGGACACGGGCCACGAGAGCGTCCTCTTTCCCGGCAGCGACGCGATCGTCGAGCACTTCCGGCACGATCGCTCGTAGTCCTCGCCGGCGGTTACGTAGTTCCCCACACTCCCGATCGGCGGCCTCGCCGATGCCGAAGGTGCGCGCGCGAAGGACGATGGAGGGTGGAGAGATCTCGGACCCGGAAGGAGGATTCATGGAGGTCGTGAGATGGACACCGTTCCGCGAGCTCGAGGCGATGAACCTGCGGATGCGCCGCCTCTTCGACGAGGCGGGGCTCGTTCCGTCGCTTCTCCCGGCCGCCGACGTCTACGAGACCGACGACGAGTTCGTCGTCGAGCTCGAGGTGCCCGGCTTCGAGGAGAAGGAGCTTGAGATCGAGGTCACGGATCACACCGTCTGCGTGACGGGTCAGCGCGAGGAGGAGAAGGAGAAGAAGGAGAAGGCCTATCGCCTCCACGAGCGGCTCGAGAAGAGCTTCGAGCGGCGCTTCCAGCTGCCGGTCGAGGCCGACACGAAGGCGGTCAAGGCCGACTTCGAGAAGGGCGTTCTCGAGATCCACGCGCCGAAGCTGCAGGCAACGAAGCCGCGCAAGATCGCGCTCGGCAAGAAGGCCTGAGCGGACGAGCGGACGGGCCGCGGGAGCCATACCCCGCGGCCCCTCTGCGTTTCTCAGCCCTTGATGACGCCGACGGGGCGGAGGCGGGCGACCCGCCTGGCGAGACCCGCTCGCTCCACGACCCCGACCACCCGCTCCACGTCCTTGTACGCGGACGGCGCTTCCTCGGCGAGCCCCCGGTTCGAGGGACAGCGCACGACGATCCCCTGCTCCTCGAGCTGCCTGCGAAGCTCCGCACCCGTCACGCGACGCCGCGCCTCCGTCCGGCTCATCCGCCGCCCCGCGCCGTGGCACGTCGTCCCGAACGAGCGCTCGAGGGAGCCGGCCTCCCCGGCGAGGACGAAGCTCGCGGTGCCCATGCTGCCCGGGATGAAGACGGGCTGCCCGACGCTCCTGTATGCGACGGGTATCTCCTCCGACCCGGCCGGAAACGCGCGGGTCGCGCCCTTGCGGTGGACGCAGAGCTCGCGATCGCCGTGCCTCTCCATCTTGGCCACGTTGTGTGCGACGTCGTAGACCTGCCGGGTGCCCTCGGCCGCGGCGTCCCCGAGGATCCTGCGCGCGGCCTCGCGCACCTCGTGGGCCATGACGTGGCGATTGGCGAACGCGAAGTTCGCCGCCGCCGCCATCGCGGCGAGATAGGCCCGCCCCTCGGAGGACGAGAGCGGCGCGCAGGCGAGCTGCCGGTCGGGGAGCTCGATGCCGTAGTCGGCCTGGACCGCCTCCATCAGCTTCACGGAGTCGGTACAGACCTGGTGACCCAGGCCGCGAGAGCCGGAGTGGATGAGAACCGTCGCCTGGCCCTCGCGGAGACCGAAGGCGTCGGCGGTCGCACCGTCGAAGATCTCCTCGACCCGCTGCAGCTCGACGAAGTGGTTCCCGGCGCCGATCGTCCCCAGCTGGCCGGTGCCACGCGCCCGAGCCCGCTCGGAGACCGCGGCCGGGTCGGCGCCCTCCAGGCACCCTTCGGATTCGGTGTGCTCGAGGTCGTCGGCGGTCCCGATCCCGTGCTGCACGAGGTACCGCGGCCCGTCCCGCAGCACCCGTTCGAGCTCCTCTCCCCGGAAGACGTCTCCACGGCGCTTGCCCGTGCCGGCGGGCACCGCCCGCGAGATCTCGTGGATCAGAGCCTCCCGCCGGGCGCCGAGCTCGTCGACCGAGATCGGGAGCGCGAGCAGGCGAACGCCGCAGTTGATGTCATACCCGACCCCGCCGGGGGAGATCACGCCGGTCGCAGAGTCGATCGCCGCGACGCCGCCGACCGGGAAGCCGTAGCCCTGGTGGATGTCCGGCATGCCGAGCGCCGCGTCGACGATCCCCGGCAGCGTGGCGACGTTCTGAAGCTGCTCGAGCGAGCGGTCGCCCGCGATCGCGTCGAGCAGCTCGCGGTCGGCGAAGATACGGGCCGGGACGCGCATGTCTGCCCGGGACGTCGCGGGAAGCTCCCAGACGACGTCCTCGAGCCGGCGAAGCTCCTCGACGCGGCTGTGCTCGCCGACGGTCACCCGCAAGCCCCCAGGTGACGGACGAACCAGCCCCGCGCGAGCCGAGCCACCTCCTCGAGGGTACCCGGCTCCTCGAAGAGATGGGTCGCGCCGGGCACGACCTCGAGCTCGGCCTCGCAGTCGAGCCGCCCGAGCGCCTCCCGGTTGAGCTCGAGCACGAGCTCGTCGCGTTCCCCGACGACGAGGAGCGTCGGGCTCCGCACCTCCTCGAGTCGAGCCTGGGCGAGATCGGGTCGCCCTCCGCGGGAGACGACCGCGCTGATACGACTCCCGATCTCCGCGGCCGCCCAGAGCGCGGCCGCCGCCCCCGTGCTCGCTCCGAAGTAGCCGACCGGCAGCCCGCCGAGCTCCGGCCGCGTCTCGAGCCAGCGCGTGGCCCCCTCGAGGCGCTCGGCGAGCAGCTCCACGTCGAAGACGTTCCGGCGGTCGGCCGCCTCCTCGGGCAGGAGCAGGTCGAAGAGGAGAGTCGCGAGCCCCGCCTCCTCGAGGACCCCGCCCACGAGCCGGTTCCGCGGGCTGAGCCGGGTGCTCCCGCTCCCGTGGGCGAAGACGACGCACCCGAAGGCATCGGCGGGGACGATGAGGTCGGCGGGCAGCTCCAGCCGCGCGCCGGCGCCTCCGCCCGCTCTGCCGGAAAGCACGACCGAGTCGGCTCGGACGGCGTCCGTCACAATCGCCTCCGTGGGCTCGTGGTCGGCGGCATCCTCGCCGCCGCACCGCCCGGCGTCATCGGAGACGACGCTGACGTCGGCTTCGGCCAACTACGGATCCGGCCGCGGCGCGGCCACGGCGTGCCACTTGTCCGAAGGCGGGATCGGCGTGTTCACCGATGCGATCCCGGCCGGCCGGGAAGAGACTGTGGAGGACGGCACCACAAGGAAGGGAGACACATGTTCGGCCTGAGCGAGGAAGAGATCCGCGACCGGCTCCAGGACGAGCTCATCCGGGCCATGCGCACCGAGGGCGAGGCGCCGACGGTCCACGCGTTCGCGCACAGCATCGCCCGCATCCTCGAAGAGGACCATCTCCGGATGGCCGAGCAGCTCGAGCGGGCGGGCATCCGCGTCGAGCGGCAGACCACCAAGCAGAGCTAGCCGTGTCCTAGGAGGCGTAGACCCGGACGGTCGTGCCGACCGGCCAGCGCGAGTAGAGGCCGGGCGCGAACCAGAGCGGGATCCGGACGCACCCGTGGCTCGCCGGGTACGGCGGCACGGAGGCGTACCCGTGAATCGCGAAGCCGCGGAGGAAGAACATCGAGTAGTACATGTGGCTTCCGTTGAAGCCCGGCGTCTTGCCGTAGACGTGCCAGGTCCCGACCGGGGTGTTGCCAGTCGCGCCGGTCGAGACGTGCGAGACGCGGACGACCTTCCCCGCGCGCACCTCGAAAAGCACCTGGCGCCCCTTGAAGACCTCGATGTGGTCGCCGTGGGGCTCGAAGGCCCTCGGCGTCCGCGCCGTGCGCAGCTCGCGCCACACCCGCGGGCCCGCAGTTCCAGTCCGCGAGAGGCCCTTCACCTTCTGGAAGGCATACAGCGCGTCGCGCGTGTCGGAGGAGAAGTACCCGTTCACGCCGCGGATCGCGTAGCGGAGGTCGTCCAGCCGCCGCTCGAGGAATCGCACGGCGGGCCCCCTGGCACCGAGTCCGAGGCCGGGCGTCGTGATCCGGGTGGTCCGGCTTCGGCGAACCTCGACGAACCCCGCCGCAGGCTGGAGCACGAAGCGCGCGGTGAGCCTGCCTGCCCGTCGCGCCTCCACCCTGCCGCCGAACCGCCCGTTGCCGCCGACGGCGAGGACGGTCGTCCGGCCCCGGATCCTGAGCGCCACCGCGCCGGCCTCGGCGGGCCTGACCCGGCCGCGCACGACGAGCGAGGCCCCGAGGACCCGGAGCCCGCGGATTCGGGCCTCGAGCCGCGGCCTGATCCGGAGTGACACGGGCGAGCTCTCCTCGCTGTTGGCCCGCGCGACCACGTTGCCCGGCGTGCCCGCGGCCGCCGTGAGCCGGAAGCTCCCGTCCGCCTTCGTCGTGCCGCTCGCGAGCGTCCGCTCGCCGCCGCCTCCGAGCTGGAGGACGATCTGGACGGGCGTCGCGGCCTGCGGCGTGACCGCTCCCGTGAAGACGACGGTGGAGCCGAACGTGGCGACGTCGGGCGAGACCGTGAGCGAGACCGCGGCCGCGGCGGTCGGCGCGGCGACGAGGCCCAGCCCCACGGCGACGGCGACCACGGCCGCTCGCGCGACCGGACGACGTCCGGCCCGAGGTGCCCGATGGTTCCGCAGGGGCAGCAACTATACGCCGCGAGAGTGCCGGAGAGGCCCGTTCTGCGGCATGATCTGTACCCCATGAGCGAGGGAGCGACACCGATGCAGGCGTCCGTCGGCAGCGACGACACCCGGCTCTTCCCCCCGGAGCTCGACCGGCGGTACCCCGTCGCCGTCCGCGGCAGCGGGGTCTGGCTCGAGGACGCCGCCGGGACGCGGTACCTCGACGCGATGAGCGGCGGCTCGATGGCGGCGACGCTGGGCTACGGGCGCACCGACCTCCTCGAGGCCGCCCGCGAGCAGGCGGCGCGGCTCTCGTTCGTCCACAACGAGCGCCTCACGAACCCGGCGCAGGAGCGCCTGGCCCGCGAGCTGGTCGACGTCGCGCCCGAGGGATTCACGCGGGCCTACTTCGTGACCGGCGGCGCCGAGGCGAACGAGGCGGCCCTGCGCCTGGCGCGGAGCTACCACGTCGAGCGCGGCGAGCCCGGCCGCTGGCGCTTCATCTCGGCCGCCCAGGCCTACCACGGCCCGACGATCGCCACGCTCGGGCTGACCGGACGTCCGGGCCTCCACGGCCCGCTCGGGCCCTACCTCCCGGACGTCCTCCACATCCCGCCGAGCACGCACCGGTTCGACCCGACCGGGAACGCGGCGCTCGCCGAGCTCGACCGTCTGATCGAGGAGGCGGGCCCGGACACGATCGCGGGGTTCTTCTGCGAGGCGATCGGCGCGGCCGCGCTCCCCGCCCACAGGCCGCCCGACCGCTTCTGGGAAGGCCTCGCCGAACGGCGCGAGCGCCACGGCTTCCTCGTCTGCTTCGACGAGATCGTCACGGGCATCGGCCGGGTCGGGAGCTGGTTCGCCGCCGACGGCCTGCCGTTCGTGCCGGACGTGATCGCGACGGCGAAGGGCCTCGGCGCGGGCTACGCGGCGATCGGCGCCGCCCTGTGCCGCGAGCACGTCTACGAGGCGATCGCCGCCGGCTCGCGGCGCTTCCCGCTCGGCCACACGTGGAACGGCGCGCCGCTCTCCTGCGCCGTCGGCGCTCGCCGTCATCGACGCGTTGCGGCGCGAGGGCCTCGTCGAGCACGTGCGCGAGCGGGGAGCCCGTCTCCGCGCAGGAGATCGAGGACGCCGTCCGCGACGTCCCGCTCGTGCGCGAGGTCCGCGGGCACGGCTTCCTGCTCGGGATCGAGTACGCCGACCCGCGCGACGGCGAGTCGTTCCTGCCGCCCGACCTCCGCGTCGCGGGGCGCGTCGACGAGGCGGCGTTCGCGCAGGGGCTCATCCTGCTCTCGACACAGCCGACGCGCGACGGGTACGCCGGCGACCAGACGCTCTTCGCGCCCGCCTTCACCGCGACGGACGAGGAGCTGGCCGAGATGGTCGAGCGGTTCGCCGCGCGCCCTCCGCGAGGTGTGGGCCGCCGTCGAGGGGAAGCTCGAGGCCGCCCCGGTGAGCGCATGACACGCCCGACGGCACAGGAGAGCGCTGGCGCGCGCTCGTCATCCAGCACGAGGAGCCGACGCCGCCCGGGGCTCGTCCTCCAGTGGCTCGAGGACCGCGGCGCCGAGGTCGAGACCCTGCGCATCGACGAGCAGGACCCGCACGACATCGACCCGCGCGACTACGAGCTCATCGTCTCGCTCGGGTCGGAGTTCGCGCGCCTACGAGGACCACGTCGAGTGGATCAAGCACGAGATGGACTTCTTCCGGGAGGCGACGGAGGCCGACGTGCCGATCCTCGGCGTCTGCTTCGGCGGCCAGCTGCTCGCGCGCGTGCTCGGAGGCGAGGTCTTCCGGTCGGAGCGGGAGGAGATCGGCTGGCTGCCCGTCGGCACGCAGCGATCCGGAGCTCGTCGCCGACGGGCCCGTGGTTCCAGTGGCACTTCGACACGTTCACCGCTCCACCGGGCGCGGAGGTGATCGCCGAGAACGAGGTCGGGCCCACAGGCCTACGTCATCGGGCGAAGCCTCGGCGTGCAGTTCCACCCCGAGGTGACGACGTCGATCATGGACGACTGGGTGCGCGTCTACCGGCACGAGCTCGACGAGCACGGCGTCGACCCGGACGGGCTCCTCGCCGAGACCTACGAGCGCGCAGCAGAGCGCCAAGGAGGCGAGCCTGAAGCTCTTCGACGCCTTCCTCGACCGGATCGCGCGGCCGCGGCAGAGCGAGCCTGAGATGGCCGCGACCGGGCTCCGCCGCAGTCGTGCGCGCGGACGAGACGAGCGTCCTCCCGCGCGAGCTCGACCTCGCGTATCCCTCGATCGACCGCGGCGAGGGCGTCTGGCTCCACGGAGTCGACGGGCGGCGGATCCTCGACGCGCTGCGGCGGGGGCGCGATGGTCGCCGTGCCTCGGCCACGGCCGCCGCGACATCGCCGATGCGGCCGCCGCCCAGGCCGAGCGCCTCTCGTACATCTACTACCACGCCTTCACGAACGACGCGCAGGAGCTCCTCGGCCGCCGCCTCCTCGAGACCGCCGCGCCCGGAATGGCGCGCGTCCGCTTCGTCTCCGGCGGCTCGGAGGCGAACGAGATGGCCCTCCGCCTGGCGCGGGCCTACCACGTCGAGCGGGGCGAGACCGAGCGCTGGCGGATCGTCTCGCCGGCGCAGGCCTACCACGGCGCGACGTTCGGCACGCTCGCGCTCACCGGCCGGCCCGGCCTCCAGGGCCCCGTACGAGCCCTACCTCGCGCAGAGCCTCCACATCCCGCCGAGCACGCCGCGGCACGACGAGACGGGCGAGCAGGCCCTCGCCGAGCTCGACCGGGTCATCGAGGAGGCGGGCGCCGAGACGATCGCCGCCTTCTTCTGCGAGCCGGTGAGCGGGGCGTCCCTGCCCGCGCTACTCGCCGCCCGACCGCTTCTGGGAGGGCCTCGCCGAGCGGCGCGAGCGCCACGGCTTCCTCGTCTGCTTCGACGAGATCGTCACCGGCGCGGGCCGTACCGGAACGTGGTTCGCCGCCGACCGGCTTCCACTCGAGCCCGACATCGTCACCTTCGGCAAGGGCTTCGGCGCCGGCTACGCGCCGCTCGCCGGCATCCTCTGCCGCCAGCACGTCTACGACGCCGTCGCGCAGGGCTCCCGCGAGTTCGAGCACGGGCACACCTGGGACGGAGCGCCCCAGTCCTGCGCCGTCGGGCTCGCCGTCCTCGACGAGCTCGCGGGGCAGAACCTCGTCGCGCACGTGGCCGAGCGGGGCCCGCGCCTGCTCGACGAGCTCGCCGAGGCGCTCGCGGGCCTCGAGCTCGTCGGCGAGGTGCGGGGCCGGGGCTTCCTCCTCGGGGTCGACCTCGTCGACCCGCGCGACGGCGAGTCCCTCCTGCCCGGCCGACCTGGACGCCGCCTCGCTCGTCGACTCGATCGCCCTCGAGCGCGGCCTCCTCGTCACCTCCTCGCACTCGACGCCCGACGGCCTCGCCGGCGACGCGACGCTGCTCGCGCCCGCCTACACGGCGTCCGACGAGCGAGCTCGCCGAGATGGTCGAGCGGCTCGCCGAGACGCTCGCCGAGGTCGAGCGCCGCGTCCTGAGCACGCTCCCGGCGTGAGCGACGTGCAGTACGTCCTGCTGGCGATGCCGGACATGAACGGCTACCTGCGCGGCAAGGCGCTGCGCAGGGAGGCCTTCGAGACCGCGGTCGAGGAGGGCACGGTGATGACCGACCTCCTGCTCGGCCTCGACCCGGTCGACACGCCCATCGACGCCTACCAGGACTTCGGGATCCGGTCGGGGGCCGGGCGACCTCGTCGTCCGGCCGGAGCCCGACACCCTGCACGAGCTGACGTGGCGGCCCGGATGGAGCGTCTGCCTGGCGACCCCGTCCTGGCGCGACGGGAGCGCGTGCGAGCTCTCGTCGCGCGAGACCCTCGCCCGCGCCCTCGGCGCGGTCGCGCGACCTCGGCTATGCGGTGCGGGCGGCGTTCGAGTACGAGGTGCGGGTGTGGGATGCGGAGGACGAGCCGCTCTCGAGCGGGATCAGCTACTCGATCGTCGAGGCGGGCCGCTACCACGAGCTCGTCTCGGCCCTTGCGCCCGCGCTCGCGGCGCTCGGCGTCGAGCTGGCCGCGATCCACACCGAGGCGGGGCCCGGGCTCCTCGAGCTCAACCTCGCGGCGCAGGACGGGATGCACGCCGCCGACGACGCCGCCTACGTCAAGCTGGCGATGAAGGGCGTCGCCGAGACCCTCGGCCTCCGCGCCAGCTTCCTCGCCAAGACCGCCCCCGGCGAGGAGGGCTCGAGCGGCCACCTGCACGTCTCCTTCTGGCGCGACGGCACGAACGCCTTCGCGCCGGAGAAAGCCGGAGCCGACCTCGCCTGCGGCGTGCACGTCGGCCGTCGCCGGGATGCTCGACCACCTCGCCGGCTCGTCGCTCCTCCTGAACCCGACGATCAACTCCTACAAGCGCCTCGTGCCGGGATGGTTCGCGCCCGTGAACGCGAGCTGGGGCCTCGAGAACCGCTCCGCGGCCCTGCGCGTCATCGCCGCGGCGAAGCCGGAGCGGTGCCGGATCGAGTGCCGCCGCCCGGGCGCGGACGCAAACCCCTACCTCGCGCTCGCGGCAATGCTCGTCTCCGCCGCCGACGGGATGCGGCGCGGGCGCGGAGCCGCCCGCGCCCGTGGTCGGCGACGCGTACGCGCGCGACGACCTGCCCGCACTGCCGGGATCGCTCGAGAGCGCCCTCGCGGCATTCCGCGCGGACGACGCCCTCCGCGCGGGCCTCGGCGAGCAGTTCAGCGACTACTACGCGACCTCCCGCGAGTGGGAGCTCCAGGCGTGGCGCGGCGCGGTCAGCGACTGGGAGCGGGCGCGGTATGAGCGCGCGGTCTGACGATCCGCTCCCCGTCGTCGGCATCTGCGCCGTCAGGGAGTCCGCGCGCTGGAGCTTCTGGGAGCAGACCGCGCACCTCGTCGCCGACTCCTACGTGAGCGCCGTCCAGAGCGCCGGCGGCCGCGCCGTCATCCTTCCCGTCGACAGTCGCGCTCCCGAGACCCTCGTCGACCTCGTGGACGGGCTGATGCTGATCGGCGGCGCCGACATCGACCCGGCGACCTACGGCAGCGAGCGCGAGCCGGGGACGGAGACGACCTACCCGGACCGCGACGCCTTCGAGCTCGCCGTGCTCCGCGCGGCGCTCGAGCGCGACCTGCCCGTGCTCGCGATCTGCCGGGGGATGCAGATCCTGAACGTCGCGTTCGGCGGGACGCTGCGCCAGGACCTCGCCGACGAGCGGGGCGAGAGCATCCACCGGCGCAGGCTCGGGCGCTTCGACGGGACCGAGAACCACTTCGCGCTCGAAGACGGCTCCCTCGCGGCCCGCGCCGCCCGGGAGTCGGTGCACGAGGCGTGCTGCCACCACCACCAGGCGATCGACGCGCTCGGCGCCGGTCTCGTCGTCAGCGGGCGCGCGACCGAGGACGGTCTCCCCGAGGCCATCGAGGCGGAGGACGGGCGGTGGGTGCTGGGCGTCCAGTGGCACCCGGAGGCCGAGCCGGAGAGCTCGATCGTCCGCGCCTTCGTGGCCGCTGCGCGCGAGCGGCTGCGCGAGGACGCCCCGGACGCCGCCGCCTCTGCCTGATAGACAGCCAGCGTGCCGGACGTGATCCTCGCGCTCGACCAGGGCAGCTCCAGCACCCGCTGTATCGCGTACGACCGGGACCTGCGACAGCGAGGAACGGCCGTTCGTCGGGTCTCGACCCGGCGACCGTCGCCGGGCATGGTCGAGCACGATCCCGACGAGGTGCTGGCCGGGGCGCTGGAGGCGATCGCCGAGGTGGCGGCGGAGGTGGGGACCGCCGTCGCGGCGATCGGCATCGCGTGCCAGACGGAGTCGTTCGTCCTCTGGGAGCGCGCGACCGGGCGCGCCGTCACCCCGGTGGTGAGCTGGCAGGACCAGCGGGCGGCCGATCTCATCACGTCGCTCGCCGAGCGGCCGGAGGCCGGCGCCGTGCGCGCGAAGACCGGCCTCACCCTCGATGCGACCTTCTCCGCGCCGAAGGTCGCCTGGCTCCTGGACGCCGACCCGCCGCTCCGCGAGCGCGCCGAGGCGGGTGAGCTGGCTTTCGGCGACGTCGCCGGGTGGCTCGCCTGGCACCTCAGCGGCGGCACGGCCCACGTCGCGGAGCCGTCGAATGCCTGCCGGACGCTACTCGTCGACCTCGGGACCCTGCGCTGGGACCCAGAGCTCATCGACCTGTTCGGCGTGCCGACGGCCCTGCTGCCCGAGATCAGGCGCTCCGACGACCTCGGAATCCACTTGTCAGGGGCGGTGGCGGGGCTCGACGCGCCGCTCGCGGCGATGCTCGGCGACCAGCCGGCGGCGCTCTACGGCCAGGGGTGCACGTCACCGGGCACGGCGGCGCTGACGCTGGGGACGGGCGCCTTCCTCTGGCTGAACGCGGGCGCCGAGCGCCCCGATCCTCCCGCGGGGGTCCTGGCGACGGCTGCGTGGGAACGCGCCTCGGGAGCGACGTATGCCCTCGAGGCGTTCTGCGCCAACGCGGGCAATGCGCTGGACGTGCTCGCCGGCATGGGCTTCGCCGACACGCGCTCCGCCCCCGCGCCCGACTGGTCTCGCCCGCACCCGCTCGTCGTCCCGGCGCCGGCGGGCCTCGGCACGCCCCACTGGCACGGCGCCGATCGCATCACGATCCTCGGCGCGACCAGTGCGACGGCCGCGGCCGACCTGACGGCGGCCGGCCTTGCCGGCGTCGCCCACCAGATCGCCGACGCGCTTGAGGCCGTCGACGCGGAGATCGACGGCGACCGTGGTTCGGGTGGGCGGCGGCCTCTCCGCGCACGAGAGCCTGCTCCAGGCCGTGGCCGACCTGTCCGGGTCGACGCTCGAGGTCACCGACGAGCCGGAGGCGACCGCCCGGGGCATCGCCGCGCTGGCCGGGGAGGCGGCCGGGTTGCTCGACGGGAGCGTCGCCGCACCCGGTGTGGTTCGCCGCGTGGCTCCGAGCCTGGACCCGGCGGGTCGCGCGCGGGAGCGCGACCGCTGGCGGGAGGCGGTGGAGGTCCACATGCGAGCGGAGTCATGACCCGAGGGCGTCCTCAGCCCGGGGTCGCGGGCGGATGCCGTGGGCCGCCTGGCACGGGAGCGAGCTCGACGTCCTCGTCGTCGGCGGCGGGATCACCGGCGTCGGCTGCGCGCTCGACGCGGCGTCGAGGGGTCTCGCGGTCGGGCTGATCGAGGCGCAGGACCTGGCCGTGGGCACCTCGAGCCGCTCGAGCAAGCTGATCCACGGCGGGCTGCGCTACCTCGAGATGCTCGAGTTCGGGCTCGTCCGCGAGGCCCTGCGCGAGCGGCGCCTGCTCCTGACCCGGCTCGCGCCCCACCTCGTGCGGCCGGTCGAGTTCCTCTTCCCCCTGAAGCACCGCGGCTGGGAGCGTCCGTACATCGGGGCCGGCCTGCTCCTCTACGACACCTGGGCGGGCCGACACCTCCCGCGGGCGCGGCATCTCTCCCATCGCTCGGCGCTGGCCGCCGCGCCGGCGCTCCGGCCCGATTCGCTGGTCGGGGCGGTGCAGTTCCACGACGCCCAGGAGGACGACGCGCTCTTCGCCGTCTACGTGGCCCGCACGGCCGCGGCCCACGGCGCGTCGATCGCGACGAGGGCTCGCGCCGTGGACTTCCTCCGGGACGAGACGGGCCGGATCGTCGGCGTTCGGGCCGAGGACTCGCTTGCCGGTCGCCCCCTCGAGATCCGCGCTCGACACACGATCGTCGCCGTCGGCGTCGGCACGGACGGGCTGCTCGAGCTCGCCACCGGTCGCGCGCAGAGCTCCCTGCGACCCTCGAAGGGCGTGCACCTGATCGTCCCGCGCTCGTCGATCCCGATGCGATCGGGCCTCTTCATGCGCACGGAGAAGAGCGTCTTCCATGCGATCCCCTGGGGCTCGGACTACTGGCTCCTGGGCGACACCGACACCGAGTGGGAGGGCGAGGTCGACCGGCCGGTCGCCAACCGGAGCGACATCGAGTACCTGCTCGCCAAGGTCAACAGCGTCCTGGCGAGGCCGGTGGAGCCGTCGCAGATCCACGGCGTGTTCGCGGGTCTCCGTCCGCTCGTGGCGGCCGACGGCGCCGCCGACACGACGAGGCTCTCGCGCGAGCACCGGCTGTTCTCGCCCCTTCCCGGGCTGACCGCGATCGCCGGCGGCAAGTACACGACCTACCGCGTCATGGCACGGGACGCGGTCGACGCAGCTTCCCGGGACCTCGGGTCGGCGGCCCCGTCGACCACGGAGCGGCTGCCGCTCCTGGGGGCGGAGACGCCGTCGGAGAGCTCCGATCGCATCCGGCTCCGCCACGGCGGCTGCGCGGAGGAGGTGCTCCAGCTCGCCGAGGCCGACCCGGTGCTGGCGGCCCCGCTCCCCGGCGCCGGTCGGTACATCGCGGCCGAGGCCGTCCACGCGGTCACGCACCAGGGCGCGCTCGACCTCGACGACATCCTCTCCCGGCGCACCCGCGCGTCGATCGAAGCCGCCGACCGCGGCCGCGCCGCGGCCGCTGTCGATCGCCCCGCTCGTCGCGCCGGCGCTCGGCTGGTCCGACGCGCGCGCCGCGGAGGAGCTCGACCGCTACCGGAGGCTGCGGGACGCCGAGGAAGCGGCCGAGACGGCGCCGGACGACGCCGCCGCGGCGGCGGCCTACCGGGCCGTCATGGACGGCTAGGCGCGGGCGCCGGGCCCGTAGGCCAGGCGAAGCAGGCGCCCCTCCGCGAAGCGCTCCGGTCGCAGCTCGCCGACGTCGATCGGCGGCGTCCGGCCGCTGACCTCGGCGGCCACGACCTCGCCCACCGCCGGCGAGAGCTTGAAGCCGTGGCCGCTCCAGCCGACGGCGAGATACAGGTCCGTCGATGCCGGGGCACGGGCCGACGATCGGATTCCAGTCGGGGGTGACGTCGTACGGCCCGGCGAAGCCGCGCACGAGCTCGAAGCCGGCCAGCCGCGGGTACCGCGCCCGCAGGCCCTCGCGGACGGCGTCCTCGTAGCCCTGCGGAGAGGCCGTGGTCGCAGTCGTCGGCCCGCTCGAGCAGATCCTCGCCCGCGTAGGCGACCGCGCAGAACTGCCGTCCCGCGGTCGGGGCGGACGACGACGTTCGTGACCGCGTCCGAGCAGACCGCCGAGGGCAGCGGCCCGCCGGGCCCGGCTGCGGGCCACGAGCACCTGGAGCCGCCTGAGCTCGATCGGCTGCTCGGCGCCCAGCGGCCGCAGGAGGTCGTTCGCCCAGGCTCCCGCCGCCAGGACGACCTGGCCGGCCGGGACGAAGCCGTTCGCCGTCTCGAGGCCGACCGCGCGCCCCGCCTCCACGCGGACGGCGTCCACCGCCAGGCCGAGGTGCGGGCGGAGACCGTTGCGCGTCGCGGCCGCGAACCAGCCGAGGCACATCTTCTGAGCGTCGGCGAAGCCGCCGTCCGGCTCGTACGCGGCGCCCGCGACGCCGTCGAGCGAGAGCTCCGGCTCGACGTCGTGGATCTCGTCCGGCTCGAGGAACCGGGTGTCCAGGCCGAGAGCCTCGAGCATCGCGACGTTCCCGCGGCAGGCGTCGACCAGTCGCTCGGGCACGGTGAGCAGGTAGCCGCACCGGACGTACCCCGCATCGGCCACGCCCACCTCGTCCTGCCAGTCCATGATCGTCTTCGAGCCTGCCATGGCCAGCCGGGCGACGACGGGATTCGAGTAGTGCCGCCGTACCATCGAGAACGACCGGCCGGAGTCGCCGTCGCTCGGCATGCCGCGGTCGAACAGGGCCACCGTGCCGGCGCCGTCGCGGCAGAGGGCGTGGGCGGTCGCCAGCCCGAAGATGCCCGCGCCGACGATCGCCGTGTCGACCGACGTGGTCACCGGCGGACCGTACCAGCGCCCTGCACCTCGTAGAATCCGGCCGATGTTCACACCGATCACCGGTCGCACGGTGCTCGTCACCGGCGGGACGAAGGGCATCGGCAAGGGAATCGCCGGCGTGTTCGCGCGCGCCGGCGCGAACGTCGTCGTGAACGGCCGCGACCCCGAGGTCGGCGCGGCGGCCGTGCAGGACCTGTCCGGCCAGGGCGGCGAGGTGGCCTACGTCGGCGGCGACATCCGCAACGCCGCCGACTGCGAGCGGCTGGCGGACGAGACAGCGTCTCGGTTCGGCGGCATCGACGTGCTCTGCGCGAACGCGGGCGTCTTCCCCGACGTCAAGCTCGCCGACATGACCGAGGAGGACATCGACTCGATCTTCGCCACGAACGTCAAGGGCTGCATGCTCACGGTCAAGGCCTGCCTGCCCTACCTCGAGCGCTCCGGCCACGGACGCGTGATCCTCACGAGCTCGATCACCGGCCCGATCACCGGGCTTCCCCGGCTGGTCCCACTACGGCGCGACGAAGGCGGCGCAGCTCGGCTTCCTCCGCACCGCGTGCATCGAGCTCGCGCCCAAGGGGCATCACCATCAACGCGGTCCTGCCGGGCAACGTCGTCAGCGAGGGGCTCGAGGAGCTCGGCGAGGACTACCTCGCGGCGATGACGGCGGCGATTCCGCTCGGTCGTCTCGGAGAGGTCGAGGAGATCGGGGCGGCGGCGCTCTTCCTCGCGACCGACGAGGCCGGGTACATCACGGGACAGACGATCGTCGTCGACGGCGGCCAGACGCTCCCCGAGTCGCTCGCCGCAGTCCAGTCGGCGTAGCTTGGCCGAGCACCTGATCAGCCGGGAGACGCCCACGCACCGGCGCTGGGACGTCGACATCGAGCCCGTGCTGCACGTCGAGCCCGGAGACGTGGTCGTGGTCGAGACCGACGACTTCGCGGGCGGGCAGATCGGCAGGGACTCGACGGCCGAGGATCTCCTCGCGCTGGACTTCGACGCCATCTACCCGCTGGCCGGGCCGATCCACGTGGCGGGCGCGGAGCCCGGCGACGTGCTCGCCGTCGAATTCCTCGGCTTCGAGGTGCCCGACTGGGGCTGGGCGGCGATCCTGCCTGGCTTCGGCCTGCTTCCCTCCGGGCGAGATCGACGGCCCGTACCTCCGGGTCTTCGACCTGACGGAAGGCGACGCGACCGAGCTCGTCCCCGGCGTGCGATCCCGATCGAGCCGTTCTGCGGCACCACCGGCGTGCCGGGGCCGGGGATGCACGACGTCCCCATCCCGCCGCCGCACGCGGGCGGCGGGAACATCGACCTGCGGCACGTGACGGCGGGCTCGACGCTCTACCTCCCGGTGGGCGCTCCGGGCGCCCTGCTCTCGCTTGGGCGACGCGCATGCGGCGCAGGGGGACGGCGAGGTGTGCATCTCCGGCCTCGAGTGCCAGATGCGCACGACGCTCCGCGTCTCGCTCGAGCGGGGAATGACGATTCGCTCGCCGGCGCTCCGCCGTCCGCCCGGCTCGCTGACGCCCCGCGTCGACTCGGGGGGCTGGTTCGCGACCACCGGCGTCGAGAGCGACCTCATGGAGGCGTCGCGGTCGGCCGTTCGCGGCATGATCGACCATCTCGTCGACCGTCGCGGCCTCTCGCCCGAGGACGCGTACGTCCTCTGCTCGCTCGCCGCCGACCTCAAGATCACCGAGGTCGTCGACGCGCCGAACTGGATCGTCGCCTGCTTCCTGCCGGACGCGATCTTCACGGGCGACTAATTCCCGACCCTCGGGGCTGTTTACTTCTCGCCGCGAATGCGGCACGATACGCGCCTCTCTCTTACCGGATTGCCGCGGGGAGACGGCAGAACTCGAACCCGGAGGCGCTATGTCTAGCTCTGAAGCTGGAGGCGGAGCGGTTCATCCGCACCTGGTTCACGAGGGCACCGTTACCTCGATCGATATCGGCGCCGATGAGAGCGTCGAGAAGCTGCGATCCAGCTCGGTCGGCCTTCTTCTCGTCCTCTTCCTCTGCATCACCGGCTCGGCGCCGCTGGCCGTCTTCATGTTCAACTTCCCGTTCGCCGTCGGCGCGGGGAACGAGAAGTACGCGCCGGCCGCGTTCTTCTTCGCGACGATCGTCCTGACCATCTTCTCGGTCGCATACGTCCAGATGGCACGCAAGCTCCGTGCCGCGGGCGGCATGTTCACCTACGTCAGCCACGGGCTCGGCCGGACGCTGGGAATGGTGTCCGGCCTCTCGCTCGCCGCGGCGTACACGCTCTTCGGCGCGTCGCTGATCGGCGGCTTCGCCGCCTTCGCCCAGGCGAAGGTCGCGTCCGCCTTCGACATGGAGAGTCCGATCAACTGGATCTGGTTCGCGATCCTCGGCATCATCGGCATCTCGGCGCTCGGCTACTTCGACATTCCGATCTCGGCCAAGATCCTCGGCGTCTTCCTGATCACCGAGCTGTTCATCATCTTCGCCTTCACGATCGGCGTCTTCGTCCAGGGCGGCAACGACGGCGTCTCGATCGCCCCGGTGCTCCCCTGGAACGCGTTCAAGGGCATCGCGTTCGGCCTCGGCATCTTCATCGCCTTCTGGTCGTGGGTGGGGTTCGAGGCCGCGCCCAACTACGCGGAGGAGTCGAAGGACCCGCACCGGACGATCCCGATCGCGGTCTACGTCTCCTGTGTCTTCGTCGGCGTCCTCTACACACTGGCGGCGTGGGCCTCGGTCAGCTCGTACGGGCCCGGCAACGAGGCGTTCGACGCGCTCACCGCGGGGGTCGACGACCGTCTTCGGCGGCGAGATCGCCGTCGACTACCTGAACTACAACGTCGTGCCGGCGAACGAGCTCATCGGCACCTGGCTGGGGCAGCTGATGTCGGTCTTCATCATCACCGGCGCCTTCGCCTGTGCCGCGGCCCTGAACAACGCGGGGCTGCGCTACACGTACTCGCTCGGCCGCGAGGGGCTCCTGCCCAGGGCGCTGGGCCGCACCCATCCCGAAGCACAAGACGCCGCACGTCGCCGTCATCACCCAGGCGCGCCATCGCCCTCGCGATCGTCCTCATCTTCAGGTTCGCCGGCCACACCGGGCTCGACGTCTACTACTGGATCGCGGTTCAGGGCGTGATCTGGATCATCCTCGTCCAGGCGCTGACGTCTCTGTCCGTCTGGGCGTACTTCCGCAAGCTGCCTCCCGAAGAGCGGAGCTTCTGGAAGACCACCGTCTGTGCCTGGATCGGCTTCCTTGCTCAGGTCCTGGTGCTCTACCTCTGTTACAAGTACCTGAGCTCGCTCGCCGCCGGCGACGTGCTCTACGTCAAGGAGCTCGGCCAGATCGGGCCGTGGGGCGGGTTCGAGATCGACATCACCTGGCTCGGGATCATCGGCGTGCTCGTGCCGGTAGCCGCCCTGGTCTACGCACTCATCCTCCGCTCCTCCCGCCCCGAGAAGTACGAGCGGGCGGGCCGCTTCATCAACGAGGGAGAGCTCTAGGAACGGAGCGCGGGCCGGGGCTCAGGCCCCGGCCCGCGCCTCGTCGATCACGAGGACCACCTTCCCGAAGCGGTCGGTCGCGTCGAGGCGCTCGTGGGCGGCGGCGATCTCCCGAAGGGGATAGACGCTGTCGATCACCGGCCGCCAGCTCGCCCCGGCGACGTGGGCGAGGAGCGCGTCGAACTCACGCGGGCTTCCCATCGTCGTCCCCTGGATGCGCAGCTGGTCGTGGAAGAGCTCGTCCAGCCGGACATGGCCCTCCTCGCCGACCGTGTCCGCGAAGCAGACGAGCCGGCCGCCGGGCGAAAGCGCGGCGAGCGAGCCCGCCCAGACCGCGGCGCCGACCGAGTCGACGACTGCGTCGACCGGGGCGACCTGCTCGGGCCAGCTCTCGTCGGTGTAGAGAGCGCCGCCCTCCGCTCCGAGCGAGCGGGCACGGGCGAGCTTCTCCTCGCTCGACGTCGTGACGAGGACGCGGGCACCGAGCGCCGCGGCGATCTGGACGACGAACGTGGCCACGCCCCCGCCGGCCCCGGGGACGAGGATCGTGCGCCCCGGGCCCGCGCGGGCGTGCGTCACGGCCGCCCGCCAGGCCGTCAGCCCCGCGAGCGGGAGCGCCGCCGCCTCGAGCCACGTGTATCCCTGCGGCCTCGGTCGGACCTGGTGGGCCGCGACCACGATCCGCTCCGCGTATGTCCCCTGGTCGGGGACGCCCAGGATGCGGAAGTCGGGGCCCGGGGCGTCCTCGTCCTCGCCCCAGTCGAGCGCGGGATCGATGACGACCTCGTCTCCGACGGCCGGCGCGTCGACGCCGTCGCCGACGGCGGAGACGATCCCGGCCCCGTCCGAGCCGAGCACGGCGGGGAGCGCCGCGCTTCCTCCGCGGCGGATCCACCACTCACGGCGGTTGAGCGACGCGGCGACCAGGTCGACGCCGCACCTGTCCGGGACCGGGCTCCGGGTCCGGGATCTCCGCCGGGACGAGCTGCTCCGGCCCGCCGAAGCCCCGGAGCTCGACCGCTAGCAGGCGAGCTCCTCGAAGGCGGGCGCGAGCGCGTCGAAGAGCCGCCGGTACCGGCGGTACCCACCCTCGAGCAGCTCGGCGTCCGCGGGATCCGGCGCGTGGGTCTCGGCGGCGGGGCGCGCCATGGCGGCCGCGGCCGCCTCGACGCTCTCGTGGAAGCCGGCACCGGCGGCGGCGAGCATGGCGGCGCCGCGCGCGGTCGTCTCCACGTCCTCGGACCAGCCCACCGGGAGCCCGGTGGCGTCGGCGCGCATCTGCCGGACGAGCGGCGAGCGGGCGCCGCCGGCGACGCAGACGATCCGCTCCGTGACAAGCCCCGCGGCGCGAATCGCCTCGACGACGTCTCTGAACGCGTGCACCGAGCCCTCCAGGAGCGCCCGGCAGAGGTGCGCGCGCCCGTGGGCGGGCGTGAGCCCGTACCAGCCGCCACGCGCGTCCGCGTCCCAGACCGGAGCCATCGCGCCGCCCATCCAGGGCAGGAACACGAGGCCGTCGCTACCTGCGGGCGCCGAGGCTGCGAGCCGGTTCAGCTCCTCGTAGTCCGCACCGCCGAGCTCGTCGCGGAACCAGCGGTACGCCGCGCCCGAGGCCCAGCCGGGATTCTCGAGCAGCCAGCGCCCCGGCGCCGCATGGGGGTGGCACTCCGTGACCCGCGTCGGGTCGCGAAGCGGGCTCTCGGTGACCGCGCAGACGGGCTCGGCCGTCCCGAGGACGTCGCAGACTGCGCCCGGTTCTGTAACGCCCGCGCCGAGCGTCGCGCCCATCTCGTCCCCGCATCCGCAGACGACGAGCGTCTCCGGCGAGAGCCCCGTCGCGGACGCGAACCCGGCCGTGACGGTCCCGACGGGCTCGTGCGACGGCACGACCGGCGGCAGGGTGGCCTCCGCGACCCCGAAGGCGTCGAGGAGCTCGCCGTCCCAGGACAGGCGGTCGGGATCGAGCGCCATCGAGGACGAGGCGTTCGCGGGATCGACCGCGTCGACGCCCGAGCTGACCCGGAGGAGATACGAGCCCGGGAGCAGGTGGCGGTCGGCCCGCGTGCCGTCCTGCTCGGTCCAGGCGATCTTGGCGGCGACGTGCGAGCCGTCGAGATTGCAGCCCGAGCGCCGGTACCACTCCTCGGGCGCGATCCGCTCGGCCACCTCGCGGCACAGCCCGTCGGCCCGGCGGTCCATCCAGATGATCGCCGGCCGGAGAGGGGTCGCCCGCTCGTCCACCGAGACGAGCCCGTCGAGCTGGGAGGCGAACGACACCGCCGCGATCCGTCGCAGGTCGACGTGGCCGCCCAGGTCGGCGAAGCCGGCCAGGAGCGCCTGCTCCCAGTCGGCCGGGTCCTGCTCGGCCCAGCCCGGGCGCGGAAAGCTGACGGGGTACGACTGGTAGGTGGTCGCCAGCCGCTCGCCGTCGGCGGCGAACACGGCGAGACACGAGCCCTGGGAGCCGAGGTCGACGCCGCAGACGGCGTCGGCGCCCTCCCTCACGCCACGCCTGCGCCCGCGAGCTCCTCGACCGCGCGAGCCGCGGTCCAGCGGTCGACGATCACCCGCTTGAGAGCCCGCGTCATCGCCTCCGGGCGCTCGTGCATGAAGATGTTCCGCCCGACGCTGCAGCCAACGGCGCCGGCCCGCATCGCGGCCTCCTGCCGCGCGAGGAGCTCCTCGTCGGGGAGGCGGGAGCCGCCGGCGAGCACGACCGGAAGCCCGGTCGCTGCGGCGATGAGGCTGCCGAACTCCTCCTCCGTGCCCGGCCAGTTCGTCTTGATCACGTCGGCGCCCAGCTCCGCGCAGAGGCGGACGCTGCGGAGCAGGTAGTCCGTGCCCAGCTCGGCGACGTCGTCGAGGGAGCTGTAGGCGCTCGGCCACTCGGCCTCCGCGATGAACGGCATCCCGAGCTCGTCGCAGGCCGCGCCGACCTCGGCGAGCCGCTCGATCATCCCCTCCTCGTCGTCGCCGCCGAGCGCGACGTAGAGGACCACTGCGTCGGCCCCGGCCCTGAGCGCCTCGTCGACCTCCGCGACCGCCGCGATCGTCGGCGAGGAACCCGGGTTCGCGGAGCCGGAGAGCATGTAGGCGACGGAGGTCGTCTTGCGCAGCTCGGGAGCGGCGATCTTCGCCATCCCGCGGGAGAGCATGAGGACGTTCGCCCCGCCCGCAATCGCCTCTCGCGCGCGTGCGCGGATGTCCGCGAGCGGCTCGAGGAAGACCGGCGAGGTCATGCCGTGGTCGAGGGCGCAGATGAGCGACGTGCCCGAGTCCTCGTCGAGGACCCGCTTCATCCGGATCGTCTTGCCGAGCGCTGTCATGGACCCTCCTCCGGTGTCACGACGATCTTGAGCGCCTCTCCGGCCCGAAGGCGCGGGAAGGCGACGGGCGCCTCCTCCAGGGGCACGACCTCGCTGACGACGCCGCGGATGCCGTGCTCGTTCGCGGCGAGCAGCGCTAGGGCGCGCTCCTGGTCCTGGCGTCGCGAGGCGTAGGAGCCGTGTACCGACACCTCGCGGTAGTGAAGGACGTTGGACGGGAACGCGATCGTGGGCGTCCCCTTCGGCAGCCCGCCGAAGAAGAGGACCCGGCCGCGGATGGCGGCCATGTCGAGCGCCTGTTCCTGTGCGGCCGGGTTCGAGTTGGCCACGATGACGACGTCGGCCCCATCACCGGTCGCCTCCCTGACCGCCTCGACGGCGTCGCGCGTCGAGACGTCGACGTACTCGATCGGCCCGCTTCCGAGCACCGCGTGCGCGAGCTCGAGCCGGCGCGCCTCGCGCTCGAGCAGGAGCACCCGTTCGGCTCCCTCCGCCAGCGCCAACGCGGCGTGCGCGGTCCCGATCGGCCCCGCGCCGACGACGGCCACCGTCTGGCCGGGGCCGATGCCGAGATCCTTGTGCCCGCAGATCGCGTCGGAGAGCGGGTCGGCGAAGGTCGCGTAGACGGGGTCGAGGCCGTCCGGGAGCCGGAAGACGTTCTTCAGCGCCACGCCGGGCACGGCGACGAGCTCGGCGTACGCGCCCGGGTAGTCGAAGCCCATGAGGCCGCCGCGCTGGCAGAGATGCTCGTTTCCCCCGAGGCAGAGGTCGCACTCGCCGCAGTAAAGGGTCGAGATCACGTGCACGACGTCGCCCGGAGCCGCGTCCACGCGGCCGTTCGCCTCCGGCCCGACCTCGACGACCTCGCCGCACGTCTCGTGGCCGAGGATCCAGCCGGGCCCGATGCGGCGGTCGCCGTTGTAGAACGCGCGGACGTCGGTGCCGCAGATGCCGCAGGCGACGACGCGGAGGAGCGCCCCGTCCCGCGGGCAGGCGGGCTCCGGCACGTCCGCGAGCGCCATCTCGCCCGGCGCCTGCCAGAGGGCCGCTCTCACTCCGCGTGTGGACGCCCGCGCGCGAGCGTCCTCGCGAGCGCGACCCGCGAGCGCCCGACGCAGCACGACTCGCCGCAGCGCTCGAGCCAGGCGTTGACGGCGTGAAGCAGAGCGCGAAGGCGCATCGCCTGGATCATACGCTCCGCCGCCCGGTCAGAGCGCCTGCGAGCTGACTAGAGCCGACGTGCGCCGACCCAGCGGGACGAGTACCACGACTCGCCGAGGCTCGAGATCTTCACCACGTCGCCCGAGTGGGGTGCGTGGATGAACTTCCCTCCCCCGACGTAGATCCCCGTGTGCCCGAGCCCGTCGAAGAAGACGAGGTCGCCGGGCGCGAGCCGCCCGCGCGAGACGGCGCGGCCGTAGCCGTACTGGGCGGCCGCGTTGTGTGGGAGCGACACGCCGAGCTTCCCGTAGACGAACATGACGAAGCCGGAGCAGTCGAACCCGGTCGCGGGCGACGAGCCGCCCCAGCGGTACGGGGTCCCCAGGTACCTGCGGGCGATGGCCACGGCCCGCGCGCCACGGCTCGAGTGCGCCGGCGCGGGCGCCGCCTGCGGTTCGCTCCGGCGGTCGACCCGGGCTCCGATGCCGAGTGCTCCGAGCGTCTGCGGCCCGACGATCCCGTCGACGACGAGGCCCTTCCGCGCCTGGAACGCCCGGACCGCCGCGCGGCTCACCGGGCCGTACACCCCGTCCGCGGGGACGCCGAGCGCGCGCTGGACGGGCGCGACCCACCAGGCCCGAACGAGAGGCCGGCCGGACGTGCCCCGCTGGAGCGCCGCCCGGGTCTGGGGCCCGACGATCCCGTCGACGAGGAGCCCGTTGCGCTTCTGGAAGGCCCGCACGGCGGCGCGCGTCATCGGGCCGAAGATGCCGTCGTCGGCGATGCCGAGCGTGCGCTGGAGCTCCCTCACCGCTGGGCCGTGAGTTCCGAGCATGAGGAGCTGCGGGTGGACGCGCGTGCTCCCCGACGACCTCGCGCGGCTGTGGGCGCCTCCCGGAGCCGGGAGGGCGGCCGCGACCGCGGCGACGACGAGCGCGGCGCCCGCGACCCGCGCCTGGGGCAGCAGGCCCGGCTCGGCCGCGAGGCGCTTCGCGCGCGCGCATGCGGCCGAGAAGTCCCAGAGCTCGGGATCGGAGAGATCCCGGCGCTTGCCGGTGGGGTCGAGAGCGCGCAGCGCCGGGCCGTCCAGGTCCGAGAGCGCGACGGAAGACAGGCTGCGGGCGGCCCTCTCTCCGATCGCGTCGCTCGAGCGGCGCCGGCGCGAGCGCCGCAGCGAGCGCTCCCACAGCTCGGTCGCGCCCAGATCCCGTCGCGGGAACACGTGCGTGGTCGAGGTCACGAGCATCACCTCTCGACTGCCTGCCCGGGGACGAAGGCGACGACGCTAACAGACGAGGCCGGGGACCGCCGCGTGAACGACACCCGGATCATCACGCCGCTCCTCCGAACGGCTGATGACCTCCCGATCTCGGCGGTTTGCGGTGGTGTCCGCGCGCGCACCGGAAGCCCAGAGAGGGCGGCGCGGCCCCGCCCGAAGGAGCGAGGGCCACCCAAGCCCGGAGTGATCGAGTGGCTCCTGGCGAGCCGGGCGTGCGACACGGCCAGTAGACGGCCGACGGCCGGCGGGGCCCGACCCCTCGCGGGCGCGGCCGGCCTCGCCGCCCGGAACGCACGGCGACGCCCGAGGCAAGAAAGCGCTCGGCCGAACCGTCGGGTAGACGGAGGCACGAACCGGAGGAGGCCGTTCCTCCGGCAGAGCTCGAAAGGGGGAGAGTCGATGGCCTACGAGATCGTCATCACCGTGCGCGACGAGGACGGCGACACCGTCGTCTCGAGGGAGTGCGCCGGGAACCTGCCGCTGGCGATGCTCCTTCGCCTCGCGTCAGGGCGGGTCCTCGAGGCGCTTCGCGACGTCGGGTACGGGTCGGCGCCGGACCGCCTTTCCGCCGCCTGACCTCGCGAGGCGAGCGCCGCGCGCGAGCGTGCGCCCACAAGCACAATGACGCCGTGAGCGCGTGGTCCAGCTTCGCGGACGAGCAGTACTGCTACCTGACGACGACGGGGCGAGTGACCGGCAGGCCGCACCGGATCGAGATCTGGTTCGGGCTCGACGGCGACAAGCTCTACATGCTCTCGGGCGGACGCGACCGCTCCGACTGGGTCAGGAACCTCCGCCGGGAGCCCCGGGTGACCATCGAGCTCGGCGACGCTCGGTTCGCCGGCGAGGCACGAGTAGTCGGCGACGAGACGGAGGATGCGCTCGCCCGGCAGCTCGTTCACGACAAGTACGCACAGTCCTACGGAGGCGACCTCACCAACTGGCGGCGTGAGTCGCTGCCGGTTGCCGTCGACCTCCGTGAGCAGACGACAGGGGAGCCCCATGAGGATCGGAGTGCTCGGCACCGGCATGGTCGGAAGCACGATCGGGACGAAGCTCGTCAGCCTCGGCCACGAGGTGATGATGGGCTCGCGCGAGGCGGGGGGCGAGAAGGCGCAGGCCTGGGTCGAGGCGGTCGGCACGGGGGCGAGCGAGGGGACGTTCGCCGATGCGGCGGCCTTCGGGGAGCTCGTCTTCAACTGCACGGCGGGAATCCACTCGGTGGCGGCGCTCGAGGCGGCCGGCCCGACGAACCTCGCCGGGAAGATCCTGGTGGACGTCGCCAACCCGCTCGACTTCTCCCAGGGGTTCCCGCCGTCGCTCGCCGTTCTCAACACGGACTCCGTCGGCGAGCAGCTCCAGCGCGCGCTCCCCGAGGCGAGGGTGGTGAAGGCGCTCAACACGATGAACTGCTCCGTGATGGTCGATCCCGGGGCGGTCCCGGGCGACCACGCCGCGTTCTTCTGCGGTGAGGACGCGGACGCGAAGGATCAGGTCGCGGAGCTCCTCGGCACCTTCGGCTGGCCGCGCGAGCGGATCCTCGACCTCGGCGGCATCCGGTCGGCACGCGGCATGGAGATGTACCTGCCGCTCTGGCTCGAGCTCATGGGCGCCCTCGGGACGGGCGCCTTCAACATCGGAGTCCTGGTGGAGTAGGTCGGCTCAACCGGCTCTCTCGATCACGCTCCTCATCTCGTCCGCGCTGAAGGCCCGCATGGTGGTCGTGCGGATGTTCCCCTGGGCGGCGATCCCGAGAAGCGCGGCCGTGGCGGTCTCGTCGTCCGCGCCCTCGACGACCGTGACGAGGTCGTAGGGGCCGACCGTCCAGTACGCGTCCTTGAACGTGACGCCGCTCGCCCCCATGGCGGCCTGGGCGGCCTCGTAGCGGTCGACCGTGTCCTTGAAGTTGCGGACTCCCTGGTCCGTCCAGTTGATGAGGCTCACGTAGTTGGGCATGGTCCCTCCTCTCGACGTTGCCGCGATTCAACGCCCGCCACCCGGCGGGGTCAAGCGCTAGGCGATCTCGTCGAGCGACAGAGCCTCGACGGCCACGACCTCGAAGAACTCGAGGCTCGTCATCTCGACGCCCATGCTCGCGGCGAGATCGTCGCGGAGCACCGCCCCGCTCGTCTCCTCGTCGGTCATGGCCTCCTCGGTCGCCCAGAAGGTGAGCCCCATGGTTCGCTCGCGGTCACGGTCGACGAGCACGATCCAGCCGCGGAAGCCCGTCGCGTCCTTGAGCCAGGGAATGACCTCCTCGCGGAAGATCGCCATCGCCGCCCTGACCTGCTCGGGAGGGCCTTCGAACGTGGTCACACGAGCAAACAAGGCCCACCGCTCACGGACGTGACGCTCGCGAACACGACGGGAGCTTACGGCCAATCCTGGGCGGTAGGCTCCCGGCCGTGGCCACTCAGGAGAGCCCGAACAGGTCGCCGGAGGAAATCAACCGCGAGTGGGGCGAGCTCGTGGAGGAGCACCGCCTGGCCATGCCCGGAGTCCAGGTGCTCTTCGCCTTCCTCCTCGTCCTCCCGTTCCAGAACCGGTTCGACCGCCTGACCGCGGTCGAGGAGTACGTCTATCTCGCGGCGCTCCTCTGCGCCGCGTTCGCGATCATCCTCCTCATCACGCCGACGACGAGCCACCGGATCCGCTGGCGCCAGAAGGACAAGGAAGCCCTGATGCAGCTCGCCACCGCGACCGCGTTGGCCGCCACGGTCTTCATCGCCGCCTCGATGACGGCCTCGGTCTTCCTGATCGTCGACGTCGTGTTCGGCTCGCCCGCGACGGCGATCGTGACGACCGCGGTCGCGGGCGCGTTCGTCGTCTTCTGGTACGCCGTCCCGGTCTGGCGCAGGCTGCGCGACTCCGACTAGAGCCGCGAGAGCTCGTCGTGGACGAGCGCGAGGGCCTGATTCAGCCGCCCGCGGTTCTTGCGGTCGTTGAGCCAGCCGCTCGCGCCGGAAGGATGCGGGAGCGGCACGGCGACGGCCTCCCCGAGCGGGACCCGGGAGCCGATGCACTCGGTCAGCCTGGCCGGGCCGAGCAGCCGGCGCACGGCGAGGCCGCCCACCGGGAGGACGAGCCGCGGCCGCAGGAGCCGCAGCTCCCAGTCGAGCCAGAACGAGCAGAGGTCGAGCTCCGCCCGCGTCGCCGGCCGATCGCCGCGGCCGGACGGGTGCCTCCCCGGGTAGCAGCGGGTGAGCGCCGCGCAGTAGAACGTCTCGTAGAACGCCGCCTCGTCGAGCTCGAGCCAGCGTCGGAGCGTCTTCCCGGCCCGCCCGCGCCAGGGGCGGCGTTCCTCGCCCTCCACCACGCCCGGCGCCTGCCCGACGATCAGCGCCTGCTGCCCCGCCCTGCCCTCGAGGACGGGCAACGACTCGAGCGGGTACCCCGCGTCCGCGCATGCGGTGCACGCCCGATTGTCGCGCTGGAGCGAGGCGAGCGAGCGGTACGACGAGCGCCGGTTCCCCACCGCGCGTAGCGTAGGCGCGCGATCTCCGAGCCGGACAGGAAGCTACGATTGGCGGGCCGCGGAGAGGTGTCCGAGTTGGCCTAAGGAGCGCGACTGGAAATCGCGTACCCGGTGAAAGCTGGGTCGCGGGTTCGAATCCCGCCCTCTCCGCTTCGCACCTGGCGACCGCGCTTGCGCTTCTGTGGGATGAGCTGTAGAACGGTGAGGTGCCCGCCGCCCGCTACCTGGCCGTTTCCGCAGCCTTGGTGGGCGGCTTCGTGTGGACCGGAACGGCCGCGGCACTGATCGTGCCGCAGCATTCGATCGCCGGCGTCGAGCTCGACATGACCCGGCCCGAGGTGAGAGCGAAGAAGGGCGAGCCGGACCGGATCAAGCACGGAACGAACGACTTCGGCGCCTTCACGGAGTTCACCTACCGAAACGACGCCGGGAAGCTGCGGGTCACGTTCCAGGGCAACGCCGGCGCGACCGCGGTGTTCACGAATCGCCCGACCCAGCACACCGCCGAGAGGATCCACGTCGGCTCGACCGAGACGAAGCTCCACGACGCCTATCCGGGGCTGCGCTGCCGCACGGAGCTCTCGAGCTTCCGCCACTGCTGGACCGGCCGGTTCAGGCCCGGGCGCCGCGTGACGGACTACCGGATCGACATGTCCACGTCGAGGGTGAGGACCATCCTCGTCGGCTTCGTCATCGACTGACGGGTCGGCCCGCGGGGCGAATCAGCCTTCGGAGGCGACGACGAAGGCGGCCACGTCCCTGATCTGCTCCTGCGAGAGCTGAGATTGGAAGGGGGGCATGCCCCCGCCGCCGTCCGTGATCTGGGCGATCGCGCCCTCGAGGTTGATCGTGGACTCGTTGAGGTTGGGGCCGACCGTCCCGGTCGCCCCAGCCTGGGAGAGCGTGTGGCAGCTGGCGCAGCCGGCCGAGTCGAAGACCTCCTTGCCGGCGGCGACGTCGCCCTCGGCGCTCGTGCCCCCGCCCGCGCCGGCCGCTTCCTCCTGGGCGGATTCAGACGTCTCCTTGCCGTGGGCGGACTCCCCGAACAGCAGGACCGACCCCAGCATGCCGACGACGAGAAGCGCGGCCACGACGACGAACGCTGCGAGGTTCCGCCCCGGAAAGCCTGCGTCCCGCCGCGGGATCACGATCGAGACGACGAGGCTGAAGACGACGAGGACGAGCGCGGCGACCCCGATGATCACGTCGTTGCGGCTCACTGGGTCCGTACGATAACCCGTCCATGCGTCGTGCCGGCATCCTCGTCGTCGCCGCTGGGGCGCTGCTTCTCGCGGTCGTCCTCACGCTCGCGGGCATGGGGGACGACCCGGCCGCCCTGCTCGACTGGCAGGCGCTCGTCCTCGGGATCGTCCAGGGCCTCACGGAGCTCCTCCCGATCTCCTCCTCGGGCCATCTGATCCTCGTCCCCTGGCTCTTCGACTGGACGTACCTGGAGACGCACGAGGAGTTCAACCAGACGTTCGACGTCGCGCTCCACCTCGGGACGCTCGTCGCCGTGGTGGCCTACTTCTGGGCGGATGTCGTCAAGCTCACCGCCGCCTGGCTCGGCAGCGTGCGCCGGCGGCGGATCGAGACCGCGGACGAGCGGATCGCCTGGTTCGTAGCCGTGGCGACCGTCCCCGCGGCGGTGATCGGCGCCCTTGGGGAGAACGTCATCGTCGAGCACCTGGGCGAGCCGTGGCAGATCGCGATCTTCCTCGCGCTCGGGGGCCTTCTCCTGTGGCTCGCCGACCGCACCCCGAAGCGGAGGGAGATGGACGAGCTCGGGCTGGGCACGGCGGTGGCGGTGGGCTTCGCCCAGAGCCTGGCGCTCATGCCCGGCGTCTCCCGCTCTGGCATCACGATCACCGCCGGCCGCTTTCTCGGACTCGACCGCGACTCCGCGGCACGAGTCTCGTTCCTCCTGCTCATCCCCATCACCTTCGGCGCCGTCCTCTTCAAGGGCGTCACCGACGTCGCGCTCGGCGACCTCCCGCCCGGCTGGGGCGGGCCCTTCCTCGTCGGGATGCTCGCCTCGGCCGGAGCGGGCCTCTGCGCCATCTGGGGGCTCCTCGGCTACGTCCGCCGGCACACCTACGGGGTGTTCGTCGTCTACCGGCTCGTGCTCGCCGCGCTCATCCTCCTCGCGATCGCGAGCGGTTTTCGCGATTCCACCTTCTAGACTCTGCCTTTGGAAAGGAGGAGCACGACGGCGTCCCTGGCGAGATTTCCGCCGCGAGCGGCCCGCGGTCGGCTGGCGCTCGCTCTCTGGTCGGTCCTGCTGGCGGTGGCAACCATCGTCGTCGCCGCCTGGGTCGCGGGGAAGATCGCCGAGCGCCAGGAGCGGGACACCGTCGACACGCGGCTCACCGCCTACGTGCGCGTCGGCCGGGCGCAGTTCGCCGACGACCTGGCCGCGGCGAAAGCCCGGGCGAGCGAGCTCGCGGCCCGCCCGGACGTCCAGCGTGCGCTCGCCGAGGGCGACAAGCAGGCGGCGGCGCAGATCGTCGGGCAAAGCCCGGCCGGGCTCGTCGCCGACGGCGAGCTCCTCGCCGGGCAGGACGACTGGATGGCGAGCAGGGCTGCCGCGGTGGTGGACGAGGACGGCGCCCAGGTCGGCGAGGTGGTCGTCGGCGTGCCGCTGGACGACGACCTCGCCGCAGCGCTCCGACAGGCGGCCGATCCGGTCGAGGGCGACATCGTCGCGATCGCCGACGACGGCAGCGTCGTCGCCGCGGCGCCGGGGCTTCCCGAAGGCGACGCCGTCCCAGGCGCCGAGTCGGGCGAGGTCGACCGGGGCGGGGATCCCTTCCGATTCGTCTCCACCCCGCTCGTCGAGAACACCGGCGTCAGGCTGGTCGCGCTCGCATCGGCGAAGCCGATCCGCGACGCCGCGGCCGACACGCGCCGACGCGCCTTCCTGGCGGCGCTGGCGACCGTCGCGCTCGCGCTCATCGTCGTCCTCACGGTCTCGCGGCTGCTCCGGCTCCGCGACGACCGGGCGGCCGCCACGGAGGAGGCCGACCAGCGCCGCCGCGCGCGCGACACGCGCCAAGGCGCGACCGACGAGGACCGCGTCCGCGAGGCCGTCGCGCTCGTCGGCGAGGCCCTCGCGGCGACCCACGACCCGGAAGCGCTCCTGCCGGTGATCCTCCAGAGCGCGATCGAGGCGACCGGCGCGGCGGGCGCGCGCCTCGTGAGCGGCGGGACCGAGGTCGTACGCGCCGGGCGACCGGACGAGGGCGGCCGCCCCCTGGCGCTGAGGCTCGGGACCGACGTGGACGGCATCGGGCGGCTCCTCCTCTACCCGCCGCGCGACGGCTCCTTCGACGCCGAGTCCGAGCAGCTCGCCCACTGGCTCGCGGCCCAGGCCTCGATCGCCATCGAGAACGAGCGGCTGCACCGCACCGTCAAGCGCCAGGCGATCACCGACGAGCTCACGCAGCTCGCCAACCGGCGCCGGTTCACGGAGACCCTCGCGGTGGAGGTCCGCCGCGCGGAGCGCTTCGCCGAGCCGCTCGCGCTCGTCCTCGCCGACCTCGACGACTTCAAGCAGATCAACGACCGCTACGGCCACCAGGCGGGCGACGAGGTGCTGCGGCGCTTCGCCGACGTCCTCCGCGAGAACGTGCGCGACTTCGACCTGCCCGTGCGCTACGGCGGCGAGGAGTTCGCGGTTCTTCTCCCGGAGACGGGCCTCGACGGCGGGGAGCAGCTCGCCCGCCGCCTGCAGACGGCGCTGCTCCGCCTGCGCCTGCCGGAGATCGGCGGCGACCGGCCGCCGGTCACCGCGAGCTTCGGCGTGGCCGCGTTTCCGGCCGCCGGAAACGCCGAAGAGCTCCTCTCGGCAGCCGACGGAGCGCTCTACAGAGCCAAGGAGGCGGGGAAGAACCGAGTCACCCTTGCGGGGGATTCCATTCGGCGAAGAGGCTGATATAACCGAGCGCCATGCGTTGCGCAGTGTGTGGCCGAGACTTCAATCCCCGCGGGTTCCAGGTGGTCGTTCCGGGCCTCGGACGCGCGTTCGACCGGATCGAGTGCGCCGCCGAGGCGAGTGAGTCCGGGCTGGCTCCCGCGGCCGGCGCCGCGGCGCTCGACCCCGTGCTCATGGCCGCTCCGGTCACGGCTCCGGCACCGCCCCGGGCACCTGCGGCCGTCGCCCCGGCCGCCCTCGCCACGAGCGCCGGGATCGTGCGGGCCCCGCTGCTCTCGAGCGGGAACCTCGTGCTCCTCGCCGCGCTGACGGCGGGAACCGTCTTCCTCTGGCTCCGCGTCTTCGCGCCGGGCGACCTCTCGATCTCGCTTCCGGGCGGGAGCGCGGCGCCCTCCTTCGAGCGGGGGACCGTGCCGGCGGTGATCGCCCCCCCGCCGGCCGGACCGGTGACGCGCCCGGTCGCCGACGGCGCCGTCCAGGCCGACGGCCTGCGCACGACGACGACCACGCCCGAGAAGGCGAAGCGCCACCGTCGAGGTGCCGCGTCGGACGACGCGGGCCCCGGCAAGCCGTCGGGCGGCGGCTCCAAGCCGTCGAGTCGCCCCGCGTCGACGCCCCTGACCCCGCCCGTGCAGCCGACGCCCCCGCGGTCTGCGCCGACGCCCGCTCAGCCCTCGAGCCCGCCGAGCCCGGGAGGCACGCGGCCTCCGTCCGGAGGCGGCGGCGGGGGCAGCCACCAGGCGCCGACCCTCCCGACGCAACCCACGCTGCCGACGCTCCCCGGGCGCGACTAGCCCTCCGCGGCTCGACCCCGACCGCGCTGTGCGCAGGCCAGGCACCATGATTGCCTCGTGCGCTGGCTCCTGGCCCTTCTCGTCGCCGTCCTCGGCGTCGCGCTCGGCGCCGTCGGCCTCCTGCTGCTCGGCGACGGCGGCCCGGACGAGCTCCTCCCCGACCTCGACCAGGCGGAGCCCTCGGCGATCGCGGTCGTCCGTGACGGCGACTCCTACCTCCTGACGTTCGGCTCGGCCGTGGACAACGTCGGCTCCGGCCCGCTCCTCGTCGAGGGAGAGCGGCCCGACACGACGACGCCGGCGATGTCGGTCAGCCAGCTCGTCCGCCGGAGCGACGGCTCCACCCGCGTCCGGCCGGTACGCGCGCACATCCACTACGTCCGCGAGGAGACCCACGAGCACTGGCACCTGCTCGGCTTCGAGACCTACGAGCTTCGCCGGGCCGCGAGCAACGAGCTCGTCGAGCCCGACCGGAAGACGGGCTTCTGCCTCGGCGACCGCTACAGGACGGACGATCGCTCCACGCTCCCGAACGAGCCGCCGCGACCCGTGTGGACGGAGGAGTGCGGGCGCAACCAGCCCGGCCTCCTCTCCGTCGAGCAGGGCCTCTCCCCCGGCTACGGCGACGACTACGTCCCCCAGCTCGAGGGTCAGTTCGTCGACGTCACGTCAGTCCCGGCGGGCCGCTACCTCCTCGTCCACCGCGTGAACCCGGAGGGCGTCCTCGAGGAGGAGACCCTCTCGAACAACGCTGCCTCGGTGCTCATCCGGATCCGCCGCGACACGGGCGACATCCCCACGGTCAGCGTGCTCGCGCGCTGCCCGGGCTCGGACAGCTGCGCCGCCTGAGCCGGCCGCCGGAACCCCCGGCGAGCGAGCGGTGTAGAGAGCTGAAAAGGCCCCGAGGAGGGATGGAGATGCGACGGTTCGGACTGCTGATGGTGACGATGCTCGCCGCCGCGAGCGTGCTCGGCCCCGCGGCGACTGCGAAGGAAGGGGGCGTCGAGCTCAGCTCGACCCCGGTCGGGATGCACCCCGGCGACCCGTGGACGCCGCAGATCCAGCTCGTCGAGGGCTCGCCCGAGCTCCTGGCGGCCGCGCGGCCCGGCGTCACGGTCCGAAACGTCGACGGCGGGGACGAGCTGACCTTCCAGGCGACGCGTACGTCGGACCCCCAGGTCTGGGACGTCCGCGTCGTGTTCCCCGAGCCGGGTTGGTACGTCGTCGAGTCCTTCGACGGGATCACGGGCCGGTCGTATCCGCTGGGCGGCCAGTGGTACGTCGAGGCTCCGACCGTCGGGGGTGGCGGAACCGACCCGGTGAGCGCAACGCCCGTGGTCGGATCGTTCCCGGTGTGGCCGTTCGCGGCCGGCGGGGCGGTCCTGGTCGCTCTCGCCGCCTGCGTGGCCGCGGCCCTCGTCCACCGGCGCCGGCGGCCGGCGCTCTCTCCACATTAAGGTCGGGTTAGGACCGGGCCGGCGATGCCTGGGTGCCGGGACGGGCGCCGATACGGTGAGGAGAAGCCCCGTCCCGGCCAGGCACCGCCATGCTCGATCCTCTCGTCGACCTCCTCAACTCGAAGACGCCGCTCTACCCGCCGTTCGGCCGGGTGGTCGTCATCGTCGCGCTCTTCGCGCTCGCGTGGCTCGTCGCGCGCTCGAGCGCGTGGGTCGCGCGCCGCGTCCTCGAATGGCACGACCGCCGGCACAGCTCGACTGACCTCGAGGCGACCGGGAAGATGGCGAACCTCAAGCGCCGCGAGACGCTCGTCACCATCATCCGCGCGGCGATCATCTACCTCGCGTTCGGAACGGCGATCGTCCTCTCGATCGCGCAGCTGACGGGTGGCGTCGACCGTCTCACGGCCATCGCCGGCGCATCGTTCGCCGTCATCGTCGCCGGGTTCGCGGCGCAGCGGATCCTCATGGACATCCTCGCGGGCCTGATGATGTTCATGGAGCGCTGGTTCTCGGTCGGCGACACGGTGGTCGTCCAGGCGGGCCTCGAGCTCCAGGGCGTGGTCGAGGACCTCTCCCTGCGCCGGACGCGGCTCCGCTCGCTGAACGGCGAGGTCGTGCACATCAACAACTCGCAGATCCAGGCGGTCAGAGTGCTTCCCCGGGGCGTGAAGGAGCTGGCGATCGAGCTCTTCGTGAGCAAGCGCGACGAGGGGGAGCAGCTCGTCGCCGCGGTGGCCGCGATCCTTCCCGAGGGGCCGACGACCTTCGTGCGCCGCCCGTGGATCGAGCACGTGGACGAGCTCTCGGTCAGCCTCACGCGAATCCGGCTCCGCGCCACGGTCGCTCCCGGCCGCGAATGGCTCGCGGAAGGGTTCTTCGCCGACCTCCTCAAGGAGCAGGCCGGCGACTCCCTCATCGTCCACGGGCCGGTCACGCTCGCGGTCGACGAGCGCGCCGCCTGGAGCTTCGCCCGCGCCAGCGCGGCCACCCGCGGCACCTTCGGGCGCAGCCGCCGCGAGCCCGTCGGCGTCCGGTAGCGCCGCGCGGCTGCGATCGCCTGCAGGATGAGGGCGACCACATGCGCCGCCTACTCGTCTGCACGCCATTCCTGGCCTCCCTGCTCCTCGTCGCGTGCTCGACGGGGAGCCCGGGGGCCGACCTGGAGGACCTCCGCATGGCCGCGCACTCCCTCGTGCCCGCCTCGGCCCGGGTCATCGAGACCGACGAAGGGTCCTGCGTGCAGATCGAGGGCAACCCGGAGTGTGCGCGGCTCTTCCTCGTGTCTCCCCTGCCGCAGAGCGGACGGGCCGACGCGCTCGAGCAGAAGGCCGTGGCCGCGGGCTGGGAGGTCGTGGCCCGTCAGCCGACGCGCGACGGGCACGCTGCTCGAGCTCGAGAGCCAGAACTACCACGTGTACGTGGCCGTGTGGAACGACGAGCGCTCGGCCCCCTGCCGGACCGGATCGCCGGAGCAGTCCTGCGCCGACGAGCTTCAGATCATCGAGGACCGCGGCTAGAGCAGCTGCCCGAGCCGGCGGACGCCTTCGTCGATCTCGTCCTCGCTCGCCCTGCTGTACGAGAGCCGCACGTGGTGCTCGCCGCCGGCGGCGGGGAAGAACGGCGGCCCGGGCACGACGGCGACGCCGGCCTCGAGGGCCTGCTCGGCGATCGCGACGGCGTCGAGGTCGGGCGAGAGCTCGACCCACGTGAAGAAGCCGCCCTCCGGCCGCGTCCAGGTCGCCCGATCGCCGAGATGGCGCTCGAACGCCGCCATGATCGCGTCCCGGCGCGTGTGGTAGAGGCTCCGGGCGCGCTCGATCTGCTCGTCGAGGAGGCCCCGCCGCGCGTACTCCTCGAGCAGCCGCTGGCCGAGGGCGCCGGCGCACTGGTCCGTGTTCTGCTTCGCCCAGACGAGCTTGGCGACGACGTCGGGCGGCCCGACCGCCCAGCCGAGTCGCACGCCCGGGAAGAACGTCTTCGAGAACGTGCCCGCCTGGACGACGACGTCGGGCGCGAGGCTCCAGAGCGTGGGCGGGCGGTCCTCCGCGAACGACAGCTCGCGGTAGGCGACGTCCTCGACGACGAGGAACCCGTGGCGCCGCGCCAGCCCGACCAGCGCCTCCCGCCGCTCGGCCGAGAGGCTCACCCCGGCGGGGTTCTGGAAGTCGGGGATCGTGTAGACGAGCTTCGGCGTCGGCCCGGCGGTGACCAGACGCTCGAGCTCGTCCACCGCGAGCCCGTCGGCGTCGAGCGGGACGCCGGCGACCTCCGCCTCGAAGCTCTGGAACGCCATGATCGCGCCCAGGTACGTGGGCGCCTCGACGACGGCGGTGTCACCCTTGTCGACGAGCGCCTTTCCGAGGAGCTCGAGCGCCTCGATCGCCCCGCTCGTGAGCATGAGCTCGTCCTCCGCAGGACGGCGCCCCTGGATCCGCTCGAGCCGGTCGGCGACGAGCTCGCGCGGGCCGGGGAGGCCGGCGACCGGCGCGTACTGGAACGGCGAGGCGTCCCCGCGCTCCGCCAGCTCGCGCAGGATCTCGGCGATCGCCGGCCCCGGGAACGTCGCGGGGTCCGGGAAGCCGCCCGTGAAGGAGATGACGTCCTCGGCGGCGGCCAGCGAGAGGATCTCGAGCAGCCCCTCACCCGCGCCTCCGCGCGTCCGCGCCGCGAAGAGCGCGTCCCACCGGCGAACGTCCGGCTCGACCGCCACGGCCGCATTCTTGCGCACGCGGCCCACGAGCCCAAGTAACAGTCTGTTACTTGCTCGGCTATGCCGGTGGGTCGGAGGAGGGCGTCGCCGGATCGGGCCGCTCGAGGAGGCGCCTCTCAACCCTGCGGCCGCGCGCGCGGAGCACGAGCCAGAGGAGGATGACCAGCACGAGCACGGGGCTGAGCACGATGGCGGTGCACAGCGTCGAGGTGGTCGGTCGCGACCTCGGCGAAGCTCCGCCTGAGCGAAGCCCGCCGAGGAAGCGGCGGCGCGAGTGCGTTCACGGCCTTCATACGTCGCAGGCCGCCGATTCCGTCACGCGCAGCGTGCGCCATGACGAGATTGTCCCTCGCTACGAGCGCGTGTACGAGGCTGCCGGCGTGGGCTTCTCGAGGATCGCCCGGCGGCGGCGTGGCGCGCACCTGCTCGGCGGCGAAGTAGCTGCCGAGCACGACCGCGATGGCCGCGCCCTGGGCGACGAGGCCCTCCCAGGTCGGGAAGACGCCGAGCCAGAGGCCCGCCCAGTACGGGAGGCGCAGGCCCTCGACCGGGGTGCACCGGCACCCAGCCGACGACCTGGAGGTTCTGCACGGTCGTGCCCACCATGACCACGAGCACCCAGAGGATGAGGATCCCCGTGCCGATCAGCATCTTCTTGTGAGGGAGCTTTCGCTGGAGCTTGATCGTGAGCACGCCCACCGCCAGCGTCGCGGCGAGGCCGACGGCCACGCCGGCGAGGACGGTCGCCGCTCCCGCCTCGAGCACGAGCGCCTGGAGGAAGAGGACGGTCTCGAAGCCCTCCCGGTAGACGCTCGAGAACCCGAGGGCTGCGAGGCCGATGACCTGCGCAGTCGCCGCGCCGATCCCGAAGGCGAGCAGCCGCTTCTTCTTCCCGTGCAGCTCCGCGAGGTGCTCGTTCCAGTAGACGCGGTGGTAGAACCAGTTGAGGACGAGCAGGAGGACGCCGATCGCCACGAGCGAGACGATCGCCTCGAGCTTCTCGCCGTAATGGCTCAGGCTGCCGAGGACGGTCTGGGCGATCGCCCAGGTCGCGGCGCTGGCCACGAGAGCGCCCAGCGCGCCGAAGAGGAGCGGCCGCCGGAAGCGGGCCTGGGCGCCGACCATCCCCGCCATGAGCGCCGCGAGGATGAGGACGGCCTCGAGCCCCTCGCGGAAGACGATGATCGCCGTGTTCGTGACGACCGAGAACGTCGAGGTCGGCCCGGCCCCGACCGCGCTCTCGGCGTCGCCGAGCGCGACGTCCAGAGCCTTGCGGGTCGCGGCCACCTCCGCGGCATCCGCCTTCTGCTTCACGAGCTGCGCCAGCCCCGGATGGTCGTCGGCGCCGTACCAGAACAGCCCCTCGACCCTGACGAACAGGTCGGGCGCGAGCCCGCGCAGACGCTGCTCCGGCCCGAACTCGAAGAACGCATAGGCCTCGAGCCGCGCCTGCTCGGCCGTCGAGAACTGCCCGGCCGCGATGGCGCCCTCGAGACGGTCGAGCGTCGCCGAGATGACGTCGAAGTCGGCCGTCGCGCCCGCGTCCTTCCATTCGTCCGGGTAGAGCGAGTCGGTGAGGCCGACCGCCTCGTCGGTCGCCGCCTGGACGGCAGCGGGATCGGCGACCTCGTCGCCGCGGGCGGCGGCGGCGAGGTCGGTGCCGAGCTGGCGCGAGGAGCGTTCCGAGCCGGCGCGTCTCCGCCTGGTCGCGCTCCGCGAGGACGTTCTCGAGGTCCCCGAATGCCTGCGCTGCGCCGTCGCGGAACGTGATCGCCTCCTGTACCTCGAAATCGAGCGTGACCTGGCCTCCCTCGACGCCCCGGTCGTACTCGATCGGGACGAGCGCGAGGAAGCGCTGGAGCTGGCCGGCGCGCCGAAGCTCCTCCTCGGGTGCGAGCGGCGCCGCCCGGAAACCCTCCAGGGCGCCGTCGATGTCCGCGCGGGCGTCGGCGAGGCCTGCCCGATCGCCGCCGGCCGCAGCCGGCACCAGCCGGTCGAAGGCGGCCGCCACAGAATCGGCGGCCGTCTTGCCCCGCTGCTCCGCGTACGCGGGGGCGAGGAGCGCGAAGTAGCCCCGCGCGAGCGCCGCCTCGCCCGCGCTGCGGACGGCGAAGCCCTCCTCGGCGACGCCGTCGAGGGTCTCGAGCGAGGCGCGCAGGCGGGCCTGGTACGTGTCGAGGAGGTCCGCCCGCACCGCTGCGGCCGCGGCGGCGGCGGTCATGCGGCCGCGCTCGAGCGCCTGCAGGGCGAGGGTCGCGTCGGCCCCGGGACGCGTGAACCTGGTCGGCTGGCGGAACTCGCGCACGAGCAGCCAGGCACGGGCAGTCTCAACGTCCCCGGCCGCCGCCGCAGCCGTGGCCTGGCGCAGCCCTTCGGCGAGAATCGCCGCCCAGGTGTCGACGCGGGCGATCTCGAGCGCGACCGGGTCGCCGGCGGCCACCGCCTTCCGGCCGCGGCCAGGCCGGGGCGCGCAGGGCCGGCGATCGGGCCGAGGGGCTGCGCCTGCGCCTTCGCCACCAGCTTCACGGCCAGCGGGCGCTCGTTGAGGACGAGCGCCCGCTGCGCCTGGGCGAGCGTGTCGCGGACGTCGGCGGCTCCCTGCCACGGCTCGGGGGCGGCTGCAGCCGCCCCCTGGGCCGTGACGAGAGCGGCCGCCGTGGCCGCGATGAGCGCCGTCAGTCGCACGCTACTGCTCGATCGTCACCCCGAGAGCCGCGGCGGCCTGGGAGACCTGGCCCGCGATCGCGGTCGCTCGTTCCTGCGCCTCCGTCCCCAGCACGTCGGCCTGCTCGGGCGTGAAGCGGTTGCCCTTCTGCTCGCGCTTGTAGAGATCCTCGACGAAGGCCTGGAGGTCGTTCAGCTCGCGGCCGGTCTGCTGGGCCTGGGCGGGATCGGCGTCGGCGAGCGTCGACTGGAGGTCGCCGTAGATGACCGAGAGCCCGGTGAGGATGTCGTTGATGTCGGAGAGCCGGGAGACGACGTTGAACGACTCGGCGTTCGACTCGTCGCCGAGGACGAAGCGGGACTCCTTCCACTGCCCGAAGTACTCGCTCATGGTCGGCACCATCACGACCAGCGCCGTGAACGCGTCCGAGTCGCTCGGCTGCCAATCGTCGCCGGCGTCGGCGAGCTCGTTCGCGTAGCGGTCGAACGCCTCGGCCGAGGCGAGCAGGAAGCGGGGATCGGGCAGCACCTCGCCGAACTCCTCCTTCCCGTCGCCGTCCAGGTCGACCGGCGTGCTCGCGGGCATGCCGTCCGGAACGGTGCCCCAGAGCGCTCCCTCGGTGAGGTTGTAGAGGTTGCCGGGCTGCTCGAGGACGGTGCCGTCGCCCAGCTCGAGGTCGAACGGAACGGCGCTCTCGGGATCCTCGGCCGCGCTCGAGCCCGCGTCGAGGATGACGTCGTACTGCGCGAGCGAGGGCGTGCCCGCCACGATCCCCTCCATCCGCTCGTAGTACGGGTTCCCCTCGATCCAGGCTCGCCTTCAGCTTCTCGACGAGCGGGCCGATCTCGTCGGCCGTTCTCGCTCCAGAGCGCGCTCGTTGTCGTACCCGGCCGCCTCGGCGAGGGCTGCGTAGTCGCTCGGCGTCGGCCTTGAACTCGGCCGTGAAGCCGGTGAGGAGGCCGGTGTGCTCGCCCAGGTAGTCCTTGACGCCCGCGAGCTTCGCCGCCGGAGCCGTGGACGCCGCCTCGGTCGTGGCCGGGTCGGACGCGGCCGTCTCGTCGTCACCGCCGCACGCGACGAGGCTCGCGCCTCCCAGAACCGTCGTCACGAGCAGTGCAAGCACCTTCCGTCGAGCCGTCAACCTCTCCTCCTCGTTTGCCGCCAGGTCGATGTAAGGGAACCCTTACAACTTCGGTCAGGAAAAGCAAACGGGAAGGTCCCGGCCACTGGTCCCGTCAAGCCAGGGACTGCGGGAAGCAGAATCGACGCGTAGACTCGTGGGCAGCCTGGCAGACACACCACATGCACCCGTCCGCACCTTCCTCATCGCGGACATCCGCGGCTACAGCGGCTTCACCGCGGAACACGGCGATGAGGCCGCCGCCGTGCTCGTCACGCGGTTCAGCGACATCGTCAAGGAGGGCGTGCAGCTTCGCGGCGGGCAGCTGATCGAGATCCGCGGGGACGAGGCCCTCGCCGTCTTCGAGTCGGCGCGGCAGGCGATCCGCGCGGCGATGGACCTTCAGATGCGGTTCGCCGAGGAGACCGACGACAATCCCGACCTGCCGATGCGCGTCGGGATCGGCATCGACTCCGGCGAGGCGATCCCCACTGACGACGGGTCGGGCTCGTTCCGCGGCGCGGCGCTCAACATCGCCGCGAGGCTCTGTGCCATGGCCCACGGCGGAGAGGTGATCGTGAGCGAGGGGACCAGTCATCTCGCCGGCCGGCTGACCGGGCTCCGCTACGTCGACCAGGGGCGCGCCCACCTGAAGGGGATCGCGGATCCCATGCGCATCAAGCGCGTCGCTGCCGAGGAGGAGCCCACGAGCCGCTCGGTGGTCATGTTCTTCGGTCGACCGAAGGGCAACGGCTGGCGAGTCGGCGTCGCGGTCGTCCTGATCGCGGCCGCGACCGCGGCCGCGGTCGTCTACCTCACGTCCGGGGACAGCGGCGAGCCCAGCACGGCGGCGAACCCGCCGCAGGAGCACGGGAACCGAGCCCGTTGCCCCGAGGATGTCGCGGCGCTCATCCCCGCTGCGCTGCGATCGTCCTGCGAGGTTCAGACCGTCCCCGATCCGGGCGCCGTCGAGACGGCCGTCTGCCTGCAGTCGGCCGACGAGACGCGCTTCTCGCCCGACCGGTGGCAGGTCTCGATCTACCCCAACGGCGCAACGCTGAACGAGGCCTACGAGACGCTTCGTCGTGGGCGCGAGATCGCACCTAACCAGGGCACGTGCGGCAGGCACAGCTGGGGGGGAGAAGGAGCGTGGGCCCACGGGCCCGACAAGCCTGGAGGACGCAGGCTGTGCTACTTCGACGGCGACGACGCCGTGGTCGTCTGGACGCACGAACGCCTGGGACAGCCGAGCCACCGCGACATCCTCGCCGTCGCGCAGGAGGGCGGCAGCGACCACGCCCGGCTGGCCGGCTGGTGGCTCGTGCAGCACCACGTGATCGGCAAGGTCGAGTAGCGACCCCTGCCGGTCGGCGGGATCCGGCTGACCCCGGGAGTACAATCGCGAGCCACTTCCTGTGGTCTCGAACGTCGGGATGGTTCTCGCGGTGACGGGCTGGGGGCCCCAGTGGGCCCCGATCTACGCGGCGGCGCTGGCCGGCCTGATCGCCGTCGGCACGCTCGCGGTCAACGTCACCGCCGGGAGACGGGATCGGCGTCGCAATCTCTACAGCGATGCCTACCGGGCCACGATGGCCTGGATCGAGATGGCCTACCGCGCGTACCACGCGTCTCCCGAGGACGACGAGAAGTTCCTGGACAGCTACCACAAGCTCTGGGAGGACGTTCGCTACTACCAGGGCTGGCTGCTGCTGGAGTCGCCGGAGCTGGGCTACTCGTTCGCGCAGTTCAAGGAGGCCGTGCAGCGCGTGTGCGAAGGGGTGATCGAGTCGGCCTGGATGGCGCGGACCACCGAGTCGAAGCCGCTCGAGACGCTACCCGTGGAGCCCTCGCCGGAGACCTTCCGGTACGAGCAGGACTGCTTCCTCCAGGACGCCAGCGACCAGCTCTCCCCCAATCCCTTCACGCGCGCCGGCATGAGGCGGCGCGTCAAGCGGCGCATCGCCGAGGAGGGCGGCGCGCGCATCTCCGGGCTCCCGGTCAAGGCCGCCTCGCCGCGGGGGGCGCAAGCCCGCCCAGGGACCTAGCGACTGCTCTTCATTCGAATGGACGACCGGTCGCGCGGATGGTCGCGACGCCCCACTCCACGTCTGCGACCGACGACCCGTCCCACCGGGAAGCGACGCCCCCTCGGCCCAGTCCCAGCTCACGGTCACTGCCTGCTGCTCGGGGCGCCGGTCGCCGCGAGTCGGGCCTCGACGACGGACGTGGCCGCCCTCGTGGACGCGTGGCCGGTGATCGCCTGCAGGAACGCGTCGCGCCCGAGCGCGTAGAGCGTCGAGTCGACGGTCGCTGCTGACCGTCGCCGTGCGTGGGACGTCCCGCAGCAGTGCGATCTCCCCGAAGTAGTCGCCGGGCCCGCCCTCCGATGCAGACCGTCGGCGGTGACCTCGAGCTCTCCGTCGGCCACCACGAAGAAGCGGTCTCCTCGCTCGCCCTCACGGATCACGACCTCGCCGGCACCGACCGAGAGCGGAACGAGCCCGGTGGCTATCTGCTCCTTCGCGGCCAGCGACAGCGGCGCGAACATCGGCACCCGGTCGATGAGCGCGAGCTCGGCGGCCGGAACCGTGAGCGTGCGGTCGATCGCGACGAGTCGGCGCCACGCGACGAGCGCGAGCAGCGGCAGGATGGCCCCGGCGGCGATGAACGCCGGGCGCGGCCCCAGTGCGGATACCAGGGCGGGAGCCGCGATCGAACCGAGTGCGACGGCGCCCATCGCGAGGCCCCAGAGAACCCCCAGGACCCGGGTGAGGACGTCGTTCGGGACGATCCGCTGCAAGAGCGTGAACGCGGCGACGTCCTCGACGCTGTTTGCGGCGCCGACCACGGCCAGCAGGAAGAACGCCGCCACCCCGTCGGGGAGGGGCGCGATGAGCGCGATCGGCAAGCCCCAGAAGACGAGCGCGAGGCCGAAGGGCTCGGCGAGCCGTTCCCCTTTCAGGGCCATGGCCCCGACCGCTCCGATCGCCCCGCCGACGCCGATCGCCGCCGTCAGGTAGCCGACCGCGCCGGGGCCCGCGTCGAAGACGCGAAACACCGCGACGACGATGAGGACGTTCAAGCAGCCTCGTACGAACGTCTGGGCGACGATGAGGCCGATGATCAGCCGGAGCTTCCCCGTCCGCGCGACCAGGCGATAGCCGGCGAAGACGAGGCTGCGCACGCCCTCGGCCGCAGCTCCGGTCACCTCGACTCGACCCTCCACCGTCACTCGCGCGAGCAGAAGGGCCGCGACGAGAAAGGCGGCGGCACCGAACGCAAAGACCACCCCGACGTCCGCGACCGAGACGAGCACGCCTGCGAGCAGCGGCCCGATCAGCGTCCCGAGACTCTCGAGCGTCGAGGTCGCACCGTTTGCTGCGATCAACTCTTCGGGCGTCCGGGCGAGAGACGGCAACAACGCCTGTTGTGCCGGCCTGATGAGCGTCGAGGCCACTCCGACGACGGCGGCCAGCGCGAAGATCAGGAACTCGTTGGCGCCGGAGTAGAAGGCGACGGCCGAGAGTCCGAGCGCACCTGCGCCAACCAGCAGAACCGCGAGAAGGAAGCGCTCGCGACGGAACCGGTCGCCCAACGAGGAGGCGAAAGGGGCGATGAGCGCCGCGGGCAGCATGCGGACAAGGCCCGCAACCCCGACGGCGACGGCTCCGCCGGCGTCGTACGCGAACACGCCCAGAGCGACGAAATGCGCCCACTCGGCCGTGATCGCCGCGCCCCAGGCGAGCTGAACACGCCGCAGGTTCTCGTTCCGTACGACTGCGCCGAGGCCGGCAGGCACGCCGAGCGCGCGAACCACCCGCCGATTGAAGCGCACCCACGCCAGGTGGACAAGGGACGACCCGTCGTGGCAGGGCCAGGTTCGGGCCTGGACGCGAGCCGCAAGGACTCCCGTGGCCACGTTGGCTACGCCCCGGCGGTACGGGCCTCGCCAGGGGAGCGGCGGCCTACGGGACGTTGGTGACGGATTCGCCGTTCGCGGCGACGTCGATCCCTGCGCCGCCGTCGATCGTGTCGGTGTCCGCGCCGCCGTTGATCGTGTCGCGCTCCCTCAGCGGTTGCGGCGGCGCTGCTGCCAGCGTCGAGGATCACCGCAGCCCGTGTACGGGCGGGCCCTGGCCGACGACGACGTCTCGCCCGCGTACGGGCGGTCGCTTCCGGGATGCTCCGGGCTTCCCGGCTCGGCCTTCGGCCTCGGCTCGGTCGGCTTCGCCGTCGGTGTCTTCTTCTTTGTCGCCTTGCCGTTAGGGTAGCGTCGCCGCACGGCTCGAGCGGGTGTGCCCGTTCTGCGGGCGCAAGTACGAACTCGCCTCCGCTGCCGGCGAGGGTCATGACGTCCGCAGACGTCGTGCCGTTGACGGTGACGGCGTCCACGGCGCCGTCACCGGCGCTCGCGACCCCGAGATCGAGGGTCACTGAACCGACGTTGGTCGCACCCAGGTCGTTGACGGTCATGGTGTCGGCGTCCGCCGAGGGCGTTCAGCGCGAGAACCTCGACGTCGTCCGCGTCCATGACGATGTTGGCTGACTGTTCCGAGTGAACAGAAGAGCGGCCACCGTTGGCCGAGGCGGGCGATCGCGCCGGCGGAGCCGTTGAAGCGCAGCGTGTCGGTGTCGCCCTGGCCCTCGACGATGTCGCTGCCGTCGCCGGGGTCCAGACGAAGAGGTCGTTCCCGTCGCCAGGAAGGCGACGTCGGCGCCCTGGTTCCCGTCGACCGGTGTCTGTTGCCGGCCCGCCGAGCAGGGTGTCCGTGTCCGTTGCCGCCGTTGACCGTGTCGTTTCCGTCGCCGCCGTCGGCCGTGAACTGACTGATCGCCGCCAGCGCACCGCCCGAGATCGTGTCGCCGCCACCCAGGCCGTTGACCGTCACGCGGTCGTTCGCAGGTTCCGATGCGTGACGTTCACCTGGACGGCGAGGCCCGTGACCTGGAAAGCGCCAGGGCCGCGGTGGCCTGCACGACGTCCGCCGCCGACGAGCCGCGCTCGCGCGCACGAGCCCGCATCCGGTTTCGAAGCAGGTCGCCTGGGAACTCCTCGCCGACTCGCAGCGAGAGCAATGCCGCTGCGACGCGCACGCCGGGCATTCCTGGCACGCATGACCCGCTCGACCATGCGGGTTTCGCTCAGCCATGCGAACCAGGGACCTCCCGGTGTGAAACAGGCCCGGCCCTTCGCCGTCGTTCGCCGTTAGGGGCTCTAGCCTGAATCGGGGCCAATCCGGGCTGCATACGGAGCGTCGGCTATCGCCGCTGGTCGCCGGCGCTGCTTTCCAGGCCTTTCCACGGAAGCGGCGGGAGAGTGGGCGACTTGCTCGTGAGATCTTGCACAACCATGGCCGAGGGCATTAGGCTCCGCCGAAATCTGCGGCGAACGAAAGGACTGGCGATGACGTCGAGGCGTACGACGCGTGCTGCCACGCTTTTGCTCGGCCTGATTCTGGCACTGGCGGGGATGGTCTCGATCGGTGGCGACACCACCGCCCGAGCACAGGTGAGCGGGGTGACCTTCACCGTGGATACGACGGAGTGGGTGGAGGATGCCAACGTCGGCGACGGCATCTGCGACGACGGTTCCGGCGCCTGCACGCTGAAGGCGGCGATCCAGGAGGCAAACGCGGTGCCTGGCACCGATGAGATCGCGTTCGACATCCCGGGGCCGGCTCCTCACGTCATCAGGGTCTTCGACGGCGAGGAGACACAGCCGGTCGTCGCCGACCCGGTCGTGATCGACGGGACGACCCAGCCCGACTTCGGCGGTTGCCCGGGCGGTGCCACGGTCGAGATTCGCGTCGATGCACCGCGCTCTATCTCGGCGTTTCCGGTGGAAGCGCCCGATACGGCCATCAGCGGACTTCACTTCGCGAAGGAGCTCATGGGGCCTGTGGTCGACCTGCGCCCGGGAGCCGACCGGACACGGCTGACCTGCAACTCCTTCGGCTATTCCAGCGGCGGCTTTCCATTCCCGACACAGCGAGGCATCAACGTGGCGTCCGACGACAACGTCATCGGGGGAACGACCCCAGCCGAGGGCAACCTCTTCCAGGAGGTCCGCCACTCCGTTCGGATCCTCGCCTCCGGCTCCGGCAACGTCCTCGCGGGCAACTCGTTCACCGGCCCGAGCCCCACGTTCGGATACACAGTGTGGATCTACGGGTCGGGCAACACCGTCGGAGGGGTGCTTCCGGGGGCGGGCAACACCTTCACAGGCGCGGACGGTGCAGCTGTCATCGTCGACCCGGGCGCGAGCGGCAACGCGATCCTCGGCAACTCCATCGAGGGGACGCGGGCCGCGACGGTGGACCCCGTGCAGAATGGAGCCGGCCTCGGGATCGATCTGGAGGAAGCGACGGGGTTGCCGCCGCCCGACCAGTTGGCGTTCGGCGTCACCGCGAACGACCCCGGCGACGTGGACGCGGGGGCGAACGACCTCCAGAACTTCCCCGACCTGACGTCGGCCTCGGCGGAAGGCGGAACGACCACCGTCGAGGGCTCGCTCTCCTCGCAGGCGAACGAGACCTACCGGATCGAGTTCTTCTCGAGCCCGGCCTGCGACCCGTCCGGCTACGGCGAAGGCGAGGTGTTCCTGGGCGCGACCTCGGAGACGACCAACGGGGCCGGGCTCGTGCCCTTCACGGCCGAGCTCCCCGTTTCCGTCGCGCCCGGCGACGTCGTGACGGCCACGGCGACCGACGAGGGGAACAACACCTCCGAGTTCTCGGCGTGCGTCACCGTCGCGTTGGGCAGTGACGACGGGGTGACGTACACCGTCGACACGACGGAATGGGCGGACGACGCCAACGCCGGCGACGGCGTCTGCGACGACGGCTCCGGCGCCTGCACGCTCAAGGCGGCGATCCAGGAGGCAAACGCGGTGCCGGGTACCCCCGAGATCGCGTTCGACATCCCGGGGCCGGCTCCTCACGTCATCAGCGTCTGTCGCAGCGAGGAGACACGCCGGTCGTCGCCGACCCGGTCGTCATCGACGGGACGACCCAGCCCGACTTCGGCGGTTGTCCGGGCGGGCCACGGTCGAGATTCACGTCGACGCACGCTTCGCGACTCTATCTCGGCGTTGCCGGTGGAAGCGCCCGATACGGCCATCAGCGGACTTCGCTTCGCGACAGGCAGCTCGACGGGGACCTGCGGTCGACCTGCGCGCCGGGAGCCGACCGGACACGGCTGACCTGCAACTCCTTCGGCTATCCCAGCGGTCAGCTTTCCAGTCCCGACACAGCGAGGCATCAACGTGGCGTCCGACGACAACGTCATCGGGGGAACGACCCCGGCCGAGGGCAACCTCTTCCAGGAGGTCCGCCATCTCCGTTCGAATCCTCGCCTCCGGCTCCGGCAACGTCCTCGCGGGCAACTCGTTCACCGGCCCTCGGTAGCCCCATCGTTCGGATACAGAGTGTGGATCTACTGGGTCGGGCAACACCGTCGGAGGGTGTGGCTTCCGGGGGCGGGCAACACCTTCACAGGCGCGGACGGTCGCAGATGTCATCACGTCGACTCCGGCGCGAACGGCAACGCGATCCTCGGCAACTCCATCGATGGGACGTGGGCCGCGACGGCGGACCCCGTAGATGGGCTCGGCCTCGGGATCGATCTGGAGGAAGCGACTGCGCCGCCCGACCAGTTGCGTTCGGCGTCACCGCCAACGACCCCGGGGACGTGGACGCGGGGGCGAACGAGCTCCGAGAACTTCCCCGACCTGACGTCGGCCTCGGCGGAAGGCGGAACGACCACCGTCGAGGGCTCGCTCTCCTCGCAGGCGAACGAGACCTACCGGATCGAGTTCTTCTCGAGCCCGGCCTGCGACCCGTCCGGCTACGGCGAAGGCGAGGTGTTCCTGGGCGCGACGTCGGAGACGACCAACGGCTCCGGGCTCGCGCCGTTCTCTGTCGAGCTTCCCGTTTCCGTCGCGCCGGGCGCGGTGGTGACAGCCACGGCGACCGACGAGGGGAACAACACCTCCGAGTTCTCGGCGTGCGTGACCGTCGCCGCGGCGAGCGCCGACGACGACGCCGACGGTGTCGAGGACTCGATCGACGTCGGGGCCGGAGCCTTTGACGACGGGTCCGGCACCTCGGGCTCGATCACGGACGCGAACGGGCTCGACGTGCTCGTCTCCGACGCGGACGACTCCGGCGACGGGGTCAAGATCACGGTCTCCGGACCGAGCGGCGTCGAGGCGTCGTTCACCGTCTGCGGGTTCACGATCCAGATCTCGGGCGGGAGCGAGATCGTCGTCACCTGCGGAAGCGTGACCCTGGAGGTTGTCGAGGGCTCGGCCGAGATCGTGCTCGGCACCGGAGTCGTCGTCTCCGTTCCCGCGGGAGGCACGGCCAAGGTGACAGACGAGGGCGGCACCTTCTACAGCGTCGAGAATCTCGGCCCGACAGGCATCACGGTGATCGTCGACGGCACGCCGACCGTGCTCCCCGCCGGCGAGTCGAGCGTCGGTCTCGAGCGACGTCACCGATCCGACGGTCACCTGCAACCCCGCCGCCTTCCTCCTGAACCAGCCTGGGGCCCTCGTGTCGGCCACCGTTTCCGACGGCGGCTCGGGACCGGCCGAGAGCCCGTGAGCGCGCTCGTGGGCACCTCGTCGCCCGGGTCGCATTCGGTGCAGCTGACCGGCTTCGACGAGGCGGGCAACTCGACGAGCGTGTCCTGCACCTACAGCGTGGGCTACGCGTTCCAGGGCTTCTTCCAGCCGATCGACAACCTGCCGACGGTGAACAGCGCCAAGGCCGGTCAGACGATCCCGGTCAAGTGGCGGATCACCGACTACTTCGGGGTAGGCGTCGCCAACCCGGCGAGCTTCTCGAGCATCACCTCGGGAAGCCTGACCTGTGACTCGTCGGATCCCCAGGACGCGATCGAGACGTACGCGGGCAGCTCAGGCCTGCAGTACCAGGGCAACGGCAACTGGCAGTTCAACTGGAAGACGCCGAAGACCTACGCCGGGCAGTGCCGCGTGATGCGACTCAACCTCGCGGACGGCGCGAGCAACCGCATGGCCGAGTTCCAGTTCAAGTAACCGCGATCAACGGACCCAGCCAGACCGCGTACAGTCGGCCTGGCTGGGTCCGCACCCAAACCTGCAGACAGACAGTTCGACGCAGTGCAGTGGGCGCACCTGGGATCGAACCAGGGACCTCCCGCGTGTGAAGCGGGCGCTCTCCCGCTGAGCTATGCGCCCCGAGACGGCGAGTGTACCGAGGCGTACTTGCTACGATCGACGTGCCCGGTCGCGCTAGGTGGGGAGCTAGCGGTTCCCTGAACCCGCAATCCGCTCTAGCGGGGCCGAACTCCTTTCCCGAGGGGGTGGCGATCGAAGCAAGGGCTCGCGCACGCGAGCGTTGACGGCCAGGTTCCGCGCACCGGGAACCTACGAACCGCGTCAGATCCGGGAGGAAGCAGCGCTAAGTGGTCTTTCCCGGGTGCCGCGGGGCAACCTGGCTCGAGCGAGCGTCGCTGGCACCGCTTCGAGAACGTCCTCGACGGAGGGTGCGCGACCGGGCATACCACGAGGGAACCCATGGTTCCCTCGTGGGCTCCCTCCTTCCCTTGGGGAACCCCTGGTTCCCCTCGCCCCCTCCTCCTTTAGCATGGGCACCACGTGACTGCGCTCTACAGGAAGTACCGGCCGCAGGACTTCGACGAGGTGGTCGGGCAGGAGGCGGTCGTGCGCACGCTCCGCAACGCGATCGCGCACGACCAGGTGCGGCAGGCCTACCTCTTCGCGGGCCCGCGCGGGACCGGGAAGACGTCGCTCGCCCGCATCCTCGCCAAGGCGCTCAACTGCGAGCAGGGGCCGACGGCGACGCCGGACAAGACCTGCAACTCGTGCGTCACCATCGCCGCCGGGACGTCGCTCGACGTCGTCGAGATGGACGCTGCGAGCCAGCGCGGGATCGACGACGTCCGCGAGATCCGCGAGCACGTCGTCCTCCAGCCGGTCGAGGGCCGCTTCAAGGTGTACATCCTCGACGAGGCGCACCAGCTCACCGACGCCGCGTTCAACGCGCTCCTGAAGCTGATCGAGGAGCCCCCGCCCCACCTCGTCTTCATCTTCTGCACGACCGACCTCGGGAAGATGCTCCCGACGGTTCGCTCGCGCTGTCAGACCTTCCTCTTCGCGCGGCCGCGCCTCGCCGAGCTGACGAAGCTCCTGCGCACGGTCGCCGACGGCGAGGGGATCGAGGCTCCGGACGCAGCGCTCTCGCTCATCGCCCGGAGCGCGCGCGGGAGCTTCCGCGACGCGGTCTCGACGCTCGACCAGCTCGCGGCGGCGACCGACGGCAAGGTGACCGTCCAGGCGGTCCTGCAGCTCCTCGGCGCGGTCGAGGAGGAGGCGCTCTTCCGCCTCTGCGACCTCATCGTCGACCGCGACACGGCCGGCCTCCTCGCGTTCGTCGAGGAGCTCGCCGACCAGGGCCAGGACCTCGCCAGGCTCGTCACGGACCTGCTCGAGCACCTCCGCCACCTCCTCCTCGTCCAGCACATGGGCGAGGTGCCCGACTCGCTCCCGGTGACGCCGGAGACGCGTGACCGGCTCCGCTCCCAGGCGAACCAGCTCGCCGAGCCGGAGGTGCTCAGGCTCATCGACCTCCTCCACGTCGCCGTCGACGACGTGCGGCAGGGCGGCGATCCCCGGCTCCCGCTCGAGCTCGCCCTCGTCAAGGTGACCCGCCCGGGCGCCGACCTCTCGCGCGAGTCGACGGCCTACCGGCTCGAGCAGCTCGAGAGCCGCGTCCGCGGGGAGCCCCACCGGCCCGCGGAGACGCATCGGCAGGCGCGAGGCGCCCGAGCCCGAGCAGCCCGCCGAGACGCCGGCGACCGCCGTCTCGGCCGAGGAGGGGCCGCCGCTCGAGCTCGACGACATCCAGGCGGCGTGGAAGTCGACGATCCTCCAGGCGGTCTCCGAGCGCTCGATCCCTACCTACTCGGTGCTCACCGAGGCACGGCCGGTCGCGCTCGACGAGGGCCGGCTCGTGCTCGAGTTCCCTCCGTCCGCCTCGTTCCACCGCGGCCTCGCGGAGGAGCCGAAGAACGCCGACGTCCTCGCCGGCGTGCTCCACGACGTCACCGGCAGACGGCTGGTCCTCGCGTTCGAGCTGGGCGAGGGAGCCGTCGAGGAGGCCGAGGTCGAGGACGAGCCCGCGACCGAGGAGGAGATCATCTCCCTCATGAAGACGACGTTCGATGCCCGCGAGATCGGGAAGGAAGGCGAGTAAGCCGTGTCAATGGACATGAACAAGATGCTCCAGCAGGTCCAGCAGATGCAGGACGAGATGGTGAAGGCGCAGGCCGAGCTCGCGAACGAGCGCGTCGAGGCGTCCGTCGGCGGCGGGATGGTGACCGTCACGGCGAGCGGCGCCGGCGAGATCGTCGGCATCAAGATCTCCCCCGAGGCGATCGATCCCGAGGACCCCGAGACGCTCGAGGACCTCGTCCTCGCCGGGGTCAACGAGGCGCTTCGCAACGCGCAGGAGCTCGCGCAGTCGAAGCTCGGCGGCGTCACCGGCGGCCTCAAGGGCCTGGGCCTGCCGGGCATGTAGGCACAATGCGGGCGTGTGCTTCGCCTGACGGCGCGCGTCTCTGGCGCGCGAAGAGCGAGCAAGCAAGGACGCAGGGAGCCCGCGTGCTGGTAGCACGTGGGCGACCGAGGACGAAGCATGGCGAAGCTCTGCAGCCGCACAGAGCGCGCCGGTCGTTGCCGGGCGAGGCACTAGTGTTCAGCCCCGTCGTCGAGAACCTGATCGCCCAGCTGTCGCGCCTGCCCGGCATCGGCACGCGCACGGCGCAGCGGCTCGCGTTCCATCTGCTGCGGGTGTCGGACGAGGAGGCCCTGGCCCTCGCCGACGCGATCCGCGAGGTGAAGGCACGGATCGGCTTCTGCCGCGAGTGCGGGAACCTCACGGAGGAGGAGCTCTGCGTGATCTGCCTCGACGCGCGCCGCGACAAGACGCTGATCTGCGTCGTCGAGCAGCCGGCGGACGTCCTGTCGCTCGAGCGCACGCACGAGTACCGCGGCGTCTACCACGTGCTCGGCGGAGCGCTGTCACCGCTCGACGGCGTCGAGCCGCAGCACCTCCGCATCGACGAGCTCCTCGCCCGCGTGGGCCGCAACGGGGTCGAGGAGGTCGTCCTCGCCACGAACCCCAACATGACGGGCGAGGCGACCGCCGCCTACATCGCCGACCGGCTGCGCGGGCAGACGCGGGTGACGCGGCTGGCGAGCGGCCTCCCGGTCGGCGGCGACCTCGAGTACGCCGACGAGGTGACGCTCGGGCGGGCCCTCGCGGGCCGCCGGGACATGTGACTTGCATTCCTCCGCGGGATCCGTATAGAGTGCTCGCGTTGAACCGGGCGGCCTTCGGGTCGGTCGGTTCAACGTCTTAAGGACACCTTTCCGTGAAGCCGTTCCTCGAGGAGCACGGAGCCGCGACGGGCCTCCTCGTCGCCACTCTGCTCGGCGGCCTCGTGGCCGAATGGGCGGTCACCGCGCACGAGCGCGTGGAGACAGAGCTCGGCCACGGCGCCAGGTCGTCATCGCGCGCCCGCGTCGCGGCGCAGGCGTTCGTCGAGGTGGCGACCACCCGGACTCCGGGGAAGGCCGAGCAGGACCGCCGCACGAAGACGATCCTCGTGCTGGGGATGCTCGCAGGCCTGCTGCTCGCGGTGCTGGCCGCGCGCAGTCTTCCCGGCCTCACGCTGCCCGGGGACGGCTGGATCTGGGTCGTCCTGGGAGTCGCGCTCTGCGCGGCCGGACTGGCGCTCCGGGTCTGGGGGGTGGCGACGCTGGGCCGCTTCTTCCGACGCGACGTCGTCGTCCAGGAGGGACACACCGTCGTCGAGGACGGCCCCTATCGACGCATCCGCCATCCCGCCTACGCGGGGAACCTCCTCGTCGCGCTCGGCGTCGGGATCGCGCTCGCCAACTGGCTCGGCATCGCCGCGCTCGTGGTCGTCCCGTTTCTCGGCCATTTCCCCCGGATCCGGGTCGAGGAGCGCGAGCTGGAGAGGCAGCTCGGGGAGCCGTATCGCCGCCACGAGGCGCGAACCTCCCGTCTCGTCCCGGGAATCTGGTAGCCGCCACCCCGGTCCGTACAATCGGCGGCATGACGGAGACAGCGTACGAGACGCTCCCCGAGGTCGAGCCGGCCGAGCCGAAGGCGGGGACCGGCACGATCGTCATGAAGTTCGGCGGCACGTCCGTCGCCGACCCGGAGAAGATCCGCCGCGTCGCCGAGCGCCTCGTGGCGACCAAGCGCTCGGGGTTCCGCGTCGTCGCGGTCATCTCCGCGATGGGCCAGCATACGGACGAGCTCCTCGCACTCGCACACGAGGTCTCGCCGACCCCGAAACCGCGGGAGCTCGACATGCTCACGTCGGTGGGCGAACGCATCTCCTGCGCGCTCGTCGCCATGGCCATCTCCGATCTCGGCCTCGACGCGATCTCCCTGACGGGGTCGCAGGCGGGGATCGTCACGGACACCGTCCACGGGAAGGCGAAGATCGTCGAGGTCAAGGCCCACCGCATCCATCAGGCGCTCGACGAGGACCGGATCGTGCTCGTCGCCGGGTTCCAGGGAGTCTCGACGGAGTACGACGTGACGACGCTCGGGCGAGGAGGCTCCGACACGACTGCGGTCGCGCTCGTCGCCGCCCTCGGCGCGGACGCCTGCGAGATCTACACGGACGTCGACGGCGTCTTCACGGCCGATCCGCGGATCGTCCCGGAGGCGCAGAAGCTCCACGCGGTCAGCTACGAGGAGATGCTCGAGATGGCGGCCTCGGGCGCAAAGGTGCTTGCGCTACGCTCGGTCGAGTTCGCACGCAACCACGGCGTGATGATCCACGTCCGCTCGACGTTCACCTACGAGCCGGGCACCTGGATCAGGGAGGAGGACGCGCGGATGCTGGAGAAAGCGCTCATCTCAGGCGTGACGCACACGGTCGAGGAGCTGGTCTTCGAGGTCGAGGGCGTCTCGCCGGCCGACCTCTTCTCCGCGCTCGCCGCTGCGGAGGTGAACGTCGACACGATCATCCAGATGGACTCGCGCATCGTCTTCTCCGCCCCGGTCGAGGACCGGGCCCACGCGGAGGCCGCGCTTGCCGGCCTCGGCGCCCGTTACAAGGAGCGAGACGGGCTCGGGAAGGTGAGCGTCGTCGGCGCCGGCATGAAGAGCCACCCGGGTGTCGCCGCCCGGACCTTCGCCACCCTTCAGGAGCTCGGCGTCGAGCCGACGCTCGTGGCCACGTCGCCCATCAAGATCGCCTTCTACCTCCCGCACGAGGCCGTCGAGCGCACCGTCCGCGCTCTCCACGACGCCTTCGAACTCGGCTCGGCCCAGGCCGAGCGCCACCATGACTGATCCCGCACCGCGCATCGGCGTCGTCGGCGCGACCGGCGCGGTCGGCACGGTGACGCTCGAGCTCCTCGCCGAGCGCGGCGTCGGGGACGTCCGCGCCTTCGCCTCCGCCCGCTCGGCCGGCACGAGCGTCTCGTACGGGGAGCGCGAGCTCGTCGTCGAGGAGGCGACCCCCGAGGCGCTCGCCGCCGGCGGCCTCGACCTCGTCTTCTTCTCGGTTGGCACGGCCGCGAGCCGCGAGCTCGTCCCGCCCGCGGTGGCCGGCGGCGCGGTCGTCATCGACAAGTCCGACGCCTACCGCCTGACCGACGGCGTCCCGCTCGTGGTCGCCGGGGTCAACGACCACGTGCTCGACGGCGATCGCGATCGTCGCCAACCCGAACTGCTCCGCGATGCAGCTCGCGTGCGCGCTCAAGCCGCTCGCGGACGCCGCCGGCCTGGCGCGCGTCCGCCTCGCCACGTACCAGTCCGCCTCCGGGGCCGGCGACGCCGGCATCGAGCGGCTGCGAGCCGTTGCGCCCGCGGAGGGGAATCTCGCGATGGACTGGGACCTCGAGGGCGAGGAGTTCTCCGAGGAGTCGAAGCTCCGCGCCGAGACCCGGAAGATCCTCGAGCTGCCCGAGCTGCCGCTGCACGCGACCTGCGTGCGCGTTCCCGTCCTCGTCGGCCACGCGCAGGCGGTCTGGGTCGAGACCGAGCGGCCGCTCTCGCCGGAAGAGGCCCTCGAAGCGCTCGCGGCCGCGCCTCACGTCGAGGTGGCGGACTTCCCGACGCCGGGCGATGCGGCCGGCGGCGACACCGTCCTCGTCGGACGCGTTCGCCGCGACACGGCTGGCGAGGGCCTCGCCCTCTGGGTCGTCTGCGACAACCTGCGCAAGGGCGCGGCGCTGAACGCCGTCCAGATCGCGGAGCTTCTACTCGCTCGGAACCTTCTAGCGGCGTAGCCGCTGGGCGAGCCCGAGGGCGGCGAGGCCCGTGAGGGCCGGCCGTCGCACCCAGCTCGAGCAGCCACCAGTTCCCGAGGTGGTGCTCGGTCGCACGGCACGAGACGGAGCCCGCCATCGCGAACCCGCCCGCGACGGCCGCCGCCCCGAACCCGAAGCGGGAGAAGACCGGGCCGAGGCCGGCCGCGCCGAGGAGGAGCACGAGGTTCGCGGTCCAGACGGCCACCGCCCACGCCGCGGGCGTGGCACCCGGCTCGGGAGCGGGCTCGAGCGTGAACGCGATCGTGAAGAACGCGATCCACCCGCCGACGAGGACCATCCCCGGGCAGGACCGGCAGCGCCCTCCACGTCGTCCGCCCGCCGGCGGGGACGCTCTCGTCCGGCTCGGCGACCGCGGGCGCCTCCCACAGCTCCTCGAGCGCGCGGATGTCGTCAGTGCGGTCCCGGTCTCGCAGCGTCGTCGGCATCGCCCAACCTCCCTCGGTCGCCTGCTCGTAGCGTACTAAGAACTCGATTCAGAATGAGTCCTGAGGCTCATCCTGAACCGAGCCTACGGCCGCTGCGGAACCGGGGCGGGCGCGAAGGCTTCCTTGACCTTCCGCCACGCTCGGGCCGTGGACCCTTCCTCCACCGGCTGGAGACCGCCGAGGTCGAGGCGCGCCAGGCACACGTCCCCTTCCCAGCGGACGGGCCTGAAGCCGAAGTCGGCGAGGAAGTCCGAGGGGAAGACCGTGCGATGGACGAGGAAGCGCTCGTAGGTCGACTCGCCGTCCGGATAGCGGTACCCGAATGTCTCGATCGCCTTCGAGCCCTTGTCGCGCGACTCCCCGATGACCGCCAGGAAGAGGCTCTGGAGCACCCAGGGCGTCGCGAGGTCGACGACGTACGCGCAGGTGACGAGGACAGCGTCCTCCGTCGGCGGCCCGGCCGGGATGTCGACCGCCCGGGGGAAGGCTCCCGAGGGCCCGTACTGGACGAACCCGAGGAGGCGGTCCCCGTCGCCCCTGTAGATCGTCCCCCAGGGCCCCCACTCGTCCTCGACGCGCTCGGCCCATCTCGCCTTCTCGGCCGGCCGGCCGCTGCCGGACTGCCAGAAGACGCAGTCGACGCAGACCGGCGGCGCGCTCCCGATCGACGCGACGGTCGCCGGCTCCAGGCGGTACGCCATCCCGCGGCGAGTCTACTCCCGCACTCTGAGCGTGAGGACCGTGGCGTCCGGGCGCGCGAGAAACCGGAAGGGGACGAAGCTCGTGCCGAGGCCCCTCGACACGTGGAGGGCGCCCGCCGGTAACTCGAAGAGGCCCTCCCAGTACGGGGCGCGCAGGTGCTCCAGGCGCACCTTCCCGCCCGGCCTCGGGACGCAGATCTGCCCGCCGTGCAAGTGCCCCGCCAGCGTGAGGTGGAAGTCGCCCGGGTCGAGGCGCTCGACCGCGTCCGGAAAGTGCACCAGGAGGATGCGGAGGTCGGCGGCCGGGTCGGCGAGCCTCCCGAGCCGCTCGCGGAAGCGCCGCGGGTCCGCTCCCGCGACCTGCACCGTCCGGCCCGCGACCGCGAGCGTGACGGACCCGTGCTCGAGGAGGTGCGCCCCCTCCCCCAGGTCGGAGAGGTCGGCCGGGCGGCTGAACGGATCGCGCGTCTCGGCGATGTCGTGGTTGCCGAGCACCGCGTAGACGCCGTGGCGGGTCTCCAGCCGGGCGAGGGCGTCTGCGAGAGTGCCGCTCCCCGCGCCGGCGGCTCACGAGGTCGCCGGTGATCGCGACGAGGTCGAGGTCGCGGCCCGCCGCCCAGTCGACGGCCTTCCCGAGCGAGCGGTGGTTGAGCGAGACGGTGCCCAGGTGGAAGTCCGAGATGTGGAGGATCCTGAAGCCGTCGAGCTCCCGCGGCAGGCCGTCGACCGGCACGTCGAGCTCGCGCAGCTCGACCCACTGCGACTCGAAGAGCCCCCAGCCGAGGCCGCCCGCGGCGAGCGCCGCCGCGGCGGGGACCAGCGGAGAGGTCACGCTAAGAACCCCTTTCGAAATGAAACACTGAGCCGCCGGGCGGCCCTGGACGGCGCGATTCTGCGTCCTCGGTCGCGCCCGTATTCTCGAATACGAGCGCTCCCTGCGTCCTTGCCTCGCACTCGCCCAGGACACCCCGTCGACGAGGCCTCATCCCGAAATGAGTTCTACGGCGCTTCGACCTTCGCGAGCACCGGGTCGAGCGGGACGACGTGCCGCTTGAACATGAGCTCGGACTCCTCGAGCCCGGCGGCGACGCCGACGAGCTGGGAGAGATGGAGGATCGGCATCTGCAGGCGCTGTCCCGTCTGCGCCTCGAGCTTGGCCTGCCAGGCGTCGAGCGACAGGTGGCAGAGGGGACACGGCGTCACCATCGCGTCCGCGCCGGCCTCGATCGACTGGACGATCGGCTGGATGAGCTCCGCCAGCGCCGTCTCCTCGCGGGCCTGGATGATCGGGAACCCGCAGCACTTGATCTTGGCCGGATAGTCGATCGCCTCGCCCCCGCACGCCTGGATGATCGCCTCGAGGGTGTGTGGGCGGTCGGGGTCGTCGACGCCGAGGAGCTTGGACGGCCGCAGGATCTGGCAGCCGTAGAACGGCGCGACCTTCAGACCCTTGAGGCCCTTGTGGGCGACCTGCTTCAGGGTCTCGTAGCCGTCGCCCTCGGCGATGAGCCAGAGGAGGTGCTTGACCTCGACGGAGCCGTCGTAGGGTGGCGCGCCGACGCGCTCGAGGTTCTCGTTGACGCGGGCCCGGAGCACGTCGTCGCCCTGGAGCTGGAAGTTCGCCTGCCGCAGGTTGAGCGTGCAGACGTTGCAGATCGTCATCAGCGTGTCGCAGCCGGTGGCCTGCGCGTACGCGAGGATGCGGGCGTTCAGGTGCAGGTAGTAGTCGGGCTCCGCCTCGTGGATGTCGCCGGCGCCGCAGCACGTCACGGCCTTGAGCTCGTCGAGCTCGATCCCGAGCATGGGCGCGAGCGCCTGCGTCGACGTGTCGAGCTCCTTCGCCGACAGAGAGGCGAGGCAGCCCTTGTAGTAGGCGACCCTCATTCCGAGTCCTCCGGCGCGACCTCACCGTCGGGCTCGATCCGACCGAGCGCCCGCTCGCCCTGGACGATCCCGGCCGCGCCCTCGCGGCCCTGCGCCTTCACGACCTCGTAGAGCGCGCGCGCCTCCTGCACGTTCTCCGCGATGTGCGGGCCGGAGCGGCACCTTCCCGTGCCTGAGGAGGTTGAGCGCGAACTTCGTCTCCTTGACCGCCGAGACGACGCCCTGGGTCTTGGGGACGAGCTCCGTCTCGCGGAGCCAGCCGGTCGTCTTCGCCGAGTGGACGAACCACTTCGCGTGCTTCGCCCCCATGTCGCGGTCGATCCCGGCCTTGATCGACTCGGCGCCGAGCTTCGCGATCGCATCCCGGGGGTCGACGCCCTTGGGACAGCGCTCGTTGCAGAAGTAGCACCGTGTGCAGTCCCAGATGCCGTGCTCGTCGTTCAGCTCCTCGAGCCGCTCGACGGTCGCGCGGTCGCGCGGGTCGCCGACGAAGCGGAACCCCTTGGCGAGCGCCGCCGGGCCGAGGAAGGCGGGGTCGGCCTCCATCGAGTTGCACTCCGAGACGCAACAGCCGCACATGATGCAGAGCGCCTCCTTCTGGATGGGGCGCATCTCCTCCTGGCCGACGAGGAACTCCCGCTCGGGCACCTCCTCCAGACCGGTGTCGACCCAGGGCTGCGTCTGCCGGATCTTCGTCCAGAAGGGCTGCATGTCGACGACCAGGTCCTTCAGGACGGGCATGTTCCCCATCGCCGAGATGACCGGGACGTGCCCGCGGTCGACGATGGGCTTCATCCGCTCCTTGCAGGCGAGGACGGCGCGCCCGTCCATCCGCATCCCGCACGAGCCGCAGATCATCATGCGGCAGCTCTTGCGGTAGGAGAGCGTCCCGTCGACCTGGTCCTTGACGATGTCGAGGACGTCGAGGAGGCACGCCCACTCCGGGGCCTCGACCTCGAAGTGCTCGAGCTTCCGCTCGCCCGTCTCGGGATCGAACCGCCAGATCTTGAGGGCTACGTCCACACGGTCTCCTTAGTACGTGCGCTCCTCGGCTCCCACTTGGTCACGCGCACCGGCTCCCAGGTGAGCTGCGGCCGCCCGTCCACCCAGGTCGTGAGGGTGTGCTGCATGAAGCTCTCGTCGTCGCGATCGGGGTAGTCGTACGGGCGCGCGTGCGCGCCGCGGCTCTCCTTGCGGGCGAGCCCCGCCTCGACCATGCAGGCCGCCAGGGGAAGCAGGAAGCCGAGCTCGAGAGCCTGGGTCAGGTCGTTGTTGAAGACCGTCCCCTTGTCCTCGACGACGACGCGCTCGTACCGCTCCCGCAGGCCGGCGATGATCTCGCCCTGGCGCTGCATCTGGTCCTCGCGCCGGAAGACGCCGAAGTTCTCGTGCATCGTCACGGCCATCTCGTCGCGGATCGCGTGCGGCCGCTCCCCCTCGCTGCGATCGAGGAGACGCTGGACGTCGCGCTCCGCGTCGGCGAGCGCCGAGGGCGGCGGCGCGACGACCGTGTGGGAGAGCGCCCACTCGGCGGCCGCGTGCCCGGCGCGCTTGCCGTAGGTGATCGTCTCCATGAGGGCGTTCCCGCCCAGGCGGTTCGCCCCGTGCACCGAGACGCAGGCGCACTCGCCCGCCGCGTAGAGCCCCGCCACGACGGTCTTGCCGTCGAGGTCCGTGTCGACGCCGCCCATGTGGTAGTGGGAGCCCGGCCGGACCGGGATCGGCTCGTGGATCGGGTCGACGCCGGCGAAGACCATGGACAGCTCCCGCGTCCCGTGCAGCCGCTCGATGATCCGGTCGGCGCCGAGGTGGCGGAGGTCGAGGAGCACGTTCCCGTCGACGCCGCGGCCCTCGTCGATCTCGGTCTGCTCGGCCCGCGAGATGACGTCGCGGCTCGCGAGCTCCATCGCGTTCGGCGCGTAGCGCTTCAGGAAGCGCTCGCCGTCCGCGTTCAGGAGGTAGGCGCCCTCGCCGCGGCAGCCCTCCGTGATGAGGACGCCCGACGGCGAGAGCGTCGTCGGGTGGAACTGCATCATCTCCATGTCCTCGAGCGGCACGCCCAGCTCGAGCGCCATCGCCATCCCGTCGCCGGTGCACGCGTAGGCGTTCGTCGTGCCGGTGTACAGGCGGCCCGCCCCGCCGGTGGCCAGGATGACGGTCTTGGCGCCGACGAGCTTGAGCCCGCCGTCGAGGAGATCCCAGCAGATGACGCCCTGGCAGCGCCCGTCGTCCTCGACGAGCCTCCAGGCGAACCACTCCTCGTAGACGGCGAGGTCGCGCTTCATCACCTGCTCGTAGAGCACGTGGATGAGGACGTGCCCGGTGATGTCCGCGGCGTAGGCCGTCCGCGGCTCGCCGGCGGCGCCGAACGGACGCTGCGCGATGCGCCCGTCCTCGGTGCGCGAGAAGACGGCGCCCCAGTGCTCGAGCTGGTAGACGTCGCCGGGCGCCTCGTCGCAGAGCACCTGGATCGCGTCCTGGTCGCCGAGGTAGTCCGAGCCCTTGACCGTGTCGAACGCGTGCTTCTCGGGATCGTCCTCGGACGCGTTCCCGAGCGCGGCGTTGATCCCGCCCTCGGCGGCGCCCGAGTGGCTGCGGACGGGATGGATCTTCGAGATGAGGGCGACGTCGGCGCCCGCGTCGAAGGCCTCGATGGCCGCGCGCATGCCGGCGCAACCGGCACCGACGATGAGGACGTCGTGCTTCGCTTCCACCGCTAGGGAAGCTATACGAACCGCTGCTGGGGCGCGTGATGCTAGACGCGGGGGCCGGCGTCCCGGACCGCTTCGCCGGCCTCCGGGAAGCGGGCGAAGTTCTCGCGGAACATCCGGGCGAGCTCGCGCGCCTTCCGGTCGTAGGCGGCCGGGTCGGCCCAGGTCGCGCGCGGGTCGAGCAGGGCCGAGTCGACGCCGGGCGCGCTCGTCGGGACCTCGAACCCGAAGACAGGGTCGCTGCGGTATTCGACGTCGTCGAGGCCCTCCGTGAGGGCGGCGTGCAGGAGGGCGCGAGTGGCGGCGATCGGCATCCGCTCGCCCTCCCCGTGGGGCCCGCCCGTCCAGCCCGTGTTCACGAGCCAGACGTTCACGTGCTGGTGCTCGTCGAGCTTCTCGCCGAGCATGCGCGCGTAGACGGCGGGAGCTTGCGGGAGGAAGGGCTCGCCGAAGCAGGCCGAGAACGTCGGCTGCGGGTCGTGGACGCCGATCTCGGTGCCTGCGAGCTTCGCCGTGAAGCCCGAGAGGAAGTAGAACATCGCCTGGTCGCGGGTCAGGCGGGCGATGGGCGGCAGGATCCCGAACGCGTCGGCGGTGAGGAAGACGACCGAGCTCGGGTGACCCGCCTGCTTCTCCGGCAGGGCGTGGTCGATTCGCTCGAGCTCGTACGCGGCGCGCGTGTTCTCGGTCTTCGAGTCGTCGTCGAGGTCGAGGAAGCCCTGCTCGTCGATGACCACGTTCTCGAGGACCGTTCCCCACGTGCGGGTCGTGCGGTAGATCTGGGGCTCGGCCTCGGGCGAGAGGCGGATCACCTTCGCGTAGCAGCCGCCCTCGATGTTGAAGACGCCCTCGTCGCCCCACCCGTGCTCGTCGTCGCCGATCAGGTGGCGCTCCGGGTCGGCCGAGAGCGTCGTCTTGCCCGTGCCGGAGAGGCCGAAGAAGACCGCCACGCGGCCGTCGTCGTCGACGTTCGCCGAGCAGTGCATGGGCAGCACGCCCTCGAGCGGGAGGCGGTCGTTCATCATCGTGAACACCGACTTCTTGATCTCGCCCGCGTACAGCGTCCCGCCGATGAGCACCTCCGCCCGCGACGGGTGGAGAAGGACGAACGTCCGGGTGCGCGTCCCGTCGACCTCCGGGTCGGCCTCGACCGCGGGGGCGTGGAGGACGACGGCCTGCGGCCGGTACGCCTCGAGCTCGTTCTCCGACGGGTCGATGAAGAGCGTTCGCGCGAAGAGCGCGTGCCAGGGAGAGCCCGTCACGACCCGGACGGGGAGCCGGTGGGCGGGATCGGCGCCGGCGAAGGCGTCGACGACGTAGACGTCGACCTCCTCCAGGTGCGCGACGATCCGCTCGCGCAGGCTGTCGAAGCTCTCCTCGGCGATGGGCTGGTTGATCGCGCCCCAGGCGATGCGGTCCTCCGAGCCGGGCTCGCGGACGACGAACCGATCCTTGGGCGACCGCCCGGTGTGCCGTCCCGTCTCGACGACGAGGGGCCCGCCCTCGGCGAGCTGCCCGTCTCCCCGTGCGAGGGCGTGCATGTAGCACATCGAGACGGTGGGGTTCCAGAACACCTCTCCGTGCGGGCTGATGCCGTGCGCCTCGAGACCGGCCGTCGTCGTCACCATTACGAGCCGTATCGTACGCTTCATCCCTGGAAATCGCGTCCTGCACGAGTGTCCCGGCTGCGGTGCCCCGGCGGCCGCGCCGGTCGGCGCTCCCTTCGTCGGCACCGTCGGGCTCCTCTGGCGGAAGCGCGCGTTCGACGAGCGGCTCTACCGCTGCGCGGAGGGCCACGTCTACTCCGTCCGCGTGACGCAGGGGCGGGGAGCGGAAACCGTGACGACCGAGCTGCACGAGAGCGTCGACGACTGGCTCCGGTCCCGCACGGGAAGAGAGCTTCCGCCCCGCCCGCCCGGGCTCTAGCCGCGACCCCTCTCAGGGGAGCCGCTTCGCGGGCAGCTCGGCCTCGAAGGAGGCGCGTTCCGCGAAGAGGAGCGAGGGCGGGCTCTCGACCGGGAAGCCGAGCGCCGCGAGAGGCTCGGCCCGCACGGGGCCGGTCGCCTCCGCCCGCAGCCAGGCCGTCTCGCCGCGCCGGATGCGAAAGGCGCGCACGCCCGCCGCCTCGACGAGCCCGACCTCGTGTCGAGTGAGCTCGCCCGGCTCGGCCGGCCCTCGTGGCTCGTAGACGATGCGGACGCCGAGACCCGGAGCCTCCACCAGGCCGGCCCGCACCCGCAGGCGCGCGGGTCGCACCGGAAAGCCGAGGAACGCCCCGCCCATCCCGGCCGGGGTGACCCGCATGGCGAGGAAGACGACACCGCCCTTCGCGTAGGCGCGCACGTTGAGCTGGGAGAACCTCGGCAGGGGGACTCCCCGCAGGCGAACGTGCTCCCAGCGCATCGCCGCGATCGTGACGAGGTGCTTCCCGTCGACGGGCGCCGGCGTGAGCCCGGCCGGGAGCACGGCGGCCACGCGGGCTGGGTCGACCTCCCAGCTCGCAAGGACGAGATCGCGGACCCGGTGGCGCAGGAGCACGGAGGAAGCCTAGGGGCGAGGCGGAAAAGCGCGTCGTGGACACGCGAGCCGCCATCGACCGCTTCCTGCGCAATCCCGCCCTCTCCGACGCCACCCGGCGGTCCTACCGCCGCGATCTCGACGAGCTCGCCTCTTGGCTGCGGCGCAACGGGATGACACTCGAGGCCTTCGACACTCGGGCGTTCGCCCGCTACGCGGCCGATCTCGGCGCGGACCGTCCCGGGCGGCAGCCGCGGCGGCTCGCCCAGACGACCGTCGCCCGCAAGCTCGCCGCGGTCCGATCGCTCACCCGCGCGACGCTCGGCCCGAGCCGGGTTCCCGACCTCGTCGTCTCGGGCCGCAAGAGGCGACGACTCCCGCATGCGCCCCGCCCCGACGAGACCGACGGGCTCCTCGCGGCCGTCGAGGAGGACGGCCCCCTCGGCCTCCGCAACCGCGCCCTTCTCGAGCTGGTCTACTCGGCGGGGCTGCGCGCCCAGGAGGCGGTCGACCTGCGCCTCGAGGACGTCGACTTCGAGCAGGAGCTCGTCCGGGTGCGCGGGAAAGGCGGCAAGGAACGCGTCGTCCCGCTCGGCGAGGAGGCCGCGTACCGCCTCCGTCTGTACCTCGAGGAGGGACGACCGCAGCTGGCGCGAGGAGCCGAGAACGCGCTCTTCCTGTCCGTGCGCGGCCGGCCGCTCGACACCTCGACCCTGCGGCGCCTCCTGCCGAACCCGCACCGGCTCCGACATGCGTTCGCCACGCACCTCATCGAGGGCGGCGCCGACCTGCGGACGATCCAGGAGCTCCTCGGCCACTCGTCGCTCTCGACGACGCAGGTCTACAGCCACGTCGACGCGAAGCGGCTCCGCAAGGTCTACGACCGTGCCCACCCGCGTGCGTGACCCCAGCTGGCCGGGGTCGCCCCGCCGATCCGGACGTGGAGGGCTTCCTCGCCCTGCTGGCCGCGCGGCGCGCGCCGCGAACGGTCGACGCCTACCGGCGCGACCTCGACTCCCTCGCCGTCTTCATCGGCCACTCGCCGGCGACCGCCTCGGCGGAGGAGGTCGAGGGCTGGCTCGCCGACCTGCGGGCCCGCGGCCAGGCGCCGAGCTCGGTCGCCCGGCGGGCCGCCGCCGCCCGCACCTTCTACCGGCACCTCGTCGCGCTCGACCACCGACCGGACAACCCCGCCGCCGAGGTCGACCTCCCGCGCCGCCATCGGCGGCTGCCCCGCTCGCTCTCGCTCGGCGAGGTCGAGCGCCTCATCGACGCGGCCAACGGCGTCACGCCGCGGAGCCTCCGCGACCGGGCTCTCGTCGAGCTGCTCTACGGCGCGGGCCTCCGCGTGAGCGAGGCGGTCGGCCTCGAGCGGGGCGACGTCGACCTCGAGGGGCGCACGGTCCGTTGCATCGGCAAGGGCGACAAGGAGCGGGTCGTCCCCCTCGGGACCCAGGCCGCCGCGGCGCTCCGCCGCTATCTCGGCAGAGGGCGCCCGTACCTCGACCGCCGGCACCGCCCAGAGCTCTTCCTGAACGCCCAGGGCGGCGGGCTCACGCGCGCCGGGGCATTCCTCGTGCTCCGGCGTCTCGCGGCCCGGGCGGGGCTGGAGCCGGAGCGGGTCCACCCGCACCTGCTCCGGCACTCGTTCGCCACGCACCTCCTGGAGGGAGGCGCCGACCTCCGAAGCGTGCAGGAGATGCTCGGCCACGCCGACCTGGGGACGACCGAGCTCTACACGCACGTGTCCGACCGGCGCCGTCGGGACGCCTACTTCGCCGCGCACCCGCACGCCCGCCGGAACGGCTAGCGGGAGGCTCTAGACGACCTCGGCGACCTCGGCCACCTCGGTCAGCCGGCCGCTGTGGACGTCGTAGACCCACCCCGACACCTCGAGCGCGTCGGGGCACAGCTGCGACTCGCGGATGGCGCGGATGCTCCCGCGCACGCTCTCCTCGAGGTCCGGGAACGGATGGAAGTCGACGTCGGAGGCGTCCGCCCCCGCCTCGTCGCGCAGCTTTCCGCGGAGGTCGCCGTTCGTGAACGTCAGCATCCCGCAGTCCGTGTGCGCGATCACGACCACCTCCTCGGTGCCGAGCAGCCAGTGCGAGATGCAGAGCGAGCGGAGGGCGTCGTCGGTGACGAGCCCGCCCGCGTTCCTGATCACGTGGGCGTCGCCCTCCGCCAGCCCGAGGAACTTCGCCGGGTCGAGGCGGGCGTCCATGCACGTGACGACGGCCAGCTTCCGCCCGGGAGGCATCGGCAGGTGGCCCTGGGTGAAGGAATCGGCGTAGGCCTGGTTCGCAGCTTCGAGCTTCTCGCGCTCCGGCATCGTCCCCTCCGTTCGCTTCAGTTTGTGAAGTACAGGTGCCAGCTTTACAAACTGAAGCGAGGGACGTCAACCCCGAGCGGCGGCCTTCTTCTTGAGCGCGCGATGGACGCTGTCGGCGGCGGCGGCCAGGTCCTTGTCGTCCTCCTCTGCCGCGATGTGGGCGAGCAGCGTCACGGTGTCCGCCTGGGGCGATCCGTTCTTGAGCGAGAGGACGGCGAGCCGGCGGACGGCGCCGTTGCCGTCCTCGTTGGCGAGGCGGTGCAGGACGGGGCGCATGCCGTTGACGAGCCCGGGATGCGAGCGGGAGAGGAGCTCCAGCGAAAGCAGCGCCGAACCGCGCACCGCCGGGCTGTCGTCGTCGAGCCCGCGCCGGAGAAGCTCCGTCTTCTGGTTGAAGCGAAGCTGGCCGATGGCCCGGTACGCGACCGCCCGCTCCCGGTAGTCGCCGCTCCGGGCCGCCGCCTCGAGCTCGTCGTCGACCTCCCGCCGGAGGTCGGCGAGGGAGCGCTCGTCGAGCCCCGGCGCGCGCCCGACCGCCTCGACGAGGTCAGCCAACCGAGGCGATGGAGCGGGAGGGCGGGCCGACGTACTTGGCGGACGGGCGAATCAGGCGTCCGGCGCTCTTCTGCTCGAGGATGTGCGCCGACCACCCTGCCACGCGGGCGCAGGCGAACATCGCCGGGAAGAGCGGCGGCGGGATCTCGGCGATGTCGAGCACGACGGCGGACCAGAACTCGACGTTCGTCGCCAGCACGCGCTCGGGATGCCGCCGCGCGAGCTCGGCGAGCGCCGCCTGCTCGAGCGCCTCGGCAACCTCGACCCGGGGCGAGGCGAGCTCGTTCGCCGTCTGCCGGAGGACGCGGGCGCGCGGGTCCTCCGCGCGATAGACCCGGTGGCCGAATCCCATCAGGCGCTCGCCGCGGTCGAGGAGGTCAGAGACGTAGCGCTCCGCGTCGCCGGCGGCGGCCACCTCGTCGAGCATCTTGAGGACGCGCGTCGGCGCGCCTCCGTGCAGCGGGCCGGACAGCGCCCCGACCGCCGCCGACATGGCCGCGCCGCAGTCCGCCCCCGTCGAGCAGACGATCCTCGCGGTGAACGTCGACGCGTTCGCCCCGTGCTCGGCGGCCGAGACCCAGTAGCGGTCGATCGCCTGGACGTGGCGCGGATCTGCCTCCCCGCGCCAGCGGAGCAGGAACCGCTCCGCGGAGATCTCGCCCTCGGACACGCGCTCGTCGGGGACGCGAGGGAGGTCGCCGCGCGCCGACTGCGCGACGAGCGAGATCATCGAGGCGGAGAGGCGGGCCAGGTCGTCCCGCGCCTGCTCGTCGTCGATGTCGATCACCTGCCGGAGGCCCCAGTCGCCGGCCAGGGCGGCGGCCCCGGCCTGGAGGTCGGCCATCGCGCTGCCGGTCCTGACCTGGAGCTCCACGTTCTCGGACCGGGGCATGCCCGGCTCGAACGAGTCGTCCGCGAGGAGGCCCCAGACCTGCTCGTACGGGCGCACGCCGACGAGCTCCTCGATGTCCACGCCCCGGTAGCGGAGCGCGCCCCCTTCGCGGTCGGGCTCCGCGATCTCGGTCTCGAAGGCGACGACGCCCTCGAGCCCCGGCTTGAAGTCGTCGGGCTCAGCCATGTCAGCTGCACGGTATCGGACGGCCCTCGGCGTCTGCCCGCGCGTAGAATGGGCTCCCGCCCATGGCTCATCGCGTGACGTTCATCCCCGGCGACGGGACGGGGCCCGAGATCGCCGAGGCGACGAGGCGCGTTCTCGAGGCAACGGGGGCCGACCTCGAGTGGGACGTCCAGCAGGCCGGCGCGGACGTGATGGAGCAATTCGGCGGGAACCCCCTCCCCGAGCACGTCCTCGAGTCGATCCGCCGAAACGGCGTCGCGCTCAAGGGGCCGATCACGACCCCGGTCGGCACGGGCTTCCGCTCGGTGAACGTCGCCCTGCGCAAGAGCCTCGACCTCTACGGGCAGGTGCGCCCGTGCAAGAGCTATCCGGGCGTTCGCTCGCGCTACGCGAGCGTCGACCTCGTCATCGTCCGCGAGAACACCGAGGACCTCTACGCCGGGATCGAGGTCGAGGAGGGCACCGAGGAGGCGGCCGAGCTCCTCGACTGGCTCGAGGGCCACGGCTATCCCACCGTCCGGCCCGACTCCGGGATCTCGCTGAAGCCGATCTCCGAGACCGGGAGCCGGCGCATCGTCGAGTTCGCCTTCGACTACGCCCGGCGCAACGGCCGCCGCAAGGTCACGGCCGTGCACAAGGCCAACATCATGAAGTTCAGCGACGGCCTCTTCCTCCGCGTCGCCCGAGAGGTGGCGACCGAGAACGAGGACGTCGAGTTCGAGGACAGGATCGTGGACAACCTCTCCATGCAGCTCGTCCAGCGGCCCGAGGAGTACGACGTCCTCGTCTGCCCGAATCTCTACGGCGACATCCTCTCCGACCTCTGCGCGGGGCTGATCGGCGGGCTCGGCCTGGCGCCCGGGGGGAACTTCGGCGGGCGCGCGGCCGTCTTCGAGCCGACCCACGGCTCGGCCCCGAAGTACACGGGCCAGAACCGTGTGAACCCGATGGCGATGATGCTCTCCGGCGTGATGATGCTCCGCCACCTGGAGGAACGTGACGCGGCCGACCGCCTCGAGGGCGCGATCGCGGCCGTGATCGCCGAGGGGGAACGCGTGACGTACGACATGAAGCCGGCCCGCGACGATCCCACCGCCGTGGGGACGAGCGAGGTGGCCGACGCGATCATCGACAGGCTGGGGGTACCGGTGTGAGGAGGAAGATCACGGTCGTGGGCGCCGGCAACGTCGGCGCGACCGCGGCCCAGGAGATCGCGAGGCGCGACTACGCGGACGTCGTGCTCGTCGACATCAAGGAGGGCCTCCCCCAGGGGAAGGCGCTCGACCTGAACGAGGCGGCGCCCGTGCTCGGGTACGAGCCGACCATCACCGGCTCGAACGACCTACGACGAGACTGCCGGCTCGGACGTGGTCGTGATCACGGCCGGCCTCCCGCGCAAGCCGGGCATGAGCCGCGACGACCTCGTGACGACGAACGAGGCGATCGTGGGCTCGGTGACCCGCGAGGCGGTCGAGCGGTCGCCGGATGCGACCCTCGTCGTCGTCTCGAACCCCCTCGACGCCATGTGCCACGTGGCGCGGAACGTCTCGGGCCTGCCGAGAGAGCGGGTCTTCGGCATGGCCGGGATCCTCGACACGGCCCGCTTCCGCACGTTCATCGCGTGGGAGACCGGCGCTTCGGCCAAGGACGTGACCGCGATGGTCCTCGGCGGCCACGGCGACCAGATGGTCCCCGTCGTCTCGGCGACGTCCGTGGGCGGCATCCCGCTGACGAAGCTCGTCTCCGCGGAGCGGATCGAGGCCATGGTCGAGCGGACGAGGAAAGGCGGCGGCGAGTGCGTCGGCCTTCTCGGCACGTCGGCCTGGTACGCGCCCGGCGCCGCAGCGGCGCAGATGGTCGGCGCGGTGATGCTCGACCAGAAGCGCGTCCTCCCGTGCACCGCGCTCCTCCAGGGTGAGTACGGCATCGACGACCTCTACATGGGCGTGCCCGTGAAGCTCGGCGCCGCCGGGGTCGAGGAGATCGTCGAGCTCGACCTCACCGACGACGAGCGCTCCGCGCTGGCGGAGTCGGCGGCGGCCGTCCGCGAGGTCGTCGCGGTCCTCTCCGGCTAGCGGGCGCCTCGGCGAGCGGCGCCCCGGCGGGGGCCCGGGCTACGATCGCTGCGTGCTTCGCCGCCGGTCAATGCTCGGAATCGTCGCCGGCGCGGTCCTCGCGGCCGCGGTCTTCGCCGTCCTCCTGACGGTCCCGTCGGACGACTACCTCATCCTCCCGGACCGCGCGCGGCCGACCGATCAGCTCGTGGAGGTGCCGGGAGAGCAGGCCGGGTCCGGCAAGGCCGGGATCTACATGGTCGACGTCACCGTCGGCCGGGCGAACCTCTTCGAGCGGATCTTCCACCGCTGGCTGTTCGACGGCGAGAGCCTGGTGCCGGCGCGCGTCATCAACCCCGAGGGCGTGAGCGACACGCAGCGCCGGCAGTCGAGCCTCAACGAGATGTCGCAGTCCCAGCTGATCGCCATCACGGTCGCGCTCCGCTCGCTCGGGAAGACCGTCGAGGTCCGTCCCGAGGGCGCCGAGGTCGTGCTCGTGCAGCCCGGCGCCCCCGCGGACGGCAAGCTCGAGGTCGGCGACGTCATCGTCGAGGCGGAGGGACAGCCGGTTCGCACGACCGACGACCTCGCGCGGGCCGCCTCGGCCCTGACGCCCGGAGACGACCTGACGCTCACGGTCAAGCGAGGCGACAAGCGCATCGAGCTCACGCTCCCGACGCAGGCGTCGGAGAGCGACCCCGAGCGGGCGGTCGTCGGCATCGGCGTGCAGAACGCCGAGGACTACAACTTCCCGGTCGACGTGAAGATCGACGCCGGATCGATCGGTGGGCCCTCCGCCGGCCTCGCCTTCGCGCTCGACGTGGCCAACGAGCTCGGGACCGGACCTCGTCCGGGGGCGGGTCATCGTCGCCACGGGGGAGCTGACCCTCGACGGCAAGGTGCTGCCGATCGGGGGCGTCAAGCAGAAGGCGATCGCCGCCGAGCGGGCGGGCGCCGACCTCTTCCTCGTCCCGGACGGCAACGCGGCGGAGGCGCGGGCGGCGGTCGACGACCTCGAGATCGTCCCGGTCTCGACCTTCCGGGAAGCGGTCGCCGCCCTCGAAGCGCAGTAGTTTCCAGCGCTGCCAACGATTGTGACGAACCTTGCGGAATTTCCGTGTTTTTCGTCGAGGCAACTCTTAACCCCGTTGGGGCCGCTCCCTAGGATTGACGGCCCCGAACCGATGGCGAAGCGGCGGCCGATCACCTGCAAAGACTGCTATTTCCGCCAGGCCGCACTCTGTGCGCTGGCGGACGGCCCGTGCCCGACCTTCCGCTCCGCGAAGAGCGCGCGGCTCGAGCCTCCCGAGCAGCCGCGACTGGTCGCCCGGGCCGCAGCCGGCGCGCACGCGGCCGCGTAGCCGGGGCTACGCCGGGAACTCCGGCGCGTCGCGCAGGGAGTCGAGGTCCGCGTCGGCGCGCGCCCACCCGGGCACGCGCGGCTCGAGCTCGGCCGCCCTGACGAGGTGCTCGAGCGCCTCGTCCCGCCGCCCGGCGAGCGCCTCGCAGCAGGCGAGGTTGTAGAGGACGTTGGCGTTGTCGGGGTGCTGTCGGAGCGCTCGGGCCATGACCCCGGCGGCGCCCTCGTAGTCCTTCGCCGTGTACAGCGGGAGCGCCTCGAGCCAGGACTCCCAGGGCGACGGCTCGAACGCCTGTCCCGCCGTCGCCCCGACGACGAGGACGGTCGTGTCGGGCTCGACGGCGACCGCGCTCCGACGGACAGCCGGGTCGCGCACGAAGACGAGCGTCCCCGTCCGGGCGTCCACCTCCTCGCCGTCGACGCTGAAGCGAGCGTGACCGGCGAGGACGACGTAGAGCTCCTCGTGGCGCCCCGCGCCGGCGCCGAGCTCGTCGTGGTCCTCGATGAGGTGGCCTCCCGCCTCCTTCGCCGCGTAGGCGTTGACGCCGAACGCCGAGATACCGAGCGGGATCCGGATCGGGATGGTGACGAGGTCGTCCTGGAAGCGCTCGAGCTCGTCGAGCCTGGCGGTCTCGAACCCCGGACGGGTCACGCGGGAACGGCGAGCGCCTCGCGCACGAGCCGGCCGAGCCTGGCGATCCCCTCGTCGATCGCCTCCGGCCGCTCGTAGGAGAAGGCGAGCCGCATGGCGGACTCGCCCCCGCCGTGGAAGAAGAAGTCGGGGCCCTTGATGAAGGCGACCCCGACCTCGTCGGCCTGGGCAAGGAGGCTCCCGGCGCTCAGCCCGGCGGGCAGGTCGACCCAGAGGAAGTAGCCGCCGTCCGGCTCGTTCCAGCTCGTTCCCTCGGGCATCTCGCGCGCGAGGGCCGAGGTCATCGCGTCCCGGCGCTCGTGCAGCGCCTCCTGGATCGTCTCGACGTTGGGATCGAAGAGCCCTCGCGAGACGAACTCATGGAGCGTCGCCTCGACGAACATCACGGGCGAGACGTAGTTCTCGAACACGAGCGTCTGCATGGCGCCCATCAGCTCCTCGGGCAGGATCGCGTACCCGACCCGGATCCCCGGCGCGACGGTCTTCGAGAAGGACGACATGAAGAGCACTCCATCCCCGGCGGCGAGCTCGAAGAGGCGCGGCAGGCCCTCGCCGCCGAACCGGAGGAGCCCGTAGGGGTCGTCCTCGAGGACGGTGGCGCCGTGGGCCCGCGCGAGCTCGAGCAGGCGGTGACGGTTCGGCTCCGAGAGCGTCCGGCCGCTCGGGTTCTGGAACGTGGGGATCGTGTAGACGAGGCTCGGACCGTCGGCCTCCGCGAGCCCGCGCTCGAGCGCATCGAGGTCCATGCCGTCCTCCGACAGCGCGACCGACTCGACGTCGGCGCCCAGCCGGCGCAGGATCGAGAGCGAACGGTCGTAGCAGGGCGCCTCGACGAAGAAGCGCGCGCCGGCCTGGACGTGGTGGCGCGCGATGAAGTTGAAGGCCTGCAGCGATCCGTTCGTGATCATGACGCGCTCGACGTCGACGCCGTGGCGATCGGCGATCCACGTGCGCAGCGGCAGGTAGCCGAGCGGCGGCCCGTAGTTGAGGGCCGTGGCCCCGTCGCGGGCGAGCGCCGCCTTGGCGCAGTCGCCGAAGTCCTCGACGGGAAGGAGGTCCGGGCCCGGAATGCCCCGGGCGAAGGAGATGAGGCTCATGCGCCGAGTCTACTGACGGCGACGGCGGAGGGCCCGCTAGCGGCTGAGGGCCCCGGCGACGTCGGCCGCCAGGCGCGCGACCTCGGTCGGGTTCGTCCCGACGCGAACCCCGTGAGCCTCGAGCGCCTCCTTCTTCGCCCGCGCGGTGCCCGCAGAGCCGGAGATGATCGCGCCCGCATGGCCCATCGTCTTCCCGGGCGGGGCGGTGAACCCGGCGATGTAGGCGACGACGGGCTTCGTCATCTCGGCGGCGATGAAGGCGGCCGCCTTCTCCTCCTCCGCCCCGCCGATCTCGCCGACCATGACGACGAGCTCGGTCTCGGGGTCGGCCTCGAAGCGGCCGAGCACGTCGATGAACGACGACCCCACGACGGGGTCCCCCCCGATTCCGACGATAGTGGACTGACCGATGCCGAGCTGTGTCAGCTCGTGCCCGATCTGGTACGTGAGCGTGCCGGATCTCGACACGAGACCCGACGTGACCCTCGCGGAAGATCTCCGCCGGGATGATCCCGACGTTCGCCTTCCCGGGCGAGAGGACGCCGGGACAGTTGGGGCCGACCAGAGTGACGCCGCGCGGCCGCACGTGGTTGTAGACGCGGAGCATGTCGTGGGCCGGGATGCCTTCCGTGATGCAGATGACCGTCTCGATGCCCGCGTCGACCGCCTCGTAGATCGCGTCCGCGGCGAAGCGCGCCGGGACGAAGACCATCGCGGTGTTGGGCTCGGTCTCGGCGACGGCCTGGCGGACGGTGTCGAAGACCGGGATGCCGTCGACGTCGGCGCCGCCCTTCCCGGGGGTGACGCCGGCGACGACGTTCGTGCCGTAGTTCTTGTTGCGCGTCGCGTGGAAGGAGCCTTCGCGGCCGGTGATCCCCTGCACGACAAGTCGCGTGTCCCTGTCGACGATGATGGCCATTAGCTCCTCACCGCCCTGAGCGCGATGCGCTCGAGCCGGACGACGTCGCCGTCGATCCGGTCCGCCAGAAGCTCGCGCACGCGCTCCGCGTCCTGCCCCGTGCAGCCGGTCCGGTCGAGCCACGCGCCGACGTCGATCGGGTGGACGATCGTCCGGGCCTCCGCGACTCGCAGGCCGGCGCCCTCGAGGAGGCTCTGCCACTCCGCCTCGGTGTAGTTCCGAACGTGGGTCGGGTCGCGGAGAACTTCCGCCTCCTCGGCGGCGGCGCCCATGAACAGGTTGTCCACCACGACGACGCGGTCGGCGGCGACACGCGCCATCTCCCTCACGCCCGCCTCGACGTTGGCGAAGTGGTGCACCGCGGCGCGGCAGGCCACGAGGTCGAAGCTCGCGTCGGCGAACGGGATGTCCTCGGCGAAGGCCCGCACGTCGGCCCGCATCCCCGGCGCCGGATCCAGGGTGACGACCTCGAGCCCGGCCTCGCGCAGCCGGCGGGCGACGTGACCGCCACCGGAGCCGACGTCGAGCGCCGTGCGCGCGCCGGCCGCCCATTCGACGAGGAGGTCGAGATCGGCGCCGTGCCGATGCGCCTCGCTCTCGCGATAGGCGTCCGCCCGGTCGTCCCAGACGTTGGCGCTCACGCGAGCGACACCACCTGCTCGGCCGCGGAGAGCATCGTCTCCGCGACATGGACGTTCGGCGGCGCCGCATCTGCGAGGAGCCTCCGGCCCTCCTCGGCGTTCGTCCCGTCGAGCCGGACGACGATCGGATGCTCGATCGTCATCTGCTCGAGCGCCGCCAGGATCCCGTGGGCGACCTCGTCGCAGCGCGTGATGCCTCCGAAGATGTTGAAGAGGATCGCCTCGACCTGGGCGTCGGAGACGATCACCTCGAGCGCGTCGACCACACCCTCCGCGTCGCCGCCGCCGCCCAGGTCGCAGAAGTTCGCCGGCCTCCCGCCGACCTGGTCGATGACGTCGAGCGTGGACATGACGAGGCCCGCGCCGTTCCCGAGGATCCCGATCTCGCCGTCGAGCTTCACGTACGTGACGCCCTTCTCCCGCGCGAGGCGCTCCTGCGGGTCGCCGGCCTCGACGTCGCGCATCTCCGCGATCTCCGGATGGCGGAAGAGCGCGTTGTCGTCCACGGTGAACTTCGAGTCGAGCGTCCGCACCTCGCCGTCCGGCGTGACGATGAGCGGGTTGATCTCGCAGAGCATGGCGTCGAAGTCGACGAATGCCGCGTACAGCTTCCCGACGACGGCGGCCACCTGCTTCTGCTCGCCGGGGTCGAGCACGCCGGCCGTGAAGCAGAGCCAGCGCGCCTGCCACGGCTGGAAGCCGACGAGAGGATCGACGTGGAGCCGGGCGAGCGCGTCCGGGCTCGTCGCCGCCACTTCCTCGATGTCGACGCCCCCCTGGGTCGTGAGCATGAGGAGCGGTCTCTTCTCCCCCCGGTCGAACGTCACCGAGAGGTAGTACTCCTTCGCGATGTCCGAGGCCCTCTCGATCCAGAGCGTGCGGACGACGTGGCCGCGGATGTCCAGGCCGAGGATCTCCTCGGCGCGGGCCTGAGCCTCCTCGGGCGAGCCGGCGAGCTTGATTCCGCCGGCCTTGCCGCGCCCGCCGATCAGCACCTGCGCCTTGACGACGACCTGCCCGCCGAGCTCCTCGGCGGCGGCGCGGGCCTCCGCGGGGGTCGTCGCGACTCGGCCCTCGGAGACGGGAATGCCGGCGCGGGCGAAGAGCTGCTTTCCCTGGTATTCGAGGAGATCCACGGCCGCGGGCGAGTGTACCGCCCCACCTCCCGACACGCCGGGAAGCCGGCCAATCACTCGTTCGGACGATCAGGCAAGCGTCCTCGCGGGCGATGGTGGCTCTGGGAAACCCGTCCCATGAGACTCGTTCGCAACCTGGTCAAGACCATCGCCGTTCTCGTCGCCGCGGTCGCGGTGCTCGGCGGCGCCGCGGCCCTCGGCGGAACGATCTTCGAGGCGCCTCCTCGTGACGCGGCCGAGTTCGAGGCGCGCGTCGAGGCAGGGAGCACGCACGCAACCCCCACCGAGAGGCGGACGGAGGCCGAACGCGGCTATGCCCTCGACCTGAACGATCTCTGCTCCCGCACGGACAGGGCGCGCGCGGACGTCAAGCGGACGGTCCTCGGGACGGTCCCGCTCCTGCGCGCCGGCCAGAGGCTCCTCGCGGACTTCGACGAGGAGTTCCGCGAGCTGACGCCGCCGCGGCGGTATCGCGAGGCCGCCGCCGATGTCGTCCGGATCGACCGCGGGATGCTCGACCTCGTCGACGGAGCCCTCGCGGCGCGCGCTGCCGGGGACCGCGAGACCTACGAGGCCAAGCTCGAGGCCAAGGAGCTCCTCGCCGAGCGGTTCCGCGCGGCGATGGCGCAACTCGACGCGCCGGCCTGCACGACCGTCTGACCCCGCACCCGGGCGCCACCTGGGATGATCACCGTCCGTGGTCGGCCACCGAACGCTGGATCGCGCGCGGATCGAGACTCTGAAGGCCCGTGAGGACGAGCGCTTCGCGGCCGAGCGGCCGCGGTCGCTCGAGCTGCGAGAGCAGGCGCGGGCGCTCATGCCCTACGGGGTTCCCATGAGCTGGATGGCGTCCCTCTGGGACCACCCGCCGATCTTCGTGGCCGAAGGTCGCGGGGCGGCCTTCACGGACGTCGACGGCAACACGTACCTCGACTTCCACATCGCCGACACGAGCACGTTCTGCGGCCACGCGCCCGAGCCGGTCACGCGCGCCGTCGCCGAGCAGGCAGCGCGGGGAGCGCAGTTCCAGCTCCCGACCGAGGACGCGCTCTGGGTCGCCGCCGAGCTCGCGCGCCGCTGGGGCCTTCCGCAATGGCAGTTCACGCTTTCCGCGACGACGGCGAACGTGGAGGCGATCCGGCTCGCCCGCCACGCCACCGGCCGGGAAACGGTGCTCATGTTCGACGGCAAGTACCACGGCCACGGCGACGACACGCTCGTCATCCTCGAGGGCGACCGAAGCGCGCCCGAGTACCTCGGCCTGCCCGCGCATGCCTCACGGCGGGCCCGAATCGTCCAGTTCAACGACCTCGACGCCCTGGCTCGTGCGCTGGAGCCGGAAGACGTCGCGTGCGTGCTCGCCGAGCCGGCGATGACCAACCTCACCATCGTCATGCCGGACGCCGGCTTCCACGACGAGCTCCGGCGCCTGACCCGCGAGGCCGGGACGCTGCTCGTCCTCGACGAGACGCACACGCTCGTCTGCGGCCCCGGCGGGCTCGTCGGGCGCTGGGAGCTCGAACCGGACATGGTCACGATCGGCAAGTCGATCGGGGGCGGGATCCCGGTCGGCGCCTACGGCATGACGACCGAGCTCGCCGAGCGCTTCGAGACCCACGAGGGGCAGTTCCCCGAGTCGGGCGACTTCGTCCCCGAGCTCGCCACCGGCGGCACGCTCTTCGCGAACGCCCTCTCGATGGCCGCGTGCCGTGCGGCCCTCGGCGAGGTCCTCACCGACGAGGCCTACGAGCGCACCGCCCGCCTCGGAGGGCGCCTCGCGGACGGCATCGAGTCGGCCGCCCACGCGGCGGGGCTCGACTGGACGGCGCGCCGCCTCTTCGCCAAGAGCGGCTACTGGTTCGGCCCGGAGCTGCCGCGGAACGCGCTCCAGGTGCGAGCGGGGGACGACCTCGAGCTGCGCGCCTGTCTGAGGGTGGCGCTCGCGAACCGGGGCATCTGGGAGGGAGGCTTCTGGCTGGGGCCTGCCGTCTCCGTCGCCATGGACCAGGCCGGCGTCGACCACTACCTCGAGGTCCTCGGCGAGGTGCTGTTCGAGCTCGCGGCCTGACGGGTAGCGTTGCAGTAGCGTTCCGGTCCGACCCTCAAGGAGGAAGCCATGAGCACCCTGCACGACGACGAGATCCAGACTCTCGCCACGACGGGCGGGAAGCTCCGCCCGCAGGCGGACGCCGACGGAGACGACACCGACACGACCGACGGCGACGACACGGACGCGACCGATAGCGACTCGGACGACACCGACTCGGCGTAGCGGCGCCGAGGCGGCGCTCCGGCGCTGCCTCGAGCCGATCGGCGCCGACGAGTTCCTCGCCGAGCACTGGGAGCAGCGGCCGCTCGTCGTCGCCCGGGACGAGCCCGGACGCTTCGACGACCTCCTCTCCGAGGCGGACGTCGAGCGGCTCGTCTGCTCCACCGCGATCCGCTACCCCGCCTTCCGGCTCGTGCGGGAGGGCGGCCAGCTCGACCTCGGCTCCTACACGACCGACGTCCCCTGGCGGCCGCCCTTCACCGCGACCGCCGACGTCCCACGCATCCTCACCGAGTGGGACGCGGGCGCGACCATCGTGCTCCAGGCCCTGCACGTCCACTGGCGCCCCGTGGCGGTCTTCTGCCGGCAGCTCGAGGAGGCGCTCGGCGTGCCCGTGCAGGCGAACGCCTACTACACGCCGCGAGGCTCACGGGGCTTCGCCGTGCACCACGACACGCACGACGTCCTCGTCCTCCAGGTGGCCGGCGAGAAGCGCTGGCACCTGGCCGACCCGCTCCTCGAGCTCCCGCTCAAGCACCAGCGGTTCTCCTCCGACCTGGGGGAGCCGGCCGCGGGCGGCGACGAGCTCGTCCTGCGGGCCGGAGACACGCTCTACCTCCCGCGCGGCTGGCTCCACAGCGCCGAGACCTCGGCGACCGATTCGCTCCACCTGACGATCGGGACGACCGCCCACACGTGGACCGACGCGTTCCGCGCCGCGCTCGCGGACTGCGAGGACGAGGTCGCCTTCCGGCGCAGCGTCTCCGAGGACGCGGACGTCGACGAGCTTCTCGACCTGCTGCGCGAGCGCCTGGGGGCCGCCGACGTCGCCGCGCGTGCGAGGCGCGGCTTCCTCGATCGGCGCAGGCCGATCCGCGAGGACGGCCTGTCGCAGCTCCGCGCGCTGGCCGGGCTCTCGGCGGAGACGCTCGTCGAGCGCCGCGAGACCGTCATCGCCGACCTCGCAGACGAAGGCGACGTCCTCGAGCTCTCCTTCGAGGGCAGGAGCGTCCGGATTCCCGGCCACGCCCGGGCCGAGCTGGTTGCCTGCTACGAGGCCGAGGCCCCGTTCCGCGTTGCCGACCTCCCCGGCGGGCTCGACGAGGCCGGCCGGCTCGTCCTCGTCCGGCGGCTCGTGCGCGAGGGCTTCCTGCGGATCAGCGTTTGATCGTCGCGACGTAGCGACGGGCATGCGCGGGCTCCGCCGCCCCGCACGTGAGATAGGCGAGCTGCTCGGACTCCTCGGCGACGACGTCGACGCGGCGGAAGGCGCCGTCGGGAGCCCGGAAGCGGACGCGCCAGGCATCGTCGCCCCGGCGCTCGGAGCGGACGAGACGGAGGTCGTCGATCCCGACGAGCCCGTCGGCCTCGCGGAGCGCGTGCTCGGCGGCCTGGACGGGGAACGGGTACGCCGACCGGCCGCGGAAACGATCGAGGTCGACGCGGCCCGCGGCATGCGCGGCGAGCAGGCCGGACACGTCCTCGGGCTCGACGCGGCCGTAGTAGAGGCCCTGCGGGAGGATGACGACGTTGCCCGCGAAGCGGTCGCCGCCGACGTGGGTCGACTGCCAGACCCAGCTCGAGTCCGCCTCTCGCCGCATGGCGTCGTAGAGGGGGCGGCCGTACTTCGCGCAGCACCGGTCCCGCTTGCCGTGGGTGCAGACCACGAGGAGTGGGTGGTCGAGGGGAACGCCCGGCGCCTCCTCACCCGCGAGCGCCGACGCGAAGTCGAGCGAGCGGAGGTCCTCGGCGTCGTCGACCTCGAGCTCGTACATGCGCTCCCGGCCGGGCCGCGACGTACCGAAGAAGAGCCGCCGCCGGCCGGCGGAGCGCCGCTCCGGCTTCTTGACGAAGAGCAGGCGCGCGTTCCCGAGCAGGCGAAGCTGCTCCCGGAGGTGGGACTTCAGCTCGGGCGAGAGGAGGCTGCCGCCGAGCACGTCCCGATCCCAGAGGCCGCGGTACTCGAAGACGATCCAGCTGTCGATGCGACTCGCGGTCGCGGCGAGCGGCTCGGCGTTCGCGCTCGAGACCGCCGCGCAGAAGGCTCGCCCCCGCACATCGGGTCTCGGCTGCACGCTCACGGCCACAGTCCTAGCGTAGCCGAACTGTCAGGGGGACCTTACTCGGACTCCTCCGCGCCCTCGCGGGAGACGACGCAGATCACCTGCCCGGTCGTGACGGGCTCTCCCACCGAGACGGAGAGGTTGGTGACGACCCCGGGCCGGTGCGCCGTGATCTCGTTCTCCATCTTCATCGCCTCGACGACGCAGATCACCTGGCCCTCGCGCACCTCGTCTCCCTCCCGCACCTCGACCGCGAGGACCGTCCCCTGCATCGGGCTGACGACGGCCTCTCGCGCGGCCGCGTGCCGACCTCCGTCCCCCGTCCGCTCTCGCCGGCGCCGGGCGAGCTCCGCGTGGGGCGGCTCCGGTCGCAGGATCGTCGCCTCGTAACGCCTGCCGTCCAGCTCGACGGCGACGAGCTCCGCCCGGGCCGCGGGCGATCCCGCCGGCGAGGCGAGAGGATGCTCCGGGGCCTGCTCCGCGATCGTCTCGAGGAGACCGAAGCACGTCTCGCCGGCGACGAAGCACGGGTGGTCGAGGAGCGCGCGGTGGAAGCCCACGAGCGTCGTGACGCCCTCGATCACGTACTCGCCGAGGGCGCGGAGCATCCGCCGGCGCGCGCGCTCGCGGTCGGTGTCCCAGACGACGACCTTGGCCACGAGCGGGTCGTAGAGCCCCACGACCTCCGAGCCCTCCGCGACCCCGCTGTCGACCCGCACCCCCGGGCCCGCGGGCTCGCGGTAGGCGGTGATCCTCCCGGGCGCCGGCAGGAACCCGTTCGCCGGATCCTCGGCGTTGATGCGGCACTCGATCGCGTGCCCGGCGAGCCGCACGTCCTCCTGCGCGAACGAGAGCGGCTCACCGGCGGCGACCAGGATCTGCTCGCGCACGAGATCGACGCCGGTGACGAGCTCGGTGACGGGGTGCTCGACCTGGATCCGCGTGTTCATCTCGAGGAAGAAGTAGTCGCCGTCGCGGTCGAGGAGCCCCTCGATCGTGCCCGCCCCCCGGTAGCCGACGGCGCGCGCGGCGTCGACCGCGAGCGCCCCGATCCGCCCTCGCAGCTCGTCGCCCACGGCCGGCGAGGGCGTCTCCTCCACGAGCTTCTGGTGCCGGCGCTGGATCGTGCAGTCGCGCTCGCCCAGGTGGACGACTGCACCATGGGCGTCGGCGAGCACCTGCACCTCGACATGCCGCGGGTCCTCGAGAAACCGCTCGACGTAGACGGTCGAGTCGGCGAAGTACGCCTCGCCCTCCCGCCGGGCCGACGCAAGAGCCCGCTCCGCCTCCCCGGGCTCCCGGACGACCTTGAGGCCCTTCCCGCCTCCGCCCGCAGCCGCCTTGATCGCCAGCGGCCAGCCGTGTTCCTCGCCGAGCGCGAGCACCGCGTCCACGGACTCGACCGGCTCGGTCGTGCCGGGGACGACCGGGACGCCCGCGTCCCGCATGAGCCGCCGCGCCTGCACCTTCGAGCCCATGGCCTCGATCGCGTCGGCCGGAGGGCCGATCCAGACGAGCCCGGCCCCGGCGGCGGCCCGGGCGAAGGAGGCGTTCTCGGCCAGGAAGCCGTAGCCGGGGTGAATGGCGTCCGCCCCCGCCCGCTGCGCCGCGTCGAGGACCCGCTCCTGGTGGAGGTAGCTCTCCGCCGGCGGGCCGGGCCCGAGGAGGAAGGCCTCGTCGGCCGCCGCGACGTGGAGCGAGCCCCGGTCGGCCTCCGAGTACACGGCGACGGCGCCGATCCCGAGCTCGCGCAGCGTGCGGAAGACGCGGACGGCGATCTCGCCACGGTTGGCGACGAGGACTTTGCCGAAGACGGCCATGACCGGCGTATTCTGCCGCTATGACCTTCGCCGACCAGCTGACCGTCGCGCGGGCGGCGGCCGTGCCCGTGGTCATCGTCCTCTTCGCCTGGGACTTCCCCAACCACGACTACTGGGCGACGGCCGTCTTCGCCCTGGCCATGGCGACCGACTGGGTGGACGGCTGGTGGGCCCGCCGGACGGGACGGACGTCCGACCTCGGGCGGCTCCTCGACCCCGTTGCGGACAAGCTCCTCGTGCTGGCCACGCTCGTCATGCTCGTCGGCGACGTGCTCCCCGCCTGGATGGTGGCCGCGGTGGTCACGCGGGAGTTCCTCGTCACGGGGCTCCGCCTCGCAGCGCTCGAGCGCGGGGTCGTCATCGGCGCCCGCGACCTCGGCAAGCTGAAGACGTGGGCGCAGGCGGTCGCGGCAGGCCTCGGCGGCCTGGCCGCGGGGGGCGCCCTCGACGAGGACATTGCCTGGTGGGCGATGCTCGTCGCCGTCGTCCTCACCTGGGTCTCCGGGCTCGACTACGCGCGGAGCGCGCCGCGCGTCCTCCGTGGCCAGCAGCCTGCGTAGCTTCAGCCGGGAGGACGGCCCGGCCGTCCTCGAGCTCTCGCGCCGCGCGCTCATGCGCGAGCAGGAGCACGTCGGCAATCCCCTGTGGGCCACGAAGGACGAGCTCGACAGCGAGCTCGACGGCTGGGACGAGCCGCCGGAGACGACGCTGCTCGTGGACGAGGACGACGGCCGGGTCGTCGCGTTCGGCGGCGTCGAGATCGCGTCGGGGTTCCCGCACGCCGACCTCTTCGGCCCCCTCGTCGTCCCCGAGTTCCGCGGCCAGAAGCTCGGCAGCGAGCTCGTCGACGCCTCTGTCGCGATCGCGGTGGAGCACGGGCGGCACTCGATCATCGGCGCCGTCGGGCCCCAGAACATCACCGGTCGCATGCTGCTCGAGCGCAAGGGCTTCCACCAGCGCGGGAACGCGAAGGCGGTCTTCAGGCTCGTCGCCGAGGAGCACCGGCCCGTGGAGCAAGGTCCGGCAGGCATCGAGGTCCGTCACGGGACGGCGGCCGATCTCGACTCGACGCTCGCCCTGTACCACGGGACGTTCCCGGAGGGCGTGTTCCCCGACGAGGCCTGGCGGGAGGGCCTCGCCGCCGGCTCCGTCTACTTCGCCGAGCGCGACGGCGTCCCCGTCGCCTTCCTCAGCATCGACACGAGCGACCGGTGGGCCTACCAGCTCGGCGTCGAGGCACAGGAGCGCTCGCGCGGAATCGGCCGCTACCTCCTCTCGCGCGTCCTCGAGGACTACTGGTCCAGCCACCCCGGCGAGACCCTCGGCCTCTCCGTCGAGGCGGACAACCTCCCCGTGCTGCGGCTCCTGCGCCGTCAGGGCTTCGCCCCCTGGCTCGTCCTCCAGTCCTACGAGCTCTGGGTTTGAGAACCCCTTTCGGAATGAAGCACTGAGCCGCCGGGCCGCCCTGGACGGCACGATGCGTCGTCCTCGGTCGCGCCCGTATCTCATTCGATACGAGCGCTCCCTGCGTCCTTGCCTCGCACTCGCCCAGGACACCCCGGCGACGAGGCATCATCCCGAAATGGGTTCTGCTCATGCCTGAGCTCGTCCTCGGGATCGACCAGGGGACGACCGGGACGACCTGCCTCGTCGTGGACGAGGCCCTGCGCCGGCGCGGGCGCGGCTACCGGGAGGTGCAGCAGCACTTTCCCCGTCCCGGCTGGGTCGAGCACGACCCGGACGACCTCCTGGACTCCGTCCTCGGCGCCGCCGAGGAGGCGCTCGCCGACGCCGGCGCGCGGGCGGGCGACCTCGCCGCGATCGGGATCGCGAACCAGCGCGAGACGACGATCGTCTGGGAGCGCGCGACCGGGCGGCCCGTCCACCGCGCGATCGTCTGGCAGGACCGCCGCACCGCCGAGCGGTGCCGCGAGCTCCCCGCCGACCTCCTCCGCGACCGGACCGGCCTCGTGCCGGATCCCTACTTCTCCGCGACGAAGCTCGAATGGCTCCTCTCGGAGCGCGACGCGTCGGGGCTCGCCTTCGGCACCGTCGACTCCTGGCTCCTCTGGTGCCTGAGCCGGGGCGAGGTCCACGCGACCGACGTCTCCAACGCCTCGCGAACGCTCCTGTTCGACCTGCGCGGGCTCCGCTGGGACCCGGAGCTGCTCGAGCTCTTCGGCGTGCCCGAGGCGGTCTTGCCCGTGGTCGCGCCGACGAGCGGCGTCCTCGCCGAGGCCGAGCTCCTCGGCGCGCGCGTGCCGGTCGCGGCCCTCGCGGGCGACCAGCAGGCCGCGCTCTTCGGCCAGGCGTGCTTCGCGCCGGGCCAGGCGAAGGTGACCTACGGGACCGGCAGCTTCGTCCTCGTCAACGTGGGCGACGACCCGGGAGCGGCGCGCCCGGGCCTCGTGCAGACCGTCGCGTGGCGACTCGGCGAGGGGAACGCGGCCTACGCGCTCGAGGGCTCGATCTTCGTCACCGGCGCGGCGCTCCAGTGGCTTCGCGACGGCCTCGGCCTCCTCGCGGATGCCCGGGAGAGCGACGAGCTGGCCCGCTCGGTGGATGGGACGGAGGGCGTCTACTTCGTCCCCGCCCTCGCGGGCCTCGGCTCACCCCACTGGGCGCCGGAGGCGCGCGGGCTCCTCACCGGCCTCCACCTGGGAACGAGACGGGAGCACGTCGTTCGCGCGGCGCTCGAGGCGATCGCGTTCCAGGTGACCGACGTGCTCGAGACGGTCGGCGGGGAGCTCGAGCTCCTGCGCGCCGACGGCGGCGCGGCGGACAACCCGTTCCTCCTCCAGTTCCAGGCCGATCTCGCCCGCGTGCCGGTCGAGGTTCCCGTCGAGCGGGAGGCGACCGCCCTCGGCGCCGCCGCTCTCGCGGGGCTCGCCGTCGGCGTCTGGTCGGACCTCGCGGACGTGGCCGCGGCGCGCGCGATCGACGCCCGCTACGAGCCCCGGCTCGACCCGGCGGAGGCAGAACGGCTCCTCGCCGGGTGGAGGGACGCGGTCAGCCTGGCTCTTCGTCCACGGTGACGTCCTCCTCCGGAAGGACGTTCTCCGCCACGCCGGCGCGCCACCAACGGCTCTGCGGCTCCGCGCGCTCGGCCAGCAGGCGCGCGAGCGCCCGCTCGAGCGCCTCGCGCTCCTCCGGAGACGGCTCCGGGCTCCAGCGCAGCTCCACAACGCGTCATTAAAGGCATATGCGGGTCGCTCCGATAGAGCGAGGGATGAGGCGGGGACTGCTCGTCGCTCTCCTCCTGGCGCTCGCGCTGTGCGTGGCCGTGCCCGCGCAGGCCGCGTCGTGGGCGCGCCCGCAGATCCAGACGGTCGTCGAGCATGGGCTGATGGGCCCCTCGGTCGCGGCGTTCCGCCCGTCCCAGCCCGTCACGCGCGGCGAGCTCGGCCAGGCGCTGACGAACCTCACGGGGCAGGACTGGACGGCCTCCGAGCCCGGTCGCCACGTCCTCATGTGGGAGCTCGACCGCGACCTCGTCCGCGCGCTCGGCCTCGGCCCGTCGGCAGCCGCCTTCCAGGCGCAGGCCCGCGCCGCCGGGCTCAACCCGCCTCGCCGGTTCGGCACCGAGGTCGTCGCCCGCCTGCTCTCACTCCGCTTCAACCACCCGGCCGCCAGGGACGCGCGCGAGCTTCGCCCGAAGGACGAGGCGACACGCGCCGAGGCCGCCTACTCACTGGCCGCCGTGCTCGGGCTGAGCCCCTGGAACACGCAGTCGGTCACCGACCTGGCTGCCTCGTTCAGCCTCCCCTCCTTCAGCGAGTGGCAGCGGCGCGTCCTCGCGCGGGCCGTGTCCCTCGTCGGCTACCCGTACGTCTGGGGCGGGACCTCCACCGGCCGCCAGACCCTCTTCGGCGTCACCTCCCGGGGCGGGTTCGACTGCTCCGGCTTCGTGTGGCGCGTCTACAAGCTCCGCCCCTTCCCCGGCGCGCCCCAGCTCCAGAACGTCCTCCGGGGACGCACCACCTACCAGATGAGCGGCGAGTTCCCGAGGAGGCAGCGGATCAAGGTGGGCGGCCTCAAGCCGGCCGACCTCGTCTTCTACGGGACGCGGGGAACGCGGTCGAAGCCCGCGGAGGTCATGCACATGGGCATCTACGTCGGGAACGGCTGGTTCATCCACTCCTCCGGCCAGGGCACGACCCTCATGCCCCTGAGCGGGTGGTACGCGGACCGCTTCGCCTGGGGGCGGCGGCCGCTCCGCGAGGCCGGGCTCTCCTGACCGCCCGGGCGGCCTCACCCCTTCGGGGGAGGGCCAGGGTTCGCGTTCAATCCCTCTGACGGGGGATGTGCCACCAGAGGGGCGATTGGATACTTCGGGTCGTCCTGGCATCTGACAACGGGAGAGATCGAACGATGCTGCACTGGAAGGCCAAGCTGTCGTATCTGCTCGCGGTGGCAGCGCTCCTCGCCTCGTTTCTCGGCGAGGGCGAGGGCTGGCACTGGTAAGACCGGAACGTGAAGTTCCGTCCGATTCGCTCGGCTGAGAGCGTGTCGGGCCACGCGCGGAGGCCGGGTGCCCTGATCTCGAGAGAGAACGCCCGGCTTCTTCCGCTTTTCGGGCCCGTCGCTGTGGCTGCGGGGGTCGCGCTCGGCGCGGCTGCTGTGACCTTCGTCGCCTCGGGGCCCTCGGCGGCGGTGCTCACGGGCGTGCTCGCACTCGCGGTCGCGGCAACGTTCGTCGAGGCCTATCCCGTCCCGATCGAGGGCATCTCCTCGGGCGGCGTATCCCTCACCGCGGTCTTCATCGTCGGGGCGGCGGTCATCTACGGCTGGGCTCCGGCCGTCATGATCGGCTTCCTTGCGCGCGGCGTGATCGAGCTCATCCAGCGCCGTCCGCCGGTCCGTCTCGCCTACAACAGCGCCGTCTACGCGCTCGGCGGTCTCGCGGCCGGGCTGCGCCGCGGCTCTCGTGGGTGACGAGGGCGGCGTCGCGCGCCTCTTCCTCGCGGTCATCCTCGCGGCCGCCGGGTTCTACGCCGTCAACATCCCGTTGACCGCCGGGATCATCGCGCGCTGGTCGCGCGAGCCCTTCCTTCCCCTCCTCCGCCGCTCCGTCATCTCGACGATCGGGCCCTTCTCGATCATGGCCTCGGTCAGCCTGATGCTCGCCGTCCTCTGGGACCGGTCACCCTTCCTCGCCACCGCGCTCGTCGGGCCCCTCGTCGCCATCGCGCTCTACCAGCGGTCCGTGCACAGCGCGCTCAAGGCCATGCGCCTCGCGCTCACCGACCCGCTCACGGGCCTCGGCAACCACCGACACTTCCACGAGCGCGTCGACCAGGACCTCGAGCGGGCCCGGGAGGACGGCTTCCCCCTCACGCTCATCCTCCTCGACATCGACAACTTCAAGCAGATCAACGACCGCTACGGCCATCCGGTCGGGGATCGCGCGCTCGCCCAGATCGCCCAGCGGCTGCGCCAGGGAGGCGAGGCCTTCCGGCTCGGAGGCGACGAGTTCGCGCTGCTCCTTCCCGGCCGGGACGAGCACGAGGGCCTCACGATCGCCCGCTCGGTGATCGAGCGCGTGGCCGACACCGACCTCGACTGCGGCGACTCGCTGAGCATGTCCGCCGGCATCGCCTCGTACCCCCAGCACGGCGTCGACCGCGGCGAGCTCGTGCGGGTGGCGGACAACGCTCTCTACCTGGCAAAGGACCAGGGCAAGAACACCGTGCGGGTCTACCGGCCCGACGTCATCGAGCTGGCGGAGCTCCGGCGGCTGGCGGAGGGTCCCGACCGCGCCGCCCGGCTGCGCGCCGCGGCGAGCCTCGCCCACGCGGTGGACGCGCGCGACGCCTACACCGGCAGCCACTCGTACATGGTCGGAGAGCTTGCGGCGCGGGTGGCGCGGCGCATGGGCCTCGACTCGGAGTCCGTCGAGCTGACGCGGCTCGCCGGCAGCCTCCACGACCTCGGCAAGCTCGCCATCCCGGAGGAGATCCTCCGCAAGCCGGGGCCCCTGAACGAGGCCGAGCGCCTCGTGCTCGAGCGGCATCCCCAAATCGGGTTCCGTATGCTCGACTCCCTCGGCATCGAGCCCGTGGCGAGCTGGGTCCTCCACCACCACGAGCGCTGGGACGGGACCGGCTATCCGGAACGGACGGAGGGCCCGGCCATCCCGCTCGGCGCCCGGATCCTCTTCGTCGCGGACGCCTACGACGCGATGACGACCGATCGCGTCTACCGGGGCCGGCTCTCCCACAACCGCGCCATCGCCGAGCTCGAGCGCTGCGCCGGGACGCAGTTCGACCCGAGCGTCGTCGCGGCCTTCAGGGCCGAGTTCGACGAGCCCCACCTCGAGCTCGTCGTCGCCGAGAGCGCCTGAGCCCTCCCGCCGGCTCTTGATCCCTCGGTCGGGGCTGTACCCGGGCCGCCGACCGACCGTTTCAAGGAGGGAACAACGGCCGCGCGCGTTCTGTGGCCAACGTCTCCAATGCGGAAGGAGGTGAGCGCGCGTGATTCGATGGAAGCACCAGTACGTGCGAGCGGCGCTCGTCATCGGCGCGATCGCGGCATACGCCGTGGCCGCCGGCGCCGGCTTCCGCTGGTACTAGACCAGCGGCGCACGCTTCCACCCCTCACCAAGCGTCTCCGACGATGAATCGACTCGGATACCCGCCCCGGCTCTACTGGTACATCGGCGCCGTCCTCGGCGTCGCCGTGCCGGTCGTGGCCGGGGCGCTGGTGAGCCTCGTCCTCACGCCGCCCGACCTGCCGACGGCGGTCGGCGTCCTCCTCTTCTTCGGCCTCGTCCTCCTGGCGGACATGAAGCCGGTGCCCCTCGACGTGGAGAACGAGCGCGTCGTCTCCCTCGCGTTCGTCTTCGTCGTCGCCAGCCAGATCCTCTTCGGGTGGGAGTACGCCGTCCTGAGCGCGGTCGCCGGCGTCCTCGTCTCCCAGCTCGTGGAGCGCCGTCCCCCCTGCGCTCCCTCTTCAACGGCGCCGTCTACGGCCTCGCCGCGTTCGCCTCGGCGCTTCCGACCTTCCTCCTCGGCTCGGCGGGCGAGCCCGATCCGCTCCGCCTCACGCTCTATGCCTTCGTCGGTGGCGCGGCGTACGTGGCCGTCAACGTCGTCCTCGTCTGCGGCGCGCTCGCCATCGTCCAGGGAGCGCCCCTCCGCTCGCTGCTTCGCGACAACATCCGCCACTCGGGCCCGGCCTTCGTGATCATGGCCTTCCTGGCGGCGCTCGCGGCGTCCCTGTGGGCGACCGACCCCAGGCTCCTCGTCCTCCTTGCCGGCCCGCTGTTCACGCTGACGCTCTACCAGCGCACCGCTCACTCGACGAGGGTCGCGACGCGGGACGCGCTCACCGACAGCCTCACCGGCCTCGGCAACCACCGCTCCTACCAGACGCGCTTGCGCGTGGCCCTCGAGCGCGCCCGGGAGGGGGAGGGAGAGGTCTCTCTCTGTCTCGTCGACGTGGACGAGTTCAAGGGCGTCAACGACCGCTACGGCCACCCGCTCGGCGACCAGATCCTCGTCCAGCTCGCCGGCCTCTTTCCGGGCGGCAGCGACAGCGTCGCGGCGTTCCGCTTCGGCGGCGACGAGTTCGCGCTGCTGCTCGAAGGGAGCAGCGAGACGGCCTACCGCCTGGTCGAGCGCCTGCACGACCGCATCGCCGCAACCGAGTTCCCCCACCACCGGCCCCTGACGATCAGCGTCGGCGTCGCCTCCTTCCCGGAGAACGCCGCGGACGCGGCCGAGCTCCAGAAGGTGGCCGACGGCGCGCTCTACTGGGCCAAGCGGCACGGCAAGAACCGCTCGTGCATCTACAGCCCCACGGTCGTCCGCATCTACTCGCCGAACGAGCTCGCCGAGATGGCCGAGCGGCAGGCGCGCCTGAGGGCGGCCGAGAACCTCATCAAGGTCGTCGACTCGAAGGACACGTACACCGGCGAGCACTCGCAGTCCGTCGCCCGCCTGGTCGAGCTGATCGCGCGCGAGCTCGGCAGCGAGCCGGAGCTCGTGGAGCAGCTCAGGCTGGCCGGCCTCCTCCACGACGTCGGCAAGATCGGCGTCCCCGACACGGTGCTCGCGAAGCCGGGCCCCCTGGACGAGGACGAGCGTCGCCTCGTGCGCGCACACGTCCACTTCGGCTACTCCCTCCTCGAGGGCCTGGGCGTCGAGCCCGTGGACACCTGGGTCCTCCACCACCACGAGCACTGGGACGGCACCGGCTACCCCGACGGGCTCGCCGGCGAGGCGATCCCGCTCGGCTCGCGCATCGTCCTCGTCGCCGATGCCTTCGACGCGATCACCACCGACCGGAGCTACCAGCCCGCGTTCGGCCAGGACGAGGCGCTCGCAGAGCTGCGGCGGCTGGCCGGGTCGCAGTTCGACCCGCGGATCGTGGCCGCGCTCGAGAGGGGGCTCGCGAGGACGGCCTCTCCGGCGCGGCGGCTGCGGGCGGCCGGAGCGACCGCCTGATGGTGCAGCTCCTCCCGATCGCCCTCGCACTGCCGGTCGCGCTCGCCCTCGGCGGCCGCCCCCGGCGCGTGGCCGAGCTCCGGCTCCGCGGCCTCTGGCTCTTCTTCCTCGCGATCGGGATCCAGGTCGTCGCCTTCCCCTTCGCCTTCCTTCCCTGGACGACCGGGGACGGGGCCGCGAAGACGCTCTGGCTCGTCTCCTACGGCTGCCTGCTGGCGGCGGCAGCGCTCAACCGGCACCTCCTCGGCGCCCAGGTCGTCGCGCTCGGCATGACGCTCAACCTCGCCGCCATCCTCGCGAACGGCGGCCGGATGCCGGCCACGCCGGACGCGATGCAGGCCGCCGGGCTCGACTTCGTCGTCAAGCACAACAGCGTCGCCGCCTCGGATCCGTCCCTGCCCTGGCTCGTCGACCGCTTCGCCGCTCCCGACTGGGTCCCGTTGGCGACAGTCTTCTCCGTGGGTGACGTCGTGATCGCGCTCGGGTCGGTCCTGCTCGTGTTCGCCGCGACGGGGCCTCGCCTGCCCGGACGCGGGCGTATCCTCGGCCCATGGGCGGGCGGGGAACCTGGCTCGTCGGAATCGCCGTAGCGGTCATCGGGGTCGCGGCGATCGTCGACGCGCTCCGCGGCGGCGCCGAGCCCACCGCCGCCTCGGAGCCCCCGGCCGGGACATCGACGGCGTCGACGGAAGCCCGCTCCGGCGGCCGCCCTGTCGTGGGCGGCGTGCCCGCCGGCATCCTCTACCACACCGACGAGGACTGCACGCTCCGAGCCGTCCGCCTGCCGAGCCTCGAGCAGATCGACGCACCGGGGTGGCACGCATGCCGGTTCGTCCTCTCGCCAGACGCGACCAGCGTGAGCGAGCCCCCGAGCGGGTGGGACCCCGTCGGCGACTTCCTTTTCCGGGTGGACAAGGGCTGGATCCTCGTCACCTCCGACAACGAGCCCTTCGGAGAGCGTGTCGCCGGCACCGCGGCCGCCTGGCGACCCGACGCGAGGCTGACGTACGTCGCCGACGGGACGGTGCGCGAGTGGCCGAGCGGCCGGGTGCTCCTCTCGCAGGACGACCTTGCGGAGGCCGTGCGCGCCCACCCCGACGTTCCCGACCACGGCCACGTCCTCCCGGTCACGGTCAGGGAGCTCGCGTGGCTCGACGACGAGCACAGCGTCGTCATCCTCGAAGGGGCCATCTCGGGCCCGCGCCAGACGCTGCTGGCGATCTTCGAGGGGCGCCGGCTCGTCGGCATGCACTTCGAGGACGGCGCGTGGTTGTCCGGGCTGCGCCCCAGCCCCGGGGGCGACTTCATCGCCGTCCGGAGCGGCGACGCTTTCCTTCTCCTGAACCGGCGGGGGGACGCGCTTCCGGCACCGCTCCTGACCGGCTACCGGGCGATTGCCTGGTCGGCAGACGACCAGTGGGCGGCCGCGGCGACGGAGCGGGAGACCGTGATCTTCCGCGCCGGCGAGCAGTCGGTGGAGCGACGGCTGCCGCTCGTCGCCCACGACCTCGCCTGGCGCGCGTCATCCGGGCCGTCGTCCCTCGCGCCGGACTCCGGTGCCCGCGACGTGGTCGCCGGTCTCGGCGAGGGCCTGCTCTTCGTCACGCTCCCGGACAGCGGCGGCTGCACCCTCCGCGCGATCGAGCTTCCAGCTCTCGAGTGGGCCGAGAGCCCGCCGGGCCTCCCGAACTCCTGTCGTTTCACGGTCGACGAGGACGGCGTCGTCGTCGACGAGGGCACCGCTTCGGAGCCGAGTGGCGGCCGCCGGACGGCCATCTGCGCCCATGGAGGGGAGCTGACGACGGTCAGGGAGAACGAGATCTCCTACACCTTTCGCGGGTGCGCCCCGGCGTGGACGCCGGACGGACGGCTGACGTTCATCCGCAACGGCGCGCTCTTTCTCAGAGGCTCGGGCCTGCTGCAACAACGCTTGCTGTCGCGACAGACGCTCAGCGGGCTCTTCGGCCGCCCCTCTGCGCTCGAGGAGGTCGTCTGGCTCGACGACGAGCTCTTCTGGGCCGTCGTGCGGTCAGGCGACCGCGCGACCGTCGCGCTCATGACGACCGACAGCCTCCTCTCGACGCCGTCGCTCGGTGCGAGGGTGATCGAGGGGCTGCGAGCCGGCGCGACGATGGTCGCCGCCCGGACCGAGAGGGGCGTCGTCTTCGTCGACGCCGGCGGGCGGGTGGTTTTCACGATCCCGAACGGACGGGCCGTCGCCTGGAAGCCGGGCGGGGAGACCGCGGCCGTGGCGACGCCCAACCAGGTGCTGTTCGTCTTGCCGAGCCGGCGCCACGTCGCGACCTTGCCGCTCGCGGCCAGGGATCTCGAGTGGGTGGAGCCGTGAGCCCTAGAGCGGGATGTTCCCGTGCTTGCGGGGCGGGCGGCGCTCGCGCTTCGTCAGGGCCGTGGCGAGCGCGTCGCAGAGCACGGGGCGCGTGCGCCTCGGCTCGATGACGTCGTCGACGTAGCCCCGCTCGGCGGCCGTGTACGGATTGGCGAACTGCGCCTTGTAGTCGGCGATCAGCTCGGCTCGCCGGGCGTCGGCGTCGTCCGCCTCCTCGAGCTCCTTGCGGAAGACGATGTTGACGGCTCCCTCGGGGCCCATGACGGCCACCTCCGCGCTGGGCCAGGCGAAGTTGAAGTCGGCGCGGATGTGCTTCGAGCTCATGACGTCGTAGGCGCCGCCGTAGGCCTTCCGCGTGATGAGCGCGATCTTCGGCACCGTCGCCTCCGAGTACGCGTAGAGGAGCTTGGCGCCGTGGCGGATGATCCCGCCCCACTCCTGCGCCGTCCCGGGGAGGAAGCCGGGCACGTCCACGAAGGTGACGAGGGGGATGTTGAAGGCGTCGCACGTGCGGACGAAGCGCGCCGCCTTCACCGAGGAGTCGATGTCGAGCGTCCCCGCGAGCGCCTTCGGGTTGTTGCCGATGATGCCGACCGGGTGGCCGCCCAGGCGCGCGAGGCCGCAGACGATGTTCTCGGCCCAGAGCTGGTGCACCTCGAGGAACTCGCCGTCGTCGACGACGCGCTCGATCACCGCCCGCATGTCGTAGGGCCGCGTGGGCTCGTCCGGGATGATCGTGTCCAGCTCGGGATCCTCCCGATCGCGCGGGTCGGACGGCTCGAAGAAGGGCGGCGGGTCGACGTTGTTCTGCGGGAGAAACGAGAGGAGGTAGCGCGCGTCCTCGAGACAGGCCTCCTCCGTGTCGGCGGCGAAGTGGGCGACCCCCGACTTCGAGGCATGGGTCAGCGCCCCGCCGAGCTCCTCGAACGTCACCTCCTCGCCGGTGACGGTCTTCACGACCTCGGGCCCGGTGATGAACATGTACGAGGTGTCCTTGACCATGAGGACGAAGTCGGTCATCGCCGGCGAGTACACGGCGCCGCCGGCGCAGGGGCCCATGACCAGGCTGATCTGGGGGATCACCCCCGAGGCCTGGACGTTCCGCCAGAAGATCTCCGCGTAGCCCCCGAGCGAGACGACGCCCTCCTGGATGCGGGCGCCGCCCGAGTCGTTGATGCCGACGAGCGGGCACCCGTACTTCACGGCCAGGTCCATCACCTTGCAGACCTTCTCCGCGAAGACCTCCGAGAGCGTGCCGCCGAAGACGGTGAAGTCCTGGGAGAAGACGAAGACCTTGCGGCCGAAGATCGTCCCGTAGCCCGTGACGACCGCGTCGCCCCAGGGGCGCCGCTCCATCATCCCGAAGTGGGGGTTGCGGTGGCGCACGTAGCGGTCGAGCTCTACGAAACTGCCGGGGTCGAGCAGCTTCTCGAGCCGCTCGCGGGCGAGCAGCTTCCCGCGCTCGCGCTGACGCGCGACGGCACGCTCGTCGCCGGCGTGGAGCGCCTCCTCGCGGAGACGCTCGAGCGCCTCGAGCTTCGCTTGCGTCGAGTCGAGATCCTCGGCCTTCGCCATGCGCGGAGCTTACTTCGGGTTGGCACGGAGTCGGCACCTCTCGCGCGCCACTCGCGCGCCCTTCCCCGCTACGCTCGAAGGCGGGTGGTGGTCCGGGGTGGCCCCGGGCTAGAGAAGATCCTCGGGGAGCAGCGAGTACATGTAGACGTCGCGGCGGGCGCCCTTGAGCTCGATGTACGAGCGCAGACGGCCCTCGCGCCTGAACCCGGCTCGCTCCGCGACCCGAATCGAGGCGAGGTTGTCCGGCTCGACGATCAGCTGGAGCCGGCCGAGCCCGCGCTCCCTCGCCGCCCAGCGCGTGAGGAGCACGAGCGCCCGCGTGGCGACGCCGCGCCCCCGCGCCTCCCTCCTGACCCAGTAGCCGAAGTTGCCGCGCGCGTACTCCAGGAGATTGAAGCCGATCGTGCCGAGCAGCTCGCCGGTCTCCGCGTCGACGATCGCGTAGACGTCCTTGGCGCCGGCGACGAACTCGCGCGCCTGGGCCGCCGTGAGCCCCGCGGGGACGCTCGTCCGGCGCGGGATCTCCGGGTCCCGGCAGGCCTCGACGAGGGCCGGCACGTCCTCCGGGCCGAGAGGACGCAGGGCGATGTCGCCGTCCTCGAGCCTCACGGCGCGAGGTGGGCGTCGTACGTGCCCAGCTCCTCTCTGAGCGTGTTGCAGATCTCGCCGACCGTGCAGTGCGCCGCCAGCGCCTCGCGCATCGCCGGAAGCAGGTTCTCCCCGCCCCGGGCGACCTCCCGCACCCGGCCCACCGCAGCCTCCGCGCCGGCCGCGTCCCGCTCGGCGCGCACCCTCCGGGTTCGCTCCACCTGGCGCCGCTCCGCCTCCGGGTCGAGCCGGTGGAGCTCCACCTCCTCGGCGTCGTCCTCGACGTAGCGGTTGACGCCGACAACGACCCGCTCCCCGGTCTCCACCTGGCGCTCGAACGTGTACGCAGCCTCCTCGACCTCCCGCTGCGTGAACCCCTGCTCGATCGCCGCGACCGCCCCGCCGAGCTCGTCGATCCGGCCGATCAGCTCGACGGCGCGCTCCTCCAGCTCCCGGGTGAGCTCCTCGAGGAAGTACGAGCCGCCGAGCGGGTCGGCGGTGTCCGTCCCGCCCGCCTCGTGCCGGAGGATCTGCTGCGTCCTGAGCGCGATCCGGGCCGACCGCTCAGTCGGCAGCGCGAGCGCCTCGTCGTAGGCGTTCGTGTGGATGGACTGGGCGCCGCCGCAGACGGCCGAGAGCGCCTGAACGGCCACCCGCACGATGTTGTTCTCCGGCTGCTGCGCGGTCAGGGTGGAGCCACCGGTCTGCGCGTGGAACCGGAGCGCCTGTGCCCGCGGGTTCGTGGCGCCGAAGCGGTCGCGCATGATCCCCGCCCAGAGCCGCCGCGCCGCCCGGAACTTCGCCACCTCCTGGAAGAAGTGGTTGTGCGCGTTGAAGAAGAACGACAGGCGCTCGCCGAACTCGTCCGGCGAGAGCCCGGCAGCGACCGCAGCCTCGCAGTAGGCGATCCCGTGGGCGAGCGTGAACGCGAGCTCCTGGGCGGCATTCGCTCCCGCCTCGCGGATGTGGTAGCCGGAGATCGAGATCGTGTTCCAGCGCGGCAGCCGTTCGCGGCAGTACGCGAAGACGTCCGTCGTGATCCGCATCGACGGCCGCGGCGGGAAGATGTAGTTCCCGCGCGCGACGTACTCCTTGAGGATGTCGTTCTGCACCGTGCCGCGCAGCGCGGCGCCCGCCACGCCCTGCTTCTCGGCGACGAGCTCGTACAGGAGGAGCAGGATCGCGGCCGGGGCGTTGATCGTCATCGAGGTCGACACCTCGCCGAGCGGGATCGAGTCGAAGAGGATCTCCATGTCCGCGAGCGAGTCGATCGCCACCCCGGTGCGCCCGACCTCGCCCGCCGCTCGGGGATCGTCGGAGTCGTAGCCGAGCTGTGTCGGCAGGTCGAATGCGACCGAGAGCCCCGTCTGCCCCTGGCCGAGGAGGTAGCGGAACCGCGCGTTCGTCTCCTCGGCGGAGGCGAAGCCGGCGTACTGGCGCATGGTCCAGGGCCTGCCCCGGTACATGTCCCGGTAGGGGCCGCGGGTGAAGGGAAACTCGCCCGGAGGCTCGGGCGGCGGGCCGGCGACATCCGCCTCCGTGTACACGGGCTTGACCTCGATGCCGGAATCGGTCTCGCGGCGCTCCTCGGCGGTGGCCATGGAGTCAATCTACGCTACGAGCGTGGAGACCGCCGCGAAGCCCGAGCCCGGGTTCGAGGAGTACGCCGAGGCCGTCGCCGAGCGCTTTCGGGGCGCGTCGTGGCAGCTCAGGAGGGCGTCGAGGGCGACCCGGAGCTCCGCAAGCTCCTCGGCCGCATCTACGCCTCGACCACGGCCGCGCGCCGGCTGTACGAGAACGGCGCCTTCGACGAGCACCAGGCCGGGCGCCTCAACGACCTTCTCGCCATCCAGCCGGCGAAGATCGACGGCCTCGACATCGCCCTCGAGTCACCGACCGCTGGGACCAGCTCCTGATCGAGGTCGGGGACGCCGAGTACCTCTGCACGCTCCTCGAGGTCGAGCACGCGCGCGTCGACGCGGGGACGACCGCGGTCACGTGGAAGACGCTCTACGGCGACCGGCGCCCGAAAGCGTCAGAGGCCTTCCTCAAGGGAGAGCAGGTGGAGAGCCGCGACCTGGAGGAGGTACGGCGCCGTCTCGCGGCGCTCTACCGCTCCCGCCTCGTCCTCTACTCGCTCTACCGCGCGCGGGTGCAGATGAAGCGGAACTTCTCCTCTACCTGGCGCCCGTCCTCGGCGTGCTCGTCGCCGTCTTCGCCGCCGCGATCGCTCTCACCGAGCCCGGGTCGAACTGGCGCGAGATCCTCCTCTCCGGAGCCGCCGGGGCGGTCGGCGCGACGATGAGCGGCACGTACAAGCTCCGCGACCAGATCGACCACATCAACGCGCTCCGCGAGTTCGAGCCCGTGATGGTCGTGCAGCCGCTCCTCGGCGCCGCCGCGGCCCTGTTCGTGCTCCTCATCCTCGAGAGCGGGCTGATCCAGATCGGCGACTCGACCCTCGACTGGGCGACGATCGGCGCCGTCTCCTTCGTCGCGGGCTTCTCGGAGCCGTTCGTGCTCGGCGTCGTCCGGCGGGTCACCGGGATGGCCGACGAGCAGGCGAAGTAGGGCTCTCGCGATGCGGGTCACCGTCAGGCTCTTCGCCGGCCTCCGGGAGCGGGCCGGCGGCGGCGAGCGGGAGCTCGAGCTGCCACCGGGGGCCCGCGTCGCCGACGTCTGGGCGCCGCTCGACCTGGGCGAAGAGCCGGAGGGGCTCCTCTACGCCGTCAACAAGGACTACGCCGACGCGGGCCGTGCGCTCGCCGACGGCGACGAGGTGGCGCTCATCCCGCCGGTGTCGGGCGGCGGCTTCCGCCTCACGGACGACCCGATCGCTCTCGACGCCCTTCTCGCGGAGGTGGCTGACGAGCGGGCCGGGGCGATCGCCACCTTCCTCGGCACGACGCGGATCCACTCGCGCGGGCGCACCGTCCTCCACCTCGAGTACGAGGCCTACGAGGGCATGGCCGAGAAGGTCATGGAGGAGATCGCCGGCGGCCTGGAGGAGCGCTACGACCTCTGCCGCGTCGCCATGATCCACCGCGTCGGCCGCGTGGGGATCGGCGAGACGAGCGTCGCCATCGCCGTCTCCGCGCCCCACCGCGACCACGCCCTCGCCGCCTGCAAGGACGCGATCGACACGCTCAAGGTCGACGTCCCCCTCTGGAAGAAGGAGGTCTACGAGGGCGGCGAGGAGTGGATCGGCCGCGGGTCGTGAGACGATCGGCGGGGGCCCCGAGGCCCCCGCCGATCTCGTGCGTTCGAGTCTGGTCGGGCTAGCCGCCGACGCTGCGCCCGCGCGGTCACCGGCCGCGCGCTGACGCCGATCTTCCCTGCCCCGTCGTAGGGCACGTAGAGCGCCGTGATCGTGCGCATCGGAAGTCGCGCCCGCGAGGTTGCCGCGTTGCGCGTGTCGAGCTGGACGCTGTACGTGATGCGTCCCCTTCGTCGCCGGGAAGACGAAGCTCGACCGGCACGCCGCGTGGTCGAGTCCCCGGTCGCGTCCCTGTGCAGCCGGTAGACGAACGAGGCGTTCGTTGCCGTCGAAGAGCCTCATGCCCGCCTCGCACGGACAGGTCGTCCCGAAGTCGACGCGTGCCGTGCCGGTGACGAGGACGAAGCCCTGCTTCGGTACGTTGACGTCGACGTCGGTGATCGTTGAGAAGGACGGTGTCACCGCGACCCCGCTCGTCTGCGAGACGGCCTGCGCGCCCGACGAGCTTGTTGACCTTCGGCTTGACGTGCTTGTTCCAGTTGTGACCCCAGCCGGACGACGTGCGCACCGACCGGCGTGGCCGTCATGACGATCCCGACCAGTCATGCCCACCGCGAGCAGCGCGACGAGCTTCCACCTGCGTTCCCTGCGCATCCTGCTCCTGTCAGCCTGGCTTCCACCCGCTGCACGGACCGACCGATCGGCGATCCGCGGCCCAGGTGATCAAATCCCATCGCCCGGACGGCGCGCATCCCCCGAACGGCGAGTTTCCAGGAGGCGGCTACGATGAGTCGGTGAGCAGTCTCACGCCCCAGCAGGATCCCGAGGCCCCCCGCTACGAGCTCGACCCGGTGGACGTCGGGGACGACTATCCGGCGCGGGACTACGAGCCGATCCACCCGCAGGGCCGCCTGCGCGAGCTGGGCAAGAAGCTGTGGGTGCCGATCGTCGCGGTCGGAGTCCTGCTCCTCAAGTTCAAGACGGCCCTCCTCGCGCTCTTCAAGTTCAAGCTCTTCGCAACGTCCTCGACGATGCTCGTCTCGATCGCGGCCTACGCCTGGATCTGGGGCTGGCGCTTCGCGGTCGGGTTCGTGCTGCTCATCTTCGTGCACGAGCTGGGGCACGTCATCGAGCTCCGCCGCCAGGGCATCCCGGCGTCGGCGCCGCTCTTCATCCCGTTCGTCGGCGCGGTCGTCGGCATGAAGCAGATGCCGCACGACGTCTGGCGGGAGGCCAGGGTCGCGCTCGCCGGGCCGATCCTCGGCAGCCTCGGCGCGCTCGCCGTCTGGATCGCGGGCGAGGCGCTCGACTCCGACATCCTCGTGGCGCTCGCCTTCACCGGCTTCTTCCTCAACCTCTTCAACCTCGTGCCCGTCTCGCCGCTCGACGGCGGCCGCGCCGCGGCCGCCATCCACCCCGCCCTCTGGGCGGTCGGGCTCGTCATCCTCGCGGGCCTCACCTTCCTCTACCCGAACCCGATCCTGATCCTCGTGCTCGCGCTCGGCGCGTGGGAGGTCTGGAAACGCTGGCGCGCCCGGAACGAGCCCGGGATGGCCGAGTACTACTCGATCGCGCCCTGGCAGCGCGCCGTCGTCGGCGTCACGTACGTCGGGCTCGCCGCGCTGCTCGCGGTCGCCATGACGGCGACCCACATCGAGCGCTCGTTCTGAGCGGCGGCGCGATGGACGACCGCCGCATCCTCGAAAGCGACGACGGCGGCCAGCGGCTGCAGGTCCGGCGGATCGCCGACGAGTTCATGACCGGGTTCGACGCCGTCGCCGAGCTGCCGAAGCCGGCGGTGACGATCTTCGGGTCCGCGCGCGTGCGCGATGACCACTCGGCCTACGCCGCCGCCCGCGAGGTGGGCCGGCGCTTCGCCGAGGCGGGGTTCGTGGTCGTCACCGGCGGAGGCCCGGGCGTGATGGAGGCGGCGAACCGGGGCGCGAAGGAGGGCGGCGGGCTCTCGATCGGCTTCAACATCGTGCTTCCCCACGAGCAGGGCTCGAACCCCTACCTCGACGTCGGCCTCGTCTTCAACCACTTCTACGTCCGCAAGACGATGTTCGTGAAGGCGGCCGAGGGCTTCGTCATCTTCCCGGGCGGCTTCGGCACGCTCGACGAGCTCTTCGAGGCGATGACGCTCATCCAGACGGGCAAGATCACGGACTTCCCCGTCGTCCTCTTCGACTCCGACTACTGGCGCGGCCTGGTGGAGTGGATCCGCGGGCGCCTGCTCGCCGACGGGATGATCTCCCCCGAGGACTGGGACAACATGACCGTCACCGACGACCCCGAGGAGGCCGTGAGCCTCGTCGTCAGCGGCTACGAGCGGCGGCAGGCCGAGAAGCCGGCCGAGCCGACCGCCGACGCGCAGTCGGCCGGCTAGCCGCGGAAGCGCTGGACGAGCCGCCAGGCGCCGGGGAGCAGCGCCCCGGCGAGGTAGAGCTTGAGCAGGTCGCCGACCACGAAGGGGTAGAGGCCGAGCTCGAGCGTGTCCTCGAGGCCCGTGTTCGCGATGTGCGCGAGCCAGGGAAGGCCGCACGCGTAGATGACGACGCTGCCCGTCAGCATGGCCGCGACCGCCGAGTTGAAGCGCCGGTCCCAGCGGCGCTCGGCGAGCCAGCCGGTCACCGCGGCGGCGAGGATGAAGCCGACGAGGTAGCCGCCGGTCGCGCCCTTCACCCACTCCCAGCCTCCCTCGCCGCCCGCGTAGATCGGCGCCCCGGCGAGGCCGACGAGGAAGTAGAGCAGGAGGCTCGACGCGCCGCGCAACGCCCCGAGCGACGCTCCGACCAGGAGCACGGCGAACGTCTGCCCCGTGATAGGGACGGGCGTGAACCAGAGCTTGATCTCGAACTGTGCAGCGAGGGCCACGAACCCGGCGCCGGCCGCGACGAGGACGACGTCGGTCAGGACCCCCGAGCGGGGGAAGACCGCGAGCCGGAGTGTCGCCGCCTGCGGGTTCACGCCGGCCGGGACTCTAAACGACCGCGCGACGGCTAGGCGCTGGACGGGAGGTAGAAGAACGGGCCGGGAGGCGTGCGCCCCGGGCCGTAGATCGCCGTCGGGTTCTGCGGCACGTAGCGCGTGAAGAAGTCGTCCTCGCGCAACAGCTTCCCGTCCTGGAAGACCTTGCGGTGGACGTTCACGTCGAAGCCGGGGCCGCCGCCCGAAGTCTGCGTGACCGAGTTGGGGGGCGCGGAGGGATCGACCGCGTACTGGAGCTTCGGCTGCGTGTAGTTCGTCGGCGAGCTCGTCGTGGAGACGACCTTCCGCCCCTGCCTCGTCCCGTAGAAGCTCACCGTGAAGGTGTAGTCGGTGTAGCGGACCTTGATGAGGACCGCGTGCTCGAGGTCGTTCTTGAAGACGAGGTCGGGGCCGCCCCAGGACACCGTCGCATCGCGCCCCATCGGGTAGTGGCTGATGTAGAAGGAGTGGTTCGTCCGGTCCTTGATCGGGAGGCCGGCCTCGAACGCGGCGTTGAACACCGTCGTCGCCGTCTGGCAGACACCGCCCCCGATCGAGGGGATGAGGACGCCGCCGAAGATCATCTGGCCTTCGCGGAAGCCGCGCTCGATCGTCCGCGGGCCGACCTCCTCGTTGTAGGAGAAGGTCTGCCCCGCCTTCACGATCGTCCCGTCGAGGTAGTCGCCCAGGAGGTGGACGTTCCAGATCCGGTTGGCCGAGGACTCGCCCATGTCCGTGGTGAAGGTCGAGATCTGCCTGCGGATCCCGAGCGCCTTCGCCTCCTTGGTCGTGAAGTCGGCCGGCAGCTTCGTGAGCGCGATCGGGGCGATGCGGACGCCCGGCTCGAGGGCGGCCGCGAGGACCGCGGCCTGCGCGCGCTCGGTGTCCAGCGTCGTGCCCGGTCGGGCCCGGACGACGCGGACGCGCTTGCCGACGACCTTGAAGCTCGCGTCGACGGGATCCTTCGTCCGCGCCTTCACGAGCGGGAGCAGCGCGGCGCGCAGGCCATCGTCGTCGAGCGCGACCCGGTACGTCCCCGCGTCCCGCTCGAAGCGGATGAGCCCGGCCAGCTCGGCCGGCGCGAGCGCGCCGACGCGCTTGCCCCGGAAGCGGACGCCCACCGGCGCGGCGACGACCGTCTCCGCCTGGAGCGCGATCGCATGGGCCTCCTCGGTCGTGACGGCCGGCTGGACCGACAGCACGTCCGCGGAGACGTTCCCGGCGCCGACGAGCGCGACCGAGCGGATCGAGTCGAGGAGCGTGTCCACGTCGACCGCCGTGCCGGCGCTTGCCTGCCGCGACGACCACCTGCGTCCCGTCCATCTTCAGGGTCGCGTTCACGGGCCGCTCGAGTCGCCCCGAGGAGGGTCGACTGGAGCTTTCGGCGCTCGGCGGGCCTGAGGTCGAGCACCGGCTCGACGTCCTGGCCGAACGCGAAGGGCGCGAGGAGAGCGCCGAGCCGGGCCTGGATCGACTCCCGGCCGGCCTGGTACGCCCGCTCCTCGGTCGCGGCCGCGTCGAGCGACCAGATCTGGTCGGGGCGGACGACGAAGCTCGCCTCGCCGACCGCGACGCGCACGGGACGGGCGAGCCGGGGCTCGAGACGCGTCTCGATCACTCCCTGGGCCTCGGCACGCGACAGGCCCCCGACGTCCACGCTCGCCACGGTGATCCCCGGGAGGACAGAGCTCCTCAGGGTCAGCGCGCGGGCGAAGACGTACGCCCCTGCGGCGACGAGCAGGAGTGCGAGGAAGAGCGCGATCGTGGCCGGCCAGCTCAGGCGCCGGATCGGTCGCGTGAGCCTCGCAGCGATCTCGGTCATGAACACCGGAGGTTAGCGAGAAACGCGGTCACTATCATGGGCGTCCCGTGCCTCCGAACCCCCTTCGCGAGCTGCCCTCCGTGGACGAGCTGGTCGGGCGAGACGAGCTCGCCCCGCTCGTCGAGCGGCACGGGCGGCCCCTCGTCGTCGACGCGGCTCGGGCCGCTCTCGCGCGGGCCCGCGAGGACGTCAGGGCGGGCTTTCCCGCCGGGGACCTCGTCGCGCGGATCGCGGCCGAGCTGGACGCGCGGCTTCGTCCCAGCCTGCGCCGCGTCCTCAACGCGACGGGCGTCGTCGTCCACACGAACCTCGGCCGCGCGCCGCTCTCCGACGCCGCGCTCGAGCGGGTGCGCGAGACGGCAAGCGGGTACTCGAACCTCGAGTACGACATCGCCTCGGGGAGCCGCGGCTCCCGCCAGGATCACGTCGCCGCCGCGCTGCGCGAGCTGACCGGCGCGGAGGCCGCGCTCGTCGTCAACAACAACGCCGCCGCCGTCCTGCTCGCCCTCGCCGCGCTGGCGGAGGGCCTCGAGGTGATCGTCTCACGCGGCGAGCTGATCGAGATCGGCGACGGCTTTCGCATTCCCGAGGTGCTCGCCCGTTCCGGGGCGACGCTCGTCGAGGTGGGGACGACGAACCGCACGCGGCTCGCCGACTACGAGCGCGCGATCACGGAGCGCACCGCGGTGCTGCTCCGCGTCCACCAGTCGAACTTCCGCATGGTCGGGTTCACGGAACGGGCCCAGGCCCGCGACCTCGCCCGCCTCGCCGACCGGCACGGCCTCGCCCTCGTGGACGACCTCGGCTCGGGAGCGCTCGTCGAGATCGGCGACGAGCCCACGGCGCGCGCGAGCCTCGAGGCGGGCGCGCACGTCGTCACCTTCTCGGGCGACAAGCTCCTCGGCGGCCCGCAGGCCGGCATCGCCGTCGGGCGGGGCGACCTCGTCGAGCGCATGCGCCGGCATCCGCTCCAGCGCGCGCTCCGGGCCGACAAGCTCACGCTGGCCGCGCTCGAGGGCACCCTGGCGACGTACCGCGCGGGCGGCCGCGACCTCCCGGTCCTGCGCATGCTCGACGAGCCGGCCGAGGCGGTGCGGGCCCGCGCGGAGCGACTCGCCGAGCTGACCGGCGGGACCGTCCAGGAGACGGTGGCGCGCTCGGGAGGCGGGGCGCTTCCCGTCGCCGAGATCCCGAGCTTCGCGTGCGCGCTCCCGCTCGAGCTCGCGGAGCCCCTCCGGCTGGGCGAGCCCTCCGTCGTCGGCATCGCGCGCGACGACACGCTCCTGCTCGACTGCCGGACGCTCTCGGACGCCGAGGTCGAGGAGGTCGCGGGGGCCGTGCGCGCCGCCGGCGGATGACCGCCCGGGATCCGGAGGACCTGCTCTGGGACCTCCTGCGCGGGGCGCTGGGAACGCGCGCCCTCGCACTGGTCGCCGACCTCGGCGTCGCGGACGCGCTCGCCGGCGGCCCTCGCCCGGTCGCGGATCTCGCGCAGGAGGTCGACGCCGACCCGGACACCCTCCGCCGGCTCCTCCGCGCGCTGGCCGCGGACGGGATCTTCACCGAGGAGGAGCCGGGCGTCTTCGGGAACACCGAAGCGTCCGAGCTCTTGCGGACAGGCTGGGGCTCCTTCGCCCATCTCTTCGGCGGCGCCTGGCTCCGGGCGGCGGGCACGCTCGGGCCCACGGGGGAGGCATCGTTCCCAGAGGTCTTCGGCACCGACTTCTGGGCCTGGCTCGCCGAGAACCCCGACGAGCGCGCCGCCTTCGACCACGCGATGGAGCAGGGAAACGACCGGCGGGTCGAGCGCCTGGCCTCCGTCGACTGGCGGGGTGACGAGACCGTGGTCGACGTCGGCGGTGGCAACGGGTCTCTGCTCGTCGCGCTCCTCGGCCACCTCCCCGGCCTCCGCGGTGTCGTCTTCGATCTGCCCGAGACCACGCGCGAGGAGGAGGCCCTCGGCGACCGCTGCACGTTCGTGGCGGGCAGCTTCTTCGAGCATGTCCCCAGAGGCGACGTCTACGTGCTCTCGACGATCCTCCATGACTGGGACGACGCGGCCGCCAGGCGAATTCTCGAGACGATCCGCGCGCATGCGCCAGCCGACGCGAGGCTGATCGTCCTCGACGCCGTCGTGCCCGACGGAGACGAGCCGCATTTCGCCAAGTGGCTCGACCTGCTCATGCTCGCGCTCTTCGCCGGGCGAGAGCGGGACGAGGCACAGTGGCGTGAGCTCCTCGCCGCGGGTGGGTTCGAGCCGACCCGCATCGAACGACGGGCTGATCGAGGCGCGGTGCCGCTGACCGTCGGCACCGCGGGCCACATCGACCACGGCAAGACCTGGCTCGTCCGGGCGCTGACCGGCAAGGACACGGACCGCCTGCCGGAGGAGCAGGAGCGCGGGATCTCCATCGACCTCGGCTACGCGCCGCTCGACCTTCCGGACGGTCGGCGGCTGTCCCTCGTGGACGTGCCCGGCCACGAGCGGTTCGTGCGCAACATGGTCGCCGGGGCCACCGGCATCGACCTCTTCCTCCTCGTCGTCGACGCAGGCGAGGGGGCCCGGCCCCAGACGCACGAGCACCTGGCGATCATCCGCCTGCTCGGGATCGAGCACGGCGTCGTCGCCGTCACGAAGGTGGACGCGGTCGACGACGAGACCCGCGAGCTCGCAGTGGAGGAGGCGCGGGAGCTCGTCCCCGGGGCGGCCGTCGTGGCGACGAGCGCCCGCACGGGCGAGGGCCTCGACGAGCTGCGGGCGGCGCTCGCCGCGGTCGCAGACCGCGTCGAGCAACGGCCGTCGACGCTCCCGACGCGGCTCTTCGTCGACCGGGTCTTCACGCTGCGGGGGATCGGCACGGTCGTCACGGGCACGCTCTGGTCCGGCTCGATCGGCGAGGGTGACGAGCTCCGGGCCGAGCCGGCGGGGCTCGACGTGCGCGTGCGGAGCGTCCAGGTGCACGACCGGCCCGTCGAGCGGGCCGAGGCGGGGCAGCGAGTCGCGGTCGCGCTGCCCGGCGTCGAGCGTGGCGACCTGCGGCGCGGCGACGTCCTCGTCGAGCCCGGTGCCTACCCGGTCTCCTACCGGCTCGACGTCGCGCTCGAGAGCCTGGCCGAGATCCCCGACGGGGCACGCGTGCACGTCCACCACGGGACGGCGGAGCACTTCGCGCGGGTCACGCGCGTCGGGGACCGCTACGCGCAACTCCGCCTCTCCTCGCCCGTCGTCGCCGCCCGCGGCGACCACGTCGTCCTCCGGGAGCGCACGACGCTCGGGGGCGGCGTCGTCCTCGACCCCTCGCCGCCGCGGACCGTCTCGGCCGACCGGCTCGCGCTCCTCGAGCGCGGCGATCCCGCCTCCATCGTCCTCGCGACCCTGTCCGGAGCCACCGAGCCCGTGCGGCGGGACGAGCTCGCGCGGCGGGCCCTCCTCGCGCCCGACGAGCTCGACCAGGGCCTCGGGGCCGCCGTGCGCGCGGGGGACTGGTACCTGACGCCGGAGCACCTCGAGGAGCTGCGGTACGGCGTCCTGCGCGCGCTCGACGAGCGGGCGGCGAGCTCGCCCCTCGACCCCGGCATCCCCGTCGCCGAGCTGCTGCCGGCCCGGCCCTGGGCGCCCGCGCTCCTGCCTCTCCTGCCGATCGAGCGTCGCGGCGCGAAGGCGTTCGCGCCCGGCGCGACCGCGCAGCTCGGCGACCGGGCCGAGGCGGCCGACCGGCTCGAGGACGCGCTCGAGGAATCCGGCTTCACGCCCCTCGCCGTCGAGGACGCCGAGCTCGCGCGCTACCTCGAGGAGGCGGGCAGGCTCGTCCGCCTCGGGGACGGCCTCGCCATCGCGGCCGACGCGTACGAGAGCGCGAAGCGCCTCCTCGTCGGCGAGTGCGAGCGGGAGGGCTCGATCACGCTCGCTCGCTTCCGCGACCTCCTCGGCACGGGCCGCAAGCCCGCCCAGCTCCTCCTCGAGCGCTTCGACGCCGACGGGATCACCCGCCGCGTGGGCGACGAGCGCGTCCTCCGCCGCAAGGCGCGGGCCTGAACGGGTGCGCTACGTTTGTCCGCGGAGCGGCAGGGGCCCGGTGGCCCAGCCGGTCTTCAAAACCGGTGAGGCGTGGCAGCCCCACGCTGGGTAGGTTCGACTCCTGCGCCGCTCCGTTGCCCGGCAGGCCACGCCCGCTGCTTGTAAGGTCTCCCTTACGGTGATCGTGAGGGAGGCAAGCGGGTGTCGACCGAGCAGATAGTCGCCCTCGGAGCGATCGCGGGGCTCACGATCTTCCTGGGGCTCCCGCTCGGGCGGACCGACAACCCGGCGGCGCGGCTCCACGTCGCCCTGAGCGCGCTCGCCGCCGGGATCCTCGTCTTCCTCCTCTGGGACGTCCTCGCCCACGGGGTCGAGCCCGTCGAGAAGGCCCTGGAGGAGTCGGTCGCGGGCGACGGCTCCTGGGGCGAGTTCGCCGGCCTGGCCGCGCTCCTCACGGGCGGCCTCGTCGCCGGGCTCATGAGCCTCGTCTACTACGACAGCTGGATGAAGGGGCGCCGTAGCTCGGACCTCGTCGGCCCTGGCGCGGCGGCGATCGACGAGTTCGCTTCGCGCCCGTTCCTCGAGCGGCTCGCCCCCACGCACCGGATCGCCTTGCTTATCGCGGTGGGCATCGGCCTGCACAACTTCTCGGAGGGCCTCGCGATCGGCCAGGCGGGCGCCACGGGGGAGATCAGCCTCGCCCTCGCGCTCATCATCGGCTTCGGGCTCCACAACGCGACCGAAGGCTTCGCCGTGGTCGGACCGATGTCGGCCGAGGAGGAGCGGCCGAGCTGGGCGTTCCTCGCCCTCCTGGGGCTGATCGGCGGCGGCCCGACGTTCCTCGGCACGATCGTCGGAGAGGCGTGGGTGAACGAGGCCGTCTCCGTCGCCTTCCTCGCCCTCGCCGCGGGCTCGATCCTCTACGTGCTCCAGGAAGTCCTGAACGCGACGCGGAAGCTCGGGTTCCCGATCCTCGCCGCGTGGATGCTCCTGCTGGGCCTCTGCCTCGGCTTCGGGACGGACTTCGTGCTCGAGGCGGCAGAGCACGTCAGCTGAGCGGTTTGCGGCCGCTCAGCCGCTCATCTGCGCCATGGCCTCCTCCGCCCGCCTGGCCATCTCGTCGGGCGGGACGTCCTCGACGTGGGTCGCGATCGACCAGGAGTGGCCGAACGGGTCGGTGATGGCGCCGAACCGGTCGCCCCAGAACTGGTCGGCGACCTCCATGGTCACGGTCGCGCCGGCATCGACGGCCCGCTTCACGACGGCGTCCACGTCCTCGACGTACAGGAAGACGGTCGCGGTCGTGCCGCCGAGCTCCTTCGGAGTCCGCGTCGTCGCCTGTGGGAACGGGTCGGAGAGCATCACCAGGGAGTCGCCGATCTCGAGCTCGGCGTGTCCGATGCTCCCGTCCGGCGCCTCCATGCGCGAGCGTTCCTTCGCGCCGAACGCCTTCGTGTAGTACGCGATCGCCTCGGCCGCGTCGTCGACCGCGAGGTACGGAGTGACGGTGTGGTAGCCCTCGGGAATCGGCTTGGTCGCCATGACCCTCCAATCGGGTAGCGAACTGGGCAGCCTGCGATGTTAGAGGCTCGTGCTTTCGCGGCCCGACCTGTCGTCGATGAGCTCAACGAGTTCCGCGAGCGCCCTCGGGTCGACGCGGTAGGGCGACTCCTTGCCCTCGAAGAAGCCGTGCGCCTCGATGAGGTGGACGATCAGCCCGGGCCCTTCCATCACCTGACCCGTCTTGCGGTTCCGGATCCGCCAGCGTGCGTTGTGCGCACCGCATGGCCAACTGGGATAGGGAGGACTGAACGGGCATTCCTGCGTCCCACAGACTAGAAGTGGCCAACCCTCACTGGGCTCGTCGTCGAGGAGAGAGGCGGCGTTCCAGGGCTGGTCCACCCTGGTGTCGAAGATCATCGCGACTCCCCGCGGAATCTTCGATGCGGCCGCGCCAGGCTTCGATCTGGCCCAGTTTCCTGTCGCACTCGTGGAAAACCCCCCGCTTGGCGGCCGCAAGGAGAACCACCTCGAGCCAGGCTTCGCTTTGGGCCGGTTTCCTGTCGCAGTCGTGGAGAGTCCCGATCTCGGCGGGCACGAGGAGAACCACCTCGACCGCGAGCGCCAGCTGGCTCGCGGTGACCCCGATCTCGGCAAGCGTCTTCGCGTCGTCGGCGAGCACCTCCTCGAGCCGCTCCTCGGGGCCGAGAAAGCCCGCGCCGGACCAGCCCCAGGACGCATGCGCCGCTCGAGCTCTTCCACGCTGACCGTCATCTCGCCCTTCGGGCCGAGCGCTACTCGTCCCAGGTCTGGTTCACGGAGGCGCGGACGACCTTCCCGTCGCGGAGGTCGAACACGCTCGAGGCGAGGACGCGAAGCCCGTCCGGATACTCGCACCACTCGTTGAACGAGATCCTGTTCTCGCCGACGACCTCGTCCCGGATCTCGTGGCTCAGGTCGCGCCCGTAGACGTCGCGGAACATCTGCTCGATCCCGGCCTTGCCCTCGATGGTCGCCGGCTGGGAGGGCGGGTTGCGCTTGTCGTAGCTCACGAGCACGGCGTCGTCGGCGACGAGATCGAGGAGCGCGTCGGCGTCCCTCGTCTCGATCGCCGCGCGGAGCGCCTCGAACGTCGCGTGTGCGGTCGTCGTGGACATGGCGATGACCTCCCAACGTCGGTTTCGCGGCTCGCGGATCGACGGTACACCCGGAGTCCCACGAGGGATAGGGCGTACGCTGTCGCCGTGGAGATCGACAGGAACGCCCCGGTCGTCGGTATGGCCGAGATCGAGATCGCCGCCGATGCCGAGACCGTCTGGGAGGTCCTCACCGACGTGTCCGGATGGCCCGGCTGGAATCCGGACGTCAAGTCCGTGACGGTCGAGGGGGAGGTGGCCGAGGGGACGACGTTCCGCTGGAAGACGGGCTCGGGCACGATCACGTCGCGGATGGAGCGCCTCGAGCGCCCCCGTGTTGCGGGGTGGACGGGGCGCGTCTTCGGGATCGACGCGGTCCACGTTTGGCACCTCGAGGCGCGGAACGGTGGCACCGTCGTCCACACCGAGGAGTCCTTCGGCGGGCTCGTCGCCGGGCTCCTCCGCCGACCCCTGCGAAAGACGGTCGCGAAGGCGCTCGACTCGGGGACCCGCTCGCTGAAGGCCGAAGCGGAGCGACGGGCCGCGGGACGCGGCGAGGCCGCGTCCCGCTACTCGCCGTAGATGGTCGTCCAGCGGACGAGCGTCCAGGTGCCGCCGGCCGGGAGCTCGTCCCGGGCGGCCGCGATGGCCTCGGCGACGCTCTCGCCGCCGCCGACCGCCGAGCGCCGCTCGCTGTCGGCGTCCTCGAACGTGACGCTCAGGTAGTGGGCGTTGAACCGCTCGGAGGCCGGCTCCGGCAGGGCCCGGAGGCTGATCGCGAGGCTGGTGGCGGGGGTCATGGTTGTCTCCTTCGTTCCGTCGTTCCTGGGTGAAGGGTCGCTCCATCCCGACCTCCGAACGACCGAGCCAGCCTCCATATGGGGGTGCGGGAAACCCGACTATCCGATCGCGAACGTGACCGTGAGCGTGGCGCCGACCTCCTGCACGCCCGGCTCGATGGGCACGTCCGCGGCGGCCGCGTCGGCAACCGCCCGCTCGTAGTACGGAACCGGCATCCCGCCCGAGCCGCCGTCGACGATCGCGAGCGGCGCCCCGAGGGTGACGCCCGCCTTCGCCGCGATCGCCTCGGCGCGGGCGCGCGCGTCGTCGAACGCGGCGGCGACCGCGTCGGCGTACTGCGCCTCGGCGTCGGAGACCGTGAGCGAAGGGCCGTAGACCTGGTTGGCGCCGGCGGCGACCGCCGCGTCCACGATCGCCCCCGCGCGGTCGAGGTCCCGGATCGTCGCCGTGACCGAGCTCGAGGCGTCGTAGCCGACGACCGAGCGGCCGTCCCCGCTCGTCCGCGGGTAGACGGACACCTGCTCTGTGCGCAGGTCGTCCTTCGCGACGCCTGCGTTGCGCAGCGCGTCCAGGACGCGGCTCATCGCCTCCGAGTCGTCGCTCAGGGCGGCGTCGGCGGTCGCGGCGCTCGTCTGCACCCCGAAGGACCACTGCGCGACGTCGGGAACGACCTTCGCGGAGCCCGAGCCGACGACCGTGATGCCCTGCGCCGAGGCGGATCCCCCGCCGAGGCCGAGGGAATCGACGCCGCTTCCGGCCGCCGGCATGCCACTCACAGGCTCTCCGGCCGACCCGAGATCCGTCCCCTCACTCCCTCCGCCGCAACCGGCCGCGAGGGCGGCCGATGCAACGGCAACGACGACGACTGCGCTCTTCCACATGGTTCCTCCGATTTCGCGTGTGCCGCTTTGACGGCGGAGGAACGCGGGAAGTTCCCGGCGGCGCCGGGCTAGCGGGCTAGCGCCACCACGAGTGCCACGACCTCGGGTGGCGCGGCCGGAGCTGGCTCTGCGGGTTGAGGATCGGCAGCCACGCCGCGTGCGGCAGGGCCTTGCGGGAGAGGAAGGACGCCTTCAGGCCCTTCGTCACGTTCGACTCGTAGACGACGCCGTTGTACCAGTAGCTCGCCCAGGCCCCTCCGAAGGCGAGCGTGTCGGCGAGCGGCCGCGGATCGGCCCACGCGACCGTCTTCGGCTGGGCCGGGTCGGTGAAGTCGACGACCCACGTCCCCGCCTGGAGCGCGCCTGCGACGAGGACGTCGCGTTTCTTCGTCGGCACGACGCCGAGGGAGTGGATCGCGCAGTTCTCGGCCGCGGACTGCGCCCGCGGGAGCTTCCAGGTGCCGAGCAGCTCCCCGGTCCCCGTGGCGAAGAAGAAGATGCTCCTGGCGCGGGCGGGGTCGGCTTCCTGGCACGAGGCCTCGAGCCCGCCGGCCGGCTCCCAGGCGAGCGCCGTGACCGCGCCGTCCCAGGAGAAGGCAGCCGAGCTCCACACCGGCACGCCCGGAGCCGTGAAGGACCGGAGCCGCTGGGGCTCGGCGGGGTTCGCGATGTCGAAGACGACGGCCTTGTTGCCGGCGCAGACGGCCAACCGGTGGTGTCTCGTCGAGAGCACGGAGATGTCGTTGCAGGTGTGGCCCCCTTCGAGCACGGCGTCGGCGAGCACGGACGCGTCCTCGGGATGGCGCAGCGGAACCTCCACGATCTGGAACTTGTCGTGCTCCTCCGAGCACTCCTGGCGCCAGATCGGGTCGTTGTTGTACTCCGGCTGGGTCGGCCCGGCGGCCACGTACACGAGCACGCGGTAGCGACGGAGGTCCGGGACGATCGTGAGCGAGCGGGCGCCGCAGTCCGTCGGGACGGCGGCGACGAGGTCGTCGGCGCTCGCGCGCCACGGCTTGTCGACGTCGAAGATCTGGATGCCCTCGAAGCCCGAGCCTGCGGCCGGCGCGTCACACGTGTCCTCGACGGTCTCCGCGGCGACGGGCGAGTCGACCGAGCGGAAGACGAGGTCGCCGAAGACCGCGATGTCCCCCTGCGCGGAGCCGCAGTCGACCTCCGCCCGCACCTTCGGCCGCCAGGGCCGGGAGATGTCGACGACGCGGAAGCCGCCGTTCCAGGTGCCCTGGTAGGCGAACCGGCCCTGGAAGGCGAGGTCGGTGAAGAACGGCTCCTCGAACGTCTCGACCGGCCGGCGGTCGTGCGTCGACCCGACGAGGTAGAGGTTCTGCGAGCGCCCGTCGCCATGAGGCGTCCCTCCCATGCCGCTCACCGCCGCCGGGAAGGCCGCGGCCAGGACAGTGAGGGAGAGGATGAGCCCGAGGGCGAGGGGAAGCCTGCGTGCTCTCATGTGTCCCTTCTCTGATCGTAGTGAGGGCGTCGGGGGAGTCAACGATCTGCCACGATTCGCGACGTGCCTCGGCTCTACGACTACGCGGCGTCGGCGAACTGCTACAAGGCCCGACTGTTGCTCGCCCAGCTCGGGACAGCGTACGAGCGGGTGCCGGTCGACATCTTCGCCGGCGACACGGCAGGGGCCGAGTACCGGGCGAAGAACCCCGCGGGCCGCACGCCGGTGCTCGAGCTCGACACGGGCGAGACGATCGCGGAGTCGAACGCGATCCTCCTCTACCTCGGCGAGGGAACCCCGTTCGTGCCCGACGACCTCCTCGAGCGAGCCCGCGTGTGGCAGTGGCTCTTCTTCGAGCAGAACCTCTTCGAGCCCAACGTCGGCACGGCGCGCTTCTGGCGCCTCACCGGGCGCGACGCCGCGCGGCCGGAGGTCTTCGCCGCACGGGTCGAGTCGGCGCAGGCGGCCGTGGGCGTCCTCGACGCGGGGTTGCGCGACCGCGAGTTCCTCCTCGGCGAGCGCTACACGGTCGCCGACGTCTCGCTCTACGGGTACGCGCACGTCGCCCACGAGGCCGGCGTCGAGTTGGATCGGTTCCCGGCGGTTCGCGCCTGGCTCGGTCGGGTCGAGGGGACGCCGGGGTTCGTGAACGACCTCGAGCCCTACCCGCCCAACGCGATGGCGGGCGCGGGCGGCGCCTCGGTGCACGGCTGAGCCTCAGCGCGCGGACGCCCCCGGCCGATACCTCCCGCATGGCTCTCCCCGCCCGGGCCCGCCGCCGGCTCGCCCTCCTCGCCGCCACGATCGCCTGGGTGTGGTCGTGGTGGGCGCTGCTCGTGGGCCTCGTCTGGGGCCTCGACCTCCGCTGCGACGAGTCGTGCACCGGCGACGGCTGGCGGCACACGCAGGACGCCTGGCAGTGGAACCTCGTCGCTGCGGCGGGAATCGGGGCTTTCACCGCCGGCCTCGCCCTCGTCCTCCTCGTCTGGCGCCGACGGGTGCGCGCGGCGGCGATCGCCGTCATCGTCGAGGCGCTCTGCGGAGGGGCGCTGGCCGTCGCGCTCGCGCCCGGCTGGTGGCAGCACCTCGACTCCCGGAACGCCTGGCCGCTCGCCCTGACCGCCGCCTCAGCAGCCTGCGCGGTCGTCGCCGTCCTCCTCACGCCGCGGACAGCGGCACAATGACGGCCGTGCGCCGCGCCCTGCTCCCCGTCCTCGCCGCCCTCCTGCTGCCCACCGCCGCTGAGGCCGCGCCGCTCGTCTGCCTCGACCCGGGCCATGCGCGGAAGCCCAACCTGACCACCGAGCGCATCGGCCCCGGCTCGTCGATCCGCAAGATCAAGGACGGCGGCGGAACGGCCGGGGAGGCACGCGTCGTCCTGCGGATCGCGCGCAAGGCCCGCGCCGCCCTCCTCGAGCGCGGCTACCGCGTCGCGATGACGAGGACCGGCCCCGACTTCACCCTCGGGCGCGGCGGCAACATCGACCGCGCCCGCTTCTGCAACCGGAGGAACGCCGCCCTCATGCTGCGGATCCACGCCGACGGATCGACCAATCGGAGCCTCCACGGAGTCTCCACGCTCTATCCGGCATGGCACCGGGGCTGGACCGACGACATCTTCCGCCCCAGCCGCCGCGCCGCCCGGATCGTCCAGCGCGCCGTGCTCCGCCGGACGGGAGCAGCCGACCGCGGCCTCGTCGCGCGCAGCGACCTCACCGGCTTCAACTGGGCGAACGTCCCCGTCATCCTCGTGGAGACCGGGTTCATGACCAACCCGGCGGAGCGCCGCCGGCTCGAGTCGAACGCCTACCAGTGGCGCGTCGCGCGGGGCCTGGCGGCCGGCGCGGCCGCCTTCGCCCCCCTCTAGCCCCCCGCCCGCCCTTCCTCGAGAAGCTCCTTGAGACGGTCGAGGTCGGCTTCGAGCCGCCGCTGCGCCAGGCCCGTGGCGACCGGGGCCAGGAGGCGCGCGCCCCGCATCGTGTAGCCGGTGTCGATGACGGCCTCGAGCCGGGTGGCGCCGCCCTCGCCCTCGAGGGTCTGCACGAGCGTCGACTCGAAAGCGTCCGAGACGAGGTGCACGACGAGCCTCCGCGGGGCGTCGACCTCGACCAGCTCGGCCTCGAGCTCGATGCGACGGCCGTGCTCCTCGAAGACGTCGCGGAACCGGCTCCCCTCGGCGGCCGGCCCCTCCGTGAGCGGCTCGCTCTCGACGAGGGCGCCCATCCACCGCAACCGCCGGTCGGACTCGGCGAGCCAGGGGAACACGTCCTCCGGCGGCACGTCGATCTCGACCGCGTGCTCGTTGCGGTGGAGCTTCACCCCTGCTCGGGAGGATCCGCCGAGCGGCGCATCTGCTCCGCGGCCGCGCGCCCTTCCTCGTGCACCCGCCGGCGCATCGCCTCGAACTCGTCGGCCGGAGGAGGCTCCGGGGGAGGCGGCGGCCGGGCGGGCGGCTCCGGCCCGGGAGCGGGCGGGCCCGCAGGCGGGGGCGGCGGTGGCGGAGGCGGCCCACCCATCGGGGGCGGCGGTGGCGCATGCCCGGCCGGGGGCGGCGGAGGCACGGCCGGCGGCGCGTCGGCCGGCGCCTCGCGCGACTCCGCGAGCTTGCGCCGCAGGTCGTCGGCCGCTGCCTCGACGGGCGCCGGTCCCGTCTCGCCGGGCCGTCTCCTGCCCGCGACGAAGGCTCCGAGAGCCGCTCCCGCGAGAAGGCCGAGGAGAAGCGCCGTCGGTCGTTTCACTCTCGCCACTCTTTCACGACACCGAGCGGTCGGGCAAGCGGGCACGGCTCGCTATACTCGCCGGGCTTCCTGCTTCGCCGGGCGCCGCACATCCCGAGCGGCGCGCGTAAGGCGGGGCCGTTAGACCGAGGGAAGGAGAGACAGGGACCGTGACCCAATACGAGATCATGCTGCTGCTCGACCCCGAGCTCGCCGACGAGCGCCAGAACGAGATCCTCACCCGCATTCGCGAGCTCGTGGAGAAGCGCGGCGGGGCCTGGCAGAGCCAGGACACGTGGGGCCGCCGAAAGCTCGCGTACGAGATCGAGAAGCGCAGCGAGGCGTTCTACTACCTGCTCCAGTTCGACTGCGACGGCGAGACGCTGGACGAGCTCACGCGCGTGCTGAAGATCACCGACGGGGTGCTGCGCCACATGGCCGTCCGGCGCATCCCGGGCAGCGCGACGATGCCCGCCCGCGAGGCCGCGGCGGCCGCACCGGCGCCCGAGGCCGTCGGGACGGCCGAGTAGAGTGGGAACAGACGTTCGACCGAGGAGCTGAGGAGCACCATGGCAAACATCAACCGCGTCGTGCTCGTGGGCAATCTCACCCGTGACCCCGAGCTGCGACACACGCCGAGCGGCACCGCGATCTGCAAGCTGCGGGTCGCCGTCAACTCCCGCCAGAAGGATCCCGCCACGGGCGAGTGGGGCGAGAAGCCGAACTACTTCGACGTGACGGTCTGGGGCAACCAGGGCGAGAGCTGCGCCCAGTACCTGAGCAAGGGCCGGCCCGTCGCGATCGACGGCCGCCTCGACTGGCGCGAGTGGGAGGACAAGCAGACCGGGCAGAAGCGCCAGGCGGTCGAGATCATCGCCGACAGCGTCCAGTTCCTGGGAAGCCGCGGGGAGGGCGGCGAGAGCCAGTACATCCCCTCCTCCGACGTCGCCGCCGACCAGAGCGACTTCGCCAAGGCGGGCGCAGCCGCCGCCGACGACGACATCCCCTTCTAGGCGAGAGGACCAGAGAGCCACATGCCACAGGCGAAACGACGCCGCCCACCGGCCTCGACCGGACCGACCCGGAGGAAGAGCTGCTACTTCTGCCGGGAGAAGATCGAGCAGGTCGACTACAAGAACTACAACCAGCTCCGGCGGTACGTGTCGGAGAAGGGGAAGATCCGCTCCCGCCGGATCACCGGCGCGTGCCGGCGCCACCAGGATCAGATCGCGGTGGCCGTGAAGCGCGCGCGCGAGGTGGCGCTCCTCCCCTACGTCGACTCCCACCACGTGAGCCGCACGTGACGAGGCGCTAGTGGACGTCGTCCTCCTCAAGGACGTGGACAAGGTCGGCCTGCGCGGCGAGGTCGTCTCGGTCTCGCGCGGCTACATGCGCAACTACCTCCAGCCGCGCCGGCTGGCCCAGCAGGCGTCGCCCGCCATCGTCGCCGAGGTGCAGCGCCGAGACGCGGAGCGCGCCCGCCACGAGGCGCGCACGGCCGAACAGGCGGAGACGATCGCGGAGACCCTCCGCAAGACGGTGCTCCGCTTCGAGGTCAACGCCGGCCCCCAGGGAACCCTCTTCGGGTCGGTCACGCCGACCGACATCGCCGAGGAGATCTGGCGCACCCGCAAGGTGCGGGTCGACCGCCGGAAGATCGACCTCCCCGACCCGATCAAGCGGATCGGACGGTACGAGGTCCCCATCGTCGTCTTCGAGGACGTGCGCGTGGACGTGAAGACGCTGGTCGTCCCTCTCGGCGGCGAGCTGCCGCCCGAGGAGGAGCTCGAGCAGGCCGAGGGCGAGGCCGAGGGCGAGGCGACCGAGATCGACGGCGAAGCCGCGCCCGCTGCCGAGGCAGAGCCCGAGGCCGAAGCCGCGGCGGCCGTCGAGACCGACGAGCAGGCGTAGCGCGACCGATCGGTCCGCCGCGCGCGGCGTCGGGCGTGCTCATCGCCTTCGAGGACCGGGGAACGCACGCGCTCGAGGGCGTGTCCGAGGAGTGGCGCCTCTACGCGGTCGAGGCGTTCGCGGGAGACTCGACGATCTCGTAGTGCGCCGAGCGCTCGTCGAAGCGCGAGAGGAGCGCGCGGGCCTCGTCGGGGACGACGGCGACCTCGTGATCCTCGCCCGCGAACGCGCGCACCGAGTCGAGCGACTCCCAGAGCGTGAGCGTCCCGAACTCGAAGCCCTCCTCGACCTCGCGCCGCAGGAGGTAGACGCCCCGGAATCCCTCGTGGCCCGAGACCCACGGGAGGATGGTGCCCCGAAGGAGCGCCTCGTAGGCGTCCGCGGTCTCGGGTGTCGCCGCCCAGCCCCGCCACCACCTCGCGATCACGCTCCGGATGCTACCCGGCCGCGAGATCCGAGAACTTCGCGTAGCGCTTGAGGAAGGACAGCTTGACCGTGTCGGTCGGGCCGTTCCGGTGCTTGGCGACGATCACCTCGGCGAGGCCCTGTTGCTCGGACTCCTCCCCGTTGTAGTACTCGTCGCGGTAGATGAACATGACGATGTCGGCGTCCTGCTCGATCGAGCCGCTCTCGCGGAGGTCGGAGAGGATCGGGCGCTTGTCGTGACGCTGCTCGACGGCCCGCGAGAGCTGCGAGAGCGCGATGATGGGCACGTCGAGGTCGCGGGCGAGCACCTTGAGCGAGCGCGAGATCTGCGACACCTCCTGGACGCGGTTCTCGGCGGTTATCCCGGACGTCATCAGCTGGAGGTAGTCGACGACGATCAGCCCGAGGTCGGGGTGCTTGCTCTTGAGGCGCCTGGCCTTCGAGCGGATCTCCATCATCGTGATCGAGCCCGTGTCGTCCACGTAGAGGGGCGCCCGGGCCAGCTTGTCGCACGCCGCGGTCAGCCGGGGCCAGTCGTCGGCGGCGAGCTTGCCGGTGCGCAGGCGCTGCGACTCGACCTTCGCCTCGCTGCACATGAGGCGCTGCGTCACCTCGCTCTTCGACATCTCGAGGGTGAAGAGCGCGACCGGGACCTCCCTGCGGACGGCGAGGTTCGCCGCGACGCCGAGGCCGAGCGCCGACTTCCCCATGCTCGGCCGCGCGGCCATGACGATGAGGTTCCCCTCCTGGAACCCGGAGGTGATCCGGTCGAGGTCGCGGAAGCCGGAGGGGACGCCGGTGACGTCCGAGCCGGACTCGTACAGCTGGGTGATCCGCTCGAAGCTCTCCTTCAGGAGCGCCTCGATGTGACTGAACTCCGAGGTCGCCTTCTCCTGGGAGAGCTCGAAGAGGACCTGCTCGGCCCGATCGACCAGCTCGGCGGTCTCGCCCGGGCGTTCCCAGCCGAGGCGCGCGATCTCCCCGCCGACGCGGATGAGGCCGCGCAGGGTGGCCGCCTCCTTGACGATCTGCGCGTAGTGGCCCGCGTTCGCGCTCGCGGGCACGAGAGCCGCGAGCTCGTGGATGCGCACCTTGCCGCCGACGTCCTCGAGGTCGCCGCGCTCGTCGAGCTGGTCGACGAGCGTGATGGCGTCGACGGGCTCGCCCTTCGCGTAGAGCGCGAGGGCGGCCCGGTAGATCTTCGCGTGGCTCTCGCGGTAGAACTCGCGCCCGTCGTGCGAGAGCACGTCGCTGACCGAGGCGATGGCGCCGGGCGACAGCATCATCGCCCCGAGCGCAGACTCCTCGGCATCGAGGTTCTGCGGAGGGACCTGGGGGTCAGGGGCGGTGGTCGCCCGTGCGAGGTTCGTCACCATCAGACGTGACTCTACGAGGCCTGTTGATTGCGACAACCCACAGCTGAACCCATCGAGAAGTGCCGTTTCTGCAGGGAAAAGAACGTATGTTCCCAGACCGGGCGGACAGCATTCCCAGCCGGCCACACAGGCCCCTGTGCATCGAATTCCCGCACGACGCGGAAAATTCGTTCCCCTCCTCCACACCCCCGTGTGGACGACCGTGGCGGGCACTACGATGGGATCGATGCCGGCCACCGTGATCGTCGGCGCCCAGTGGGGCGACGAGGGCAAGGGCAAGATCGTCGACCTCCTCGCCGAGGACTCCGACGTCGTCTGCCGCTACCAGGGCGGGCCGAACGCGGGCCACACGATCGTGCGAGACGGGGAGACGTTCGCCCTCCACCACATCCCCTCGGGAATCCTGGCCGGGAAGCTCTGCGTCGTCGGGGCAGGATGCGTCGTCGACCCGGGCCAGCTCGTCGCGGAGCTCGACGCGCTCGAGCGCCGCGGCGTCTCGACCGACCGCGTGCGTATCTCCGGCAACGCGCACATGATCATGCCCTGGCACCTCGCCATCGACTCGGCGAGCGAGCGGCGCCTCGGCCGGCTCCAGATCGGCACGACGCGACGCGGGATCGGACCAGCCTACGCCGACAAGGCGGCGAGGATCGGGATCCGGGTCCAGGACATCCTCGACCCGAAGATCCTCCGGCAGAAGTTCGAGACGGCGCTGGCTGAGAAGAACGCCCTCCTGGAGCGCATCCACGGCGTCGAGCCGCTCGAGCCGGAGGAGCTCGCCGAACGGATGGAGGAGTGCGCGGCGCGCCTGCGCCCGCTCGTCGCCGACACGTCCCTCCTCGTCGACCGGGCGCTCCGCGCCGGTGAGCGCGTCCTCCTGGAGGGCGCCCAGGGGACGCTTCTCGACCTCGACCACGGAACGTATCCGTTCGTGACCTCCTCGAACCCGGTCGCGGGCGCGGCCGCGACCGGGGTCGGCATCGGCCCGACGCGGATCGACCGCGTCATCGGCGTCGCCAAGGCCTACGTCACCAGGGTCGGCGAAGGGCCCTTCCCGACGGAGATCGAGGGCCCCGAGCAGGCGCGCGTGCGAGAGCTCGGCGCCGAGTACGGGACGACGACCGGCCGCGAGCGCCGCTGCGGGTGGCTCGACCTCGTCGGGCTCCGCTTCGCCGTCCGGGTCAACGGGATGACGAGCCTCGCGCTCACGAAGCTCGACGTCCTCTCCGCCTTCGCGGAGATCCCGGTCTGCGTCGGGTACGGCCTGCCCGACGGCACGGAGACCGACGAGTTCCCCGCGCACCAGAGCGACTTCCACCACTCCCGGCCGGTCTACGAGACGCTGGCCGGGTGGCAGGAACCGCTCGACGAGGCCGAGTCCCTGGCCGACCTGCCCCAGGCCGCCCGCGCCTACGTCGGCTTCATCGAGGAGCGGCTCGGCGTGGACGTCTGCCTCATCTCGGTCGGCGCCGAGCGCGAGCGGGTCGTCGCGCCGCGCGGCCTCGCCGGAGTGGCCGGGTGAGCCCCCTCCGCCGCGCGAACCTCTTCTCGACCGAGGTCGAGGTCGCGGCGGGGAGGCCGGATGCCTACCGGTACGCCTTCGCGCGCCTGGGCCCGCAGATCGGGGCGACCATGATCGGCGCCTCGGTCTACGACCTCCCTCCGGGCGTCGGCAGCTTCCCGTACCACTACGAGTACGGCAACGAGGAATGGCTTCTCGTCGTCACCGGGCGGCCGACGCTGCGCCACCCCGGCGGCGAGGAGGTGCTCGAGCCCGGCGACCTCGTCTGCTTCCCGGAAGGCCCGGACGGCGCGCACAAGCTGACGAACGCCACCGGCGAGACGGCCCGGATCGTCATCCTCTCGACGAAGCGCGAGCCGTCGGTCGCCGTCTATCCGGACAGCGACAAGATCGGGATCTGGACCGAGAACGACGAGGACGACATCCTCGTTCGCCGCGAGAGCGGCGTCGACTACTGGGACCGCGAGGCCTAGCCGCCGTCAGAGGCTCGACCGGGCCGGCTTGGTGACCGAGCGCCGTCCGCCGTCTCCTTCGCGGCCGGCCGCCCAGCGGATGCGGCCCGACTCCTCTCGCTCCTCCTCGTCCAGGCGGATCTCGAGCTCGTGCAGCGCGGCCTCGTGCTCGGGAAGCCAGCGGCGCTCGATCGTGCGCAGGCGGCGGGCCGTGAGGGCGAGCTCGGCGGCCACGCGCCGGTGGCTCACGCTCGCCACGGCGTAGCGAGCACCGGCCTCGAGCGCCCGGCGATGAGCTTCGGCCGCGGGAACCAGCGCGGCGGTCCCGGCCAGCGTGGACGGAGTCTCGTCGAGAGGGACGACTCGCGCCTCCGCGGGATGGCGAACCCCGAGCGTGCTGCGCCACGTCAACTCGATCTCGGCGGGGCCGCCGGCGTGGAAGCGCGCCAGGTCGAGCCCGCGCTCGCCGCCCAGGAGCGCTGCCCGGTCGAGCCACCGCCGCGCGTCGGCGGCCGACCGGCGCCAGTCCGCCTCCGCGTCGGCGACCTCGGCTCGGAGGCGCAGCTCCTCCCGGACGAGGGCCTGTCGCTTCTGGTCCAGCACGTCGTCGCCGCGCCTCCCCGCGTCGATGCGGTGGAGGAGCCAGAGGCGTCCCGCTCGTCCGGGCGGCAGCCGCAGCGCCACCGTCACGCTCCTCCCCGGTAGTGGCGGTCGAGCAGCTCGGTGCTCAACATCGACAGCTCCCTGCGCGGCAGGAGCGAGAGGACCTCCCAGGCCCGGTCGAGCGTCTCGGCCAGCGTGCGCGCCTCGGCGCGTCCCTGCGCCAGGAAGCGCTCCCGGAACGCGTCCGCGAAAGCCAGGTATCCCCGCTCTCGTTCCGAGAGCGCGTCCGCGCCGACGATCTCGCCGAGGTCCGCCGCGTTCCGCGCCTGCGCGAGAGCGGCGTAGACCTGGGCGGCGACCGCCAGGTGATCGTCGCGCGTGCGGCCGGGGCCGGCGCCGAGCCGCATGAGGCGCGAGAGCGAGGAGAGAGGGTCGAGCGGCGGGTAGATGCCGCGTACGTTGAGGTCCTCCGCGAGGACGAGCTGGCCCTCGGTGATGTAGCCGGTGAGGTCGGGGACAGGATGGGTGACGTCGCCGGCCGGCATCGTCAGGACCGGGAGCTGGGTGACCGAGCCGGGCCGCCCCTCCAGCCTCCCGGCACGCTCGTAGAGTGAGGCGAGGTCGGAGTAGAGGTAGCCGGGGTAGCCGCGTCGGCTCGGGACCTCGCCCCGGGCGGCGGCGACCTCCCTGACGGCTTCGCAGTAGCTCGTCATGTCGGCCATGACGACGAGGACGTGGCGGCCGAGGTCGAAGGCGAGGTACTCGGCGACCGAGAGCGCGATTCTCGGCGTGGCGATACGCTCGACCAGCGGGTCGTCGGCGGCGTTCGTGATGAGCACGAGGTCGCCCGAGGCCAGGCGCTCCTCGAGGGCGAGCCGCACCATCGCGGCGTCGGCGTGGGTGATCCCCATCGCGGCGAAGACGACCGCGAACGGCTCGTCGCCCTCTCCGGCGCGGGCCTGGGCGGCGACCTGGGCGGCGAGCTCGAGGTGCGGCAGCCCTCCGACCGAGAAGATCGGGAGCTTCTGCCCGCGCACGAGCGTCGCCAGCCCGTCGATCGCGGAGACCCCGGTGACGATGCTCTCGCTCGGAGCCTCGCGGCGCGCGGGGTTGATCGGCCGCCCGGCGACCTCCCGCAACTCCTCTCCGAGGATAGGAGGACCGCCGTCGAGCGGCTCCCCCAGGCCGTTGCACACACGCCCCAGCCAGCCCTCTCCGAGCGGGGCCCTGAGCGGCGTGCCGGCAAACGTGACGCGGCTGTCGTCGAGCCTGAGCCCGCTCGTACCCTCGAACACCTGGACGACCGCGACGTCGCCGCGGACCTCGAGGACGACCCCGTGTCGGACAGGTCCGGAGTCGGCGCGGATCTCGGCCAGCTCGTCCCAGCCGACGCCCTCGACGCCCTCGACGAGGAGGAGGGGCCCTCGAATCGAGACGAGGGACGAGTAGGAGATCGGGGTCGTCCCGCTCACGCCAGCTCCTCGAGCCGGGCGAGCACGCGAGCCCCCAGGCGCTCGACCTCCGCGGCGCCGTCGGGCGGTGTCTCCTCCCGCGCCCGGGCGACGTCGGAGAGGTCCACCTGCTCGATTCGCTCCGCCGGGACGCCGACGCCGACCAGGCCGAGGCACCGCTCGTGAACCGCGAGGACGAGGTCGAGCAGGGCGGATTGCTTGGCCGGGGCGCAGAAGGCGTCGTGCTCGCTGAGCGAGCTCTGCTGGAGAACCCCCTCGCGCAGGTGCCGCGCGCTCAGGAGGACGACCCGCTCGCGGTCGGGCAGGGAGGCGGCGCCGACGAGTTGCGCGACGGACTCCAGACGGTCGGCCTCGGCGAGGAGGGCGAGGGCGGTCTCGCGCTTCTGCGCCCAGCCGGAGTCCCGCTGCAGGAAGTGCCACTCGGCCAGGGCCTCGCTGTCGCGGGACCACGACTCGCGCCAGCTGACCGCGGGATAGTGCCGCGCGTACGCGAGATCGCGGTCGAGCGACCAGCTGCAGCGGACGAACCTCCGGGTGTGGGCGCTGACCGGCTCCGACATGTCGCCGCCGGGCGGCGAGACGGCGCCGAGGATCGTCACCGACGCGTCGCGCCCGCCGAGCGTCGTCACGGCCGCCGCCCGCTCGTAGAAGGCCGCGAGCTCGGAGGCGAGGCCGGCCGGATAGCCCTCCTCGGCGGGCAGCTGTCCGGTGCGCGAGGCGACCTCCCGCAGCGCCTCGGCCCAGCGCGAGGTGGAGTCGGCGATGAGCGCCGCGTGGTAGCCCATGTCACGGAAGAACTCGGCGACGGTGACACCGGTGTGGATGCTCGCTTCCCGGGCGAGCACGGGCATGTTCGACGTGTTCGCCACGAGGACCGTGCGCGCGAGAAGCGCCTCGCCGTTGCGCGGATCCTCGAGCTCGCGGAGGTCGCGCAGGACATCGGCCATCTCGTTGCCGCGCTCGCCGCAGCCCACGTACACGATCACATCGGCGTCACACCACTTGGCGATCTGCTGGAGAAGCACCGTCTTGCCGGTGCCGAACCCGCCCGGGACGGAGGCGGAGCTTCCGCGCGCGATGGGAAAGAAGAGGTCGAGCACCCGCTGCCCGGTCACGAGCGGAGCCGCCGCGGCGGCCGCCGCCCGCGCGCGGAAGGGGCGGGGCTTCCTCACCGGCCACCGGTGGGCGAGCCCGACGTCCTCCCCGCCGACGACGGCGATCGTGTCCTCGACGCCGTAGGGCCCGGGATCGGCGAGCCGCTCGAGGCGGCCGGACACGCCTGGGCGGGACGATCACCCGGTGCTCGAAGTCTCCGGCCTCGACGAGTGTCCCGAGCAGGGCTCCGGGCTCGACCTCCTCGCCCACCGCGGCGAGGGGCGTGAAGTCGAAGCGGCGGTCGCGCGGGAGCGTCGCGGGACGCGACCCCGGGAGCGAGGAAGTCCTCGACGTCGCCCAGCCGGCGGAGCATGCCGTCGAAGACGCTCCCCGAGCAGGCCGGGCCCGAGCTCGGCCGTCAGCGGCCGGCCGCTCGAGACGACGTCCTCGCCCGGCTGCAGGCCGCCGGTGTACTCGTAGACCTGCACGGTCGCGACGCCGTCCTCGAGCGCGATGATCTCGCCCGGGAAGCCGCGACGCGCCCACCTCGACGAGGTCGAGCATGGCGGCGGTGTCGAGGCCCGACACCTCGACGACCGGCCCGTCCACCCTGACGACGGAGCCGGCGCTCATCGCCAAAGCTCCTCGACGCGTGCGCCGAGCCCGGCGACGCAGCCGTCGAGGAGAGTGGGCAGCGTCAGGTCGACGCTGCGCCTTCCCGCCCGCGCGCGGACACCGCCCACGTCCTCGGGATCGCGCTCGATCTCGGCGTCCTCTCCCAGCGACCGCCGGGCTTCGGCCTCCAGGCGATCGAGCAGCCTCGCGTACGCCTTCTTGTCCGCCCGCAGCGCGAGCGCGTCCGCGAGCGCCAGGCTGCGGAAGTCCTCGTACACGGCCTGCCGCGCCTCGAGCACGAGGCGCCGGGCGCCGCTTCGCGCGAGCGCCAGGTCGCGGGCCGATTCGAGATCGCCGGCGGCCTCCCCCTCGGCGCGCGCGCTCTCCTGGAGCCGCGACGCCTCGGCCCGCGAGCGCTCGCGCTCCGCTCGCGCCCGGCTCTCGCCGGCCGCGAGGGTCGCCTCGGCCTCGGCCTCGGCGTCCGCGAGGAGCGTCGCGCGCAGACGGTCGACGTTCACGCCGGAATCACCGCCCAGACGAGGTCCCGCGACTCGGCGAGCTCGCGAGGAAAGCGCCCGTTCCGCGCTCGGCGTCAGGATGAGGAGACCCACGTCGGCGCCGAGCTCACTCCAGGCTCGAACGGCGGCGGCGGCGCCCTCGGCCCGCCGCACCTCGACGGCCGCGAGCCCGTACCCGTCGAGCAGGCCGGCCTCGCCGATGGCGACGATCCGGCTCACGTGCGTCCGATCAGGATGATCGCGATCACGAGGCCGTAGATCGCGATGCCCTCCGCGAGGCCGACGATGACCATCGCCCGTCCGAAGATCTCAGGCTTCTCGCTGATCGCGGCCAGGGCGGCGGCTCCGGTGTAGGCGACGGCGATCGCCGCTCCGAGGGCCGAGCCCGCGACGGCGATCGAGGCGCCGAGCCAGGCCGCCCACGTGTCGTCGGCCGTCTGGCTCGTCTCGGCGGCCTGCGCCGGCTCGACGGCGCCGAAGAGGAGCCCCGCGAGCAGCGCGAGCGCGGCGAGCGCGAGCGATGACGTTCACGGCGACCAGACGCCGGAGACCCGCGGCGGGGGGCGCGCCTCAGGCCGGCGACGGTGGCGATGGCGACGGCCGCGACGACGGGTGCCGTCCAGATCAAGGCTTCCATGGTGCCTCCATTCGGGATTCCAGCTGGATGTGCCACGGCGAGAAGCGGTGCCCCTCGCCGGCGAAGATGCGGGAGAAGAGCTCGTAGTACTCGAGACGAAGCGCCTGGACCGCCGCGACGAGCGCCTCGAGCCCGAACGTGATCGCGTTGCCGACGAGGAACATCGACGATTGCGAGGATCGAGCCCACGAGGCCTGCCCCAGAGCGCGGTCGTCGCGTCCCAGACGACCGCCGGCCAGGGCCGCGTGCACGAGCCCGAAGGCCGCGAGGCGGGCGAACGAGATGACGTTGGCGACCACGCGGATGACGGCGTCGAAGACCTCGACCGTCGCCTGGGTCACCGCGCCCGCTCCGCGACCGGCCTCGACGTGGAAGCCCGCGCCGAGCAGGATGACGCCTCCGACGGCGAGAACGCCGCCGACGACGCCGACCGGGACCGAGTCCCAGTACCAGCCGGCGGCGGCGAGGCCCATCCCGAGGAAGAGCAGGAACCCCGCGATCCCCGACGGGGCGAGGAGAGCCGCCATCCGTCCCCCTTCGCGCCAGCGGTTGACGATCCCGATCAAGTAGCTCAAGGCGAGGAGGACGCCTCCGACCGCGACCCCGGCGGCAAGGAGGGTCATCGGGTCCTCCGTCGGTTTCAGCCACAGGGTGGGCACGACCCCGGTCGGGCCGAAGAACTCGCCGTAGAGCAAGCCGAAGAAGGCCGCGGCGAACCCCGCGGCGACGGGAAACGGCCAGAGGCGCTGGAACTCGGCGAACCGCCCCCGGCGCGCACGCGAGAGGGCGATCCCCAGCGCGGCGAGCAGCAGCCCCTGCCCCACGTCGCCGAACATCATCCCGAACATGATGACGAAGGCGGCCGCGGCGAACGGCGTCGGGTCGATGTCCGCGTACCGGAGCGGCTCCGTAGCCTTCCACGAGCGGGCGAAACGGCCGGACTCCGGACGTGTCGCCGGAGGAGCGTCGGCGGCTCGACCCACGCCGGCCGGGGAAGCTCGACGAGACCGGCGCCCACCTCGGCGAGCCGGGAGCTCAGCTGCTCCACCTCCGCCTCGGGCGTCCAGCCCACGAGAGCCGCGTAGCGGCCGTGGCGGATCGCCCCGTCCGCCCGGCGCTTGAGCTCGACCTCCCCTGCGAGGAGATCCCGGCGTCCCAGGCGCTCGAGCTCCTCGGGATCGGCCACGGCGGCGCCCAGCCGCGGCTCGACGCGGCCGTCGGCCCCCGCCGACCGCTCGAGCCGGCGAACGGCGTCGAGCTCGGCGCCCTCGGCGGCCGGGAACGTGCCCGCGAGCTCGACGACTCCGGCGTCGGCGACGACGACGAGGGCGTCCCGCAGTCGCCCGCTCCGGCGGCGACGATCGCGACGCGGCTCATCCGGGCGGGAACCGCCCGCTCAGCCGGCCGCACCGACGATCTCCTCGAAGATGTCGCCGCTGCCCCTGGCCGCGGCCTCGAGCGCGGCCGCCGCTCGGCGCGCATCCGCCGCGAGGAGCGCGATCACGCCGACGACGGCGGCCCTGCCTTCGCGATGTCCGCTCACCATCGCCTCCGCGTCCCGCTCGACCCGCGCCCACCAGCCGTCTCGGCGCGCCACAGCTCGTCCGGCTCGGCGATCCCCTCCGAGCGCCCAGGCGGCGTCGGTCGGAAGCGACTGCGCCAGGGCGCCGAACCGTCACCGCCCGGCTCCAGTCGGCCCCGAGGATCGACGTGAGGGCGGGCGATGCCCGCACGGCGGCGCCGTCGGAGAGCACGCGGGCGACGAGCATCGCGAGGGCCCCGCCGACCCACGCCCGGGCCTCGGGAACCTCGGCCAGCACGCGCCGCGCCCACGCGACCCGCAAGGACGCGTGCACGTCGTCAGGCTCCTCGCTCCCCGGGTCTCCCCAGGCCGACGCGGCAAGGGCGGCCCGGAGGTCGCCCGGCGTCTGAGCCCGCTCGACGGCCGACCACGCGAGTGTCAGGCTTCCAAGCTCGAACGGGTGCCCGGGCTCGTGCCCGAGCAGGTACGCGAGGCGGTCCTCGATGTTGGCCAGCTCGAACCAGCCGGCGAGCGCGCGCACGAGGCCGACCGCGCCCGGAGGCAGCCAGCCGGCGAGGAGCCGGAAGTGAAGGAGCGTCGTCGCGGCGATCGAGCGCTGAGCGGCGGCGAGGTCGGCTCCGACCTCGCCGTGGCGCCCGTACGGCCCGGCGGCGAGGGCGGCCAGCGCCTCGGCCGTCGAGCGCGAGCGGGCGAGCGCCAGCGCCGGCTCGAGGCCGAGCCGCCTGCCCAGGAGCAGGCGGGCGCGGGTGCTTCCCGCGACCCAGCCGACGCTCATTCCGGCCCCTTCTTCACGCAGGCGACCACCTCGGCGACGAGCTCGGGGACTCGGCCCACGCCCCGCTCGCGGATCTGCCGCGCCTCCGTCCTCCGCAACCGTGAGCAGCGAGCGCGCCTCGGCCTCCCGCGCCTCACGGCGCCTCGGCGAGAGCACTGGGCGCGGGCGGCCTCGGCGCGGCGGCGCGCCTCGTCCGTCTCGCCGGCCGCCTCCTCGCGCGCGGCGGCCAGCCGCCGTTCGACGGACTCCGTCGGCGGCCGTGCGGATGCGCTCGCTCTCCTCCTCGATCGAGTCGAGGGCGAGGAAGAGCGGTGCAAGCTCGCCGGCGAGCTCGTCGCCGACGGTGGCGGGCACGGCGGCCGCCCGACGGAAGCGGTCCAGGATCGTGCTGACCGGTCGCACAAGGCGACGATGCCACGCGAAGGCCCTCCCGTCATCCGCGTCCTCGCGGACGGCGATTGCGGGACGTCCGCGACGCCGTCCCTGAAAGGGGAGCCGGCCCCTCGCGGGGCCGGCTCCCTGCCGCTCACGCCGAGGGCCGCCCTCAGCGCATCAGCAACTCCTAAGCGTGTCCGAGCCCGGTCCGCCTTGGCAGCTGTCGTTGCTGGGCCCTCCGTTCAGGAGGTCATTGCCGGCCTGGCCGAAGAGGGCGTCACTTCCCTTCTCGCCGAACAGGTCGTCGCCCCCGTCTCCTCCGCGAAGCTCGTCGTTGCCCTTGCCGCCGCGAGCGGTGTCGGCGCTCGCGCCACCTTGGGCCTCGTCGGCGCCCGCTCCGCCCAGGAGGACGTCTTTATCGCCTTCGCCGAACAGGTCGTCGTTTCCGTCTCCTCCGTTGAGCTCGTCAGCGCCACTGGCGCCGCGCGCCGTGTCGGCGCCTCCACCGCCAATGGCCTCGTCGGCGCCCGGCCCTCCGAGGAGGACGTCGTTGCCGCCCATCCCGCGGAGCACGTCGTTGCCCTCGAGCCCGCAGATGATGTCGGGACCGGATGTCCCGGACAGATCGTCGGGTCCCGACGTTCCGATGACATCGTTCCTCGAATCCCCCTCAAAGCCCGGGCACTCGGGCTCCTGTACCTTCCCGAGCACGAGATCAAGGCCGAAGAAGCAGCCGTTGGAGCACGAGTCGGCGTTCGTCACGTCTGAGTCGCTGTTCAGGTCCACGAGTCCGTTGTCCGCGGTGTTCGGGGGCGTCGCGAACCCGCACTCGTTCGCACCCGGGTTCCCGAGGATGTCGGCGCCGTCGGTCGCGTCGCCGAGCCCGCCGTCCGCGGCCAGGCCGATTAGCCCGAAGTGGCAGTCGTCGCCGGTAATCGCCTCGTTGCCGTTCGAGTCCACCCGGCCGTCCCTCGCCGACCAGGCGAAGTCGGAGTCGCCCACATCAGGGTTGCTCGGCTGACCGGCGTTGAAGACCGTCGGGAGCGGCCCGTTCGGGGCCTGAAAGACTCCGTCCACGACGTCGATCGTGACCCCGTCCGGTGTCCCGTCGTACCCGACGAGCGAGCAGTCGTCGGCGGTGGAGATCACGCCGTCTCCGGCGTCGCCCGAGTTGGCGATGGCGCCCCAGGCGTCGCAGTCGAGCATCCCGTCGATGATGTGCGTGTCCCCGTAGAACGCGTTCGAATCGTCGCTGCCGTTCACAACGCCGTTGCCGTTGAGATCCGCCGCTCCCGGCGACGATCGTCGGCGAGAAGCCGCCGGTGAGCGGTCCGGCCGCCGCCGGGACGACCGCGACGAGCATGCAGGTGGCGAACGCCGCCAGCGTTCCGAGGCGTGCCGCGCGGCGACACCTCGCCCCCGGGCGTGGAATCGATCGGATCACACCCATGGCGCTCCTTTCTGGCGGGGAGCAGCTGCGTGCGCGACGTCCTCGGCGGACACCGATGCCGGCTGGAGACTGCCTCCCTACGACCATTGGATTGGAACCGAGCCCGACCCTACGAGACAGGCAACTTTGTGTCAACTGTCATCAATGACCCGAGCGGGAGGATTACACTCGGATCAGGCCGGCGGGAGCCTCCCTGGATTGGAACCTAGGGTCGTGTCCGCCGGCCCTCTGCGTCTCCGGCCCCAAGGTCCGTCGGCTCGTTGACATTCGCCAGCAGGCGTTCGTCGCACTGCACGACCCGCGTCTCGAGCTCGGCGAGCGCGTGGTGGAGCGCGAAGTCACCGGACTCGATCCGCCGCTCGAGGAGCGGGAGCGCCGTCCGCCGGTACGCGCCGGGAAGTGGCCCCGTCTGCGGCACCGCCGCGTCCGCGTCGTCCACGGCCTCGGCGAGCGAACGGAGCAGGTCGGCGGTGACGAGCGGCATGTCGGTCGGGAGGACGACGACGATCTCCTCGCCGGCGAGGCGCAGCGCGGCGGCGACGCCGACGATGGCGGCGCGCACCTCGCTCCCGTCGTCCTCGACCGGGAACGGGAGCGGAAGCGCGTCGGCCGCCTTGCCGACGACGACGACGCGGTCGAAGGCCTCGGCGAGCACGCGGTGGCCGCGCTCCGCGAGCGTCTCGCCCTCGAAGGTCGCCAGCGCCTTCGGCGACCCGAAGCGCGCGCTCGCGCCGCCGACGAGGAGCGCCCCGGCTACGCGATCCCGACGGCGTACCATGCGCGGGCGCTCAGGCGGAAGGGCCCGTCGGGGCTGCCCAGCCGCCGGCCGTACTCGGCCTTCAGCGCCTCCTGCTGTTCGGCGTCGAGTGACGACGGCATAGCCGCCCGCCGGCCCCACGCCCTTCGTGAACGGCTCCCAGAGGTCGTCGAAGCTCTCGTACTCGGCGGAGACGACGAGCTGTCCCTCCTCGACCTCCTCGAGGCCCGCCTGCCGCCAGAACGCCGCCAGCTCTCCCTCGCCCATGAACCGCATCGCCGTGCGCTCGTCGGCCGGCTCGCTGCCCTCGGGATCGACGGCGGCGGCCGCGTCCCAGAACGTCCGCAGGAGCGTCATCTCGCCGCGGGAGTCCCAGACGCACGCGGCGACCGCGCCGCCCGGCCGCGTGACGCGCCGCATCTCGCCGACTCCGGCGTCGGGGTCGGCCATGAAGTTGACGACGAGCTGGGCGAAGGCGTTGTCGAACGCGCCGTCCTCGAAGGGAAGCTCCTCGGCCGGCGCGAGGCGGACGTCGACGCCCGGCAGGCGCGCTCGGAGCGCCTCGACGAACGGCTCCGACGGGTCCACCGCCGTCACGCGCTCGGGCCCGACGAGCTCGACGAGGCGGCGCGTTCCCATCCCCGTCCCGGCGCCGACGTCGAGCACGATCGCCTCCGAGGTGAGCCCGGCGGCCCGGGCGAGCGCGTCGCAGAGCCGGTAGCTGTACCGGCCGACGAACCGGTCGTACGCGTCCCCCGGAACCGCGAAGGTCATCGTGACCCGCCAGGCCTCCGTGTAGACGTTCACGCGGCCCCCGCGCACGAAGCCGCAGAGGGTCACGCCGCGGTCGGCCGCCAGGTCGACCGCGAGAGTCGAGGGTGCTCCGACGGCGACGAGCAGCGGGCAGCCGGCCACCGCCGCCTTCTGGACGAGCTCGAACGACAGGCGGCCGCTGACACAGAGGAGGCTGTCGGCGAGCGGCAGCTTCGCCGCGAGGTGCGCCCAGCCGATGACCTTGTCCATCGCGTTGTGCCGCCCCACGTCCTCGCGGACGCAGAGAAGCTCGCCGTCGGCGGTGAAGAGGCCGGTCGCGTGCAGGCCGCCTGTGGCGGCGAAGGCCGGCTGGGCGGCGCGCAGGCGGTCGGGGAGCTCCGCGACGAGCGCAGCGGCGACGCGCAGGTCGCTCTCGACCCGCGGCGCCTCGACGGCGACCGCCTCGAGTGCGCCCTTTCCGCACACCCCGCACGAGGAGGAGGTGTAGAAGTTCCGCCGGAGCCGCTCCGGGTCGAAGCCCTCGGCGCGCACCTCGACGGTGTTCGCGGCCAGATCGTCAGGGAGAGAGGCGCCGAGCGGCGTGATCCCCTCGGAGAGGAGAAAGCCGATGGCGAGCTCCTCGTCGTGCCCCGGCGTGCGCATCGTCACCGCGACCGCGTCTCCGTTCACGCGGATCTCGAGCGGCTCCTCGACGGCGAGCTCGTCGGGCTCCCTCTCCCCGTCCGGAAGGCGCAGGACCTCTGCGCGAGCCGCGGAGTAGGGCGGCAGGGCGTTCACTATGATCGAACCATAGACGTCCTCAAGCTCACCGAGCTCCTCCCCGAGTTGCCCAAGGAGCGGACGAAACTGCTGGACAACCTCGGTCGGGTGCGGCGCGAGGTGGGGCCGATCACGCCCGAGCTCTCCGACGCCGTCGCCGACCACATGAACGTCCGTCGCGGGGAGGTGCACGAGGTCGTCTCCTTCTACTCCTTCCTGCGCGTGCCCACGAGCGCCGTCCGCGTGTGCATAGGCCCGGTCTGCGATTGCATGGGCGCGAAGGACCTCCTCGCCCGCGAGCAGGAGCAGGCGAACGGCGTCCCCGTGCTCGGCGTCGAGTGCCTCGGCCACTGCGATCTCGCGCCCGTCCTGCTGCGCGGCGACGAGCTCGAGCCGGCGGTCACCTACCGCGCGAACGACGGCCCTTCGACCGGGCTCGCCGAGGCGGACGAGACGCTCGCCGACTACCGGGCTCGCGGCGGGCTCGAGGTCCTCGGGGACCTCCCGTCCCGCGAGGCGATCGTCGAGGAGCTGAAGGCGTCGGGCCTCACCGGCTACGGCGGCGCCGGCTTCCCGACCGGCGTCAAGTGGGAGGCCGTCGCGCGCGAGCCGGCCCCGCGCTACATGGTCGTCAACGCCGACGAGGGCGAGCCCGGGACGATCAAGGACCGCTACGTGATGGAGCGGCGGCCGCACCTCATGCTCGAGGGGATGCTGATCGCCATGCGGTTCGCCGAGGCGACCGAGGGGTTCATCTACCTCCGCGAGGAGTACGGGACGGCGCGCGAGCGGCTCCTCGCCGCGATCGAGGAGCTGCGCGCGGACGGCTTCCTCGACGGGCTCTCGATCGAGCTCGTCATCGGCGCGGGCGCCTACATCTGCGGCGAGGAGACGGCCATGCTCGAGTCGATGGAGGGACGGCGGGGGATGCCGCGCCTGAAGCCGCCCTTCCCGAGCGAGGTCGGCTACCTCGGCCGCCCGACCCTCATCAACAACGTCGAGACGCTGGCGCACATCCCGGCGATCCTCCGTCACGGAGGCGAGGCCTGGCCGAAGGTGCGGCTCTGGTCCGTCTCCGGGGCCGTGCGGGAGCCGGGCTGCTACGAGGCGCCGACCGACGTGACGCTCCGACAGCTGATCGACGAGTACGCGGGGGGCGCGACCGACGAGATCGGCGCCATCGTCCCCGGCGGCGCCGCGAGCGGCATCCTGCCGCCGGAGGCGCTCGACGTGCCGCTCACGCGCGACGCGCTCCGGGAATGGGGCGTCGGCGCGGGCTCGGCCGGCGTCCAGGTCTTCCCGGCGCGCTACCCGCCGCTCCGCCTCCTGGCGGAGACCATGCGCTTCTTCGCGGAGGAGTCGTGCCAGAAGTGCACGCCCTGCCGGATCGGCAACCGCGGCATGCATCACCTGCTCGAGGAGCTCGAGCACGGGCAGGTCGCCATGTCGCGTGCACAGGTCGAGGCGTGGCTCGACGCCATGGCGGCGACCTCGATCTGCGGCCTCGGCCAGGGGGCGCCGTTCCCGATGCGCGCTGCCTTCCGCTACTGGCCGGAGCAGTTCGCGCCGCTCGGCGAGCCGGTCAGCGCGTGACGGCGCGCCGGTAGCGCCAGGCGGACAGCGGGGCGAAGACCCCGATGATCACGACGCACCAGACAAGCGCGCCCCAGATCGAGTTGCCCGCCGGCGTGCCGATGAAGAGCGCCCGGACGGCGTCGACCATGAACGTGACCGGGTTCGCTCTCGGCGATCGGCTGCAGCCACCCCGGCATCGACGCGATCGGGACGAAGGCGGACGAGACGAACGTGAGCGGGAAGATGATCGTGAACCCGTACCCGTTGGCCGCCTCCGGCGACGACGCCACCAGCCCGATGAAGGCGAAGACCCAGGAGAAGACGTAGCCGATCAGGAGGCAGAGCGCGATCCCGGCCAGGATCTCGGGAACGCTCGTCGAGAAGTTGAAGCCGACGACGAGGCCCACGGCGATCATGATCGCGAGCTGCGTGACGTTGGTGCCGATGTCGGCGAGCGTGCGCCCCGTGAGGAGCGCCGAGCTCGCCATCGGCAGCGAGCGGAAGCGGTCGATGAGTCCCTTCTTCAGGTCCTCCGCGAGGCCGAGCGCGGTGACGAAGCCGCCGAAGATCATCGACTGAACGATGATCCCGGGGATCAGGAAGTCGACGTAGTCGTACCCCGGCGTCTCGATCGCGCCGCCGAGGACGTAGACGAACAGCAGCACGAACATCACCGGCTGCACCGTGAAGCTGACGCAGCAGGTCCGGCTGGCGTGGGATGCGAAGGAGGCTCCGCTTCGCGATCACGAGGGTGTCGGAGACCGTGGCGGCGACCGAGCTCACGCCGCCCTCTCCCGCTCCAGCTGCCCGTCCTCGCCGGGCTCTTCCGCCACGTGCCCCGTGAGGATGAGGAAGACGTCGTCGAGCGTGGGGCTGCGGAGGGCGATGTCGTCGATCCCGATCCCCTCGCCGTCGAGCAGCCTGACGGCTTCCGCGATGGCCCCTGTGCGCCTCCGGAGCGGCACGCGCAGCGTTCCGTCTTCGACGAACGGAGCGTCGTCGGCGATCGCCGCGAGCGCAGCCGCGGCGGCCTCGCACCGGTTCGCGTCCACGAGGCGCAGCTCGAGCCTGTCGCCGCCCACGCGCCGCTTCAGCTCGTCGGACGAGCCCTCCGCGATCAGCAGGCCGCGGTCGATGACCGCGATGCGATCGGCGAGGTGGTCGGCCTCGTCCAGGTACTGGGTGGTGAGGAGCACGGTCGTGCCTTCCGTCGTCAGGGCCTCGATCGCGTCCCAGAGCGCGATGCGGCTGGGAAGGTCGAGGCCGGTCGTGGGCTCGTCGAGGAACAGGACGGGCGGATTGGCGACGAGCGCCGCGGCGAGGTCGAGGCGGCGCCGCATCCCTCCCGAGTACGTGCGGACGAGCCGGCCACCGGCGTCCGCGAGATCGAAGCTCGCGAGCAGCTCGGCGCTCCGCTCGCGCGAGCGGCGACGTCCGAGATGGTAGAGCCGCCCGACCATCTCCAGGTTCTCGAAACCGGTCAGGTTCTCGTCGACCGCCGCGTACTGCCCGGCGAGCCCGATGCGCTCGCGGACCCGTGCTCCATCGCGAACCACGTCGCAGCCCGCGACCCGCGCCGAGCCGCCGTCCGGGGCGAGGAGGGTCGTCAGGATCCTGACCGCCGTCGTCTTCCCAGCCCCGTTCGGGCCGAGGAGGCCGAAGACGATCCCGGGCTCGACCGTCAGGTCGATCCCGCCGAGCGCGACGACGTCGCCGTAGGACTTCCGCAGGCCGCGCGTCTCGATTGCGCTCACGGCTTTCACCCTACCCCGGCGGCCCCGTCGCGAACCGCCCGCATTCGACGCCCTCGCGCGATGGGCGGCCCGTCCCGACTGTAGGATCGAATCATGGTCGAGTTCACGCTCGACGGGCAGGCCGTCAGCGCGCCCGAGGGCGAGCTCCTCGTCCACGCTGCCGCGCGGCACGGCGTCTTCATCCCCACGCTCTGCCACGACGACAAGCTCGAGCCGTACGGGGGCTGCCGCATGTGCGTCGTCGGCGTCGAGGGCTCGCCGCGCCCGCTCCCGGCGTGCGCGACGCGCGTCGCCGAGGGCATGGCCGTCTCGACGAACTCCTCCGTCCCGGAGTTCCGCAAGACCCTCACGGAGATGCTCCTGGCCGAGCACCTGAACCCCGACCCCGGGGGCCGGCCGAACGAGCTCGTCGACCTCGCCGAGGAGCTCGACGCCGAGGCGCCGTTCATCCTCCCCGACGCGAAGCGGGAGCCCTACGCCGACCGCAACAAGTTCATGGGCTACGACCCCGACGCCTGCATCCTCTGCAACCGCTGCGTGCGCTACACGCAGGAGGTCATGCAGTGCTCGGCGCTCTCGCTCGAGGGGCGCGGGCCGCACGCGCGCATCGTCCCGACCCACGGCTACTCCTGGCTCGACACGGAGTGCGAGCTCTGCGGCGGCTGCCTCTCGGTCTGCCCCACCGGCGCGATCTACGAGAAGTTCGAGGAGGGCACGGAGCGGCCGGAGCGCGCGCTCGAGAAGGTCAAGTCGACCTGCACGTTCTGCGGGGTCGGCTGCCAGATCGACCTGAACGTCGACCCCGAGACGAAGCGGATCGTCAAGGTGACCTCCGAGCCGCACTACGTCTCGAACGAGGGCAACCTCTGCGTCAAGGGGCGCTTCGCGTTCAACTTCGTCCATCACCCCGACCGCCTCACCGAGCCCCTCGTCCGCGGCGAGGACGGCGAGCTCCACCCGACCACCTGGGAGCACGCCTACCAGGTCGCCGCCGAGGGCCTCCTGCGGGTGAAGGCCGAGCACGGCCCCCACGCGATCGGCTTCCTCTCCTCGGCGCGGCTGACGATGGAGGAGAACTTCCTCATCCAGAAGCTCGCCCGCACGGCGATCGGGACGAACTCCGTCCACTCCTGCGAAGCCACCTGACACGCTCCGACCCTCTACGGCCTGGTCAGGTCGTTGGGCAGAGGCGCCACCACCAACTCGATCCCCGAGATCGAGAACGCCCGCTTCATCCTCGTCATCGGCTCGAACACGACCGAGGCCCACCCGGTGCTCGCCCTGCGGATGAAGAAGGCGGCGCGCAACGGGGCGACGCTCGTGGTCGCCGACCCGCGCAAGATCTGGCTGACGAAGCTCGCCAGGCGCCATCTCCAGCTGCGCCCGGGCTCGGACGTCTGGCTCCTGAACGCGATGATGCACGTCATCCTCGAGGAGGGCCTCCAGGACGACGCGTACATCGCGGAGCACACCGAGGACATCGAGGCCGTCCGCGAGGTCGTGGCCCGCTACACGCCCGAGGACGCCGAGCAGGTCACCGGCGTCCCTGCCGCCGACATCGTCGCCACCGCCCGCGAGTACGCCCGCGAGCGGCATGCGGCGATCTTCTACACGCTCGGCATCACCGAGCACGCCTGCGCCGTCGACAACATCTGGTCGCTCTCGAACCTCGTCCTCATGACGGGCCACCTCGGCTACGAGTCCACCGGGCTCAACGCCCTGCGCGGCCAGAACAACGTCCAGGGCCTGAACGACGCCGGCGCCAACCCGTCCTACCTCCCCGGCTACCAGCCGCTCGACGATCCGGAGATCCGCCGGAAGTTCTCGGAGGCCTGGGACGTCGCGGTGCCGGAGACGCCCGGCTACCGGCTCGACCAGATCATGTCCGGCCTCCACGACGGCCGCATCCGCGCGCTCTACCTGATCGGCGAGAACCCGGTGCAGACGGAGCCGAACGCCCACCACGTCGAGGAGGGGATGGGGCACCTGGACTTCGTGGTCGCGCAGGACCTCTTCCTGAACGACTCGAACCGCAAGTTCGCGAACGTCATCTTCCCCGCCTCGAGCTTCGCCGAGAAGGACGGCACGTTCACGAACACCGAGCGGCGGGTCAACCGTGTCCGCAAGGCGGTCCCGTGCCCGGGGAACGCGCGCGAGGACTTCCGCATCGTCGTCGACATGGCGAAGGCCCTGGGCGCCGACTGGCCGGCCTACGAGAGCCCCGAGGACGCCTGGGACGAGTTCGCCGACCTCGCCCCGCTCTGGACGGGCATCCGCTACGACCGCATCGAGGAGGTCGGGCTCCAGTGGCCGTGCCCCGACCGCGACCACCCTGGCTCGCCCTACCTGCACGCGCCGTCCCCGGCGCGCCCGAGCGGCAAGGGCAAGTTCTACCCGGTCGAGTACCAGCCGCCGATCGAGCAGCCCGATTCCGAGTACCCGTTCGTGCTCTCCACGGGGCGGACGCTCTACCACTACAACTCCGCGACGATGACGATGCGCGAGGAGGGGGTCACGCAGAAGCAGGAGGAGCCCTTCGTCGAGATGCACCCGGAGGACGCGCAGGCCCTCGGCGTGACGGAGGGGGACTGGGTGCGGCTCGTCTCGCGCCGCGGGGAGCTCGAGGCGCGCGCACGGATCGGCGACCGCGTCTACCCGGGCCTCGTCTGGATGGCTCTCCACTTCGCGGAGGCGAAGGTGAACTGGCTCACGCACGACGTCGGCGACCCACTCATCGGCACGCCCGAGTACAAGACGAGCGCCGTGCGCGTCGAGCCCGTCGGCGGCTCGCTGCGCCCCTCGGCGCGCTGACCGCCGTCCCGTCGCGCCATGTCAGGGGTCAGACCCCAGACGTGTCCACCACGGGCATGCCCGTGCGCCGATTCCCGCTTTCCCGCCACCGGGCTCAAGCCCCGCTAGTCGCAAGCCCTGTCCAACACGGCCATGTCAGGGGTCAGACCCCGGACGGGTCCGCTGAGGGCACGTCGGCGCTCCGAGCGGGGGCTTTCGGCTTACGATGTCCCATCGGCGCGCCTGCCACACACATCGGCGAGAGCCGCATCCTCTACACGATCATCGCGACCGTCGGGTCGTCGCTCGACCTCGAGGAGGTCCTCGGCGCCGTCGTCCGCCTACTCACCGACGCCTGCTCGGTCCACGCCTGCTTCGTCTACCTCGTCGAAGACGAGGACCGGCTCGTCCTCAAGGCCGCGTCGGAGCCGTACGCGCACCTCGTCGACCAGATCGTGCTGCGGCGCGGCGAAGGTCTCGCGTGGTGGGCGTCCGAGCGCAAGGAGGCGGCCTTCATCCGCGACCGCGCCCTCGACGATCCCCGGGTCACGTACGTCCCGGAGCTCGAGGAGGAGCGGTTCCAGTCGCTCCTCTCCGTGCCGATGGTCGGGAAGGACGGCAACGTGATCGGCGTCATCTCCAGCCACACGGAGGCGCCGCGCGAGTTCACGGAGGCCGAGGTCGACGTCCTCGTCTCCAGCGCGTCGCTCGTGGCGGGCGCGATCGAGAACGCGCGCCTCTACGAGGAGATGCGCCGCCGCGTCGAGGAGCTCGAGCACCTCACCGAGCTCGGCGAGACGCTCGCGCGTGCCGAGAACCTGGACGAGGTGCTCCCCGCAGTCGTGGAGCGAGGGGTGCGCCTGCTCCGGGCAGGGTCGTGCCACCTGTACCTGCTGGACGGCTCCGCGGAGGTCTTGAACCTGCGCGCGTCCTCTCCTCCCGATTCGGCGGCCCGCACCGAGATCGGGCTCTCCGAGCTCGGCCCCGAGCTGGCGCGGAGCGGCCGGTCGGCGTCCGTCGCCGTGCCGCTCGTCGCCAACGACGAGCTCCTCGGGCTCGTCGCCGCGACCGGGACCTCCGAGGTCGACCTCGCCCGCGCCGTCGCGAACCAGACCGCGGTCGCGATCAAGAAGATCGAGCTGATCGAGCGCCTGACGGAGAAGAACGTCATCAAGGACTTCTTCGAGCAGCTCGCGGCCGGCGAGTCTCTGCCCGGCCTGGAAGGCCGCTCCGCCCGGCTCGGCTGCGACCTCGACAAGGGCCACGTCGTGCTCGCGTCGTCACCGCCGGTCGACGAGCTCGAGCGCGCGCTCGCTGCGGCGGCGCCGGGATCCCTCTTCGACCGGCGCGACGACTCGATGCGCGCGCTCCTCCGCGTCGGCCCGGACGGGCACGAGCGGCTGCTCGAGGAGGTCCGCGAGATCCAGGAGACGCTCGCGACGCCGGTATCCATCGGCCTCTCGAACGTGTGCCGCGGAGCCCCCTCCTTCGCCGCCGGCTTCGAGGAGGCCCGGCACGCGCTCCTCGGCACGACCGTGCTCCAGGCCGCGCCCGGCGTCATGACCTACGAGGACCTCGGCCCCTACAAGTACCTCCTCCGCCTGCCGTTCGACGGGGACGTCCGCGACGCGCACCGGGAGGCGGTGATGCGCATCGCGGAGTACGACCGGCTCCGGTCGACGGCGCTCCTGCGCACCCTCGAGGAGTTCCTGCGCCGCCGCGGCAACATCAGCGCGACCGCGGAGGCGCTCTACGTCCACCCGAACACGCTGCGCCAGCGGTTGCGGAGGATCGGCGAGATCTCGGGCCTCGACCTGCGGACGGACGACTGGCTCATGATCGAGATCGCCGTGAAGATGGTCCGGCTCCAGCAGGCGCTCGGCACGGCGTAACTCCACACAAGGCACGGGCGCCGGTTGTAGGAAGATGCCATCGGCGGGGCGCCCGGCGCGGTTTATGGTGGCAGGCGTCCGAAAGGAGGAAGTCGCATGCCCACTGGCGCCGCCACCCCCACCGTCGAGGACATCCGCAAGGAGTCGAAGAAGCTCGGCGTCGAGTTCTACTTCGCGCAGTTCGTCGACATGTACGCGCGCCCCAGCGCCAAGCTCGTCCCGGCGCAGAACCTGGACGACCTCGTCAGCGACGGCGCCGGGTTCGCCGGCTTCGCCGCCGGGGAGATCGGCCAGGTCCCGAGCGACCCGGACATCGCGGCGATGCCGGACCTCGCGAGCTTCACGCCGGTGCCCTGGGAGCCGACGGTCGCGCGGTTCGCATGCGACATCACCGTCGACGGCGAGGACTGGCCGTACGACCCGCGCACGATCCTCCGGCGACAGCTCGCCACCGCCCGGGAGAAAGGCTTCGAGTTCATGATCGGGCTCGAGCTCGAGTACTTCCTCGTCGAGCTGATGGAGGACGGCTCCATCCGCCTGGCGGACGCGCTCGACACCCTCGAGAAGCCCTGCTACGACCTCAACGGCCTCTCGCGCCACTACGACTTCCTGACGACGATCTCGCGCTACCTCAACGAGCTCGGCTGGGGCAACTACGCGAACGACCACGAGGACGCGAACGGGCAGTTCGAGCAGAACTTCACGTTCGCGGACGCGCTCACGAGCTGCGACCGCGCGGTCTTCTTCCGCTACATGGTCCACCAGCTCGCGGAACGGAAGGGCCGCGACGAGGGCCGCCGGATCCTCGCGACGTTCATGCCGAAGCCGTTCACCCAGCTGACGGGCAACGGCTGCCACTTCCACATGTCGCTGTGGGACGGCGACACGAACCTCTTCCTCGACGAGGACGACCCCCGCGGCCTCGGGCTCTCCGAGACCGCCTACCACTTCATGGGCGGGCTCATAAAGCACGCGCGCGCCTACAGCGCGCTGACCGCGCCCACCGTCAACTCCTACAAGCGCCTCAAGGTCGGGACGACGGCAAGCGGGGCGACCTGGTCGCCGGTGTGGATCAGCTACGGCTACAACAACCGCACCCAGATGCTCCGGGTCCCCGGCCCCGGACGCGTGGAGGACAGGACGATCGACGGCTCGTGCAACCCCTACCTCGCCGCGACCGCGATCCTCGCCGCCGGCCTCGACGGCATCGAGAACGGCCTCGACCCCGGCGACCCGAACTCGGAGAACCTCTACACGATCCCGTACGACGAGCTCCGTGCGCGCGGGCTCGAGACGCTTCCCCCGAACCTCCTCGAGGCGACGAACGAGCTCAAGGAGGACGACGTCGTCCGCGCGGCTCTCGGCCGCGGGCGCGACGAGGACTACGCCGACTACTTCATCCGCGTCAAGCGCGAGGAATGGGATCGCTACCACGAGCAGGTGACGCCGTGGGAGGTCGCCGAGTACCTGACGCGCTTCTAGCACGTCCGGCACGGGACATTGACCGGCCGCAGGAGCCGCTATACGGTCCCGCAATGGCGTCTGAGCAGAGCATCGGCGATTTCCTCATCGACCTGAGCACGGACCAGGAGCGCCTGGAGGCCTACCACGAGAACGCGGGGCGGGTCCTCGCGGGCTCGGGGCTGAGCGGACGGCAGCAGGCGATCCTCCTGACGGGCGACCGGCTCTCCCTCGAGGAGACGCTCGAGGGCGAGCTCGCCGCGCGCGAGCGCCCGGTCCCGAGACCGCCCAGGCCGATCCGCCGGGTGGGCTACTAGGCCTGGATGCCGCGTCGGTGGGAGCGGGATCGCTCACCGTCGTCGGCACAGGCATCCAGCTCGCCTCGCAGGTCACGCCCCACACGCGGGCCGTGATCGAGCGTGCCGACGAGGTCCTCTACCTCGTCGCCGACCCGCTGACAGCGACCTGGATCGAGCGGCTGAACGGGAACGCCCGCTCGCTCGACCGCCACTACGAGGTCGGCAAGGACCGCGCGGAGACCTACGCGGCGATCGTCGAGGAGACGCTCGAGCGCGTGCGGGAAGGTCGCCGCGTCTGTCTTGCCTTCTACGGCCACCCCGGGGTCTTCGTCGACCCCGGCCACGAGGCGGTCAGGCGCGCCCGCGAGGAGGGGTTCCAGGCGCGGATGCTCCCCGCCGTCTCGGCGGAGGACTGCCTCGTCGCCGACCTCGGCCTCGACCCCGGCGAGATGGGCTGCCAGAGCTACGAGGCGACCGGGTTCCTCGTCTACCGCTACCGGGTCGAGCCCGCCGCGCTCCTCGTCCTCTGGCAGGTCGGCTTCCTCGGCCAGGTGACGACGGTGACCGGCACCGCTCCGCTGCCTCTCGACGTCCTCGTCGAGCGACTGGCCGAGCACTACCCGGACGAGCACGAGGTGATCGTCTACCAGGCGGCCGTCTACCCGATCCTCGAGCCGCACGTCGAGCGGCTCCCGCTCGCCGGGCTGCGCGACGCCGAGATCCCACCCATGGCGACGCTCGTCGTCCCGCGCGGCCGCGAGGCCCTCGGCAGACGAGGCGATGATCGAGCGCCTTGGGCTCCCGCGGCATTGACCAGGGCTCCTGCGCCTTGTAACGTCTGCCACGCTTCAGCGCCTACCGTACCCGTCCCGGGGGTGGCACATGGACAAGACGATCGGGGACTTCCTCATCGAGCTAAGCGTGAATCCCGAGCTCCTGGACGACTATTGGAACGACCCGGAAGAGGTCGTCAGGAGCAGGTCGGGCCTCGCGACGGACAAGCAGGACATCCTCCTGACGAACGACCCGCCGCGATCGTCGCGGCCCTGGAGGAGGAGTACCCGGGAGAGCACCTCGACTGGGCGTGGCGCCCGATCCGCGTTCTCTGGCAGCTCCCGGGCCGCCCGCCGAAACCGATCAAGCGCGTCGACTACTGAATCTTGGCCGCGGGCTGGTCGAGCTGCCGGCGCACCGCCGCCGCCGAGACGATGTTGCCCTTCGCCTCGTAGAGCGCGAGCGCTTTCCGCAGCGCCGATGCTCCCTCGTCGCCGCGGCCCTGCGCGATGAGGACCGCTCCCAGGCTCGCGAGCGCGTCGGCGTGGAGGACAACGGCGTCGGTCGCCTCAGCCAGGGCGACGGCCTCGCGCGCGAGCGGCTCGGCCTCCTCGTTCGGGCCCTGGCGAGCGATGACCTTCGCGCGCGCGGACCGCCAGAGCACCTGAGACGTCAGATCGTCGAGCGCCGCGGCCTCCTCGCTCACCTCGGTGAAGCGGACGGCCTCGTCGTCCCGCTCGAGAGCGTAGAGCGTCTCCGCGAGGTAGGCCGCAACCGTCGAGAGGACACCGCGCTCGCCGAGCGCGTCGAGCGTCTCGAACGCCTGCCGCCGTTGGGTCTCGGCGGCCCCCGGCTCGCCCGCCAGCATCTCCACTTCGCCCATCCAGATCCGGTACGCGGCGAGTGGGACAACGGCACCGAGGTCCTCGACCATCGAGCCGCCGCTCAGGTTGAGAGCACGCGCCTCCTCGAAGTCGCCGCGCATGGCCTCGAGATAGGCCTGGATGACGGCCAGCAGACCTTCGAGGTGGGGATGGCCGGCGGCCCGCGCCGCGATCTCCTCACACTGACGAATCGCATCTTCCACGGGAAGCGGGCCGAGCAGCGCCACGCGCGCGAGTCCGTCGAGGATGTCGAGCACCTCCTGCTGCTCGCCCGCCCGCTCCGCGTGCGGGAGCGCCCGCCGAAGCGCGTCCTCCATGAGACCGATCTGGCAGCGCGTCCAGTGCACCTCCGCGCAGAGCCGCCACGCGCGCGAGAGGCCCGCGTCGTCGCCGACCCGCTCGAAGACCTCGATCGCCCGCTCGTGCGGCCGCGAGCAGGTCGTCGCCGCCTCGCTCGGTGTGCATGTAGCGTGCCAGGAAGGAGCGCTGTAGCAGCGCGCGCGCCTCCAGCCGCTCGTTGCCGGTGGTGGTCGCGCGCAAGCCTGCCTCCTCGAGTACGTCCTCGGCGCGGGCAAGCTCGCCCGCCAGGATGAGCCCGGCTCCGAGGTCGACGAGAAGCTCGTCGCGCCGGGAAGGATCCGAGTCGAGCAGGGAGACCGCCCGGTCGAGGAGGTTGGCGGCCGCCGGGCCGTCTCCGCGCGCCAGCGCCCTGCACCCCGCCGACGCCAGGTGGGCTCCCGCCCGCCGGGCGAGCTCGTGCTCGTGCTCACCGGTGGGGCCGAGGTCCCGGCGGTAGCGGACCGCCTGCTCGAGGTGATAGCCGATGAACTCGTCGTGCTCGCCGGGACGATCGACGACCCAGTCAGCGAAGCGCTCGTGATGGTCGGCGCGAAGGCCCTTCGAGACCGCCTCGTAGGCGGCGTCGCGGATGAGGATGTGGCGGAACCGGAACGCGTCCTCGCCCGCGACGGTCGACCGCTCTGGGCGAACGAGCTCCTTCCGCATGAGCGCCAGGAGGCACGCGTCCACCCGCTCCCGCTCGAGGTCGGGCGAGAGGGCCTCCACCGCTCCCCGGTGGAACACCTTGCCCTCGACGGACCCGCGCTCGATCACCCGCCGCTCGTCGTCGCCGAGCCGGTCGAGGCGCGCCGCGAGCAGGATCCGGATCGTCGTCGGGACCTCCACGCTCCCCAGGTCTCCCGTGCTGACCCAGCGCCCGTCGTCCTGGCGCAGGAGCCCGTCGTCCACGAGCATCCGCAGCATCTCCTCGACGAAGAGGGGGTTGCCCTCCGCGGCGGCCTGGATCCTGGCGCGGGCCTCGGCCAGCGCCGTCCTCCCGAGGAGGTTGTCGATGAGGCGCTCCGACTCCGCCTCGGTCAGCGGCTCGAGGAGGATCGACGTGGCGTTGAGCTTCCCTCCGCCCCAGGTCGGGCGCAGGTCGAGGAGCTCGGGGCGCGCGAGGCAGACGAGGAGGATGGGCGCGTCCCGCGCCCAGTCGGCGACGTGCTCGACGAGGTCGAGGAACGTCGGCTCGCCCCAGTTGACGTCGTCGAGGACGACCACGACCGGCCGCCGGCGCGCGAGGACCTCGAGCAGGTGCCGCACGGCCCAGAAGCTCTCCTCGGTCGCGCCGACCTCGCGTCCGAGGCCGATGAGCCCCGACACGAGCTCGGCGACGACCGCGGCGTCATGGTCGCCTTCGAGCCGAGCGGCGATGAAGGAGCGAACGCCCTCGGCGTCGTCCCCGGAGAGCCCGGTGGCCTGGAGGACGATCTCGCGCACCGGCCAGAACGTGATCCCCTCCCCGTAGGCGAGGCAGCTCCCCTGGAGGATGGTCGCCCGGTCGCCGATCTCGGCGAGGACCTCGGCCACGAGGCGCGACTTGCCGACCCCCGCGGGCCCGAGGACGGTGAAGAGGTGGCAGGAGCTCTCCCGCACAGCGCGTCCGAACGCGTCGGCGAGGAGCATCCGCTCGCGGCTGCGGCCGACGATCGGCGACTCGAACCGCGGCGCGTGCCCGGGGGCGTCGGGATGAACCTCGAGCAGCCGGTAGGCGGAGACCGGCTCGTGCTTGCCCTTCACGGCCAGCGGCTCGAGCGCCTCCACGACGACCGCGTCGCGGGCGAGGCGGTACGTCACCTCGCCGATGAGGATCTCGCCGGGCGCGGCCGCCTGCTGGAGGCGCTGGGCGACGTTGACCGCCTCGCCCGTCACGAAGCTCTCGGCACCGCGCGCGTCGCCGGCGATCACCTCGCCGCTCGTCACTCCCGTGCGCACGGCGATGCGCATGCCGAAGTCGCGCTCGAGCTCCTCGTTGAGCTCGGCCAGGGCGTCGCGGAGCTCGACCACCGCCCGGAGAGCGCGGAGCGCGTCGTCCTCGTGGACGACCGGCGTCCCGAAGACGGCCATGACCGCGTCGCCGATGAACTTCTCCACCGTCCCGCCGTGGCGCTCGAGGATCGAGCGCACGCCCGCGAAGTACCGGTCCATGACGCCGCGGAGCTGCTCGGGGTCGTGGCGCTCGCCCAGGCCGGTCCAGTCGGTCACGTCCGAGAAGACGACCGTGACGGTCTTGCGCACGCCGCCGCGCGTCGCCTCCGTCGCCGGGAGGGACGTGCCGCAGGCTGGACAGAACCGGGCCCGCTCGTCGGTCGGCTCGCCGCACCGGGGGCATGCGGGCATGGGAGCAGTGTCGCAACGGCGTCGGCGGAGGACAAGACCGTGGAGGCGGGGACGACGCCGGCCTGGATATGGAGGAAAGCTCCATATGACCCCTGGCAAGAGCGTCGAGCCGAACGGCTTTTCGCGCTCGGGCGAGATGTACATTGAGCACATATGTGCGGGATCGTCGGCCTCTTCGCGAAGTCCGTCGACGTCGAGGACGCCCTCGGCCGGCACCTGGCCGCCATGCTCGAGCAGATGGGCGACCGCGGGCCAGACAGCGCCGGCGTCGCCGTCTATCGCGACCCCGCACCGCCGGGCTCGAGCAAGCTCACCCTCTACTCTCCCGACCCGCTCCAGGACTGGGACGCCCTCGGCGCCGAGCTGGGAAAGGCGTTCGGGGGCTCTCCGGACGTGGGCGTGCGCTCGAGCCACGCCGTCGTCGTCGTGGAGGCCGACGCGGCCGACGCCGGGGCCTGGATCCGCGAGACGCATCCCGACCTCCGCATCATGAGCGCCGGGCGGATGATCGAGATCTACAAGGAGACCGGCCGTCCGGAGGAGTTCGTGCGCCGGTTCGCGCTCGAGGACCTCCGCGGCACGCACGCGCTCGGCCACACGAGGATGGCCACGGAGAGCCGCGTGACGACCGAGGGGTCGCACCCGTTCTCGACGGGCCTCGACGTCTGCCTCGTCCACAACGGCTCGCTCTCGAACCACAACCGCCTGCGCGAGAAGCTCCGCCGCGAGGGGATCGAGTTCCGGACCGAGAACGACACCGAGGTCGCCGCGGGCTACCTCGCGTGGAGGCTCCACGAGGGCGCTTCGCTCGAGGAGGCGCTCGAGGGCTGCCTGGACGACCTCGACGGGTTCTACACCTTCCTCGTGGGGACGGTGGACGGCTTCGCCGTGCTCCGCGACCCGATCGCCTGCAAGCCGGCCGTCATCGCGGAGACCGACGACTGGGTGGCCATGGCCTCCGAGTGGCGGGCGATCGCGGTCCTCCCCGGCGCGGAGCACGCCCGCTCGTGGGAGCCCGTCCCGGGCGTCGTCTACGCCTGGGAGCGGGCGAAGGTCTAGTGCTCCTGCAGGTAATGCTGCCCCGCTACTGGCGTGCGAAAGGCGCGGCAGGCAAGGACGCAAGGAGCCCGCGTATTCGTGAATACGCGGGCGACGGAGGACGCAGTCTGCCGCAGCTTTGCAGCCGCCAGAAGCGCTGCGTGTATTGCCTGGAGGGGCACTGATGGAGGCCGCGGAAGCGGAGGCGACCCAGGTCGAGGTCGTCGACCTCGCCGTCACGCCGCTCCGCGAGCTCAACCAGCGCCTGCACGACCTCGCGGCCGACGGTGCCGGGCCGCGCCGCTGGCGCGTCCTCAACCCCAACGGCGCCCACGCCGTCGCCTGCGGCCTCGACGCCGACGTCGAGGTCGTGATCGAGGGGCACGTGGGCTACTACTGCGCCGGGATGAACAAGCTCGCCACCGTGCGCGTGCGCGGGAACGCGAGCACCGGCCTGGCCGAGAACATGATGTCGGGGACGGTCGTCATCGAGGGGAACGCGAGCCAGTCGGCGGGCGCGACCGGCCGCGGCGGCCTCCTCGTCGTGCACGGCGACGCGGCCGCGCGGTGCGGGATCTCGATGAAGGGCATCGACATCGTCGTACGCGGCTCCGTCGGGCACCTGAGCGCGTTCATGGCGCAGACCGGCCGCCTGGTCGTCTGCGGCGACGCGGGCGAGGCCCTCGGCGACTCGATCTACGAGGCGCGCCTCTACGTCGCCGGCTCGGTGGCCGGCCTCGGGGCCGACTGCGTCGAGAAGGAGATGCGCGACGAGCACGTCGCCGAGCTGCGCGACCTCCTCGCGCAGGCGTCCCTCGACGACGTCGACGCGGCCGCGTTCAGGCGCTACGGCTCCGCGCGGCAGCTCTACACCTTCAAGGTCGACAACGCGGCGGCGTACTGAGGCGCGGATGGCGACCGACGAGCGCGCGCCCTGGAACCTCCGCGAGTCGTACCTCTACGACCGACCCGTCATCGCCGAGATCCAGCGGGCCGCACGGGAGGGGATCTACGACATCCGCGGGTTCGGAGCCAAGCGCCGGCTGCCGCACTTCGACGACCTCCTCTTCCTGGGGGCGAGCATCTCGCGCTACCCGCTCGAGGGCTACCGCGAGCGGTGCGACACGGACGTGACCCTCGGCACGCGCTTCGCGAAGAAGCCCCTCCACCTCAGGATCCCCGTCACGATCGCCGGCATGAGCTTCGGCGCGCTCTCGGCGCCGGCGAAGGAGGCGCTCGGCCGCGGCGCGACGGAGGTGGGGACGTCGACGACGACAGGGGACGGCGGCATGACCGCCGAGGAGCGCGAGCACTCCGAGATCCTCGTGTACCAGCTCCTCCCCTCGCGCTACGGCATGAACCCGGACGACCTTCGGCGGGCCGACGCGATCGAGGTGGTCGTCGGCCAGGGCGCGAAGCCCGGCGGCGGCGGGATGCTCCTCGGCCACAAGATCTCCGACCGCGTCGCGGAGATGCGCGACCTCCCCAAGGGGATCGACCAGCGCAGTGCCTGCCGCCATCCCGACTGGACGGGGCCGGACGACCTCGAGATCAAGATCGGCGAGCTGCGGGAGATCACCGACTGGGAGAAGCCCGTCTTCGTGAAGATCGGCGCGACGCGGACGTACTACGACGTCCAGCTGGCCGTGAAGGCGGGCGCCGACGTCATCGTCCTCGACGGCATGCAGGGCGGGACCGCGGCGACCCAGGACGTCTTCATCGAGCACGTCGGCATCCCCACGCTGCCCGCGGTGCGCATCGCCACCGACGCGCTCCAGGAGCTCGACATGCATCGCAAGGTGCAGCTGATCGTCTCCGGCGGGATCCGCACGGGCGCCGACGTCGCGAAGGCGCTCGCCCTCGGGGCGGACGCGGTCTCGATCGGCACGGCCGCCCTGATCGCGATGGGTGACAACTCGCCGGAGTACGAGGACGAGTACCGGAGGATCGGCAGCGCCGCCGGCTTCTACGACGACTGGCAGGCGGGGCGTGACCCCGTTGGGATCTCGACTCAGGAGGACGAGCTCGCCGCCCGGTTCGACCCGGTGCTCGGCGGCCGCCGGATCGCCAACTACCTTCGGGTGCTCACCCTCGAGACGCAGACGCTCGCGCGCGCGTGCGGCAAGTCGCACGTCCACAACCTCGAGCCCGAGGACCTCGTCGCCCTCACGGTGGAGGCGGCGGCGATGGCGCGCGTCCCGCTCGCGGGCACGGACTGGGTCCCCGGCGCCGACGCGTCCTAGCCGGACGCGGCCTGCGCGCTTGACGCCGAGCGCCTCCATCCAGTAGAAATCTTTGATCAAAGGTCAAGTTACCGCGTTGGCTGCCCTCCCCGAGTCCACCCCGCTCGAGATCTCCTCCGTCGAGGACGAGGTCTACCGCGCGCTCCGCGGCGAGATCGGCCGGCTGGAGCTCGCGCCGGGGCAGCGCCTCCGGCTCGAGGAGCTCGCGGGGCGCTTCCAGGTGAGCCTCACGCCCGTGCGCCACGCGCTCCGCCGGCTCGAGAGCGAGGGGCTCGTCGTCAGCCTCCCGCGGCGCGGCTCGCGGGTGGCGCCGCTCTCGGTCGAGGAGCTCGAGGAGATCCAGGCTCTCCGGCTCGGGCTGGAGACGTTCCTCGCCCGCAGAGGCGCCGAGCGCTGCACCGACGAGGCGCTCGCCGACATGACCGCCGCGCGCGACGAGATGGAGCGCGCCTTCCGGGCCGGCGACCTCGCCACGTACCTCGCCTCGTTCTGGTCGCTTCGCGACGCCTGCTACCGGTGCGCGGACAGGCCGCGGCTCGAGCGGGCGCTCGAGGACCAGCGGATCCGGGTCGAGCGCTACGTCCTCTACCTGTGCCGCGACCCGGAGGCGTTCGCCCACCTACGCCGTGGCCCCGACACGCTCCTCGAGGCCTGCCGCGCGCGCGACGGCGAGGCCGCCGAGGCGGCGACTCGCGACGCGCTCGCCTGGGTCCTGGCGGAGCTCCAGCCGATGCTCGACACTACCCGCGCCCCCATCGAGTAGCGATGTCCTTCCTCATTCCCTGCCCCAACTGCGGCCCGCGCCCCGTCGACGAGTTCACCTGCGCCGGCGAGGTGACGGTGCGACCGAAGGAGTCGCCCACGCTGCGCGAGCTGACGTCCTACCTGTACTTCCGCCGCAACGTCGCCGGCATTCAGCGCGAGTGGTGGTGCCACCGCCTCGGCTGCGAGGCGTGGTTTACGGCCGAGCGCGACACGCGGACGAACGAGGTCGTCTCCGTCGAGGTGCCGGCGAGCCGATGAGACTGCCGCAGCAGCCGGGCGAGCGCATCGATCGCGGCCGCGAGGTCGAGTTCACCTTCCAGGGCATCCCCGCGCGCGGGTTCGCGGGCGACTCGATCGCCTCCGCGCTCTTCGCGCGCGACCGGAGAGTCTTCTCGCGCAGCTTCAAGTACCACCGGCCGCGCGGGCTCCTGTGCTGCAAGGGGACGTGCCCGAACTGCCTCGTGCGCGTCGACGGCGTTCCCAACGTCCGCGCGTGCGTGACGCCGGTCACGGACGGGGCCGCCGTCGAGGCGCAGAACTACTGGGGCTCGCTCGACTTCGACCTCCTGCGCATGACCGACAAGGTCGGCGGCCTGTTCACGCCGGTCGGGTTCTACTACCGGACGATGATCCGGCCGCGGCGCGCGTGGCCGCTCTACGAGAAGTTCCTGCGCAGCGTCGCCGGGCTCGGCCGCCTCGACGAGCACGCGACCCGCTCGCAGCGGTTCGACGTCGAGCACCGCCGGGCCGAGATCCTGGTGATCGGAGGCAGCACCGCGGGCCGCGAGGCCGCCCGCGCCGCCGCCGACGAGGGCAGGCAGGTCGTCCTCGTCGACGACGGCATCGACCCCGTTCCGGCCGCTCCCGGCGTCGAGACGGTCCGCGGCACCGCAATCGGCATCTACGAGGGCGGGCTCGTCCCCGTCGCCGCCGGCACGATCCTCTACCGCTACCGGGCCGAGAAGATCGTCGTCGCCGCGGGCGCGGTCGAGCAGCCGCTCCTGTTTCCTGGCAACGACCTCGTCGGCATCGTCCTGCCCGAGGCGGTCCGTCGCCTCGTCGGCCGCTGGTCGCTCCAGCCCGGCCGCCGGGCCGTCGTGATCTCCGCCGACGAGCGAGCGCTCGACACGGTCGCCTACCTCGAGCAGGCGGGGACGGAGGTCGCCGAGGTGGTCGACCTCCGCCGGACGCACGTGAGCCAGATCAGCGCCTCCGGGCACGGCGGCAACGTCGCCGCGGTCGAGCTCGACGGGCGCAAGGTCGAGTGCGACCTCGTCGTCATGTCCGGCGGCCGCCAGCCCGCCTACGCGCTCCTCGCCCACGCGGGCGCGCGGGTCGAGTACGACGACGCGCGCGGGATCTTCGTCCCGGTCGACCTCCCCGACGGCGTCGAGGCGGTCGGAGCCGCCGCCGGCGACGTGGGCGACGCCGCCGTTCCCGCCGCGACCTACAACGGCGCGTCCGGGAAGGGGAAGTGCTTCGTCTGCATGTGCGAGGACGTGACCGACAAGGACGTCAAGCGCGCGATCGCCGAGGGCTTCGACTCGATCGAGCTCGCCAAGCGCTACACCACCGTGACCATGGGCCCGTGCCAGGGGAAGCTCTGCCACGTCCCTTCCATCCGGCTCTACGCGCGCGAGAACGAGACGGACGAGGCGACCATCGGCACGACGACGGCCCGGCCGCCCTGGCAGCCGGTGGAGCTGGGGCTCCTCGCCGGCCGCCCGCACGAGCCGGCGCAGCGCACCTCCATCCACCACCGGCACAAGGAGCTCGGGGCGAAGATGATGTGGACGGGAACGTGGCGCCGTCCGCACTCGTACGGCGACCCGGGCCCGGAGGCCAAGAACGTCCACGACGCGCTCGGGGTCATCGACGTCTCCACCCTCGGCAAGCTCCTCGTGAGCGGCCCCGACGCGGCCGAGTTCCTGGAGCGCCTCTACCCGAACCGCTTCGGCGACATGAAGCCGTCACGCATCCGCTACGGCGTGCTCGGCTCGGACGCGGGCCGGATCATGGACGACGGGACGATCGCGCGGCTCGCCGAGGACGACTACTACGTGACGACGACGTCCACCGGGGCCGGCGCGGTCGTCGAGTGGTTCGACTGGTGGAACGCGGTCTGGGGCATGGACGTCGAGATCGTCGACGTCACCGGCGCGCTCGCGGCGGTGAACGTCGCCGGGCCGCACGCCCGCACGCTCATGGAGCGGCTCACCGACCTCGACGTCTCGAGCGAGGCCTTCACCTACCTCGACGCGAAGCATGCGCTGGTCGCGGGCGCTCCCAGCCTCATCCTCCGCATCGGCTTCGTCGGCGAGCTCGGCTACGAGATCCACTTCCCCAGTCCCTACGGCGAGCACGTCTGGGACACGATCCTCGAGCAGGGAGCCGACCTCGGCGTCCGCCCCTTCGGGCTCGAGCCGCAGCGGATCCTCCGGCTCGAGAAGATGCACATCCTCGTCGGGCAGGACACCGACTCCGAGTCGAACGTCCTCGAGGCCTCCATGCCGTGGATCGCCAAGCTCGACAAGGACGACTTCGTGGGCAAGTGGTCGCTCGAGCACGTGCTCGAGCGCGGGTTCCGCGAGCAGCTGGTCGGCTTCGAGATGGCGAACGGCGTCGTCCCCGCCGAAGGCGGGCAGATCGTCATCGACGGGCGACCCGGCGGACGCGTCACGAGCGCCCGCTGGAGCGACCACCTCGGGCGGTCGATCGGCATGGCCTGGGTCCCGCCCGACCTCGCCGAGGAGGACGCCGAGATCGCCATCAAGGTGAACGGGTCGGTGGAGAGCGCCCGGGTGCGGCTGCGGCCGTTCTTCGACCCCGACGGGGAGCAGCTGCGCTCGTGACCGTCGCTCGCCTTCGGCTCGCTCCCGCGGGGGAAACCATGTTTCCCCCACGGGCCCCCTTCTTTGATCCCGTGAGGGAACCTTCCGGTTCCCTCACACACCCTCCCCGGGCTCACAAGCCGGGAGCCGGCTCGTGAGCCACCTCGACTTCCTCAGCCCGGATCTCGCCGCCGCCGACGCCGAGTGGCGCTCCCCGCTCGAGCGCGCGCTCGCACATGCGCCGGACGGCTTCGAGGACCTCTCCCGAACGGCCGTGCTCGAGGTGCGCGGGGACGTGGACGGCCTCGGCGTGGGGTCGGCGGAGGTCGTCCGCCTGACGCCCGCGCGGGCGCTGGTGCTCTGCGACTTCGAGGAGGCGGCCGGCGCGCGGGGCGCGCTCCAGGGCGACGGGCGCCTGGTAGTCGACGTCTCGGCGGCGTGGGCGGGGCTGGGCATCCCCGGCGACGAGACCCTCTTTCGGCGCCTCACGGACCTCGATCCCGAGCGGCTCCCGGCCGTCGGCTCCGTCGCCCACGTGAGGACGATCCTCATCCGGCCCGACAACGAGACGTTCCGGCTCTTCTTCCCGCAGGAGTACGGCCACTACGTCGCCGAGGTCGTCATCGACGCCGCCAGGGGGCTGAGCGCATGAGAGACGTCTTCCGCGTCCGCCGCATGTGGCGCCCCCGCGCCCAGCTGAAGGATCGCTACGACGTCGTCATCATCGGCGGCGGCTCGCACGGCCTCTCGACCGCGTACTACCTGGCCAAGAACCACGGCATCACGGACGTGGCCATCCTCGAGAAGAGCTACATCGGCTCGGGCGCGGCCGGGCGCAACACGACCATCATCCGCTCGAACTACCGCACGCCCGAGGGCGCCGAGTTCTACCGGGCGAGCGTGAAGCTCTACGAGGGGCTCGGCATCGAGCTCGACTTCAACCTCCTCTTCTCCCAGCAGGGCCATCTGACGCTCGCGCACTCCGACCGCGGGATGATCACCGCCACCGAGCGGGCCGAGGTGAACCAGCTCCTCGGCATCGACAGCCGCCTCATCTACCCGGACGAGATCGCCAAGCTCTGCCCGGAGATGGACCTCTCGCAGGACGTCACCTGGCCGGTCACGGGCGCCCTCTACCACCCTCCCGGAGGCATCATCCGCCACGACGCGGTGGTGTGGGGCTACGCGCGCGGCGCCGACCGGCAGGGCGTCGAGATCCACCCGTACACCGAGGTGACCGGGATCGAGCGCTCGAACGGGCGGGTCACGGGCGTGCAGACGACGCGCGGGCCGATCAAGACGGACATGGTCGTCAGCGCGACGGCCGGCTGGTCCACCCTCGTCGCCGATCTCGCCGAGGTGCCCCTCCCGATCACGACGCACATCCTCCAGGCCTTCGTGACGGAGCCGGTGAAGCCGTTCCTCGACGTCATCATCGTCTCGTCCCAGATGCACGTCTACATCTCGCAGACCGACCGCGGCGAGTTCCTCATCGGCGCCGAGATCGAGCCGTACACGACCTACAACGGAAAGGGGACGTTCTCGTTCCTCGAGTACTCCGCGCGCCACGCGCTCGAGCTCTTCCCGCAGCTCGAGCGCCTGAAGGTGCTCCGCCAGTGGACGGGGCTCTGCGACCTGTCCCCCGACTACAGCCCCATCCTGGGCAAGACCGAGGTCGACGGCTTCCTCGTCTCGACGGGCTGGGGAACCTACGGCTTCAAGGCCGCCCCGATCGTGGGGACGACACTCGCGGAGCTGATCGCCTCGGGCGAGACCCCGGAGCTGATCGCGCCCTTCGCGCTCGAGCGCTTCCACACCGACACGATGGTGTCCGAGCTGGCCGCGGCGGCCGTCTCGCACTGACCTCGAAGGAGGATCGCCAATGGCCACCCAGATGCCGAGCAGCCTCGAGATCGCACAGGAGGCGACGCTCCGTCCCATCGCCGAGATCGCCGACGAGATGGGCCTTTCCGCCGACGAGTACGACCTCTACGGGACCTACAAGGCGAAGGTGGACCTCTCCGTCCTCGAGCGGCTCGCCGACCGGCCGGACGGCAAGCTCGTCTGCGTCACCGCGATCACGCCGACGAAGGCCGGCGAGGGCAAGACGACGACGTCCGTCTCTCTGACCCAGGGCCTGGGACACATCGGCCACAAGGTCGCTCTCTGCCTCCGTGAGGCGTCGCTCGGGCCCGTGTTCGGGATCAAGGGCGGCGCCGCCGGCGGCGGCTACGCGCAGGTCGTGCCGATGGAGGACCTGAACCTCCATTTCACGGGCGACATCCACGCGATCGGCGCGGCGAACAACCTCCTCGCGGCGATGCTCGAGGCGCACCTCCTGCACGGGAACGAGCTCGGCATCGATCCGCTCACCGTCAGCTGGCGCCGCTGCGTCGACATCAACGACCGCGCGCTCCGGCAGATCGTCCTCGGGCTCGGCGGCCGCGCCAACGGCTACCCGCGCGAGACCGGCTTCGACATCACCGCGGCCTCCGAGGTCATGGCGATCCTGGCCGTCGCGCGTGACCTCCACGACCTCCGCAAGCGACTGGGCTCGATCGCCGTCGGCTACACGTGGGAGGGCGAGCCGGTGACGGCGGAGCAGCTCCACGCCGCCGGGGCGATGACGGTCCTCCTGAAGGACGCGATCAAGCCCAACCTCGTGCAGACGCTCGAAGGCCAGCCGGCCTTCGTCCACTGCGGGCCCTTCGCCAACATCGCGCACGGCAACAACTCGCTCGTGGCCGACCTCGTCGCGCTCAAGCTCGGCGACTACACCGTCACCGAGAGCGGCTTCGGCTCGGACATGGGCATGGAGAAGTTCCTGGACATCGTGTGCCGCATGGGCGGCCTGCGCCCCAACGCGATCTGTCTGGTGACGACCGTGCGGGCGCTCAAGCACCACTCGGGCGACCCGGACGGCGGACTGGACGCGCTCGAGCAGGGCTCCGCCAACCTCGAGCGGCATCTCGGGATCGTCAAGCAGTTCGGGCTGAAGGCCGTCGTCGCCGTCAACCGCTTCCCGACCGACACGGACGAGGAGCTCGACGTCGTGCGCAGGCTGGCCGTGGACTACGGCGCGCACGCCGCCGAGCTGAACGAGGCCTTCGAGCGGGGCGGCGAGGGCGCGGCCGAGTTGGCCGAGGCGATCGTCGACGCGGCCGAGCAGCCGAGCGAGTTCGACTTCATCTATCCGCTCGACGCGCCGATCGCCGAGAAGATCGAGGCCGTCTGCAAGCGCGTCTACGGCGCGGACGGCGTCACGTTCCTGCCCCCCGCGCAGCAGAAGCTCCAGACGTTCGCCGAGAAGGGCTACGACCGCCTGCCGGTCTGCATGGCGAAGACGCACCTGTCGCTCTCGCACGACCCGACGGTCCTGAACGCGCCCACGGGCTTCACGGTCCCGGTGCGGGACATCCGCGCGTACACCGGCGCGGGCTGGCTCGTGCCGTTGCTCGGAGACATGCAGACGATGCCCGGGCTCGGCGTCACGCCGGCGGCGTTCAACGTCGACATCGACGAGAGCGGGCGCACGGTCGGGCTGTTCTGACCAGCAAGTAACAGTCTGTTACTTGCGAGTTGGCTTCCGCGCGGCGAATCGAGAGAATCGGCCGGTGACGGCGTTCGCCGACCTCCAGTTCGAGGAGCTGCTCGACACGATCGCTGCCGAGACCCCGGCTCCCGGCGGCGGGTCCGTGGCCGCGTTCGTCACCGAGATGGCCGCGTCGCTGGCCGCGATGGCGGCCCGCTTCGCGCACGAGTGGGACGGCGCCGCCGGCGCGGTCGCGCAGGCCGAGACGCTTCGGCACCGGGCGCGTCCGCTCGCCACCCAGGACGCCGAGGCCTACGAGAGCGTCCTCACCGCCCTCAGAATGCCGCAGGACCTCGAGCCGGAGGTGCGCGACGCCGTCATCGGCGAGACGCTTTCCCGGGCCGCCGACGCGCCGCTCGAGATCGCCGAGACCGCGACCGACGTGGCCGACCTGGCCGCGGAGATCGCCCGGCTCGGCAACCCGAACCTCCGGAGCGACGCGGCATCCGCGGCCGTCCTCGCGGCCGCCGCGGCGCGGGTCGCGGGCAACCTCGTCGAGGTCAACCTGGCCACGACCGAGGACGACGAGCGCATCGCCCGCGCCCAGCAGCTCGTCGCGAACGCGGAGAAGGCCGCCCGGCGCGCGCTCCGGGCTTGCGAGTGACCGCGCGGACGATCGACGGGAACCAGCTCGCAGGAGGAGCTGCGCGCAGAGGTCGAGGCGGGCGTCGCCGAGCTGGCGGCGGCAGGCGTTCAACCCGGTCTCGCCACGGTGCTGGCCGGAGAGGACTACGCGGCGCAGGCCTACGAGCGTCGCGTCCGCAGGCTCGCCGAGGAGATCGGCTGCCGCTACACCTCGGAGCTCCTCGCCCCCGACGTCGAGGAGGCGGAGGCCCTCGCGGTCGTCGGCAAGCTGAACGCCGACCCCCGCGTCTCCGGAATCCTCATCCTCCGCCCGCTGCCCGGCCCAGGTCCCGGAGGAGCACCTCTACGAGACGCTCCACCCGCTCAAGGACGTCGAGGCGGTTCACCCCGAGAACGCGGGCCTGCTCGCGCTCGGCGAGCCCCGCTACACGCCCTCCACGCCCGCGTCGGTCTTCTACCTCCTCGACCGCTACGTCGAGGAGACCGGCCGCGATCCGGGGACGTACTACAACGGGCTCGACCTCGTCCTCGTCGGCCGCTCGAACAACGTCGGGAAGCCTGCGCTCTGGCTCGGCCTGGCCCGCGGCGCCACGGTGGTCTCCTGCCATCGCTTCACGTCGCAGGCGGGCCGCCTCGCCGAGCACACGACGCGCGCGGACATCCTCGTCGTCGCAGCCGGCCTGCCCCGCCTCGTGACGGGCGACATGGTGAAGGAGGGCGTCATCGCCGTGGACGTGGGCATCAACCCCGTGAAGGACCCCGAGACGGGCAAGGTGCACCTCGTCGGCGACCTCGACTTCGACTCGGTGGCGGAGAAGGCCGAGGCGGTGACGCCGGTTCCCGGCGGCGTCGGCCCGATCACCGACGTCTGGCTCCTCCGCAACACGGTCGCGGCGGCGCGCCAGCTCGCGCAGCGCTCGGGCTGGCGCTAGCGGCGCTTCTCCGCGAGGAGCAGGCGGCGCAGCTCGTCCTCGCGGCCGGGCTCGAGGATCGCGAGCACCTGGTCGCCGGCCCGGAGCTCGGTGCCGCCGACCGCGATCTCGGCCTTGCCGTCCCGCATGACCGAGATGAGGCGAGCCGTCTCGGGGAGCTGCAGCTGCTCGATGCGCTTCCCGGCGGCGGCGGCGCCCGCCGCGATCTCGACCTCGACGATCTCGAGGTTCTCCTTGCGCAGCTCGAGCAGCTGGACGAGCTCGTGCTCCGGGACCTCGTGCTGGATGAGCGCGAGGACCATGGACGTCGGCGACACCGTGGGCGCGATGCCGAGCAGGTCGAAGATGTACTGGTTGCGCGGGTCGTTGACCCGGGCGATGACCTTGGGCACCGTCGTAACGCTCGCGCGCGAGCTGGCAGATGACGAGGTTGTCCTCGTCGTCGCCGGTTACCGCGAGCAGGATGTCGGGCGGTCGGGTGATCCCGGCCTGCTCGAGTACCCGCATCTCCGTGGCGTCGCCCGAGCGTGCGCGGTGGCCGTACTCCTCCTCGAGCGCCTCGAACCGGCGGCGATCCTGCTCGACGATCACGACCTCGTGCCGCAGGTCGATGAGCGTCCGAACGAGGCTCGTCCCCACCTTCCCCCCGCCGACCACGATCACGAACACTCAGGCCTCCCGACCGTCGAGGGCCCAGGAGGCGAGCGACTCGATGGCCGTCTTCGTCGGCGAGACGACGTGGAAGCCGCGGCCGCTGTAGAACTCCGCCCGCGCCGGGTCGAGGATGCGCGCCGCGACGGCGGGGACCTTGTACCGCTGCGTCGCGATCTGGGCGACGACGATGTTCGTGTTGTCCCCGTCAGTCGCCACGATCACCGCGTCCGCGTCGGCGATGCCGGCCTCCTCGAGCGCGTCCGTGTCCATGGCGTGGCCGACGAGGAACCGACCGGGCCAGCTCTCCCCAAGCCGCGTGAGCGCCTCCTCGTTCTCGTCGAGCGCCGAGACCTCCCAGCCGGCCGCGTGCAGCCTGCGCGCGAGGGCCGAGCCGACGCGGCCGCAGCCGACGACGAGGGCCTTCACGCCTCCACCTCCGCCGTCTCCTCCTCGAGCACGCCCTGAGGATAGGTCACCACCATGACCTCGCACGGCGCCTTGCGCAGGACGTAGTCGACGGTGGGGCTGAAGAAGCGCGACTGGCGCCGCCAGCGCGGGGCCGAGCCCATGACGACGAGGTCGGCTCCGCTCGCGAGCGCCTCGTCCGACGATCGCCTCGCCGAGCGACCGGGCGCGGGTCATCGCCGTCTCGACCTCGACTCCGTGCTCGCTCGCGAGCTCCCGGACCTCGGCGAGCGACGACTCCGCCGCCTGCTCCTCGCTCGGGCAGATCCGCGTCGAGCGGGAGCTCGAGCGGGCACCCGGAGGACGTGGAGCACCCGCACGGTGCACGAGTGCTCCTCCGCGAGCTTGACCGCCGTCGCCAGCACCTCCTCGCCGATCAGCCCGAGCTTGAGCGGCACGAGGATGCGCTCGTAGACGCCCTCCTCCTCCTCGGGAACGAGGTCCGGCTCTGCCGGGACGATCCGCGCGAGCACGCCTTCGTGGGCCGAGCGCCTGACCGCGACATACACGACCGCCGCCGGCGAGCAGCCAGAGCGGGCCGACGATGCGGGCAGCCTCGTGCGTCGCCAGCGACGGCGATCCAGAGGACGAACGTGAGCGGCGCTCCGACGAGCGCGGGGAGCGGCACGGCGACGCCGCGGATGCGGACGTCACCGGGCGCCCGGAAGGGCCGCGGCAGGCTCGGCTCGCGGAAGCGCAGCGCGATCACGGCGAGCTGGGCGGCCGTGAAGGCGAGAAGGATCCCGAAGCTGTAGAGGCTCGCGAGGAAGCTCACCTCGCCGGAGCCGACGTTCCCGGCGACCAGCAACGCGACCGCGGCGACGGCGGCGCTCAGGATCGCGACGGGCGCGATGAGGGTCCGCCGGCTCAGCCGGGCGAAGGCGTGCGGGAGCATGTCGTGGGTCCCGAGCGAGTAGGTGAGGCGCCCGATCCCGGAGATGGACGTCGAGATCGCCGCGACGAGGACGAGGGCGCCGGCGAGCCCGACGGAGACCCGGAGCGCGTCCTCGAGGGCGTCGGGGATCGAGCCTTCGAGCGCAACCGCGATGCCCACGAGCGGTGCCCGCCGCCACTCCGTGGCGAGGTCCGGCACGCCGGTCCCCACGAGGCCGAGGAGGAACGTCACGCCGACGACCGCCGCGATCGCGGCGAACAGGCTGCGCGAGAGCGTCCTGCCAGCGCCCCGCGTCTCGGCGGCGTAGTTCGCGACCGTCTCCAGCCCCGTGTAGGCGAGCGTCGGCGAGCGCGCAGGCGAAGGCGACGTCGCCCACGCTCGGCCGCGCGCCGCTCGCGAGCTCGTCCCACGAGAAAAGGAAGACGAGACCGAGCACGGCGAGGACCAGGTGGACGAGGAGCGCGACCCCGGCGATGACGGGCGCGAGCCGGTAGAGCTCCGACCGCCGCACCAGCCGCGCGCCGGCCACGGCCGCGATGACGGCGATCCCGACGATGCCGTCCCACGGCTCGTCCGTGAGCGCGTCCCACTGCATGGCGGCCCCGACGTAGTGCGGCACGAAGAGCGCGGCGAGCGCGATCACGATCACGTAGTCGAGGAGGAGCACCCACCCCGTCGCGAACCCGGCCGGGTCGTTGAACGCGCGCCGGACGAAGAGCGCGCCGCCTCCGGCCTCCGGGATCGCGGCGGTCCCCTCCGCGTACGAGAGGGACACGCAGAGGAAGACGACCCCGACGCCGAGCAGGATCCACGGGCGTGAGGCTGCCCGCCGTAGAGCGCCACGACCCCGAGCGCGATGAAGATCGAGACGCCGACCTCCGCGTAGGCCACGGAGGCCACGGAGCCGGGGCCGAGCACCCGCCGCAGGCCGGGAAGCGGCCTGGCCACCTACGACCTCCTCACAAGGTAGATCCGCAGGCCGCCGGCCAGGGTCAGGAGCGCGCCGAGGACGTATCCGAGGCTGCCGCCCACGACCGCGGTCTCGACGAGGACGACGACGCCGAGCACGACGAGGAGCGCGGAGAGCGCGAGCGTCGTGGCCGCGCGGGCGCCGGCTGTCACGCGGCCTTCCGTCCCGCAGTGACGAGGACGCGGGAGGGGCTGGTCTTCAGGATGGTTCGCACGGTGCCCCCGAAGATAGGAGTCCGTGCGCCTCGGACGGCCCGGCGCTCGGCGCCCACCACGATGAGCTCGGCCTGACGCTGCACCGCGTCCTCGACGATCGCGGGCCCCGCCCGTCGCGCTCGGGCGAGGCGAACCACCGCGCGGACGCCGTAGCGCTCGACGACCGCCCGTGCCTCGTCGAGCAGCTCGTTCGCCTCGGCCTCCTCCTCCGGCAGGTCGGCGTCGAGCGGCAGCGAGTACGGCACCTCGAGCACCGCGACGATGGCGATCCTTGCACCTCGCTCGGCTGCCAGGCGCGCGGCCGCGACGAGCGCCTCCTCGGTCTCGGCTGAGCGGACGACCGGGACGACGATCGTTCGATAATCGAGCTCGAGGGCAGCGCCGAGGACGATCTGGGGGGCACGAACCGTCTCTCGCAGTGGAAGGCGCAGCCGTCGCCGGTACACCGCGAAGGACAGGAAGCCGACCGCGAGCCACCCGAGACCGACCCACCGGGTCACGGGCTCCTCGACGACGACGACGAGCCAGGCGAGACCGGTGCCGAGCATGCCCACGAACGCGAAGAGAGGCCAGTCGACGCCGCGCAGGCGCACGTTCGGACGCCCCCTGAACACGAGCTCGTCGCCGGGGTGGCGAGCCCGAAGCGTGATGATCGAGACGTGGGCGATCGTGAACGAGAGCATCGCGCCGAACGAGTACATCGTCCCGAGGAAGTTCACCTGGCCCGGGAGCAGCGTCAGGATCGACACGAAGCCGGCGAAGACGATGAGTGCGACATACGGCGTCCGGAAGCGCGGGTGGACACGCCGGAAGACCTCGGGCAGCTGTCGGTACCCCGCCATCGCGTACGTGATCCTCGACGCCCCGATCACCCCGGCGTTCGTGGCGATGAAGAGGATGGTGGCCGCGAGCACGCCGACGTAGATCTGGAGCACGTCGAGGAACGTGCCCGAGATCCCGAGGTTGTCGACGACCCCGAGAATGGGATCGTTGGCGAAGCCCCCCTCCTCGGGCGGAAGTCCGAGGAGCGTCTGGTACTCGCCGTCCACGAGCTCGACCGGGAGCGCCGAGAGCGCGACCGCGGGCAGCGTCAGGTAAATGGCGAAGACGGCGACCGCGGTCATGAGATACGCGCGGGGGACGTTGCGGCTCGGGTCGCGTGCCTCTTCGGCGAGGTTCGAGACGGTCTCGATCCCCGTGTAGGCGATCATCCCGATCGGGATGGCGAGGAAGAAGTCGCTCCACGTCGGCGCCACGCCCCAGTGAACGTTGGCGGAGAGGACGCTCGGACTGAGGACCAGGAAGACCCCGAGCAGCACCAGGAGGAGCTGGGTGGCGAAGTCGATCACGGCGAGCACGATGTTGAGCCCTGCCGCCTCCTTCACCCCGACGATGTTCAGCGCGACGAGCACGACGATCACGATCGCTCCGCCGACGATGTCCCAGGGGTTCTCCCGGAGCGGCTCCCAGAAGATCGAGAGGTAGTGCGGGACGAAGAAGGCCGAGATGGCGATCGTGATCACGTAGTTGAGCATCTGGGCCCAGGCCGCTCCGAAGCTCACGACCTCGTTGAACGCGTGGCGGGCGAAGCTCGAGGAGCCCCCGGCCTCGGGGAAGCGAACCGTGCCTTCGGCGTAGGTCAGCGTCGTCGCGGCGAAGATGACCCCGGCGATCACGAAGACGAGGGGCGTCAGGCCGAGGGCGAAGACGGCCGTGACGCCGAGCGCGTAGTAGATCGACGAGCCGACGTTCCCGTAGACCGTCGAGAAGAGGGCCGGCGCCCCGAGAACCCGCTCGAGACCGTGAGTGCGGCGGCGACGTCTCGGCGGCACGCCGCAAGGCTACTCCGACCGGAGGAGGTCGGGCCGGTGCGCCGGAATCGCGTCTAGGCGGATTCGGGCTGGGCGATCAGGTGCCCGTCGCCCGTGCTCGGATCGTGCATGCTGCGGAGGCGGGACTCCCAGTCGGAGTGCTGCTCCTTGCAGGTCGGGCAGGCGCGCAGTGCGCTCCCGTTTCCGAGCTCCAGATGCCCCCAGTACCCGCGCGAGAGGAGCCCGTCCGCCTGCTGCCGCCCGCAGAGGCCGCAGAGAAGGTAGAGGCGCGACATGGCCTTCTTATAGCACCGCCTTCGGGCGCGTGCCCGGACTACCAGGGCCCGATGAACTCCCCGCTCGGGTGGGCGAGCAGGATGATCACGACGATGACGATGCAGGCCAGAGAGAGAAGGAGCATCGCCGGCGTGAGCCACTTGACGTGAGTCTGCTCGGGTGGGAACTCGATCTGCTTCTCACGAGCCATCGCGCATTCCTCCTAGGGTCCCGGGTCGGTCGAGGGCCCGGCGAGCGGCTCGGCGCCACCGGGTCGGGCGGCCGCGCCTGCGCCGCGCAGAAGCTCGGCCTGAGCGGTCAGCTTCCTGTTCTCCAGCCACACCCAGTAGATGAGCGCCCCGACCATGAGAATGACTCCGAGAGCGGTGAGGACGTACGTGCCGGTGGAGTTCTCCGGGCCGAACGTCCAGAACGTCGACGTGGCGTCCTCCCAGCTGTCGAAGGGGAAGCTGTCGATCACGGCCTACCTCCTTTCCGCCGGCGACGGCGTCGATGGTCCGTGTCCGTTCGTGCGCGCGAACTCCTCGAGGAGGATAGGTGCTGCCTCGACTTCCTCGCCGGTCGGCAGGACGATCGTCTCGGGAACGCGCTCGAACTCCGGGTAGAAGTCCTGCTGGAACTCGGCCATGTCGAGGCCTTCCAGCTCGACCTCGGGCGGGACGCGCAGGAGGTTCGCCTTCTTCAGGAGCCAGCTGACGATGTAGCCGGGCAGGAAGGCCAGCGGCAAGAAGGCGAGCATGCCCATCATCTGGCCGCCGAACGACGAGGGAACGTTGTTCAGCCCCGTCGGGTACCCGCCGGCGAAGATGCCGACGAGGAAGACGCCGTAGAAGCCGCAAACCCCGTGGACGGCCACCGCCCCGACCGCGTCGTCGACGCGCAGCTTCCTCTCGATGTAGTTCCCGGACCAGACGGCGACCATGCCGCCGGTGGCGGCGAGCAGGTAGCCGAGCGAGGGGTGGTAGACGTCGGCGCCGGCGGAGACCGAGATCACGCCCGCGAGCCCGCCGGACATCGTCCAGAACGGATCTCCCCTGCTGGCGATCCAGCCGCCCGTGAAGCCGCCGGCGAAGCCGAACGTGATCACCATCGCGATCGTCCCCAGGGTCGTCGGGTTCAGGTAGATGTTGAGCCAGCCCGGGAAGGCCGTCGACGTAATGAACAGGCAGGCGGCGTAGAACCCGTAGAACCCCGTGAAGATCAGCATCAGACCCATGAGGGTCATGTGCGTGTTGTGAGGTCTGAAGGATCTGGCTCTGCCCGCCATGTCGTACTTCCCGATGCGTGGCCCGAGGTTGAGGAGAACCCCGAGGGTGAAGGCGCCGGCCACGCCGTGGACGACCAGCGAGGCGATGGAGTCGTGGAAGCCGTAGTTGAGGACGAGCCAGCCTCCGGAGCTCCAGCCCCAGGCGGCGTCCATGATCCAGACGGCGGAGCCCAGGAGCACTGTGAGGATGAGGTACGCGGAGAGACGGACGCGCTCGATGAGCGCCCCCGACATGATCGAGCCGGTCGTCCAGGAGAAGAGGAGGAAGGCGAGGAAGAAGACGAGGCTCAGATGCCCCACGTAGCTCGACTCCAGGTTGCCGCCCATGCCTGCGCTCCAGGGGGCGGTGAGACCGCAGAAGCCAGAGTCTGGGAGACCGGGAAGGTCTGGTCCCGAGTGGCCTTGCGCCGGGCCGCCGGGCTGGAAGCAGCCGTAGATGTACCAGCCGAAGTAGTAGAAGCTCGGCGTGACGACCGCGATGGTGAGGATGTTCTTCATCGCCGTCGACATGATGTTCTTGCGCCGTGCGACGCCCGCCTCGTACGCCATGAAGCCGACGTGGATCAGCCACATGACCACGACCGTGAAGAAGTAGAAGACCTCGAGCAGGACCAGGCTGTCGAGGTCGACCTTGGCGTTGACCTCCTCGATGCTCGGCGCCTGAGCGAAGAGCGAGGAAAGCAGGGACGCGAGCGACGAGGCCATCAGCAAGCCCTCCTAGGGACGCACGCCACCAAAGCGCTGCACGACACCAAACCCGCGCCTACCGTACGAAACGTGTCGGACGGGGCACAGGTACGCCCTGTCCACCTTTTCGCTCTAGGCAGTGTCGAGAGTTCACATAGGCACGGTCAGCACGGCTGCACCTCGGCAGATCCCGTCTCGGCGTCCACGAGAACGGTCGCGCAGTCCTCCCTGAACCCGGCGGCGTTCTTCGTCGAAAGAGATACCGCCCAGTAGAGATGCGCATCAAGTCCTCGCTGGACGGGCCGGACGACTACCTGCTCCGGCGCGAAATCGACCGCGTCCCTGGCGATCGCCTCCGCCTCCTCGAAGTCGACGTTCTCGTCTCGCGACGCGCAGGTCTTCGTCGCCACGACGGCGAGGAGGAACACGGCGAGCAGCATCGCGATCCGCCCGAGCGGCCGGTCCCTGAACGCCCGCTTAGGCTCGGGCTCGGTGTCGGCGTCGGTAGACAACGTAACCACGGAGGATGAGGTAGCCGATGAAGTGAGTCAGGAAGACGAGCGAGAGCCACCAGCCCCACCAGGTGAAATGGGGCCGTGGTTCCAACTCGCGCAGCTCGATCACCGTCAGGTAGAGCGCGATCAAGAGGGTGAGCAGGAACATGATCTGCCCGGGCGGCGGCGAGAAGTAGACGAGGAACACGCGACCATCGTGAGCCACGGCGCCCGGCCGCGCAACCGTCCTCGGCGCAGAGCAGAATCCACGCGGTGTCCGCGCGCGACGTGATCCAGACGCTGGCGATCCTCCTCGCCGCCGGTCTCGGCGCCGAGCTCGTCGCGGGCCTCCTGCGCGTGCCGCGGATGGTCGTGCTCCTCGCGGTCGGCGCGCTGCTCGGGCCCGAGGTCGCCGATGCGGTCGACCTGCCCGCCGACTCCGCCGCCGTGCAGGTCCTCCTCACGCTCGGCGTCTCGATGATCCTCTTCTACGGCGGGCTCGGCCTCTCGCTCGACGTCCTCCGGCCCGTCTTCGTCGGGCTCGGGCTCCTCGCCGTCCCCGGGGTCCTCATCACCGCGTTCGTCACGGGGACGGCCGCGGCACTCGCCTTCGGCCTCCCCTTCGAGTCGGGCCTGCTGATCGGCGCCGTGCTCGCGCCCACCGATCCCGCCATCCTCATCCCCCTCTTCGAGCGGATGCGGCTCCGGCCGAAGGTGGCGCAGACCGTCGTCGCCGAGTCGGCGCTCAACGATCCCACCGGCGCCGTGCTCGCCCTCGCGGTCGCCGCCTTCGTCGTCGAGGGCGGGGGGTCGCTCGCCGACCCGCTGGGCGAGTTCGTCCTCGACATCGGGATCTCGACCGCTCTGGGGATCGTCTCCGGCATCGTGCTCGCGCTCGTCATCTCCCAGCAGCGCCCCGGCATCTGGCGCGAGTCGTCCGCCGTGGCCGTGCTCCTGGTCGTCTCCGCCGGGTACTTCACGATCGACGTCGCCGGCGGGAGCGGCTACCTGGGCGCGTTCATCGCCGGCTTCATCGTCAGCAACATGGACCAGCTCGGCCTGGGCATGCACTCGACGCACGAGCGGGCGATGCGGTCGTTCGTCGAGATCGTCGCGGATCTCATGGTCATGCTCGTCTTCCTGACGCTGGGCGCGAACCTCCCCTTCGACGAGATCCGCGAGAACTGGCTCCCGGCCCTCGCCACGGTCGCCGCCCTCATCCTCGTGGCGCGCCCGCTCACCGTCCTCGCGTGCCTCGGCCCCGACCGCCGCGGCCGCTGGACGCGCGAGGAGCTCGTCTTCGTCGGCTGGACGCGGGAGACGGGCGTGGTGCCAGCGGCGATCGCCGGCGTGCTCGTCGCGAAGGGCGTCCCGCACGAGGCGGAGATCGTCACGGCGGTCGCGCTGGCGATCGTCGTCACGCTCCTCGTCCAGTCGACGACGAAGGCCTGGCTCGCGCGCCGCCTCGCCCTCGACGACCCGGGCTAGGACCAGGGATAGGGCGAGTGCGAGACCGGGTGGAGGTCCCCGGTGGCGAAGCGCTCGAAGCGGAACGGATAGAGCAGGCTCGAGTGCTCGCCGAGGAGCACCTTCGCCACCTCCCGCCCGACCCCGATCATCTTGTAGCCGTGGTTCGAGTCGAGCACTGCGTAGGCGTTCGGGCGCATGTAGTCGAAGACCGGGAAGTTGTCGGCGGTGAACGCGCCGACGCCTCCCGACCGCGCCGTCTTGTAGCGGGGCCGCGAGCCCTCGAAGCGCTCCATCGCGTGCGAAAGCGCCGCGCACCACATGTCCGGGAAGGACGGGTCGACGTCGGTCGTGGACGGGTACGGGTCGAGGTCGACGTCTCCGTCGACGACGAGCGGCGAGGCGCCGCCCTGGACGCCGTGGCGGTCGCGCTTGAAGTAGATGCCCCAGAGCTCGTCGGTCACGAGCTCGCCCTCGTCGGTGTAGAGGGGCGCGTCCGTGTCGAGGTGGATCACCGGCGGGGCGCTCCCGTCGGCCCTGGCGAACATGAGCGGGTCGACCGTGATCTCGCCCTCCTGGAGGTTCCAGTACGTCCACATCGGCTGGTCCTCGACGACCTCGCCCGAGGGGGTGCGCACGTCGATCGACATGGGCAGCTCGAGCATGGCCCAGAAGCGCTTGGCCCAGGGGCCGGGCGCGATGACGAGCTGCTCGCCCACCTCGATCCGCCCGCGGCTCGTCTCGAGCGCCCGGACCGTGCCGCCGCCCTCCGCCTCGATTCCCTTCACCTCGACGCCGGTGACGATGTCGACGCCCTCCTCGCCGCACTTGCCGGCAAGCCCGAGCACCGACTCGCGGTTGAACGCGAACCCGCCCTGGTGCTCGTGGAGGCAGGCGGTGACGCCCTTCGCGCGCCAGTCGGGGAAGAGCTCCTTCATGTGCGCGTCCACCTCCGCCTCGCCGGTGATGAGCTCGGAGCGGTAGCCGATCTGCTCCTGGCGCTCGTACGTCGCGGCGAGGTCGGGCGCCTGGACGGCCGGGGCGAGGGCGACGTAGCCGACCGGGTTGTAGGCGTAGGCGGCGGGATCCGACTCCCACACCTCGACGCACGCCTGCATGAGCTCGCTCATGGCCGGCTGGAAGTAGTTGTTGCGAACGACGCCGCAGGCGATGCCGGACGCTCCCGCGCCGGGCTCGGACTTCTCGAGCACGACGACGTCCCTCCCGGAGCCGAGGCCGCGCGTGCGGAGCTCCTTCGCCAGGTGGTACGCGGTCGAGAGGCCGTGGATGCCGGCGCCGACGACGACGAAGCGGGACGAGGCGGGGAGGTCGGGCATCACGACTCCTTTCGCCGGCCGGCCGCCGCGACGAAGCGGGCGAAGGGCTCGAGGAAGCGACGGTCGACCCGCCACTCCTCCTGCAGCTCCCACTGCACGGCGAGGACGTAGCCGTTCGCCGTCGAGCTCGACCGCCTCGACGACGCCGTCGGGAGCGCGCGCGACGACGGTCAGGTCGTCGGCGACGCGGTCGAGGGCCTGGTGGTGGAAGCTGTCGACCTCGATCTCGTCGGCGCCGAGGGCCTCGTGGAGCCTGCTCCCCGGCTCGATCTCGATCACGTGACGCGGGTGCGGGGGAACGTCGTCCTCGCCCTCGAGCGAGGAGCGCTCGACCTCCTTCCACGCCCTCCAGCCCCGGTCGGTCGGGTGCTCGGCCCACTCCTCCTTGAGGGTCAGGTCCTGGACGAGCGTCCCGCCGAGGGCGACGTTGAGGATCTGGATCCCGCGGCACATGCCCAGGATGGGGAGGCCGCGCTCGAGGGCCCGTTCGGTGAGCTCGAGCTCGAAGGCGTCGCGGCGCGGCTCGGTCGAGGCGAGGTGGTCGGTGGGCTCCTGGCCGTAGCGGCTCGGGTCGATGTCGCGGCCGCCGCCGAGGAGGATCCCGTCGCAGGCGTCGAGGGCGTCCTCGAGGTCGACCCGCGGGAGCGTCAGCCCGACCCCGCCTGCGAGCGCGACCGGCCGCTGGAAGCCCACGCCCGCGTAGTCGCCGAAGTCGTGCAGGCCGAGCGACAGGCCGATCACCGGCTTGCTCCGCTCCTTCGCCATCCCTCTCCGACTTCTAGCAGAGGGCGCGCGTCCGGCCTCGATCATCGAATTGCCTCCTAGGCAATGGCGTTGCGTAACTGTCATACTGACCGTAGCATGGCCCGAACCGGAAGGCCAGCGAGCCGGCACGTCGCCGCGGTCGAGCGCGCGGTCGCCGTGCTCGACGCCCTCGCGGACGACGGGTCCGAGCTGGGGACGAACGAGCTCGCGCGGCGCACCGGCCTCCACCCGAGCACCGTGTCCCGCCTCCTCTCCACGCTCGCCGAGGCCGGCCTCGTCGACCACGTGGCGGACACCGGCCGCTACCGGCTCGGCATCCGCCTCCTCCAGCTCGGCAACGCCGTGCTCGCCCGCCTCGACCTGCGCGAGGTCGCCCGGCCCGAGCTGCGTGCGCTCGTCGCCGAGACCGGCGAGACGGCGACCCTGAGCGCTCCGGGCGACCCCGATGCGGTGACCGTGGACTTCGTCCAGAGCGGCTCGTCGGTTCAGAGCGTCGCGACGCTCGGACGCCCGAGCGTCGCTCACGCGACGGCGACGGGGAAGGTCGCCCTCGCGTTCGGGCAGGTCGAGCTCGGCCCGGGGCGCCTCCCCGCCTTCACGCACCGGACGATTACCGACCGCGCCGTCCTCGCGTCCGAGATCGAGACCGTCCGGAAGCAGGGCTGGGCCGAGGCGCTCGGCGAGCGCGAGGAGGACCTCAACGCGATCGCCGCCCCGGTGCACGGGAGCCGCGGCGAGCTCGCGGCGGTCCTCGGCCTCCAGGGCCCGGGCCCCCGGTTCGACGACGACGCCCGCGCGGCGGCGCTCGGTCCTCTTCTGGCGCGTGCAGCGCGCGGTCTCCGACGCTTTAGGCTGGCGCCCTACGCACGAGGAGGCTGAATGAGCACCGACACGGGAATCATCCGGACTGCCTTTCACCGCGTCCAGGAGCAGAGCGGCGCCGAGTTCATGGACTGGGAAGGCTGGTACTGGCCGAGCCACTTCGGCGACGCGGTCGCCGAGCACCACGCGATCCGCCGCGACGTGGGCGTCTGGGACGAGTCGCCGCTTCGCAAGTGGGACTTCACCGGCCCCGACGCGCTCGCGGCCGCCGACCGCATCTTCACGAACGACATGCTCGGCCTCGAGATCGGCCAGATCCGCTACGCGCCCTTCTGCGACGAGGACGGGAAGATGGTCGGCGACGGCACCGTCTTCAAGTTCACGGACGCGAGCTGCTGGGTGATCACCGCGCTCGACTCCGACCTCGACCACATGAACGACGTCGTCGCCGGCATGGAGGTCGCCATCGAGCCGATCACGGAGAAGCTCCCGCATCTCCAGCTCCAGGGGCCGCGCTCGCGGGAGGTCCTCGCCGACCTCGTCGACGAGCCGGTCGAGGATCTCGGCTACTTCCGCTTCTTCCCGCACCAGGTGCACGTCGGCCGGGTGCCCGCCTGGGTCTCGCGGACGGGGTACTCCGGGGAGCTCGGCTACGAGATCTTCTGCGAGCCGGACTACGCGGAGGAGCTCTGGGGCGTCGTCACCGGCGCCGGGCGCGAAGCCGTACGGCCTCGCCGCGGTGGAGACGGTCCGCATCGAGTCGGGGCTCATCTTCATCGGCTACGACTACTTCCAGCACGAGACGAACCCCTACGACATGTCGCTCGACAAGGTGATCCGGCTCGACACGGGCGACTTCTGCGGGAAGGCGGCGCTCGCCGAGACCGCGAAGGCGCCGCCGCGCAGGCTCGTCACCCTCTCGGTCGAGGGGAGCGACGTCCCCGAGTACGGCGCCGCCGTGACGAAGGACGGCGAGCCGGCCGGGACGCTCACGAGCCCCTGCGAGAGCCCGACGCTCGGGAAGGTGATCGGGATGGCCGTGCTGGACACGCCGCTGGCCGCGAAGGGCGAGACCGTCGAGGTCGCCGTCGGCGACGGCACCGCCCCGGCGACGGTCGAGGACTTCCCGATCTACGATCCGGGCAAGTCCCGGCCGCGGAGCTAGTGCCGTGCGCTGCGAGGGCAAGGCCGGCGTGGTGACGGGGACGTCTCGCGGCCTCGGCCGCGAGATCCTTCTCGCGCTCTGCCGCGAGGGCGCGAGCGTCGTCGGCGTCGCGCGCGACGTCGAGGCCGGTACCCGAACCGCAGAGGAGGGGGTTGCGGCCGGAGGACGCGCGGTCTTCGTCGAGGGCGACGTGCGCCGCGAGCAAGACGTCGTCGCCGCGATTGCGCGCTGTCGAGAGGAGTTCGGCGCCCTCGACTTCATGGTCAACAATGCCGGCATCCTCGGCGAGGGGCGCCTCCACGAGACGACGAACGAGCAATGGGACGACCTCGTCGCGACGCACCTGACCGGCACCTTCTGGGGTTGCAAGCACGCGGTCAAGGCGATGCTCGAGTCCGGGCGAGGCGGCTCGATCGTGAACCTCGGCTCCATCCTCTCGTTCACCGGCGACGGCTACCTCGCCGCGTACACGGCAATGAAGTCGGGCGTCCTCGGGCTCACGAAGGCGATCTCGATCGACTACGCGCTCGACGGCATCCGCTGCAACTGCATCTGCCCGGGTGACATGGAGACGCCGATGATCCAGCAGTACTTCGACGGGACCGAGGACCCCGACGCCGCCCGGGCGGAGATGGAGGCCGCGTACCCCGGGAAGAGGATCGCGCACCCGCGCGAGGTCGCGACGGCCGCCGTCTTCTTCGTCTCCGACGAGTCGTCGTTCGTGAGCGGGACGCCGCTTCTCGTCGACGGAGGCCTGACGGCGAAGACCTACTGAGCTCGGGCGTCCGCGACCCAGACGAGGCAGGCGGCGCGGTCGACGATCCGCTTCACGGCCTTGCGGTAGGCACGAGGCTTCAGCCGTGTCCGGTCGGGGCCGAACACGAGCAGGCCCGGCCGCCGCTCGGTCGTCAGCTCGAGGAGCGCCGCCACCGGGTGCGGGCTCAAAACGCGCAGGCGTTCGATCTCGACCCCGAGCGCATGCGCGAGCTCGGCCGGGGCCCTGAGATTCGCCGCGTCGTGTTCGTCCGGATCGAGCGAGCCATAGCCCATCCCGACACACAGCGGCGCCAACGGGATCTCGACGACGTTGGCGACGATCAGCGGCTGACCGCACTCGACTGCGCTGTCGACGGCGAACTCGGCGGCGGCCTCATCGAACGGGACGTCCATGGTGGCGAGCAAGACCGGCCGTCCTCGGGGCACGAGGGATCCCGTCGTCTCGCGCGGGGAGGCTCGACGCAGCGTCAGCACCGGCCTACTCCGGGTGGAGCTCCCAGCGGGGGGACTCGTGGGCCGTCCGCCGCGCCCTCCGCCGCCAGGACGGAAGGTAGAGGAACAGCCACGCCGCGGCGACGACGGGAACGACGAAGATGAAGCGCGCGTCGGCGAGGACGATCAGGGGTACGAGAATCGCAGCGAGCAGCACGGCGACCCCGACCGCCTCGAGGCGCGCGCGCCGCATTCTCCGGAGCAGGCCCTCGTACTCGTCGACTGGGATCTGGCTCGTATCCCAGGCCCGCCCGCATCCCTCACAACGCCAGCGCTCGCCGTACGGCACCTCCCGGGTCTCGCCGCAGTCGCACCTGATCGTGATCGGCGGCTTGCGCACGTCAGTTCCGATTCTACGGGGGACACTTCTCGCACGTTCGACCGCTCCGACGGTTGGGCTTTGAACGCGTCCGGACCAGGTGGTACGGTCGCGCGCACGATCCAGGCATGACGCACGAGACTCGGAGGTAGAACGTGGCTCAGGCAGTCGTCGAGGAGCGTCACCTCCTCAAGACCCTCCGCTGGTATGACGGATTCGTGCTGGCGCTCGCGAATCCGGGTTTCCTCCTGGGGTCCCTCGGCTATTCGGTCCTCGACCTCGGTGGCTGGGGCGCCGCCATGTTGTGGGGGATCACGGCCCTCCTGATCGTGTTCGTGATGGTCCTCTATTCCGAGCTCGCGGCCATGTTCCCGAACAAATCGGGCGGGTTCCCCCTCTACGCGAACGAGGGCTGGCGCAAGTACACGACGCTCGTGGGGCCGATCGCCACCTTCGGCTATTGGATCGGCTGGTCGGTCGTGCTCGCCTTCCTCGGCCTGTTCGTCGGCTCGATCGCCCAGGCGGCGTGGTGGCCGAACGAGCCGTACGGCACGAATGCCTTCGGCGGCGCCGAGATCGACGACGGCTATTTCAGCACCGGGAGCGTCTTTATCGGACTCCAGCACCTGATCGCGATAGGGGTCATCCTCTTCGTCTGGGTCTGGAACTTCTTCGGCGCGCGGCTCGCGGTGACGTTCAACTACCTGGCGGGCGTGCTCCTGATGGTTCCGCTCTTCGTCTTCATGATTCTGCCGTTCCTGAACGGCGACTTCGACTCGGCGAACCTGACGTACAACCTGGACGATCCCGGCCTTGCCTGGGGAGGCTGGCAGATGGCGCTCGTCTGGATCTGGATCATGATCTGGTCCGCCGGCGGCGTCGACACGTGCGCGACATTCGCGCCCGAGTACAAGGACACCGTCAACGACACGAGAAAGGCGCTCCTCTCGGCGGCGATCTTCTCGCTGATCGTCTACACGATCCTGCCGATCGGGCTGGTCGGCGGCGTGGGTGCGGAGACGGTCGAGGCGTACGACTACGTCGGAGCGCTGAACCAGCTCGTAGGGAGCGACCTGACCAACTTCTTCGTCGTCGTCATCCTGGCGAGCTTCGTCATCTCGATGAACACCGCCACGGCAGACGGGAGCCGCGCGCTCTACGGCATCTCGAACGACGGGCTCACGATCAGGCAGCTCGGGAGGCTCAACAGGTGGAACGTCCCGGGGTTCGCCATGAGCCTCGACACGGTCATCAACATCCTCTTCGTCCTCTTCGTCGGCAACATCTTCGGCATCCTCGCGGCGAGCAACATCGGCTACGTCCTGGCGCACGTGTTCGCACTCTCCGCGTTCGTTCTGCTGAGAAGGGATCGGCCGAACTGGCCACGGCCGATCAAGCTGGCCAACTACTGGACGCCGATCGCCGGCGTCCTCTGCGCCATGTTCATCGTCTTCTCCGTCGTCGGCGTCGGCTGGTTCCAGATCGCCGCCGGCGGCTACGGCGAGGGTGCTCAGGTGAAGATCATCGGCTTCGGTGTCCTCGCCATCTCGCTCCTGCTCTTCCTGTACCGGCGCATCGTGCAGGACAAAGAGTCGCCGCACTGGCGTGAAGAGGTCCCGACGATGCCGGAAGGATCCGAGGCTCCAGCGACGCCGGCTGCACCGGTCACCGGAAGCTAGCTACGCGGTGGTAGGGGGACGGCTCGGCCGTCCCCCTTACGCGGTCAGACCGAGGAGCACGAGGCCGGCGATCACGAAGCCGACTCCGGTCCACTGGGTCGCCTTCGGGCGCTCGTGGAGGAGGACGACGCCGGCGACGATCGGGACGACGGCGTAGGGCGCCGCCGCCGTCGCCACGACGGCCGTGTCCGCGTGGCGGACGCCGAAGTTGAAGGCGACGTAGCCGACCGTGTCGACGACGGCGATCAGGGCGATCATCGCCAGGAGGCTCGGCGAGCGGTCCGGGAACCGCCACTCCCCGCCCGGGAGCGACGCCGCGAGGAGGAAGAGGGTCGAGAACCCCCGCGCGAGGAAGATGGGGACGAGCCAGCCGTAGTCCGCGCTGAAGTACGCGACGCCGTAGACGAAGACCCCGATCAGCACGGCGGTCGCGAGCGCGAGCAGGATGCCGAGGGCGGCGACGCGCTCGAGCGAGCGCATCTGGGCGAGATCGGACGAGGCGAGGAGGACGCCGAGCATGACGACGACGATGGCCGCGACCTCTTCACCTCCGAGCCGCTCGCCGCCGATGACGACCGCGCAGACAACCGTCACCGCCGCGTACGCCGAGACGATCGGGCTCACGATCGAGATCGGGCCGATGCTGAGAGCGCGGTAGAAGGCGAGGTAGGAAAGCCCGCCGAGCACGCCCGCGCCCGCGAGCCAGGCGAGGTCGCCCCCGAGACGTCCGCGAGCCCTTCCCCGGTCGCGAGAAGGAGCGCGCCCAGGAGCCCCATCGCCATGACGTGGAAGCCGAGGACGACCCGGAACGCGCCGGTGCGCCGCGAGGCGACAGCCGCGAAGTAGTCCGCCAGGCCCCACGACAGGGCGGCCGTGAGACCGAGAGCGATCCCCATCCAGCGCTACTCGGCGGGCTCCTGCATCTCCGTCGTCGCCATCGCGCCCGGACTTATACCGGAGCACTCGTCTGGCATCCGGCGATCCATTAGAGTCGCGGCACCGCACCGCTCGGCGAAAGGAGAGCTCGATGGCCGAACGCACGGCTTCCGGTGAGTCGACGAACGGAGCCCCCGCAGAGGCGCTCGTCGAGGAGTGGCGGAACGCCGCGTACAACTGCTTCAGCTCGGGCCACAAGTTCTGCCGCGAGGTCTGCCCGGTCATGCAGGTCACGCGCGACGAGCGGCACACGCCCACCGCGTTCCACGCCAACGTCGTCGCCATGGACGAGGGCCACCTGACGATCGAGGACGTCGCCGAGGACTACGTGCACTGCACGATGTGCGGGGCCTGCGAGCTCCGGTGCCCGAACACCCTCTTCACCGGGGACTTCTACCGCTTCCGCCAGCGGACCATCGACGTCGTCAGGGCGATGCGGACGCTCGCGGTCGAGGAGGGCATCCACCAGGAGAACTGGCAGCGCTGGGCGGAGCTCACGGACCGCTGGGGCAACGAGCCCGTGCTCGGGTGGCGCACCGAGACCTCGGGGAGCAAGGTCCGGGCCTGGGCGGCTGGGCTCGACATCCCGACCGGCGGGGACACGATCCTCTTCGCCGACTGCGAGGCGGCGTTCTACCGGCCGTCCGTCCCCCGCGCCGTCGCGCTCATCCTGGCCGCCGCGGGCGTCGAGTTCGGCCTCATGAGCCAGCAGTGGTGCTGCGGCGGGCCGATGTGGGAGACCGGGTACGTGGACGTCGCCCACAAGATGGCCGAGCACAACATGCTCGACTGGCGCAAGACGGGCACGAAACGGATCATCTGCCTCGACCCGCACGACTACATCACGATCATCGAGCACTACCCGACGCTCGATGACAACTTCGACGAGTTCGAGATCCTGCTCGGGGTCGACCTCGTGGCCGAGCTCATCCGAGAGGGGAAGCTGAAGCTGACCACGCCGATCGAGAAGACGGTCACCTACCACGACCCGTGCCGCCTGAACAAGCGGATGGGGGTCTGGAAGTCGCCGCGCGAGATCCTGCGGGCGATCCCCGGGCTGACGTTCGTCGACGTCGACCACGTCACGCAGTGGTCCTACTGCTCGGGCGCCGGCTCGAACCTCGCGACCGAGAAGCCGGAGATCACCGCCGAGATCAGTCGCCGCCGGGTGGAGAGGGCGGCGGCGCTCGAGGGCGTCGACACGCTCGTCTCGGCATGCCCGTGGTCGGAGCGCCCGCTCACGGAGCAGGGCAAGGCGCAGGGGATCGAGGTGTTCGACATCTTCGAGCTCGTGGCCGAATCGGCCGGATTCGAGGTCTAATGCCCCTCCCAGCAAAACATACCGGCCCCTGGCCCGCGATCACGCGGCGCCAGAGCCCACCCTCGCTCTTGTCAAGGCTTCCGGCCTTGCCTGCGACCGAGGGCGACCTCTGGCTTGGTGCTCGCGACCCAAGATCTCGCCAGCATTACTGGGAGGAGCATTAGATGGCGATCGCGACCCTTCCCGACACCCTGGTCGACGAGCTCGTCGCCATCTGCGGCGAGGACCACGTCTTCACCGGCCGCTCGGCGCTCTTCAACCGCGCCCGCGTCCCCTCGCCCTTCCCGAAGCACAAGTGGGAGGACTACATCCCGCAGGCCGTCGTCCTCCCCACCTCGGCGGAGCAGATCTCCGAGGTCGTGAAGCTGGCCAACCGCGCGCGGATCCCGGTCGTCCCCCGCGCCGGCGGCACCGGGCTCACCGACGGGGCCGTGCCTCTGAAGCACGGGATCCTCGTCGACGTCAAGCTCATGAACAAGATCCTCGAGATCGACGTTGCAGACCGCACGGTCACCGTCCAGCCGGGGATCAACATGCTGAAGCTCTCCCAGGAGCTGCAGCCCCTCGGCTTCATCTACCCGGACAACCCGGCGTCGTACCCGTGCTCGCTCGTCGGCGGGCGGATCGGCACGAGCGGCTGGTCGCTCATCGGCGGCCGCTACGGCCACACGCGCGACCTCGTGATCAGCTTCGAGATCGTGCTCCCGACGGGCGAGATCATCCGCGTCGGCGACGGCGGCGGGAGGAAGGTGCGCAAGTCGTCGAGCGGCTACCACCTCAAGCACCTGTTCATGGGCCACCAGGGCACGCTCGGGATCGTCACCGAGGCGACGCTCGAGCTCGTCAAGCGGCCCGAGACCGAGTTCTCGGCCTTCTTCGCGTACAGGACCTACGAGGACGCCTGGAAGGCGACGGGCGACTTCGCCCGCTCGGGCCTCGCGACACTGGCGGGGGTCGTCCTCTTCGACGAGTGGAAGGTCAAGTACCTGCGCCGCGACGACGAGGCCTACATCCCGCAGCCGGACTGGGTGAACGGCGTCGTCGCCGTCGCCATGTACGGCCAGAAGGACGAGGTCCGGGCGGGCGCGAAGCAGATCATGCGCATCGCGAAGGAGAACGGGAGCCACTACCTGGGCGACGAGATCTCCCAGGGCGACTGGGCCTCGCGCCACGACCGCTACGCGACGCCGCAGCACGGGCGGACGCGGGACGGCCAGGTCGCGCTCATGAGCTGGCACTGCGAGGACGCGGCGATCCTCTACTCGCAGCTCCCGGCCGTCCGCGAGAAGTGGCACGCGATCGCCGCCGACCTGCGCGAGCGCTTCGACATGTTCGACGACTGGGGCATGTTCGCCTACACGAACGGGGCCTTCAAATCGTGGGGCGACTACCTCACCGAGATCGACATCGGCATCTGGGAGATGAAGTGGGACGACGAGAGCTGGGCCGCCTGGGTGGACGCCAAGCGCGAGATCGCCCGCATCGCCATCGAGCACGGCGGCTCGATCTCGGCCTGCCACGGCTCGTGCCGCGAGGGCGAGGTCGACCTCGTCCCGCTCGAGCTGGGCGGCGGCTTCGAGGTGATGAAGACGATCAAGCGGTCGCTCGACCCGAACAACATCATGAACCCCGGCAAGTACCTGCTCGACCAGGCGTACGAGTAGCACGACGATCGGTGGAAAAGGCGATGGACTGGCGAGCGAAAGGCAAGCAGGACAAGGACGCAGGGAGCGTTCGTAGCCGGAGGCTACGGGCGCGACCGAGGACGCCGGCCTGCGCAGGCTTGCAGCCGCCAGGCCGCGCCTTGGCCAGCGAACGGCGTGCGAACAAGGAGGACGGCGAATGATCGGCTTCAGGCTCTCCGCGCAGAAGCCCCCCGAGGCGAAGCGGATCAAGGACGACGTGATCATGCGCTTCGACCACATCTACGAGGTCGACCCTGCGCTCATGACCGAGCACACGCCCCAGCAGGACATCCCCGCGTGGGACACACGCCGCATCGTCGACAGCCGTTGGGAGCACCTCGACTGGATGCACGACCACTTCGCGGACAGCGTCCTGTCCGGCGAGGAGCTCCTGGAGGAAATCGAGGCCGACGCCGCCGAAGGAGGCACGACATGAAGTTCAGCTACACGACACTGCTCGACTACCCCCTCGCCGACTCGCTCGCGCACATCAAGAAGGCCGACGAGCTCGGCTACTACGCCTGCTACGCGGCCGACGAGACGTGGCACAAGGACCTGTGGCTGCTCTACGCGGCGGCGGCGGACAAGACGACGAACGTCCGCTTCGGGCCCAACCTGTCGAGCGTCTACCTCCGCGAGCCGACGCTCATCTGCCAGGCGCTCGCCACCCTCGACGAGCTGACGGGCGGCCGCGCGGAGGGCGTCATCTCCTGCGGGAACTTCGGGATGCTGTCGCAGTACGGCGTCGACTGGAAGACGATCAAGCCGTTCTCGCGCGTCAAGGAGGCGCACGAGATCATGCGCACGTTCCTCGACGAGGGCGTGATCACCTACGAGGGCCAGTTCCACCGCTACGCGGGGCTCTTCACCTTCGCGCGCCCCGTGCAGGAGCGGCTGCCGCTCTACATCGGCGCCATGCGCGGGCCCAAGTCGATGCAGCTCGCCGGCGAGGTCTCCGACGGCGTCCACAGCGCGCTGGGCTACAACAAGGCGTGGTACGACTACGTCGTCGACAACGTGAAGATCGGCGCCGAGCGCGCCGGGCGCGACTGGACGAGCCTCGACATCGGCGCCTGGTGCGTCGTCACCTGCGGGCCCGACTCGGAGAAGGCGAAGACCGCGGCACGCGCGATCGTCACGTTCTACCTCTCCTCCCAGCCGGACGAGCAGTTCGAGGCGCACGACATCGACCCGGCCGAGACGAAGGCGATCGTCGAGGTGCTCGGCACCGGCGACCTCGAGAAGGCGTACGAGATGACGACGCCCGAGATCGCCGACAAGCTCTCCATCGCGGGCACGCCCGAGGAGTGCGCCGCGCAGATCAGGGAGATCGAGTCCGCCGGCGTCAACCACATGATCCTCTGCATCACCGACCCGTACATCCTCAAGCTGTTCGCCCAGCGGGACGTCGACGTCCCCGACGTCGAGGGACAGCTCGAGCTCATCGCGAACGAGGTCATGCCCGCGTTCAGCACCGCGGGGGTCGCGGGCTAGGAGGAACCATGGCGGTCACCAGCGAGCAGACGCTGACGTCGGAGCAGCGCACGACGTTCTGGGCGCTGGCCGACGTCCTCATCCCGGCGACGGACGCGATGCCCGCGGCCAGCGACGCCGGGTCGGCGGAGAAGTGGCTCGACCGGGCGCTGGCCGCCAGGCCCGACCTCGTGGCGCCGCTCACCGCCGTCCTCGACGCGGCCGCGGGGAAGGATCCCGGGGCCGAGGCGCGCCGCCTGCACGCGGAGGACGCGGACGGCTTCTCCGCCCTCGCCCAGATCGCCTCGGGCGGGTACTACATGAACCTCAAGATCCGCAAGCGGATCCGGTACCCGGGCCAGGGAAAGCGGCCGCCGTTCTCGGACGAGGCCGAGTACGACCTGCGCGACGGCCTCCTCGACCCGGTCTACGCGCGCGGGGCGGTCAACACGACCCCGCCCCCGCCGGCCGACCCCGTCGAGCCGGCCGCCCCGCTCTCGTTCGCGATCGGCGGCAACGGCGAGAAGGCGGACGTCGTCGTCATCGGTGCGGGCGCGGGAGGATCGGTCGCGGCCCGGCACCTCGCGGAGGCGGGGTTCTCCGTCGTCTGCCTCGAGCAGGGCGGCTGGGAGAACGCCGCCGACTTCCCCGGCGACAAGGTCGAGTGGGAGCTCGTCGCCGACGCGCAATGGAGCCCGAACCCGAACACCCGCAAGCATCCGTCCGACTACCCGCTCGAGGTGTCCGGCTCGCCGATCACGCCCGTGATGTACAACGCCGTCGGCGGGAGCACGGTCCACTTCTGCGCCCAGTGGGTGCGGCTGCGGCCGCAGGACTACAAGCTCCGCACGCTGCACGGGATCGCCGACGACTGGCCCATCTCCTACGAGGAGATGAAGCCGTACTACGAGCAGATCGACCAGGAGATGCAGATCTCCGGCATGACCGGCGACCCGAACTACCCGCCGGGGCCGCCGCCGCTCCTGCCGCCGATCCCCATCGGGGCGCTCGGGAGGAGGGCGGCCGAGGGCATGAACAGGCTCAACTGGCACTGGTGGCCCGCGGCCCACGCGATCCGCTCCGAGCCGGTCGACAACCTCGCCGGCTGCGAGCGAACGGGCACCTGCATGTGGGGCTGCCCGAAGGGGGCGAAGAGCTCGACGGACACGACCATGTGGCCGAAGGCCCTCGAGCACGGCGCGAAGCTCGTCACGGGCGCGCGCGTGCGCGAGATCACGACGAACGGGAACGGCCTCGCCACCGGCGCGATCTACGTCGACCGCGACGGGAATGAGCAGCGGCAGGAGGCGAGCGTCGTCATCGTCGCGGGGAACGGCGTCGGTACGGCGCGACTGCTCCTCCTCTCCGGCGGCGAGAACGGGCTCGCGAACTCCTCCGGCCTCGTCGGCAAGCGGCTCATGCTGCACCCGTACATGAGCGTCCTCGGGATCTACGAGGACGACCTCGAGGGCTGGCTCGGCCCGTGGGGGACGCAGCTCCTCTCGCTCGAGTTCGCCGACCACGACGAGTCGCGAGGCTTCCCGCTCGGCGCGCAGTGGGACGTGATGCCGCTCGGCGGGCCGCTCTTCTCGCTCTTCCGGTACGACGAGCTTCCCTTCGACGAGCGCTGGGGCGCGGCGGTGCACGACCTCGACGGAGTCGACGCTCGGGCACGCCTTCGACTGGGGCGTCGGGATCGAGGACCTCCCGCACGAGTCGAACACCGTCACGATCGACCCCGAGCTCACCGACGCCGACGGGATCCCCGCGCCGAAGATCACCTTCACGATCGACGACGAGATGCGCGCCAACCTCGACTTCCAGCTGGCCCGGGCACGCGAGGCGCACGAGGCGGCCGGCGCGGCCAAGACGATCGTCGCCGACTGGTCGCAGTGGGGCTGGCACCTGCTCGGAACGACGCGGATGGGCGACGACCCGGCGACGTCGGTCGTCGACCGCTGGTGCGCGGCCCACGACGTCCCGAACCTCTACGTGCTCGACGGCGCGGTCTTCCCCACGTCGGGCCCGATGGCCCCGACGTCGACCATCTGCGCCAACTCGCTCCGGTGCACCGAGCGCCTCATCGAGCGCGCCCGCCTGCAGCCGACCCCGGCCTAGCCGCGAGGCGCATCCGTCGCCCAAGTAACAGTCTGTTACTTGGGGAGCGTTACCGTCTGCGCGGAGGCTCGGGCGGAAGCGTGCCGGCGAGGTAGTCGCCGAAGGCCGTCGGCGGTCGCACGCGGAACGCGATCTCGAGCAGGACCTGGCCCGGGCCTACGCGCGGGCCGAGGCGGCGGGTTTCGTGCACGATCGTCCGCACCTGCTCGTAGCTCGGCCTGGCGAGCCCCAGAGCCTCTGCGATCTCGCCGACCCGGCGATTCGTCTCCGCGATGCGCACGGACTCGTCGTCCAGGCACTCGATCGCGGCGACGAGCCTCGAGTCGATCCTCGGCGCGGACACGGTCATCCCCCGACGATCGCGAGGATCGCGCTACGCGTGTGTCGCAAGCAGCGCGCCGAATCTGCAAGTAACAGTCTGTTACTTGCGCACGGACTGGCGGTCCGCTACTCGCTCAGGTCGAAGGTGATCTGCTTCGTCTCCGTGAGGGCGTCGATGATCCAGCCCGCGAGCTCGCGGCCGGCGCCTGACTTCTTCGCTCCGCCGAACGGCGCGAGCTGGTCCCAGTAGTTCGTCGTCTCGTTGATGTGGACCGTCCCGTGCCGGAGCTCCTCCGCCGCCCGCCAGGCGTCGTGGAGCGAGCGCGTGAACACGGCGGCGGTGAGGCCGTAGTCGGTCTCGTTGGCGATCTCGAGCGCCTCGTCGAGGTCGCCGAAGGTCATGATCGGCGCCACGGGGCCGAACGTCTCCTCCTGGGCGATGCGCATCTCGCTCGTGACGCCGTCGAGGATCGTCGGCTCGAAGAACCGGCCCTCGTGCCCGCCGCCCAGGACGACCCGCGCGCCCTTGGCGACCGCGTCGTCGACGTGCTCGACCGTGCGCGCGAGCACCTCGTCGGTGCAGAGCGGCCCCATGTCGGTCTCCTCGTCGAGGGGATCGCCGACCCGGAGCGCCTTCGTCCGCTCGACCAGCGCCTCGAGGAACTGGTCCTTCACGGACTCGTGGACGAGGATGCGCTCCGCCGCCGTGCAGCACTGGCCGGCGAGGTAGAAGCAGCCCACGATCGCCGCGTCGGCGGCCTTGTCGAGGTTCGCGTCGGCGAGCACGATCTGCGGCCCGTTGCCGCCGAGCTCGAGGACGCGGTTCTTGAGCGCGGCGTCGCGCGCGACCTGCTCGCCCGTGCGCGTCGAGCCCGTGAAGACGACGGACGCGACGTCGGGATGGGTGACGAGCGCCGCGCCCACGTCGCCGCGGCCGTGCACGACGTTGAGCGTCCCCGGCGGGAAGCCGGCGTCGTGGATGACCTCGGCGAACATGTTGGCGCAGAGCGGCGCCTGCTCGGACGGCTTCCAGACGGCGGTGCAGCCCACGGCCAACCCGTAGACGATCGGGATCCCGGCGATGTCGACGGGGAAGTTCCACGGCGTCACGGCGGCGACGACCCCGACCGGCTCCTGCACGACGATGATGCGCTTGGCGTTCGAGCGCTCCTGCGTCGACGGGAGGACCTTGCCCGCGTGGCGGAGGACGTCCTCGGACGCCCGCCGGAAGTGGTCGGCCGTGTACTCGACCATCTCCTCGCGGGACTCGCGGATCGTCTTGCCGACCTCCTTGGTGATCATCTCGGCGATCTCGTCGGCCCGCTCCATGCAGAGGGCGAACGCCGCGCGGCACAGCTCGACCCGCTCGAGCAGCGAGACCTTGCGCCACGCCGGGAAGGCCTCGGCGGCGGCCCGCACCGCGGCCTCGACCTGATCGGGGCTCGAGCGCGGTGACCGTGCCGAGGAGCTCGCCCGTCGCGGGGCTCCTGACCTCGATCTCCTCGCCGTCGCCCGGGACCCACTCACCCGCGATGTACGCGTCCTGCCGGATCGCTACCGCCATGTCGCTCCTTTCCGTGCCGTCGCCGACAGTTTCGCACGCGCGAAACGCCTATTGAACTCCCTGCACGCGAGTGCTACCGTCGCGCATCTCGATGTCGGTCTCTATCAGTCCGATCTGGCGTCTACAGTCGGGATCCGGCTAGGGGCGTCTCTCGATTGTGAGGAGGATGCATGGCTGAAGTTGCTGTAGACGAACGACGTCTCCTCAAGACGATCCGCTGGTGGGACGGGTTCGTCATCGGTCTCGCCAATCCGGGCTTCCTTCTCATCGGGCTCTGGGGCTCGATCCTCGCGCTCGGCGGCACGCCGGCGATCATCCTCTGGGTCATCTCGGCCGTCATCGGCGCGCTTCAGGCCTACATCTACTGCGAGCCGGCCGCCATGTTCCCGGACAAGCCGGGAGGGCTGTCGGTCTACGCGCGGGAGGGCTGGCGCAAGCACTTCTCCTTCGCGGGCCCGATCGCGGTCTTCGGCTACTGGTTCGCCTGGTCGAGCGTGCTCGCGATCTACGGCAGCCTGATCGGGTACCTGCTGATCGCCGAGTTCGGAGCCGACACTCGCCTCGCGACCGAGATCTGGAGCCCGCCCATCATCCAGTCGCTCGGCTGGGCGCAGCTGATCGGCGTCGCGGCCATCGTGCTCTGCTGGATCTTCAACGTCCGCGGGATGCGACCCGCCGTCGGGCTCAGCTACGTCGTCGGGGCCCTGATGATCATCCCGATCCTCGTGATCGCCATCGGCGGCTTCGTCACCGGCGACTTCCAGAACCACCAGGTCGACTCGAACTACATCGCCGCGAGCGTCGAGTTCTACGGCGACTCGCCGACGTTCTTCAACCAGTTCGTGATGGTCATGGTCTGGCTGTACATCCTCGGCTGGTCGACGTACGGCCCAGAGGCGGGAGCGACGTTCGCGCCGGAGTACAAGGACACGGCCAACGACACCCGCAAGGCGCTCGCCTCCGTGGGGGCGCTCAACGTCGGCCTGTCGATCCTGCTCCCGATCGTCGTCCTCGGGACGATCGGCTACGACGCGCCTCTTCGACGACGCGACCGGCGTCGTCTGGCTGACCGACGTCGTCAACTCGATCGCCGGCGAGGGCTTCGGGAAGTTCCTCGTCGTCTGTCTCTGCGCTGGCCTGCTGCTCTCCATGAACACGGCCACGATGGACGGCTCGCGGGCGCTCTACGCGCTCTCCGAGGAGAAGATGACGATCAAGCAGCTCGGCGTCCTCAACAAGCACAACGTGCCGGGCCGCGCCATGACCGTCGACATGGTCATGAACATCTTCCTGCTCCTCTACTTCCAGAACATCTACTTCATCCTCGCGGCGGGCAACCTCGGGTACATGCTCTCGCACGTGATCGCCCTGTCGGGCGTGCTGCTCTTGCGCAGGGATCGCCCGAACTGGCCGCGTCCGATCAAGCTCGGCGAAGGTGTGGATGTGGCTGGCGGGCTCTTCTGCGTCCTGAACACGCATCTTCATCGTCTTCGGGGTGTACGGGCTCAAGTACACCGGGCTACGGGTTCGACTACCTGAGCGAGGAATACGCCGGCCCGCCGGCACGGCCGAGCCCGACGGAGCGTGTGCCCGGATCATCATCGTCGGCGTCCTCGTGCTCGTGTGCGGCGTCGTCGGCTACATCATCGCCCAGCGCCAGTGGGGCAAGACGGTGCACTGGAAGGATCCGAGCGACGAGCAGCCGACGCAGGAGGCGATCGACGGCGCAGCGGCCGGCCGCGGCGCCCGCGCCCGCTAGCAACTAGGCAAACGCCAGATCGACTTCGAGGGGCGGGGCAACCCGCCCCTCCGCGTTCGGGGTCTAGAATCGTCTGGAGAGTCACGTGGCGATTCCGATCACCGTTCGGTGCGAGTGCGGCGAGACCCACTCGGCGAACCTCGGGGAGACGGTCGAGTGCTCCTGCGGACGTCGCTACGACACGTCGCAGATCTCCGAGGGCAACTTCCCGCAGGTGCGGGAGCACCAGGCCAAGGCGCGGCTCTACGTGCGCGTCGGGGCGATCTTCCTCATCGTCGACCGGGTCGTCTCGTTCTTCCTCTGGGGCATCTGGGGCGCGGCGGTCACCGTGCCCATCGCCGGCATGCTCTGGTTCTGGTACATCCGCCGCTGGTTCATGCGGCGGTTCGTCCCCTCGCCCGGGCGAGCTGCCCACCGCTCGAGCTCGAGGCGACCGCGAGTGACGCGCGACACGCTCGACCGCCCGGCTCCTCCCGCAGCGGGCCCGGTCGCGCGCAATGTCCGCCCCGTCATGCTCCTGACGCTGAACGTCGAGCTCGAGGAGCCGGCGATCGTGTTCGCCATCGACTCGGCGGCAGAGGCCGGTGCCGAGCTCTACATCTGCGACGCCATCCCGCTCGAGTACCGCAACTACGTCGGCCACGTCGCCCGCCAGTACGCCGAGCAGATGAACCGCAAGCACCTCGACGCGGTCGCCCGCCGGGCACGCGACCGCGGCGTCAGCACCACCCAGCTCGCCTTCCACAATCCGACGGCCCGTGAAGACGGCCCTCGAGGTGGCCCGCGACCGAGCAGATCGGCCTGCTCGTCTTCGGGGCCGACCGGACAGAGCTCGGGAAGCGAGCCTTCAAGAAGGCCGTGAAGCGGATCCGCGAGAACCCGCCCTGCCTGGTCTGGGTCGGGGCCGACTAGCCCGTCTCGCAACTGCTGGCGCTTGCAAGCCCGTCCCGGCGGTTGGAGAATGCCGGTTCCCGGTTCGCTCCAAAGGAGGCATCGCGAGATGGCGCGCGACCCCAGGCACGACATCCTCTTCGAGCCCATCGACATCGGCCCGAAGACGATGAAGAACCGCTTCTACCAGATCCCCCACTGCAACGGCTTCGGCTCGGAGAAGCCCATGAGCCAGGCCCACTTCCGGGCCATGAAGGCGGAGGGTGGGTACGCCGCCTGCTGCACCGAGTACTGCTCGATCCACCCCGAGTCGGACGACACGCACCGCGTGTCGGCGCGGCTCTGGGACGACGGCGACGTCAAGAACCTCTCGCTCATGTGCGACATGCTCCACGAGCACGGCGCGCTCGCCGCCGCCGAGCTCTGGTACGGCGGCCCGCACGCCCCGTGCATGGAGTCGCGCTCCGTCCCGCGCGCCCCCTCGCAGATCCCGAGCGACTTCGAGCACCTCACGTACCCGAAGGAGATGGACAAGGACGACATCCGCGAGGTGCAGGGCTTCTACGTCGAGGCCGCCAAGCGCGCGGTGGACGCCGGCTTCGACATCGTCTACGTCTACGGCTCCCACTCGTATCTGCCGCAGCAGTTCCTGACGCCCTTCTACAACCGGCGCACGGACGAGTACGGCGGCTCCTTCGAGAACCGCGCCCGCTTCTGGCGCGAGACGATCGAGCAGGTCCGCGACGCCGTCGGCGACGAAGCCGCGATCTGCGTCCGCATGTCCACCGACATGTTCATGGGCGACGCGGGCACGCAGCTCGAGCGCGACTGCGTCCCCTTCGTCGAGCTCGTCGACGACATCGTGGACGTCTGGGACATCAACGTCTCGGGCATCGCCGAGTGGGGCGAGGATGCGACGCCCTCGCGCTTCTACGAGAGCGGGCGGCTGCTGCCGTGGCAGGCGCGCATCAAGGAGGTTTCGAAGAAGCCCGTCCTCGGCGTCGGACGGTTCACGAACCCCGACCTCATGGCCGACGCCATCAACTCCGGCAAGCTCGACATCATCGCCACCTGCCGCCCGTCGATCTCCGACCCGTTCCTCCCCCAGAAGATCGACGAGGGGCGCCTGGACGACATCCGCGAGTGCATCGGCTGCAACATCTGCATCTCGCGCTGGGAGATCGGCGGCCCGCCGCTCATCTGCACCCAGAACGCGACCGCGGGCGAGGAGTACCGCCGCGGCTGGCACCCGGAGAAGTTCGAGCCGGCGCGGAACGCCGACAACGACGTGCTCGTCGTCGGCGCCGGCCCGGCCGGGATGGAGTGCGCGATGATCCTCGGCAAGCGGGGCATGCGCCGCGTGCACCTCGTCGAGGCGAAGGACGACATGGGCGGGATCATGCGCTGGATCCCGCAGCTCCCGGGCCTCGGCGAGTGGGCGCGCGTCGTCAACTACCGCAAGATCCAGATCGACAAGCTCAAGAACGTCGAGTTCGTCCCCAAGACGACGCTCGACGCCGGAGGGCATCAAGAGCTACGGGGCGGAGATCGTCGTCATCGCGACCGGCGGCTACTGGGCCACGGACGGCCTCAACGGCTGCACGCACGACACCGTCGCCGGCGCCGACGCGAGCCTCCCCTGGCAGCTGACGCCCGAGCAGATCATGGACGAGGGCAAGGAGGTGCCCGGCGAGAAGGTCGTCATCGTCGACAACGACGGGTACTTCATGGGCGTCTCGCTCGCCGAGAAGCTCGCCCGTGAGGGCAAGAAGGTCACGCTGATGACCCACCTGGCGCGCCATCGGGCCGTACCTGCACTTCACGCTCGAGGCGCCGAACCAGCACCGCATCCTCCACAAGCTCGGCGTCGAGATCGTCACGTACCACCAGCCGACGAAGTTCGAGGAGGGCCGCGTCCTCGCCGCCCACGTCTACGACGACGAGGCGCACGAGCACGAGTTCGCGACCGACGCGGTCGTGCTCGTGACGCAGCGGCGCTCGAACGAGGCGCTCTTCCGCGAGCTCAAGGACTCGGTCGGGCCTCGACGCCCTCGAGGCCGAGGGCGTCACGGCCCTCTACCGGATCGGGGACTGCGAGGCGCCGCGGCTCACCGCCGACTGCGTCTTCTCCGGGCACCGGCTCGCGCGCGAGATCGACTCGGACAACCCGGAGGTGCCCCTGCCGTTCAAGCGCGAGCGCCGCGTGATCGAGCGCGAGGCGGTCGCCGTCTAGCGGAGCTCCCGGACGGGAGCGGGCCTCGCGCCCGCCCCGCCCCGAGCACCGGCCGAACGATGAAGATCGTCGTCTGTGTCAAGCAGGTCGGAGCACTCGGGGACGAGGTCGAGTTCACCGACGACGAGCGCGACGTCGACCCCGACTACCTCGACTACGCCATCAACGAGTGGGACACGTACGCGACCGAGGAGGCGCTGCGCCTCCGCGACGCGGCGGGCGAGGGCGAGGTCGTCGTCGATCACGGCCGGGGACGAGGACGCGGAGGACGCGATGCGGCGCGCGCTCGCCATGGGCGCCGACCGCGGCGTGCGGGTCTGGAGCGACGAGCTCGCCGGAGCCGACCCGATCACGATCGCCCGGGCGCTCGCGGAGGTCGCGCGGGCGGAGAGCCCCGACCTCGTCCTCTGCGGGGTCCAGTCGAGCGACGCCGTGCAGGCGGCGACGGGGACCGCGCTCGCCGAGCTCCTCGACCTCCCCCGCGCCGCGGTCGTGACGAAGCTCGAGCTGTCGGGAGGCACGGCGACCGTGCACCGCGAGCTCGAGGGCGGGCTCGTGGACGTCGTCGAGGTCGACACTCCGTGCGTGCTCACGATCCAGACGGGGATCAACGAGCCCCGCTACGCGACTCTGCGGGCGATCAAGCAGGCCGAGGAGAAGGAGATCGAGGTGCGCGAGCCCGGCGACCTGGGCACCCCGGCCGCCCGCGTCCGGCGGATGTTCGTGCCGCCGAAGGGCGAGGGCGCCGAGATGCTGGACGGCGATCCCGGCGAGATCGCGGCCCGGATCAAGGAGATCGTCGAGGAGAGGACGGCATGAGCGTCCTCGTCGTCGCCGAGCACATCCGGGGCGAGCTTCGCCCGGTGTCCCTGGAGCTCGTCAGCGCCGCGAAGGCGCTCGGCGGCCCGGTCGCCGTCGCCGTCATCGCGCGCGACCCGTCCGCGCTCACGGACGCCGTCGACGTCGAGGGGGTCGACGAGATCATCACCGTCTCCGTCGAGCAGGAGGAGTTCGAGAACGACGTCTACCAGCACGCGGTCGAGACGCTCGTGAGCGAGCGGAGCCCCCGCGTGATCCTGCTCGGCTTCACCGTCAACTCGATGGGCTACGCGCCCGCGCTGGCCGCGAAGCTCGGGCTCGGCTTCGCCTCGGACGTGTTCGGCGTCCGCGACGACGGCGGCGAGCTCGTCGCCGAGCGGGCCTTCTACGGCGCGAAGGTGAACGGCGAGGTCGAGTTCCCGGGTCACGAGCAGGTGCTGCTCCTCCTCCGCGCGACCGCCTGGCCGCCGGCCGAGGGCGCCGGCTCGGCGAGCGTGACCGAGGCGAGCGTCGACGCCCGTGACCTCGCGCGCCCGGCACAAGGACTGGGTGGAGGTCGTCGCCGGCGACGTCGACATCACGACGGCCGACTTCCTGCTCTCGGTCGGTCGCGGCATCGGCGAGAAGGAGAACCTCGACCAGTTCCAGGAGCTCGCCGAGGCGATGGGCGCGACCCTCTCCGTCTCGCGGCCGATCGTGGACGCCGGCTGGATGCCCAGCGCGCGCCAGGTCGGCCAGTCCGGGAAGACCGTGAAGCCGAAGGTGTATCTCGCGCTCGGCATCTCCGGGGCGGTGCAGCACCTCGCCGGGATGAAGACGAGCGGGCACGATCATCGCCGTCAACACCGACCCCGAGGCGGCCATCTTCAACGTGGCCCACTACGGGGCCGTGGCCGACCTGTTCGAGGTGGCGGAAGAGCTCGAGAAGCTCTATTGAGAACCCGAAGCAGAATGAAGCCTTGTGCCGTCCCGCCGTCCTGGGCGGCGCGCTGCAGCGTCCTCGGTTGCGCCCGTAGCCTCCGGGTACGAACGCGCCCTGCGTCCTTGCATCGCACTCACCCAGGACGTCGCGACGACGAAGCATCATCCCGCTTCGAGTTCTGATGCTCGTCCCCCTGGGCGCCGAGGAGACGCGCGACACCTTCGCGGGCCTCGAGACCTGGCAGATCGTCCTCTGGTACGGCCTCATCGCCGTCTCGGTGGCGATCTTCCTGTTCGGGGCCGCCCGGCTCGCGCTCAAGTACCGCCGCGGCCGCGCGCGCGCTCCTATCGGCAGCCCGCTGGAGCGGGCGTCGCGGGCGGCGAAGATCGTCGCCACGCACGCCTGGATCCGCCGCCGCGACCCGCTCTCGGGCCTCGCGCACCTCCTCGTCTTCTACGGCTTCGTCGTCCTCTTCATCGGGACAGGGATCCTGGCCTTCCAGGACGATTTCGCGGAGCCCGTGCTCGGGTGGTTCTTCTGGCATGGATGGTTCTACCTCGCCTACTCGCTCTTCCTCGACGTCTTCGGCTTCGCGCTCGTCGTCGGGATCACCGTCTTCGCCGTCAAGCGCGGCCTCCTCCGGCCGTTCCGGCTCTCCTACTGGCGCCCCGCCGACCCGGCGCCCTCGCTCGCCGGCGAGGCGAGGCTCTACCGAACAGGGGACTGGATCTTCCTCGGCAGCCTCTTCTTCCTCGCCCTCACGGGCTTCCTCCTCGAGGCCTTCCGGATCGCGGCCGACGACCCCTCCTTCGAGGTGTGGGCCCCCTTCGGGTGGCTCGTCGGCCACGCCTTCATGGCGCTCGGGCTCGAGGGGAGCGCCGCCGAGTCCGCCAGGGCGACGATCTGGTGGGTCCACGGCGTCTTCGCGCTCTTCTGGGTCTCCTCCATCCCCTTCACGAAGGCGGTGCACATGCTCGCTGGCCCCGCCGGCGTGGCGGTGAAGGACGAGCGCGCCGGCAACCGGCTCGCGCCGCTCCCGCCGGACGTGAAGCCCGAGGAGGTCGGCTACGCGACGATCGACGCGCTCGCTCCCAAGCACCTCCTCGACCTCGACGCCTGCACCAAGTGCGGCAAGTGCCACGCCGCCTGCCCCGCGACAGCGACGGGCTATCCGCTCTCGCCGCGCGACCTCGTGCTCGACCTCCGCGAGGTCGCCGAGGGCGCGATGGGGAACCGGGCCGCCCTGCGCATCCCGCCGCGGTTCCCCGAGCACGCGGAGCTCCTCGGGACGATCAAGCCGGAGACGCTCTGGTCGTGCATGCAGTGCATGGCGTGCGTCGAGATCTGCCCCGTGGGCATCGAGCACGTGCCGATCATCAACCAGATGCGCCGCGCGCTCATCGAGCGGGGCGAGATGGACGGGCAGCTCCAGCAGACGCTCGAGACGATCTACACGTCGGGGAACTCGTTCGGGGAGGCGAAGCGCAAGCGCGCCCGCTGGGCCAAGGAGCTCGACTTCGAGGTCAAGGACATCCGCAAGGAGCCGGCCGAGATCCTCTGGTTCGTCGGCGACTACGCGTCGTTCGACCCGCGCAACCAGCGAGTGACGCGGTCGATCGCGCGCATCCTCCGGGCGGCGGGCGTCGACTTCGGGATCCTCTACGACGGCGAGCGAACCGCCGGGAACGACGTCCGGCGAGCGGGCGAGGAGGGCCTCTGGACGTCGCTGGCCGAGGAGAACGTCGAGGCCATCTCCGGCTGCCGCTTCGACCGCGTCCTCACGTCCGACCCGCACACGTTCAACACGCTCAAGAACGAGTACCCGCAGCTCGGCGGCAGCTGGACCGTCCTCCACCACTCGCAGCTCCTCCTCGAGCTGCTCGAATCGCGCCGACTCGTCCCCCGCAAGGGCCTCGGGTACCGCGTCACCTACCACGACCCCTGCACGCTCGGCCGCTACAACGGCGTCTACGACGAGCCGCGGCAGGTGATCGAGGCGGTGGGCTGCGAGCTCGTCGAGATGCCGCGGAACCGCGACAACTCCTTCTGCTGCGGAGCCGGCGGCGGCCGCATCTGGATGAAGGAGCTTCGGGCCGAGGGAGCCCAGCGTCCCAGCGAGAACCGGATCGACGAGGCGATCGGGCTGGCCGGCCTCGACTACTTCGTCGTCGCCTGCCCGAAGGACGTGACGATGTACGAGGACGCGATCAAGACGTCCGGCCACCAGGGCGAGATCGAGCTCCGCGAGATCTCCGAGCTCCTGCTCGAGTCGCTCGCGCTCGACCGCAACGGAAAGGAGACCACGTGAGCAAGGAGACCGCCTTCTATCCGCGCCTGACGGCGATGACCGACGAGTGGATGGACCTCTTCGGCTACTGGGCGCCGACCGTCGTCACCGACACCGCGGAGGAGTACCGCGCGGTGCGGGAGACCGCCGGGCTCATGGACTTCACCATGCTCCGGAAGGTCGACCTCGACGGGCCGGGCGCGCTCGAGCTCGTGAACTCGATCGTCACCCGCGACGTCTCCACGCTGACGCCGGGGCGCATCGCCTACGGCGCCCTCGCCGACGAGGGCGGGAAGATGGTCGACGACTGCACCACGATGATGCGCGCGGCCGACCACGTCCGCTTCTGCGGCGCCAACGACCGCGACTACGAGATCTTCGGCGCGGCCGCCGAGGGCTCGGACATCGAGGTGCGCGAGCACACCGACGCCACGCCGCACCTCTGCCTCCAGGGGCCGCGGAGCCGGGAGATCCTCCAGGGCCTGACGGACGCCGATCTCTCCAACGAGACGTTCCCCTACTACACCTTTCGGGAGGACGTCGCGATCGCGGGCGTCCCGGTCTTCATGACGCGCCTCGGCTACACGGCCGAGCTCGGCTACGAGCTCTGGGTCGACCGCGACCGCGCGTTCGAGCTCTGGGACGCGCTTCTCGCGGCGGGCGAGCCGCAGGGGATGAAGGTGATCGGCATGGTCGCGCTCGACCTCTTCCGCATCGAGGGCGGCTTCATCATCGGGGGCATCGAGTACGACCCGACGGTGTCGCCGTACGAGTGCGGCCTCGGCTGGTCGGTCGACCTCGACAAGGGCGAGTTCCAGGGGCGGGACGCGCTCGCGCGGGACAAGGACGAGACCCAGCTCCGCCTCGCGAGCGTCGTCCTCGAGGAGGGCGGCGACGAGGCGAGTGGCGCCCCGCTCTGGGTCGGCGACGACGAGGTCGGGATCGTCACCCAGGCGGTCGCCTCCCCGTACCTCGGCGGCAAGACGCTCGGGCTGGCGAAGATCCGGAAGGACCTGAAGGAGCCGGGGCAGAACGTCGTCGCCCAGGTCGGCGACCAGCAGGTCGCCGGCGAGGTCGTGCGGCACCCCGTCTACGACCCCGAGCGCAAGCGCGCGAAGGAGAGCTGAACTAGCCCACGGTGTGCGCGTAGGTCCCGGTGAGGCGCGCCTCGCCGAGGACGTGGCCCTCGAGGGCGGCGAAGAGCTCGTCGCGGCTAGCGCCGCCCGCGAGACCGAGCTCCTCGTCGAGGGCCAGGAGCCGGAAGACGTAGCGATGCTCCTCGCCGCTCGGCGGGCAGGGCCCGCCGTAGCCGGTCGCGCCCATGTCGTTCACTCCCTGGCGAAACGCGGGAGGGCCCGCGACGTCGGCGCCCTCAGGGACGGCCTCGGAAAGCTCGGTCGTGCCCGGGTCGAGGCCGTAGGCGAGCCAGTGCGTGAACGTGCCGCCCGGCGCGTCCGGGTCGTCGACGACGAGAGCGAGCTCCGCGGTGCCGTCCGGCACTCCTTCCCAGGCGAGGGCCGGCGAGACGTCGTCGCCGTCGCAGGTGTAGCGCTGGGCGATCGCCTGCCCGTCGGCGACGCCGCTCGCCGTGAAGACGAAGCCGGGAACGGCGACGGCGGTCTCGACCGTCTCGGCGGCATCGTCATCGTCGCCGCCGCAGGCCGCGAAGAGGCTTGCCACGAGCACGGTGGCCGCGAGTGCGAGGCGCCCCATGGCGGAACCCTAGCCCGGAACTGCGAGAACGGCGGCCCCGCGCACCTCGCCGGCGCGGAGCGCCGCGAGAGCCGCGTTCGCCTCCTCGAGGGGGAACACCTCGACCTCGGTGCGAACCGGGACGGTCGGTGCGAGCGCCATGAACTCCTCGCCGTCGCGCCTCGTCAGGTTCGCCACCGAGCGGAGGATCCGCTCGCCCCAGAGGAGCTCGTACGGGAACGAGGGGATGTCGCTCATGTGGATGCCGGCGCAGACGACCGTCCCGCCCTTGGCCACCGCCGCCAGCGCGGCGGGGACGAGCTCGCCGGCGGGAGCGAAGATGATCGCCGCGTCGAGCTCCTCGGGCCCCGCGCCGAGGGCGTCGCCCGCCCACTCCGCGCCGAGCTCCCGCGCGAAGGCCTGCGAGGCCTCGTCCCCCGCGCGCGTGAAGGCGAACACCCGCCGGCCTTCGTGCAGCGCGACCTGGGTGACGATGTGGGCGCTCGCGCCGAAGCCGTAGAGCCCGAGCCGCTCCGCCTCGCCGGCGAGGCGGAGCGCGCGGTAGCCGATGAGCCCCGCGCACAGGAGGGGCGCAGCCTGGAGGTCCGGGTAGCCGTCGGGGACGGGGAAGCAGAAGCGCTCGTCTGCGACCGCCCGCTCCGCGTAGCCGCCGTCGAGCTGGTAGCCGGTGAAGCGGGCGCGGTCGCAGAGGTTCTCGCGGCCCGTCGTGCAGTACCGGCACTCGCCGCACGTCCACCCGAGCCACGGGACGCCGACCCGGTCGCCGGCCGCGAAGCGCCCGGCGCCCTCGCCCGTCTCGACGACCCGGCCGACGATCTGATGGCCGGGGACGAGGGGGAGCTTCGGGTCGGGCAGCTCGCCGTCGACGACGTGGAGGTCGGTCCGGCAGACGCCGCACGCGTCCACGGCGATCGCCACCTGGCCGGGACCCGGCTCGGGCGTCGCGAGCTCCTCCGCCCGGAGAGGCTCTCCGGGGGCCGTGAGCACCATCGCCTTCATCGCCGCGCGGGCGGGCGCCCGGCTAGTGCGCCGATCTGCCGGCCGGCCTCCGCCAGGACCTCGCCGAGCGTGCCGGCGATCTCGTCGAACTCCGGCTGGTCCGCGACCAGGGGAGGCGAGATCTGGACGACGGGGTCGCCACGGTCGTCGGCCCGGCAGATCAGCCCGGCCTCGAAGAGCCGCGGCGAGAGGAAGCCGCGCAGGAGCGTCTCGCACTCCTCGCTGGAGAACGTCTCGCGCGTCTCGCTGTCCTTGACGAGCTCGAGCGCGTAGAAGAACCCCGTCCCGCGCAGATCGCCGACGATCGGGAGGTCGAGCAGCGGCTCGAGCGTCTCGCGGAACGTGTCCTGCTTCTCGGCGACATGCTCGACGATCCGCTCCCGCTTCATGATCTCGATGTTCTTGAGGGCGATCGCGGCCTGGACGGGGTGCCCGCCGAAGGTGATCCCGTGGGCGTACATGCTGTGGCCCTCGAGGAAGGGCTCCATGACCCGGTCGCTGGCGATGAGCGCGCCGATCGACGCGTGGGCGGAGGACAGGCCCTTGGCGGAGGTGATCAGGTCGGGCCTGATGTCGTAGCGTTCCGAGGCGAACCACGCGCCCAGCCGGCCGAACCCGGTGATGACCTCGTCCGCGCAGAGGAGGATCTCGTAGCGGTCGCAGATCTCCCGGACGCCCTGGAAGTACCCCTCGGGAGGCGTGTAGGCGCCGCCGGCGTTCTGGACGGGCTCGAAGATCACCATGGCGATCGTCTCCGGCCCGGCCTGGACGATCGCTTCTTCGAGATCCTCGAGCAGGAACGCGGTGAACTCGGCCTCGGTCTCCTCGGGCGGTCGGTGGTACCGGTTCGTGTTGCGCACGTGGAGCGCGTCCGGGCACGAGCGGCTCGAAGGGCACGCGGAGGGCCGCGATGCCGTTGATCGAGAGGGCGCCCATCGTCGTCCCGTGGTAGGCGATGCGGCGGGCGACCGCCTTCCACCGGCGCTCGGCCGGGAAGTGGCGCTCGATGCGCTCGCCGGCCGCCATCCGCTCGATCGCCTCGGCCCGCCGGTGCTCGCCGCGAGCCTCGTAGTACTGCCGCGCGAGCTTCCACGCGGACTCCACCGCCTCGGAGCCGCCCGAGCAGAAGAAGACCCGATTCAGGTCGCCCGGGCGCGAGCGAGGCGACCTCGGCGGCGCAGCTCGATCGCCCGCGGGTGCGCGTGTTCCAGTTCGTGTAGTAGGGCAGCTCCCGGAGCTGCGCCGCGGCCGCCTCGCCGATCTCCTCGCCGAACCCGTAGCCGATGTTGACGGCGAAGAGCCCCGCGAGCGCGTCGAGATAGCGCTTGCCCTCGATGTCCTCGAGGTAGCAGCCGTCGCCTCGCACGATGATGGGGACCTCTCCCTCCGCGTAGCCCGACATGCGGGTGAAGTGGAGCCACAGGTGGTCGCGGGCGGCCTTCTGCAGCTCCTCGGCCGAGAGACCTGTCGCGGGAGTGCTCATTCGGCTCCTTTCGGGGTTCGGCGGTACTGCCACACGACGTTCGCCAGCATCAGCAGAACCGCGGCGCCGAAGATCATCGTGCCGATCACGTTGACCTCGGCCGGGACGCCGCGCTGCGCCTGGCTCCACACGTAGAGCGGGAACGTCTGCGTCGTGCCCGCGTTGAAGTTCGTGATCACGAAGTCGTCGATGGAGAGGGAGAAGGCGAGCAGCGCCCCGGCGAGGATCCCGGGCGCGATCAACGGCAAGGTGATCTTGTAGAAGGTGACGTACTCGTTCGCGCCGAGATCCATGGCCGCCTCCTCGACGTGGCGGTCGAAGCCGACGAGCCTCGCGCGAACCGTCACGACCACGAAGCTGATGCAGAACATGATGTGCGCGATCACGATCGTCGTGAAGCCGAGCGTGCTGCCGAGATTGAGGAAGAGCGTGAGGAGCGAGGCGCCGAGCACGATCTCGGGCGCCGTCAGCGGCACGAAGATGAGCAGGTTGGTCGCGCCGCGCCCCCGGAAGTGGTAGCGGACGAGGGCCATCGCGATCAGTGTCCCCAGGACCGTCGAGATGAGCGTGGCGATGAGGGCGACCCCGATGCTCGTCCTCACCGCCTCGCCGATGAAGGGCGGCCCGAACGGATGCCGCCAGTGGTCGAGGGTGAAGCCCTCCCACGTGTAGTTGAAGCGCCCGGCCGGATCGTTGAACGAGAAGACGATCACGACGACGATCGGCAGCATCAGGTAGGCAAGCGCCAGGAGCCCGAACAGCGCGACCGTGTTCCTGCGGACGAAGGCCCAGGCGCGCGTGAGCAGGCCTGCTTTTCGCCTAGGCAGCGGGTGGGTGTCGGCCGCGGTGGTCACCCGGCCATCCTTTCGGTGCCGAGCACGCGGGCGTACACGGCGATGAGCACCAGGATGACGGCCATGAGGATGACCGAGAGCGCCGCCGCCTGCCCGTAGTCGGTGATCTCGAGGAACTTCGACTGGATGACGTTGCCGATCATCGCCTGGTTCGGCGTCCCGAGCAGCTCCGCGTTGATGAAGTCGCCGGCCGCGGGGATGAAGGTGAGGAGGGTCCCGGCGATCACCCCCGGGGCGGACAGCGGCAGCGTCACGCGCAGGAACGTCTTCGTGCTCGACGCGTAGAGGTCCTTGGACGCCTCGATGAGGCTCTTGTCGATCTGCTCGAGGCTGACGTAGAGCGGCAGCGCCATGAAGGGCAGGAAGTTGTAGGTGATCCCGGCGATCACGGCGGTCGACGTGGCGAGGATGCGGCCGTCGTCGGAGACGAGCCCCATGAACTGGAGCGCGTTCACGACGAACCCGTCGTCGGCGAGGATGCTCTGCCAGGCGAGGGTCCGGATGAGGTAGGTGACGAAGAAGGGGGCGATGATGAAGAGCAGGAGCAGGTTCTTCCAGCGGCCGCCCCTGAAGGCGATCCAGTACGTGAGCGGATAGGAGATGAGGAGCGCCGCCACCGTGGCGATGCCGGCGTACCCGAGCGAGCGCCAGAACTGCGCCTGGTACGTCGAGAACGCCTGCGAGTAGTTGTCCCAGGCCCAGGTGAACGTGTAGCCGACCTGGACCGTCCCCTCCTGCAGCGACGTGTAGCCGAGGTAGTAGAGCGGGATGACGAAGAAGACGATGAGGAACGCCAGCCCCGGCGCGAGGAGGAGGTACGGCGTCAGCCAGCCGTGGCGGTGGAGGAAGGCCATGCCGGACGCAGGGAGCGGCTAGACGCCGATCACGGCCTGCCACTTCTCCTGGTAGTCGACGTTCTCGATCGCCTCCGAGTTGAACTCGTAGAGGCTCTCGAGCACCTCGGGCGTCGGGAAGACGAGCGGGTCCTCGACGAGGTCCGGGCTGATCTTCTCGACCTCCTCCTTCGTCCCCGCGACGGGCGTGATGTAGTTCACGTACGCGGTGACCAGCGCCGCGATCTTCGGGTCGTAGAAGAAGTTCATGAACGTCGACGCCGTGAAGACGTCGCCGCCGGTCGGGATGACCATGGTGTCGACCGATGTCATGCCGCCGGCGTCGGGGACGGTGAACTTGAGGTTCGGGTTGTCCGGTTGGAGGATGACGATGTCGCCCGACCAGGCGATCGACGCCCAGACGTCGCCCTTGGAGAGCGGGCCCGTGTAGTCGTTGCCCGTGAACTGGCGGATCTGCCCGTCGTCGACAGCCTTCTGGACCTTGGCGATGACCTCGTCGTAGGCCGTGGGGTCGATGTCGCCGGAGGGATCGACGCCCATCTCGAGCAGGAAGAGGCCGACCGTGTCCTCCATCGAGTCGAGCATCGTGATCTTCCCCTTGAGCGCCGGGTCGAGCAGGTCTTCGACCGACGTCAGCTCGCCCCCGACCTTGTCGGGGTCGTAGCCGAGGCCGGTGATGTACGACTGCCACGGCAGGCTGTAGTCGCGGTTCGGGTCCCAGTCCGGATGCGCAAGCGTCGGCTCGAGGTTGGAGATGTTGGGGATCGCGCTCTTGTCGAGCTTCTGGAGGTAGCCGAGGCGTAGGAGCCGGGCCGCGAGCCAGGCCGTGGGGACGATGATGTCGCGGTCGATCCCCTGGCCCCGCGAGAGCGGCGCCTGGATCTCGCCGAAGAACTCCTCGTTCGAGTTGATGTCCTCGAGGTAGTTGACCTTGACTCCCGTCTCCTTCGTGAACATGTCGAGGGTGGGGAACTCGGTCGCGTCGTCGTTCTGGTCGATGTAGTACGGCCAGTTGGAGACGGTCATCTGGTCGGCGAGCTCCTGGACGACCGTCGTCGGCGTCGTGTCGGCGGCGGCGCCCTCGATGCCTCCGCCGCCGCCGCCGCAGGCGGCGAGCAGGGAGGGAATGGAGAGCGCAGCGCCCGCGCCGGCGGCTCGGCGCAGGAGCTGACGTCGGGTGATCGGGTCGTACATGCCTTTGAGCGGGTCGGTCATTCCTCTCCCTCTCCCTGTGTTTCGACGACGAATGTTGCCTCGGGGCTCCAGCTGAGCGTGACCTGGTCACCGGGTCGCACCGAGGTCGCCCCGGCCTCGGAGTTCTGAACGACCAGCGTGATCGCCCCGGCGGACGTGTCGACGATGTACTGGGTGGAGACGCCGATGTAGGCGCTCTCCCGCACCTCGCCGGCGAGGCGGTTCTCCTCCAGGGCACCGAGGCGGACCTTCTCCGGGCGGATGCCGATCGAGAGCTCTCCGCTTCGCCCGGCCGTGGCGGGGACGCGGACGGAGGTCCCGTCGGGGAGCCGGACGGTGCCCGAGCCGTCGGCGGTGCCCGCGAGCAGGTTCGAGATGCCGAGGAAGCCGGCGACGAACGCCGTGCGCGGGGTCTCGTACAGCTCGGCCGGCGTCCCGAGCTGCTCGATCTTGCCCGCGTTCATGACGGCGATCGCGTCGGCCATGGTCATGGCCTCTTCCTGGTCGTGGGTGACGTGGACGAACGTGATCCCGACCTCGTGCTGGATGCGCTTCAGCTCGAGCTGCATCTGCTTGCGGAGCTTCAGGTCGAGCGCGCCGAGCGGCTCGTCGAGCAGGAGCACGCGCGGTCGGTTGACCAGGGCGCGCGCGAGCGCCACCCGCTGCTGCTGGCCGCCCGAGAGCTGACGGGGCTTGCGGCGCTCCATGCCGCCGAGGGCGACGAGCTCGAGCGCCTCGGTGACCCGCTGCTTGAGCTCCGCGCCCTTGACGCCCCTCCGTTTGAGGCCGAAGGCGACGTTGTCGAAGATCGAGAGGTGCGGGAAGAGCGCGTAGCTCTGGAACACCGTGTTGACGTCCCGCTTGTATGGCGGCAACCACGTGACGTCCTGGTCGCCGAGGTAGATGACGCCCTCGGTCGGCTGCTCGAAGCCCCCGATCATGCGCAGGCTCGTCGTCTTGCCGCATCCCGAGGGGCCAAGGAGCGCGAAGAAGCTCCCGCGGGGGATCTCGAGTGAGATCCCGTCGACGGCGGCGACGTCGTCGAAGCGCTTGGTGACCGCCTCGAGGCGGACGTCCGCGACGGGCGATTCCGTCCCACTCCCGGTCGCCACCTGCTCCTCAACGGCCATCGGACACCTCCTTGTCATTGTCGGGCGCCGGGACGACGAGCACCGGCCGCTGGGAACGCTGGAGAAGCTTGTGCGGCGTCGACCCCAGGATCGCACCGCGGATCGCTCCCTCGCCGTGCGACCCGATCACGATCATGCGCGCATCGCGCTCGTCCGCCAGGTCGATGAGCGCGGACACGGGCCGCTCGTGGACGATGACGGCCTCGGCGTCGACCCCCTCCTCGCGGGCGCGCTCGACCGCCGCCCCGGTGACCCGCTCGCCGATCTCCACGAGCGCGCGCTCGTGCTCGGGGAACTCCTCGCCGACGCTGCGCACCGGCGGCTCCGCGGCGTAGGCGACGACGATCGTATCGCCGAGGCTCCGGGCGAGCTCGACGGCGGACTCCAGCGCCGCCCCCGCGCACTCAGAGCCGTCACAGCCGAGGACGAGCGTCCCCATCTCAGCGCCCCCGGTCCGCGAAGCCGACGGTCTCCCCGAGCGCGACCCTGCCGGCGGCGACCTCGGGATCGACAGCCTCGAACGCCCGGCGACCGAAGAAGCGCTCGTGCCCGCCGAGCCGCCAGAGGATCATGAAGACGACGCCCAGTCCGAGGAACCCGAGCCCGATGACCAGGGGCACGCCGACGCCGAAGATCGACTGACCCGTGTAGGAGGCGCTGGGATCGGTGAAGTCCTTCACGGACTGGAAGAAGAGGAACGCCAAGAGCGACGCGCCGATCAGCGGCGCGACGCCGATGAAGAGGAAGTTCGCGACCGATCTGAAGAGCTCACGGCGGTAGTAGACGATGCAGGCGAGGCCGCTGAGCGCGTAGTAGAAGGCGATCATCAGCGCCAGGGCCGAAAGCGTGTCGAAGAGGAAGTTCTCCGAGATGAAGTTCGCCGGCACGTACCAGAGGAGGGCGAGGCCGGCGACGACGATCGTCGAGACGTGCGGCGTCTGGAAGCGGGGGTGGATACGCGCGAGCCCTCGTGGCAAGGCGTCCGAGCGGGCCATGGAGAACGACGTTCGCGACGACGGGATGATCGTGGTCTGGGTCGACGCAACGGCGGACGTGACGATGGCGAGGATGACGAGCTTGTCCCAGGGCGACCCCAGCGCTCCGGCGGCGACCGTCCCGAACAGGGCATCGTCGTCGTCGAACTCCGCGAGCAACGCGAGACCGGCGTACGCGATGACGGCGGTCGCAACCGCGACGTACGTCACGAGGAGGATGAGCGTGCTGGCGAGTGCCGCGAGCCCGGACGCCGTGCGCGAGTTCTCGGTCTCCTCGGCGAGGTTGACGGCGCTCTCCCAGCCCCAGTAGATGAAGACCCCGATGAGCAGGGAGGCGATCAGCGCGTCGCGGCTCTCGATGTCCAGCGGGTTGAACCAGGACAGGGAGGGCTCGATCGAGTCCGGGGCCGCGTTGCCCGTGTAGACCTTGGCGAGGGCGACGCCGGCGAGCAGGAGGAGGGCGCCGACCTGCGCGAGGATCATCACGTCCTGGACGCGCGCGGAGAGCTCCGTCCCGATGATGCAGACCGCCGTCAGGACGACGATGTACGTCACCGCGAGGGCCGTGACGGCCGGCTTCGACGCCGCCGCCGTGTCCCAGCCGAAGAGCAGGTACGTGTAACGGGCGCCGACATCGGCCAGGGAGCCGACGACGAGGACGCCCGTGACGCACACGGCCCAGCCGCCCAACCACCCCGGGTACGGCCCGAGCGCACGGGTGACCCAGGAGAAGGTCGTCCCCGCGTCCGGGTCGGCCCGGTTCATGTAGAAGAAGGCCGCCGCGATGAAGAACATCGGGACGAACGAGACCAGGAGGGCGGCCGGAGCCTGCACGCCGACGATGACCACGAGCGTCCCCAGGACGGCGGCAAGCGAGTAGGCAGGCGCCGTCGACGCGAGCCCGATGACGAGGGCCCCGACGAACCCGATCGCGCTCGCGTTCAGCCCGACCTGCTCGCCCTCCTCGGAAGGACGTTCCGTCGCTGCGACAGCCATGCCGGCGGTGGCTAGTCGATCTTCGCCATGACGTGCTTGATCTGCGTGTAGTCCTCGAGCGCGTACTTCGACAGGTCCTTGCCGTAGCCCGACTGCTTGTAGCCGCCGTGCGGCATCTCCGAGACGAGCGGCATGTGGTCGTTGATCCACACCGCTCCGAACTGGAGCTTGCGGGCCGCGTTCAGGGCCCTGCCGATGTCGCGCGTGAAGACCGAGGCCGCGAGGCCGTAGGGCACGTCGTTCGCCCACGCGATCGCCTGGTCGTCGTCCTTGAAGCGCTGGACGGTGACGACCGGGCCGAAGACCTCCTTCTGCACGATCTCGTCGGTCTGCTTCACGTCGACGACCACCGTCGGCTTGACGAAGAACCCGCGGTCGCCGTTGGCGCCGCCACCGGTGAGCACGGTCGCCTTCTTCGCGCGGTCGAGGAACCCGAAGACGCGCTCCTGCTGCGCCTTCGAGATGACCGGGCCGACCTCGACCTCCTCGCTCTCGGCCGGGTCGCCGACGTTGAGCGACTCGACCGCGGGCACGAGGTCCTCGATGAGCTTCTCGTAGATCTTGGGGCCGGCGATGACGCGCGAGGCAGCCGTGCAGTCCTGCCCCGAGTTCCAGTAGCCGGCGTTCTTGATCACCTCTGCGGTCGCCTCGGGATCGGCGTCGTCGAAGACGATCACCGGCGCCTTGCCCCCGAGCTCGAGGTGCACGCGCTTGAGGGTCTCGGCGGCGGCCTTGGCCACCTCCCTGCCCGTGGCGACGTCGCCCGTGAGGGAGACCATGCGCACATCGGGGTGGCGGACGATGCCCGCGCCGACCGGCTCTCCGTCGCCGGTGATGACGTTCACGACGCCGGCGGGGAAGATCTCGCCGATGTACTCGGCCATCATCAGCGCGGTGAGCGGCGTCTGCTCCGAGGGCTTGAGGACGATCACGTTGCCGGCCGCGAGCGCCGGCGCGATCTTCCACACCGCCATCATCAGCGGGTAGTTCCACGGCGCGATCTGGCCGACGACGCCCACGGGCTCGCGCCGGATGATCGACGTGTAGCCCTGCATGTACTCGCCGGCAGCCGTCCCCTCGAGGACACGGGCCGCGCCGGCGAAGAAGCGGAGGTTGTCCGCAGAGACCGGGATCTCGTCGCGCGCGTAGGGAAGCGGCTTCCCGACGTTCTGCGACTCGACGCTCGCGAGCTCCTCGTTGTGCTCCTCGAGCGCGTCCGCGAGCTTGAGGATCATCGCCTGGCGCTCGCCTGGGGTGGTCTCGAGCCACTCCGGAAGCGCGTTCTTGGCCGCCTCGACGGCGCGGTCGACGTCCGCCGCGCTCCCGTTGGGGACCTCGGCGATCGTCTCTCCGGTGGCGGGGTTGATGATCTCCGCGGTCCCGCCCTCGACCGCGTCGACCCACTCACCGCCAACGAGATTCTTGTGTTGGGACACGGCAACGCTCATCGCGATCGGACCTCCGTTTTCGACGCTAGGCGGGAGCGTAGCCCGCTGCGGGTGCCGCAACAACCCGGAAGCGGTCTCTACGCCGTGTCGCGCAGGGCGCCGCGGGCGGCCATGATCTCCCGCACGCGCCCGGTGGGGAGCTCGTGGACGACCGCGCCGGCGAGGCCGGTCATCGTCTCGGCGGCGCAGAGCGCGTTCACGATCGCCTCCTCCGTCGCCTCGACGATCGCGTCGAAGAGCGGCGTCATGTGCTGGGCGGGGACCATTTCCAACGGCACCGTGAGCGGGATCTCGGCCGCGTAGTCCCCGGCCGGAAGGCCCCTGTTGCCGGTGGCGAAGCAGAGGAAGAGGTCACCGCTCGAGTTCTCGCCGACGCCGCCCATGCGCCCGATCCCCAGCCCCGCGCGCTGGGCCAGCCGCTCGCACTGGTCGGGGAGGAGCGGCGCGTTCGTGGCGGCGATCACGATGATCGAGCCGCCGGGAGACCCTCCCGGGACGCCGGGCCCGGGGACCTCGGAGTCCGGGATCTCGGCCCCCACGGGGACGCCGTCGATGCGGAGCCGCTCGCGCCGGCCGTAGTTGGCCTGGACGAGGACGCCGACGACGTGGCCGCCGACCGCCTCGACCACCCGCGAGGCGGTGCCGATCCCGCCCTTGAAGCCGTGGCAGATCATCCCCGTCCCGCCGCCGACGTTCCCCTCGGGGACAGGGCCCGGCCCCGACGCGGCGATCGCGGCGTCGACGTGCTCGGCCCGCACGTGCTGGCCGTTGATGTCGTTGAGCGTTCCGTCCCAGGTCTCGCCCACGACCGGCAGGCTCCAGAACTCCCGCCCGTTGCCCCGCGCCGCGACCTCCGCGGCGATGAGGGCGTCGCGGACGATCCCGACCGAGTGGGTGTTCGTCAGCCCGACGGGGGAGGTGAGGAGCCCCGACTCGCGCACCCACTCGAGCCCGGTCAGCTCGCCGTTCCCGTTCAGCCGGTGCGCGCCCGCGAAGACGGGCTCGTCCCACGGATTCCCCTCGTGCGGGTAGATCACCGTCACGCCCGAGCGCACGGAGTCCCCCTCGACCAGCGTCTCGTGGCCGACGCGCACGCCGGGGACGTCGGTGATCGCGTTCTGCGCGCCCGGCGGGAGCATCCCGATCCCGATCCCAAGCTCTCTCGCGCGCGGCCTGGCCACGGGCGCAGCCTAGACTCCTCGTCGTGGGGGTGCTCCGTCTTCCCGACTCCGTCTCCATCGTGGCCGTCGACGGCCAGCAGCTCGTGCTCGTCTCGCAGACCCGGGCCGGGGCCGGCGGGCGCACGCTCGAGCTCCCGGCCGGCTCGATCGAGGAGGGCGAGTCGCCCGAGGAGTGCGCGGCGCGCGAGCTCGTGGAGGAGTGCGGGCTCACGGCCGCGTCGTGGCGCAAGCTCGGCGAGTTCTGGGCCGCGCCGGACTACTCCACGGAGTACGTCCACGTCTTCGAGGCGCGGGACCTCGTCGACGTGGGCATCGGGGAGCGCGAGGAGGGCGACGACCTCGTCGTCGAGCGGCACGCGCTCCGCGGGGTGATCGGGGAGCTCTCGGATGCGAACTCCCTCGCCGCCCTCGCGCTCTGGCTCCAGGGCTAGAAGCCGAGCAGGGCGACGCCGACGGCGACGAGGACGGCCCCGGCGAGACGAGACGGCCCCACGCGCTCGTGAAGGAAGAGCGCCGCCCCGACCGTGGCGATGACGACGCTCGTCTCGCGCACGGCGGCGACGGGAGCCGCCTCGGCGCGGGCGAGCGCGGCGAGCACGAGCCCGTAGGCGACGAACGTGCAGATCCCCGCGACCACCGACGAGGCATTCAGCTCGCCGCGGAGCGCGTCGCCGCCCTTGAACACGGCGATTCCCGTCGCGTAGGCGAAGGCTGGAACGAGCAGCGTCAGCTCGAGGTAGGTGAGCGCGTTCGCGTACGTGATGCCCTCGTTGTCCACGAGCGTGTAGGCGGCGATGCAGCCGGCGATGGCGAGCCCGAAGACCACCCCGGACGCCTGTCCGGGACGGCGAAGGCCGCGGACGAGGAGCACGCCCAGGCCGACCAGGCAGACGCCGAGGGTCTGCGCGGCGGTCGTCCCGGCGCCCAACGCGATCACGCCCACTGCGAGCACGAGGAGCGGGGCGACGCCGCGGGCGAGCGGATAGACGACCGAGAGCTCGGCACGCCGGTACGCGGCTCCAAGAAGGGCGAAGTAGACGAGCTCGAGGAACGAGCTCGCCACGATGTAGGGCCAGGCCCGGGCGTCCAGGTCCCACCGGAGAGCCACCACGGGCGCGAAGACGACGACCGCGGTGACGAGCGCGATCGCCGCCGCCGACTCCGGATCGCGGGCCCGCGCGATCAGGAGGTTCCAGCCCGCGTGGACGAAGGCCGCCGCGAGCGCGAGGAAGAAGGCCGATGCGGGCACCGGCGTAGTCTCTCGTCAGCGGCGGCCGGGCGCCTCCCAGAGCACGGGGAAGAGGGGGTGGTCCATGGGCGCGCCGGCGGGGAGCTCGTCGGCGAGACCGGGAAACTCGGGCGACGTCTTCCAGGGCCGCGGCGCATGGACGACGTCGTCGCCGAGGAGGCGCACCGAGAACGCGCGGCGGCGGCGATCGCCCGACACGCCCCCCGCAGAGTGCAGCGTCAGCATGTGGAAGAAGACCGCGTCGCCCGGCTCGAGCTCCCAGCCGAGGATCCGGAACCGCCCCGGGTCGCCGTCGATGTCCGGGAGCTCCTCGAGGCTGCCCTCCGGGAACCACCTGGCCTCGTTGTCCATGAACGTCCGCGGCATCAGCCACGGCCCCAGGTGCGACCCGGCCACGAACTCCAGCGTCGATTCCCGGTCGACGGGGTCGACGGGCATCCACACGGAGCAGGCCTGCGTCCCGTCGACGTTGTAGTACGGCTGGTCCTGGTGCCACGGCGTGCGCTGGGCCGTGCCGGGCTCCTTCACGAGCAGGTGGTCGTGGAAGAGACGCACCCGCTCGCTGCCCATCAGCTCGCCCGCGATCGCCGCCGCCGGCGATTCCCTGCACGAACTCCTCGTACTCGGGCACGGCCTGCCAGTTGCAGAAGTCCTCGACGAACCGCCCGGGGTCGTCGGGGCGGCTGGCGACGATCGCGCGCGGGCTGGGCGAGGCCAGGTTCCGCTCGATGCCGCGCTCGACGAGCGCGACCTCCTCCGCGGAGAACGCGCCTCGCACGCACACGGCGCCGTCGCGGCGGAAGGCTTCGACGAGGCCGGCGTCGACGAGGGCCGTTCGCACGCCGCCGAGCCTAGCGGCGGAAGCGACCCCAGGCGACGCCGCCGATGTACGCGAGCCCGGCGATCGCGCCGAGCTGGCCGTACGGGCTGCCGTCGCGGCCGTTCGCGATCTCGTACAGCCACATGCCGATGACGAGGCCGATGAGGACGAGCCCGCTGAACGCCGTCGCGCCGAGGTCGATCATGGCCCAGCGCTCGTCGCGGCCGGGCCCGCCCAGCCCTTGCAGGGTCTCGCTCCGCGATCCGAAGAAGAAGAGCGCCGCGAGCCCCGCCATGACCAGGAACCCGAAGACTCCCTCGCCCGGAGTCCCGCCGAGCCAGAACGCGCCGAGGACGAGGACGCCGAGGAACAGGCTGAACCCGGGCATCCACCACCTGCTCCGCCACCACTCCCTATGCACCCGTGCCGTCTCCATGAAAGATCTCCTCCACCGGTCGTCCGAAGAACCGCGCGAGCGTGATGGCCAGGGGGAGCGACGGGGTGTAGCGCTCCTTCTCGATCGAGTTGATCGTCTGGCGCGAGACGCCCATCGCCTCCGCGAGCTCCTGCTGGGAGAGGCCACGCTCGCCGCGCAGCTCCCGGATCTCGTTTCGCATGTCGATGTCAAGCTAGCTTGACATCGACCTCTTGTCAAGCGAGCTTTACATCGCCCGACGATCCCGGGCGCGCGGCCTAGTGGTCGGGCGGCTCCCAGCCCTCGAGGACGGGCGGCGCCCAGTCGGTGCCGACCGTCTTCGACCCCTCGACCCAGGGGCCGAGCTCGGGCTGGGGGAACTTCGTGTGCTTGTCCTTCAGCTGGATGCCGTAGGAGTTGCCGGACTGGAGGTGCGTGATCAGCACCTTGCGCGCGATCTCGTCCTCGCGGCCCTCCGGGATGGGGAAGTAGATCTTCAGGAACGAGTTCGAGTAGCGGTCGAACACCGCCGGCACCCCGTCTTCCTCGAGAAGCTCGACGTCCTCGAGCCAGTTGAGGTCCTCGCCGGGCGTGGCGGCGAGCAGGTCGACGTCCTCGACCTCGCTGATGTTCTCCTGGTAGCTGAACCGGTGGCCGGCGAGGTACTCGGCGTCGATCGCAAAGATCTTCTCGGGCTCCTTGGTGCTCATCAGCATCACTCCTCCGCGCCCGCGTACTCGGCCGGCTGGTCCGGGAGGTAGTCGACCGGGTACTCGAGGTGCTTCTCGAGCAGGCGCTTGATCTCGGCGAGGGCCTTCTCCTCGGTGACGCCCGGGATGTAGTCGGTGCCGGCGAGCGGCACCTTGGCCATGGCCGCGGCCTCCACCGTGAGGGCGCAGAGGTCCTCGGGCTCGAGGGAGTGGACGTTCGTCTTCCCGCAGGCGCGCGCGAGCATCTGCACCTCGAGCGTCAGCGTGTGGAGGAAGTTGTAGACGCGCTCGGCGGCCTCGTCGACGACGAGGCGCTTGCGGAGCTCGGGGTCCTGGGTCGTGATCCCGACCGGGCAGCGGCCCGTGTGGCAGTGGTAGCACTGGCCCGCGGGGACGCCGATCGTCCCCTCGTAGTCGGTGACGCCCGGGATCTCCTTGTTGCAGTTGAGCGCCATGAGCGCCGCGTGGCCGAGCGCGACGGCCTTGGCCCCGAGCGAGAGCGCCTTGGCGATGTCGCCGCCGTTCCTGATCCCGCCCGCGACGACGAGGTCGATGTCGTCCGCGAGGCCGACGTCCTCGAGCGCGCGGCGCGCCTCGGGGATCGCCGCCATGAGCGGGATGCCCGTCTCCTCGGTGGCGATGTGCGGGCCCGCGCCGGTTCCGCCCTCCGCGCCGTCGAGGTAGATGATGTCCGGCCCGCACTTGGCGGCCATGCGCACGTCGTCGTAGACGCGGGCGGCGCCGAGCTTGAGCTGGATCGGGATCTGGTAGTCGGTCGCCTCGCGGATCTCCTGGATCTTCAGCGAGAGGTCGTCGGGCCCGAGCCAGTCGGGATGCCGCGCCGGCGAGCGCTGGTCGATGCCGGGCGGCAGGGAGCGCATCTCCGCGACCTGCTCGGTCACCTTCTGGCCCATGAGGTGGCCGCCGAGGCCGACCTTGCACCCCTGGCCGATGAAGAACTCGCACGCGTCCGCGAGCATCAGGTGGTGCGGGTTGAACCCGTACCGGCTCTGGATGCACTGGTAGTACCACTTCGTCGAGAGGTCGCGCTCCGGCGGGATCATCCCGCCCTCGCCCGAGCAGGTCGCCGTCCCCGCCATCGAGGCGCCCTTGGCGAGGGCCATCTTCGCCTCGAGCGAGAGCGCCCCGAAGCTCATGCCCGTGATGTAGACGGGGATGTCGAGCTCGATCGGCTTCTTCGCGAACCGGGCCCCGAGGACGGTCTTCGTCTCGCACTTCTCCCGGTAGCCCTCGATCACGAACCGGGTGAGCGTCCCCGGCATGAACATCAGCTCGTCCCAGTGCGGGATCGGCTTGAACATGGAGAAGCCGCGCATCCGGTACCGGCCCAGCTCGGCCTTCATGTGGATGTCGTTGATGACGTCCTTCGTGAAGATCCGGCTGTGCCCGAGGACGGTGCGATCGGTCTTCGCCCGGCATCACAACACCAGCTTTCGTTCCGAGGGCTCGAGGTTGTCGTAGTTGTAGAGCTTCTTGCCGCAGACGAACTTCTGGAACTCGGGCGGCGGGCCGAGGCCGTGGATCCGGAACTTCCGCTCGATGAGCTCCGTGTCCGCGTCGGTCCACTCGCCCGGCACGCAGTCGATGCCGAGCGACTTGACCTTGCCGGCGACGTAGATCGTCCCGTCGTACATCGAGTCGCCGAGGCCGGGCCCGACGTCGCCACAGATGATCTGGCGGCCGCGCTGCATCATGAAGCCGGTCATCGTGCCGGCGTCGCCGAGGACGATGATCGTGCCGCCCTTCTGGTCGATGCCGGTGCGCGCGCCGACCTTGCCCTTGACGACGAGGTCGCCTCCGCGGATGGCGGCGCCGGTGAGCGAGCCCGCGTTCGACTCGACGACGACGACGCCCGACATCATGTTCTCGCATGCGGACCAGCCGACCCGCCCCTTGATCTGGATCTCGGGGCCGTCGACGAGGCCGCACCCGAAGTAGCCGAGCGAGCCGTCGAAGGTGATGCGGCAGCGGGTGAGGATCCCGACGCCGAGCGAGTGCTTGGCGCCCGGGTTCAGGACCGTGACGTCCTCGACCCTCTCTTCGTAGAGGAGGCGTCGCAGCTCCAGGTTGATCAGCCTCGTCGAGAGCTCGTGCGCGTCGAACGTCGCTTTCCCGTCGGTGATCTCGGCGACTCCCGGCGCCTCGGCGAGCGGCTCGGCGAGCCCGCGCGCGTCGTAGGTGATGCGGCTCTCCCCTACCGTTGCCACACCATCACCTCGCCCTCGTACGGGTCGTACGTCTCGATCTCGTGGTCGATGAGGGCGCGGATGGCGATCTCCTCGGAGGCGAGCGCCACGAGACCGTCCGACTCGTAGAGGACGAGCGGCTTCGCGGCCATCTCGTCCTTGCAGACTCCGAGGGCGTCCGCGGTCACGGCGATGTACGTGAAGACGCCGTCGAGCTCGTCGAGGGAGTCGCGCATCGCGTCCTCGAGGCTCGCGCCCTCGCTCATCTTCTCGGCCAGGTAGACCGCGATGATCTCGGAGTCGCACTCCGACTGGAAGCGGTGTCCGCTCCGCTCGAGCCGGCGCTTCCACTGGAAGTAGTTCGTGAGCTGGCCGTTGTGGACGACGGCGACGTCCGAGAACGGGTAGGCCCAGTACGGGTGCGCGCCGGAGATGTCGACGTCGGACTCGGTCGCCATGCGCACGTGGCCGATCGCGTGCGTACCCATGAAGCCTTTGAGGTCGTACTGCTCGGCCACCTCCTCGGCGTCGCCGAGGTCCTTGATGATCTCGAGCGAGTGGCCGAGCGAGAGCACCTCGGCGTCGCGGATGTCCTCGATCCGGTCGGCGAGCTCCTTCAGGTTCCCGTTCGGGAGGGTGAAGGCGACGCGGTAGGCGTACTCCGTCTCCTCCTCGACGTCGTGGATCGCGGCGCCCATCGCGCGCAGGCGCTGGACGACCTGGTCCTGGTGCCGGTCGAGACGGTCCGAGAACTCGAAGTCACGGGGCGTGTTCGCGTCGGCAAGCTTGTAGCGCATGACCAGCTGGTGCTCGTGCGGCCCGTAGAGCGCATAGCCGGTGGAGTCCGGCCCCCGATGCTTCATGGACTGGAGCATCCGGGTCATGTCCCGGCCGATCTCGTGGGTGCCGTCCCGGTAGATAATGCCTGCAATTCCGCACATTTCGGGCCTGCCCTCTAGGGGAGCACGTCGAGATACTCGGTGACGTCCCAGTCGCTCACCTGGGCGCAGTAGCGCTCCCACTCGTCGCGCTTGTAGTGCATGAACACACGGTACATGTCGCCGGGCAGCGCAGATTTCACGACGTCGTCCTCCTCGAGCGCCTCCAGGGCCGCGCCCAAGGTCATCGGCAGCCGCTTGACCTCCTTGCCGGCCTCCATCGCCTCGTAGATGTTCCGCTCCTCCGGCTCGCCCGGGTCGAGCTTCCGCTCGATCCCGTCGCGCATCGCCGCGATCAGCCCGGCGAGGGAGAGGTAGGGGTTGACGGCCGAGTCGACCGAGCGGTACTCGAACCGCCCGGGGGCGGAGACGCGGAGCGCGGTCGTCCGGTTCTGGTAGCCCCAGTCGGCGAACACCGGCGCCCAGAAGCCGGTGTCCCAGAGGCGGCGGTACGAGTTGACCGTCGGGCAGGTGAGCGCGGTCAGCGCCGGCTGGTGGGCCATGATCCCGCCGATCGCCCAGAGGCCGATCTTGCTCGGCTTCTGCACGTCCTTCGTCTCGGGCATGAACGCGTTCTCGTCGCCCTTCCAGATGGAGATGTTGTGGTGGCAGCCGTTCGCCGAGACGCCCATGAACGGCTTCGGCATGAAGCAGGGGAAGGCGTCCTCCTCGCGGCCGACCTGCTTGCAGATCTGGCGGAAGGTCGAGAGGTTGTCGGCGGTCACCTCGGCCCGGTCGAACCCGAAGTTGAGCTCGATCTGGCCCGGCGCGTCCTCGTGGTCGCCCTGGATCATGTCGAGGCCCATCGCCTGCCCGTATCCGATCACCTTGTGGATGATCGGCTGGAGCTCCGAGAACTGGTCGATGTGGTAGCAGTAGGGCTTCGTCTTGCCCTCGACCGACGGCTCGCCCTTGTCGTCGAGCTTGAGCCACATCATCTCCGGCTCGGTGCCGGCCCTGAGGTGCAGCCCGTGCGCCTCCTCGAAGTCGGCCTGGATCCGCTTGAGGTTCGACCGGCTGTCGGAGGTGAGGAACGCCCCCGGGTTCTCACGCTCCTCTCGGTTGCGGAAGCACGTGACCCAGACGCGCGCAACGCGAGAGTCCCACGGCAGCGGCATGAACGTCTCCGGCTCCGGGACGCCGACGAGCTCGGGCGCCTCGGCGCCGTAGCCGATGTAGTTGCCGTGGCGGTCCGTGAAGAGGTTCGCGGTCGCGCCGTAGACGAGCTGGAACCCCTTCTCCGCGATCGTCTCCCAGTGCGGCGAGGGCACGCCCTTGCCCATGATCCGACCCGTGACTGAGGGGAACTGGTAGTAGACGTACGTGATCCCGAGGTCGTTGATCTTCTTGCGGACCTCGGCAACTTTCGACTTGCGACCCCTCGCACTGACGAAGGCTTCCAGGTCGGTCGGCACGGGCTCCCTCCTTCTCGCGGCAGGCGACCCGGGAGGCCGCCGGTTCCAGGAGCGAAAATACTATTGCCCGCCCGCCCGGGACGGGCATGGTGCCCGCCGAGGGCACTAGACTCGCCCGCGTGGACGTGCTCATCGTTGGCGGCGGCGGCCGCGAGCACGCGCTCGCGTGGAAGATCGCGGAGAGCCCCCGGCTCGGCGCCCTGCACTGCGCCCCCGGCAATCCCGGCATCGCGGCGCTGGCACGCTGCCACGCCCTTCACCCCGAGGACGGGGCCGGCGTGCTCGACCTCTGCCGGCGCCTCGCGATCGACCTCGTGGTCGTCGGTCCCGAAGCGCCGCTCGTCTCCGGGCTCGCGGACACGCTCCGCGCCGCCGGCGTGCCCGTGTTCGGCCCGGACGCGGCCGCGGCGCGCATCGAGGGCTCGAAGTCCTTCGCGAAGGACGTCATGCGGGCCGCGGGCATCCCGACCGCGCGCGAGCTGGGCGAGGCCCGCGCGCCGTGCGTCGTCAAGGCGGACGGCCTCGCGGCGGGTAAGGGTGTCTTCGTCTGCGGGACGCAGGCCGAGGTCGACGCGGCGCTCCCGCGGGCGCAGGCGCTCGGCGGCCAGATCGTCGTCGAGGAGCTGCTCGAGGGCGACGAGGTCTCGCTCTTCGCGCTCTGTGACGGCGAGCGGGCCGTGGCGCTCGCGCCGGCCCAGGACTTCAAGCGCCTCCGCGACGGCGACGAGGGGCCGAACACCGGCGGGATGGGGAGCTGGTCGCCGGCGCCGGACCTGAGCGCCGAGGAGGCGGACGACCTCGTCGAGACGATCCACCGCCCGGTGCTCCACGAGCTGGCCGCGCGCGGCGTCCCCTTCAAGGGCCTCCTGTACGCGGGGCTGATGCTCACCGAGCGCGGCCCGCAGGTGCTCGAGTTCAACTGCCGCTTCGGCGACCCGGAGACCCAGGCGATCCTGCCCCGGCTCGAGGGAGACCTGCTCGAGGCGCTGGCCGCGGCCGCCTCCGGGTCGGTGGCGGGCGTCGACCTTCGTGCCCGCCCGGAGGTCGCGGTCACCGTCGTCCTCGCCTCACGGGGGTATCCGGACGCCCCCGAGAGCGGCGTGCCGCTGGCGGGCATCGAGGACGCGGAGGCCGAGGGCGCGCTCGTCTTCCATGCCGGGACCGCGATGCGGCGAGGCGGCCTCGTCAGCTCGGGCGGCCGTGTGCTCAACGTCACCGCCGTCGCGCCGTCGGCCGGGGAGGCCCGCGATCGCGCCTACCGCGCCGTCGAGCGCATCGACTTCCCCGGGGTCCAGTACCGTCACGACATCGCGCTCGGAGCAGTCCATGCCCGGACCTGAGGAAAGCCCCCTTCCCCTTCCTGTGCTCGAGGAGTTCGAGGAGGCCGGCCCGCTCGTCGGGATCCTCATCGGCTCGGAGTCCGACCAGGAGGCGATGGAGCCCGCCGGCGTCGAGCTCGACGAGCGCGGGATCTCCTGGGAGCTGCGCGTCCTCTCGGCTCACAGGGACCCCCGCGGCGTGGCCGAGTACGCGTCGACCGCCGCGCTCCGGGGGGTGCGCGTCATCATCGCCGCCGCCGGCATGGCGGCAGCGCTTCCCGGGGTCGTCGCCGCCTACACGGACCTCCCCGTGATCGGCGTCCCGCTCACCTCGTCGAAGAGCGTCATGGGCGGGCTCGACGCGATGCTCTCGATCGCCCAGATGCCTCCGGGCGTCCCGGTCGCCTGCGTCTCCGTGAACGGCTCGCGGAACGCGGCCATCCTCGCCGCCAAGATCCTCGGCCAGGGCGGCGGGTACCCGGGGACGCCGGGCCGGCCCACGGCCGAGGGCTAGGGACCTCCGAGCCACCCGGCCCGTACGCGTGGCGTGCGCACCGCGCTCGCACTCGTGGCAGTGGCCGTCCTCGCGGCCTCGTGCGGCTCGGAGCCGGCCGCCGGCCCTCAGGGAGCGACCCCGCGCGGCGGACGACGCGCCGAACGACTGCGCTACGGGCTGACGATCGACCGTCCCGGACGGCTGGGACGCCGACGATCACCCGCGGCGCAGTTCGCTTCGCCAACCGGAGCTGCCCGGCTCTCTGCGGCGGGCCGCGCGAGCTCGAGCCCGGCGACCTCGTCGTCGACGTCCTCGAGCGCGACTCGCCCAGCCGGGCGAGCTCTCGTACTTCCCGGCGCTCGACCGGCCGCCCCGGCTCGCCGTCGAGGACTTCCGGCCGCCGGAGCCCGGCACCTTCCCGGACACGCACGCGTACGCGAACGTGCCCTTCTCGCTCGACGGCCGCCGATTTCGTGATCTTCGGCGAGGCCGGCGCCCGCTCCGTCGCCTCCGCGGTCGTCGACGAGGCGAACGCGGCTCTCGCGACGCTCGCGGTCGAGCCGGGCGACTTCTACCCGGGCGACGTCGAGCCGGCCTCATTCGCGCCGGCCGACGGCTGGCACGCGGGGTCGAGCGGCCCGCAGCCGGCGGCACTCCGACGGCGACTGGGCGGTCTCGTGGGCGGCCACGATTCCGTATCGGGACGAGTGGGACGCGCTCCCGAGGACCACCCTCGAGAGCCTTCCGCCCGACGGCATCGTCGATCTGGCTCTCGCTCACACGCTCCTGCGACCCCGGCGGCACCGGCCAGCAACGGCCGGTTCGACCCCGGCCGTACCGGCTCGCCGACTTCGAGGTCCATTCCAGGCTGGGAGGGCCAGGTGCGCGACGCTTCCCGAGCATGTGCTCTGGACGCGTGTGGAGGGACAGTACGACGTCGACCTCCGCGTCTACTTCGGCCGCCGGGATCCGACCGACGAGATGCTCGTCCGCGCGCAGGAGGAGCTCGACCGCCTCGGGCTCCCCGACTGGGGCCCGTGGGAGCTCGAGTCAGGCAGCCTCCACGCTCACTAGACTTGGGGGTGTGATCGCCCGCTACTCCCGACCCGCCATGAAGCGCGTCTGGTCGGAGGAGGGCAAGCTCGAGCGGTGGCTCGAGGTCGAGCTGGCGGCGCTGGACGGCTGGGCGGAGCTCGGCGTCGTGCCGCGGGAGGCGGCGGCAGAGGCGCGGGAGCGCGCCGTCCCGCCGACGCCCGAGCGCGTCGCCGAGATCGAGGAGCGCACGCACCACGACCTCGCGGCCTTCGTCGACGCGGTCGCGGGAGAGCTCGGGCCGAATGGTCGCTGGTTCCACTACGGGCTTACGTCCTCGGACGTCGTCGACACCGCCCTGGCCCTGCAGGTTCGCGAGGCGGGCACGCTCCTCCTCGAGGGCCTCGATGGCGCGCTCGCCGCCGTGATCGCGCGCGCGGAGGAGCACCGCGACACCGTCATGGTCGGGCGGACGCACGGCGTCCACGCCGAGCCGATCACGTTCGGCGTCAAGCTCGCCGGCTGGGCGTTCGAGCTGGCGCGCGACCGCTCACGCCTCGTCGCCGCGCTCGAGCGGATGCGGGTCGGCAAGCTCGCCGGCGCCGTCGGGACGTACGGCGGCGGAGATCCCGAGATGGAGCGGATCGCCTGCGAGAGGCTCGGGCTCGTGCCCGAGCAGGCCGCGACGCAGGTCGTCCCGCGGGACCGGCACGCGGAGCTGCTCTCGACGCTGGCGCTCTGCGCCGCGTCGCTCGAGCGCCACGCGACCGAGATCCGCCACCTCGCGCGGACCGAGCTCCGCGAGGTGCAGGAGCCGTTCGGGAAGGGGCAGAAGGGCTCCTCGGCGATGCCGCACAAGCGCAACCCGGTGGTGGCCGAGCGCATCTGCGGGCTTGCGCGGGTCGTTCGCGCGGCGGCGGCCGTCGGCCTGGAGAACGTCGCCCTCTGGCACGAGCGGGACATCTCCCACTCGAGCGCCGAGCGCGTCGTCCTGCCCGATGCGTTCCTCGCGCTCGACTACATGCTCGACCGCTTCACCTGGCTCGTCGAGCGGGCTCGTCGTCGACGCCGGGCGCATGCGCGAGAACCTCGACGCGTCACACGGCCTCGTGTTCAGCCAGCGCGTTCTGCTCGCCCTCGTCGGGCGCGGGGCTCTCCCGCGACGAGGCGTATCGCCTCGTGCAGGGGCACGCCCTGGCGGCGTGGGACGAGCAGCGCGACTTCCGCGAGCTGGTCGCCGGCGATCCGGAGATCGGCGCCCGTCTCGACCCCGAGGCGCTGGCGGCCGCCTTCGACCTCGACGACGCCCTCCGGCACGTCGACGTCGTCTTCGAACGCCTCGGCGCCCTCGCCGAGGAGATCGCCGAACGAAAGGAGGAGACCGTCCATGCCTGAGGCGACTCATGTCGCGAGCGGCAAGGTCCGGGAAATCTTCGAGCTGGAGGCCGACCGGCTCCTGCTCGTCGCCAGCGACAGGATCTCGACCTTCGACGTCGTCCTGCCGACCGAGATCCCCGACAAGGGGCGCGTGCTCACGGGCCTCTCGGGCTTCTGGTTCGCACGCACGCGCGAGGTCGTCCCGAACCACCTCGTGGCGCTGAGGTCCGACGGGCGGTCGACCGAGGCTCGACGCCTCGAGATGCTTCCCATCGAGTGCGTCGTCCGGGGCTACCTCGCCGGCTCCGGCTGGAAGGACTACCTGTCGACCGGCGAGGTCTGCGGGCACCGGCTGCCCGAGGGCCTGCGCGAGTCCGACCGGCTCCCCGAGCCGATCTTCACGCCGGCGACCAAGGCCCAGACCGGTCACGACGAGAACATCAGCCGAGAGCAGGCCGCCGAGCTGGTGGGCACCGAGCTCCTCGCGGACGCAGAGCGCATCTCCCTCGACCTCTACCGCTTCGCGTCGACGTACGCAGCCGAGCGCGGCATCTTGATCGCGGACACGAAGTTCGAGCTCGGCCTCGACCCGGACGGCGTCCTCACACTCGGCGACGAGGCTCTCACGCCCGACTCGTCCCGCTTCTGGCCCGCCGACGAGTACGAGCCCGGCCGCGGCCAGCCGTCCTACGACAAGCAGTACGTCCGCGACTACTGCGAGACGCTCGGCTGGGACAAGTCGCCGCCGGGCCCGGAGCTCCCGGACGAGGTCGTGGCCGGGACCCGGTCCCGCTACGTCGAGGCGTTCGAGCGCCTCACAGGGATCGCCTTCGACGACTACCTCGGCGACCCGGAGGTGGTCCTCCGGTGAAGGCCACGGTCCTCGTGCGCCCGAAGGACGGGATCCTCGATCCGCAGGGTGAGGCGGTCGAGCGCTCCCTCCGGCACCTCGGCTTCACGGTCGGAGACGCGCGGGTGGGCAAGGTGATCGACCTCGAGGTCGAAGCGTCCAGCGCCTCCGAGGCACGAGCCCAGGTCGAGCGGATGTGCGAGCGGCTTCTCGCCAACCCGCTGATCGAGAGCTACGACATCGAGCTCGAGGAGAACGGCTCGTGACCGAGCGACGGCCCCGGATCGCGGTCGTCGTCTTCCCGGGATCGAACGACGACCGCGACGCCGCCTGGGCGCTGTCCGCGCTCGGAGCCGAGCCCGTCCTCGCGTGGCACGCGGACCCGGAGGCACCGCCCGTCGACGCCGTCGTCCTCCCGGGCGGCTTCTCCTACGGCGACTACCTGCGCGCAGGGGCGATCGCCCGGTTCGCGCCGGCGCTCGAGTGGGTGATCGGCCTTCGCCGCCGAGGGTGGCCCCGTGCTGGGCATCTGCAACGGCTTCCAGATCCTCTGCGAGGCAGGCCTACTCCCGGGCGTGCTGCGGCCGAACGCCTCCCTGTCGTTCGTGTGCCGGGACGTCGTCGTCGTCGTCGAGCGCGACGACACGCTCTTCACCTCGCGGTGCGATTCGGGTCAGGCGCTGACGATCCCAGTCAAGCACGGCGACGGCTGCTACCACGCGCCGCCGGACCTGCCGGAGGAGCAGATCGCGCTCCGGTACGCACCGGGCCAGAACCCGAACGGCTCGGAGCGCGACATCGCCGGCGTCGTCAACGCCGCCGGCAACGTGCTCGGCCTCATGCCCCACCCGGAACACGCCGTCGACCCGCTGCTCGGCTCGGGGGACGGTGGCCTCCTCCTCGCCGGTCTGATCGAGGCGGCCCGCGACCGCTCCTACGCCCGCGCGTAGCCCTGTCTCGGCTCGCCTGGTCGGTCGCCGCCCTGTCGTCGGCGCCGTCGCCGCTGTCTTCGATTGTCAGTGCTCAGGCCCCTGCAGCCCGAGCGCGCCCGCCAGCCGCGGCCGCGAGGCGATCGCCGCACGCAGACGGTCCAGGTCGCGTCCGCGCAACGTGACCGGCCCCCGCCGCACGACACCGCCCGTCGCGTAGGCGAAGCGGATCAGCTCACCTCCCCTCTCGTCCTCCAGGAGCTGGACGACGGTCTCGAAGCGCCGGTCGCCGGCCCGCTGGGCCACGCGAAGCTCCTCGAGCACGGTCGCCTTGCCCCACGGTGTGGCCGTCGTCGTCATTCTCGCGACGCTACAGCCGAAGAACGCGTAGGTGTGTCACAGGACCGTGCCGACACCGTGCCGAACGCGCCAGAGCCGTCGTCGCAGGAGCGCGTCAGCCGTCCTGGATGCAGAGCCGGCCGATGTCGACGCCGTGCAGGGGGTCGCTGGATCGGCGTACTGTGCTCGATCGCATGATCACCGTCGAGGCACGCCCGGAGCCGCTGCAGGTCGATCCCAGCCGTACTGCCGTCCTCGTGGTCGACATGACGGCACCCCGAGGAACGCGAGGTCGGCCTCCAGCCCGCCGAGGTCCTCGACGTAAGGCGCGGCCATGAACGTCACCAACGGTCGAACTCGTTCCACGTCGCCTCGCTTCGACTCGAGGGCCGCTCTACGGGGCCGGGAGCGCCAGCCTACACCTCCGGGGATCGCGCTCTCGCCCCATGGCGGCTCGCGCGGGCATCGACGTGGGCGGGACGTTGACCGACGGCGTCCTTCTCGACGAGCAGGGGCGACTGGAGATCGCCAAGGTCGCGAGCACCCCCGCCGACCTCGCCGCCGGGTTCCTCGAGGCCCTGACGGAAGTCGCGGCGCTCGGGGTGCGGCGCCGCACGGGATCGCCTACCTCGTCCACGGCTCGACTGTGGCGACGAAACGCGATCGTCCAGCGAAAGACGGCCCGGGTCGGCCTGCTGACGACGGCGGGCTTCCGAGATGTCCTCGAGATCGGAACCCAGCAGCGCGGCCGCCTCTACGACCTCCACGCGCCGAAGCCCGCGCCCCAGGTGCTCCGCGAGCTTCGGCTCGAAGTGCGCGAGCGAATCGGCGCCGAGGGCCAGGTGATCACTCCGCTCGAGCCGGCGGACGTCGAGTCGGCGGCCGAGACCTTCCGCGCGCTCGGGATCGAGGCCGTCGCGGTTGGCTTCCTCTTCTCGTTCGCGAACCCGGCGCACGAGGAGGAGGCGGCGAGGCTCCTCTGCGAGAAGCTGCCGGCCGTTCCCGTGACAATCTCCGCGTCGCGCCCGAGTTCCGGGAGTACTTGCGCACGAGTACGACGGTCGTGAACGGCGGCCTCCTTCCGCTCGTGGGACGGTACGTCGAGGCGCTCGAGCGACAGCTCGCCGAGGCGGGCCTCCAGGCGCCTCTCCACCTCATACAGTCGAACGGGGCGTCGCCCGGGCGGTAGAGGCGAAGCGACTTCCGGTCGCGCTCATCGCCTCGGGGCCCGCGGCCGGGGTCATTGGCGCGGCCCAGATCGGCGCCGCCGCCGGACGCGAAGCGTCCTCAGCTTCGACATGGGCGGCACGACCGCCGATGTGGGCCTCGTCGTCGACGGCCACCCGCAGATGCGGTTTCGTGGCCACGCGGCCGGACACCCCGTGAACCTCCCGCAGAGCGACGTCCTCTCGGTCGGCGCCGGCGGCGGCAGCATCGCCCGGGTCGACCGGTTCGGCTCGCTCTCGGTCGGCCCGGAGAGCGCCGGCGCGGATCCCGGGCCCGCGGCCTACGGACGGGGCGGCGAAGCCGCGACGGTGACGGACGCGCACCTCGTCCTTGGAACGCTCGATCCAGCGCGCTTCCTCGGCGGGCGCGTCGGGCTCGACGCGTCCGCCGCTCGACGGGCGATCGAGCTCCACGTCGCGAGGCCGCTCGGTTTCGGCGTCGAGGAGGCTGCAGCTGCGATCGTCAGGATCGCAGACGCGACGATGGTGCGCGCCTTGCGGGTCATCTCGGTCGCGCGCGGCCACGATCCGCGCCGCTTCACGCTCGTCTCCTTCGGCGGCGCGGGCCCGATGCACGCGTGCTCGATCGCGACCGAGCTCGGGATCGGGAGCATCGTTGTGCCCCGCTACCCAGGGGCGGCCTCGGCCCTCCGGGCTGCTCCTCAGCGACGTGCGCCACGACCTCCGGCAGACCTGGGTAAGGCGGACGAACGCACTCGATCTCGACGAGCTCGGAGAGCGGCTCGGGGGCCTCGAGCGCGAGGGACGCGAGCTCCTGGCGGGCGCCGGGTTCGGAAACGGGAGCGGCCGCGTCGACTTCGAGCTCGACATACGCTATCGGGGCCAGGCCTACGAGCTCACCGTCCCGCTCGACGGGGCGACGATCGACGAGCGCGCGCTTCGCGGCGTCGAGGCGGCCTTCCACGCCGCTCACTCCCAGGCCTACGGCCATGCCTCGCCGGTCGACGAGGTCGAGATCGTCACCCTCCGCGCCCACGCCACGGGGCCCGTGGACCTGCCTCGCTGGGGCGGTCCGGCCGCAAGCGGCCGCCCTGGACGGTAGGGCGAGGAGCACGCGGGCCGTCCACCTCGGCCCGCGCGGAGCGCTCCCGCACCCCGTCTACGAGCGCTCCACGCTGGGCGAGGGGACGGTTCTCGAGGGCCCGGCCGTCGTCGAGCAGGACGACTCCACCGTCCTGGTCGAGGAAGGCTGGCACGCCGCGGTCGGCGCGGCCGAGAGCCTCGTGCTGGCGAGGAGACCCGCGTGACCGCCGTCGACCCAATCACGCAGGAGATCCTTCGCCACGCGTTCTCGGGAATCGCGGAGGAGATGGCGGTCGTCGAGTACCGCTCCTCCTTCTCCCCGATCATCCGGGAGATGCTCGACTTCTCGTGCGGGACGTTCGACGACCGCGGCCGCATGATCTCGCACGCGGAGCAGATCCCGGCCCAGCTCGGGCTCATGCAGTTCGCGCTCCAAGAGGCGATCGCGACCCTCGGCCCCCTGGAGCCCGGCGACGTCGCCCTTTGCAACCACCCTTATCGCGGCGGGACGCACACACCGGATCTCCAGCTCTTCATGCCCGCCCACGACGAGGACGGGAACCTCGTCGCCTACACCGGCTCGATCGCACACCACGTCGACATCGGCGGGCGCGTGCCTGGAACAGAGAGCACTGAGAACACGCACCTCTTCCAGGAAGACATACTCCTCCCGCCGGTCAAGCTCGCAGAGCGGGGCCGACGGAACGCCGCCCTCTACAACGTCATCGCGGCGAACGTCCGCGACCCCGGAGGCGACGCTCGGCGACCTCGCGGCGCAGGTCGCCGCGTGCAGGCGCGGGGGCGAGCGGATCGCTGAGCTCTGCGCGGAGTACTCGACCGAGATCGTCCGGGCGGCGATCGAGAGCCTCCTCGAGCAGACGTCGAAGCGCACCGTCGCGGAGCTCGCCTCGTGGCCGCAGGAGGCCGTCGAGGCCGAAGGGTTCCTCGACGACGACGGGCTGACTCCGGAGACCCCGGTTCGTATCGCCGCGACCGTGCAGGTGCGCGGCGGCGAGCTGCACGTCGACCTGACCGGGGTCAGCGCGGCAGGTACCGGGGGGTATCAACGTCCCCTGGGCGAGCACGCACGCGGGCGTCTACTTCGCCATGCGCTGCTTCTTCGGAAGCGAGATCCCGCAGAACGACGGCCTCACCCGCCACATCCTCGTGACCGCGCCCGAGGGGTCGGTCCTGCGGCCCCGCTTCCCGGCCGCCGTGAGCGCTCGTCACCTGACCGTGCAGCGCCTCGCGGACGTGCTCCGCCAGGCGCTCGGGAACCTCCTTCCCGACCGGGCCGTGCGGCCGCCCACGTCTCCTTTCCCGCCTTCATCGTCCAGGCGACCGACCCGCGCACCTGCCGCCTGACCTTCCTCACCGACATCCTCGGTGGGGAGGCGGCGCCCGCCGAGGCTGTGACGGCGACCACGGGATCGACACATACACATCGAGCTGCGCATCCTCCCGGTCGAGGTTGCAGAGCTCGAGTACCCGTGGTTGATCGAGCGAAGCGAACTCATCGAGGGTCAGGAGGCAGCGGGCGGGCGCAAGGCGGCTGGGCGATCCGGCGCGACTACCGCCTCCTTGCGGACGAGGCCGAGGGCCCTGACCACGTCGAACGAATAGACAAACCCGTCCTTCGCCGCGCGTGGTCGCGATGGCGGGGGCCCGGGAGCCCCGGCCGCCGCGTTCATGCGCTGCACCGACACCGAATCCGAGGAGCCGCTTCCGGGCAAGGGCTACCTCCGCCTCAAGCACGGCGACGTCGTCTCCTTCGTCAGCTCGGGGGGCGGCGGCGGCTTCGGCCGCCGATAGAAGTCGGGTCAAGCCCGGCGGCTCGAGGCGACCTAACTGCTCTAGCGTGGCTCGGCTGGGAGCTGCCCGACGCCGGGCGCGGCCTTGACTCATGTTTTGCAGAGTGATAGTAAGAGCCGCCTGCAACGAGGAGGCTCCCATGTCGAGCCTGGCGTATCAGTTCGTTGCTGCGGCGTATGGCTCCCTCGGCAGGGTGGTTTGCCGCACGCGTCGTTGCGGGGTCGGCGCCGCACCGCTTCTCTACCAGGGTCTCCCTGGAGTAGATGCGCGAGGCGTTCTGGCCGCATGTCACTGTACAGCCCCGCCTGACGGGACCTGGCACGGATCGGTACGTCCGCTCGTACCTGGCCATGCGGG